>CAVRJU010000014.1:0-205636 GCA_963721555.1 uncultured Actinomycetota bacterium | reverse complement strand
TGTCGTAGCGGAACGGGAAGTCGTCGAGCGCGACCACCTGCTGCTGTCCCACCGACGAGAACTCGTCGTAGTAGGAGTTGTAGCCGCTGACGGTGTAGGCGTTGGCCCGCGCCTCCTCGGTCGGCTCCACCCGGATGTTGCGGTAACGCTCCAGGCCGGTGCCGGCGGGGATCAGCTTGCCGATGATCACGTTCTCCTTGAGGCCCATGAGCGAGTCCGACTTGCCGTGGATGGCGGCGTCGGTCAGCACGCGGGTGGTCTCCTGGAAGGACGCCGCCGAGAGCCACGACTCGGTGGCCAGCGACGCCTTGGTGATGCCCATCAGCTGCGGACGGCCGGCGGCGGGCTTGCCACCCTCCGACACGACGCGACGGTTCTCGGCCTCGAACGACGGACGGTCGACCAGGTCCGACGGGAGCAGGCGGGTGTCGCCCTGCTCCAGCACGAGGACCCGGCGCAGCATCTGCCGCACGATGATCTCGATGTGCTTGTCGTGGATCTGGACACCCTGGGAGCGGTAGACCTCCTGGACCTCGTCCACGAGGTGCTCCTGGGCCCGACGCACGCCGAGGATCCGCAGGACGTCCTGCGGGTCCGGGGTGCCCTGGGTGATCTTCTGACCCACCTCGACGTGGTCGCCCTCGCCGACGAGCAGGCGCGAGCGCTTCGACACCGGGTAGTCCTGCGGCTCCGAGCCGTCGTCGGGGGTGACGACGACCTTCTTGGCCTTGTCGGTCTCCTCGATGGTGATCCGACCGGCGGCCTCCACGATGGGCGCCCGACCCTTGGGCGAGCGGGCCTCGAAGAGCTCGACCACGCGGGGCAGACCCTGCGTGATGTCGTCCGCGGAGGCCACACCACCGGTGTGGAAGGTGCGCATCGTGAGCTGCGTGCCGGGCTCACCGATGGACTGCGCGGCGATGATGCCGACCGCCTCACCGATGTCGACCAGCTTGCCGGTGGCCAGCGAGCGGCCGTAGCACTTGGCGCACGTGCCGGTCTTGGCCTCGCAGGTCAGGACCGAGCGGACCTTGACCGAGTCGACCCCGGCCTCGATGAGCTCGTCGATCTTGACGTCGCCGAGGTCGCCACCTGCCGCGACCAGCTCCTCGCCGGTCTCGGGGTGCACGACCGCGGTCGCCACCGAGCGGGCGTAGGCCGCGGTGTCGACGTGGTCGGCCAGGCGCAGCGCACCGGACTCGGTGCGATCGGCGATCACCTTCGGCAGGCCGCGCTCGGTGCCGCAGTCCTCCTCGCGGATGATCACGTCCTGCGACACGTCGACCAGACGGCGCGTCAGGTAGCCCGAGTCGGCGGTCCGCAGAGCGGTGTCGGCCAGGCCCTTGCGAGCACCGTGCGTGGCGATGAAGTACTCCAGGACGGTCAGGCCCTCCTTGAAGTTCGACTTGATCGGACGCGGGATGATCTCGCCCTTCGGGTTCGCCACCAGACCACGCATGGCCGCGATCTGCCGGACCTGCATCATGTTTCCGCGGGCACCGGAGTGGACCATCATGTAGATCGGGTTCTTCTTCTGGCCCTCGAAGGTCTTCTCGAGCTCCTTGGCGACCTCGTTCGACGCCTGGGTCCAGACCTCGATGAGCTCCTGACGACGCTCGTCGTCGGTGATCAGACCGCGGTCGTACTGCTGCTGGACCTTGGCGGCCTGGTCCTCGAAGGCGGCCAGGATCTCGGCCTTCTGCGGCGGGGTGACGACGTCGTCGATGGAGACGGTGACGCCGGACCGCGTGGCCCAGTGGAAGCCGGTGTCCTTCAGCGCGTCCAGCGCCGCAGCGACCTCGACCTTGGAGTAGCGCTCGGCGAGGTCGTTGACGATGACGCCGAGCTGCTTCTTGCCGACCTCCTCGTTCACGAAGGCGTAGTCGTCCGGGAGGGTCTCGTTGAAGAGCGCCCGGCCCAGGGTCGTCTCACGCGTGCCGGTCCCGGGGAAGCGGATCTTGACGCCGGTCTGCAGCTCGATCTCACCCTTGTCGAAGGCCATGATCGCCTCGGCGGTGGAGGAGAAGCCACGGCCTTCGCCGCGGTACTCCTGGCCCTCGTTCTGGTGGGTCAGGAAGTACAGCCCGATGATCATGTCCTGGGTGGGCATGGTGACCGGCCGGCCGTCGGACGGCTTGAGGATGTTGTTCGTCGACAGCATGAGGATGCGGGCCTCGGCCTGCGCCTCGGCCGACAGCGGCAGGTGCACCGCCATCTGGTCACCGTCGAAGTCGGCGTTGAACGCGGTGCAGACCAGCGGGTGGATCTGGATGGCCTTGCCCTCGATCAGCTGCGGCTCGAACGCCTGGATGCCCAGACGGTGCAGCGTGGGCGCACGGTTCAGCAGCACCGGGTGCTCGGTGATGACCTCCTCGAGGACGTCCCACACGACCGGACGGGCGCGCTCGACCATGCGCTTGGCCGACTTGATGTTCTGGGCGTGGTTGAGCTCGACCAGACGCTTCATCACGAACGGCTTGAACAGCTCCAGCGCCATCTGCTTGGGCAGACCGCACTGGTGCAGCTTCAGCTGCGGACCGACCACGATGACCGAGCGGCCCGAGTAGTCGACGCGCTTGCCGAGCAGGTTCTGGCGGAAGCGGCCCTGCTTGCCCTTGAGCATGTCGGACAGCGACTTCAGCGGCCGGTTGCCCGGGCCGGTGACGGGACGACCACGACGGCCGTTGTCGAACAGCGAGTCGACGGCCTCCTGGAGCATCCGCTTCTCGTTGTTGACGATGATCTCCGGCGCGCCCAGGTCCAGCAGCCGCTTGAGGCGGTTGTTGCGGTTGATCACGCGGCGGTAGAGGTCGTTGAGGTCCGAGGTGGCGAAGCGGCCACCGTCGAGCTGCACCATCGGGCGCAGGTCCGGCGGGATGACCGGGACGGCGTCGAGGACCATGCCGACCGGCTTGTTGCCGGTCTTGCGGAAGGCGTCGACGACCTTGAGACGCTTGAGGGCGCGGACCTTGCGCTGGCCCTTGCCGGTGGCGATGGTCTCCTTGAGCGACTCGACCTCGGCGGTGAGGTCGAAGGTCTCCAGGCGCTTCTGGATCGCGGTGGCGCCCATGAAGCCCTCGAAGTACTTGCCGAACCAGTTCTTCATCTCGCGGTAGAGCATCTCGTCGCCCTCGAGGTCCTGGACCTTGAGGTTCTTGAAGCGCGTCCAGACCTCCTCGAGGCGGTCGAGCTCCCGCTGGCTGCGGTCGCGCAGCTGCTTCATCTCGCGCTCCGCGGCGTCGCGGACCTTGCGGCGCGCGTCGGCCTTGGCGCCCTCGGCCTCCAGCGAGGCGAGGTCCTCCTCGAGCTTCTGCGAGCGGTCGTTGATCTGCGTGTCGCGACGACCCTCGAGGCGCTTGCGCTCCATGTCGATCTTGGCCTCGAGCGAGGACAGGTCGCGGTGACGCGCGTCCTCGTCGACGGAGGTGATCATGTAGGCCGCGAAGTAGATGACCTTCTCGAGGTCCTTCGGCGCCAGGTCGAGCAGGTAGCCGAGCCGGCTGGGCACACCCTTGAAGTACCAGATGTGGGTGACCGGGGCGGCCAGCTCGATGTGGCCCATGCGCTCGCGGCGCACCTTGGACCGGGTCACCTCGACGCCGCAGCGCTCGCAGATGATGCCCTTGAAGCGCACGCGCTTGTACTTGCCGCAGTAGCACTCCCAGTCCCGGGTGGGACCGAAGATCTTCTCGCAGAAGAGGCCGTCACGCTCGGGCTTGAGCGTGCGGTAGTTGATGGTCTCCGGCTTCTTGACCTCGCCGTGGCTCCAGGCGCGGATCTCGTCCGCGGTGGCCAGGCCGATCTTGAGCTGGTCGAAGAAGTTCACATCGAGCACGGTGGCTACTTCCCTGTCTTTCTGTGGGTCTGAGGGGGGCCTGAGTCGGCCAGAGGATCGGGCGGGAGGAGGGGTACGCCGGACCGCGAGCGGTGCGGCGTACCCCTGCTCTCAGACCTCCTCGACGCTGGAGGGCTCGCGACGGGACAGGTCGATGCCGAGCTCCTCGGCCGCGCGGAACACGTCGTCCTCGGCGTCCTTCATCTCGATCGCGGAGCCGTCCTGCGACAGCACCTCGACGTTGAGGCAGAGCGACTGCATCTCCTTGACGAGAACCTTGAACGACTCGGGGATGCCGGAGTCGGGGATGTTCTCGCCCTTGACGATGGCCTCGTAGACCTTGACGCGACCGGGCACGTCGTCGGACTTGATGGTGAGCAGCTCCTGCAGGGCGTAGGCGGCGCCGTACGCCTCCATCGCCCAGACCTCCATCTCGCCGAACCGCTGGCCGCCGAACTGGGCCTTTCCGCCCAGGGGCTGCTGCGTGATCATCGAGTAGGGGCCGGTCGAGCGCGCGTGGATCTTGTCGTCGACCAGGTGGTGGAGCTTGAGGATGTACATGTAGCCCACCGAGACCGGGTCGGGGAAGGGCTCCCCGGACCGGCCGTCGAACAGCTTCGCCTTGCCGTCGGCCTTGACCAGGCGCACCCCGTCGCGGGTCGGCAGGGTCGAGCTGAGCAGCCCGGTGATCTCGTCCTCACGTGCGCCGTCGAAGACCGGCGTGGCGACGTTCGAGTCCGCGGGGGCGGAGTCGGCCGCGATCTTGATGAGCCGCTCCTTCCACGAGTCGTCGGTGCTGTCGCCGTCGTAGGCGCTGACGTCCCAGCCGGTCTTGGCGAGCCACCCGAGGTGGATCTCCAGGATCTGGCCGATGTTCATCCGGCCCGGCACGCCGAGCGGGTTGAGCACGACGTCGACCGGGGTGCCGTCCTCGAGGAAGGGCATGTCCTCGACCGGCAGGATCTTGGAGATGACGCCCTTGTTGCCGTGGCGTCCGGCGAGCTTGTCGCCGACCGAGATCTTGCGCTTCTGGGCCACGTAGACGCGGACCAGCTGGTTGACGCCCGGAGGCAGCTCGTCGCCGTCCTCGCGGTCGAACACGCGGACGCCGATGACCGTGCCGGACTCGCCGTGCGGCACCTTCATCGAGGTGTCACGCACCTCGCGCGCCTTCTCGCCGAAGATGGCGCGCAGCAGGCGCTCCTCGGGGGTCAGCTCGGTCTCGCCCTTGGGGGTCACCTTGCCGACGAGGATGTCACCGGTGGTGACCTCCGCGCCGATGCGGATGATGCCGCGCTCGTCGAGGTCGGCGAGCATCTCCTCGCCGACGTTCGGGATGTCGCGGGTGATCTCCTCCGGGCCCAGCTTCGTGTCGCGGGCGTCGACCTCGTGCTCCTCGATGTGGATCGAGGTGAGGACGTCCTGCTGCACGAGACGCTGCGACAGGATGATCGCGTCCTCGTAGTTGTGGCCCTGCCACGGCATGAAGGCGACCAGCAGGTTGCGGCCGAGCGCCATCTCGCCCTGGTCGGTGCAGGGACCGTCGGCGATCGGCGAGCCGACCTCGAGACGCTGACCCTCGTGCACCAGCGGACGCTGGTTGATGCAGGTGCCCTGGTTGGAGCGGCGGAACTTCTGCATCCGGTAGGTGCGCTGCGTGCCGTCGTCGTTCATGACCTCGACCGCGTCGGCGGAGACGGCGGTGACCGCACCCGGCTGGTCGGCCGAGACCACGTCGCCGGCGTCGACCGCGGCACGGAACTCCATGCCGGTGCCGACCAGCGGCGACTGCGACTGGATCAGCGGCACGGCCTGGCGCTGCATGTTGGAGCCCATCAGCGCGCGGTTCGCGTCGTCGTGCTCGAGGAACGGGATGAGGGCGGTCGCGACCGACACCATCTGGCGCGGCGAGACGTCCATGTAGTCGACCTCGGCGGCGAGCACCAGGTCGGCCTCACCATGACGGTCACGCGCGAGCACCCGGTCCTCGGTGAAGGAGCCGTCGTCGCTCAGGCCCTGGTTGGCCTGGGCGATGATGAAGCGGTCCTCCTCGTCGGCGGTGAGGTACTCGATGCGGTCGGTGACGGTGCCGTTCTCGACCTTGCGGTAGGGCGTCTCGACGAAGCCGAACGGGTTGATGCGGCCGAACGTCGACAGCGATCCGATCAGACCGATGTTCGGACCCTCAGGGGTCTCGATCGGGCACATGCGGCCGTAGTGCGACGGGTGGACGTCACGGACCTCGAAGCCGGCGCGGTCACGGGACAGACCACCGGGACCCAGCGCCGAGAGGCGACGCTTGTGGGTCAGACCCGCGATGGGGTTGGTCTGGTCCATGAACTGGCTGAGCTGCGAGGTGCCGAAGAACTCCTTCAGCGCCGCGACCACGGGCCGGATGTTGATCAGGGACTGCGGCGTGATGGCCTCGACGTCCTGGGTCGTCATCCGCTCGCGGACCACGCGCTCCATCCGGGCCAGGCCGGTGCGCAGCTGGTTCTGGATCAGCTCGCCGACCGTGCGCAGACGGCGGTTGCCGAAGTGGTCGATGTCGTCGGCGTGGACCTCGATGGTGCCCTGGGGCGCCTCGGCCTCGGTCTCGCCGGCGTGCAGCTGCACGATGAACTTGATCGCCGCGACGACGTCCTCGATGGTCAGCGTCTGCTGGTCGAAGGCCTGCTCCAGGCCCAGCTTCTTGTTGATCTTGTAGCGGCCGACCTTGGCGAGGTCGTAGCGCTTGGAGTTGAAGTAGTAGTTGTCCAGGAGCGTCTGGGCAGCCTCGCGCGTGGGCGGTTCGCCCGGACGCAGCTTGCGGTAGATGTCGAGCAGCGCGTCGTCCTGGCCGGAGGTGTGGTCCTTCTCCAGCGTGAGCATCATCGACTCGTACTGGCCGAACTCCTCGCGGATCTGCTCCTCGGTCCAGCCGAGCGCCTTCAGCAGCACGGTGACGTTCTGCTTGCGCTTGCGGTCGAGGCGTACGCCGACCATGTCGCGCTTGTCGATCTCGAACTCCAGCCACGCACCCCGCGACGGGATGAGCTTGGCGGTGTAGATGTCCTTGTCCGAGGTCTTGTCGGCGGCGCGCTCGAAGTAGACGCCCGGGGACCGCACCAGCTGGGAGACCACGACACGCTCGGTGCCGTTGATGATGAAGGTGCCCTTGTCGGTCATGAGCGGGAAGTCGCCCATGAAGACCGTCTGGCCCTTGATCTCACCGGTCTCGTTGTTGGTGAACTCCGCGGACACGTAGAGGGGCGCGGAGTAGGTGAAGTCCTTCTCCTTGCACTCGTCCACGGTGTTCTTGGGGTCGTAGAAGACCGGGTTCTCGAAGGAGAGCGACATCGTCCCCGAGAAGTCCTCGATCGGCGAGATCTCCTCGAAGATCTCCTGCAGGCCGGACTTGGGGCTGACGTCCTCGCCGGCGTCGGCGCGCTTCTGGACCTCGGCGTCCCACCGCTCGTTGCCGACCAACCAGTCGAAGCTGCTGGTCTGGAGGGAGAGGAGCTTGGGAACCTCGAGAGGCTCGGAGATCTTCGCGAAGGAGATGCGGCGGGGGGCACTGCTGACGTTGGCGGTGGTGCTGGGGCGCGAGGCGGCCAAGAGGCGTCCTTCCAGAGGCTGGCTCGGTGCTGGGACTGAAGCCTGCCGTCGCCGCGAGGGGCAAAAATGCCACGATCGACGTGAGAGCAGGCGCAACGAGCGAGACTAGCACTCGCTGACGGTGGGCACAACCGAGCGGAGCCTGCCTTCGTCACCCTCGCGGACGGGACCTTCATATGACCCGACACGAGAGCCATCAGCGGCTCGTGAACGCTCTGTGAAGTGTGACCTCGCGGGTGCGGTCAGTCAAGCAACTCGCCCGGTTTGCTCCCGGGCGTCCGCACCACCGGCAGGTGGCGATCCTCAGAAGGAGAGGACGTCGGACACCTTCCAGGTGTCCCCCTCCTCGACCATGATCATCTCCACGCGGTTCAGCGCGAGCTTCGGCTGAGCGGCGTCGGCGGTCAGCGTGGCCTGGTCGAGGAAGAGCAGCACCCGCACCTTGTCGACGCTCGCGGACAGGACGGCCGAGCCCTGCACCTCGACCGAGACCTGGGCCTTGGACTCGGTCGCAGCCTCGAGGACCGCGGTGTCGAAGGTGTCGACGTAGTCCGTGGCGTACTCCTCGGTCATGAACCGGGTCGCCGCGTCGCGGTCCTCCTCCAAGGTGCGGAAGTCGTAGGCCAGCACGGCTCCCGCGGCGCGCTCGGCCGAGGCCTGGGCGGCCCGGCCGGCGGCGGCCTCCTGGTCGGCGCGGTCCAGGTCGGCGACCCCGTCGGTGCCCAGCAGGCCCAGCAGCATCAACGCGATGTAGAGCAGCAGCACGACCAGCAGAGCGGCCAGGGCCAGGACCAGACGGCGTCCCCCGGCCGCGACGGCGCGGGTGCGCGGCGCCGAGCCGGCAGCACGGTCGCGTCCGGTGCCCGCCGGAGCGACCGGGGTCGCCCCCCGACGCGTGGTCTCGCGACGCTTGAGCAGCGAGACCCGGCCCCCGGGTCGGGACTCGGGGCCATCGGCGTCCGTGGTCCCCGAGGGCGGCTGTGGGGCGGTCACCCCGGTGTCGCCCTGACGCTGCGTCGGGGCCTCGGGGACGCTCGTGGCGCCGCGGCGCTCGCCGGCGATCCGTCGGCGGCGAGGAGGGGGCTGCTGGTTGCTCACGGGTCAGGCCTCTTCGAACTTGTCGACGAGCCACTCGCCGTCGGTCTTGACGAAGCTGATCTGCCACCGCCAGTGACGGACCACCTGCTGGCCGGAGGACACGCGCTGGGCGTCGGAGACGACCAGCACCTGGGCGGAGTCGTCGTCCTGGGTGGCGATGCCCACCAGGGGCACCTCGTCCTCGTCGGCGAGGACCTTGCCGACCGAGGACAGCTGCTGCTGCTCGATGCCGGTGATGACGTTCTGGGCGGCCTTCTCGAACTCGGTGCGGAACTTCGTCGAGAGCAGGGGCGACACCGACTCGACGTACTCCTGGGCCTGACCGGCCTCGAAGGTGTTCCAGGTCTCGGTGAAGCGCTCGGCCGCCTGGCGCAGCGCCACCTGGTCCTCGGCACGCTGCTGGTTCTCGGCCGTCTCACCGCGCAGCCACACCGTCACCCACACGGCCGCCACCAGGGCCACGACGCAGAGCAGGGCCAGCGCGGTCGCGACGGAGGGGCTCGTGAGCGCGCCTCCGGAGCGTGCTTCCGTGGGGCGGTCCTGGGTCGGGTCGTCGGTCATGGTGCGACCTCGCGGTCGCGGTCGCTCACTTCTCGGAAGCGAGCGGCTGGATCAACAACCACTTCCATGACTCCTTGCCCAACGCCTCGTGGGCGCCTCCGGTGTAGGTCACGTCGCGCGACCCTGTCCGTTCACCGTACGTGACCTTGCCCGACGCGGTGTCGTAGGTCGCCACGGCAGGGCCGGCCTCCCAGGGCGCCACCCGGTTGGCGTTCTGCGCACCACGGGCGTTGCTCAGGGTCGCCGGCTCGGTGCACCGCGCCTGCTCGTTCATCGGGGCGTTGCCACGCTCGGTGTTGGGGTCGCGCTGGTTGGTGCTCTGGTAGCCCCGGGTGCACGCGTGGGGCTGCTGCTCCATGATCAGCCCGAAGTGGGCGTTGTTCACGTTGCCCTCCCGTGCGTTGACCACGAAACCGCCCGCCACCACGTAGGGGTACATGATCAGCACCATCTCGATGCCGGGCAGGTGGCGCAGCTGCACCTCGCCGGTCGTGACGAGGTTGTTGATGAGCTTGCCGAGGTTGACCTCGTTCTCCTCCAGGAAGGTCCGCAGCTGGGTCGCGGTCGCACTGCCACTGGCGATGATGCGGCGCAGGTCGGGGTCGCTGGCGGCCAGGGTGTCGGAGAACAGCGCCAGGTCGCGGGCGAAGGTCCGGATGGCCGACGCCTTGTCGAGCTGGGTGCCCAGGACGGTGTTGCTGTCGCGGATGAGCTGGCGGGTGACCTCGAAGTTGGCGTCGGCGGCCTCGATGAAGGACGTCGAGCTGTCGATCAGCAGGCCGAGGTCGTCACCGCCGTCGGCGAAGGCCTTGCCGAACTCGCTGATGACGGTGCGGAAGTCGTCCTTCGGGATCGAGTTCACGAGCGCCTGGGTGTCGGTCAGCCAGGTCACGGTCGAGATCGGGATCTCGGTGTTCGACTGCTCGATGGTCGAGCCGTCCTCCAGGTAGGGCTCGGAGTCGGACTTGGGCTGCAGCTCGACGTACTGCTCGCCGACGGCCGAGCGGTTGCCGACCAGCGCCTTGGCGTCGGCAGGGATGTCGTCGTTGGCGTTCTCGATGTCGAGCGTGACGTCGACGCCGTCGTCGGTGACCTCCATGGTGCCGACCCGGCCGATCGTGACGCCGCGGTAGGTGACCTCCGCGCCCTCGAAGATGCCGCCGCTGTCCTCGAAGCTCGCGGTGACCGCGTAGGAGCGGTCCAGCACGAGCCGGTCGAGCTGCGCGTAGCGGGCGCCGACGTAGGTGACGCCGAGGAGGGCGATGATCACGAAGATCACCAGCTGCTTCTTGGTGCGTGCGGTGATCATCGCTGGTCCATCCCCTGCACGAGGAGCCCGGCGAGGCCGAAGATGCGGCGCTCCCGGACCTGCTGCTCGGTCATCGGCTCGCCCGGGGCCGCACGGCCGAGGCCGCCCGGCAGCTTCACGCCGCCGCCGCCGTCGCCGCCGCCCCGTCGCCACGTCCGCCGAGCGGGTTGCGGACGGGCGGGTCGTCGAGCAAGTCGCCCGGTTTAACTGGGATGTCGGGCAGCCCGTCGCCGGGGATGATCGGGTCCGTGTCGACGGGGGCAGCTCCTCGATCAGCGGCAGGTTGCCCACGATCTCGGACAGGTCGAGCTGGAGCTCGGCGTCGAGGTTGGTGTAGTCGCCCATCTGGAGGTCACGCGCCTGCTGCGGGTTCTTGCCGACCACCCCGTCGATGAACGGGAAGGTGAGGACGATCTGCAGGCTGTTGGTGAAGTCGTCGCCGGACTTCGCGAGCTCGGTCAGCACCGGGGCGAGCGAGTTCAACGACTTGATGGTGCCGGCCTTGGAGGCCTCGATGACCCGGGTGCCGACACCGCTCAGCCGCGCCAGGGCCTTCAGCATCTTCACGAGGTCGTCGCGCTGGCTGTTGACCGACGCGATGGCCGAGGGCAGCTCGTCCAGGGCGAGGTCGAGGGTGTCGGTCTCCTTGTTGAGCGCGATGGCGAGGGAGTTGACGTTCTCCAGGGCCCGGACGATGCCCTCCTTGCCCTCGTCGAGGCCGCCCATGAGGGTCGCGAAGCGACGAAGGCTGGACTTGACCTCGTCCTCACGTCCGCCGAGCGCTGCGTTGAGCTCCTCGGTGACGATCTTGAGCTGGCCGACGCCACCGCCGTTGAGGAACAGCGACAGCGCGCCGAGCACCTCCTCGACCTCGGGGTTGCGGCCACTGTCCTCGAGCTCGATGGTGTCGCCGTCCTCGAGCTTGCCCTGAGGCTCCCCGGTGGGCGGGGCCAGGTCGACGAACTTCTCGCCGAGCAGGCTGGTCTGGCGGATGCCCGCGATGGCGTTGTCCGGCAGCTCGACGTCACCGCGCACCAGCAGCGTGACCTCCGCGGTGTAGCCGTCGAGCGTCACGTCGTCGACGCGGCCGACCGAGATGTCGTCGACCTTGACCGCCGACTGCGGCACCAGGTCGAGCACGTCGCGGAACTGGACCGTCACCTCGTACGGGTTGTCCCCCAGGTCGGCGCCGCCGGGCAGCGGCAGGCTGTAGACCGAGAACTCGCACCCGCTGAGCAGCAGGGCGCCTGCGCCTGCCAGCGCAGCGAGTCGGGTACGGCGCAGGGCGCTCATCGGGGGACCTCCACGAGTCCGGCCAGGCTGGTGTCGATCGGCTCGATCTCCACGACGCGGGAGGCCGTCGGTGCCTTCGCGCCCGTGGTGCCGGCGCGGGGAGCGATACCCAGCGGGCCACCCAGGCCGCCGCCGCCGCCGTCGCCTCCACTGCTGGCGCCTTCCTCGATCGCGCCCGGAGTCAGCTCGATGCCGAGCTCGGTGAGGACGCTCTCGATCCCGTCGCACGCGGCTCCCGCGGGCTGTGCCGGCTGGATGAGCGTGCACAGGGCTCCGAGCGGGTCCTGCTCGAGCTCCGCGATGTTCTCACCGAGGTTGCTCCGGGTGTCGAGCGTGCCGGCAGACGGGTTGTAGGTGTGGAAGAGGTTGGACAGCGCCGTCGGGGCAGCGGACAGCACCTCGTCGAGTGCCGCTCGCTGCTTGACCAGCACGTCGGTGACCCCGACGAGGCCCTTGATGTTGCGCGACAGGGCGTCCTTGTTCTGCTTGACGAAGCCCGAGACGGCTTCGAGGGCCACGCCGAGGTTGCGCAGCGCCGCGGCCAGCTCCTCACGCTCACCCTCCAGCACGGTGGAGGCCGAGGCGAGGCTGTCGTTGAAGTCGCGGACGGTCTGGTCGTTGTCGGCCAGAGCCTTGACGAACCGCTCGATCTCGGTGGCGGTGCTGAACAGCGCCTCCTTGTTGTTGTCGAGGGTCCGGGTGAAGCGGCTGAGGTTCGTGATCGTCTCGTTGAACTTCTCGCCCTGGCCGCCGAAGTTGTCGGCGGTGACCTCGAGCAGGCGCGACAGTGCGCCCTCCTTGTTCGCCCCGTTCGGTCCCAGGCCGACGGCGAGCTCGTCGAGGTACTTGTAGATGTCGTCGAGCTCGAGCGGCACCGCGGTGTCGCTCATGTCGAGCGTGGCCCCGTCCTCCAGCTTGTCACCGCCCGTGTAGGCGGGCGTCAGCTGGATGTACCGGTCACCCACGACCGAGGGAGCCACGACGACCGCCTTGGCGTCGGCGGGCACCTCGATCTCGGGGTCGTAGCTCATCTCCACCTCGACCGTGGTGCCGGCCGGGGTGACGGTGTCGACCTGGCCGACCGGGACGCCGAGGATGCGGACAGCGGAGCCCTCGTAGATCGACACGGTTCGCGGGAAGCTTGCGGTGAGCCGGGCGTCGTCGGTCCCCGGGCGCAGGAACACCACGGCGAGCGCGATCACCATGAGACCGGCGATCGTCAGAGCGACGATCCGACCGGCTCCACCGCTGAGGGAGGGAAGCGACGGCATGTCAGCGACCTCCCGTCGCGGGCACCGGCGGGACGTTCTTGATGATCGTGTCGAACCACGGCCCGTTGCCGAGGGTGTTGGCGAACACCCGGTAGAACGGCGCCATCAGCCGCAGGCTGGCGTCGAGGTTCTCGCGGTTGGCGTTGAGCGTGTCCACCACGGTCTCCAGGTTGTCCAGCGCCGGGCGCAGGTCGGCACGGGTGTCGCGCACGAGGCCGGTCAGCTGCTTGGAGAGCTGCGAGGTCGCCACCAGGAGGTCGTGCACGGAGTCGCGGCGGGCCACCAGGGCACGGAAGAGCACGTCGCCGTCCTCCATCAACGTGATGATGTCCTCCTTGCGGTCCCCCAGCACGCCGGAGACCTTCTTGAGGTTGAGCAGCAGCGTGTTCAGCTCCTCGTCCTTCTCGGCGACGTTCGCCGAGAGGGCGGAGACGCCGCGCAGCGCGGCCCGGAACTCATCAGGTGTGTTCTGGGTGAGGTCCGCCATCACGTTGAGGGAGTCGCCGAGCTGCTCGGTGTCGATCGCCTCGGAGCGCTCCGCGAGGCCCTCGAAGACGTCGACGACGTCGAACGGCGAGTTGGTCCGCTCCACCGGGATCGTCGAGCCCTCCTCGAGCTGCCCGTCGCCGGCCGGCACCAGCGCCACGAACATGGAGCCCAGGATGGTCTTGACCTTGATGGCGGCCTCGGTCTCCTCGCCGAACTCGGCGCCCTTGACCTGGAAGCCGACCTTCACCTCGTCGCCGTCGAGCTCGATGCTGCGGACCTTGCCGACGCGGACGCCGGCGATCCGGACCTCGTCGTTGGCCTTGAGCCCGCCCGCCTCGCTGAAGCTGGCGTAGTAGGTGTCGCCTCCGCCGACGACCGGCAGGTCGCCGGCCTTGAAGGCCGTGACCATCATCGCGGCGATCACGGCGATGCTGATGGCGCCGATGGTGACGGGGTTGCGCTCCCGGAACGGAGTGCTCATGCGTGCGCTCCCCTCGAGGTCTCGGTCATGGGCCGGGTGGGTCTGTCGGTGCGAGTGGTGACGGCGCTCATCCGATGTTGCACCTCGCCGCCTCTGTCCCGTCCGGTGGGTACTCCGGGACCTTGATGGGGTCCACTCCCTGGGCGATCCGCACCGAACCGCTGAAGTCACAGAGGTAGAAGTTGAACCACGAGCCGTAGATCGCGGTGCGTCCCACCTTGGTCAGCTTGATCGGGAGCACCTTGAGGGCGCGGTCGAGCTCGCCGCGGTTCTTGGCGATGTTGCCGGCGACCGTGCGCAGCTGCGTGATGTCGCGCGAGAGGCCCGGGCGGATCCCGGTGACGAGGTCGGCCGTCTGGACCGTGAGGTCCGAGATGGAGTCCAGGGAGCCGAGGATGGCCTCGCGGTCGTCGGTGAGACCGCCGATGAAGCGACGGAACTGGATGATCAGGTCCGACAGCTCCTGGTCGCGGTCGCCGACCGTCTCCAGCGTCGTGTTCAGGTTGGAGATGAGGTCGCTCACCAGGTCGTCGCGCGCAGCCAGCGTGTTGGTGACCGAGGCCGTGCTGTCCAGCAGCGACTCGATGGTGCCGCCCTCGCCCTGGAAGACCTGGATGAGCTCCATCGAGAGCTTGTTGACGTCCGCGGGTGTCAGCGCGGAGAACAGCGGCTTGAACCCGTTGAAGAGCACCGTCAGGTCGAGGGCCGGGCTGGTCCGCTCCATCGGGATCGTGTCGTTCTCCTCGAGCTCGGCCTGACCACCCGTGCCCTCCGTGAGCGCGATGTAGCGCTGGCCCACGAGGTTGCGGTACCGGATCGTGGCGTAGGTGCTCTCGGTGAGGCGGCTGTCGTCGGCGACGTCGAACTCGACGATGGCCTGCGACTTGTCGTAGATCTCGACGCCGCTGACCGTGCCCACCTTGACGCCGGCGATGCGGACGTCGTCACCCTTCACGACGCCAGTGGCGTCGGAGAAGACAGCCTTGTAGTCCGTGGTCGCGCCGAAGCTGATGTTGCCGATCGTGATCGCCAGCAGCGTCGTGGCCAGGGTCGTGACGACGATGAAGATGACGAGGCGGATCGAGTCGCCGGTGGTCTTCTTGTCGAGCAGCTTCACCGGACGCTCACCCCCTTGCCCTGGGCCAACGAACCGATGAGCAGGGTGGTCACGTCGGGGACCTCGCTGACGGGACGCCCCATCGCGGCGGCGGCGGCCAGGTCGATCACGTCCTTCTGTGCCTGGGTGCCGATGACGGAGTCGCCGACGGCCACGCGCTTGCCGAGCGGGTAGTTGACGCCGTCCCGGATCTGCGGCGAGGTGAGGGATCGGGGCGGCAGGTTCTCCTGCGAGTACTTGCCGTTGATGGAGGCGTACATCTCCCCACAGAACGGGAACGGACCACGACTGTCGGTGAACCGCGGCTGGTCGCCGGCGTTGTAGCCCCGGGGCTGTGGCACCGTCTCGAGCTTGATGTGCAGGGTCTTGTTGCGGAACGCGCTCTCGTTCGGCGCGATGCTGGCCACCGCCCCCCGCAGGAAGCACCGGTACTCGGGCGAGTAGCGGGCCAGCAGGGGCAGGATCCGCGCGCCCTGGTTCGACAGCGTGATGATGTTGTCGCCGTTCTCCTCCAGGAAGCCCCGCGTGGTGTCGGCGAAGCCGGCCACGTCGTCGAAGAGGACCTCGACGCGGTCCTCCTCGCTCTCGAAGGTCTGGGTGGTCTTGACGGTGTTGCGCAGCAGCCGGGCCAGCTCAGGCACGACGTCCTCGTAGACCCCGGAGACCTGGCCGAGCCGGTCGAGGCTCTCCACCAGCGCCGGAACCTCGGGGTTGAACTTGCGGAGGTAGGAGTCGAAGGTCTCCAGGCCCTCACCGAGCTTGTCGCCGCGGCCCTCGAGCGCGGTGGCGATCGCGTTGAGGGTGACGTTCAGGTCGCCCGGACGCACGGCGCGCAGCAGCGGGAAGAGGTCGTTGAGGACCTCCTCGACCTCGATGGCCACCTCGGACCGCTTGATGACGGCCCCCACCTCGATGGGCTCGGCACCGGCCGCCTCGCCGTCGGGCACCTCGAGGGACACGAACTTCTCGCCGAACAGCGTCTTGGGCAGGATGCGTCCGGTCACGTCGGCCGGCACCGAGTCCCGCATGTCGGGGAAGAGACCGAGCGTCAGCTTGGCGCCGTCGCCGTCGGTGGTGGTCTCGAGGACCTCACCCACGATCACCCCGCGGATCTTGACGTCCGCGCGGGCGGGCAGCGACAGGCCGATCTTGGAGGACTGGAGCGTGACCTCGTCGTACGGGGTGAACTTCTTGGTGAACACCGCGTAGGTCATGTAGACGAACAGCACGCAGAGCGCGAGGAACGTCACGCCGAAGACGCGTGCCTTGAGGGTGTTTCCGAGCTTGGGCATGTGTCCTTACCCCGCTAGCCGCACGGTCGTGGTCGTTCCCCAGATGGCCATCGACATCAGCAGGTCGATGACGTTGATGGCGACGATGGAGGTCCGCACCGCACGCCCCACTGCGACGCCCACACCCGCAGGGCCGCCGGACGCGGTGTAGCCGTAGTAGCAGTGGATGAGGATGATCACGATGGCGAAGACGACGACCTTGCCGAAGGACCAGAGCACGTCACCGGGTGGTAGGAACAGCTCGAAGTAGTGGTCGTAGGTGCCGGCACTCTGGCCGAAGAACTGGGTGACGGTGAGACGCGTCGCGAAGTACGACGACATGAGGCCGACCACGTAGAGCGGGACGACCGCGACGAGTCCGGCGATGATGCGCGTGGTGACCAGGAACGGCAGCGAGGGGATGGCCATCACCTCGAGGGCGTCGATCTCCTCCGAGATCCGCATGGCGCCGAGCTGGGCGGTGTAGCCGCAGCCCACGGTCGCGGCCAGGGCGATGCCGGTGACGAGCGGGGCGATCTCGCGGGTGTTGAAGTAGGCGGACACGAAACCGGTGAACGCAGACGTGCCGATCTGGTTCAGCGCGGCGTACCCCTGCAGGCCGACCTCGGTGCCGGTGAAGAACGCCAGCATCGTGATGACGCCGACCGTGCCGCCGATGACGGCCAGCGATCCCGAGCCGAGGGTGACCTCGGCCAGGAGGCGCATGATCTCCTTCTTGTAGCGCTTCACCGCGCGCGGCATCCACGCAATTGCAGTGACGTAGAACTTCAGCTGCTCGCCGAGCGAGTCGAGGCTCTTGAGCGGCTTCTGGGCGAATTCCTTCACGTCTGCCATGGCGACCCCCCTAACCCGTCTTCGGTGGAACGAGCTGGAAGTAGATGGCGCTCATCACGAAGTTGACGACGAACAGCAGGATGAACGTGATGACGACCGACTCGTTGACGGCGTCACCCACCCCCTTGGGACCTCCGGCGGCGCCCATGCCCTTGTACGCCGCGACGATGGCCGCGATGAGGCCGAAGATCAGGGCCTTGGCCATGCCTTGCCACAGATCTGGAAGCTGGGCGAGCGCGGTGAAGCTCGCTAGGTAGGACCCTGGTGTCCCGTCCTGGAGGACCACGTTGAAGACGTAGCCGCCCATCACACCGACGACGCTGACCAGGCCGTTGAGGAAGACCGCGACCATCATGCAGGCCAGGACGCGGGGGACCACGAGGCGCTGGATGGGGTCGATGCCCAGCACCATCATGGCGTCGAGCTCTTCACGGATCTTGCGCGAGCCGAGGTCCGCTGCGATCGCGGACCCGCCGGCACCGGCGATCAGCAGGGAGGTCGCGATCGGCCCCGCTTCCCTGACCACCGCGAGCACCGACGCCGACCCGGTGAAGGACTGGGCGCCGAACTGCTTGATCAGCCCGCCGACCTGCAGCGCGATGACCGCGCCGAAGGGGATGGCGACCAGAGCCGTCGGAATGATCGTGACCGAGGCGATGAACCATGCCTGCTGCAGGAACTCCCGCATCTGGAAGGGCCGCTTGAAGAGCCCCTTGCCGACGTCGAGACCGAAGGCGAAGAGTCCGCCTGCGGTGCCGATCGGGCGCAGGACGCGCGCCGAGGTGAGTGAGGCCATGGGCGTTACATCGCCCCGGCGTTCTGGTTCTCGAAGGATCCCGGAGGCGGCGTGACGCCGTTCTCCTTGCACCACGCGCCCGGCTCACGCTGGCTGCGGCGGGGCTTGCCGTTGGTGGGCTCGATCTGGAGCGGGATCGGCGGCAGCGCCGGCAGCTCCTGGTCCTTCTCCGCCTCGAGCTCGTCGGCGTCCTTCTCCTCGGACATGCCGATGGGACCGACGCGCTGGGCGTTGAGGAACTGGCGCACCACCGGCTCCTCCGACGACAGGAGCATCTCGCGCGGGCCGAACATCGCCAGGTGCTTGTGGTAGAGCAGACCGATGTTGTCGGGCACCGTGCGGGCGGTGTTGATGTCGTGGGTGACGATGAGGAACGTCGCGTCGATCTGCGCGTTCAGGTCGACGATGAGCTGGTTGAGGAACGAGGTGCGGACCGGGTCGAGGCCGGAGTCCGGCTCGTCGAAGAGCACGATCTCCGGCTCGAGAACGAGGGCGCGCGCGAGACCGGCGCGCTTGCGCATGCCGCCGGAGATCTCGCCGGGGAGCTTCATCTCCGCGCCGACCAGACCGACGAGGTCCATCTTCTCCATGACGATGTTGTTGATCTCCGACTCGCTCTTCTTGGTGTGCTCGCGCAACGGGAAGGCGACGTTGTCGTAGAGGTTCATGGAGCCGAACATCGCGCCGTCCTGGAAGAGCACGCCGAAGAGCTTGCGGACCTCGTAGAGGTCCTTCTCCGAGCAGCTGGCGATGTCGAGGCCCTCGATGATGATCTTGCCGTTGTCGGGCTTGAGCAGCCCGATGAGGGTCTTGAGGAAGACCGACTTGCCGGTGCCGGACGGGCCGAGCATCACGCAGATCTCACCGGCGGGGATCGTCAGGGTCACGTCGCCCCAGATCAGGTCCTTGCCGAACGACTTGGTGAGGTGCTCGACCTGAATCTCGACGCCCACGGCGATCTCCTCTGCTGACAATGGGTGGTGCTGCTCCCGGGGGCCGGCGCTGTGGTGCCAGTCACAAGGGGGCCAGCGTACCAACGAGTAACTCGGGGGCACGTTACGGCCCGACCCTCGAACGCTAGGCCAAATCGCGGGACGTGTCAGACGTTCGCCCCAGGAGGGGACAACAGGGAGGAGCAGTCCCTCGGTCGGTCATTCGAGCGATGCCCTGGGCCCGCCGCCGCGGTGGTGCTCACGACTGACAACGCAGACGAGCGGTGGGCACCAGAGGTGCCCACCGCTCGTTCGGCGTACTGCTGTGGTGACGCTGTGCCGAGGGCCTCCGAGCGGGGCCCTCAGCGCGTCGTCACTTGACGGAGACGGACGCGCCGGCAGCCTCGAGCTGCTCCTTGGCCTTGTCCGCAGCCTCCTTGGAGACCTTCTCCAGGACGGCCTTCGGAGCGGCCTCGACCAGCTCCTTGGCCTCCTTGAGGCCGAGGCTGGTGAGCGCACGGACCTCCTTGATGACGTTGATCTTCTTCTCGCCGGCGCCCTCGAGGACGACGTCGAACTCGTCCTGCTCGGCGACCTCCTCGGCAGCGGCGCCACCGCCGGCCGGGGCGGCAGCGACGGCGGCCGGGGCGGCAGCGGTCACGCCGAAGGTGTCCTCGAACTGCTTCACGAACTCGCTGAGCTCCAGGAGGGTCATCTCCTTGAAAGCGTCGAGCAGCTCGTCGGTGCTGAGCTTCGCCATGATGGCTTCCTTTCCTTGCGTTCAGGTTGGTGCGCGGTCCGCCCGGGTGGCCGGACCGGTGGGTGGTGTGTCAGGCCTCGGTCGAGGCGGCTGCCTCGTCGTCGGCGGGCGTCTCGGTGGAGGCGGGCTCCTGCGAGGCGGGCTCCTCCGCGACGGCGGCCGGCTCGCCGGCACCACCCTGGAGGATCGAGGGGTCCTGCTCGGCCTTCTGCTGCAGGGCCGCCGCAACACGGGCGGTCTGCGCCAGGGGCGCCTGGAACAGGGCGGCAGCCTGGCTGAGCGAGGCGAGCATGCCACCCGCCAGCTTCGCCAGGAGCACCTCGCGCGACTCGAGGTCAGCGATCTTGCTGATCTCGGACACGTCGAGGGTCTTGCCGTCGAGATATCCGCCCTTGATGACGAGGGCGGGGTTGGCCTTGGCGAAGTCACGCAGACCCTTGGCCGCCTCGACCACGTCGCCGTTGATGAAGGCGATGGCGGTCGGGCCGGTGAGCAGGTCGTCGAACCCGGCGACCCCGGCCTCCTTGGCGGCGATCTGGGTGAGGGTGTTCTTCACCACGGCGTAGTGGGCGTTCTCGCCGAGCGAGCTGCGCAGGTCCTGCAGCTGCTTGACGGTCAGCCCGCGGTAGTCAGTCAGCACAGCGCCGGTCGACTCCTGGAACGAATCCACGAGCTCCGCGACGGCTGCTGCCTTGTCTGGCCGCGCCATGGGTCTCCTTCCGCGGTTACGGTTCACGGACCAGAGACGGACTCCCGACGTCGCCCGGCAGCGCCGGTGAGACGACGAACGCCCCGGCACAGGAGGCACGGGGCGTGGATCTCCGCGAGGCGGAGCACTCGGTGTCACCTGCGCTGGTCGCCCGCGGTGCGGGGCCTTCGACCGACGAGCCCGGGAACGGGCACGCCGACAACCGGCGGTCTCTGGTTCAGCACTGAGCGTACGCCGACCGCGGCGTCGCGACCAAATCGTGTACCGGCTGCCCCCGGATCCGCCCCCGCCGCCCCGTCTGCTCTGCTTCCATGGGGACGTGGACGAGTCTCCGGTGGACCTTCAGCTCCAGTCGCTCAGCGACACCATCGACCAGGCCGACCGCCGCGTCCGCGCCGGCGCCGACGCGCCCGAGCGGGTCTGGCCCACCGGCTTCGACGTGCTCGACGCCAACCTGCACGGCGGCTTCCGCAGCGGGGACCTCGTCCTCCTCGGCGGCCCGCAGGGCATGGGCAAGACGACCTGGGCCCTGCAGGTGGCCCGCAACGTCGCACGTCAGGGTCGCCCGGTCGTCTACTTCTGCTACGAGCACGACCAGGCCGCGATGCTCGTGCGGCTCGTCGCCCTCGAGGCGGGCCTGATCGGCGGCATCGAGGCCCCGAGCGTCAGCCAGGTCCGCTCGATCTTCGAGACCACCGACGGGCTCGGGCTCTCCCTCGACGAGCGGCTCGAGGACACCACCGGCGGCGGAGAGGCCCTCGAGGTCGTGCGCGAGTACGCCGACCGTCTCCGCATCCACCGCTCGTCCGGGGGCCGCACCACGCTCGACGTCGTCAAGCGCACCGTGGCCGAGGTGGCCGACCAGCACGGCGCGGCCCCGCTGGTCGTCCTCGACTACCTCCAGAAGGTCCCCGTCCCCGACGCACCCACCGAGGACGAGCGGATCACCCGGGTCGTCGAGGAGATCAAGGACCTCACCCTCGACCTCGACCTGCCCGCCCTCTGTGTCGTCGCCTCCGACAAGGCGGGCATCGCCGCCGGCAAGCGGATGCGCGTGGGCCACATCCGCGGTTCCTCGGCCCTGGCCTACGAGGCCGACACCGTCCTCATGCTCAACAACAAGTTCGACGTCGTCGCTCGCCACCACCTCGTCTACGACAGCGGCAACGTCGAGCGGTTCCGTCACTGGGCCGTGCTCACGGTCGAGAAGAACCGCAGCGGGCTGACCGGCGTCGACATGGAGTTCGCCAAGCGCTTCGAGCAGTCGCGCTTCGAGACGCACGGGCAGCTGGTCCGCGAGAAGCTCGTCGACGAGCGGGTGTTCATCGAGTAACCGCTCGTCGTGGCTCGGAGTGAGGGCGCCTCCCGCAGGGTGGGCGGAGGCTGGGCCTGCGAAGCCTCCTCGCGAGCTCGGTGGCTTCTCGGCCCTTGAGGCCGTCCGCCCGCCCTCCGTCCGGCGACCGCACACCGCGGCGCGCCTCACGTCGGTACCGACCTACGGACGGGGCGCCTCACGTCGGTACCGACGCCAGGACGGCCCCCGTGGCCGTCGGACCGGCCTCACGTCGGTACCGACGTAGCGGCCACCGTGCTCGCCGAACCGGCCTCATGTCGGTACCGACGTCAGGCACGGGTCCTCGGGTCGGCACCGACGGTGCGGACGCGACGACGGCCCCGAGCGGGTCGCTCGGGGCCGTCGTCGATCAGCGTGCGGAGGCTCAGGCCTCGTCGGCCTCGGTGAGGTTGCGGGTGCGGTTCGGGTCGACCGGGATGCCGGGGCCCATGGTCGTCGAGACGGTCACCTTGCGGATGTAGCGGCCCTTGGAGCTGGCCGGCTTGAGCCGCAGCACCTCGTCGAGGGCGGCCGCGTAGTTCTCCGCGAGCTGGGTCTCGGAGAACGAGGCCTTGCCGACGATGAAGTGCAGGTTCGCGTGACGGTCCACGCGGAACTCGATCTTGCCGCCCTTGATGTCGTTGACGGCCTTGGCGACGTCCATGGTGACGGTGCCGGTCTTGGGGTTCGGCATGAGGCCGCGGGGGCCGAGCACCTTGCCCAGACGGGCGAGCTTGCCCATCATGTCGGGGGTCGCGACGGCGGCGTCGAAGTCGAGCCAGCCGCCCTGGACCTTCTCGATCATGTCGTCGCCACCGACGAAGTCGGCGCCGGCCTCACGAGCGGCCTCGGCCTTGTCGCCGTTGGCGAAGACCACCACGCGGGCGGTCTTGCCGGTGCCGTGGGGCAGGTTGACGGTGCCGCGGACCATCTGGTCGGCCTTGCGCGGGTCGACACCCAGGCGCATGGCGACGTCGACGGTCTCGTCGAACTTCTTCTTGCTCGCGGTCTTGGCCATCGTGATGGCGGTCAGCGGCGAGTAGAGCTGGTCGGTGTCGACGCCCTTGGCGGCCTCGCGGTAGGTCTTGCTGCGCTGCATGGTCTGGTTCCTCTCACCAGGTCGTGGTCAACGGCCGCAGAGCGGGCCTGCCACTGATCTCTCCCCGACGCAGGGTCGCGCCGGAGTCGTGCGGTCGTGCTGGTCGTGCGAGCCGGCGGGTGCCGGCAGGGCGCTCAGCCCTCGACGGTGACACCCATGGAGCGGGCGGTGCCCTCGACGATCTTCATCGCGGCGTCGATGTCGCGCGCGTTGAGGTCGGGCATCTTGCCCTCGGCGATCTCGCGCACCTGGTCCTTGGTCAGCCTGCCGACCTTCTCCTTGTGCGGGACGCCGGAACCCTTGGACAGGCCGGCGGCCTTCTTGATGAGCTCGGCGGCCGGGGGCGTCTTGGTGACGAAGGTGAAGCTGCGGTCCTCGTAGATGGTGATCTCGACGGGGATGACCTGGCCGCGCTGCTGCTCGGTGGCGGCGTTGTAGGCCTTGCAGAACTCCATGATGTTGACGCCGTGGGGGCCGAGGGCCGTACCCACCGGGGGCGCGGGGGTGGCCGCACCGGCGTTCAGCTGCACCTTGACGAGTGCGGCGATCTTCTTCTTCTTCGGAGGCATTGCTCTCTTCTCTCTCTCGTGGTCATCGCGGGGGTTGGGCCCCTGCCACTACCTACTGGGTGCTGGGTCGTGCTGGGTCGTGCTGGGTCGCGGGCTGCTCAGACCTTCTGGATCTGGCTGAAGCTCAGCTCGACCGGGGTCTCGCGGCCGAAGATCTCGACGAGGGCCTTGACCCGCTGCGACTCGGCGTTGATCTCGGTGATCGTCGCGTGGAGCGTGGCGAACGGGCCGTCGACGACCATGACCGAGTCGGAGACGTCGAAGTCAGCGACCTCGACCTTCTTCTTCGTCGGGGTCTGGCCGGTGGCCCCGCCGCTGGCGGCGGCCTCGGACTGCTCCGCGGCGGCGACGACGGCGGGTGCGAGCATCTTCTCGACCTCGTCGAGGCTCAGCGGGACCGGCTGCTGGCTGTGGCCGACGAACCCGGTGACCGACGGGGTGTGACGCACCGCGGCCCACGACTCGTCGGTGAGGTCCATGCGCACGAGCACGTAGCCGGGGAGGACGGTACGACGCACCAGCTTGCGCTGGCCGTTCTTGATCTCCGCGACCTCCTCGGTCGGGACGACCACCTCGTGGATGTAGTCCTCCATGTTGAGCGAGGTGATGCGGCTCTCGAGGTTGGTCTTCACCCGGTTCTCCATGCCGGAGTAGGTGTGGACCACGAACCAGTCGCCGAACTTGTTGCGCAGGGTCTCGCGGAACTCCTCGAGCGGGTCCACGACGACGTCCTCGACGTCCTCGTCGACCGCGACCGCTGCATTGTCGTCGAGGTCGCCCTCGAACGTCGGCGTGGCGTCGGCGAGGTCCGCGGCGCTGGCGGCCAGACCGCCCTCGCCGTCGGCACCCAGGTCGGCCGGGTCGTCGTCGGCGTCGTCGGCCTCGGTGGACGGAGCGTCGGTGAGGATGTCCTCGGCGACCTCCTCGGCGGAGACGCCGGCGGGGTCGGCCTCGGCCTCGGTGACGGCGTCGACCTCCTCGATCACGCCGTCGGCCGAGTGGTCAACGGCCTCGGGCTGTTCGTCGTACGGCTGCGACACGGTTGTCAGTCACCTTCATTCGATCGGGATCGGGCTCGGGGCCCGTCGTTGGCGGCTCCGGACGGAGCGGCGTACGTCGTCAGCCTCCCGCCTAGGCGAAGAGGGCGAACATCAGCTTGCCGAAGCCCAGGTCGAGCAGGGCGACCAGCGTCATGACCACGATCACGAACACCAGCACCACCCAGAAGTAGGTGACGAGCTGCTGCCGCGTGGGCCACACGACCTTGCGGAGCTCGGCCACGACCTGGCGCAGGAAGAGCGAGAGACGGGTGATCGGGTTGCCGCGACGTTCCTGCTGTGACACGGACTGGTCCGTCACCGCTGGTCACACCCTCTCGTTCTGTCGGTCTGTGGATCCTGCTGGTCCTGCTGGTCCTGCTGGTCTGCCCTCCGGGCTCCAGGGAGTCCGGCCGGTGGAGCAGGGCACGAGGGACTTGAACCCCCAACCTTCGGTTTTGGAGACCGATGCTCTGCCAGTTGAGCTAGTGCCCTCCGGTGGCACGGAGCCCGGGACCGCGCCCACGTGGTCGAGGGCATGACGATCAAGGGTGTGAACCACCGTCGGGAGTCTACGGGGAAGGCTGTGGCGAAGTCGAACCGAGCCGGACCATCGGGCGAACCGCCCTGCACACCCCAGGCTACGGATGGAACGATGGGGCCATGACTGCCGACGACCCCGCCTCCTCCCCCGCCCGCATCTCCGCCCGTGTCGGTGGCATCGCCGAGTCGGCGACGCTGGCGGTCGACGCGAAGGCCAAGGCCCTCAAGGCCGAGGGCCGGCCGGTGATCGGCTTCGGGGCCGGCGAGCCGGACTTCCCGACCCCGGGGTACATCGTCGACGCGGCGGTGGCGGCCTGCTCGGTGCCGGCGAACCACCGCTACACGCCGGCGGGCGGGCTGCCGGACCTGAAGAAGGCGATCGTCGCCAAGACCGCGCGTGACTCCGGCCACCAGGTGGAGCCGTCCCAGGTGCTCGTCACCAACGGCGGCAAGCAGGCGGTCTACGAGGCGTTCGCGACGCTGCTCGACCCGGGCGACGAGGTCGTCCTCCCGGCGCCGTACTGGACGACGTACCCCGAGGCGATCCGACTGGCCGGCGGCGTCCCCGTCGAGGTGCTGGCCGACGAGACCCAGGACTACCTCGTCACCGTCGAGCAGCTCGAGGCCGCGCGGTCCGAGCGCACGAAGGTGCTGCTCTTCTGCTCCCCCTCCAACCCCACCGGGTCGGTCTACCCGCGCGAGCAGGTGGAGGCCATCGGCCGCTGGGCCCTCGAGCACGGCATCTGGGTGGTCACCGACGAGATCTACGAGCACCTCACCTACGACGGCGTGCGCGCCGAGTCGATGCCGGTCGTGGTGCCCGAGCTCGCCGACACCTGCGTGGTGCTCAACGGCGTCGCGAAGACCTATGCCATGACGGGGTGGCGCGTCGGCTGGCTCCTCGGGCCCACCGACGTGGTCAAGGCGGCGACCAACCTCCAGTCGCACGCCACCTCGAACGTCGCGAACGTCTCCCAACGGGCCGCGATCGCCGCGCTCGAGGGCGACCTCCTGGCGGTCGACGAGATGAAGGTGGCCTTCGACCGCCGCCGGCGCCGGATCGTGGACATGCTCAACGAGATCGACGGTGTGGTGTGCCCCGAGCCGAAGGGCGCGTTCTACGTCTACCCGTCGGTCAAGGGCCTGCTGGGCCGCGAGGTCGCGGGCCGCACCGCGACGACCACGACCGAGCTGGCGGAGATCATCCTGGAGACGGCAGAGGTGGCGGTCGTGCCGGGCGAGGCCTTCGGCTCCCCCGGCTACCTCCGGCTGTCCTACGCGCTGGGGGACGACGACCTGGTCGAGGGCGTCAGCCGCCTGCAGAAGCTCTTCGGCTGAGCCGGACCACCCGCACCGTGCCCCCGCCCGCCACCGGCCCGACCCCCGAGGGCGCCGGCCGGGATCGGCGCGACCTGAGCTCCCTGCCCAAGGCGCACCTGCACCTGCACTTCACCGGGTCGATGCGCCACGGCACGCTGGTCGAGCTGGCCGAGCGTGACGGTGTCGTGCTGCCCGAGGCGCTGGTCGACGACTGGCCGCCACAGCTGTCCGCGGCTGACGAGAAGGGCTGGTTCCGCTTCCAGCGGCTCTACGACGTGGCCCGGTCGGTGCTCCGCACCGAGGACGACGTACGGCGACTGGTGCGCGAGGCCGCCGAGGACGACGCCCGTGACGGGGGCCGCTGGCTGGAGCTGCAGGTCGACCCCAGCGGCTACGCCGCGAAGTTCGGTGGGATCACGGCGATGACCGAGCTGGTGCTCGACGCCGCCCGCGACGCGTCCGCCACCACCGGGGTGGGCATCGGCATCGTGGTCGCCGCCAACCGCACCCGTCACCCGCTGGACGCTCGCACCCTGGCCCGCCTCGCCGTGCAGTACGCCGACGCGGGGGTCGTCGGGTTCGGGCTGTCCAACGACGAGCGCCGGGGGGACACCCGCGACTTCGCCCGGGCCTTCCGCATCGCCCGCGACGCCGGGCTGCGCGCCTTCCCCCACGCCGGCGAGCTCGTGGGGCCCGCCAACATCCGGGTGGCGGTGGAGGAGCTCGGCGCCGACCGGCTCGGCCACGGCGTCCGGGCGGCGGAGGACCCCGCGCTGCTCGACAGCCTCGTCGAGCGCGGCGTCGCGCTCGAGGTGTGCCCGACGTCCAACGTCTCGCTGGGCGTCTACTCGGACCTCTCGTCGGTGCCCTTGCCGACGCTGCTCGATGCCGGCGCGACGGTCGCGCTGGGCGCCGACGACCCGCTGCTGTTCGGCTCGCGGCTGGTGGGCCAGTACGCCGCGATGCGCGCCGCCCACGACCTCGACGACGCCACCCTCGCCGAGCTGGCGCGCATGTCGGTGCGTGCCTCCAGCGCCCCCGACTCGCTCAAGGCCGAGCTCCTCACCGCCGTCGACGCCTGGGTCCTCTGACCGAGGTGTGGGCGCCAGGGCGGTGGTGCCGCGGCTCTGGGTGGTGCGGAGGCTGCACCTCGGCCGCCCCGGAGCGAGCTCCGTGGCTCCTCGGCGCTTGAGGCCGTCCGCACCACCCGGCGCCGCAGCACCACCGCGCGTGGCTCCCGGCGCAGCGTCGGTCAGAGGGTGCAGGCGACGAGGACCGGCTCGTTCTCGAGGGTGACGCCGAAGCGCTCGCGGACGCCGTCGCGGACCTCGCGGGCCAGGGTCAGCAGCGCCTCGGTGGTGCCGGTGCCCCGGTTGGTCAGGGCCAGCGGGTGCTTGGTGGACAGCGAGACCCCCGTGTGCCGGTCGAGCCCGTGACCCTTGTCGAAGCCGGCGTGGTCGATGAGCCACGCGGCGCTGGTCTTCACCCGGCCGTCCGGCTGCTCGAACGCCGGAGCGCCCTCGGGCAACGCCTCGCGGGCCAGCACCGGGTTGGTGAAGAACGAGCCGGCCGACCAGGTGTCGGGGTCAGCGGCGTCGAGCAGCATCCCCTTGGAGGCCCGCAGGCCCCGGACGGCGGCCACGACGTCGGCCGCGGGTGCGCGCTGCCCCACCTCGACGCCGAGCGTGCGCGCCAGCTCGGCGTACCGCACGGGGGTGCCGAGGTCGCCGAAGCGGAGCTGGAACGTCACCGTGAGGACGACGAAGCGGCCGGGCTCGGCCTTGAAGCGGCTGGTGCGGTAGCCGAAGCCGCAGTCGCCGGGGAACATCGTGCGGACCCGGCCCTCCGTGCGGTCCCACACCCGCACCCGGGCGATGGTGTCGGCCACCTCCTGACCGTAGGCGCCGACGTTCTGGATCGGGGTCGCGCCGACCTTGCCGGGGATGCCGGTCATCGCCTCGATGCCGATCCAGCCCTCGGCCACGGCGCGGTCGACCAGGTCGTCCCACACCTCCCCCGCCTGCACGGTCACGAAGGCCCCGCCGCAGGTGTCGCCCTCGACCTCGATGCCGCGCGTGGCCACCTCGAGGACGGTGCCGTCGAAGCCGTCGTCGGCCACGACCAGGTTGCTGCCGCCGCCGAGCACGAGCAGGTGGCCGGCCGCGCCGGCGCCGGCTCCCGCGCCCGTCTCGCCACCGTCGGCACGGCGTACGGCGTCGAGCAGCTCGGTCTCGTCCTCCACCCGCACCCACGCCCGGGCGGGGCCGCCGAGCCGCAGCGTCGTCCGCTCGGCGAGCCGGGGCGGAGCAGGCTCAGTCGATGCAGCAGGCACAGCCGACCCGACGGGCCTGGGAGCCTCAGTCACCGGACGGGACCCGCAGGACCGCCTTGGGCATGCCGAGGACCTTCTCGTCGCCGCAGCGCACGTCGAGGGTGACGCCGACCCGGTCGTCCTCGACGGAGGAGACCGTGCCGGAGACCCGCACGGTGACGCCCGCGTCGTCATCGGGCACGACGACCGGCCTGGTGAACTTGCAGCCCACCTCGACGACCCGTCCGGGTCCGCCGGCCCAGGTGTCGAGGGCGCGGGCCACCAGCGCCATGGTGTACATCCCGTGGGCGATCACGCCCGGCAGGCCCACCGAGGTGGCCACGCGGTCGGACCAGTGGATCGGGTTCCGGTCGCCGCTGGCACCGGTGTAGCGGACCAGGTCCGCCCGCGTGACGACGTACTCCTGCGGGGTGAGCTCGGCGCCCTTCTCGAGGCCGCTCATCGGTGCACCAGCACGGCGCGGGCCGTGACGACCGGGGTGCCGTCGGTGTCGGTGATCTCGCTGCGGGTGCCGATGATGTCGGCGCCGCCGATCTGGCGCAGCGAGTCGACGGTGAGCTCGGCGCTCAGGCGGTCACCGGCGACGACGGGCCGGTGGTAGGTGAAGCGCTGCTCGCCGTGGATGACGTTGTGCAGCGAGATGCCGACCGAGGGGTCCTCCATCAGGCCGGTCATCGCGGCGAAGGCCACCACGATCGGGAAGGTCGCGGGTGCGGGGCCGCCCTCCCAGGTGCCACCGGTCGCGGCGGCGAACTCGGCGATCCGCTCCTCGGTGACCAGGTAGGGATCGGTGGGCGGGAACGTGCGTCCGGCCAGGGACTCGTCGACTGCCATGCACCGACGCTACCGCCGCGGGGAGGCAAGCACGAAGCGGCGCCTCCTCGGTGGGAGGAGACGCCGCTTCGGGTGCCAGGTCGGCTCAGGGTGCGCCCGCGGTCAGCGGGTCTCCTTGTGGGAGGTGTGGGTGCGGCAGCGCGGGCAGAACTTCTTCATGTCCAAGCGATCCGGGTCGTTGCGCCGGTTCTTCTTGGTGATGTAGTTGCGCTCCTTGCACTCCGTGCACGCCAAGGTGATCTTGGGGCGGACGTCACTGCTCTTGCTGGCCACGATGTGCCTCTTCTTCTGGTCGCCGGTTGCTTCCAGTCTGCCGCACCACGCCAGGCCCCTCCAAATGGAGCGGCTGCGCTGCGATCCGACTGCGTGTGGTCGAGTAGCGGGGGCGGGACTCGAACCCGCGACACCACGATTATGAGCCGTGTGCTCTAACCACCTGAGCTACCCCGCCACAGGGTCGGGGTCCTACGACGCTCACGCGTCGCAGGCTCCTCTCCCAGAGCCCCTTTACGGAATCGAACCGTAGACCTTCTCCTTACCATGGAGACGCTCTGCCGACTGAGCTAAAGGGGCAAGCCGGGAGAGAGCATACACACGGCCGGGGCCCGTCATGAAATCGAGTCGTCCCGGCGTCAGCGAGGCCCCGGCACCTCTGTGACCCGCCCCTCGTACGGGCTCGGCGGTGTGCGATTTGTGCGGCTTCGCCCTACCACACGTCGGCCAGCGGGCGCAGCAACACGGCCTTAATTCCCTGGCGGACCGGGACCTTTCGCCGCCATCATGGTGCTGCTGACCGCGGGGCGGCCGCGGCACGACGTCAAGGGGAATGTCATGCGGGGTGCGTACAAGGTCCTGGCCAGTGTTCTGGCCCTCCAGATCGTGATCCAAGCGGCTGCCATGGTCTGGGCGATCGCTGGTCTCTACAACTTCGTCGACGACGGTGGCACGTTCGACAAGAGCTTGATGGAGGAGGGCTCGGAGTCGCCCTTCCCCGAGGTGGCCGGCTTCGCCGTCCACTTCATGAACGGGGCGTTGATCGTGGTGGTCGCACTCGTCCTGCTCATCGTCTCCTTCTTCGCGAAGGTGCCCAAGGGCGTCCCGGTGGCAGGTGCGATCTTCGCCCTGGCCCTCCTGCAGTTCGCTCTCGGCATCGCCGGTCACTCGCTGCCCTTCGCCGGCCTGCTCCACGGCATCAACGCGCTGCTCCTGTTCGGCGCGACGTTGCACGCGACACGTCTTCCCGCGAGGGCGGGGGTCGACCGGACGACCCACGACGCGCCGGCGCGCGTCTGATCCCGCCGCGCCCGACCCGTCCGGAGGTTCGTCGCGCATGACCCGTCGACGCATCTCCTCACTGCTCGCCGCCCTGATGACGGTGGCCCTGGTGGCCACCCTGGGCTGGATGTGGTGGGCCAGCCGCATGCCGGACCGCTACAACGTGATGGACATGGGGTACGCCGACTACGGCGGCGGCCCGCGCCCGAACGGCGGCACGGGCCACGGACCGGGTGAGGGATCGGGCCACGGATCGCAGGGGTCGGGCCAGGGGGCCGGCCAGACGCCGACGGTCTCCGTCGACGACCTGCGCGGGGACACGACCGGGACCCCGGACACCAGCGTCGAGCTGGTCGCGGCCGAGGGCACGGTCACGCTGCCGTCGGGGCGCGAGATCGACGGCTTCACCGTCAACGGGACCAGCCCCGGCCCCGAGGTCGTGGCCACCGAGGGCGACCTGGTCGAGGTCCGCTTCCGCAACGAGTCGGTGGTCGACGGCGCCACGCTGCACTGGCACGGGGTCGACGTGCCGAACGGCGAGGACGGGGTCGCCGGTGTCACCCAGGACGCCGTGATGCCGGGTGAGGAGTTCGTCTACCGCTTCGTCGCCGAGGACGCCGGCACCTACTGGTACCACTCCCACCAGGTCTCCCACGAGCAGGTGGTCAAGGGCCTGTTCGGCACCCTGGTGGTGCAGCCCCGCGAAGGGATCGAGCAGGACGTCGAGGACGTGGTGGTGGCGCACGCCTTCGGGGTGCGCACGCTCGACGGCCACGAGGGGGACGTGCCGGTCGTGGCCGAGCCCGGCGACACCGTGCGGCTGCGGATCGTCAACTCCGACAACGCGCTGGTCGAGCTCTGGTCGGACGCGCCCTACCGGGTGCTCGCGATCGACGGCTTCGACCTCGTCGGCCCGACCCCGGTCGAGGACCGGGCGCTGACGCTCACCGCAGGAGCACGCGCCGACCTCGAGGTCACCGTGCCCGACACGGGTGCGGTCCGGGTGCAGGTCGGGGCGTCGTCCGGGCTGGTCGTGGGACCGGACGGGGTCGACGTACCGGAGGAGCCGGCGCAGCCGGACGAGGACCTCGACCTGCTCTCCTACGGCACCCCTGCGGCCCTGCCCCTCGACCCCTCCGAGGCCGACCGGCGCTTCGACTACGCGATCGGGAGGCGGCCCGGGTTCGTCGACGGCCGTCCGGGCCTGTGGTGGTCGATCAACGGCCGGCTCTTCCCCGACGTGCCGATGTTCATGGTCGAGGAGGGCGACGTGGTGGTCTTCCGCATCGAGAACGACAGCGGCGAGTCGCACCCGATGCACCTGCACGGCCACCACGCCGTGGTGCTGAGCCGCAACGGCGAGCCGGCGACCGGCAGTCCGTGGTGGGTGGACTCCCTGGAGGTGGCCAGCGGCGAGGAGTACGAGATCGCCTTCCGCGCCGACAACCCGGGGGTCTGGATGGACCACTGCCACAACCTGCCGCACGCCAAGGAGGGCCTGGTGGCCCACCTGATGTACGCCGGGGTGAGCACGCCGTACGAGATCGGCCCGGAGACCGGCAACACCCCCGAGTAGCCGAGTAGTTGTCGACTGCCGGCCGAGCACCGGCCTGGTTCCGGTCGCTGCCCGCAGCCCCGCCGGCTTCCGGTCACTCCCCGCGACGATCACCGGCGACATCGTGCGGTCGATGACCGGAAACGCCTCAGCCGGCAGGGAATGACCAGAGAGCATGCAGGGGAACATGTGGGGAGCCGCGACGGTTAAGATGGTTGACAGTTCAACCTCAAGGAGTGGTCCTCATGCAGCTCGGCATCTTCAGCGTCGGAGACGTCACCACCGACCCCACCACGGGTCGCACCCCCACCGAGCACGAGCGCATCAAGGCCACCGTGGCCATCGCGAAGAAGGCCGAGGAGGTCGGGCTCGACGTCTTCGCGACCGGCGAGCACCACAACCCGCCCTTCGTCTCCTCGGGCCCGACCACGACGTTGGCCTTCATCGCGGCCCAGACCGAGCGGATCATCCTCTCGACGTCGACCACGCTGATCACCACCACCGACCCGGTGCTCATCGCCGAGGACTACGCCAAGCTGCAGCACCTCGCCGACGGCCGCGTCGACCTGATGATGGGCCGCGGCAACACCGGCCCGGTCTACCCGTGGTTCGGCAAGGACATCCGTGACGGCATCCCGCTGGCCATCGAGAACTACCACCTCCTCCGCCGGCTGTGGCGCGAGGAGGTCGTGGACTGGGAGGGCCGCTACCGGACCCCGCTCCAGGGCTACACCTCGACACCCCGGCCGCTCGACGGCGTGCCCCCGTTCGTGTGGCACGGCTCGATCCGGTCGCCCGAGATCGCCGAGCAGGCCGCCTACTACGGCGACGGGTTCTTCTCGAACCACATCTTCTGGCCGGCCGAGCACACCGCACGGATGGTCGAGCTCTACCGTCGCCGCTTCGAGCACTACGGTCACGGCTCGGCGGACCAGGCGATCGTCGGCATCGGCGGCCAGGTGTTCATGCGCCGCGACAGCCAGGCCGCGGTCGACGAGTTCCGGCCGTACTTCGACAACGCCCCCGTCTACGGTCACGGCCCGTCGCTGGAGGACTTCACCGAGCAGACGCCGCTGACCGTCGGCTCGCCCCAGCAGGTCCTCGAGCGGACGCTGGGCTTCCGGGAGTACGTCGGCGACTACCAGCGCCAGCTGTTCCTGCTCGACCACGCCGGGCTCCCGCTCAAGACCGTCCTCGAGCAGCTCGACCTGCTCGGCGAGATCCTCCCCGACCTGCGCGCCGGCTTCGCCGAGGGACGGCCGGCGCACGTGCCGGACGCCCCGACCCACGCCTCGCGGGTGGCGGGCTCGACCATGTCGCCCGAGTCGCCCGGGTCGCCCGCGTCGGCGACCGCGGTGGCGTCATGACCTTCACCGTCGCCGTCGTCTCCGCAGGGCTGTCCCAGCCCTCGTCGACCCGGCTCCTGGCGGACCGGCTCAGCGCAGCGGTCACCGCGCGCGTCCGCGCGGCCGGGCAGGAGGTGCTCGTCGAGAACGTCGACCTGCGGCCCCTCGCCCACGCGCTGGCCGACAACCTCCTCACCGGGTTCCCGCCGCCCGACCTCGCCGCCGCCGTCCGGTCGGTGACCGAGGCCGACGCGGTCATCGCCGTCACCCCCGTCTTCGCGGCGTCGTACTCCGGTCTGTTCAAGACGTTCTTCGACGTCGTGGAGAAGGACGCGCTGCGCGGGGTGCCGGTGCTGCTGGCGGCCACCGCCGGGAGCGCCCGGCACTCGCTGGTCGTCGAGCACGCCCTGCGCCCGCTGTTCGCCTACCTGCAGGCGGTCGTGGTGCCGACCGGCGTCTTCGCCGCCACCGAGGACTTCGGCTCGGTCGCCTCGAGCCGGCTGTCCGAGCGCGTCGACCGCGCCGCCGACGAGCTGGTCGGGCTGCTGGTCGGGCCGGGTCCGTCCGCGCGCCGAGGTGGGCCGGAGCGGCGTACCGATCCCTTCGCCGACGTCACGCCGTTCGAGGACCTGCTGCGCGGCGGCTCCGGAGCCTGATCCGTAGGATCGCGGCATGGCATTCGACCCCCGCGACAGCGGCCCCTTCGTCGAGCACCTCGGCCTGCAGATCACCGAGGCCAGCGGGGAGCGTGTGGCCGCCACGTGGACCGCTGGCGAGAAGCACCACCAGCCCTACGGCATCGTCCACGGCGGCGTGCACGCCAGCGTCGTCGAGACGCTCGGCAGCGTCGGGTCAGCCCTCTGGTACGGCGACGACGGCACCTGCGTGGGCGTCAGCAACTCGACCGACTTCTACCGCGCGGTGCGTGAGGGCGACCTGACCTCGGTGGCCGTGCCGATCCACCAGGGCCGCAGCCAGCAGGTGTGGCTGGTCGAGACCCACGACGCCACGGGGCGCCTGGTCTCCCGCGGTCAGCTCCGCGTGCAGAACCTGCCCGCACGCTGACCGACGCCTCCTCCCCCTGGACGCGCCTCGGCGCGGCGAGCGTCCCTCCCCACCGGGGACGCCGGCCGCGCCGAGTGACGTCCGAGACGTCGTGGTCCGCCGCCCAGGGCGACGGTGCTCGACCGCTCAGGCGGCCGCCTTGCGGTCCGAGCGCGTCACCAGCGAGACGACCGGCGCGAGCACCGGGGTCTTGGTGGCGAAGTCGTTGGGCAGCGAGAGCCGGATGATCTTGGCCCACGCGGAGGCGACCTGCTTGGGCAGCGGGCCCGTGACGTAGGTCAGCTCGTAGCGGTCGAAGATGTCCTTCACCTTCGGCGCGATCTCCTGGTAGCGGTTGCTCGGGAGGTCGGGGAACAGGTGGTGCTCGATCTGGTAGGACAGGTTGCCCGACATCACGTGCATCGCCCGCGAGCCGGAGATGTTGGCGGCGCCGAGCATCTGGCGCACGTACCACTCGCCCTTGGTCTCACCGACGATCGAGCGACGCTCGAAGGTCTCGACGCCCTCGGGGAAGTGGCCGCACATGATGACCGAGTGGGTCCACAGGTTGCGGACCAGGTTGGCGGTGAAGTTCGCCGCCAGGGTGGTCGGCGCCGACGGGCCGGACAGCAGCGGGTGCACCAGGTAGTCCTTGGTGAACTGGCGGCGGATCTTGCCGCCGACCTGCTTGGCGCGGGCCGTGAACTCCGGCTTCTTCCAACGGCCCTTCTTCAGGTTCTTGCCCAGCTCGAGGTCGTAGGCCGCGATGCCGTACTCGAAGAAGCAGGCGTTGACGAAGTTCCACACCGGCTGCAGCAGGTAGAAGGGCACCCACCGCTGCTCCTCGTCGACGCGCATGATGCCGTAGCCGAGGTCGTTGTCCTTGCCGATCACGTTCGTGTAGGTGTGGTGCAGCTCGTTGTGCGAGTGCTTCCACTGTGCCGACGGGGAGACGTTGTCCCACTCCCAGGTGGTCGAGTGGATCTTCGGGTCGCGCATCCAGTCCCACTGGCCGTGCATGATGTTGTGGCCGATCTCCATGTTGTCGAGGATCTTGGCCACGCTCAGGCCGACGGTGCCGGCGATCCACAGCGGCGGGAAGATCGAGCCGAGCAGCACCGCGCGCGAGCCGAGCTCGAGCTTGCGCTGGACGTCGATCACCGTGCGGATGTACGCCGCGTCGGACTCGCCGCGGTCGGCGATGACCTCGGCGCGGATGGCGTCGAGCTCCTTGCCGATCTGCTCGATGTCGGCGTCGCTCAGGTGGGCGATGGGGTTGTCGGACTTCTTCTGGATCGTGGTCATGGGATCTCCTCGGGGGTGATCGGTGGTGCCGGGGTGGTGGTCAGGCAGGTCAGTGGTCGATGCGGCAGGGGCCGGCCGCGGCGTTGATGCAGGTCTGGATGACGACGCCGTCACCCTCGACGGCCGTGGTGACGTCGCCGCTGCGGAGGTCACGCACGACCCCCTCGCGCAGCGGGAGCACGCAGCCGAAGCAGACGCCCATGCGGCACCCGCTCGGCATCAGCACGCCGGCCTCCTCGGCCTGCTCGAGGATCGGCTTGTCACCGGTGGCCTCGAAGGACGTGCCGTTCTCGGTGAAGCTGACGGTGCCGCCCTCGCCGGTGACGAGGGTGGTGAGACGGAACTGCTCGGTGAGCAGCGTCAGGCCGCGCTCGGCGTGGTGCGCCTCGAGCGCCTCCAGGAGACCGCCGGGCCCGCAGGCCAGCGTCGTGCGGTCCGCGAGGTCGGGCACGAGGGTGCCGAGGTCGTTGACGTCCAGGACGCCGTGCTCGTCGTCGTAGCGAGCGACCAGGCGGATGAGGCCGGCCTCGTCGAGCTCGCGCAGGTTGTCGAGGAAGATCGAGTCGGGCGCGGTCGGCGCGACGTGCACGACGGTGATGTCGTAGCGCTCGCTCCGCCCGAGGCGTACGGCGCCCTCGTCGCTCACCGGGAAGAGGTTGCGCAGCATCCCGATGACCGGGGTGATGCCGGAGCCGGCGGTGACGAAGAGCAGCTTGCCGCCCTCGGTCGGCAGCACGAACTCCCCGGCGGCCTGCTCGAGGTGCACGAGCGTGCCGGGACGGGCGCGGTGGACGAGGTGGTGGCTGACCTTGCCGTCGGGCACGGCCTTGACGGTGACGGAGATGCGGCCGTCGCGACGCGGACCGTGCGTCAGCGAGTAGGCGCGCCACTGGCGCACCCCGTCGACGTCGATGCCGATGCGGACGTACTGGCCGGGGACGTGACCGGCCCAGTCGGCACCGGGGCGGATCACGATGGTCGCGGCGTCGGCGGTCTCGGCCTGGACGTCCTCGATGCGGCCCCGCAGGTCGGCGCCGGAGCGCAGCGGGTTGACCAGGTCGAGGTAGTCGGCGGGCAGCAGGGGCGTGGTCGCGGCCTCGGCGAAGCGCACGAGGCGGTCACCCAGGCGGGTGCCCCGGTGCCGTGAGCCCGTGGCGGGCGTCGGAGCTGTCGTCGTCATGTGTTCCAGTCTCCTGCCTCGATGGTCTAAATTCATGACCGACGAGCGTGAAACGAATGCCCCGATCTGTTCGATACGAACAACCCATCCCCCTCTTGGAGCCGCGATGCCCCGCACACCCCCCGCCGGCATGACGCCGGTCACGTTGGGCCTCGATCCGGGCGTGGTGGTCGCGATGCGCGTGGAGCTGCCGCGGGTCGCCCAGCAGGTCGTGGACGCCATCCGGGCGGAGGTCCCCAGCTACGCCGACCCGTTCTCGGGCGAGATGGGACGCACCATCGAGAACGCCGTGAAGCTCGCGCTGGGCGGCTTCCTCGACCTCGCCTCGGACGACCCGGACGCCGGCCCCGCCGCCACCGTCGAGCAGGTGTCCGAGGCGGCGTACGGCCTGGGGCGCGGTGAGGCACGTAGCGGGCGCAGCATGGAGGCGCTGCTCAGCGCCTACCGGGTGGGCGCGCGCGTCTCGTGGCGCGACCTGAGCGGCGCTGCGGTCGACGCCGGGCTGTCCGCGGCCACGCTGGCCCGCTTCGCCGAGCTGGTCTTCGCCTACATCGACCAGCTCTCCGCCGCGAGCGCCGCCGGGCACACCGACGAGCTCGCCACCGCGGGTCGGGTGCGGCAGCGTTACCTCGAGCGCCTGACCCAGGCGATCCTGCGCGGCAGCAGCGCCGACGCCCTCGAGGCCGCGGCCGACCGCGCCGACTGGCCGCCGCCCCGCCTGCTGACCGCGGTGGTGCTGCCCGACCGGCTGGCACGCGGCGTGCTGGGCCAGCTCGACGCCGAGACGCTCCAGCCCACCGAGCAGGTGCCCGGGTTGGAGGAGCACCCGGACCTGACGGTGCTCCTCGTGCCGAGCGCGAGCGACCGCGCGCGCGCCACGCTGCTGCGGCGGCTGCAGGGCCGGGGCGCCGTCGTCGGTCCCGCCCGGCCCTGGCTCACTGCGGTGGAGTCCTACGAGCGGGCGTTGCGCACGGTGTCGCTCGGCCTCGTCCCCGACGAGGACGCGGCGGCCGAGCCGCTGGACACCGAGCAGCACCTGCCTCAGATCGTGCTGCGCGCCGACCCCTCGGCGCTCGAGGACCTGCGCCGTCAGGTGCTCGCCCCGATGGCCGACCTCAAGCCGGCCGCAGCCGAGAAGCTGCGCGAGACGCTGCGGTCGTGGCTGCTGCACCAGGGGCGCCGCGACGCCGTCGCCGCCGACCTCTTCGTGCACCCGCAGACCGTGCGCTACCGGATGCAGCAGCTGCGCGAGCTGTACGGCGAGCGTCTCGAGGACCCGGACTGGGTGGTGGGACTGACGCTCGCGCTGGCGTGACCGGACCCTCCGGGGCGGGAGTCCCGGCCTCAGCGCACGCGGACGTAGCCGAAGGACAGACCGTTCGCGACAGGGCGCTGGTAGCCGTCCGAGGGCGAGTTGAGGACCCCGAGCCGTCCGGACGTCTTGCGGGCCACCATCGTCGACGAGCCACCGCCGTCGAGGTTCAGCGCGTCCTCCGCGCCCAGGTCGCGCAGCAACCGGGCGGTCTCCACCTGGGTGTAGCCGCGACTGAAGCTCTGCCGCCCGTCGACGACGAGGAGCAGCACGTCGCCGGTGTCCTCGTCGATGCCGACCGCCGTGCGGGGGTGCAGGTAGCGGTCGTCGTTCGTCACGAGCGCGCCGTCGCGCAGCAGCTCGGCGTCACCGGAGATGGCCACCCGGGGGGCGTCGGTGGTGCCCAGCACGACGGAGGTGCGGGTGCCGACCGGGAGCTCTCGGCGCAGCTTCTCGGCGCCCTCGCCGCGGCCCAGCAGCATGCGCCCCTCCACCGCCCGGTCGGTCCACACCGTGCGGGTGTTGGAGACGACCCGCCCGCCACGCACGACCACCTGCCGGACGTTGTCGCGCGGCGCGCCCTCGAGGACCCGGTAGCCCGGGGCGCGGCCCCAGATCGGGGTGTAGAGACCGATGCCCTGCTCGATCACGTGCGGGCCGTTGACGTTGGTGACGCGGAGCGCGGGCCGCGCGGTGATGGTGGTCTGCGTCGGGGACCTCTTGATGACGGGCACGCCGTCCGCGCGCACGACGAACGAGATGTTCCAGCCCAGCGGCTGCGCCGGCCCGTGCAGGGTCACGCCGTCCTTGACGCCGACACCCACGGGGGCCCCGGTGTCGCTGATGTCGAAGAAGTCCCCGTTGACGCCCCCGACCCCGCCGTCCCCGCGCACCAACGCCTTGACCTTCGTCAGGCTGGCGACGAGGTCGCTGCCGACGTAGTCGACCGCGAGGCCGTCGCGTCCCAGGTCGGCGCGCAGCAGGTGCGCCCGGATCTGCCCGCGGGCGTCGGTCTGGTCCCAGCGGCGGTAGGTCAGTCCCGGACCGACCCGGAACCCCGACTCGTTGGTGACGCGTGCCGCGGTCCGTGCGCCCGGAGCGACCGGCGCGGCGATCGGTCCCACGACGCCGTCGGACGTCTGCGGGACCCGACCCCCGGCGTCGGCGGCGGCCTGGTCGCGGCTCGCCCCGGAGCGGTCCGCGGGCCGCTCGGCAGCACCGTCGGCCGGTCGCTCGTCGGCGGCCGCCCCGCCGAGCAGCGCCAGCGTGAGCGCGGCGGTGAGCGTCCCGGCCGCGAGGGCGCGACGTCGTACCGCTCGGTGGGCTCGGTGAGCACGGTGGTGGCGGGTGTCGACTGCGGTCATGGGTTGCTCTCCCGAGGTGAGGTGAGGCTCCAGGTCTCGAGCCTCTTGTAGCCGCGCACGGAGGCCGTGCGGGCGCGACGCAGCCGGAACGAGTCCTCGGCGTGCTCACGAAGGTACGCCGACAGGTCCCGGTCGACGAGGATCCGGCCCGGCTTGGCGAGCTTGGTCAACCGCGCCGCGATGTTCACGACGGGCCCGAAGACGTCGCCGAGCTTGCTGAGCACCACGCCGTGGGCCAGCCCGATCCGCAGCTCGGGGAACGTGTCGTCCTCCGCGGCGACCAGGGCCAGCCCGACCCGGGCGGCCTCCACGGGGTCGTCCACGGCGAACATGACCTCGTCGCCGATGGTCTTGATGACCTGTCCCCCGTGCTCGGCCACGATCGAGGCGCTGGTGCTCTCGAAGCTCTCGATGAGCGCGCCGAGCTCCTCGGCGTCCATCGAGCGGCTGCGCCGGGTGAAGTTGACGATGTCGGCGAACCCGACGACGGTCTGGCGGCCCTCCTCACCCTGCGGGCGCAGCAGCAGCCGGCCGGCCGCGCTCGCGAGGTGACGTCGCCAGACGTAGTTCTGCACGTCCTCCACGACCGGGATGAGACCCACCACGAGCTCCTCGAGCTCCTTCTGGCGACCGGGGCCGGCGGCGAGGGCGGCTGCAGCCATCTCACCCACCTCCCACTCGGTGAGCCGGGCGTAGGTGCGCCCCATGCTGCGCACCATGGTCAGCTCGTCGTCCTCCTGCACGAAACCCTGCTCCACCAGCCAGTCGACGGAGCGCAGCGCCTCGACGTCGGCCTCGGTGAAGAAGGTCTCGTCGTCGTCGACGGCGGTGAACCCGAGCGAGCGCCAGAGCTGGATGGCGCGGTCGAGCGGGACGCCCGCACGCTCGGCGACCTCACCACGCGTGAGCGTGCGCTGGCCACCGAGGATGACGCCCTCGAGCTCCTCGTAGAGCCGCTGGTCGTCGGCGGCGGCGTTCTTCGGCTCAGGCACCGGACGCTACTCGGACGGCTGCGAGCGCTCCGCCGTCGACGCCTCGAGGGCGGCCTTGAAGGCGGGGATGGACTCCTCGAGCTCGGTGATCTGGCTGCGGGTGAAGTGCAGGCACTCCAGACGCGTCAGCGAGACCACCGAGGCCGTGCGCAGCTTCTTGGCCACGATGCCCATCTCTCCGAAGATGTCGCCGGGACCGAGCTGGGCCACCTCCTTGCCGTCCTTGCGCACCGAGACCTCGCCGCTGATGAGCAGGTAGGCCTTGTCGGCCGACGTGCCCTCGCCCATGAGGCCCCAGTCGGCCGGGACGGTGATGTAGGTGCCCGTCTTGGCGATCTTGCTGACCTCGGCGTCGCTCAGGTCCGAGAACCGGTCGATGTGGTCGAGGCTGATCTTCTCTGCCATGTGCGCGCTCCCTGTCGTGGCCCGGGTGTGCGGCGCTCGCTGCCGCCGAGGGTGTGACGTCCCGATCCTGACGGGACCGTGACCATCGTGTCCTGGAAACCGCCGATCCGGACAGGATCCGGCAGCGGTGTCTGTCACATCGCGACGGCCCGCCGAACCGGCTGGTCCTGGCCGACGCACCCCGCCTCAGCGGGCGGGCAGCACCCGGCCGCGCACCTCGCCCAGCGTGATGAGTCCGCCCGACGTCGAGGGCGCGGTGTAGCGCAGCACCACCTCGTCGCCGTCCTCGAGGAAGCGCCGCGTCGCGGAGCCCACCGGGACGTCCTCGGTGCCGCCCCAGCTCAGCTCCAGCAGCGATCCACGCTGCTCGCGCAGCGGGCCGCTGATCGTCCCGGACCCGAGCAGGTCGCCGGTGCGCAGCGAGGCGCCGTTGGAGGTGAGGTGGGCGACCATCTGCCACGGCGACCAGTACATCGACGCGTACGGCGGGCGCGCGACGACCTGCCCGGCGATCTCGACCTCGACGTCGATCGCGAGGCCGGCCGGCCCCTCGACGGCCAGGTGCGGGGCCGGCGGCGGGTCCTGGCCGGGGAGGTCGACCCAGGCGGCGTCGAGCGCGGCCAGCGGCGTCACCCACGCCGACACCGAGGTGGCGAACGACTTGCCGAGGAACGGCCCCAGGGGGACGGTCTCGAAGGCCTGCACGTCGCGCGCCGACCAGTCGTTGAGGCCGACGACGCCGAAGAGGTGGCCGCGTGCCTCCGCGACCGCGACCGGCACGCCGTGCGTCGACCCGACCCCGACGACGAGCCCGAGCTCGGCCTCGAGGTCGAGGCGCCGGGTCGGGCCGAACGTCGGCGCGGGGTCATCGGGCTCCGGGCGCAGCCCGCAGGGCCGCACCACGTCGGTGCCGGAGACCAGGACGGTGCCGGACCGGCCGTGGTAGCCGATGGGCAGGTGCCGCCAGCTGGGGTGCAGCGGCTCCGCCCCCGGCCGGAAGATCCGCCCGACGTTGGTCGCGTGGTGCTCGCTGGCGTAGAAGTCGACGTAGTCGGCCACGGTGAAGGGCAGTCGTGGCGTCACCGTCGTCGCCGGGTGCAGGTGGGGCTCGACCCACGCCCGCGCGGTCGGCTGGCAGAGCACGTCGCGCAACCAGTTGCGCACCCGGTCCCAGGCCGACGGGCCGGCGGCGAGGAACGGGTCGAGGGCGCCACCACCGAGGAGCCGCGCGGGCTCGTCGTACGACCGGGGGGCGGCGGTCGCGGCGGAGGCGACGTCGAGCACCCACGCCCCGATCCGGACCCCGCACCACGGTGGTCCCCCGGCGGTCACGACGCCGTAGGGGAGGTGGTCGACGTCGAAGCCGGAGCCCGCCGCGTCGGGGACCCAGGTCACCGGAGCCCCGGGGGTCACCGCGCGTCCTCGACCCGGACCGAGGCCAGCAGGGTGCGCGCGACCAGCTCGAGCACGGCGCGCGCCTCGTCCTCGTCGCCGTGGGCGAGGTAGTTCAGCGCCAGCCCGTCCATCGTGGAGAACACGTAGCGCGAGACCACCTCCACCGGCTCCAGGAACGCGACCCCGAGCGCGGAGGCCGCCGCCTCGAGCAGCTTCCGGTTCTCACCGAGGTAGTAGGCGTACATGCGCGACGCCACGTCACCCATCTCGCCGTCCCTCAGCGCCGCCGTGGTCAGCTCGTAGGTGACCAGGTGCTCCTCGGGGTGCGAGACGACGTGGTCGAAGTAGGCGCGGAGCCCGGCACGCACGACGTCGGCCAGGTCCCTCTCGTGGCCGGTCAGCACGGCCGCGTCGATCTCGGTCTTGGACCGACGGGCGATGGCCTCGGTCACCATCACCATGAGCTCCTGCTTGGAGCGGAAGGCGTAGTGGAAGACACCGAGCGGCATGTCCGCCTCGGTGGCGATGGCGCGGGTCGTGGCCTTCGCGACACCCTCGCGCGTCATCACCCGGATGGCCGCGTGCACGAGGAGCTCGCGTCGCTCGTCGGCCGACATGCGTGCCACTGCTGCTCCTGCTGGTGCTTCGTGCCTGCGGACGGGACGCGGCGGGTGCCGCCGTCGCGCCGCTACCCGTCCGGCCACGGTACGCCGCCGCGGCCTCACGTGGGATCCCCGGGTCAGCAGCCGGCGTCCTGCAGCTTCACCTCGATGTAGTCGCGCAGCGGGCTGTTCCGTGCGTCGACCCTCGCCAGCTCGTCCGCCAGCGCGTCGCAGTCGGCGGCCGCGGCGGCCCGGTCGATCTCCTCCTGGGCACCGTCGCGGTACTTCTGCCAGTCCACGGAGGGCAGCTGCTTCTCGATCTCGGCGCTGGCACGGTCCTTCGCCTCGCCGACGGCACCGTCGACGGCGCGGTCCCGCGCCTCCTCGGAGCAGGCGCCGAGCGCCAGCAGCAGAGGTGCGGCGAGTGCGACGAGCGTGCGGGCGGAGCTCACGCGCCCATGCCGTCGCCGCCGGCACCGTCGGGGCCGTTTGGGTTCAGGCTCATGCCCGAGTCCTCGTCGTCGTCCGAGGGTGGCTTGGCGAGGGGGTTGTCGTCGGTCGGCTGGAGGTCGTCCGGCAGCTGGTCGTCGGAGATGCCGACGTCCTCACCCTCCCCGGAGGCACCGGACGGCTGGGAGGACTGGTCGGAGGACTGGTTCTTCTCGTCGTCGGTCATGGGTCCTTCTTACCCGTCCGGGCTCCGCTCACGCCGCCGATCGTGGTGCGCCGCCGGCTGGTCCGGGTGGGAGGCTCCGCAGCCCGGGTCAGGCGCGGTAGGCCTCCCACGACTCGCTCATCCGCGTGCCCTGACCCGGCGTGAAGTTGTTCATGCACGAGTCCCACGTGTAGTCCATGAAGTTCGTGATCGGGTCGAGGCCCGGCGCCGTGCACGTGTCGCGTCCCTCCGGGCACCGGAAGGCCGGGGAGGCCTCGGCGGCGGTGTCGGCGACGAAGTCGCCGCCCTCGCAGCCGCCGTCGAACGTGTGGAAGAGCCCGAGCCAGTGGCCGACCTCGTGGGTGCCGGTGTCGCCCTCGCCGTACACGTCGTAGGCGAGGTCGCCGATCGGAAGGCTGCGGTAGTCGACCACCACCCCGTCGTAGAAGCGCGGCAGCGGGTCGCCGCTCTCGCCGGTGAAGTCCCACGGCAGGTAGGCCCATCCGAGCAGGCTCTGGGCCAGCGAGGCGGAGTAGATGTTCAGCGTGCGCGAGGTGCCCTCGTGCAGCGTCTTCTTCATCTTGATCTCCTTGCCGGAGCCGCGGTAGAAGCGCGGTTCGGCGCCGTTGGCCGACACCAGGTTGAACCACGACTGCTGCGTGGTGCGGGTGACCTTCTGGAGGTCGAACGAGAACCCGGACGAGGCGAAGGCGTCGTTGAGGACGTCGATCTGGGCGTCGATGTGAGCGGCGGTCAGGTTGCCCTTCGCCAGGGTCGTGCCCTTGCGGATGACGTGGAAGACGACCGGGATGGTCGTCGTCGCCGCGGCCGCCCGGGCCTCGCGTGCAGCGGTGCGGTTGTCCGCGCGCCAGGAGGCCAGCGGGTCCTTCTTCACGACGATGCGGTCGTCGCGCGGGATCGAGCCCTTCGGGGCCTGGGGGAGCGAGCCGTAGTCGGTGCAGTCGGTCTTCGGGGCGGCGCCGGCGGGAGCCGTCAGACCGGAGCCTCCGAAGGTGCCGAGCATGACCAGGGCGGCGGCGACGGCCGCGGTGCGACGACCTGCGGGGAACCTGCGCATGAAGGTGACCTCTTCCGTGGGTTTTGTGGACCTTATGCGGATGAGTCGTCCAGCGGTAGCCCCGGAGGGGCGACGTGGCGATGCGGCATGATGGACGGCCATGTCCTCCGATCCCGGCTCCGACGTGTCCTCCGGGCAGTCCGCAGCGGCCGCCCCGACCGCCCCGACCGCCCCCGCACGGCTCGACGTGCTCGTCGACGGCGGCACCCTGGCCGCCTTCCGCTACGGCTCCCCCGACGCCGGGCCGGGCCGCACCGTGCTGGCGGTGCACGGCATCACCGCCTCGTCGCGGGCCTGGCCCGCCGTCGCCCGGGCACTGCCCGAGGGCTGGTGCCTGGTCGCGGTCGACCTGCGCGGCCGGGGCGGCTCCCGCGAGCTGCCGGCGCCCGCCGGGCTCGACCGCCACGTCGACGACCTCGAGCGGGTGGTGGCCCACCTCGACCCGACCGGCAGCGGCGACCTGGTGCTCACCGGGCACTCCCTCGGCGCCTACGTCGCGCTGCTCCTCGCAGCCCAGTCGCCGCAGCGCTTCCAGCGCCTCGTGCTCGTCGACGGCGGGGTCCCGCTGCCCGTTCCCGAGGGCGTCGACCTCGACGACCTGCTGCAGGCGACGCTGGGCCCGGCGCTGACCCGCCTGAGCCAGACGTTCCCCGACGCCGAGGCGTACGTCGAGCTCTTCCGGGCCCACCCGGCGCTGGGACCGCACTGGAACCCCGACGTGGAGACCTACGTGCGCTACGACGCCCTCGAGACCAGCGACGGCGTCCGCTCCCGCGCCGTCGAGGAGGCCGTGCGTGCCGACGGTCGCGACCTGCTCGGGCTCGGACGTCGCGTCGACGAGGCGCTGCGAGGGCTCACCCTCCCGACGGTGCTCCTGGCCGCCCCGCTCGGCATGTTCGGCGAGGCGCCCGGCCTCCTGCCGGCCGACGCCGTCGCGTCGTACGCCGAGATGCTGCCGAGCCTGCAGGCGCGCACCGTCGCGGACGCCAACCACTACACGATCCTGTTCGACCCCGCCGCGGTGCAGCAGGTCGCGGCGGCTCTCACCGCCTGACCGGGGACACGGGTGGAGCCGCCTGTCGGAATCGAACCGACGACCTATTCATTACGAGTGAATCGCTCTACCGACTGAGCTAAGGCGGCCTCGTGGCCAGGCTCCCGGGTCGACCCGGGCCTGGCCACGCCGGACGAGTATAGGGGGAGGCGTCGGCCGCTTCCCAATCGGATCGGGCGAGAGCCCCCGGCGTCGTGGTGGGCTACTCGGCCTCGCCGGTGGCGGGCGAGCCGCCCTCGGGCGGGCGCACGGTCGGAGCGGTGTCACCCTCCGCGGGGTCGGCGGTCTGCTCGTTGTCCTGGCCGGGGTTGTCGCGCACCGGCTCGTCGTTCTCGGTGTTGTGTCCTGGAGTGCTCATGCCTGGGATGTACCCACCCCGCGACGCGCGACGCGCCCCGCGCCGGACCGACCCTGCGGCCTCTGCTCGTCAGCAGTCGACGGTGCCGTCAGGGACGTCACCGGACACCAGGTAGCGCTCGACGGTGGAGTCCACGCACTCGTTGCCGGCCCGGTAGCCGGTGTGACCGTCCCCGTCGCGCCGGACCAGCACGCCGCTCGCGAGCTGCTCGGCCAGGGCCTCGGCCCACACCAGCGGCGTGGCCGGGTCGCGGGTGGTGCCCACGACCAGGATCGGGTCGGCCCCACGTGCGGTCAGCGGACCCGGCTCGTTGCCGCTCTGCACCGGCCAGTCGCGGCAGCCGGTCAGGCCGACGGCGAAGACCCGGCCGAACGTCGGCGAGGCCTTCTCCACCTGCGGCGCCGCGGCGCGCGCCTCCCGGGGCGAGAGCCCTTGGGGACGGTCGAGGCAGTTGACCGCCACCAGGGCCTCGAGGGAGTTGTTGACGTAGCCCGAGGGACCGCGCGAGGTGTAGGCGTCGCTCAGGCGCAGCAGGTCGGTGCCGTCGCCGTCGAGCGCCGCGGAGACGGCGCTGTCGAGCAGGCCCCAGTAGGACTCGTCGTAGAGCGGCGCCCAGATCCCGTAGATCGCGCGGCCCTCGGTGAGGAGCCGGTCCCCGTCGCCGGCGGGCAGGGGACGCTCGTCGAGGTCGTCGAGCAGCCCGCGGATCCGGGCCAGTGCCCCGTCGACGTCGCTGCCGAGGTAGCAGTCGTCGGCCACGCAGTCCTCGACGTACGCCGTGAGCGCCGTCTCGAACCCGCGGGCCTGGACCGTCGCCTGCTCCACGGGCCCCACCGTGGGGTCGATCGCCCCGTCGAGCACCAGGCGTCCCACGCGGTCGGGGAAGAGGTCGGCGTAGGTCGCGCCGATGAAGGTGCCGTAGGACGCTCCGAAGTAGGTCAGCTTCTCCTGGCCCAGCACGGCCCGGAGCACGTCGAGGTCGCGGGCCACCTCCTCGGTGGAGACGTGGCGGGTCAGCTCGCCGCTGCGCTCGAGACACCCGTCACCGAAGGCGGCGAAGAGCGCGCGGGCCTCGCGGAGCTCCGCGGCGGTGTCCGGGTCCGGGTCGGCGCCGATGTAGGCGTCCAGCTCCGCGTCGGTGCGGCAGTCGACCGGGGTGCTCTCGGCGACACCCCGCGGGTCGAAGCCGACGATGTCGAAGACCTCGCGCAGCTCCTCGCCGAAGTAGGTGTCGGCGTCGGCGGCGTAGGTCACCCCCGAGACCCCGGGACCGCCCGGGTTGACGACCAGCGACCCGATGCGGCGATCGGCGTCCTCGGCCGGCACCCGCAGCAGCGCGAGCGTGATCTGCTCGCCGCCCGGGTCGGCGTAGTCCAGGGGCACCTGCAGCTCGGCGCACTCCCGGTCGGCGCGGCACTCGCGCCAGCTGATCTGCTGGTCGTAGACCTCGCGCAGCGGGGCCGGGACGCCCTCGGTGGCCTCCACCTCGGGCAGCGGCTCGCCCGGCAGGTCCTCGTCGCCGAGGAACGAGCAGCCCGCCAGGGCGCTCACGCCGAGCAGCACGAGGACCGTCAGCAGCGCGGAGGCGACCGACCGCGACGTACGCCGTGGCCTCATCGGGCGGCTCGGCGCGGGACGCGCAGCGCGACCATCATCGACTCCATCGCCAGCAGCGGGGGCACGTTGAACTCCAGCATCTGCTCGCGCGCGGCGTAGACGGCGTCGACCTTGCGCAGCGTCTCCTCCGGCGTCGTCGCCCGAGCGAGCTCGGCCAGCGCCACGCGCTGCTCGTCGTTGACCAACGGCTGCCCGGCGTCGGTCTGCAGCATGAGGACGTCGCGGAGCACCGAGAGCACGTCCATCAGCGACCGGTCGACGACGTCGAGGACGACCCGCTTCTCACGCGCCTTCTGGTTGCGCTTCAGGTCGGCCTCGGCCGCACGGTAGGACCGCGAGGCCTTCGACCGGCGGTCCTCGCCGTAGAGCGTCTCGAGGTCGGCGGTCTCGCGCTCGACCGCCGCCCTGGTCCGCGACGCCGCCTCCTGGTTGGCGATGTCGACCAGGTTGGCCGCCGCCGTCATGCAGGCCCCCAGCGAGGTCAGCCGGGTCGGCAGCGTGACCGTCTCGCGGCGACGGTTGCGGGTGTCCTCCTGGGTGGCCAGCGCCCGCGCCAGCCCGATGTGGCCCTGGCTGGCCCGCGCCGCGTGCGCGGCGAGCCCCGGCTCGACCCCGACCCGCTCACGCAGGAACCCGGTCACCTGCTCCGGCGAGGGCGTGGCCAGCGTGACCCGGCGCGAGCGCGACCGGATGGTCGGCAGCACGTCGTCGGGCTGGGGAGCGCAGAGGATCCACACGGTCTTGAGGCCGGGCTCCTCGATGGCCTTGAGCAGCGCGTTGTTGGCGCGCTCGTGCAGGCGGTCGGCGTCCTCGACGACGATCACCTGCCAGCGGTTGCGCACCGGCAGCAGCGAGGCGTCGCGCACCCAGCGCCGGGCGTCGTCGACGGAGATGATGACCTTCTCGGTGCGCTTCACCGTGACGTCGGGGTGCGACCCGGCCAGCACGCTGAGGCACTCGTCGCAGTGCCCGCAGCCGGCGTCCGGGCACTGCAGGGCGGCGGCGAAGGCGACCGCGGCGTTGGAGCGGCCCGACCCGGGCGGGCCGGTGAAGAGCCAGGCGTGGGTCATGCCCTCGCCCCGAGCGGCCGACGACAGGGTGGCGATGACGTGGCGCTGACCCACCAGGCCGTCCCAGACGCTCATCGCGGCTCCTCCGGCCCGGTCGGGCGCAACGTGCGGGTGCCGCCGGACCGGACGGCCTGCTCCAGCAGCGGGGTCACGCGCTCGCGGACCTCGTCGGCGATCTGCGTCACCGAGGCGCGCGCGTCGACGACGAGGTAGTGGTCGGGCTGCGCCGCGGCGAGCCGGAGGAACATCGCGCGCACGCGCTGGTGGAACTCCAGCGACTCGGCCTCGATGCGGTCGCGCTCCGCGAAGCGGCCCATGCCGGTCGCCGGCTCGAGGTCGAGCAGCACGGTCAGGTGGGGGCGCAGGTCGTCGGTGGCCCACCGCGCGATGCGCTCCACCTCGGCGTCGGCGAGGTCGCGCCCCGCTCCCTGGTAGGCCAGCGTGGAGTCGACGTAGCGGTCGGTGACGACCACGGCTCCCCGCTCCAGGGCCGGGACCACGACGCGGTCGACGTGCTCGGCCTTGTCGGCGGCGTAGAGCAGCGCCTCGGTGCGGTCGGACATCGCGCCGGTCGCCGGGTCGAGGACGATGCGGCGCAGCTGCTGACCGATGGCGGTGTCGCCGGGCTCGCGGGTCAGCACCACGTCGTACCCCTCGGCCTGGAGCCACTCCCGCAGGTGCCGGGCCTGCGTGGACTTGCCGGCACCCTCGCCGCCCTCGAGGGCGATGAAGACCCCCAGCGGGGCGTAGCGGCCCGCGGCCCGGTCCAGCAGGCCCTGCGGCAGCGCCTGTCCCAGATCGCTCACCAGCGACCGCCCTTCGTCGTCGTTCATCCGACGATAGGCAAGCACACCGACAACGGTCATGCCGACGGCGGCCACGAGCATGGTGAGGGCGGCGCCGCGGTACTCGAACAACGACTGGCCCGAGGCGTCGACCGGGCCGAAGCGCACCACGCCGATGAGGCCGGCGACGAGCGGGGCGACGGCCAGGACCAGCGCCAGCACGAGACGGACCAGGGTGGCCACGAAGGCGAAGGTCCGCCCGCGCAGCTCGTCGGGCACCTCGAGACCCAGCAGCGTCATGCCCGTGACCCAGGCGGCACCGGCGAGGAAGCCGACACCGACCGCCAGTGCGGCCACCACCTCGAGGTGGGGCACCAGGGCGAGCGGGACCAGCAGCACGCCGGCGCCGGTGAGGGCCACCCCGAACACCCGTCGACGACTGAGCCGCGAGAGCAGGCGCGGGCCACGCCACAGACCCGTGCCCATGCCCACGAACACCGCACCGAAGAGGACGCCGTACCCGGAGTCGCCGGCGCCGAGGTCGGAGACGTGGGTGCGCGCCAGGCCGACCACGACGCCGCCGGCGGCGAACGCCCCGGCCATGCCGAGCACCAGCGCCCGCACCACCGGGGTGCCGAGGACGTAGGACCAGCCGTTGCCGATGACCCGCCAGACGCTGCCCTCCTCCGCGTGGGCCGCCGGGCCGGACGGGATGCCGCGCAGCCGGGCGATGACGATGCCGGAGACGATGAAGGAGAGCCCGTTGACGTAGAGCGAGACGTCGACCGCGCCCCGGTCGAGCCACCCCATGAGGCCGGGCACGACGCGGTCCAGGGCCGTGAGCAGGGCGAAGAGCACGGCCGCGGGCACGGCCGAGCCGTAGGTCGTGGCGATGCTGATCTGGTTGGCCTGCTCGAGCAGGTGGCGGGGCACGAGGTTGGGGACGGTGGCGTCCTTGGCCGGCAGCCACAGCAGGCTGACGATCTCGACCAGGACCGTGACGACGAAGACCCACCACAGGGTGCCGACGAGCGGGATCGTGAGGAAGAGCGCGCCCCGGGCGTAGTCGCCCCACACCAGCACGGTGCGACGGTCGATGCGGTCGGCGACGTACCCGGCGAGCGGGCCGAAGACGATCGCCGGCAGCACCCGCAGGAACAGCACGCCCGCGATGGCGTAGTTCTTCTCCGCGTAGCCGTCGGCGAGCTGGTTGGCCATCGCCGTCAGTGCGAGCAGCCCCAGCCAGTCCCCCAGGCTCGAGAGCCCGAGCCCCACCCACAGTCGCCGGAACGCCGGGATACGCAGTGCGTTCACCGCCCCACCCTACCGACCGCCCGCGGCTGTCCCCCTCGACGAAGCGGCGCTCCCGTCGCGACGAAGCGGCGCGTACGTCGTACCGAAGCGGCGCTTCCGTCGTACCGAAGCGGCGCTTCCGTCGCGACGAAGCGGCGCGTACGTCACGACGAAGCGGCGCCCGTGTCACGGCGACACGTCTGCTCGGTCGTCCACGCGGCCGTGGGTCACGGCACGAGTCGTCTGCGACGTCTCGGCGCGACCTGCGCGCCGTCTCGGCGCGACCTGCGCGCCGTCTCGGCGCGACCTACGCGCCGTCTCGTCCTGGGGCTCAGGACTTCTTGGTGGTCGTCTTCTTGGTGGTCGTCTTCTTCGCCGTGGACTTCTTGGCCGTCGACTTCTTGGCGGTCGACTTCTTCGCGGTGGCCTTCTTGGCCGGCGCCTTCTTGGCGCCCCGCTTGGCGGCCTTCTTGGCCGGACCCTTGGCACGGCGCTCGGCGAGCAGCTCCGCCGCCCGCTCGAGGGTCACCGTGGCCTGGTCGTCGCCCTGGCGCAGCGTGGCGTTGTACTCGCCGTCGGTGACGTAGGGGCCGAAGCGACCCGACTTCACCGTGATCATCTGCTTGCTGACCGGGTCCTCGCCGATCTCACGGCCCGGGTCGGCCGCTGCCCGTCCGCGCGCCTTCGGCTGGGCGTAGATCTTCAGCGCCTCGTCGAGCGAGATGGTGAGCAGCTGCTCCTCGGAGCCGATCGTGCGCGAGTCCGTGCCCTTCTTCAGGTAGGGGCCGTAGCGACCGTTCTGAGCCGTGATCTCCTCGCCGGACTCGGGGTCGACGCCCACGACGCGGGGCAGCGTCAGCAGCCGCAGCGCGTCCTCGAGCGTGATCGCGTCCAGCGACATCGACTTGAACAGCGAGGACGTGCGCGGACGCGCCGACTTCGGGGCGTCCTCGGGCAGCTGCTCGGTGACGTAGGGACCGTAGCGGCCGTTCTTCGCCACGATCGTCAGGCCGGTCTCGGGGTCCTCGCCGAGCACCTGCTCCTGCCCGGCCGGGTTCGCCAGCAGCTCCTTGGCCTTCTCGACCGTGAGCTCGTCGGGCGGCAGGTCCTCAGGCACGTTGCCGCGGTTCTGCTCCTCGTCCTCGACGTAGGGCCCGTAGCGGCCCACCCGCAGGTTGATGCCGTCCCCGATCGGGAACGTCGCCAGCTCGCGGGCGTCGATGTCACCGAGCTCGGTGACCAGCTTCTGCAGCCCCTCGACGTCGGCGGAGCCGAAGTAGAACTCGCCCAGCTCGTTGACCCGGTCACGACGACCGGACGCGATCTCGTCGAGGTTGTCCTCCATCGAGGCCGTGAACTCGTAGGACACGAGCCGCGGGAAGTGGTCCTCCAGCAGCCGCGTGACCGAGAACGCCAGCCACGCGGGCACCAGCGCGGTGCCCTTCTTGTAGACGTAGCCGCGGTTGAGGATGGTGCCGATGATCGAGGCGTACGTCGACGGGCGGCCGATCTCGCGCTCCTCGAGCTCCTTGACCAGGCTGGCCTCGGTGTAGCGGGCCGGCGGCTTGGTCTCGTGGCCGGCAGCGGCGATCCGGGCCGCCGTCACGACGTCGCCCTCGCGGACGTCGGGCAGGCGGGTCTGGGAGTCGTCGGACTCCTTCTCCGGGTCGTCGGAGCCCTCGACGTACGCCTTGAGGAAGCCGTAGAAGGTGAGAACGCGGCCGGTCGCGCTGAAGACCACGTCCTCGCCGGTGGCAGCGGTGCCGCCCAGCCGGATCGCCACCGAGCGGCCCTGGGCGTCCTTCATCTGCGAGGCGACGGTGCGCATCCAGATCAGCTCGTAGAGCCGGAACTCGTCACCGGACAGGCCGGTCTGCGCCGGGGTGCGGAAGGACTCCCCGGCCGGGCGGATCGCCTCGTGCGCCTCCTGGGCGTTCTTGACCTTGGACTGGTAGGTCCGCGGGGAGTCGGGGAGGTACTCGGCGCCGTACAGCTCACGCACCTGGCCCCGGGCCGCGTTCACGGCCGAGGTCGACAGCGTGATCGAGTCGGTGCGCATGTAGGTGATGAAGCCGTTCTCGTACAGCCGCTGCGCGATCTGCATGGTGCGCGACGCGCCGTAGCCGAGCTTGCGGCTGGCCTCCTGCTGCAGCGTGGTGGTGCGGAACGGGGCGTAGGGCTTGCGGGTGTAGGGCTTGGACTCGACCGAGCGCACCGTGAAGGCGGTGTCGCTGACGGCGGCCGAGAGGGTCTCGGCCCGTGAGCGGTCGAGGTGGACGACGTTCTGGCCGGTCGAGCCTTTCGAGACCAGGTTCGCCTGCGGGTCGAAGTCGGAGCCGCGAGCCACTCGGGCACCGTCGACCGAGGAGAGCTTCGCCGGGAACATCCGCTCGGCGTGGTCGCTGCCGGCGTCGAAGGTGCCCTCGAGGTCCCAGTACGACGCGACGCGGAACGCGATCCGCTCGCGCTCCCGGTCGACCACCAGGCGGGTCGCGACCGACTGGACACGGCCGGCCGACAGGCGCGGCATGACCTTCTTCCAGAGAACCGGCGAGACCTCGTAGCCGTAGAGGCGGTCGAGGATCCGCCGTGCCTCCTGGGCCTCGACGAGGTCGAGGTCGAGGGTGCGCGGGTTGTCCACGGCCTCCTGGATCGCCTGGCGGGTGATCTCGTGGAACACCATCCGGTGCACCGGGACCTTGGGCTTGAGCTCCTGCTCCAGGTGCCACGCGATGGCCTCGCCCTCACGGTCCTCGTCCGTGGCGAGGTAGAGCTCGGAGGCGTCCTTCAGCAGACCCTTGAGCTTGGTCATGTGGGGCTTCTTGTCCCGGCTGACCACGTAGTAGGGCGTGAACTCGTTGTCCACGTCGACGCCGAGCCGCGCCCACTTCTCGCCCTTGATGGAGGCGGGGACGTCCGCGGCGTCGCGCGGCAGGTCGCGGATGTGACCGATGGACGACTCCACGACGTAGCCCGACCCCAGGTAGCCGGCGATGGTCTTCGCCTTGGCCGGTGACTCGACGATCACGAGCTTGTGAGCCCCTGAGCCGCCGGAGCCTGCCTTGGATCCCTTGCTTGCCACGCGGGCACTCCCTCATCGGTGGTTCGTTGCGTACGGGTGACGGTCGCCGTCCCGCCCTTGACATCACGGCGTCCGTGGGGTCGGTCCAGGGACAGTGGAGCACACGACGGTAGCCTCCCGCGTCAACAGGCCGGGGAACGGTCCGCTGCGGATGAGGCTCAGAACAGCAGGTAGCCGTCGTCGACGAGCGAGCGCACCTCCGGCAGCGCGGAGGCGACCAGCTCCTCCACGGGACGCTCGAGGAGCTGGGCCAGGGCCGCCAGGATCTGGTGCAGGCTGAGCTCCCCGTCGCTGGCGCCCAGCACCGCGGCGGTCACGGTGTCGACCTGCCGCGCCCGCCGCAGCCCTCGCTGCTGGCGCACCACGATCGTCTCCGGGTCGGCCGCCCCGGGCTCACCCGTCGACTCCTCGACCACGTCGGTACGACGCCGCCAGCGGGCGGCGAGCACGTCGCGGTCGTCGAGGCCGGCCAGCCGGTCCACCCGCTCCAACCAGTCGTCGACGGTCGGCCCCAGGGGCTGCTCCACCGCGTGGGGCCAGTCCTCGAGGCGGGTCACGGGCTGCGCCCGGTCGGTGCGCCGCAGCGTCAGCCACCCGAACCCGATCCCGCTGACGCCCTGCTCGGCGAACCACTGCAGCCAGGCGTCGTAGCGGGCGACGTACTCGGGACGGCCGTGGACGCCCGCGTCGCGCAACCACAGCTCGACGTACTCCGCGGGGTCGGCGACCTCGCGCTGCACCACCCAGGCGTCGCAGCCCGACTCCGACAACCACTCCTCGAGCCGCTCCTGCCAGGGACGACCCTCGACGTGCACCCAGTTCGCCAGCACCTGCGCCACACCGCCGGGGTTCAGGTGCCCCGGCGCCTCGGTGACCACGCGCCGCACCACCTCGTCACCGGGCAGCCCGGAGTCGCGGTAGACGAGCAGCTCCCCGCCGGGCGGCGAGACCACGAAGGGCGGGTTGGTCACGACCAGGTCGAAGCGCTCCCCCGCGACGGGCTCGTAGAGGCTGCCGCCGCGGACGTCCACCTCGACGTCGTTGAGCGCGGCCGTGGTGCGTGCCATCAGCAGCGCCCGTTCGTTGACGTCGGTCGCGACCACCTCGCCGGCGTGCTCGGCCAGGTGCAGCGCCTGGACCCCGCAGCCGGTGCCCAGGTCGAGCGCGCGCCCCACCGGGCGGCGTACGGCGAGCTGGGCCAGCGACCCGGAGGCCGAGCTGATCCCGAGCACGTGGTCGGGGGCCACCGCGTTCGGGGCGCCGTCCAGACCGGGGGTGAGGTCGCTGACGACCCACCACGCGCCGGCGTCGGTGGAGTAGGGGCTCACGTCGACGGCGGCCCGGACCTGCCCGTCGTCCCCGCCGGTGAGCACCCCGGCGGCGATCAGGTCGGGGACCAGGCCGGGCAGCGCCGCGTCGACGGCGGAGCGCGCCACGGAGGACTGCAGCAGCCAGAGCCGCGTGAGCGTCTCGGACGGCGTGCCCCCCGTGGTGGCGCGCCGGGCCGCGGTCGTCTCGTTGCGGCCGAGCGCGGCGTGCGCGACCGGCCCGAGCGTCCCGGCGACGGCGTCGACGGTGTAGTCGGCGGCGGTCAGCGCGTCACGCAGACGTCGGACGACGTCGGTCTCGAGGGGAGTCACCCGCGCAGCCTAGGGCCGGACGCGGACGAGCCGCCCTCCCCGACGGGGAGAGCGGCTCGTCGGTCGGACCGCGTCAGACCTGCGTCGTGCGCGGCTCCTCGGCGTCGCCGCCGATGGTCACCCCGCGTCGCGAGGACATGATGACCACGCCGGCGATGATCGCCACCGCCACGAGGGCGATGAGGATCCGGACGGCGTCGTTCGAGTCGTCGCCGACGCTGAGCGAGACCACCGCGCTGGCGATGAGCAGCGAGACCAGGTTCATCACCTTGATGAGCGGGTTGATGGCCGGCCCGGCGGTGTCCTTGAAGGGGTCACCGACGGTGTCACCGATGACGGTGGCCTCGTGGGCCGGTGAGCCCTTGCCCCCGTGGTGACCGTCCTCCACCAGCTTCTTGGCGTTGTCCCAGGCACCGCCGGCGTTGGCCAGGAAGACCGCCATCAGGGTGCCGGTGCCGATCGCTCCGGCCAGGAACCCGGCCAGGGCGGTGGCGCCGAGGCCGAAGCCGACCGCGACGGGTGCCATCACCGCGAGCACGCCCGGCGTGACGAGCTCGCGCAGCGAGTCGCGGGTCACGATGTCCACGACCTTGCCGTACTCCGGACGACCGGTGCCCTCCATGATCCCGGGGATCTCCCGGAACTGGCGACGCACCTCGTAGACGACCGCACCCGCGGCGCGGGCGACCGCGTTGATGGCCAGGCCGGAGAAGAGGAACACCACCGCCGAGCCGAGCAGCACGCCGACCAGCACGGAGGGGTTGAACACGAAGAAGCTGAGCAGCTCCTGGCTGGTCTCGTCGGAGTCGGCGCCGGACTCCGCGAGCGCCTCGAGCACCGAGGTGGCGTAGGAGCCGAACAGCGCGGTCGCGGCGAGCACCGCCGTGGCGATCGCGATGCCCTTGGTGATGGCCTTCGTGGTGTTGCCGACCGCGTCGAGCTCGGTGAGGATCTGCGCACCCTCGGGGCTGACGTCCCCGGACATCTCCGCGACGCCCTGGGCGTTGTCGGAGACGGGACCGAAGGTGTCCATCGCGACGATGACGCCCACGGTGGTGAGCAGGCCGCAGCCGGCGAGCGCCACCGCGAACAGCGAGACGGTCAGCGAGGCGCCACCGAGGAGGAAGGAGCCGAACACCGCGGCGCCGATGACCAGGGTCGTGTAGACCGCGGACTCGAAGCCGACCGAGAGACCGGCCAGGATCACGGTGGCCGCGCCGGTGAGCGAGGTCTTGCCGACGTCCTTGACGGGGCGGTACTCGGTGCCGGTGTAGTAGCCGGTCAGCGCCAGGATGCCGGCCGCCATCACGATGCCGATGACCACGGCGACGCTGGCGATCAGCGCGGGGTTGCCCTCGGGGGCGCCCGAGATGAGCTCGAGCGAGTTGGACCCGAGGCCCTCGAAGTCGCTGAAGCTGGTCGGCAGGTAGAGGAAGCTCAGCACGACCGACCCGAGCGCGGCGACGCCGGCGCTGAGGTAGAAGGAGCGGTTGATGGTCGTCAGACCGTTCTCGCCCGGCTTCGGCTTGGTGAGGTAGACACCGGCGACGGCGGTCAGCGCACCGATGGCGGGGATGAGCAGCGGGTAGACCAGGCCCTTGTCGCCGAAGGCCTGCGAGCCGAGGATCAGCGCGGCGACCAGGGTGACGGCGTACGACTCGAAGAGGTCGGCGGCCATGCCGGCGCAGTCGCCCACGTTGTCGCCCACGTTGTCGGCGATGGTGGCCGCGTTGCGCGGGTCGTCCTCGGGGATGTTCTGCTCCACCTTGCCGACCAGGTCGGCGCCGACGTCGGCAGCCTTGGTGAAGATGCCGCCGCCGACCCGCATGAACATCGCCAGGAGCGCGGCACCGAAGCCGAAGCCCTCCAGCACGTCGGGGGCCTCGTTCTTGAACAGCAGCACCACGACGGCGGCACCGAGCAGGCCCAGCCCGACGGTCAGCATGCCCACCATGGCACCGGTGCGGAGACCGATCGTCATGGCCGGCTCGCGTCCCTCGGTGTTCGCCGCGGCCGCGACCCGGAGGTTGGCCTTGACCGCCAGCGACATGCCCAGGTAGCCGACTGCCCCGGAGAAGCCCGCGCCGACGAGGAAGAAGATCGAGCGACCGATCCGCACCCCCATGTCGGGGGCGGGCAGCGCCAGCAGCACGAAGAACGCCACCGCGGCGAACACCGCCAGCGTGCGGAACTGCCTGGTCAGGTACGCCGAGGCGCCCTCCTGGACCGCCTGGGCGATCCGCTTCATGTTGTCCGTGCCCTCACCGGCGGACAGCACCTCGGACCGGAACACGAATGCCATGACCAGCGCGACGACCGCGATGGCAGCGACAATCAGGACCAGCACGAAGTTGCCACCGGAGAGCTCCACGGCTGTCTCGGCGTTCAGGACGCCGAGCGAGACCCGCGACATGCGTTTCCTCCGATTTCGGGCGCTTGCACGCCCTTCGATGGGACACCGGGCACGCCTGAGAGGGTGCTCAGTGCGGGCAGGCACGCGCCTGCCCCCGACGAACGCTCGGGACTCTACTTCCGGGCCGCTCCTGCGCAGGACAGGGGGGTGGTGTGTCTCACACCGGGTTTCGCGCGCGGACCGGCAGGCGTCAGGCCGGCCACGTCATCGTGACGGTGGCCCGGTCGCCCTCGAGGTCGACGACGACGTCGTCGGTGACCCCGCGCAGCAGGGCCCACGGGTCGATCCCGAGCTCGTCGAGGTCCCCGTCCGGACGCCGGTAGGTCCCGCGGATCTCGACGACGAAGGTGCCGCCGCCGCGCACGGCGCCGCGCAGGGCGACGTGGACCATGTCCTCGGTGTGGGGGGTGCCGGGCTCGACCGAGCCGATGAGGATCGCGCAGGCCTCGCCGACGCCGAGCCGGACCTCTTCGATGAGGGCGCCGGAGAGCTCGGCGCGACGCGCGACCGCGGCCGCCACCAGCCGTGCGGTCCTCACCAGCGCCGCGTCGCGGGCGATGGCGATGACCACCTCGTTGTCCGTCTGTGTCACCACCGACATGCCGATCGCGTCAGAGGCTCGCGGTCACGGCGCGGAGAGCGCGGCGGACTGCGAGTCGTGGATCGGGAAGACCTTGCTCAGCCCCGTGATGCGGAAGATCTTGAGCAGGCGCTCCTGGGTGCAGACCAGGTCGAGGTTGCCCTCGACGGTGCGCACGCGCTTGAGGGCCCCGACGAGCACGCCGAGACCGGTGGAGTCCATGAACTCGACCTGCTCCAGGTCGACGATGATCTGACGCTGACCGTCGTCGACGAGCCCGGAGATGCACTCCCGCAGCTTCGGCGCCGTGTACACGTCGATCTCGCCGCCGACCTCCACGACCGTCCGGTCGTTCTCCTGGCGTGTCTCCAGAGACAGGTCCACAACATCTCCTCGCGTCTGATCCGGCGGTCCAGGAACGTCCCGGTCCGCCCAGACCGCATTCAACCACGCCGCTCCCAAAGCTTCGCGCGAATGCCCCGCCAGGTCCCCGCGGCTCACCCGTTGGGGTGGGGCCGGGCGTGGGTCGGGTCGCAGTCGGGCCGCGCAGGCCCAGACGGGACCCGGGAGTCGTGGAGTGTCGCCCCCGGTTGCGACACTGGGCCGGTGCCTCTCTCCCTGTCCTCCGACCCGCTCGCGCTGGTGCGTCCGCGCGACGACGGGCAGCTGCGGCACGTCGAGACCTTCCCGCCTCGTCCGGGGGTGAGCGCCGACTGGCCGCAGTGGGCCGACCCCCGCGTGGTCGCGGCGTTCGAGGCGCGCGGGGTCGAGCGTCCGTGGCGGCACCAGGTGCGCGCGGCCGAGGCGGCGTACGCCGGGCGGCACGTCGTGGTGTCGACCGGCACGGCCTCGGGCAAGACGCTCGCCTTCCAGCTGCCGGCCCTCACCGAGGTGCTGGGGGCGCGACGACCCAACGGCCGGCCCGGTGCCACCGTGCTCTACCTCTCCCCCACCAAGGCGCTGGCCAACGACCAGCTGCAGGGACTGGCCGCGCTGGGTCTGCCGCGACTGGCCGCGCTGACCCACGACGGCGACAGCCCGCCGGAGCAGCGCGAGTGGGCCCGCGACCACGCCGAGTGGGTGCTGACCAACCCCGACATGCTCCACCACTCTCTGCTGCCCGGGCACGCCCGCTGGGCCCGGTTCCTCGGGCAGCTGCGCTACGTCGTGGTCGACGAGTGCCACCACTACCGCGGCGTGTTCGGGGCCCACGTGGCCCAGGTGCTCCGACGCCTGCGCCGCCTCTGCGCGGCCCACGGCTCCTACCCGACCTTCGTGCTGGCCTCCGCCACCGTGGCCGACCCCGGCGTCTCGGCGCAGCGGCTCACCGGGCTGCCCGTCGAGGTGGTCGACGTGGACGACTCGCGCCGCGGCGAGGTGTCGTTGGCGCTGTGGGAGCCCCCGCTCACCGACCTCGTCGGCGAGCAGGGGGCGCCCGTGCGCCGTGCCGCCACCGCCGAGACCGCCGACCTGCTCGCCGACCTGGTCTCCGGCGGGGTCCGCACGTTGGCGTTCGTGCGCTCGCGCCGAGGAGCGGAGTCGGTGGCACTGACGTGCCAGCGGCTGCTGGCCGAGGTGGACCCCTCGCTGCCCGCCACCGTGGCGGCGTACCGGGGCGGCTACCTGCCCGAGGACCGGCGCGCCCTCGAGCAGGACCTGCGCTCGGGCCGGCTCACCGGGGTCGCGGCCACCAACGCGCTGGAGCTCGGCATCGACATCTCCGGGCTCGACGCCGTGCTGATGTCGGGCTTCCCCGGCACCCGCGCCGCGCTCTGGCAGCAGGTGGGCCGGGCCGGCCGGCGCGGCACCGACGCCCTGGCGGTGCTGGTGGCGCGCGACGACCCGCTCGACACCTTCCTCGTCAGCCACCCCGAGATGCTGGTGGGGGCACCCGTCGAGGCCACCGTGTTCGACCCCGGCAACCCCTACGTCCGCGGGCCCCACCTGTGCGCCGCGGCGGCCGAGCTGCCGCTGCGCGAGGACGACCTGGACCTCTTCGGCGACGGTCCCGACGGGGCGGACTCGGTCCGCGAGGCCCTCGACGTCCTGGTGGAGCACGGCTGGCTGCGGTCCCGGGCCGCCGGCTGGTACTGGACCCGTAGCGGACGGCCGAGCGACCTGGCCGACCTGCGCAGCACCGGCGGGCGTCCCGTCGAGCTGGTGGAGAAACGCACGGGTCGCGTCATCGGCACCGTGGACGCCGGCTCCTCGCACTCCAGCGTCCACACCGGCGCCGTCTACCTGCACCAGGGCGAGTCGTACGTCGTCGACGACCTCGACCTCGAGGACGGCGTGGCCGTGCTGTCGGCGGCCGACCCCGGCTACGCGACCTACGCCCGTGACGTCACCGACATCCACGTCGTGGCCGAGGAGCGGGTGGACGAGGACGCGCCGGCGGGACCGGACGCCTGCACGCTCTCCTTCGGCACGGTGCAGGTCACCCAGCAGGTGGTCGCGTTCCTCAAGAAGGCGATGCCGTCCGGGGAGGTCCTGGGTGAGGAGCCGCTGGACCTGCCCCCGCGGGTGCTGGAGACCAAGGCGGTCTGGTGGACCGTGCCCGCGGGGCTGCTGGCGGCCTCCGGCCTGGCCGAGGCCGACCTGCCCGGGGCAGCGCACGCCGCCGAGCACGCCTCGATCGGCATCCTTCCCTTGGTCGCGACCTGTGACCGCTGGGACATCGGTGGCGTCTCGACCGCGCTGCACCCCGACACCGGACGGCTGACCGTCTTCGTCTACGACGGCCATCCCGGCGGGGCCGGGTTCGCCGAGCGCGGCTTCACCGCGGCCCGGTCCTGGCTGCGGGCGACGCGCGAGACGATCGCGGCCTGCGAGTGCGAGGCAGGCTGCCCCTCGTGCGTGCAGTCGCCCAAGTGCGGCAACGGCAACCAGCCCCTGGCCAAGCGCGAGGCCGGGCTGCTGCTCGACGTGCTGCTCGCCGGTCTGGGGTAGGGAACAGGCCCGCCCGCTCGGCCCCGCCCGCTCAGCCCCACCCCTCCCCACCGACCGGCCCGGCGCGCGCCCGGGACTCCACGGTGAGGTCGCGACCGAGGAGTCGCAGGGTGACCGCGGTGGTGACCCGCACCTCCTCCCCGTCGACGCGGCAGGAGACCAGCTCCACGTCGTTGTCCCCGGCCGCCCGGGCCACCTCGGGGCAGGCAGGACGCAGGTGCTGCAGCGCCACCGCCCCGGCCAGCGCGGCGAGGTCGGCAGCGGCCGCCGCCCTCCGGCGCTCGACCACCAACCGGCCACCCGCGAGCAGCACGACGGTGGCGAGGACCAGGGCGCAGGCGAGCCCCAGCACGAAGGGCGTCGCTGCCCCGCGATCGGTCCTCATGACGGCTCCTCGACCGCCACGGCGGTGGAGGTGAGCTGCACCGAGGGCAGCACCGCGAAGAGACCCCCTGGCCCGCCGACGGTGCTGGTGGCCACGACCCGCACCGTGTCGCCGCGGTGGGTGATCGAGACCCGGACGGGGTCGTCGCCCGAGGCGATGTCCGGTGCGGTCTCACCACGCGCCGCCGCGCGGGCCACCTCCCGAGCCGTGTCGACCACCCGGACCTGGGTGGAGGCCAGGCAGATCACCCACAGCAGGCCCCAGGCCAGGGCCAGCAGGAGGGGTAGGACCGCCGCGGCCTCCGCCGTGACGGCGCCCCGCTCCGCGTGCACCGGCGTGGACGGGGGCGTGGACGGGGGCGTGGACGGGGGCGTGGCCAGGGGCGCAGGCGCCGAGGTGACCGTGGAGGTCCGGAGCGGCGTCGGGGTGGCGCCGCTCCGGGCCCCCACGACCATCTCGTCCGCCACGGCTCAGCCGATCCCGACCAGGCCGAGGAAGAACTTCAGGACGCTCTCGAGCAGCTGCTGCCCGAAGTCGCTGCTGAGCAGCTTCATCAGGACGCCGGCCAGACCGACACCGCACGCCGTGACCGCGGCGTACTCCGCGCTGGCGGCGCCGGTCTCGGCGAGGTCACCGGCAGACGCCTCGGGGACCGCCGTCGGGCGGCGCCCGGCGAGGGTGACCACGGGTGCGAGCTGCTCGGTCGCGAGGTCGGCACCCTCGTCGCTCTCGGCCCGGGCGGGGATGGGGGTGATCACGGACATCTGTTCCTCCTGACGTGCCGGGGAGCCCCGGCGGCGGGCCGCCGGTCGGTCCGGCGGCGCTTGACGAGATGAGCCTGCGGCCGTCCGAGACCTCGTGGCAGGGGCCGGCCCCGATCTGGGGACGACCCGTCCGTCACCCCAGCTGGGGACGGAACCCGGCGAGGCTCACCCGAGCACCAGCCCGGTCACCGACCCCGCGACGAGCGGCACGATCCCCAGCAGCACGAACGCCGGCAGCAGGCACAACCCGAGCGGCGCGGCCGCCTTCACCTCGATCTGGCGCACCCGCGCCTCGACCTGTCCGCGATGCCGGTCCCGCTCGTCCTCGGCCAGGCGCGCGAGTGACTCCGCCACCGGGGCACCGCTGACCGCCGAGCGCAGCAGGACCTGCCCGAGACGACCCAGCTGCGGGTGCGTCGCCATGTCGGCCCACACGTCCGTCGGCTCCGAGCCCCACCGCAACCGGCGCGACCACCGGTGCAGCTCCTCCGCGCCGGCACCGTCGAGCAGGCTCGTCACCTCGTGCAGGGCGTACGCCGGCGCCGCTCCGGCAGTGACGGCCGCGCCCAGCAGGTCGACGACGTGGACGACCTCCGACTCCAGCTCCTCACGGCGCTGACGCACGCGACGGTCCTCCCACCCGTTGCTGCGGCGCCACACCAGTCCCCCGGCGAGCAGAGCTCCGGCAGCGGCGTACCAGCCGGGCAGCAGCACGGCTGCACCGACCGCGGCGCCGCCGGCGGCCGCGACCCGCAGCCGCGCCGACGCCCTGCCACCGTCGCCGCCGCTCGCCGCCGGTCCCGCCGTCCCCGCGCCGTCTGCGCTCCCTCCCGTCGGGCCCCGCGGGACCGCCGAGGCCCGCGCGGGGCAGGGACGCCCGGAGCAGGGTCGGGCGACGGAGCGTGAGCAGGACCGCGACCGCACCCGCACCGGCCGCGACGAGTGCCGCGGCCGCGGCACTCACGCGGAGCCCCGGGCCGCACGCCCGGCGATGCGGTCGATCCACCACAGACCGGTCAGCGCACAGGCGGACCCCGCCGCCAGGCAGGCCAGCCCGGGCAACGAGTCGAGCAGGAACGGCCACGGCTCGGCGCCGATGCCCTGCCCGGCCACCAGGATCATCACGGGCATCAGCCCAAGCATGCGCGCCGTGGCGCGCGCCGAGGCCAGCTCGGCGGCGACGACGTGCCGGGTGGCCTGCTCGGCCCGGGCCGTCTCCAGCACGTGCCCGACCCCGACGGCGAGGCTCGCGCCCGATCCCGCACAGAGCTGCCAGACCGCCGCCAGCCGGGCGACACCCTCGGCACCCGGCAGCTCCCCGAGCCGACGCAGTGCGTCGGGGACGCTGGCGCCCCAGCGTGCAGCGGCGGCCGCCGGGGCGGACTCGGGCCAGGCCTCCACCGCACGGGCCAGCGCCGAGCCGACCGGCAGACCCGCGCGCAGCTCGCCCAGCAGGGCCTCGGCGTGGAGGACCACCGCGCGACGACGTTGCTCGGCCTCCTCCGCCGCGCGGCGTCGCGCCACCGCGCGCACGACGGCGAGCGCCACCGCGAGCAGCACCCCGGCCAGGAGCGCGCGCCGCAGCGGGAGGAGTCGCCACGAGGACCACACCGGTCGCCACGAGCGCGACCTGGACGGACACCCGGAGCTGCCGGTGGGTCCCCGCACCCGCCGGCTCTCCGGCGGACGTGCCCACCCACGCCGACGACGGGAGCGAGCGGTCGCGGCACGAGGGACGGGGCCCGAGCAGCAACGCCGCTGCGGCCGACGCGAGCAGAGCCGCTGCGATCGCGGCAGGCGTGAGGAGCGGTGCGGTCACAGGGCCCCCTCGAGGAGCGTGGCCAGCCGGTCCGCGCCCGGCAGGAAGCGCGGACGCGTCCCGTCGAACCGCACCGCCGGCACCGCGTGCGTGCGGCCGTCGCTGTGCTCGAGCACGGCGATCTCGCCGAGCCGGCGCCGTCCCCCGTCGCGCACACAGTGGACCACCAGGTCGAGACCGGCTCGCATCTGGACGTGCGCCGCGCTGGACGGCAGGCCGGCGGCCAGCGCCAGGCCCTCCACCCGCGCCGGGACGTCCACGGCCGAGTTGGCGTGGATGGTCCCGCACCCGCCCTCGTGGCCGGTGTTCAACGCCGCGAGCAGGTCGACCACCTCCGCGCCACGGACCTCGCCGACCACCAGCCGGTCCGGCCGCATCCGCAGTGCCTGGCGCACCAGTGTGCGCAGGTCGACGGACCCGACGCCCTCGACGTTGGCCTGCCGGGCCTCCAGTCCTACGACGTGGGGGTGGGAGGGCTGCAGCTCCCGGGTGTCCTCGACGAGGACGAGGCGCTCGTCGCCGGGCACCTCACCGAGCAGCGCGTTGAGGAGGGTCGTCTTCCCGGACCCGGTGCCGCCGCTGACGAGGAAGGCCAGGCGGCGGGTCACGACGCGGCGCATCAGGCGCAGCGGCTCGCCACCCCAGCCACCGGCCGCCGCGAGCTCCTCGAGGCTGAACGTCCGGCGCCGTGGGACGCGGAGCGAGATGGAGGTCCCCGGACGGGCCAGCGGGGTGAGCACCGCGTGCAGCCGCGTGCCGTCCGCCAGCCGCAGGTCGACGTACGGCGAGGCGTCGTCGAGCCGGCGACCCGCGGTGCCGGCGAGCCGTTGGGCGAGCCGGCGGACGGCGGCGTCGTCGCCGAACCGGACCTCCGTCAGCTCCAGGCCGCGTCCCCGGTCGACGTAGACGGCGTCGGGGCCGTTGACCAGCACGTCGGTGACGCCCTCGAGCTCGAGCAGCGCCTCCAGCGGCCCGGCCCCCAGGACGTCGCGCCGCAGGACGTCGAGGACCGCCAGGACCGTCACGTCGCCCACCGGCCGACCGTCGGCGCGCAGCGCGGCGGCGACGACCTCCGGGGTCAGGTCGGCGGTCTCGCGCGCCAGTGTCGAACGCACCTGCTCCGCGGCCCTCACCACCGCGGCGGAGGTCACCAGGGCTCCCCGACGGCCCGGTCGTCCTCGAGCAGCGCGAGCACCCCGTCGACGGCCCGCACGAGCGACGAGCGGCGCCCGCGCACCGGTCCGAGGCCGGCGTCGACGTGCTCGCCCAGCCGACGATCGTGACCGACCTCCGCGACCAGCGGCAGCCCGAGCAGCCGCGACACCTCGGCGCCTGGCACTGCTCCTCCCCCGGCGCGCACGACCAGCCCGACCGGGGCGCCCGCCGCTCGCAGCGGTGCGGCGACCCGGGCGGCCGACGCGACGCCGGCGACCGTGCCCGCGACGAGGAGCAGCACCAGGTCGCAGAGCCCCAGCAGGTCAGGGGAACGTGCGGCACCCCGGGGGCAGTCGACGACCACCCAGTCGTGGCCCCGGGCCCCGGCGGCGACCACCTCGGCGACCAGCCGGTCGTCGAGCGGGACCGCGCCGTCGTCGGGCCAGGTGAGCAGGGCGAGGTCACCGTCGCGCGGAAGGGCCGCGGCCAGCTCACTGGCCGACAACCGCCCGTCGACCCCGCTCAGGTCGTCCCAGGTGATCCCCTCACCCGGGCGCCCTCCGAGCACCCGGCCGAGCCCGGGGCCCCACGGGTCGAGGTCGACCAGCAGCGTCGGCCCCACAGCCGCCCGGAGCGCCAGCGCGGTCGCCGTCACGCTCGTCCCGACTCCTCCCGAGCCGCCGGTCACCGCCACCACCCGGCCCTGGCGGGGCCGGTCGAGGTCGGAGAGCAGCTCGCTCAGGCGGTCCAGGTCGTCGGGCACCGCCAGGACGCCGAGGGCGCCCGCGTCGAGAGCACGCCGGAAGACGGCATCGGGCACGGGCGCGGGGGCCAGCACGTGCAACGGCACGTCCCGGCGGCGCCGTACCGGACCGGTGTCGAGGTGCGCGACGTCGGCGAGCAGGAGAGAGAGCCGCCCGGCGGACGGTCCGGCCCGGTGCCCAGGCCTGTCGACCGCGGTCCCGGCACCCACCGGCGAGGAGCGGTCCACCGCCACCCCGGCCGCGGCCGCGAGCTGCTGCACGGTCTCGGCGAGGACGTCGTCGGCGGTGAGCAGCAAGAGGCTGGATCGCGTCATGGCGCGACTGTGCCGATCCGACCCGGCTCCTCGGGCAGGCGCCGCCGAACCTGGGGAGAACCGGCGGGTCGCGCCACCTGGGGACGGCAACCGGCGCGGGGGCCGAAAAGGGGGCGGGCTCCTGGCCAGGGGGGATAGCCAGGAGCCCAGGGTCCAGACCTGGGGGGGATAGGCCCGGACCTTGACCAGCGATGGGGGGATCGCTGGAGATCGTGGTGCCCGGGCGACCCCCGAGCGTGGGTTGATGTGCCTGAAGTGTAGTCGCGTCGCCCGAGCAAGTCAGCCCGAACAGCCGAAACAGGGGCGTAGATTGACGAGAGAGCAGAGAGGTGCCAGTGGTACACACCTCCGTCCGGTACGAGCGCGAGGAGCACTGGGATCGTGACGACCGACGGCGCGACCACCACGCCCCCGCGTGCGCGCCCGCCCGGACGCCCGGCGGCGTTCTTCGACCTGGACAAGACGATCATCGCCACCTCGAGCGCGCTGGCCTTCAGCAAGTCGTTCTACGCCGGTGGGCTCATCAACCGGCGGTCGGTGCTGCGCAGCGCCTACGCACAGTTCGTCTTCCTGGCCGGCGGCGCCGACCACGACCAGATGGAGAAGATGCGCGCCTTCCTCTCCCAGATGGTGACCGGCTGGCCGGTCGACACGGTCAGCGAGCTGGTCAACGACACCCTGCACAACATCGTCGAGCCGCTGGTCTACGACGAGGCGGTCTCCCTCATCGAGGAGCACCGGCTCGCCGGGCGCGACGTCATCATCGTCTCCGCGTCGGGGCGGGAGATGGTCGAGCCGATCGGGGAGATGCTCGGCGTCGACGCGGTCATCGCCAGCCAGCTGGCGATCAGCGAGGGGCGCTACACCGGGAAGATCGACTTCTACGCCTACGCCGAGAACAAGGCCATCGCGATGGTCGAGCTGGCCTCCGAGCGGGGCTACGACCTGGCTCGCAGCTACGCCTACTCCGACTCCATCACCGACGCCGCGATGCTCGAGGCGGTCGGTCACCCGCACGCGGTCAACCCCGACAAGGAGCTGCGCCGCCTGGCTCTCAGCCGGGACTGGCCCGTCCTCGACTTCTCTCGGCCGGTCGCACTGCGCTCACGCATGCACCTGCCCGAGAGCCGCAGCACGCTGGCCGTGCTGGCCGCCGGCTCGGCGGTGGTGGTCGGCTCGGCCATCTACCTCGGCGCCCGCCGACGCATCGACCGACTCACCCACGGCTGAGCTCCTGATCGGCGCGCGACCGGCGCACGCCCGGCTCGGTGAGCCCCACCCATCCGCGAGACCCCGCGTCAACCCCGGTGTGGACCGATCCGGTCCTGTTGCGGCGCGTCGTCCACCGACTTCCGCCCAGGGGTTGTCGCCCGGAGGCGGGCGACGTACAAAGGAAGCACACAACTCAAGACCCGCACACGGACGGGAACCCACGCGCTGACCGACCCTTCTGACAGGGCGTCGACCGCCGGGTTCATCCCGAGGCGACACATTGCGTGCACGCTTGGTACCCCGCTTCCCGTGTGCCAGCGGCGGCGCTCTCCTCGTGGGGGCGCCGCTCGCTTGTGCCCCGCCGGCGGCGCCTCAGCGCAGCAGCGGGCTGTGGTCCGCGCCGGCGGCGTAGGCCTCGGCGGCGTAGAGCAGCCAGGCGTGCGCGGCCGCGAGGCCGCGGCGCGGGTCGCCCGAGGCCGACGCCTCGGCGTACGCCGCGACGCGTGCCTCGTACGCCGGGCGGGCCGCGAGGTGCCCGGCCTCCGGGACGGTGGCCCCCAACCGGTCCACGCCGCGCTCGAGCAGGACCAGCCGCTCGACCGCGCGCGCCACCAGCCCGTTGTGGGTGGCGAAGGGGTGCGCGCTGAGGATCTCGGCGTGCACGACCGCGGCGACCACGAGCCCGGGCGCCGTGGTGGGCCGGCTGAGCAGCGTGGCCACGTCGGCCAGGCGACGCGCCGAGTCGGCGTCACGGGGGCGTCCGACGGTGTCGGCCGGCTCGTCGGCGGCGGCCACCGCGTGCAGCCGGGCCAGGGCCTGCAGCGGGGTGCGGGTCAGCACCCCGGTGAGGCCGAGGACGTGGGTGGACAGGCGCAGGGAGGCCTGGGCGATCCCGTCGCCGCGCCCGTCGCGGAAGGCGTCCTCGTCGCTGGTGGTGCCGGCGAGGACCGCGCTGGCCCAGGCGCCGCGCAGCAGCGACTCCGCCGCCACGTCGGGCGTGGTCCTGCGCAGCCCGCGGTCGCGCAGCAGCACGTCGATGCCGTCGCGGGCCGAGGCCATCGCGGAGGCGACGCCCTCGCGGGCGGTGAGGTCGGCGAGGGGGTCCACGGGGCGCACCCTAGTCGGGCGTGCCCCGCGCCGGTCGTCGGTCTCAGGCGCGGGGGCCGCGCTCGCGGACCTCGCGCACCCCGGTCATGGCCGCACGGAGCTCGCCGAGCCAGTCGTCCTCGTGCTGCCCGACCAGCCGCACGCACCAGGCCAGGGCGTCGGCGCGCGAGCGGGCCACCCCGGCCTCGACCAGGGTGTCGAGCACGAGACGCTGCGGCTGGCGCAGGCGCGTCATGACCGGTGCGGCGACGTGGGTCCAGAGCTCGCGGTGCCGGTCCGAGCCTCCGGCGGCATCTCCTGCGCCGCCGATCGCCACCCCCCAGGACACCGCGCGGCCGAAGCGACGCTGGGCCGCCTCGGCCAGCTCCATGCGGCGCTTGCGGGTCTCCTCGCGGAACGCCTCGGCGCGGGCGCCCCGCGCCTCAGCGGCCACCTCGTCGCTGTCGTCCTCGGCGACCGCGACGTCGGGGAGGCCGATCAGCACGGTGACCTCCTCGCGGTCCACGGTGATCTCCGCCTCGGTCGGCGCCCACTCCTCGGGCAGCCGGGCACGGAACCAGCCGGTGATGCGGTCGAGCTCGTCCTTCGTCGTCATGATTACATCATTACACGCTTGCACAAGGTCGGTCCGGACCGGCCGCCGGTGTAGATTGCGGCGAGATGAACCACCCCTCCTCCGGCCCCGACCCGGCGCTCTCGTTCGCCTCGGTCGCCGACGCCTACGACCGAGCCCGCCCCACCTACCCGCGGCCCGCCGTCGAGTGGCTGACCGGCCGGTCGCCGGCCACCGTCGTCGAGCTCGGTGCAGGCACCGGCAAGCTCACCGACCGGCTGGTCGAGCTGCGCCACGACCTGCTCGTGACCGACCCGCTCGACGCGATGCTCGAGCACGTCCGCGAACGTCACCCGGACCTGCGCGTGGTCACCGCGTCCGCCGAGGCGGTGCCGGTCGCGACCCGCAGCGTCGACGTCGTCGTGGCCGCCCAGGCCTTCCACTGGTTCGACGCCGAGGCCGCCCTGCGCGAGGCCGCCCGGATGCTGAAGCCCGAGGGCCGGATCGCGCTGGCCTGGAACGTCCGCGACGAGCGCATCCCGTGGGTCAAGCGCCTCGGCCGCATCATCGGCGAGTCCGGTCCCCCGACCGACCCCAGCGAGACGCTGGTGGCCTCGCGACACTTCGGGTACGTCGAGACCGAGACGTTCAAGCACTGGATGCCGATGAAGCGCGAGGCGCTGATGGACCTGGTGCGCTCGCGGTCCAACGTCGCGGTCATGGACCCGTCCGCGCGGGACCGTGTCCTGCGCAAGGTGGGCGAGCTGTTCGCGGAGTACGACCGCTCCTCCGACGGCCTCATGCTGCCCTACGTCACGCACTGCTACCGCGCGGTGGTCCGCCCGCGTGGGCTGATCGACGAGCCCGAGCACAGCGCCGACCTCACGGCCGCCGCAGAGGCGGTCCGCCGCGGGGAGACGCCCTCAGGGCTCGACCAGGACACGTCGGCCGACGGCACCGCTCGTCGTACAGCCACGTCGACCGGGGACGACGACGGTCCCACGCTCATCTCCTTCCGCTGACGGCTGGCTGCTGATCGCGCAAATGATCGGTCACGCGGCCTTGGCGTCGGCGTGTCGGGCCAAGTGACCGATCATTTGCGCGGATCTGAAGCCTCAGAGGTCGGTGGGGAGCCAGCCGCCGTAGACGTCGACCATCGCCACGACGTCGTCGTCGAACGGCGTCACCTCGAGCCGCCACGGAGCGTCGTCGTCCTCGGGCACCGGCCGCAGGAGGACGTCGTACCCCTCGGTCGTGAGCGCCTTGTGCAGCTCCTCGGCGTCGTCGGCGGACAGGAACCGGATCTCGCCCCGGGGCTGGCTCATGCCCGCGAGGGTACGCCGAGCCCGTCACGACCGCGCCCGCCCACCCCGGCCCGTCTAGGGTGCCCTCATGGCGGTCTGGCGACGCGGTGCCCGGTGGCGACGCACCGGCCACCTGAGCACCGAGGCGGACCGTGCCACCTTCCGCACCCTGCACACCGCCTCGTTGGCCGCCCCCGCCTTGCGGGGAGGCCTCACCCGCACCTCGGCCGAGCGTGCCGTCGGCCACCTGCGCGTCCTGCTCGGCACCCCCTCGGTGGTCCTCACCGACACCTCCGAGGTGCTCGCCTGGGACGGCTCGGGGGCCCACCACCGCGACCTGGCCGAGCGGTTCGCCCGTGAGCAGGCCAGCGAGGGCAGCGGCGCCACCACCGTCCACGACCGCGACTTCCGCTGCGACCGGCCGGGCTGCGAGGCGGCCCACGCGGTGGTCTCACCGCTGGCCGTCGACGACGTCGTGGTCGGCACGCTCCAGGTCTTCGCACCCGCGGTCTCGGCCGGCCTCGTGCGGGCCACCGACGAGGTCGCGGCCTGGGTGACCGGGCAGCTGGCGCTCGCCGAGCTCGAGGAGAGCCGACGCCGGCTGGTGGAGGCCGAGGTGAAGACGCTGCGGGCCCAGATCTCCCCGCACTTCATCTACAACTCGCTCAACGCCATCGCGTCGTTCGTGCGCACCGACCCCGAGCACGCGCGCGACCTGCTCCTGGAGTTCGCCGACTTCACGCGCTACTCCTTCCGCAGCCACGGCGAGTTCACGACGCTGGCCGAGGAGCTGCGTTCCATCGAGCGCTACCTGGTCCTCGAGCAGGCGCGCTTCGGCGACCGCCTGCACGTCACCCTCCGCGTCGCCCCCGAGGTGCTCCCGGTGACCGTGCCGTTCCTGTGCCTGCAGCCGCTGGTGGAGAACGCCGTGCGCCACGGCCTGGAGGCCAAGGACGGCCCGGGCCGCATCGAGATCGTCGCCGAGGACCACGCCTCCGAGGCCGTGATCTGGGTCGAGGACGACGGCGTCGGCGACGATCCCGAGCGGGTGCGTCGGGCTCTGGCCGGGGAGTCCGACACCGACTCGGTCGGGCTCGGCAACGTCGACGGCCGGCTCCGCTCGGTGTTCGGCGACGAGTTCGGCCTCGTGGTGGAGACCGCCGTCGGTGCCGGCACCCGGGTCACCGTGCGGGTGCCCAAGTTCGCCCCCGGGGTGCACGCGTGACGACCCCGGCCTTGCTGAGCGCCCTCGCCGTCGACGACGAGCGCCCCGCCTGCGACGAGCTCGAGTGGCTGTTGCGCCGCGACCCCCGCATCGGCACCGTGCACACCGCGGGCTCCGCGGCCGAGGCGCTGCGGGTGCTGCAGGAGGAGGACGTCGACGTCGTCTTCTGCGACATCCAGATGCCCGGGCTCACCGGCCTGGAGCTGGTGCAGGTGCTGCGCCGCTTCCGCGAGCCGCCCCGCGTCGTGTTCGTCACCGCCCACGAGCAGCATGCCGTGGAGGCCTTCGACCTCGACGTCGTCGACTACCTGCTCAAGCCGGTGCGCGAGTCGCGGCTGACCGAGGCGGTGCGCCGGGTCGCGGACGCCGTACCTGCGGTGCCGGAGGACGACGACGCCATCCCCGTCGAGCTGGGGGGCGTGACCCGCTTCGTCCGCCGCGCCGACGTGCGTTACGTCGAGGCGCACGGCGACTACGCCCGGCTCCACACGCCCGAGGGCGCGCCCCTCGTGCGGGTGCCGCTGGCGCGGCTGGAGGAGGACTGGGCCGACGCCGGGTTCGTGCGCATCCACCGCTCCCACCTGGTGGCGCTGGCGCACGTGAGCGAGATCCGCAGCGACGGCGGCCGGGTCACCGTGGTCGTCGACGGCGAGGAGCTGACGGTGGCCCGTCGCCACACCCGCGAGCTGCGCGACCTGCTCGTACGCCGCGCGCGACCCGGCGGGCGGGCGTGACCACGCCGCCGCGGGTGCGGGTGACCAGCCCACGCACCGGTGCCGCGAAGGTGCGCCGGGTCGCTCCCAACGTCGAGATCGACCGGCGCACCCGCCTCGGGCAGGTCTACCTCGCCTCGCTGGTGCGCACCCAGCTGCTCCTGGCCCTCGGAGTGCTGCTCGTGGGCGTCGGCACCCTGGCCTCCCTGCCGCTGCTGCTCCGGCTCGACGCGCTCGCCGAGCGCGACGTGCTCGGGATGCCGCTGCCCTGGGTGGTGCTCGGCTTCGCGGTGCACCCCTTCCTGCTCACCTGCGGGTGGTTCTACGTGCGGCGGGCCGAGCGCAACGAGGAGGACTTCGCCGACCTCGTCGACCCGCTGGTCGCGGGCAGCCCGTCCGCCGGCGAGGACCGCACCCCGTGAGCCCGGTGCACGGCGCGGTGGCGGTCGCCCTGGTCTCGATCGCCACGCTGGCCATCGGCGCCTACGGCTGGCGCTTCTCGCGCACCACCAGCGACTTCTTCGTGGCCTCCCGCTCGGTGCGGCCGGCGCTCAACGCCAGCGCCATCGGCGGGGAGTACCTCTCCGCGGCGTCGTTCCTCGGAGTCGCCGGGCTGGTGCTCGCCTTCGGCGCCGACATGCTGTGGTACCCGGTCGGGTGGACGGCCGGCTACCTCGTGCTGCTGGTCCTGGTGGCCGCGCCACTGCGCCGCTCGGGTGCCTACACGCTCGCCGACTTCGCCGAGAGCCGGCTGGAGTCGGAGACGGTGCGCCGGGTCTCGTCCCTGCTCGTGGTCGCCGTCGGGTGGCTCTACCTCATCCCGCAGTTCCAGGGCGCCGGCCTCGCGCTCGGCGTCGTCGCCGACGCCCCCACCTGGAGCGGCGGGCTGCTGGTCGCGGCGGTGGTGCTGGTCAACGTGCTGTTCGGCGGCATGCGCAGCATCACCTTCGTGCAGGCCTTCCAGTACTGGCTGAAGCTCACCGCCCTGCTCGTGCCGGTCTTCTTCCTGCTGTCGGTGTGGTGGGGCGACGGTGCCACCGGCCCCGCCGGCATCGACGCCGCCGGCACGACCGGCGAGGCCTGGCGGGAGGTGGTGGCTCCTGGTGGCGCGACCGGGCTGTACACGACGTACTCGATCATCGTCGCGACCTTCCTCGGCACCATGGGCCTGCCGCACGTGGTCGTCCGCTTCTACACCAACCCCGACGGCCGCGCCGCCCGCCGGACCACGCTGGTGGTGCTGGCGCTGCTGGGACTCTTCTACGTCCTCCCCCCGGTGTACGGCGCCCTCGGTCGCCTCTACGCCCCGGACCTGGTCGCCGCGGGGAGCAGCGACACCGTGGTGCTCGAGCTGCCCGGGCGCATGGTCGAGGGCCTGCTCGGGGAGCTGCTCTCGGCCCTCACCGCGGCCGGCGCGTTCGCCGCCTTCCTGTCGACCTCGAGCGGGCTGACCATCGCCGTCGCCGGGGCGCTGAGCCAGGACGTGCTGAGTCGCTCCGAGAGGTTGCGGCGTCGGGGCGGCGTGCGGTCCTTCCAGGTCGCCGCCGTGGTCGCGGTGCTGGTGCCGCTGGCACTCACCGCGCCCTCCGAGGGCGTCGGCGTGGCCCGTGCCGTGGGGCTGGCGTTCGCCTTCGCCGCCTCCACCTTCTGCCCCCTCATCGTGCTCGGCATCTGGTGGCGCCGGCTGACCGACGTCGGAGCGGTGGCGGGCATGGTCGTGGGCGGCCTGCTCTGCGGCGGCGCGGTGATCGACTCCCTGCTGGCCACCGAGCACGACGGCTGGCTCGGCGTCCTGCTGGCCCAGCCGGCCGCCTGGACCGTGCCGGCGGCGTTCCTGACCATGGTGGTGGGCTCGCTGCTCACCCAGGGGCGGGTGCCGGCCGGGGTCGACACCACGATGGTGCGCCTGCACACGCCCGAGAGCGTGGCGCTCGACCGAGGCCGCGTGGTCCGGCGACTCATCGACGGCTGACGTCGTACACCGACCGGCACCGACCGTCCGCGACCGACCCAGCCGGCACCGACCGCTCGTCGTGCCGGACCGACCGTTCGGCGACGAGCGGTCCCCGCCCGACGACACTCCGGCGTCCACCTCTCGCCCGGCGTCGGTGGGACTCCTTACCGTGACAGCGATCACATCGGCGCACCGTGCGCCGACGAGGACGGAAGGACGAGGCCGTGGCCGAAGACGTCGACCGACGCACCCACGAGGTGTACGAGAGCCTCCACGGGACGGAGGAGTTCACCGAGCTGCGGCGTCGCTACCGCGGCTTCGCGATCCCCGCGACCGTGGCCTTCCTGCTCTGGTACCTGACCTACGTGGTCATGTCGAACTGGGCGACCGACTTCATGAACATCCGGCTGGTCGGCAACATCAACGTGGCGCTGGTCTTCGGGCTGCTGCAGTTCGCCACCACGTTCCTCATCGCCGTCCTCTACGCGCGCTACTCCAACGCCAAGCTCGACCCGTTGGCGCGCGAGCTCGACGAGCGCTACATCGCCGTGCGCAAGAGCGACCGAGAGGGCCGCTGACATGAGCAACCAGGTCCTCACCACCGGCCTCTTCCTCGCCGTCGTCGCGCTGACGGTCGGCATCACCTTCTGGGCCAGCCGCCAGACCTCCGGCGCGGCCGACTACTACACCGGCGGCCGCGGCTTCTCCGGCCTGCAGAACGGTCTCGCCATCGGCGGCGACTACATGTCCGCCGCGTCCTTCCTCGGCATCTCCGGCGCGATCGCGCTGAGCGGCTACGACGGCTTCCTCTACTCCGTCGGCTTCCTGGTCGCCTGGCTGGTCGCGCTGCTGCTCGTCGCGGAGATGCTGCGCAACTCGGGCCGCTACACGATGGCCGACCAGCTGGCCTACCGCATGAAGCAGCGCCCGGTCCGCACGGCGGCCGCCACGTCCACCATCGTGGTCTCGATCTTCTACCTGCTGGCCCAGATGGTCGGCGCCGGCGCCCTCGTCGCGCTGCTGCTGGGCATCGACAGCCAGGCCGCCATCAACTTCACCATCTTCGCGGTGGGCGTGCTCATGGTCTTCTACGTGACCGTGGGCGGCATGAAGGGCACCACCTGGGTGCAGATCGTCAAGGCCGTGCTGCTCATGGCGGGTTCCGCACTGATCGTGGTGCTGGTGCTGGCGCAGTTCAGCTTCAACCTCTCCGACCTCCTCGGCGCCGCCGCCAGCAACTCCGGCAAGGGTCAGGCGTTCCTGGAGCCCGGCCTGAAGTACGGCCTGACCACGACGAGCAAGATCGACTTCCTCAGCCTCGGCCTCGCCCTGGTGCTCGGCACCGCGGGCCTGCCGCACATCCTCATCCGCTTCTACACGACCCCGACGTCGCGCGACGCCCGCAAGTCGGTGCTCTGGGCCATCGGCCTCATCGGCACCTTCTACCTCTTCACGCTGATCCTGGGCTTCGGCGCCGCGGCGCTGCTGAGCGGTGACGACATGGAGCGGGTGACCGCCTCCGGCGGCAACCTCGCCTCCCCCCTGCTGGCCGAGACGGTCGGTGGCGGCGCCGGGACCACCGGAGGCGCGATCCTGCTGGCCGTCATCGCGGCCGTCGCCTTCGCCACCATCCTGGCCGTGGTCGCCGGGCTGACGCTGACCTCCAGCGCCAGCCTCGCCCACGACCTCTACAACAGCGTGTGGCGCAAGGGCCAGGCCTCCGAGAAGGAGGAGCTCAAGGTGGCACGGCTCGCGGCCGGCGGCATCGGGCTCGTGGCCATCATCCTGGCCATCCCGGCCCAGAAGCTGAACGTGGCCTTCCTGGTCGCGCTCGCCTTCGCCATCGCGGCCTCGGCGAACCTTCCGTCGATCGTCTACAACGTCTTCTGGCGGCGCTTCAACACCCGCGGTGCGGTGTGGAGCATCTACGGCGGTCTGATCTCGTCGGTCGGCCTGGTGATCTTCTCGCCGATCATGTCCGGCAAGGGCATCGACCCGACCACCGGCAAGAACCTGTCCCTGCTGCCGACGAGCATCGACATCTCGTGGTTCCCGCTGGAGAACCCCGGCATCGTCTCGATCCCGCTGGGCTTCCTGCTGGGCTACATCGGGTCGGTGACGTCGAAGGAGCCCGAGGCCGAGCGTCGCTACAACGAGCTCGAGGTGCGCGCCCTCACCGGCGCCGGCTCCGAGGTCGCGGTTTCGCACTGACCACGGAAGGGGACGGGTCCTGTCAGGGAGTCCTGCAGGACCCGGCCCCGTCCCCCGACCCGGCACCAGGGTGCGAACCGAGCGCCGGGACACCCATCGCGACAACCCGCCGTACGACGAGGAGCGATCATGACCGAGGAGAAGCAGCAGACGCTGTCCACGCTGGGGACGGAGGACCGCACGTTCGAGCCGCCCGAGGACCTGGCCGCGCACGCCAACGTCACCGCCGCGGCGTACGACGAGGCGAACGAGGACCGACTGGCCTTCTGGGCCAAGGCCGCGGAGCGGATCTCCTGGGACACCGACTTCAGCGAGACCCTCGACTGGTCGGACCCGCCCTTCGCGAAGTGGTACCTCGGCGGCACGCTGAACGCGGCCTACAACTGCGTCGACCGCCACGTCGAGGCGGGCAACGGTGACCGGGTCGCGATCCACTGGGTCGGCGAGCCGGAGGACGACAAGCGCACGCTGACCTACAGCGACCTCAAGGACGAGGTCTCCCGGGCCGCCAACGCGCTGACCGACCTCGGCGTCGAGAAGGGCGACCGGGTCGCCATCTACATGCCGATGATCCCCGAGACGGTCGTGGCCATGCTCGCGTGCGCCCGTCTCGGCGCCCCGCACACCGTGGTCTTCGGCGGCTTCTCCGCCGACGCCCTGGCCAGCCGCGTCACCGACTGCAGCGCGAAGGTGATCATCACCGCCGACGGCGGCTACCGCCGCGGCAACCCCTCGGCGCTCAAGCCGGCCGTGGACGAGGCGTGCGCCAAGGTCGAGGACGGCATCGTCGAGAAGGTCCTGGTGGTGCGACGCACCGGCCAGGACGTCGACTGGGACGACGAGCGCGACGTGTGGTGGCACGACGTCGTCGACGGCGCCTCGTCCGAGCACACCCCCGAGGCCTTCGACGCCGAGCACCCGCTCTACGTCATGTACACCTCCGGCACCACCGGCAAGCCGAAGGGCATCCTGCACACCACCGGCGGCTACCTGGTCGGCACGTCGTACACCCACCACGCGGTGTTCGACCTGAAGCCGGAGACCGACGTCTACTGGTGCACCGCCGACGTCGGCTGGGTGACCGGGCACTCCTACATGGTCTACGGCCCGCTCGCCAACGGCGCGACGCAGGTCGTCTACGAGGGCACGCCCGACACCCCGCACAAGGGCCGGTGGTGGGAGATCATCGAGGAGTACGGCGTCACGATCTTCTACACCGCGCCGACCGCGATCCGCACGTTCATGAAGTGGGGCGCGGACCTGCTCGAGAAGCACGACCTGTCCTCGCTGCGGCTGCTCGGGTCGGTGGGTGAGTCGATCAACCCCGAGGCCTACATGTGGTACCGCGAGCACGTCGGCGGCGACCGCTGCCCGATCGTCGACACCTGGTGGCAGACCGAGACCGGCCAGATCATGATCAGCCCGCTGCCCGGCGTCACCGCCGGCAAGCCCGGCTCGGCCATGAAGGCGCTGCCCGGCATCGCCGCCGAGGTGGTCGACGAGGAGGGCACGCCCGTCGGTGACGGCAACGGCGGCTACCTCGTGCTCACCGAGCCGTGGCCGGCGATGCTGCGCACCATCTGGGGAGACGACGACCGCTTCAAGGAGACCTACTGGTCGCGCTTCCGCAAGCTCGGCTACTACTTCGCCGGCGACGGCGCCAAGCTCGACGACGACGGCGACGTCTGGCTGCTGGGCCGTGTCGACGACGTCATGAACGTCTCGGGCCACCGGCTGTCCACCACCGAGATCGAGTCCGCGCTGGTGTCGCACCCCAAGGTGGCCGAGGCCGCCGTGGTGGGGGCCCAGGACGAGACCACCGGTCAGGCGGTCTGCGCGTTCGTGATCCTGCGCGAGTCCGCGCTCGACGAGGACGGCAAGGCTCCCGACGACCTCGTCGAGGAGCTGCGCAAGCACGTGCAGAAGGAGATCGGCGCCATCGCCAAGCCGCGTCAGATCATGATCGTCCCCGAGCTGCCCAAGACCCGCTCGGGCAAGATCATGCGTCGCCTGCTGCGTGACGTGGCCGAGAAGCGCGAGGTCGGCGACGTCACCACGCTGGCCGACTCGACCGTCATGGACCTGATCTCCCAGGGCGCCTCGGGCTCCCAGGACGACTAGCCCGTACGACGCGCGGGGGTCCGTCCGGCCCCCGGACGGCTCCTGGCTCCGCTAGGTTCACGACGACGGCCGTCTCTCCCTGGGAGGAGGGGCGGCCGTCGCCTGCGTCGGGTGCGGGACTCCGTCGCGGCCGGCCAGGCCTGGTTCAGCCCCGGCCCGGCTCGCTCCGGCCGGCTCGGCTCAGCCGCGGTTGGTGAGGACCTTCTTGGTCTCCTGCGCCTGGGCGATGGCACGCTCCGGCGGTCCGACGTTGCGGATCTTCTTGATGCCGACGAAGGCCAGAGCGCCCGCCAGCGCCGCGTAGAGCGCGAAGACGATGAGGTAGCAGAAGGCCAGGTCGAGCCCGGTCAGGTGGATCAGGTAGGCGAAGGCGATCGAGAGCATGATCACCGCCAGGACCAGCAGGAACCCGGCGGCGGCGAACAGCCCGGCGGCGAGCCCGCCGTTCTTGGCGCTGATCTTCACCTCGGACTTCACCAGGGCGATCTCGTGCTGCAGCAGCGTCGAGAGGTCGGAGGAGATGGTGGCCACGAGCGTGCCGATGGACGGCTCCTCGGGCTGGGTCAGCGGCTCCGGTGCGGACTTCACAGGTGCGGTGTCGGTCATGGGGCTCCCTTCGAGACGCGAGGAGCCTACCCCGCGGCGCGGGGTTGACCCGTCGGCCCGGACGAGGCTGCCGACCGGCCGGGAGGCCGGCTCAGGCGCAGCGGCCGGTGGACACCGCGGCGGTGGAACCGATGCCCCGGGCCGCGGCCTCGGCCACCTGGTCGGCGGTGAGGACGTAGCCGGTCTCGGCGTCGGACACCGAGGCGGCGAAGACCACGCCGTACACCTCGCCGTCGAAGGAGACCATGGGCCCGCCGGAGTTGCCCGGTCGGATGAGCCCCCGCACGGCGTAGACGTCGCGCACCACGGTGTCCTCGCCGTAGATGTCGAGACTCTGGAGCCGCTGCTCGGAGCGGATGCGCGCCCCCTGCACGTCGTACGGACCGTCCTCGGGGTAGCCGAGCACGGCACCGGGTTCCTTGCTCTCAGCCTCCTTGTCGAAGCGCAGGAAGGGCCGGTCGAGGTCCGCCACCGCGAGCACGGCCACGTCGATGTCGGGGTTGTAGTAGACGACCTCCGCGTCGACCTCGCCCTCGTCGAGGATGATCTTCGGCGCGGAGACGCCGGCCACCACGTGGGCGTTGGTCATGATCCGGTCAGGCTGGTAGAGGAAGCCGGTGCCCTCCACGCCCCGGCCGCAGCGGTTCTCGCCGCGGATCTTCAGGACGCTGACCTGTGCGGCCCGCACAGCCGGCTTGGCGGCGACCCCCTTCGGCGGCGGCTGCACCTCGACGATGCGCTCCTGGGCGAACGGCTTGAGGTAGCGCGGGAAGAAGCTGGTGCCGACGACCCGGTTGAAGGAGTCCAGGAGCGAGTCGGCCTGGTTCGGGACGACCTGGTCGACGCGCGAGAGGACCGCCGAGTCCCGGACCTGGTCGGAGACCCAGGGGAGCCGGGCGCCGCTGACAGCGACCCCCAGCGCCCAGGCGACCACCAGCACCGCGACCGCGCTGAGCAGGGAGCCGCCGACGGCGTCGACGGCTCGCACCGGCTGCCACGGGATGCGGTCGCGGATGCGGGCCCCGCCGATCTGCAGCACGGCCTGGCCGATCGAGGCGGCGACGAGCACGACGAACAGCGCCCCCAGCGAGACCCAGACCGAGGGATCGGAGTCTCCGAAGATCTCCGGCGCCAGCCAGATGCCGAGCAACCCGCCGAGAAGCAGGCCGGTCGTGGCGAAGGCGCCGGTGATGAAGCCCTGCCAGTAGCCGGAGACGGCGTAGGCGAGGAGCAGCAGCACCACCACGATGTCGAGGGTGTTCACCGCGGCGGGTCCTCCTCGGTGACCAGGCCGGCGGCCACCGGGTCGAAGTCCTCACCCTCGGGCACCTCGATGCCGAGGAACTTCGCGACCCGGTGCCACTCGATGTGCTCGTCGGGCAGGCCGCGGACGTCGTCGGTGTTCCACGGCCGGGTCCAGCCGACGTAGTCGAAGAGCCGGCTGATGATCCCGGCGGTGAAGCCCCAGAGCAGCACGTCCTTGTCCGGGCCGATCATCCACCCCGGACCGGCCCAGCCGAGCGGGTGCCGCACGGAGAAGCGGTGGGCGGGGTCGAGCAGGTCCTCGAGCGGCTCACGGAAGACGGCGTGCACCTCGCGGGTGTTGACCACCACCTCCATGGGGGTCGGCTCGTGCCAGTAGGCCAGCACGGGTGCGACCGCGAAGTTGCGCGGCGGCAGCCACAGCCGCGGGAGCTCGGCGAACACCTCGATGCCCGCGGGATCGAGGCCGGTCTCCTCCTCGGCCTCGCGCAACGCCGCCTCGACCGCGGTCTCGTCGCCGTCGAGCGAGCCGCCCGGGAAGGACACCTGCCCCGGCTGGGAGCGCATCGTGTGCGCCCGCTCGGTCAGCAGCAGGTCGGGACCCTCGGGGCCGTCGCCGAAGAGCACCAGCACGGCTCCCTCGCGCGGGGGCGGGTCCGCCGGGGGCACGAAACCGGAGAGGTCCTCGGCCCGGATCTCGGCGAGGCCGTCGCGCAGCGGGAGCAGCCAGTCGGGCAGGTCGGCCGACCGCTCCGGCTCGGCGCGTCCTGGAGACGGGGAGCTGGCGGCGTCGGACACGCGCCGAGCCTACCCAGCCGCCACGTCGACGCCGGTGTGTTCGCGCACCAACGTGAGCAGCTCGTCGTAGGAGTCGAAGGCGGCGTTGACGAACGTCGCGCGGCCGTCGGCGTCGACGTAGACGGTGCCGGGCATGTAACGGATCCTCAGCTGGTCGGCCAGTGAGCCGCCGGGGTCCGCGAGCTGGGGGTACGTCGCCCCGGCCCGATCGAGGAGGCCGAGGGCGCCCTCGGGGTCCGGGTCCTGGTAGTCCACCCCGAGCACGGTGAGACGGTCTCCTGCTGCTCTGTCGAGCTCGCCGAGCAGCGGCAGCTCCTTCTTGCAGGGGGTGCACCAGCTGGCCCACAGGTTCACCACGGCGGGCCCGCTGACGTCGCTCAGCACGGTGTCGGGCCCGCCGCCCAGGCACTCCAGCGTCAACGGCGGCAGCTCGCCGGCCGCGGGGCGTGCGGCCGCCGTCCGGGCGCCGGGGCAGTCCTCGATCCCGGCCGCGGCCTTGGCCTCACGCAGCTCGGGGGTGTCGACGTCGACCCGGGTGCGCACGGGCGGCACGGGCAGCGCGGCCTCGCCCCGCTGCTCGGCCATGGGCCCGGTCGGCGAGGTCGTGGCCGGCGTGTCGGGGCCGCCACCACCGACGAAGGTCCAGGCCAGGACGACCGCGACGACCAGGACGACGGCGACCTGCACCGCACGCCAGGGCGTCACGCGCGCCCCTCGGTCCTCACCAGACGGGCGGCGGCCTCGGGGTCGGTCGGGCCCTCGCCGTACGCCGGGCACCAGCGGGCGACCGGGCACGCACCGCACGCCGGCTTGCGGGCGTGGCAGACCCGGCGGCCGTGCCAGATCAGGTGGTGGCTCAGCATCGTCCAGTCGCGCCTGGGGAACAGCTCCATGATCGCCGCCTCGGTCCTCACCGGATCGGTCTCCTCGGTCCAGCCGAGGCGGCGCACGAGCCGGCCGAAGTGCGTGTCGACCGTCAGGCCCGGGATCCCGAAGGCGTTGCCGAGCACGACGTTGGCGGTCTTGCGGCCGACCCCGGGCAGGGTGACGAGGTCCTCGAGCCGTGCCGGCACCTCACCGTCGAAGCGCTCGACGAGGGCCTGGGAGAGCTTCAGCAGCGACTCGGTCTTGGCCCGGAAGAAGCCGGTGGGCTGCACGATGGCCTCGATCCGCTCCCGGTCGCCGGCCGCCATCGCCGTGGCGTCGGGGTAGGTCGCGAACAGCGTGGGGCTGATGCCGTTGACCCGCCGGTCGGTGGTCTGCGCGCTCAGCACGGTGACGACCAGCAGCTCGAAGGGCGTGGTGAAGTCGAGCTCGCAGCCCGCGTCGGGGTAGGTCTCGGCGAGGGTGCGGTCGACCTTCCGGGCACGACGGACGAGGGCGGTGTCAGGCACCGGGCCAGCCTACGTGCGGCCTCTTTGGTCCCCTCCGCGCGCATCCCGGGGAAGAATAGGGAAGGATGTGACTCGGGCCACGCCTGCCGTGCGCCCCGTGACGGTTGCGGCGCCTCTGGTGCCGCGCGAAGGAGGACAGGTTCGTGGATACCGATGTGCTGCGTCAGGCGCCGCTGTTCAGCGCCCTCGACGACGAGGCGACCGCTGCCCTGCAGGGCTCGCTGGGCACGGTGCGGCTCCGCCGCGGCGAGGTGCTCTTCCACGAGGGCGACACCGGCGACAAGCTGTACGTCGTCGCCGACGGCAAGGTGAAGCTCGGGCGGACCTCCTCCGACGGCCGGGAGAACCTGCTGGCCATCCTCGGTCCGGGCCAGATGTTCGGCGAGCTGTCGCTCTTCGACCCCGGCCCCCGCTCGGCCACGGTCACCGCGGTGACCGACACCGTCTTCTACTCCCTGTCCCACGACGACCTGCTGCAGTGGCTCAACGGTCGCGCAGACGTCGCCCACGGGCTGCTGGCCCAGCTCGCCTCACGCCTGCGCAAGGCCAACGACGTGGTGGCCGACCTGGTCTTCTCCGACGTCCCGGGCCGTGTGGCCAAGGCGCTGCTCGACCTGGCCAACCGCTTCGGACGCACCGCCGACGACGGCGTGCACGTCCACCACGACCTCACCCAGGAGGAGCTCGCCCAGCTGGTCGGCGCCTCCCGCGAGACCGTGAACAAGGCGCTGGCCGACTTCGCCTCCCGGGGCTGGCTGCGCCTGGAGCCGCGCTCGGTCGTCCTCATGGACGTCGAGCGCCTCTCCCGCCGCGCCCGCTGACTTCCTCGTTCGAGGGACGTCGGTTTCCCACGGTATGCAGGGAGGCTGGCGCTCCCCACGGCGTACGGAGCACGGGCAGTGCCAGTTGCCCTGCATACCGTGGGAAACCGGCATACCCCCGGGGGGTCTAGCTGCGCAGGTAGTCGAGCTGGGCGCGCACGGACAGCTCCGCCGCCCCCCAGAGCACCGGGTCGACGTCGACGTACACGTGCTCGACGACCGCGCGCGGCGACGCGTCCTCGCCCAGGATCCGCACCGCCTCGCGGACCTGCTCGAGGCGGTCGTGACGGTGCGCGAGGTAGAGGTCGAGGGCGCCGAGGGCGTCGTCGATGACCGGGCCGTGCCCGGGCCAGACGTGCTGGAGGTCCTGCTCCTCGCAGAGGTCGCGCAGCCGGTGCAGCGAGTCGAGGTAGGCGCCGAGCTTGCCGTCCGGGTGCGCCACGACGGTGGTGCCGCGGCCGAGCACGGTGTCGCCGGTGAGCACCGCCCGCTCGGAGGGCAGCACGAACGACAGCGAGTCGCTGGTGTGCCCCGGGGTGGCGACGACCCGGACCTCCAGGTCGCCGAGGGCGACGACGTCGCCGTCGGCCAGCCCCTCGCCCCCGAGACGGTGCTGCGGGTCCAGGGCGCGTACGCCGCAGCCGGCCCGGGAGGCGAGCTCCTTGGCCGCCTCGGAGTGGTCGGCGTGCCCGTGCGTCAGGAGCACCTGGCCGACCCGGCCGGCGAGGTCCTGCAGCGGCCCGAGGTGGGCCTCGTCGAGCGGGCCGGGGTCGACCACGACCGAGGTGTCGGCCCCGGGAGCGCGCAGGATCCAGGTGTTGGTGCCGTCCAGGGTCATGATCGACGGGTTGGGCGCCAGCAGGCACTCCCCGACCTCGCCGAACCGTCCCCCGGCCCAGCTCACGTCGAGCCCCCCGACCGGCGGGCCGCCACCGACTCCCCCAGCGCCACGAGCCGCTCCGGCAGGTGGAGGTAGCCGCCGTCGGCGTCCACCTGCATCTCCGGCAGGATCGGCGTCCGGTCGCGGCTCGCCGCCGCGGCCAGCGCCTCCTGCGGGTCGGTGAGGTCGAAGAGCTCCAGGCAGGTGGCGTAGGTCGGAGGCAGCATGGCCAGCCGCCCCTCGTCGACCGCGGCCACCACCTCGGGCACCGCCATCCACACGCACCTCGTCCGACTCCGTCGACACGTCGCGGGTCACCTGGCCCTCGGGCAGCTCGGCGACGAAGAACCGGGTGTCGTAGCGCCGCGGCTCGAACACCGGCGTGACCCAGGAACCCCACCAGCGAAGCAGGTCGGTGCGCAGCACCAGGCCGCGCCGGGCGAGGAAGTCGGTGAAGGCGATCTCGCGGGCCTCGAGACGACGACGGTCGTGCTCCCAGTCGTCCCCGGTGGTGTCGGCCACCACCGAGTCGTCGCTGGGACCGGCCAGCAGCACCCCCGACTCCTCGAAGGTCTCGCGGACCGCGGCGCAGACCAGGGCGACCGCGTGCTCGCGCGTCGTCCCCAGCTCGGTGGCCCACTCGTCGGGCGAGGGCCCCGCCCAGCCGTCGACGCCGTCGAAGTCGCGCGGGTCGACCCCGCCGCCGGGGAAGACGCAGAACCCGCCGGCGAAGGCCATCTCCGAGGTGGCGCCGCAGGAGGTAGACCTCGATGCCGCCCTCCGGGCCGGAGGCACCGCGACGCATGAGCACCACCGTGCTGGCGTCACGCGGTTCGGCCGGTCGAGCGGTGCCGTCGGCGAAGGCGCGCGCGGTCTCGACGAGCGCCTCGGGCAGGCGGCGTGCGGGGTCCACCATCAGCGGGCCATCGTCGTCAGCCGACCTCGACGACCATCTCGACCTCGACGGGAGCGTCGAGCGGCAGGACCGCGACACCGACGGCGGAGCGGGTGTGACGGCCGGCCTCGCCGAACACCTCGCCGACCAGGTCGGAGGCGCCGTTGGCGACCTTCGGCTGTCCGGTGAAGTCCGGCGTCGAGGCGACGAAGACGGTGAGCTTGACGATCCGGCGGACCTGCTCGAGCGGCACCTGGCTGGCGACCGCGGCGATCGCGTTGAGCACGCACTGCTGGGCGCACTCGGCGCCCTGCTCGAGGGTGATCTCGCCGCCCACCTTGCCGGTGTGGACCAGCTCGCCCTCGCGCAGCGGCAGCTGTCCGGAGGTGAAGACGTGGTCGCCGCTGCGCAGCGCCGGGATGTACGACGCCACCGGTGCGGCGACGTCGGGGACGCTGAGACCGAGGGCGGCGAGACGCTCCTGGGGTGAGGTCACGAGGTGGGCCGCTTGAAGTAGGCCACCAGGTTCTCCGGGTTCATGCCCGGCACCACCTGGACGAGCTCCCAGCCGTCCTGGCCCCAGTTGTCGAGGATCTGCTTCGTCGCGTGGACGAGGACGGGCACGGTGACGTATTCCCACGTGGTCATGGCCCCGACTGTAGGCCACGGGGCGGCCTCAGCCGAGAGGCGGCTCGGTGGCCCTCTCGACCTCCTCGCGCGTGACGCCCGGCGCGGTCTCCACCAGCACCAGACCGTCGGGGGTCACGTCGACGACGGCGAGGTCGGTGATGATGCGCTGCACCACGCCACGGCCGGTGTAGGGCAGCGAGCACTCGTCGACGATCTTGTAGGAGCCGTCCTTGGCGAGGTGCTCCATGAGCACGATCACGCGGCGGGCGCCGTGGACGAGGTCCATCGCGCCCCCCATGCCCTTGACCATCTTCCCGGGGATCATCCAGTTGGCGATGTCGCCGGCCGCCGACACCTGCATCGCGCCGAGGATGGCGGCGTCGATCTTCCCGCCGCGGATCATCCCGAAGCTCGTGGCCGAGTCGAAGTACGACGCCCCGCGGCGGACGGTGACCGTCTCCTTGCCGGCGTTGACCAGGTCGGCGTCGACCTCGTCCTCGGTCGGGTAGGCCCCGACCCCCAGGATGCCGTTCTCCGACTGCAGCACCAGCTCGACGTCGTCGTCGACGAAGCTGGGCACCAGCGTGGGCAGCCCGATCCCGAGGTTGACGTAGGAGCCGTCGGTCAGCTCGGAGGCGGCGCGGGCCGCCATCTGCTCACGGGTCCAGGCCATGTCAGGCCTCCTTCCCCGGGGTGACCCCGGCCGGGGGGTGCTCCGGGGGCGGCGCGCCCCGGGTGGTGCGCTTCTCGATGCGCTTGTCGTCGGCCTGCTCGGGGCTGAGGGGCACGACGCGCTGCACGAACACACCCGGTGTGTGCACGCTGTCCGGGTCCAGCTCGCCGGGCTCGACGAGGTGCTCGACCTCGGCGACGGTGATGCGTCCGCTCATGGCCGCGAGCGGGTTGAAGTTGCGCGCCGAGCGCCGGTAGACGAGGTTGCCGTGCCGGTCGCCCTTCCAGGCCCGCACCAGTCCGAAGTCGCAGGCGATGCCGTCCTCCAGGACGTAGTCGCGGGGGCCGTCGAGGGTGTCGAAGGTGCGGACCTCCTTGGCCGGCGACGCCAGCGCGACCGAGCCGTCCTCGGCGTACCTCCAGGGCAGGCCGCCCTCGGCCACCTGGGTCCCGACACCGGTCGCGGTGAAGAAGGCGGCGATGCCCGACCCGCCGGCCCGCATCCGCTCGGCCAGGGTGCCCTGCGGGGTGAGCTCGACCTCGAGCTCGCCGGAGAGGAACTGACGGGCGAACTCCTTGTTCTCGCCGACGTAGGAGGAGACCATCCGCCGGATCCGCCGCTCCCTCAGCAGCCGGCCCAGGCCCCAGTCGTCGACCCCGCAGTTGTTCGAGACCGCCTCGAGGTCCGTGGCCCCGCTCTGCAGGACGGCCTCGATGAGCACCGAGGGGATGCCGCACAGGCCGAAGCCCCCGACCGCCAGCGAGGCGCCGTCACCGATGTCGGCGACCGCCTCGGCCGCGCTCCCGACCACCTTGTCCATGGCTGCAGACCTCCCTGTCACGAGCCGTGCGAGACGCTCACCCTACGACAGCTGGGAGCCCCCACTAGGGTTTGGCCCGTGGCAGACGACGCGACCGATCCCGCTCCCGCGGACGCCCCGGGGCGCCCCGACTGGCCCCGCGTGAAGCTGCACGTCGTCAGCGGCAAGGGCGGCACCGGCAAGACCACGGTCGCCGCCGCGCTCGCGCTCGCGCTGGCCTCTCGCGGCAAGCAGGTGCTGCTGTGCGAGGTGGAGGGCCGCCAGGGGATCGCGCAGCTCTTCGACGTGCCGCCGCTGCCCTACGAGGAGCGGCTGGTCGCGCGCGGCCCGGACGACGGTGGCGACGTCTACGCGCTGGCCGTCGACGCGGAGTCGTCGATGCTGGAGTACCTCAACCTCTACTACCGCCTGGGCAGCCGCACCGGCCGGGCCCTGGACCGTTTCGGCGTCATCGACTTCGCGACGACCATCGCCCCCGGCCTGCGCGACGTCCTGCTCACCGGCAAGGTCTACGAGGCGGTGGAGCGCAACTCGCGCAACAAGAACGCCCGCGTGTACGACGCGGTGGTGCTCGACGCCCCGCCCACCGGTCGGATCTCGCAGTTCCTCAACGTCAACGGCGAGTTCGGCGACCTCGCCCGGGTGGGTGCCGTCCGCGGCCAGACCGAGCGCGTCATGGGCCTCATCAAGTCACGCCGTACGGCGGTGCACCTGGTGACCGTGCTGGAGGACATGCCGGTCCAGGAGACCGCCGACGGCATCGAGCAGCTCCGCTCCCACGGCATCCCGGTCGGCGGCGTGGTGGTGAACCTGACCCGCCCCCAGGAGCTCGAGGCCGAGGAGCGCGACGCCGTGGTCGCCGGGAAGGTCACCGCCGAGCAGGTGGCAGCGGACCTGCGCTCGGTCGGGGTCGACGCCGACGACGCCGTGGTCGAGGGCCTGCTCAAGGACGCCCGCGACCACGCGGAGCGGCGCGAGCTCGAGGACCGCCAGCGGGCACGGGTCGCCACGCTCGGGGTGCCGGCGTACGAGCTGCCGCGCCTGGCCGACGGCATGGACCTGGGCTGCCTCTACGAGCTGGCCGCCGACCTGAGAGAGCAGGGGATGGCATGAGCAGGAAGTCCGGCGAGCGCGTGGGACCGTTGGCCTCCCGCCCGGGCGAGGCCCCGGCGCTCGACGTCGACGCCCTGCTGGGCGACCCCGCCACCCAGGTGATCGTCTGCTGCGGCTCCGGCGGGGTCGGCAAGACGACCACGGCGGCCGCGATCGCGCTCCGGGCCGCGGAGCAGGGACGCACCGTCGTCGTGCTGACGATCGACCCGGCCCGCCGTCTGGCGCAGTCGATGGGCATCGAGCGGCTCGACAACACGCCTCGGCCGGTCCCGGGGGTCGACCCCGCCGCCGGCGGGTCGCTCGACGCCATGATGCTCGACATGAAGCGGACCTTCGACGAGGTCGTGGAGTCGCAGGCCAGCCCGGAGAAGGCGCGGTCGATCCTCTCCAACCCGTTCTACGTCGCGCTCTCCAGCTCGTTCGCGGGCACGCAGGAGTACATGGCGATGGAGAAGCTGGGTCAGCTGCGCAAGGACGAGGCCGCCGGGTGGGACCTGATCGTGGTGGACACACCGCCGGCCCGCTCGGCGCTGGACTTCCTCGACGCCCCCGAGCGCCTCTCGGGCTTCCTGGACGGCCGCTTCATCCGGCTGCTGCTGGCACCGGCCAAGGGCCCGGCCCGGCTGATGACCGCCGGGGTGGGTGCGGTGACCAACACCATGGCCAAGGTCGTGGGCGCGCAGGTGCTCCGCGACCTGCAGATGTTCGTGGCGGCCTTCGACACCCTCTTCGGTGGCTTCCGCAACCGGGCGCAGCAGACCTTCGAGATGCTGCAGACCGACGAGACCGCGTTCCTGGTCGTGGCCGCGCCGGAGGCCGACGCCCTGCGCGAGGCGGCGTACTTCGTCGAGCGGCTCGACGCGGAGCACATGCCGCTGGCCGGGCTGGTGGTCAACCGCGCCACCACCGGGGTCGGCGCGCTCTCGGGTGAGCAGGCGGTGACGGCCGCGGACCGCCTGGAGCAGCGGGCTGCCGGCACAGCGGGCCGCTCCGACAGCTCCGCGGACTCCGGCGGTACGACGGCGGCGCTGACCGCCGGGCTGCTGCGCCTGCACGCCGACCGCGTGAAGCGGCTGGCGCTGGAGTCCCGGATGCGGCGACGCTTCCAGGCCGCCCACCCGCACGTGCCCACGGTGGTCGTCCCGGCCCTGTCGACCGACGTCCACGACCTCGACGGGCTGCGCCGGATCGGCGTCCTCCTCGCCGGCTGAGCCGGCGAGACCACCAGCCCTGCACCGGACGTGACCTCGGTCGGCCGGAGCCGACCGGGGTCATCATCCGTGCTGGATCAGGCGCTGACGACCGTCTGGGCCGGCGTGCTGTCGGCCTGCGCGGCCTCGAGCAGCCGACGCCACGAGGTGACGTTGGGCCGCTTGCGCAGCACCGCTCGGCGCTCGCGCTCGGTCATGCCGCCCCAGACACCCCACTCGATGGCGTTGTCCAACGCCTCGGAGAGGCACTCGGTGCGGACGGGGCAGCCGGCGCACAGCTGCTTGGCTCGGTTCTGTGCTGCGCCACGGACGAAGAGCTCGTCCGGTCGGGTCTCCCTGCAAAGAGCTTGCGACGCCCAGTCGTCGTTCCACGTCATATGCGTATCCCTTTTCAAGATTCCTGCTCTCCCAAACAGGCTGAGGGAACTTTCCCTCAGGTCTTCAAGTTAAAGATTCCTGAGAGCCCTTGACAGACCCATGCCGACTAATTACGCATAGTCATAACGGACTAGGGGTCCTGGCCGAGAGGCGGACCTAGGGCCCGAAACGACCCCCTGTTTGTGGCGTATGACACCGGTGTGACTTGTGAGGCGTTGGTTTCGGGACGGTCCCTAGTTCCCATGGACTAGTCGGACGGTGGCCTCTCCTCCACACACCGCTCCCGTACCCTGGGGACCATGTCCCGACGCGTCGACTCGCCGTCCGCTTCGGCGGCTCTCTCCCACCTGGGAGTCATGGCGCTGGTCGCCGCCCTCATGGGTGTGCTCGTGGCCGGCATCGCCCTCCCCTTCGCCGGGGTGATGGGCTTCAGCGCCCGCACCGTGGCCGACAGCATCGACGACCTCCCTGAGGAGCTGACGACCGAGCCGCTGGCCCAGCGCACCCGGGTGCTCGCGGCCGACGGCAGCCTGCTGGCCACCTGGTACGACCAGAACCGGGTCAACGTGACGCTGGACAAGGTCTCGCTGATCATGCGCAAGTCCATCGTCGCCATCGAGGACTACCGCTTCTACCAGCACGGCGCCCTGGACCTGAAGGGGACCCTGCGCGCCTTCATCACCAACCAGGCCAGCTCCGACGTGGTGCAGGGCGGCTCGTCGATCACCCAGCAGATGGTGAAGCAGACGCTGATCAACCAGGCGGACTCCAAGAAGGAGATCGCGGCGGCGCAGGACGACACCTACGAGCGCAAGATCCGCGAGCTGAAGTACGCCATCGCCTTCGAGCAGAACTTCAGCAAGGACTGGATCCTCGAGCGCTACCTCAACGTCTCCTACTTCGGCGACGGGGCCTACGGCGTCGAGGCCGCGTCACGCCACTACTTCAGCAAGCCCGCCAGCCGGCTCACCCTCGGCCAGGCCGCGCTGCTGGCCGGCATCGTGCAGAACCCGAGCAAGTTCGACCCCACCAACAACGCCGACGAGGCCCGCGAGCGCCGCAACGTCGTCCTCAACCGGATGGCGCAGCTGAACGTCGTCTCCCGTTCGGAGGCGCGGCGCGCGATGCGCTCCCCGATCAACCTGAAGGTGACTGCAGCCCAGAACGGCTGCGTCGGGGTCAACGGCGAGTTCTTCTGCGACTACCTCTACCAGTACCTCCTCGCCGACCCCGCCTTGGGCCGCAACGTCGAGCAGCGTCGCGACCTGCTGCGCGGTGGCGGCCTCACCATCGAGACCACGCTCGACCCGCGCATGCAGCGCGCCTCCGACGCCTCCGTGCGGGACCGGGTCAACCCGACCGACCAGGCCATCGGCGGCCTCGCCATGGTCGTCCCCGGATCGGGCGAGGTCCGCGCCCTGTCGCAGTCGCGGCCCATGGGTGCCAACAAGGCCCGTGGGCAGACCTACCTCAACTACGTCGTGCCGGCGAAGTACGGCGACGCCAACGGCTTCCAGGCCGGCTCCACGTTCAAGGCCTTCACCCTCGCCGCGGCCATCAACCAGGGCATCCCGCTGTCGACGCAGATCGCCTCACCGCCCCGCAGGGTCATCCCCGGGGAGCGTCTGCGCACGTGCGACGGCACGCTGGCGGGCGGCGACCCGTGGCCGGTCGGCAACTCGACCAGCTCCGGCACGTTCGACCTCTACGAGGGCACCCAGCAGTCGGTCAACACCTTCTTCGCCGAGCTCGAGGCCCGCACCGGGCTGTGCGAGCCGGTCACCCTGGCCCGCGAGATGGGCGTCGACGTCCCGGACACCGACATCGTCGGGCCATTCACGCTCGGCGTCACCAACACCGACCCGCTCACCATGGCCGGCGCCTACGCCACCTTCGCCGGGCGCGGTGTCTTCTGCGAGCCCCGCCCCGTCAGCCGCATCCTGGCCGCCAGCGGCAAGGTCCTCGCCGACTACCCCGACCGGTGCAAGCAGGTCATGCCGGCTGCCACGGCAGACGCCGTCAACGACGTGCTGCGCGGCGTGCAGGAGCCCGGCGGCTTCGGCTACGACAACGGTCTGGGGCTCAGCCAGGCCTCCGCCGGCAAGACCGGCACCATCGACGGCAACAAGGCCGTCTGGTACGCCGGCTACACCCCGAACCTGGCCGCCGTCGCCATGCTGGCGGGCGCCAACTCGCTGGGCCACTGGATCACCCTCAACGGCCAGACGGTGGGCGGTGCCTACATCTCGGAGGCCTTCGGGTCGACGTACGCCGGTCCCATCTGGGCCGGTGCCATGCAGGTCATCGACGACACCCTGCCGAACGCCGACTTCGTCGCTCCCGACCCGACCGAGGTGCAGGGCCAGAGCGTCACCATCCCGAGCGTGGGTGGCCTCTCCACCTCCGCGGCCTCCGAGCAGCTGCGCAACGCCGGCTTCCAGACGGTCATCGGGTCCTCGGTCTACTCCGGCTACAGCTACGGGACCGTCGCCTACACCAGCCCCTCGGGCGGTACGTCCTTCCCCAGCGGCTCGACCGTGACGATCTACCCGTCGGCCGGCCCGGCGCCGACCCCCGACCCTGAGCCCTCCGGCGGTGGCGGTGGTGGAGGTGGCGGTGGCGGCGGTGACAACGCCGGCAATGGCAACAACAACGGCGGCGGCAACGGCGGCGGCGGCAACAACGGACGGGGCAACGGCCGCGGTCGCGGCTGACCCTCCGGCGGTGCCGCGGGCTCAGGCGAGCTGGCGGCGTACCTCCGCGGCGACCGCACCACCGTCGGCGCGGCCGCGCACCTGCGGCTGCACCACGCCCATGACCTTGCCCATGGCACGCATGCCCTCGCCTGCCGCGCCGACCTGCTCGATGGCGCGGGTGACGATCGAGGCGACCTCGGCCTCCCCCAGGGGTTCAGGCAGGTAGCGCGCGAGCACCTCGGCCTCGGCCCGTTCCTTCGCGGCGCTCTCGGCACGGCCGGCGTCGGCGAACGCCTCGGCGGCCTCACGACGCTTCTTGGCCTCGCTGGTGAGGACGCTGACCACGTCGTCGTCGGACAGCTCCCGGGCCTCCTTGCCGGCGACCTCGGCATTGGTGACGGCGGTCAGCACCATCCGCAGCGTCGAGGAGGTGACCTCGTCGCGGGCCTTGATGGCCGTGGTCAGGTCGGTGCGCAGGCGGTCCTTGAGCTGGCTCATGGGCCCATTGTCGCGCCCGCGGTCAACGGCTCCCACCCCGCCTGCTCCCCCGCGGAGGCGTCGAGCCGTGTGACAGGCTGGCGCCCATGATCTCGGCCGCCCCGACCGTGTCCCCTCCGACGTCCGCCGAGGCGTCGCAGATCGCCCGTTCCCTGGCCCGGCCCGGGGTCCGGCTGGCCCAGGCAGCTGCCGTGGGCGTCACGCTCGGCGCCGCCGCTGCGGCGTACGGCTGGACCGAGGCACGTTGGTTCGTCCAGCGGACCGCCGAGCTGCCGGTGCTGCCGCCGGGAACGCCGGACCTGAAGGTGCTGCACTTCAGCGACCTCCACCTCGCGCCCCACCAGCACCGCAAGCGCGCGTGGATCGCCTCCCTCGCCTCGTGGGGCCCCGACCTCGTGGTCAACACCGGCGACAGCCTCGCCCACCGGGACGCCGTCGCCCCCCTCCTCGACGCGTGGGGACCGCTGCTCGACCTGCCCGGCGTCTTCGTGCTGGGCTCCAACGACTACTTCGAGCCGACGCTGCGCAACCCCGTCGCCTACCTGCTCCCTGACAACGGCAACCGCCACGTCAGCTCGCGCATCCTGCCGTGGCGGGCCATGACGGACGCCATGGAGCGTCACGGCTGGGTCTCGCTGACGAACCGGCGCGACAGCCTCACCGTCCGTGGGGTCCGGCTCGCCTTCGCCGGCCTCGACGACCCCCACCTCGGCTACGACGACCTCGCCGCGATCGCCGGACCGGCCGACCCGGACGCCGACGTCCGGCTCGGCGTCGCGCACGCGCCCTACCTGCGGGTCCTCGACCAGCTCGCCCGCGACGGGTACGACGCGATCCTCGCCGGGCACACCCACGGCGGCCAGCTGCGTCTGCCCGGCTTCGGGGCACTGGTCACCAACTGCGACCTCGACCGCCGGCGGGCACGAGGGCTGCACCGTCACCCCGCGGGCTCCCGGCCCGGTGACCCCGGGAGCTCCTGGCTGCACGTCTCCGCGGGCGCCGGCACCTCGCCGTACGCCGTGGCTCGGATCGCCTGCCGTCCCGAGGCGACGCTGCTCACCCTCACCGCTCGCGGCTGACCCGATTTCGGAGCGCCCGGGGTGCTCCGATAGACTCCGAATCGCTCCACGGGCTGTGGCGCAGCTTGGTAGCGCGCCTCGTTCGGGACGAGGAGGCCGCAGGTTCAAATCCTGTCAGCCCGACCGGAGATCTCCTTCCCGAGATCGTGAACCCCTGGGTCCGCAGCCGCGGCCCCGGGGGTTCTGTTCGTCTGCCACCGCCGGCGTCGCCGACCCGCGAGACGGCCCGGACCCCCGGCGGTTGGTCCACCCCGACCCGGGTACCTCTTCCTCGGCGGGCGGTCATGACACGACGAGAGGAACACCCACGTGCCCACGATCGACTCCGGAGACGTCACCCTCAGCTACACCGACAGCGGCGGTGACGGACGACCGGTCGTCCTCATCCACGGCTGGCCGCTCAGCGGTGCCTCGTGGTCCGAGCAGGTGCCCGCCCTGACCGACGCCGGCTACCGCGTGCTGACCTACGACCGCCGCGGCTTCGGTGACTCCGACAAGCCCGAGGAGGGCTACGACTACGACACCCTCGCCGGCGACACCTCGGCCCTGCTCGACGGGCTGGACCTGGAGGACGTGACCCTCGTCGGGTTCTCGATGGGCGGCGGCGAGATCGCTCGGTACGTCGGCGCGCACGGCGACGGGCGCCTGCACTCGGTCGTGTTCGCCGGTGCCGTGCCTCCCTACCTGCTCAAGACCGACGACAACCCGGACGGCGGCCTCGAGGACGGCGACGTCGAGGAGATGAAGGACGGGGTGCGGGACGACCGCTTCGGCTTCCTCGACGGGTTCACCCGCGACTTCTTCTCCGCCGACGGTGACCTCAAGGTCACCGAGGTGCAGCGCCAGGAGGCCCTGCAGCTCACGACGCCGGCACGCGACGAGGCGGTGCTGGCGTGCATCGACGCCTTCGCCCGCACCGACTTCCGCAACGACCTGTCACGGGTCTCGGTGCCCACGCTGGTCATCCACGGTGGCTCCGACGCGATCGTCCCCTTCGAGGCCTCCGGCCGCCGCACCGCCGAGGCGATCTCCGGCGCCACGACGGTCGTCGTCGAGGGCGCACCCCACGGGTTCAACGTCAGCCACGCCGCCGAGCTCAACAAGGCGCTCCTGGAGTTCCTCGCGACGTGACTCCGCGCGCGCTCATCGGTGGTGCGGAGGACGCGCCGGACCCGACGGGGCCTGTGGCCAACCTTCCTGCCGTGGGTGCCCGTGCGTGGCAGACTGCGGCCCATGGCTGAGAAGGACTCCCCCGAGCCGTCGCTGGAGCTGCCGTCGCTCTTCGACCGCAAGAAGAAGCGACGCTCCGCGACGACGGGGACGACGGGGACGACGGCCAGCGTGGAGAGCCCGACCCCTCCGGCGTCGGCCGAGCCCACCGAGCCCACCGGGACCGCCGAGCCGGTCGAGCCCGCCCCCGCACGTACGACGCCCGCACCGTCTCCCGCTGAGCCGGCGCCGACGACCGCGCGCCCTGCTCAGCCCGTCCGAGGCGCCGAGCCGGCCACGCCAGTCCAGCCGGTCCAGCCGGTCCAGCCGCGGTCCAGCGGGACGACACCCGGTCGATGCCGGCCGCGAGCGCCGGCGCCGGGGCGACCGGCGTGCGCACCACCGACACCCGCAGCGGTCCGGTGCCGGTCGCCGGGGCTGATGAGGAGTCCACCGAGGCCGAGGAGTCCACCGGGCGCCGCGGTCCCCGGGTGCCCGAGCTGCCGGACCTGGGCCTGACCGTGGCGGCGCTCGTCGTCGGCGCCCTCGTCGGACTGCTGGGCGTCGTCCTGACCTTCCTGGGCCTCAGGGGCTGTGAGCTCGTCACCGGCACCGACTCGTGCGGGGGTCCCGGCCTGCTCGTGCTCGTGGCCATCCTGGTCGCGATGGTGCTCGCCGGCGCCGCGATGCTGCGCCTCTTCCGGGTGCCCGACGCCGGCAGCGTCAGCTTCCTGGGCGTGGGTGTGCTCACGGTCGTCGTGCTGGTGCTGCTGCTCGACGTGCTGACCAGCCTGGTGATGGTCGTGGTCATCCCCGTGCTGACCGCCGGCTGCTACGCCCTCGCCCGCTGGGTCACCACCCAGCTCGCTGAGGACGTGATGGTCGACCGCTGACGCGGCGTCGGCGCGTCAGCGACCTCAGCGCATCGAGGCGGCGACCAGCTCGGCGATCTGCACGGTGTTGAGCGCGGCACCCTTGCGCAGGTTGTCGTTGCTCACGAAGAGCACCAGCCCGCGCTCGCCCTCGACGCTGTGGTCCTGGCGCAGGCGCCCGACGTACGACGGGTCGCGGCCCGCAGCCGCCAGAGGGGTCGGGACGTCCGTGACCTCGACGCCCGGGGCGTCTGCCAGCAGCTCCAGGGCACGCTTGACCGGAAGCGGCGAGGCGAACTCGACGTTGATCGACAGGGAGTGACCGGTGAACACCGGCACCCGCACGCAGGTCCCGGAGACCCGGAGATCGGGGATGCCGAGGATCTTGCGGGACTCGTTGCGGAGCTTCTGCTCCTCGTCGGTCTCGAAGGAACCGTCGTCGACCACCGATCCGGCCATCGGCAGGACGTTGAAGGCGATCGGGGCGACGTACTTCTCCGGGGCGGGCAGCGTCACGGCCGAGCCGTCGTAGGCCAGCGGGCGCGGGTCGGCGACCGCTGCGAGCTGGCCGGCGAGCTCCTCGACGCCGGCCACGCCGCTGCCGGAGACGGCCTGGTAGGTGCTCGCCACCAGGCGCACCAGTCCGGCCTCGTCGTGCAGCGGCTTGAGCACCGGCATCGCCGCCATCGTGGTGCAGTTGGGGTTCGCGATGATGCCCTTCGGGAGGTCGGCGATCGCCTCCGGGTTCACCTCGCTCACCACGAGCGGCACCTCGGGGTCGCGTCGGAAGGCCGACGAGTTGTCGACCACGACCACACCGGCGGCCGCGAAACGCGGCGCCTGCGCGCGCGACGTGGTGGCGCCGGCGGAGAACAGCGCGACGTCGAGCCCCGTCGGGTCGGCGGTCTCGGCGTCCTCCACCACGATCTCGCGCTCAGCCCAGGTCAGGGTGCGTCCGGCCGAGCGGGCGGAGGCGAAGAACCGGAGGTCGCCGACCGGGAAGCCCCGCTCGAGGAGGATGTCGCGCATCGCGACCCCCACCTGACCGGTCGCGCCGACGATGCCGACGTTGATCGTCCTGCCCGTGGGCTGCGACCCGCTCATCGGCCCGACCCGCCGTACACGACGGCCTCGACCTGGTCGGAGTCGAGGTCGAAGGCGGCGTGGGTGGCCTGCACCGCGTCGTTGACCTGCATCTCGTCGACCACGACCGAGATCCGGATCTCAGAGGTGGAGATCATCCCGATGTTGACGCCCGCGGAGGCGAGCGCGGAGAAGAACTTCGCGGTGATGCCGGGGTGGGAGCGCATGCCGGCCCCGATGAGCGAGACCTTGCCGATCTGGTCGTCGTAGAGCAGCGAGTCGTAGCCGACCGCCTCCTTGATGCGTGCGAGGGCGGACATCGCCGTGGTGCCGTCGGTGCGCGGGAGGGTGAAGGAGATGTCGGTCAGGTTCGTCGCCGCCGCCGAGACGTTCTGCACGATCATGTCGAGGTTGATCTGCGCGTCGGCGAGGGTCTCGAAGATGCGCGCGGCCTCACCGACCTTGTCGGGGACCCCGACGACGGTGATCTTGGCCTCGCTGCGGTCGTGCGCGACGCCGGCGATGATGGCTTGTTCCATGGTGGCGCTCTCTTCGATGTCGGAGATCCAGGTGCCGTTGAGCTTGCTGAACGACGAGCGGACGTGGATGGGGATGGAGTAGCGCCGGGCGTACTCCACGCAGCGCAGGTGCAGGATCTTCGCCCCGCAGGCCGCCATCTCGAGCATCTCCTCGTAGGAGATGCGGTCGCGGCGCTGCGCCGCGGGCACGATGCGCGGGTCGGCGGTGAAGACGCCGTCGACGTCGGTGTAGATCTCGCACACGTCGGCGCGCAGGGCCGCGGCCAGGGCGACCGCGGTGGTGTCGGAGCCGCCGCGACCCAGCGTGGTGATGTCCTTGCTGTCCTGGCTGACGCCCTGGAAGCCGGCCACGATGGCGATGGCGCCCTCGTCGAGCGCGGCCTCGATCCGGCCGGGGGTGACGTCGATGATCTTCGCCCTGCCGTGCCGGCCGTCGGTGATGACACCGGCCTGGCTGCCGGTGAACGACCGGGCCTCGTGACCGAGATTGCCCACCGCCATCGCCAGCAGCGCCATCGAGATGCGCTCCCCGGCGGTCAGCAGCATGTCGAGCTCGCGCGGCGAGGGGATCGGGGAGACCTTCTCGGCCAGGTCGAGCAGCTCGTCGGTGGTGTCACCCATGGCGGACACCACGACCACGACCTGGTGGCCGGCCCGCTTGGCGTCGACGATGCGCTGGGCGACCCGCTTCACGCCCTCGGCGTCAGCCACCGAGGAACCGCCGTACTTCTGCACGACAACGCCCACCGGCACTCCTTGAGGATCTCGGGTCGGACAGGACGCCGCGAATCCTACCGGCGACCCTCAGGGGGCAGGGTCGCCCGTGTCCAGCATCTGTGCAGCCAGGGCCACGTCGTCGCGCTCGCTCTCGAAGTCGCTGTCGAGACGGTCGTGGGCGATGACGGACTGGACCGCGCGCAGCACGGCGCTCGCCTCGTTGCCCCAGCTGGCGACGTAGGAGAACTGCCACCACCACAGCGCCTCCGCGACGCGACCGTCGCGGTAGTGCCGCAGGCCGTGGGCCAGAGCGGCGGCGATGGACGTGAGGTCGTCGGAGATCAGGCTCTGCACCGTCTCCGGCGGGTCGGCGTAGGGGTCGAAGAGCTCGGTGTAGGCGTCCACGCCCTCGAGCAGCACGCCGAGCCGCAGCCGGAGCTCGTCGAGATCCGGGTCCGGGCCGGGGTCGGGCTCGTACTCCTCCTGGGGGGAGAAGTCGCGCTGCACGCCCAGCCGCGCACCGGCCAGCAGCACCTGGCTGACGACCAGGAGCAGCAGGGACACCGCCTCGCTGTCGCGGGCCTCACCGCGCGCAAGCGCTCGCAGCGCCACCAGGTAGGCGTCCACCTGGCCGGCGACGTCCCGGGCGAGCTCCCGGGTCTCGGGGTCGAGCGGCTCCTGGGCCTCTCGCGAAGCCACCATCGTCGTGTCACCCATGGACGGCTCTCCTTCCTTCGAACGCGCGGCCCAGAGTCACCTCGTCGGCGTACTCCAAGTCTCCACCTACAGGCAGTCCACTCGCCAGACGCGTCACGCGCAAGCCCAGATCGCGCAGAAGTCGCGTGAGGTACGTCGCGGTGGCCTCGCCCTCGAGGTTGGGGTCGGTGGCCAGGATGACCTCCAGGACGGTCCCGTCGGCGAGCCGTGTCATCAGCTCGCGGGTGCGCAGCTGCTCGGGCCCGATGCCGTCCATCGGCGAGATCGCTCCCCCGAGGACGTGGTAGCGGCCCCGGAACTCGCGCGTGCGCTCGATCGCGACGACGTCCTTCGGCTCCTCGACCACGCACAGCAGGCTCGCGTCGCGGCGCGGGTCGCGGCAGATGCGGCAGGTCTCCTCCTCGGCGACGTTGCCGCACACGGCGCAGAAGCGGACCTTCTCCTTCACCTGCACGAGGATCTCCGCGAGCCGGCGGACGTCGACCGGGTCGGCCTGCAGCAGGTGGAAGGCGATGCGCTGGGCGCTCTTCGGCCCGACGCCGGGCAGGCGGCCCAGCTCGTCGATGAGGTCCTGGACGATGCCTTCGTACATCAGAAGCCGAGGGAGCGACTGCCCCCGGACCCCTCGGGGCCCCGGTCGGTCTCACCCGGCACGGCGTCGCCGCCGAGCGCTCCGAGACCCGGGATCCCGGCTCCGCCGCTCGCGCCGGTGAGGCCGCCGAGACCGCCGGCGAGGGGGCCGAACGCCTCCGCTGCCGCTGCGTCGGCCTTCGACCGCGCGTCGCGGTAGGCCGCGATGATCAGGTCCTCGAGGTCCTCGGTGTCGCCCGGGTCGAAGGAGTTCGCGCGGATCTTCACGCCCCGCATCTCCCCCGTCCCGTCGACGGTCACGGTGACGAGGCCGTCGGCGACGGTGCCCTCGATCTCGGCCTCGGCGAGGCGCTCCTGCGCGGAGACCATCTGCTGCTGCATGGCCTGGGCCTGCTCGAGCAGGGCGTTCATGTCGAAGCCGCCTCCGAACGGGTTGGTCTCAGTCATGGGTGCCTCTCCAGGGGGGTGCGGTGGGTGCGGGTGCGGGTGCCGGGCGGGTGCGGGTGCGGGTGCTGGGCGGGTGGGCGTGCTGGATGAGCGGACGCGGCGTGGTCGGGTCCGGGGTCACCGGTGCGGGATCTCCTCGATCACCTGGGCACCGAGCCGCTCGCTCAGCAGGGTCGCGGTGTCCTGAGCGCTGAGCGTGGGGTCGTCGCGGTCGGCCGCCGCGTCCTGGGCGGCGGGGTCGACCTTCGGCTCGGCGGCCGCCGCCTCGAAGTTCTCGGGCCGCGGGCGTCCGCGGCGGGGCGAGGTGGGGGGCGACGTGGAGGGTGACGTGGCCGGGGGTGCCGGTGGCGCGTCGTCGTCGGGCGGAGGTGGCTCGTCGTCCGACCACGGCGGCTGGTCGCCGCTCGCCCGCGGAGCGCCCCCAGGGGCCGAGCCACGAGCGCCTCCGCCGGCTCCGGTGCGCGCGCCGGACGGCGGGACCTGCTCCGGGCCGGATCCGCCGGCCTCGGGCGTCCCTGTCCCGGTCGGGTCTCCCCCGCGAGCAGGCTCCGGCGTCCGCGCGGCCCGCGTGTCGGCACGGGTGTCCGGCGTCGCAGTCACCGCGGCCTTGCGCACCAGGTCCGGGGAACCCCCGGGCTGCGCGGCGGGGTCGTTGATCGCGTCGACGTGCCACTCCTGGCCGACGAGGTCGATGAGCACCTGCTGCACCAGCACGTCGCTGCCGCCCTTGACGAAGGACTCCCGGGCGCCGGCGTTGTTGAAGCCGATCGTGAGCGTCCGGCCGTCCAGCCCGATGACCTGGGCGTGCTGGCTGAGCTGGATCCAGGTGACCCGGCGCTTGGCCTTGACCGCCTCCACGACCTCCGGCCAGAGCCGGCGCACGTCGGTGAGGGTGAGACTCCCCGACCCACCCCCGGCGTCGCCCTCACCGGTCTGGCCCCCACCGGCCTCGCTGCGACCGGTCGGGGCCGCGGCCGCGACGTCCGGGGGGGCTGTCGTGGGTGGCGCCTGCGCGGCGCCCGACCCGAGGGCGGAGCCGACACCCGCGGACGCCGGCAGCTGGTCGGTGCCCGGGCGGGCCGGCGGCGGGCCGGACGGTCGGGTCGGCCTTCCCGGCGTCTGGTCCCCGGGTCGCGTCGCCTCGGTCGCAGCGGCGCCTCGGGCGGGTGAGCCTCGGCGGAGGGTCCGGTGCCCTCGGACGGCGGGGCGGGCGTCATGCGCACCGGCGGGGCCTCCGGCTGCGGACGGGCGACGCCCGGTGGCCTCGGGCCGGTTGCCGCGGCGGACGCCGCAGACGCCGCGGGCGCCGTAGCCACGGCAGGCGCGACGTACGCCGCGGGCGTCGTAGCCGCGGCAGGCGCGGTAGGCGCGACGGGTGGCGCGGCTGGTGGCGACGAGTGGGCGGGGTCGGGACCGGCGGAGACCGCTCCGGTGATCGACAGCCGCTTCTCCATCCGGTCCAGACGCGCCGCGAGCCCGAGGGCTCCGTCGTCGACGCCGGGCAGCAGCAGCCGGGCGCAGAGCAGCTCGAGGAGCAGCCGGGGAGCGGTGGTGCTCTTCAGGTCGGCGAGACCGGCGGCGACGAGCTCGGCGTAGCGGGCGAGGTCGTGGCTGCCGAACCGGGCGGCCTGGGCGACCAGGCGCTCGGCCTGGTCCTCCGGCACGTCGATGAGGCCCGAGGCGGAGGCGTCGGGAACCGCGGTGATGATGACGAGGTCGCGGAAGCGCTGGAGCAGGTCCTCGGTGAAGCGGCGCGGGTCCTGGCCGGCCTCGACCACCTTGTCGACGGCGGCGAACACCGAGCCCGCGTCCTGGCCGGCCAGGGCGTCGACGACCTCGTCGAGCAGGGTGTCGGGGGTGAAGCCCAGCAGCGCGGCGGTCAGCGCGTAGGTGACGCCGTCCTCGCTCGCGCCGCCGATGAGCTGGTCGAGCACCGACAGGGTGTCGCGTGCCGACCCGCCGCCCGCACGCACGACCAGCGGCAGCGCGGCCGGCTCGATGGTGACACCCTCGCGCTCGCAGAGCTCGCTGAGGTACGCCGACAGCACGCGCGGCGGGATCAGCCGGAACGGGTAGTGGTGGGTGCGCGAGCGGACCGTGCCGATGACCTTCTCGGGCTCGGTGGTGGCGAAGATGAAGCGGACGTGCTCCGGGGGCTCCTCGACGATCTTGAGCAGGGCGTTGAAGCCCTGCGTGGTGACCATGTGCGCCTCGTCGATGATGTAGATCTTGTAGCGGTCGCGCATCGGCTGGAACGTCGCCTGCTCGCGCAGCTCCCGGGCGTCGTCGACGCCGCCGTGGGAGGCCGCGTCGATCTCGATGACGTCGACCGACCCCGGTCCCCCGGTGGCGAGCTCGGCGCAGGAGTCGCAGCGGCCGCAGGGCTCGTCGGTCGGCCCCTCGGCGCAGTTCAGGGTGCGCGCGAGGATCCGCGCGCTCGTGGTCTTGCCGCACCCGCGCGGACCGGAGAAGAGGTAGGCGTGGTTGACCCGGTTGTGCCGCAGCGCTGCACGGAGGGGATCGGTCACGTGGTCCTGGCCGATCACCTGCGCGAACGTGTCCGGCCGGTAGCGGCGGTAGAGCGCGAGGGGTTGGTCCACGCCCCCGACCCTAGCCGCGCCCCCCGACAACTCGACAGGCCCGTCAGGGGCCAGCGGATCCCGGTTTCCCACGGTATGCAGGAAACCTGGCACTCCCCATGGCGTCCGGAGCGTGGGGAGTGCCTGGATGCCTGCATACCGTGGGAAACCGGCAACCCCGTACGCCCGACATAGAAGGGCCCCCCGCGCACCCGGAAGAGCCCACCTGCCCTTGCTGCCTTCCGGCCCTGGGGGAGTTCAGTGAGGTACCGCCGCACGGGGGGTTGCCAGGGAGTCTAGGTCAGGGCGCGGGCACCGACCAACGCGGGTGGCCGTGCGAGGATCGGCCGAGCAGTGATCGACGGGCAGCGGCCGCGAGGAGGCCCCGGATGGCGGACGTGACGGGCCGGGCATGACCGGGCACGTGCTGGTGGTCAACGCGGGCAGCTCCTCGGTGAAGCTCGCGGTCGTCGACCCGGACACCGGCCGGCGGCCGGTGACGGCCCTGGCCGAGCGTCTCGGCAGCCCCGACGCCGCGCTGCACGTCCACCGCGACGTGGACCCGGGGCACGGGTCCGCGCCCCCCGAGCCCGCCGACGGCGCGATGTCCGCCGACCAGGCCCTGACACGACTCGTCGACAGGCTGACCGACGCGGAGCGCGGCACCCTGACAGGCGTGGGTCACCGCGTCGTCCACGGCGGCAGCCGCTTCTCGGACTCCGTGCTCGTCGACGCTGCGGTCCGCTCCGACCTCGACCGGCTGGTCGCGCTGGCTCCCCTGCACATGCCCGCCAACCTGCGCGGCCTCGAGGTGGCGCAGGCCGCGCTCCCCGACCTGCCCCACGTCGCGGTCTTCGACACCGCCTTCCACCACACGATGGAGCCGGTCGCCTACCGCTACGCCGTCCCGACCGCGTGGTACGCCGACCACGGGGTGCGTCGCTACGGCTTCCACGGCACCAGCCACCGCTTCGTCAGCGGGCGCGCCGCCGACCTGCTGGAGCGCCCGCTGGAGACCCTGCGGATGGTCACCCTCCACCTCGGCAACGGCTGCAGCGCCGCCGCGGTCGACGGGGGCCGTTCGGTCGACACGACCATGGGTCTCACCCCGCTGGAGGGTCTCGTCATGGGCACCCGCAGCGGCGACGTCGACCCGGGCGTCATCGATTACGTCGCCACGCAGGAGCGGATCAGCGCCGAGGAGGTCCTCGGCGCGCTCAACTCCCGCAGCGGGCTGCTCGGCCTCTCCGGGCTCAGCAACGACATGCGCACCCTGTGCGACGCCGCCGAGGCGGGGTCGGAGCCGGCCGCGCTGGCGGTGCAGGTGTTCTGCTACCGCGTGGCCAAGACGGTCGGGGCGTTGACCGTCGCTCTGGGCGGCCTCGACGCGGTCGTGTTCACCGGCGGCATCGGGGAGCACTCGGCGCTCGTGCGCAGCCGCGTGCTCGAGCGGCTGGCGGTGCTGGGGCTGCACGAGGACCCCGCGGCCAACGCCCGCCACGGTCGTGACACCGCGGGCCGCATCGACCGGTCGGCCGGCGCGGCGTCCACCGGTGGGACCGCCGGACCGGCCGCGCTCGTCGTACCGACCGACGAGGAGCTCGTCATCGCGCGCGACACCGCCCGACTCGTCCCCGGGGGGACCTCATGACCCGCACGCTGCTCGTCGCGCCCACCGGACACGGCGTCGGCCTCACCGCCGTCTGCCTCGGGCTGCTGGAGGGGCTGGAGCAGCAGGGGGTCAAGGTCGGCTTCTACAAGCCGCTGGCGCAGCCGGGCAACCACGGCAGGTCCGTCGACCACTCGACCGCCCTGGTCCGCCTCACCACCGCGCTCGAGCCGCCGGACCCCATCCCGGCCGGCCGCGTCGAGCAGGCACTGAGCCGCAACGAGCTCGACACCCTGCTCGAGGACGTCGTCGCGGCCGCCGAGCCGCTGCTGGCCGAGCACGACGTGCTCGTGGTCGAGGGACTCGTGCCCGGCTCCGGCCTGGTGTACGCCGGACGCACGAACGTCGCGCTGGCGAACGCCCTGGACGCCGACGTCCTGCTCGTGGGCTCGCCTGGGACGGTCGAGCGTGAGCACGGCGCGGACGCCGGCCCGCAGGAGGTCGCCGAGCGGCTGGCGGAGACCATCGGCATCACCGCTCGGACCTACCGCTCGGGCGAGAAGGACCGCGTGGTCGGCGCCGTGGTCAACCGCCTCCCCGACACCGGCGACGACGCGGTCGCGGTGCTGCGCCGCGCCCTGGAGCGGCGCGAGCTCGCCCTGGTCGGCGCGGTCCCGCTGCGCCGCGAGCTGGGATGGCCGCGGGTCTCCGACGCGGTGGCCGGGCTCGAGGTCGCGGTGCTGCACGCGGGCGACCAGGACCGTCGGGTCAAGGACGTCATCGTCGCGGCGCAGGCGGTGCCGGGCATCCTGCCGCTGCTGCGCGAGGGCGTGCTGGTCCTCGTGCCCGCCGACCGTCACGAGATCGTGCTGAGCGTCTGCCTCGCCGCCATGAACGGCACCCGGTTCGCCGGGCTGCTGCTCACCCTCGGCCTGGACCCCGACCCCCGCGTCTGGGAGCTGTGCCGGGCCGCGACCACCACGGGTCTGCCGGTGCTCCGGACCGGGCGCAACAGCTACGAGACGGCGACCGCCGTGCACGACATGAACCCCGAGGTGCCGGTCGACGACGCCGAGCGTGCCCGCCTGGTCATGCACACCGTGGCCGACGCCCTCGACACCGCGTGGCTGACGTCGCTGCCGACCGCCGGCCACGTGCCGCGGATGAGCCCGCCGGCCTTCCGCCGCCGGCTGGTGGCCGCGGCCCGCGAGGGCGGAGCCCGCATCGTGCTGCCCGAGGGCACCGAGCCCCGGACCGTCAGCGCCGCCATCCGCTGCCACGACCTCGGCATCGCGCGGTGCGTGCTGCTCGGAGCACCCGACGAGGTGGCGGCGCAGGCGGAGGGCCTGGGCCTGACGCTGCCGACGTCGCTGGAGGTGGTGGACCCGTCCACGGTGGTCGAGCGCTACGTCGATCCGCTCGTCGCCGCGCGCAGCCGCAAGGGACTCACGGCCGACGCTGCCCGCGACCTGCTCGCCGACCCGATCACGGTCGGCACGATGATGCTGCACCTCGACGAGGTCGACGGGATGGTGGCGGGCGCCGCCCACACCACGGCCGCGACCATCCGCCCGCCCCTGCAGGTGATCGGCACCGCGCCCGGGGTCTCGCTGGTCTCCTCGGTGTTCTTCATGTGCCTGCCCGACGAGGTCGTGCTCTACGGCGACTGCGCCATCAACCCCGACCCCGACGCCGAGCAGCTCGCCGAGATCGCGCTGCAGAGCGCCGAGTCCGCCCGGACCTTCGGCATCGAGCCGCGTGTGGCGATGATCAGCTTCAGCACCGGCACCTCCGGCTCCGGCGAGGACGTGGTCAAGGTGACCGAGGCGACCCGGGCCGTGCGGCGGCGGGCGCCGGACCTGCTGGTCGACGGCCCGCTGCAGTACGACGCCGCGACGACCGGGTCGGTCGCGCGCAGCAAGGCGCCCGACAGCCAGGTCGCCGGGCGGGCCAACGTGTTCGTGTTCCCCGACCTCAACACCGGCAACACGACGTACAAGGCAGTGCAGCGCAGCGCCGCCGTCGTGAGCATCGGCCCGATGCTGCAAGGGCTCGGCAAGCCCGTGAACGACCTGTCGCGGGGCGCCACGGTGGAGGACATCGTCTACACGATCGCCATCACCGCCATCCAGGCCGCGGCCTCGCGCGACTCCCGCGCCTGAGCCCCGAGCCGGGGACGGCCAGACGCACGACGGCCCCGGTCGGTGGACCGGGGCCGTCGGGGCGCGACCGAGCGTGCGCATCGGCGGAGGATAGGGGATTCGAACCCCTGAGGGCGTTAACCCAACCCGCTTTCCAAGCGAGCGCCATAGGCCACTAGGCGAATCCTCCGCCGCAGAAGATACCCGTCCGGGGCGCGCACCGGCGAATCGGTCCGGTCCCGGACGACCTCGGAGCGTTGGTGGCGCTCCGTAGGATCGCGCCATGACCTCCCCCGCAGACGCCTCGACCCCCGACGAGCAGTCCGACGAGCAGCAGGAGCCGAAGGAGCAGGGCGGGCAGGTGAGCGAGACCACGGCCATGACCCCCGAGGGCGGCGCCGACGGGACGCCCGGCACCGACGACGGGGTGCCCCCGGCTGCGGACGGCGGCGCCGAGCAGGGTGCGCCCCCCAGGCCGTACGGCGACTGAGCCGTTTCGCCTTGCTGTGAACGGTTCCCGCTCCTCGAGGGAAAACCGGACCGGCGTCACGTCCGCGTAACGCGACGGCCACACCGCCGTCGACGGAGCCTGGTTCGCTGGGACCTCACGACCCGCCTGGGCCAGGAGGATCCCCCCATGGACGTCACCACCACGGCGCTGCACGACACGACCGGTGCGACCGGCACCGCGGACACCGCCGCGAGCCCCACCGGCATCGACGCCGACGAGCTCGCTGCGGTGCGCAACGTGCGCCGGCGGGCGCGCACCGCCGCCGGCCTCCACACGCTGTACGCCGCCCGCAGTGACCTCGACGGGGTCAGCCCGGCCGCGCAGTTCTACGCCGAGTCGGTGCGGTGGACCGCCTGACGTCGGTGTCCTGACACGCCGGTCTCGGCGCGCTTGGCCTTGGGGCACCCGGCCTCGGCGCGCTTGCGGCCGAGGCTTGTGGACGCCTCCCACGCGTCGTACGCCTTGGTCGGCGTCCATAACCCCGCGTTACATGTGGGTGCTGGCACGGTGGTGGCTGGCACGGTGGGTCAGGCGGGGAGGGAACGGCCCGGCAGGGTGAAGGACACGGTCGTGCCCTCGTGGCGGCGGCTCTCGAGCTGGACCCGTCCGCCGTGCAGGGCCGCGTAGCGCTGCACGATCCCGAGACCGAGGCCCGCCGTGGGTGCCGCGGTGGCCGGGCCGAGGCCGTCGTCGAACCGCTCGTGGAGCGCAGCGAGGCGGTCCGCGCGCATCCCGCGGCCCTCGTCGGTCACGGTGACCACGACCTCGGGCACGGGGTGCCAGCCGTCGGCGGCGGGCTCGGCGGCGACGGCCGAGACCACCACGGTGCTGCCGGGAGCGGAGTACTTCACCGCGTTGGCCAGGAGCTGGACCAGCATCCGCTCGAGGGCGACCGGGTCGACGAGGGCCACCAGGTCACCGGCCACCATGGTGCGGACGTCACGGTCGCGCAGCAGGTCGGCGAGCTGGTCGACCACCGCCCGCACCTCGACCTCGAGCCGCAGCGGTCGCGGGGCGATGCTGGCCGTGCCGGACTGGAGCATGCTCCAGTAGAGCAACCGGTCCACCAGCAGGGTCATGTCCTGCAGGCTGGTCGCCATCCGGTCCAGCATCGAGCTCAGGCCGGCGGGGTCGCTGCGACCACGACCGGTGCGGAGCAGGTCGACGAACCCCCGCACCGCGGTCAGCGGGGTGCGCAGGTCGTGCGACACCGCGGTGAGGAACTCGTCCTTGAAGCCGTGCACGCGCAGCTGCGCGGCCGCCTCGGAGCGTTGGTGCGCGATCGCGCTGCGGGCCTCGGCCACCGCGTCCCGCTCGGCGGTGACGTCGGTGGCCGTCATCACCCAGACCGCGCGGTGGACCTCGTCGGGCGCCGGCGCGACGCTCAGACGGCACCAGAAGGTCTCCGTGCCCCGTCGTGCCCGCACCGTCCCGATCCACTGCCCGTCGCGGGAGAGGGCCCGACGGATCGGTCGGGCCGCGGTCTCCGGCTCCGCGTCGGCGGGCGAGTAGAGCACCTGCGGCTGGGGGACCGGCCCGAAGAGCTCGGACCAGGCCCGGTTGGCGTCCACCACGGTGAGGTCGGCGACCCGCACGACGGCGACCCCGACCGCCATCGCCTGCAGGACCGGGTCCGTGAGCAGCGACGCAGAGCGCAGGGACCCGGGCTCAGGAGCCGTGGTCGGTCCGACCATCATCGCCTCCCGACGGGAGGCGGCAGACGAAGCGAGCCCCGACGGGCTCCTGGGACTCGCACCACACCTCCCCACCGTAGGCCTCGACGACCGACTTGACGATCCACAGTCCCAGACCCGTGCCTTCCGAGGAGGACAGGTCCAGCCGGGTGTAGCGGTCGAACACCCGCTGCCGGTCGGCCGCGGGGACTCCCGGGCCCTCGTCGGAGACGACCAGGGTCGTCCAGCGCCCCGAGGTGCTGGCCTCGACCACCACCTCGCCGTGGGGGGCGTGGGTCGCCGCGTTGACCAGCAGGTTCGACACCAGCGTCCACGCGTGCTCGGGGTTCATCTCGATGCACGCCCGCTCGTCGACGTGGATCTTGAGGCGTTCCGGGCGCTCGGTCAGGCCGGGGAGCCCGTCGAGCACGAGGTCGAGCAGCAGGACCTTCTGCGGCTCGGGACGGAACAGTCCGGCGTCCATCCGGGCCGCGTCGAGGACCCGGCTCACGGTGTCGTTGATGAGGAAGATCTGGCGGTTGACCCGGCGGAGCAGCTCGAGACGCCGGATCGCGGGGAGCTCGTCCCACGTGTCGGCCAGCGCCTGCGACGCCTGCATGAGGGCGGTGAGCGGGTTGCGCAGCTCGTGCGAGGTCACCGCCAGGGCGTCGTCACGCTGCTGGATGGCCTCGAGGGCACGACGGGCCGACTCCACCCGGCCCGTCACGTCGCGGACCGCGACCACCCACCCGGCTCCGGTCGCCGTACCGACCTGGGTGAGGCGCATCTCGGCCGCCCGGACGGTGCCGTCACGGCCGCGCAGCTCGATCTCGAGAGCCCGATCCGCGTCGCCGAGCGGGAAGCCGAACTCGTGCCCCACCAGGGGCGAGGTGTCGCTGCCGAGCATGTCGCGCGCCACCTGGTTGGCGTAGCGGATGACCCCGGTCTCGTCGACCATGACCACGCCGTCGGGAGCCCGGTCGACGAAGCGCATCGCCTCGGCCGGGTCCAGCGGGGCGACCCGGGTCTCCGAGCCCTGGATCGGCAGCATCACAGGTCCGGCTGGTCGAACATGCTCGCGATGTCGTCGAGCTCCGACGCCGGCACGTGGCGTGGGTTGCCGGACAGGATCCCGGTGACGTCGCGGAAGGGGGCTCCGATGTGCATGCCCGAGCTGTCGATGGTGAACTCGTGGATCTTCTTGTCGTGCGTCGACCCGCGCAGCTTCAGCACGGTCAGGCCGCGACGGATCTCCCCGCCCGTCTCGACGTAGCGCAGCAGCACGATCATGTCGGTGAGGGTGGAGATGTGCGCCTCGGTCGTCGACTCGCCGCCGAGCAGCGTGCGCGCGGTGGCGGTCAGCATGCCGGCGATCTGACGATGCTTGATGAACGAGGTGAGCCCGATGAGGAACTCGCGGAAGCTCCGGGGCGGGGCGATGCGCTCCAGCGCGCTGAGGCTGTCGATCGCCATCCGCTCGGGGTCGTACTCCTCGACGATGCGCTTGATCCACACCAGGTGGTCCTCCAGCGACTTCACCTCGGGGTAGACGCACTCGACCCGGAGCATCCCGGTCGCCTCGAGCTCGTCGAAGTCGCGACCCCACCCGATCGCGTTGCGGGCGAGCTGAGCCCGGCTCTCCTCGAAGGAGATGATCAGCGACCGCTCACCCCGCGAGGCGCCGCCGTCGATGAACTCGGTGACCAGCAGCGTCTTCCCGGTGCCGGTCGCGCCGGAGATCAGCGTGACCGAGTCGCGGAACATGCCGGCGCTGCACATCTCGTCCAGCTCGTCCAGGCCGGAGGAGATGCGCTCGTCGGTCGAGCCCGCGGTCAGGTCGGTGCCGGCCAGCGTGATCACCACGATGCCCTCGCCGGGCAGGATCGTGAACGGGAACTCGCCCGCCAGGTGGTCCACACCGCGCATCTTGAGCACCTCGACGGTGCGGCGCCGCGACTCCTCGTCGAGGCGGTTGCGCAGCACGAGGACGTTGTCGCACACGAACTCCTCGACGCCGTAGCGCGCGATCTCGCCGTAGTCGTCGGCCCGCTCGCTGGTGATGACGGCCGTCACGCCGAGGTCGCGCAGCCCGTTGGCCACCCTCAGCAGCTCACGTCGTACGCCGTGCGCGTCGGCGAAGCGGGAGAAGACCGCTCCGATCGAGTCCACGGTCACCCGCTTGGCCCCGGTGACCCGCACGGCGTGCTCGATGCGGGCCAGCAGGGCGACGAAGTCGTAGGGTCCGACCACCTCCTCCTCGAGCGCGGGGTCGTACGCCGCGTCGACGAACGTCCAGCGGCCGTCCTCCTCGAAGCCGCGGATGTCGAAGCCGAGGGAGGTGGCGTTCTGGCGGATCCCCTCGGGACGCTCCTCGAAGGTCACGAAGACGGCCGGCTCGTCGTAGAGCCGCAGACCCTGGACGAGGAACTGCAGGCCGAAGACGGTCTTGCCGCTGCCGGCGGTGCCGGAGACGAGGGTGGTCCGCCCCAGCGGCATGCCTCCGCGCAGGATGTGGTCGAGACCCGCGGTCCCGGTGGGGATGCGGTCGATCATGCCGACGACGGACTGTGCGGTCACGACCGGTCTCCTCGGGTGAGTGGCTCAGGAAGCTCGAGATCCAGGGCCGAGGCCAACCTCTCCAGGTCGGACAGGTCTCCGATGACGCGCCGCAGCGGGGGCGGGGACGCCTTGATCACGGTGGGGGTGGCCAGGATCCGCGCCTCGTCGGCCAGGTCGGGCCGCTCCAGGACGTCGATGATCTCCAGCTCGTAGTCGTCGTCGAGCGCCTGGGCGCACAACGACCGGATGTGGGCGGCGGCGCGCAGTGACCGTGCGGTCTCGCCGGCGACGAAGAGCCGGAACCTCGCTGTCACGACTGGTCCTCCCGAGCCTCGACGATCGCGGCACCACCGCGCTCGGACGGTCGTCCGAGCGCCTGGGCCCGGTAGAACGCCGCGAGGTGGCCCAGCGTCTCGGTCAGCAGGCCCTCCCCGGAGCGGAGGAGCGCACGTGCGCGGGGGCGTCCCGTGCCCTCGGTCAGGGCCCGCACCGCGGCCAGGTGCACGTCGACCACGTCGCGGGGGGTGGCCCGGAGGTGGCCGAGGTCCCAGGCGACCGCCCGGGTCCGCGAGGACACCTGGTAGTCGACGTGGAGGCCGCGCTCCTCGAGCCGGCTGTGCACCAGCCGGGAGTACTCGTCCCGGGCGGTCGCGAAGGCCTCCGGATGGGTCTCGGCCAGGGTGACCCGTCCCAGTGAGCGCGAGGCGACCCCGACACCGGCGGCGCCCAGGGACTCCAGCCGGGTGAGGTCGTCGTCGTCGCCGCTGTGCGCCATGCTCGTGAACAGCTCGAGGGTGTGGCGGTGACGCGCCAGGACGAAGCGCAGCAGCCGTTGCAGCGCTGCGCCGGAGAAGGTGCCCTTGACGAGGAAGTCCTGGGCCCCGGCCAGCAGCACCTGCTCGGCCAGCTCCGGAGTGACGTCGCCGGTCACGACCACGACCGGGATGGCCGGAGCGGCCTCGGTGACGCGGAAGACGGTGTCGAGCCCGGAGGAGTCGGACAGCGCGAGGTCGAGCAGGACCAGGTCGATGCCCCCGTCCTCGAGCACCTCGAGCGCGTGGTTCAGGTCGGGGGCGACGGCGACGGTGGTCGACCGGCCGCTGATCAGCTCGGCACCCTCGAGCTCGAGGGTGAGGTACTCACGGAGCTCGGGGTTGTCCTCGACCGCCAGCACCCGCAGCGACGCGCTGTCGGGGGCGGTCGACTCGGAGCCGCGCACGGAGGACACGGCTCGATCCTGCCACCCCGCCGAGCGGCGCGGGCGGCATCAGCGGGAACGGACGGGGCCCCCGAACGCCCTGCCCTCCACGAGGTCCAGCCGGGGCTGGGTCAGGACTCGGTCACCGGCGGCCGGTCCCGAACACGCCCCGGGCGATCTCGCGTGCGGCGGTGCGCATGAACTCCTTGGCCGCCTGCGACTTCAGCACCTCGGTGACCATCGAGTCGGCCTGGGGGGACGAGGGAGCACGCGACGGAGCGGGGTAGCCGACACGGTCGCGCGGGGGCGCCTTCGTCCCGGCGTCCCTGCCGGCGTCCGTCCCCGCGTCCGCCTCGGCCTCGGCCCGGGCGGCTCCCTGCTCCAGCCGCTGGGCGAGCTTCTCGCGAGCGGAGTCGCGGTCGATGACGGCGGCGTACGTCGCGTGCAGCGGGGACCCCTCCACCGCGGCCGTCATGGCCGTCGCGTCGGCCGGACCCATCCGCGACTGCGGCGCCGGCAGCCGCGTCCAGGCCACCGGGGTCGGGGCGCCGCGCTCGTTCATCACCGTCACGATCGCCTCGCCGATGCCCAGCGAGGTGATGACCTCGCCGAGGTCGTCGTAGGCGCTGTGCGGGTAGGTCTCGACGGTCGCCCGGAGCGCCTTCGCGTCGCGCGGGGTGTGCGCGCGCAGCTGGTGCTGGATGCGCGAGCCCAGCTGCGCCAGGACGTCGTCGGGGACGTCGGTGGGCGACTGGGTCACGAAGACCACACCCACCCCCTTCGACCGGATCAGCCGCACCGTCTGGGTGATGGCGGTCAGGAAGTCCTTCGAGGCGTCGGTGAAGAGCAGGTGGGCCTCGTCGAAGAAGAACACCAGGCTGGGCTTGTCGGGGTCCCCCACCTCGGGCAGGTCGTGGAAGAGGTCGGCGAGCAGCCACATGAGGAAGGTGGAGAACACCGCCGGTCGGTCCTGCAGGTTCGGCAGCTCGACCAGGGAGATGACCCCGCGGCCGTCGTCGGCCACCCGGATGAGGTCCCGGGTGTCGAGCTCGGGCTCGCCGAAGAACGCGTCGGCCCCCTGGTCGGCGAAGCCGATGAGCTCGCGGAGGATGACGCCCGCGGTCGCCGAGGACAGGCCGCCGAGCTCCTTGAGCTCGCCCTTGCCCTCGGCCGAGACCAGGTGCTGCACCACGGCGCGGAGGTCGGCGAGGTCGAGCAGCGGCAACCCCGCCTTGTCGGCGTAGTGGAAGACCAGGCCGAGCGACGACTCCTGCGTCTCGTTGAGACCGAGCACCCGGCTGAGCAGGGTCGGGCCGAAGGACGACATGGTCGCGCGCAGCGGCACCCCGGTGCCCTCGCCGCCGATCGCGAAGTACTCCACCGGGTAGCCGGTGGGCGCCCACGCCTGGCCGACCGCGGCGGCCCGCTCGGTCACGCGCTCGCTGGCCTCCCCCGGTGTCGACAGGCCGGAGAGGTCGCCCTTGACGTCGGCGGCGAAGACCGGAACGCCGTACGCCGACAGCTGCTCGGCCATGAGCTGGAGCGTCTTGGTCTTGCCGGTGCCGGTCGCGCCCGCGACCAGGCCGTGCCGGTTCAGCATGGCCAGCGGGATGCGGACCGCGACGTCGCTCTGCGTGGTCGCGTCGACCATGAGCGCGCCGAGCTCCAGGGCGGGGCCCTCGAAGACGTAGCCGGGGCGGACCTTGTCGGCCAGCGTGGGCTCGGTGGGAGGGGCGGGCTCGGTCGGCTCGGAGGTGCTGGGTCCCGCACTGCTGTCGCTCATCCTCGGCACGCTAACCGACGGCGCCGAGGACCGCAGCGGCACCGCGTCGCACGGTGGCGCGACGTGGGCCCCGGCGACAGCAGCGAGCCCGCTCCCTATCCTGGGCCGGTGACCTCCCACCGCGCGGCTCCGAGGCAGCCATCCCCGGGCCCGGACCCGGCACCGACGCAGCCGCGGGCCGCGCACGAGGCCCCACGGGGGCACGGGTGCGGGACGGAGGGGTGCGGATGCGCAGCCGTCGCGCGCTGACCGCGTTCACGCTGCTGGCCCTCCTCGGGCTGCTGGTGGTCGGCACCTACGTCGGGTGGCGCTCGCTGTCGGCGCCGGTGACCGGCGACGGCGCAGCCTCGGAGGTGCGCTGCCGCGAGGGCGTGCAGCGCGGCGACCGGCTCTCCCGCAACGACGTCACCGTCAGCGTCTACAACGCCGGCAGCCGCTCCGGCCTGGCGGAGCGGACGCAGGAGGAGCTCACCGCCCGCGACTTCATCGCCGGCGACCTCGGCAACGCCCCGGCGGGCCTGGGCGACGTCCGCGTCGTCCGGGTCCTGGCGGCCAGCCGCCAGGACCCCGCCGCGCTGCTCGTGGCTCGCCAGTTCGGGCGTGACACCTTCCTGCAGGTCACCGGGCGTGACCTCGGCGCCGGGGTCGACGTGGTGGTGGGGGACGACTACGCGGGCCTGGTCAAGGCGCCGGCGAGCATCACCGCGCGTGCCGAGGGGTCGGGCTGCTGACCGGCAGCTGACCAAGGTGTGACCGATGGCTGGGCGTCCGGGCGCTGCGCTCAGTCGAGCCAGTGGGCCAGGCGGCCGCGCTGCGAGACCGCCTTCAACCGCTCCTCGGTGGCCTGCCTCTGCTTGCGGGGGGTGACGACGAGCACGTCGTCGCCCTGGCGCAGCACGGTCCGTCGCTCCGGCACCTTGATCTCGCCGTCGCGCACGATGAGCGAGACCGAGGCACCTGGAGGCAGCCGCAGCTCGCCGACCTCCACCCCGGACATCTTCGAGCGCCTGGTGATCCGGATCTCCAGCAGGTCTGCTGCCATCCGCTCCAGGGGAGCCGCCTCGATCTCGATGTCGCGCACGGTGCCGGCGGCCGTGACGCCGAGCCGTCTCGCGACCCACGGCAGCGTCGGCCCGGTGACCAGGGTGTCGATGACCACGAGCACGAAGACGATCTGGAAGAGCGTCGCGGCGCCCTCGACCCCCTCCGACAGCGGGATGGTCGCCAGCACGATCGGCACCGCTCCCCGCAGCCCGGCCCAGGACACGAAGGCCATGTCGGGCCACGAGGTGCGCTCCCACACCGTGCACGCCCACACCGACACGGGCCGGGCCACGGCGGTGAGCAGGAAACCGGCGACGACCGCCTGGAGGATCTGGGTGGTGTCGATGCTGGCCGGGGACAGCAGCAGTCCCAGCATCACGAAGAGCCCGATCTGGGAGAGCCAGCCGAGCCCCTCGATGAACGACCGGGTGGCCCCGCGGTGGGGCAGCTCGGAGTTGCCGAGGATCAGCGCGGCGACGTACACGGCGGCGAAGCCGGAGAGGTGCAGCGACGCGGCGCCCGCGTAGGTGAGCACGCAGATGGTGATCACAGCCAGCGGGTAGAGCCCGGACGACGGCAGCGCGGCGCCGCGCATGAGGCGCGCGCCCGCGGTGCCGACCAGCGCGCCGACGAGGACGCCGCCGGCCAGCTCGGCGGTCACGATCCCCACGAACCCGAGCACGCCGTGGTCGAGGGCGTCGCCCTGGCTGACCAGGGTCACGAGCAGGACGGTGGGAGCGTCGTTCAGGCCGGACTCGGCCTCGAGCGCGCCGGTGAGGCGGCGCGGCAGCGGCACCCGGCGCAGCACGGAGAAGACGGCCGCGGCGTCGGTGGGCGCGGTGACCGCGGCCAGCAGCACCGACAGCTCCCACCCGAAGCCCAGCACGTAGTGGGCCAGCACCGTCATGATCGCGATGCTCACCGCGACCCCGAGCGTGGCCAGCAGCGCTCCGGTGCGCATCACCGGTCTGATGTCGGACCAGCGGGTGGTCATGCCGCCCTCGGCCAGGATCACCACCAGGGCGGCGAACCCCAGCGCGTGCGCCAGCCGGGCGTCGTCGAAGCCGATGCCCAGACCCGACTCGCCCAGGCTCACGCCGAGCGCGAGGTAGAGCAGGAGGCTGGGCAGGCCCAGCACGGAGGTGAAGCGCACCGCGACGATGGCCACCAGCACCACCACCGAGCCGAGCAGCAGCGTCTGGTCCAGCTGCTCGACGTCGAAAGTCACGGTTCCTCTGCGGGCGTCGTGGTGGACGGGCCTCCATCCTAGGGGCGTGGGAACCCGGCCACGGACGGCGCCGAGGGGGCGGACTCCTACGCTGGGCGCCATGGCCGCCCCCCGCTCGTACGACGCCCTGGAGAGCCGGCTGCGTGTGGCCTCCCGGGCCGACGTCCCGCCGTTCCACGTCATGGACCTCCTCGCCGCGGCGGCGGCCCGGCAGCGCAGCCACGGCGACCTGGTGAACCTGGTCGCGGGTCAGCCGTCGACGCGAGCCCCGGGGCCGGTGCGCGAGGCGGCACACCGTGCCCTCGACGGCGACCTGCTCGGCTACACCGAGTCGGTCGGGATCCCGGAGCTGCGCGAGGCGATCGCCGGGCACCACCGCGCGTGGCACGGCATCGAGGTGACGGCCGACGACGTCGTCGTGACGACCGGCTCCTCGGGCGGGTTCCTGCTGGCCTTCCTGGCCGCCTTCGAGGCCGGCGACCGGGTGGCGATCGCCCGACCCGGCTACCCCTGCTACCGCAACGTGCTGACGGCGCTGGGCTGCGAGGTGGTCGAGCTGCCGACGGGTCCGGGCGAGCGGTTCCAGCCGACGGTCGCGATGCTCGAGGACCTGGTGGCCCGCGGCGAGCCGGTGCAGGGCCTGGTCGTGGCCAGCCCCGCCAACCCGACCGGCACGATGCTGCTGCCCGCCGAGCTGGCCGCTCTGGCGAGGTGGTGCGAGGACCACGGCGTGCAGCTGATCAGCGACGAGATCTACCACGGCATCACCTACGCCGGCGGTGCCGGCGGTGCCGGCACCGGCGGCTCTGCGGGGATCACGTCGTCGTCGGCGTGGTCGACGAGCCGGGAGGCGGTCGTCTTCTCGTCGTTCTCGAAGTACTTCTCGATGACGGGCTGGCGGATCGGCTGGATGCTCGTGCCCCAGCGGCTGCGGCGGGCGGTCGAGGTGCTCACCGGGAACTTCACGATCTGCCCGCCCGCCCTGGCCCAGCAGGCCGCGCTGGCGGCGTTCACCCCGCAGGCGTACGCCGAGTGCGACGCCCACGTGCTGCGCTACGCCGACAACCGGGACGTGCTGCTGGCCGGCTTGCGCGACCTGGGCATCGACCGGCTGGCGCCGGCCGACGGCGCGTTCTACGTGTACGCCGACGTCGGGCACCTCACCGACGACTCGATGGCGTTCGCCCACCGGCTGCTGGCCGAGACCGGTGTCGCCCTGGCGCCGGGCATCGACTTCGACACCACCGAGGGGTCCCGCTTCGTGCGGCTGTCCTTCGCCGGCTCCCGCGAAGACGTCGAAGTCGCACTCGTTCGGCTGCGTCTCTGGTTACCGTGAGGAGCCCGCCGGACTTGTCCGGTCCGTCCCCCGTGTCCCGAGGTGCCCGATGCGTCGTCGTGTCCCCGCTCCCGTGCAGCCCCGTGCCCGACTCCGCGGCCCGGCGTCGAGCGTCCGCTCCGTGGGCCTGGTCGCCGCCGGAGTGGTGGTCGTCGTACCTCTGCTGGCGACGCCCGGCGCGTCGGCCGCCGCCCCGTCGGTGTCCTGGTCGGACCGGTCGGTCGTCGCCGGGAAGCCGATGACGGCCACCGTCCGAGCGGCGAGCGTCGACGGGGCCACGGTGGGCCTGCAGCGCCGGTTCCCCGAGGGCTGGCGGGTGGCCGACGGCACGCCACGCGCGACCTCGGCGGGGCTGGTCCTCGACGTGCCGACCGACCAGTACGGCACGTTCTCCTACCGCGTCGTCGCCACGAAGCAGGGCAGCGTGTCCTCCACCGACCCGGTGAAGGTGATCGTGCGCCCGCCGTACGCTCCGGCCGGAAGCGCCGCCTCGCACTCGTTCATGGCCAACCCGCGCTGGCTGTGGGACTCCTGCTCCGGCCCGATCACGTGGAAGTTCAACCCCGCCTCGGCGCCCAGTGGCGGGCTCGAGCAGGTCAAGGGCTCCTTCGACCGCGTCCACGCCGCCACCGGGCTCGACTTCGCCTACGCCGGGACCACCGACGTCACCCCGCAGCCGAGCGACCCGGGCACGTCGGGGGCCGACATCGTCGTGGGCTGGATCGGCAGCCAGGCCTTCGCCCAGCGGCACGGCTCCGCGGTCGGGGTCGGCGGTGCGGCGTACTGGCAGGGCCAGCGGCTCTTCAGCGGCACGAGGGTCAACCGCGCCTTCGAGGGCGGCGTCGTCCTCAACGCCGGCTACAACGACCGGCTGGGCAACGGCTTCGGCAGGGGCGTCACCTGGGGGGACGTGCTCATGCACGAGATCGGACACGTGATCGGGCTGGGCCACGTCGGCTCGGAGAGCCAGATGATGTTCGGGCGCATCACCGCGCGGGCGGCCCGATGGGGCGCCGGCGACCTCAACGGCTTCCGCAAGGTGGGCGACACCATGGGCTGCGTCACCGCAGCGAACCAGCGGGCGCGCACCGAGCCCGTCCGGGTCGTGGCCGACCACTGACCCGGACGCACGGGGGCGGGTCAGACGGTGGAGTGCTTGCGCTTGCCCATCACTCCCTCGGCGGTGCCGATGAGCAGCACCGCTGCGATGACGGCGAGGACGAACCCGAGGAAGTCCAGCTCCCAGATGGTTCCGGTCCCGAGGAGGTAGGCGATGGTGCCGCCGATCAGGGAGCCGACGACGCCCAGCAGGAGCGTCGCGACGATGCCGAGGTTCTGTCGGCCGGGCTTGATGAGGCGTGCGAGGGCGCCGATGACGAGGCCCGCAACGAGGAATCCGATCATGAATGAGTTGTTCCCGCCCCAGCCGCCTCTTGAACCACATACCCACCGGTAGTAACGCTGTTGTCACTCCTCGAGGGCTGAGGGGCGTCAGTGGGAGGGCAGGCGCCCGGTGAGGCGCTCGTGCCTCTCGGCACTGGCGTCGTCGAGCCCGACGATCTCCACGGTGGCGCCGCGGCGGGAGTACTTCGTGGTGATGGCGTCGAGGGTCGCCACGGTCGAGGCGTCCCAGACGTGGGAGGCGGAGAGGTCGATGACCACCCGGTCGGGGTCCTCGGCGTAGGAGAACTGCGTGGCGAGGTCGTTGCTGGAGGCGAAGAACAGCTCACCGGTGACGGTGTAGACGACGGTGGCCTTCCCGTCGGTGCCCTCGACCAGCTCGCGCCGCGTCTGGGTGAGGTGGGCGACGCGGCGCGCGAAGAGCGTCATCGCGACGAGAACGCCGATGATCACGCCGATCGCGAGGTTGTGGGTGCCGACGGTGACCACGACGGTGGAGAGCATGACGGTCGTCTCCGACTTCGGCATCCGCCGCAGCGTGCTGGGTCGGGCACTGTGCCAGTCGAACGTGCCGACCGAGACCATGATCATCACCGCGACCAGGGCCGCCATCGGGATCAGCGCGACCAGGTCGCCGAAGCCGACGACCAGGACCAGCAGGAAGACGCCGGCGAGGAAGGTCGACAGCCGCGTACGGGCGCCCGAGACCTTCACGTTGATCATCGTCTGGCCGATCATCGCGCAGCCGCCCATGCCGCCGAAGAAGCCGGTCACGACGTTGGAGGCGCCCTGGCCCCAGGCCTCGCGGGTCTTGTCCGAGCCGGTGTCGGTGACGTCGTCGACGAGCTGGGCGGTCAACAACGACTCGAGCAGGCCCACCAGCGCCATGGCCACGGCGTACGGCGCGATGATCTGCAGCGTCTCCAGCGTCCACGGCACGTCGGGGACGAACAGCGCGGGCAGGCTGTCGGGCAGGTCGCCCTCGTCGCCGACGTCGGGCACGCCGGTCGCGGCGACCAGCGTGAAGGCGGTGAGGGCGGCGATCGCGACGAGCGGCGACGGCACCACCGTGGTCAGGCGTGGCAGCAGCACGATGAGCGCGATGCCGACGGCGACCATGGGGTAGACGAGCGCCGGTACGCCGATGAGGTGCGGCAGCTGCGCGAGGAGGATCAGGATGGCCAGCGCGTTGACGAAGCCGACCATCACCGAGCGCGGGATGAAGCGCATCAGCCGCGCGACGCCAGCGAGACCCAGGGCGACCTGCAGCAGGCCGCCCAGCAGGACGGTGGCGATCAGGTAGTCGAAGCCGTGGTCGCGCATGACCGGCGCGATGACGAGCGCGATGGCGCCGGTGGCCGCCGAGATCATCGCCGGGCGGCCACCGAGGAAGGAGATCGAGACCGCCATCGTGAACGAGGCGAAGAGCCCGACCCGGGGGTCCACGCCGGCGATGATCGAGAACGAGATCGCCTCGGGGATCAGCGCGAGCGCGACGACGAGGCCGGCGAGGACCTCGGTGCGCAGCAGGCGCGGTGAGGTGAGGGCGGTGCGGACGGTCGGGGCCCGGTGCGCGGGTGGGGCGGGTGACGCGACGTCGGTCATGAGGCTCCGTGGTCGTGAGGGCAGGGCGGCCAGGGCGCACGGACGCGACCCGGATCGGGCCGCGGACGGGTCTGGCAGGGTGGGGTGCGCCTCGAGGCGCGCCGGCGTCGACGCCGGAAGCATGGGAGAGAGGCTACCTTGACGTTGCGTCAGGGTTGAAATCGTGCGGACGTGGGAGGGACCACCGTGGGCGAGTCCGTGATGCACATCGGCGAGGTGGCCGCACGCACGGAGCTGTCGCTGCGCAGCCTGCGTCACTGGGACCAGGTGGGGCTGCTCCGCCCGTCGGGACGCACCGAGGGCGGCTTCCGGCTCTACACCGAGACCGACGTCGAGAAGATCCTGCTCATCCGCCGGATGAAGCCGCTGGGCTTCACGCTGAGCGAGATGAGCGACGCCATGCGCGACCTCGAGGTGCTGCTCGCCTCCCCCGCCGACACCGACGCCGGCGCGCACGTCGCCGGGGCGCGGGAGCGGCTCGGGGCGGTGCTCGCCGAGGCGCACGAGCGCCGCACCGCGCTGACGCGGCAGCTGGCCATGGCCGACGAGTTCATCGACCTGCTGGGCCGCCGCCTCGACTGACCCTCGGTGGGCGAGGTCGCGCGCACAGGTGCAGATCCCTCCGGATCCGGAGGCCATCAGGCGTTGCCGAGCAGATCGGCCCCCGACCCGCGAAGCCGCAGGTCAGGGGCCGATCATCGGCGGTGGCGGAGGGATTTGAACCCTCGGTGGGCTTTCACCCACAAACGCTTTCGAGGCGTTCTCCTTAGGCCGCTCGGACACGCCACCGCGGACGAGGCTACTAGAGGTCCGCCGACCCGGAGAAATCGCCCCGGCCGCTCGAGGTACGCCGGTCAGCGGACGATCGGCGCCTGGCCGCGATCGGCCCGCGCGCCGCGGCGAGCGCGGAAGAACTCCCGCAGCAGCTCGCCCGCCTCGACCTCGAGGACCCCGGAGACGACCTCGGGCCGGTGGTTGAGACGGGGGTCGCGCACCGCGTCGTACAGCGAGCCGGCGGCGCCTGCCTTCGGGTCCCGGGCGCCGAACACCAGCCGGTCGACCCGCGAGAGCACGATCGCGCCCGCGCACATCGTGCACGGCTCGAGGGTGACGACGAGGGTGCATCCGTCCAGGCGCCACGACCCGCGCACCTGCGAGGCGGCGCGCAGCGCCATGACCTCGGCGTGGGCGGTCGGGTCGTGGTCGGCCTCGCGACGGTTGCGCCCGGTGGCGACCACGCTGCCGTCGGCGTCGAGGACGAGCGCGCCCACCGGCACGTCGTCGGTGCGCAGAGCGTCGAGGGCCTCGACCAGCGCACCGCGCATCGGCTCGGTCCAGTCCCCCGCGGACACGTCGTACGTCGTGCTCACGAGGCCGGGGCGCCCAGCATCGCGTCGTACGCCGTGGCGAAGCCGACCTCGCGCGCCACCTGCTCGAGGATCTCGTCGGGGTAGAGGTCGTAGTCGTCGAGCAGCGCGCCCAGCGCGCTGGCCGGCATGCCCAGGTCGGCGACAATGGCGAGGTCACCCGCGGGCATCTGCTCGTCGTCGACATCGGGCAGGGCGATGCCGAGCTGCTCGACCACGGAGCGGGCGAGGGCCCAGTCGTGCGAGGCGGTCACGTCGCTGAGCAGCCAGCGGGCGCTGTCGCCGCTCACCCGGCCCAGCACGAAGAACTCCTCGTCGACCGACACCAGGCCCAGCGAGCCGAAGTCGCCGGGCCAGCGGCGCAACTCGGCCGAGAGCATGCCGGTGTCGTGGAGGCGGTCCTCGTCGATCTCCTCGATCCGCCAGACGCCCTCGTCGCAGAAGACCGCAAGCGCGAAGTCGACACCGTCCTCGTCAGAATCAGCCACCACGGCCTCCTCGGCACTCGCACGACGCCCGCAGGAGCAGTCGCTGTCCCGATCATGGCACCTCCTTGCACGGGACGACCAGAGCCGGGCGGGGAGGAACGGGCCGGCGAGAAGTTGGCTACGGTGAGCGCCATGCGCGTTCACGTCGTCGACCACCCGCTCGTCTCGCACAAGCTCACGACGCTGCGTGACGCAGGCACGGACTCCCCCACGTTCCGGCGGTTGACCGAGGAGCTCGTGACGCTGCTGGCCTACGAGGCCACCCGCGACGTCCGCGTCCTGCCGGTGACGGTCCAGACCCCGGTCGCGGAGGCCGACGGCGTGCGGCTCTCGGTGCCGCGACCGCTGGTGGTGCCGATCCTGCGCGCCGGGCTCGGCATGCTCGAAGGGATGACGCGGCTGATCCCGACCGCGGAGGTGGGGTTCCTGGGGATGGCGCGCAACGAGGAGACGCTCGAGGCCATGACGTACGCCGAGCGGCTGCCCGAGGACCTGTCGGGTCGCCAGTGCTACGTGCTCGACCCGATGCTGGCCACCGGCGGCACGCTCGCCGCCGCGATCCGGTTCCTCGTCGACCGTGGCGCCGACGACATCACCGCGATCTGCCTGCTCTCGGCGCCCGAAGGTGTGGCCCGCGTCGAGCAGGACCTGACCGACGTCGACGTACCCGTCAACCTGGTCACCGCCGCGATGGACCAGCAGCTGAACGAGAAGGGCTACATCGTGCCCGGGCTCGGCGACGCCGGCGACCGGCTCTACGGCCTGGCGCAGTAGCCCAGGTTCTCTTGGTGCGCGCGCAAATGTTCTCGCACTTCCTGCGACACGCCGCTAGGTCGGCTCAGTGCGAGAACATTTGCGCCAAGGACGGCCCAGTCAGAGGGACTCGACGGTCTTGAGGACCTTGCCGAGGGAGTCCTTCGCGTCACCGAAGAGCAGCGTGGTGGTGGGCTCGAAGAGCAATTCGTTCTCGATGCCGGCGAAGCCGGGGCGCATCGAGCGCTTGAGGAACACGACCTGGCGCGCCTCGTCGGCGGCCAGGATCGGCATGCCGTAGATCGGGGCCGTCTTCGTCGTCTTCGCGGCGGGGTTGACCACGTCGTTGGCGCCGACGACGAGCACGACGTCGGTGTGCTTGAACTCGCCGTTGATGTCGTCCATCTCGACGAGCTGCTCGTAGGGCACCTGCGCCTCGGCGAGCAGCACGTTCATGTGGCCGGGCATGCGGCCCGCGACCGGGTGGATGGCGTAGTCAACGCGCACCCCCCGCGACAGGAGTACGTCGACCAGCTCGCGCAGGGTGTGCTGCGCCTGCGCCACGGCCAGTCCGTAGCCCGGCACGATGATCACCCGGTCGGCGTAGGCCAGCAGGATGCCGACGTCCTCGGCCCCGGCCGACTTCACGGGTCGGTCCGAGACCTCCCCGCCGCCCAACGTCGAGCCGCCCTTCAGCGCCCCGAACATGATGTTGGTGACCGAGCGGCCCATCGCCTTGGCCATGAGCAGGGTCAGGAACGTTCCGGACGCCCCGACGAGCGTGCCGCCGACCAGCAGCACGGTGTTGGACAGCACGTAGCCGCCTGCGGCCACGGTCAGACCGGTGAAGGCGTTGAGCAGCGAGATCACGATCGGCACGTCGGCGCCGCCCACCGGCAGCACCAGCAGCAGTCCGAAGGCCAGGCCCACCAGCAGCAGCACGACGGCCATGAGCATCGACGGCTCGACGACCGTCATCACCGACAGCGCGAGCGCCGCCACGATCAGCAGCGCGAACGCCACCGGCAGGCCCGGGAACACCACCGGGCGGGAGGTCATCAGCTCCTGCAGCTTGGCGAAGGTCACCAGCGAGCCGGAGAAGGACACCGAGCCGACGAACAGCGTGAAGGCGGTCGCGGCGAGGTCGAAGCCGGGGATCGAGGCGTCGACGCCCGGAGGCAGACCCTCCACCACGGCGAGCAGCTCGTGAAGCTCGAGGGCCGCCACCAGGGCCGCGGCGCCACCGCCGACGCCGTTGAACAGCGCCACCATCTGCGGCATCTGGGTCATCTGGACCCGCTGGGCCCCGAAGACGCCGCCGACGGCGCCGATGGCGATCGCGCCGAGGATCAGGGGCAGGTGCCGCAGGTCGTCGACGTACACGAAGGGCAGGATGCAGGCGACCGTCGCGGCCGCGGCACCGATGAGGTTGCCGGCCCGTGCGGTCTTGGGGCCGGACAGGCCCTTGAGCGCGAGGATGAACCCGACCGCGCACAGCAGGTAGACGAGCTGGACCCAGGTCGGCATCAGCGCGCCCCTCCGGTGGAGCCGCCGTCGGCCGGTCCGGCCTTGGCGGTCTTGGCCGGCTTGCGCCGCGAGAACATCTGCAGCATCCGGTCGGTCACCACGAAGCCGCCGACCATGTTGATGGTGGCGAGCACGATCGCGACCAGGCCGACGCCGATCGCGAGGCCGTCGTCGGTCGACCCGGTCACGAGGATCGCGCCGAGCAGGATGACGCCGTGGATGGCGTTCGCGCCCGACATCAGCGGGGTGTGCAGGGTCGAGGACACCTTGGAGATGACCTCGACGCCGACGAAGACGCTCAGGATGAAGATCGTCAGCCAGACGATGCCCTCGCTCATGCGCCTGCTCCTCCTCCGGCCGGGGCCGCGTCGGGTCGGGGACCCTCGAGGGCCCCGCGGGTGGGCTCGTGGACGATGCGCCCGGCGTGCGTGACGCACGACCCGGCGACGATCTCGTCGTCGAAGTCGGGGTCGAAGGCACCCTCGCGGGTCATCAGCGTCACGATGTTGACGATGTTCTGCGCGTAGAGCCTCGAGGCCGGCTGCGGCAGCTGCGACGGCACGTTCTGCCCGCCCCAGACCTGAGCGTGACCGATCCGCACGACCTCGCCGGCCACCGAGCCCTCGACGTTGCCGCCGGTCTCCGCGGCCAGGTCGACCACCACCGAGCCCGCCTTCATGCGCTCGACCATGTCGGTGGTCACGAGCATCGGAGCCTGGCGCCCGGGCACCGCCGCGGTGGTGATGAGCGCGTCCGCGTCCGCGATGTACGGCGTCAGCTTCTCGCGCTGGGTCGCGGCCCGGTCCGCGGTCATCTCCCGGGCGTACCCTCCGGTGCCCTCGAGGGTCTCCAGCTCCAGGTCGATGGCGACCGCGCCCAGCGACCGGATCTCCTCGGCCGAGGCGGCGCGGACGTCGTAGGCCTTGACCACGGCGCCGAGGCGCTTGGCGGTCGCGATGGCCTGCAGCCCGGCCACACCGGCGCCGAGCACCACGACCTGCGCGGGCGGCACGGTGCCGGCGGCGGTCATGTTGAGGGGGAAGAAGCGGCGCAGCATCCCGGCGGCGACGATGGCGCTGCGGTAGCCGGCCACCAGGGCCTGCGAGGACAGCGCGTCCATCGACTGGGCCCGGCTGATCCGGGGCACGAGCTCCATGGCGAAGGCGGTGATGCCGCAGTCGCGGAGGTCGGCGACCAGCTCGGGCGCCTGGGTGGTGTGCACGAAGGACAGCGTCGCCGTGCCCTCGGCCAGCTGACGCACCGCGGGGGCGTCCAGGGCGTTGACCGACACGATCAGCCCGGCGCCCTCGAAGGCGTGCGGGGAGACCTCGGCGCCTGCGGCGACGTACTCCTCGTCGTCGTACTGCGCCCCGGCCCCCGCCCCCGGCTCGACGGCGACGTCATGGCCCAGGGCGGTCAGCTTGGCGACCAGCTCGGGGACCATCGCCACACGTGACTCACCCTGGCGGGTCTCACGGGCTACAGCGATCTTCACGAGCCGGACCCTAGATCACCCCGGGGGTCGGACCAACGACATGAGACCGGTGTCTCACACCGGCTCACGTCGCGGCGCGGTCGTCGGGGTCGTCCTCGGGGTCGGGGCGGACGTGCACGCTCAACGAGTAGCCACCGTCGTCGTACCCCTGCCCCTCCCAGCCGGCGTGGTGGCCGACGAGGCGGAGACCCGCAGCCGCGCAGGCCGCGTCGTACCTCGCGAAGGGCACCTCGAGGGCGCCCTCGGGCAGGTGGTCGGCGTCGAGGCCGTAGCCGCAGACCAGCAGACCGCGGGGCTGGAGGTGGGTCGCCAGGCGGGCGCAGACGGCGTCCAGGTCGGCCTCGACGAAGGGCACGACGTTGCCGGCCATCACGACCAGGTCGAAGGTCGTCGCGAGGTCCAGGTCGGCCAGGTCGGAGACCACCCAGGTGACCTCGGGGGCGCGCTCGCGCGCCACCTCGATCATGGCGGGGTCGGCGTCGACACCCGTGACGGCGTACCCCTCCTCGGCCAGGCGCTGAGCGACCCGGCCGGTGCCGCAGCCGGCGTCGAGCACGCGCGCACGCGTCGCCCAGCAGGGGGCGCAGGAACGTGACCTCACCGTGGACGTCGGTGCCCGCGGCGGCCAGCTCGTCGAAGTGGGCGGCGTAGGTGCGGGCGTAGTCGTCACCGTGCCGCTCGCGCAGCGTGCGCTGCCACAGCGAGTCGGCCACCTCAGGCGCGCCGGATGGTGACGGCCAGCGCGGCCAGGTGGCCCATGCGGGCGAGCTCGGAGTCGAGGATCTCGGGACCGCCGCGACGCCCGGTCACGATGATCTCGTCGCGGTCCAGCGGCATCCCTGCCACGACGTTCTCGTTCAGCTGCGACCAGCCCGGCTCGACGTCGAGGCGGCCGGCGCGCGTCATCGGGAACCAGGCAGCCTGCTCGTCGCCGAGGTCGGGCGCCGCCGAGGTGGCGTGGGCCTGCTTGACGCCGGAGTCGGTGCGCGCCAGGCGCACGGCCCAGTCGGTGCGGAAGGCGACCGGCAGCATGTCGACGAGGACGTCGTAGGCCGCCCCGGGCTCCTGCGTGAGCTGCTCGACGACCTCGAGGTCGAGGAAGAGCTGCCCGCCGGCGGCGTACCGGCTGATCCACAGCACCTGGACGCCGTCGAGCTGGTTGCACGCGGAGACCACCGAGTCGGGCATGACGCCGTGGGCCATCTCGAGGAGCACGTCGTCGACGGCCGTGCCCTCACCCCGGTGCTCGACGATCTCGATGGCCTCGATGTCGCCGCCGGCCTCACCGATGGCGCTCGCGACGCGACCCAGCGAGCCGGGGACGTCCGGCAGCTCGACCCGGAGAAGGTAGGGCACGGAGTCTCCTCGTACGGCGGGCGGCTCGTCGGCGGCCGCGGGCCGGCACGTGACCGGCCACGGGGCCGGCGGCGCTGGTCGATGGGTCGAGTGGTCAGGACGAACGGCCCGACGGGACGTTCGGCCCGACCCTATCGCTCCGGGGTTCCGGACGCGTTGCTCAGCGTCCGGGACCGAGCCCGAAGGCGGCGACCGGCTCGTGGCGGGGGCGCTTCCGCGGGCCCTCACCGAGGTGGGAGGCGACCAGCTCGATCTCGTCGACGGTCCAGGTCGGACCGGTGTAGGCGCCGAGCACCCGCAGCCACCGGGTCGCCTCGACCGGGCGGTTCATCCGGGCCAGCGTCAGGTGCGGCACGAACGCCGCGCCGTCCGGCGGTGCGCCCGAGGTCGCCGCCGCGGTCCGTGCGCCCACCGCGAGCCGGTCGAGCTCGACCGGGTCCTCGGCCAGCACGTCGGCGTACAGCACCTTGGCGCGGGTGGCGTCCGGAAAGGCGCCGCCGCCGGACAGCCGGAGGGCGAACGGCCGTCGCCGCGCCGCGGCTGCGGCGAGCCGCTCCTCGAGCTCGTCGCGCGCGCGGTCCGGCACGTCGGCCATGAACGCCAGCGTCAGGTGCCAGGTGTCGGGATGGGTCCAGCGCAGCCGGCTGGCCTCGCGGCGCGGCGCCAGGAAGTCGTCGAGGTCCTCGATCACGTGGTCCGGCGGGCGGACAGCGGCGAACATGCGCATGTCTCAGCCTAGGTGCCGCGACGGGTCGGGCCGCCGGGCAGGCAGCTCGGGCCGAAACGGGCCTTCCGGCGCCCTGGTGGGCGCGAGCTGCCTGCCGGTCGGCCCGCCCCCGCCACGCACCTCGCGGGGTCTAGAGGATCGCGCCCGGGGTGTACGACGCCTCCGCGGGGTTCTGCTCGACGAGCTGCTCGACGCGTGCCACCACGGACCGGACCTGGTCGACGGCCGCTCCGGTGAAGGCGATCGGCTCGGCCACCAGCGACTCGAGGTCCGAGGCGGACAGCCCCAGGTCGGGGTCGGCGGCGAGGCGGGCGAAGACGTCGTTCTCGGCCTGGCCGCGGCGCATGTCGAGCGCCACCCCGACGGCCGCCTTCTTGATCGACTCATGGGCGGTCTCGCGCCCCACACCGGCTCGCACCGCGGCCATGAGCACCTTGGTGGTGGCCAGGAACGGCAGGTAGCGGTCGAGCTCGCGCTGGACGACGGCCGGGAAGGCGCCGAACTCGTCGAGCACGGTGAGGAAGGTCTGGAACAGCCCGTCGACGGCGAAGAACGCGTCGGGGAGCGCGACCCGGCGCACCACCGAGCAGGAGACGTCGCCCTCGTTCCACTGGTCGCCGGCGAGCTCGCCGACCATGCTGAGGTAGCCGCGCAGCACCACCGCGAGGCCGTTGACGCGCTCGCACGAGCGGGTGTTCATCTTGTGCGGCATCGCGCTGGACCCGACCTGGCCCTCCTTGAAGCCCTCCGTGACCAGCTCGATGCCGGCCATCAGCCGGATCGTGGTGGCGAGGTTCGACGGCGCGGCGCTCAGCTGCACCAGCGCGGAGACGACGTCGAAGTCGAGGCTGCGGGGGTAGACCTGGCCGACGCTGGTCAGCACCCGGTCGAAGCCGAGGTGGGCGGCGACCCGGGACTCCAGCTCGGCCAGCCGCGACCCGTCGCCGTCGAGCAGGTCGAGCATGTCCTGGGCGGTGCCGACCGGACCCTTGATGCCGCGCAGCGGGTAGCGCCCGAGCAGGTCCTCGAGCCGGTCCAATGCGACCAGCAGCTCGTCGGCCACCGTGGCGAACCGCTTTCCGAGCGTGGTGGCCTGGGCGGCGACGTTGTGGGAGCGGCCGGCCATGACGAGCGCCTCGTGCTCGCCGGCCAGCCGCGCGAGCCGTGCGAGCGCTGCGACGACCCGGCCGCGGACCAGCCGCAGCGAGGACACGACCTGCAGCTGCTCGACGTTCTCCGTCAGGTCGCGCGAGGTCATGCCCTTGTGGATGTGCTCGTGGCCGGCGAGGGCGCAGAACTCCTCGATCCGCGCCTTCACGTCGTGGCGGGTCTCCCGCTCGCGGGTCGCGATCGAGTCGAGGTCGACCTGGTCGACGACCTTCTCGTAGGCCTCGACGACCCCGTCCGGGACGGCGATCCCCAGGTCGCGCTGGGCCTTGAGCACCGCGATCCACAGCTGACGCTCGAGCACGATCTTGTGCTCGGGCGACCAGAGGGCGGCGAGGTCGGCCCCCGCGTAGCGGCTGGCCAGGACGTTGGGGTGCGACAACTCAGGCTCCTGCAGCGATGTCGGTGCGGTGGTGGGCGCCGTCGATCTCGATGAGGTCGACGCCCTTGTAGGCGCGGGCGCGGGCGTCGGCGACGGAGTCGCCGACGGCGGTCACGGCCAGGACGCGTCCTCCCGAGGTGACGAGGTGGTCGTCGGAGGTGGCGGTGCCGGCGTGGATGACGTCGACGCCCTCGAGCGCGTCCGCCTCAGCGACACCGGTGATGACGTCGCCCGCACGCGGGCTCTCGGGGTAGCCGGCGGCGGCCACCACGACGGCGACGGCCGCTCCGCCGCGCCAGGTCGGCGGATCGACCTCGTGCAGCCGCCCTTCGGCGGCGGCGAGGAGCAGCACGCCGAGCGGGGAGTCCAGCCGTTGGAGCAACGCCTGCGTCTCGGGGTCGCCGAAGCGCGCGTTGAACTCCACGACGCGCAGGCCACGCCTGGTCAGCGCGAGCCCGGCGTAGAGCAGGCCGGAGAACGCGGCCCCGCGGCGGGCCATCTCCACGACGGTCGGCTCGAGCACACGGCGGCGTACGTCGTCGACGAGGTCGTCCGGCGCCCACGGCAACGGTGTGTAGGCACCCATGCCGCCGGTGTTCGGGCCCTGGTCGGCGTCGAGGGCGCGCTTGAAGTCCTGCGCGGGCTGCAGCGGGTAGACCGTCTCGCCGTCGGTGATCGCGAAGAGCGACACCTCCGGACCGTCGAGGTACTCCTCGATGACGACGCGGCCGCAGCCCTTCGCGTGGGCGACCGCCTCGTCGCGGTCGTCGGTCACGACCACGCCCTTGCCCGCGGCCAGGCCGTCGTCCTTGACGACGTAGGGCGCCCCGAACGCGTCGAGCGCGTCGGCCACCTCGTCGGCGGTGTCGCACACCCGCGCCATCGCGGTCGGGACCTCGGCCGCGGCCATGACGTCCTTGGCGAAGGCCTTCGAGCCCTCCAGCCGGGCGGCGGCGGCGCTCGGCCCGAAGCAGGCGACTCCGGCTTCACGCACGGTGTCGGCCACGCCGCCGACCAGCGGCGCCTCCGGCCCGACGACGACCAGGTCGACGCCCAGCTCGGTGGCCAGCGAGGCGACGGCCGCACCGTCCATCGGGTCGACCTGGTGCAGGGTGGCGCACGCGGCCATCCCGGGGTTCCCCGGCGCGGCGTGGACCTCGGTCACGTTCGGGTCGCGGGACAGCGCCAGCGCCAGCGCGTGCTCGCGGCCCCCACCCCCGATCACCAGCGTCTTCACGCGCCCAGGCTAGTCGCCGGCGCCCGCCCGCAGGTAACGCGGGGCTCAGCCCGTGTAACGCGGGGCTCGGCCCATGTAACGCGGGGTTATGGACGGCTCCCAAGGCGCACGCCCCGTGGGAGGCGTCCACGAGCCGTGGTCGGAAGGCCCGCGGGACCGCCGTACGCCGACCGCCGTACGCCGTACGCCGAGCGCCCCCGCCGAGCGCGGTCAGCGCAGGACGATGCTCTCCTCGCGCCCCGGACCCACCCCGACGCCCCAGAACGGCGCCCCGGACAGCTCCTCGAGGCGCCGGATGTAGGCCTGCGCGTTCGCGGGCAGCTCCTCGAAGGTGCGGCAGCCGGAGATGTCGGACTTCCAGCCCGGGAGCATCTCGTAGACCGGCTTCGCGTGGTGGAAGTCGGTCTGGGTCATCGGCATCTCCTCGACCCGCTCGCCGTCGATCTCGTAGGCGACGCAGACCGGGATCTCGTCCCAGACGCCCAGGTTGTCGAGCTTGGTCAGGAAGAACTCGGTGAGCCCGTTGACGCGGGCGGAGTAGCGGGCGATGACGGAGTCGTACCAGCCGCAGCGCCGCGGGCGACCCGTCGTCGTACCGAACTCCTTGCCGACCTCGCGCAGGGTGTCGCCGTCGGCGTCGAGCAGCTCGGTCGGGAACGGACCCGAACCGACGCGCGTCGTGAACGCCTTGATCACGCCGATGACCCGGTCGATGCGCATCGGCCCGATGCCGGCGCCCGCACCGACGCCACCCGCGATCGGGTTGGAGGAGGTGACGAAGGGATAGGTGCCGTGGTCGACGTCGAGCATGGTGGCCTGGGCACCCTCGAAGAGCACCGTCTGGCCCTGGTCGAGGGCGTCGTTGAGCACCAGCGAGGTGTCGGCGACCAGCGGCTCGAGACGGTCGGCGTACTCCGCGATCTCCTCCAGGATCTCCTCGACGCTGATGGCGCGGCGGTTGTAGACCTTGACCAGCAGGTGGTTCTTCATCTCCAGCGCGGCCTCGACCTTGGCCCGCAGGATCTTCTCGTCGAAGACGTCGGCCACCCGCACGCCCACACGGTTGATCTTGTCGGCGTACGCCGGACCGATGCCGCGCCCCGTCGTGCCGATCTGGTTCTTGCCGAGGAAGCGCTCGGTGACCTTGTCGATCGCGGTGTGGTAGCTCGTGATCAGGTGCGCGCTGCCGGAGATCCGCACACGGGAGGCGTTGACGCCGCGGGCCTCGAGGCCGTCGATCTCGTCGAAGAGCACCCGTGCGTCCATCACCACGCCGTTGGCGATCACCGGCGTGCAGCCCGGCGTGAGCACGCCGCTGGGCATCAGGTGGGTGGCGAACTTCTCGCCGTCCACCACGATGGTGTGGCCCGCGTTGTTGCCGCCCTGGTAGCGCACGCAGTAGTCGATGCTGTGGCCCAGCAGGTCGGTCGCCTTGCCCTTGCCCTCGTCGCCCCACTGGGCGCCGAGCACCACGATGGCTGGCATGTCACTCCTCGGTCGGCGTCGCGCCCCGAGCGCGCCCCGGGACGCGAAGAAGCCCCGTCGGCGCAACAGCACCCGGGGCTCTTGCGACGCAACGCTAACACCGGCACAGCACCGACCGCCGGGCTCGTCCGCGACGCGAGCCCCCGCGGTACGCCGTCGCGAGGGTTGCCAGGTCGGTCACAGCACCTGCGGTGGTCGCCGTCAGCGGGGTAGGTTCCCGCTCGTGAACCGCATCCTGCTCGTGACCAACGCCGCTGCCGGCACCAACGAGCAAGGACCCGTCGACTCCGCCCTGGAGGTCCTGCGGAAGGGCGCCGAGGTCGAGGTGGCCGCCACCAGCAGCCCCGAGGAGCTCGACGAGGTGTTCGCCGGTCTGGACGGCCGCACCGTCGTCGCCTGCGGAGGCGACGGCACGCTGCACGCGGTTGTCAACGCCCTGTCCCGCGCCGGGGCGCTCGGCTCGACGGACTTCGGGCTCATCCCGCTCGGCACCGGCAACGACTTCGCCCGCGGCATCGGCCTACCGCTGGAGCCGGAGGCCGCGGCCGCGGTGATCAGCGGCGGCCGGACGGCCGCCACCGACCTCATCGTCGACGACACGGGCACGATCGTCGTCAACAACGTGCACCTCGGTGTCGGGGCGCAGGCGAGCCGCCGGGCCGAGAAGTGGAAGCCGCGGTTCGGCAGGATCGGCATCGGCAAGGTCGGCTACCTCGTCGGGGCGCTCGACGCGAGCCTGCAGCCGAAGTACCTCAAGGTGGAGGTCACCGTCGACGGCGTGGTCCTCCAGGGACGCGAGCTCAGCAAGGGCCACCGGGTCGCCCAGGTCGCCATCGGCAACGGCTCCGACGTCGGCGGCGGGACCCAGCTCATCCCCGGCGCCGACCCGGAGGACGGCAAGCTGTCGGTGATCGTGTCGCGGACCCGGGGCACCTGGTCGAAGTTCTCCTACGCCGCCAGGCTCAGGCTCGGCACGCACAACCTCATGAAGGAGGTCACCGAGGTGACCGGCACCGAGGTGCGCGTGCGCGGCGAGCGGTTCTACTGCGTCGCCGACGGCGAGATCGCCGGCCCCTACACCGACAAGTCCTGGTCGCTGAAGCGCGGGGCGCTGTCGATGTTCCGCCCCTGACCGGGTGCCTGGCGGTCGCACCATGTAACGCGGGGTTATGGACGGGCACCAAGGCGCCCAACCCGTGCGAGGCGTCCACAGACCTCGGTCGGAACCGCATCCGTTACCCGCACCGGCCGCACGTCCTCGCCACGCCGCACCCGAGCGTCGTACGTCGAGCCGCATCGCGTCCCCAGGCGACCGAGCCCTCGTGCCGTCCCCAGGGTCGTCGGACGCCTTCGCACTCGCTGCCCGTTGCGCACACGATCGTCGCGTGAGCCTCCCTCCCACCCTCGCCGCCCTGGCCACACGGCAGTGCGGCGTGTTCACGCGTCGCCAGGTCGTGGCCGCCGGCTGCACCGAGCGTGAGATCAAGACCCGCACCGGACCCCGCGGCGACTGGGTGACCGTCCGTCGCGGCGTCTACACGCTCCGCTCGACGTGGGACCACGCCAGCCAGACAGACCGCTACGTGGTGCGCGTCCGCGCGGCCGTGCTCGCCGCGCACACTCCCGTGCTGCCCAGCCACGCCTCGGCCGCCGCCCTGCTCGGGATGCCCGTCCGGCCACGCTGGACGGACCTCGTGCACGTCACCCGCCCTGGCGTCGGCGGCGGTCGGGTGGAAGGCGGCGTCAGCCACCACGTCGCGGCGTACGACGACCGCGAGGTGAGTCTCGTCGGCGACGTCCCGGTGCTGGGCATGGCCCGTACGGCCGTCGACATCGGACGCGCCCACCCCCTCGAGGACGCGGTCGTCGCGGTGGACGCGGCGCTGCGGCTCGGCACCACCCGCGAGGAGATGTGGGCCGTCGCAGAGCGGATGTGGTCGTGGGCCGGCATCACGACCGCCCGGACCGCGATCACGATCGGCGACGGCGGCGCCGCGAACCCCGGCGAGTCGCTGTTCCGGCTCGCGGCGCTGGAGGCCGACATCGGACCGGTCGAGACGCAGTACCACCTCAGCGACGGCCACCGCGAGGCTTGGACCGACCTGCGGGCGGGACGGTTGCTCATGGAGTTCGACGGCGCGGTGAAGTACCTCGGGCGCGAAGCCGGCGGCGTGGCGGACCGACCGGCCCACGAGGTCGTCGTCGAGGAGAAGAAGCGCGAGGACTGGTGCCGCAGCCAGGACGGCGGCTACGGCATGTTCCGCGCCGTGTGGAACGACGTGCTGGGGCAGGCCCGCGCTCAGACGGTGCGGCGCATGCGAGCGGCGTACCTCCAGGCCGAGCAGCTGTACGGCGACGGAGGCCGCGCGGCCTGACCGGGCTGCCGCCGCGGTCGTCCGACCGAGGCGTGTGGACGCCTCCCACGCGTCGTACGCCTTGGTCCCCGTCCATAACCCCGCGTTACATGGGCGCGAAGGCTGGGCCGAGCCGGGCCGGGCCGCAGTGGGCTCAGGCGGTGAAGCCGAAGTGAGCCGCGGCCTCGGGGGACGAGTCGCGCAGGAACGTCGCGCAACGACCGGCCTCACCGGAGCCGATGACACCCACGGGCGTGCCGGCGGCCTGCTCCTTGTCGGCCGCCTCGGCGGGCGCGTCGATCGAGCCCTCGCCGATCGCGGCGGCGGAGCGCGCGAGCAGCGCGAGGCAGGTCAGGAAGCCGCGGTTGGGCTCGTGCGCCCACGGCACGGGGCCGGTGCCCTTCCACCCGTTGCGCCGCAGCATGTCCAGCGAGCGGTGGTAGCCGACGCGGGCGTAGGCGTAGACCGTGAGCTCCTCGGCCCTGGCGTCACGCGCCTGCTGGGCCAGGGCAGCCCAGGCGGTCGGCGACTCCGGGTGGGCCCGGACCACGGCCTCGGGCGCCGCTCCGTCCGCGAGGTCCGCGGCGGCGGGGTCGGCGGGAAGATGGGTGGGCGGCGGTCCGGCCATGAGGTCCTGGAAGGTCATGGCCCCAGTGTGCATCGTGCGTGGACGGACCAGATACCCGCTCTCCCCCCGTTCACACCGGCGGGCTGCGATACTGACGGCGCTGACCCAGGGCGGGCGCGGGCGAGGCGGCCGAGTCCGGCCGGGACGGTCGCGAGAAGGCACAGACAGAAGGACAGCGATGCGTCGTCAGGAAGCGTGGGACACCCTGCGCCACCTCGTCGTCGAGGGATCCCCTCAGCAGGCGGCGACGATGCTGTCGGCCCTGCTCCTCGGGTACGCCGAGCACGGTCGCGACCGTGCCGCGCTGCTGTGCGAGGTCGCCTTCGCCCAGCTGATGGCCGACGAGCCCGACGCCGCACTCTCGACCGCGCGCCTGGCCGTGGAGGAGGCCACCCACCGCCGCTGCGCCGACGCCGTCGGCCCCCGCGCCCAGGCGGCCGCGACGCTGGCCCTCGCGCTGGCCGTGCGCGGGCCCGACCCCGGTACGCCGGCCGCGACCGTGGCCGGTGCGCTCGAGTCGGCCAGCGACCTGCTGCTCGACCTCGAGGTCGACGACCCGGCCGCACCCATGACGACGTACCTCGTCGCCGAGGCGGCCCTGCTCAACGGTCGTTTCGTCGCCGCCGAGGAGGCCGCCGCCCGCGGACGCGCCGTCGCCACCGGCAGCTCGGCCGCCGACCCGCGCGACCCGATCGCGCTGGTGCTGTGCGAGCTGGTGCTCGCCCGCTCGCTGGTGCTGCGCGGCCGGCGGCGCGACGGCGCCGCGCTGGCCTCCCTGGGCGCCGACCGCGCTGCACGCATGTCGATGAGCGCCCTCGAGGGTGTCGGACGCGCGCTCGAGTCCGTCGTCGCGTCCGCCGCCGACGACCGCAGCGGCGGTCTCGAGGCCGACCGCCGGGCCCGTCGGGTCGCGACCCAGAACGGCAAGAGCCTCCCCGACATCGCCACCTGGCTGCTGCTCGGCTACGCCGCCTTCCTGCAGGGACGTCACGCCGAGGCCACCTCGATCGTGGTCGCGACGTGCGGCGGCAGTGACCTGCCGCGGCTGCCGTGGACCCTGCGGGAGGTGACCTTCGAGCTGCTGGCCACGTCCGCCGTGGCGCAGGAGCGCATCGACGAGGCGTCGGCCTGGCTGGCCCGCGCGAACCGCGGCGAGACGGTGCGGCGGCCCGACTCACGCACCTCCGCGGTCAGCGCGCTCGAGCGTCGCGCCGGACGTCCGGGGCACGAGGAGTGGCCGGAGGTCACCTCCGCCGTGGACCCCGCCGAGGCCGTCGGCGGCTGGCACGCCCTGACCCCGCGCGAGCGGCACGTCGCCGAGCTCGCCAGCCGAGGCCTCAACAACCGTCAGGTCGCCGAGCGGCTGTTCCTCACCGAGCGCGCCGTCCGGCTCCACCTCGAGCGGGTGTTCCGCGTCATGGGCATCCACGGGCGCGCGATGCTGCCCGCCACGCTGGCCGGCATCGTCGAGTCCCGGACGCTCGCCCCCCGGGTCGCGCTGACCGAGCGGCAGGAGGCCGTCGCGGCCAAGGTCGCCGCGGGGCTCACCAACGCGCAGGTCGCCGAGTCCCTCGGCATGAGCGTGAAGACCGTCGAGAAGCACCTGCGCGACGTGTTCGCCCGCTGGAGCGTCACCAGTCGCTCCGCCGTGGCCTCGGCGTGGCACGACTACGCCGAGGGCCGGCGGCAGGACAGCGCGAACGCGTCCTGAGCCTGATCCAAGCGAGGGTTGTGGACGCCTCACCAGGGGTGTGACCCTTGGGGGGCGTCCATAACCCCGCGTTACATGGGGGTGGTCAGACCTTGTGGCCGGTGCTGCGGAGGTTCTCGCAGGCCTCCACGACGCGAGCGGCCATGCCGGCCTCTCCGGCCTTGCCCCAGGCGCGCGGGTCGTAGGCCTTCTTGTTGCCGACCTCGCCGTCGACCTTCAGCACGCCGTCGTAGTTGGCGAACATGTGGCCCGCGACCGGGCGCGTGAAGGCGTACTGGGTGTCGGTGTCGACGTTCATCTTGACGACACCGAAGTCGACGGCCGCGCTGATCTCCTCGGCGGTCGAGCCCGACCCCCCGTGGAACACGAGGTCGAACGGCAGGGCGCCCGACTCGAGGCCGAGCTTCTCGACGACCGCGTCCTGAGCCTGCTTGAGGATCTCCGGGCGCAGCTTGACGTTCCCCGGCTTGTAGACGCCGTGCACGTTGCCGAAGGTCAGCGCCGTCATGTAGCGGCCCTTCTCGCCGACCCCGAGGGCGTCGACCGTGGCCAGCGCGTCCTCCTGGGTGGAGTAGAGCTTGTCGCCGGAGCCGCCCTCGACGCCGTCCTCCTCGCCGCCGACGACACCCACCTCGATCTCGAGGATGATGTGGGCCTCGGCGCACTTGGCCAGCAGCTCCTCGGCGATCTGGAGGTTCTCGTCGAGCGGCACGGCGGAGCCGTCCCACATGTGCGACTGGAAGTAGGGGTGGTGACCGCCCTTGACCCGCTCGATGGAGGCCTCCAGCAGCGGCCGGACGAAGCCGTCGAGCTTGTCCTGGGGGCAGTGGTCGGTGTGCAGCGCGATGTTCACCGGGTAGTTCTTGGCGACCTCGGCGGCGTAGGCGGCAAAGGCCAGCGAGCCGGACACCATGTTCTTGACCGTGGGGCCGGACAGGTAGTCGGCACCGCCGGTGGAGACCTGGATGATGCCGTCGCTCTCCGCCTCGGCGAAGCCGGCCAGCGCGGCGTTGAGGGTCTGCGAGGAGGACACGTTGATGGCGGGGAAGGCGAACGAGTCGCGCTTGGCCCGGTCCAGCATCTCGGCGTAGGTCTCAGGTGTTGCGATGGGCATGAGGAGGCACTCCTGGGGAGGGACGGCAAGTCCTCCTCACCCTAGTGGCTACCCACCAGTCGCCGTACTGCCCGAACCTGTGCGCGTGACAACCGCGGCGGGGGGTGGTTCCGTCTTGGTGTCATGGTCAGACACCTCTCCGAACCTCCGTACGACGACGCGGCGCTGGCAGCGGCGCTCGACGCCTCCTTCGGCGACGGTCCGGCACCGGCCCCGCTCGACGGGCTGCTGCTGGCCGGGCACCGCGCCCGCCGACGACGTACGGCGACCCGGGCGGCGGTCGGTGGGCTCGTCGCGGCCGGGGTCCTGGCGGTGGCCTCGGTGTCTGTCGGGAGCTGGGACCTGACCGGCGCGGCCGGCGTCGACGAGGGAGTTGCCACCACGCCCACGACCACGCCGCCCGGTGAGATGCCGGAGCCGCCACCACTGGTGGTCGAGCACGACCTCGGCCTGTCCTTCGGGCCGGACGGCGAGCTGCGCGCCTCCGACGACCTCCTCGTCGTCCGCCGCATGGTCGACCCGGTCGGCCTCGCCTGGATCGGGGGCGCCCAGCGGACCTACGCCCTCGTGGTCGAGCGCGACGGGGAGCGCTTCTGGGTCATCGCCCAGTGGTACGGCGACGGGGAGATGATCTCCGCCGACCCGGCCGGCGAGGGGTTCGACCGCTTCGAGGACTGGCTGGCCCACCGTGGCGACGCGATGCTCGACGAGGCCGACCCGCTGGTGTCGATGCAGGCCGGGGGCTCGTTGCGACCGGCGGACGGCGTCGAGCTGCTGGCGCAGGAGACCGACCTCGACCTCGGGCCGCGATTCGCCGGGCCGCAGGACCGCACGGCCGCGGCCGAGGTCCGCGTCGACGGACGACGCTGGTACGTGCTGGCGCGCGACGGCGCGAGCGGCCCGCCGGACTACGTCACGATCGACCCGCGGACGAGCGCCGCGACGTTCGAGGGGTTCCTGGTCGAGGCTGCGGAGACGTACGCCGACGAGGCCGACGGCAGCAGCGAGGGCTACCGATGAGCCCGGGCCGTCGGTCCGAGGACCGCGACGCGGCCTTCACCGCCTTCGTCGCGGCGCGACGCACCCACCTGCGGCGGATCGCCTACGCCACGTGCGGCGACTGGCACCGTGCCGACGACCTCGTGCAGACCGCGCTGGTGAAGGCGTACGTCGCATGGCCGACGCTGCGCAAGGAGGGCAGCGAGGAGGCGTTCGTGCGGCGCATCATCGTGCGTTCGAACGTCGACGAGTCCCGGCGGCCGTGGCGCCACGAGCGGTCCGGGCTCGACGGCCACGACCGCGCAACGCCGGGCCCCGACGTCGAGGAGCGGTCGGCGCTCTTCGACGCGCTGCAGGAGCTGCCGGTGATGCAGCGCAAGGCGGTGCTGCTCCGTCACTGGCTGGGGCTCTCGACGGCCGAGACCGCCCGGGAGCTCGACATCAGCGAGGGGACGGTGAAGAGCCACTGCTCGCGCGGCCGCGAGCGGCTGCAGCGGCTCCTCGCCGACGTCGACCTCACTCCTTGAGAGGTCACCCGCGCCAGGGGGCGCGGGCGTCCGGTGCTCCGCTGCCCGAGAGGTCGGCGTGCTGGACGACCCAGGTGTGCATGGCGATGGCGGCGGCGGCCGAGGCGTTGATGGAGCGGGTGGAGCCGAACTGGGCGATCGAGAACGTCGCGTCGCACACCGCCCGCGCCCCCTCGGAGAGCCCGGGGCCCTCCTGCCCGAACAGCAGGCACACCCGGCGCGGCAACCGAAGCGTCTCCAGCGGCACCGAGCCCGGCAGGTTGTCGATCCCGAGCACCACGACGCCCAGCTCGCGCATGGCGGCGGCCAGCGCCTCCGGCGTCTCGTGGTGCCGGACGTGCTGGTAGCGGTCGGTCACCATCGCGCCACGCCGGTTCCACCGCCGCCGCCCGACGATGTGCACCTCGCGCGCCAGGAACGCGTTGGCCGAGCGCACGATCGTGCCGATGTTGAAGTCGTGCTGCCAGTTCTCGATCGCGACGTGGAAGTCGTGGCGACGCTCGTCCAGGTCGGCCACGATCGCCTCCATCCGCCAGTAGCGGTAACGGTCGACGACGTTGCGCCGGTCCCCCTCGGCGAGCAGCTGGTCGTCGTACACCTCGGCGCCGGGGCCCACCGGGCGCGGTCCCGGCCACGGTCCGACCCCCACCTCGGGCGGGCCGTGCGGCATCGGGTCGTACGGCGCCCGCCGGTCCTCGGACGGCTGGTCGTCGGGCGGACCCGGATCAGGAGTCGACGGCACGACGCGATGCTCGGATCGACCGCACCCGCTGGACGACCCACCAGCAGACGAACAGCACGACGGCGGCGATGACGATCTTCTGGAAGGTGCTGGCGTACTGGTCGACGCGCTCCCACTGCTCGCCCAGCTGGTAGCCGGCCAGCACGAAGACGCTGTTCCAGATCAGGCTGCCCAGCGTCGTGAGCACCAGGAAGACGGGGATCGACATCCGTTCCACACCTGCCGGGACCGAGATGAGGCTGCGGAAGATCGGGACCATGCGGCCGAAGAAGACCGCCTTCGTGCCGTGCCGGGCGAACCAGCCCTCGCACTTCTCGAGGTCGGTGACCTTCACCAGCGGCAGGCGCTCCCACACGGCGTACATGCGGCGGCGCCCGAGGGCCGCGCCCAGCGCGTACATCATGAGGGCGCCCACCACCGATCCCGCCGTGGTCCAGAAGATCGCCTCGGCGATGGAGAACGATCCCTGGCTGGCGGTGAAGCCGGCCAGCGGCAGGATGATCTCGCTGGGGATCGGCGGGAAGAGGTTCTCGGCCGCGATGGCGATGCCCGCGCCCGGTCCCCCGAGCCTCTCCATGAGGTCCACCGCCCAGCCGGCGACGCCGGTCAGGTCGTCCCCTTCCGGAGAGGCCGCGGAGGTCGCGGCCGAGGTCAGCGCGACCGTCGCTGCTGTCGTTGCTGCCGTGATCACAGCCCGAGCTCGTCCTTGGCGATGGCGAAGCGGTACTGCAGGCCCGCCTCCGCGACCGTTTCCGCGGCACCGGTGTCGCGGTCGACGACCACGGCGACCGCCACCACGTCGGCGCCGGCCTCCCGCAGCGCAGCGACCGCCTCGAGCGCCGAGCCCCCGGTGGTGCTGGTGTCCTCGACGGCGAGCACGCGACGGCCCTCGACCGGCGCCCCCTCGATGCGTCGTTGCAGCCCGTGGGCCTTGCCCTCCTTGCGGACGACGAACGCGTCCAGGACGGCACCCTCGGCGGCGGCCGCGTGCAGCATCGCGGTCGCGACCGGGTCGGCACCCAGGGTGAGCCCGCCGACCGCGTCGAAGGACAGGTCGGCGACCAGGTCGCGCATCACGCGCCCGACCAGCGGGGCGGCGACGCCGTCGAGGGTGATGCGTCGCATGTCGACGTAGTAGTCGGCCTCGGCCCCCGACGAGAGGGTGACCCGTGCGTGGACGACGGCTTTCTCCTTCACCTGCTCGATGAGGGCCTGCCGGTCGTCGTTCGCGAGGGTGGTCATGACTCGTGACCCTAGTCGGCCTCTCCTGCCGCCGGGCCGGCCGCACTAGCATCGCGACCATGACCCGTCGCCTCGCGAGACGTCTCCAGGACGTGCCGCCGACCGTCTTCACCACCATGTCGGCCCTGGCGCTGCGCACCGGGTCGGTGAACCTCGGGCAGGGGTTCCCCGACGTGGACGGCCCGCCGGAGGTCGTGCGCCGTGCGGTCGCGGCGCTCCAGGCCGGGCGCAACCAGTACGCCCCCGGTCCGGGCGTGCCCGAGCTGCGTGAGGCGGTGGCCGCCCACCAGCAGCGTCACTACGGCATCGACCTCGACCCCGAGCGCGAGGTGCTGGTGACCGCCGGCGCCACCGAGGCGATCGCTGCCGCGGTGCTCTCGCTGGTCGACCCCGGCGACGAGGTGGCGATCGTCGAGCCGTTCTACGACGCCTACCTGGCGTGCGTGTCCATGGCCGGTGGCGTGCGGCGACCGGTCCCGCTGCGGCGTACGGCAACGGGGTTCCGTCTCGACGTCGACGCGCTGCGCGCGACCGTGACCGACCGCACCTCGGTGCTGCTGCTCAACACCCCCCACAACCCCACCGGTGCGGTGCTGGACGCCTCCGAGCGGGCCGCGATCGCCGAGGTGGCGATCCGCCACGACGTGGTGGTCGTGGTCGACGAGGTCTACGAGCACCTGACCTACGACGGTGTCCGGCACGCCCCGCTGGCGGCCGAGCCCGGGATGGGCGAGCGCACCCTCACCATCTCCAGCGCCGGCAAGACGTTCTCCTTCACGGGCTGGAAGGTCGGCTGGGCCACCGGCAGTGAGGAGCTGGTCAGCACGGTCATGGCGGCCAAGCAGTGGTTGACCTTCACCAACGCCGCCCCGCTGCAACCGGCGATCGCCTATGCGCTCGACCACGAGGACGAGGCGGTGGCGGCGCTGGCCGCGGACCTCGCCGTACGCCGTGACCTGCTCTGTGCCGGTCTGGCCGACCTCGGTCTCGACCCGGTCGTGCCGCAGGGCACCTACTTCACCCTCGGCGACGTCCGGCACCTCGGGTGGCCTGACGGCGAGGCGTTCTGCCGGGCCCTGCCGGAGCGAGCCGGCGTCGTCGCGATCCCTGCGCAGGCGTTCTACGACGACCCCGCCGACGGACGGCACCTGGTCCGGTGGGCGTTCTGCAAGAACCGGTCGTCGATCGAGCGCGCCCTCGAGCAGCTGGCGCGCGGCGACCTCACCGCGTAGCGGTCGGCGGGAAGGGGGTCACCAGGGCTTGCGCGGCTGCTGCGGCTCGCGTGGCTCCTCGGGCGGGCGCTGCCACTGCTGCGGCGGCGGCCAGCCCTGCGGTGCCTGCTGCTCCGGCGGCACCGGCTGGTGCGGCTGCTCCTGGGGTGCGGCTCCAGCGCGGCCGTCGTCGTGGCCCCTGTCGCGGTCCTCGCCATGCCCCTCGTCACGGCCCTCGTCGTGGTGGGGCGGGGCCTGGCCGGACTCGTCGCGGTGCCAGTCCGGCACCGCGCCGGCGGCGCCGCTCGTCTCGGGCTGGCCGTAGCCCTGCTGGCCGTAGCCCTGCTGCCCGTACCCCTGCTGCCCGTACCCCTGCTGCCCGTACCCCTGCTGCGCATATCCCTGCTGCCCGTACCCGTAGGGGTCGTAGCCCTGCTGCGCGTACCCGTAGGGGCCGGGTCCGTAGCCGGCGGCCTGCTGGCTGTAGGGGTCCCAGCCCTGACCGCTCCCGGACCATCCGGACCCGCCGGTCGGTGTACGCCGGGCGAACCAGTCGTTCGCGCCGCCGGTGAAGAGCAGGACCAGGGTGGCGATCGACAGCAGCAGCGGGAGCCCCGAGACGATGCTCAGGATGCCCAGCAGGCTGAGCAGGGCCGCCATGCCGCTGGAGATCGCGAGCAGGATGCGGGCCACCTGCGAGCGTCGGAAGGTCAGGACCGTCAGCACGAGGGCCGCGACCGACCACACCAGGAAGATCACGAGCGTCGTCCACGCGAGCGTGGTGACCTCGTTCGTGCTCAAGTTCAGCTCGTCGCGGAGGTCCTGGATGACGCTGTCGGGTGCCGCCGCGAGCAGCAGGACCCCGAGCAGCGTGAGAGCGGCCATCAGGCCCGAGCCGACCCACGCGGACCAGCAGGCCAGGGTCACCGTGGTCGGGCGCTGGTCCGAAGCCGCGCCGAAGGAGGAGGTCGGTCCGGGTCCCCAGCCCGTCGGGCCCTGCCGGCCCGGATCCAGGTAGCCCTGCTGCGGGTAGCCCTCCTGCGGGTACCCCTGCTGCGGGTAGGCCTGGCCGTCGTGACCCGAAGGGCCCCAACCCGGGCCGCCCGGTGCACCCTGCGGCGGCGCTCCCCCCGCCGCCGGACGAGGCTGCCAGCCGGCGGCGGGGCGCGGCTGCCACCCCCCGGTCGGCGGGGTCGAGGCGAGCGGCTCGGCTGCCGCGTGACCGGTCGGGGGGACCGACGCGTCGGTGTCGTGGCGTGCCGGACCGGGCCGGGCCGACTTCTCGGCCCGGGGTGCGGGCTGCGAGGGAGGCTTGCCGTCGAACCAGTCGCGCGACGGACGTGACCAGAACATCCACACCGCGATCGCCAGCAGCACGGGCATCACGCCGGAGACCGGCATGGTGAGGACCAGCAGCGCCGTGACGATCGTCAGCCCGAGTCGCGCGCCGCGGTGGCGCTGGAGCGCGAAGATGCCCAGGACGAAAGCGGTCGCCGCCAGCGCACCCGCCACCAGACCGAGCACGTGCAGGGCGTCGAGCACCTGGTCGACGCTCACCCCGAGACCGTTGCCGGGCGGCTCGGCCAGGATCTCCTCGACGCTCTCGCGCATGTCGCTGCTCCGCAGGCTGCCGAGCGTGTCCATGAGCGTGAACACGAGGAGGACGCTGCCGAGGATGGCCAGGAGCGACGCGGTGGTGACCTGGCGGGGCCGCTCCAAGGACGGCTTGTCAGTCATGCCTCCATTGCACCACGCGTCCCTCGACTCCTGTGTCGAGCCGTCCGGCGACCGCCTCGTGCGGTGGCAGCGCGACCGCGTGATCGGCGACGGTCGCCTCAGACCCGCGTGGACGCCGTACGCCGTCGCGTCACCGGCCGCACGATGAGGGCGAGCGCGGTGAGACCGACGCCGCCCAGGCCCCACCACAGGGCCGCCTGGCGAGCGTCGGCCCACGGGTCGACGGGCGCCCCGAGGGCCTCGACGTCCGCCGTCGCCTCGGGTCGCTCGCGCTTGAGCCCTCGGGGCAGGGGCGGGCCGGGGATGGTCGGGTCGATGGTCATCGTCAGGGCCTCGACCGGGCGGATCTGGCCCCAGCCCTGCACCGGGTCGGAGTAGCCGAGCCTCGGCCGGTCCGCAGAGGCGAGGATGCGGTAGACGATCTCCTCCGCCGAGGCGCGGGGGTAGAGCTCGCGCAGCTGGGCAGCCAGCCCGGCCACGTACGGGGCGGCCCAGCTGGAGTACGGCCGGTCGACACCGCCGACGCAGTCGCCGCGGTTGCCCAACGAGGCCACGAGCACGTCCTCCCCGGGAGCCGCCACGTCGGAGCCCGGACCGTGGACGGTGTAGGCGTCGACGACGCCGGTGGTGTTGGTCGCGGCGACGCCGATGACGTTCTCGTCGGCCGCCGGGTAGCGGGCCGAGGTCAGTGCGTCGTCCTCGCTCGCCGGTGCGTGGTTGCCCGCCGAGGCGACCACCACTACGTCCTTGCGGTGCGCGTACTCGAGCGCCTGCGTCAGCCTCGGCAGGTCCGCGTCCTCGGAGTCGGTGCTCATCGACACGTTGATGACGTCGGCCCCGTTGTCCGCGGCCCAGCGGATGCCGGCTGCCATCAGCGCGGAGTTGGGTTCCCCGGCGTCGTACACGTCGTCGTCCCCCTCGCTCACGAAGACCTGGACCGGCAGGATCTTGGCGTCGTACGCCGCACCGACCAGACCCGAGCCCTCGATCTGCCGGGCTGCGATGACGCCGGCGACGGCAGTGCCATGACCGTAGAGATCGCTGCGCCCGTCGGCAGCGACGCCGGGTCCCCTGACGAAGGAGGTGCCGGGGAGCACGACGTCGGGGCCCAGGTGCAGGTTGTCCACGTCCACCCCGGAGTCGACCACGGCCACGGTGACCCCGGCCCCGGTCGCCAGCCGCCACGACTGCGGGAAGCCGAGGTTGATGATCGCCGCCGACTTCTGCTCGATCAACGGGTCGTCGGCCGTGGGGCAGTCATCGCCGGTCTCGGTCGCCACCGCTGGTGCGGGCGGCATCAGGAGCAGGCCGACCGCCGCGGCGGTCGTCAGCGCGGACGTTCGACGAGCAACGTCCCGGTGGCCGGGCGTCCGCCTGGCCCGGGTCATGAGCCACCCTGCTGGTCGGCGACCGGGGGCTGCCCGGCGGCGGTGCGGGTCAGGGCCGGTCCGTCCCGGAAGATCTTCGTCCAGGGGAGCGGGACCGACGGCGGCTCCACGGCGGCGTACCCGAGGGACGCACGTGTGCTGGCCGAGTCGGCCGGTGTGCCCACGGCGTAGCGCGTCCCGGTGGAGTCGATGAGAAAGACGTTCCCGGTCCCGAGCACACCGCCGGGCGAGGCCTGCACGAGCGCGCCTCCCCCCGGCTCGATCTCGCGGGAGAAGAGTCCGTCGGAGACGGCGGGGGCCGACTCGGTCGGGGCGGTCAGGGAGACGACGGGCTCCGCTCCCTCCTCGGTGTCCAGGCGAGCGCACTCGACGTCGGGCGTCGCGTAGTCCTCGACCAGCTCCTGCGGCCACGACTCCGGGTACGGCGCGTCGTCGTCGAGGTTCAGGCCGGCGACGTCGGCGTTGCTGACGTCGATGTCGAGGCGGGCGAGCTGGGCTCCACGCCCGGAGCTCGTGTAGACGGCGGCGGCGAAGGGCGACAGCGGGATGAGGGTCCCGCCCTGGCCCAGGGCGTACGGACGGTCGTCGACCAGCAGCGGCGTGCCCACGCGGGTCAGGCCCGGCACGCCCGTGCTGTCCACCGCCGTGCCCGCACCGGGGACGCTGAAGGGGACCAGCGGGTCCCCCACCGGGAACAGGTCGAGCCAGACCCCGGTGACGCCGCGCTCGGGCTGGTCGTCGAGCCCGAGCGCACGCAGCACGGCTGCTTGCGGCCTGGCGGCGTCGGGCAGCCGGTAGCGCTGGTTCCCGGTGACCACCCAGGAGCCCTCACCGTCGACGACGCGCAGCGCCTCCTCGGTGACGGGCGTCGACACGGGGGTGTCGCCCACGGAGACCGCGATGCCTCCCGTGCTGTCCGAGCAGGCCGTCCAGCCGGTCTGCACGAGGCTGCCCGGCGCGGGAAGGGCGTCGGGTGCCCCCTGAATGCCGATCGTGGCCTCGGTGGGGGCTTCGGCGATGAGGTCCTCGGGGACGAAGTTGACCTTCATCTCCTCCCCGTCGTTCGAGAGCAGCAACCGGGCCGAGGTGGTGTTGATGACGGGGTAGAGCGTGCCCTCGACCGCGACGAAGCGCGATCCGCTGTCCTTGCCGACGACGAGGCCGCCGTCGCTCCAGTCCTCGGGGACGCTCGGCTTGATGAAGCCCGACACCGCGGCGCCGGCCACGATGAGCAGGGCCAGCACCACACCGCCCACGAGCGTGCGGCCGTAACGGACGGGTTCCACCTCGCGCCCGCCCGGTGCGCCGCTGACGAATGCGGTCACCAGACGACGCCGGTTGAAGGAGTGGGCCTCGACGAGGTCGCGCTTGCTGGACATTCAGCCTCGGGGTTCGTGACGCGGGTGGGTGTGAGGTCAGCAGTCGGGGGCAGCGGTCTCCCGCTGCCCCCGACCTCGATCGATCAGGTCAGACCTGGACCTGGCTCCGTCGACGGGGGCGGAGCAGCGTGCCGCCGGCGAGCAGCAGGCCGACCCCGCTGGCCACCCACAGACCGGTGTGGGCCGGCGCACCCGTGTCGGGCAGCGTCGGTCCGGTGCTCGTGGCCGTCGTCGTCGTGGCGGCTGGCTGCACCGTCCCGCACACAGCGGTGTCGGTGCAGACCGCGTCCTCGTTGGTGCTCACCTCTCCCTGTGGAGCGGCTCCCAGGCTGCTGACGTCGCCACCGGCCTCGGCGCCACCGCTGTCGGCGTCCCCGTCGCTGCTGGTTCCGCCGTCGTTTCCGCTGCCATTGCCGCCGTTGCCGCCGTTGCCGCCGTTGCCGCCGTTGCCGCCGTTGCCGTCGCCGCCGCCGTTGCCGTCGCCGCCGCCAGGGGGAGTGATGATGGGCGGCTCACCGTTGCCGCCGTCGCCATCACCGTCGCCGTCGCCATCACCATCGCCGTCCCCGTCGCCATCGCCGTCGTCGCAGAGACCGTCAGGGTCGGCCGGGATGCCCAGCTCGGGGTCGCACGGGACCGGGAGCCCGTCGCCGTCGCCGTCGCCGTCGCCGTCGCCGTCGCCGTCACCGTCACCGTCACCGGGCGGAAGGTCCGGGTCTTCCTCGTCCGGAGGACCGGGGGGCTCCTCGCCCTCACCCGGCGTCCCGCCGCCGTTGTCGGTGCCCTCACCGTCGCCCGGGAGAAGTCCGTCGACACCCTCGCGCGCAGCGCTCCCGTTGTCGATGACCTCCCCACCGTCGGTGCCCGTGCCCCCAGCGCCCTCGGTGCTGTCCGCGCCGGCCGTCGGCCGTCGCGCCGCCGCCGGCACCGGGCTCGGCGGTGGTGCGGGCCGCCTGGACGGTCACCTCGGGCGCGCAGAGCCGCGGATCGTTCGGCAGCTCGTCGGCGTCCTTGCACAGGTCCTTCGGCGTGCACGCCGCCTCGAAGGCGGCGTCGCACTCGGCGATGGTGCGCGACGTCGCGGCCCTGCCGGCCCTCGTCGCGGTGGTGCTGGAGTCCGTCTCCGCCGACGACGCCTGCGTCTCGTCACCGAGCGCACCGGCCTGACCGGTGACCTCCTCGGCGAGGGACGGGGAGGCGAATCCGATCAGCAGCACCCCGGTCACCAGGCTCGCCGCGCCCAGTCTGCGACCAGATCTCATGGTGTTTCCTCTTTCTCTCATACGTGGGAATCGTGGACGTCGGGGCGTCGTCGCCCCGGACGGGGGGGTGGTTCGTGGTGCCGGTCGTCATCTGTGTCATCGCGCCCTCACACCGACCCGACCACGCCGATGGCGAAGACGAGCAGGGGCAGGAGGGAGACCAGGGCGACCAGCTCGGCCACGTCCCCGAGCCGCCCGCGCCGCACCGAGGGAGGCATGGGGACCAGGGCGCTGACGAGCAGGACGGCTGCAGCGACGGCGAGCACGAGGGCGAGGCCGACGTGCCAGGACGGCTGCAGCACCAGTGCCGCCGCGGCCGTCGCTGCCAGGCCGGCCACGCCGCACACCAGACCGACGGCGACCTCGCTGCCGACGCGGTACTGCCGGGTGCGGAGCATCAGTGCCACGCTCGACATCACGACCACGAGGGCTCCGGTGACACCGAGGCCGACCGCGAGCGGGCTGACCAGCACCAGGAGGATGCCGACGGTCGCGGTGACGGCCAGCAGGACCTCGTGGCCCATGCGGGCTCCGGCACGCACGGCGTCGGGGTCGATGTCGGCGGGCTCGGCGGTCAGGTCGGCGTGGTTGTGCGCCTGCTCGACGTTGGTGCCGGTGGAGCCCAGCGCGAACCAGGGCAGGGCGCTGCCTGCGAGCACCACCACCACGAGCGCGACGACGTAGATGCTCGCCGGCTCCAGGTCGGTGGCCTGGGCCAGGCCACTGCCCGCGGCCAGCACCGCGCCGACGACCGCCGCCGGGAGCATCAGCGCGCGCCGCTCGGCGAGACCGAAGAACCCGACCACTCCCACCAGCGAGGCGCCACCTCCTGCGGCGGCGAGCGGGAGCTCGAGCACCGGCCCCGAGTCGACGACGGTGAGGCCGGCGATGCCGGCGTAGAAGGCACTCGTCCAGGCCAGCACCAGCGCGGCGGTGTGCTCGGCGCGCACCCGTGCCAGGGTCAGCGCGGCGGCGAGGAGGAGCAGCGCTCCCACCCCGGCGGCGGCCCCGGCCACGGGGTCGGGCCGCTGCAGTGCGAGCGCGAGTCCGCCCAGGCCGAGCAGGAGGGCGCCGGCTGACAGCGCCGTACGCCGTCCCGAGGCCGGGTCCCACGGCTGGAGGTCGCCCTCCACTGCGTCGGCCATCGCCTCGACGATGTCGTCGTACACCCGCGGGGGGCGCTGGTCGGCACCGACGACGACGCTCAGGACGGCACCGTCCTCGACGCCCTGCAGCGTCAGTCCGGCATCGCCGGAGAGCCGCCGTCCGTCGGAGGTGTGCAGCTCGTAGCCGGCGTAGGCCGTCGCGGGGTCGAGCACGCCGACGGTGCGGCACAGCTCGGGGAGCAGCTCGGCCACCGGCAGGGTGGCCGGAAGCACCAGGTCGGCGCGGCGTCCGCCGCCCACGACCGTGACCCGGACGAGGCTGGCGCCGGGCGCCGCCGCCGAGGTCGGCTCCATGGTCTGCGTCATCGGACCACGTCCGGTCCGAGCTCGTCGTCGTCGATCCACGCGTCCTCGTCGGCCAGCAGCATCGACCGACGGTGGCCGTCGTCGTCCTCGTGCGAGCCCTGGCCTCCACGCCCGCCGGTGCCGGCAGCACCAGCGGCTCCGGCCCCGCTGGCCGCGCCGCCGCGCCCACCTGAGGCCGACCCGGCCACGGCCGCGGCTCCCCGACCACCCGGCGCACCGGCCGTGCCGCCGCGTCCGCCGGCCGCCCCCGCGGACCCGGGTGCCATGCCTCCTCGCGCGCCTCCGGTCGCTCCGGTGCCGGTCGAGCCCGCCGGCACCACGGTGGCGCCGCGGGCGCCGCCGCTCGTGGCCGTCGTCGCGCTGGCGCCGCTGGTGACCCCGGTGCCGGCACCGCCCACAGGGACAACGCCGCCGCGTCCGACCGTGCCCGCGAGCCCGGACCGCGCGCTGGCACCGATCGCGCCGCCACGACCGGCCGCCGAGCTGCCGCTGGTGCCGGCGACGGCGGTGGAGCTCAGCGCTCCTGCCGCGCGCGCGCCGAGCAGTCCTCGGCTGCCGCCCTTCAGCACGCCGAGCGCGCCGGCGCCTGCCGCGACGCCGCCGAGACCGACGCCCGGCGAACCACCCGTCGCCCCGATCGCTGATCCTCCACTGGTGGTCGCTCCCGAGCCGAGGCCCGTGGTCCCGCCGGTGTCGGTGGTGGCGCCGATCTGACCGTCGGCGGTCGTGCCGGTCGGGAGCGTCGTCGACCCGACCGCGGTGACGTTGCCGGTGCCGGTGGTGGCGCCGGTCTGCCCCAGCACGAGCGTGGAGTCGAGGTCACGCCCACCCGAGCCGCCGCTCACGGCGCGGACGCCCGACGCCGTCGAGTAGGTGCCTACCGGGCCGGAGTACGTCGAGGACGAGCCGGAGCCACCACCGGTGCCACCCGTGCTACCGGTGCCGCCGCCAGTTCCGCCTCCGGTCCCGCCACCACCGCCCCCTCCGCCGCCGCTGCCCTCGCGCTGGGAGGCCGCGGAGATGTCACCGTTGACGCTCTCCATGCTCGACGTCATCTCGGCGTAGGCCTCCTGCGCCGCGGCCTCCCGGGCGTCGGCAGCCTGGTTGCGCTGCGCGTTCAGCTTGATGTAGCGCACCTCCTCGTCCGCGGCTGCGTCAGCGCCGGGCGCGGTCGGCGAGGGCGGGACGGGCGGGAGGTTGGCGTAGGCGGACTTCGCTGTCCGCAGCGTGGACGCAGCCGTGGTGAGCGCGGACGAGGCCGTGTTCATCCGGAAGCTGAAGTCCTGGGTGCGGTCCGCCAGACCGTCGAACGCGGTCGTCGCCGCCGTGGCGTCGCGCCCCTGCCAGTCCGCGGCGATGGCCGTGCTCGCGGAGCGGAGTGCCTCGCTGACCTCGCTCAAGCCGGTCGACGCCTTCCGCCAGGCGCTCGCGGCGTCGTCGATCTGTCCCGGCTCCGCCGACTCGACGCGGGCGAGCTTCTGCTCGTTCGGTCCTGCCATGTCCCTGACTCCCCTCGTGTCCTACGCGTTCGTCCTGGTGGCGCTGCCCGAGGCGCCGGAGCGTCGTGCCAGCACGACGCCTCCTGCCACCAGGAGCAGCGCAAGGCCCCCGCCGAGCAGCCACGGCAGGGCCGTGCCGTTGCCGTCGTCGCTCGCCTGCGCGGGCGTGCCGGTGGCCTTCGCCGTGGTCCCGCTCCCGTCCTCGCCGCTCGCCTCCGGCTCGCCGGCCGTGTCCCCGGCGTCATCGTCCTCGTCGGCCTGGCCGTAGACCGACATCGGGTACGTGTCGACCACCCGCTCCGGGTCGCCCTCGACGAGCGGGTTCTCGTCCGGCCATCCGGTCGGGTCGTGGGCGAGCATGTTGCGCAGTGACACGACCCCGAATCCGAGGTCGTCCGAGTACTCGAACGAGTCCGGCTCGGTGTCGAAGTGGATGAGGTGCTGGATCAGCTGGTTGCCTGTGGCCTCGGGGTACTTGGACCGCACCAGGGCCAGCGCCCCCGCGACGATCGCCGTCGCGGGCGAGGTCCCGTCCTGCGGCTCGCCGGAGACGAAGCGGTCGCCCTTCCACGTGTAGCCGGCGACGTCGACGCCCGGCGCCGAGATGGTCGGGTAGCCGCGGTACTTCCCGAGGCTGCGGTAGGGCAGCGGGTTCGCGTCCCACGGCTGGGCCTCCTCGTCGAGCGCCAGCACCGCGACGTAGCCGGCGTGGGCCGCGGGGAAGTCCATCATCCCCTCGTTGACCGAGTCCGCGTAGTCGCCCGCAGCCGCCACGGCCACGCCGCCGAGCTCCTCCACGTCACGCTGCAGCTGGTCCCACCCGGTGGCGAGGTTGCCGAGCGACAGGCTGAGGATCGGGCCTCCTTCGACCTGACGGACGGCCTGGCTCAGGATGTCGAGCATCTCGACCTTGCAGGAGATCCCGGGCGAGCTGGGGTCGGCGTCGAGGGTGAAGTACTGCAGCTCGGCGTCGGGCGCGATGCCGGCGATGCCGGGGCCCGCGGACCCGTTGCCCTGCCCGGTCCCGGCCACCAACGAGGCCATCCAGGTGCCGTGCTCGGCGTCGGGGACGCGGTCGGACTCCATCTGCTCGCCCAGACAGCCCTGACGGAGCTGGAGGTTCGACCCCTTCAGCGTCGGGACAGCGGCGTCGATCGAGCCGTCGGCCATGATGATCGTCGCGCCCTCGCCGGTGGTCTCCTGGTGCGCCTCCGGCACCACGAGGGCGTCGTACCACCAGCCGGAGCCGGCGCCGTCGGCGGCGGTGGCCGAGGTCGGGGCCGCGAGGACGAGGCCGCCCACCACCGTCGCACACGCCAGCACACCGGCCCCGCCGCGCACGGCGCGGCGGGGGGACGCTGACGAGGTCGACGAAGGGAGCATCGGGGTCACCGCGTCACTGGGCCTGGCCGCCCGAGCCGGACGACGGCAGAGCGGGCTCCAGCACGTCGACGGTGCCGTCGGCGTCGGCGTCGAACGTGGTGGCGACCGGCGCCGGGGCGGCGTCGCCGTCGAACGACGAGGTCGACGCGGTCTCGGACGGGCTGTCGGCGTCGTAGCCGGTGGAGGAGGAGGCGTCGGTGCCGCCCTCGGAAGGCTCGCTGCCGGCGGGCGGCTCGGTGCCCTCGCGCTGCTCAGCGGCAGGCGGCGGGTCACCGAGCTCGGCGCGGTGCTCGGCGCTGGCGTTGTCGAAGTTCTCCTCAGCCTGCGACCGGTAGCCACTCATCGACTCGTTGAGGCCGCTGAGGGCGCCCTGGCCGGCGCGCTGGGCGTCGGCCGCCGACTGCTCGTCGGTGGCCTCGTGGGCGTTGCAGCTGGCCTCGATGTTGGCCGCGAAGGTCTCGAGGTCGGCGATGACGCCGTCGATGGTCTCCAGGAAGACCTGGTGGGCCGCCTGGTGCTGCTGGCCGACCGTCTGGGCGATCGGCACCTGGCCGAACGCGGACGGGGCGAGGTCCAACGCGCGGAAGTCCTGGGACTGCGAGGTGGCGTTGTCCTGCATCGCGGCCATGTTGTCGCGCGCTATGCGCCGGATCGCCTCGATCGTGATCTCGATCTGTCCGGAGACCGCTCCGGCCGGGATGTCGGTGCTGCCACCGCCACCTGAATCTGCGTTCACCATGCCTGTCGGCCCCCGATCTCCCCGTCGTGAGTGGCTGCTCAGCCGTGTGCCGGACCGGGCCCTGTCCACCCGGGGCCCGGACGCCGCTGGCGGGTCGGGACGACACAGGTCGTCCCGACCCGCGCGGCAGGTCGTGCGTCGTGCTGCGGGTGCGCGCCTCCCGGCAGGGCACCCGCCCGGGGCTCAGCCCCAGCGCGCGGTGTTCTGGCTCTCGGTGGCCTGGTAGTCGCTGTTGGACGACCTGACGGCGGTGCCGATCTCGGCCAGCAGCGCCTTCATGTCGGCCATGGCCGTGTCCCACTTGGCCTTGGCGACCTGGTACGAGCTCGAGGCCTCACCGGTCCAGTCCGAGCGCAGCGGCGCCAGCTCGGACTCGAGGGCATCGAGACGACCCTCGATCTGGTTGGCCTGCGCCTGGATGTCAGCCGCCGCTGCGTCGAGGCTGCCGAAGTTGACCTTCAGCTCTCCTGCTCCACTCATGTTCTGTTTCCCCTCGTGCGTGTGAAAGTCGGGTGGGTGTCGGAGCCGGTCAGCCGAGGCGGCCGGACAGCTTCGAGAAGGTCGAGGACTGGGTCTCGTCGTTGGCGTTGTAGACCTGCTCCGACGAGCGGAGGTTCGCCTCGAACTCGTTGAGCGCCGACGTGATCTTGCGGGCGTCCTCGTCCCAGCGCGTCATCACCTGCTGGAAGGCGCTCGAGCCCGCGCCGCGCCACTGGGCGCCGATGCCGGCGAGCTTGCCCCGCAGGCTGCTCAGCTGCTGGTCCAGGTCGCCACGCGCCGACGAGACCATCTGAGCCCCCTTGGTGAGTGACTGATCCTGCTTCGAAACCTCTCCAGCCATGTGGCCAGCCTCCTTGTCGATCCCCCGCCGCGGCGTGTCCGGTGCCACGATCGAGACTTGTCCCCAGCCGGTCGGCAGGCGACTCGTGTTCCTCCATCAGTCAACCCTGGAATCCCGTCCAGGGCGCCGATTCGACCCGAGATCGGAAAAAGTCCCGATCCGGACAAATCACAGTACTGCTCGTCGTAGATTCCCGCGACCACCGCGCCCGAAACACCGCGTGAACCGTTGACGCGTCACCTGAGGAGCGCGGTCAGGAGACCAGCGAGCGCACGGCGCCGAAGATCCCCGAGGCCAGGGGGACCGCCGCGACCACGAGCGCCACCGCGAGCGCCTCGCACACGTCGGCCAGCCGGGTCCACCAGACCGAGCGCCAGCCCTGGCCCAGGGCCAGGCCGACCGAGACGGTCAGTGCGCCCAACGCGCCGCCGACCGCGAAGACCCACCACGTGGCACGGGGGTCCCCGACGTCGAGCAGCGTGACCCCGGTCCATGCCGTCACGACACCGGCACTCAGCCGGAGCGCCAGGCGGGGCACCCGGGCGCGGACCGAGCGGGCCACCAGCGCGAGGGCCGCCGCTCCCAGCAGCACCATGGCCACCCGGGACACCCCGAGCACGTCGAGCTCGGCACCACGGACCAGGAGCGCTCCGCCGACGACCACCACAGCGCTGATGACCACGGTGCCTGACGTCATCAACCGCTGACCTCGGCGGACCACGGCGGCCACACCCTCAGGGCGCACGATGACGCGCTTGCGTCGGCTGCCCCGCGGCTGCTCGCGCGCCGACCACGCCGTGTTCTGCAGACGGTCGAGGTCGAGCAGCGCCTCGTCCGGGACGTCCACCACGAGATAGGGAAGCAGACGAGCGGCCACCACCGCGGCGCCGTAGGCGAGGGCGAGCAGCGAGAGGACCGACGAGCCCAGCAGCAGGAGCAGGAGCGTCAGCCCGCTCAGCGTGGCACCCACGACGAGTGCGACGTCGGTCAGCTCCTCGTCCTCCTGGCTCAGCCAGGCGCGGGCGACGGCGGCGGCTGCGGTGGCGCACAGCGCCGCCACCGCCAGGCCGAGCAGCAGCCCCCCGGTCTCGTCGGAGTAGCCGGCGGTGAAGCCCGCCGCTGCCGCGAAGGCGGGGCTGGCGGCCGCGCGCAGCCGTCCTCCGACCTGCGCGGTCCGCAGCGGCAGGGCCGTGGCCAGCGCGGCGAGGACGAAGAGGGCGGCGCAGCCCAGACGTTGCGACGTCGACCCCTGGACGGCGACCACTGCCGCCGAGGCCAGGGCGCAGACGGCGCCCGTGCCCAGCGTCGCGCCGGACGTCACGCCCGTACGACGAGCGCGGCGCTCTCCGTGCGCGCCCGCCGGCTCCGTCTCGGTGAGGGCCCCGGCCGCCGGGGCGACGCCTGGAGCCTGGTCGGCGGCGGGCTCGCCCGTGCGGTGGCGTCCGCGTGAGGTCGGGGAGCGCCCCGCCCGGCCTCCGGCTCCCCCGGCAGCCGCGCCGGTGGTCGTCCGGACCACCGGCCGGTCGGGACGGGGCCCCGGTGGGCCCGCGGTCACCGCGTCCGAGGCTGTGGGGGCCGCGCCACCGTCGGCCACGACCAGCACGTCACCGTGCTCCACCCCGAGCTGCTGGAGCTCCTGGGCGAGGTCCAGCGGGTGTCCCGATGCCGTGACCAGTCCCGCTCCGGCCGGGCGCGGGGAGCCCACGTGCGCGGCGTACTCCTCGGTCAGCTCGGCAGCGGTCATCCACCACGGGACGACCAGGTCTGCCGTCCCGTCGGGGCCGACCACCGTCACCCGGACCGAGGACCGTGCCACCGCCTGCGCATCGGCGTTCACCCCGCACCCCCGTCCTTCGATCGTCCACCTACGTCGATCATCGACCACTCCAACCGGCGTCGCGCCGACGGCTGCCCCCAACCGGGTCCGCCCCTCACCGCCGACCGTCCGATGGACGAAGCGGGCGCGGACGCCAGGTTTGCGCCCTACCATCGTGCACGAACCTGGAGTCCACTGTGTCCGGGTTGCGAAGAGTCGGCACGATGCGACCTGGCATCCGCCCGGACGGCCCCAGGCTCCCGTGCGGGCCGTGGCGCACGTCCTACGGGGAGGTCCACGCTTGTCCACCACGCTGAGCCACGGCAGTCGGCTCGACCCGCCGACGATGCCGGACGGGGAGCTGGTGCTGCAGGCACCCCCCGAGCTCGCCCCCCACGAGGGCGCGGGCGGCGCCCTGATGATGGCTCTGCCCATGCTGGGCAGCGTCGGCTCCATCGTGTTCATCTCCGCGGCGCAGCCGGGTGGCAAGAGCATGATCGCCGCCGGCATGTTCCTCGTCGCCACGCTGGGCTTCGTCGGCGTGCAGATCGACCGCCAGCGCAAGCAGCGCAGCGCCAAGATCGGCGGCGCCCGTCGCGAGTACCTGCAGTACCTCGCCGGCGTCCGCAAGGTCGTCCGCGAGGCGGCCGACCAGCAGCGCCGCGCGCTGCTGTGGCACCACCCGGCACCCGCCGCGCTCCCCGCCCTCGCCGAGGAGCGCCAGCGCCTGTGGGAGCGGGGTCCGGACCACGAGGACTTCCTGCTCGCGCGCTACGGCCGCAGCCCCCAGGCCCTCGCCCTGCGCCTCGTGCCGCCGGAGACCGCCCCGGTCGAGCAGCTGGACCCGGTTGCCGCCTCGGCCCTGCACCGGCTGCTGGTGGTGCACCGCAACCAGCCCGACCTCCCGGCCAAGGTCGACCTGCAGGCCTTCAGCCGCATCGAGGTGACCGGCGACGAGGGACCCGCCCGCGGGTTGGCCCGCGCCCTGATCTGCTCCGCCGCCGCTGCACACCGTCCCGACGAGATGATCGTCGCGGTGCTGACCGACGACCGGAGCGTCGCCGCGTGGGAGTGGGCCAAGTGGCTGCCGCACGCCCAGAGCACCGAGGACGCCGACGCCATCGGCCCCAGCCGCATGGTCTGCGACAGCCTCGACGACCTCGCCGCGATGCTGCCCAAGGACCTCGTCGACCGCCCGCGCTTCGGCGCGGCCGGAGCGGCGGCCGTCCCCCACCTGCTGCTGGTGGTCGACGGAGGCTCCCTGCCGCCGGGCAACCACCTGGTCCCTGACGAGGGCGTCCACGGCGTCACCGTGCTCGACCTGCCCGAGCAGTGGGGCGAGCTCTCCGACCCCACCCGTCTCCGCCTGCACCTCGAGGGCCAGGCCACCGAGGACGGCACCGTGCCGCTCACCGGCATCCAGGTCTACCGCGAGCCCTTCCGCGCCCTCGGTGACCAGATGGACCTCGCCAGCGCCGAGGCCTTCGCCCGCCGGCTGGCTCCCCTCCACACCGTCCAGGGCCCGGCCCGCGAGGACTCGCTGAGTCGTGCTCCCGAGCTGCCCGACCTGCTCGGCCTGGCCGACGTCCGGACCTTCGACCTCGACGCGGCGTGGCAGACCCGGCCCCAGCGCGACCGGCTGCGAGTGCCGGTCGGCATCGGCGACAGCGGTGCACCGGTGCTGCTCGACATCAAGGAGTCCGCGCAGCAGGGCATGGGCCCGCACGGGCTGGTGATCGGTGCCACCGGGTCCGGCAAGTCGGAGTTCCTCCGCACCTTGGTGCTGGGGCTCGCGATGACCCACTCCAGCGAGGTCCTCAACATGGTCCTCGTCGACTTCAAGGGTGGCGCGACCTTCGCCGGCCTCTCCGAGATGCCCCACGTCTCGGCCGTCATCACCAACCTCGAGAACGAGCTCACCCTCGTCGACCGCATGCAGGACGCCCTCTCGGGCGAGATGGTGCGTCGCCAGGAGCTGCTCCGCGTCTCGGGCAACTACGCCTCGCTCAAGGACTACGAGAAGGCCCGCACCAGCGGCGAGGCCGAGCTCGACCCCCTGCCGAGCCTGTTCATCGTCGTCGACGAGTTCTCCGAGATGCTCTCGGCGAAGCCCGAGTTCATCGACCTGTTCGTCGCCATCGGCCGCCTCGGCCGCTCGCTCGGCATCCATCTGCTGCTGGCCTCGCAGCGGCTCGAGGAGGGCCGCCTGCGCGGTCTCGAGAGCCACCTGTCCTACCGCATCGGCCTCCGCACCTTCTCCGCCTCGGAGTCCCGCGCCGTCCTCGGTGTCCCGGACGCCTACGAGCTGCCGTCGGTGCCCGGTCTGGGCTACCTCAAGCCCGACCAGTCCACGCTGCTGAAGTTCAAGGCCGCCTACGTGTCCGGTCCGCCGCCGCGCGTCGGTCGAGGGTCGGTCAGCCGCTCCTCGGGCGGCCTCCAGACCGTGATGCCCTTCTCGCTCGGCCACGTCCTCGCCCCGCACACCGACGAGCCCGAGGACCAGGTCGTCGAGGTCCGCGGCAGCGGCTCGGCGGAGGCGGCCGACCACCGCTCCCTGCTCGACGTCGCGGTCGACCGCATGGAGGGACACGGCCCCGGTGCCCACAAGGTGTGGCTGCCGCCGCTCGACGCGCCCGACACCCTCGACGAGCTCATGCCCGACCTCACCGAGGACCCCGAGCTCGGCCTGGTCTCGCCCTCGTGGCGCGGACGCGGCGGGCTCGTCGTACCGCTGGGGACGGTGGACCGCCCGCGCGAGCAGCGCCGCGACACCCTGACGGTGAACCTCACCGGCGCCGGCGGCCACGTCGCCGTCGTCGGCGGCCCTCGCAGCGGCAAGAGCACGTTGCTGCGCACGGTCCTGACCAGCCTCGCGCTGACCACCACCCCGGCCGAGACGCAGTTCTACGTCCTCGACTTCGGCGGCGGCACCTTCGCGCCGCTGACCGACCTGCCGCACGTCGCCGGTGTCGCGACCCGCTCCGAGCCCGACGTCGTCCGCCGCATCTACGCGGAGGTGCTCGGCATCGTCGACAAGCGCGAGCGCTACTTCCGCTCGCAGGGCATCGACTCGATCGAGACCTACCGCTCGCGGCGCGCGCAGGGCCGTGCCGATGACGGGTACGGCGACGTGTTCCTCTTCGTCGACGGCTGGAGCACGCTGCGCTCGGACTTCGACGAGCTCGAGATGGCGTTGCAGTCGCTCGCCCAGCGCGGCCTCACCTTCGGCCTGCACATCGTGGCGGGCGCCGCCCGGTGGGCCGACTTCCGGGCCGCCACCCGCGACGTCCTCGGCACCCGGCTCGAGCTGCGCCTCGGCGACCCGATGGACTCGGAGATCGACCGCAAGGTCGCACAGCTGGTCCCCACCGGCCGACCCGGCCGCGGCCTCGTCCCGGCCAAGCTCCACTTCCTGGCCGCCCTGCCCCGCATCGACGGCGAGCCCGACGGCACCACCACGGGCACCGGCGTCGAGGACCTGGTCGAGCGCTCACGCAAGGCGTGGCGGGGCGAGCAGGGCCCGAAGCTGCGCCTGCTGCCCGAGAGGATCGAGCTGGTGCAGGTGCACGAGCAGGTCAGCCGCCGGCACGACCTCACCTCCGACCGCCGTCTCTACCTCGCCATCGACGAGAAGGACCTGGCCCCCGTCGGCCTCGACGTCGAGCGCGAGCCGCACCTGCTGACCTTCGGCGACAGCCGCTCGGGCAAGAGCGCCCTGCTGCGGGCCTACGTGTCCGAGGTCATGCGGACGCGGACCGCCGAGGAGGCCCAGGTGGTCGTGGTCGACTACCGCCGGTCGCTGCTCGGGGAGGTGCCCGAGGACTACGCGCTGCACTACCTGACCAGCGCCGCCCAGGCCCAGCCGGCGATCGCCGAGCTGGCGCAGTACCTCGAGGGCCGGCTGCCCGGCCCCGACGTCACGCCCGAGCAGCTGCGCAACCGGTCGTGGTGGACCGGCGCGGAGGTGTTCGTCGTCGTCGACGACTACGACCTGGTCTCCACCCAGTCCAGCTCACCGATGGCACCGCTGGTGCCGCTGCTGGCCCAGGCCCGCGACGTCGGCCTGCACCTCGCGGTGGCCCGGCGCTCCGGCGGCGCGGCGCGTGCCCTCTACGAACCGGTCATCCAGTCGCTGCGCGACCTGGCCATGCCCGGGCTGCTGCTCTCCGGCAGCCCCGACGAGGGCCCGCTCATCGGCATGACGAAGCCCCGCCCGGGTGTCTCGGGTCGCGGCCAGCTGATCACCCGCGACCGCGGCGTCGAGGTCGTCCAGACGGTCTGGACCGACGCCTCGATCTGATCGGACGCGGCCACCTCCCGCCGTCCCCAGCCGTCCTCACGTCGGTACAAGCGTCCGTGCGTCGGGGACGGGTCAGCGCGGCTCGGAGGACACCAGGTGACCGAAGGCGATCATGCGCGTGTCGGTGTGGAACAGCTCGGCGCACGTGGTGAGCGTGATGAGCCGGTCCTCCCGCGGCGACGGCCCGACCCCGCCGGTGGGGTTGACCGGGACCGGGTCGACGACCCAGACGTTCTCGAAGCCGATGACGAGGTCGTCGGGGTCGGTGTCCATGACGTAGGTGTGGACGGCGTCGCGGGTGGTCACGACCACCTCGTCGCCGGGCTGCAGCTCGGGCATCCTGCGCAGCGGCTCGCCATGGGTGACCCGGTGGGCGGCCAGGGCGTAGTTGCCCCTCTCCCCCGGAGCCGCGGCGCCCTCGAAGTGGCCGAACCCCTCGGCCAGGACGTCGTCACCCACGCCGGTCTGCACCGGCATCACGTAGTCGTCGCCGAAGCGCGGGATCTGGATCAACGCCTCGGCGGCTCCGACCTCGAGCGGCGCCTCGGGCCCGGCGCCGGACGCCCCGGCCTCCCAGGCCTCCTCGGTGCGCTGCACCAACGCCTGCTGGGCCTGGCGGGCGACGACGTCGGTGCCGTAGTACTGCCAGCCGACCCACCCGAGCACACCGACCCCCGACGCGACGAGCACCAGCCCGAGCACCGTTCGCAGGCTCGAGGGCACCCAGCGGCGCCGACGCCGTGGGGCAGGGCCGGCGCCGGGCTCCGCCGCCTCGTCGGTGGTGGCCGGAGCGGGACCGGAAGGCGTCGGGTCCGCCGCTGAGGTCGCCTCCGTGCCGCTCACGCCTCCATCATGCGCGACCGTCGGCGAGGGCACGAACGACGCCGGCACGACGGGCGCCGACGGCCTGGCACCGTGCCGGCCTGCTCGCCCGTCCCGCCGACCCCGGGTGAGCAGCAGGCCTCCGACGACCGCGAACAGCAGCGGCAGCAGGACCAGCAGGATCCTCGGAGCCGTCGAGGACCGGTCGTGCGACATGCTCCGATGATGGGCGAGCCGGCCGACCGCCGCTGCCGATTCGGCCCATCCCCCGGGACGGGACGCCCGGCGGTGTGCGCACGAACGGGCAGCTCCCCGCTCCTGCAGCCGACGACAGCCGGACAGGGGTGAGCTGCCCGTCCGGGCGTCACGCGCCCGTGGCCGCGGTCGAGAGCGCGAGCGCGTCGCCGTCGAGGTCGACGCGGACCGTGCTGCCGTCGAGCACCTCGCCCGAGAGCAGCATCCGCGCCAGCGGGTCGCCGATCGCGCTCTGCACGAGCCGCCGCAGCGGCCGCGCGCCGTACGCCGGGTCGTAGCCGGTGCGCCCGAGCCACTCGAGCGCCGCTGGGGTGACGTCGAGACCGATCCGCCGGACCTGCAGCCGCTTCGCCAGCAGCGCCACCTGCAGGTCGACGATGTGCGTCAGCTCGTCGCGAGTCGAGCGCGTCGAACATCACGACCTCGTCGAGACGGTTGAGGAACTCCGGCTTGAAGCTCTGCCGGACCACCGCCATGACCTGCTCGCGCTTCGTCCTCGGTGTCGACCGTCGGGTCGACGAGGTACGCCGAGCCCAGGTTCGAGGTCAGGATCAGCACCACGTTGCGGAAGTCGACGGTGCGACCCTGCCCGTCGGTGAGGCGGCCGTCGTCGAGCACCTGCAGCAGGATGTCGAAGACCTCCGGGTGGGCCTTCTCGACCTCGTCGAGCAGCACGACCGAGTAGGGCCGGCGCCGCACCGCCTCGGTCAGCTGACCGCCCTCCTCGTAGCCGACGTACCCGGGGGGCGCCCCGACGAGCCGGGCCACGGAGTGCTTCTCGGAGTACTCGCTCATGTCGATGCGCACGATCGCGCGGTCGTCGTCGAACAGGAAGTCGGCCAGCGCCTTGGCCAGCTCGGTCTTGCCGACGCCCGTCGGGCCGAGGAACAGGAAGGAGCCGGTGGGCCGGTCGGGGTCGGCGATGCCGGCCCGCGAGCGGCGTACGGCGTCGGAGACGGCCGTCACCGCGGCGCGCTGGCCGATCAGCCGCTCGCCGATGACCTCCTCCATCCGCAGCAGCTTGGCGGTCTCGCCCTCGAGCAGCCGGCCGGTCGGGATGCCGGTCCAGGCCTCGACGACGTCGGCGATCTCCTCGGGCCCGACCTCCTCGTGCACCATCGGCTCGGCCTCGTCGCCGTCGGAGCCCGCGTGCTCCACCTCGGCGATCCGCTTCTCCAGCGCGGGGATCTCGCCGTACTGGATGCGGCTGGCGCCCTCGAGGTCGCCCTCGCGCACGAGCCTCTCGTAGGTCGAGCGCAGCTCGTCGCGCTGCTTGCGCAGCTCACCGGCGCCCTCGAGCCCGGCCTTCTCCCGCTCCCAGCGCAGCTCCATCACGCGGAGCTCCTCCTGGCGGTCGGCGAGGTCGGCGCGCAGCCGCTGCAGCCGGTCCTTCGACGCCTCGTCGGACTCACGGGCCAGCGCGAGCTCCTCCATCAGCATCCGGTCGACGGAGCGCCGCAGCTGGTCGAGCTCGACGGGCGACGACTCGATCTCCATGCGCAGCCGGGACCCCGCCTCGTCGACGAGGTCGATCGCCTTGTCGGGCAGGTTGCGCCCGGTGATGTAGCGGTCGGACAGCACCGCAGCGGCGACCAGCGCCGCGTCGGTGATCTTCACGCCGTGGTGGGCCTCGTACTTCTCCTGCAGCCCGCGCAGGATCGCCACGGTGTCCTCCACCGACGGCTCACCCACGAACACCTGCTGGAAGCGGCGCTCCAGGGCCGGGTCCTTCTCGATGCGCTCGCGGTACTCGTCCAGCGTGGTGGCGCCGATCATCCGCAGCTCACCGCGCGCGAGCATCGGCTTGAGCATGTTGCCGGCGTCCATCGCCGAGTCTCCGCCCGCTCCGGCTCCCACCACGGTGTGCAGCTCGTCGATGAAGGTGATCACCTGTCCGGCGGACTCCTTGATCTCGTTGAGGACGGCCTTGAGCCGCTCCTCGAACTCGCCGCGGTACTTCGCGCCGGCGATCATCGCGCTGAGGTCGAGCGAGAGCAGGCGGCGACCCTTGAGCGAGTCGGGCACGTCACCGTCGACGATGCGCTGGGCGAGGCCCTCGACGACGGCGGTCTTGCCGACGCCGGGCTCGCCGATGAGGACCGGGTTGTTCTTGGTGCGCCGGGAGAGCACCTGCACGACGCGGCGGATCTCCTCGTCGCGGCCGATCACCGGGTCGATCAGCCCGTCGTTGGCGCGCTGGGTCAGGTCGACGGCGTACTTCTCCAGGGCCTCGTAGGTGCCCTCCGGGTCCGGGCTCGTGACGCGTCCGGGCCGGACCTGCGGCAGGGCGCCGCGCAACGCCTCGGGCGTCGCCCCGGCCTCGGCCAGCAGGGAGCGGGCGGGTGACTCGACCGTCGCGAGCGCGATGAGCACGTGCTCGGCGGCGGCGTACTCGTCCTTCAGCTCGGCGGCCACGCTCTGGGCGGTGGTGAGCGTCTGCAGCACCGCCCGGGCGTACGACGGGCCGCTGACCGTCGAGCCCGAGGCCGCCGGGAGCCGGGAGACCTGGGCCTTCGTGGCGGCCTCGACCGCGGCTGCGTCGACCCCCGCGGCGGCGAGGAGCGGGCGGGTCAGGTTGTCCGGCTGCGCGAGCAGGGCGGCCAGCAGGTGCACGGCCTCGACCTGGGTGTTGCCGGCGGTGGACGCCCCGGAGATCGCCGCGGCGATGGCCTCCTGGGTGCGGGTGGTGAACTTCGAGCTGTCCATCATCGTGTCCTTCGTGCGTCGGTGCCTGGAGGAGCCGGGATCGGGTGGCTCCTCGATCGGTGCAACCCTGCCGAAGTTGAGTCTGTTCCACTCAACCCTTACTTTCTGCGAAACTCGGGAGCGAGGGCCCGGACACCCTAGGTTTGGTCCGACAACCTGATGCCGGGAAGGGCTCGTGGGCGAGGCAACTGCGACAGCTGCGACAGCGACGTGGGTCCGGCGCCTCGGGCGCCCCCGGGTCCTCGGACTCGTCGTGCTCGTGCTGCTGGCCAGCGAGGTCGTGCTCGGCCAGACGGCCGTCCGTTTCGCGCCGCCGGGAAGCACGGTGGCGGCGTACTGGCCGAACTCCGGCATCTCCGTCGTCGCGCTGATCCTCAGCGCGCGTCGCTGGCGCCCGGCGACGCTGGGCGGGGTCCTGGTGGCCACGCTGCTCGCGAACCTTCTCGGCGAACGCGACCTCCAGGTCTCGGCCGGTTTCGCGGTGGCGAACGCGGCCGAGGCCGGGCTCGCCCTCTGGCTGCTGGCCCAGACCCGCGAGCCCCCCGCGAGGGGCGCCGCCCCGGCGGGCCCCACGATGAGCACTGCCGGCCTCGGGGCCCGCCCGCTCGACGACGACCGCCCCCGGCTGGAGTCGGTCGAGGACTTCATCCGTCTCTTCGTCGCCTGTGCGTTCGCGGCCGCGCTCGGAGGGGTGCTCGCCGGCGCCACCATCGGACTGCTCCAGGGCGGTGACGGGCTCGTCGCCGGCCGCGCGGTCCTCGCCTCCCACCTCGCTTCCATGCTGCTGATCGTCCCCCTCTCGATGCGTCTGCCCCGGCAGCGCGAGCACGCCGCCGGGCCGCTCGAGGTCCTCGTGCAGTGGACCACCCTGGCGCTGGTGGTCGGCACGGTCTTCTTCGGCACCGCGGGGGTGCCGCTGGTGTTCCTGATCTACCCGATCCTGGTGTGGGGCGCGTTGCGGGCCGAGCCGTGGGTGACGGCCCTGCAGCTGCTGGTGGCCGGCGGCGCGGTGGCGGTGCTGACGACCACCAGAGGCGGGCCCTACCTCGACGCCATCCGGGACGCCGGCCAGCAGCCCGAGCTGGCCGGGACCCTGCTGCAGGCGCACCTGCTCGCGTCCGCCCTGGTCACCCTGCCGCTGGCGCTCATCAAGGCGCAGCGCCTGCTGGCTCTCGCGGAGGTCACCCGTAGCCACGACGAGCTCGATGCCATCCTCGCCGCCACCACCGCGACCGCGATCGTCGGCATCGGCCTCGACGGACGGGTGGAGTACGTCAACGTCGGCGCGCAGCACCTCTCCGGCTACCGGGCCTCCGACCTGCTGGGCCGCGCGCGCGTGGTCGTCACCCCCGGCCCCGAGCCCCTGCTCACCTTCGCCGAGGACGGGACCAGCCCGTCGGGCGACGCACCGCTGCGCGACGTCGTCGACCCCGTGCTGGACGCCTCCGACGGCACGGTGGTGCAGGACTGGGGCTTCCTGCGTGCCGACGGCACGAGGCTCACGGTCTCGGTCGCGCTGAGCCGCCGGTACACCGCCACCGGGTCGCCGGCCGGCTACCTCGCCGTCGCCGAGGACGTGACCGAGCGACGCCGGCAGGAGCGGGAGGTCACCGAGGCACTCGCCTCGGAGAAGCTCGTCGTCGACCGGCTCGCCCAGCTGGACCAGACGAAGAACGACTTCCTCTCCACCGTCAGCCACGAGCTGCGCACCCCGATCACGAGCATCCTGGGCTACTCGCAGCTGCTGATGGGTCAGGACGCCTCGGACCTGCCGGCCGTCCAGCGCCAGGTGGTCGGCCGCATCGAGCGCAACGGCCGCCGGCTCATGGGCCTCATCGAGGACATGCTGGCGATGTCGCAGATCGAGGTGGGCAGCTTCGGCTTCACCCGGGTCCCCCTGGACGCGCGCGAGCCCCTCGCCCTGGCCGTCGAGTCCACCCTGGCCCTGCTGCCCGCACGGGACCTCGCGCTGGAGCAGCGGGTGCCCGCCGAGCCGGTGCTCGTCGCCGGCGACGCCGACAAGCTCGAGCGCGCCTTCGAGAACCTGCTCTCCAACGCGGTGAAGTTCTCCAACCCCGGCGAGCAGATCGTGGTGCGGCTCGCCGCCGAGGCCGGGGAGGCGGTGTTCAGCGTGACCGACACCGGCATCGGCATCGAGTCCGAGGACCAGGGACAGCTCTTCGAACGGTTCTTCCGCGGCAGCGAGGCCCAGACCCAGGCCATCCAGGGGGCCGGTCTCGGCCTCTCGATCGCGTCCACCATCGTCAACGGCCACGACGGTCGCATCGACGTCGAGTCGGCTCCCGGCCAGGGCAGCACGTTCACGATTCGGCTGCCGCTGCTCGAAGAGGTCTGAGCGACCTCCGGAGGTGAGCTCAGGTGCCGAGGATCGCCTCGACGTGCTCGCGCAGCTCGATGGGACCGAAGGGCTTGATGATGTAGGTGTCGGCCCCGGCCTCCATGCCGGCGGTGACGTCGGAGGCCTGGGCCCGCGCCGTCATCAAGATGATGGGCAGGTCGGCCAGCTTCTCGTCCGCCCGGATCGCGCGGCACACCTCCAGCCCGCTCATGCCGGGCATGGTGATGTCGAGCAGCAGCAGACGGGGGGCGACGCGACGGCAGGCGGCGAGGGCTTCCTCACCGTTCCCGACCGCCGTGACCTCGAGATCGAGTCCCTCGAGGACCAGCTGCACGAGGTCGCGGATGTCGACGTCGTCCTCGGCCAGAACGACTGTCACGGGTCACCCCCTCATCTCGGCGTCGCGCCACCACGCGCGGAGTGCACCCCGTCCCCGGGGAGCCCGGAGCGATGATAGCGGCAAATGCCGCGATTCCTCATGGGTTCGTCGGACCGCGACGCCAGACGACCACGGAGCGTCCGGGGTCGGCGCCGAGCACCGCGGGCAGGTTGGCGGCACTGCCCCGGTCGGCCCGAGCCAGCTGCAGGGCGTAGTGGAGCGCGGCCACCTCGTCCTCGCGCTGACGCAGGCGGTCCTGCAGGCCCGCGAGCATCGCCTCGAGCTGCAGGATGCGCCGCACACCCTCCAGCCCGATGCCGGCCGCGGTCAGCTCGGCCACCTCGCGCAGCAGCTCGATGTCGCGCCACGAGTAGCGGCGTCCCCCGCCCCCGCTCCGGCCGGGCGAGACCAGTCCGAGGCGGTCGTAGGTGCGCAACGTCTGAGGGTGCAGGCCCGTCAGCTCAGCGGCGACGGAGATGACGTAGACGGGCACGTCCGGCGCCGGCGGTGCGGGCGCGGGACCGCGGCGCCGCTCACGCTCAGGCATCGCCGCCGCTAGCGGACGAGCCGGACGAGCCGGTGGCCTCGAAGAGCCGGCCACGCAGGTCGGCCCCCGCGGACGCCTCCCGGTAGGCCTCGGCCGCGGCACGGACCCCGTCGGTCGGGGAGGCGGGCACCTGGATCTCGACGGTGACCAGCAGGTCGCCCTTGAGCCCGTCGCGGCGGGGCACGCCGCGCCCGCGCACCCGGAAGGTCCGGCCGCTGGGTGTCCCGGGCGGCACCTTCACCGTCACCGGTCCGGTCAGCGTCGGCACCTTGACCTCCGCCCCGAGCACGGCCTCGTCGAACCCGATGGGCACGGTGAGGGTCAGGTTGTCGCCGGCCCGCGAGAAGAGCGGGTGCGGCTGGACGTGGACGACCACGAAGAGGTCGCCGGCGGGTCCGCCGTTCTCCCCGCGTGCGCCCTTGCCGCGCAGCCGGATGCGTTGGCCGTCCTTCACCCCGGCCGGGATGCGGGCCTGGACCGACCGGTCCGAGAGACCGCGCCCCGCGCCCCGGCAGACCGGGCACGGGTCGTCGACGACCATGCCGCGCCCGCGGCAGGTCGGGCACGTCTCGTTGAGCGTGAAGGCCCCTCCGGCCGAGGCCGCGCGCATGCCCGCGCCCTGGCAGTCCGGGCACATCCGTGGCACGGTGCCCGCCTTGGCTCCGGTGCCGCGGCAGGCCTCGCAGGGGGCGTCGGAGGCCAGGCGCAGGGAGACCGTCACGCCGTCCACGGCGTCGGTGAACCCGATCGTCGTGGAGGTCTCCAGGTCGGCACCGCGACGCGCGGAGGGACGAGTACGTCGCCCCGCTCCCCGCTGGGCGCCGGATCGACCGAAGACGTCGCCGAGCACGTCGGAGAAGCCACCTCCGGCACCACCGGCCCCGGCCCCGAACAGGTCGTTGATGTCGAACGGGACGCCCTCGCCGTACCCACCGCCGGGACCCGGGCTCCACCCGCCCCCGCCGCCGAACATCGACCGGGTCTGGTCGTACTCCGCGCGCCTGGAGGTGTCGCCCACCACGTCGTAGGCCTCCGCCACGGCCTTGAAGCGCTCCTCGGCGGCGGCGTCACCGGGGTGGGAGTCCGGGTGGTTCTCCCGGGCGAGCTTGCGGTAGGCCTTCTTGATCTCGGCCGCCGGCGCGTCCTTGGCCACGCCGAGGACCTTGTAGAAGTCCTTGGTGGCCCAGTCGGCGTTGGTCATCTCTCACCTCCCCGGTCGTCGTGGTGCTGGCTGCTGCTGGGTCGTGGGGTCTCCTGCTCCGCTCAGCCCTGCTGCTCGGGAGCGGGCTCGGAGTCCTGCCCCGCCGCCCCGGACGGGTCCGGGTCGACCACGGTCACCATCGCGGGCCGCACCACACGCTCGCCGATGCGGTAGCCCGCCTGCACGATCTTGTCGCACGTGGTCGTGTCGACCTCGCTGGACAGGCCGTGCATGAGCGCCTCGTGCAGCCGCGGGTCGAAGGCGTCACCCGGCGTTCCGAACTTGTCGAGACCCTGTCCGGCGACCACCCGCTCGAGCGCCTCGGCCACGGCCTTGAAGCCGCCGCTGAGCTCGCCGTGCTCACGGGCCCGGTCGACGTCGTCGAGCACGGGCAGCAGGGCCGAGAGCACGGAGAACGTGGCGTTCTGCTTGACCAGCTCACGGTCGCGGTCCACCCGGCGCTTGTAGTTGAGGAACTCGGCCTGGACCCGTTGCAGGTCGGCGGTCAGCTCCGCGGTGCGGACCTCGGCCTCCGAGGCGACGGAACCGGGGGCGGTCACGTCGTCGCCGGCGTCGCCCGGGGCGGCGCCGGCGTCCGGCGCCTCACCGGCGAGCGCCGCGTCGGACGCGGCACCGTCGGGGACCTCGGTGGCGAGGTCCTCGGCGGTGGCACCGGGGGCCGACCCCGGGACCGTCTCGTCGACGGTCCCGGGGTCGAGGTCGACCTGTCCCTCGTCGGGGAGCTGGGTCACTTGTTCTCCTCCTCGTCGTCGACGATCTCGGCGTCGACCACGTCGTCGTCGGCGTCACCGGTGCCGGCGTCCCCGGCTCCGGACGCGGCCTGGTCGGCCTCGCCGGCGGCGTACATCGCGGCGCCCATCTTCTGGCTGGACTCGCTGAGCTTGGCCACCGCCGCACCGATCTCGTCGCCCGCCGTGTCGGAGGTGTCCTCCAGCGCCTTCTTCAGCGCCTCGATGTCGCCCTGGACCTCGGTCCGGACGTCCTCGGGGATCTTCTCCTCGTTCTCGGCGAGGAACTTCTCGGTCGAGTAGGCCAGGGTCTCGGCCTGGTTGCGGACCTCCACGGTCTCGCGGCGCTTGGCGTCCTCCTCGGCGTACTGCTCGGCCTCACGGACCATGCGGTCGATGTCGTCCTTCGACAGCGCGGAGCCGCCGGTGATCGTCATCTTCTGCTCGCGACCGGTGCCGCGGTCCTTCGCCGAGACCTGCACGATGCCGTTGGCATCGATGTCGAAGGTGACCTCGATCTGCGGGACGCCGCGCGGCGCCGGCGGCAGCCCGGTCAGCTCGAAGTTGCCGAGCGGCTGGTTCTGCGCCGCCATCTGCCGCTCGCCCTGGAAGACCTGGATCATCACCGAGGGCTGGTTGTCGTCGGCGGTGGTGAACACCTCGGACTTCTTGGTCGGGATGGTGGTGTTGCGCTCGATGAGCTTGGTCATCACCCCGCCCTTGGTCTCGATGCCCAGCGACAGCGGGGTCACGTCGAGCAGGAGCACGTCCTTGACCTCACCCTTGAGGACACCGGCCTGGAGGGCCGCGCCCACGGCGACGACCTCGTCGGGGTTGACGCCCTTGTTCGGCTCCTTGCCCCCCGTCAGCTCACGGACGACGTCGGCCACGGCCGGCATGCGGGTCGAGCCGCCGACGAGGACCACGTGGTCGATCGTGGCGACGTCGACGCCGGCGTCCTTGATGACCGAGCGGAACGGCGCCTTGGTGCGCTCGAGCAGGTCGGCGGTCAGCTTCTGGAACTCCGAGCGGCTGAGCCGCTCCTCGAAGTGCAGCGGGCCGTTCTCGCCGTGCGTGATGTAGGGCAGGTGGATCGTGGTCTCGGTCGAGGAGGAGAGCTCGATCTTCGCCTTCTCCGCGGCCTCCTGGAGACGCTGCTTGGCGATCTTGTCCTTCGCCAGGTCGACGCCGTTGTTGTCCTTGAACTTCTTGACCATCCACTCGACCAGGCGCAGGTCCCAGTCGTCCCCACCGAGGTGGTTGTCGCCCGAGGTCGCCTTGACCTCGATGACGCCCTCGCCGATCTCGAGCAGGGAGACGTCGAACGTGCCGCCACCGAGGTCGAAGACCAGGATCATCTGGTCGTCACCCTTGTCGAGCCCGTAGGCCAGGGCAGCCGCGGTCGGCTCGTTGACGATGCGCGAGACCGTCAGGCCCGCGATCTCGCCGGCCTCCTTGGTGGCCTGGCGCTGGGCGTCGGAGAAGTACGCCGGCACGGTGATGACCGCGTCGGTGACCGTCTCGCCCAGGTAGGCCTCCGCGTCGCGCTTGAGCTTCTGCAGCACGAACGCCGAGATCTGCTGGGAGGTGAAGTCCTTGTCGTCGATCTTCTGGGACCAGTCGGTGCCCATGTGACGCTTGACCGACCGGATGGTGCGGTCGACGTTGGTGACGGCCTGCCGCTTGGCGACCTCGCCGACGAGGACCTCGCCGTTCTTGGCGAAGGCGACGACGGACGGGGTCGTCCGCGCACCCTCTGCGTTCGCGATGACGGTGGGCTCGCCACCCTCGAGCACTGCGACGACCGAGTTGGTGGTGCCCAGGTCGATACCGACCGCTCGTGCCATGTGTCCTACCTCCGTGCGTGGGTTCCGTGATGACGGATGGGGTTCGGGGGGCCCGGGTCCGGGCCTCTCAGCGAGCCCTCGACGGGCCGCTTCCACGAGTGTGTCAAAAGAGTTGAGTCGGTTCAACTCAAGTCCTGTGAGGTGTCCGACAGGGGCGCCTCAGGGCCCGCGGGAATACTGGGGGCGTGATCGACCTGGAGCTCGGCCTGGCCCTCGACCGGGCCCGACGTGCCCGCGGCCTGCGCTGGGACCCCCGACCGGGCGACCACTTCGTCGTACCCGATCGCGACCTGGACGACACCGTCTTCGTCGTCAGCGACATGGTCGTCGAGGTCGTGCAGACCGCGGTCGGACCCGTGCTGGCCTTCAACGGCACCACCGAGTGGGCGCTGGACAGCATCGAGGTCGACGAGGCCGTGTGGCTGCCGCTGGAGCACCAGCTGCGCGAGCAGCTCGGCGAGGACCTCGTGAGCCTCGCGGTGGTCGCCTTCCCCGACCTCGGCTCCGAGCAGGCGCCGCCCGGGTACGCCGTGACGGTGCGCCGCGGCGCGGACGAGCAGCGCTACCTCGACGTGAGCCCGGAGGCGGCGTACGCCCGGGCGGTGCTGGACGGGCTCAGCCGACCGTCACGGTGACCGTGTTGGAGCCGCGGTCCTCGGCGACGTCGTAGACCCGGAACACCTGCTCGCCCGTGCGGCTGGTCTGGATCCAGGTCTCGAACGAGCCCCCGCGGACGCTGGCGGTCACGGGGAAGTCGGTCCAGGTCCCGCCCTCCCGGCGCTGGATCTGCAGGGAGGCGCCCTCGCCGTCGACGTAGACGCCGTTGAAGTTGATGCGCTCACCGGGCGAGACCTGCTGCGGAGCCACGAAGAGCGTCACCTTCGCCTTGGTCGGCTCCTTGGTCTGCTCCAGGGGCTCGGTCGAGGAGGGCGTCTGGACTCCGGGGATCTTGGGGTCGTCGTCGGCACCCTTGGTCGCGCGGTACTTCGGGATGAAGAGCGACTGCTCGCTGTCCTGCTCCGCGACCTCGGTGGACCCGCCGACGACGTCCTTGAGGGCGAAGATGGCGACCCCGCCGATGACGAGACCCACCACCAGGGCGACCCCGAGCATGGCGGCGACCGCCGTGAGCAGTGCGCGCCCCGGTCGCTCGTCCTCGTGCTTCGCCATGGGCCCAGTGTCACCTACCACGCCAGCGGCGGGCCAATCGGGCGTCGACCACGGGTGCCCGGCCCTGTCGCGACCTCCTCCGTGCCCGACCCGGGCGGGTCCGGACCGAGGGCCCGGTCGTCCAGACCTCCGTCCCTGGCCGGTATCACGCGGACCGCCCGAGACTCCTCAGCATCCGGCACCACGTCCGGACCTCGAAACGATCCCGCCGCTCGCTGCCACGCGTGCCGGTCACCGGCACCACCCCGCACCACCCGTCACCGCGCCACGAGGGCGCGACCCCGGGCTCCGGCCCTCACGAAAGGACCCGCCATGACCGACACGGTCTCCACCCCCAGCACCCTGGCCCCGCGGCTGCCGCACCAGGCGCGGCGTACGCCGATCGAGCCCGACGCCGCGGGCGCCCTGGCCGAGCTGCGTGACCTGCTCCCCGGCCAGGTCGTCGGGCCCGACGACGCCGCCTGGGTGCCCGCCCGGATGGCGTGGGTGGTCAACGTGCCCCAGGAGCCGGCCGCCGTCGTCGTGGTCCGCGACGTCGAGGACGTCGTCGCCGCCGTGACCTGCGCGGCCCGCCACGGGCTGAGCGTCGCCGTCCAGCCGGTGGGCCACGGCGCCACCGAGGCGATGACCGGGACGGTGCTGCTGCGGACCGCCGCGCTGAACGACATCGAGATCGACGTCGACGAGCAGGTGGTGCGGGTCGGTGCCGGCGTCAAGTGGGGCGCCCTGCTGGCGGCCGTCGAACCGACCGGGATGATCGTGCCCGCCGGCAGCAGCCCCGACCCCAGCGTCGTCGGCTTCACCGTGGGCGGCGGCCTCAGCTGGTTCAGCCGGAGCATCGGCACCGCGGCCGAGAACGTCGAGGCCTTCGAGGTCGTCGACGCCGCGGGCACGGCCCGGCGGGTCACCGCTGCCTCCGACCCGGACCTGTTCTGGGCGATGTGCGGCGGCGGCGGTGACTTCGCCGTGATCACCACCATCGAGATGCGGCTGACCCCCGCGCCGCCAGTGGTCGGCGGCCGGTTGATGTGGCCGCTCGAGATGGCCTACCCCGTGCTCCACGCCTTCCGCGAGGCCACCGCCGGGGCGCCCGAGGCGCTGAGCACGTGGGCCGAGATCTTCCGGTTCCCGCCGATGCCGGAGCTGCCCGAGGAGATCCGCGGCAAGTCCTTCGTCGCGGTGGACCTGACCTACCTCGGCGACGAGGACGACCTCGGCCCGATCCTCGAGCCGCTGCGACGTGTCCCGGCCCTCATCCTCGACACCGTCGGCCACGTGCCACTCAGCCGGCTCGGGGAGATCGCCGCCGAGCCGGTCGACCCGATGCCGGTCATGGAGAGCTCCGGCCTGCTCGCCGACCTGGACGTGGACACGGTGGACCGGCTGCTGCGCGTCGCGGGCGCCGGCGCCGAGCTCGCGCTCAACGTCGTGCAGATCCGCCACCTCGGCGGGGCGCTCGCCCGGGCGACGCGCGAGGACGTGCCCCAGGGAGGGCTCAGCGAGGGCTACTCGTTCTTCCTCCTCGGCGTCCCGGCCGTCCCCGAGCTGGTGCCGGCCATCGAGGGCGGCTTCGCCGCCGTCCGCGAGGCACTGGCGGCGCAGGCGACGGAGCGCGGGTTCTTCAACTTCCGGGGCTCGAGCACCGACGCCACGTCCTGCTTCTCCCCCGAGGTGGCCGAGCGTCTGCGCGCGGTCAAGGCCGCAGCGGACCCCGCGGGGGTCATCCGCAGCAACCGCCCGACGGCCTGACGGCGCTCAGCGCCGGAGTGCCTGACCGGCTCGGAGGATCACCCCTGCGAGTCGGTCGGGACCACCCCGCCCCAGACGGACTCCGCGCCCGAGTGGCCGATGAGGGCGACCTGGACCAGGGTGCCGACCGAGGCCACGACGCCGACCACGGCGAGCGCGACCATCCACCCCCTCGACGGTCCCGCCCCGGGACCGTTCCCTCGCTCGCCCGCCGCCGGTGCGGTCTGGTCCGACCCGTGCCGGCGGGTGAGCACCATGAGCGCGACGGCCGCCACCAGCATGCCCAGGCACCACCAGATCAGCATCTCGCCGAGCTCGGCGTGCCGCTCGATGAGCGGGCTCTCGCCCAGCCGCTGCTCGAGGTTCTCCCCCGACGTGGTCGAGCTCAACGCCAGCAGCGGCGAGAGCAGGGCCAGACCGAGCGGCAACCAGCCGGCCCACGCCCGGAACCGCGGCACCAGGACGGCGAGCAGCAGCGCCAGCGCCGTCAGCGGCACCAGCACGACGGTGGCGTGCACGACGAGCGGGTGGACAGGCAGTCCGAAGACGCTCTCGGGCACGGCCGCGCCTCCTGATCTCCGGTCGGGTCAGACAGGAGTGACGACGATACGCGCGCCGCGGTCGGGGACGCTGGTGATGTTGCGGACCCGGGGCCGGTCGGTGTGCCCGGCCACCACGCCCACGTCGTACGTCGTCAGGACCTCGCGCAGGACCTCGACGCCCTCCATGAGCGAGAAGCCGGCACCGATGCACCGTCGGACCCCGCCGCCGAAGGGGATCCAGGTGTTCGGCCGCACCTCCTCGTCGAGGAACCGCGAGGGCCGGAACTCCTCGGGCTGCGGGAAGTTGTCGGGGTCGGCGTGGGCCAGCAGGATCGACGGCCCGACCGAGACCCCGGCCGGCAGCTCGTGGCCGCCGACGACCGACGGTCGCATGAGGAAGCGCACCACCATCGGGATGATCGGGTGCAGGCGCAGCGACTCCTTCATCACCGCCTCGAGGTGGTCGTCGTCGCCCTCGTGCGCCGCCTGCTGGGCGCGTCGCATCAGCTCCGGGTGCCGTCCGAGCTCGTAGAGCGCCCAGGCCAGGCCCGAGGCCGTCGTCTCGTGGCCGGCCAGCAGCAGCGTCACCAGCTGGTCGCGCAGCTCCTCGTCACTGAGCGGCGACTCACCCTCGGCCTGCCCCACGAGCAGCAGCTGTGAGAGCACGTCGGTCCTCTCGTCCAGGTCGGGGGCGGCGCGGCGCTCGGTGATCTCCGCGTAGAGCAGGCGGTCGAGCTCGCGCTGCACCTGCACGACCTTCTTCCACGGCCCGAAGCGTTGCAGCGCCGGGTAGCCCCAGCCGAGGAGCACCACGGGCTTGACGTCGACGGTGGCGTTGACCAGCGGGCGGAGCCGGGCCAGCCGCTCCTCGTCGGCCACCCCGAAGACGACGCGCAGGATGACCTCCAGGGTCAGTGCGTTCATCCGCTCCAGGCTGCGCAGCTCCTCACCCGGGGTCCAGGACGCGACCTCCTCGCGCGCCAGCCGCGCCACCACGGTCCGGTAGCCCTCCATCGCGGAGGGGCGGAAGGCGGGCATCAGCAGCTTGCGGGCCCGCTTGTGCTTCGCGCCGTCGACCAGCAGCAGCGAGTGCGCACCCATGATCGGTCCGAGCACGGCGTTGCCCTTGCCGGCGTGGAAGACCTCGGGGTCGCTGCCGAAGATCTCCTTGGTGGTGGAGGTGCGGCTGAACAGCACGAGCGGGCGGCCCTCCGGCAGCAGCTTGACGGTCGCGACGTCGCCGTACCGCCTGCCCAGCCACGGCACGAACTGGTGGCGGAAGCGCATCAGCGCGGCCGACTGCACGATCGCCGGCCCTCGCGGGCCGCGCGGCAGCCCCGTGCGCGGCACCGGCGCGTGCTTGCGCTGGCCGAGCGTCATGGTCGCCAACCGGTCGTCCGTCGGAGCTGCTCATCTTTCGGATACTAGCGGTATCCGAGGGAGACGCGCGGGCCGGTGGTCCGACAACGCGACAGCACGTCCCCCCGACTCGTGGCTCCTTCCGACGCAAATGATTTCGCACTGAGCACGACACGCCGGTTCGGACGCTCAGTGCGAGAACATTTGCGCGGATAGGGCTGCATCTCAGGGGGCGGGCGGGGGCGCGAGGGCGGGCGGGGGCGCGAGGGTGGGCGGGGGCGCGAGGGCGAGCGGGGTGGTGAGGGGGACGCCGGGCCGGTAGGCGAGGTGGAGGTACGACGGCGCGGCCAGCGCGACCAGGTCGGCCCGCGCCCCTACGCGCAGGTGCCCGACGTCCTCGCGCCGCAGCGCCCGCGCTCCGCCCAGCGTCGCGGCCGTCAGCGCCTCGGCCGGGGTCAGACCCATCTCGCGCACGGCCAGGGCGAGGCAGAACGGCATCGACGAGGAGTAGCACGAGCCGGGGTTGCAGTCGGAGGCCAGCGCGACCGTGACTCCGGCGTCGACGAGCGCACGCGCGTCCGGGTAGGGCGACCGGGTGGAGAACTCGACGCCGGGAAGCAGGGTGGCGATCGTGCCGCTGCCACGCAGCGCGGCCACGTCGGCGTCGTCCAGGTGGGTGCAGTGGTCGACCGCAGCCAGCCCGAGCTCGCACGCCAGCTGCACGCCCGGCCCGGGGCCGAGCTGGTTGGCGTGCAACCGCCCCTGCAGGCCGGCGGCGGCGCCGGCCGTCAGCACGGCCCGCGCCTGGTCGGCGTCGAAGGCCCCGCGCTCGCAGAAGGCGTCGATCCACCGGGCGTACGGCGCGCAGGCCTCGAGCATCCGCCCGGTCACGAGGTCGACGTAGCCCGCCGGGTCCTCGGCGTACTCGTCCGGCACGACGTGGGCGCCGAGGAAGGTGGTCTCGGGAGTGAACCGGGCAGCGATCGCCAGGGACCTCGCCTCGTCGCGGACCGTGAGGCCGTAGCCGCTCTTGACCTCCACCGTCGTCGTGCCCTGCGCCCGCATCTCGCCCAGGTGGCGCAGCAGGTTGGCCTCCAGGTGCTCGTCACCGGCCGCGCGCGTCGCCGCAACCGTCGTCCGGATGCCGCCGCCGTCGTAGCGGCGTCCGGCCATGCGCGCCTCGAACTCGCTCGCCCGGTCACCGGCGAAGAGCAGGTGGCTGTGGGAGTCGACGAAGCCCGGGACCACCGCACGGGCCCCGAGGTCCATCCGCTCGTCGGCGGCCGGCGCCAGCTGCGCGGGGCCGGTCCACGCGACCCGTCCGCGCTCCACCACGACGGCGGCGTCGATGAGCAGTCCCAACGGTCCCGGGTGCGCGGGGTCGTGGGTGACGAGCTCGCCGATGCCGGTGACCAGCACGGCGCCCCGCGGCCCGGCTGCTGCGGCCGCTCCGGTGGTCGTCGCGCTCACCGGTCGCCCCACGCCGCCGCGACGGCCTCGTCCAGCGCCCGACCGACGGACTCGTGGTCGCCGTCGAAGACGACCCGTCCGCCCGAGACGACGTGGCGCACGTCGGCGGCGGTGGCGGCGTACACCGCGGTCTCGCCGGTCGCGCCCCCACCGGCCGTGCGCGGGGTCGTGAGGTCGACGGTGACGAGGTCGGCGCGGGCACCCACCGCGATGCGGCCGGCGTCGCCGAAGCCGAGCGAGCGGTGCCCGGCCAGGGTGCCGGCGCGCAGCAGCTCCGCGGCGTTCCAGTGGCCGCGGGCACGGGCGCGCAGCCGCTCGTCGAGCTCGACGGCGCGCATCTCCTCGAAGGGGTCGACGACCGCGTGGCTGTCGGAGCCGACGGTCAGGTGCGCCCCGGCCGCGGCGAGCTCGCGCGAGGGACCGATGCCGTCGCCGAGGTCGCGCTCGGTGGTGGGGCAGAAGCACACCGCGCCGCCGGCGGCCCCGAGCCGGCCGACGTCGGTCGCCGTCAGGTGAGTGGCGTGGACGGCGGTGGTGCGGTCGGTCAGCGCCCCGGCCTCGTCGAGGACCTCGGTCGGCGTCCGCCCGTACGCCGCCAGGCACTGCTCGTTCTCCGCCACCTGCTCGGAGAGGTGGACGTGCAAGGGGGTCTCGAACCGGTCGGCCCACTCGGCGACCAGTCGCATGTCGCGCAGAGGCACGGCGCGCACCGAGTGGAGCGCGGCCCCGACCACGACGTCGCCCCCGAGCTCGGCGGTCAGCTCGTCGGTGCGCTCCTGCCAGGCCTCGGCGGTGCCGTCGCTGAAGCGGCGCTGCACGCCCTCGACCGCCAGCGGTGACCCGTCAGGAGCCAGACCTGCGCTGAGGTAGCAGGTGTCGAGCAGGGCCAGGCGGACTCCTGCGTCACGCGCGGCCTCCACCAGCGCCTCGGCCATCACGTTCGGTTCGCCGTAGCGGGTGCCGTCGGGCTGGTGGTGGAGGTAGTGAAACTCCCCGACCGCGGTCCAGCCTGCCGCGGCCATCTCGCCGAAGACCGCGGTGGCCAGGGTGCGGTAGGTGTCGGGGTCGAGCCGTCCGGCGAGGTCGTACATCTGCTCGCGCCAGGTCCAGAACGATCCCTGGCCGCGCTGCGTCCGCCCGCGCAGGGCCCGGTGGAAGGCATGGCTGTGGCCGTTGGCGAAACCGGGCAACGTCAGCCCCGGCAGCCGGACCGCGTCGGGATCGGGTCGGCGCCCGCCGGCGCTGCCCGCGTCGTCGACGGCCACGATGCGTCCCCCGGCGACGTCGACCAGCACGTCGGAGCGGACCTCGTCGACGCCGCCCGGGCCGGCGACCCAGGCGTGCTCGAGCCGGTACGTCGTGGACGGGTGGGTGCTCACGGGCTCACCTGGGTCTCGGGGTCGGAGGGCCCGGACGCCTCGGAGGCCCCGGCGGTCAGCAGCAGCTCGAGGGTGTCGGCGAGCGCCGCGACACCGGCGAGACAGTCGGCGGTCCCGGCGTGCTCGTCGGGAGCGTGCGAGACCCCCGTCGGGTTGCGCACGAACAGCATGGCGGTGGGCACGCCCGCGCCCGACAGCACCCCGGCGTCGTGACCCGCCGCCGTCGGCACGACGGGGAGCGCCTGCGTCCGGTGCCGGCCGAGGTGCGTGGCGAGACGACGGCCGAGCCGCCGGTCGAAGGTGACGGCGGGGGTCACCGACTCGGCGGTGACCGCGAGCCCGGTCCCGTCCCGCTCGGCCCGGTCCGCGGTGCGCGCGCGGACGGCCGCCACGAGCTCCTCGAGCAGCGCGGGCGTCGCGGCGCGGGCGTCGAGCCAGGCGGTGACGGCCGACGGGATGGCGTTGGTGCCGTTGGGCGCGACCTGGACCCGCCCGAAGGTGGCTCGCTGCCCGGACGCCCGCGCCGCGTCCTGGGCAGCCAGCACCGCGTGGGCGTACGTCGTCATGGGGTCGCGCCGGTCGGCCATCGCGGTGGCGCCGGCGTGGTCGGCGCGGCCGGTGAGGTCGAAGCGGTAGCGACCGTGCGGCCAGATGCCCTCGGCCACGCCGACGGCGGCGTCGCGGTGGACCAGGTCACGACCCTGCTCGACGTGGAGCTCGACGAAGACCCCGACCTCGGCCAGCAGGTCGGTGCCGTGACCGGGCCCGGGCACCAGGTCGGCGTACGCCACGCCGCCGCGGTCGCGCAGCTCGCGGGCCGCGCCCCAGTCCAGGGCTCCGGTGGCGAGCCGCGAGCCGAGGCAGGCGACGGGGAAGCGCGAGCCCTCCTCCTCGCTGAAGACCGCGATCCCCAACGGACGCAGGGGTTCGACGCCTCGCTCACGCAGGTGGTCGAGGGCGGCCAGCGCCGAGACCACGCCGAGCGGGCCGTCGAAGGCACCCCCCTGAGCCACCGAGTCGAGGTGGGAGCCCGTGAGCACCGCCTTGTTGTGAGGCTGACACGAATTCGGTCGCCACCACGCCGCGACGTTGCCGAAGCCGTCCTCCTCGACGACCAGGTCACGCCGACCGCACTCCTGGAGGAACCAGGCGCGGGCCTCCCGCTCGGCCGCGGTGAACGGCTGACGCAGGTAGCCGCCGGTCGACGCCCGCCCCACCGGCGCCAGGTCGGCCCACATCGCCTCCCAGCCCGGGGTCGCCCGAAGGTTCGCGCTCATGCCCTGGTCCTCCTCGGGGTGACGCCGCGTGTGATGGTGGTGCTGTGGAGCTCAGCGAAGCGGTACGCCGCCGCCGGATGGTCCGAAACTACTCGTCGGAGCCGGTCGAGCCCGCCGTGGTCGACCGGGTCCTCGCCGCCGGTCACCGGGCCCCCAGCGCCGGCAACAGCGCCGGATGGGCCTTCCTCGTGCTCGACACCCCCGACGACGTCACCCGCTACTGGCGGGCCACCGCCGGCGACCGGGTCGACGCCCCCGACCGCTGGTTGCGCGGACTGATGGGCGCACCGGTGCTTGTGGTGACGCTGAGCTGCAAGGACGCCTACCTCGACCGCTACGCCGAGGCCGACAAGGGCTGGAGCGACCGGGACGAGGCACGCTGGCCGGTTCCCTACTGGCACACCGACACCGCGATGGCAGCGATGCTCATGCTGCTGACGGCGGTCGACGAGGGACTGGGCGCGTGCTTCTTCGGACTGCCCGGCCCGGCGCTGGACGGGTTCCGGTCGGCCTTCGACGTGCCGGCGGCGTACACCCCGGTCGGGGTGGTGTCGATGGGGCACCGCACGGACGACGCCGGCCCGGCAGGGTCTGCGCGACGCGGTCGGCCCCCGGTCGCCGACGTCACCCACCGGGGCCGCTGGTCGACCTCCTGACCAGCCGGCACGGCCGGAGTGACGCAGGCGACTGGTGAGGCCGGTGGTACGTCCTCGGCGCCGTACTCCCCGCGCGCCGCGCGACCGATACCCGTATTTCTCCCCGTGTCTTTCTGGTCCTCCGACCTGGACAATCGACCGGGGGGCTCGTGAGGCCTCTCGCCGCTGCACCACGGCCGAACGCCGGGCCGTAACAGCAGACGCGCGGCGTCGCCTCGGACACACTGGGAGGATGTCCTGGGCGACGCCGCTGCGTGAGCGTTCCCGTCGCGTGCTCGCGACGGGTCGACCATGACCGCGCTCGCGCTCGACGCCACCCCCTTCGTCGGCCGCCGCCGTGAGCTCGTGGACCTGCGCCGCACCCTTGCCGGCGCGCGCCTGGTGACCCTGACCGGCATCGGCGGGGCCGGCAAGACCCGGCTCGCCCGCTCCCACGCGGAGAGCGAGCCCGAGGGCTCCGCGGTGTGGACGGTGCCGCTGGCCGACGTGACCGAGTCGCACCTCGTCGGTCTCGCGGTGGTCGAGGCCCTGAGTCTCCACATCCGCCCCACCGACAGCCCCGTGGACGCCGTCGCCGAGCTCGTCGCCGACCGGCCGGCCCTGCTGGTGCTCGACAACTGCGAGCAGGTCGGCGACGCGGCCGCGTTCCTCGTCGTCGAGCTGCTCGAGCGGTGCCCGCAGCTGCGGGTGCTCACCACCAGCCGCCACGCGCTCGGCGTACGCGGTGAGGTGGTCTATCCGGTGCCGCCGCTGCCGGTGCCCGGCCCGGACGACGAGGTGGGCCTGGCCGACCTGGAGCGCTACGACGGTGTGCGGCTGTTCCTGCAGCGGGCGGCGGCCGCCATGCCCGGCTTCGCGCCGACGGAGGCCAACGCGCCGGCGATCGCCCGCCTCTGCGGGGCCCTCGAGGGCCTGCCGCTGTCGCTCGAGCTCGCCGCCGCCCGCATCACGGTGCTGACCCCGGAGGTGATGCTGGAGCGCCTCGAGGACCGTTACCGCCTGCTCAGCCGCGGGTACGCCGACACCCCCGACCGTCAGCGCTCGCTGCTGGCCTCGGTGACCTGGAGCTACGACCTCTGCTCGCCGCAGGAGCGGCTGCTCTGGGCCCGCTTGGCGGTCTTCGCCGGCGGCTTCGGGCTGGAGGCGGCGGAGTACGTCTGCAGCGGCGCAGGGCTGGAGGCCTGCAAGGTCCTCGACGTGCTGCAGAACCTCATCGACAAGTCGCTGGTGACCCGCGACCCCGACGACGACCTGCACTACCGGATGCTCGAGACCATCCGTCAGTTCGGGATGGGCCGACTGGCCGAGGCCGGGGAGTTCGAGCACTACCGGCACCGGCACGAGCAGTGGTTCGTCGACCTCTCGGTGCGGCTCGGGGTGGAGTGGACCGGCCCCACGCAGGCCATGTGGCTGGAGCACTGGCGCCGCAACCACGCCAACCTCCGCATCGTGCTCGAGCACTGTGCCGGGCACCCTGAGGACGCCGCGACCGCCCTGCGCGTCGTGATGTCGCTCGAGGGCTACTGGCTGGTGACCGGTCTGCTCGCCGAGGCTCGGCACTGGCTCGAGCTCGCGCTCTCCCACGGCACCGGGTCGGTGCCGGAGCGAGCGCTGGCCCACGGCATGCTCGCCTACCTGGCAGCGATCCGCGGTGACACCGACGACGCCGCCGCACACCTGGCCGAGAACGACGGGCTCGTGGCGCAGGAGCCGCTGGGGATGGTGGTCGCCTACCGCGCCTTCACGCGGGCCAGCGTGGCCTTCTTCGCCGGCGACATGGACCTGGCCCTCGCCCAGGCGCAGGAGGCGCTCGCCCGCTTCGAGGACGCCGGCGTGGTCAACCACCGCAGCGTGTGCCTGATGATCACCGGCGTCTGCCACGACCACCGCGGCGAGCGCGAGGCGGCCGAGCGCGCCATCGAGGCCTGCATCGAGACCACCCGGGCGGCCGGCGAGCTCTACACGCGCTCGCTGGCCCTGTGGTGGCGCGGGGTAGCAGCACGTGACGCCGGCGACCTCGACCGCGCCACCCGGCTCCAGCTCGAGGCCCTGACGATGAAGGAGGTGCTGCGCGACCGCCCCGGCCTGGCCATGGTGCTCGAGGCGCTGGCCGGCATCGCCTCCGCGCGCGGCGACGGGGAGCGCGCCGCCACCCTCTTCGGGGCTGCTCGCGCCATCTGGAGCTTCGTGCAGGGAGCTCCCGCCTCCGCCCCCTTCATCGCCGCCGAGCGGGAGGTCGGGGAGGCGCTGGCGCGCAGCCTGCTGGCCGAGCGGTCCTTCGAGCGCAGCTTCCGGCGCGGGCAGCAGCTCGGCACCACGGAGGCCATCCGGCTCGCCCGCGGACAGGACGCCGGCGGCCCCGGTCCGCAGCGTCTCTCCGATGCCGACGTGGGGCTGACCACCCGCGAGCGCGAGGTCGCCGCCCTGCTCGGCGAGGGCCTGTCCAACCAGCAGATCGCGGACCGGCTCGTGATCTCGATCCGCACCGCGCAGGGTCACGTGGAGAACATCCTGCGCAAGCTCGGGCTCAGCTCCCGCGCCCAGGTCGCGGCGTGGGTCGCGCGCGGCCGGGCAGCACGACCCTGAGGCGTCACGCCCGGACCGGGACGGCGGGGTCCCCCTCCCGCATCGGCAGGCGTACGCCGCGCTCGCCCGCCACCTCGACCGCCCGGTCGTAGCCCGCGTCGGCGTGGCGGACGACGCCCATGCCGGGGTCGTTGGTCAGCACCCGCTCGATCTTCTGCGCCGCGAGCTCGGTGCCGTCGGCCACGCAGACCTGGCCGGCGTGGATCGAGCGACCCATGCCCACCCCGCCGCCGTGGTGGATCGAGACCCACGTCGCCCCCGAGGCGGTGTTGACCAGGGCGTTGAGCAGCGCCCAGTCGGCGATGGCGTCGGAGCCGTCGAGCATGGCCTCGGTCTCGCGGTAGGGGCTGGCCACCGAGCCGCAGTCGAGGTGGTCACGACCGATGACGATCGGGCCCTTCAGCTCCCCGCTGGCCACCATCTCGTTGAACTTCAGCCCGGCCCGGTGGCGCTCGCCGTACCCGAGCCAGCAGATGCGCGCGGGCAGGCCCTGGAAGGCGACCCGCTCCCCCGCCATCGTGATCCACCGGCGCAGGCGCTCGTCGTCACCGAAGAGCTCGAGGATCGCGCGGTCGGTGGCGGCGATGTCGGCGGGGTCGCCGGACAGCGCCGCCCAGCGGAAGGGCCCACGGCCCTCGCAGAACAGCGGGCGGATGTAGGCCGGCACGAAGCCGGGGAAGGAGAACGCGCGGTCGAAGCCGCCCTTGCGCGCCTCGTCACGGATCGAGTTGCCGTAGTCGAAGACCTCGGCCCCGAGGTCGGCGAACCCGACCATCGCCTCGACGTGGCGCGCCATCGACTCCCGGGCCCGCTCCGTGAACCCCTGAGGGTCCTTGTCCCGCAGCGTCGCCCAGTCCTCGACCGCGACCCCGACGGGCAGGTAGTACAGCGGGTCGTGCGCCGAGGTCTGGTCGGTGACCACGTCGACGGGCGCGCGTCGCGCCAGCAGCTCCGGCACCACCTCGGCGGCGTTGCCGAGCACCCCGATGGACAGCGGTCGACGCTCGTCGCGGGCGGCCACCGCCAGGTCGAGGGCGTGGTCGAGCGAGTCGGCGCGGACGTCGAGGTAGCCGTGCTCGAGGCGGCGCTCGATGCGCTCGGGGTCGCACTCGACGCAGAGCGCGACGCCGTCGTTCATGGTGACCGCGAGCGGCTGGGCCCCGCCCATCCCGCCGAGGCCGGCGGTCAGCGTGATGGTGCCGGCCAGCGAGCCGCCGGCACCGGTGACCTCCCCTGTCGCGAGCTTCTCGGCCACCGCGGCGAAGGTCTCGTAGGTGCCTTGGAGGATGCCCTGGGTGCCGATGTAGATCCAGGAGCCGGCCGTCATCTGGCCGTACATCGTCAGCCCGAGGTGCTCGAGCCGGCGGAACTCCTCCCAGGTGGCCCAGTCGCCGACCAGGTTGGAGTTGGCCAGCAGCACCCGCGGCGCCCACGTGTGGGTGCGGAAGACCCCGACGGGTCGCCCGCTCTGCACCAGCATGGTCTCGTCGTCGGCCAGCGTCTCGAGGGTCCGCACCAGGGCGTCGTACGACGGCCAGTCGCGCGCGGCCTTGCCGGAGCCGCCGTAGACCACGAGGTCCGCGGGGTTCTCGGCGTTGTCGGGGTCGAGGTTGTTCATCAGCATCCGCAGCGCCGCCTCGGTCTGCCACGACCGGGCGGTGAGCTGCGGGCCGCGGGCGGCGCGGATCGGCAGTCTCGGGTTGGTCGAGGCCCCGTCGGTCGAGCCAGTCGGGACCCTGTTGCCACCTGCAGTCATGCCAGCTCTCCGATCGTTGCTTCCACGGTGCGTACGACGTCGCCGCTCGCCACCAGCGCGACGACGGCCTCGATCTCGGGGGCGAGGTGCCGGTCAGGTCCCGGACCGTCGACGTGCTCACGGACCAGGGCGCGCACCGCGGCCGTGGCCGGTGAGGGTTCCAGGGGGGCGCGCAGGTCGAGGGCGCGGACGCCGGTGAGGACCTCCACGGCCAGCACGCGCGTCAGGCCGTCGACCGAGCGGCGCAGCTTGCGGGCCGCTGCCCATCCCATCGAGACGTGGTCCTCCTGCATGGCGCTGCTGGGGATCGAGTCGACCGACGCCGGGACGGCCAGACGTTTGAGCTCCGAGACGATGCCGGCCTGGGTGTACTGCGCGATCATGTGGCCGCTGTCGACGCCGGGGTCGCCGGCCAGGAACGGCGGCAGCCCGTGGCTGCGGGTGCGGTCGAGGAAGCGGTCGGTGCGGCGCTCGCTGATGGAGGCGAGGTCGGCCGCGGCGATGGCGAGGAAGTCGAGGACGTAGCCCACCGGGGCGCCGTGGAAGTTGCCGTTGGACTCGACGCGGCCGTCGGGCAGCACCACCGGGTTGTCGACGGCGCTGGCCAGCTCGCGGTCGGCGACGGCGGCGGCGTGGGCCATGGTGTCGCGCACGGCGCCGTGCACCTGCGGGCTGCAGCGCAGCGAGTAGGCGTCCTGGACCCGGTTGCAGTCGGGGCCGCGGTGGGAGGCGACCACGCCGGAGTCGGCCAGGATCGCGCGCAGGTTGGCGGCGCTCGCCGCCTGTCCCGGGTGCGGCCGCAGGGCCTGGAGGTCGGCGGCGAAGACGCGGTCGGTGGCCAGCTGTCCCTCGACCGACAGCGCCGCGGCGACGTCGGCGGTCCGCACCAACGTGTCGAGGTCGTGCAGCGCCAGGACGAGCATCCCGAGCATGCCGTCGGTGCCGTTGATCAGCGCCAGGCCCTCCTTCGGGCCGAGCTCGACCGGTCGCAGCCCGCTCTCCCCCAGGGCGGTGGCGGCGTCGGTCGGGCTGCCGTCGGCTCGGCGTACCGGGCCCTCGCCGATCAGCGCGAGCGCGCAGTGCGACAGCGGCGCGAGGTCGCCGGAGCAGCCGAGCGAGCCGTACTCGTGGACGACCGGGGTGATCCCGTGCGTGATCAGGTCGCCCAGCAGCCGGGCCGTCTCGGGACGGACACCGGTGCGGCCGGTGGCCAGCGTCGAGAGTCGCAGCAGCATCAGCGCCCGGGTCACCTCGCGCTCGACCTCGGGGCCGCTGCCGGCGGCGTGCGAGCGGACGAGCGAGCGCTGCAGCGCCGCTCGCATGGCCGGCTCGATGTGCCGGGTGGCGAGCGCGCCGAAGCCGGTCGAGATGCCGTACGCCGGCGTCGGGGCGGCGGCCAGGCGCTCGACCGTGGCCCGGGAGGTCTCGATGGCGGTCACCGCCTCGTCGGTGAGGCGCACCGGGGCACCGCGCCGCGCGACGGCGACGACGTCGGACGCCGTGAGCGGTCCGGTGCCGACGAGCACCGGCTCCCCGGTCACCGGCTGGTCCGGGAAGGAGCTGCGGGCAGGATGAGCCATGGCTCGATCACACCGCCGCCGAGCCGTCGCCGCCAGAGGTCGGGACGTCGCTGTTGTCTCGGATCCGAGACACCGCCATGCTGGGGACGTGACGAACGTGCCGGCCGCGACCCGCACCCTGCGGGTGCTGCGCTTCCTGGCCGCCCGGTCCGAGCCCGTCCCGCTGGACCGCATCGCGGCCGCCTGCGGCCTGCCCCGCTCGACCGCCTACCACCTCCTGGCCGCGATGGCCGCCGAGGGCTTCGTGGTCCACCTCGCCGAGGAGCACCGCTACGGGCTCGGTGTGGCCGCCTTCGAGGTCGGCAGCGGCTACAGCCGACAGGCACCGCTGGCCCGCATCGCACGCCGGCCGCTGGCCCGGCTCGTCGACCGGGTCGGGCAGAGCGCGCACCTCGCCGTCCTGCACGGGCGCGACGTGCTCTACGTGCTCGAGGAGCGGGCGCCGGGTCGACCTCCTCTGGTGACCGACGTCGGCGTCCGGCTGCCCGCGCACCTGACCGCCAGCGGCCGCGCCGTGCTGGCGGCCCTCACCCCGGCCCAGGTCCGCGTGCTCTACCCCGACCGCGACGCGTTCACCGACCGGACCGGTCTCGGCCCGACGTCCCCCTCGGCCCTGCGGTCCCTGCTGGTCGACACCCGCCGGCGGGGCCATGCGACCGAGGAGGGCGAGGTGACGCCGGGGTTCGCCTCGGTGGCGGCAGCGGTCCTCGACCACAACGGCTACCCGGTGGCCGGGCTGGCGGTGACCTACCCGAGCGGCGACGGGCAGGACCGGGTCGACCGGGTCGGCACCGCCACCGTCGAGGCCGTACGACGGACCGCGGACGAGCTCGGCGCTCGCCTCGCCGGACGCTGACCCGGACCGGAGCGGTCCGCTCCGGCGAATCAGGTGACGTTTGACACGCGGCGTTGCATGATGACCGAATGACTGACCGCCGGCTCGTCTCGCGCCTCGTCCTCTCCCTCGTCACGGCGCTGGGCGTGGTGCTCGGGCTGACCGCCGTGGTGCCGTCGTACGGCGGCGGCGACGAGCAGGCGACGCCGGAGAAGAAGGCGCTCATCCAGGCCTACGACCGGGCCGCCGCCGACCGGGGCTCCGCCGGCTCCGCGGCAGACGAGTCGCAGCCGCACACGCACGACGGGCACGGTCACGACCACAACGACCCGGCCACCAAGAACGCGGTCTCCCGCGCCGGCGCCGAAGCCGGTGCGGTCGACCCGACCACCGCCGCCCAGGCGCGGCGCAACGAGGCCTCCGTGGCGGCCCAGCGTGCCGAGCCCGACCCGCAGCTGGTGCGCGTCCCCGCACCGTCCGAGCGCCGCGCCTCGCCCCAGAACCGCTACGTGATGGCCGGCGGCTGCTACGCGTTGCGTGGTCCCCAGGGCTGGGTCGTGCGTGACGGCGCCGGCTACGCGGCCCGCGCTGCCACCGCCGGCGCCGCAGAGCCCTTCCACTTCCAGGCCACGACGCTGGGCGAGTACCTGCTCTGGGACTCCCAGGCCTCCTTCCTCTCCAGCGACGCCCTGCCCCTCGCCCCCGGGGTGACCGCGCGCTCCGAGGCCGACGAGTCCTCGATCTGGACGGTGACCAAGCCGGACCGCTTCGTGCTGGCCCAGGGCTCCGACCGGCTCACCTCCGGACGTCCCCTGACCACCGGCAGCGGCACGCAGTTCGAGCTGCGCCTCGTCGACGGCTGCGGGACGTGGCCCGAGATCGGCGTGCAGATCAGCGGGCGACCCTTCGCCGGGACCAGCTCCTTCCAGGAGGTGCGCGGCACCACCGACAACCACACGCACGGCATGGCCTTCCGGTTCCTCTCCGGTGGTGCGCACTGCGGCAAGCCGTGGTCGCCGTACGGCGTGACGGAGGCGCTGGTGGACTGCCCCGACCACCGCGCCACCGGCGGCGTGAACGCGCTCGAGGCCGCCCTGACCGGTGAGCCGCGGCACGACCCCGTCGGGTGGCCCACCTTCGTGGACTGGCCCGCGCCGGAGTCGCTGACGCACGAAGGCACCTACTACAAGTGGATGGAGCGCTCCTGGCGAGGCGGTCTGCGGCTGTTCACCAACCTGCTCGTCGAGAACAACCAGCTCTGCCAGCTCTACCCGTTCAAGGACCCGCAGACCTTCGCGAAGACCCAGTGCGACGACACCTTGTCGGTGGAGCTCCAGGCCCAGGACATGCGCGACTTCGAGGACTACATCGACGCGCAGTACGGCGGCCCCGGCAAGGGCTGGTACCGCATCGTCACCAGCCCGTTCGAGGCCCGACGCGTCATCAACCAGGGCAAGCTCGCGGTGATCATGGGCATCGAGACCTCGATCCCCTTCGGCTGCACCGTCAAGGCCACCGTGCCGCAGTGCGACGAGGCGTCGATCGACGCGGCGCTGGACCGGGCCCACCGGATGGGCGTGCGCCAGATGGAGATCGTCAACAAGTTCGACAACGCGCTGTCCGGCATCACCGGTGACGAGGGCCAGACCGGGGCGCTGGTCAACTCGGCCAACTTCGCCGAGACCGGGTCGTTCTGGCGGATGGAGACCTGTGAGGAGCCGGTGGCACCGGGCGTGACCGACAAGGAGCAGTACGCCCAGCCCGGCACCGAGTACCCGCAGCAGGACGCGATCTTCGGCGCGATCGCCGACCTCTTCGGCGAGACCCTGCAGCCCGCGCCGGTCTACCCGCCGGCCCCGCACTGCAACCAGACCGGTCTGAGCAGCCTCGGCGAGCACCTCGTCAAGCGGCTGGCCCAGCGCAAGATGGTCTTCGACCCCGACCACATGAGCGTCGAGGCGCGCCAGTCGAGCCTCGACGTCCTCGAGCGGATGGACTACCCCGGCGTGCTGTCGAGCCACTCGTGGGCCACGCCCGACGCCTACCCCCGGATCTACGAGATGGGCGGGTTCATCACGCCGTACGCCGGCGACTCCACCGGCTTCGTCGACAAGTGGCGCCAGCACCTGAAGTGGGCCGACGGACGCTTCTACTTCGGCTTCGGCTACGGCGCCGACATCAACGGGCTCGGCGCCCAGGGCGACCCGCGGCCCACCGCGGCGCAGAACCCGGTCACCTACCCCTTCACCGGCTACGGCGGCGTCACGGTGCGCAAGCAGGTCAGCGGTGAGCGGGTCTACGACATCAACGCCGACGGGGTCGCGCACTACGGCCTCTACCCCGACTGGTTCGAGGACCTCGAGCAGATCGCGGGCTCCGAGGGTCCCGCGATCCGCGACGACATGATGCGTGGCGCCGAGGCCTACCTGCAGATGTGGGAGCGGGCCCAGGGCGTGTCCAACGACGCCTGCCGCCAGCCGTCGGTGGCCAAGAAGGCCTCGATGATCCGCGGCCTGCGATCGGGCCTCAGCGTCAAGCAGGTCCTGCTCCGGGCCGGCCAGCCGCACGAGCGGCTGGGCACCCGCTTCACCTACTGCGCCCGCGCCGACGACGGCGACCTGACCAAGGTCCGGTTGGACTTCACCCGCGCCGGCCGCCTGGTGTAGCCGAGCGGGGTGGCGGTTCTCACCAGGTCCCTGGTGAAACCGGGTCATCGACGTGCGACCTGTGACACCGGCAACAGGGCCGACCGGTCTGCGGTTACCCGTGAGTAAGATGACGAGGCGCTGAAGCGCCCCGCACAGGGGTCGCAGCGCAATAGGCTCGCGGAAGCGACACCCCCTGACGCCGGACGGAGCGTGGACGAGTGACTTGGGTGCTGATCCTGGGGCTGCTGATGAACGCGGTCGCCCTGCCGCTGGCGGCCAAGCGCGTGGGCTTCCTCGCGCGGCTCATCACCAGCGGACAGCCCGCCCCTGACCGGATCGAGGGCGTCACCGGACGCGTCGGCCTGGCCGTGAGGACCCAGCTCGTCGAGGTCTTCGGCCAGAAGAAGCTGCTGAAGTGGTCGGTGCCCGGCGTCGCGCACTTCTTCGTGTTCTGGGCGTTCCTCATCCTCGGCACGGTGTACGTCGAGGCCTACGGGTCGCTGTTCACCTACCCCGAGGAGTTCGCCATCCCGGTCGTGGGGACGTGGGACCTGCTCGGCTTCGCCCAGGACCTCATCGCCGTGCTGGCAGTCGTCGGCCTGGCGCTCTTCGCCCAGATCCGGCTGAAGAACTCCCCGAAGAAGCTCGGCCGTCAGTCCCGCTTCAAGGGCTCGCACCTCGGCGGCGCGTGGCTCGTGCTCTTCATGATCTTCAACGTCATCTGGACGATGTTCCTGTTCCGCGGCGCGGCCGCGGCGCACGACAACTTCCCCTACGGCAACGGGGCTTTCGTGTCCCAGGCCGTCGGCAGCCTGCTCAGCGGCCTGAGCGGCAGCACCCTCGAGGTGCTGGAGGGCGTCGGGCTGATGCTCCACATCGGCGTCATGCTGGTGTTCCTCATCATCGTGCTGAACTCCAAGCACCTCCACATCTTCGTGGCCCCCCTGAACGTCATGTTCGGCCGCCGACCGGTCGCCCTGGGTGCTGCCAAGCCGCTGATGAGCGACGGCAAGGTCCTCAACCTCGAGGACGCCGACGACTTCGACGAGGACACCAAGCTCGGCGTCGGCTCCATCGAGGACTTCTCCTGGAAGGGCATGCTCGACTTCGCGACCTGCACCGAGTGCGGTCGGTGCCAGAGCCAGTGCCCGGCGTGGAACACCGAGAAGCCGCTGTCGCCCAAGCTCATGATCATGGCGCTGCGTGACGCGGCGTTCGCCAAGGCGCCGTACATCCTCGCCGACGACGAGAAGCGCGAGAAGCTGCTCGCCGCGGACGCCAGCAGCGGCCACGAGAAGTCCAGCTCCGGCGGCCACGGCCACGGGGTGACGTCGCTGACCACCGAGGTGGAGCGTCCGCTCGTCGGCGACACCGGCGACGAGTGGTTCTACATGCCCGAGGACGGCTCCGGCGTCATCGACCCGGACGTGCTCTGGTCCTGCGTCACCTGTGGTGCCTGCGTCGAGCAGTGCCCGGTCGACATCGAGCACGTCGACCACATCGTCGACATGCGCCGCTACCAGGTGCTCATCGAGTCGAACTTCCCCACCGAGCTCAACGGTCTCTTCAAGCAGATGGAGAACAAGGGCAACCCGTGGGGCATGAGCGCCAAGGCGCGCATGGACTGGGCCAAGGACCTCGACTTCGACGTCAAGGTCGTCGGCGAGGACGTCGAGAGCCTCGACGAGGTCGAGTGGCTGTTCTGGGTCGGCTGCGCCGGCGCCTACGAGGACCGCGCCAAGAAGACCACCGCGGCGGTCGCGGAGCTGCTCCACACCGCGGGCGTGGACTTCGCCGTCCTCGGCAACGGCGAGACCTGCACCGGCGACTCGGCCCGTCGCGCCGGCAACGAGTTCCTCTTCCAGCAGCTGGCGATGGAGAACGCCGCGACGCTGACCGAGGCCAAGGCGAAGAAGGTCGTGTCGACCTGCGCCCACTGCTTCAACACGTTGAAGAACGAGTACGAGCAGTTCGGCGTCGAGCTCGACGTCGTCCACCACACCCAGCTGCTCAACTCGTTGGTGCGTGAGGGCCGGCTGACCCCGGTCGCCTCCGAGGACGGCCCCAAGCGGACCCTGACCTACCACGACCCCTGCTACGTGGGCCGTCACAACCAGGTCTACACACCGCCGCGCGAGCTGCTGTCGGTCATCCCCTCGACGGAGTTCACGGAGATGGAGCGCAACAGCGAGCGGTCCTTCTGCTGCGGCGCCGGCGGCGCGCGCATGTGGATGGAGGAGAACATCGGCTCGCGCATCAACGTGAACCGGACCACCGAGGCGGTCGGCACCGGCGCGGACCAGATCGCGGTCGGCTGCCCCTTCTGCCGGGTGATGCTGTCCGACGGACTCACGGCGTTGCAGGACTCCGGCGACGCCCGCGAGGAGGTCGAGGTCCTCGACGTCGCCCAGCTGCTGCTGGCGTCGGTGAAGCGTGAGACCTCGGCCGGGCTGCGCAGCACGACAGGGGACGCTCCGGTCGGTCGTGGGGACGAGAAGTCCGACGACACCGGCTACCCCTCGACGGTCGCGCACGACGGCGCCGTGGACCCGGAGGCACCGGCACCCGACCCCGAGCCCGAGCCGGACCCCGAGCCCGAGCCCGCACCCGCGGTCTCGCAGACCTCCCAGCCGACCGCGCCGCACCCGGCGGGCGTCATCGCGCTGTGGGACAACCAAGACGTCGAGTCGATCCTGGAAGGTGACGAGGTGGACATCAGCGAGTTCAAGGCCAAGCTGAAGGCGGAGCTCAAGGCGGAGGTGCTGGCGGAGGTCAAGGCGGAGCTCGAGGGCGCGCTCAACTCCACCTCGGGCACCTCCGAGCCGATCAGCACCGACAAGCCCGAGGCCCAGCCTCCGGCCGCGGCTGCTGCCGCTCCGGCCGCCGAGAAGGCGCCCGAGCCCGAGAAGGCGCCGGAGCCCGAGAAGGCGCCCGAGCCCGACCCGGCTCCTGAGGCCGCGGCCGAGGAGACGAAGGAGGAGCCGGCGAAGGCTGCTCCGGAGTCGAAGCCCACCGCCGAGAAGGCCGACAAGCCGGACGACGACGAGGACGACGACGGCGCTCTGCTCATCGGCTCTCTCTGAGTCGGCCCGCACCGCCCGTGAGGCCCCGCTCCTGCCCAGGAGCGGGGCCTCACGGTGTCTTTTGGTGCGGCCCCACCGCGTGTCGGAATTTGCGTGTCGGGCGTGTTTGTGATCCACGTCTCAGGGCATACCTGTGTCAGGAGATGTCCGGTGCGGGACCTTTGGCTTGGGAGGGCCGCCGGAACCGCTCGGCGTCCCGACACCGGACAGGGTCAGTCACTGGGAGGACGCCATGTGGGTCTCAGGGGTGGTACGACGCAAGCGGCACCAGGTGCTCGCCGAGCTGGTCGCGGCCGCCGGCCGCACCGGCACCTACGAGCAGCCCTGGCGGCTGGTCCCCCACGTCTGGGACCACTTCGCCAGTGAGGCCGCGATCCTCGAGGAGCTCCAGCGCAACTGGCGCACGGCGCTGGCCGGCGAGATCTACGTGAAGATCGAGGCCGGGGACGGCGACCTCCAGGCCGACGTCATGAAGGCCTTCGCCGCCGTGCAGCGCCGGCAGGCCCACGCCCGTCGCATCCTCGAGGCCCACGCCGACCATCCCGCCATCGCCGCTGCGATGAGGAAGGAGCGGGCGCTGCTCGGCTCCTTCGCCGCCCTCGCCGAGGTCACCGCCGCCTGACGATCCCTCCGCCTCTCGGTCCCGCCGCCGGGACGCGCCTACAGTCACGGGGTGCGCTGTGAGTACTTCGAGGCAGACCTGTGTCGGTCCTGCACCCACCTCCGCACGCCGTACGCCGCTCAGCTGGCGGCCAAGCAGGCTGCCGTCGAGGCCCGCCTGAGGGTGCCGACGTGGCTGCCGCCGGTCGCGAGCGCCGAGGAGCGGTTCCGGACCAAGGCCAAGATGGTGGTGGCGGGGACGGTGGAGGCCCCGACCCTCGGCATCCTCGACACCGCCGGTGAGGGCACCGACCTGCGTGGCTGCCACCTGCACGTGCCGGCCATCCACGACGCCCTCCCCCGGTTGGCCGCCTTCGTCACCACCGCCCGGCTGACGCCGTACTCGGTGCCCGAGCGGCGCGGGGAGCTCAAGCACGTGCTGCTGACCGCCAACCGCGACGGTCGGCTGATGCTGCGTCTCGTGCTGCGCTCGACCGAGGCGCTCGCGCGGATCCGCAAGCACCTGCCGGACCTGGTGGGCGACCTGCCGCTCGACGTGGTGAGCGTCAACGTGCAGCCGCAGCACGCCGCCGTCCTGGAGGGCGAGCACGAGGAGCTGCTGCACGGCACCGCCCTGCCGATGCCGGTCAACGACCACGTGCTGCCGCTGCGACCGCAGTCGTTCTTCCAGACCAACGCCGACGTCGCGGCCGCGCTCTACCGGCAGGCCCAGGAGTGGGCCGGTGAGGTCGGGCCGTCCTCGGTGTGGGACCTCTACTGCGGGGTGGGCGGCTTCGCACGTCACCTCGCCGCCCCGGGGCGACGGGTGACCGGCGTCGAGCTGAGCGAGGCGGCGGTCAGCGCCGCCCGCGAGAGCCTGGGAAACGGCAGCGACCTCACCTTCGTCGCCGGCGACGCCGTCGCCTGGGTCCGCCAGCAGGACCCTGCGAGCGTCGCCGACCTGGTCGTGGTGAACCCGCCGCGTCGCGGGCTCGGGCCCGACCTGTGCGCGTGGCTCGAGGTCGCCCGCCCGGCGCACCTGCTCTACTCCAGCTGCAACCCGGTGTCGTTGGCCCGCGACCTGGACGCGATGCCGGGACTGCGCCCCGTCCGTGGCCGGATGTTCGACATGTTCCCCCACACCGACCACGCCGAGGTGCTGGTCCTCCTGGAGCGCCGGCCCTGACGCGGTCGGAGGGTCCGCGCCTGCCGACCGAGCTTGCTGACAGGCTGGTCCCATGCCCGACGCGACCCACCCGCACGTCCGCCTGCGCCCGCTCAGCCCCGACGACCACCCCGACGTGCTGGCCCTCAACGAGCAGGAGGTCCACCTCCTCGCCCCGATGGACGAGGCACGGCTCGCCGAGCTGCACGGGTGGGCGCACCGCTTCGACGTCATCGAGGTCGACGGGGTGTTCGGTGGGTTCGTCGTGGTGATCGAGTCGGGGACGACGTACGACGGCGACCACTACGCGTTCTTCACCCAGGCCTACGAGGAGTTCCTCTACCTCGACCGGGTGGTGCTGGCCGCTCCCGCGCGCGGCCGGGGCGTCGGGCACGCGGTGTACGACGAGCTCGAGGCGGAGGCGCGCCGCCTCGGTCGGATGACCCTCGAGGTCAACGTGGACCCGCCGAACCCGCCGTCGCTGGCCTTCCACGCCCGCCGCGGCTACGTCGAGGTGACCCGTCAGGGGCCGCCGGACCACGTGGTCAGCCTCATGGCCAAGGAGCTGGGGGCGCTGCCACCGCGGTGACGTCGTGGGTGAGGATGGAGCGGTGCCCCGCCGCGAACGCCTCGACGCCGCCCAGCTGATCGACCTCGTGCTCGACGAGGACTCCTGGGAGTCCTGGGACACCGCGCCCGAGCGGGACGCGATCAGCGAGGACTACGCGGCCGCCCTGGCCGCCGCGACCGAGAAGAGCGGTGCCGACGAGTCGGTCGTGACCGGCGCAGCGCGGTTGCGCGGGCGTCGCATCGCGGTGGTGGCCGGGGAGTTCCGCTTCCTCGCCGGGTCGATCGGCGTCGCCTCCGCCCGCCGGATCGTGGCCGCCGTACGCCGTGCGACCGCGCTGGGCCTGCCCCTGGTCGCCGCGCCCGTCTCGGGGGGCACCCGGATGCAGGAGGGCACTCCGGCCTTCGTGTGGATGGCCCAGATCTCCGCCGCCGTCGCAGCCCACAAGGCCGCCGGCCTGCCCTACCTGGTCTACCTGCGCCACCCCACCACCGGCGGCGTCATGGCGTCGTGGGGATCGCTGGGGCACGTGACCGTCGCCGAGCCCGAGGCGCTCGTCGGCTTCCTCGGCCCCCGGGTCTACGAGGCGCTGTACGGCGACACGTTCCCCGAGGGCGTCCAGACGTCGGAGAACCTCTACGCCCACGGCCTGATCGACGCGGTCGTCGAGCCCGAGGACATCGGCGACATCCTCGACCGGGCGCTCGCGATCCTGCTGGCGCCCGGCGATCCGGTGGTGCCGGTGGCTCCGCTGCCGGCGGTGAGCGACGTCGACACGTGGGACTCCATCACGCGCTCGCGGCGCGAGGACCGCCCCGGCGTGCGCCGCCTGCTCAAGTACGCCGCCAGTGACGTGGTGCCGCTCAACGGCACCGGCCAGGGCGAGCACGATCCCGGCCTGATGCTGGCGCTGGTGCGCTTCGGGGAGACGCCGTGCGTCGTGCTGGCGCAGGACCGTCGTGGGCAGACCGAGCTGCGTCCGCTCGGGCCGGCCGCGCTGCGCGAGGCGCGGCGCGGCATGCGGCTGGCCGAGGAGCTGCGGATGCCGCTGCTCACCATCATCGACACCCCTGGCGCCGCCCTCTCCGTCGAGGCCGAGGAGGGCGGGCTCGCCGGCGAGATCGCCCGCTGCCTGGCCGACCTGGTGACCCTGCGCGCTCCGACGCTCTCGCTCATGCTCGGTCAGGGCACCGGCGGCGGCGCGCTGGCGCTGCTGCCCGCCGACAGGGTCGTGGCCGCGCAGCACGCCTGGCTGTCGCCGTTGCCGCCCGAGGGCGCGAGCGCGATCGTGCACCGCGACACCTCGCACGCCCCCGACCTCGCGCGCTCGCAGCGCGTGCGCTCGCTCGACCTGCGCGCCGACGGCATCGTCGACGTCATCGTCCCGGAGCTGCCCGACGCCGCCGACGAGCCCGAGGAGTTCTGCCAACGGGTCGGCGCCGTGCTGCGGCACGAGCTGTCGTGGCTGCGGCGCCAGGACGTCGCCGGTCTCGTCGCCAACCGCACGGGCGGCTGATCGAGCAGAACTCTTGTGCACAATTCTTGTGCACAGATAGTCTGCACGCATGTCCACCGACATCATCCGGCTCGATGCCACGGCGCTGCGCGTGCTCGCCCACCCGCTGCGCTCCCGGCTCCTCTCCCACCTGCGACTCCACGGGCCGGCCACCGCCACCGACCTGGCCGAGCGGCTCTCGACCAACACCGGCGCGACGAGCTACCACCTCCGCAAGCTCGAGGAGGTGGGGCTGGTCAGCGACACCGACACCGGGGTCGGCAAGCGCCGGGTCTGGGAGGCGACGTCGTACGGCCACGAGTGGCGACCCAGCGACTTCGCCGGGAACGAGGACGCCGAGGCGTCGTTGACCTGGCTCACCCGCCACTACCAGTCCGCACTCGACGAGCGCGTCGAGAGCTGGGCCGAGCAGTCCCGCCACTGGCCGCCGCAGTGGCGCGACACCCTGGGCTCCGGCGACGACCGGGTGAGGGTCACAGCCGAGCAGGCGAAAGCCCTCCGGTCCGAGATCGCGAGCGTGATCCGTCGCTACCGCGACGCGGACGCCGGCCAGGACGACGCCATCGAGGTGCTCGTGTGGACCCACCTGCTGCCACGGGAAGACCGCCGCCCCGACGGCGGTGCGTCGTGACGGACGTGCTCGACCCCACCGCGGCGCGGCGGGTCTTCCTGACGCTGACGTTCACCCGGTGGTTCCCCGTCGGACTGGTCATCGGGCTGATGACGCTGTGGCCGTTGGAGCGCGGACTGACGATCGCCGAAGCCTTGCTGGCGTTCTCGCTGCAGGGACTGGTGATCTTCCTCCTCGAGCTGCCGACCAGCGGCTTCGCCGACGCCTTCGGTCGTCGCCCGGTCCTCCTGGCCGCCGCCATCGTGAACATCGCCGCCAGCGTGGTGATGATCGTCGCTGACTCCTTCTGGCTGTTCGCCCTGTCCGCTGCGCTCCAGGGCGTGTTCCGCGCGCTCGACTCCGGCCCTCTCGAGGCGTGGTACGTCGACACGGTGCACACCACGACCCCCGGGGCGGACGTCGACCGCGGGCTGTCCCTCCAGGGCACCGTGCTGGGTGGCTCCATCGCCGTCGGCGCCGTGGTCTCGGGCGCGCTCGTGGCGTGGGACCCGCTGCCGGTCGAGTCCGCGTTGGTGCTGCCGATGATCGCCTGGTCGGTGCTGAACGTGCTGCACCTCGCGGCCGTCGCCCTGGCGATGCGAGAGCCGCGGACCCACGTCGACGTGACCGGGGCGCGGCGCGCGGCCCAGTCGGTCCGCGAGGCGCCGACGGTGATCCGCGACGGGCTGCGACTGCTCGGCTCCAACCGGGTGCTGCTGGGCGTCGTCGGGGTGGAGCTGTTCTGGTCCACGGGGATGGTGGTCTTCGAGTCCTTCCAGCCGATCCGCCTCGCGGAGCTGGTCGGCGGCGAGGAGCAGGCCGGCGCCCTCATGGGTCCGGTGGCCGCCGTCGGGTGGGGCGTCTTCGCCCTCGGCTCCGCACTCGCCGGGCTGTCGAGCGCCCGGATCGGGGTGACCCGGACCGCGGTCCTCGCGCGCATCCTGAACGGTCTCGGCGCGGTCGTCATGGGGCTCGTGGCCGGACCGGTCGCGCTCATCGCGGCGTACCTGTTCACCTACGCGCTGCACGGCACGGGCGGTCCGATGCACGCCTCGCTCCTGCACCGCGAGGCCGAGGCGCGCAACCGCGCGACCGTGCTGTCGATGAACTCCATGGTCGCCTTCGCCGCGTTCACGGTCGCTGCGCCCGTGCTCGGCGCCGTGGCCACCGGCGTCGGCACCCAGGTGGCGATGGTCTCCGCAGGGGCGTTCAGCGTGCTCGGTGCGGCGCTGTACCTCCCCGCCCTGAGGGCCGAGCGTGCCCGTGCCGCGGCGACCGTGCCGGTCGGGCGAGGATGACGCCGTACCCGAGGGGCGGCCGAGAAACTTTCGCCGACGATGTCGAAGGCGCAGGATGTCGTTCGACGTAGGGATGAGTCGGCCACCGAGCAGCGGTGGTCCACCGATCTGAGGAGCACAGCGATGCCACGGTTCATGGGTCTGGTCAAGATGGCTGAGGGCGGCGGCATGCCCCCGCAGGAGCTGTTCGACGCGATGGACGCCTACATCACCGAACAGGCGGGCAAGGGTCACTTCCTCGACGGCGGCGGTCTGTTCGGCACCGAGGACGCGGTGAACTTCGTGGTCCGCCAGGGCGAGGCGACCCGCGTCGACGGCCCCTACGCGGAGGCCAAGGAGGTCGTCGGCGGCTGGTCGCTGCTGCAGTACGACACCCTCGAGGAGGCCGTCGCCGCCCAGCAGGAGTTCGCCGAGCTCCACGCGAAGCACTGGCCCGGGTGCGAGGTGGTCGCGACCCTCCGCCAGATCTCCGAGGCGCCGCACGAGGCCTCCGGCGCCTGAGCGGGCGGCCGGATGCGGCCGTGCGGCCGGCCCTAGGCTGGCCGCATGGCCGGGACCGCGGGTGAGGAGATCACGCGCACGTGGCGCGCGGAGTCGGCGCGGCTCGTCGGCGCACTGACCCGGATGACGCGTGACCTCGACCTCGCCGAGGACCTGGCCCAGGACGCGCTGGTGAGCGCGCTCGAGAGCTGGCCGGTCCACGGCATCCCCGACAACCCCGGCGCGTGGTTGATGACGGCCGCCAAGCGTCGGGCCGTGGACGGCTTCCGCCGCGCCGAGAGCCTGCGTCGCAAGACCGCTGAGCTCGGGCGCGACCTCAGGGAGGAGGACGACGTGCCGGACCTCTCCTCCCAGGTGGACTTCATCGAGGACGACGTCCTCCGACTGATCTTCCTGTCCTGCCACCCCCAGCTCACACCCGAGTCGCGGGCCGCGCTGACCCTGCGCCTCGTCGCCGGTCTGTCCACCGCGGAGATCGCGCGCGGCTTCCTGGCCGCCGAGCCCGCGATGGGCCAGCGGATCTCCCGGGCCAAGAAGACGTTGGCCGAGGTCCGCGCGGACTTCGAGCTCCCCGTCGGCGCCGAGCGCACGGAGCGCCTCGACGACGTGATGGCCGTGGTCTACCTGGTCTTCAACGAGGGCTACACCGCGACCACGGGCGACGACTGGATGCGACCCGAGCTGGCGAACGAGGCGATCCGGCTGGCGCGGATGCTCGCTGTGCTGGTGCCGGACGAGCCCGAGGTGCACGGGCTCCAGGCGCTGCTCGAGCTGCAGGCCTCACGCACGGCGGCGCGCGTCGACGCAGCGGGGCGCGCCGTGCTTCTCGACGACCAGGACCGCAGCCTCTGGGACGCGCTGCTGATCCGGCGCGGGCTCGTCGCACTCGAGCGCGCGGAGCGGCTCGCCGCCCAGGGCAAGCCGGTCGGGCGCTACTACCTGCAGGCGGCGATCGCCTCGCGGCACGCGCGCGCCGCGACACCGCGGCAGACCGACTGGCTCGCCATCGCGCGCCTGTACGACGTCCTCGCCGAGGCCGCGCCGGGACCGGTCGTGGAGGTCAACCGGGCCGTCGCCCACGGGCGCGCGTACGACGCCGACGCCGGACTGGCGATCCTCGACCGGCTCCCCGACCGAGCCTTCGCCGGGTCGCACCTGCTGGCCAGCGTGCGCGGCGACCTGCTCGCTCGGGCCGGCCGTCACGCTGACGCGGCGTCGTCGTTCCGCGCGGCAGCGACCCTGACCGGCAACGAGAGCGAGCGGTCCCTGCTGCTCGGCCGCGCCGTGGAGTCGGACGCTGCGGCCCGACGGTGAGTCAGTCCCTGCCGCGGTCTCAGCGCTGCAGGTCGAGCTGGACCCGGACGTCGGAGGGATACACGTCCACCCCGGCCGGTGCCTCGAGGATCATCCGCGCGTCGTCCGGGTCGATGCGCCGGGTGCCGGTGTGGTCGACGAGGAACCCCAAGCCGTGCGGGGTGATCCACACGTAGCGGCCCTGGCCCGACTGACGCGCGCGGAAGCCGGCGTGCGTCTTCCAGCGGTGGTGTCGCCGGCCCAACGGACCGGAGTTGTGGGTGCCGGTCTGGCCCGGCGGGCCACCGTCGCCCGGGTCGACGTACGGCGTCGGGTGGTCGTGGTCGACCTGGCGGCTGGTGGACGTGGCGAAGGGCCAGTAGTCGCCGCCGGTGATCAGGTGGACCCGGTTGCGCAGCGACTCAGGGTGCTCGTACGCCGTGGTCCGCACCCGGTCGGACAGGTCGATGACCGGCTGCACGCTCAGCCGGGTCCGTCCGAGGAGGTGCGCCAGCTGGGACAGCGTCTGCGGCCCCAACCCCTCGGCACGGGCCACTCCGCTGCCGGCGAGCGCCGCCTCGTGCAGGTGGACGTGCAGGACCGCCTTCGGCCTCAGCCGGGTCAGGTCGGCGTGGCGCAGCGCGTCGAGAAGGGCGGCGGGGAGGGCGAGCGCGCGGTTGAGGTCGGCCGGCTCCGCCACGTCGGCCGGGACAGGCTGCTCCTCCTCGGTGTGCTCGAGCAGCAGAGCCAGGAGCTCGGCCGGCCGTGCCAGGTGGCCGAAGGCGATCGACCGGATCTCGTCGGCACCCAGCCCCGGGTGCTGCGGGGCCAGGATCTCGGCGACACGCGCGACGGTGGCGTCGATCCACACCGCCTCACCCGCCTCGACCCGGGCGATGACCATCCGCAGCCCGGTCTCGTCGCTGCGGGACAGGCGGACGAAGCGCCGGCGCCTCTCCTCCGCCAGCCGCTCCTCGTGCAGCTCCGGGGACGCACCGACGATCGTGCCCTCGGCGACGTCGAGCACGCGCCCTGCCCCCTCGCGCCCGAGCACCCGCGCGACCGCCGCGTCGACGACTCCGACGCGGTCCCGCGGCAGGTGGCGGGAGAGCTTGGCGACCCGACGGGCGATCCAGACGTCGGCCTCGGCGCGCAGGCACACCGCCCAGGTGGCCGGCAACCGGTGCCGCAGGTCGAGCACGTCGGCCAGCGCGTTGACGGTCGCCGTCACGCCCGTGCCGCGCGCAGTCGCGATCTCACCCAGGCAGAAGTCCTGGACGCCCGGTGTCCCCTCGCCGCCGGGGTGGACGAGGACGTTGCCGATGCGCCGGGCCACCGCACCCTCCGGTCCCTGCGTGGGGTCGGCCGCGTGGAGGTCCGCCCACCGGGCCAGGACGAGCAGGTCCCGCACCTCGGCGCGCCGCCGGTCACGCACCGCGGCCATCGACTCGGCCAGCAACGCTGTCGCTTCGACGTCGGCCAGCTCCTCGTCCATGGCGACGACGCTATCGCCACCGTCCGACACAATGCGTCACTGTGTTCGATCGAATCGTGCAGGGTGCTCGCGGGTGCTCGCCCGAGCCTCGATGTCGCAGGACGTCGGACGGTTCGCGCAAGCCGCGAAGGGGAACGACCGTCGTATGACTCGTTCCCCGTCACGCGCGCCCGGGATCCTGCTCGGACTCGGGCTCGGAGGCTTCGTCGACGGCATCGTGCTCCACCAGATCCTGCAGTGGCACCACATGGTCAGCGATGTGCCCGGGAACCCGGTGACGACGGTGGCGGGACTCGAGGTGAACACCCTCGCGGACGGCTTCTTCCATGTCGCGACGTGGATCTTCGTGCTCGCCGGCTCGCTGGCGACGGTCGCCGACTGGCGACGCGGACGGATCGCCCCCAGCTGGTCGTTCCACGTCGGGCTGGTCCTCGTGGGGTGGGGACTGTTCAACGTGGTGGAGGGGGTCGTCGACCACCACCTCCTCGGCGTCCACCACGTCCGTGACGACCTGGGCGGACCACTGGCGTGGGACCTCGGGTTCCTCGCGCTCGGGGTGCTGCTCCTCGTCGCCGGCTGGGCGTTGCACCGCCACGGACGACAGCAGCGGCCCCCCGCCGAAGAGGCAGGGGACCGCCGCGCGGAGCGGTGACCGGGGTCAGTCGCGGTGCATCCGGGCACCCAGGGCGTGGGCGGCGACCACCAGACCACCGGCGATCAGCACGATGTCCTTGAAGACGTACTGACCGACGAGGGTCGGACCGTTGCCGCTCCACATCTGGTCGGGGAACAGCACGAGCGGCGACATGATGCCGGCCATCGCCGTGGCGAGCACCACGAGCCCCACCCGCAGGAAGCGGCCGGTCAGCAGGCACAGCCCGATGACGGTCTCCATGAGCGCGGTCATCAGCAGGGCGGCGTCCCCGCTCACCACGCCGAGGGTCAGCTTGTCGACCGTCGCGATGGCCAGGCCCTCGGCCGGGCTGGCGCCGGCCACGAACTTGAACGACGCGAAGGTCAGGAACACGACGCCGAGGCTGACCCGCAGCGCGGTGATGCTGTGCGCAGCCAGGAGGCCGGCGAGCCGGTCGAGCCCTGCCTCGGCGACCGCCCGCAGCTCCGCGGAGCGGGTCGGCGCCGCGGGCGCGCGGTCACGGCAGAGGTCGTCGGGGTGACGCGGGGGCGGTCGATGACGGTGGACATGGTGGTTCCTCTCGAAGGGCGTTCAGGTGATGCCCGTCGATGAGTGACCACGGACGTCCCCCGATACCGATCGCAGCCCACGGACCGCCAGCGGACTAGGCAACCAGGACCTGTGG
>CAVRJU010000013.1:0-176132 GCA_963721555.1 uncultured Actinomycetota bacterium | reverse complement strand
CAGGTCCGCGACCTGGACTGACGTCAGGCGGGGAGCCGCCGGAGGGCGCGGACGACCACGATGAGGCCGCCGAGCAGGGCGCCGCCGAGGGCGCCGAGGGCGACCGTGGGGATGAGCGACCAGGAGTAGTCACGCACGTAGGGCTCGGTGCCGAAGGTCGTGACCGACAGCGGGACGGTGCTGGCGGCGGGCTCGTCTGTCGGGGCGGCCTGCGTCTCTTCCGTACCGGTGTCCTCGGTGCTCACCGCGACCTCGATGTCGGCCAGCCGCTCCTCCAGGACCGGGACGACCTGCTCGGCGACCGCTCGCACTCGCTCCTCGGATATGTCGATCACCGACACCTCGATCACCGCCGAGCCGGTGGCGCGCTCGACCTCGATCGCGTCCTCCAACGCCTGCGGGGTCAGCTCCACCCCCGGCTGCGCCGACACGTCGGTGAGGACCGCCTGGCTGAGGATCAGCGTCTCGACCGTGCGCACCAGCGTCTCGATGTCGGTCGCCTGCACCGGGATGTCGACCAGGACCGTGGTGGTGCCGATCGTCCGCTGCGGCATGGCGTAGACCGCGCCTGCGCCGAGGCTGCCGCCCAGGATCGTGAGCAGCAGCACGATCAGCCAGCCACGTCCGAGCGCGCTGCCGATCTGCCGCGCCCCCGCCTGCTGCGCACCGGGCGGCGCCGTCCTCGACGAGGACCCGGTCGCCGGTGCGCCGGCGGGGCCTCCCGCGGGAGCCTCACCCTTCCTGCCCTTCCTGCCCGTGCGGTCCTTGCGCGCCTTGCGCTCCTTGCGGCTCATCCGGCCGGGCTCGTCCGGCTGGCCCAGCTGGTCCATCTGGCTCGGCCGGCCCATCTGGCCCGGCTGGCCCGGCTGAGGGGTCGGCAAGCCCGGCTGGCTCGGCTGGCCCGGCTGAGGGGTCGGCTGACCGGGCTGGGGGGTGGGTCGGGTGTCGGTCACGGGTTCTCCCTGGACGTCTCGGCGGATGCCGGCGGGGCCGGCGGGAACAGGTGCGGGTCATGGTGGGCGGTCAGGGCGCCGGCGGGGTCGTCCTCGGACGCGTGCCGCAGGTAGGGCAGGACCGCAGCCAGGCCGGCCATGATCCAGATCAGCTTGTTGGCGGTCACCGACAGGAACAACGACGCCGCGACGAACACCAGCAGCATCGGCACGAGCGCGCCGACGATCTCGTCGCGGTACCGGCGCCGCTGCGCCTCCACGAGGAGGCCGATCCCGACCAGCAGCGAGATCCAGAGGACCAGGCCGAGCGGACCCTGCTCGACGAGCGACTCCAGGAACGAGTTGTGCACGCGGATGCCTTCGAACAGCACCGAGTAGGGGTCGAGCGCCACCCCGGGCGTCTGCGACAGCAGCTGTCCGCTCACCGGCTCGTAGCCGCCGGCCCCGAGGCCGAGCAGCGGCTGCTCCCACCACGCCAGCACCGCGGTCCGCCAGATGTCGAGGCGTCCGGTGCCACCGCTCTCGAGGGTGGCGACGACGTCGAAGCGCGGCAGGAACGTCACCGCGGCCACCGCAGCCACGCCGAGCGCCACCGCTCCCCAGACGGTCGAGAGCAGCCGACGGGCCGCCGCCGGTGCAGCCCCGCTGCGGGCGCCGTTCCACAGCAGCCACAGCGTGATGACGGCCAACCCGAGGAACGCACCGCGCGACTGCGAGGCGAGGACCGAGCCGATCAGCAGCACACCGGCGCCCGCCCAGGCGACGCGTGGCCAACCAGGGCGGCGGAAGGCGACGAACACCACCACCGGCAACGCGGCCAGCTGGTAGAGCGCGAACGTGTTCGGGTCGCCCTGCAGACCGACGGCTCGCGCGCCGGTCGTGACCTGCGCCAGCGCCACCGGTGCAGCCAGGCTCGCGCCGACCGCGAAGCCGACGAGCAGCCGGTGCGCCATCGCACGGGAGTCGACGAGCAGGCTGAAGGCGACGAAGAAGATGAGGGACAACGCCAGCTCGAGCACCGCCTCGAGCCACGCCCCGCGGTCAGTGGCCCAGATGCCCGTGACGATCGTCCACGTCGTCAGCAGCACCGCCGGCACCGCGACCCAGGGGTGGGGGAACAAGCCCTGCGAGGGCCGCGACAGCACCACGACCGTGATGGCGACGGCGCCCAGCACGGCCATGACGCGGCCCGAGGAGATCGGACCCGCCGCGAGCCCCTCGACGAACATCGACAGCACCATGCCGTGCAGCAGCACCTCGCACGCCAGGCGGACCACTCCCTTGACCGCGACACCGCGCGACAACGTGCCCGCCGCTGCGCTCAGCGCCGGGACCGCCGCACGGTCCGCCACCGTGCGGCGGTCCCGGCCGGCCGGGCCCGTCACAACGGCCTGGGTCCCGGTCACGTCGCTCACCGGTCCCGCCGCAGCGCCGAGCGCACCGCGGGGTAGATCGGGGACTGTCGGAAGACCTGGTAGCGCCTGCTCGTCTTGGCGCGCAGGACCTTCTCCGAGTTGCCGGGGAAGACACCGGCGCGCGGCACGGCGTACGGGCCAGGGGCCTCCGGCGCCTCCGGCAGCGCCAGCCCGTGGCTGTAGCCGGCACGCTCGGTCGCGTCGCGCACCATGGCGTCGTGCTTGCCGCGCGGGTAGGCGAGGTAGGGCACCGGCTGCTCGAGCAGGTCCTCGAGGAACACCCGGCTCTCGCGCAGGTCGTCGAGGCAGTCGTCGGCCTCGAGGTCGGGCAGGGTGCGGTGCGTCCAGCTGTGCGAGGCGAAGGCGAACCCGCGCTCGCGCGCCTCGAGCACGTGGTCGGAGGTAAGAGTCCGCAGCTGCCAGGTCGGGGCGGTGTCGACCCAGTCGACCCGATGGCCCTCGTCGGTGAGTGTCGCCGCGACAAGAAAGGTCGTCGCCGGTAGCCCGTGACGCTCGAGGATCGGAAAGACGTTCTCACGCAGCTCGAGGAAGCCGTCGTCGAACGTCAACGCCACCATCCCGCGCGGCAGCAGCCCTCTGGCGTCCATGTGGTCGAGCGCGACGTCGAGCGGCACGACGGTGCGGTGCCGCGCCAACCAGGCGCACTGCCGCTCGAACTCCTCGGGCGTGACGGCCAGCGGCGACGTCCAGCAGGGGTCGACCGAGTGGTAGCAGAGGATCGTCACGGAGCATCCTGGAGCTCGTCGAACAGGGAGGCCAGCGTCCGAATGGTGCCACGCTGGTCGCGTCCCCGGGCGCTCTCCTGCGCACGCCGTCCCATTCGTCCCCGGAGATGCGGGTCGCGGAGGAGCTGGCGCAAGGCGTCGGTGAGCGCTGGCACGTCGCGCGCGGGCACCACGCGACCGTCCTCGCCGTCGGCCACCATCCTCGGCACGTCGCCGACGGCGGTCGCCACCACGGGCAGGGCGGCGGCCTGGGCCTCCAGCACGGTCAGCGGCATCGCCTCCCACCACGACGGCAGGCAGAAGACGTCGCAGGAGGCGTAGACCTCCGCGATCTCCTCCGGCGGCACCGCTCCCAGCACGCGGGTCCCCTCGGGCAGACCTGCCAGCACGTCCTCGTGTGCACCGTCGCCCTCGTCGGGCACACCGCCGGCGACCCAGAGCTCGTGGGCGGTGCCCTCGGCGTGCAGCGCGCGTGAGGCATCGGCCAGGTCGAGGACGCCCTTGCGGGTGGTGAGGCCGCCGACGAAGAGCACCCGCGGCACGTCGCTGCGGGGCTCGCGCGCAGCGGCGCCGTCGAAGCGGGCCACGTCGACCCCGTTGGGCACCAGGCGCATCCGGTGCTGCGGAACGCCGAGGTCGCCGAGGACCTCGCGGACCACCTCGGCCACCGGCACCACGACGTCGGCGGGGCGCAGCGCCAGCGCGGTCAGCCGGCGCTGCCGGCCCTGCGGGGGCTGCTGGGCCAGCCGGCCGCCGTGGGCGTGGAGCACCGTCGCGGCGCCACGCACCCGGCCCGCCACGAGCAGGGAGCCGGCGCGCAGGGCGGTCACGGTCGGCGCCAGCGCCGAGTGCACGTGCACGACGTCGCCGCGGCGGGCGGTGCGCAGCACGCGCCAGGCGTCGCCGACTGTGCGGCGCAGGTTGGCCCAGCTCGTGGTGCCGCCCTCGGAGCCGCCGGGCGGGGAGAGGTTGACCAGCACGACCGGGCGGCCCAGGGCCTGCTCGGCCCGCGCCATCATGGCCAGGTAGCTCGGGATGCCGCCGCGCTCGGGCTCGCCGCGGCCCACGACGACCACCCGCCCGGACCTGCTCCCCGGCCTGTTCCCGGTCACGAGGCCACGTCCCGGCTGTGGTCGGTGGGCGGTGCCGCGTCGGGGTCGAGCAGCAGCGTGAGCACGTGCAGCGCGATCGCCTCCGGGGTCCGGGTGGCGTCGAGCACCACCGGCCCCTCCCCCGCACGTCCGCCGCGGCGGCTGCGCGGACCGGCCAGCAGCTCGTCGTACATCGCCACCTGCTGCTGCACCGCCCACGCCCCGACGACCTCCTCCTCCTTGCGGGCCAGGGAGACCTCGGGCGCGATCTGGAGGTGGACGTCGAGGTCGGCGTCGGGCAGTGCGCGCTGCGCGAGTCGTACGGCGGGGTCGGTCGCCTCGAGGTCGTAGAACAGCCGCAGCGTGACCTCGGCGTCGCGGCGGTGGCGGTCGAAGACCACGACCCCTTCGGCGGCGAGGTAGCAACGCCGGACGGCGAGGGCGAACTCGGCGACCACGACCCCGACCCAGACCCGGCCGAGCAGTCCCCTGCGCGAGGCCAGCCGCGAGGCCTCACCGCTGGCGGCGGCGTGCAGCCCGGGGACGGTGCTGGTGCCGGAGGCTCGCTTGCCCAGGCGTACGACGCGGTCGACCAGCCGGGACACCATCCCGGGGCGGACCCAGACCCGGCCGTGCGGCACCCCCAGCCGGTCCAGGGCTCCGAGGATCTCCGTCGACAGGGTCGACTTGCCGGAGCCGTCCACCCCGGACAGGCCCACCACCAGGCGGGGCCGGACCGCGGACCGAGCCGGTCGCAGCAGCCGCCCCACGCCGGAGCGGGCCACGCGCCAGGGCTCACGGCCCGGCAGGGGGTCGGGCACGAGAAGACCGCTCGCGCGCAGCTGCGCCGCCTCGGCCTGCTGCCGCGGACCGGCACCCTCGCGACGGCAGCGTTCCAGCAGGTGGGTGACGGGGTCGGGACGCTCGGTGTCGGCGAGGTCGACGCGACCCACCACACGACCCTCGGCGACGACCGCCCACTGACCCGTCGCGGGCCGGCCGAGCCGGGCGAGCAGTCCGTCGAGGGGCAGCCAGCCGGCCAGCCGCAGCGCGGCCGGGTCGGGCAGCGTGTGCACGTAGGCGTCGACGTCGGAGGACCACGACGCTCCGAGCGGGGAGACCCGCAGCCCGTCGGGCCGCAGGTGGTCGGCGAGCACGCGCGCCGCCTCGGCGTACGTCGTCTCGCGGTCGCGCGCCTGCTCGGGTCCGGGCGAGTGTCGGCGTGCTCATCGCGACCCCCGCAGGCGACCGGCGACGTGTCGGACCCGCGCCACGGTGGGCGCCGGGTCGGTGACCCAGACGTCGGAGTGGGCGGTGCCGCGATGGGGTCGGGCGCGGCGCAGCGCCTCGCGGGCGTCCGCGTCGCCGCGACGCAGGGACGTGGCCAGGTTCTTGAGCTCCCCCTCGACCCAGCGGTAGCGCACCCCGACCTCCGCGCGCAGCGGCTCACCGCCCGGGCTCGAGCCGCCCGGCCGCCAGCCGCGCGGCGACGTCGGGCAGGTTCACGCCGGCGCGCTGGGCCAGCAGCAGGGAGCCGAACACGCGTGGGTTGACGTCGTGGAGCACCCCGTCGATCAGCTGGCACTGGAAGATGCCGTCGTAGCCCTCGAGCACGCGCAGGACGTGGGTCTCGGCCTCCTCGTCGGGCTCGGCGGTCACCGCGGCGCAGGCCACGCCGCACTCGACGGGCCACGTGCGCTGGTAGCGCTGGTGGGCCACCGCGACGAGCCGGCCCTGGTGGACGACGCCACTGATGGCGCGCTGCTCGCCCTCGAGCCACCGCTCGACCACGATGCCTTCGGGGAAGGTCGCCAGCGGCGCGAGGTCCGCGGCGCAGTCGGCGCGGAACGCATCGAAGGTCGGGCCCTCGTTGAGGGCGGGCTTGACCGCGAGCGGGTAGTGCAGGTCGGCGGCGGCCGCGAGCAGGTCCGCACCCGTGGCCACGTCCGTCGACTCCGGCGCCGGGACGCCGGCCGCGTCCATCCGCGCCCGGAGCCGGGCCTTGTCGACGAGGTCCGCGCCCGGCCAACCGAGAGCGACCAGAGCGGCGTCGCTGGTGGGGAAGCAGGCGTCGTAGGACCCTGCCGACAGCAGGTCGCGCACGGTGTCGGAGAAACCGGGCTCCTCGGTGGTGGGCACCTCAAGACGCCGGGTCACGTGGCGCGAGCGGGCCGCCACCGAGGCGGGGCTGGCGTGGGCCAGGTGGACCTCGTGCCCGGCGACGGACAGCGCGCGCACCGCGCCGAGCGGGCCGTGGGCCTGGCCGCCCGAGCCGTCGACGACGAGGACCGTCAGGCCGTGCGGGGCTGCCGACCCGCTCGGTCCGGTCCTCCTGGTCGTCATGGCGTGACCCTCCGAGCGGCGAAGCCCAGTCGTGCGAGCGTGGGCCGCAGGTCGGACCAGACGAGATCGGGGTGCACGGTGCCGCGACGCGGGCGCAGGACGGCCGCCGCCTCACGGACCGTCAGGTCACGGCCACGCACGCCGGTCGCCACGTGGCGGAGGTCGCCCTCCATCCAGCGGTGCCGGACGCCGGCCGGCGCGCGCAGGGTCGCGGCGGGCGGGGCCTGCCCGGCGCTCAGCCGCGCGGCGAGGTCGGGCAGGTTCACCCCGGCGTGGACGGCCAGGCTGATCGAGCCGTAGACGCGGGGGTTGACGTCGTGGACGACCCCGGCGATCAGCTCGACCTGGAAGACGCCGTCGTACCCGCTCAGCGCGTCGGTGACCTGACGCTCCAGGTCGAGGTCGGGCTCGGTGGTCACGGCGGCGCTGGCGTCACCGACCTCGACCGGCCAGGTGCGGAGGTAGCGCTGGTGCACCGCCGCGAGCAGACGCCCGTGGTGCACGACGCCGCAGAGCGCGCTCTGCTCGCCCTCGAGCCACTCCTCGGCGTAGACCGGGGTGGGCACGTCCGTCAGCCGCCACAGGTCGTCGACCCCGTCGGCGCGCCACACCGCCGGCGCTCCCTCGCCGACCTTCGCGGCCGACTTCACCGCGACCGGGAACTCCAGGCTCGCGACCTGCTCGAGCAGCGCGGGCCCGGAGGCGAACTCCCAGCTCCGGGGCTGCAGGGCGCCGATGTGCTGCCAGCGCTTCTGCACCTCCCGCTTGTCCACCAGGTCCGCGCCCGCCCAGTCCAGCGCCACCAGCGCCGCGTCGCTGCTGGGGAAGCAGGCGACGTGCCGGCCCTCGTCGAGGACCCCGCGCACGGCCGCGGCGAAACCCGGGGCGTCGGCGCTGGGCACGTCGAACCTGCGGGCGACGTGGCGCGAGCGCGCTGCCACCGTCGACGGGCCGACGTGGGCCAGGTCGACCTCGTGGCCGGCCGCGGCCAACGCCCGGACGGTGCTCAGCGCCGTGTGCGTCTGGCCCCGCGAGCCGTCGACGACGAGGACCTTCACCCGCGCACCACCCTCGTCACCAGGCTCCGGTCGGTCAGCAGGACCACGCCCGCGGTGGCCAGCCCCGCAGCCGCACCGGCCGCCACGAGCACGAGCGATCCCAGCCGCGCCGGAGAGGACGGTCATCACGGCCCAGGCCACGAGCCCGGCGGCCACGGCGGCGAGGACCGGCACCCGCAGCGTGCCCAGCAGCGCCGACCAGCGCAGGTCCAGCAGGCGGCAGGCCAGCCGCTGCACCACGACGACGAAGACGAGGGCGACCAGGGCGACCGCCACCGCGACCGCGGTCAGGCCCCACCGGGTGGCCACGACCAGCGTCGGGACGAGCACGACGAGGCGGGCGGCCTGGAGCATGGCGCCGTAGTGCGGCTTGCCGACCGCCTTGAACAGGTCGGTCACACCGGTCGACAGCGAGCCCAGCACCACGTAGGCGGCGATCGCCTGCATGACCGTGACGGAGTCGGCGTACTGCTCGCCGAAGAGGACGGGCACCAGCACCGGCGACAGCACGGCGACGGTGGTGCCGACGCTGAGACCCCACAGCGACTGCACCCGCAGCGCCAGCAGGTAGGCGCGACCGAGGCGCTCGCGGTCGCCGTTGAGGCGCGTGTAGACGGGGTAGGTCACCTGGGAGAAGACCTGGAAGACGCTGTTGACGAGCAGCTCGGGGATGCGGAAGCCGACGAGGTAGATGCCGACGGCCGTGGTGCCGAGCAGCCAGCCGACGATCACGTAGTCGACGTTGACGACCGCGGTGGCCAGCGCCCCGTTGAGCGCGACCGGCAGCCCGAAGCCGAGCACCGCGCGCCGCTCCTGCGCGGGAGGTCCACGCGTGGCGGGGTCCGAGGTGCGGGCGAGCCATCAGCCACGAGGTCACGGCGTACGCCGCTGCGCCGCCGACCTCGCCCCACACGAGGGCCCAGGGGCCGACGCCGGACAGCACCAGCCCGACGGCGATCGTGGCGCGAACCAGGCCGCGGGCCATCTCGGCCGGCAGCCGTCGGGAGAACTTCAGCTCCTTGCGCAGCAGCGCGTCCGGCGACTGGCCCAGCGCCGAGAGCACGATGACGACGCCGAGGACGGCCACCATGAGCGCGTCCTCCGGGTGCCCCAGCTGCGAGGCGACGACCGGCGACAGCGCCGCCCACGCCAGGGCGAGGGACACCGAGCCGGCGAGCGCGATCGTGAGCGCGGCGCCGAAGCGGCCCGCGCTGCTCGGCAGGTAGACCAGCGCCTGGCTGGCGCCGAGGTCGGCGACCACCGTGATGGCCAGGACCAGCACCACCGCGAGCGAGACGAAGCCGAAGTCGTCGGGGCCGAGCACCCGCGCCGCCACGATCGTGGTGAGCAGCATCGTGCCCTTCGCGAGGCCGAAGGCGAGCCCCTGCCACAGGAAGCCACGCCGGGCGACGGATCCGAGACCCTGCTCGGGAGCCGCGTCCGCGTCCACCGTGCTCACAGTCCCGTGTCCGTCGCGGCGAGCGCCATCTCCACCGTCAGCACGCGACCGAGCGTGTCGGACGACGACTCGTGGCGGCGCAGCAGGTCGACGCCGGCCGGGCTGAGCAGCGGGCGGACCCGCAGGGCGTCCCAGTCGAGGGTGCCGCGCTCCTGCAGGTGCGCGACGGCGGCCCGGTCGGACTCCGCGCGGGGCCAGGCGTAGCTGTGCGGCAGCGGCATCAGCGGACGGCCGACCAGCTGCCCGGACAGCTTGTTGACGCCCTTGCGGCCCAGCAGCCGGTAGTAGGGCAGGTAGCGCCCGAACGTCGTCGGCCGCATCGGCAGCGCGGGTCCGCCGCGGGTGGTCTCCAGCGCGGCCGCGGCGGGGTCGAGACGCTCCATCATGCGGCGCATCAGCCGGAAGCCGGCGCGGTGGCGCCGGCGCACCGAGAACGCGGCGGAGAAGACCGGCTCGAAGTAGAACGGCAGCTGCGCGGTGAGGTCGATGTCGTCCGCCGCCCGGTAGGCACCGAAGTGGCCGCCGCTCTTGTAGGCGTAGCAGGCGTCGAGCTGGCGCGAGGACGGCTCCGCGGCGTAGTGGCCGGCCTCGGCGCCCAGCGTGGCCACGAAGGCGGACCGGGTCGCGGCGCGCACGCCGGGAGCGACCACCTCGGGCCCGGAGGGCTTCAGCGCGATCATGTCGACCCAGCGCCCGATGTCGGCGGTGCGACGCGGGGGGCTGAGCAGCTCGGTGCTCCAGGCGTAGTACTGCAGGTGCTCCCCACCGCCGGCGCTCAGCAGGCGCGGGTGACGCTCGGCCATGGCGCGGTGGATCGACTGCACGCGCGACAGCTGCAGCACCTCGAGGCGGGCGTCGCCGGCGGCCAGGGACCGGTCGAGCTCGTGCGGCACCTTCTCCGGCCAGTCCTGCGGCAGCGGGCGCGCCTCCCACTCCCAGCCCTTGAGCTGCGCCAGCTCCTGGGCCAGCTCCAGGTCGGGCCCGAGCGAGCTCATCCGGGTGTTGCCGACGAAGGGCACGCCGGCACGCTCGAGCAGCAGCGCCATCAAGCGCGAGTCGTAGCCGCCGGTCAGGTCGATCCAGGTCTTCTCGCCGCTGAGCCGCTCGCGGTAGGTGCGGGTCGCGACCTCGATCAGGTGGTCGGTCGCGTCGTCCAACGACAGCGCCTCCACGGCGCGGTCGACGGTGGGGCGCCACCAGGTGCTCTCGGTGCAGCGGCCGTCGCGGACCTCGACCGCCGATCCCGGCGGGAGTCGACGTACGCCGTGCCAGTGGGTGGACGTGCCGAACTGGTAGCCGGCGACCACGAAGGCGCCGGCGTGGTCCGCGTCGACCGCCGGGCGAAGGTGAGCGGCGAGCACGAGGGCCGAGGTCGCGACGTAGAGCAGACCGTCGCGCTCGGCGAGGTAGACCGGCGCCGCGGCGAAACGGTCCGTGGCGACCACGGTGGTGCCGCGGCGGACGTCGTACGAGACCAGCGCGTGCTGGCCGTCGGCCGCGGCCAGGTCCGCGACGGCGACCGGGTGGTGCGCGTCGGCGCCGGCGTCGACGTGGCGCGAGCCGTGGAAGGCCGTCCAGCCCGCGTCGTCGGAGACGAGGTGGCCGCCCGCGACGGCGACGGCGGGGCCGCCGTGCCTGGTGGGCTCATCGCCCGTCAGCTCGGTGCAGACCTCCTCGCGGAGCCGCGCGAACGTCTCGGCCAGGGCACGCAGCTCCTGCGCCACGTCGGGCCCCTGTGTCGCGCCGCCGGTGACGGGGACGACGGCCACCAGCCCGCTCATGCGTCGCGACGGGCCACGGCGTCGCGGACACCCTCCCAGAACCCGATGCCCCATCCCACGTGCATGGCCGCGAAGGCAGCCGGGAGGTAGGCCCGGGCGGCGGGGTCCTCGACCTCGTCGGCGGTCAGGAGCGAGGCCGCGAGCAGCGCGGTCGGGTAGGGCGCAGCGGCCAACGCGACCCACTTCTTGTCGACTGCCCCCGAAACGAGCACGACCGCACCGGCGGCGGCGGAGGCGACCAGCACCGGTGCCGCGAGGTGCCGTAGCCGGACCGAGCCGGGGTGGGTCAGCGCGACCTTGACCTTGCCCTTGCCGTAGCGGCGGTACTGCTTGAAGAGGTCCCCGATGTGCTGGCGGCACTCCCAGTCGATGACCAGCGAGGGGTCGAAGAGGATCGGGTTGCCCGACTGCCGGATGCGCTGGTCGAACTCGAAGTCCTGGTTGACGGTGAACTGCTCGCCCCAGCCGCCGACCTCGCGCGCGAGCGCGACCGGGTAGGCCCCGAAGGGGACGTGGTCGACCTCCTGCGGCTCGGTGCCGTAGTGGTAGACCGATCCCCCGACGCCGAAGCGTGAGGCCATGGCGGCCGCGATGGCCTTGCCGGCGCGGGTGCGGCCGACGCCGCGCTTGACGCCCCCGACCCCGCCCCAGCGCCCGGTCTCGAGCAGCTCGGCGGCGCGGGCCACGTAGTCGCGAGGCACGGCAGCGTGCGCGTCGACGCGGACCAGGTTGTCCGCGGTGGCGGCGCGCAGCGCGACGTTGAGGGAGTAGGGGACCGTGCGCTGCGGGTTGTGCAGCAGCTCGACCCGGTCGTCCTCAGCGATGTGCCGGCGGACCAGGTCGGTCGTGCCGTCGTCGGAGTCGCCGTCGACGACGAGGATCTGCAGGCTCTGCTCGGTCTGCGACCGGATCGAGCGCAGACAGGCGTCGAGCGATGCCTCCTCGTTGCGCGCCGGGATGACCACGGTGACCCGGGGGCGTTCGAGGGTGCTCACTCACCCGTTCCCTTCACGACCGCGAGCGCGGTCATCGACAGCACCTTGAGGTCGAACCCCAAGGACCAGTTGTCGATGTAGACGTTGTCGAAGTGTGCCCGCTCCTCGATGGAGGTGTCGCCACGCAGGCCGTTGACCGCGGCCCACCCCGTCAGACCGGGACGCACGCGGTGACGCAGCTCGTAGCCGTCGTACCTGTCGCTGAACTTGTCGACGAAGTGAGGCCGCTCGGGTCGCGGGCCGACGAGGCTCATGTCGCCCCGGAGGATGTTGAACAGCTGCGGCAGCTCGTCGAGCGATGCCTTGCGGATGAAGCGGCCCACCGGACCGAGACGGCTCGAGTCGGCGATCGACCAGCGGCGGGCGGAGTCGCCCGCCTTGGCCGGCCGCATCGAGCGGAACTTCAGCAGCGTGAACTCCTCGCCTCCGCGACCGATCCGGGTCTGGCGGAACAGCACGTCCGGCCCGGTCTCCAGGCGCACCGCCAGCGCCACCAGGAGCATGATCGGCGAGACCAGCACGAGCATGACGCCCGCGAAGAAGCGGTCGAGCAGCGACTTCACCCGCCACGCGAGGATGTGCGCCGCCGTGGGCCGGACCCGGAACAGCGCCACGTCGCGGATGCGGTCGGGCGACGCCGAGTGCATCAGCGCCTGCAGCTTGGGGACGACGTACACGGTGGGGCCGCCGCTCGGGCCCCACCAGCGGATGCCGGTCAGCACCTCGTCGTCGCGACCCGCCGAGGTGACGATCACGACCGAGATGTCCTGACGGCGGCACAGGCGTGCGAGCTGGGTGGCGTCATGGCCGACGAGCGAGTCGACCATCTCCTGGCTCGCGGTGCCGGAGGGGCCGAGGAACCCGGAGAACCGCAGCCCGAGCTCGGGGTCGCGCTGCATCATCTGCGCCAGCCGGCGCGCCAGCGGGTCGGTGCCCACCACCAGCGCGCGGTGGTTGGCCCAGCCGTGGCGCCGTGCGTAGCGGATGCCCATGTGCGCCACCGACCGGAAGCCGAGGACGGCGGTGATCGTCGTGACACTGATGAGGATGAGGCTGTCCCACTCGGCCATGTCGTCAGCGAGGGCGGTGACCATCGAGGAGGCGGCGACACCGATGACCAGGGCGCCGACCAGCGCCGGGGCGTCGTCAGCCAGGGAGAGGGTCAGGCGCGGCCGGTGGAGCGAACGGCCGACCAGGACGGCGAGCGTGACCACGACGTGGATCATCGCCTGCACGAACGGCAGGCCGGCGGCGAAGACCGCGACCACGAGGGCGGCGGTGTCGGCGGCGAAGAGGGCGGCCGGCACGCGGTCGATGAGGCGGGCGGTCGGGGCCGGGGGCGCCGAGCCCGGAGGCTGCGGGGCCGCTGTCGGCGGCACCTCAGCGACGTGGGTCCTCACGTCGTCCGTGACTCGCGGCCCGGGCAACGGCGTGCGCCCGTTCACGATGTCCTTGCGGACGTCCGTTCGGTGCCCACCCACCTGGATCCCCATCACTTCCTTGCCCGACCCCTCGGGCACTTAACTCCCATTACTTCCGACATATGCCCTTGTGCCGCCGCTCCGAAACTGCACGACCCCGCGGGACGGTGTGGGTCGCGCCACACGGTCCCGCGGGGTCGATCGGTCGTGGGAGTCGACCGGACCGGCTGAGGGGCCGGGACAGAAGGTCTCAGGGTCGTGCGCAGGGCCTCCCGAGCCCCGCGCGGCGTCAGCGGGCGCGGGCCGGGTCCACCGCCGCGTAGGAGGTGCCGATCCGCACGTTGTCGACGTACGTCGTGCGGGCGTGGGTGATCGACGACGTCTGGTACTGCCCGACGCGGAGCTGGTGCTTGACGGCGGAGACCGCGTTCGCCGTCGTGCTCGCGCCCATGTGGCGACCGTCGCGCCAGCACTCGCGCAGGGCGTTGGTGGCGGTGGTGGACCAGCGGATGTGGCACACGAAGTCCATCCAGCGACCGCTGACGATGGGACCGAGGTCGAGCTTGTCGAGGCCCGCGCCGTCGGTGTAGAAGCCCTGGCTGTTCATCACGGTGTTGCGGCGCAGGACCATGTGCGGCTCGGAGAACTTCGCGTAGGGCTTGCCGTTGGCGTTGTTCATGTCCATGTCGCCGGAGAAGTTCATCGACCCGTTGGGCCCGTCCATCCGGAACGCGATCGGGTTGTGCCAGTAGGTTCCCGAGTTCTCCTTCAGGACCCCGCCGCCGAGCTCCCAGTCGCCGGCGTAGAACATCGAGAAGCCGTACCACTGGTCGACGCTGCCCCGGGCGTCCGGCGTCCAGGAGTACTTCGACTGCAGCTGCTCACGCTGCTGCCCCGGCGCGATCGTCACCTTGAGCGACCGCTTCGAGTCAGGCGTGCGGGTGATCTCGTCGCTGAACGAGACGTGGTTGGTGCACAGCACGTTGCCCATCTCCTCGGTGGACCCGTACTGGTCGTCGGCGTGGTTCGGACCGTCGTCCGCACCGGTCCGGCAGGCGAGGCCGTTCTTGCCGTCCGGCACGCCACCCTTGTCGAAGCCGCCGTCCCACAGGACCGTGCCGGTGTCAGCCGGGGGCGTGGGGGTGGGGGTCGGCGTGGGGGTGGCGGTCTCGGTGGGCGTCGGCGTCGCGGTCTCGGTGGGAGTGGGCGTGGACGCACCGACGAGGTCTTGCGACGCAGCGTCACGCGCAGCTGCGGCGCGATGCCGGACGACGTCTCGAGGGAGCCGAACAGCGCCCCGCCCTCGCCCTGCTGGCCGCGGACGGCGATCGAGGTCTGGTTCGGCTGCACGGCGCCGACCGGCAGCTCCAGGCAGAGCCGGTCGCCGGTGCGCAGGGGGCCGGCCCAGGACCGGACGTCGTCCAGCACCGTCGGGCGGGTGCGCCACGTGCTGCGACCGGACCAGCCCGTCGACACGCGCGAGACCGTCACGTCCGGGCGGGCGTCGCGGCGGGCGGTGAGGCACAGGTCCGCGGCGACCACCTCCTCGTCCGCTCCGATCGCGGTCGGGAAGGCCAGCAGGGTGTGGGCCGCGGGGCCTGCCACCAGCCTGGCTGCTCCCCCGAAGGACCGAGCCGGACGCGCGGCGGTCACGAAGGTGTCGCGGACGGGTCGGAGACGGTGGGTGACCGTCTCGTCGGGCGCGCCCACGACGTCGGCGGAGGCCGAGGTCGCGGCACCGGTGGACACGAGCACGGTCACCGGGGCGACCAGAGCGGAACCGATGAGGCCCACCACCAGGGTGCGGGCACGCAGGCGCCGAGGCATCGCTGTCATTGCCGTCTCCTCCCAAAGACGTCAGTGCCGCCCGATCTCTCCCATCGGGCGACACACCACAGCGTAGGGGACCAAGGTCCCGATAAGTCCCGATTCGGGCAAATAGCACGAAGGGACTAGAACGGGCTAGCTGGACGGGTCCACGGCGTCGTACGACGTGCCGATCCGCACGTTGTCGACGTACGTCGTCCGGGGGTGGTCGATGGTCGTGGTCTGGTAGGCCCCGACCCGCAGGGAGTGGGGGTCGGCGTTGGCCGCGTTGAGGGAGGTGCGCTTGCCGCGATACTCCCCGTCGCGCCAGCACTCCCGCAGCGCACCGGTCTCGGTGGTGGACCACCGCACGTGGCACACGACGTCGATCCAGCGGCCCGCGACGATCGGCCCGAGGTCGAGCTTGTCCAGGCCGAGCCCGTCGTCGTAGAACCCCTCCTCGTTGAGCACGGTGTTGCGCCGCAGCACCAGGTGGGGCTCGTCGAAGGTCTCGAACTCACGCCCGTCGGCGTTGTCGAGGTCCAGGTCGCCGGACAGGTTGAGCGAGCCGTTGCCCTCGCTGGTGCGGAAGGCGACCGGGTTGTGCCAGTCCTCGGCCGAGACCTCCCCCGCCAGGCCGTCACCGAGCTGCCAGTCCTCGCCGTAGTAGAGCGAGAAGCCGTACCACTCCTCCACGCTGCCGCGGTCGTCCGGCGACCACGTGTGCTCCGAGCTGAGCTGCGCGCGCTGCTGACCGGGACCGAGCGTGACCTGGAGGGCGCGGCGCGAGTCGGACGAGCGGGTCGGCTCCTCGACGAGGGCCACCTCGACGTCGCAGGAGGTGTTGCCCTCCTCCTCGACCGAGGTGTACTCGTCGAGTCCCGGCTTCCCGTCGTCGTCGCCGGTGCCGCAGTCGGGACCGTTGGCGCCGGCGGGCACCCCGCCCCGCTCGAACCCGCCCTCCCACAGCACGATGCCGGGGTCGTCCTCCCCGCGGACCACCAGCACGACGGCGAGCACCGCGACCACCAGCACGACCAGCGCGACCAGCACCCTCGGCGTCGTCAGCGTCGTGTGCATCCCCCAGGGCCGGCGGGCGGGTCGGGGCGGGCTCACCCGGTCGACGATAGTGGCGGGGCAGTTGCCAGACTTCGGCGTACCCGAGGGTGAGCGTGCAGGAGGGGTGGTCCGGGTGAGAGCGGTGGTGCAACGCGTCAGCGAGGCGTCGGTGAGCGTGGCCGGCGAGGTGGTCGGCGCCCTCGACGGTCCGGGCCTGCTCGTGCTGCTCGGCGTCACCCACGAGGACGGCCCGAGCGAGGTGGCGTGGCTGGCGCGCAAGGTCTGGGACGTGCGGATCCTGCGCGACGAGAGGTCCGCCTCCGACCTGGGCGCACCCGTCCTGGTCGTCAGCCAGTTCACGTTGTACGGCGACGCGCGCAAGGGGCGGCGACCGACGTGGGCGGCGGCTGCTCCCGGCCCGGTCAGCGAGCCGCTCTACGAGGCGTTCTGCACCGAGCTCGAGCGCCTCGGGGCGCAGGTGTCACGCGGTGTCTTCGGCGCGGACATGGCGGTCTCCTCGGTCAACGACGGCCCGGTCACGCTGGTCCTGGACAGCCCCTGACCGGCCAGGCCCCAGGACCGAGGGACAAGCACCTCCCCGGTCGGGCGGCCGGTGCTTCTCCCTCGGTTCTGTGATGGCGCCTCGACGCTTTCGGCCCCGGAACGGCGACAGTTTCCTAAGGTGAGTCCCATGCGCCACAACCGCACCAGCCTCGTTGCCGCCACCGTGCTCGGTCTCGCCCTCACCGCGGCGTGCACGGGTGCCGCGTCCTCCGCCGACGAGGACGGACCGGCTCGCGCCGTCACGACGTCGGCTCAGCGGGCGGGGCTGCCGGATCACCAGGTGGTGGTGATCTCGCTGGACGGCCTCAACCCCACCGCCCTGACCCGGCTCGGCCGCACCGGGACCCCGACCCTGCACTCGATGATGCGGCAGGGTGCCTCGACGCTCAACGCGCGCGCCGAGGTGGAGCAGACCGAGACCCTGCCCAACCACACCGGCATGGTGACCGGGCGCCGCATCGAGAAGGCCCGCGACGGCCACGCGGTCACGTGGAACGACGAGCGGCTGAGCCCCTTCACGGTGCAGGAGGCGGCCGAGCACGGCGTCGACTCGATCTTCTCGCTGGCCAAGCGCCAAGGACTCACCTCGGCGCTCTACACCGCCAAGGAGAAGCTCTCCCTGTTCGACCGGTCGTGGCCCGAGGGCACGGACAAGGTGCTCATCGACTCCGACAACGCCCGCCTGGCGACCGTGGCCGTCCGTGACCTGCAGCAGGCCTCCTACGACTTCGCCTTCCTGCACATCTCGCTGCCCGACCGGGCGGGTCACGCCTTCGGCTGGCTGAGCGCGCCGTACCTGGACGCCGTACGGCAGTCGGACGCCCTCGTCGGGCGGGTGCTGGAGGCAGTGCGAGCCGACGCCCGGCTCAGCGATCGCGTGACGGTGATGCTCACCGCCGACCACGGTGGACCCCGCGGCGAGCGCAACCACGCGCAGGCCGGGCGGCTGGCCAACTACCGCGTGCCGTTCCTGATGTGGGGCGCCGGCGTGGCGAGGGGCGCCGATCTCTACGAGCTCAGCCCGCAGCTGGCCGACCCTGGGACGCGCCGGGTCGGTTACGGCGCCCGGCGCCAGCCCGTCCGCAACGCCTTCGTGGCCAACGCCGCCGCCGAGATCCTCGGCCTCCCGACGGTCCGCGGCAGCCGCCTCGGCGCCGCCGGCGAGCTCAACTGGCGCTGACCCACTCGGCCTGCCCAGCACGCCGAGTCGTCGCGTACGTCGCGCCGAGACGGCGCGTACGTTCACGCGAGACGTCGCCTACGTTCACGCGAGACGTCGCGTACGTCGCGCCGAGACGGCGCGTACGTTCACGCGAGACGTCGCCTACGTCGCACCGAGAGGTCGGCGCTAACGGCAGAACCCCCGCTCGAGTGGTCTCAGCGGGGGTTCCGGCGCTCGTGTCGGTGCGACGCAAGTGACGCTTCGAGCGTACGTACGCGACGTCTCGGCGCGACGTACGCGCCGCTTCGTGCGTACGTACGCGACGTCTCGGTGCGACGTACGTGACGCTTCGAGCGTACGTACGCGCCGCTTCGGCGGGGTCAGACGGTGATCTCGACCTCGACGACCTCGCCGACCTTGGCGACGATCTTCTTGTCGACCGCGTCGTGCTTGGGCACCAGGGTGCGCAGCGTCCACTCGCCGTCGCCGGCGAAGAAGCGGAAGTGGCCGGTCGCCGAGGTGGGGACCTCGGCGGTGAACTCACCGGTCCGGTCCAGCAGCCGCACGTACGCCGGCGACGCGGGCTGACCGTCGTTGAGCACGACGCCCTGCACCACGGCCTCCTTCTTCACGTCCACGCCGTCGAGCGAGAGCCCGCCCTTCGTCGCGCCGCACATCAGGCGTCACCCGGCTCGTCGCCGAGCGCGATCGGGACGCCGACGAGGGAGCCGTACTCGGTCCACGAGCCGTCGTAGTTCTTGACGTTCTTCAGGCCCAGCAGCTCGTGCAGCACGAACCAGGTGTGCGAGGAGCGCTCGCCGATGCGGCAGTAGGCGATGGTGTCCTTGGCCTCGTCGACCCCGGCGTCCGTGTAGAGCTGACGCAGCTCGTCGTCGCTGCGGAAGGTGCCGTCGTCGTTCGCGGCCTTGCTCCACGGCACGTTGCCGGCGGTCGGGATGTGACCCGCGCGCTGCGCCTGCTCCTGCGGCAGGTGCGCCGGGGCGAGCAGGCGACCGGCGAACTCGTCGGGGCTGCGGACGTCGATCAGGTTCTGCGTGCCGATGGCGGCGACGGTCTCGTCACGGAAGGCGCGGATCGAGAGGTCCTGGTCCTTCGCGGTGTACGACGTGCGCTCGCGCTCGACCGGCTTGTCGGTCAGCTCGCGACCGTCGAGCTCCCACTTCTTGCGACCGCCGTCGAGCAGCTTGAGGTCGTCGTGGCCGTAGAGCTTGAAGTACCAGTACGCGTAGGCGGCGAACCAGTTGTTGTTGCCGCCGTACAAGATCACGGTGTCGTCGTTGCTGATGCCCTTCTCGCTCAGCAGGGCCTCGAACTGCTCCTTGTTGACGAAGTCGCGGCGGACCTGGTCCTGGAGGTCGGTCGTCCAGTCGAGCTTGACCGCACCGTTGATGTGGCCGGCGTCGTAGGCCGAGGTGTCCTCGTCGACCTCGACCAGCACGATGCCGTCGTCGTCGAGGTGCTCCTCGACCCACTGGGCTGTGACGAGAGCTGATTCGCGGCTCATGGGTTCCTCACTCTTTCTCGCCGGGCTGGTCCCGGCTGTGCTTGTCGGACGTCGTCTCGGTGGACTTGGTGGATCTGGTGGAGCTGGGTGGTGCGGCCGACCCGGTCAGGCCGGGCGGTGGGTCAGCTTGGTCAGGCGGAGGTACACCTCGCAGCCGAGACAGAGCTCGAAGGCGGCGTTGAGGAACGCGGCGGCGAGAGCCGTCCCGGCGGCCACCGCTCCCAGGACGGGCGCACCGACGGCGTACCCGAGGAGGGCGACGGCGGCGAAGACCAGCCCGACGGCCTGGGCGAAGCGCGGCGGACGCGCGTCCTCGGTCTCGCTCGGCGGGCCGATGCGCGGCCGGACGAGCGTGCGGAACACCAGGGCGTACGGCGTCCGGGCCGGTCCCAGCAGCACGCCGGAGGCGAAGGCCACCAGCTGGAAGGCGAGCAGTCCGACGGTGGCGGCGCTGGGGGCGAGCAGCAGCGCCGCCACGAGGAGCAGCGACGTCAGGGCGGCGGAGAAGCGCTGGCCGCGCGGGTCGACGCGCGCGGGCGACGCGGTGGACGACGTCGCGTTGGCTTGCGGGCGACGCGACAGACAGCGGACGGGGTGCGAGGCATGGGGAGGATCTCCTGGGCGGGGCGCAGAGCTGCGCGGGGAAGCTGGGCCGGATCAGGAGACAGGACACAGCGACGAGCGCATGCGGCAGTGGTCCACTGCCCGGCGCCGCGTCAACATGGTCGAGAACACCCTTCGAGAGTAGGGGGCCGTGCAACGGGCCGGAAACCCGCGTCTCACTGGATGGATGGGCTTTCCGACATGTGGACAGCGAGGTCGTTCGCCTAGGGTGTCCGGCGATGAAGACAGCACTGATCACCGGGATCACCGGACAGGACGGGTCCTACCTCGCCGAGCTCCTGCTGGCCAAGGGGTACGCGGTCCACGGGCTCGTCCGGCGTTCCTCCTCGGTCAACCTCGGCCGGCTGCAGCCCGTTGTGGAGACCGGTCGCACCGACGCGGTGTACGACGCCCCCTCGGTCGGCGACCTCCCGTTGCACCTGCACTACGGCGACCTCAACGACGGCTCGGTGATCAGCCGGCTGGTCCAGGAGGTCGCCCCCGACGAGGTCTACAACCTCGCCGCGATGAGCCACGTGCAGGTGTCCTTCGACATGCCGGAGTACACCGCCTCCACCAACGGCGGCGGCACGGTGCGCCTGCTCGAGGCGATTCGCGCGGCCAGGCTCGACTGCCGCTACTACCAGGCGTCCACCTCGGAGATGTTCGGGCTCACCCCGCCGCCCCAGAGCGAGGACGCCCCCTTCCACCCGCGCTCGCCGTACGGCACCTCGAAGCTGTTCGCGCACTGGTGCACCGTCAACTACCGCGAGGCCTTCGGCCTCTACGCCGTCTCCGGGATCCTGTTCAACCACGAGTCGCCGCGCCGCGGCGAGAACTTCGTGACCCGCAAGATCAGCAAGGCGGTCGCGGCCATCTCGCGCGGCGAGCAGGACAAGCTGGTGCTCGGCAACCTCGACGCCGTACGCGACTGGGGCTACGCCCCGGAGTACGTCGAGGGCATGTGGCTGATGCTCCAGCAGGACGAGCCGACCGACTTCGTGCTGGCGACCGGCACCGGCACGACCGTGCGGGAGTTCACCGAGGCGGCCTTCAGCCACGTCGGGCTCGACTGGAGCGACCACGTGTCCGTACGACGCCCGCTACGAGCGACCCGCCGAGGTCCACTCCCTCGTCGGCGACGCCTCGAAGGCGCACCGCGTCCTCGGCTGGAAGGCCCAGACGCACGCGCGCGACCTCGCCCGGATCATGGTCGACGCCGAGCTGGCCCGGCCCGCGACGTCGTAGGAACGGGTCAATCCGGCGGCCTGAGCGGCCCGGAACAGGTGAGCTGCCTGCAGCGAGCGCGGCCGCCGGAGTGACGCGGCGACCCGCCCCCGCGGGGGTTCGAGGGGGCGAGCTCGTGACTCGCTGGTCACGGCTGCACCGCGGCGGCCACCGCGTGGAGCACCTGCGGCTTGCGCAGCGCGCCTGCTGCCCGGGAGACCTCAGCACCGTCCGCGTCGAGGATGAGCGTCGTCGGTGTGCGCTGGACGCCCACCCTGCGCACCAGCGCGAGGTGGGACTCGGCGTCGACCTCGACGTGGGTCACGCCCGGGACGGTGGCGGCGACGTCGGCCAGCACGTGCCGGGTGGCGCGGCACGGCGCGCAGAAGGCGGAGGAGAACTGCAGCAGCGTCGCGCGCTCGCCGAGCTCGGTGCCCAGGTCGCTCGCGGTGAGACGGTCGGGGGCGTCGGCCCCGGGGCCGGCCGCGGGCGGGCCGGACGCTGCCGACGGTTCGGACGGCGCGGGCGGTGCGCTCGGTCGCACGGTGCCATCGGTGGGCTGCTCGGTGCCTGCGGCGAGGTGCTCGGTGCCCGCGGTGGGCTGCTCCGTGCGTGCGGTGCGCGGCGGCGCGGCGTCGCGCACGCGGTGGGTGCCGCGGAACCGGCCGTCGGTGAGGGCCCGGTACGCGCCGAAGAGGGTCGCGGCGACCAGCGCCACGACGACCACCCAAGCGCCGACTCCCATGTCCCCATCCTCCCAGGGGGCCGGTAGCCACGAACGAGTGAGGGGCCGCTCGTCCGCCAGGACGACCCGTCTGGTCACGACAGCCCGCGGACGCCGACGACGTGCGGGAAAAGTATGGCGGCCCGTCGACCTGGGAGGAGATCGACGGGCCGGCCGTGGCGGTGAGCTGGGAGGGGCTCTCCGCTGTCGTCGTCAGGCCCCCCGGCCGCGACGACACCTGATCAACGCGACGGTCGACGGGAGGTTACGCGTCGATTCACGGCTTTTGCCGGAATCTCCCGAGACACGTGAGGAGTGCGGGCCGAGTGGATCTTGGGAGGAAGTCCACCCGGCCCGGCGGCGTCGCAGAGCGACCCGCAGGCAAGCGGTCCCAGGCCCCCGCCCGGACCGCCACCCCACACAGCCAACGAACCTAGTCAGACGTCGTTACGGCCACCCCTGGCCGAACGGCCAGCTGTCGCTCCCCACAATGGGGGAACGGCTCCTGACCTCCGCCTCTGTCGTCACACGCGCCGTCGCCCGTCGCACGGGCAACGTCGAAGGGCCCCGACGAAGGGGCCCGTTTTAGGGGCCCGGCGACCAAGAACGGCGACCGAGAACGGCGAAAGCCCCCGTCTCCGATGGAGACGAGGGCCTTCATTTCCCCCGGTGACGCTCGAGCCCCCCGCTCGTCACCACGGTGGCCGCAGCCACCTTGCACGTCGCGACGCCATTGCCGGCTTCATCTCATCCCCCGAGAGTCCCCCGGCAGGGCCGACAACGGCCCTCACCCCCGCGAAGTACGACGCGCTCTTTCTTTCTCTTCTACTCAGAGCAACGAGTATTCGGGGGGCGGGTTACGGCCGAGGTCAGCCGCCCGCGAAGGGTGGGAGGAACTCCACGGTCGTCGACGGCTGGACGGTGGCCAGACCACGGTCGGCGGCACCCAGCGGTCGGTCGCCCAGCAGGACGGAGCAGACCTCCAGGACCCGCGCCAGCCGGTCCGGGTCCGCCTGACCGCCAGGGGCTCGTCGTACGACCTGGGCGGCGAGCTCGCTCACCGAGACCGGGCCCGCCACCTCGACCTCGAGCACGTCCACGCCGGCCGCGGCGCGGGCGCCGGCCCACAGCCGGATGGTCACCTTCGCCGCGTCGTCGGACATGTTCGGTATCCTGCCTCATCGAGGAAGCGGCTCAAGGGTGTGCCGTCGACCGGCCCACCGGCGCCTTCTGGCCCGCGGGTTCCCGCACGAACCGACGTGACGAGGAGGTGTGATGAGCACCCTCCTGATGCTGACGAGCGCCCTCCAGCCCTCCGTCGAGGTGCTTCCCGCACTGTCGCTGCTCTCCCACCAGGTCCGCGTCCTGCCCGCCGAGGGCAGCGCGCTCCTCGAGGCCCCAGCCTCCGACGTGATCCTCGTCGACGGGCGTCAGGACCTCGCCCAGGCACGCGACCTGACGCGCCTGCTGCGCACCGTCGGCACCGCCTCGCCGGTCCTGCTGATCGTCACCGAGGGCGGGCTCGGCGTCGTCTCGGTCGACTGGAGCTTCGACGACGTCGTGCTGAACATCGCCGGCCCGGCCGAGGTCGAGGCGCGCATCCGGCTCGCCCAGGCGCGCCTCACCCAGAAGCGCGGCGACGACCCCGAGAGCCACGTGATCCGGTCCGGCGAGATCACCGTCGACGAGATCACCTACACCGCCAAGCTCGGGGGCCGGTCGCTGGACCTGACCTTCAAGGAGTTCGAGCTGCTGAAGTACCTCGCCCAGCACCCCGGGCGCGTCTTCAGCCGCGAGCAGCTCCTCCAGGAGGTCTGGGGCTACGACTACTACGGCGGCACCCGCACCGTCGACGTCCACGTGCGGCGGCTGCGCGCCAAGCTCGGCACCGAGCACGAGCAGCTCATCGGCACGGTCCGCAACGTCGGCTACCGCTTCGTGCTGCCTCCCAAGGAGAGCAAGGACGCCGGCCAGCCCGCCACCTCCGCCTGAGCCGGTCCCTCCGCGCGAGTCGGCGCGTCCGTCGCACGTCGAGTCGGCGCGTCCGTCGCGTCGAGTCGGCGCGTCCGTCGCACCGAGCCGTCACGTGCGTCACGACGAGAGGGGTGCGGCGTACCCTGCCTCCCATGTCCGTACGCCGCGTCGAGCCCGAGACCTTCAGCTGGGACGGCGGCTCCGCCGCCCATGCCGTACGTCGTGTCGTGGCCGGCGCCCTGGAGGCCGACCGTCGTTCGCCGCTGAACGAGGCCGCCGTGCTGACGCTGCGCCGGCGCGGGCTCGAGGGTGGCCTGCTGCTGCTCGCCGACCACGGTGACGGTTTCGCCTACGTGCACGGTCTCCACGGCGCCGGGCGCCCCGAGCTCGACCTGGCCGTCCACCCGGACGCGCGCGGCCGGGGCCTCGGACGCGAGCTGGCCGAGGCGGCCGTCGACGTCACCGAAGGGATCCCGCTCACCGCCTGGTCCCACGGCAACCACCCCGCGGCGGCGGCCGTCGCGAAGCAGCTCGGGTTCGCCGCCGTCCGTGAGCTCTGGGTGATGCGCCGCCCGGCCGACCGTCTCGACGAGGTGCGCGAAGCCCCCGCCGGCGTCGTCGTACGAGCCTTCGTGCCCGGGCAGGACGAGGACGGGCTGCTCGCCGTGAACGCGGCTGCGTTCGCCGACCACCCCGAGCAGGGCCAGCTGCGTCGCCCCGGGCTCGAGGAGCGGATGGCGGAGTCGTGGTTCGACCCCGCCGGCCTGGTCGTGGCCGAGCGCGACGGGGAGATCGTGGCGTTCCACTGGACCAAGATCCACGACAGCGGCGCCGACGAGGGCCGCGGCGAGGTGTACGTCGTCGGCGTCTCCCCCGACGAGCAGGGCAGCGGCCTCGGCCGGGTCGTCCTCGATGCAGGGCTCGCTCACCTGCACGGGCGCGGCGTGCCCGAGGTGCTGCTGTACGTCGAGGCCGACAACGACGCGGCCGTCGCGCTCTACACGCGGCGCGGGTTCACGCACGCGGCCGAGGACACCGACGTCATGTACGCACCGGCGCGCTGACCTCTCGCGCGAACGCACGCGCCGTCTCGCGCGAACGCACGCGCCGCTTCGCGCGAACGCAAGCGCCGTCTCGCGCGAACGCAAGCGCCGCCTCGCGCGAACGCAAGCGCCGCCTCGCGCGAACGCACGCGCCGCCTCGCGGGGTCAGGCGGGGTGGAGGGCGCGGCGGAGGTGTCCGACGGTGTGGAGCATGGCCCGGCGTGCGGGGCCCTCGACGCCGAGGAGGTTGGCGAAGCCGTGGATCTCGCCCGGGTACCGCTCGGCCTCGACGGCCACGCCCGCCTCCCGCAGCTTCTCGACGTACGCCTCCCCCTCGTCGCGCAGCGGGTCGAACCCGGCGGTGGCCACGAACGCCGGCGCCAGCCCCTCGGGCAGCGAGGCGACGAGCACCGACGCCCGCGGGTCGCTCGGGTCCGCGGCGTACGACGTCGTCGCCAGGTCCATGAACGCCGTCGTGAGGTAGAAGCCGGACCCGAACGTCCGCCGGCTCGGGTACGACGCCGACGCGTCCGTCATCGGGTAGATCAGCAGCTGGAAGGCCAGCGGCCGACCGGCCCGCGCCGCCTCGATCGCGGTCGCCGCGCTGAGGTAGCCACCGGCCGAGTCGCCGGCCACCGCCATCCGCTGCGGGTCGCCCCCCAGGGACCCCGCCCGGTCCTGCACGTCGCAGTACGCCGCCCACGCGTCGTCCACGCCGGCCGGGAACGGGTGCTCGGGGCCGAGGCGGTAGTCGACCGCGACGACCCGCGTCCCGGCCTGCTCGGCGACGAAACGACACATCGCGTCGTGGCTGTCGAGGTCGCCGTAGATCATCCCGCCCCCGTGGAAGAACACCGTCAACGGACCCGGCGTCGAGGACCCGAGCAGCGCCTGCGGCACGTAGAGCCGCGCGTCCAGGGGCCCCGCAGCACCGGCCACCGTCAAGCGGCTCCACCGACCCGATCGGCTGGTCACCACCGATCATCACCGTCTGCCGCACCAGCGCCCGGCGACCGGCCGCCATCGGCAGCTCCTCGACCGGCTTCTCCCGCGCGATCCTCATCAGCCGCAGCATCCACTGGGTCTGCGTGCTCAGCGTGTTGCCCTCGACCACGATCGGGCGACCGGCCAGCCGCGCCTGGCGCGCCGGGGGGAGCGCCATCGCCCGGGTGAACACGGCGGACTGGACGCGGTCGACGAGCGACGGTTGAGGAGCCATGGACCGAGACGGTAGTGCCCGGCAGACGACTTCACCCGGCATTCACCTGCGGATGGGATCATGACCACATGACCTCGACCAGCACCCGCGCCACCGGCCGGGCCCGGCTCACCCAGCCCTTCGAGGACCACAGCGACTCCTCGCTCGCCGCCATGGCCGAGGACGCCCCGGCCCGGGTCCCGGACAGCTACGACGTCGAGCCGGTGTACGACGTCACCTCCGACGAGCTGCCCGAGGACCGGTTCCTGGACCGCGAGCTGTCGTGGCTGCGCTTCAACCAGCGGGTGCTCGAGCTGGCCGAGGACGAGTCGGTCCCCCTGCTCGAGCGGGCCCGCTTCGCCGCGATCTTCGCCTCCAACCTCGACGAGTTCTTCATGGTCCGCGTCGCCGGCCTCAAGCGCCGGATCGTCGCCGGCGTCGCCGTACCCTCCGCGAGCGGCCTGCAGCCGCGCGAGGTCCTCGAGCTGATCTGGGCCACCACCACCGAGCTCATGCAGCGCCACGCCGCCTGCTTCCGCGACGCCGTCGTCCCGGCGCTGGCCGAGCACGACATCGAGATCCTGCGGTGGCCCGAGCTCGACCGCGACGAGCAGCGCAAGATGAAGAAGCTGTTCAAGGAGCGCATCTTCCCGGTCCTCACCCCGCTGGCCGTCGACCCGGCGCACCCCTTCCCCTACATCTCCGGGCTGTCGCTGAACCTCGCCGTGCTGGTGCGCAACCCGAAGACGCACAAGGAGCACTTCGCCCGCGTCAAGGTGCCCCCGATCCTGGACCGCTTCCTCGCCGTCGACGAGCAGCGCTTCGTGCCGCTCGAGGACGTCATCGCCGAGCACCTCAAGCCGCTGTTCCCCGGCATGAGCGTGGTCGCGGTCCACTCCTTCCGCGTCACCCGCAACGAGGACCTCGAGGTCGAGGAGGACGACGCGGAGAACCTGCTGGCCGCGCTGGAGAAGGGGCTGCTGCGTCGCCGCTTCGGTCCGCCGGTGCGCCTCGAGGTCGAGGAGACGATGGACGACCACGTCCTCGACCTGCTCGTCCACGAGCTCGGGATGAACCCCGCCGAGGTGGTCCGCGTCCCCGGTCCGCTGGACCTGCGCGGGCTGCACGACATCGCCGACATCGACCGCGCCGAGCTCAAGTTCCCCGCGTTCCTGCCCGGCACCCACACGCGCCTCAAGGAGGTCGAGACCGCCTCACCGGTCGACGTCTTCGCCCAGATGCGCAACAGCGACGTGCTGCTGCACCACCCCTACGACTCGTTCTCGACCTCGGTGCAGCGCTTCATCGAGCAGGCCGCCGCCGACCCCGCGGTGCTCGCGATCAAGCAGACGCTCTACCGCACGTCGGGCGACTCCCCCATCATCGAGGCGCTCATCGACGCGGCCGAGGCCGGCAAGCAGGTGCTGGTGATCGTGGAGATCAAGGCCCGCTTCGACGAGGGCGCCAACATCAAGTGGGCGCGCAAGCTCGAGCAGGCCGGCTGCCACGTCGTCTACGGCCTGGTCGGGCTCAAGACGCACTGCAAGCTCGCGCTGGTCGTCCGCGACGAGCCCGAGGGCCTGCGTCGCTACGTCCACATCGGCACGGGCAACTACAACCCCAAGACCGCGCGCAGCTACGAGGACCTCGGCCTCATGACGGTCCACGAGGGCATCACCGAGGACGTCGCTCACCTGTTCAACAACCTGTCCGGCTACGCCCGCCAGCCGTCGTACTCCCAGCTCATGGTCGCGCCGCACTCCGTGCGCAAGGGCCTCGTCGAGCGCATCGAGCGCGAGGTCGAGCACCACCGCGAGGGGCGCCCGGCGCGCATCCGCTTCAAGGCCAACTCGGTGGTCGACGAGGCCGTCATCGACGCGTTGTACGCCGCCTCGCGGGCCGGGGTGCCGGTGCAGCTGCTGACGCGCGGCATCTGCGCGCTGAAGCCGGGGGTGCGCAACCTGAGCGAGACCATCGAGGTGCGCTCCGTCCTCGGTCGTTTCCTCGAGCACAGCCGGGTCTTCTGGTTCGAGAACGGCGGCGAGCCCGAGGCGTGGCTCGGGTCGGCGGACCTCATGCACCGCAACCTCGACCGCCGCGTGGAGGTGCTGGTCGCCGTACCGGGTCAGGAGTCGCGCGAGGAGATCGGTCGCCTGCTCGACGTCGCCTTCGACCCGGGCACCGCTGCCTGGGAGCTCGGCTCCGACGGCACCTGGACGCGTCGCGGCGTCGCCGAGGACGGCACCCCCTGCCTCGACCTCCAGGAGTGGCTGATCAAGCAGTCCCGCCGCGGCCGCTGACCCTCGGGCCCTGCCGGCCCGGCCCCCGCAGATGCGTGGGAAAAGCACCCTCGATCCCCAGTCGACAGGTGCTTTTCCCACGCATCTGGCCAGCAGGGGAGCACACCCGGACCTGAGCTCCGGCGCGCTTTCCGTGCGCAGTGGCGCAACCGCTGCGTTGTCCCCAGGTACGCCGCACGGCTGCCCGGTCGGGGTGATCCTCGACGAGGGTGCTCGTCATGGACGACGAGGAGCTGCCCGCCTGGCGGCTCCCGGACCCGGTGGTGCTCCCGGTGCGTCTGGACCCCTCCGGTCGGTGTGGCCCGACCCGCAGCGCCGCACGTGGGGGACGGTGGCGCCGGACGTCCCACGGCTGGTACGTCCCGTCGTGGGTGGACCCCACCCTGCCCGAGCAGCGCGTGGCCGAGGCCGTCCCCCAGCTGGCTCTCGGCGGCGTCGTCACCGGCTGGGGCGCGCTGCGGATGTGGGGAGCGAACTTCCTCGACGGGCGGGCCCACGACGGCGCCGGACTCTGGCCGGTGATGCTGGCCCAGGGCTGGCACGCGGCTCCCCGCCCTCCGGGCGCCGGCACTCGCCAGCACCAGCTCCGGGTCGGTCCCTGCTCGACGGTCGGCGGGGTGCCGGTCCACGCCGCCGTGCCCGCCCTGGTGGACGAGATGCGCCTCGCCCCGGACCTGGCGCACGCCGTCGTCTGCGCCGATGCGGCGCGAGCGGCACAGATCGTGACCTGCCGCGAGATGTCACACGCCCTGGCGGCCAGGGCCGGCTGGCTCGGCATCGCCCAGGCCCGCCACGCGTGGGGGCTGTCCCGCGACGACGTCCGCTCACCCCCGGAGTCGCGACTGCGACTGGTGGGCCACGACCTCGACCTCACCGACCTGCTGGTGAACGTGCCGGTGTTCTCGCTCGCCGGCCGGTGCCTGGGCCTACCCCGACCTGCTGGACCCCGTGGCGGGTCTGGCCCTGGAGTACGACGGCGCCGGACACCGGTCGGTGGCACGCCAGCGCAGCGACAACCTCCGCGAGGAGCAGCTGCGAGCCCATGGGATCGAGGTCCTCCGCGTCACCTCCCTCGACCTGGCCCGGCCCGTGGGCCTCGGCCGGCGGATGCTCGACGTACGAGCGCGGTGTGCCTTCCTGGCGCCCCACGCCCGGGCATGGACGCTCCGTCCGCCGCCGGGGTGGCGCCCACCGCCGGGCCGCTGAGCCCAGATGCGTGGGAAAAGCACCCCTGCCGGGTCGCACGAGGTGCTTTTCCCACGCATCTGCCCGCGCCGGGAGGGACCCCGGGCCGCCGTCTCAGCAGGTGGCGAAGAGGACCGGGCCCTGGCCCACGTCGGCGAGCACCTGGCCGTCCACCGGCTTCGCGGTCATGGTCACCAGCGGGCCGTCGGCGGTCGAGGACGTGATCTCGAAGCGGTCGGCGAAGCTGCCGCCCTGCCCGGCGGCCGGCCCCGAGGCGAGGTCGGTGCGCGGCTGGAGGTCCTCGGAGGCGTCCTCGGCGGAGTCGAAGGCGAAGACGAAGCGCAGCTCCGCGTCGGCGGTCTCGGCGAAGGCCAGCCCGGTCAGCGGGTTGACGCCACCGGCCTCGTCGACCAGCCGCTCGCCCTCGGCGACGTCGGAGGGGTCGGCCTGCGACATCGCGAGCTCCTCGCACGCGTAGTCGCCCACCCACACGGTCGCCACGGCAGGGTCCTCGAGCTCGCCGAGCAGGGACCCCAGCCCGGGCACCTCGTCGAGACCCTCCGCGTCGCCACGTACGACGTCGACGGCCCGGTCCACGAACTCCGGGTCGTCGCCCATGAGCATCAGGTGCTCGTCGGGCAGCACGGCGAGGTTCTCCTGCACCTGGGTGAGCGGGCCCGGGAGCCCCGCGACCTGGTCGACCTCCCCGATCCACGTGCCGCCCTCGCCGGCGCCGGACTCCGGGTGCCTCGTAGCCCAGCCCGTCGAAGCGGCCCTCCACCTCGTCCAGGTCGACATCGTCGGAGAAGCGCAGGACCGCCACCGACCCCTCGGGGGCCTGGCCGTAGACCTCCCACTCGGCGTCCAGCGGGGTCACCCCGAAGTTCTCCGCCAGCCCGGGGAAGGACGACCCGAGGGCCGTGCTGCCGAGCAGGTCGTCGCTGAAGGCACGGGCGAGGAAGGCCTCGACGTCGTCCGCGGACGACCCGGTGCCCACCGAGTCGCCGTCGGCGGCCTGCTGCACCCGGGCCCAGTCGGTGTAGGACACGCGCACCACCGTGCCGGGCAGCGCCTCGGCGGCCTGCTCCACCGGCTCCGAGGCCAGCAGCGGACGCACCAGCAGCAGGCCCAGCACCACGACCGAGGCGACCACGAGCACGGCCAGCACGACGAGCTGTGAGCGTGAGCCCAGCCGCACCGCGTCACCTCCCGAGCCTGCCCGTTCCGGGCCGAGGTCCGCGCGCAGGTGAACAGCGCGTGACCAACCGCGACAGGGTGCCCCGGGTGGTGTGAGACTAGCGCCCATGATCGAGCAGGACCCGGTCGTCGCGGCCGGCGCCGTGGTGATGCGACGGCGCAAGGGAGTCGGCCAGGTGCTCCTGGTGCACCGTCCGAAGTACGACGACTGGGCCTTCCCGAAGGGCAAGCTCGACCCCGGCGAGAGCGCCCGGACGGCCGCGGTGCGCGAGGTGCTGGAGGAGACCGGCGCCCGGATCCGGCTCGGTCCCGTGCTCACCGACCAGACCTACGCCATGGGCGACGGCACGCCGCGGAGCAAGCTCGTCCACTACTGGACCGCGCGTGTTCGCGGCAGCTACAAGCCCAGCGAGTACGTCACCAACGAGGAGATCGACGAGGTCGACTGGTTCGACCTCGACTTCGCAGCCGAGTGGCTGACCTACGACCGCGACCGCGACGTCCTCGCCGAGGCGCTCGACTTCCAACGCCGCAGCCACCCCCTCGTGGTGCTCCGCCACGCCCAGGCCACCTCCCGCAAGCAGTGGTCCGGCGACGAGACCGAGCGGCCCCTCACCGCCCTCGGCAAGCAGCAGGCCCAGGCGCTCATCCCCGAGCTCGCGGCGTACGGCGTGAAGCGGCTGGTGTCCTCCAGCGCCCGACGGTGCTGGACCACGCTGGCCCCCTACGGCTCGGCGTACGACCGGGAGATCGAGGTGACCGACCGCCTCAGCGAGGCCGGCGCCCACCCCGGCCGGGTCAGCGACGAGGTCGAGTGGCTGCTCGGGCTGGAGACCGCCACCGTGCTGTGCTCGCACCGGCCCGTGCTGCCCGCCGTGTTCGACGCGATCGGCATCGACGAGCCCCCGCTGGAGCCGGCCGCGGCCGTCGTGGTGCACCACCGGCACGGGCGCGTGATCGCCGTCGAGCGGCTCCAGCGCTACCGCCCCTGAGAGGGGTCGTGCGGGACCTCGGACCCGCGTTCACGTGACGTCCGTCCCACGGTCGCCCGATCACCACCGAGTTGGCGATCCCCGTTCACCCCGCGTTCACCTGCGTCGCAGGGTCGATTCACGTCGCGTCCCTACCTTCACGAGAGTCAAGTAGTGACAGACACCCGAACACAGGAGACACGAAGTGAATCGCACTTCCTTCCGGCGCGTTGCGGTCCCCACGCTCGCGTCGCTGGCCCTGGGCCTGGGCCTCACCGCGTGCGGCGCGGCCAACGAGGAGCCCGCCAGCGGCAGCGACGGCGCCACCAGCGAGAGCGGCGAGAGCCTCTCCGGCACCCTCAGCATCGGCGGCGCCTCGTCGCAGGAGGCCGCGCAGAACGCCTGGCGCGCCGCCTTCCAGAGCGCGAACCCCGAGACCACCGTCAACTACGACCCGATCGGCTCGGGCGGTGGCCGCGAGCAGTTCATCTCCGGCGGCTTCCCGATGGCCGGCTCGGACTCCTACCTCACCGACGAGGAGAAGGAGCTCAGCAAGGCCACCGAGCGCTGCGAGGGCGAGGCCCCCATCGAGGTGCCGAACTACGTCTCCCCGATCGCGGTCATCTACAACCTCGAGGGCGTCGAGGACCTGCAGCTCTCCCCCGAGACCCTGGCCGGCATCTTCGCCGGTGAGATCACCGAGTGGGACGACGAGGCCATCGCCTCCGACAACCCCGACGCCGAGCTGCCCGCCGAGACCATCAACCCGGTCCACCGCTCCGACGAGTCGGGCACCACCGGCAACTTCACCAACTACCTCGCCACCGTCGCCCCCGACGCGTGGACCTACGACGAGGTCGAGGAGTGGCCGATCGACAGCGGCGAGGGTGCCAGCGGCACCTCCGGCGTGGTCGAGGCCGTCAGCCAGGGCACCAACTCCATCGGGTACGCCGACGCCAGCCAGGCCGGCGACCTGGGCACCGCCCTCATCGGCGTCGGCGACGAGTTCGTCGGTCCGGAGCCCGAGGCCGCGGCCAAGATCTTCGAGGTCTCGCCCCCGGCCGAGAGCGCCTCGGACACCCAGCTCATCTTCGACCTCGACTACGAGACCGAGGAGGCCGGCACCTACCCGATCGTGCTCACGTCGTACCTCATGGCGTGCCCGTCGTACGCCGACGCCGCCGAGGGCGACCTGGTGAAGGGCTACATGTCCTACGTCGTCAGCGAGGAGGGCCAGGCCGAGTCCGCCGAGAACGCCGGCTCCGCCCCGCTGCCGTCGTCGGTCGCCGACGAGGCCGCGAGCATCATCGAGGGCATCCAGGTCGGCTGACCCTCGTGGTCCTCGCTCCGCGCGAGCTCGTGCCGGTCACCGCGAGGTGGCCGGCACGAGCGGTGTCCGGACAGGGCCGCCCGGCGTCGGTGACCTCCAGCAGGACAAGGACGGGTCCGACCGCCATCATGAGAACGACTCCCACGCACCGCGCACACCCCGGAGGACGAGCGTGACCACCAGTCAGGCCCCGCAGGATCTGGCACCCGACCCGGTGTCCCAGCGCGGCGACCGGGTTTTCGCAGCCATCGCGAAGGCCGCCGGCATCGTCATCCTCGTCGCCCTGGCCGGCGTCGCCGTCTTCCTCACCCTGGAGGGCGCGCCCGCCGTCACCGCCCCTGAGGCGTCCATGGGCGGCAAGAGCAACATCCTGGTGTACGTGTGGCCGCTGCTCTACGGCACGCTGCTCGCCGCCGTGCTCGCCATGCTGATCGCCACCCCTCTCGCCTTCGGGGTCGCGCTGGTGATCTCGCACTTCGCGCCGCGTCGGCTGGCCAAGCCGATCGGCTACCTCATCGACCTGCTCGCCGCGGTGCCGAGCGTCGTCTACGGCCTCTGGGGCATCGCGTTCCTCGGCCCGCGGATCGTGCCCTTCTACTCCTGGCTCGAGGACAACCTCGGCTTCCTGCCCTTCTTCGAGGGGCCGGCCACCTCGGGACGCACGATCCTGACCGCGTCGATCGTGCTGGCGGTGATGGCGCTGCCGATCATCACGGCGATCACCCGCGAGATCTTCTCCCAGACGCCGACGCTGCACCAGGAGGCCGCCCTCGCCCTGGGTGCCACCCGCTGGGAGATGATCCGGATGACGGTCTTCCCCTACAGCCGCTCGGGCATGATCTCCGCGACCATGCTGGGCCTCGGCCGGGCGCTCGGCGAGACGATGGCCGTCGCCATGGTGCTCTCGGCCACCGGCATCATCACCGTGAACCTGATCTCGACGACGAACCCCTCGACGATCGCGGCCAACATCGCCCTGCAGTTCGGCGAGGCCTCCGGCACCAAGATCAACGTGCTCATCTTCAGCGGCCTGGTGCTCTTCGTCATCACCTTCGCCGTCAACTTCCTGGCCCGTGCGATCGTGGCCCGCAGCAACGTCGAGGGGCGCTGACATGACGACACCGACCGCCGACCGGACCCAGACCCCGCCGGGTTCCGGCCGCGACGCCCAGCCGCTCACGCACGCGACGCTGCCGCGCTACGCGCACTTCATCGTCGCCGGCCCCGCAGCGGCGCTCGCCCTGCTCGGCGCGCTGGCCCTGGGGTTCGGCCCGGTCGCGACCGTCGTCGTCGGCGCCCTGGTCTTCGGCGTCGCGTGGCCCGTCTGGGCGCTGGTCGTCGAGGGCCCCCGCGCCGCCAAGAACAAGCTGGCCACCACCCTGGTGTGGAGCGCCTTCGCGATCGCGCTCGTGCCGCTGGTGACCCTGGTGTACGCCGTGGTGTCCAACGGCCTCCCCGTGCTGAGCGCCGAGTTCTTCACCTTCTCGATGCGCAACGTCGTGGGTGAGGGTGGCGGCATCTACCACGCCATCATGGGCACCCTGCTGATCACCCTGTTCGCCGCTCTCATCTCGGTTCCGATCGGCATCCTGGCGGCGATCTACCTCGTCGAGTACGGCAAGGGCAACCGGCTCGGGCGCTGGCTGACCTTCCTCGTCGACGTCATGACCGGCATCCCGTCGATCGTGGCCGGCCTCTTCGCCTACGCACTGTTCGTCATCATCTTCGGGCCCGGGGTCCGCATGGGCATCGGCGGCTCCGTCGCCCTGGCGATCCTCATGATCCCGATCGTCGTCCGGTCGTCGGAGGAGATGCTGAAGCTCGTGCCCGACGAGCTGCGCGAGGCGTCGTACGCCCTGGGGGTGCCGAAGTGGCGCACCATCACCAAGGTCGTGCTGCCCACCTCGATGGCCGGCATCGTGACCGGCGTGATGCTGGCCGTGGCCCGCGTCGCCGGCGAGACCGCACCGCTGCTGATCATCGCCGGTGACACCGACTCGCTGAACATGAACGTCTTCGCCGACCGGATGGCGACGCTCCCGGTCTTCATCTACTACTCCTACATGCAGCCGGGCGTCCCGCCCGAGTTCGGGCAGGAGCGGGCCTGGGGCGCGGCGCTGGTCCTCATCTCGATCGTCATGATCCTGAACCTCGTCGCCCGCGTCATCGGCTCGTACTTCTCCCCCAAGACCGGCCGCTGAGCCGTCGTCCACCCAGCGACCAGAAGGAATCCGCACACCATGGCCAAGAGCATCACCGTCTCCGACCTCGACATCTACTACGGCGACTTCCTCGCCGTGCAGGGCGTCTCGATGACCATCGAGGCGCGCTCGGTCACGGCACTCATCGGGCCGTCCGGCTGTGGCAAGTCAACGTTCCTGCGCTCGCTCAACCGCATGCACGAGGTGATCCCCGGCGCCCGCGTCGAGGGCAAGATCGTCATCGACGGACAGAACCTCTACGACCCCGACGTCGACCCGGTCGCCGTACGCCGCCAGATCGGCATGGTCTTCCAGCGACCGAACCCCTTCCCCACCATGTCGATCTACGACAACGTGCTCGCGGGCTCGAAGCTGAACGCGAAGAAGATGTCGAAGTCGACCGCCGACGGCATCGTCGAGAAGTCGCTGCGCGGGGCGAACCTGTGGACCGAGGTGAAGGACCGGCTGAACAAGCCCGGGATGGGGCTGTCCGGCGGTCAGCAGCAGCGGCTGTGCATCGCCCGCGCGATCGCGGTGGAGCCGCAGGTGCTGCTCATGGACGAGCCGTGCTCGGCGCTCGACCCGATCTCGACCTCAGCGATCGAGGACCTGATCCACGAGCTGAAGACCGACTACACGATCGTCATCGTGACCCACAACATGCAGCAGGCGGCGCGCGTCTCGGAGGAGACCGGGTTCTTCAACCTCGCCGGGGCCGGCAAGCCCGGTCAGCTGGTCGAGATGAACCCGACGCAAGAAGATCTTCTCCAACCCCGACATGGACTCCACCGAGGCCTACATCTCCGGCCGCTTCGGCTGAGTCCCTGCCTCCCGTCCCTGCCGAGACGGCGCGTGCGTCGCGCCGAGACGTCGCGTACGTCGCGCCGAGACGTCACGTGCGTCACGCCCAATCGGCGCGTACGTCGCGCCGAGACGTCACGTGTGGAGAGAAGCGACGATCTCCGCGGCCGTGGCCTTCGCACTGCGCCCCACCCCGATGAGGGTCGCTGAGGCCGCACCGACCCAGTCGCCGTACCCGACGAGGTGCACGCGCGGCTCGCGCGCGCTCCGCGTGCCCGCATCCCCGGCCACCGGGACGTGCCCCCGCTCGTCGCGCAGGTGCAACGGCGCGAGGTGGCGCAGCGCCGGCCGGAAGCCCGTGCACCAGATGACGGCGTCGCACGCGTGCGTGCGCCCGGCCTCCCACGCCACCCCGTCCGGCACGAGCCGGTCGAACATCGGCTCCGCCTCCAGCACCCCGCGGTCGCGCGCCTCCCGGACGGAGGCCACCATGACGATGTCGCCGAGTCCGCCCACGCCGTCGTGCGTGCGCCCCTCGCGCTGCGCCTGCACCCGCGCGGTCGCGGTCTCGAACAGCACCCGCCCGTCCACGTCGTCGGGCAGGAACCGCGGCGGACGCTGGGTCACCCAGGTCGCGTCCGCCACGGTCGAGACCTCGGCGAGGACCTGCGCGGCCGAGTTGCCCCCGCCCACGACGACGACCCGCTGCCCGGCGAACGCGTCCGGGCGTCGGTACGTCGACGCGTGCAGCTGGGTGCCGCGGAAGTCGGCGGCGCCCGGGTACGTCGGCCAGAACGGCTGGTCCCACGTGCCGGTGGCTGACACGACGTGCCGCGCCTCGACCGTGAGACCGGGCGACTCGACGAGCAGCGGCCCGGACGGGTCGTCGTCGGCTCGACGTACGGCGGTGACACGGTGGGGCCGCAGGGGCGCGAGTCGGTAGCGCTCCTCGTAGTCGCGCAGGTAGGCCACGACGTGGTCGCGCGGCGGGAACCCGCGCGCGGCGTCGTCCCACGGCGGCATCAGCCAGCCGGGCAGGGAGGAGTACGTCGCGGGCGAGAAGAGACGCAGCCCGTCCCACATCCGCGGCCACGACCCGCCCGGCCGGTCGGCGGCGTCGACGAGCGCGACGTCCTCGCCGGGCACGAGGCCGGCCCGCTGCAGGTGGTAGCCGACTGCCAGCCCGGCCTGCCCCGCACCGAGCACCACGACGTCGTACTCACGCACTCGGACACCCTCTCACCGGCGCAACGCAAGTGACGCCTCGTCGCGACGAACGTGACGACTCGGCGCAACCAACGCGCCGACTCGGCACAACCGACGCGCCGACTCGGCGCAGGGGGCGAGCCCGGGTCAGGGGAGCTGGAACACGTTGTGGAGGATCTCGTACATGAGCGCGGCGGCGAGACCGGCCATCGGGAAGGTCAGCACCCAGGCGGCGACGATGCTGCGGGCCACGCCCCAGCGCACGGCGGACAGGCGCTTGGTCGCACCGACGCCCATGACGGCCGAGGTGATGGTGTGGGTGGTCGAGATCGGGGCCTCGAAGGCGAAGGCGGTCGTGTAGAGCACACCCGCCGCCACCGACTCCGCGGCGAAGCCACGGGCCGGGTCGAGGTCGATGATGCGCCGGCCGAGGGTGCGCATGATCCGCCAGCCGCCCGCGTAGGTGCCGGCGGAGATCGCCGCGGCGGCGGACAGGATGACCCAGAACGGGAGGTCGTCGTCGGCCGAGGCGAAGCCACCGGTGACCAGGGCCAGGAAGATGACACCCATCGTCTTCTGGGCGTCCTGGAGGCCGTGGCCCAGCGCCATGGCCGCCGCGCTGAGCGTCTGCGCGGCGCGGAAGCCCCGCTGCGCCTTGCTCGGGTTGGCGCGGCGGAAGATCCACATGATCGCGAACATGACCAGCGCTGCTGCCGCGAAGCCGAAGAGGGGCGAGGCGATCATCGGGATGAGGATCTTCTCGCGGATGACGTCCCACTTCACCCCCGAGCCCGACGCGACCGCGGCGCCGACGAGACCGCCGATGAGGGCGTGGGAGGACGACGAGGGCAGGCCGAAGTACCAGGTGAGCAGGTTCCAGGCGATGGCCCCGAAGAGTCCTGCCATCACGACCACCATGCCGCTGGTGGTCTGCGACGGGGTGATGACACCACCGACGGTGTTGGCGACCTCCTGGCCCAGGAAGGCGCCGATGAAGTTCATGACCGCCGCCATCGCCAGGGCGATGCGCGGCGTCAGCGCCCGGGTGGAGACCGAGGTCGCGATGGCGTTGGCGGCGTCGTGGAAGCCGTTGGTGTAGTCGAAGACGAGAGCGACGACGACGACCGCGATGATGATCGCGAGGTCCACGCTCAGGACTCCTTGACGGCGATCTGCTCGACGATGTTGGCGACCTTCTCGAAGCCGTCGATCGCGGCCTCGAGGGAGTCGACGACGTCCTTGAGCTTGAGCACCTCGAGCGCCTCGTAGGCACCGCTGAACAGGTGGGCCAGGATCAGCCGGTAGGACTTGTCACCGGCGTTCTCGAGGCGGTTGATCTCGATCCAGAACTCGTCGAGGTCCTTCATGCTGCGCAGGTGCGGCATCGCGTCGGCGCAGATGCCCGCACAGCGGCGCAGCACCTCGACCTGGTCGGCGACGCCCTCGGGCAGCGACTCGACCTCGTAGAGCACGACCAGGTCGACGGCCTCCTCCATGAAGTCCATGACGTCGTCGAGCGCCGAGGCCAGCGCGTAGATGTCCTCGCGGTCGAAGGGCGTGACGAACGTCGAGTTCACCTTGCGGATGATCGCGTGGGTGTCCTCGTCGGCCCGGTGCTCCTCCTCGCGCATCCGCTCGGCCAGCTCGGCGCGGTCGCCGCCACCGTGCTGCAGGCCGCCGAGCATCTCGGAGAGCAGGTCGGCGCCGGTGACCAGGTGCTTGCTGGCGTCGGTGAAGAGGTCGAAGAACGTGTCGTCCACGGGACGGAGACGAAGGCGAAAAGCCACGGTGAACTCCTGGGGAGGGGTGTGAGCCGTCGGCAATCGTAGGGCTTGGGTCCCCGCGGTGGCGAATACGCGCCGAGACGCACGAAGGCCCCGGCCGTCACAGACGGTCGGGGCCTTCGCGTGGAACGATCAGGCGTTGCGGACGTTCTCGGCCTGGGGACCCTTGGGACCCTGGGTGACCTCGAACTCCACGCGCTGGTTCTCCTCCAGGGACTTGTAGCCCTGCATCTGGATGGCGGAGAAGTGCACGAAGACGTCGTCGCCGCCGCCCTCCTGCGCGATGAAGCCGAAACCCTTCTCGGCGTTGAACCACTTGACAGTGCCCTGAGCCATGCTCTGTTACTCCTCTATCGGGGCTAGGTGCGCCGTCTTCGACGCCCCTGCACCACATGCGTGACGCTGAACCCCACCGAGAAGCAATGCAACTTGTGAGCCAACGCCGCCGGATTCACAACACTCCGCGGACGATTGGGACCTGCCGGAACTGGTGCATCTGGTGCGTGATCCACCCTACCAACTATTTCCAGTGACGGAAGGGGCCGGTGCGGCTCGAGGGGCTGCCTCCGCCGTCGTACGCCGTGCGGCCGCACCTCCTGACGAGGTCAGCGACCCTCGAGCACCGACGGCGGCAGCGCGAGGTCGGGCACCAGCTCGACCAGCAGCTGCCTCACCCGGACGTCGAGGTCCGCCACGACGGCGCGCACCGTCTCGTCGTCCTGGCCACCGGGGTCCGCGACCGGCCAGTCGACGTACCGCACCCCGGGGACGTAGGGGCACTCCTCGCCGCAGCCCAGCGTGACGGCCATCGTCGAGGCAGCGATGGTCTCGCGCGTCAGCAGGGTCGGCGTCTCCCGCGAGGTGTCCAGCCCGAGCCGCTCGAGGACGCGCGCCACCTCGGGGTGGATGTGCTCGCCCGGCTGGGTGCCGGCCGAGCGGGCGACCACGCGCCCTCCGGCGTAGTGCTCGGTCAGCACGCGGCTGATCACGGAGCGGCCGCCGTTGCGGACGCAGGCGAAGACGACCTGCGGGGTCGGGGACGTGCTCATCGGGGTCCTCCTGAGGGAGTGGTGACAGGGAAGAAGCGACGGGCCCACAGGCTGACGTAGACGAGTCCGACGAGGGCGGGCACCTCGATGAGCGGCCCGACCACGCCTGCGAGCGCCTGGCCGGAGGTGACGCCGAAGACGCCGATGGCGACGGCGATGGCGAGCTCGAAGTTGTTGCCCGCGGCGGTGAAGGAGACGGCCGTGGCGCGCTCGTAGTCGAGGCCGAGGGCGCGCGAGAGCACCATCGACCCGCCCCACATGAGCGCGAAGTAGGCGAGCAGGGGTACGGCGATGCGCGCGACGTCGAGCGGCTCGCTGGTGATGGTGTCGCCCTGCAGCGCGAAGAGGACGACGATGGTGAACAGCAGCCCGTAGAGCGCCCACGGCCCGATCGTCGGGAGCACCCGCGCCTCGTACCACTCCCGGCCACGGGCCCGCTCCCCCAGCGTGCGGGTGAGGAAGCCGGCGACCAGCGGGATGCCGAGGAACACCAGCACGCTGAGCGCGATCTCCCACACCGACACCTCCAGCGCGGCCTGCTCGAGCCCGAGCCAGCCCGGCAGCACCTCGAGGTAGAACCAGCCGAGGAGAGCGAACGCCAGGATCTGGAAGACCGCGTTGACGGCGACCAGCACCGCTGCTGCCTCGCGGTCCCCGCAGGCCAGGTCGTTCCAGATCAGCACCATCGCGATGCAGCGGGCGAGCCCGACGATGACCAGACCGGTGCGGTAGTCGGGCAGGTCAGGCAGCAGCAGCCACGCCAGGGCGAACATCAGTGCGGGCCCGACGAGCCAGTTGAGGACGACCGAGGCGACGAGGAGACGGCGGTCGCCGGTGACGCGTCCGATCTCGTCGTACCTCACCTTGGCGAGGACCGGGTACATCATCACCAGCAGCCCGATCGCGATGGGCAGGGAGACCGAGCCCACCTCGATGCGCGCCAGCAGGTCGCCGAGACCCGGGACCAGGCGGCCCAGCAGGAGGCCGACCGCCATCGCGGCGACGATCCAGACCGGCAGGAAGCGGTCGAGGGTGGAGAGGCGACCGACGACGTCGGCCTCCTGGCGGCCGGTGGCGGGCGCGTGGCCGAGGTCGGTCATCGGGCCGGATCCGTCGCGGTGAACAGGCTGCCCAGGGCGGCCATCGCCTCAGGCCGGGCGGCGTAGAAGACCCAGGTGCCGCGCCTCTCGCGGTCCAGCAGCCCGGCCTCGTGCAGCACCTTGAGGTGGTGGCTGATGGTGGGCTGGGAGAGCTCGAAGTGCGGCAGCAGGTCGCAGACGCAGGCCTCGGCCCCCTCGTGGGACAGCACCAGCGACAGCAGCCGCAGGCGTGCCGGGTCGGCGATCGCCTTCAGCATCGGTACGACGACCAGCGCGGCGTCGGGGGTGAGGGGCTCACGGGCCAGCGGGGTGCAGCACGCCAGGGCGTCCGGCTGGTCCACCGCCTCCAGCAGCTGGGAGTTCGACATACGTCTATGTTGACAGACGTCGATACCGGCGCCTCGGAGGGTCCGGCCGCAGCACACCGGTCACGTGTCCGAGGACCCGACCAGCGCCGCGACGTCCTGCGCGCAGCCCCACCCGACGGTGATGCCCGCGCCGCCGTGCCCGTAGTCGTGGACCACCGGCACGGGCAGCAGGCTGTCGTCGCGCTCGAGCCGCACCTCAGAGCGTCCGGGGCGGAGCCCGGCGACGCTCCCGAGGACCTCGGCGCCCGCCAGCGCGGGCACGATGTCGGCGCAGCGCTCCAGGATCGCTGCGGTCTCGCCCGGGTCGGGCTCGGTGCTCCAGCTGCCGCGCTCCAGGGTGCCGCCGAGGATGCAGTCGTCCGCGCGCGGGTGCACGTAGGCCCGGCCGCCCGGATGGTGCTCGTCGCGCACCGACAGCTCGACGCCGGGGTTCCTCACCCGGACGATCTGGCCTCGCACGGGGTAGACCGAGTCGTCGCCGACGAGGGCTCCGGCGGCCATCCCGGCCGCGTTCACCACGACGTCGGGACCGAGGTCGAGGACGTCCTCGAGCGAGCCGACGCGGCGTACGACCTCGCGGGCACCCGCGGCCACCACCCGGGCGTGCAGCCACGGGAGGTGCACCGGCATCTCCACGAGAGGTACGGCGAAGCGCCACCCGGCGGGGTAGCCCGGCGGCAGCTCGTCCTCACGCGCGCGGCGCACCGGCCCGATGGAGGCCGCCCAGTCGGGCAGCTGGTCGGGGACTTCGACCCCGGGCCGGAACAGCACCAACGACTCACGCATGGTGACGCCCGGGACGCCGGCGGCCGCCTGCGCGGCGAGCAGGTCGAACGTGGCGGCACCCCAGCGCGCGACCGCGGCGGGAGGGCCGGCGGCGGTGGGGAACCAGACCGCAGCCGCGAGGTGCGAGGTCGTGCGCGCCAGCGCGTCGGCCGACACCAGCGTCACCTCGTGCCCGGCGCGCAGCAGCGCCTCAGCACAGGTCAGGCCGCTGATCCCGGACCCGACCACGACGACGCGGCGGGAGCGGGACGTGGTCACCCGGCGGCTCCGGGCGCGGCTCCCGGCCGGTCCGGCGACGACAGCGGCGTCCCGGACCTGCGTGACCGTTGGGCGGTGGCGTACGCCGGCTCCCGGAGCCGCCTGACCCAGTCGTACGTCGCGAGGCCGGGGATCTGGTTCTCGACCGGGTCGAACGACAGGAGCGGGTCGGCGCCCTCGCGCGGGTGCTGCTCGAGCACCAGGGAGGCGAACGAGCGCCAAGGGCCTGACCCGATCGACCAGGAGAGCTCGGCCGTCTGCTCGTCGTCGAAGACCACGGCGAGCACGACCGGTCCGACAGGGGTCCGGTAGGGCAGCAGCGTGGTCAGCGGACGCGCGTACGGCGTACGGGTAGGGACCAAGGTGTAGCGACTGAACCTCCCGATGCCGCCCGAGGCGAACAGCAGGTCCCCGTGACGCCCGTGACCCGTGGGCACGCGCACCGCCAGGCCGAAGATGTCCGGCATGCCGGACGGCAGGCCGACCGCTCGTGACTGCCGCACCAGGACCTCGTCGTCGCCCGCTGCGTCCAACCAGGCCACCCCCGACCTCGTCGGGGAGCCCGAGCGGTGAAGCACGGCGCTCACGACCGAACCACGCGGGTGCAGGGGCTTGGCGGCTGGGCGGATCGCCACCATCCCCGTCGCCGCTCGGAGGACCTGCCCACCGGCGGACGAGGCGACGCGGGACACGGATTCGAGAGCACTCATGCACGACTGGTACCCAATGACGACCGGACCGGCGCACTGCGTCACGACGTCGCTACCCTGACGTCGTCACGGGCCTCTAGCTCAATCGGCAGAGCAGCGGACTTTTAATCCGCGGGTTCAGGGTTCGATCCCCTGGGGGCCCACCGCGCCGTGCGTGCCCGTTTTCGGCGCGTCGCCGCTGGGTAGTCGGCTGGCCATGGAAGCCATCGCACCGGCGTACGGCGCCGCCACCTTGATGATCATCGCGGCGCTGGCCGTGGCGCTGCTGCTCTTCCTCATCATGAAGGTGAAGCTGCACGCCTTCGTCGCCCTCGTCCTCGTCAGCGTGGTCACGGCGGTCGCCGCCGGCATCCCGGTCGGCGACGTGCCCGACGCGCTGATCTACGGCTTCGCCGACACGATCGGCTCGGTGGCGCTGCTGGTCGGCTTCGGCGTGATGATCGGCCGTCTGCTCGAGGTGACCGGCGGCGCCCAGGTGCTGGCCGACACCCTCATCAACCGGTTCGGCGAGAAGCGGGCTCCCCTGGCGCTCGGTGTCGCCGCGCTGCTGTTCGGCTTCCCGATCTTCTTCGACGCCGGCCTCATGGTGTTCCTCCCGATCATCCTGACCGTCGCCCGCCGGTTCGGCGGCTCGCTGCTCCTCTACGGGCTGCCGGCTGCCGGCGCCTTCGCGGCCATGCACGCACTCGTGCCTCCGCACCCCGGACCGGTGGCAGCCGCCGAGGCTCTCGACGCCGACATCGGCCTGACCCTGCTGGTGGGGGCGCCGGTCGCGGTCCTGGCGTGGTTCGTCGGCGTCCTGCTGGTCTCGCGCGCCCTGGGCAAGCGGATCCACGTCGACATCCCCGAGGCCCTCTTCGGCGAGATCAACGACGGGCGCGACGACGACGCGCCGGGGGCCGCCGGGGGCGGAGGCACCACCACCGCGCAGAGGGCACCCGCCTTCACCACCGTGCTGGGCCTGCTCCTGCTGCCCCTCGTGCTCATCTCGTTCAACACCGTGCTCGCGACGCTGGTCACCGCCGGCACGATCGAGGAGGGGTCGACCTGGTCGGAGTCCCTCATGCTGCTGGGCGACACCACCGTCGCCCTCCTGATCACCACGTTGGCGGCGATCTTCGTGCTGGGCCGGGGCCACCGCTCCATGGCTGACGTCACCACGATCCTCGACAAGGCACTCGGGCCGATCTGCTCGATCATCCTCATCACCGGCGCCGGCGGCATGTTCGGAGGCGTCCTCGAGCTGAGCGGCATCGGCGAGGCGCTGAGCACCTCGCTGTCCGACCTCGGCATCTCCCTGATCCTGCAGGCCTTCCTCATCTCCACGCTCCTGCGCGTCGCCCAGGGCTCGGCCACCGTGGCCCTGACCACCGCCTCCGGCCTGCTGGCTCCCGCGGCCGCGGCCGCATCGCTGGGTGACCTGCAGCTGGTGCTGCTGGTGATGGCCATCGCCGCCGGCGCGACCGTGCTCTCGCACGTGAACGACTCCGGCTTCTGGCTGGTCAGCCGCTTCTTCGGCATGGACGAGAAGACCACCCTCAAGACCTGGACCGTCATGGAGACCACGCTGGGCCTGAGCGTCTTCGTCATCAGCGCAGCGCTCTGGGCCGTGGTCTGAGGTGACCCCCGACGCCGTACGCCGCACCCGGCACCTGGTCGTCATGGGCGTCGCGGGCGTCGGGAAGTCCACCGTGGCCGAACGGCTGGCCGCCGACCTCGGCCTCGAGATCGCCGAGGGCGACGACTTCCACCCGACGGCCAACATCACGAAGATGTCGGCCGGCGACCCCCTCACCGACGAGGACCGCCGGCCCTGGCTCGCAGTCGCTCGCGGACTGGACCGCCGAGCGACGGGCGGCGGGCCGCGACACCGTGCTGACCTGTTCCGCGCTCAAGCGGGCCTACCGCGACATCCTGCGCGAGGGCGCCCGGGACACCTTCTTCGTGTGCCTCACCGGCGACGAGTCGTTGCTGCGCGAGCGCATGGAGAACCGCGAGCACTTCATGCCTGCCTCGTTGCTGCGCTCCCAGCTGGACATCCTCGAGCCGCTGGACGACGACGAGCTCGGAACGACGCTCGACGTGGCCCTGCCGGTCGACGAGATCGTCGCGCGGGTGGCCCCGCTCCTGCCCCCAGCCCTCGTGTGACCGCGATGCGTCCCGGTCCGCCAAAAGTCGACACGACACAAAAAGTGTGACGCCGCGCACAGTGGGCAGATAGCCAGCATGGCCCCCTCCGCAGCACGTCGGTCGAGCCGCTCACGGCGCACCCGTGTGGCCGCCGCGGCGGCTCTGGCCGTCCTCTCCTCGACGCTCGTCGCGTGCAGCGGCGGCTCGGAGAAGCCGGTGCTCACCTGGTACATCAACCCCGACCCGGACCCGCCGCCGGACTTCGAGGGCGCCTTCGGGCTGGAGGGCATCGCCGAGCGCTGCAGCACCGACGCCTACGACATCAAGACCGAGCAGCTGCCGACCGCCGCCACCGAGCAGCGCATCCAGCTGATGCGTCGACTTGCCGCGAACGACTCGTCGATCGACCTGATGAGCATCGACCCGATCTTCACCGCCGAGTTCTCCGAGGCCGGCTACCTCGCCGAGCTCAGCGAGTCCGACCAGGAAGAGCTGAGCGAGGGCAAGGTGGAGGCAGCGGTCGATGCGGCCACCTGGAAGGACCAGCTGGTCGTCGCACCGCAGTGGCTCAACACCCAGCTGCTCTGGTACCGCAAGTCGGTGGCCGAGAAGGCCGGGCTCGACATGTCGCAGCCCGTCACGTGGGAGCAGATCATCGACGCCGCGGAGAAGACCGGCACCAAGGTCAGCATCCAGGGCAACAAGTACGAGGGCTACGTCGTCCTCGTCAACGCCCTCATCCAGGGCGCCGGCGGCGCCATCGTCTCCGAGCTCGAGAAGGGCGAGGAGATGAACGTCGGCCTCGACACCGAGGCCGGCGACGCGGCCGCCGCGGTCATCGAGAAGCTCGCCGGCTCGTCCGCCGCGGACGCCGACCTCCCGGTCTCCAACGAGGGCACGGCCGAGGCGAGCTTCAGCAGCGACACCGGCGGCTTCATGACCAACTGGACCTACATCTACCTCGCCTACGCGGAGACCCTCAAGGACGACCTCGGCTGGGCCCGCTATCCGCAGACCGTCGAGGGCGAGGAGTCCAAGCCCCCGACCGGCGGCATCAACATCGGCATCGGCGCCTTCAGTGAGAACAAGGAGGAGTCGCTCGAGGCCACGAAGTGCATCACGAGCCTGGAGAACCAGGTGACCTACGCCAGCGAGACGGGCGGCATGCCCACGCTCGAGGCGGCGTACGACGACAAGAAGCTCACCGAGCTGTACCCGCCGGAGGTGCTCGCGCTGTTCCGCGAGAGCGGCAACGAGGGCGGTCCGCGACCGACCACCGAGTACTGGGCGACGATCGTGAACGCCGTGCTCAGCCGGTGGCACCCGCAGGACGCAGTGGACGAGGAGACGCCTTCCGAGTCCGCGTCGTTCCTCGAGCGGGTCCTCAACGGCGACTCGTTGGTCTAGGGAGGAGGACGCATGAGCACAGCCGTGACACCCGAGAAGCAGGCCGGGACGAAGGGTTCCCCCCAGGCCCAGCACCACGACACCGCGCGCGCCAAGGCCGAGAACAAGCTCGGCCTCAAGCTGGTGGCCCCGGCCGTCATCCTGATGCTGCTCGTGACCGCCTACCCGATGGGGCAGGCGCTCTACCTGTCGCTGTTCAAGTACCGCCTCTCCGCCCCCGACGACCGTGAGTTCGTCGGGATCAACAACTACCTGACCGTCCTCACCGACTCGCTGTGGTGGACCGACGTCTTCAACACGCTGGTGATCATGGTCATCACGGTGGCGGTCGAGCTCGTCATCGGCTTCGCCTTCGCGATGGTCATGCACCGGGTGATCTTCGCCCGCGGCATCATCCGCACCTCGATCCTCATCCCCTACGGCATCATCACCGTGGTCTCGGCCTTCGCCTGGCAGTTCGCCTTCAGCCTGAACAACGGCTTCGTCAACGGGTGGCTGCCGTTCGTCGGGGACGACTTCAACTGGTTCGGCGACAAGTGGCCGGCGATGATCGCGATCATGGTCTCCGAGATCTGGAAGACCACCCCGTTCATGTCGCTGCTGCTGCTCGCCGGCCTCGCGCAGGTCTCCGAGGACACCATCGAAGCGGCGAAGGTGGACGGTGCCACCTGGTGGCAGCGGCTGTGGAAGGTGATCCTGCCGAACATGCGGGCCGCGATCATGGTCGCTGTCCTCTTCCGGGCCCTGGACGCCTACCGCATCTTCGACAACATCTACGTGATGACGCGAGGTGCCCAGGACACCGAGTCCGTCTCGTTCCTGACCTACCGCCAGATCATCGAGCAGTTCGAGCTCGGCATGGGCTCGGCGCTCTCGGTGCTGCTGTTCCTGTCGGTGCTGCTCATCGCCTGGCTGCTGGTCAAGGCGTTCCGTGTCGACCTGGCGTCGGCGAGAGGTGAGGGCTGATGAAGTCGAAGATCGGACCCAGCACGATCATCGGGATGATCGCCATCCTCGTGTGGTGCCTGCTCCCCGTCCTGTGGATCATCATGCTGTCGCTCAAGCCGGAGGCCGAGACCACGGCCGGCAGCCCGCAGTTCCTCCCGAAGTCCTTCACCTTCGAGAACTACACCGAGGTGCTCAAGGATCCGCTGTTCACGAAGGCGCTCATCAACTCGTTCGGGATCTCCCTCATCGCCACGGTGCTGTCGGTCATCTTCGCCACCTTCGCGGCGTACGCCATCGCGCGGTTGGACTTCAAGGGCAAGCGCATCGTGCTCTCCATCGCGCTGGCGATCGCGATGTTCCCCGTCGTGTCGCTGGTCGGGCCCCTGTTCGACATGTGGCGCACGCTGTCGCTCTACGACACCTGGCCGGGCCTGATCATCCCCTACATGTCCTTCACGCTGCCGCTGGCGATCTGGACGCTGACCGCCTTCTTCCGCGAGATCCCGTGGGAGCTCGAGCAGGCCGCCCGGGTCGACGGCGCGACCGCGTGGCAGGCGTTCCGCAAGGTGATCGTCCCGCTCGCGGCACCGGGGGTCTTCACCGCCGCGATCCTGACGTTCTTCTTCGCCTGGAACGACTTCGTCTTCGGCATCTCGTTGACGTCCACGACCGACGCTCGCCCCGTCCCTGCGGCCCTGGCGTTCTTCGTCGGACCCGACCAGTTCAACCCGCCCACGTCGACGTTGTCGGCCGCGGCGGTGGTGGTGACCATCCCGATCATCGTCATCGTGCTCATCTTCCAGCGCAAGATCGTGTCCGGCCTGACCTCCGGCGCAGTGAAGGGTTGATCCATGTCTGCCATCTCGATGAAGAACATCGTCAAGGAGTACGGCGACGGCACCAAGGCCGTCAACGACGTCAGCATCGACGTCGCCGACGGGGAGTTCGTGATCCTCGTCGGACCGTCGGGCTGTGGCAAGTCGACGCTGCTGCGCATGATCGTCGGGCTCGAGGACATCACCGACGGCGACATGGTCATCGGTGACGAGCGGGTCAACGACAAGGACCCCCGCGAGCGCAACCTGGCGATGGTGTTCCAGAACTACGCGCTCTACCCGCACCTCACGGTCTACGAGAACATCGCGTTCCCGCTGCGCCTCAACAAGGAGGTCAGCGACGAGGACCTCGACCAGCGCGTCCGCAAGGCCAGCTCGGTCCTCGAGCTCGACGAGCACCTCGACCGCAAGCCGGCCAACCTGTCCGGTGGTCAGCGGCAGCGGGTGGCCATGGGGCGCGCCATCGTCCGCGACGCCCAGGCCTTCCTCTTCGACGAGCCGCTGTCGAACCTCGACGCCAAGCTCCGTGGTCAGATGCGCACCGAGATCCACCGCCTGCAACGGCGCCTCGGCATCACCACCGTGTACGTCACGCACGACCAGGTCGAGGCGATGACGCTCGGTGACCGGGTCGCGGTGCTGAAGAAGGGCATCCTGCAGCAGCTCTCCACCCCGCGCGAGCTGTACGAGAACCCCGCCAACCTCTTCGTGGCCGGGTTCATCGGCTCCCCGCCCATGAACTTCCTGCCCGCCACCGTCAACGGCAACGAGCTCGAGCTGCCCTTCGGCAGCGTCCAGATCCCCGAGGACAGGGCCGAGCGAGGTCGCGACAAGGGCCTGCTGCTGGCCGGCATCCGGCCCGAGCACTTCGACGACGCCTCCGTGATGGACGAGGACAAGGTGGCGAAGGGCTCGACCTTCCGCGCCACCGTCGAGGTCACCGAGTGGCTCGGCAACGAGTCCTACGCCTACATCCCCTTCGAGGCCCCCGACGAGGTCAGGGACCGTCTCAGCGAGCTCGAGAAGGACCTCGACGGGGAAGGGCTGCGCACCCAGCTCGTGGTCTCCCTCGAGGGCGCGAGCACCATCAAGGAGGGCGACGAGGCCGAGATCTTCGTCGACACGAAGAAGATCCACCTCTTCGACCCCGAGAGCGGCGAGAACCTCACCAGCGGTCTCTGACCTCGTACGTCGCACCACGACGTCACCGCGCGCGTGCCGTCACGGGCGCGGCGTACTCGTGCGACCCAGAACACACGCCCGAGAGGGGATGGGCGCAGGCGCGAGGGGCACGGTGACTCCATGAGCAACGACAACGCATCACAGGCACGCGAAGGCCTCATGGACAACCTCACCGGCAAGGCCAAGGAAGTGGCCGGAGCCGTGACGGGCAAGGACGACCTCGTGCAGGAGGGTCAGCTCCAGCAGGAGGAGGCTCGCCACCGCAAGGAGGCCGTCGCCGACGAGGCCATCGCCGAGGCCAAGCGCGAGGAAGCCGCGGACGAGTACCGCGAGGAGACCCGCGAGGCCGCGCAGCTCAAGCAGGAGGCCCGCGCCGAGGCCGACCAGCACGAGTCGGCCGCCGACCGTCAGAAGGCGGAGGAGGCGAAGGTCGCCGAGCGTGAGGCGGCGCTTCGTGAGGCCGCCGGCCGGGACGCCGCCGAGGAGCGCGCGGAGGACCTGGCCGAGACCCGCCTCCAGGAGGCCGACAAGCTCGAGTCCGACGCCGACGTCACCCGTCTGAGCGCCGACGCCGAGAGCGCCGCGCTGGAGAACGAGGCCGCAGCCTCCGAGCGCCAGGCCGCTCAGCTCCGCAACGAAGCCACGAAGTGAGGAACACCATGACCCACAAGATCAGCACCGTCATCGCCCTGCCCTACGAGCTGGCGCGCAAGCCGCTCGCCGCCGCCGACGCCAAGCTCACCCCGAAGCTGCCCGAGGCCGTGGAGACCCGGGTCGGCTGGGCCCTCGGCTCGGCCGACCGCGTCGCCGGCACCGTGCTGCGCAACCCCGACATCGCCCAGCGCGGTGCGGACCGCGTCGAGCGCACCAGCAAGGTCGTGACCGCGGCCCGGCTCGAGGCCGAGGCGGAGGCACGTCGCGAGGCGGCCGCCGAGAAGAAGGCTGCCGGGGCCCAGGAGGCCGAGCGCAAGCGCCAGGCGGCCCAGGACCGTGCCGCCGCCGGCATCGCCGAGGCCGACGAGGCCGAGAAGCGTGAGAAGCGCGAGGCGAAGGAGCGCGCCGAGAAGGCGGCTGCCCAGAAGAAGGCTGCCGCCGAGAAGCGCGCCGCTGACAAGAAGGCCGCCGCTGAGAAGCGCAAGGAGCAGACCACGGCCGCCGCCGAGTCGAAGCAGAAGGCGGCGCAGAAGCGCGCCTCCGCCGAGCTCAAGGACGCGTCGAAGGACAGCAAGGACGCCACCGAGTCCCGCGCCGACGCGGAGCGCCTCAGCGAGCTCGCCGAGGCCAAGAAGCAGGAGCGCAAGCAGAGCTGACCGGCTCTCGCGCACGTGTGTGGTGGATCTGCAGGTCATGGGCCTGCAGATCCACCACATAACCGAGTGCCTCGCAAGGCCCTCCCGGGCTAGCGTGCCGCCGTGATCACCGAGCTGCGCACCGAGCGCCTCACGCTGCGCACCGTCGGCGACGACGACGTCGACCGGATGCTGGAGTACCGCGCCCGTCCCGAGGTCACCCGCTGGCTGCTGAGCACCGAGGTCGACCCGGCCGCCTTCCGCACGGCTACGCCACCGAGGCGGTCACCGCCGTCGTCACGCACGCCGTCGACACGCTCGGCGTACGCCGGGTGCGCGCCGGCTGCTTCGCCGACAACCACGCGTCCGTGCGGGTGCTGGAGAAGGTCGGCTTCCGCCGTGAGGAGTACGGCGTCGCCGACTCGTGGCACGCCGAGCTCGGCTGGCTGGACGGCTGCTCCTACGCGCTCCTCGCGACGACGTGGCAGCGGCCGGACTGAGGCTCACGACCGTCCCGAGGTTGCCTCGCCCCCGCCACCCCGCTTGGGTGAGGTCATGGCCGAGCGCGTGAGCTTCCCCAGCACCACCGGACCGACCCTCGCCGGGCTGCTCGACGTGCCGGAGGGCGAGGTGCGGGGCTGGGGCGTCTTCTCCCACGGCTTCACGCTCGGCAAGGAGTCGCCCGCCGCCGCACGCATCTGCAAGGGGCTGGCCGCCGAGGGGATCGGCATGCTCCGCTTCGACAACCTCGGGCTGGGCGACTCCGAGGGTGACTGGGGCGACGGCTCGTTCACCCACAAGGTCGCCGACACCGTGCGTGCCGCCGCGTTCATGGTCGAGCGCGGCTGCCCGGTGGACCTCCTCGTCGGCCACTCCTTCGGAGGAGCCGCCGCCCTGGCAGCGGCCGACGAGGTCCCCGGCCTCAGGGCCCTGGTCTCCATCGCGGCGCCGGTCGAGCCCGGCCACGTGGAGCACCACTACGACGCGCTCGTCGACCGGGTGCTGGCCGAGGGCGAGGCCGAGTGGCTCGTGGGCGGCCGGGCGCTCACCCTGCGACGGGCCTTCGTCGAGGACGTGCGCCGCGCCGACCTCCGCGCCCACATCCGCGAGATCGGCGTCCCGCTGCTCGTGATGCACTCCCCCACCGACGCCACGGTCGACATCTCCAACGCCGGCGACATCTTCCGCGCCGCTCCGCACCCCCGCAGCTTCGTGTCCCTCGAGGGCTCGGACCACCTGCTGACCGCCCCGGGACAAGCACGCCGGGCGGCACGCATCATCAGCGCCTGGGCCGACCAGTACCTCGACGCGGACTGAGCCGCTGCGACGCACGCGAGGCCCGGACCGTCACGGTCCGGGCCTCGTCGTGACGGTGCGTCAGGACGCGATCGACATGCCCACCACGCGCGGCACGTCGCGGGCGGCGAGCGCGTTGCAGCGCGAGCCGGCGACCCGGACGTGGGCGTTGGGGTGCTCGGGGTGGGGCCGACGCACGCAGGGCAGGCCGCCCTCGGCGTGGTCGCAGCGCTCTGCCGTGGTCGGGGCGACGTCGACGGTCGCGGGCAGGCAGGCCAGCGCCGGGTCGGGGTGAGCCGGTCCGGCGTCCACGTCCGGCAGGATCGCGAGGTCGTGGGAGAGGTCGGTGGCGGGGGTGAGGGGCAGCGCGGTGACGGTCATCGTGGGTCCTTCGTCGCTCGTCGAGGGGGCGGGCGGTTACGTTGAATCTTCAACTCACCCCGTCGCTGTCTTATTCCCCACGTGCCACCCACTTCACACCTCGGTCCGGCGCGACGTTGGGCAGACTGGGGCTCCCGCACCGACCAGGAGGCACAGTCATGAGCTCCAAGGACCCGAAGCAGCCCACGCCGGCCCTGCTGAGCACCCGGGAGATCGTGACGACGACGGCCGTCGGCCTGGTGGTCTCGCTGGTCTGCTACCTGGTCGTGCCCGACCTGTTCGTCGCGGCCCTGACCATCACGGTCCTCTTCGCCCTGACCATGGCGATCCTGACACCCCTGGCCTACCGCAACGCCCGCAAGCACGGCGAGTGGCCGCCGAAGGACCAGCGCTCCTGACCCGGGCCTCCGGACCGGCCAGCGACGTCGCCCGTTTCGGGGGACTTTGCCCGCCGTTGTCACGTAGCGTTGCTGCCGTGACTGGGGGCTACTTCGACGTCGACACCGGCGTCCTGCGACAGATCTCGTCGGACCTCTCGAGCGCCGGGACCGAGGTCAGCGGGTCGGCGTCCGACCTCTCCGTCCGCCCGGACGCGGGCCGCACCTCGGGCGAGGTGGGCGCCTCGCTGTCCACCCTCAGCGAGGCCGTGACCGCGCTGGGCCGGGCGCTCGGCGAGGCGGCCACCGGCGTCAGCGACAGTGCCGACGCCTACGACCGCAGCGACCTGAACGCACAGGGCAACCTGTCCGGCCCGGGGAGCGTGCCCCGATGAGCATCGACCTCACGGTGTACGGCGAGCCGTCGTCGTGCCGGGAGGCCGCCGGCCAGATCGACGACGTGAAGACCACGCTCGACGACCTCTCCACCACGCTGGCCGGTCTGCGCGGCCGTGCGACCGGCGCCTGGGAGGGTCCGGCCGCGTTGTCGTTCCTCATGACCGTCGCGGACCTGGTCTCCGGCGCCGACGAGACCGCGGGCAGGCTCGGCGACGTCTCGACGGCGCTCACGACGTTCGCCGGCACCCTGACGCAGGTGAAGTCGGCCATGGCCGAGGCCCGGTCGACCGCGGCCGGCGGCGGCTGCACCATCGACGGTGACACCGTGCAACGCCCCGACGACCTCGAGGGTGAGGTCTCGACGGCCGCCGCCGACGCCCACGAGCGCAAGGTCCAGGCCTACAACCGGGCCTTCACCCTGGCGGAGGACGCCCGCACCGACGAGGACCGGGCGCACGAGACCCTCCAGAGCGCGCTCGACAAGGCGACCGGCGACGGAGCCCTCGTCTCGCTCCTCCAGGACCTCGGCTTCATGCCCAAGGGCGAGGGGACCATCTTCGACATCGGCCAGGCTTCGGCGCTCTTCGGCTTCGGCTTCGGGTCGTTCACCAGCTGGTTGGTCACCTCGCGCCTGGCCCGCTTCCAGCCCACGTGGGGGATGTTCGGCCGCGGCAACCACATGCCCCGCAGCGCCTACGCCGGCGACTCGGCCTTCCGCAGCTGGCTGCGCCGCTCGAACCTCGGCAACTACACCTCCGCCCCCGGCATGAGCAGCACCCGACGCTTCTGGTCCACCGCCGGCGAGTGGTCCTCCCGCGCCGGTGCCGTGGTCGAGGGCGGCATCAGCGCCTACGAGCAGTGGCAGGCCGACGCCGACAACCCCGCCCTCAACGGTTCCGAGCGGGTCGCACGCGCCGGCACCGTCGGGGTGAGCACCGGCCTGGGCGCCTACGGCGGCGCGGTCGCCGGCGCACAGATCGGCGCCGCGGTCGGCAGCATCTTCCCCGGCCCGGGCACCGCGATCGGGGCGGTGGCCGGCGGCGTCATCGGCGGCATCGCCGGTTCGAAGGCGGGCGAGGCGATCGGCGACTTCGTCAAGGACGAGGTGGGCGCGGCCGCCCACTGGGCCCAGGACCAGGTGGTCGCCGGGTGGAACAACACCACCGAGGCAGCCGGCGAGGCCTGGGACGCCACGACCGAGGCCGCGAGCGAGGCCTGGGACACTGCGTCGGAGACCGCCGACGACCTGGCCGAGGGCGCCGGCGACCTGCTGGAGGACGCGGGCGACGTCGCCAGCGACGTCGGCGACAAGCTGAGCTTCTGGGACTGAGGAGACCGTGACCCCTGTGGACCTGCCCCCGGACACCCGGCTGCACACCGACCCGCTCGGCTTCGCCGTGGCGATCCCCGACTCCTGGACCGTCGTCACCGACGTCGACGCGACCACCGTCCTGGCCGCGATCGAGCCCGAGGCGCCCGGGACGGCGACCGTGGGCTTCCGCGCCAACCTGGTCGTCAGCCACGACCCGGGCGTCGGCTCGGACCTGAGTGCCTGGCAGCGCAACGTCGACGTGGCCCTCGACGCGACCCTGAAGGGCTGGGTGCTGCTCGACCTCGAGCGGCTCCAGATCGGCGGGCACCCCGCTGCGCGCCGGCTCGCGACGTACCTCGCCCCGGACGGCCCGCCGGTGACCCTGGAGCAGTGGGCGGTGCTGCGTGGCGAGGCCGGCCTGACGGTGTCCGTGACCGCCGCGACGGCCGCCTGGGACGCGCTGGCCGACCAGGTGGCCGCCCTCGGCGCCTCGTTCAGCGTCGCGGAGGTGCCGGCGTGATCGACCTCGACCGCGAGACCGGACGCCTCCGGCTCGAGCAGGAGCTGTTCGCCGCCCTCGTGGACCACCTCGCTCCCGAGCCCGTCGCCACGACGGAGTCGAGCCCAGGACGCGAGGTCGGGCCCGACGCCGGGCACGACGCGGCGGTCGGGGAGCTGCGCGCCGCGGGCGTGCTGGAGGGCGACGAGCCGGCCGAGACCCTCGTCCCCGCGCTGCGCGCCGTCCTCGCCCCGGTCTGCCAGCTGCGGCTCACCGTCGCCGACCAGGACCACGCCGTGTTCCACCAGGCGTGGTGCGGTGGCGCCACCACCGCCCTGCTGCTGCAGACCCGCGGGTCGCTGCACGAGCTGCTGACGCTGCCCACGACCCTCCTGCCGGCCTTCCTCGCCTCCACCACCCGCGTCGGCCCCCGCCGGACGCGGGCCGCCGAGACGATCGGCGTGGAGACGCAGGTGCTCGTCGACCTGCTGGACCTCGACGACGACGTACGTCGTGCCGCCTTCGTCTCGCTGGCCCAGGCGGCCCCCGCCCTGGCGGACGCCGTCGACACCCGGGCGGTCTGGGGCTGGGGGGTCGAGTGCGTCTGGCCGACGCCGCACGGGGACGTCGACGGCTCCGCGATCCAGGTCGTGGACTCGGCCGCCGGCACCTGGCGCCGCGTCGACGAGGTCACCCTGGCCCCGTCGTCGGGCACCGACCTGTGGCGCGAGCTGCTGCGCCTGCTGCCCGTCGACGAGGAGCTGCCCGCCGAGGTCCGCAGGGCCACCGCCGGTGTCCCCTCCCCAGGACGGTCGTAACCCCGAGGCGTCGCTCACGTTGGAGGGGGTGAACGCGCCCCACGCGGAAGGTGGACCCATGAACGCTCGACCCGTCCTCGGCACCACGGCTGCCGTCCTCGCCGGGATGCTGCTCGTGCCGGCCGCGCCGGCGCAGGCCCACGAGAGCGGCGGTGACGTCGCCTCCAACACGCGAGGCGCGCGAGTGGCCACCTCCGGGGAGGGCACGGCGATGCGCTTCGTCGCCAACCTCCAGTACGACCGCAGCGGCGAGGCGCAGAACGGGTCCGACATCGAGTTCCTGCGCCTCGGGGACCGGGAGTACGCGCTGGCCGGCACCCTCGACAAGGGCATGCAGATCATCAACATCACCAACCCGCGAGAGCCGCGGAAGGTGGCGACGTTCGACTGCGACATCAGCCAGGGCGACATCCAGGTCTGGAAGCGCGACGGCCGGGTGCTGGCCAGCTACACCGCCGACGGAACCGTCGGCGCGGACGGGGCTGCCTCCACGTGCGGTCGTGACCTCGACCTGTCGGCCGACGACGCGGGCACCGTCATCGTCGACCTGACGATCCCGAGCAAGCCGTCCTCGCTGAGCTTCCTCGACGTGCCCCGCGGGTCGCACAACATGACCATCCACCCGAGCGGGCGCTACCTCTACAACTCCAACTCCGACCTCGCCACGAGCACCGAGCCGACGATCACGATCTACGACGTCAGCCGTCCGACCCGACCGGTGAAGGTGCAGGACTACCGGATCCCGTTCGTGCCGACGTCGCTCGGCTCGGAGTCGCACGACATCACCTTCAACGCCAGCGGCACCCGCGCCTACTCCGGTGCCCTCTCGCAGACGCTCGTCCTCGACACCACCGACCCGCGCAACCCGAAGCAGGTCAGCCAGATCGTGGACCCGTCGATCAACGTCGTGCACCAGGCCGACCCGGTGACGCTCACCCGCAAGAACGGCACCAAGCGCACCGTCCTCGTCGTCACCGACGAGCGGGCCGGCGCCGCCGGCAGCGCCGAGTGCCCCGGCGGGGGTCTGCACCTGTTCGACATCACCGGCGCCAAGGAGCGCAACCCGGAGAAGATGGGCACCTGGTTCATCCCGGCCGTGCAGCCGCAGGCCGGCGCCACCTGCACCTCGCACGTGCTGCGGATCTACCCGAAGCAGAAGCTGATGACGATCGCGTGGTACAGCCAGGGCGTCCGGGTCCTCGACATCTCCGGGCTCCTGCGGTTCCAGGGCTCGCCGGCCGACGTCGCGTTCGGTGAGGGCGTCGGCATGAAGGAGGTCGGCCACTACGTGATGCCCGACTCCGACACCTGGTCGTTCAAGACCAACAAGATCCGCCGCGACGGCTCGTTCTTCGGCTACGGCAACGACCTGGTCCGTGGCTTCGACGTCTACCGCTTCAACGGCCGACCCATCGGCGACGTACCGCCCCTGAACCCGACCGACCTCAAGAGCGCCGGTGACACCACCCAGACGTCGGCCCGGTGGGTCGGCAGCGCGGCGATCGTGGGCCCGGCCCTCCTGGTCGCGGGTCTGTTGCGCCGCCGTGTGCGGCGTTCCGCGGACGTCGCCGCCTGACGCTTGGTCGTCTCCGGTTCACTGGAGGTGCCCCTCCCCCGAACCCTGAGGTGATCCGTCATGTCCTCGGCCCGACTCGTCGCGACCCGGACCCCCGACCGCCCACGCGGCGCCGTGCTCGTGCTCCACGGCGGCGGCGCCCGCCGGGGCGAGATGGCGGTGAGCCCCGCCCAGCTCTCGGTCCTGCGGATGGTGCCGATCGCCCAGCACATCGCGCGGGCCGGTGGGGGCGACCTCGCCGTCTTCCGGCTGCTCAACTCGACCCGCGGCTGGGACACCCGCCACACCCCGGTCGACGACGCCCGGTGGGCCCTCGGCGAGGTGGCGCAGCAGTACGGCGACCTCCCCGTCGCCCTGGTGGGCCACTCGCTGGGGGGCCGCGCCGCGCTGCTCGCCGGGGACGCGGACAGCGTCCGCAGCGTCGTGGCGCTCAACGCGTGGGTGACACCCGACGACCGCGTCGACCTCACCGGCCGCCAGGTCCTCATGGTTCATGGCACCGACGACCGCATCGCGTCACCGGCGCGCGCGGAGCGGATGGCGCGGGCGGTGGCCCGGTCGGCCGACCTCTTCGGCTACGTGCGCGTCGAGGGCGGCAAGCACGCGATGCTGCGCAACAGCGGCACCTTCACCCGAGCCGCCGGCGACTTCGTCACCGCGACCCTGCTCGACCGCGCCGTCGACGGCCCGATCGGTCAGGTCCTCGCCGGGTCGTCCGACCTGTCCCTCTGACGGCTCCTGCCGGCCCTGCACGGCCCCTGACGTCGGGGGAGCCCCTGAGGTCAGCCGTCGGTGCGCTTCATCCGAGCGAGGGTCTGCTCGCGGTCGAGCTGCTCGGTGACGCTGACGCTCTTCGACTCGAGCATCCGGTAGGACTCGAAGAACGCGCAGAGCTCCTCGCGCGCGTTGTCGGGCAGGTCGGTCAGGTCGGTCAGGTGGTCCTGGTGGTGGTCGTGCTCCGGCACGCAGATCAGCTTGGTCTCGTCGTCGTCGCCGACCTTCAGGAGGTAGGCCCCGAGGACGCGGCACTGGATGTGCACGCCCGGGAAGGTCGCCTCGTCCAGCAGCACCAGGGCGTCGAGGGCGTCCCCGTCCTCGCCCTCGAGCCCCACGACGTAGCCGTAGTCACCCGGGAACCCCACCGGCCCCCCGAGGCGACGGTCGAACCAGATGACGCCGTCGTCGTCCTCCTCGTACTTGTTGCGGCTGCCGCGAGGGATCTCGACGACCACCTCGACGAGGTCCTTGTCTTCCTGTGTGTCTGACATCCGGTCAGCGTGCCCACGCCGCCGCCGGCCAACCCACCCGAGCCGGGCCGCGCCTAGAGGATGGCGTCGAGGAACGCACGGGTCTCCGGCTCCCGGGTCCCGGTGAACATCTCCTCAGGAGTCCCGGTCTCGAGCAGCACGCCCTCGTGGAAGAACGCCATCTTGTCGGCGACCTCACGGGCGAAGCCCATCTCGTGGGTGACCACGAGCATCGGCATGCGGTGGTCGGTGGCCAGCCGCTTCATCACGCCGAGCACCTCACCGGTCAGCTCCGGGTCGAGCGCCGAGGTCGGCTCGTCGAACAGCATGACCTGGGGCTGCATCGCGAGCGCCCGGGCGATCGCCACCCGCTGCTGCTGGCCGCCGGAGAGCCGGATCGGGTGCTGGTCGGCCTTGTCGGCCAGGCCCACCTCGTCGAGCAGGTCCAGGGAACGCTGCCGGATCACCGAGGTGTCCTTCTCGCCGCCGTGGCGCGCGGCCGAGAGCGGGCCGGACATCACGTTCTCCAGCGTCGTCATGTGGGGGAAGAGGTTGAACTGCTGGAAGACCATCCCCACGTCGAGCCGCAGCCGACGGATCCGCTCCCGCTTGCGCCGGGTCCGGTGCCCGCCGCCCAGACGTCGGCCGCCGATCTCGATGGTGCCGCCGGTGGGGTCCTCGAGGAAGTTCACGCAGCGCAGCAGGGTCGACTTGCCCGACCCCGAGCGCCCGAAGATCACGATGACCTCGCCGGCGTGCAGGTCGAGGTCGACGTTCTTGAGCACCTCGTGGCGCCCGTAGGTCTTCCTCAGCCCGCGCACGCGGACGACCACCTCGCCCGACCCCGGCCCGCTCATCCGAGACCACCTCCGCGCGGCCGCCCGAAGCTGCGCCCGGCCGTGCCTGCCTTGACCGCGTCCCGCACGTAGCCGGTCTCCATCCGGTTCTCCAGCCGCTGCTGGAAGAAGGAGAACACCACGGTGAGCGCCCAGTACATCGCGGCCACGAGCACGTAGGCCTCGAGGTTCTTGAAGTCGGCCTTGCCGACCAGCTGGCTGCGCCGGAACATCTCGGCGGTCGCCACCGCCCCGCCCAGGAACGAGATCAGGGCGGTGTCCTTCATCATCGCGATGAACTCGTTGCCGGTCGGCGGGATGATCACCCGCATCGCCTGCGGCAGCACCACGCGACGCATCTTCGTCGTGTAGGTCATGCCCAGCGCGTCGGCCGCCTCCCCCTGCCCCAGGCTGACCGACTGGATCCCGGCGCGGAAGATCTCGGTCATGTAGGCGCCGTAGTTCAGTCCCAGCGCCAGCGTGCCGGCGACGACGCCGTCGAGGATGAGGCTCTGCTCGAGGTTGGTCCCCAGCCACGGGTAGCGGTCGACGAGGTTCGAGCCCACCTGCGGCAGCGCCAGGTAGATGAGGAACATCTGCACGATGAGCGGCGTGCCGCGGAAGAACGAGACGTAGAAGCCGGCGACGCCGTACGCGATCGAGTTGCGCGAGAGGCGCGCCAGCGCGCCGAGGGTGGCCAGCACGACCGCGAGCACGATGCCGCCGAGCGCCATGATCAGCGTGTAGCGCGCGCCGGTGAGGATGAAGGTGACGTTCTCCCTCATCCAGTCGGTGTCGTAGGCGGCGAGGACGAAGAAGGTGCCGAGGACGGCGAAGATCACGACCCAGACGACCGCCACCTTGAGGCGGAAGGGGATGCGGGCCAGCGCCAGCGACGTGCGCTCGCGTACGTCGACCCGCTCGGCCCCGGTGTCCTCCTGCCGGTCCCGTCCGGGATCGGTCACTGCTGCTGGACGGTGAGGTCCGTGCCGTCGTACCACTTCTCCGACATGCCGCTCAGCGTGCCGTCCTCGTGCATCTCGGCGACGATCTGGTCGACGGCCTCGGTGAGGCCGGCCGAGTCGAGATCGGAGCTCTTGTCGATGGCCACGCTCAACGGCTCGTAGAACAACGGGTCGCCGACGATCTTCACCGGGTTGCCCTCGTCGACGTAGCCCTGCGCGGTCGTCAGCGAGGTCATCGCCGCGTCGAGCCGGGTGCCGTCACCGAGCGCGAGGTCCTGCAGCGCCGTGGTGTCGGTGTCGTAGCCCTTGATGTCGGCGTCAGCGATCGTGAAGTCGAACTCGAAGCCCTTGATCGCCAGCGACCGGTCGAGGAACTGCTCGTAGGTGCAGCCGCTGCAGACCCCGATGCTCGCGCCGTCGAGGTCGGTGGCGGGGTCGGCGACGCTGGTGTTCTCCTCGTTGACCAGAGCGACGGCGGGGGTGAAGTAGTAGGGCTCGGTGAAGTCGAGCACCTGCTGGCGGTCGTTGGTGGGCGTCATCGAGCCGACGCTCATGTCCCAGCGCCCGTTCCAGCTGCCGGCGGTGATGACGTCCCACGACGGCGTCTCCCAGGCGATGTCGACGCCGAGGCGGTCGGCGATCTCGGTGGCGACGTCGATGTCGAAGCCCTCGTAGGCGTCCTCCTGCGGCACGTACTTCGACTGCGGCGGGTAGGCCGGGTCCGTCGAGACCGTGAGCACGCCCTTCTCGCAGATCTCGGCCAGCAGGTCGCCCGAGGCCTCGGTGGTGTCGCAGACGGCGCCGTCGCCCCCGGAGTCGCCGGAGCCACCGCTGGCGGACCCCGAGCTCTCGGTGTCGGCGTCTCCGCACCCGGCGAGGAGGGCGGAGGTGACGAGCAGGGATCCGAGGGCGAGGCCCAGGGGACGCAACATGTGAGAGCTCCTTCGCGCAGGACGGCGTACGCCGTGCAGGGACCCTCGCACGTCGTGCGCACCAGCGAAAGGGCCGGAGGGCCAGTTGTTACCGACCCGGGACCCGAGGGGCGCTGCTGACCCGTCGGTCAGGAGGACCGGTCCGGGCCGGATCCGTTCACAGTCTCAGGCGCGAGGCGTACGGCGACACGGCCGGCGACCGGGCGGCACGAGACCGACGCGAGGTCGGTGACGGTGTGGGCCGCCCGACCCGGTCCGGCCATCAGGTTCACCCCGACCACGGTCGCGCCCGCGGCGCTGCCGGCCTCGATCCCGGCCTCGGTGTCCTCGAAGACGATGCAGTCGGCCGGGTCGACGCCGAGACGTTCCGCGGCGGTCACGTAGGGGTCGGCAGCGGGCTTGCCGCGCGCCACGTCCTCGGCCGTGACGAGCACGTCGGGCAGCGGCAGGCCGGCCGCCTCGATGCGCGCCCGGGCGAGGGGCCGTCCGCCCGAGGTGGCCACGGCCCACCGCACGCCGTCGAGAGAGGTCAGCAGGTCGCGGGCACCGGGCAGCGCGCGGGCCCGGTGGGCCGTCTCCAGCTCGAGCTCGTCGATGCGGGCGGTCGCCGCGGCCCGGCGCTCGTCGGTGACGAGGTCGGCGACCGTGTCGGCGGCCCGCCGGCCGTGGATGACCGACAGCACGTGGCCGGGGTCCTGGCCGAACTCCTCGGCCCAGCGGGTCCAGGCGTCGTTGCCGGCCGCGACCGAGTCGACCAGCACGCCGTCGTTGTCGAAGAGCAGGGCAGCGACGTCGAGCTCCACGCCGTCCTGAGGGGTCTCGTCACGGGCGGCAGGAGTCGAGGTCACCCGCAGATCCTAGGTGGCGCCCCGTCACCCGGGCGCAGCACAGATGCGTGGGAAAAGCACCGCGGACCTGGTCTCCACGGTGCTTTTCCCACGCATCTGTCGCCGGTGTCCCGCTCGACGCGCCCTCAGGCGACGTGCTCGCCGGTCTGGACGTCCCACAGCGCGGCGTACAAACCGCCGCGCGCGACGAGCTCGTCGTGCGTGCCGTGCTCGGCCACCCGGCCGGCGTGGAGCACCCAGATGCGGTGGGCGTGACGCACCGTCGAGAGGCGGTGCGCCACCACCAGCGCGGTGCAGTCGGCGGTCGCGACCCGCAGCGAGCGCTGGATGGCAGCCTCGGTCTCGTTGTCGACGGCACTGGTGGCCTCGTCGAGCACGAGGACGGCGGGCCGACGCAGCAGCGCTCGGGCCAGGGCGAGGCGCTGGCGCTGGCCGCCGGACAGCGTCACCCCCCGCTCGCCGACGAACGCGTCGAGCCCGGCGGGCAGCGCCTCGACGAACTCCCACGCGGCGGCGGCCTCGGCGGCGGCGCGGATCTCCTCCCGGGTGGCGTCGGCGCGGCCGTAGGCGATGTTGTCGCCGACCGTGCCGGCGAACATGAAGACGTCCTGGGCGACGTAGCCCATCGACCCGCGCAACGAGTCCCAGTCCAGGTCCCGCACGTCCTGGCCGTCGAGCAGCACCTGTCCCGCGCGCGGGTCGTCGAAGCGCAGCACCAGCCGCAGCAGCGTCGACTTGCCCGACCCGGTCGCCCCCACGATCGCGTGGGTCTCCCCGGCCGGCACCACGAGGTCGACGCCGTGCAGGACGTCGGGGCCGTCGGCGTACCCGGCACGGACGCCGCGCAGCTCCAGCCGGCCGCGCACGGGTCGCTCCAGCGACCGGTCACCCGCCGGCACCGTGACGGGGACCGCCAGGAGGCCGAGGATGCGGGCGGCCGACGCACGACCGCGCTGGTAGAGGTCGAGCACCTCCGCCACCTCGGTCAGCGGCCACAGCAGCCGCTGGGTCATGAAGACCAGCACGGAGTAGAGGCCGACCTCGAGGTCGCCGTCGAGGGTCTGCCAGCCGCCGAGCAGCAGCGTGCACGTGAAGCCGGCCAGGATGGCCATGCGCACCAGCGGCACGAAGGCCGCCGAGGAGCGGATCGCCTCGGTGTTGGCGTGGCGGTAGGCCAGGGACGCGGCCGCGATCCGGTCGCGCTCGCGGTCCTCGGCGGTGAAGGCCTTGATGGTGGTCAGCCCGGCGAGGTTGGCCGACAGCGCGCTGGAGAGGTCGCCGACCGTGGTGCGGACCCGGTCGTAGAGCGGCTCGAGACGGCGCTGGAACACCAGGGAGCCGAGGACGATCAGCGGGATCGGCAGGAAGGCGAGCACCAGCAGGGTCGGGGACGAGGCGGCGAAGACGGCGCCGACCAGCACCACGTTGAGGCTGGTCTGCAGGATCGTCGGCGCGCCGACGTCGAGGAAGCGCTCGAGCTGGTTGACGTCGTCGTTGAGGGTGGCCAGCGTGGCGCCGGAGGGCCGGGCCTCGTGCCAGGCCAGGTCGAGGTGCTGGACGTGGTCGTAGGCCTCGACCCTCAGGTCGTGCTCCACCCCCTGCGCCAGCCCGCGCCACAGCACCGCAGCGACGTACTGGGACAGCGACTCGACGACCCAGACGACGACGTTGACCGCAGCCAGCCAGCCCAGCTGGGCGTAGCGGGAGTCGACACCGAGCAGGTCGGCGACGAAGGAGCCGTCACCGCGGACCACCACGTCGACCGCGGCACCGATGAGCAGCTCGGGTGCGACGTCGGCGACCTTGTTCACGGTGGAGGCGATGACGGCGGCGACGAACCGGGCGCGATAGGTTCGGTAGCGCGCGCCCAGGGCGCGCAGGGGACGGTCAGGTGCGCTCGCGCGGTCCGACGACCGGTCAGCGGATGCGGCTGTCACGTCCCTCAGGCTGTCACGTCCCAGGTTCTCCTCAGGTCGTGGTGTCACCCTGGACCCGCGCAGCGCGAGCCCCGCCCACCCCGTCCCACCCCGTCCCACCTGCTGTCCGGCGCCACCTGCCCTGACGAACCCGAAGGAACCTGATGGCCACCAAGAAGAGCAAGAAGACCGTGCAGTCCGAGCGGAGCCAGCGCGCCGCGGAGATGCAGGCGCAGGCGCGTCGCGCCGAGCGGCGCCGCAGCCTGCTCATCATCGGCGGCACGGGCCTCGTGGGCGTGGCCATCATCGGGGCAGCCGTGTTCGCCGTGATCGACCAGAACAAGGAGAACGAGGCGGCCGAGGCGGCCGGCCAGGCGGCCCTCGGCGACGTGCAGACCTTCGACGACCTCGGGCGCGACCACGTCGAGACCGCGGTGGACTACCCCCAGACCCCGTCGGTGGGCGGCGACCACAACCCGGCCTGGCAGAACTGCGGCTTCTACGACTCCGAGGTCGCACCCGAGAACGCCACGCACTCGCTCGAGCACGGCGCGGTGTGGATCGGCTACGCCCCCGACCTGGCCGAGGACCAGGTCTCGGCGCTCGAGGACATCGTCTCGGACAACGACTACGTGCTGGTGAGCCCGGTCGAGGGCATGGACGCCCCCCTGACGCTGAGCGCCTGGGGCTCCCAGATCGGTGTGGAGAGCGTCGACGACCCGGCGGTCGAGGCCTTCATCGAGGAGTACCAGCAGGGCGACCAGACCCCCGAGCCCGGCGCCTCCTGCCAGGGCGGGGTCGGCAGCCCGCTGTGAGCGACGGCTCGCGCCGGCGACCGATGCTGGTCGCCGGCCTGATCGTGCTGGTCGCGGCCGGGCTGGCCGGCGCCCTGGTCCTCGGCTCGGTGCTGGCACGCCCCGACACCCCGACCGCCGGCTCGGTCGACGCCGGGTTCTCCCGCGACATGCGGGCCCACCACTCCCAGGCGGTCCAGATGTCGTTCCTGGTCCGTGAGGCCACCGACGACGCGGACGTCGACCAGCTCGCCCTCGACATCCTGCTGACCCAGCAGCAGCAGGTGGGCCAGATGTACGCCTGGCTGGAGGAGTGGGGGCTCCCCCAGTCGTCAAGCGATGACCGGATGGCGTGGATGGGTGGCAGCGGCGGCATGGACATGGACATGTCCTCGATGCCCGGCGGGATGCCCGGCATGGCCAGCAACGCCGACCTCCGGACGCTGGAGGGTGCGCGCGGCGAGCGGGCGGCCCGGATCTTCCTGCAGCTGATGATCCCCCACCACGAGGCCGGGGTGGAGATGGCCGACTACGCCGTCGAGCACGCCGAGACCGAGCAGGTGCGGCGGCTCGCCGAGTCGATCTCGGTGGCCCAGCAGTCCGAGCTGACCGTGCTCGGCGACCTGCTCGACGAGCGCGGCGGCCCGGTCACCCTCTCCTGACCGGTCCTGACCGACCTCAGGCGGCGACGGTGGCGTGCATCTCCCAGACCAGGACCTCGGCGGGCTCGGTGGCGGTGACGCGCTGCCCGCCGGTGGCGGTGAGGCGTACGGCGTCGCCGGTCGCCAGCGGGCCGGCGCCCTCGAGCGTCACGGCCCCCCGGGGCACGAACAGGTGCAGGAACGGGGCGTCGGGCAGCTCCACGCTCTGGCCGGGCTGCAGCCGAGCGGCCAGCAGCGCGGCGTGCTTGTTGCGGATGTGGATCGCGGTCTCGTCGGCGTGCCGGGCCATGCCCGAGGCGACCGGGACGAGGCCGCCGGCCAGCCGCTCGTCGGCGATCTCGAGCTGCTCGTAGCCGGGGACGATGCCCGACTCGTCGGGCACCACCCACATCTGCACGAAGTGCACGGGGTCGCGGTGGACCTCGCCCGCCAGGCGCCAGGAGTCGTTCTTCTCCGAGTGCATGATGCCGCGCCCGGCGCTCATCCGCTGCGCGAGCCCGGGGTAGATCACGCCGTTGTGGCCGGTGGAGTCCTGGTGGACCAGCGAGCCCTCCATCACCCACGTCACGATCTCCATGTCGCGGTGCGGGTGGGTGTCGAAGCCGGTGCCGGCGTCCACGACGTCGTCGTTGTTGACCAGCAGCAGCCCGTGGTGGGTGTTGCCCGGGTCGAAGTGCGGGCCGAAGGAGAACGAGTGCTTCGAGTCGAGCCAGCCCGCCTGCGTCGTGTAGCGGTCGGCGGCACGGCGTACGTCGATCTGCGGGGTCACGGCGCTCATGGCCACCTCAACCTGCGCGGGTCCCCGATGATTCCCCGCCGCTCTGCGACGTCGGGCGCGGCGGCCGGACGCGACGACGCCCCGGTCCGCTGCGAGAGGACCGGGGCGTCGTACGTCGTGCCGCGTGCGCGCGGCGGGAGCAGGCTCAGGCCTGGGCGGACTCGGCCGAGTCGACGCCGTGGTGGATGGCCTCGAGCAGCGCGCTGGTGAAAGCCGGCAGGTCGTCGGGGTTGCGGCTGGTGATGAGGTTGCCGTCCACGACGTTCTTCTCGTCGACCCAGGTGGCGCCGGCGTTGCGCAGGTCGGTCTGCAGGCTCGGCCACGACGTGAGGGTGCGGCCCTTCAGCACGTCGGCCTCGATGAGGGTCCAAGGTGCGTGGCAGATCGCAGCGACCGGCTTGCCGGAGGCCATGAAGTCCTTGACGAAGGCGACGGCGTCACCGTTCGTGCGCAGGGCGTCGGGGTTGGCGACGCCACCGGGCAGCACCAGGGCGTCGTACTCGTCGGTCGTGGCGGACGAGACCTCGACGTCGACCGGGAAGGTCTCCGACTTGTCGAGGTGGTCGAAGGTCTGCACCTCGCCGCTGTCGGTGGAGAGCAGCACGGGCTCGTGGCCGGCGTCCTTCACGGCGTTCCAGGGGTCGGTGAGCTCGACGCGCTCGATGCCCTCGGGGGCGACGAGGAAGGCGATCTTCTTGCTGTCAGGCATGGTGATCCTTTCCGAGACAAGGGGGAACACCTGTCACCTACCCGGTGCCGGCACGGTGGGAACCACCCTGACGGGTGAAAGTTCAACCGATTCGGGGGGCGCGACCGGTGTTGTCCACCAGCGTGCGCAGCCGGTCCGCGAGGGCGCCACCGGCGGGGAAGGCACCGTCGGGCGCCTGCCAGGTCCAGTTGCCGACAGCGGTGCCGGGCGTGTTCATCCGCGCCTCCGACCCCAGGCCGAGGAGGTCCTGCGCCGGCACGACCGCGAGGCGGGCCGTCGAGCGGAACGCCTCGTGCACCAGCGACCACGGCATGGGCACCTCCGGGTGCGCCAGCACGTCCAGGGTGCGCCGTCGGCTGGCGTCGTCCAGGGTCCGCCACCAGCCGAGCGTGGTGTCGTTGTCGTGGGTGCCGGTGTAGACGACGCTGAGCTCGCCGTGCCGCTCGGGCAGGTAGGGGTTGTCGTCGTCGCCGTCGAAGGCGAACTGCAGCACCTTCATCCCCGGCAGCCCGAACTCCTCGCGCAGCTCGTCGACCTCCGGCGTGATCAGGCCGAGGTCCTCGGCCACGAGCGTGCCCTCGCCACTGACCTCGAGGATCGCCGACAGGACGCCGCGGCCCGGGCTCTTCAGCCACTCGCCGGTCGCCGCGGTCGGCGCGTCGACGGGGATGTGCCAGGCCGCCTCGAAGCCCCGGAAGTGGTCGATGCGCACGAGGTCGAACAGCTCGCGCTGCCGCAGGACGCGGCGGCGCCACCAGCCGAAGCCGTCGCCCGCCATCCGCTGCCAGTCGTAGTGCGGGTTGTTCCAACGCTGGCCGTCCGCGGCGAAGTAGTCCGGCGGGCAGCCGGTCACGGTCGTCGGGCGACCGGTCGCGTCGAGCTCGAACAGGTCACGGTCCGACCAGACGTCGGCGCTGTCGAAGGACACGAAGATCGGGAGGTCTCCGAAGACCAGCACCCCGCGCTCCTCGGCGTACTCCCGCAGGGCGGTCCACTGCACGTCGAAGGCGTACTGCTCCCAGCGCAGCGAGCGCACCAGCTCCGGCGCGGTCGCGAGCCGCTCCTCCACGGCCGCCGGCTCGCGGTCGCGCAGCGCCGGCTCCCAGGTGCGCCACTCGGTGCTGCCGACCAGCTCGGCGAGCGCGACGAACTCGACGTACGCCGTCAGCCAGTCCTGGTGCTCGCGGGCCCACAGCTCGAAGTCGTCGAGACGCTCGGGGTCGGCCTCGGCGCCGCGCTCCCAGGCGTCGGCGGCGCGCTGCCGTGCCGCGGCCCGGGTCGTCGTCCCGTCCGCCACCGCGGCGAGGTCCGCGTCGTCGAGCAGGCCCTGGTCGCGCAGCAGCTCGAGGCTGATCAGCTCCGGGTTGCCGGCCATCGCCGACAGCGCGTTGTACGGCGACGGCTCGCCTGCGTGGGCGGGCACCAGTGGCAGCACCTGCCACACGGTGCACCCGGACGAGGCCAGGAAGTCGACGAACGCGTACGCCGCCGGGCCGACGTCGCCGGGACCGTACGGCGAGGGGAGGGAGGTGAGGTGGAGGAGCACCCCGGCGCGCCGTGACGCCAGGGGCCCGGTCTTCGGCAGCACGGACATGGCACCAGCCTGCCACCCCCGGGCCGAGGACCCGAATCGTCGTGGAGAACCTGCTCGTGACGAGGCGCGAGCGACCAGCCCCTGCGAGGTGAGCCAGGGGTCAGGGGGTGGCGTCGACCTTGACGCCGCGCTCGCCGGCGTCGGTGAGCCGCGCCTCCTCGAGCGCCCGCTCGACCAGCTCCGCCCGCCGGGTCTCCTCGATCATCGCCCGCGTCGCGTCGTAGACGCCCGGGTTGGAGACCAGGTCGGCCGCACCGTGGTCGAGACGGCCCAGCGCGAGCCGGCCGAAGATCTGCTGCTCGGTGGCCACCCGCTCGGAGCGTCCGGAGCCGAGGAAGCTGACGAACCAGTGACCCAGCGCCGAGAGCCGGTTCTTGAAGCCGGTCAGGTAGACGAGGTGGACCGCCAGCCACATCAACCAGGCGATGAAGCCGGTGATGCGGATCCTGCCGACCAGCGCGACCGCGCTGAAGCGGGAGATGGTCGCCATGGAGCCCTTGTCGAAGTACTTGAAGGGCTTCTGCGGCGGGCTGCCGTCGACACGGCCCTTGATCTCCTTGGCGGCGTACTTCGCGCCCTGGATCGCGACCTGCGCGACGCCGGGCAGGTTGTCGAGGGAGATCATGTCGCCGACGACGAAGACCTCGGGGTGCCCGGGCAGCGTCAGGTCGGGGTTCACGCCGATCCGTCCGGCGCGGTCGAGCGGGGCGCCGCTCTGCTCGGCCAGGGTCCTGGCCAGCGGGGACGCCGCGACGCCGGCGGCCCACACCTTGGTGACGGCCTCGATGCGCTCCGACGAGCCGTCCTTGCGCTTGACCACGATGCCGAACTCGTCGAGGTCGGTGACCATCTCGCCGAGGCGGACCGTGACGCCGCGCTTCTCCAGCGACTGCCGGGTCTTCTCGCCGAGCTTGGCGCCGAAGGGCGGCAGCACCTGGCCGGCGGCGTCGAGCAGGATGACCTTCGCGGCGCGGGTGTTGATGCGGCGGAAGTCCTTGCGCAGGGTGCGGTGCGCCAGCTCGGCGATCTGGCCCGCCATCTCCACCCCGGTGGGGCCGGCGCCGACCACGACGAAGGTGAGCAGCCGCTCGATCTCCTCCTCGGTCTCGGCCAGCTCGGCCATCTCGAAGGCGCCGAAGATGCGGCCGCGGAGCTCGAGGGCGTCGTCGATGCTCTTCATGCCCGGCGCGTGCTCGGCGAAGTGGTCGTTGCCGAAGTAGGACTGACCCGCGCCGGCGGCGACGATCAGGGAGTCGTACGGCGTCTCGGTGACGCGCCCGAGCACCTGCGAGGTCACGACGCGCCGCTCCATGTCGATCCCGGAGACGTCACCGAGGATGACGCGGGCGTTGCGCTGGTCGGCGAGGATCTCGCGCGTCGGCGGGGCGATCTCTCCCTGCGACAGGATGCCGGTGGCCACCTGGTAGAGCAGCGGCTGGAACAGGTGGTGCGTGGTCTTCGCGATCATGGTCACCTCGACGTCCGCCCGCCGCAGCGCCTTGGTGCCGAACAGCCCGCCGAAACCGGAGCCGATCACGACCACCTGGTGCTTGTTCTCCGTCACGCCCTGTCACCTCTTCCAGACGTCGGCGGCACCGGTCCGGCGCCGTCCGACCCGCATCGGGTCGATGTACCCGTTCATTGTCTCAACCATGCTGGCACCTCGATGTTTCCCCTGGGTAGCGTCCGCAGGCTGTCGTCCCGCTCACACCGCGGCGGCTCCGTCGCCGGGTCGACCCGGGCGCCTAGGGTGCTCGCGTGCCCGCCCGACCCCGTCCTCCGACCGCGGTCCTGGTCGTCGTCGCGCTCGGCGGAGCCGCGGGAGCCCTCGTGAGGTACGCCCTCGACACCTGGACGGCCACCTCGACGACCAGCGCGTTCCCCTGGACGACGTTCGGCGTCAACGTGGTGGGCTCGTTCGGGCTGGGCGCGCTGCCGCTGCTGCCCCGGGTACGCCGCTCGACCCTGCTCGCTCCCTTCCTCGGGCCGGGCGTGCTGGGCGGCTTCACCACCCTCTCGGCGGTCTCGGAGCAGACCCGGTCGCTGCTGGCCGACGAGCGCGTGGCGACCGCAGCGACGTACTCGCTCGGGACGGTGGTCGCCTCCCTGCTGGCCGTGGCGGCGGCCGAGCGCCTGGCCCGGCCGGACCGCACGGAGGAGCGACCGGTGACCGCGCTGTCGGTCGCCACGGTGGCCGTGGCCGCCGGCCTCGCCTCGGTGCTGCGCCTGCTGGCCGGCCACCACCTCGACGGCCGCGTCCCGTGGGGGACGATCGGCGTCAACGTGGTCGGGTCGTTCGTGATCGGCGCCGTCTCCGGCGCCGGGCTGCCCGAGGCGGTGGCGGTGCCACTGGCGACCGGCTTCTGCGGCGGACTGACGACCTACTCGGCCTTCGCGGTGCAGAGCCACGACCGCGGCCGGCGGCTCGGCTCGCTCGTCGTGCTGCTCACGCTGCCGCCGGCGCTGCTCGCCTGCGCGCTCGGGTACGCCGCGACGGCGGCCGTTCAGGCGTAGCCGAGGTCGTGCAGGCGGGCGTCGTCGATGCCGAAGTGGTGAGCGATCTCGTGGACGACGGTGATGCCGACCTCCTCGACGACCTCCTGCTCGGTCTCGCAGATCGCCAGCGTGGGGTTGCGGTAGATGCTGATGCGGTCGGGCAGCGCCATGACGTAGCTGCTGTCGCGCTCGGTCAGCGGGACGCCCTCGTAGAGGCCCGAGCAGCTCCGGGTCGTCGGCCGGCGCCTCGTCCTCGACCACCACGACGCAGTTGTCGATGAGGGCGGTCAGCTCGGGCGGGACGAGGTCGAGCGCGTCGGAGACCAGCTCCTCGAACCGCGCCCGGCTGACCTCGACCATGCCGCCATCATGACGGGTCACGCCACGCGGCCGGCCCCCAGGAACGCGCCGAGAGACGCGCGCAGCCCGGGGGCGTCGAGCCCGTGGGCCGCGACGTGCTCAGCCGGCGTGCCGTAGCGGCGCAGCTCCTCGCGCCGGACGCCGAGGGCGAGCAGCCGTGACGGCCGGTCGCGCAGCGCGTCGGCGACCACCCCAGCGGACGTGCCGGCGTACCACGGCTCCACCAGCACGACCTCCGGCACCGGCTGCGCACACGCGACGTCGACCAGGGTGGCGACGTCGAGGGGTCGGACGGTGGCGGAGTACAGCACGCTGACGTCGCGGTCGGCGGTGGCGGACAGCACCGCGTCGAGCACCGGTCCGAGTGCCACGACGGTCGCGCCCCTCCCCCGGCGCACGACGTGCAGCCGACCGTCGGCGGGAAAGGCGGCGTCGTTGACCTGCTCGACGACCCGCACGTAGTGCAGGCCGGTGCCGGCCACCGCGCGGCGCAGGACGTCGTCGGTCTCGGCGGCCGTGCCGGGGGCGTGGACGTGCATGCCCGGCACGGTGTCGAGCAGCGCGACGTCACCGGGGCTCTGGTGGGTCCGGCCGCCCGCAGCGACGTCGAAGGATCCGCCGCTGCCGACCAGGACGCCGCCGACGCCCTGGTGGGCGAAGCCGAGCTTGACCTGCTCGAAGGCACGCTCCACGAGGAAGGAGCCGATGGTGTGGACCACCGGGCGCATCCCGGCGAGGGCCATCCCCGCGCCGACGTCGACGAGCAGCTGCTCGCGGATGCCCACGTTGACGACCCGCTCGGGGTGGCGGCGGACGGCGTCGCCGAAGTACTGCCCCGAGATCTCCGCCCACACGAGCGCGACGTCGGCCCGCTCGTCGAGGAGCGAGGTCGTGGTGGCGGCGAACTGCCGACGCGGCGACGGCGCGCTCATGACCGGACCTCCGCGACCACGACGGAGGGACGACCCGGGGTCCGCGCGGAGAGCGCCGGCGCGAGAGACTCGTGGACACGACCGTCGACCGTTGTGACGGCCCATCCCTCAGTGGCGAAGCGCTGCGCGATCCGTCCTGGTGCGCCGTAGCTGGCCGAGGCGTTGTCGACCACGACGACCGTGAGGTTCTCCGTCCTGAGGGCGGCCGCGACCGCGAGCGCCTCGGCGTTGCTCCCCTCGTCGAGCTCGGCGTCGCCGACGAGCACCACGACCCGGGCCGGGTTGCCGGTCGCCCGGAGGCCGAGCGCGACACCGAGGCCCAGGGGCAGGCCGTGCCCGAGGGAGCCCGACCCGATCTCGACGCCCGGGACCAGGACCCGGTCGGGGTGGTGGCCGAGCGGCGAGTCGAAGCAGGCCCAGTCCGCGAGCCACTCCTCGGGGAAGAAGCCCCGGGCCGCGAGGGTCGCGTAGTAGGCCATCGGGCCGTGGCCCTTGGAGAGCAGGAAGCGGTCCCGCACGGGATCGTCGGGGTGCTGCGGGTCGATCTGCAGCACCCGGTCGTAGAGCACCCACAGGACGTCGAGGGTGGAGGTGGCGGCGGCGTCGTGCTTCTCGTCCCCGGTCATCAGGGAGATCAGCCGCGGCAGGTCGGCGTACCCGAGGCGGGCAGGTGCTGTGGCGGTTGCGGTCATGACGACCAGGTAACAAGTTAAAGTGAACTTCATGTCAAGCGTCGACTCGCGGGACCTCTGGAGCATCGGTCAGCTGGCAGAGCGCTCCGGCACCGCCCCGTCCGCGATCCGCTACTACGAGACCCGGGGACTGCTGGCCGCGTCGCGGTCGGCGGGCAACCAACGTCGCTACCCACGCTCGACCCTGCGTCGGCTCGGCTTCATCCGGGCCGCCCAGCGCGTCGGTCTCTCGCTCGACGAGATCGCGGACGCCCTGGCGACACTGCCCGCCGAGCGGACGCCGACCAGACGCGACTGGCAGCGGCTCTCGCGGCACTGGCAGAGCCGCATCGAGGAGCAGATCGACCGGCTCGAGCGGCTGCGCGACCGGCTGGACTCCTGCATCGGCTGCGGGTGCCTGAGCCTTCGACGCTGTGCGCTGTCCAACCCCGGGGACGAGTCGGCCGCGGCCGGCCCGGGAGCCGCGCACCTGGAGCCCGGCGCCTGAGGTGCACCTCCGCCCGGCCGGTCACGATGCCCTACCATGATCCGGTCGTCGACGACCGGATCCGACCGGTCGCGCAGCGACGGGCCCCCATCGTCTAGCGGCCCAGGACCCCGCCCTTTCACGGCGGTAGCACGGGTTCGAATCCCGTTGGGGGTGCGGTGCCTGCGGAGCAGCCGCAGCACGGGACGGGCCGATTCGGAGCAGCGCCGGTCTCCTGTTAGAGTTCCCTCCGCTGGCAACGCACGGCCTCTGGCCGGTGCAGCCGCACCACGAGGCCCCGTAGCGCAGTTGGTTAGCGCGCCGCCCTGTCACGGCGGAGGCCGCGGGTTCGAGTCCCGTCGGGGTCGCCACAGAAACGCTCCGGACGCCACCGCGTCCGGAGCGTTCGTGCTTGGTGGGCCACCTCACAACCCCGCGCGGACCCGATGGGAATGTTGACGCTTCAAGTGTCGTTGAGGTGAGCATGACCGCCACCCTCGCCCTGTCCCCCGACGCGCAGCGCCTGCTCTTCACCGACGCCCGCACCGCCAACCGCTTCACCGACGAGCCCGTCACCGACGCCCAGGTCGCCGCGATCTACGACCTCGTGAAGTACGCCCCGACCGCTCTGAACACCCAGCCCCTCCGGGTGCTGCTGGTGCGTCAGGACGCCCGCGAGCGCCTGCTCAAGCACATGGCCGACGGCAACCGCGACAAGACCGAGTCGGCACCCCTGGTCGCCGTGCTCGCCGCGGACACCGACTTCCACGACCACCTCCCGCGCACCTTCCCCCACTTCCCGGGCGCCCGGGACATGTTCCTCGACGACGAGGGCCGCGAGCAGGCCGCCCGCTTCAACGCCTCGCTGCAGATCGGCTACTTCCTCCTCGGCGTGCGCGCCGCCGGCCTGGCCGCCGGCCCCATGGGCGGGTTCGACGCCGCCGGCGTGGACGCCGAGTTCCTGGCGGACACCTCGTGGCGCTCGATGCTCGTGGTGAACATCGGCCACCCGGCCGAGAACGCCTGGCAGGACCGGCTGCCGCGCCTGTCCTACGACGAGGCCGTGCGCGTCGCCTGAGGCCCGGGACCGCGCCGGTCTCGGTTCGAAGTGGACCCGGGTCGTCGGGTAGCATCCTCCACGGCCCGGCCAGGTAGCTCAGTTGGTACGAGCGACCGACTGAAAATCGGTAGGTCGGCGGTTCGACCCCGCCCCTGGCCACGTCCACGACGGAGCCGCAGGTCCCCCGGACCTGCGGCTCCGTCGCTTTTGCCGATGCTGCGAGCACCTCCCCCACCCGGGCCCGCGCGTGTGGGTCAATGGACCCATGCCGCGGTACGCCGACCCGCTCACCTGTCCCGGATGCCGCACGCCACTGACGCCGGGCGCGCGCTCCTGCCCCGCCTGCGGCCTCGACCTCTCCGACGAGCTGGCCGCCGAGCTGTTCGGTGTCCTCACCACGGCCGACGGCCTCCTCACGCGCATGCAGGAGCGTCGCGGGGCCGTGGCGCCAGCCGGCGCCGCGGTCCCTTCCGGCGTCGGCGCCGCGGCCGGTCGACCGCTGGGGACAGCTCCGACGAGCCCCGACTACCCGCCCTTCGGCAGCCGCCTTCGGCCGCCGCCGAGTCAGCGCCGTGGCGCACGGCGAACCGGTCGCCGGGCCGGGCGCCGGACCGGACGCCGGGCCGGGGGTGCGGGCGAGCGCCGTGCCCAAGATCCTGCTGGCGCTCGGTGCGACCTGCCTGCTGGCGGCCGGTGCGGTCTTCCTCGCCGTGACCTGGTCGACGCTCGGGGTCGGCGGCAGGACCGCCGTCCTGGTGGGGTTCACCCTCGCGATGGCCGCGCTGACGGCGTGGTCGGCCCGGCGGGGCTTCCGCGGGGCCGTCGAAGCCCTCGGGCTGGTCAGCATCGGACTCCTCCTCCTCGACCTGCTGGGCGCCGAGCGGGCCGGCTGGTTGGGCTCCCCGTCGGAGCCCGCCTTCGCCACCGGCGTGGGGCTGCTGCTGGCGGTGGTCGGCGTCGTGAGCTCCTGGGCCTCGCGACGGACACCGGCAGGTCCCTTCAGCGGCGCGGAAGCCGTCGCGACGGTGGCCGCACTCGTCGCCGTCGTCGCGAGCCAGGGCCTCGACGTCCGCGACCCGGTGCTGCCGGCGGCGCTCGTGCTGCTGCTGCTCGGCGGGGTGACGGTGCTGGCGCTCGCGCTCGGCGTGACCAGCGCCGCCTCCTGGCTCGCCGCGGTGACGAGCCTGGGATGGCTGGTCCTCCTCGTCACGGCCGCGGGCGAGGCGGCTCAGGACGGCGAGCTCACCCTCGCGTCGATGTGGGCCGAGGGCGGCGCCGTCGGTCTCGTCGTCACGGCCGCCCTCGCCGCGCTGGTCGCCGTACCTCCGGCGGTCCCGCAGCGCCTGCGTGCCACCGCCGCCTCGGCGACGTCGGTCGCGCTGACGGCGGTCGTGGTCCTGCCCGCCCTCGACAACGGAGTGCTCAGCGTCACCGTCGTCGCGGCAGGCGTGACGCTGCTGACCGCGGCGGCTCTCGACGGGCTGGCCCGGACCGCCCCGGCGTGGACCGCAGCCACCGTCGGCCTGCTCGCCCTGGGGACGGTCACGCTCGCGGTGCACAGTGCGGGATGGACGGTGCGCGGGCTGGAGGCCTACGCGCTGACCGCGGCACGTGGCTGGTCCGGAACCCCGGGCGGAGCGGTCGAGGAGGTTCCCCCCTTCACCGGGCTCGCGCAGCCCTGGCTGCTCCCCCTCACGGTCGCGACGCTGGCCCTGGTGGCGATCGCCGCTCGGGCGCGTCGGCGTCCTCGACACCGTGGCCGAGCGCTCCCGCGCGCGGCTGAGCGGCACCGCCCCCTCGGAGGCCCACCGACCTGCCCGGCCCTTCTCGCCTCGTCGCGGCGCCGCGATCGGCGCCGGTCTCACCGCGGCGTCGGTCCCCGTCGCCGCCCTGGGACACCCGGTCCCGGTCTGGAGCGTGCTGCTCGCCCTGCTCGGGGCAGCCGTCGCGCTGGCCACGCTGACCTCGCGCCTGACCCCGCACCTGCCCCCCTCACGGATGGCGCCGTACGTCGTCCCGCTCGCCGTGTCCGTGCTGCTGGCCGCGGCCCACCCCTTGTCCTGGTACGACGAGGCCCTCACCGCGGCCGCCCTGCTGGTCACCCTGCTCGTCGCCGGGGTGGCCCACCACCGCTCCACGAACGTGCCGGTCGCCGCCGCGTCCGGAGGGTTCGTCGTGGCCGCGCTGGCCGGTCTGGTGTGGACCCTGGGCGCGATGCTGGAGCAGCCGGAGCCGGCGACGGCGTTGACCGCCACCGTCCTCGCCGGGCTGGTGGCCGTGCTGGGCCCGGTGAGCGGGCTCCTCCGCCGCGACGGTCTGCCGCGGCTCGCGGTCGAGCTGGCCTTCGGCGTCTCGGCCGTCCCGCTGCTGCTGCTCGGCGTCGATGCGGCGCCCCGCACCGGCGACCTGGGCCGCGGTCCACCTGACCGTGCTCGGCGTCCTCGTCGTGGCGCTGTCCCTGCTGCACCCGGACCGGCGCCGTGCGGCGGTCCTCGGAGGGCTCCTGCTGGCGGCGGCCACGTGGCTGCGGCTGGGCGACCTCGGCGTCTCGGAGCCGGAGCCCTACACGATGCCCTCGGCGGTGGTCCTGACCGCTGTCGGCTGGTGGCAGCTGCGGCGGCGCCCGGAGCTCTCGACCCGTCTCGCGCTGGGTCCCGGACTGCTCCTCGCCCTCGTGCCGTCGCTGCTGTGGGTGCTGGCCGAGGACGCCCCCGACCTGCGGGTGCTGCTGCTGGGGGCGGCGTGCCTGGTGCTGGTGCTCGGCGGGACGGTGCTGCGCTGGAGCGCCCCCCTGGTCCTCGGCGCGGCCGTGGGGGCGGTCGTCGCCGTGCAGCAGGGTGCCCCCTACGTCGACGCCGCCGTGCCGCGCTGGAGCCTGCTGGCTGCGGCCGGCGGGGTGCTGGTGGCGGTGGCGCTCACGTGGGAGTCGCGGCGGGCGGACGCGCGGCGGGCCGCGGCGTACCTCGACCGGCTGCGCTGAGCGCGGGTCGCCGCCTGCGTCCTGGAACGCAGCGAGGCGACGGGTCGGGACCCGTCGCCTCGGTGGACGTTCGTGTCGTGCTGGTCGAGCGGTCGTGCTGGCGCGATCGGCGTCAGTCGTTCTCGCCCTGACGCTGCTGCGGGAGCATGCCGCTCAGCAGCTCGCGCACCTCCGACTCCCGGTAGCGACGGTGGCCGCCCAGGGTGCGGATCGAGCTCAGCTTGCCGGCCTTGGCCCACCGGGTGACCGTCTTCGGGTCCACCCGGAACATCGAAGCCACCTCGGCGGGTGTCAACAGGGCCTCTGACTCGGGGGCACGTGTGTTCATCGGGCCACCCTCCCTTCGTAAGACGCTCGACTCAGCCGCGGCTCCCTCATGCCGCCACTCGTCGTGCGTAGCGCAATACTAGGACAGAACGAAAATCTACGACAATGGGTGAATAGCCGCCGAACAGGAAGTCAGGACCTAAAGCCCCTGAGTCGGGACCTAACACCCACTCCTCGAGCGGACCAACGCCCCGTGACGGTCCGGGACCCACCTTAGGGTGTGAGGCAACGCACATCCGCGTCACGAACCGCCCGGCCGAGCCCCGCGCCACCCTTGCGGGCACCTCGTCGGGCACCGAGGAGAGGGCTCACCCGTGCCGACCACACCGCCTCCCACCAGCACCGACGCGCCGACCGGCGTGTTCGACAGCCTCGAGGGTCACGAGCAGGTCGTCTTCTGCTCCGACCCCACGACCGGGCTGCGCGCCATCGTCGCGATCCACTCGACGGCCCTGGGACCCTCCCTCGGGGGGACCCGCTTCCTGCCGTACGTCGACGAGCGCTCCGCCCTGCTCGACGTGCTGCAGCTGTCGCGGGGCATGACGTTCAAGGCCGCCGTGGCCGGTCTCCCGCTGGGCGGCGGCAAGGCTGTGATCATCGGGGACCCGGCCACGCTCAAGACCCCGGCCCTGCTGCGCTCCTACGGTCGCTTCGTCGAGGGACTGGCCGGGCGCTACGTCACCGCGTGCGACGTCGGGACGTCCTCCGCCGACATGGACGTCATCGCGGAGACCTGCCGCTCCGTCACCGGGCGCAGCGTCGAGCGCGGGGGCGCCGGCGACTCGTCGGTGCTGACCGCCGCCGGTGTCCTCCACGGCATGCGGGCCGCCGCCCGGACCGCCTGGGGGACGCCGTCCCTCACAGGCCGGCGGGTCGGGGTCGCCGGCGTCGGCAAGGTGGGACGCCACCTCGTCGACCTCCTCGTCGACGAGGGAGCCCACGTGGTCGTCGCCGACGTCGACCCCGGCGCGGTGCGGGCCGTCAGCACCGCCCACGAGTCGGTCGAGGTCGCCGCCGACACCGCCGCACTGCTCGCGGCCGACCTCGACGTCTACGCCCCGTGCGCGCTCGGCGGCGCGGTCGACGCCCACGTGGCCGCCACGCTGCAGGCCCGGATCGTCTGCGGTGCGGCCAACAACCAGCTGGCCGCGCCCGGGCTCGACGAGGTCCTCGCCGCACGAGGCGTGCTCTACGCCCCGGACTACGTCGTCAACGCCGGAGGGCTCGTCCAGGTGGCCGACGAGCTCGACGGATTCGACTTCGCGCGCGCCGAGACGAGGGTGCGCGGCATCTACGACACGACCCTGCAGGTGCTCGAGCTCTCAGCCCGGGACGGCATCACGCCCGCCGCGGCGGCGGACCTGGTGGCGCTCCGGCGACTGGGTCAGTCGCGCGAGCTTCGCTCCGCGTAGTCCGACCACTCGTCGTCCTCGACCGGCTCCTCGGCTCTGCTCGCCGGTTCGGGTCCTCCGTGAAGCTCCTGGGCCAGCGCGCCGAAGTCCGTCTCGTGAGTGCGGTACTTCAGGTCGCGAGCAACCTTGGTCTGCTTCGCCTTGGCTCGGCCGCGCCCCATAGGGTCGCCCCCTCGCTCCATCGGCCGGCGTCAGGAAACCTCGTCCACGGGCTCCGAGGAGCTCCAGGGCCGAGGCTTCGAGCGACCGGTCTGCTTGGTCAGTGGTCTCGTGCGTCCCAGGCTACCTGTCGGGCGGTGGATCACGCACGCCGACGCCCACTTCACCGAGCGCGATGTGTCCCGTGCAGCGTCACCGAGGCCGGCTCGTCGTCCGCACCGGCCGCTCGGACCGCGCCGCACACCCAGGCCTCCACCTCGTGCTCGGCCAGGGTCGCGACCACCCGGTCGGCGTCGTCGGCGTCGCAGAGCGCGACCATCCCGACCCCCATGTTGAGGGTCTGCTCGAGGTCGCTGGGCGCGACCCCGCCCACCGAGGCGACCAGGTCGAAGACCGGTGCGGGCGACCAGGTGGCGCGGTCGATGTCGACGGCCACCTCCTCGGGCAGGACGCGCGCGAGGTTGGCGGCCAGCCCGCCGCCGGTGATGTGGGACATGGCGTGGGTGCGGGTGCCGCGGGCCAGGGCCAGGCAGGCCTTGGCGTAGATCCGCGTCGGCTCCAGCAGCTCCTCGCCCAGGGTGCGACCGAGCTCGTCGACGTGACGGTCGAGCTGCCAGCCGGCCGTGCTCAGCAGCACGTGGCGCACGAGTGAGTAGCCGTTGCTGTGGAGCCCGCTCGAGCGCATCGCCACCACGGCGTCCCCGGGCCGGACCCGGCCCGGCCCCAGCAGGTGGGCGGCCTCCACGACGCCGGTCGTCGACCCGGCGACGTCGTACTCGTCCGGCGCGAGCAGGCCCGGGTGCTCGGCGGTCTCGCCACCGATGAGCGCGCACCCGGCCTCGAGGCACGCCTCGGCGATGCCCTGCACGATCGCGGCGATCCGCTCGGGCTGCACCCGGCCGGTGGCGATGTAGTCGGTCAGGAACAGCGGCTCGGCGCCGCAGACGACCAGGTCGTCGACGAGCATCCCGACGAGGTCGAAGCCGATGGTGTGGTGCACGCCCATGGCCTGCGCGATCGCGACCTTGGTGCCGACCCCGTCGGCGCTCGTGGCCAGCAGCGGACGGTCGTAGCGCTTGAGCGCGGAGGCGTCGAAGAGGCCGGCGAAGCCGCCGATGCCGCCCAGCACCTCGGGGCGACGGGCCTTCTCGACCCAGACCTTCATCAGCTCGACCGCCTTGTCGCCGGCCTCGATGTCCACCCCCGCCTGGGCGTACGCCGTGCTGCGGGCGGACTCGGTGACCGGGTTCGGGTCGGCCTGCTGGGTCACGTCTGGTGCTCCTTCGCGGGATGCCCGCCGGAGGTCGGCCGGCTCGTCAGGCGGGTCAGGGGTGGTCGAGCGCCCGGGATCCACCGGTGGCGACGCCGAGCGGCACGCCCTCGACGTCGTGGGCGCGGCCCGCGACCTGCTGGCTGTGCTGGCTGTGCTGGGGGCCGGCGTGCTGGCCGGTGGTGTCGGTGATCGGCAGCGCCCGCTCGAGCAGGTGCTTGCCGAGGACCTCCTCCTCGGGCAGCGGGATCGGGTAGGCGCCGTCGAAGCAGGCCAGGCAGAGGTTCTCGCGGGGCTGGTTCGTCGCCGCGATCATGTCGTCCTCGGAGATGTAGCCCAGGCTGTCGGCACCGATGCTGGCCCGGATCTCCTCCACGCCCAGCCCGGTGGCGATCAGCTCCGCCCGGGTGGCGAAGTCGATGCCGTAGAAGCACGGCCACTTCACCGGCGGTGCGGAGATCCGCACGTGCACCTCGAGCGCACCGGCCTCGCGCAGCATCCGGATCTGGGCGCGCTGGGTGTTGCCGCGCACGATCGTGTCGTCGACGACCACGATGCGGCGGCCCTTGATGACGTGCTCGAGCGGGTTCAGCTTCAGCCGGATGCCGAGCTGGCGCAGCGTCTGGCTCGGCTGGATGAACGTGCGCCCCACGTAGGCGTTCTTCACGAACCCCTGTCCGTAGGGGATGCCGCTGGCCTCGGCGTAGCCGACGGCGGCCGGGGTGCCGGACTCCGGGACGGGGATCACGATGTCGGCGTCGGCGGGGAACGAGCGGGCGAGGCGACGGCCCATCTCCACCCGGGACTCGTGGACGCTGCGACCGGCGATGGTGGCGTCGGGGCGCGCGAGGTAGACGTACTCGAAGACGCAGCCCTTCGGCTCCGGCCGGGCGAAGTGGTGCGAGCGCAGGCCGTCGTCGTCGATGACGACCAGCTCGCCGGGCTCGACCTCGCGCACGACCCGGGCGCCGACGGTCGCCAGGGCGGCGTCCTCGCTGGCCACGACCCAGCCGTTCTCCATCCTCCCCAGGACGAGCGGGCGGACCCCCTGCGGGTCGCGGGCGGCGTACAACGCGTGCTCGTCCATGAAGACGAAGGAGAAGGCGCCCCGCAGCGTCGGCAGCACCGTGAGGGCCGACTCCTCGAGGGTGCGGTCGGGGTCTCCGGCCATCAGCGTGGTCACCAGGCTGGTGTCGTTGGTGGCGACCATGTGGTTGCCCTGCTTGACCGGGATGTCGAGCTCACCGGCGATCTCGCGCAGGTTCGCGACGCGGTCGGCGAGCTCGCGGGTGTTGGTGAGGTTGCCGTTGTGGGCCAGCGCCACGGAGCCGTGGGCGGTCGGCCGGAAGGTCGGCTGGGCGTTGTGCCAGGTGCTCGCGCCGGTCGTGGAGTAGCGCGTGTGGCCGATGGCCACGTGGCCCTGCAGCGAGGCCAGGGTCGGCTCGTCGAAGGCCTGCGAGACCAGGCCCATGTCCTTGTAGACGAGGATCTGGCGGCCGTTGCTGACCGCGATCCCCGCGGACTCCTGGCCGCGGTGCTGCAGCGCGTAGAGACCGAAGTAGGTCAGCTTGGCGACATCCTCGCCCGGGGCCCACACGCCGAAGACACCGCAGGCATCCTGCGGGCCCTTCTCCTGCGGGTCCAGGTCATGGGTGAGCCGCCCGTCACCGGGGCGCGTCTGGCGGGGCACCTCACGAGTGTAAGGCGTCCCCCACCCCTGCTCCGACCGGTGACCTGTCGGTTTCACTGGGTACCTAGTGATGTTGGCGCTCCCCGAGCGTTGCAACGGTGGGGAAGCGCCGAATTCACTAGGTACCTAGTGAATTCGGCAGGCCCGACGCAGCGGCCTCGTCGGCCAGCACGTGGACGTCCGGGTGACGCTGGAGCACCGACGCCGGGCAGTCCGGGGTGACCGGGCCGGTGAGGGCGGCGGCCAGCGCCTCGGCCTTGCGCTCTCCGAGGGCGATGAGCACGAGACGCTCGGCGCGCAGGATCGTCCCCAGCCCTTGGGTCAGCACCCGTCGTGGCACCTCGTCGGGCGTGTCGAAGAATCGCGCGTTGTCACGTCGCGTGCGCTCGGTGAGCTCCACGACCCGGGTCATGGAGTCCAGAGCGGACCCCGGCTCGTTGAAGCCGATGTGCCCGTTGGAGCCGATGCCCAGCAGCTGGACGCCGATCGCCGCCGCGGTCACCTCCTCCTCGTAGCGGGCCGCCTCCCGCGCGAGGTCGCCCGCACCGCCGTCTGGCCCGTGCACGTGGCCCGGGTCCAGGTCGGTCCGGTCGACCAGCTCGCGTCGGATGACGCGGCGGTAGGTCTGCGGGTGCTCCGGCGGCAGACCGACGTACTCGTCGAGCAGGTAGGCCTCGCAGTCGGCCAGGGACAGCCGGCCCGTCCAGACGCGCCGGGCGAGCTCGGCGTACGTGCCCTGCGGCGAGGAGCCCGTCGCGACGCCGAGGCGGGTGCTGCCCGCCCGCACGGCCGCCACCACGAGGTCGGCGGCCGCGCGGGCGACGGCGTCGGCGTCGGGCAGCACCCTCAGCACGAGCCGCCCCCGCGTGCGTCCACGGCTCAGCGGGTACGGCGTGCGACCGGCACGGCCGCCGCCGAGGAGGCCGTGCCCCGTCGGTCGGAGTCGAAGCCCATCAGCACCCGCCACCCGGGGTTGCCCGTCGTGGGGATCCTGACCCGCGAGCGTCCCTCACGCAGGTCCACGACGCGCTCACCGACCACGTCCGCGCCGTACATGGCGAAGAGGTGCGCGGTGCCCCGACCGGTGGCTCGCACGACGGCTCGGACGCCACCGTCGACCGGGACCGCCCGCAGCAGCTCGGCGGTCGCCCGCCTCGGCGCCTCGGGCAGCCCGGAGAGGGCGACCCCGGTCCGCACCGCCTGGGTGATCGACGGTGGCGAGTCGAGGCTGTCCAGCGCCGGGAAGTCCAGCAGCGGCTCGCTGGTCGGGACCTGCGGCGGCGTCGCACCCTCGAGCACGAGACGGCCCCACCGGTACGGGTCGCCCTGGACCCCGCCGAACGTCGACCAGCCCAGTCGCGTCTGACCGGTCTTGTCCTGGGTGTCGGAGTCGTAGACGAAGGCGTTGAAGCCCAGCCGGTCCGGGTCGATGGTGTCCGGGAGGGCGCTCATCGGGATCTTGGCCTCGATCACGTAGCCCGTGTAGGGCTCCTTCAGCCGGGAGACGGCCTCGAAGCCGGGCGCGGTGTTGTCCGGGTGCAGCTCCGGGGTGCCTCCGCCGCCGACCTGCTCGAAGGAGCCGATCGGCCCCTGACGGTTGTCGGCGTCACGGGCCGCGCAGGCGACCCCGTCGGTGGTCGTGGGGAGCACGGCCGCCTTGAAGGTCGTCGAGGTGTTCTCCGAGGTGCCCGTCGGGTCGAGCGCCAGCTCGAGCGAGTCGACGCGCCAGTGGCGCTTGCAGTCGCCCGAGTCGAGGACGGTGCCCAGCGTGTCGTCGGTGACGTCGGCGGCCACGTAGATCGCGTCCCCGGAGCGGGTGACCCACCCCGTGGCGGAGCAGTCGGCTGCGTCGGTGCAGGCCGACCCCTCCCACCGGCGGCTGAGGTCGAGCTCGGCGTCGTACTCGCCCGTCGTCGATCGTGCCGTCGAGGGTGGGCTCGTCGCCGTCCGGCAGCGTCGCCGTCGGGACCAGCTCCAGGGCGGCAGCCGACTCGGACTCGCCGGCGTCGCTGGTGGTGCGGATCGTGTAGTCGTAGTCGCCGTTGGTCCCGCCCGCGTTGGAGGTCGGGAGGGAGGCGTCGTCGTTGGTGACCTCGACGTCGACGCGCTCCGTGTCGCCCGGCGCCAGCCCGGTGTAGCCCTGCGAGCCGTCGGCGCTGAAGCCGTCCGGCAGCTCGAGGGTGACCTCGCCCGACTGCACGGTGCTGCTGTTGTTGGTGACGTCCACCCCGACCGTGCGGGTGCCGCCGGAGGGCAGGGTCAGCACGGGCTTCACGATGCCCTTGAGCTGCTGCACGCCGACCGACTCGGCCCAGGCGTTGAACTGCTCGACCTGCGGCAGCGGCTGCTGCACGCCCTGGACGAGCGGCACCACGTCGAGCTGCTGGTCACCGAAGCCGTCGCCGTCCCGGGAGTCGACCTGGACGCCGACGAGCACGCGGCCGGGGTCGGCCGACTGCGGAGCGGTGACCTCGAAGGAGCGTACGGCGGTGCGCCCGGGGCGGACCTTGCGGATCCTCGCGGTCTCCGGCGCGGTCCAGCCCTGCGGCACGTCGAGGGTGACCACGACCCTGCGCAGCCTGTCCCGCCGCGGAGCCGTCAGCGCCACGTCCACCGTGGTGGACTCACCCGGCGCGACGGAGAAGCTGTCGGTGGACACGTCGAGGCCGGTGCCCAGCGGCAGTCCGCCGACGGTGGGCAGAACGGCGCCCTCCAGCATGGTCGAGGAGTCGGCCGCCGTCTCGGTGAGGTCCCCGCGGATGAAGGGGACCCGGGCATCGATCTGGGTGAGGAAGTCACAGCCGAGCTGGTTCGGGTCGGAGCTCACGTCGGGGAAGACCGCCCAGCCCTGCGAGGCGTACTTGCGCTGCGCCTCACGCTCGATCGCGGCCCACGTGCGGCCGTCCTCCGACTCCCGGCCTCCCCAGACGCCGTAGATGTCGTCGGCCGGGTTGGTCGGGGTGTAGCGGGTGGGGCACCCGGGCCCGGGCGACCCGGCGCTGCCGCGCACCGAGGTGGTCATCAGCTTGTCGGCCGACCACGGACGCAGGCCCTCCCGCTTGATCTGGGCCGGGTAGCGGCCCGGGTCGGCCGCGGCGTGGTAGGCCTCGATGGCCAGCAGCGCGGCCTCCTGGTGACCGCCGTGGTTGCCGGGGCTGGGGGCCGGGTTCATGGTGATGACGAGCTCGGGCCGCGTCGAGCGCAGCACCCGGACCAGCCGGCCCAGGGTCTCCCGGTGGTTCCACGCCTCCTGGTGCAGCGGAGCACTGACCGAGTAGTAGAAGTCGACCTTGTCGAGGTTGTAGACGTCGGAGATGCCGACGGTGCCGACCGCCCGACGCTCCTCGTACTCACGGATCAGCCCGAGCGCAGGCCCCTCCTCGGGCCCGATGGCGTTCCCACCGCCCTCACCGCGGGTCACCGTGACGACGCCGGTCCGCGCGCCGTAGCGCTCGCGCCACTCACCGAAGATCGAGAGCCGGGAGGCCTCGTCGTCGGGGTGCGCCCCGACGTAGAGGACGTCGAGGTCGGCAGGCCCGGAGCGCTTCGGGACCGAGGCTCCGTCCGGGGTGCTCGCTGCGGCGGGCGCGTGGAGCGGCGCCGCGGCCAGACTCGTGACGAGCAGGGCCGCAGTGCCGGCCAGGCCGAGCCGGCGGCGTACGCCTGCCGTCGACGGGCGCGACACCTCCGGGGTGGGTCGAGGTCTGGACATCAGGTGCTCCTTCGTGTCAGGGCAGGGGTGGGGTTTCGTGGGGGGTCTCGTGGGTCTCGGTGCGTGGGCTCATCCCTTGTTCGCGCCGTCGACCATGCCGCGGATGAAGTGCCGCTGCGCGAACAGGTAGAAGACGACGACCGGGAAGGCGACCATGACGGCGCCGGCGGCCAGCAGCGAGGTGCCGGCGGTGTACTGCCCCTGGAACAGCGCGAGTCCCAGCGGCGCCGTGAGCAGGTCACCGCTCGGGATGACGACCAGGGGCAGCAGGAACTCGTTCCAGGTCCACATGAAGAAGAGCACCATCATCGTCGTCACGGCCGGGCGACCCATGGGCAGCAGGATCGACCAGAAGATCCGGAGGTGTCCCGCGCCGTCGAGCCGGGCGGCCTCCACGACCTCGCGCGAGGTGCTGCGGAAGTAGGCGCGCATCCAGAAGGTGCCGAAGGCCAGCGACTGCGCGATCTGCGGCAGCACCAGCGCGGTGTAGGTGTCGAGCAGGTCGACGCTGCGCAGCTGGAAGTACAGCGGGATGACGATCGCCTCGCTCGGGACCATGAGTCCCAGCAGGAGCAGGTAGAAGAGGACCGAGGAACCGCGAAAGGTCATCGTGCCGAAGGCGTAGCCGGCCAGCGACGACAGCAGGGTGGCCCCGAGCACCACGCAGACCGTGACGATGACGCTGGTGCGCAGGTAGCTGCCGAACTGGCCCTCGTCCCAGGCGTCGGCGAAGTTGCCCAGGTCCACGCCCGCCGCGGCGCCGACGGCGTCGGGCTGCACGGCCCTGACGAGGATGAGCCCGATCGGGTAGAGCGCCAGGACGGCGGCCAGGACCAGGACCCCGTAGGTCAGGGTGCGCTCGGCGGTCGAGGTCCTCATGCCGCCCCCGGCTCGCCGGCGACGCGGTTGACCAGCCAGGTCGCGCCCAGGATCACCGCGGTGAGGACGAGGGCCACGGTGATGCCTGTGCCGACGTCGCCCTCCTGGATCGCCCGGTCGTAGACCTCGTACGACGGGACGCGGGAGGCGTTGCCCGGCCCGCCGGAGGTCATCACGTAGACGAGGTCGAAGGTGCGCAGCGCCGCCACCATCGTCAGGGTGATCGCGACCGCCAGCTCGCCCCGCACCGCCGGAAGGCTGACGGCGCGGAGCTCGGACCAGAACCCGGCGCCGTCGAGCCGGGCCGCCTCGTAGAGCTCGCTGCCCACCTTGGCCAGGCCCGCGAGGAAGAGGACCGTGCAGAGCCCGGTTCCGACCCAGGTGCCGACGAGGCCGATGGCGACCAGCACCCAGTCGGCGTCACCGAGCCAGGGCCGCGTGAGAGCGTCCAGGCCGACGAAGCGCAGGGCGTCGTTGAGCGGACCGGAGGGGGCGTAGATCTGGCGCCACACCACCGCGACGACGGTGAGGGCCACGACCTGCGGCAGGAAGATCACGGTGCGGAAGAAGCCAGCCCCCCGCACCCGCGAGCGCGTCATCATCGCCGCGAGCAGCAGCCCCAGGACGACCGGCAGCACGCAGAAGAACAGCACCAGCACGAGCGCGTGGACGAACGGCGCCCGCAGGTCCGGGTCGGTGAAGACCGCGACGTAGTTGTCCAGGCCCACCCAGGTGCCCAGGCCGAGACCGTCCCACTCGAAGAACGAGAGCTGCACGGCGTACGCCAGCGGGGCGAGCAGGAACAGCCCGAAGACCACGAGCGCCGGGGCGACGTAGGCGTAGGCGACCAGCCGCGGCTCCCCCGGCGCGCGGCCGCGCCGCGGGCGGGCCGGCTCCCCGGACGGACCGGCCTGCCGGTGGCCCGCCCGGGAGGGTCCCGAGGCGCCCGCCTCGGTGGTGGTCGTCGTGGGGGTCACGGCACGTCAGCTCGCGCTCACCGGTACGACGTCACTGGCCCGACACGAAGGAGGTGTACTCGTCCTCGAGCGTGCTGAGGAACTCCTCCTCGGGCACCGACCCGGCGCCGAGCTTCTGGACCTGCGCGGTGATGAGGTCGTAGAAGTCCGGGGTGGCGTAGTCGAGGTAGGGCACGATCGCGTCCTCCTCGCCGGCGGTGCTCCAGGCGTCGAGGATCTCGCCGGCCAGGCCCTCGGCCTGGCTCGCGTCGCCACCGACGACGGGCAGGTTGCCGGCCTCCTGGATCATCTGCATCGCCTCGTCGCTGGTGATGAAGTCGATGTAGGCCGCCGCGACCTCGGGGTCGTCCGAGGCCTCGGTGATGGAGAACGGCAGGCCGGTGCCGCCGGTGACGGCCTGCTCGCCGGTCTCGCCGACCGGGGGCAGCACGAAGCCGACGTCCTCGCCCATGGCCTCCTCGAGGTCGGCCTGGAGCCAGGTGCCGGCGACCAGGAAGACGCCGTTGCCCTGAGCGAAGTCCTGCCACGCGGGGTCGTAGCCGACGCCGTTGAAGCCGGGGGTGAAGTAGCCGGAGTCCACCCAGTCGGTGAAGGTCTCGGCCGCCTGCGCGTTCTCCTGCGACGTCCAGCTCGCACCCTCGCGACCGAAGCCCAGGTTGCGGATGTCCTCGCGGGGGACGAACTGGTTGTGCACGAACCCGTAGTCGTGGATGCCGGGCCAGCCGTCGAGGTTGCCGAACTGGATCGGCAGCTCGCCGGCATCGGCGGCCGTGGCCAGCGCCTCCTCGAAGTCGGCGGTGGTCTCCGGCACGTCGAGGCCGAGGTCCTCGAGCTTGGCCCGGTTGTAGAAGACCCCGACGAGCTCGCCGACCTGGGCCAGACCGTAGAGGCTGCCCTCGCCGAAGTCGGCACCGTCGTCGGAGTAGCTGGCGAGCGAGCGCACCGACTCGGGGAAGCGCTCGGTCCAGCCGTAGGCCTCGGCGTAGCCGTCGAGGGACTGCAGCAGGCCGTTCTCGACGAAGGCGCCCATGTCGGTGCGGCCGTTGTTGGCCTGCACCACGTCGGGAGCGTCGTCGGAGGTGATGGCGTTGCGCAGGGTGCGCTGCAGGTCGGCGAAGGACCGCTTGGTGCGGTCGATGGTGACGTTGGGGTACTCCTCCATGAAGGCCTGGTTGAGTGCGGCGATCTGCTCGGCCTGGCCGCCTCGGACCTCCTGGTCCCACACGGTCAACGTCACCTCACCCACCTCGCTGATGTCGGTGGTGACGTCCTCGGACTGCGTCTCGGTGCCGCTGTCGCGCTCCTCTCCGGGGGCGCACGCGACGGTGGTCGCGAGCAGGGCGGTGACGGCCAGGCCGGCACCGAGGGTGCGACGCGGACGGATGCGGGTCATCAGATCTCCTGAGGTGTGCTGGGGGACGGCGGGACGGGGTGGCTGGTCTGGCTGGGCTGCTCGGCGTGGCTGCCGGGTGGCTCAGGGGCTCGGGCGACGTCGGGGGCAGCAGGGGTGGGATGGGGGAAGGCGGCGTGACCGGGACGGGGTCCGTGCCGCGAGTGGTCGTGGGCGCCGCTGTCGAAGCCGATCGTCGGCACCGCCCGTCCGAACATGCGGTGCTCCACCCCGGCCAGCACGTCCTCGAGGAAGGCGTAGTCGCGCAGCAGGCGGCTGCCTCGGTCGAGGTCGGTCCACCAGTCGCACACGTCGGCCCAGCCCGGGGCGGCGAGGGCACCACCCACGTCGCGCACCGACAGCGCCGCGGCCAGGTTGGCGAAGCGGATGCGTTGCAGCAGCGGCCAGTCCCGCAGCGTGCCGGCCATGAGAGCGGCGAGGAAGACGTCGCCGGCGCCGGTCGGGTCGACGGCCGGCACCCGCAGGCCGGGGACCCACACGGTCTCGCCCGTCTGCTCGTCCGCCGCGTAGGCGCCGCCGCTGCCGGCGGTGACCACCGCGAGCGGGACCCAGTCGCGGATCACCTCGAGAGCGGCGCCGGGGTGGTCCTTGCCGGTGTAGGCCATCGCCTCGGCGGCGTTGGGCACGAACGCGTGACAGCCCTCGAGTCGCTCGCGGAGCCCGGCGGCGTCCCACGCCCCGGTGTCGTCCCACCCGACGTCGGCGAAGACGAGGCTGCCACGGTCCACGACCCCGTCGACCCAGGGAGCCCGCGAGGTGCCGACGTCGGCGAAGCAGACCGCAGCCTCGGGGACGTGGCCGAACAGCTGGTCCGGGTCGATCGGGGGTGGGTGCGCGTGGGTGATCATGGCGCGGTCGTCGTCGTAGGCCAGGGACACCGTGACCGGGGAGTGCCAGCCGTCCAGACGCCGCGACGCCGACAGGTCGACACCTTCGTCGTCCTCGAGCGTCGACCAGCAGAAGTCGCCGTACACGTCGGAGCCGAAGGCGGCCACGAGGCCGGTGGAGACGCCCAGGCGGCTGGCGGCCACCGCGAGCGTGGCCGCGCCTCCCGGGCTGGAGCCCATGCCGTCGGCCATGATCTCGCGCCCGCCCACCGGAGCAGCGCGCAGGCCGGTCAGGATGAGGTCGAGGAACACCGTGCCGGTGACCACGAGGTCGAGGGACTGGACGCCCCGAGCGTCGGACATGGATGCACCTCCTTGCGCGGCAGTGTTGCCCAGATGCTCATTTGTGCGCAAGCACCCTGGGCAGGTTATCCGGATCGTGACGGGATTGACGGATGTGATGCGTGACGGCGCGGCCGAGCCACGCGTCTGCTCACTTTTGATCATTTCTGCCTGCTACCTTGTGCGCATGCTCGCCCGGCGCCGCCACGACCACATCCTCGAGCGGCTGCGCACGGCCGGCCCGACCGAGGTGGCCGCCCTCTCCCGCGAGCTCGGCGTCAGCGGCGCGACCGTGCGTCGCGACCTGACCTACCTCGAGGCCGAGGGCATGCTGCGACGGGTGCACGGCGGCGCCGCCCCGCTCGGGACCGCCGAGCCGCCGTTCGAGGTGGTTGCGGGCGACCACCAGGACGCCAAGCACCGCGTCGCGGCCGTCGCGGCCGGGCTGGTGCGCGACGGCGACGTGCTGCTCGTCGACATCGGCACGACGACCCACCACCTCGCCCGCGCCCTGCGCGGCCGGGAGGTCACCGTGATCACGTCCAGCCTGCCGGTCTACGAGGAGCTCGCCGACGACGAAGCCGTCGAGCTGATCGTGCTGGGCGGGGTGGTGCGCCGCAACTACCGCTCGCTGGTCGGGTTCCTCACCGAGCAGGCGATCCGCCAGGTCCACGCCGACGTCCTGTTCCTCGGCACCAGCGGCGTACGACGCGACGGCAGCGTGCTCGACACCACCGCCGTCGAGGTCCCGGTCAAACGGGCCATGCTCGAGGCGGCCGAGCGCGCCGTCCTGGTCGCGGACGCCAGCAAGTTCCCCGGCCGTGGCATCGCACGGGTCTGCGGCCCCGCGGACCTCGCCGCCGTCGTGACCGAGCCCGGCTCCGACCCCGAGACGCTGGCCTGCCTGGTCGAGTCCGGTGTCGAGATCATCACCAGCCTGGAAGGACCGGCATGAGACTGACCATCCTGGGTGGCGGAGGCTTCCGCGTACCGCTGGTCCACCGCGCCCTGCTCCACGACGACGGCCCGGGCCGGGTCACCGACCTGGTCCTGCACGACCTCGACGTCGGCCGGCTGCGCACCATCGGCCGGGTGCTGGAGGACGCGACGGCGGCCCACGGCGGGGGCGGGCCCCGGGTGCACCTCGAGACCGACCTGGAGACGGCGGTGCGCGGCGCCGACTTCGTCTTCTCCGCCATCCGCGTCGGCGGCCTGGTCGGCCGGGTCTGCGACGAGCGCTCCGCCCTCGACCTCGGGGTGCTCGGCCAGGAGACCACCGGCGCCGGAGGCATCACCTACGGCCTGCGCACCGTCCCGGTGGCGATGCACGTCGCCGAGACGGTCCGCCGCGTGGCGCCGGAGGCCCACGTCATCAACTTCACCAACCCGGCGGGCATGGTGACCGAGGCGATGTCGCGCGTGCTGGGCGACCGGGTGGTGGGGATCTGCGACTCCCCCGTCGGCATGTTCAAGCGGGTGGCCCGGGCGCTCGGGGTCGACCCGGCGACCGCGACCTTCGACTACGCCGGGCTCAACCACCTCGGGTGGCTGCGGCGCGTGCTCGTGGACGGCACCGACCGGCTGCCCGACCTGCTCGCCGACCCCGCGGCCCTGCTGGGCACCGAGGAGGGCCGGCTGTTCGGGCCCGACTGGTTGGCCACGCTCGGCACGGTGCCCAACGAGTACCTCTGGTACTGGTACTACCGCACCGACGCCGTGGCGGCCGAGCAGAAGGCCGGTCGCACGCGGGGCGAGGTGCTGCTCGAGCAGCAGCGCGACTTCTGGGGCCACGGACCCGGTGGCGACCACGGCGCCGAGCGCTTCGGTCCCGGTGAGGCGTTCGACGCCTGGGAGCGGGCGCGGGTGGCGCGCGAGTCGACGTACATGGCGGAGAGCCGGGAGGCGAGCGGCTCCGGCGAGCGCGACCAGGAGGACCTCGACGGCGGCGGCTACGACCGGGTGGCGCTGCAGCTGATGCGCGCGATCGCGCGTGACGAGGCGACGACGCTGGTGCTGAACGTGCCGAACCGCGGGACCCTGCCGGGCCTGGACACCGACGCGGTGGTCGAGGTGCCGTGCTCGGTCGACGCGCGCGGCTGGCGCCCCCACCCGGTGGACCCGCTCGACCCGCACGCCCTCGGCCTGGTGACGACCGTGAAGGCGGTCGAGCGCACCACGGTCGAGGCCGCGCTGTCCGGCTCGCGCGCCACCGCGACCCGGGCGCTGGCCCTGCACCCGCTCGTCGGGTCGGTCACCGTCGCCCGCGGCATCCTCGACACCCAGCTCGCCACCCTCCCCGAGCTCCGCTCCGTCCTCACCTCCCCCTGACCCTCCCTTCCTGCCGAGTCGGCGCGTGCGTCACGCCGAGACGGCGCGTGCGTCACGCCGAGTCGGCCGTGCGTCACGGCGAAGCGGCGCGTGCGTCACGGCGAAGCGGCGCGTGCGTCGCAGTCACGAACGCGAGCGACGCTTCGGTGTCGTCGACGCGACGTCTCGATGTCACCGACGCGACGTCTCGGCGTCATCGACGCGCCGACTCGGCAGGGATGGAGGGTCAGGGGAGGGGGCGGGCGAGGTGGTGCAGCAGGAGGGTCTCGGCCAGGCAGACGCGGGCGAACTCGGCGAGGTGGAGCCCCTCGTCGGCGCCGTGGGCGCGGGTGTCGGGGTCCTCGACGCCGGTGACCAGCACGCTGGCCTCGGGGAACGCCTCGAGGAACTCGGCGATGAAGGGGATCGACCCGCCGACGCCGATGTCGACCGGCTCGGTGCCGTCCCACGCCTCGGTGAAGGCCCTCCGGGCCACGTCGTACGCCGACCCGCTCGCGTCGAGCGCGATGGCCTCTCCCCCGTCGTTGAAGGTGACCGTGACCTCGGCACCCCAGGGGGCGTGCTGCTCGAGGTGACGTGACAGAGCGGCGAAGGCCGACGCCGAGGTGTCGCCCGGCGCGATCCGCATCGAGATCATGGCCCGCGAGGTCGCGGCCAGCGTGTTGGAGGCGCCCTGGACGCGCGGGGCGTCCAGACCGGTGACCGTCAGGGACGGCTGGGTCCACAGCCGCGAGACGGCGGTGCCCGACCCGATCCAGTGCACACCCGCGGTGGCGCCCGACTCCGCCCGGAGCCGCTCCTCGGGGTAGTCCAGGTCGCTCGCCGGGCCGCTCACGAGCCCCTCGACGGCCACCGAGCCGTCGTCGGCGTGCAGCGAGGCCAGCAGCCGGTTCATCGCCATGAGGGCGTCGGGCACGAGCCCGCCCCACATGCCGGAGTGGACGCCGTGCGTCAGGGTGCGGACCTCGACGGTGGCGCGCACGAGCCCGCGCAGGCTGGTCGTGAGCGCGGGCACGCCGATGTCCCAGTTCGTGGAGTCGGCGATGACGATGACGTCGGCCCGCAGGCGCTCGGCGTACTGCTCCAGGAAGGCGCCCAGCGTCGGCGAGCCGATCTCCTCCTCGCCCTCGACGAGCACGGTGACGCCGACCGCGCAGTCGTCTCCGAGCGCCCGGAGCGCAGCGAGGTGGGCGGCGATGCCGGCCTTGTCGTCGGCGGCACCGCGACCGTAGAGCCGCTCGCCGCGCTCGGTCGGCTCGAACGGGTCGCTGACCCAGTCCTCAGCAGCCACCGGCTGGACGTCGTGGTGGGCGTAGAGCAGCACGGTCGGCGCCCCGTCGGGCGCGGGCCGGGTCGCGATGACGGCCGGCGCCCCGCCCTCGACACTGACGATCTCGACCTCGAGCCCCTCGGCGCGGAACAGCTCCGCGGTCGCCTCGGCCGAGCGGCGTACGTCGTCGGCGTGCTCGTCGAGCGCGCTGACCGAGGGGATGCGCACGAGGTCCTCGAGGTCGGCGCGGACGGTGGGCAGGACGTCGGTGACTCGCTGGCGCAGATCCATGCCGCCCACCCTAGGAGTCGCCCGTCGCCCCCGTCGCCGGGCCCGGGACCAGCGGGAGGTGGGGGGTCAGGTCCGACCGCTCGCCGGAGGCCAGCACCAGCCCGTCGTGCTCCGCCGCGAGCCAGGTCAGGTCGCCGGTGGCCAGGGCCAGCCAGGTCTCGGCGCTCATCTCGACCACCGCCGGCGGCGTACCTCGCTTGTGGGTCGTGCCGCCGATGACCTGGACCGCGGAGTACGGCGGCACCCGCACCTCGACCGCACCACCGGGAGCACGTTCCTGGAGGAGGGCGAGGTAGTGCTTGACCAGCAGGCGCAGGTCGGCGGCCGTGGCCTCGGCGGTGCGCAGACGGGTCGAGGCCTCGGCCACCTGGGTCGGGTCGGCGGGGCGGAGTCGGGCGGGCACGCCCCCACTGTGGCACCCCGCCGGGCACCGCTCACCGGCGCTCGGCGACACTCCCGAGCTCCGTGACGGTTGGGGCTGACGTGATCCGAGTGGTTACGGTGCCTGAACCTCTGCCGCCTTCCCCCGGGGGAGTCCCCATGCCCGCCACGCCCCGCCCCTCCGGCCGACCGCCCGCCACGCCGGCCCTCCCCGTCCTGCCAGTCCCCGTCGGCCGCGGTACGCCTGCTGGTCGCTGCTGCGGTGGCCGTGGCCGGCACCCTGGTGGCCGTCGCGGCAGCGCCCGCCGCGACGGCGGGCACCCGGGCGATGCCCGGCAACTTCACCGGCTACGCCATCGACACCTGCGACGCCCCGTCGCAGCGGGCGATGAACGCCTGGCGCCGTCACTCGAAGTACGCCGGCATCGGCATCTACGTGGCCGGCATGAACCGCGCCTGCTCGAGCCAGCCGAACCTGACCCGCCGGTGGGTGTCGACCCAGGCCTCCCGGGGCTGGCGGCTGCTCCCCCTCGTGGTCGGGCGTCAGGCGTCCTGCTCACCGCCGGGCTACTACCGCGGCAAGCGCATCTCGGCGAAGCCGGCGCGCGACTACGCGAGAGCCCGCGCCCAAGGAGCGGAGTCGGCCCGCGGCGGCGTCCAGGCCGTCCGGCGACTCGGGATCGGTCGCGGCAGCGTGATCTGGTTCGACCTCGAGCACTTCGACCTGTCGAACCGTCGCTGTCGTGCGTCCGCGATGGCCTTCACCTCGGCGTGGACCAGGCAGCTGCACCGGCAGGGCTACCGCTCGGGGCTCTACTCGAGCGCCGCCTCCGGCATCCGGATGGTCGACGCCGAGCGCCGCTCGGCCGCCCGCAAGCGCTCCGTGCCGGACTACCTGTGGATCGCCGAGTGGAACCTGCGCGACGACCTGCGCTCGGCGTACATCTCGCGCCGGGGGTGGTGGCCGAACCGGCGGGTCCACCAGTACCGCGGCGGCCACATCGAGCGTCACGGCGGCGTCGCGCTCGCCGTCGACAGCAACGTGCTGCGCACCGGCCAGGGGACGCGGCCGGGCCGACCCGGGCCGGACTGCGGCGTACGCCTCGGCTTCGCCGACTACGACCGCCTCGAGCGCGGGGACCGCGGCGCCAAGGTGCGCGCGGCCCAGTGCCTGCTGAAGCAGCGCGGGTTGCTGCGGCGCGACCCGAGCGGCTCCTACGGCAAGGGCACCACCCGGGCGGCCCGCCGTTTCCAGCGCGACGTCGGGCTGCGCGACACCGGCGACGTCACGCGCTCGACGTGGACGGCTCTGCTGGTCCGCGGGGCCTCGGGCGAGAAGAAGCTGGTCAAGGTCGGCACCGGGGGCGCCGAGGTACGTCGGGTGCAGCGCGCGTTGAACGCCGCCAGCGGCGCGACCGTGCGGGTGGACGGCGTCTTCGGGCGCGGCGACATGGACGCGGTGCGGCAGTACCAGCGCCGAGCGGGTCTTCGACGGACCGGAGTCGTCAGCGGACCCACCTGGCGGGCGCTGCGCAAGGGCGTCACGGTGGACGGCTGGACGCGCGGCGGACGACGCAGCGCCGGCATGCAGGTGCCGCGGTCGTGGCTGACGGTGCCCTACAGCTCGGGAGCGGCCTCTCCCGACAACGCACGGAGGGGCAGCGACCGGGAGAACTGACCCTGTCTGCGGCGTGTCGCCTTGCAACGCGCCGCCATCCGAGGCACTTTGCCCGCTTTCATGGGACAGGTGTGACTCCTGGTATCTAGGGTGACTCACGAACCCAGGAGGAACCCTCATGTCTGCACCGCTGCCGCCGACCCGGCGCGTCGTCCCCTTCGTCACCGGCCTGGCCCTGCTCCTCTCGGCGCTCCTGCTGCCGGCCCCGGCCCAGGCCGCCAACCGCGTGACGCCCGGCGACTTCACCGGCTACGGCTTCGACCAGTGCGTCACTCCCTCGCAGTCCGCGATGGACGCCTGGTTGCGCAGCTCGCCGTTCTGGGCCGTCGGCATCTACACCTCCGGCGACTCCCGCGGGTGCCGCACCCAGCCGAACCAGACACCGCAGTGGGTCGAGACGCAGCTGCGCAACGGCTGGCGCCTGCTCCCCATCACCCTCGGGCCGCAGGCCTCGTGCAACCCCAGCTTCCCGCGCTACCGCGACGACGTACGCATCAACCCGAGCTCGGCGAACAACTACGCCGCGGCCAAGAGCCAGGCCCGGGCCGAGGCGGTCGACGCGGTGGCAGCGGCCAGGCGCCTGGGCATCGGACCGGGGTCGACGCTCTGGTACGACATGGAGGCCTACGACATCTCCAACACCTCGTGCCGCGAGTCCGCCCTGCACTTCACCTCCGCGTGGACCCGCAAGCTGCACCAGCTCGACTACGTCTCCGGCGTCTACTCCAGCGCCGGGTCCGGCCTCAAGGCGATGGACGACGCCCGGGTGCAGCGACCCGCCGCCTTCACCGAGCCCGACCAGATCTGGATCGCCCGCTGGGACGGCGTCGCCAACACCTCGACGAGCTACCTGCGCTCCGACGGCTGGATGCCCGGCGGCCGCATGAAGCAGTACCGCGGCGGCCACACCGAGACCTGGGGCGGCGTCTCGATCAACATCGACTCCAACTGGCTCGACCTCGGACGCGGCTCGACGGCGCCTGCGGAGCGGGACCACTGCGGCGGCGTACGCCTGAACTTCGGCTCGTACGCGCAGATCGGCTCGGGAGCGACCGGACCGCTGGTCCGGGCCGCCCAGTGCCTGCTGAAGGGTGAGCGCCTCTACAGCGGACCGATGGACGGGGTCATGGACGCCGAGGTCATGGACGCCGTGCTCGACTGGCGCGCCGCGCACGGCATGCCGGCCGACCGCTGGATCGGCTCCCGGGTGTGGGTGGGACTGCACACCCCCACCACCACGAAGCTCATCAAGATCGGGGCGCGGGGCGAGCGGGTGCGGAGGCTCCAGCGCGCCCTCAACGCGGTCTCGGGCGGCAGCGTGTCCGTCACCGGCGTCCTCGACCGCGACACGGCCGCGTCGGTGAAGGACTACCAGCGCCGCGTAGGCCTCCAGCAGAGCGGTGTGGTCACCCCCGAGACCTGGCAGAAGCTCGGCCGCGGCCTCCTCTGACACGCACCTTCCCCTCGACCTCGAAGCGTCACGTCGGTCGCGTCGAGACGGCGCGACGGCGCGTGCGTTCGGCCGAGACGTCACGTCCGTCGCGTCGAGACGGCGCGTGCGTTCGGCCGAGACGTCACGTTCGTCGCGTCGAGACGGCGCGTGCGTTCGGCCGAGACGTCACGTTCGTCGCGTGCGTCAGGGCGAGGCGTCGTTCCCGTCGACCGAAGACACGAGGATGCGTCGGATCGACGTACGCGCCGCCTCGTCACGACGCACGTGCCGCCTCGTCGCAACCAACGCGCCGCCTCGTCACGACGCACGCGCCGCCTCGTCGCAACCGACGCGACGACTCGGCGAATCGGGACGGTCAGGCGAGGGCGGCGCGGAGGGTCGGGGTCCAGGAGGCCCGCAGGGTCTCGACCTGGAGGGTGAACAGCGCGGCGCCCGCGGGGCCGGCGTCTGCGGTCGTGGGCTCGGGCGCGGCGGAGGTCGTGACCGTGAGGGCGGAGCCGCCGGTGCGACCCACCTCCCGCACCGGTACGTCGAGCCCGTCGCAGCGGGCGGTGAACGCCGCGACCGCGTCAGGCCGGACGGACACGAGAGCCCGGGCCGTCGACTCGGAGAACAGCGCCACGAAGGGGTCCCCGGACACGGTGACCGTCGCGCCGACGCCGTGACGCATGACGCACTCGGCGAGGCCCTGGGCGAGCCCGCCGTCGGAGAGGTCGTGAGCCGACAGCACCTCGCCGGCCGCACCGGCACCGGCGAGCGCCTCCGCCAGACGACGCTCGGCGTCGAGGTCCACGACCGGCGGGAGCCCGCCGAGGTGGTCGTGCACGACGTGCGCCCACTCCGACCCGGAGAGCTCTTCCCGGGTCTCCCCCAGCAGGAGAACCACGGCGTCGGGCTCGGAGAACCCGGCCGGCGTCCGTCGCGTCACGTCGTCGATCACGCCGAGCACCGCCACCACCGGGGTCGGCAGGATCGCGGTCGTCCCGGTCTGGTTGTAGAGGCTGACGTTGCCGCCGGTCACCGGGATGCCGAGCTCCTGGCAGCCGTCGGCGAGACCGCGCACGGCCTCGGCGAACTGCCACATGACCTCCGGGTCCTCCGGCGAGCCGAAGTTCAGGCAGTCGCTGACGGCCAGCGGGCGCGCGCCCGACACCGCGACGTTGCGGTAGGACTCGGCCAGCGCGAGCCGGGCGCCGGAGTACGGGTCGAGCTTGGCGAAGCGGCCGTTGCAGTCGGTTGCGAGCGCGACGCCGAGGCCGGTCTCCTCGTCGACACGGACCATGCCGGCGTCCTCCGGCTGGGCGAGCACGGTGTTGCCGAGCACGTAGCGGTCGTACTGGTCGGTGATCCACGACCGGTCGCAGAGGTTGGGGCTGCCCAGCAGCCGCAGCAGCGTCTCGCCCAGCTCGGACTCCGCCGGTCGCGGCAGCTTCTCGGCACCGTCGGCCTGGAGGTCGTCCTGCCAGGCCGGGCGGTGGAACGGGCGCTGGTAGACCGGACCGTCGTGCGCCACCGTCCGCGGCGGCACGTCGACCACTATTTCGTCATGCCACAAGATCTCGAGCCGCTCGGTGTCGGTGACCTCGCCGACGACCGTCGCGTCGACCTCCCACTTCGCGCAGATCTCGAGGAACCGCTCGACCTTGTCGGGCTCCACGACCGCCATCATCCGCTCCTGCGACTCGCTCATGAGGATCTCCTCGGGAGCCAGCGTCGAGTCACGCAGCGGCACCCGGTCGAGCCAGACCTTCATGCCGCCGTCGCCGGCCGACGCCAGCTCGGAGGTCGCGCACGACAGTCCCGCACCGCCGAGGTCCTGGATGCCGGCGACGAGCTCCTCGGCGAAGATCTCCAGGGTGCACTCGATCAGCAGCTTCTCCATGAAGGGGTCGCCCACCTGCACGCTGGGACGCTTCGCCGGACCGCCGCTGCCGCCGCCGTCGGGCCCGGCGTCGAACGTCTCGCTGGCCAGCACCGAGACCCCGCCGATCCCGTCCCCGCCGGTGCGGGCGCCGTACAGGACGACGAGGTTGCCGGCACCGGACGCCTTGGCCAGGTGGATCTCCTCGTGCCGCATCACACCGACGCACAGCGCGTTGACCAACGGGTTGCCGGAGTAGGAGGCGTCGAACACCGCCTCGCCACCGATGTTGGGCAGGCCGAGGCAGTTGCCGTAGCCACCGACGCCGGCCACGATCCCGGGCAGCACCCGCCGGGTGTCGGCGGCCTCGAGCGGACCGAACCGCAGCGGGTCCATGACCGCCACGGGGCGTGCACCCATGGACAGGATGTCGCGGACGATCCCGCCGACCCCGGTCGCCGCTCCCTGGTAGGGCTCGACGTACGACGGGTGGTTGTGCGACTCGATCTTGAACGTGACGGCGTACCCCTGCCCGATGTCGACGACGCCGGCGTTCTCGCCCATGCCGACCATCAGGTGCTCGCGCATCTGCTCGGTGACCTTGTCGCCGAACTGGCGCAGGTGCACCTTGGAGGACTTGTAGGAGCAGTGCTCGCTCCACATCACCGAGTACATCGCCAGCTCGGAGCTCGTCGGGCGACGCCCGAGGATCTCGCGGATGTTGTCGTACTCGTCCGGCTTCAGCCCGAGCTCGGCCCAGGGCTGCTCGCGATCCGGGTCGGACGACGCCTGCGCGACCGTGTCGAGGGAGCTCGCGGGTCCGGGGGATCCTGGGGGTGCAACCACGGGCCCCAATCTATCGGCCCCCGGCGCCGCAGCCGACCGGCGCCCGGCAGCTGATCAACGCGATGTCGTCGCGCATCTGCCCATCCCGCCCCTTCGGTGGCAGCATGGCCCGCACCCGACCGGAGAGGCCTGACGTGCTCGACCGCCGCACCCTTCTGACCGCCACCGCTGCTGCCGGCCTCACGGCCACCACCGCCGGAACCCTTCTCTGGACGGCCCCGGCCGCTGGCGCGGTCCGCCGCGGCGCCGTGCTGGCGCGCGGGCTGGACATCCCCTGGGGGCTCGCCTTCCTGCCCAACGGCGACGCCCTGGTGACCGAGCGGGAGAACGCCCGTGTCAGTCGCGTACGCCGCAGGGGCGGACTCGTCCGCGTGGGCCGCATCGACGGCGTCGACCTCAGCGCCGACGCCGGGCGAGGGCGGCCTGCTCGGGTGTGCGGTCTCCCCGACCTTCCGCACCGACCGCGAGGTCTTCTTCTACCTCAGCACCACCGACGACAACCGGATCATCGCGATGCGGTACGTCGACGGCGGGCTGCGCGACCGGCGCACCGTGCTCGCCGGGATCCCCCGCGCGCGCAGCCACAACGGCGGGCGCCTGGCGTTCGGACCCGACGGTCTCCTCTACGCCACCACCGGCGACAGCCGCGAGCCCTCCCGGTCGCAGGACCCCGACTCGCTGGCGGGCAAGATCCTGCGGCTGACGCGCGACGGCGACGCCGCGCCGGGCAACCCCTTCGGCAACCGCACCTGGTCCTACGGCCACCGCAACGTCCAAGGGGTGGCCTGGGACGCCAACGGGGGCATGTGGGCCACCGAGTTCGGCGAGCAGAGGACCGACGAGCTCAACCGCATCCGAGAAGGGAACAACTACGGCTGGCCGGCCACCGAAGGGTCCGACGGCCCCGGTGGCTACGACGACCCCTTCGTCAGCTGGTCCCCGACGAGCACCTGCTCGCCGAGCGGCCTGGCGATCGCCCGCGGCCGGGCGTGGGTCGGTGCGCTGGCCGGGCAGTCGCTCTACTCGGTGGTGCTCGCGGGCTCCGACGCAGGACGGATCCGCCGCCACTTCCGCGGCGACTTCGGCCGGATCCGCACGGTCGTGACCGCGCCCGACGGCTCGCTGTGGATCACCACCGCGAACGGCGGCAACGACCGGGTCATCCGCCTGCTCCTCTGACGCCGGTCAGGACGACTCGGCGGGGACGGGGCCGGTGGTGCCGCGGACGACCAGCTCGGTCGGCAGCGTCACGTGACGCGGCGGCATCGCCCGGATCCCGCCGCTGCCGGCGATCGCGCCCGCGATCGCCTCGGTGAGCGCGACGGCAGCGGCGCGTCCCTTGGCCCGGACGTCCTGGCGCACGGTCGTCAGCTCCGGGCGCATGCGCCGGGCCAGCGGGTTGTCGTCGAACCCGACGACGGAGAGGTCCTCGGGCACCCGCAGGCCGAGGTCCTCGGCCGCCCGGACGGCCCAGAACGCCATCACGTCGGAGTAGCAGAGCAGCGCGGTGGGCCGGTCGGGACGGTCCAGCAGGTCGCGCACCACGTCGTACGCCGCCTCGTCGCGGTGGGACGCGGGCCGTACGACGGGGTTGATGCCCACACTGCACAGCGCGTCGGCCCAGCCCTTGACCCGCTCGGAGGACACGTGGGGGCTGCGGTCGAGGGCCGCGCCGGGGACGCCGCGCAGTGTCAGCGGGACCACCCCGACCTTGCGGTGCCCGAGGTCGACCAGGTGCTGGGCGGCCTGGCGCGCCCCTCCCCGGTCGTCGACGTTGATCGTCGACAGCGACTCCTCGGGCGGCTGGTCGACGTACACCAGCGGCAGGCCGCGGCGGCGCAGCCAGCCGAGGGCCTCGGAGTCGTCCTGGCAGGAGTAGACGATGGCTCCGTCCATCGGCACGTCGCGGGCCGGCACGCGCTCGGCCGCGGTGACCGAGGAGATGAGGCTCAGAGCCAGGCCGGTGGGTGCCAGGCCCTCCGCGAGCGCGCTGAAGAAGGCGGTCGCGACCTCGTCGTCGAAGGCGTGGCTGACCGAGTCGGTCATGAGCACCCCGACGGCGCCGACGCTGCCGCGGGCGAGCGCGCGTGCCGCCGGGTCGGGGCCGACGTACCCGAGGTCGGCAGCGGCCGCGAGGATCCGCTCGCGCAGGGCGGCGGAGAGCTGGTCGGGCTTGGAGAACGCGTTCGACACCGTCATGCGGCTGACCCCGACGCGGTCGGCGACGGTCTGCAGCGTCACGCGTGCCATGGCTCCTCCTCCCGGTCGACGGTCCGCTCCCGGCGGACCTGTACCGAGCCGCCGGGCAGCATCCTGCCCGGACGCGCCCCGCTCATGTCGGGGGCACGTCCAGGAGGTGCCGGCAGAGCTGTCAGGCGGCGGGCGCGATGCGGGCTGCGGCGCGGTGCAGGGCGCCGGCGGTGACGGAGCGGGTACGGCGCAGGGGGGCGCGCGTCGAGCGAGCGGCGCGGGTGCTCTCCACGACCGGTGCGTCGGGGCGGGCGCTGTGGAGCTCGCCGAGCGCAGCGCGGTGACCGTTGTGGGCGTAGCCGAGGTGCAGGGTGCTCATGAGGTGTCCTTTCGCGTCTGTACCGATACAGTACCTCGGCTGGCTTTACCGGTCAAGCACGGGGCCCTCGCGCGTGACGGAGCGACGCTTCGCGCGAACGCGAGTAGCCCTTCGCGCGTCGCGGCACGACGCTCCGCGCGAACGCAGGCGACGCTCCGGGCAGGTCAGGAGGCGGTGAGGGAGGCCAGCGCGCTGCGGAAGAAGCCGAGGCCGTCGGTGCCGGAGCCGCAGAGGGACTCGACCGAGTGCTCCGGGTGGGGCATGAGGCCCACAACGTTGCCGCGCTCGTTGGCGATGCCGGCGATGTCGCGCAGCGAGCCGTTGGGGTTGCCGCCGAGGTAGCGGGCCACGACGAGCCCCTCCCCCTCGAGCCGGTCCAGCGTGGGCTCGTCGGCCACGAAGCCGCCCTCGCCGTTCTTCAGCACGATCGTGACCTCATCGCCCGCGGCGTACTCGCTGGTCCACGCCGTCGAGGCGTTCTCGACGCGGAGCTGCTGGTCGCGGCACACGAACGTGCGGTGGTCGTTGCGGATCAGCGCGCCGGGCAGCAGGTGCGACTCGCAGAGGATCTGGAAGCCGTTGCAGATGCCGAGGACCGGCATCCCGCCGCGAGCGGCGTCGACGACCGAGGTCATCACCGGCGCGAAGCGCGCGATCGCGCCGCACCGCAGGTAGTCGCCGTACGAGAAGCCTCCGGGCAGCACCACCGCGTCGACGCCGTGGAGGTCGTCGTCGCCGTGCCACAGCGCGACCGGCTCACCGCCTGCCAGACGGACGGCCCGGCGGGCGTCGCTGTCGTCGAGCGACCCCGGGAAGGTGACGACGCCGATCCTCACGCGCCGACCGCCGCGTCCACGGGGGTGCCGTCGACCTCGACGGCGAAGTTCTCGATCACCGGGTTCGACAGCAGGGTGCCGGCCAGCTCCTGGATCTCGGCGAGCACGGCGTCGTCGACCTCGCCGTCGACCTCGAGCTCGAAGCGCTTGCCCTGGCGCACGTCGGTGACGCGGTGGAAGCCCAGCCGCGGCAGGGCGCCGTGCACGGCCTTGCCCTGCGGGTCCAGGATCTCCGGCTTCGGCATGACGCTGACGACGACTCGGGCCACGTGGTGCTCCTCGATGAGGCGGTGCGGGAGGGCGGGCCGGAGGTCCGGCCGGTGCTGGGCGCGTCCCAGTCTAGGGTCGCCGGCTCCGTCGGACGCGCCGAGGTCCGCCGGACGGGTCCGCCACAGGCGCCCCTCAGCCGGCTCACACGGTGCGCTCACCCTCGAGGCGCAGACTGGAGTCATGTCCCCGACCTCCCGCTCCCCCGGCTCGCCCGCCGCCTCCACCGGCGGCCAGCGCGGCGCCCGCCCCCTGACCCTGCAGTTCCCGCAGTCGCTCGCCGTCTACGACCAGTACGCCGAGGCGCAGCGAGCCGTCGACCACCTGGCCGACGAGGGGTTCCCCGTCGAGAACTGCATGATCGTCGGCACGGACCTCAAGCAGGTCGAGCGCATCACCGGCCGCCTCACCACCGGTCGCGTCGCTGCCGCCGGTGCGCTGACCGGCCTGTGGCTCGGCCTCTTCGTCGGCCTGGTCATGTCGCTGTTCACGACCGAGTCGACGCTGACGACGATCCTGTCCACGCTGGTCTTCGGTGTCCTCTTCGGCGTGATCTGGTCGCTGGTCGGCTACGCCATGACCCGCGGTCGGCGCGACTTCTCCTCGGTCAGCGCCGTGGTCGCGACCCGCTACGAGGTCCTGGTCGAGCACAAGCACCTCGACCGGGCCCGCGGTCTGCTCGCCGACCTCCCCGGAGCGCTGCCGAACCCGTTCGCCTGACATCCGGGGATGCCGGTTTCCCATGGTATGCAGCCAGATTGGCACTCCCCATGGCGTCGGGGGCATGGGGAGTGTCAGTTCGCCGACATCCCGTGAGAAACCGGCACCAGGCCCCGCCCCCACGGGCGGAGAGATGCCGGGGGCGTCTCAGACGAGCTCGCGCTTGAGGATCTTGCCGGTCGAGGTCATCGGGAACTCGTCGCGGAACTCGATGATCCGGGGGTACTTGTAGCCCGCCATCTGCTCCTTGCCCCACGCCACGAGCTCGTCCTCGGTCACCGACGCGCCGTCCTTGAGGATCACGAACGCCTTGATCTCCTCGCCGTGCGAGTCGTGCGGCACCCCGACCACGGCGGCCAGCGAGACGGCCTCGTGGGTGAGGAGCACCTCCTCGATCTCGCGCGGGTAGACGTTGAAGCCGCCGCGGATGATCATGTCCTTCGACCGGTCGACGATGTAGTACCAGCCGTCCTCGTCCTTGCGCCCGAGGTCGCCGGAGCGGAACCAGCCGTCGCGGATGGCCTCGTCGGTGGCGTCCGGCCGGTCGTAGTAGCCCTTCATGATGTTCGGGCCCTTGATGGCGATCTCGCCGACCTGCTCGGGGTCGTCGGGCAGGTCGGACCAGTCCTCGGGGTTGATCAGCTTCATCTCGACCTCGGGGATCGGCTTGCCGATCGAGCCGACCCGCACGTCCTCACCGAAGGGGGAGAAGCTCGCCACCGGCGAGGTCTCGGAGAGCCCGTACCCCTCGAGGATCGTCACGCCGAAGCGCTTCTGGAACTCCTTGTGCACCTCGACGGGCAGCGCCGACCCGCCGGCCGCCGCCACGCGCAGGTTCTCGGCCAGTCCCTTCACGTCGACGCCGGAGCCCTCCAGCGCACCGAGCAGCCCCCAGTACATCGTCGGGACGCCGGCGAAGAAGGTGACGCCCTCCTTGGCCATCGTCTTCAGGGCCGCGTCGGCCTCGAAGCGCGGCAGCATCACGACGGTGCCGCCGTAGGCGAAGCCGCCGTTCATGATCACGGTCTGCCCGAACGAGTGGAACAGCGGCAGCACGCAGAGGTAGGTGTCGGGGTCGTCCTTGCTCGCGCCGAACAACGCCTCGCCGGTCAGCGCGTTGGAGTGCATGTTGCGGTGGCGGAGCTCGGCCCCCTTCGGCTGGCCCGTGGTGCCGGAGGTGTAGAGGATGACCGCGGTGTCGTCGGCGTCGGTCTCGACGGTCTCGAACGTCGGCTGCTGCCCGCCCATCGCGGCACCCAACGTCTCGGTGCCCTCGATCGGCGAGGCCGCGGTCGGGTCGACGGTGATGACGAAGAAGTGCTCGCATCCGTCGGTCTGCTCGAAGCCCTGGTGGCCGGCCTGGCCGATCGGCAGCTCCGCGGTGCCCTCGAAGCAGAAGTAGGCCTTCGCGTCGGAGTCGTCGAGGTGGTAGGCCACCTCGCGGCCCTTGAGCAGCACGTTCAGCGGCACCACGGTCGCCCCGGCCTTGAGGATGCCGTAGTAGACGATCGGGAAGTAGGGCAGGTTGGGGCACGACAGGGCGACCTTGTCGCCGGGCTGGATGCCGCGCGCGACCAGCAGGTTCGCCACCTGGTTGGCCGCCCCGTTCACCTGCGCGTAGGTCAGCCGGGTGTCGCCCAGCACGACCGCCTCACGGTCGCCGTAGGTTCGGGCGCTCTCCTCGAGCAGGACGGACAGGTTCAGCACGGCGTACCTCCGGGTCGTGGGCTTGTCGGTCAACCTAACGTGACGCCGGTCACCGCGGGAGGGGACGGGTGATTGCCCGGTACGCCGCGGCCCGGTCCGCCTAGCATCTGACGATGCCCTCACGCCGTACGCCGGAACGCGTCGCCCTCGTCCTCGACGCCGGAGGGGCGCGCTCGGCGTACCAGGTCGGAGCGCTCGAGGTTCTCCTGCCCGCCCTGGCCGAGCGAGGCCAGCGGCCCACGATCCTGGTCGGTGCCAGCGCCGGGGGGCTGCTCAGCGCGGCGCTGACCGCCACGGCGCACCTCGACGTCGACGAGCAGGTCACCCGGTTGCGGGCCGTGCTGGCCAGGGCGACCAAGGAGAACGTCATGCAGCCGCTGTGGCGCCAGGTCCCCGAGGTGGCGCTGCGCTACGCCTCCGAGACGCTGGGGCTGTCGCGATTCCGGCTGCGTGGCATCTTCGGCACCGAGCCGCTGGCCGGCACGCTCGGCACGGCGATCGACTGGGAGGCGCTGCACACCAACGTCAGGCAGGGCCGCGTCGAGTCCACCACCGTCGTCGCCACCGGCGTGCGCACCGGCCGGGTCACGCTGTTCAGCGAGACCGCGCCCGGGGTCGAGCTGCCCGGGACGCCTCCCGGTCACCACCTGAGATGGGTGCCCACCCGGCTCGGTGTCGATCACCTCATGGCCTCGGCAGCCATCCCCGGGCTGTTCCCCTCGATCCGGGTGGACGGCCCCGGCACAGCGGCCGGCTGGTACGTCGACGGCGCCACCCGGCGGCGCTTCCCCATGGGACCGGCCGTCGAGCTCGGCGGTGACCGGGTGCTGGTCATCGGCACCGGCAGCCTCTACCCGGCCGAGGACGACCCGGAGAAGGACCAGGCCCCCGTCGACCTCGGCGACGGACTGGCCACGTTGCTGGGCTCGGTGATGGACGACCCGTTGCGCCACGACCTGCGTCGGCTGGCGACCGCGAACGCGCAGGCCGCCGACCCCGACATCGCCGGCCACGTGAACCGGCTGCGCGAGGAGCGCGGGCGACGGCCCTACCGGGTCGTGCCCTACGCCGCGGTGCTGCCCGGGCAGGGCGCGGAGATCAGCCAGCGCGCGATGGAGGTGTTCCGCGCCAACCACGGGACGCTGAGGGGCACGATCGGCGACCCCGACCTGCACGTGGTGCACCGCATCCTGGGCAGCGACAGTCCCTTGCAGGGCGAGCTGCTGTCCTACCTGATGTTCGACTCGGACTTCTTCGACGAGGTCGCCGGGCTGGGTCGGCGCGACGCCGAGGGCTGGCTGTCGGCCCACCCCGACCTGTGGACGACCGGGCCGCTGCCGGTCGAGCCCGGCCTCGGCTGACCGCGGCTCGCCGTACTCCCCATGGAGAACCGGCGCTCCCCACGCTCCGGACACCATGGGGAGCGCCAGGTTGCCGGCATACCGTGGGAAACCGGCACCCCCCGCCGCTCAGCGGAACAGGCGAGGGGCGCGGCGGAGGTCGTCGCGCACCAGCAGGCTGATGACGGCCGTCGCGGGCCACCCGAGGGGCCGCAGCGGCCCGCGGGCGCGGATGCGGGCGACGCAACGGACCAGGGTGCCGCTCACGCCGTCGCGCTCGGCGTCGTCGAAGAACAGCGTCACGAACGCGGTGAACGGACCGGTCGTACCGACCTCGGCCCACACCTCGTGAGGCTCCATGGCGATGGTCTGCAGCTCGAAGGCGGGGCCGACGGCGACGTGGTCGATCCACCGCTGCCCGAGGTGCGGCGGGCCGGGGTCGAGGACGTCGACGCGCTTCAGGCTCCGCTGCCACTCCGGGCGGTTCGCCGGGTCGGCGAAGTAGTCGAAGACCCGTTCCCGGGGCGCGGGCACGAACGCCGATGCGTCCCATCGGCCGGGCCGGGTGGCGGGGGGCGGGGCCATCAGAACCGCTCCCCGGTCAGCTGCTCGTAGGCCTGCACGTAGCGCGACCGGGTCGCGGCGACGACCTCGTCGGGCAGCGCCGGCGGCGGTGCGTCCCCGTGCCGGTCCCAGCCGCTGGCGGTCGAGCTGAGCCAGTCACGCAGGTACTGCTTGTCGTAGGAGGGCTGCGGACGTCCGGGCTGCCAGGTCTCCGCCGGCCAGAAGCGGGACGAGTCGGGGGTCAGCACCTCGTCGCCCAGCACCGTGGTGCCGTCGGACCGGGCCCCGAACTCGAGCTTGGTGTCGGCCAGCACGATGCCGCGCTCGCGGGCGATCCCGTGGGCACGGTCGTAGACGGCAAGCGTCAGCGAGCGCAGCTCGGCGGCGCGCTCGGACCCGACGGTGGCCTCCACCGCTGCGAAGGAGACGTTCTCGTCGTGCTCGCCGATCTCGGCCTTCGTGGCGGGGGTGAAGATCGGCGCGGCGAGCCGGGAGCCGTCCTCCAGGCCGGCGGGCAGCGCGACGCCGCACACCGCACCGGTCGCCCGGTAGTCGGTCAGCCCCGACCCGGTGAGGTAGCCGCGCGCCACGCACTCCACCGGGTACATCGCCAGCCGCTCGCAGACCACGGCCCGGCCGCGCACCTCGTCGGGCACGTCGGTCGACAGCACGTGGTGCGGCACGAGGTCGGACAGCTGCTCGAACCACCACAGCGACATCCGGGTCAGGATCTCGCCCTTGTCCGGGATGGGCGTCTCGAGGACGACGTCGTACGCCGAGATCCGGTCGCTGGCCACCATGAGCAGCGTCCCGTCGGGGAGCTCGAAGAGGTCGCGCACCTTGCCGGAGTGCAGATGGCGAGCGCCCGGCACCGGGAGGAGGGAGGGTGCGGTCATGCTCGGCAGCCTATCCGGCGCATCGTGCCCCTCCCCGGTCGGTCGAAACCCCCGCCGCGGATCGCCGGGACGCAACCACCCCAACGGGTGGTCCAGGAGGGCCCGCAGACACCAATCCCCTTGTTTCATGGGGCAAAACAGCGCGACACCGCGACAGATGCCGGTGAGACAGACTACGTTGTCAGGGTCCCGTCCGAGCAGGAGGATCCCTCGGTGATCGAACATCGCATCGGTTCGAGCCGGCGTTCAGGCGCTGTGCATGCGGTCAGCAAGCTGACGATGCGACCCGTGCTGCGCTACTTCCCGCTGCGTGGCCCCGCGACCCGACTGATGCCGCTGCTGGAGCACACCGCCGGCCTGCTGCCGCGCTCCTCGCGCACCACGCACCGCACCGTCACCGCGAAGACCTGGGACGCCGAGCTCGTCACCCCGCTCGACGGCCCGAGGTCGAACGGCGCGATCCTCTACCTGCACGGCGGGGCCTTCCTGCTGTGCGGCATCGGCACCCACCGCCGGATCGTCGAGCGGCTGGCCGCCCGGACCGGCATGTCGGTGCTGTCGGTCAACTACCGCCAGCTGCCCCACGGCCGCCTCGCCGACAGCCTCGCTGACTGCTCCGAGGCCTACCAGTGGCTGATCGACCACGGGCACCCCGCCCACCGGATCGTGCTGGCCGGCGACTCCGCGGGCGGCCACCTCGCCTTCGCCACCGCCCTCTGCCTGCGCGACTCCGGGGCCGTGCTGCCCGCCGGCATCGTGGGCCTCTCGCCCTGGCTGGACTTCGACCACCGCACCAAGCGCCGCCACCACAACGCCTGCCGCGACGCCTACATCCCGGTCCGCCGGCTGCGCCGGGTGGCCACGATGGTCGTCGGTTCCCGCGTCCGCCCGCACCACTCCCCGGTCAACGCCGACCTCACGGGGCTGCCGCCGGTGCTCATCCAGTGCGCCGAGGGCGAGGTCCTCCGGGTCGACGCGGAGCTGATGGCACTGCGCCTCGAGGCGGCCGGCGTGCCGTGCGACGTGCAGATCTGGGAGGGCCAGGTCCACGCGTTCCCGGTGCTGTCCGACCTCACCCCTGACAGCTTCGCCGCGCTCGAGGAGGTGATCGGGTTCATCGAGGACGCGGTCGCCGGCTCGTCGTACGCCGTGGCGCGGCACGCGGGTGGCGGGTCCGCCGACCTCCGCTCGGTCGAGATCGCCTAGCCACCCACGTCGGGCCCAGGCCGGGGCTCAGTCGATGGGCGTGCGGTGGAAGCTCTGGAACGAGCGCGACGGGGTCGGGCCGCGCTGGCCCTGGTAGCGCGAGCCGTACTTCGCCGAGCCGTAGGGGTGCTCGGCGGGCGAGGAGAGCCGGAAGAAGCACAGCTGTCCGATCTTCATGCCCGGGTAGAGCTTGATCGGCAACGTCGCGACGTTGGCCAGCTCGAGGGTCACGTGGCCCGAGAACCCGGGGTCCACGAAGCCGGCGGTGGCGTGGGTCAGCAGGCCGAGACGGCCCAGCGAGGACTTGCCCTCCACGCGGGCGGCGATGTCGTCGGGCAGCGAGACCACCTCGTACGTCGAGCCGAGGACGAACTCGCCGGGGTGCAGGATGAACGGCTCCTCGCCGACCGCCTCGACCATCCGGGTCAGGTCCGACTGGTCCTGCGCCGGGTCGATGTGCGGGTAGCGGTGGTTCTCGAAGACCCGGAAGAACTTGTCCAGGCGGAAGTCGATGCTCGACGGCTGGATCATCGCCTCGTCGAACGGCTCGAGAGCGACGCGTCCCGCGTCGAGCTCGGCCCGGATGTCTCGGTCTGACAGCAGCACGTGCGCACCCTACCCGGGGCGGGCCGCCGCGGGGCGGGGAGGCGAGCCCCGTACCGTCGGGTATCGTCTGACCCGCGCAGGCGCCCGGTCGACCGGGCGACCGGCTCGACGGGGGCTCGCGACGGCCCCTCGCGGATGTAGTTCAATGGCAGAACATGAGCTTCCCAAGCTCAGAATGCGGGTTCGATTCCCGTCATCCGCTCCGATCCCGCACGCGGCGTCCCCCTCGCTCAGGTGATGTCGCGACGGACGCTGAGCAGCACGCCGAGGGCGGCGAAGACGGCTGCGTAGGCGACCATCACGAGCGCCCCGGCCCACCACGGCAGCAGGTCGAAGCCGGTCGCGCCCGGGTCGAGCACGGCGCTGGAGGCGGCGCTGGGCAGGAACTTCGCCACGACGTCGAGCTCGAGCACGGTCAGCAGCAGCCCGAGCAGGGGCTCGATGATGAGCCCCAGGCCGATGGCGGTCAGCACCGCCGCCACCTGGTTGCGCAGCAGGGTCCCGATGCCGAGGCCCAGGACCGTCCACAGGGACACGGCCAGCACCACCAGGACCATCGCGCGCCACAGCGTGGCGTCGTCGAGGCCCATCGACCCGCCGCGGACGGCGATGACGGTGCCGGCCCCCACCAGGGCCGTCAGCAGCGCGACCAGCCCGAAGACCGCTCCGACGGCGACCTGCGCGAGCGCCTTGGCGACGATCACGCGCGCCCGGCGGGGCGTGGCGAGGAAGGTCGGCGTCACGGTCTGGTGCCGGTACTCCCCCGTGATCGCCAGCACGCCCATCACGAGCGCGAAGAGGTAGGCGCCGTTGAAGGCCGCGCCGGCGAACGCCTGGCGCAGCGTCTCGCCGGACTCCAGGCCCGGCGTGGCCGGCGCCCCCGCCCCGGGGGCGGAGCCGGCCACCGCAGCCGTGGCCACCGCCTGCAGGGCGGTGAGCAGCACCGCGCCGATGAGGAGCGCCCACCACATCCGCGTGGTCAGCGTCTTGGTCAGCTCCGAGCGCAGCAGGGCGATCACGGGCGTGCCTCCGTCCCGGACGTCAGGTCGAGGAAGAGCCGTTCGAGGTCGGGCGGTTGCAGGGCGAGCTCGTGGAGCTCGACGTGGTGCTCGTGGGCGAGGCGTCCGACGTCGGCGGGCGAGAGCCCGCGCAGGCGCAGCCCGTCGTCCCCGACGGTCTCGACCGCCGAGCCGGTGCCGTCGAGCAGCTCCGCCAGCCGGGCCCGCTCGGGGCTGCGCACCAGGACCGAGCCCTGTGCTGCCTCGAGGTCCGACAGCGGCCCGTGGGCGACGAGCCGGCCGGCGGCGACCACCACGATGTCGTCGACGGTCTGCTGCACCTCGCCGAGCACGTGGCTGGAGACCAGCACCGTGCGCCCCTCGGCCGCCAGCGCACGCAGGAAGCCGCGCAGCCAGGCGATGCCCGCCGGGTCCAGGCCGTTGGCCGGCTCGTCGAGGATGAGCACGCCGGGGTCGCCGAGGAGCGCCTGCGCCAGCCCGAGCCGCTGGCGCATGCCGAGGGAGTACCCACCCACCCGTCGCCGGGCGTACGTCGTCATGCCGGTCGCCGCGAGCACCTCGTCGACCCGCCGGGCCGGCAGCTCGGAGGCCTGCGCCACCCAGCGCAGGTGGTTGCGCGCCGACCGGCCGGGGTGGAAGCTCGACGACTCCAGCACGGCGCCGACCACGTGCGCGGGCCGCGGCAGGTCGGCGTACCGACGACCGCCGATCAGCGCGCGCCCCTCGCTCGGCGTGACCAGCCCCAGTGCGCAGCGCAGCGAGGTGGTCTTGCCGGCGCCGTTCGGGCCGAGGAAGCCGGTGACGCGACCAGGGGCGACGCTGACCGTGAGGTCGGTGACCGCCGGGACGTGCCCGAAGCGCTTCGTGAGGCCCTCGAACTCGATCGTCTGACCCCTCGTCGGCTCGCTCATGCGGCCCATCCTGTCCTCCGGGCCCCCGCTCCCCGTCCTGGGGGTGTCGGAGGGCGTGTCAACCTGGGGACATGAGGCTGCACAGCTGGATCCGACGCGGATCGACACGGATCTCACCGACAGCGCTCTACACCGGACAGACCTGGCAGGCCCACGGCCTCGGCCACCCTGCGCTGGTGCCCGAGCTGGGGGCGCTCCCCGGCCGCGTCGCGTACGCCGCGAGCGAGGCGGCCTTCGCCCCCGTCCGCTGGGCGGGCGGGCCCACGCTCACCGGCTTCCTGCTCGCCCGGCACCGGGTCATCGACGCACTGCTCGAGGACGCGGTCGCCGCGGGCGAGGTCGGGCAGGTCGTCGAGCTGGCCGCCGGGCTGAGCCCGCGCGGGCTCCGGCTGCGCGAGCGCCATCCCGAGGTCGACTACGTCGAGGTGGACCTGCCGTCGATGGCCGCGGCCAAGCGCCGGGCTCTGCAGCGCGCCGGCGTCGACCCCGACCACCACCGCGTCTCCAGCGCCGACGTCTTCGGCCCCGGACTCGACGACGTGTTCACCTCCCTCGACGCGCGGCGCGGGGTCGCGGTCGTCACCGAGGGCCTGCTCAACTACTTCCCCACTCCTGACGTACGGCGTCTGTGGTCGCGGATCGCGACCGCCACCCGCGACCTGCCCCGCGGGCTCTACCTCTCCGACCTCCACCTCGACGACCACGTGGCCACCCCGGACCGGGTCTTCGCCGCCGGGCTGGGCGTCGCCGTCCGCGGTGCCGTCCACTTCCACTTCCCCGGCGCCGGCGAGGCCGAGGCCGCGCTGACAGGGGCCGGCTTCACCATGGCGACGCTGCACCGGCCCGCGGACCACCGCGACGACCTGCCCGGCATGGACGAGCCAGGCGCCGAGCGGGTCCGGGTCGTGGAGGCGTGGACGTGAGTGCCGAGCTCCCTGCGTTCGAGGGCTTCCCCGTCGCGGCGCTGGACTTCTACGACGACCTCGAGCTCGACAACACCAGGTCGTTCTGGGCTGCCCACAAGCACGTGTGGGAGGAGTCCGTCCGCGACCCCATGGTCGCCCTCACCGCTGCGCTGGCACCCGAGTTCGGTCAGGCCAAGGTGTTCCGCCCCTACCGCGACGTGCGCTTCGCCAAGGACAAGACGCCGTACAAGGACCACCAGGGGGCCTTCGTGGAGACCGGCCCCTCGACCGGGCTCTACCTCCAGGTCGGCGCACCGGGCGTCTTCGTCGGCGCCGGCTACTACCACCCGGAGAGCGAGCGGCTCGCCGCGATCCGGCGGGCGGTGGCCGACGACCGGACCGGTGCGGATCTCGAGCGGGTCCTGGCGGCGCTCGAGCGACGCGGGTGGGTCCGGGGCGGGGAGCGGCTCAAGACGGTGCCGCGCGGCTTCGACGCCGACCACCCACGCATCGACCTGCTGCGCCACAAGACCCTGACGCTGCGTCGCGACTACGGCTTCGAGCCGTTCGTGCACACCCCTGCCCTGCTCGACGAGGTCCGCAAGGACTGGCGAGCCGCCCGTCCGTTCCTGACCTGGGTCCGGGACGCCGCGGCCTGACCGGGCGACGGGCCGCCTCAGTGGGGCTGCCAGGCGTCCTCGTCGTGGGTGCGGGCCTCCACCGGCGCGGGCAGCCGGCCGTCCGCGAGGTCCTGGATGCTCACGGCCTCGCAGACCTCGCGCAGGCTGCTGCGGGCTGCGATCCAGACGTGCTGCAGGGTGCTGGCCGACGCGTTGTAGGTCACCGACTCCGGCCGCTCGCCGTGCACGCTGACCAGGGGACCGTCCACGGCCCGGATCACGTCCGCGACCGTGACCCCCGACGCCTCCCCGGCGAGCCGCCAGCCGCCGGACTGCCCGCGCTGGCTGAGCACCACGCCCGCACGCCGCAGGTCGGCCAGGATCGCCTGCAGGAAGCCGTGGGGGATCTCCTGCCGGCGTCCGATCTCCTCGGCGCTGACCGGGCTGCCCGTCGGACGGGTGGCGAGCTCGATCAGGGCCCGGAGGGCGTAGTCGGTTTTCGCAGAGACGCGCACGTCACGCAGTCTCGCAGACCGACGGCGGCGCAGCTCTCAGACCGCGACCGGCTGGTCGACGAGCTCGGCCTCGAGCCGCGCCTTGGACAGACGCTCCTGCTTGACGGCCCAGACGATGCCGCTGATCCACAGCACGGCGACCACCGCGGCGACGAGCCCGACCACCCCACCGGAGGCGCCGAAGGTCTCGGCGATGGTCTTGGTGTTGGTCAGCACGATCAGGCCACCGGCTGCCACCCCCAGCACCCGGGCCGGAAGGTGCTTGACCAGCCAGGCGGCGAACGGAGCGGCGATGCAGCCACCGACGAGCAGGGCCGCGGCGATGTCCCAGCGGATGCCGGCGCTGCCCAGGGCGAGGAGGAAGCCGATGGACCCACCGATCGCGACCACGAACTCCGAGGTGTCGATGGAGCCGACGACCTTGCGGGGCTCGAGGCGGCCCGAGGACAGCAGCGAGGTGGTGCCCACCGGACCCCAGCCGCCGCCACCGATGGCGTCGAGCGCACCGCCGAAGAGTCCGAGCGGAGCCAGGAAGCGCTTCGACAGCCGGCCCTTGAACTCCGGACGGCGACCACCCAGGGCCAGGAACCGCCACACGACGTACAGGCCGAGGACGAGCAGGATGCCCGCCACCCACGGCTTGGCCAGGTCGGCCGGCAGGCTCGAGAGCACGGTGGCTCCGGCGAAGGCGCCGACGCCGCCGGGGATGGCGATGATCCCGACCGTGCGCCAGTCGACGTTCCCGAGCTTGTGGTGGGAGAAGCCGGACACGAGGGTCGTGCCGATCTCCGAGAAGTGGACGGCGGCGCTCGCGGTGGCCGGGGCGATGCCGGTCGCGAGCAGCAGGGTCGACGACGTGACGCCGTAGGCCATGCCGAGTGAGCCGTCGATGAGCTGGGCCACGAGGCCGACGATCCCGAGCACGATCAAGTTCCGCATGTCATGAGTCCTCTACTACTCAAAGTCAAGTAACGTAGTAACCATAGTGGATTGACTGACTTACAGAAGTCAAAGACTGAGACGTGCGACACGCGGGGCATGATCTTCCTACCCGCGGGTAGGAACTAGAGGTCACCTACGCACGACGGAAGGAACGCTCATGAGCGCCAGCGACAAGATCAAGAACAAGGTCGAGGAGACCACCGGCAAGGCGAAGGAGACCACCGGCAAGCACACCGGCGACGACGAGATGCGCGCCGAGGGCAAGAAGGACCAGTCCAAGGGCAGCGCCAAGCAGGCCGGCGAGAAGGTCAAGGACGTCTTCAAGTGATCTGACGGTCGACCCCGTCCGCGCTTGACGCGGCGGGAGCTCGACCCGCACTCACTCGCGATCCCTCACGCTTCGGCGTGGGGGATTCGCTGTTTTCCCAACCCTGCAACGGCTCTCGTCGCGACGCGTCGAGAGCGCCGTCCGGCGGGCGCCGTGACCGGCGACTCACCTGCGGTTCCGCGTCGGGTCCTTGTCCGGACCGCTGGTTGCGGCCTATCATGAAGTTACTGACGAGTAGCAACCGTCTCCTCAGGTCACGGGCCGACCTCGGTACGGCCCCCGGACACGACAGGGTGCAGCAGTGAGCCACTACAAGAGCAACATGCGCGACATCGAGTTCAACCTCTTCGAGGTGCTCGGGCGTCAGGACGTCCTGGGCACCGGCCCGTTCGAGGACGTCGACGTCGACACCGCGAAGTCGATCCTCGCCGAGGTCGACCGCATGTCCCGCGAGGAGCTCGCCGCCTCCTTCGAGGACGCCGACCGCAACCCTCCGGTCTTCGACCCCACCACGGGTGAGGTCGACGTCCCCGAGTCGTTCGCGAAGTCCTACCAGGCCTGGATGGACGCAGAGTTCTGGCGGCTGTCCATCCCCGCCGAGATGGGCGGCCAGCCCGCCCCCGCGACCCTGAACTGGGCGCTGGGCGAGCTGGTGCTGGGCTCCAACCCCGCGGTGTGGATGTACGCCGCCGGGCCGAGCTTCGCCTCGATCGTCCACCGCAACGGCAACGACCGCGACAAGGGCATCGCCCAGATCATGGTCGACCGCCAGTGGGGCTGCACCATGGTGCTGACCGAGCCCGACGCCGGCTCCGACGTCGGCGCCGGCCGCACCAGGGCCACCGCCAACGACGACGGCTCCTGGAACATCGAGGGCGTCAAGCGCTTCATCACCTCCGCCGAGCACCAGATGAGCGAGAACATCATCCACCTCGTCCTGGCCCGCCCGGTCGGCGTCGAGGGCGTCGGCGGCCCCGGCACCAAGGGCCTCTCGCTCTTCGTCGTGCCCAAGTTCCACTTCGACCACGAGACCGGCGAGCTGACCGGCGAGCGCAACGGCGCCTACGTCACCGGCGTCGAGAAGAAGATGGGCATCAAGGTCTCGAACACCTGCGAGGTGACCTTCGGAGAGAAGGAGCCCGCCCGCGGCTGGCTGCTCGGCGAGGTCCACGACGGCATCGCCCAGATGTTCCAGGTCATCGAGAACGCCCGCATGATGGTGGGCTCCAAGGCGATCGCCACCCTGTCGACCGGCTACCTCAACGCGCTGGAGTTCGCCAAGACCCGCCAGCAGGGCCCGGACCTCACCAAGGCCTCGGACAAGACCGCTCCGCGCGTCACGATCACCCACCACCCCGACGTACGTCGCTCGCTGATGACGCAGAAGGCGTACGCCGAGGCGCTGCGCGCCCTCGTGCTCTACACCGCCTCCTGGCAGGACCGGGTGATGGTCGCCGAGCACAACGGCGAGCGCGACGAGCTCGCCGAGCGCGTCAACGACCTGCTGCTGCCGATCGTCAAGGGCTACGGCTCCGAGCGCTCCTGGACCCTGTTGGGCACCGAGTCCCTGCAGACTCTCGGCGGCTCGGGCTTCCTGGCCGACTACCCGATCGAGCAGTACGTCCGCGACGCCAAGATCGACACCCTCTACGAGGGCACCACCGCGATCCAGGGCATGGACTTCTTCTTCCGCAAGATCGTCCGGGACCAGGCCAAGGCGCTGGGTCACCTCGCGGGCGAGATCGAGTCCTTCGCGACGAGCGAGGCCGGCAACGGGCGGCTCAAGGTCGAGCGTGGGCTGCTCTCGACCGCTCTCGAGGACGGCAACGCCATCGTGGCCGCGATGATCGGCCAGCTGATGTCGGCCGACGAGAGCGCCGAGGGCGGCGACGTCCGCAACGTCTACAAGGTCGGCCTGAACACCAGCCGCCTGCTGATGTCGCTCGGTGACATCGTCTGCTCGTGGCTGCTGCTGCGCCAGGCCGAGGTCGCCCTGGAGAAGCTGGGCGGCGACGTCAGCGCCAAGGACAAGGACTTCTACGAGGGCAAGGTGGCCGCGGCGCAGTTCTTCGCCCGCAACGTGCTGCCGCTGCTCACCGCCGAGCGGGCCATCGCCGAGGCGACCGACCTGTCGCTGATGGACCTGCCGGAGTCCGCCTTCTGATCGGCTGAGCCCGGCCGACACCGGCTGGACGCTCTCGAGGGGCGGGACCGCTACGGCGGGCCCGCCCCTTCGCCGTTCCCGGACCGTGCGCGGGCGGCGGCGCTGCGCCGGCGTCCCCCGCGCGAGCGCGGACGCACGACCGGCGGGGTGGAGGCGCCGGACGCCGCCAGCGTCTCGACGGTCGGGGGCCGCGGCGTGGTGCTCCAGTCGTGGAAGAGCGCCGACACCGCGACCTCGTCCTGCAGCGCGACGACGCCGTCCAGCTGGCGGGGCAGCACCAGCGTGACGACGGCGCCGGACTCTCCTGCGCGCGCCGTGCGCCCGGAGCGGTGGAGGTAGGCCTTGGCGTCGATCGGGGGGTCGAAGTGGACCACCAGCCCGATCCCGTCGACGTGGATGCCTCGGGCGGCCACGTCGGTGGCCACCACGACCCGGGCGCGGCCCTCGCGGAACCGGGTCAGGTTGCGCTCGCGGACGTGCTGGGTGAGGTCGCCGTGCAGGTCGACGGCCGTCAGCCCGCGCCGCTCGAGCGTGTTCCGCAGGTCGGTGGCGCCGCGGCGGGTGCGGGCGAAGACGACGACGCGCGGCTCGGCCGCCACCAGCTCGTAAACCGCGTCGAGCTTCGCGCCCAGCGTGGCGGCCACGACGACGTGGTGGCTCATCGTCTCCACCGTCGCACCGGTGTCCACCTCGTGGCGACGCGGGTCCCGCAGGTGCGTGCGCACGAGCCGGTCGACGTCACCGTCGAGGGTGGCCGACAGCAGCAGACGCTGGGCGGTCGTGGGGGTGGCGGTCAGCAGCCGGTCGACGGCCTCGAGGAAGCCGAGGTCGCAGAGCTGGTCGGCCTCGTCGAGCACCGTGACCTCGAGGTCGTCGGCGCGCAGGACCCGTTGGTCGACGAGGTCCTGGAGCCGGCCCGGAGTTCCGACCACGATGTCGGTGGCGCGGCGCAGCGCCGCCACCTGGGCGTCGTAGCGGGTGCCGCCGTAGATCGCGGTCAGCCGCAGCCTGTGTGCGCGCGCGAGCGGCCGCAGGGCGCTCTCCACCTGCACGGCGAGCTCGCGGGTCGGCACCACGACGAGCGCACGGGGGCGGTGCATCCGGCTCCTGCGCCCCGCCAGGCGGGCGACCACCGGGATCCCGAAGGCGATGGTCTTGCCCGACCCCGTGCGGGCGCGGGCGAGCACGTCGTGACCGGCCAGCGCGTCCGGGAGGACAGCGGCCTGCACCGGGGTGGGCGTCTCGATGCCCGCCTCCTGCAGCACGGCGACCACCTCGGCCGGTGTCCCCAGGTCTGAGAACGAGCGGGCACCGGGCACGCCGCACCCTAACGCGGCTCCGGCGCTCAGCGTGCGCCGTGCTCCGCGTGCTCCGCGTGCCCCGCATGCCCGCACGTGCTCTGCCGACGCCGCCGGCGCGCGGTCACTAGGCTCCGGCCATGCCGCACACGCCCTCCACGCCCGACTCGTCCGTGCCCTCCTCGTCGTCCGCTCCCGCTGCCGACGACCGGGCCCTGCTCGGCCACCTCGTCGACGTGTGGGAGCGGGCCGCCTCCGACGTCGTCGCGCTGCTGCGCTCGCTCGGCCCGGACGACTGGGACCGGCCCACGGACCTGCCGGGGTGGGACGTCCGGGCCGTCGCGGCCCACCTGGCCCACCTGGAGTCCGAGCTCGCGGGCAACCCGCAGCAGCAGGTCGAGGTGCCGGACGCCCCGCACGTGCGCGGGCTGATGGGGCAGTTCACCGAGGCGGGCGTCGTGGCGCGGGCGGGCTGGACCCCCGACGCCGTGGTCGACGAGCTCGAAGGCAGCGTCGCCACCCGCCTCGCCGCGCTGCGGGCCGACCCGCCGACCGACGCGTCGGCCCCCGGTCCCGGCTTCGCCGGTCTCATCGGCTGGTCGTGGCGGACGCTGCTGTCCAACCGTCCCCTCGACCTCTGGGTGCACGAGCAGGACGTGCGCCGGGCGGTGGGGCGACCCGGCGGCCTCGACAGCCCGGCCGCGACCCACGTGGTGGGCGTCCTGGCCCGGGCGCTGCCGTTCGTGCTCGGGAAGAAGGTGGGCGCGGAGCCGGGCCGGTCGGTGCGGCTGGTGGTCACCGGCGAGCAGCCCCTCGACGTCGCGGCGGTCGTCGGCCCGGACGGGCGAGGCGCGCGGTGCGACGTACCCGAGACGCCGACGGCGACGCTGGAGATGGACACCGAGACCTTCGTCGTGCGCAGCTCGGGGCGGCGTGCCGCCGCCGACCTCGCCGTCACCGTCAGCGGGGACACCGACCTGGCCCGCCGCGTCCTCGACGCCCTCGCCACCACCCCCTGACCCCGGCGAGACGTCGCCTACGTCGCACCGAGACGTCGCCTACGTCGCACCGAGACGTCACGTACGTCGCACCGAGACGTCGCGAACGTCGGCGCGACCCGAGACGAGGGTCAGTCGGAGGCGACCGCGACGTCGTTGCCGTAGAACTCCCCGGCCGTGCCGTCGCGCGAGACCCGCCACGTGAAGACGGTCCCGCCCGTGGGATTCGGCTCCCACGTGGCGCTGCCGCCGAGCCCGCGGGCCCGGTTCATCAGGTTGCTGATGCCGCTGCTGCGCGGCAGCGGGTCGGGCAGACCGACCCCGTTGTCGGTGATGCGCACGACGAACTCGTGCGGCCTGCCCTCGAGCGACACCTGCGCGGCGCTCGCGCGGGCGTGCCGCGCCACGTTGGACAGGCCCTCCTGGATGGCGGAGGCGAGATCGGCGGCGAGGTCCGAGCGCACCCCGCCCAGCTCGCCGGCCACGCTGAGGCGGGGCATGAAGCCGAGGATGCGTGACGAGCGGGTGGCGATGTCGTGCACGACCTGCTCGAGGTCCTGGTGGTCGTCGATGCTGGTGAGCTGGAAGATCGAGTTGCGCAGCTCCCGGATGGCGAGGTCGAGCTCGCCGGCGATGACGTCGAGCTGTCCGGGCAGCCGGGAGGCGTCCGCGCCCTCCGCGACCTTGGCGACCGTGCGCGAGAGAGCGCCGATCTGCAGACCGGCGGCGAAGATGCGCTGGATGACGCGGTCGTGCAGGTCCCGCGCGATCCGGTCGCGCTCCTCGAGCAGCGCCAGCTTGGTGCGCTGCCGGTTGACCTCGTGCGACCGCAGCCGCACGCGGTCCTCGAGCTCAACGTTGACGCGCTGGTTCTCGCGCAGGAGGGCCGCGCGCTCCTCCTCGACGGCCCGGAACTGGAGGCCGACCCACGCGGAGAGGACCAGGGCGAGACCGATGCCCGTGGTGACGACCAGCGCGGTCGCCGCCCCGGGGTCCAGCCACCCGCTCTCCAGACCGGTGAGCATCGCCACCCCGATCAGCGGGACGGCGACGAGGACGATGATCGGCACCGAGCGTTGGAGCCGCGCTCCGCTGTCCCGGCCGTACGACGACCACTGGGTGAGGCTGCCCGGGATGGCGTAGAGCAGCGACTGGGCCAGGGTGACGACCAGGACCGTCGCCACCACGGTCATCATCGCCGGGGCGTCCGACCCCTCGACGGGCTCCGCACCGAAGACGTAGGCAGCGGTGCTGGCCAGACCGACGGCGAGGGCGAGGAACGCCGCGGCCTGCGCCAGGACGGTCCGCTTGAGCACCATGGCCGCCCCGCCGAGGGCCAGCAGGCCGAAGGACACGACGACGACGAGCGAGGTCTGCTCGTCGACCACCGTGCCGCCCTCCGACTCGACCGCGAGCAGGTCGCCGAGCACGGCGCGGCCGGCGACGCGCTCCCCCACGGCGACCAGCACGAGCACTGCTGCGAGTGCGAAGGCGGCCATCGGCCAGGGACGGTCCGCACCGTCACCACCACGCCACACGAGCAGGCCGGCGGAGGTGACGAGACCGAGCAGTGCCGTGAGTGCCGTGGTCGGGGCGAAGGAGGGTCCGAGGTCGACCAGCACGGTCGAGCCCACGGCCAGCTCGACCAGGGAGAGGAGGGACACCGTGAGGGCCACGGCAGCGAGGACGGTGGCCGGGAGGCGGGAACGACGGGCCCAGCGCGCCTCCTCAGCGACCCTGTCCGAGCCGTCGTGGGTCGTGGTCGGCATCAATCCTCCGCAAGCACGGCGCGTCCGCTCGGGTCGGCTGACCCGGACGCAAGCATGTCAGACCCAGCGGGCCGTCGCGCCGATTCGACGGATGCGCCTCCTCAGGCCCGGCGCGGGAACCGCTCGAACTCGGGACGGCGGCGACCCTTGAACGCCTCGCGTCCCTCCTGCGCCTCCTCGGAGCCGTAGAAGAGCAGGTTGGCGTCGTGGGCCAGCTGCTGGATGCCGGCGTAGCCGTCCTCGTGGGCGTGGAAGCTGGCCTTGAGCAGCCGCAGCGCGAACGGCGACTGCCGGAGCATCTCGCGGCACCAGCGCACCGTCTCGGTCTCGAGCTCGGCCAGCGGGACGACGGTGTTCACCAGTCCCATGGTCTGGGCCTCGGCGGCGTCGTACTGCCGGCAGAGGAACCAGATCTCCTTGGCCTTCTTGGGCCCGACGAGGTCGGCGAGGATGCTGGCGCCGAAGCCGCCGTCGAAGGAGCCGACCTTGGGGCCCACCTGGCCGAAGCGGGCGTTGTCGGCCGCGATCGTGAGGTCGCAGACGAGGTGCAGGACGTGCCCCCCGCCGATGGCCCAGCCGGCCACCATGGCCACGATCGGCTTGGGGCAGCGGCGCATCTGGACGTGCAGGTCGGTGACGTGGAAGCGGCCCGTGGCCCCGTCGTGGGTCTGGTAGCCGCTGTCGCCGCGCACCCGCTGGTCGCCACCGGAGCAGAAGGCCTTGTCGCCGGCGCCGGTGAGCACGATGACGCCGACCGACTCGTCCTCGCGGGCCGCGGTGAGCGCGTCCGAGACCTCGATGAGGGTCTGCGGCCGGAAGGCGTTGTGCACCTCGGGCCGGGCGATCGTGATCTTCGCGATGCCGTCGGGGGTCGTCTCGTAGCGGATGTCCTCGTAGTCGCCCTGCGAGCGCCACTCCACGGGGGCGTCGAGGTCGAGCGGGGCGGGACGCGCGGGCGTGGTGGCCGCGCCGGCCTGGTCGTCAGGAGGAGGGGTGGTCATGCCCCACATTGTGGCCGACCCGCCGTGAGGCCGCGGGGCGGACCCGGAGCGGACCGACCAGGCGGGGTCCGGAGAGCCGCGACTCGAGGCGCCGGCCGCCGCGGCGCAGCGGCTGCGCGAGGTACTGACCCAGGATCGCGCCCGAGGCGAGGGCCAGTGCGGTGGCGACCGCGGTGACGATCTGCAGCGAGCCGCCGCGCCCGTCGGCGAGGTTGAACAGCCCGGCGTAGATCGACAGGCCGGGCAGCAGCGGGACCACCGCGGAGACGACCACGATGAGCGGCGGCACCCGGATCCGGCCGGCCGCCGAGTAGGAGACGGCACCGATGAGCACCGCGGCCGTGGCGGCGGCCCACGTCGCGCCGAACTCCGCGGCGCTCACGAGAGCCGCGACCGTCTGCCCGAGGGCGCCCACGAGCGCGATGGGCAGCAACGCCCGCAGGGGGGAGTACGCCGCGAAGGCGAACGCCGCCGCCGAGACGGCTGCACCGGTCACGACGACCGGGAGGTCGGAGAGGTCGGGGCCGGCGGGGCGGAGCGAGCCGAGGTCGACGCCGAGCACCGATCCCACCGTCAGCCCGCCGCTGACACCGGCGATGATGCCGACGGTCGCGAGCGTGGCCTCCAGGATGCGGGCGTTGGCCGTCACGGGGAACCCGGTGAGCGCGTCCTGGGCGGCACCGACCAGGCCCAGGCCCGAGAGCAGCATGATGATGCCGGTGGTGATGACCTCCGCCGGCGTCACCGGCAGGCCGACGGCGACCGCCAGCACCGCCAGCAGGCTGGCCAGCAGACCACCGGCGACCTGCTGGTAGAACGACGGCAGCTCCTGCGCCGACATCGCGCGCTGGATGCGGTCGATGCCCATGGCGGCGGTGAACGCGAGCACGCCGACGAGCGGCCCGCCCCCGAGGAGGGCGGCGGTGCCGGCACCCATGACGCCCCAGCCGAGGGTGACGGCCCAGGCGGGACGACGGTGGCCGTGCGCGTTCAGGCGTGCCAGACGGGCGCGGGCGGTGTCGCGGTCGATCTGGCCGGCCAGCAGCGCGCGCACGATGTGGTCGACGAGGGTGAGGTCCTCGTAGTCGATCTCGCGGTGGCGCACGCTGCGCTTCTGCACCAGGCCGGGGTCGTCGTGGTGCGGCTGGTGGTTCAGCGTGAGCTCGGTGAACGTCACGTCCACGCTCACGCCGTGAAGCCCGCAGGCGCGTGTCACCGCCAGCATCGTGGCGGTCACGTCGGCGGCTCCGGCGCCGTTGGCGAGCAGCATCTCACCCACCCGGAGCGCTACGTCGAGGGTCTTGAAGGCTTCGCGGTCAACCATGGCGCTCCTGAGTGTCCTCGGGGCCGCGAGCGCACATCAAATCGGCCCGGTGAGTCCTTGGTCACGCCGGGTCACGCCGGGTCGCGCCGGGTCACCCGGGGGTCACGCCCCGCACACGACGGACACGGGGAGGTGCCGCAGGACCGGGGGTCCTGCGGCACCTGCCCCCGTCCACCCCGGACGATGGGGCTCGACGAGGGCGCGGGTCCGAGCAGGGCGTCCGGGGAGGTCCGGACCTCGTCGAGAGTCAGGTAGGTCGCGCCGGGAGCGCTCAGCCCACCGGGTGGTGGCTGATGACCGAGTTGGGGCTGAAGACCGGGCGTCGGTCCTCCTGCTCCCGGCCCGGCCGGAGGAACTCGAAGCCGGCGGTCAGCACGATCTGCCACTGGTCCGCTGGGTCACCGAGCAGGGACGCCCCGGCGGCGCCGTACTCCTCGAGCAGGCGCGAGGCGCACTCCAGGTGGCCGGGCGGGAAGTGGAAGGCGTTGCGCCCCACCTCCCGACCCGTCCCCAGGAACGCGATCGGACGACCCAACCCCGCTCCGCAGACTCCGCACACCCGGCTCAGGGCGCACTGGGTGACCCGGCGCTTGTCGAGAGCCGCCCCCGAGGGTGCGCTCCCCTGCGGAGCACCGAAGGCGTCGGCGGTGCCGCAGGCGAACGGCACGGTCAGACCCGTGGTGGGGTCCTTCGGCAGCTCGTCGTAGGTGCGGGGTGCGGGGTCCACGGTTCTCCTCTCAGGCCTTGGCGTCAGCGGAGCTGCGCGACCAGGCACCCAGCTCGGTGCGACGCGGCTGACGCTCGGCGTCGGACTTGCGACGACGGTCGTAGGTGTAGGTCTCCCCCACGGCCCCGGCCCGGGCCGGCACCTCCGGGTCGTCGCTGGAGGTCATCTTGTTCGGCAGCGACAGCTTCATGATGGTGCGCACCACCTGGCCGTACTGCGAGTGCAGCGGACCCGTCGTGTAGGGCAGGTCGTACTTCTGGCACAGCGCCTGGATCTTCTTCGAGATCTCCATGTAGCGGTTGCTGGGGAGGTCGGGGAAGAGGTGGTGCTCGATCTGGTAGCCGAGGTTGCCGGACATGATGTGCAGCAGCGGGCCGCCGGTGAAGTTGGCCGAGCCGAGCATCTGGCGCAGGTACCACTCCGGCCGGGTCTCGTCCTCGATCTCGTCCTCGGTGAAGTGCACCGCACCGTCGGGGAAGTGGCCGCAGAAGATGATCATGTAGGACCACAGGTTGCGCATCAGGTTGGCCGTCATGTTGGCGCTCATGGTGGTGCGCCAGTTCGGGCCGCTCAGGGCCGGGTAGACGAGGTAGTCCTTGGCGACCTGCCGACGCACCTTCTTCGCGATCTGCTTGAGCTGGCGCCTCATCTCCTTCGGGTCCTTCTCCAGCTTGCGGATCCGCTCGACATCGAGGTCGTGCAGGGCCACGCCCCACTGGAAGAGGGAGGCGAGCAGGGCGTTGTAGACCGGCTGCCCGAGGTTGACCGGGTGCCACTTCTGCTCGCGCGCCATGCGGAGCACGCCGTAGCCGATGTCGTTGTCGTAGCCCAGCACGTTGGTGAACTGGTGGTGCACGTAGTTGTGGCTGTGCTTCCACTGCTCCGCCGGCTGCGCGGTGTCCCACTCCCAGTTGCTCGAGTGGATCTCGGGGTCGTTCATCCAGTCCCACTGGCCGTGCATGACGTTGTGCCCGATCTCCATGTTCTCGAGGATCTTGGCCACCCCGAGCATGGAGGCACCCGCGATCCACGCCGGCTTCTTGTTCGAGAACAACAACGTGACGCGTCCGGCAGCGGCCAGGCCGCGCTGGATCTTGATCATGCGGTTGATGTACGCCGCGTCGGCGTCACCGCGCGACTCCTCGATGTCGGCCCGGATCTGGTCGAGCTCGCGGCCGATCTGCTCGACCTCGTCCTCGGTGAGGTGGGTGTATTCCTTGACGTCCGAGATGGCCATGGCGCTCCTGAGGTGTTCGTGGTGTCGGGTCGTGCCGGTCGGTCGTGCGGGTCGTGCTGGTCAGATGTCGAGGGTCACGTCGCCCATCGCTGCGGTGACGCAGGTCTGGATCTGCTCGTTGGGCTGGGTGTACTCCTCGCCGTTGCGCAGGTCCTTCACCGCGCCCTTGACCATGGTGAGCGTGCAGGTGTGGCAGATGCCCATGCGGCAGCCGTAGGGCATCCCGATCCCGGCCTCCTCGCCGGCCTCGAGCAGCGTGGTCGCGCCGTCCACCTCCTGGGTCTTGCTGGAGTTCCGGAAGGTGATCACCCCGCCCTCGGCGTCGCTGTCGCCGAGCGCGAGCGAGAACCGCTCGAGGTGCAGCTGCTCCTCGAGGTCGTGCTCGTCCCAGTGCTCGGAGATGGCATCGAGCATGGGTGCGGGGCCGCACGCCCAGGTGCCGCGGTCCTTCCAGTCGGGCACCAGGTCGTCGAGCTGCTTCATCTCGAGCATGCCGTCGGTGTCGGTGTGCAGCTGGTGGAGCGTGAAGCCGTCGTACTTCTCGGCGAGCTTCTCGAGCTCCTCGCGGAAGATCATCCGCTCCGGGGTCGTGGAGGAGTAGTGCATGACGACGTCGGGCATCGTGCCGCGCCGGTCGAGGGTGCGGATCATCGACATGACCGGGGTGATGCCGCTGCCGCCGACGAGGAAGAGCACCTTCTCCGGCGGCGGGTCCGGCATGACGAAGTCACCCTCGGGCAGCGCCAGGCGCACGATCGTCCCGGGCTCGAGGCCGTTGACGAGGTGGGAGGAGAGCAGGCCCTCCGGCATGGCGCGCACCGTGATCGCGATGGTGCGTCCCGACCGCTTCGGGGTCGAGCTCACCGAGTACGAGCGCCACTGGAACTTGCCGTTGACCTGGATGCCGATGCCGACGTACTGCCCCGGCTTGTGGTCGTAGCGCCAGCCCCAGCCCGGCCGGATCACGAGCGTGGCGGCGTCGTCGGTCTCCTTCAGCACCTTCTCGACACGTCCGCGCAGCTCGCGCGAGGTCCACAGCGGGTTGACCAGCACGAGGTAGTCGTCGGGGTGCAGCGGTGTGGTCAGCCGCGACCCGATCCCTCGTACGCGGTCCCAGCTCAGCGTGCTCGCGGCCAACCTTGACTCCTCTGTCGTTACCGGGCAGTAGCGCCCGACCCAACTCAGTGAACAAGTGTTCCCTGAATGCGTCAACCCGTACGGGCGAATGCGTGACGCCGGTCTCACCCAGCCGTGTGACCCCGAGAACGTGACGCCGAACCCAGGATCACGGGTTGCGGGACAATAGTCCCGCGATCCGGGTCGGACCGCACAGGTTCCGATGAAGGTGCCGAAGGGGTTGGAGGTCCTACGGTTCCTGATGCTGCTGACGGGGCTGAGGGGGCTGGTGATCAGCGCGGCGAACCGCGTCGACGTACGACGACGCCGGCGGCAGCAGCGGCGTCAGGAGCGCCTGGTAGGCGTGGTAGACGTCGGGCTTGCCGACCCAGACCTCGCGTGAGGGACGGTTGCGCTCGTCGACCTCGTGCCACCACGAGCCGCCCTCGCGGTCCGCGAAGCGCGTCAGCGCGAGGTCGAGCCAGGTGTCGCGCCAGCCGGCGTACGTCGGGTCGCCGGTCGCCTGGTGCAGGACCGTCGCGGCGGCGACCGCCTCCGCCACCACCCAGTGCATGCGATGGGTGACGACCGGGTGACCCTCGAAGTCGGTGGTGTAGCAGAAGCCGGGGTGCTCGCCGCCGGTCCAGCCGTCGGCCACCGCCCGGTCGAAGAGGCCGCGCGCGTGCGGGGTCAGCCACTCCGGGACCTCCTGGCCCGTCCGGTCGAGGGCGCGACCCAGCAACAGCGTCAGGCGCGACCACTCGAGCAGGTGGCCGACGGTCACGCCGTACGGGCGGAACGGGTGCGCGGGGTCGTCGCGGTTGTAGTCGGGCTGCGGCTCCCACGCGGCTGTGAAGTGCTCGGGCAGCCGGAAGCCGCGGGGAGCGCCCAGCTCGCGGACGACCCGCGTCGTCACCCGCAGGGCGCGCGCGAGCAGAAGGGGGTGGCCCGTGACGTCGTGGGCGGCCAGGAGCGCCTCGACCAGGTGCATGTTGGCGTTGACGCCCCGGTAGGGGTCGAGGGTCTGCCACGCGCGGTCCCACCCGTCCACGGCCATGCCGTGCTCGTCGTCCCAGAAGCGGCGGTCCAGCACGTCGAGGGCGTCGCTCATCAGCCGCTCCGCGCCCGGCGTACCCGCGGCGACGGCGCTCGCTGCCGCCAGGACCACGAAGGCGTGGCCGTAGGCCTGCTTCTCGCTCCCGGCCGCACCGACCGGACCGGCGTCGTCGACCGCGGCGAACCAGCCCCCGTGCTCGGCATCGTGCAACGGGCCGGCGAGCGCCTCGACCCCGTGCCGTGCCAGGGGCGCGGAGGCGTCGTCCCCGCGCAGCGTCTGAAGCGCGAAGACGTGGGTCATGCGGCAGGTGATCCACAGCTCGACCGGCCGCTGCGTGAGGTCCCCGTGCTCGTCGAGCCACCCGAACCCCTCCGACCGACGGGCGGTGCGGGCGAAGGCGACGAGGCGGTCGACCTCGTCCAGCAGGATCGCGTCGTCCATCGCCCCAGCCAACCACGCCGGCGTCCGGTCCGGGGCCTACCGAGCGCCTCCTAGGGTGGCGCCATGAAGACGCGACGGATCGGGACCCGGCAGGTCAGCGCGATCGGGCTCGGCGCCATGCCGATGTCGGTGCGCGAGCAGAACGACGCCGAGATGGCGCGGGCCACGATCGCGGAGGCGCTCGAGCGCGGCGTCACCCTCATCGACACCGCCGACGCCTACAGCCGCGACGAGGCGGAGTTCGGCCACAACGAGGAGCTGGTCGCAGGGGTGCTGCGCGAGCTCGGGCGTGACGACGTCCTCGTGGCGACCAAGGGCGGTCACACCCGGTCGGGCACCGACTGGGAGCTCGACGGCTCTCGCGGCTACCTCCACCGGGCGTGCCGCGCGTCGTTGCAGCGGTTGGGCGTGGACCAGATCGACCTCTACCAGCACCACCGGCCCGACCCGGCGGTGCCGTACGCCGAGAGCGTCGGCGCCCTCAAGGAGCTGCACGACGAAGGGCTGATCGCGGCGGCCGGGCTGTCGAACGCCGACCCGGACCAGATCCGCGAGGCCCACGGCATCCTCGGCGACGCCCTGGTCGCGGTGCAGAACCAGTTCTCCCCCGCCTTCCGCTCCTCCCAGCCCGAGATCGACCTCTGCGAGGAGCTCGGGCTGGCCTTCCTCGCCTGGAGCCCGCTGGGTGGCATGTCCGACGCCGCCTCGCTCGGCACCAGCTGGAGCGCCTTCGCCGAGGTGGCCGACAAGCACGGCGTCAGCCCGCAGCAGGTCTGCCTGGCCTGGGAGCTGTCGCTGTCCCCGTCCGTGATCCCGATCCCGGGCGCGAGCCGCCCCGCCTCGGTCGCCGACTCGGCCGAGGCCGTGCACCTGGTGCTGGACGACGAGGACCTCGCACGCCTCTCCGCCTGAGATCTCCGTCGGGCGCATCGGTTTCCCACGGGATGCAGTCGTTCTGGCACTCCCCATGGTGTTCACGCCGTGGGGAGTGCCAGTTTCGCTGCATACCGTGAGAAACCGACCTGACCCCAGCGAGGGTCAGCGGGTGGAAGCGGCCTCGGCGCCGAGGTCCGGGTTGTCGGTGAAGAAGCCGTCGATGCCGGCGTCGAGGAAGGCACGGATCTCGCCGACCAGGTCGCCGGGCGCGTTCGGGTCGGCCGAGGAGCGGAACTCGGTCGGCAGGAACTGGTTCTCCCGTCGGAAGGTGAACGGGTGGACGACCATCCGCACCTTGTGGGCGTCACGCACGACGTTCGTCGGCTCGGCCAGCGTGCCGTCGGGGTTCCGCGGGATCACGCGGTCCTTGCACGGACCGATGCCGTCGGCGTAGCGCGAGACTCCGCGCAGACCGCGAGCCGTCAACAGGTCGGAGTAGGTCCGCGGGTCGCCCTGGGCGACGAGGTCGTACGGCGCGCCCTGGCAGTCGATGAGCTGCACGAGCCGGACCTTGGTGCGGGCGTCGAGCTCCTTCAGGTTCGTGGTCTCGAAGCTCTGCACGAAGACCGGCGAGGACTTCTTGGTGAAGCCGTACGTGCGCAGCGACGCCAGCAGCGGCGCCTCCAGGTCGAGACCGACCGAGTCGAAGTAGGTGGGGTGCTTGGTCTCCGGGTAGACCCCGACCCGCTCGCCGTCGCAGGTGCGCGAGCTGCGTGCCAGCGCCAGCACCTGGTCGAGGGTGGGCACCTGGAACAGCCCGTCGTACGCCGTGTTCTGCGGCCGGGTCTGCGGGATGCGCTCCTTGGCCCGCAGCGTCTTCAGCTCGGCCAGGGTGAAGTCCTCGGTGAACCACCCGGTGAAGGGCCGCCCGTCGACCGTCTTGGTCGTGTAGCGGTCGGCGAACTCCGGGTGGTCGGCCACGTCGGTGGTGCCGCCGATCTCGTTCTCGTGCCGGGCCACGAGCACGCCGTCCTTGGTGGACACGAGGTCGGGCTCGATGAAGTCGGCGCACTGCTGGATCGCCAGCCGGTACGCCGCCAACGTGTGCTCGGGGCGGTAGCCGCTGGCGCCGCGGTGACCGATGACGGTCGCCTCGGCGCGCGGGTCGAGCCGCTGCTCGCCGCGGTTCGGCGCGGCCACGGCGGATCCGGCCGGCCCGACGAGCGGGGAGATGAGGACGGCCGAGAGGGCCGCCACGCAGGAGCGGGTGAGGGTCTGGCGGGTCAGTCGCATGGGCACATCCAACGTCGGCGATCCGCCCCCGCAGGCTGACGCTGGTCGACGATCCGGTGGCGGCCGGGTGAACAGTCGGTCCCGGCCACCTTGTCACGGGACGGGCGATTCGTCTCCCCCTGATTGCCGGGAAAGTCGACCCCTGCCTCGCGGAGCCCTGGGAGCGGCCTCACGTCGGTACCGACGTACGGACGGTCGCCCCACGTCGGTGCCGACGTACGGACGACCCACGGACCCCGGAAGCGGCCGCGCGTCGGTACCGACGTGAGGACACAGGCGCCACGTCGGTACCGACGTGAGGCGGGTGGCGAGACGCGGGAGGAGGTGGTGGCTCTCGTGGGGTCAGGCGTCGAGGGCGCGCAGGTCGGCGAGCGCCCGCTCCCACCGGGCCTGCTTCTCGGACCCTGACTGCTCCCACCACGGGTCCCCGCGCTCGCCGAGCCCGTGCTTGGCCAGGTCGACGCGGTTGCGGGCGGCGGCCAGGTCACCGTCGCCCTCCGCGTCGCCGGCGGCTTTGGCGGTGCGTACGCCGCTCCGGCCGCGGCCCAGGTGCGAGAGCAGCTCGTCGCGGACCTCGGAGGGCAGGTCGGGGTCCTGGCGTCGCCAACGGCGGCCCCCGATGACCATCCACCGCTCGTCGTCGACCGGTTCCGCGCCGGATCCGTCGGGACCGCCCGACGAGCGGGGGCCGCCCGACCCGCTCAGCGCTCCGTCTCCTCGGCCCACAGGGCCGCCCCGACGATGCCGGCGCGGTTGCGGAGCTCGGCGGCGACCATCGGCGTCCTGACGTCGATGAGCGGCAGGAACTGGTCGCCGTCCTTGCTCACGCCGCCGCCGACGACGAACAGCTCGGGCGAGAACAGCCGCTCGAGCGTCCGGTAGTAGACGGTCAGCCGCTCGGCCCACTCCGGGTAGGTCAGCGCCTCGCGCGTGCGCACCGAGCTGGCGGCCCACTGCTCGACGTCGGGGTGACCGTCGACCTCGAGGTGGCCGAGCTCGGAGTTGGGGACCAGCTGTCCGTCCATGACCAGCGCCGAGCCGATCCCGGTGCCGAGCGTGGTGACGATGACCAGGCCCTTCTGACCCGCAGCAGCGCCGTAGCGCACCTCGGCGAGTCCGGCGGCGTCGGCGTCGTTCACGACGTGCACCTCGCGGTCCAGGGCACGCGTGAACAAGCCGTCGGCGTCGAAGTCGATCCAGCTCTTGTCGATGTTGGCCGCGGACAGCACGACCCCGTTGCGCACCACCGCCGGCACCGTGACACCCACCGCGTCGTCACGGTCCTGCTGCGGGAAGCGGGCGACGAGCTCGGCGAACACCTCGGCCACCGCGTCGGGCGTCGCTGGCTGCGGGGTCTTGATGCGCACGCGGTCGGCCGCGAAGTCGCCCTTCTCGAGGTCGACCGGGGCCCCCTTGATGCCGGATCCGCCGAAGTCGATGCCGAAGCTGTGGGTCATGGACCCATCTCAGCACAGTCCTGGTGTCAGCCCTGCTCCTCGTCACGGGTCAGCTCGTCGTACGACGGCTGCGGCCGTTGGTGCCCCAGCTCGCCGCCGACACGTCCGCCGTACGGGCGGCCGTGGTCGGCGTACTCCTCGCGGTAGAAGACCAGGGTGTGGTCCCCGACCTCGAGCCGGGCACCGGTCCGCAGCACCTGGCCCAGCGCTCCGGCGCCGTGCACCCGAGTGCGCCCACCGGCCGCCGTGACGACGTACTCGTCGCCCGAGGCGTGGTCGATGACGGCGTGCCGCGGTTCCAGCCCGGGGAGGACGACGTCGCACGTGGGGTCGGACCCGATGACGGTGGTCTCCTGCAACCAGTACGTCGGCGGTCGTTCCTCGCCCAACGTGTAGTCCCAGGCGAGAACCAGGCGAGGCCCACCGGAGCCGTCGGGGGCGTGGGTGGTGCCCACAGGTCGACGTGACTTCAGCAGCATGGTCGGGAACAGGGGACGGACCGTGCCCGGTGGCATGATCGCGGCCGGCGGGAGGACCGGGTCCTCACGACGTGCTCGCGCGCGTGCCGCGGTGAGGACACCTCGCAGGCTGCCCAGCCGGATGCGGCGCGAGCCGGTCACACGTCGGTGCCACCAGGGCGCCCGGGTCGCCCCGAGGGTGATGAGGTGCTGCCCGCGACTCTCGACCCGGATGCACACCCCGACTGCAGCCAGCCCCTCGGCCATGTCCCGCAACGGCCCGGTGTCCTCGGCCCCGGCGAACGCCCCGGGCTCGTCGACCTCCATGATCAGCTTGCTGCCGACACCGTGGAGGCGCGCCGCGACGGGCGTGCTCCCCGGCCTCTCGATCTCGAGGCGGAGGTCGGCCTCGGCCAGCAGGGCCGGGGCCCCGTCCGCCGTCAGCAGACCGACTCGGGTCATCGCGTGGCCCGGGGGGTGCTGCTGTCGTGGGTGGTGATGGTCAGGGTCCCGTTCAGCTTCCAGGTCGCACGCGGCGCGCGGGCGCCGGTGTCGCGGGGCACCTCGACGGCCATGTCCTCGAACGTGTAGTGGATGGCGGCCTCGGCGCCGGTCAGGAAGGTCCACATGCGGGCGGCCAGGTCGCTCCAGTCCACGACGTCGCTGCTGTCGGGCCGGGTGGCGGTGGTGGTGTCGGTCATGGTGTCTCCTCGGGTCGGGTTGTTCAACAAGGTGTTGAAGTATTACCCTCACATCATGAACACAATCTCGAACTTCGCGCAAGTGCAATCGTCGCCTGCATCGCTGACCATCGGGCAGCTCGCCGAGGCCGCCGGCATCGCCCCGGCCACCCTGCGGATGTGGGAGTCCCGCCACGGCTTCCCCGTGCCCCAGCGGCTCGAGAGTGGTCATCGCCGCTACGGCCAGGAGGACGTCGCCCGGGTCCGTCAGGTCCTCGCCCACCGCGACGCCGGTATCCGTCTGGACCGGGCCATCGACCTCGTCGGCTCCCACACCGACGCCACGACCGACGCCGGGTCCCGGTCGGTGTTCGCCGAGCTCCGCAAGCGGCACCCGCACCTGCTGCCGCAGCGCCTGAAGAAGTCCACCCTGCTGGCGCTCTCGTGGGCCATCGAGGACGAGTTCTGCGCCCAGGCGGAGCGACCGCGCATCTTCGGCTCGTTCCAGCGCACCACCTACTTCGACCGGGCGGCCGAGCGCTGGGCCGAGCTGTCGCGGATCTCCCGCTCGACCTTCGTGTACGCCGACTTCCCCGAGACCGGCACCCGGGACCGGATCACCCGGGTCGGACTCGACGAGACCGACCCCATGCGTCGCGAGTGGTCGGTGATCTGCGACGCCCCCGGGCTCTCGGCGGCGCTGACGGCCTGGGAGCTCCCCGGCCAGGAGAAGGTCCCCGACGCCCACCGGCGCTTCGAGAGCATCTGGACCGTCGACCCCCGCGCCGTGCGTGACGCGGCCCGCACGAGCGTCGAGGTGGCCCACGGGCGGGGCGCCGCGGAAGCCGCCCCTCTGCTCTACGAGATGGCCGACACACCACCTCTGGCCGTGGCCGACCTCGAGTCGGTATCCACGATGTTCAACCGAGTGGTGGGCTACGTCGACCGGTACGGTCGATGATCGTCCTCGTCGCCGGCACGACCGGCTACGTCGGCTCACGCGTCGTCCCCCTGCTGCTCCGCGAGGGCCACGAGGTCCGCGCCGGCACAAGGGACAGGTCCGCCCTCGATGACTACCACTGGGCGGATCGGGTCGTCCCGGTCGATCTCGACGTCAACGACCCGGGGAGCTGCCGCGCAGCGGTGGAGGGCGTGGACGCTGTGGTCTACCTCGTCCACGGGCTGTCGGGCGATAATTTCAGGGAGGATGACAAGAAAGCGGCCGAGAACGTCGCGGACGCGGTCACCGCGGCGGGAGTGAATCGCGTGGTCTACCTCTCCGGCCTGGTGCCGGACGTGCCCGAGAGCGAGCTCTCCGAGCACATCGTCTCGCGTCTCGAGGTCGAGCGGGTCCTCACCGACACCCCCGCGACTGCCATCACGCTGCGCGCCGCCGTGCTGGTCGGTGCCGCCTCCACGTCGTTCGAGGTCGTGCGGCAGATCAGCGACCGGCTCCCCGTGCAGCCGCTTCCCCGGTGGATGGACTCCGAGGTCCAGCCGATCGCCGTCGTCGACGTGCTCGAGGCGCTCGTGGGCGCCCTGCGCGTGCCCGGTCCTTCGCGCCACTACGACGTCGGCGGCACCGAGCGGCTCAGCTACAGCGACCTCGTCCGCACCTACGCCGACGTGGCCGGCACCCGCCGGCTCGCCGTCACCGTCCCCGGCCTGCCCACGACGCTCGTCGGCAAGCTGGCCGGACGCCTCACCGACGTCGACGGACCGACCGTGGAGTCGCTGGTGGAGAGCCTCGAGCACAGCATGGTGTGCGCCGAGGACGACTTCCGCTCCGACCTGCTGCCGGCCGGGCACGAGCTCGTGGGCCTGCGCGACGCGTTGGCCCGCGCGCTGCGCGACCCCGACCCGACCACCCCCGGCGGTGAGCGCGACGCGATGGCGCCGCTGCCCCACGACCCCGCGTGGGTCGGCGCCGCCGGCGCCTGAGCCGGCGTCCGACCCGGCGCCCGACCCGACCACGGGCCGCTCGGAGCCGTCGGACGACGGCAGACAACCCGATCCCGACCCATGAGGAGGCTCTCCATGGCCGACGACAGGACCCGCACCCAGGCGACGACTCTGCTCCAGCTGCACCAGGACCCGACCCTGCTCACGATGGTGAACGTCTGGGACGTCATCTCCGCCCGCAGCGTGGCAGCCGTCGAGGGCACCCGCGCGCTCGCCACCGCCAGCCACTCCATCGCCGCGTCCCTCGGCTACGCGGACGGCGAGAACATCGGCGTCGACGAGATGCTGGCTGTGGTGGAGCGCATCGTCCGGGCCACCGACCTCCCCGTCACCGCCGACCTCGAGGCCGGGTACGGCGACGCTGCCGGGACCGTGCGCCGCGCGATCGGTCTCGGCGTGGTCGGCGCCAACATCGAGGACCAGATGAAGCCGCTCGTCGAGGCCGCGGCCCAGGTCGAGGCGATCATGAAGGTGGCGGCCGAGGAAGGTGTCGACTTCGTGCTCAACGCCCGCACCGACGCCTTCGTGCACGGCAAGGACCGCGAGCCCGCCGACGTGCTCGCCGACGCGGTCGAGCGCGGCAGGGCCTTCCTCGACGCGGGCGCGCCCGTGGTCTTCGTGCCCGGCAAGCTCGACACGGGCCAGATCGAGACCCTGGTGGAGGCCTTCGGCCCGCAACGGCTCACCACCATCGGCATCCCCGGGACCCCGTCCCTGTCGTGGCAGGAGGCCCACGGCGTGGCCCGTGTCTCCTACGGTCCGCTGTCCCAGAACGTCGCGCTCACCGCCCTGCAGGAGCTGGTGGAGGACATCCACCGTGACGGCGGGGTGCCCTCCAGCGTGCGCATCCTCAACTGACCGCCCGGGCCGCCGCGCCGACCCCGGAGCGCCGGAGGGCGAGCGCCCGGTGTCGTCCGACCGCTGTCCGGGTAGGGGTCGGCCATGAGCACAGTAGCCATCGTCGGCGGACACGGACAGATCGCACGCATCCTGCACGGAGTGCTGACCGAGCGCGGTCACACCCCGGTCGCGCTCGTGCGCAGGCAGGAGCAGGCGGACAACCTCCAGGCCGAGGGCGTCGAAGCCCGCCTGCTCGACATCGAGGCCGCGGACGAGGGCCAGTTCGCCTCAGCGCTCAGCGGCTGCGACGCCGTGGTGTTCGCTGCGGGCGGCGGCGCCGACGGCAACAAGAACCGCAAGCTCTCGGTCGACCTGGGCGGGTCCCTGAAGTCGATCGCCGGCGCCCGCCGCGCCGGCATCTCCCGGTTCGTGCAGATCTCCGCGATCGACGTCGACCAAGAGCTGCCGGAGGACACCGACGAGGTGTGGCGCGCCTACGTCGAAGCCAAGCGGGACGCCGACAAGGCGCTGCGCGGCAGCGACCTGGACTGGACCGTCATCCGCCCCGGCCGCCTGACCGACGACCCCGCGACGGGTCGCGTGGCCCTGGGCGACGACGTCGAGCGGGCCGAGGTGACCCGCGCTGACGTGGCCGCCGTCGTGGCCGCCGTCATCGACGATCCCTCCAGCATCGGCCGCCAGTGGAACCTCGTCGGGGGCGACACCCCCGTCGAGGAGGCCGTGGCCGCGGCCGGCGCGAGGTCCTGAGCCGGTCCGGACCGGACCGGCGGCTGCCCGCGGTCCAGGTGTGAACCACCGGGGCCCCGGGTACGTGACGTCCAGCACACACAGGTTCGACCTCTGGGAGGGTCCATGCTGGTTCGCGAGATGACACTGCTGCTCCGGGACCTGGTGCGCGGTGTCGCGCACCTGGCGGTCCCGCGCAGCTGAGACGCCCCTCGGCCGGGTCGGCCGCCGCCTGGGGACCTCGGTCCCCGCTGGGAGAGGCGGCGGTCGCTCCCTTCTCGCGCGACTCAGGCGTCGGTGACGAGCAGGACCTCGAGGTGCCGCGGTCCGTGCACGCCCTCGACCCGGCTCAGCTCGATGTCGCTGGTGGCCGAAGGGCCGCTGATCCACGTCAGCGGGCGAGCCGGGTCCAGTCCCGCGACCGCCTCGGGGACCGTCGCCACCACCTGCGAGGCCCGCACCACGCACACGTGGTGGTCGGGCACCAGCGTCAGCGCCCGACGCCCCTGGTCGGGGCGGTGGTCGAGCACGATGGTGCCGGTCACGGCGATGCCCACCGCCGCTGCCGTCACCACGACGTCGATCCCGTCGAGCTCTGTGGCCGACTGTCCGTCGTCGGCCACCGCGCCGGGGACCTGCCAGTCCAGGCCGGGCGGCACGATCGCCTGCGCCTGCCCCACTGCCTCGGCGACTGCCTGCTCGAGCTCGGCGGCGGTGCAGCGCCGCACCGTCGCCCGGTAGTCCTCGACCCGCTCGACGAACAGGTCGACCATGGCGTCACCGGAGACCGGGACGACCGCGTCCCGGTAGGCGCGTGGGACGTCGACCTCGCCCGCCGGTCGGGTCTCGAGGGCGGAGCGCACCCGAGCCAGGATCTCGTCGCGGGCGCTCACCGATCTCCCCCGTCCGCGCCGCCGACACCGCGGTCCAGCGGCCCGGCGGCGGGGGCTCCCGAGGGGTCCGCCGTCCGGTCCGCCCCGCGGTCGCCGGTGGTCGTCGGGGTGCCGGGGTTCGGGCGGGGCGTGCCCGGCTCCGTCCCCGACGACGTGGACGCCTCGGACGTGCCACCTGCGGTGCGTCGCCACCAGGCGCGGAAGGACTCGGTCGGCGGGGTGGGCAGGTCCCGCGCCCCGCTCCAGGCGGCGCCCGGTCCCGGCAGTCGCCCGAGCGCGGAGCGACCGCCCGGCAGCGACCGCCGGCCGAAGCGGCGTACGACGTCGCCGACGAGGCCCGAGGCCCGGGTGGCGGCGCGTAACCGGGCGCCGGTCCCGAAGGTCCAGGCAGCGCCCTTCATCGCCACCGACTGCGCCGAGGGCACCCCGCCGCGGTGGGCGTCGACGACCTGGGCGCGCAGGTCGACGAGCACGGTCGGGATGTCGATGCGCACGGGGCAGGCCTCGAAGCAGGCGCCGCACAGCGTCGAGGCGTAGGGCAGGCTGTCGACCTGGTCCCCCGAGCCCGGACCGCGCAGCAACGGGTTGAGGATGGCACCGATGGGACCGGGGTAGACCGAGCCGTAGGCGTGTCCGCCGGTGCGTTCGTAGACCGGGCAGACGTTGAGGCACGCCGAGCACCGGATGCAGCGCAGCGCCTGACGGCCGACCTCGTCGGCCAGCGCGCGGGTGCGGCCGTTGTCCAGCAGCACCACGTGGACCTCCTGCGGACCGTCACCGGGCGTCACCCCCGACCACGTCGATGTGTAGGGGTTCATCCGCTCGCCGGTGGACGAGCGCGGCAGCGTCTGCAGGAACACCTCGAGGTCGGTCCAGGTCGGCACCACCTTCTCGATGCCCACCACCGAGACCAGGACCTCGGGCAGGGTCAGGCACATCCGGCCGTTGCCCTCCGACTCCACCACGACGAGCGTGCCGGTGTCGGCGACGGCGAAGTTGGCGCCGCTGATGCCGACCTTCGCCCGTAGGAACTTCTCCCGGAGGTGCTGGCGGGCCGCTGCGGCGAGCTCCGGCGGGTCGTCGGTCAGGTCGACGGGTGCCGCCCTGCCCGCGCCGGCCATGCGCTCGAGGAAGATCTCGCGGATCTCGGCCCGGTTGCGGTGGATGGCGGGCACCAGGATGTGGGAGGGCAGGTCGTCGCCCAGCTGCACGATCAGCTCGGCCAGGTCGGTCTCCCAGGCTGCGATGCCGTGCTCGGCCAGGCGCTCGTTGAGCTCGATCTCGGCGGTGGCCATCGACTTGACCTTGACCACCTCGTCGACCTCGTGGTCACGGGCGACCTGCGCCACGATCGCGCACGCCTCGGCCGCGTCCCGGGCCCAGTGCACGATCGCACCGTTGGCGGTCAGCGTCTGCTCCAGGCGCAGGAGGTGCTGGTCGAGGTCGAGCAGGGCCTGGTCCTTGATCGCCGCTCCGGCCAGCCGCAGGTCCTCCCACTCCTCGACCTCCGAGACCACGTTGAGGCGCTTGGCCCGGATGGTCGAGGTCGCGTGGGCGAGGTTGCGGCGCAGCTGGGTGTCGGCCAGCGCGGCGCGGGCCGCGGTGGGGAAGACCGGCATGCCGACGAAGGTGGCGGTCACGACCGCCCCCCGAACCCGGCGCCGGCGGGGGCGTCCGCGGCACCGGGTGGCTCGGCGCCCTCGGTGGCGGCGAGCACCTCGGCGAGGTGCATGACCCGCACGCCGGACTGCTGGCGCGAGAGCAGGCCGCCGACGTGCATGAGGCAGGAGCTGTCACCGGCGACGAGCACCTCGGCGCCGGTGACGCGCACGTGTCGTGCCTTGTCCGAGCCCATCGCCACCGACACGTCGGCGTTCTTGACCGCGAACGTGCCGCCGAAGCCGCAGCACTCCTCGGCCATCGGGAGGTCGACCAGGTCGAGGCCCCGTACGGCGCGCAGCAGGCGGGTCGGACGGTCGCCCACGCCGAGGAGCCGCAGCGAGTGACAGGTCGGGTGGTAGGTGACCCGGTGCGGGAACGACGCCCCGACGTCGGTGACCCCCAGCACGTCGACGAGGAACTCGGTCAGCTCGTGGACCCGGGGAGCAACCTGCTCGACCTTGCGGGCCAGCGCCGGATCACCGGAGCGACGCGCCACGAGCGAGTGCTGATGCCGCACCGAGCCGGCGCAGGACCCCGACGGCGTGACGACGGCGTCGTACCCGGCGAAGGCGTCGACGAAGGTCCGGACCACGGGCACCGCCTCGTCGAGGTAGCCGGTGTTGACCATCGGCTGCGCGCAGCAGGTCTGCGCCTCCGGGAACTCGACGTCGACCCCGAGCCGGCGCAGCAGCGTGACCACGGCCTTCCCGGCGTCGGGGAACATCGCGTCGTTGACGCACGTGACCATCAGGGCGACCTTCATCGCCCCATCCTCACCCACCACCGATCCCGCGGGAAGGTGCCGCCCCGGCTCGGCCGGCATCCCCGCCTGACCCGGGTCGGCTCGGGGCGACGGATTCCGGTGATGGTGCCGGACGGGGCGACGGATCCCGACGGTCGAGCCGACGGCGACCGTCGGGTTGGCATGATGGGCGCATGACCCTCGACGCGGGACGCGCCATCCTGCCCTCCACCGTCTACGGGGACTTCTTCCACGCCGCTCCGGTCGCGATGATGGTGCTGCGCGCCACCGACCTGGTCATGCTCGAGGCGAACCAGCCCTACCTCGACGCGGTCGGCAAGACCCTCGACGAGCTCGCCGGGCGCTACGTCTTCGACGTCTTCCCCAACAGCCCCACCAACGCCGGCTCCGACCAGGAGAGCGACCTGCGGTCGCTGATGACGGCGGCCGTCGCGACGCAGCGACCGGTGACCGTGCGCGGCTTCCGCTACGACATCCCCCGCGGGGACGGTTTCGACGTCCGCTGGTGGAACGTCGTGGAGACGCCGGTGCTCGAGGACGGCGAGGTCGTCTACCTCCTGCACTACACCGAGGACGTCACCGACCTGCACCACGCGCGGGCCCAGCTCACCGAGGCCCAAGCCGCCCAGGAGGTCTCCGCCGCCCAGGTGGCCCGCCTCGCCGAGGTGGCGCTGTCGCTGACCGGCGCCGAGACCGTGGCCGACCTGGAGCGGATCGTCGTCACCGGTGGCCTGGCGGTGCTGGGCGCCGACGGGGGTGGGGTCGTCACCCCGGACCCGTCCGGCGGCTGGCGCGTCACGGCCAGCGACGCGCTGGGGGCGGAGGTCCGCTCCACGTACGCCGACCAGCCCTACGACAGCCCGCTCCCCGGACCGGTGTCGGCGCGCACCGGGGCGCTGGTGCTGCTGCGCGACCGCACCGACTGCGAGGCCTTCGCCCCGGAGATGGCCGAGGTCTGCGACGCCACAGGGCGCGTGGCCTGGGCGTGCCTGCCCCTGTCGGTCCAGGACCGCACCATCGGGTCGATCGCCGCGGGCTGGGTCGAGCCCCAGGTCTTCACCCAGCAGAGCGTCGAGCTGATGGAGGGCTTCGCGGCCCAGTGCGCCACCACGCTCGACCGGCTGGAGAAGGCGGAGGAGCTGCGTCGCAGCTCGCGCCGCTTCCAGGAGCTGGCCGAGTCGCTGCAGAGCGCGATGCTGACCGAGCCGGCGGCAGGGGGCGGCATGGAGGTCACCGTGCGCTACCGCAGCGCCGACGACGTCGCCCAGGTCGGCGGCGACTGGTACGACGCCTTCACCCAGCCCGACGGGGCCACCATGCTGGCCATCGGCGACGTCTCGGGCCACGACGAGGTGGCAGCGGCGAAGATGGGCCAGATCCGCGGGCTCCTGCGCGCGCTGGCCTACGACGCCGAGGACCGCCCGCACGGCGACTCGCCCGCCACCGTGCTCACCCGTCTGGAGTACGTCGCCCAGGGGCTGGCGGTCTCCGAGCTCAGCACCGCCATCCTGGCGCGCATCGAGGAGGCGACCGAGACCCCCGGACGGCTGTTGCGGTGGAGCAACGCCGGCAACGCCCCGCCCGTGGTGCTGCAGCCCGACGGCAGCACGCTGCTGCTCGACGACAAGTCCGACCTGCTGCTCGGGGTCGACCCCGCCTTCCCGCGGCAGGACCACGAGACGCTGCTGGAGCCAGGATCGACGCTCCTGCTCTACACCGACGGACTCATCGAGCGGCGCGGCACCTCGATCGACGTGGGCATCGCCGACCTGCGCAGCGCGCTCGGCGCGTTGGCCGGTGCGCCGCTGGGCCACCTGTGCGACAGCGTGCTGGAGATGCTCGCCCCGCACACCGGCGAGGACGACATCGCGCTCATCGCCGTACGCGTCTGAGCACGCGGCGCCCGCCGTCAGGCGTCGCCCGACGACCCTGCGGGTCAACGGCTCGCGAGCTGCCGGTCCGCCCGGAGCGCTCGGACGCCCCAGCGCCCGAGCACGGCCGCGATGGCCAGGTTGACCACGATGAGGACGGTGTGGGCGACGTAGTAGCCCACCGGTCGGTCCTCCTCGGTGGTGGCCAGCGCCCGGGTGAACTGGGCGTAGGTCACGACGTTCCAGGCCGCGATCGCGAGCAGGGCCCAGGCGTGGCGTCGTTCGAGCTTCACGCCCCCACTGTAGGCACCGCCCGGCGCCGGCAGGCACCGGCGGGCACCGTGTGCTGGCGCACGTTTCCTGGCGCGACCGGGTGGGCCGTTCCTAGGGTGCGGACATGATCGCAACGGTGCGCCAGACCGCCAGGTGGGCGCTGTCCCACGGACTCCCCAGCGTGGTGATGCGGCGCCAGGCCGCCCGCGGGGACATCCAGGGGCGGCTCGTCTCCCAGGGCCGGGGCATGGACACCGACGAGGTGGCGGCGATCGCGGCGGAGGTGCGGGCCGACGGTCCGCTGCACCGCAGCCACTTCGCCCACATCACCGCCTCCCTTCCGACGGTCAAGGAGGTGCTCACCAGCAACGACTTCCGCACCGGGGTGTTCGACCCGGGTGACGGGCTGCTGGGCCGGATCGGCCGCTGGGCCGAGGAGCCGGGTCGGCTCGGCCCCTTGACCCCGCCCTCGCTGCTGGTCACCGAGCCACCCGACCACACCCGCTACCGCAAGCTGGTGACCCGTGTCTTCACCGCCCGGGCCGTCGAGGGCCTGCGGCTGCGCACCCAGGAGATCGCCGACGGGCTGCTCGACGAGCTGGCCTCGACCGAGGGGGCGGTCGACCTGGTCACGTCGTACTGCGCGCGACTGCCCGTGACGGTCATCGCCGAGATCCTCGGCGTTCCCCCCGAGGACCACGACCGGGTCCTCGAGTTCGGCACCGCCGCGGCGCCCAGCCTGGACCTCGGGCTGACCCGGGCGGAGTTCCGCCACGTCGAGCGGGGGCTCGGTGAGTTCCAGACCTGGCTGGCCGCCCACCTGGCGCACCTGCGCGACCACCCGGGCGAGGACCTGATGAGCCAGCTCGTGCGCGTCCGCGACGAGGGTCAGGGGCTCAGCGACGAGGAGCTGATGGCCACGGCCGGGCTGGTGCTGGCCGCCGGCTTCGAGACGACGGTGAACCTGCTCGGCAACGGCATCGCGCTGCTCCTCGCCCACCCCGACCAGCGCTCCCGGCTGGTCGAGGACCCCTCGCTGTGGTCCAACGCGGTCGACGAGGTGCTGCGGCTGGACCCGCCGGTGCTGCTCACCGGGCGGTTGTGCGTGCGCGACACCGAGGTGGCCGGGCAGCCGGTCCCCCGCGGCTCGGTGGTCACCACGCTGCTGGCCGGCGCCAACCGCGACCCCGACGTCTTCGAGGACGCCGACCGCTTCGACGTGGCCCGGCCCAACGCGCGCGACCACGTCTCGTTCTCGGCGGGACGGCATTTCTGCCTGGGTGCGGCCCTGGCCCGGATGGAGGGCGAGGTGGGCCTGCGGTCGCTGCTGGAGCGCTTCCCCGACCTCGAGCTGCTGCCCGGGGCGCAGCGGCGCTCGACCCGGATCCTGCGCGGGTACGCCGACCTGCCGGCCCGGCTCACACCCCCCTGAACCGGGCATTCCGGGCTGCCGGTTTCACTGGGTACCTAGTGGAACCGGCACTCCCCCGACGAAACTTCGCTCGGGAAGCGCCAAAATCACTAGGTACCTAGTGAAACCGGCGTCCCACGCGCGCCGCGAGGGTGGCGATGTCGGCCGGGCCGACACGGCAGCAACCGCCGACCAGGCGGGCGCCGGCCCCGACCCAGCCGTCGACCCCGGCGACGTCCCAGGTCCCGGGGCCGGTCCAGCTGTGCGCGGCGCTGTCCCAGGACTCTCCCCGGTTGGGGTAGGCCACGCCCGGCTTCCCGGTCACGTCGTACGCCGTGCGCAGCGCCGCCTGGACCTCGCCGGCGTCGGAGCAGTTCACCCCGACCGCCACCACGGCCCGGCTGCCGGCCGCCACCGCGAACGCGTCGGCCAGCGGCTGACCGGCCCGGGTCCGACCGTCGGCGACGGCGAAGGACAGCCAGGCGCTCAGCCCCAGCTCGTCGAGCAGCGGCACCAGCACCTCGGCCTCCTGCTGGTCGGGGATGGTCTCGACGGCCAGCAGGTCGGCTCCGGCCGCGGCCAGCAGCTCGAGCCGGGGCGCGTGGAAGTCACGCAGCGCGGCGTCATCGAGACCGTAGCGGCCGGTGTACTCCGAGCCGTCGGCGAGCACCGCGCCGTACGGCCCGACGGAGGCGGCCACCAGCAGACCGTCCGTCCGGCCTCGTCGCGGGCCCTCCGGGCCAGCTCGACGCTGCGGACGATGAGCCGCTCGGCCTCGACCCGGTCCAGGCCTGCCGCGACGAGGCTCGGCACGCTCGCCTGGTACGACGCCGTGGTGGCCACCTGGGCGCCCGCGGCGAAGTAGGCGGCGTGCACGGCCACGACCTCGTCGGGGTCCTCGGCCAGCAGGCGTGCCGTCCAGAGGTCACCGCTCAGGTCCGCGCCCCGGTCCTCCAGGGCGTTCGACAGCCCGCCGTCGAGGACGAGGACGTCGTCCCTCAGCCGGTCGGCGAGCAGGTCGGCGGGGCTGGTCGGCTGGCTCACCCCCCGACGGTAGACCGGCTCAGGGCGTGCCGACCGCGCTGCCCTGCTGCGTGGGATCGATGAGGATCTTGGCGTGCCGCTCAGGGCTGCTGAGCGCCGCGAAGGCGCCGTCGACGCCGCCGAGCCCGACGGTGCCCGTCAGCAGCGCCCGGGCGGTCTCGGCCGGCACCGTCCCGGAGGCCAGCATCTGCAGGCTGTCGCGGAACTCGCGCGGGGTGTAGGCCAGCACGAAGCGCAGGTCGATCTCCTTGTTGATGGCGATCGCGGGCCGGATGGTGTCGGCCTGCATCGTCACGCCGACGACCACGACGCGGCTGGCCAGCGGCGCCCGCGCGACGATCTCGTCGATGATGCCGGGCACCCCGACGCACTCGAAGACCACCGGCCCCTGGGGCAGGGCGCCGGCCAGCTCCGCGGCGTGCATGACGTGCCACCACGGCACCAGCGGCACGCTGCGCAGCTTGTCCATCGAGCCGACGGCGAGGTCGAGCATCTGCGACGCCTCGGTGACGTAGCGGCTGGTGTCGTAGGCGGACCACGGGTCGTCGGTGGCCGGGTCGACCACCACGTCGGCCCCGACCCGCTCGGCCATCGCCCGCCGTGCAGCAGACAGGTCGCTGGCCACCACGGTGCGCACGCCGGTGGCCTTGAGCATCGCGATCACGGCCAGCCCGATCGGGCCGCAGCCGATGACGACGGCGACCTGCTTGCGCCCCACCTCTCCGCGTCGTACGGCGTGCAGGGCGACCGCCATGGGCTCGGTCAACGCCGCGACGTCGGTCGGCAGCGCGTCGGGGACCTTCATGGCCAACGACGACTCGACGACGACCAGCTCGGCGTACGCCCCGGGCGCGAAGCGCGACAGCCCGGTGGGGTGGACGCCTCCCGCCCCGCGCACGATCGGCATGGCCACCACGCGGTCGCCGACCTTCGCTCCACCGCGGGACCCACGGGCCACGTCGACCACCTCGCCGACGAACTCGTGGCCCATCACCACCTCGTCGTCGGGTCCCATCACGCCGTCGTAGCCGGTGGCGCGCGCCGCCTCGCGCAGCTCCTCGGCGTGGTGACGGGCGTGCAGGTCGGAGCCGCAGATGCCGCAGCGCAGGACCTGCAGCAGCAGCTGGCCCCGGTCGGGGCTGGCGTCGGGGACCTCACGGACGGTGAGCTCGGACTGGTGGCAGACGACGGCCTTCATGGCGACGATCCTGCCGGAATCGCCGATGCGATCGGACCCGACCGGTGAGACTGGTGCCCATGAGGATCTCGGACTCCCTGCACCACGCCCTGCTCGTCCTGGTGACCGCCCTGGTCGCCTCCCTCGTCGGGGTCGCCCCGGCGCACGCGGCACTGCCCAGCGAGGAGACCTGGACCAGCGACGTCAGCGCGGCGATGGCCGGATCCCACCGCTACCTCGAGCGCCGGGTGGCGTCCCGCACCGATGGCACCCGGCTGGCGGTCAACCTCGACATCGACAACACCGCTCTGGCCAGCCACTACGACTCCGGCCAGGCCACCCCACGGGTGCTGCGCTTCGCCCGCAAGGCGCACCGTCTGGGCGTCGCGGTCCTCTTCAACACCGCACGGTCCGAGACCGACACCGCCCGCACCGCCCGCAACCTCGCCCGCGCCGGCTACGTCGTCGACGACATCTGCGGGCGCCGCAGCGGGGAGCGGGTCGTGCAGAGCAAGCAGCGCTGCCGCCACGAGTTCGTGCAGGCCGGCTACACGATCATCGCCAACGTCGGCAACCGGTCGACCGACTTCGTCGGTGGCGACTACGAGCGGGCCTACCGGCTGCCGAGCTACGACGACCAGCTCAGCTGACCGCGCCACCGGCGCTGCCGGCGGTCCGTGCCGCACAGGTCAGTGCTGGGAGATCCTCCGGTTGACCGCACGGGTCAGCCACGACGGCGAGAACCTCGCCCCGAGGGCGAGCGCGCGCGCCGGCGTCCCGACCGCGAAGTGCACCTGGTGCAGCGCCCGGTTGGCCGCGGACGGGTGGACCGCCTGCCAGATGCGCGCGACGACGTCGTCGGTGGTCAGGTTGACGCCCATGCTCGTCGTGGAGCCGGTGACCAGGTTGCTGGTCATCGCGGTCTGCACGTAGAGCGGCCAGATGTCGACGACGCGGATGTCGTGGCGCCGCCACTCGATGTCGAGACCCTCGGTGAGGCCACGGACGAAGAACTTCGTGGCGCTGTAGTTCGACAGCCCCGCCTGCCCGTAGATCGACGAGGCCGAGGCCATGTTGACCACCGTCGCACCGGCCGTGCGCTTGAGGTGCGGGAAGGCCGCGTGCAGTCCGTGCACCACGCCCTTGACGTTGATGTCGATCTCGCGGACGTGCGCCTCGAGCTCGATCTCCTCGAAGGGCTCACCCAGCAGGATGCCGGCGTTGTTGAGCAGCACGTCGAGCCGTCCGGTCTCGGCGGCGAGGGCGTCCACGCACTCCTTGAACTGGGCGGCGTCGCGGACGTCGAGGGTGCCGGTCACGACACGTCCGGGGAGCCGGTCGGCCTCGTCGAGCAGGCTCGTCAGGCCGGCCTCGTCGAGGTCGAAGGCGCCGACGGTCCAGCCCTCGGAGGCGAATCGGAGAGCGGCGGCGCGGCCGATGCCGGCGGCGGCTCCCGAGATGGCGATGGTCTTGGTGGTCACCCGGGCGATCCTGGCACGGCTGCTGTCAGTCTGCGCCGTGAGTTGGCCCACTCGTCGGCCGGTGGTGGCCGGCACGCTGGGAGGATTCCTGTCATGACGACCCGAGCGGACACCCCAGGACGGATCACGACGTACAGCCACGACGGGCTGCGGTTCGACGTGCGCGACGAGGGGCCGCTCGACGGTGACGTGGTCGTGCTGCTGCACGGGTTCCCGGAGCGGTCCACCTCGTGGCACGACGTCGTCCCGGCGCTGCACGCCGAGGGCCTCCGGACGATCGCGCCGGACCAGCGCGGCTACTCGCCGGGGGCCCGTCCCCGGCGTCGCCGCGACTACCGCAGCGCCGTGCTGACCGCCGACGTCGCGGCGCTCGTCGAGCGCGTCGGGCGCCCGGTCCACCTCGTCGGCCACGACTGGGGCGCTGCGATCGCCTGGTCGGTGGCGACCTCGCGGCCCGACCTGGTCCGCACCCTCACGGCGTTCTCCGTGCCGCACCCGACGGCATACCTGCGGGCGATGGCGACCACGCGCCAGGCGATCGACTCCTGGTACATGTACTTCTTCCAGCTGCCCTGGCTGCCCGAGCGCACGTTGTCGCGGCGCGGCGGTCGCGGCGACCGGTGGCTCGCCGACGGCGGGATGACGCCGGCGGACCTCGAGCGGTTCCACGCCGAGATCGTCGAGGACGGCGCCCTGCGCGGCGGGCTGGGGTGGTACCGCGCGATGCTCCTGCTCGACCGCTCCCAGGTGGGCCGCAAGGTGACCGTGCCGACGACGATGGTGTGGAGCGACCAGGACGCCGCCATCGCGCGCCCGTCCATCGACGGCTGCGCGAGGTACGTCGACGCGCCCTACGAGCTCGTCGTGCTCGAGGGCGTCGACCACTGGATCCCCACCCACGCTCCCCAGGCCGCGACCGACGCGATCCTGAGCCGGGTCGCAGGATCGTCGGCCGGCTGAGGCCCCGGCCGGTCCCTCACGTCGGCACCGACGTCAGCAGGTGTCGCAGGCGCGTCCGGTACGACGACGCGTCAGCGTCGCGCCCAGGCCCATGAGCCAGCAGGTGGGGCAGCCGCGCCAGGCCGCGACCGCTGGCACCAGGGCGAGCAGGGCCCAGGGGTGGTCCTGGGCCGACACGACCGCGAAGGCCACCAGGACGAGCCCGAGCAGCCCGCGTACGACGTGCTCGGTCAGGGTCCGGCTGGCGAACATCTCCAGCGTCGGGTCGGGCGCCGGTGCAGGCTCCGGGGCGTCGGTCGGCGCGCCGGCGCCCTCCGGCGTACGGGTCTCGCTCATGCCCGGGGTTCGCCGGCCGACGGCTCCCGGACGGGTCCGGCGTCGCGGTCGGGACGGGCGTGCCTGCGGGTGACGGCGAAGCCGAAGCCCGTGGCCAGCACGTACATCAGCACCGAGTAGACCGCGCTCGGGATCGCCACCTCGGTGCTGTCGAGCACCGACAGCGCGATGGTGAGGGCCACGGTCGTGTTGTGGATGCCGACCTCCATCGAGCTGGCGATCGCCTGCGGGCGCCCCAGGTGGAGCAGCCGCGCGACGCCGTACCCGAGGCTCAGGCTGATCAGGCAGAACAGCCCCGTGACCAGCCCCACCTGCTGCAGGTAGCCACCGAGGTTCTCCCGCTCGCCGAGCAGCGCACCGACGGCGACGACGACGAGCACGGTGATGGAGAAGATCCGCACCGGTCGGTCCGCCCGGGCTGCGAAGCCCTCCGAGCGCCGCCGCACGAGCATCCCGATCGCCACGGGCACCAGCACGATCGCGATCACCTGGAGGACCTTGCCGACCTGGAGCCCGAGCTCGCCCTCCGCGCCGAAGTAGCTGATGGCCAGGTTCGTGACGAGCGGGATGGAGACCGCGGCCAGCACCGAGTTGATCGCGGTCAGCGTGATGTTGAGCGCCACGTCCCCCCGGAAGAGATGGCTGAAGAGGTTGGCGGTGGTGCCGCCCGGAGAGGCCGCCAGCAGCATCACACCGACCGCCAGCAACGGGTCGAGGTCGAACACGACCACGAGGCCGAACGCGACAACCGGCAGCACCAGCACCTGGAGTGCCAGCGCGACCACGACCGCCTTCGGGGTGCGGGCGACACGACGGAAGTCGCCGACCGTCAGCGACAGCCCGAGTCCGAACATGATGATCGCGAGAGCGATCGGCAGCCCCACGCTGATGAGAGGCGAGTCGTTCACCGGCTGGTCCTCTCCGGGGTCGGGACGGTGGCCACAGTGAACCACCGCCGTCTCACGACGTGGTCACTTCTCCGGTCATTTTCTTCACGGTCTTCCAACTTCGCCGGACATAACGGGCACCTCTCGCGAAGTCCTTCCAAACGCCTGCAAGTCTTGCCGGGCCGGCCCACCTGTCGGCCCTCGTCGACCGCGAGGAACTCCGACGTCGTTCCGACGCCGACCTGATCGCGCCCCCGGGCGCAGAAACGGAACGTGCCGTGCCTGCTCTTCTTCTCGGTTCCATCAGCACCGTCGTCGACACCTCCGAGCTCCAGCGGGAGTCCTTCAACCGCGCCTTCGAGCAGCACGGCCTGGACTGGCGCTGGGAGCGCGAGGAGTACGCCGACCTCCTCGGCGGCAACGGCGGCGCGGACCGGATCGCCGACTACGCCGCTGCTCGCGAGGAGTCGGTCGACGCCGACGCCGTCCACGCGACCAAGTCGCAGCTGTTCCAGGACGCCCTGCGCTCCGGGGAGCTCACGCCGCGCGAGGGCGTCGTCGAGACCGTCCGCGACGCGCGCGCCGAGGGCTTCAAGGTGGCTCTGGTGACGACGACCTCGCGCGAGAACCTCGACGCGCTGGCCAGCGCGGTGTCCAGCACCCTGCCGTTCGACGAGGTCTTCGACCTCGTGGTCGACGGCTCCCAGGTCAGCACGCCGAAGCCCGACGGGTCGGTGTACCGGCACGCGTTGGAGGCGCTGGGGGAGAGCAGCGAGCACGCCGTGGCGGTCGAGGACAACGTCGGCGGGGTGAGCGCGGCACGGGCCGCGGGCGTGCCGTGCGTGGCCTTCCCCAACCAGAACACCGCCGGCCACGACTTCGACGGGGCGGCCGGCCGCGTCGACGAGATCGGGCTCGCCGCCCTGCGCACCCTGGCCGGACGGTGAGCGAGGTGAACGGGAGCATCACCCCCCTGGCGACGCTGACCAGCTCCGACACCGGCTTCCACGTCGAGGCGTACGAGAAGATCGAGTACTCCCTCGACTACGTCGCCGACGTCTTCGACCCCCGCAGCAGCGAGCTGGCCGACGTCTTCTCCCGACAGGCCCGTTGCCTGATGGTCGTCGACGAGAACGTCTTCGCGCTCCACGGCGACCGGGCGCGGGCGTACTTCGCGCACCACGGCATCGAGCTGACCGTGCTCGAGGTGCACATCGCCGAGACCGCGAAGACCCTGCGCACCGTCGAGCAGATCGTCGACGCCTTCGCCGACTTCGGCCTGCGCCGCAAGGAGCAGGTCCTGGTCGTCGGCGGCGGGCTGACCACCGACGTCGCCGGGTTCGCCTGCGCCGCCTACAAGCGCAGCACCGGCTACGTCCGCATCCCGACGACGCTGATCGGCCTCATCGACGCCAGCGTCTCGATCAAGGTCGGCGCCAACCACGGCCCGCACAAGAACCGGCTCGGGGCCTACCACGCGTCCTCGAAGGTCTTCCTCGACTTCTCCATGCTGCGCACCCTGCCGCTCGACCAGGTCCGCAACGGCATCGCGGAGATCATCAAGATCGCGACCGTGAGCGACCTGGGCATCTTCGAGCGTCTCGAGAAGTACGGCGAGGAGCTGCTCGCGACCGCCTTCGGGCACGCCGACGGCGCCGAGCACCTGCGCGAGGTCGCCGGCTCGATCACCTACGACGCGATCCGCACGATGCTCGAGCTCGAGGTGCCGAACCTCCACGAGCTCGACCTCGACCGCGTCATCGCCTACGGCCACACCTGGAGCCCGACGCTGGAGCTCACGCCCGTCCCGCACTACTTCCACGGGCACGCCATCAGCGTCGACATGGCCTTCTCCGCCACGCTGGCCGCCCGCCGCGGCTACCTCTCGCCCGCCGACCGGGACCGGGTTCTCGGGCTCTTCAGCCGGCTGGGCCTCACGGTGGACAGCCCGTGGCTCACCCCCGAGCTGCTCGAGCGGTCCACGGCGTCGATCCTGGCGACCCGCGACGGCCGTCTCCGCGCGGCCGTCCCCCGGCCGATCGGCAGCTGCCACTTCGTCAGCGACGTCGACGTCGCCGAGCTGGTCGAGACGCTGGTGGAGCACAAGGAGCTGTGCGCCGCCCTCCCCCGCGGTGGTGCCGGCGTCGACGCCTTCATCGCGGTCGAGGAGTCGACGGTCGAGGTGCCCGCGGCCGGGCACCGCCAGGTCCCGACGCAGTCCGGCGTCCCCGTCCGCGATGTCGGCTGACACCGACCTGACCCCAGTGGTCGAGCCCCCAGTGGTCGAGCCCCCGGTGGTCGAGCCCGTCGAGACCCCGTTGGTCGAGTCCGTCGAGGCCCCGGTGGTCGAGCCTGTCGAGACCCGGGCCACCCGCCCGGTCACCCCCGTCGGCATCGTGGCCGACCTGCTGGGCTCGGTGGCCCGGCAGGTGGCCGGCGTGCCGGGCGTACCGCTCGAGGCCCGCGCCGACCTGGCCCGCGCCCGGGCGATCGCGGCCGGGCTCGAGGGGTACGTCGAGCAGCAGACGTCGCCCCCGTCGGCGGCGTTGGCCGCTCTGGAGGAGCGCACCCGGACCGAACCCTGGGAGGGGAGTCTCGAGGCGGAGATGCTGTCCGGTCACGTCGAGGGTGCGTTCCTCCAGATGATGGTGCGTGTGAGCCGTGCCCAGCAGGTGCTGGAGATCGGCATGTTCACCGGCTACGCCGCGCTCGCGATGGCCGAGGCGCTGCCCGAGGGTGGCCGGGTGGTGGCGTGCGAGCTGGACCCGGGCGTCGCGTCCCTCGCTCAGGACTGCTTCGCGGCCTCCCCCGTGGGCGACCGGGTGCAGGTCGAGGTCGGGCCGGCCCGCGAGACGCTGGTGCGTCTGGCGGAGCGGGGCGAGACCTTCGACCTGGTCTTCCTCGACGCCGACAAGCCGGGGTACGCCGGCTACCTCGACCTGCTGCTCGACCGGGGCCTCCTGCACCCCGAGGGCCTGTTGTGCATCGACAACACGCTGCTCCAGGGTGAGCCGTGGTCGGAGGCATCCTCCCCCAACGGCCGCGCCGTCGCCGCCTTCAACGAGCGGCTGCGCGACGACCTCCGTGTGGAGCAGGTCGTGGTGCCGCTGCGCGACGGGGTCACGCTGGCCCGGAGGGTGTGAGGTGACGAGGCCCGGTCCCGCCGACTCGTCGGCCGGCGCGCTGCGTCTCGCGGCGCGAGCGGTCCGCACCCTGGCCGCCGTCGGCCTGCTGCAGGCCACCCTGCCGGTCAACCTCGTCCTGGTCGCCGCCAGCCGATCCCGGCCCGCCCGCCGACCGGTCCCGCGCGACCCCCGACGCCGTACGGTCCTGGTCAGCGGCGGCAAGATGACCAAGGCGCTGGCGCTGGCCCGGCACTTCCACGCCGCCGGGCACCGGGTGGTGATGGTCGAGACCGCGCGCTACCGCTGGACCGGGCACCGCTTCTCCCGCGCCGTCGACGCCTTCCACGTGGTACCCGACACCGACTCCCCCGACTACGCCGATGCGCTGCTGCGGGTGGTCAAGGAGGAGGGGGTCGACGTCTACGTGCCTGTCTGCAGCCCAGCTGCCAGCCTCCCCGACGCCGAGGCTGCGGGCCTGCTGTCCGGGCACTGCGAGATGGTCCACCTCGACGCGGATGATTTGTGTCAGGTCGACGACAAACACGCGTTCTCGGTGATGGCAGCCGGGCTCGGACTGCCTGTGCCGGAGACCCATCGCGTCACCGATCCCCAGCAGGTGCTGGACTTCGACTTCGCCGCCACCGGGCTCACCTACGTGCTCAAGTCCATCCCCTACGACCCCGTACGGCGACTCGACCTGACTCCGCTGCCCCGGCCCACCCCCGCGGAGACCGAGGCGTTCGTGCGGTCGCTCCCGATCACCGAGGACCAGCCGTGGATCCTCCAGGAGCTGCTGGAGGGGACGGAGTACTGCACGCACGGCACCGTCCGCGACGGCCGGCTCCAGGTCTACGTCTGCTGCCAGAGCTCCCCGTGGCAGCTGACCTACGAGCAGGTCGACAAGCCGCAGATCCGGGAGTGGGTGGAGCGGTTCGTCGCCGCCGGCGGGTGGACCGGTCAGCTGTCCTTCGACTTCATCGAGGGCGCCGACGGGGTCGCCCGGGCCATCGAGTGCAACCCCCGCACCCATTCCGCGATCACCCTGCTCCACGACCACCCCGGTGTCGCTGCCGCCTACCTCGACGACCACGCCCCCCAGGTCGAGCCACCGCTGGGCGGGCGACCGACGTACTGGCTGCACCACGAGCTGTGGCAGTCGGTCCGCCACCCCCGCACGGCTCCCGGCCGGCTGCGCACGGTGCTGCGCGGTGTCGACGCGGTCCTCGACCGTGACGACCCGCTGCCGTTCCTGGCCCTGCACCACGTGCACGTGCCGTCGCTGCTGCTGGGCAACCTGCGTCGCGGACGCCCGTGGCAGAAGGTCGACCTGAACATCGGCAAGCTCGTGGAGCCGGGGGGCGACTGAGGTGCCGCTGACCGTGCTGCACCTGGTCGGGTCCGCGGAGTCCGAGCTGCTGGCCGACGTGTCGCTGCTCTACGCCCGGGGCTGTCTCGACGCGTTGCGCAGCTCGGCGCTCACGGAGGTCCTGCCGGACGCCTACGAGCACGTCGTCGCACACGTCTCCCCGGACGGCCGGTGGCGCTTCCCGCGCGACCTCGACCCGCTGGCGATCGCGGAGGCGCCCAGCTGCACGCTCGCCGAGGCCGTCCGCCGCATCGCCGCGCTGGCGCCCGACGTCGCCGTGCCGCAGATGTTCTGCCGGCCCGGCATGACCCGCTACCGCGCCCTGCTGGAGCTGCTCGGGATCCCGATGCTGGGCAACCGGGCTGAGACGATGGCGATCGGCGCCGACAAGGCGCTGGCCCGCGCCGTCGTCGCCGCGGGCGGGGTCCGGGTGCCGGCCGGCGTGGTGGTGCGCCCCGGCGAGCCGGTGACGCTGGACGGTCACGCGCCCAGCGGCGCCGTCGTCGTCAAGCCCGTCGACGCCGACAACTCCCTCGGTGTGACGCTGGTGCCGCACGCCGCGTCACCCGGTGCGCTGGAGGCTGCGGTGGCCGAGGCGTGCCGCCACTCCGCGCGCGCGCTCGTCGAGACCTACGTCGAGCTCGGCCGCGAGGTGCGCTGCGGAGTCGTCGACGTCGAGGGCGAGCTGGTGTGCCTGCCGCTGGAGGAGTACGCCGTCGACCCGGTCACCAAGCCCGTGCGCGACCACGACGACAAGCTGAGGCGCGACGACGGTGGCGAGCTCGGGCTGGTGGCCAAGGACGCCGAGCACGCGTGGATCGTGGACCCCGACGACCCGGTCGTCCCGTCCGTGCACGCCGCGGCACGGGCGGCGTACGACGCCCTGGGGTGCCGTCACTACGGCCTCTTCGACTTCCGCGTCGACCCCGAGGGGACCCCGTGGTTCCTCGAGGCCAGCCTGTACTGCTCCTACGCGCCGAGCAGCGTGCTCGTGGTGATGGCCGAGGCCGCGGGCCTGCCGCTGCCGCGGCTGTTCCGGCTCGCCGTCGACGACGCGCTGGCCTCCCGGCCCACCGTTCCCCCCGCCCGGACCGCCCCGTCCCCGTCCTCCCGAGAGGTGACCCCATGACCCTGCTGACCACCGAGACCCTCGACCCCGTGGGCGTCGTGGTCCGCGACGTCGACCTCGCGCGGATCGACGGCGCGCAGGTCGACGCCCTCCGGAAGCTGCTGGGGCAGCACGGAGTCGTGGTGGTGCCCGAGCAGACGCTCGACGACGCCGCCTTCGTGGCGCTGCTGGAGCGCTTCGGGACCCTGACCTTCACCGCCGGCGAGACACCGTTGGAGGGGCATCCCGATCTCAACGTCATCAGCAACGTGGGGCGCACGACGCCTCCGAGGAGCTCGTTCCACGTCGACACCAGCTACGTCGCGACACCTCCGGCGTACACCGCGCTGCGGGCCGTCACCGTGCCCGAGCAGGGCGGCGCCACGCAGTTCAGCGACCAGTACCGTGCCTTCGACACCCTGCCCGCCCACCTGCGGAAGCGGCTCGACGGACGGAGCATCCGTCACGTCGTGACCGGTGTCGAGGTCGGTCCCGACGACGAGTCCGAGGCTGAGCACCCCGTGTTCCGCCCGCACCCGGTGACCGGTCGCACGGCGCTCTACCTGACCACGCCGGCGCGCTGCGCGTCGGTCAGCGGGCTCGACCCGGTCGAGTCCGAGGAGGTCGTGGCCCAGCTCTTCGAACACTCGACGCGCCCCGACAACGTGCTCGACCACCGGTGGAGCGAGGGCGACGTGGTCATGTGGGACAACGGCTGCGTCATGCACCGCGCCGACCACTCCGGCGTCCTCGGCGACCGGGTGATGCATCGCGGCATGGTCCTGGGCTGAGGCGGCCGGACGCCTGCGCGGGCCGGTCCTGACCCGACCCGCTGCTGTCAGGCGCGGGCGCCTCGGGCTCGCTCGAGCGCGCTCATGCCGTGGAAGACGACGAGCGCGGCGACCGTGCCGAGCGCGATGCCGGTGACCACGACGTCGCCGGAGCTCAGCGTCAGGTTGCCGATGCCGACGACGAGGGCGACGGCCGCGGTGAACTGGTTGACGGGCTTCGAGAAGTCGACCCGGTTGTCGATCCAGATCTTCACGCCGACCACGCCGATGAGACCGTAGAGCGCCACCGTCACGCCGCCGAGCACGCCTGCCGGGATGGTGTTGACCAGCGCGCCGAACTTCGGCGACAGGCTGAGCAGGATCGCGACGGCGCCCGCCACCCAGTACGCCGCGGTCGAGTAGACCCGGGTCGCGGCCATGACGCCGATGTTCTCGCCGTACGTCGTGGTGCCCGACCCGCCGCCCGCGCCGGCCAGGGTCGTGGCCAGACCGTCGGCCAGCAGCGCCCGACCGGTGCGGGCGTTGATCTCGGGGTCCTCGGTGAGGTGGGCGACGGTGCGGACGTGGCCGACGTTCTCGGCGACGAGCACGAGCACGACCGGCAGGAACGCAGGGAGCACGCCCCAGCTGGGCTCCGGGGCGAAGAAGTCGGGCAGACCGACCCAGGCGGCATCGCGCACGGGGGCGAGGTCGACGGCGCCGGCGAGCGCCGCGAACACGTAGCCGACGACCACGCCGAGCAGGATCGACAGCCGCGCCGCCAGGCCGCGGAGCACGACGGCGACGACCAGCAGCGCGACGAGGGTGACCAGGGCCGTCCAGGGCGCAGCCTGCACGTTGGAGGTTGCCGCGCCTGACAGGTTGAGCCCGATGAGCGCGACGATCGCGCCGGTGACCACCGGCGGCATGAGCGCGTCGATCCAGCCCGCGCCGGTGCTCGCGACCACCGCACCGACCGCGGCGAGCAGGAGGCCGGTGACCAGCACGCCGAACAGCGCGTTGCCCATCGAGCCGCTCGCGGTGGCGGCGGTGATGGGCGCGATGAAGGCGAAGGACGAGCCGAGGTAGCTCGGCACCCGGTTGCCGGTGACCAGCAGGAACAGGATCGTGCCGACGCCCGAGAAGAACAGGGTCGCGGTCGGCGGGAAGCCGGTCAGCACCGGCACGAGGAAGGTCGCGCCGAACATGGCGACGACGTGCTGGGCCCCGAGGCCGATCGTGCGGGGCCAGGTGAGTCGTTCCCCGGGTCGGACCACCGCCCCCTCGGTCACGGTGCGGCCGTCGTTGTGCAGGGTCCAGGAGAGCGGCATGGGGGTCATCCTTCCGGCAACCGGCGTGGCACTCGCCGCCGGGCCTCGGGTCGGCCGATTCCGGAGCGGTCCGCCCCGCAGATGCGTGGGAAAAGCACCTCCTCCGGTCTCCCCTGCGTGCTTTTCCCACGCATCTGTTGTCGTAGGCGCCGGGCCTCAGGTACGCCGGGCGTGGAGCTCGGCGGCCGCCACGACGAGGTCCTGCCAGGACATGCCGGTGCCCTTGAAGAGCCTTGGCCGCCCCTCGGGCAGGGTCACGCCCCCGGTGACGACCTCGCGCAGGCCCACCAGCTCGGCGGCGTCGATCACGCCCGCCTCGACCGGGAGGATCACGTCGCCGGCCTCGGCCAGCGCGCTGCGGCGGGACTCGACGACGACCGCGGAGCGACGTACGAGCGCGTCGTCGGTCTCGCGTGCGTCCGGGTGGTGGGAGCCGATCGCGACCACGACCGCGTCGTCGCGCACCAGGTCGCCGTCGAAGAGGGGTGTCGTCGCGGAGGTGCAGCAGCAGACCACGTCGGCGTCCGCCACCGAGGAGACGTCGCCCACCGTGGCGCCCAGCTCGTCGGCCAGGGCGGCGACCCGGTCCGGGGCCCGCCCCACGAGGGTCACCGAGGCGACAGTCGTGGAGCGCGCGCAGGGTGGTGACGTGGGCGCGGGCCTGGGGGCCGGCGCCGAGCACGACGAGACGGAGCGGTCGGTCGTCGTGGCGGGGCAGCAGGTGGCGCACCGCCAGCGCGGACACCGCGGAGGTCCGCAGGTCGGTGAGCGCGGCGCCGTCGAGGAGAGCCGCGGGTCGTTGACCGGGGCCGTCGAAGAGCAGGTAGGCGCCCTGGACCACCGGCAGGTCACGCTGGGCGTTGTCCCCGGTCAGCGAGAGCAGCTTGACCCCCGAGACCTCGCCCAGCGTCGACGGCATCAGCAGCAGCTCGCCCGCGGCCGTCGCGACCCGGCTGCGCGGTGGGTCGTCCTCCGGGTCGAAGCCGGAGCGCAGCGCCGCCTCGAGGGCGTCCACCGCCGCACGCGGCGTCAGCTGCAGCGCGTCGATGAGGGTCGGGCCGGGGTTCTCCACCGGCCCCAGCGAAGCACATCGTGCCCGCGGTCGACGCTTCGCGCGTACCCAAGCGACGTCTCGGCCGCACCTACGCGCCGCTTCGGCGGGGAAGGGGTGGTCGATCGTCCGGAACCGGGCCTAGCGTGAAGCCCATGGCCATCGCACGCTTCCCGACCATCGTCCTCGACTGTCCCGACGCCCAGGCCCTCGGGCGCTTCTACGGCACGCTGCTCGACTGGGAGGTGAGTGACGGCGACGACGGCCAGTGGGTGGAGGCACGCTCCGAGCACGGCCAGTCGCTGTGCTTCCAGCCGGTCGACGACTACCGCGCCCCGGTGTGGCCGGGCCAGGACGTGCCGCAGCAGATGCACCTCGACGTGGTCGTCGACGACCTGGACGGCGCCGAGACCGAGGTGCTGGCGCTGGGCGCCACCAAGCACGAGCACCAGCCGGGCACGACCTTCCGGGTCTTCCTCGACCCGGCCGGGCACCCGTTCTGCCTGTGCCTCAGCTGACCCCGGCGCTCAGCCGAGCCGGTCGGCGATCCCGGCCAGCACCCGCGCCAGCTCGGCGGGACGGCTGAACATCGGCCAGTGGCCCGAGTCGATGTCCACCAGCTCCAGCCGGGTGGCCCTCGCCAGCTCCGGCAGGTCGCCGGCGTCGATCCACTCCTGCGCCTCGGCGGGCGTGTACTCCGGGCACACCAGCACCGTCGGTACGTCGTACCGCCGTGGGTCGGTGAGACGGACGACGCCGTGGGCGACCTCGCCGGGGACCGGGATCGCCGCAGCGGCCACCCGCTCCTTGGTGGCGTCGTCGAGGTCGGCGGAGTCGGGGCCCTCGAAGGGCTCCCAGCCGGGGAACGGCATGACACCGTCGGTGAGCTCGAAGAACGCGGCGTACCTCTCGCCGTCCGGCGACGGCCATCCGCCCACCAGCGCGGTGCCGGCAACCCGGTCGGCACGGGCGTCGGCAGCGAGCCAGGCCAGCGAGCAGGCGGCGGAGTGGCCGACCACGAGCGGCTGCCCCTCGGCGCCGTCGACGGCGGCCACCACCGCGGCGGCCTGGTCGTCGAGGGTGGCCTGGGTGTTGCCGTCCCCCTGGCCCGGCAGCGTGACGGGGCGGGCGCGGTGGCCCAGCGTCTCCAGCTCGCCCACCACGTCGTCCCAGGCGGACGCGTCCAGCCACAGTCCGGCCACGAGCACGATGTCCATGCGGTCCTCCACGTTGTCCCAGGTCCGCGGCCAGGAGTGCGACCTCGGCTCCGCGGGGCCGGCCCGGTCGGGTCGCGGCGCGCCCCACGCTAGGACAGGTTCCGGACGGAAGGCTTCCGGTGACCCGCCGGCGCCCCTAGCCTGCTCCCGTGGCCCCACCCGTCGGCAGCGACCTCAGCCCCACCGGCCGCGCGCTGCGCGCCCTCGAGCTGCTCCAGGCACGGCCTGGGGTGAGCGCCGCCGAGCTCGCCGAGCGCCTGGGCGTCACCGAGCGCGCGGCACGCCGGTACGTCGCGATCCTGCGGGAGGCCGGGATCGAGGTCGAGTCGACCCGGGGGCCGTACGGCGGCTACCGGCTCGGACGCGGCACCCGGCTGCCTCCCGTCTGGTTCACCCAGACCGAGGCGCTGAGCCTCGTGATGGCGGTCCTCGACAGCGGTCCCGGGGACGGCGAGGTCGGTCCGGCCCTGGACAAGGTGGTGCGCGCCCTGCCGGAGCGGGTGGGTCGCGAGGCGGCGACGCTGCGGGACCACGCCGCGACCGCACCGGTCCGGCACCCGACGCGGCCCGACCCCGCCACGACGACCGCCCTGGTCGCCGCGGTCGCCGCCCGACGCCGGGTGCACCTGTCCTACCGCGCCGAGTCCGGCAACGCGTGGGAGGTGGAGGTCGACCCCTGGGCGGTCGTCGTGCGCCACGGCCGGTGGTACCTGCTGTGCCACTCCCACCGCGCCGACGCGATCCGCACCTACCGGCTGGACCGGATCGGCTCGGTCGAGCAGCGGCCCGAGTCCTTCGAGCCGCCCGCCGGGCTCGACCCGGTCGCCGAGCTCGAGAGCAACCTCGGCACCGGTTGGGAGTTCACCGTCCGGCGTGCGGTTCGCGGCACCGGTGGAGACGGTGGCGCCCTGGATCCGGCCGCCGATGGGCCGGCTCGTGGCCGACGACGGGCCCGACGGCCCCTCCTGCGTGCTCGTCGGGAGCACCGGCAATCCCGCGATGTACGCCCAGGAGTGGCTGGCCCAGGTGCCCGTCGACTTCACCGTCGAGGCGGGCCCGGAGCTGCGTGAGGCGGTGCGCGTCGTCGCGGCCCGGTTCGCGGCCGCCACCGGTCCGTAGGGTGGGCCGGATGGCAGCCCCCGACGACCCCCGGGCCGACACCGACTCCCTTCCCACCCCCGATTCGGCCGACCCCACCTCCGACCTGACCGCCGACCGCGACCGCAACGCAGCCGGTCGCGCCGAGCAGGCTCGTCCGCGCGACCGGCTCGGCCGCCCGCTGGCGTACGACGAGCCCGGCGTCGAGCCGATCTCCGAGGACCCCCGGTCACCGGAGGACACGCTGGCCTACGCCCGGGAGCTGCTCGACCTGGGCCGTCCGTTCCAGGCGCACGAGGCCCTCGAGGTGCGGTGGAAGTCCGGGCCGGAGGACGAGCGTGAGCTCTGGCAGGGCCTGGCGCAGCTGTGCGTCGGGCTGACCCACCACGAGCGCGGCAACGCGGTCGGCGCTCCACGGCTCGTCGAGCGCGCAGCGGGCCGGCTGGCCTCCTACGGCGCGAGTGGCGGCCCGACGTACGGCCTCGACCTGGACGCCGTCGTCGCGTGCGCGCAGGCCCGGATCGCCGGCGACCACGCGGGGACCACCGAGGAGCATGCCGGCGGCGACCCTCGAGGCAGCAGCGAGCCCCGGTCAGACGGGGGAGGCTGACCGGGGCTCGGGGAGAACACTAGGACGGTCGTCCAAGTTTTCGTGTGCGACTCGCTTGATCCCGATAAATCGGGGTAGGTCATCTTATGGTCGCCTGCACGACGCGACGGGCGGACGCGCGCAGGTGACCGGGGGCCCCGCCCACCACCATCGCGTGCGTGGGCGGGGTGGAGGAGGGCTGTTCGTTGCTGCTCGGACTGGCTGTCGTGGTCGGTGTCCTCATCGGTCTCGTCGGGGTCGGCGGGGTGCTGCTGCCTCCGGGGCTGATGTTCCTGGGGGGATCGAGCCCGAGCGAGGCCGCTGCCACCAGCCTGTGGGTGTTCGGCTTCACCGGTGTCGTCGGCACGGTCGTCTATGCGCGCCGCGGGGTCGTGCCGTGGGCGCTGGCCGGACGGCTCGCCGCCGGGATCGCCCCGGGCGCCTTCCTGGGCGCGCGGGCCAACGCCCTGCTGCCGGGCCCGGTGCTGGTGGCGGTCATGGCGGCCTTCACCGTCGGCGTGGGCGTCCACCAGCTCCGGCGTCGACAGCCGGCTACGAGGACTGACTCTGCGAGGGCCGACTCCGGTGGAGGGTGCCTCGCGGCGACCGACGACGTTGGTCGGCCTCGGCGGGCTCGTCGGGTTCGGGTCCGCCCTCACCGGCACCGGCGGGCCGGTGATCCTGGTGCCGCTGCTGCTCGTCCTGGCCGTGCCACCGCTCCGGGCGGTGGCCGTCAGCCAGGTGGCCCAGCTGCCCGTGGTGGTCGCCGGCTCGGTGGGCTATCTCGACGCCGGCCTCACCGACGTACGCCTGGGGACCGGGCTGGGACTGCTCGCCGCTGCCGGCGCCCTCGTCGGCGCAGCGCTCGCCACCCGGGTGCGCGCCGAGCGGTTGCGCACGACCGTCGCCGCGGCGTGCATCGCCGCGGGGATCCTCCTGCTCACGAGGCTCGTGGCCGGCTGAGGCGGCTGAGGCGGCCGGCTCGGCACCTCGGCGTCGATGCCGCCGATGGAGTCTCGGACGCACCGCTCCGGGTGGGCCGCTGCTCGCCACCGACGTCTAGGGTCGACCACATGGGTGTGAGCGAGCTTCTGCTGATCCGGCACGGCGAGAGCGAGGGCAACGTCGCCGCCGCCAGGGCCCACGACAGCGGGGCGCACGTGATCGACGTGCCCGCGCGCGACGCCGATGTCGACCTCTCCCCGCTCGGGCGACGCCAGGCCGCGGCCACCGCGACGGCGCTGTCCGAGACGGCCGCGCACGCGCTGCCGCAGGTCGCGATGGTCTCCCCCTACCGCCGGGCACGCGAGACCGCGGCGATCGCGCTCGCCGAGGCCGGGCTCGACCTGCCGGTCCGCGTCGACGAGCGGCTGCGGGACCGTGAGCTCGGCGTCTTCGACCGGCTGACCCTCGACGGCATCGCGGAACGCTTCCCCGAGGAGGCCGAGCGACGCCGGTGGCACGGGAAGTTCTACCACCGCCCACCGGGAGGCGAGTCGTGGGCCGACGTGGCCCTGCGCCTGCGCTCGTGGCTGGCCGACGTCGACCGCGACTTCGACGCCGCCCGGTTGGTGGTCGTCAGCCACGACGCCGTCATCGCCCTCGTGCGCTACGTGTGCGAGAACCTCGACGAGGAGCAGGTGCTGGACCTGGCTCGTCGTACCCCGCTGCAGAACGCGTCGCTGAGCCGACTCGTCCGCGAGGCGGACGGGTCGTGGCGCCTCGTGGCCTACGACGAGGTCGGGCACCTCGACGCCCTCGAACCCGACACCGACCAGGGGACGGAGGGCTGACATGAGCGACCCCGAGCTCATCACCCCCGAGCTGCTCCGGAGCTGGGCCCTTCCCGACCCGGCCGGCTCCAAGCGGGCGCGCGGCCAGGTCCTGGTCGTCGGCGGCGCCGCCGGCTCCCCCGGCGGCGTGGCGCTGGCCGGTCTCGCAGCCCTGCGCGTGGGCGCCGGGCGCGTGCAGCTTGCGCTGGCCGCCTCCGCCGCGGCAGCGATGGCGGCCGCCTTCCCCGAGGCGGGGGTGATCGCCCTCGATGAGACGGCCGGCGGCTCCATCAACGGGTCAGCGGCCGCCGACGCCCTGCGTGAGGCCGTCGGGACGGCTGACGCCGTCCTCATCGGACCCGGCCTCGACGACGCCGCAGAGGCCGGCCACCTGCTGCGCGGCCTGCTGCCCCACCTCGGTGAGGACACGGCGGTCGTGCTCGACGCCTACGCCATCGGCGTGCTGCCCGGGCTCGGCGACGCCCCCCACCTGCAGGCGTCGACGCCCGTGCTGACCCCGAACAGCACCGAGCTCGGCTTCCTGCTCGAGCGCGAGGTCGACCCCGACCTGGACGTCGTGCGCGAGGCCGCCGCACGGCACCACGCCGTGGTCAGCGCCGCGACCCTCATCGCCGACCCCGACGGGGGCACCTGGCGGGTGCCTTCGGGACATCCCGGCCTGGCCACCGCCGGCAGCGGCGACGTGCTCGCCGGGCTCGTCGTCGGCCTGCTCGCCCGCGACGCCACGCCCGTGCAGGCGGCCTGCTGGGGCACCTATCTGCACTCCGTGGCCGGGGAGCGGCTGGCCTCCGCCGTCGGCGGCGTCGGCTTCCTGGCCCGCGAGCTCGTCGACCAGGTGCCGCCCGTGCTGGCCGAGCTCAGCTGAGCCGTGCCCCCTTCGAGTCCCGCCTGGCGCGGGTCAGGCCCCCAGCAGGGAGCGCAGCGTGCGCGCGTTGCGCACGGCGTGCCCGTGCCCGTCGTTGTTGAAGAAGGCGTGGACCTCACGCCCCGCTGCCTCCCACTCCCGGATCCGGTCCGCCCACCAGCGCAGGTCGTCGTCGGTGTAGGACCCGGCGTAGAGCGCGTCGTGGTCGGGTCCGTGCAGCCGCACGTAGACCACGTCGGCGGTCGCCCGCAGGTGGCACGCCAGGCCGGCGCCGCTCATCACGCAGTACGCCGCCGCGTGGCGCTCGAGCAGCGCGAAGACGTCGTCGTGCTGCCAGGTCGGGTGCCGGAGCTCGACGGCCACCCGGACCCAGTCCGGCAGCGCGCCCAGGAAGTAGGCGAGGCGGGCGTCGTCGCGCTCCATGGCCGGCGGGAGCTGCACGAGCAGCAGGGCGCGCCGGTCGCCGAGCTCGTGCCACCCGGCGGTGATGCGTTGCACCCACACGTCGGGATCGAGCAGCCGCTTGCCGTGGGTGAGCCCGCGAGGGGCCTTGACCGACAACCGGAAACCGTCGGGCAGCCGCTGCCGCCAGCCCGCGAAGGTCGTGTCGCGCGGCCAGCGGTAGAAGCTGGCGTTGAGCTCGACGGTGGGGAACTCTGCGGCGTAGATCCCGAGTCGCGCACGCGAGGGCGTCCCGGGCGGGTAGAGCACTCCCTCCCAGTGGTCGTAGCTCCAGCCGGAGGTGCCGATCCACGCCATCGCACCACTGTCGCGCACGCCCGGTCCTGCTTGCCCCACCGGGGAGGGTGGGGGCAGGTCACACCGGAAGGGTCGTTAGCCCACCCTCCGCCCGGGGTACCTGGACGACGACACGAACGACAGGAGATGACCGGATGCTGGTGCCCAAACCGCGTGGCCGGCTGAGCGAGGAGCTCTTCGGCCTCCTGACCGGTGCGCGCAGCGACTGGGCCAGGGTGGAGTCCCTCGAGCCCGACAGCGCCGACGACGCCCACATCGCGCTGTGGGCGATGTACGAGCTGCACCACCAGGGGCTGGACGACGCCCTCGAGTCGATGGAGTGGCACCCGCCGCTGATCGCCGTACGCCGGCGGCTGGAGGAATCGTTCGAGGGGGACCTGCGCGCCCGTTTCGTCGCTGCGCAGGTCCCGAGCGTCGACAGTGACTTCGCGGAGACATTCTTCTCCTTCGTCGCCGGCCACGACGGCCCGTCGTTGGCGGCTCAGGTGCAGCGACGCTGCGACCGCGAGCAGGTGCTCGAGCTGCTGCGGTGGCGGTCGATCTACCACCTCAAGGAGTCCGACGCGACGGCCTGGGTCGTGCCGAGGCTCAGGACGAGGCCGAAGGCGGCGCTGTCGGCCGTGCTCTTCGACGAGTACGGCGCCGGCGACCCGAACCGCCTGCACTCCCACCTGTTCGCGATCGGGATGTCCGCCGCCGGTCTGAGCGCGGAGTACGGCGCCTACGTCGACGACGCCCCGGTCGAGGTCCTCGAGCAGAACAACGCGATGTCGTTGTTCGGGCTGAACCGGCGCTTGCGTGGGGCCGCCCTCGGGCACCTGGCCGCCTTCGAGGCCACCAGCTCGATGCCGGCACGGCGCTTCTCCCAGGGGCTCGCCCGGCTCGAGATGCCGCAGGAGCTCATCGACTACTACGACGAGCACGTGCTGGCCGACGCCGCCCACGAGCAGCAGGCCGTCCGCGACATCTGCGGGGCCCTGCTCGAGGACGAGCCGTCGCTCGCCGACGACGTGTTCCTCGGCGCCTTCGCGTGCATGGACCTCGAGGACCGCGTCGCGCACCGGGCGCTGGCGGAGTGGGGCATCGATGCCTGACCCGTCCCTGCCCGCACCGTTCGCGCACGAGCGCGCCGTCGCCTGCCCCGGCGGTCCGCTGCTGCTGCGCGGACCGCACGTGGTGCGCGGCCCCGACGGCCGCGAGCACGCCACGACGCGGCCGGTCTCGGCGATCTGTCGCTGCGGGCACTCGGCGGTGCAGCCGTGGTGCGACGGCACCCACAAGGTGGCGAAGGCGTTCGAGCCCACCGAGCCCTGGCACCGGCCGGTCACCCACGGGGACGGGTGACCGGGTGAGGCTCGCGTCGCTGCGCACCATGGACTTCGGTCCCCTCACGATCACCTACGACCACCGGGTCCTCGAGCCCCGGCACTGGACCGTGGCTCAGTCGGAATGGGTGTCCGGCCTGCTCGAGCACGCGCCGGTCGGTCCGGTGCTGGAGGTCTGCTCCGGGGCGGGGCACATCGGCCTGCTGGCGGTGCACGGGCACCCGCGACCGCTGACGATGGTCGACCTGTCACCGGTCGCCTGCTCGTTCGCCGAGATGAACGCCCAGGACGCCGGCATGCGCGAGCAGGTCACGGTGCGTTGTGGCCGGATGGACGAGGTGCTCGACCCCGAGGAGCGCTTCGTCGCGATCATCGCCGACCCGCCGTGGGTCGCCACGGCCGAGGTGCTCTCCTTCCCCGAGGACCCGCGCCTCGCCATCGACGGGGGCGCCACCGGGTTCGACCTGGTCGTCACGTGCCTGGAGGTCATCGGCCGGCACCTGCTCCAGGACGGTTTCGCGGTGCTGCAGGTCGGTCCGGCCGGCCAGGCAGCGCTCGTGGCGTCCTGGCTGCGTGAGCGGGCCGACCTCGATCTCGAGGTGGTCGAGACGCGCACGTTCGACCGGGGCGCGCTCGTGCTGCTGCGACGTCCCGGCTCCGCCCCCGGCTGACCCGGCACCCGCGTTTCGTCGGACGGGCAGCTCACCGCTGAACCGGACCGCGCGGCCCGCTGCTGTCCCGGGCTGCCCGTCCGGCCGTACCCCGCCGGGGCCCGGCTACGTCGACGAGGTCTTCTTGGCCGTGCTCTTCTTGGCCGTGCTCTTCTTGGCCGTGCTCTTCTTGGCCGTGCTCTTCTTCGCCGTGCTCTTCTTCGCCGTGCTCTTCTTCGCCGCGCCCTTCTTCGCCGTCGCCCTTCTTCGCGGGCTGGGCCAGCGCGGCGCGGGTCACCGACGACGGACCGGCTCCGGTCTTCTTCTTCGCGTCCGACGCCTCGGAAGACTCCCCCCGCTCGCTGTCGGCGCCGGCCGAGATCCCCAAGCCCCGCTCGAGCGCGGTCAGTGCCTCACCGGTGTAGACGGCGAGCCGCTGCAGGTGCGGCACTGCGTCCCGGTCCCCGATGAAGCCGAAGTTCAGCGTGTCGGCGTAGGTCTCCAGGGTGATGTTCAGCGCCATCCCGTGCGCCGGGATCGACACCGGGTAGACCGCCTCCAGCCGCGAGCCGCGCAGGTAGAGCGTCTTCTTCGGGCCCGGCACGTTCGACAGCACCAGGTTGAACGTCGTCGGCAGCGGGTTCTTGACACCCGCGATCGCGGACACGGTCTGCGCCAGGCTGGGCGCGAGCAGGTAGCCGGAGTAGGCCAGGGCCGGCAGCTGACCCAGACCGGCCATCTGGCTCTTGGCCTGGCTGGTCGAGTCGATCACCGCCTCGAGTCGGCGCACCGGGTCGTCGACGTGCGTACCCATCGAGGCCATCAGCACGGCGACCTTGTTGCCACCGCCCTCGTCCCCCTGCTCGCGGATGTTCACCGGCACGAAGGCGACCAGCGGCTTCTCCGGCAGCTCACCGAGCTCGGAGAGGTAGGCGCGGAGCCCACCGCCGCAGACCGCCATCACGACGTCGTTCAGCGTGCCTCCCGACGCCTCCGCGACGGCCTTGAAGCGGGAGGTGTCGAACTGCTGGGTGGCGAAGCGGCGCGTGCGGCTCGTGCGCTGGTTCAGGATCGAGTCGGGCGCGCTCCATCCCCCCTTGAGGTTCGTGTGCTCCTCGCCGCGGCTGAGCTCGAGCTTCACGACGGCCTTGGCCACACCGGCCGCGGAGCCGGCCGCGCCGATCGCACCCTTGGCCACGCCGGTGGCGGTCCCGCTCAGCGCACGGACCAGCGACGCGGACTCCTTCGGGGGCTTCGAGCGCTTCGGCGGGTCGAGGCTGAAGAAGAACTTGCCCCGCTCGTCCGGGCTCTCCGAGAGGGAGCGACCGAGCATCTTCACGGCGGTGAAGCCGTCCACGAGCGCGTGGTGCACCTTCGTGTAGAGCGCGAACCGACCGCCCTCGAGGCCCTCGATGAGGTGGAGCTCCCACGGCGGCCGGGTGAAGTCGAGCTGGTGGCTGTGCAGGCGCGAGACCAGCATGCCCAGCTCACGCTCGTCGCCCGGGCTCGCCAGAGCGGAGCGGCGTACGTGGTAGTCGAAGTCGAAGCTGTCGTCCTCGACCCACGACTGCAGCGGGTGGCGCAGCAGGAACGGGTGCGTCAGCTTCATGTTCCACGGCGACTTGACGGGCTCCTCACGCGCCTCGTCGAGGACGTCGCGCAGGTACGTCGGTCCCGCGCCGGCCGGTGGTGTGAACGGCATCAGCGACGCCACGTGCATCATCGTCTCCGGCGTCTCGGTCCACAGGAACATCGCGTCCTGCGGCGGGACCCGCCTCTTTCTGCTCATGGGCTGATCCTGCCTCACGCGTCGACTTCTCGTACGCCGAAGCCCGGGCCGAGGAGGTGCTTGGCCGTCGGTCCCCCACGCGGGGCCGGTCGGCGCTAGCCTTGGCGCAGGTCCGACACCGCTCGGCCTCGGGTGAAAGGCGGTGATGGGATGCACACCGACATGAGCAGGGCAGGGGCAGTCCTCGCCGCGTCCACGCTGCTGTTCCTGGTGGTCATCGACATCGTCACCGAGCGGTCGATCACGTTCTCACCGCTGTTCGCGCTGGCACCTCTGATCGCGTGCGCGGTGCTGGCGGCGGTGCGCACCGCCCTGTTCGCTGCGGCGGCATTCGTGGCCGTGATCGGGTCCGGCCTGTGGAACGACAACTCCGGCTCCCCCCAGCACCTGGTCCGACTGGTCGACGTCGCCCTGATCGGTGCGGTCGCGGTGGCGATCGCCGTGGTCCGGGTGCGCCGGGAGCGCCAGCTGACCCGCGTCACGGCCCTCGCCGAGGTGGCGCAGCGAGCGGTGCTCCCGGTGCTTCCGGCGCACGCGCGCCGCACTGACATCGCGGTCCGCTACCAGGCCGCGGGCGAGGACGCGCTCATCGGCGGCGACCTGTACGACTGCTACCACTCGCGCAGCCACACCCGTTTCCTGCTCGGCGACGTGCGCGGCAAGGGGATCGGGGCGGTCGAGCAGGCCGCTCGCGTCATCCGCGCCTTCCGCCAGGCCGCCGCGATCCAGGCCGACCTCGACGCGGTCGCCGAGGACATCAGCAACTACCTCGTCCCCTTCTTCGCGGAGGAGGAGTTCGTCACCGCGCTGCTCGTCGACACGACCGACCCCGGCCGCCTTCGCCTCGTCAACGCCGGTCATCCACCACCGCTGCTGGTCCACCCCGACGGCGAGTGCGAGTTCCTCGAGACCGACGCGAACCTCCCGCTCGGGCTCGGCGAGCGCTACTCCTCGGACGACTTCGCCTGGGCCGCCGGCGACCGGCTGCTGCTCTACACCGACGGGATGAGCGAGGCCCGCGACGCCGGCGGAGCCTTCCTCGACCTGCGCGACCTCGGTCCGCTGCTGGTGGGCCACCCGATGGAGGCCACGCTCGACAGGCTCATGGACGCGGTCCGCAGCCACACGGCACAGGGGGAGCTCAACGACGACGTGGCCGTGCTGCTGCTGGAGCACACCGCGACCGGCTCGGACCACCGCCCGTCGGCGGCCGAGCACGACTGGCGCACCTCGCTGCCCCAGTGACCAGTGAGCAGCTCGCCGTCGCGCACCGATCTCGCGGTGGCGGCAGCGCACCATCTCGCACACCCCATGCTCCCGCGGCCGACCAGGACCATGCCGTGAGCGACGGAGTCAGCAACCCGACTCGACGAACGCCTCGCCGCCGGTCCCGTCTGCCAGCGGTGTCGACAGCACCCGGATGTCACCCTCCTGCTGCATACCGCTCTCGACGATGTACTTCAGACGCTTGGTCTGACCTGCCCTGAGGTCGATCGCGAAAGCCACTGGGGGCGTGCCGTGCAGCACGCGAGTGACCGCGAGGTCTTCGCCGTCGATCGTCGCCTCGCTGACCTCACCGCCGCTGGGCGCGTAGAGGTAGTACCGGTTGCGCATCGCGTTGCGTGGCAGCCCGGGGAGTCGTACGCCGTACACGTAGTCGGGCAGGTCGGCGCCGGGCACGCTCGACCGGAGGGTCACGTCCACGGTGATCGACTGGTTTCCGTCACTGCAGGAAGAGGGCGTCAGGGCCACGTCCGAGTGCAGGTAGTAGCCGAGCTTGTCGCCCTTGTCGCCGTTGACGTAGAAGCCGATTTCGGGGCGGGCGGACTCCTGCGGCAGCTCGTTGGCGACGTCCTCGCCGGCAAGGACGCTCTGCTCCTCGCGGTCAGCCGACCAGACAGCGAGCCGACGTTCGTCGGTGCCCCGCGACAGGGCTGCGACCAGCTCCGCGGCGGAGCCGTTCGCCCCGATCACGGTGTCGAAGACCTTGCGTGCGGCCTGGGCGAAGAACTTGTCCTGCTCGTCGGTGCCGAGGTCTGCGTAGGAGTCGCGCAGCAGCACCTCGACCGCGTTGTCGGACGTCAGCTCGACGCCTCTGCCGACCGCGATCGGACCGGTGTAGTCGAGCAGGTAGGACAGCGCCACGGGGTCCATCGACACCACGCCGTCGATCGGCGGTCCACTGCTGTTCTCCCAGAAGGCCGCGAAGATCTCGGCGTTGCGAGGGAAGTCGGGGTTGAACGTGGGGCGACCCACCACGACGTACCTGGGCTGGAAGAGCTCCAGCTCGTACGGCGTGGGCGTCACGACACGCTCCCCCGCTTCGAAGTCATCAGGGGTGAAGGACCGCCCCATCACCAACCGACCGTCACGTACCTCGAGCCACACCAGCGAACGGGGGCATGCCCCCGGTCGCCCGCACCTCGGCGCGTTGATCTGGAAGACGAGGAGGTAGGAGCGCTCGCCCCCCTCCGCGAGCATGCTGGGGAGCACGTCAGTGGCGATACCGGCGGCGCGCGCCACGCGCGCCGCACCACGGAGCAGGACCTGCAGCTCCTCGACGGGCCCCTTCACAGGTCCGACCAGCCCTGACGTGTCGAGACGCCCCGTGGACTCGTCGATGTCGGCGATCCTCGGTGCGGCGTCCTCCAGCACGGTCCCGGCGCGACGCAACGGCTCGATCGGGATGCGCCCGTCCTGCGGCTTGAGCTGGTCGGGGGTGAGTCCCGCGTCCACCATCGGCACGACCAAACCAGCGGTGAGGTCGTGCGCGCCGGCGCTCACCACGCGAACGGCCTCGACGTCGTCTCCGATGCCGGGCACGTGCTGCGACACCCACCACACGGGCGTGTGGCTGTGCCAGTCGGCGCGCCCGGTGGCGTCGGCGGCCCGGCGCGCCGCCTCCGAGGCGGCTTGCTGGTCGCCCGCATCGAGGTCCTCGACCATCGTCCGCAGCTCCGCTCGCGCGTCCAGCAGGGACGACCGGACGACCAGGACCTGCCAGGCGGTGAAGAGTGCGACGAGCACGGTGCCCGTCAGTGCGGCAGCCGCCACCACGTCGCACGTCTGCGTCTTCGAAGACGTTTGTCGGGCACGACCCCATTCGAGCGCACGGGGCTGCACCACCTGCTGAACCCCGCGCTGCCCGGGCTCACTGACACCAGGCGACACCGTCACGCGACCCGCGCGGCGGACGGTGGGGCGTCCGAGGCCGGTCCCCGACGCAGCGGCGGCATACTGAACGGGTGAACCGCGTGGACTTGAGCCGGGCCGGCCGGGAGGAGGTGGGCGAGACGCCCGCCACGCCGGACCCGGACACCCTGGCGGTGCTGGAGGCGACCCGCCGGTTGTTGTGGGCCACGACGATCGACACCATCCTCGCCGCCTGCCGTGAGCTGGTCCAGGACCTCGGGGGTTCCCTGGTGGACGCGCGAGCCGCTTCCAGCGACACCCTGCCCGTCGACCTGGCCCTCGGGGCCGGACCGTCCCTGCTGCCGACGGCTCGTCGCGGCACAGCGGCCCGCGCAGCGCTCGAGCGCGAGCTGCCCCAGTTCGTCCTCGACGCCTACCGTGCGATCGAGCGTCTCGAGCGTTCGGAGCGTTTCGCCGACGAGGCGTCGCAGGACCCGCTGACGGGCCTGTCGAACCGTCGCGCCGTGGCGCGGCTCCTGCCGCGCGTGCGTAACGGTTCCGTCGTGCTCGTCGATCTCGACCACTTCAAGCTCGTCAACGACTCCCAGGGGCATGATGCCGGCGACCACGTGCTCCGAGAGTTCGCGAGCGCCCTGACCCGGACGGCACGGGCGAGCGATCACGTGGCGCGCATGGGGGGTGAGGAGTTTCTGGTGGTGCTCGACACCCGTGACCCCGCCCCGTTCGTCGAACGCCTGCGGCAGTCGTGGCGTGCCGCACGAAGCATTCCGGTGACCTTCTCGGCCGGCACCGCCCAGGTGCGTGGACGCGCGGAGGACGCCCTCGTCGCGGCTGACCGCGCGCTGTACCGGGCGAAGGAGTCCGGGCGCGATCGTTGGTGCGCCGCCTCGGACGACGAGCACGTCGTCCGAGGCGGGGCCGGCGTGAGTCCCGGACCGGCCCGGGCAGGCGTCGTCGCACCGTCGTCCACCCCGTCAGGCGGTGGGACCGATTCGGACCGCGGGCAGCTCGAGGCCACGCACGACTAGCCGGGCAGCCGCCGGGTCACTGGGCTCGACGACGGTGGCGACCGCCGCCAGCGTCGCCCGGAGCACCTCACCGGGCAGACGGCGGCAGGCCACGAAGGTGCCCAGCCAGCCGACGAAGTCGAGGAAGACGGCCGCGTCGCCCGACCGGCGCGCGGCGTGCAGGAACCCCACGACGTGTTCGACGACCTCGACCAGGGACTCCCCCTGCTCCTCGACGGCGACGGCGAGCCTCGAGAAGTCACGCCCGAGCTCTGCGTGGACCTGCTCGACGACCTGCGGCGCTGCCATGGGATCGGACGTCGCTCCGCTCGCGACCGTCTCGGCGTCTGTCCGCCGGATCCGTCCGACGTCCACCCACGACCGCAGGATCGCCACCGCGTCGTCGATGCCTGTCGCCCCGGCGTCCGCTCCGAGTCCGAGCGCGCGCTCGGGGACGTCGCCGATGGCCCGACCGCCCGCGAGAACGGGAACGTCGTACTCGTGCGCCGCCTGCGCGAGACTACTCACCCCGGGGTAGTACAGGGCCGTGGCACAGCTGACGACGAGGGCGTCGGCCCTCGTCCGTGAGAGCAGACGTCGCACGTGTGCTGCCGGTGTGGACGCTCCCAGGAAGCTCACCCGGAAACCGCGGACACGCAGCAGCTCGGTGAACATCTGCGCGGGCAGGGCGTGCCAGTCGCCCTCCGCGCATGCCGCGACGATGTGTCCGGACTCCTGTGCGACGCCGGCGGCGCTGGCCGCGCAAGCGCTGACCAGCGTGTTGAGCGACCGTTGGACGACGGCGGTGGCCAGGTGCTCGTCGGCCACCGACCAGCTGGCAGAGAGCCAGTGCTCGCCGACCAACGTCTGTGCAGCACCGAGGCACCCGGTCACCATCGTCTCGAACGGGACGCCCGCCTCCAACAGCGTCGCAACGATCTCGTCGGCTGCGTCCCCGTCCCCGTTCCGTGCCGCCTCCAGATAGGACTGCACCTGGGTCATCCCGACGTGTCCCGCCGTCACGTCGATCCTCCGGGCTCGTCTCGGTCTCGGTACGGCACTCGCACGGTGACGGCTGCGCCCCCGTCACCGTGGACGGGATCAGGTCTGGTCTGACCGGTGCCCACCTCGCTGTGATGGGCCGCCGACCGGTGCCACAGGCACCGTGTCGCTCCACGATGCTCGGTTTCGTCGACAGAAGGCCCGCAGGCGCACGTCCTGAAGCCCTCCCAAGCGCTCAGGACCTGCACCTGCCCTGCCGCGACCCGGCGCCGTACCGCGGCCCGCGGGCGCACGTCCTGAAGCCCTCCCAAGCAGTCAGGACCTGCACCCGCCGGACCGTTGCTTGTGTCTTCGGCTCCTGCAAGGCCGACCTTGAGGGCTGCGCCCGTTCGTCTGGAGATCTCTTCGATCGTGACCGGGGACGCGGCGACGTGCGAGCCGCCGACGCGGGGTGTCACGACGTCGCGCCGGACGAGCCAGCGGCTCGGACATGGACCGCCCCGCTCACGCGCCGCGCAGGCCCTCGCCGCTGCTCCCGCCGACGTCCGTGGGTGCGCGGGAGAGCGCGTCGAGCCGACTCTGCGCCCGTTGGGCATGGACCCGGAGCCTGTTGGCCGCCTCTCGAGCGGCGGCAGCCTCTTCTCCGCGCTTGGTCGCAGACATGCCGAAGTCGTCGCCGTAGTGCCCAGCCATGTACTCGAGACCGGCGGCGTCGTCCTCCAGTGCCCGGATGGCCATCCACAGGGCCTTCAGAGC
>CAVRJU010000012.1:0-301678 GCA_963721555.1 uncultured Actinomycetota bacterium | reverse complement strand
CTGGGGCACCACCCGCGGCCATCACCACGATGTGACGCCGCGTGCCGGCTGCGTCGAGCAGTCGTCTGCGGCGGGACCCGCTTCACCTCGCGCGGGACACGCGGCGAAGTCGTTCTGCGTTTCCGCGCAGCCTCCGCTGGAGGTCAGGGTGGCGGTGACCGTAGGCGCGAGCGAACGGCTTCGACATCTCGACCAGGCTCGCGGCGGTGGCCCGAGGTCCGCGTGGGCTGACCATCACCCCGGCGTAGCCGACGGACCGCATCCCCCAGTTGCTGTGCCAGGGCATGTCGGAGAGGCAGTTCACCTCGTTCACCGTCGGGTCGTCGAAGGAGCGCACCAGCAGCTCGCGGAAGAGCAGGTTGCCCGGACCGTACCGCGCATGCTCCTCGTCGTAGCCGATCTTCGGCAGCGAGACAGCGTCCCCCAGGCGCACGGCCAGGTGAGACGCGACTGGCCGCTCGTCGAGCTCCAGGGTGTGCCACTCGAGCCATCCACGCTGCGACAACCGACGCGTGAGCGCCTCGTAGAAGGCCACGAGCTGCGGAGAACACTCGATCGCCGTGCCCGCGGCACCCTTCCAGCCGGAGCTCTCGACCGTGAGGAACTGCTGGAGGAGCGCAGGGGACTGCGCCTCGACGCCGCCGACGAAGCGGAACGCGACCGAGTGGTCGCGTTCGGCCCGGTTGGACCCCTTGCGCAGGTTGCGGGCGAAGTTGCGAGGCAGCCCGGCTTCGAACTCGCGCCAGTGACCCGACGTCTGCACCAGCGACCCCCAGGTGCTGATCGGTCGCAGCACCCTCACGCGCGGTTCCAGGGTGGAGAGGCACGCCAGCACCGGCGAATCCTCCCTGACCCGGTACCACCGGATCCGCAGCCCGGGAGCCAGCTCGGCCGCCGCCTCGAGCAGCGCCTCGAGCGCGGGTTGCGCGACCCTCGGGTCGAGCAGGGGGTGCGCGAAATCCGTGTGCGCGCCGTCAGCCGGACCGCGGAGCCTGTCGAGGAACCATCTGCGGGCGCGCATCAGCGGAAGCACGCCCACCAGCTCGGGTCCGTCGTAGGCGAAGAGGCACCACCACGGGTTCTCGGCGGGCGCGACATGTTCCAGGAACGAGGAGACCCACGCGTGGGACAGCATGGGCAGCTTCTCGGACGAAGCCATCGTGAGGCGGTCCCAGGCCTCGGCGTGCTCGTCGAGCGAGTCGAGCGTGCTCGCCACCCGGACCTCGATGGCAGGGCCGACCGCCGTGTGGTCCGGTCCGCGCGCATGCATGTCCTCCATGGTCGGGCACGGCCGACATCGGCGTGGCCGATAGCTCTTCTTGCCCACCTGAGCGCGTGGTCGAGCATGGTCAGCGATGGTCTGCGAGAGCTCGCACGTCCGACTCGAGCATGGGGCACCGCACCGGCCCTCCGCGGGTCTATGATCAGCCACCCCCTCACCGCTGCTCCATGGCGGCTTCGGCGCAGGGGCCCCTGTGCAACCGGGCGAGGAGGCAGCCGTGCGGCTCCCGGAGTCGACGATCGACGACGAGCAGTCGTCACGGCAGACGCGGACGTCGGTGGTCGTGCGACGCGTCGTCCTGTCCTTCTTCCTGCTCGTGCTGCTGGCGGGCGCGGTCGGGGTGCTGGGCGTGCACACGGCCACCGCCAGCAACAGCGAGGCCGGCTGGACCCTCGAGCTCGAGTACGCCGAGGTGGCGCGCGGCGGCCTCGACGTCCCCTGGGAGGTGACCGTCGGTCGTGAGGGTGGCTTCGACGGACCGATCACGCTCGCTGTCGACGGCGCCTACTTCGACATCTTCGAGACACAGGCCTTCCACCCACAGCCCTCGGCCAGCATGCGCGACGGCACGACGATGTTCCTCGAGTTCGACCCGCCCCTGGCCGGCGAGACGTTCGTGGTCGCCTACGACGCCTACATCCAGCCCGGGAGCCAGGTCGGGGACACGGCGACCGTCGCCGTGCTCGACGGCGGGGTCCAGGTGGCCCCGGTCGAGTTCACCACCCGGTTGCTGCCGTGAGGACCCGCTGATGGAGATCGTGTTCCGTGGCCTGGTGATCTTCGTCTTCCTCTGGATGATCACGCGCTCGGTCGGGCGCTCCACCCTCGGCGAGCTGAGCACCTTCGAGCTGCTGCTCTACGTCACGATGGGCGACCTGGTGCAGCAGGCCGTCACCCAGCAGGACACCTCGGTCACGGGCGCCGTGCTCGCCGTCGGCACCTTCGCGGTGGCCACCGTCAGCCTGTCCTGGGTGCAGTGGCGCTTCCCCGGCTCCCGCTCGTTGATCACGGGCCGCGCGGTGTTCATCCTCCGCGAGGGGGAGCCCGACGCGAAGGCCATGAAGCGGCACCGGGTCGCCGAGGCGGACCTGCTCATGGCCATGCGGGAGCAGGGCATCCGCCACACCGCCGAGGTCGAGCACGTCATCCTGGAGCCCAACGGCCGACTGTCCTTCTTCCTCCACGAGAAGGCAGCAGGCAGCTCGGGCGCCCCGGAGCAGCCCCAGAACGGCTGAGCCGGTCGACGCTCAGGGGCCGAAGGGCGTGGGCACCTCGAAGGTGCCGGTGCGGTAGCCGCGCTCGTAGGCGTCGACCAGCTGCACGTAGGCCGAAGAGCTGTTGTAGGACAAGATCGCGTCGGCACGGGTGCCTCCGTCGCGCAGGTCGCCGGCCCGGCAGAGGTACGTCGCTGCCGCCAGGGCCGCGTCGTCGAGGTCGTGGGGATCGGCCAGTCCGTCCCCGTCGCCGTCGCGGCCCGAGCCCGCCCAGGTGCCGGGGATGAACTGCATGGGACCGACGGCGCGGTCCCACACGGCGTCGCGGTCCCAACGGCCGTCGTCGGTGTCGGCGACGGCACGCACCGGTCCCACGCCGTTCAGCGGGACGCCGATGATCGCCGGCTGCGGGCGGCCGTCGAAGCCGAGCACCGAGCCGCCGTACCGGCCGTGGTCGGACTCGACGCGGCCGATGCCGGCGAGCAAGGTCCAGGGCAGGTGGCAGCCAGGGTCCTCGTCGGCCAGGACGAGTGCGGCACGGTGGTAGGCGCGGTCCGCGCTGACCGGTAGGTCGTTGCTCCCGGTGGCGCTCACCGCGGCGATGTCGGTCCCGTTCTCGGTCACCCACGCGGTCACCGCCGCCGCCAGCCGGGTGGCCTCCGCGACGGACGGCCCCCGCGACGGCCCCCGCGACGGGCTCTCGCCGATGGCGTGCAGCGTGACCTGCCGCTCGACGCGCTGCGGCGCGTCGCCGGGCAGCGTCCCCGCGCCCGCGGCGGGCGTCAGCGCGGAGCCCGCCAGGGCCACGCTGACCAGCGCGCCCGCCGTCGACGTCGCCCGGGCACGCCACCGCGCGGTGCCGACCATGGACCCCTCCTCAGGCGCGAACGGACCGCCACCCTCGTCCCCGACGGTGCCGCTCCACCCTTGATGCTAGGACGCGTCCGGAAGCGTGCGGAAGGAGATCCCGGCCTTCGCCAGCCGGTCGATGAGGTGGTCGCCCATGGCCGCGGCCGGGGTGACCTGCCCGCTGGTCGTCGGGTTGTCGTCGAAGGCCAGGCTGAGCGCCGACTCCGCGAGCATCTTGGCCGTCTCGTCGTAGCCGGGGTCGCCACCGCTGACCTGGGTGCGCACGGTGCGGCCGCCGCCCTCGCCGACGAAGTCGACGGTGAACCACGACCGGGCCCGCTTCGCCTCCGAAGGGCCCTCGCCCTGCGGCACCCGCTTGAGGATCAGCTTGCGGGCCGGTGGCAGCTGCGCGGCGCCGACCAGGCCCACGAGCCCCACGGACCCGCCGACGGCGTACCGGAGGGTCTTGACGCCCGCGAAGTGGGCGTAGGAGAAGTCGGGGCCGTAGTCGTCACGGGCTGCGGCCGAGCGCTTGACCACGAACGGGTCGATGGTGGGCAGCGGGAGGAGCCAGTAGCCCAGCGCGGAGTCGCGGGTCGGCTTGGTGTCGCCGCTGCGGACCTTGCGGCCCTCGGGGCGGGGCTCGGTGCTGCGCCGGGCCTTGGCCGCCTGGCCCATCTGGCGGCCTCGGGAGAACTGTGCGAGCGCGGAGTGGAAGGTGCCGCCGGAGAACATGCCCTCGGCGCGGACCACGCCGCGCACCGAGATCGGGGCGTCGGACGGCAGCTGCTTGACCGTGTAGAGCGCGCCGAGGTCGTGCGGGATCGAGTCGAAGCCGCAGCAGTGCACCAGGCGGGCCCCGGAGCGGACCGCGGTCTCGTGGTGGGCGAGGTACATGCGGTCGACGAACTCCGGCTCGCCGGTCAGGTCGACGTAGTCGGTGCCGGCGGCGGCGCAGGCGGCCACCAGCGGCTCGCCGTACGCCAGGTAGGGCCCGACGGTGGTGATGACGACGCGTGCGGACTCCGCCAGGGAGCGCAGGGAGGCGGCGTCGCCGCTGTCGGCGATCACCAGGGGCAGCTCGGACAGGCCCGGGTGCCGGTCGACCAGCCGGTCGCGGACCGCCTCGAGCTTGGCCTGGTTGCGCCCGGCCAGCGCCCAGCGGCAGTCGGCCGGGGCGTGCTCGGCGAGGTACGCCGCGGTCAGCTCGCCGGTGAACCCGGTGGCGCCCAGGAGCACGATGTCGTAGGTCCGGTCGGTGCGGTTGCTGTCGGACGTCTGCTGGCCGTCGGGCACGGAAGCTCCTGCTGGGTCACGGGTCGGGGGGCGGTCTCGGCGCACGTGGCCGAGGTTCCGGTCGGTGGGACGCGCCATTCTGGCACCGGGCGTCCTACCGTGGTCGTCATGTGCCGCAACATCCGACCGCTGAACAACTTCGAGCCGCCCGCGACGAGCGAGGAGGTGCAGGCCGCCGCGCTGCAGTACGTCCGCAAGGTCGCCGGCGCCACCCGCCCCTCGCAGGCCAACGCCGAGGCCTTCGAACGGGCCGTGCAGGAGGTCGCCGAGTCGACCCGTCGCCTGCTCGAGAGCCTCACCACCACGGCGCCTCCGAAGGACCGAGAGGTCGAGGCGGCGAAGGCACGGGCCCGCGCCGAGCTGCGCTACGGCACCTGAGCGGACCGACGTTCAGAGGCGGCGGACGAAGACGTGCGTGGCCAGCTCGGCCTCGATCTCGGCCGTCTCGCCTCCGGAGCCGACCAGCACACCCTCCGGGCCCTGGGTCGCCTGCACGTCGTTGTCGGGGGTGGCACCCACCCGGTGGAGCGCGGCCATGAGGACCTCGTCCTTCTGGACCTCCTCGCTGATGCGGCGGATGCGCACCCGCACCGGGGTGTCCCCGTCGAGCACGTCGCTGAGCGACTCCACGCCCTCCATGAACTCCTCGCCGCCGGTGCCGCCGAGCTCCGCGAGCCCCGGGATCGGGTTGCCGTACGGCGACTCCGTCGGCTGGTCGAGCAGCTCGATGAGCCGGCGCTCGACGTCCTCGCTCATCACGTGCTCCCACCGGCACGCCTCGGCGTGGACGAGCTCCCACGGCAGCCCGATGACGTCGGTCAGCAGCCGCTCGGCGAGCCGGTGCTTGCGCATGACGCGGGTGGCGAGGCGGCGTCCCTCGTCGGTCAGCTCGAGGTGGCGGTCCCCCTCGACCGTGACCAGGCCGTCGCGCTCCATGCGCGCGACCGTCTGGCTCACCGTCGGGCCGCTCTGGTGCAGACGCTCGGCGATCCGGGCCCGCAGCGGGGTGATGCCCTCCTCGACCAGCTCGTAGACGGTCCGGAGGTACATCTCGGTGGTGTCGATGAGGTCGCTCACGACCCCATTGTGACCGATGGACGGCTCGACGCCGCCCGGGGCGCTCGCGGCGCCGTTCCCTCCGCCCTGGCAGGGTGGTCGAGGTGAGCACCTCCGTGATGTGGTTCCGGCGCGATCTCCGGCTCGCCGACAACCCCGCCCTGCTGGCTGCCTGCGACGCCGACGAGGTCGTCCCCCTCTTCGTCGTCGACCCGGCCCTGTGGAAGCCGTCGGGCCGGGTGCGTCGTCGCTACCTGCTGGACTCGCTGCGCGCCCTCGACGAGTCGCTCGGGGGCGCCCTGGTGGTCCGCACGGGCGACCCCCGCACGGTCCTGCCGGAGGTCGCCCGCGAGGTGTCCGCCACCTCGGTCCACCATGCCGCCGACTACGGCCCCTACGGGTCGACGCGCGACGAGGAGGTCGCCGAGGCCCTCGGCGAGGCCGACGTGGAGGTGGCGGTCCTCGGGTCGCCGTACGCCGTGGCGCCGGGGCGGATCACCAACGGCAGCGGCTCGCCGTACAAGGTCTACTCGGCCTTCCAGCGCGCCTGGGTCGAGCACGGCTGGCGCCAGCCGGTCGACGCCCCCACCGGCGTCACGTGGGCCGACCTCGACAGCCACGCGTGGCCCGAGGCGGCGCTGCCCGGCGGCATGGAGATCGTCGAGGCCGGCGAGAAGGCCGCGCACCGTGCCTGGGAGCGGTTCCGCGACGGCGGGCTCGCCGACTACGACGACGCCCGCGACATGCCGGGCGGTGACGGCTCGAGCCGCATGTCGACGTACCTCAAGTGGGGCGAGATCCACCCCCGCACGATCCTGGCCGACCTGGCGAGGAAGCGCAGCGCGGCCGCGGACACCTACCGCAAGGAGATCGCCTGGCGCGAGTTCTACGCCGACGTGCTGTTCGCCAACCCCGACAGCGCGCGGAAGGACTACAACCAGGCCTTCTCGGCCATGGAGTACGACGACCCGGGCGAGGGATTCGAGGCCTGGCGCCGCGGCGAGACGGGATTCCCGATCGTGGACGCCGGGATGCGGCAGCTGGCCGCGACCGGGTACATGCACAACCGGGTCCGGATGATCACCGCGTCCTTCCTGGTCAAGGACCTGCACGTGTGGTGGCGTCATGGCGCGCGGCACTTCATGGACCTGCTGGCCGACGGCGACCTGGCCTCCAACCAGCACGGCTGGCAGTGGATGGCGGGCTCCGGGACGGACGCGGCGCCGTACTTCCGCATCTTCAACCCGACCACGCAGGGCAAGAAGTTCGATCCCGACGGCACCTACGTGCGGCGCTGGGTGCCCGAGCTGGCCGACCTGCCGGCCAAGCAGATCCACGAGCCCCACGACGTGGCCGGCTACCCGGAGCCGATCGTGGACCACAAGGAGGAGCGCAGGGAGTCGTTGCGGCGCTACGAGAAGGTCAAGGACACCAAGGGCTGAGCCGGTCTGACCGGTCTGCAGAAACCGGTTGTGGGGACTTGAACCGCCGATCTACCGTGGTGGTACACGGGAAAGGAGGTGGTCCAGAGAATGAGTTCTTTGCGGACACGTGAGGTGGCTGCTCGCTAGCAGCGCACCGTCGTCGGCCACCTTCGAGCGACCCTCGTTCGAGTGCGCGCAGGCGAATCCAACAGCAGTCACCCGCCCCGCAGGCGTTCCGTGCTCGTCCGAACGGAGAGTCATCAACCGCCTGCGGGGCGTCTGCATTTTTCGCCACGGCCCGGCGGGGCGTCAGGGGGCGAGGCGGTCGACGGCCCAGGTGCGCCGGGTCGGGCTCCAGGAGTAGCGCAGCCGGTCGTGCATGCGGCTGGGCCGGCCCTGCCAGAGCTCGACGCGGTCGGGCACGACCCGCACCCCTCCCCAGTACGGCGGACGCGGCACGTCCCCACCGGCGAACCGGGCCTCCACCTCGGCGTACCGCGCCTCGAGCGCCTCCCGCCCGTCGACGACCGTGGACTGCGGCGAGGCCCAGGCCCCCAGCTGGGAGCCGCGCGGCCGGCTGGCGAAGTAGGCGTCGCTCTCGACCTCCGACAGCCGCTCGGCACGGCCCTCGAGCCTGACCTGCCGCTCGAGGGCGTACCACCCGAGGTGCACCGCGCACTGCGGCTGCCCGGCCAGCTCCTCGCCCTTGCGGGAGGCGTAGTTGGAGTAGAACACCACGCCGCGCTCGTCGAGGCCCTTGAGCAGCACCGTCCGGCTGGCGACCCGGCCCGTGGCGTCCACGGTGGAGAGCACCATCGCCGTCGGCTCGGGGATCTGCGCCGCCACCGCGTCGTCCACCCACCGGCGCAGCATCACCAGCGGGTCGGGGTCCACGTCCACCTCCGCGAGCCCGCCGAGCGTGTACTCCTCACGCAGGGCAGCGAGGTCAGGGGCAGGTCGTCCGGCTGGCGCGTGGTCCACCCCTCCAGGGTAGGCAGCGGGCCAGGCAGCCACATCCGACCCACGAGGTCCACGGGTGGGGCAGAATCCCGGGCAGAGGAGACAACCCCGACGAAGGAGTGGCTGCATGTCATCGTCCGAGCAGGACACACCCGAGGTGCACCACGGGCTGGAGGGTGTCGTCGCCTTCGAGACCCAGATCGCCGAGCCGGACAAGGAGGGCTCCGCGCTTCGCTACCGCGGGGTGGACATCGAGGAGCTCGTCGGCCGCGTCCCCTTCGAGAAGGTCTGGGGCCTGCTCATCGACGGCTCGTACGAGCCTGGCCTGCCGCCCGCCGAGCCCTTCAACCTGCCGATCCACACCGGCGAGGTCCGCGCCGACGTGCAGGCGGCGGTGGCCATGCTGGCCCCCACGTTCGGCATGCAGCAGACCTACGACATCTCCGACGAGCAGGCCCGCGAGGACCTCAGCCGGGTGGCGGTCATGGTGCTGTCGTACGCCGCCCAGTCCGCGCGCGGCCTCGGCCAGCCCGTGGTCTCCCAGAGCGACGTCGACAAGGGCGAGACCCTCGCCGACCGCTTCCTGATCCGCTGGAAGGGCGAGGCCGACCCCGACCAGGCCAAGGCCATCGACGCCTACTGGAGCTCGGCGGCCGAGCACGGCATGAACGCCTCGACCTTCACCGCCCGCGTCATCACCTCCACCGGCGCCGACGTGGCCGCGGCCTTCTCCGGCGCGATCGGCGCCATGAGCGGGCCCCTCCACGGCGGTGCCCCGTCCCGCGTCCTCGGCATGATCGAGGAGGTCGAGAAGCGCGGCGACGCGGCGGCGTACGTCAAGGAGCTGCTCGACAACAAGGAGCGCCTCATGGGCTTCGGGCACCGGGTCTACCGGGCCGAGGACCCCCGCGCCCGGGTGCTGCGGCGCACGGCCCGCGAGCTGAACGCCCCCCGCTACGAGGTCGCCGAGGAGCTGGAGAAGGCGGCGCTGGCCGAGCTGCGCGAGCGGCGCCCCGACCGTGTGCTCGAGACCAACGTGGAGTTCTGGGCCGCGATCGTGCTCGACTTCGCCGAGGTGCCGCCGCGGATGTTCACCTCGATGTTCACGTGCGCGCGCACGGCCGGCTGGTCGGCGCACATCCTCGAGCAGAAGAAGACCGGTCGCCTGATCCGCCCGTCGGCCGTCTACACCGGCCCGCCGGAGCGCAAGGCCTCCGACGTGGACGGGTGGAACGACTCCTGGAACTGACACACTCGCGACCGTGACCCCCTCACCGACCGCACCGCCGACCGCCTCACCGCTGCCGACGTACGTCGCTGAGGTCACGGACCCCGCGCCCGGCGCCGGCACGGGTGCCGACCCGGAGGCCGTCGCCACCGGTGTGCTGCTGCTGCGGCTGGGGGTCGCCGACGCCGACTACCGCTGCCACGGCCAGGTGCACGTCCTGGCCGAGCTGCTCATCGAGGCGATCGGCGAACGCCCGGTCGAGCAGCACGTCGTCGTGGGTCCGGTGACCACCCGGCTCCAGGTCTCCGGGCCCGCAGCCGAGGTCGCGGAGGCGCTGGAGGCCGTCGCGGCCTGGGTCCGCGAGCCCGACTGGTCGGGGCTGCCGGGAGCCGTGGACCGTGTCACCTCCGAGGACCCCGGCGAGGTGGACGACGTGCTCGCCGTGGCCTCCCTCAGTCGGTGGGGCCGACGCGGTGCCGGGCTGCTCGGGCTCGAGCCGGTCGGCCTGCACGAGGTGACGGTCGACGACCTCGACGCGTGGCGGACGTCGTACCTCACCTCGGCCAACGTCCACCTCGTCACCGACCACCGCGGGCTCGCCGACCGCGGGATCACCCTGCTCGACGGGCCCGCCGTCCCGGTCCGGCACCAGCCCGGTCTCCCTCTGCCCCTGCCCGGCCGGGCCTCGTGGACCGAGCGGGACGGCGCGGCACGCGCTCCGGGTGGTCTGGGGCCGACGATGCCCCTCACGGCGCTGACCGCGCTGACCCGCGACCCGGTCACGACGCGCCTGCTCGCCGCGCTGCTGCGCTCGCGCCTCGCCGCGGGCGCCGGCGCCCGCCCCCGGACCCGCACCCGCGCCCTGCCCGTGGGCGACCGTCTGCTGTGGGTCCACGAGCACGGCGGCGTCGGCCCCGCCGAGGTGTACGACGTGGTGCGGTCGATCTCGCGGGGCGAGCTCGAGGAGCCCGAGCTGGTCGCGTGCGTGGACCGGCTCGCTCGCGGCGCGGCCCCGACTCCCCTCGCCCGCGCCGAGCGGGAGGGGCTCGGGGACCTGCTCGGTCTGCCCCCGGTGCGAGCCGTCGGCGACGTCTCGGTCGACGACGTGGTCGGCGAGGCTCACGAGGCCGTGCCCGGCCTGCTGGTCCTGGGCGAGGAGCCCTCGGGGGCGGCGTCCGGCCCCGTGCAGCCGTCGGGGACGACCACCCTGCGCCTGGTCCAGAAGCCGTTGCTGCGAGCCCCGGGCGGGGTGCGCAGCCGTCACCGCTCGCGCGCCCGGGGTGGCGGCGTGCTGGTCGTCGGGGAGCACACCTGCGAGGTCACCCGGACCCTCACCCGCGACGGTGTCGCCTGGGACGACCTGGTCGCGGTGCACCACCTGGGCCCGACCGAGCGCCTCCTGGTGCCGCACCGGGGCGCGACCCTGCTCGTCGACGCCGACGCCTGGCGGCACGGCGCCGAGGCGATCGCCGGCATCGATGCCACCGTCCCCGCCGAGCTGGTCGTCCGGGCACCGGCACCGGCACCGGCACCAGCCGAGCCCGCACCAGCCGAGCCCGACCCCGACCCCGCGCCAGCCGAGCCCGCACCAGCCGAGCCCGACCCCGACCCGGTACCCGCCGACCCGGTACCCGCCGACCCCGACCCCGCACCCGACCCGGCCGCGGCAGTGGCGCGGCCCGTGGGGGCCGGCGGCGCCGCCGGGACCTGCGTCCGCGGAGGAGGCCACCCGGACGGTCGAGGTCGTCCCGGTCGGCTCGGACGACCCCGCGACGACCGAGGAGACCACGCAGACGCTCGAGCCCGTCGTGGCCGAGCCCAGCCCCGAGCGGAGCCCGAGCCGGCCTTCGAGGCCCCGCGAGCCGCGGCCCGACGGCGGGTCGGCCCTGGACGCGTTCCCGGGCGCCTTCCTCAGCGATGACGAGCCGCAGTCGCACGCCGGCACGGGTGGCGCCGGCGGGCCCGGAGCCGTGCTGGTGATGGCCCTCGTCGTGCTGACAGGCCTGGCCGCGACGCTGTTCTTCGGCGCGCGCCTGCTCTACGGCTGAGGCGCGCTACCGGACGTCGAAGGAGTCCAGGCCCTCGACGGGCGTGTCGGTGACCTCCACCCCGTGCACCACCGCGCGGGTCGGACCGGTGCGGCACCACTCCACCAGGGAGCGCACGGCGTCCGGCTCTCCCTCGGCGTGGACGCGCACCGTGCCGTCGTGCTCGTTCACGACCCACCCGACCACCCCGAGCCGCTCGGCCTCCTGCCGGCACGAGTCGCGGTAGAACACGCCCTGCACCCGGCCGTGGACGACGACCCGGCGGGCCGTCGTGCTCCGCCCGACCGCGGGCTCCCCCGCCGCGGCCATGCTCAGCGGCCCTCGTCGGAGGTCGTCTGCGACCAGTCCGGGTCGACGCCCGGCTGCGCCGCCTCCTCGCCCGCCGCGTCGGCGTCGAGGTCGGGGCGTACGTCGCGGTCGTCGCCGCGCGACGCCTCGGGGGCGAGGTTCTCGTCGGTGTGGGGGCTCGAGCCCGGTGTGGAGGTCATGCCCCAGCCGTACCCACCTGCGTGGGTTTCACGGCTCGTCGGCTCAGGCGAGGCGCTTGCCGAGGTAGCGCACGCTCGGCTCGTCCTTGTAGAGGCCGAACCCCTCGACCGGTGTGTACCCCGACGACTCGTAGAGCGCGATCGCCTCAGGTTGCTCGGCGCCGGTCTCGAGCACCAGCACGTCGGCGCCGGCCTCGCGAGCGGTCGCCTCGAGGTGGGCCAGCATCGTGCGGGCGTGCCCGCGGCGCTGGGCGGTCGGGACGACGTACATGCGCTTGATCTCAGCCGCACGGGTGGCGCCCAGCGCGGCGACGTCGCGCCGGATCCGCCACCCCCCGATGACCACGGGCTCCCCCGCGGAGCGGCCGAGGAAGAACTGGCCGGACTCGTCGTCGAAGGTGTCGACGGTGAGCACGGTCTCGTCCGGGCCGCCGTAGCGCAGCACGAACTCCTGCTGCAGGTCGGCGACCAGGCGTACGACGACGGCGTCACCGAACGACACGCGTTCGATGTCCAGGGCGACGGACGCGGGGGTGTCCATGCGGGCTGCCTCGTTTCGGGCGGGGGTTCGGGCAGGTGCCAGAATAGGCGGGCCGTCCTCGTCCGCCGGGGTCTCCCCACCGTGGCGTCGACCACCACTGACAACGCCGTCAGGTCCTTGCCCGCCGTCCGACCCGATCAGACGAGAGAAGTGCCGTGACCGACGCGATCACCATCCCTGCAGAGCTCAGGCCCGCCGACGGCCGCTTCGGCGCCGGGCCCTCGAAGGTCGGCACGGGCGCGCTCGACGCGCTGGCCGCCACCGGCTCCTCACTCATGGGCACCAGCCACCGGCAGGCGCCGGTCAGGACGACGGTCGGACGGGTCCGCGACGGGCTCGCGACCCTGTTCGGGCTCCCGGAGGGCTACGAGGTCGTCCTGGGCAACGGCGGCGCGACGGCGTTCTGGGACATCGCCACCTTCGGGCTGATCCGGCACCGGAGCCAGCACCTGACCTTCGGGGAGTTCAGCGCCAAGTTCGCGACCGCGGCCCAGCAGGCTCCCTTCCTCGACGAGCCGACCGTGATCAGCAGCGAGCCCGGCAGCCGGCCCGCGCCGCGCGCCGAGGCCGACGTGGACGCCTACGCCTGGGCCCACAACGAGACCTCGACGGCCGTCATGGCTCCGGTGCGCCGCGTCGAGGGCGCCGACCCCGACGCACTGGTGCTGGTCGACGCCACCTCGGGCGCCGGCGGGCTGCCGGTCGACCTGACCGAGGTCGACGCGTACTACTTCGCGCCCCAGAAGTGCTTCGCCTCCGACGGCGGGCTCTGGATCGCGGTCATGTCGCCGGCCGCGCTGGCCCGGGCCGAGGAGATCGCGGCCGGCGACCGCTGGATCCCGGCGTTCTTCGACCTCCCGACGGCCATCGACAACAGCCGCAAGAACCAGACCTACAACACCCCGTCGGTCGCCACGCTGTTCCTCATGGCCGAGCAGCTGGACTGGATGAACGCCGAGGGCGGCCTCGAGGGCATGGTGCGCCGGACCACGGCCAGCTCGGACGCGCTCTACGGCTGGGCGGAGAAGACGGCGTACACGACGCCGTACGTCGCGGACCCGGACCACCGCTCGCTGGTGATCGGCACCATCGACTTCGCCGACGGCATCGACGCCGCCGCGATCGCCTCGACGCTGCGCGCCAACGGCATCGTCGACACCGAGCCCTACCGCAAGCTCGGCCGCAACCAGCTGCGCATCGCGATGTACCCCGCGATCGACCCTGCTGACGTGGAGGCGCTGACCGCGTCGATCGACTACGTCGTCGAGCGCCTCTGAGCCTGCGGGCGCCGGCAGGTTCCTGGTCACTCCCTGCCACCTGGCGGTCTCATGTCCTGCAGCGGGTGACCAGGAACGAGCCAGGCCGCGGGGAGTGACCAGAGGCGGGCCGGGGCTGGGTGCGGCTGTCAGCGGGAGGGACGCCGGACGCGGCGGCGCAGCAGCCAGAAGCCGAGGAGCGTGGCCAGCGCCAGGACGCCCCCGCCCGCGAGGGCCGGGCCCACCGGGATGACCGACCGGGCGGGCTCGTCGATGTCGTTGCGGACCGACTCGCCCCGCCCCCGACCGTCACCGCCGCCCGAGCCGCCCGAGCCGCCCGAACCGTTGTCGGCGTCCTCGACGCGGGTCGCCTGCTGGAGGAGCCGCTGCGGCACCGGGACGGAGTACAGCGGCGGCTCGTCGCCCTCGGACGAGACCAGGACCCGGTCGCCGGGCCACGGCGCGACCGCCTCGGCCTGCTCCTGGGACGGCATCGCGAAGGCGCCCACGCCGCTCCACGTCCGCGGGTCGACGACGAAGCCGTCGCCGTAGTCGCGCAGCACCACCGCCCCGCCCGGCAGGAAGGTGCCGTCGGTGACCAGGCCGCCGACGGGACCGACCGCGCGCAGCCGGTTCGGCCGGTCGGCGCGCAGCGGGTCCGGTGCGGCCATCACCTGGCCACCGAACACGCCCTTGGTCACCACGAAGACGCGCCCGGTGCTCGGCTGCACCAGCAGGGTCTCGGCGTCGCGGGGCCCACCGGGGTAGACGAGGTCGAAGCGCTCCGCGCTGACGGTGCGGTCGCCCCGGGTGACCGCCGGCAGGCGGTAGAGGCTGACGACCGGACGCACCGCGTCGTTGTCGCCGATGTCACCCACCCAGACGCTGCCGTCACGCCCGCGCGCCAGGGCCTCGACGTCGACCACCGCGTCGGAGGTGTACGTCGTGCGCCCGACGGTCTCCCCGGTGCCGGCGTCGACGACGTAGACCACGGGCCCGTCGCCCGAGTCGTTGACGGTGAGCACGTCGTCGCCCTGGACGACCAGGCCGCTGGACTCGTCGATGGCCGCGTCGACGAAGCGGAGCTCCTCGCGGCTGCCGCTCGCCGCGTCGGCCGGTGGCGCCAGGGCCGCGGCCACCAGCGCGGCCGCTGCCAGCGTGAGCGGGCGCGAGCTCATGCCAGCAGCTCGGACAGCCGTGGTCGGAGCGCCCAGTCGGCACGCAGCCGGTCCAGCTCGGCGCCGGCCTCGGTGTCTGCCGCTGCTCCCGTGCGCACGGCCTGGATCATCGTGTTGCGGGGGGTGTGCCGGCTCTCGACGAACTCCACGACGTCGACGCGGTAGCCGCGCTGGCGCAGCTCGGCCGCTCGCACGGCGTCGGTGAGGGTGTCGGCGAAACGCTCGCGCAGGATCCCGTCGCGCACCAGCGGGGCGTAGGTGGCCGGCACCGACCCCGCGCGCGTCGCCGAGCGGAGCTGCGCGGCCACGTCGTGGTGGCAGCAGGGAGCCGCCAGCACCAGCGGCGCCCGCCAGGACAGCGCCTGCGCCAGGGCGTCGTCCGTGGCGGTGTCGCAGGCGTGCAGCGCCAGCACCACCCCGACCTCGCCGGTGGTGGCGGGCAGCGCGACGTCGCCGATCGCCCCCTGGACGAAGGACACCTCGTCGGCCACCGCGAGCTCGTGGGCCAGCGCCGTGTTGCGACGCAGCGACTGCTCCTTGACGTCCACCCCGACCAGGCGCACCGGCAGCTCGAGCACGGCGCTGAGGTAACGGTGGGCGGCGAAGGTCAGGTAGGCGTTGCCGCAGCCCAGGTCGACGACGGTCAGCGGTGCCTCCGCGGTCGGCCGAGGCAGGGCCCCGGCGTCGAAGGCGTCGGACAGCGCGGCGTCGAGCCGGCGCAGGAACTCCTCCACCTGGCGGTACTTCGCCTGTCGGCTGGGCTTGACCCTGCCCGAGCCGTCGGAGATCCCCAGCACCCTGAGCACCGGGTCGTCCTCGGGCAGCAGACGGGTCTTCGCCCGGTCGTGGGCGCGCGGCTCCTCGGTGAGGCCCGGCGACGCGACCGCGGTCGCGGGGTCGACGCGCTCGCGGTGCACCAGGGTCCGGCCCTTCTTCGTCACGCGCAGCTGGAGGGTGCCGGTCGGGGTCCAGAGGTGCCAGTTGGACCAGGGCTCGGCGACCAGGCCGGCCACCACCGCAGGCACCGCCGCGAGCGGGTGGTTCTCGGTGAACGCCTGGGTGGCGTCGAGACGGGTGACCTGGAGGTGGCGTCCGCCCTGCAGGTCGACGTACCTCATCTCCAGGCGGCGCCACGGGTTCTGCTCGTTGCGGCGCCGGCCCGCCGCCACGGCCCGCTCGAGCAGCGCGTCGTCGGCGAGCAGCGCCGCGACCTCGGCGAAGCCGTCGGCCGGGTCGGCCGGGTCGGAGGTCTCAGCCACGGGTCACCGAGGAGACCACGACGATCACGATGAGCAGGATCAGCGCGCCCGGGATCACCATGCGTCGGTAGCGGGGGTTCACCCGAGGAGTCTACGGAACCGGCTGGGTCGCCGGATCCGCCTCGAGCGGGTCCGGCGCGCGTGCGTCGTCCGTGGTCGCGCCCGCCGTACGCCGCTCGCGGCGCCGGCTCAGGTGCCAGAAGACCGCGACGGAGCCCAGGGTGCCGAGGATCGACATCGCACCGCCACCGGCCAGCGACCAGCGGGCCCCGAAGGTCTCCCCCACCCAGCCGACGATCGGCGAGCCGAGGGGGGTGCCGCCCATGAACACCATGAGGTAGAGCGCCATGACGCGCCCGCGCAGCTCGGCGGGCACCGTCAGCTGCATGGTGGTGTTGGCGGCGGTGATCGTGGTCATCGCGGTGATGCCGATGAGCGGCGTCAGCGCGACGAAGGTGAGGTACGTCGGCATGGTCGCGATGACGATCTCGGCCACCCCGAAGGCCAGGGCCGCCCCGACGACCAGCCGCAGCCGGGTGCTGGTGCGGCGGGCGGCGAGCAGCGACCCGACGATGGAGCCGAGCGCCATCGTCGAGCCGAGGACGCCGTACTCCCCCGCCCCCTGGTCGTAGACCTCGGTGGCCATCAGCGCGGACGTGAGCTGGAAGTTGAGCCCGAAGGTGCCGACGAAGCCCATCACGGCCAGCACCAGCAGCAGGTCGGGGCGACTGCGGACGTAGCGCATCCCGTCGAGCACCATGCCGGGCCGTCGGCTGCGGTCGGCGTCGGGGTCGTGCGGCAGGTCGCGCAGCCGCCCGAGGGCGAAGAAGACCGGCCCGTAGCTGAGGGCGTTGAGCAGGATGACGACGCCGGTGGCCTCCACGCCGGAGCCGAACAGCGCGATGGTGAGCCCGGCCACGGCGGGTCCGACGATGCGACCCAGGTTGAAGGAGACCGAGTTCAGCCCGACCGCGTTCGGCAGGTCGTCGGCGCTGACCAGCTCGGAGACGAAGGACTGGCGGACCGGGGCCTCGAAGGCGGTCCCGACGCCGAAGAGCAGCGCGATCACGTAGACGTGCCACGGCTGGGCCAGCCCCGTCACCGCGAGCAGGCCGAGGGCGAGGGCAGGCGCGGCCATCATGAGCTGGGCGATCTGCAGCAGCCGCTGCTTGGGGAGCCGGTCGGCGACCGCGCCGGCCCAGGGTGAGAGCAGCAGGATGGGCAGGAACTGCAGCCCGGTGGTGATGCCCAGGGCCGTGCCTGAGTTGTTCGTCAGCAGCAGCACCAGCCAGTCCTGCGCCACCCGCTGCATCCACGTGCCGATGTTCGACACGAAGCCACCGGACCAGTACAGCCGGTAGTTGCGGTGGGCGAGAGCACGGAAGGTGGGGCTCAACTGTTGCTCAGTCTCTCCAGGATCGGGGCGGCCTGCCGCAGCAGGGCACGTTCGTCGGCGGTCAGCTCGCGCAGCCGGGGCATCAACCAGGCGTCGCGTCGTCGGCGCTCGGCCACCAGCACCGCCTCGCCGGCCTCGGAGAGTCGGATGATCACCTGACGGCGGTCGGTCGGGTGGGGCGTCCGCTCGACCAGCCCCTCGACCTCGAGGCACGAGACCGTGCGGGTCATGGACGGCGGCTGCACACGCTCCGCGGCGGCCAGCTGGCCGACACTGCTCTCCCCGTCCCGGAACAGCCGGGCGAGCACCGAGAGCCCACCGACGCTCACCCCGGTGTCGTCGAGGTCCTCGGTGCGCATGCGACGGGACAGGCGGTTCACCGAGAAGCGGAGGGAGGAGGCGAGCCCGGCGTCGGTGCGGGCGACCTTCTCTGCGGAGGGTGGCATATCGATAGCATAACTCATTAGTCCCGCTAAGCATTCCCGCCTCAAGACGACCGCGTGACCCCGCGCACGTTCGCTCCCGCGCGCCCGGACCGCCGCCCTATCCTGGCGCGATGAGCGCAGACACCACCCCCGCGACGGCCACCTCCACCGAGCACCTCGACGTCCTGGTGGTCGGGGGCGGGCTCTCGGGCGTGGGCGCCGGCTACCGCTTGCAGACCGAGTGCCCCGACAAGACCTACGCGATCCTGGAGTCGCGCGACGCGCTGGGCGGCACGTGGGACCTCTTCCGCTACCCCGGCATCCGCTCGGACTCCGACATCTTCACCCTCGCCTACCCGTTCGAGCCGTGGCAGGAGAAGGAGTCGATCGTCGACGGCGCCGCGATCCGTCGCTACATCGAGCACACGGCGACCAAGCACGGCATCGACCGCCACATCCGCCTGCAGCGCCGCGTGACTGCCGCCGACTGGTCGACGGAGGACCAGCGCTGGACCGTCACGGTGGAGTCGACCGACCCCGCGAGCCCGGGCACCAGCACGCTCACCTGCTCGTTCCTCTACGCCTGCTCGGGCTACTACAACTACTCCGAGCCCTACGCCGCCACCATCCCGGGCATCGCCGACTTCGGCGGCCAGGTCGTGCACCCGCAGTTCTGGCCCGAGGACCTCGAGTACGCCGGCAAGCGCGTCGTGGTGATCGGCAGCGGCGCCACGGCCGTCACCCTCGTGCCGTCGATGGCCGGCGAGGCCGAGCACGTGACGATGCTCCAGCGCACCCCGTCGTGGATCGCGGTCGCTCCGCGCGTGGACAAGCTGGCCAACAGCATGCGCGAGCGGCTGCCCGCCCCGCTCGCCCACCGACTGATCCGGTCCAAGAACGTGCTGCTCACCCAGGCCCTGTTCCAGTTCTGCCAGCGCTTCCCGGCCCAGGCCAAGAAGCTGCTCCTCCAGGGAGTGGAGAAGGGGGTCGGCGCCGAGCGCTTCGACCCGGCCGACTTCACCGCGCCGTACGACCCGTGGGACCAGCGCCTGTGCCTGGTGCCCAGCGGCGACCTCTTCAAGACCATCCGGCGCGGCGAGGCGACCATCGTGACCGACCGGATCGCCGGCTTCACCGCGGACGGCATCACCCTGGAGTCGGGACGCGAGCTGCCCGCCGACGTCGTCGTGACCGCCACCGGGCTGCAGATGCAGCTCTTCGGCGGTGTGCAGCCCAGCGTGGACGGTGAGGCGGTCGCGCTCAACGAGCAGTTCGTCTGGCGTGGCGCGATGATCACCGGCCTGCCCAACTTCGCGATCTGCGTCGGCTACACCAACGCGTCGTGGACCCTGCGCGCGGACCTGTCGTCGCGCCTGGTGTGCAAGGTCCTGCGCCATCTCGACGCCCGTGGCCTGGGGGCCGTCGTGCCCCCGCGCGAGGAGGGGCTCGAGGAGCGGCCGCTGCTCGACCTGTCCTCGGGCTACGTCACCCGGGCCCTGCCCCACCTGCCCCGCCAGGGCGACTCCGGGGTGTGGCGGGTGCGGCAGAACTACGTGATCGACGCCGCGACCACGTTGCGCACCGACCTGGACAAGACCCTCGACGCAATCCCCCGCACCGCGCGTCCCGCTCGGACGGCTGCGGTGCCCGCCTGAGCACCCCCCTGCCGGACTAGACCGCTGACCGTTCGGTTACATATGCCCTCAAACCGGGATATAGCGGTCGGCCGCCGGTCATGCTCTTCGTGGGGATAGGGGTATCACCATGGGGAAACAAGAAGAAGAGCTCATCCATGACCTGCGGAACTCCGCAGCAGTCATCAAGGCCGCCGCGGCCGAGATGAGCGAAGGACTGGAGGACCTTGCTCCCGAGGTCCTCCGTCAGCTGACGACGATGGTCCAGCAGCGCAGCGATCACCTGCTGCAGCTGCTGGACGTCCTGACGGGGGAGGCGGTCGGCTGACACGGTGTGGCAGGCCCTGGGTGGACGAGCAGGAGCGCGGGGGCGCGCTCCTCCCTCAGCTCACGCCCAGGGCCTGCCGCAACGGCTCGATGGCGAAGTAGACGACGAACAGGGCCGAGACCACCCACATGAGCGGGTGGACCTGGCCCACCTTGCCGCGCACCACCTTGATCAGGACGTAGGCGACGAAGCCTGCTCCGATGCCGACGGTGATGTTGTAGGTGAAGGGCATGAGCACGATCGTCAGGAACGCGGGCAGCGCGAGCTCGACGTCGTCCCAGTCGATGTGGCGGACCTGGGTCATCATCAGGAAGCCGACCAGCACCAGCGCGGGGGTGGCCGCCTCGTAGGGGATCACCGCCACGAGCGGGGTGAACACCGTGGCGAGCAGGAACATCACGCCGGTCACGACCGAGGCCAGCCCGGTCCGCGCGCCTTCGCCGACACCGGTGGCCGACTCGATGTACGACGTGTTCGAGGAGACGCCGGCGGCGCCACCGGCAGCCGCGGCGACCGAGTCCACGATCAGGATCTGCTGCGCGCGGGGCGGGGTGCCGGTCTCGTCGAGCAGGCCCGCCTCGGCGCCGATGGCCGTCATCGTGCCCATGGTGTCGAAGAAGTCGGCCAGCAGCAGGGTGAAGATCAGCAGCGCGATCCCGATGAGGGCCGCGGCGTCGTAGGACCCGAGAGCCTCACCCAGGCCGCCGATGTCGTCGAAGATCGCCAGGCCCCACAGGTCCTTCAGGTCCGACAGGCCGGGCACGTTCGCCACGTCGCTGGGCACCGAGGGCACGTTGAGCTGCCAACCCGTCGGATTGGTCTCCTCGGGGCTGACGAACGACGGGCCGATGTCGAACGCACCCTCGATCGCGATGGCCAGCGCGGTGGTGGCCGCGATCGCGATGAGGATGGCGCCCTTGACCTGCCGCACGTGCAGTGCCACGACCAGCACCAGGCCGACGACGAAGACCAGGGTCGGCCAGCCGTCGAGGACGCCGCCGACGCCGAGCTCCACGGGCACCGGGCCCACCGCCGTACGCCGCACGAAGCCGGCGTCGACCAGGCCGATGAGGGCGATGAACAAGCCGATCCCGACGCTGATCGCGGTCTTGAGCGACGTCGGCACCGCCTTGAAGACCGCCACCCGGAAGCCGGTGAGCACCAGGACCAGGATGATGACGCCCTCCAGGAAGACGAACGTCATGGCCTCGGTCCACGTGTAGGCCTTGGCGATGGAGAAGGTGACGAAGGCGTTGAGCCCGAGCCCCGTGGCCAGCGCCAGCGGGTAGCGCGCCACCACGCCCATGAGGATCGTCATGAGCCCGGCGACGACGGCCGTGGCCAGCGCCACCAGGGGGATGTTCGGAGCGTCACCGCCGCCGAGGAACCTCCCGGCGCCGTCGGTCTGGGTGCCGATGATGAGCGGGTTCAGCACGATGATGTAGGCCATCGTGAAGAAGGTGACGACGCCGCCGCGCACCTCCTGGCCCACGGTGGATCCGCGCGCGCTGATCTTGAAGAACTGGTCCACCGGAGGAGCCCCCTGAGGCGGTGACGGGTCGGGACGGGTCGGGTTGTCGGGCACGGTCTGGCCCGCGCCGCCGCACATGCTGCCAGAGCGATGTGTCGGCGCCGTCACCGCTGGGCTAAGTTCTGACCCGTGGACTCCCCCCCGCCCGACGCCGGCCCCGAGAGCGGCCCGCCGGTGCTCGAGGTCCACGAGATCGGCAACCGCACCTACCTGGTCGCCGACGTCGAGCCGCTCGACGTCACCGGCGTGCGGACCGTCGCCTTCGGCGCCCTCATGTTCCTCGGAGCCGGGCTGGGGCTGGTGCCGTCCTACGGCTGGCTGCAGGACACCGACCGCGAGTGGTGGCTGTGGACGTGCGCAGCCGGCTTCGGGCTGGGGCTGTTCGGCATCGGCTACTGCCTGCGCCGAGCCCGCGCGATCGCCCGCGACGCCGCCGCGAGCCGCTGAGGTCTCGCACGACCCCTCAGCCCCGGTCGGTGAGCACCGCCTCGGCGGTGCGGCGCCCCGAGACCAGCGCGCCCTGGATGGAGCTGGTGTCGCGGTGGTCGCCGCCCACGTAGACCGTGCCCGCGCCGCTGCGCACCCGCACCGAGCGGCGGAACGAGTGCGGCGCTCCCATGAAGGGCAGCGCCTCGGGCACGTCGTGCACGTGCAGCCGCTCCCACCCCGCGGCGTCCTCCTCGTGCAGCTCGGAGAGCAGCGGCAGCAGCTCGGCGTCGTCGGGCACCTGCCCGGCGCGCACGTGCAGCACGGAGGTGCCCACGAGCGTCCGGCCGGGCGGGGCGTAGGTGGGCGCGGACGCGGAGACCATGGTCGAGTTCGCCACCACGCTGCCGTCGGCGTCGACGACCAGCCGGCCCCGCTGGCCGGCGCGCGACGGGGCGGCGTGCCAGACCGTGGAGACGCCGCGAGCCTGGGGGGCGACGCCGAGCGCGGGCAGCAGCCGGTGCGCGGTCCAGGGGTCGGCCGCGACCACCACGGCTGCGGCCGCGACGTCGCCGTCCGCGGTCACGACGCCGTCGGGGTGCACCTCGCTCACGGGAGTCTCCAGCCGGACCGTGCCGGCGGGCAGGTCGTCGGCGAGCTGCTGGGGCATCGCGCCCATCCCCCCGGCCGGCAGGGTGGAGCGGCCGCGGGCGAACATGCGCATCATCAGGTCGAGGAAGCGGCGCGAGGTCGTGAACGAGTCGTCGAGGACGACGCCGCCGAAGAACGGCAGGAACACGCGGTCGATCGTGGCCCGGTCGAAGCCGGCCTGCCTCCACGCCTCGACGGCCGGCACGTCGGGACGCGCTCGCAGCCTGCTCGCCGGGAGGGTCGCGGCCGCGCCGGCGTACGCCGCCAGCCGCAGCTTCTGCCCCAGCGGGGCGAGGCCGGTCCGGGCCGTCGTCAGGGTCTCCGACGGGCGGGCCAGCGGGTTGGCGACCGTCTGGAGGCGGCCGTCGGCGCGCACCGTGATGGCGTCGTCGAGACGCTGCAGGTCCAGGTCGCCCACGCGGAGGGCTCGGCGTACCTCGGGGTAGGCGTCGTTGAGCACCTGGAAGCCCCGGTCCAGCAGGAAGCCCTCGTGGCGGTCGGTCCGCACCCGGCCGCCCACACCGTCGGAGGCCTCGAGCACGCTCACCGTGAGCCCGGACCGGCTCAGCTCGCGAGCACAGCGCAGCCCGGCCAGCCCCGCTCCCACCACCACGACGTCCACCCGTGTCGAGACCATGCCCGCCATCCTGACAGGTGGGCCCCACCCCCTCGGAGGAGTCGGCGGGCTCCGGGGACCGCTACGGTCGAGCGATGAGCGACTCCCCCTCCGGCGCCCGCGCCGCCGTCCTCCTCGACATCGACGGCACCCTCGTCGACTCCACCTACCACCACGGCCTGGCCTGGTTCCGCGCCTTCCACGAGGTCGTCGGCGCCGACCACGCTCCGGCGCTCTGGCGCCTGCACCGCACCATCGGGATGGGCGGTGACAAGCTCGTCACCGAGGTCGCCGGCGAGGACGTCGAGGAACGGCACGGCGACGCTCTCCGCGAGGCGTGGGAGAAGAAGTACGCCGAGGTCGAGTCCGAGGTCCCCGCGCTGCCCGGCGCCGCCGCGATGATCGAGCACCTCGTCGAGGCCGGGTACGTCGTCGCGCTCGCCTCCTCCGGCAAGAAGCACTTCTCCGAGAACGCGGTGAGCACCCTCGGCGTCGGCGAGCACGTGTCGATCCTGACCACCTCCGAGGACGCCGACGAGTCCAAGCCGGAGTCCGACCTGCTGAACGCCACCCTCGATCAGCTGCACGCCCTCGACGGCTTCCAGATCGACCGCGCCGTCATGGTCGGCGACACCCCCTACGACGTGGAGTCCGCCGCCCGGGCCGGCCTGCGCTGCCTCACCGTCCGCACCGGCGGGTTCGGGGTGGACGAGCTGACCGAGGCCGGCGCCGCGCAGGTCCTCGACGACCTGTCCGGCTACGCCGACGTCGACTGGGAGGGCCTGATGCGGCCGCTGCAGGGCAACGCGGGCGCCTGACGCCCTGGTTGGACCGGGCCCGGATGGGCACGGTGGGGGCGGCCACCCACCGGCAACACTCGAAGGACCGTGATGACGCGCTTCGGCTACACCCTCATGACCGAGCAGCGTGACCCCCGGGGTCTCGTGCGCGACGCCGCGCAGGCGGAGCGGACCGGCTTCGACTTCGAGGTGATGAGCGACCACTACTTCCCGTGGCTGTCGGCGCAGGGCCACGCGCCGTACGCCTGGTCGGTGCTGGGCGCGGTCGCCCAGGTCACCGAGCGGGTCGACCTCATGACCTACGTGACCTGCCCGACGATGCGCTACCACCCCGCCGTGGTCGCGCAGAAGGCCGCGACGATGGGCATCCTGTCCGAGGGCCGCTTCGTGCTGGGCCTCGGGAGCGGGGAGAACCTCAACGAGCACGTCGTGGGCAAGGGGTGGCCGACGGTCACCAACCGTCAGGAGATGCTGGCCGAGGCGATCGAGATCATCCGCGAGCTGCACACCGGCGAGCTGGTCGACCTCCAGGGCGACCACTTCCAGGTCGACTCCGCCCGGATCTGGGACCTGCCCGCCGAGCCGGTGGAGATCGGCGTCGCGGTCAGCGGTCCCTCGTCGATCGAGCTGCTGGCGCCGATGTCGGACCACCTCATCACCACCGAGCCCGACCCCGACGTGGTCTCGCGCTGGAACCGGACCAAGGGCGCGCCCCGCATCCCCGGCTCGGCGCGGGCCATCGGCCAGATCCCGATCTGCTGGGACCCCGACGAGGACACCGCGATCGCGCGCGCCCACGAGCAGTTCCGCTGGTTCGCCGGCGGCTGGTCGGTCAACGCCGACCTGCCCACCACCGCCGGCTTCGCCGGGGCGACCCAGTTCGTGCGCCCCGAGGACGTCGCCGACAACATCCCGTGTGGGCCTGACCTCGACGCCATCGTCGACGCCGTCAGCTCGTTCTGGGAGTCGGGCTTCACCGACGTGGCCCTGGTGCAGATCGGCGGCGACACCCAGGAGCGGTTCCTGGACGAGGCCGCCGGGCCCCTGCTGGAGAAGCTGCGCGACGCCAGCGGCAGCTGAGCGCCGGGTCGCGCCGGCTCACGCGTCGGCGGGGTCGGCGAGCTGCCAGCGCCCCAGCAGCGTGCCGTCCTGCTCGAGCAGCATCGTCAGATGCAGCTCGCTGCCGAGGTCGGCGCCGGTGCCGATGCGCGGGTGGTCGCCGCCGACCAGCTGGGGGACCACGGTGAGGCAGACCTCGTCGAGCACCCCGGCGGCCACCAGGTCGGCGAAGAGGCTCGGGCCGCCCTCGGAGAGCACCGAGGTGAGGCCACGGTCGGCGAGGTCGCGCCGCAGTGAGGCCAGGTCCACCTCGTCGCCGGTGACGACGACGTTGTCGCCGCCCAGGGCGGCGCGGCTGGCGCTCAGCCCGTCGGCGCCGGCGGTGGTCGCCAGCAGCACCGAGCCGCGTGGTGCGTCGCGCAGGGACTCGGGCACGTGGCCACGGCGGCTGACCAGCACGATCGGCACGTCGGCGGGACGGTAGCCCTCGACGCGGGCCGTCCCGGCGCCGACCACGATCGCGTCGGCCAGACCCCGCAGCGTGTCGAAGACCCGCTTGTCGGCGCCGTTGTTGATCGAGCCGCTGCGCCCGCTCTCCCCGGTCGCGGAGCCGTCGACCGTGCTGACCATGTTGATGCGCCACCACGGTGTCGTGGTCGGGCGGTAGAGCCCGGCCAGGTCCTCGTCGGAGAGGTCGCTGCGCCCGGCCCGGTCGCCGGTCTCGTCGATCAGGACGCGCACGTCCACCTCGTCACCCAGTAGCGGACCCCGAACGGGTCGTCGTCGTAGTCGAGGTCCACCGAGCCGGTGGGCGTCGGGTCCAGCTGCCCGAGCCGGCACCAGACCGGGGCGTCGAAGCACCACAGCTCCTCGGCCAGGGCGGGATCGAGGGCACTCAGCCGCGACGGTCGGCCGTCGCGCAACGCTGCGGCGATCAGGTCGTCGAAGGCGAAGGCCCGCTCGTCGAGGTGACCGGGCGCCTTCTCCGAGCGCGCGGCAGAGCCGTTGGCGACGACCAGCAGCCCGCCCGTGACCGTCGCCGCGCCCGGCTCGAGCCCGCCCGCGACCCCCTCGCCGTGCGGAGCCAGCAGGCCTCGGCCGACGCGCAGCCCTGGCGACTCGGGGACGCCACGGGCGACGTTGTCGGGTCGCTGCGGAGCGGCCAGCACCGAGACGTCGCCAGGGTGACGCTGCGCCAGCCAGGCGGCCGCGGCCGCGGAGGCCGCCCGCACCTCGCCCAACGGGTCCTCGGACCCGGCGAGCCCCGGCAGCAGAGCGAGCGCCGACGGCACGACCGCGACGCTCCTCAGCGCGGTGGACGCCCGCATCACGCCAGCCCCCGGACCAGGCGCTGCGGCGCGCGCCGCCCGGCGATCGTGTTGACCATGTCGACGACCTGGCGGGTCTCGACCACCTGGTGCACGCGGTAGATCCGGGCCCCGGCGAGGGCGCAGACGGCGGTCGCCGCGAGCGTCCCGGTGAGCCGCTCCCCCACGGGCAGGTCGAGGGCCTCGCCCACGAAGTCCTTGTTCGACAGGCTCACCAGCACGGGCCAGCCGGTGTCCACCATCTCGCCGAGACGTCGGGTGACCTCGAGGGAGTGCAGCGTGTTCTTGCCGAAGTCGTGGGCCGGGTCGATCACGATCCCCTCCTTCGGCACCCCGGCGGCCAGCGCGCGCTCGGCGTACGCCGTGGTGTCGGCGATCGCAGAGGCGACCACGTCGGCGTACTCGATGCGGAACGGGCGCGTGCGCGGTTCGACCCCGCCGGTGTGGGTGCAGACCAGGCCGGCGCCGAACTCGGCGGCCACGTCGACCAGTGCCGGGTCGGCGCCGCCCCAGGCGTCGTTGAGGACGTCTGCGCCCTCCTGGCAGACGGCGCGGCCGACCTCGGCGCGCCAGGTGTCGACGCTGATGACCAGGGCGGGGTACGCCGAGCGGACGCGGGCCACGAAGGCGACCACCCGGCGGCGTTCCTCGGTCGTGTCGATCTCGACCCCGGGGGCCGCCTTGATGCCGCCGACGTCGACGATCTCGGCGCCCTCGTCCACGACCTGCGCGACGCGGTCGAAGGCCTTGTCCTCGGACCAGGTCGCGCCCTGGTCGTAGAACGAGTCGGGCGTGCGGTTGACGATCGCCATCATCAGGGTCGCGTCCGCGGGGAAGATGTGGCGACCCAGCCGCAGCTCACCGCCGGTCATCGGGGCTCCTGCACGCCCAGCAGCGGAGCGGCCGGAGGGCGTTCGCCGACGGGCACGTGGACGCGGCGGGCGTCCGCGCTGCCCGCCGCCGGCTGGCGGATGACGAGCTCCTGGTCGAGACGGCCGGTGGCGAGGCCGGGTCCGCGCCCGGAGCGCACGGCGACCGCGGCCTGGATCTGCGCCGCCATTGCCGCGAGGTCTCGCAGCGGCTGGTGGGTGTGGGCGCGGCGTCCGAGGTCGACCTGGGCGAGGGCGTCGAGGCCCCGCGTGCGGTGCACGTCGAGCAGGGCGGCGATCTCGACGCCGTAACCGCTCGGCACGCAGAGCCCGGCGAACACGTCCCGGCGGACGGCCCACTCCCCTGCCAGCGGCTGCACGAGACCGGTCAGCTCAGGCGCCTCGAGCGCCAGCAGCGGGCGGGCGACCAGCTCGGTCACGCGACCGCCCTCGAACGACGCCGGCTTCTCGCCTTCGCGAAAGGGGCGCTGGTAGAACCCCTTGACGAGGGCCACCCCGGGGTCGTGCAGCAACGGCCCGAGCAGGCCCGGCACGAAGTGGGTGTCCCACTCGGTGAGGTCGGCGTCCATGAAGACGACGAGATCACCGGTGGTGACGAACAGCGACTTCCACATCGCCTCGCCCTTGCCGCGGGCGACGCCGAGGTCGGGCCGGATCTCCGTGGCCCGGTGCACCACCGCCCCCGCGTCCGTGGCGACGTCGTAGGTGGCGTCGTCGGAGTCGCTGTCGATGACGACGATCTCGTCGAGCAGCGCCGTGGTGCCCATGAGCGCCTCGCGCACCTTGGCCACCACGACCCCGACGGTCGCGGCCTCGTTGCGGGCCGGGACGACGAGGCTGACGGTGGCACCGAGGGCGGACTTGGCGGCGACCAGCTCCTGGAGCGGCCAGTCGCTCCAGGTGTGCGTGCGGCGGGCGACCCAGGCGTCCACGCGCTGCTGCACGTGGCGCTGCACCTGCGGCACCGGCTCGTTCACGAGGCTGAGGCTACTGACCCACCCCTGAGGGTGAGGGCAGCGCCTGGGTCATCGGTCAGGCCAGCACCGACTCCAGCGTCACGGCCTCCATGCCGTGGGCCTCGGCCACCGGGGCGTTGGTCAGGTTGCCGGCGTGGGTGTTGAGGCCGAGCGAGAGCGCCTTGTCGTCGCGCAGCGCCTGCTGCCAGCCCTTGTCGGCCAGCGCCACGGTGTAGGGCAGCGTGGCGTTGGTCAGGGCGTAGGTCGAGGTGTTCGGCACCGCGCCCGGCATGTTGGCCACGCAGTAGAAGACCGAGCTGTGCACCGTGTACGTCGGGTCGGCGTGCGTGGTGGCGCGGGTGTCCTCGAAGCAGCCGCCCTGGTCGACGGCGATGTCGACCAGCACCGAGCCCGGCTTCATGCGCGAGACCAGCTCGTTGCTGACCAGCTTCGGCGCCTTGGCGCCCGGGATGAGCACCGCACCGATGACCATGTCGGCCTCGGTGACCTGCTGCTCGATGGCGAGCTTGGACGACGCCAGCCCGTGGACGCGGTTGTTGTAGCGCCAGAACGACATCCGGAGCTTGTCCAGGTCGGTGTCGAGGAGCGTGACGTCGGCACCCATGCCGAGCGCGATGTTGGCGGCGTTCTGGCCCGAGACGCCGGCGCCGATGATGACGACCTTGGCGTTGGCCACGCCGCCGACGCCACCCATCAGCACGCCGCGGCCACCTTCGGCCTTCATCAGCGAGTGGGCGCCGACCTGGGGCGCCAGGCAGCCGGCGACCTCCGACATCGGGTACAGCAGCGGCAGGCCGCCCGACGGCAGCTGCACGGTCTCGTAGGCGATCGCGGTGACCTTGCGGTCGACGAGCTCCTGGGTCAGCGGCTGGTCGGCGGCCAGGTGCAGGTAGGTGAAGAGGGTCTGGCCCTCGCGCATCCGGTCGTACTCCTCGGCCACGGGCTCCTTGACCTTCAGCACCATGTCCGCGGTGCCCCAGACGTCGTCGGCGGTGTCGAGCAGGGTGGCGCCGGACGCGGCGTACTCCTCGTCGGGGATCTGCGAGCCGGCGCCCGCGCCCTTCTCGACGTAGACGTCGTGGCCGTGCTGGGTCAGCTCGTGGACGCCGATGGGGGTGATCGCCACCCGGTACTCGTGGTTCTTGACTTCCTTCGGGACGCCGACCTTCATGCTCTCTCCTGCCGCTGGGGGACGCTCCATTCTCCCGACTCTTCCGCTGACGAGGCCGGATCGTGTTGACTATTCGTGCGGAACGTTCCAAACCGACGATCATTCGCCTTCAGGTGCATGAGGGGGGTGTGAGGTGAACAACATTCGACCGTCGACGAACGGCCGCGGTCCGGAGCTGGACGACGTCGACCGCCAGCTGCTGGCGATGCTGGCCGCCAACGCGCGCACTCCGAACTCGGTGCTGGCCCAGACCGTGGGCATCGCCCCCTCGACGTGCCTGATGCGGGTGCGCCGCCTGCAGGAGACCGGCGTCATCCGCGGGTTCCACGCCGAGCTGTCGCCCGAGGCCCTGGGGCTGCCGCTCCAGGCGATCGTCGTCGTACGCCTGCAGGGCAACGCCCGGGCCCGGATCGGCGAGTTCGGCGGCTGGCTGTCCTCGCTGCCGGGGGTGCTGAACGTCTTCTTCCTCGCCGGCGCCGACGACTTCCAGGTGCACGTGGCTGCGGCCTCCCCCGACGCGCTGCGCGAGTTCGTCGTGGCCAACCTGTCCGCCAACCGCGACGTCGCCATGACCGAGACGCACCTGATCTTCGAGCACCTGCGGACCGGGTCTCCCTTCCCCTGACGGATCCGCCGTCCTGACGTCGGTACCGACGTCAGGACCCAGCCCGCCGTCCTGGTCTGGCTGCTCAGAACCGGAAGAGCGGATCCTTGCGGAGCTCGGAGCGGGCCAGCGTCATGAGGTGGACGTCGTCGGGGCCGTCGAAGAGGCGCATGGCCCGGTGCCAGCCGTACATCTCGGCGAGCGGGGTGTCGTCGGACATGCCGGCGCCGCCGTGGACCTGGATGGCGTCGTCGATGATCTGCAGCACCGCCCGCGGGACGAAGACCTTGACCTCCGCGACGAGGTGGCGCGCGGCCTTGTTGCCCTCGGCGTCGATGACGGCCGCCGCCCGGTGGCACAGGGCGCGACCGGCGTCGAGCGCGACCCGGGCCTCGGCGATCTTGGCCTGGACGACCCCCTGGCGAGCCAGCTCCTTGCCGAAGGCGGTGCGCGACGTCGAGCGAGCGACCATGAGGGCCAGCGCCCGCTCCCCCGCCCCGAGCGCGCGCATCACGTGGTGGATCCGGCCCGGGCCGAGGCGGGCCTGGGCGGCCGCGAACCCGCCGCCCTCCTCGCCGAGGACGTTCGCCACCGGCACGCGCACGTCGTCGAAGACGATCTCGCAGTGACCGGGCTGGTGCTGGTGGCCGAAGACCGGCAACGACCGGACGATCTCGACGCCGGGGGTGTCGGCCGGCACGATCACCATCGACTGCTGGCGGTGGGTCTCGGCGTCGGGGTCGGTCTTGCCCATGACCACGAAGACCTTGCAGCGCGGATCGGCAGCGCCGGAGATCCACCACTTGCGTCCGTTGATGACGTACTCGTCGCCGTCGCGCACGATGCGGGTCTCGATGTTCGTCGCGTCGGAGGACGCGACAGCCGGCTCGGTCATGGCGAAGGCCGACCGGATCTCGCCCGCGAGCAGGGGGTGCAGCCAGCGCTCCTGCTGCTCGGGCGTGCCCAGCAGGTGCAGCAGCTCCATGTTGCCGGTGTCGGGGGCCGCGCAGTTGGTGGCCTCCGGCGCGAGCTCGAGGCTCCAGCCGCGTGAGCTCCGCGAGGGTGGCGTACTCCAGCTGGGTCAGCCCGGACTCGGCCGGCAGGAAGAGGTTCCACAGTCCCTGCTCCTTGGCCGTGGCCTTGAGCTCCTCGACCACCGGGGGCACGCTGTGGTCGTCGTGGTCGCGCTCGGCGCGATAGGCGCGGTACGCCGCCTCGCCGGGGATCACGTGGTCCTGGATGAAGGTGTGCAGACGGTCGTGCAGGTCGACGGCCTTCGCGGAGGCGGCCGGCATCGCGGGGTAGGTCACAGGTCCGTCACCCGGAGACCGGAGTGCGCCTTGTAGCGACGGTTGACCGAGATCAGGTTGGCCGTGAGCGCCTCGACCTGGTGGGCGTTGCGGAGCCGGCCGCCGAAGACGCCCGCGCACGCCGGGGATGCGGTCGGCCAGCGCCTGCACCAGGTCGGTCGCCTCGCGCTTGTCGCCCAGCACCAGCACGTCGGTGTCGACCGAGGCGACCTCGGGGTCCTCGAGCAGCACGGCGCTGACGTTGTGGAACGCGCCGACGACGGTGCTCTCGGGGAGCACGGCCTGCGCCTGCTGGGCCGCCGAGCCCTCCTCGACCGCGAGCGCGTAGGCGCCCTGCTTGTCGAAGCCGAGCGGGTTCACGCAGTCGACGACGATCTTGCCGGACAGCTCGGTGGCCAGGGAGGCCAGCAGCTCCTTGTGCCCGTCCCACGGCACGGCCACCACCACGATGTCGCCGTCGCGCGCGGCGCCGGCGTTGTCGGCTCCGGTCAGCGACCCCTCGACGGGGCCGGACTCCGCGATCTCGGCGGCGATGCCCTGTGCCCGCTCCGCGCTCCGGCTGCCGATGACCACGCGCAGGCCGGAGCCGGCGAAGCGCCGGGCCAGTCCACGTCCCTGGGGCCCGGTGCCGCCGAGGACGGCGACGGTCATCTCACCCAGACGTGTCGACGCGTCCGGCTGGTCACTCGGCTGGTCCGGCTGGCTGGTCGGCTGGGCCGTCACGGGCACGCTCCTGGGTCGGGGTCGGTGGGTCGCTCCACCCTAGTGCGGCGCCTCGCGGCCCACGTCAGCCGTGCAGCAGCGACCGGTAGGCCGCGGTCACCTCGCCCACCGCGGCGTCGGCGGCCGGGCTCATCAGCGTCATGTCGACGAAGCCGTGGATCAGCTCGTCGAAGCGGATCTTCTCGACCCGGACGCCGGCCTCGGCGAGCTTGTCGGCGTACGCCTCGCCCTCGTCGCGCAGCGGGTCGAAGCCGGCGGTGGCGACCACGGCGGGCGGCTGCCCGGTCAGGTCCTCGCCCAGGATCGGCGAGACCCGGGGGTCGTCGGGCGCGATCTCGCCGGCGCCGTCGCCGACGTAGTGGGCGAAGAACCACTCCATCGTCGCCAGCTCGAGGAAGTAGCCCTCGGCGTTCTCCTGCCGTGACGGCCGGTCGGTGAAGGCGTCGGTGGCCGGGTAGTAGAGCAGCTGCGCCGCGACCCCCGGGACGTGCTGGGCGACGACGGCCGCGAGGTTGCCGCCCGCGCTGTCGCCACCGATTCCCAACCGGTCGGTGCCGCCGAGCTCGTCGGTGTGCTCGAGCGCCCACCGGGTGGCCGCGAGGGCGTCCTCCAGGCCGGCGGGGAACGGGTGCTCCGGCGCCAACCGGTAGTCCACCGAGAGCACCACCGTGTCGGCGTCGCGGCACAGGCGCCGGCAGGTCTGGTCGTGGGTGTCCAGGTCGCCGATGACGAACCCGCCGCCGTGCAGGAAGACCGTGGTCGGCCAGGGGCCGTCACCCTCGGGGCGGTAGAGCCGAGCCGCGCGCGGACCGTCCCCACCCGGCACCTCGAGGTCGCGCACGTCGCCGACCGCGATCACCTGCTCGGGCGAGACCATGTCGACCGTCAAGGCGCGAAAGCCCCTCCGCGCGGTCGCGGGGTCGCCCTCGTGCATCGGCGGGTAGCCGGCGTCGGCGATGAACTGCAGGAGACCGGCGATCTGGGGGTCGAGAGGCATGGCGCCATCCTGCCCGCCGCCATCCACCCCCCGGCATGTAACGCGGGGTTATGGACGCCGACCAAGGCTCACGACCCTGGCGAGGCGTCCACAACCCTCGCGAGGAGGGGTACGACGTACGCCGCCACCGTCAGAACAGCTCGAGGTCCTCGCGCCGGATCGCGTCGAGCGCCGGCTCGGGGAGCGGCCGGGGCAGCTGCTTCTTGCTCAGCTGGGCCTCGGAGTGGGCGCCGCAGCCGTGGTCGAGCGAGACGACCTTGCCGTCGTCGTTGGCGAAGGCGTTGGCGCAGACGCCGAAGGCCTGGCCCAACGGGCCCGCCAGCTTGACCAGGAACCCGCAGGTCACGCACGGGGCCGGGGCGGCCTGGGCCAGCGGAGCCTCAGGGCCGTGGTCGCCGTCGTACCAGCGCTGCGCGGCAGCCTCGCGGCCCTCGACCGACAGCACGCGCGGGCGGCCCAGACCGAGCTCCTCGGCGACGCGCTTGGCCTCACGCGGGTCCGGCAGCTCGTCGGCGCCGGTGAAGGACGGCACGAGGCGGTCGTCGTCGTCCTCGGTGGGCAGGAGGTCGCCGGGGCTGAGGTCGCCGGGGCGGATCCGCTCCTTGTAGGGCACCCACTCGGGGGCCAGCACGGCGTGCTCGTCAGGCAGGAGCACGATCTCGTCGATCGTCACGGTCTTCTGCTTCGGCGCGCGGGCGACCGTGACCGACCAGCTCCAGCCCCGGTAGCCGGTCTGGGTGCACGCGAAGCGGTGGGTCACCACCTTCTTGCCCTCGGCGTCGACGCCGAGGTGCTCGCCGACGTCGCCGGCGGGGACGAGCTCGAGCAGCGCCTGGCGCGCCTCGTCCACGGCGGCGGCGCCCACCTTGTCGAGCTTGGCCGGCTTGCTGGCTTTGGTCACCCGGGGATTGTGTCAAACCCGGCGCCGCGTGTCGCCCCGGTCGGCGGGGCCGAGACGATCGGCGGTGGGTGGGCAGGCAAGATGTCCCCATGCACGGGGATCCTGCGGCCGACGACCAGCCGCCGCAGCGACCCGTGCCCGATCGCGAGGCCGGTCCCGAGGCCGGTCCTGAGGCCGGTCCGGACACCCGGGACGACACCGACCCGGTGCCCCCGGGCGAGCCGACGGTGGACGGGACCGGGCGGCGACGTCTCGGCGGAGCCCGCCGTGCCGGGGTGGCGACCGGGCGCGGGATCCGGCGTACCGGGTCGGGAGGGGCGCGCGCGGCGGGCTACGTCTACCGCCAGGCGCGCCGCGCCAGCCACGCGGAGGGGGCGGGCGAGAGCGGGCTGTCCCGGCTGATCGAGCTGCACGCCTTCAACGCGGCCGGCGACGCGGCCGTCGCGATCAGCCTCGCCGGCACCCTGTTCTTCCAGGTCCCCACCAACGAGGCGCGCGGCCAGGTCGCGCTCTTCCTCGGGCTCACGATGCTGCCGTTCGCGATCGTCGCGCCGCTGATCGGCCCGGTGCTGGACCGCTTCAGCCACGGTCGGCGCTGGGCGCTCGGCAGCACGATGGCGATCCGGGCCTTCCTGTGCTGGGTGCTCGCGACCGAGGTCACCGGCAGCTCCCTCGGCCTCTTCCCGGCCGCGCTCGGGGTGCTCGTCGCGTCCAAGGCGTACGGCGTCACCCGCGCCGCGGCCGTGCCTCGTCTCAGTCCGCCCGGCCTGGGCCTGGTGAAGGCCAACTCCCGGATCTCCTTGGCCGGCATGGCCGGGGCCGCGGTGTCGGCCCCGCTCGCCGTGCTCGCCTCGCTGGCCGGCCCGCAGTGGTCGCTGCGCTACGCGTTCGCGGTGTTCGTCGCCGCCACCGTCCTGGCCATCCTGCTGCCCTCGAGGGTCGACGACGCCGCCGGCGAGGAGCGCGCCAAGCTGCGCGGTCGGCGTACCCGGGCCAAGGTGCACCCGCTCGTGGTCCGCGCACTGCGCTGCAACGCCGGCCTGCGACTGGTGTCGGGGTTCCTGACGCTCTTCATGGCGTTCCTGCTGCGGGAGAACCCGCTGCCCGGGTGGGAGGACCGCCCCGAGATCCTGCTCGGCCTGGTCATCGGCGCGGCCGGGGTCGGCAACGCCGCCGGCATCGGGCTGGGGTCGCTGCTGCGCGAGGTGAAGCCGGCGTACGTCGTGGTGCTGGTGCTGGTCGCCGACACCGTGGCCGCCGTGGTCGCGGCCGTGCTCTACAGCCTGCCGGCGGTGATGCTGCTCGGGCTCGTCGCCGGGCTCAGCCAGGCCCTGGGCAAGCTGTCCCTGGACTCGCTGATCCAGACCCAGGTGCCCGAGCGGACCCGGTCGAGCGCGTTCGCGCGCTCGGAGACGCTGCTGCAGCTGTCGTGGGTGGTCGGTGGGTTCCTCGGCATCGCGATGCCGCTGGTCCCGCGACTCGGCCTCGGCGTCCTCGCGGTGATCCTCGTGGGGATCCTGGCCTGGGTCCTGACCTCGCTGCGCGAGCCGTCAGCCGGGCAGGACGTCGCCCAGGACGGCCTGTCGCGGCGCTGAGCCGCGTCTCGTCAGGACTCGAGCTCGTCGGCCAGCGCTCGGAGGAGCTTGGCGGTCGGGGCCGCGGTCTTGGGGTCGGGGTGGCGCCCGGCGCGGTAGCCGCGCTCGATGCCCTCGAGCAGCCGGTAGAGGTCCTCGACGATCGTCACCATGTCCGCGGGCTTGCGGCGCATGGCCTTGGCCACCGACTTCTGGGACTCGACGACCCGGACCTGCAGCGCCTGGTCGCCCTTGCGGCCCTGCGCGATGCCGAAGTCGACCCGGGTGCCGGGCTTGAGGCTGGGCACGCCGTCGGGCAGCGCCGAGGAGGGCACGAAGACGTCGCCGCCCTCGTCGGAGGAGATGAAGCCGAAGCCCTTCTCCACGTCGTACCACTTCACCTTGCCCGTGGGCACAGGGACCTCCCGCGTCGTCGTCCGGGATCTCCCCGGGCACCTGTCTGCTGCGTCTGTCTTGCTGCCTGAGCCTACGCGGACCTCCGCAACGGGCGTCGAGGTCCCCGGCAGCGCCGTCGCTCAGGCGGCCAGGTGGGTCGCCAACCAGTCCGGGAAGTCGCTCAGCGCGGGCAGCACCACGTGGGCGCCCGCCCCCTGCAGCTCCGCCGCCGAGCAGCCGCCGGTGGTCACGCCCACGCCCAGCACCCCGGCCGCGTGGGCACCCTCGATGTCGTGCACGTGGTCGCCGACGAACAGCGCGGCACCGTGCTCGGCCAGTGCCGGCCCCTTGCCGGGCCCCCACACCTCACCCACGACCTCGTCGACGTCCAGGCCGAGAGCCTCGACGTGCAGCCGCGCGTTGGGCGTGAACTTGCCGGTGACCACCAGGATCCGCCCCCCGTGACGGCGTACGGCGGCCAACGACTCGTGCGCGCCGGCGAACGCCGGGGTCGGCGCGACCGCGATCGTCGGGTAGAGCGCCCGGAACTCGTCGACCAGCCCGGCCAGCGTCTCGGCGGTGGCCCCGGGCACGTGCGGGGCGAGCATGAGGTCCAGCGGGGGCCCGAGCTGCTCGACGAGGTCGTCGACGGGAAGACGCAGACCGGTGCGCGTCTCCAGCGCCCGCAGGCAGGCCGCGAACCCCGGGCGGGTGTCGATCAGGGTCATGTCCAGGTCGAAACCGACGACGAGGGGGGCGCTCACCGCACCAGCGTAGGTGCGCCCACCGACAGCGTTCCGCTCCGGCCGGGCCGCGCCGCTCGCCCCCGCCGGTATCGTGGTGCGGATGACCTCGGCCGCCCCCCGCACCCTCGCCGACCAGCTCCGCGGCTGGTCGGACGAGCGGTTGACGGCGCTGCTGGTGGCCCGGCCCGACCTCGCCAACCCGGCCCCCCACGACTCCTCCCAGCTGGCCTCGCGGGCCAGCACCCGCGCCTCGGTGCTGCGCGCGCTGGACACCCTGGACCGGCTCCAGCTGATCGTGCTCGACGCCGCCGTCGCGCTCGGCGCCCGGGCCTCGCGCGCCGCGCTCGTCGAGGTCGTCCACGCCGACGCCGCCGCCACCGAGGCGGCCGTCGTACGGCTGCGCGACCTGGTGCTGCTGTGGGGCGAGGACGACGACCTCCGCGCGGTCAGTGCGCTCGGCGAGACCCTCGGCACCCAGGTGAGCGGCCTGGGTCCGCCCGTCGACCAGCTGCTCGGCTCCGGTGGCCCGGAGCGGGTCGCCACCCTGCTCAGCGACCTCGGTCGCCGCTCGAGCGGCGACCTGGCCACCGACCTGCGCGACCTCGCGGACCTGCTGCGCCAGGTCGACGTGGTGGCCGGGCTCGTCGAGGAGCTCGACGAGGACGCCGTGACGATGCTCGACCACCTCGAGCGCTCCGGCTCCGAGGGCGTCACCCAGGCCGCCCGTGCGCAGGTGCGGCGAGCCGACGCCGGCTCCCCCGTCGAGCAGCTGCTCGCCCGCGGTCTGCTGGTGCCCCGCGACGCCCGCCACGTCGTGGTCCCGCGCGAGGTGGGACTGGCGCGCCGGGGCGGTCGCACCACGCACGACCCGGTGGACGGCCCGCCGCCGCCGGTCACCACCTCACGCTCGGCCGCCCTGGTCGACCGGGCCGCAGCGGGTGCGGCGTACGAGCTGGTGCACCGCACCGAGCTGCTGCTCGACGAGTGGAGCGCCCGGCCCCCGACCGTGCTGCGTCAGGGCGGGCTCGGCGTACGCGACCTCAAGGCGACCGCGAGCCTGCTGCACGCCGACGAGCGGGTGGCCGCCCTGCTGGTCGAGACCGCGGCTGCCGCCGGGCTGCTCGCCCAGGGCGGGACCGACGGGCTCGACGTCGCCTGGCTGCCCACCCATGCGTACGACGCCTGGCGGGCCACCCCCACCGCGGAGCGCTGGGCCACGCTCGTGCGGGCCTGGTGGTCGAGCGCCCGTCCCGCCGGGTACGTCGGACGACCGATGCGCGGCAAGAACGTCAACGCCCTGGCCCCCGACCTGGAGCGGCCCTGGGCGGTGGAGACGCGACGGCGGGTGCTCGGCGAGCTCGCCGGTCTGCCGAGCGGCACCGTCCTGGACCCCTCGGCCGGCGTCACCTCGCTGGTCGACACCGTCGCCTGGCTGCGTCCGCGTCTGCCGTCCACCGCCTCCGCGCTGGTCGGGTGGACCGTCGAGGAGGCCTCGGTGCTCGGGCTGGTCGGGCTCGGCGGCCTCAGCAAGCACGGCGCGGCCCTGGTCGCCGGCGAGGACCCCGCGGCGGCGCTGGCACCGCTGCTGCCCGCCCCCGTCGACCACGTCCTGCTCCAGGCCGACCTGACCGCCGTCGCCCCTGGGCCGCTGGAGGACGCCCTGGCCCGCGACCTCGCCCTGCTGGCCGAGGTCGAGTCGCGCGGCGGGGCCACCGTCTACCGCTTCACCGAGCGCTCGGTGCGCCGCGCCTTCGACGTGGGCTGGTCGGCGCTCGAGGTCCACGACGCGATCGGCCGTGCCGCCCGCAACGAGGTGCCGCAGCCCCTGACCTACCTCGTCGACGACGTGGCCCGCACCTTCGGGACCGTCCGGGTCGGCGCCGCCGAGTCCTTCCTGCGCAGCGACGACGAGGCCGCGCTCGCCGCGCTGCTCCACGACAGCGCCGCTGAGTCCCTGCGGTTGCGGCGGCTCGCCCCCACCGTGCTCATCAGCGACCTCCCGGTCGACCTGCTGCTGCCGCGGCTCCGCGAGATCGGGGCGGCCCCCGTCGTCGAGGGGCCGGACGGCGTCGTCCGGGTCGCGGGTCGTGAGCCGTTGCGGGCGCGGGGACCACGAGGGCGTCCGGCCGTCGACCCCCGGACGGTCGCCGAGCGCGACGCGGCCCGCGCCGCGGCGACGGTCACGGCGCTGCGCTCGGGCGACCAGGTGTCGGCGGTCCGCTCGGGCGGGGCGGCCGTCAAGCAGTCGCCCGCGTTCACGCTCGCGCTGCTGCGGGAGGCGTGCGAGGCCGAGTCGTCGGTCTGGATCGGGTACGTCGACGGTGACGGGTCCGTCCACGACCGCATCATCGACCCGCACCGGGTGGAGGGCGGCTGGCTGCGGGCCTTCGACCAGCGGTCCCAGCGGGTCACGTCGTACGCCGTGCACCGGATCAGCTCGGTCCGCCCCTGCTGAGGCGGCTCCCTCTGCGGGGCTCACGTCGGTACCGACACCAGGACCCCGTCCTCACGTCGGTACCGACCTCAGGACCCCGTCCTCACGTCGGTACCGACACCAGGACCGCCCCAGCCACCCCACAACCGGCCTCACGTCGGTACCGACACCAAGACCCCGTCCTCACGTCGGTACCGACACCAGGACCGCGCTCAGCCACCTCACGTCAGGCGCGCAGGGCCCACTCGCTCGTGGTCGGGTGCGGTGGCCACTCGTCGGTGCGGGTGCGGCCGGTCGGCACCCACCCCAACCGTCGGTAGAACGTCTGGGCCGCCACGTTGAGGTCGAGGCACCACAACCGTGGGTCGGTCATCTCCGAGACCGCGACCTCCACGGCGGCCCGGCCCAGCCCGCTGCCCCACCGCTGCGGATGTACGGCGAGGTGGTGCAGCACCGACCCGTCGTGGCAGACGTAGGCGTCGAGACGACCCGGACCGTCGACGACGTGGACGCGGAACGTCGGGTCGGCCAGCTCGGCCGACCACCGCGCGAGCACGGCAGCCTCCGGGTAGGGGGTGTCGCCGAAGACGTGGGCCAGCGCTACCACGTTGGCGTCACGCTCGAGGTCGCGCAGGCCGGGGGCGTCCTCGGGCGTGGCGGGACGGAACCGCACGCTCAGTCGCGGTCCTGCCAGGTGCAGACGCAGGCCTCGTTGCCCTCCACGTCGGCGAGGACCCAGAAGGCGCGGGCCCGGTCGTCGCTGACGAGGCGGCCCCCGGCGGCCAGCGCAGCGGCGACCCGGTCCTCCGCCTCGTCGTGGGGCACCACCACGTCGAGGTGGATGCGGTTGCGCTGCGGGCGCGGCTCGGTCATCTGCTGGAACCACAGCGACGGTCCGATCCCGCGGGGGTCGACGACGCTGTCGTCGGCCGGCCCGTCGGGGGTGGCTTCCGGGGCGTAGGCCATCACCGCCCGCCAGAAGGGCAGCACAGCGGCGATGTCGAGCGCGTCGATCGCCACCTCCAGCGAGGTCGACGGTCGCGGATCGGCCCGGTGACCGCGCTGGGCGGCCAGGTCGCTGACCGCCCGGGCCAGTCGCCCGTCACGCGGGGTCAGGCCACCGGCGTCGTGCGACGTCGTCGTGACGTGCACCAGGTCGGGGTAGCGCACGTCGAGGTTCGCGTGGTGGTCCTGCTCGTCGCACAGGGCCGCCACGTCGGCGGCGAACCGGCCGGCGTCGCCGTACGAGCCGCAGTGGAAGTTCGCCTGCGCACCGCCGCGCACGACCCGCCAGTCGTCGAGGCCGAGGTCGGTGAACTGCTGGGAGGTCAGTCGTTCCGTCATGGCTGCGAACCTACGCCGCCCCACCGACAGCACCCGCCCCGGGCGACGGCAGCTCCGACCTACGGCAGGCGCGGGTCGTCGAGCGGCGGAGGACCCGCCTCGCGCGGGTCCAGCGGCGTCGGGTCCGGCACGACGCGGGGCCCGGGACCCCGCTCGAGGCCCGGCACCTCGCGGAGCAAGGTCTGGCCACGAGGGTCCGCCTCGGGCATCGGCACAGGGCGGGAGCCGGGCGACGCGAGCGGCATCGGGACCGGGGCGGGGCCCGGGTCGAGCTGCACGACCCGCGGCGTGCGGAAAGGTACGTCGGCGCGCAGACCGGGAGGGGGTGCCGGCTCGTCGCCCCCGGGTGGCACGACCCCGAGCACGCACGTGAGGAGCATCGCTGCTCGACCTGGCCGCCTCACCGCACCTCCCGCTCCCCTCCGGCCCAGTATGACCCCGCGGTCGCCTGCGCGTAAGGACCCCTGAGCCGCCGGTCACAGAGCCGTCGTCAGCCCGTCTGCAGCGCCTCGGCGAGCATGACGATGATGCCGCTGGGCCCGCGCACGTAGGTCAGCTTGTACACGTCCTCGTAGGTGGCGACGCCACGCAGCGGGTGGCAGCCGTGCCTCGCGGCGATCGCCAGGGCCTCGTCGAGGTCGTCGACGGAGAAGGCGACGCGGTGCATCCCGACCTGGTTGGGCACGGTCGGCTCGCTCTCGACCGCCGCCGGGTGGACGTACTCGAAGAGCTCAAGCACCCCTGCCCCGTCCGGCGTGCGGAGCATGGCGATGTGGGCGTGGTTGCCGTCGAGCCCGACCGCGGTGTCGGTCCACTGCCCGCTCACGGTGTCGCGACCCATGACCTCCAGGCCGAGGTCGGTGAAGAAGGCGATCGCCTCCTCCAGGTCGCGCACCGCGATGCCGACGTTCTCGAGCCTGATCGTCATGCCCGGCACGCTAGCAACGCACGGCCCGTGTCAGGAGTCGAAGCCCAGCCCCATCCGGTCCAGCGAGCGGAGCCAGAGGTTGCGCCGACCCGCCTGGTGGTCGGCGCGGTCGAGCGACCAGCGGGTCAAGTCGATGCCCACCCTCGCCACCGGGTCCGGCGGGAAGGGCACCGGCAGCCGCCGGACCATCTCGAGCGAGGTCCGCTCGGTCTCGGCGCCGTCGAGCAGGTCGAGCACCACGTCGGCGGCGAAGCGGGTCGCGCCCACGCCGAGCCCGGTGAAGCCGGCCGCGTGGGCGACCCGTCCGCCGTACGCGCGACCGAAGAAGGCGCTGAAGCGCGTGCTGGTGTCGATCGCCCCGGCCCACCGGTGCGCGATCCGCACACCCTCGAGCTGGGGGAACGTCGTCAGCAGGTGCGAGACCAGCGCACGGTGCGACTCCGGGCGCTGCTCGTGCTCGGGCCGCAGCCGCTTGCCGCGGTAGATCGCGTCGAAGCCGCCGAACAGCAGCCGGTCGTCGGCGCTGAGCCGGTAGTAGTGGAACTGGTTGCCCGAGTCGGCCAGGCCCTGCCGCCCCGCCCAGCCCAGCGACGCCCGTCGCTCGGCGCTCAGCGGCTCGGTCATCACCACGTAGTCCCACACCGGGACGGTGAAGGCACGGAAGCGGCGCACCAGCGCAGGGAACGCGTTCGTCCCGAGAGCCACCCGGTCGGCGAGCACGCGCCCGGAGGCGGTCGGGACCACCACCGGCCCGCCGCGGCGCGCCGCCGAGAGCCCCGTCACCGGCGAGCCCTCGTGGATCTCCACACCCAGCTCGGTCGCGACCCTCGCCAGCTCGTGGACCATCTTCGCCGGGTGCAGCAGCGCGCAGTCGGGCGAGAACAGTCCGGCGAGGTACGTCGGGCTGGCCACCTCTGCGCGCACCGCTCCCTCGTCGAGGAACGTCCCGCCCCCGGCCGCGGCCGCCTCCCGCAGCCAGCCCACCTGGTGCGGCTCGACGGCCACCGCGAGCTCGCCGGTCAGCTCGAGGTCGACGTCCATGGCGTGCTCGCGGACGGTGTCGACGATGCCGTCGAGGTTCTCGCGCCCCAGCCGCGCAAGGTCGTCGTACTCCGCCTCCCAGCGGCTGCGCCCGTTCTCCTCGCCGTGGGTGATCGAGGCGTCGCAGAAGCCGCCGTTGCGCCCCGAGGCAGCCCACCCGAGCCGCTGGCCCTCGAGCAGCACCACGTGACGTCCGGGGTCGCGCTGCTTCGCCCGGACAGCGGTCCACAGCCCGGTGTAGCCACCGCCGACGATCGCCAGGTCGGCGCGGGACTCACCCCGCAGCGAGGGGTACGACGCCCCGACTGCGTCCTCGGTCCAGAAGCAGGCGTCGGCGGCGTCGGCCAGCGCAGCCTCGACGTGGGACGCAGCCGGCCGTCGCCGCTCGAAGACGGTCGGCTGCGTCCCGCGAGCCCGCTCAGCCCTGCGCATGGGCGTCGCCGACCGCCAACGCCTCGTCGAGGATCCGCAGCCCCTGCCGGGCCTCGTCGTCGGTGAGCGTGCAGGGCGGCACGACGTGGACCCGGTTGAAGTTGGCGAACGGCAGCAACCCGCCCTTCTTGGCTGCCGCGATCACCTCGTTCATGGCCGGGCTGCTCGCACCGTAGGGAGCCAGCGGCTCCTTGGTGCCCCGATCGGCCACCAGCTCCAGCGCCCAGAAGACCCCGGTGCCGCGGACGTCGCCGACGCAGGGGTGGCGCTCCGCCATCGCGGCCAGCTCGGGTCCGATGACGTCGCGGCCCAGACGGGCGGCGTTCTCGACGATGCCCTCCTCACGCATGGCGGTGATGGTGGCGACCGCGGCGGCGCAGGCCAGCGGGTGGCCGGAGTAGGTCAGCCCGCCCGGGTAGACCCGGTGGGCGAAGGTCTCGTAGATCGCCTCGGAGACGATGACGCCGCCCAGCGGCACGTAGCCCGAGGTGACGCCCTTGGCGAAGGTGACGAGGTCGGGCACCACGTCGTGCTGGTCGAGCGCGAGCCACGAGCCGGCGCGGCCGAAGCCGGCCATCACCTCGTCGAGCACCAGCACGATGCCGTGGTCGTCGCAGATCTCGCGCACCCCACGCAGGTAGCCCGGCGGCGGCACCATGATCCCGGCCGTTCCCGGAATGGTCTCCAGCACGATGGCGGCGACCGTCGACGGCCCCTCCAGCTCCACGGTCCGGCGCAGGTGCCGCAGGGCGCGTTCGCACTCCTCGGCCTCGGTGGTGGCGTCGAACTCCGAGCGGTAGAGGAACGGCCCGAAGAACTTCACCGTGCCGGCCGAGCCGTAGTCGCTGGGCAGCCGGCGCGGGTCACCGGTGAGGTTGATCGCGGTGTTCGTCCCCCCGTGATAGCTGCGGTAGCGGCTGAGCACCTTGATGCGCCCGGTGTGCAGCCGTGCCATGCGTACGGCGTGCTCGATCGCCTCCGCGCCGCCGTTGGTGAAGAACACGTGCTCGAGACCGGCCGGGGCGATCTCCGCGATGAGCCGGGCCGCCTCGGAGCGGGCGTCGTTGGCGTGCTGCGGAGCGACGGTGCACAGCTTGCCCGCCTGCTCCTGGATGGCCGCCACGACCTTCGGGTGCTGGTGCCCGATGTTGGTGAAGACCAGCTGCGAGGAGAAGTCGAGGAACGACCGGCCCTGCTCGTCGTACACCCGCGCGCCCTCGGCGCGCTCGATCACCATCGGGTCGAGGGTCGCCTGGGCCGACCACGAGTGGAAGACGTGGGCACGGTCGAGGTCGTAGGCGCGACTCATGTTTCCTCCGGACACCGATCTTGTCGAGGTTTACGTGTTCTGCGGGAAGGCGAGCTCGAGGCCGCCCTGGGGCTTGACGGCGGGGTCGTTCCAGCGGGAGGTGACGACCTTGCCACGGGTGAAGAAGTGCACGCCCTCGGTGCCGTGGGCGTGGCTGTCGCCGAAGAGCGAGCTCTTCCAGCCGCCGAACGAGTAGTAGGCCATCGGCACCGGGACGGGGACGTTGATGCCGATCATGCCGACCTCGACGTCGACCTCGAACCTGCGCGCCGCTCCTCCGCTGGCGGTGAAGAGCGCGACGCCGTTGCCGTAGCGGTTGGCGTTGACCAGCGCGACCGCCTCGTCGTAGGTCTCGACGCGGACCACCGAGAGCACGGGACCGAAGATCTCGTCGGTGTAGACGCTCATCTCGGGCGTGACGTGGTCGAGCAGCGTCGGTCCGAGCCAGAACCCGTCGGCGGCACCGTCGGCGTCGACCTCGCGTCCGTCGACGACGACCTTGGCGCCTGCCGCCTCACCCTGGTCGACGTAGGTGGCCACCTTGTCGCGGTGCGGCCGGGTGACCAGTGGCCCCATGTCCGCTCCGCGGGTGCCGTCACCGGTGACCAGGCCGCGGGCGCGGTCGGCGATCTTCGCGACGAGGTCGTCGGCGACCGGTCCGACCGCGACCAGCACGGAGATGGCCATGCACCGCTCGCCCGCGGAGCCGAACCCCGCGTTGACGGCCTGGTCGGCGGCGAGGTCGAGGTCGGCGTCGGGCAGCACCACCATGTGGTTCTTCGCCCCGCCGAGGGCCTGCACCCGCTTGCCGGCGGCGCTGCCACGCTCGTAGACGTACTGCGCGATCGGGGTGGAGCCCACGAAGCTGATCGCCTTGACCGACTCGTGGTCCAGCAGCGCGTCGACGGCCTCCTTGTCACCTTGCAGGACGTTGAACACACCGGCGGGCAGCCCGGCCTCGCGCCAGAGCTCGGCCATCCACAGCGAGGCCGAGGGGTCCTTCTCGCTGGGCTTGAGCACGACGGCGTTGCCGGCGGCGATGGCGATCGGGAAGAACCACATCGGCACCATGGCCGGGAAGTTGAAGGGGCTGATGACGCCGACCACGCCGAGCGGCTGCCGCTTGGAGTGGACGTCCACGCCGGTGGAGACCTGCTCGCTGTAGCCGCCCTTGAGCAGGTGCGGGATGCCGCAGGCGAACTCCACCACCTCCTGTCCGCGGGCCACCTCACCGGCGGCGTCGGAGAGCACCTTGCCGTGCTCGGCGGTGATGATCGCGGCGAGCTCGCCGGCGCGCTCGTTGAGCAGCTCGCGGAATCGGAAGACCACCTGGGTGCGCGCGGCGACCGAGGTGCCGGCCCAGCCGGGGGCGGCGGCCGCGGCGGAGGCGATCACCCGCTCGGCGTCGGCGGCCGAGGCGAGCGCGACACGGCCCGTCACCTCACCGGTGGCGGGGTTGGTGACGTCCGCGGTGCGGTCGGAGGAGCCGGTGAACGGCGCGTTGTCGAGCCAGTGGGCGACGGGGGCGGTCATGGGGTCAGCCTGCCGTGGATCCGTCAGAGATTCCAGTCCCGGACGATGGATTTCGCAGGTTGAACGCGCTCGGGCGACGGATAGCGACGTACTGGAGGAAGGCTCGCTCTCTTTCCGCGCAAATGTTCTCGCACTGACGTCGACACGCCGAGGCACGGGCTTGATGCGAGATCATTTGCGTGGCTCAGGGCACGAAGGCGAGGAACAGGAACGCGGCGAACACGCTGAGGTGGACCGTGCCCTGGAGCACGGTCACCCGCCCCAGCAGCACGGTGGAGCCGGAGATGAAGACCGCCAGCGCGAGCAGCACGATCTCCGGGGCACCGAGGCCGAGCTCGAGCGGCACGTCGAGGAACAGCGACGCGACCGCGATGGTCGGGATGGTCAGACCGATGCTGGCCATGCCCGAGCCGACCGCCAGGTTCATGCTGGTCTGGAGACGGTTGGCGGCGGCCGCGCGCATCGCCGCGACCGTCTCGGGGGCCAGCACCAGCACCGCGATCAGCACACCCACGGTGGACGCGGGCGCACCCAGGCTGCTGACGACGTCCTTGAGGTTGGGCGACAGGGTCTTCGAGAGTCCCACCACCGCGACCAGGCAGGCGATCAGCAGCAGCAGGCTGTTGCGGCCGGTCGCCCGCGACGGCTCGGGATGCGCCTGCGCCGCCGCCTCGTCCTGCCCCTCGACCTCGTCGGGCAGGAAGTAGTCGCGGTGCCGTGAGGTCTGCACCAGCACGAAGACGCCGTAGATCGTCACCGCGATCGCCGACATCACCAGCAGCTGCGCCGTCGTGTACGTCGGGCCGCGGCTGCTCGTGGTGAACGCCGGCAGCACGAGAGTGAGCGTGACGAGGACCGTGATGCCGGAGATCGCGCCCGAGGCGCCCTCGGCCTTGAAGTCCTGGGCGTGGTGCTTGATCGTGCCGGCCAGCAGGCAGGCGCCGATGACGCCGGTCAGGATCACCATCACCGCGGCGAACGCGGTGTCGCGGGCCAGCGTGGCCGCCTCGTCGGGAGTGGTGAGCATCAGCGTGAGGATCAGCGCCACCTCGATCACGGTGACCGCCACGGCCAGGATCAGCGTGCCGAAGGGCTCCCCCACCTTGGCCGCGACCACCTCGGCGTGGTGCACCGCGGTCATCACGGCACCGGCCAGCACGAGACCCACGAGCGCCGCCGCGATGACCGGCAGGTCACGGTTCCAGGTCGCGGCGAGCACCACCAGCCCCAGGACGGGTGCGGCGACGGACCAGACGGGGTTCTTCGGGGGCGCGGCCATGCCCCCAAGGTTAGGGAAGCGGTCCGGTCAGACCTGTCGGGCTCCATCCTGGCCCGCCGTGGTCAGGGGCGCTTCCGTGAGTCCGTAGCATCGGGGGGTGAATGACGGCCCCCTCATCGTCCAGTCGGACAAGACGCTCCTGCTCGAGGTCGGGCACGAGTCCGCCGTCGACTGCCGCAAGGCGATCGCGCCCTTCGCGGAGCTGGAGCGCTCCCCCGAGCACGTGCACACCTACCGCCTCACCCCGCTCGGCCTCTGGAACGCCCGCGCCGCGGGGCACGACGCCGAGCAGGTCATCGACACGCTGCTGAGCTACAGCCGCTACGCCGTGCCCCACGCGCTGCTGATCGACATCGCCGAGACCATGGACCGCTACGGACGGCTCCGGCTGGAGAAGCACCCGGTCCACGGGCTGGTGCTGGTGTCGGTCGACAAGGCCGTCTTCGAGGAGGTCGTGCGGGCCAAGAAGGTCGCCGGCATGATCGGCGAGCGGCTCGAGGAGCTCACCGTCGCGGTGCACCCCTCCGAGCGAGGCAACCTCAAGCAGGCGCTGCTGAAGCTCGGCTGGCCCGCGGAGGACCACGCCGGCTACGTGGACGGGGAGGCCCACCCGATCGACCTCGACGAGCGCGAGTGGAGCCTGCGCGCCTACCAGCGCGAGGCTGTCGACTCCTTCTGGCACGGCGGCTCCGGCGTGGTGGTGCTGCCCTGCGGCGCGGGGAAAACGCTCGTGGGCGCGGCCGCGATGGCCGAGGCCAAGGCGACGACGCTGATTCTTGTCACCAACACAGTTTCGGCGCGCCAGTGGCGGGACGAGCTGGTGAAGCGGACGTCGCTGACCGAGGACGAGATCGGCGAGTACTCCGGCGCCAAGAAGGAGGTCAAGCCGGTCACCATCGCGACGTACCAGGTGCTGACCACCCGCCGGAAGGGCGCCTACACCCACCTCGAGCTGCTCGACGCCAAGGACTGGGGTCTCATCGTCTACGACGAGGTGCACCTGCTGCCCGCGCCGATCTTCCGCATGACCGCCGACCTGCAGGCGCGCCGCCGGATCGGCCTCACCGCGACCCTGGTGCGTGAGGACGGCCGTGAGGGCGACGTGTTCTCGCTCATCGGGCCCAAGCGCTACGACGCACCCTGGAAGGACATCGAGTCCCAGGGCTGGATCGCGCCGGCCGAGTGCACCGAGGTGCGGGTGACGCTGCCGCAGGGCGAGCGGCTCGTCTACGCGACCGCCGAGCCGGAGGAGCGCTACCGGCTCGCCTCCTGCACGGCGGAGAAGACCGGGCTCGTGAAGCGGTTGGTGGCCAAGCACGGCGACGAGCCGACGCTGGTGATCGGGCAGTACCTCGACCAGCTCGACGAGCTCGGCGAGGCGCTCGGAGCCCCGGTCATCAAGGGCGACACCACGGTCAAGGAGCGCGAGCGGCTGTTCAACGCCTTCCGCAGCGGCGAGGAGCGTCTGCTGGTGGTCTCCAAGGTCGCCAACTTCTCCGTCGACCTGCCCTCGGCGACCGTGGCCATCCAGGTCTCGGGCTCCTTCGGCTCGCGCCAGGAGGAGGCACAGCGGCTCGGACGGCTGCTGCGACCTAAGCCCGACGGGCACGCGGCGCACTTCTACACGATCGTCACCCGCGACACCGTCGACGCCGACTTCGCCCAGCACCGGCAGCGCTTCCTCGCCGAGCAGGGCTACGCCTACGCGATCACCGACGCCGCCGACGTCTGAGGGACAAGACGGAGACGTCGCACCGCCCCTCCCGCAGCAACACGGAAGGGGCGGTCGAGACGTCGTCGTCAGCGCTCGTCGCTGGAGCCGCCCGAGCCGGCGAGCTCGATCTCCTCGAGCGTGCCGTCGTCCTCGAGATCGACCTCGAGGACTGTCGTGCCCGGGACGAGGTCCTCGACCGAGCCCTCTCCCTCGCCCTCGTCGAACTCGATCTCGGTGTCCTCGGTCACCTTGAACGACAGCTGGCCAGCCTGCGCGGTGTCGATGCGGAGCACCGAGGTCTGCCCGTCGAACGACGCGATCGTGCCGAGCAGGTCCTCGCTGTCCTCGTCGCTGTCGTCGCACTCGTCGGCGTCGGAGTCGTCGTCGTCCTCGTCGCTCTGGCCGTCGCCGTCGGAGTCCTCGTCGCCGTCGAGGGTGCCGTCGTCGTCCGAGTCGGAGTCGCGCACCCCGTAGCCGTAGTCGTTCTCGTCCTCGTCGTCGATGTTGTCGGAGTCGCGGTCGTCGTCGTCGCGGGCACACACCTCGCCGGCGTCGTCCTCGTCCTCGTTCTCGACGCCGTCCTCGTCCGAGTCCTCGTCGCCGTCCAGCGTGCCGTCGTCGTCGGTGTCGCGGTCGTCGAGGTCGGTCTCCGGGTCGCCGTCGCGCACCTCGTCGCCGTCGTCGTGGCCGTCGTCGTCGGAGTCCTCGTCACGCGGGTCGGCTCCGCGGCGGTACTCCGCGAGGTTCGTCAGGCCGTCGCGGTCGCGGTCGGCGCCCGCGTCCCCTCGGTTGGGGTCCAGCCCGTGGCGGGTCTCCCAGCGGTTGGGCATCCCGTCACGGTCCCGGTCACCTGCGGCGTGGGCGGGGGCGCCCAGCGCGGCGGCGGCCAGCGTCACGGTCAGCACGCCCGCGCCGAGGGCCAGGGCAGGAGTCCGGCGGCCTGCCGTCTGGCGACCGCTGGTGGTGTGGAATCGGGTCATCATGGTGATCTCTCGTGGCGGGTCCTGCCGATCAGGACCACTAGGACGAGGATGCCGGACGATGTCCGAATTGGGGGCTTTAGTCCCTATTTTTAGGAGTGGGTTTCGGGACGTCCCCGGGTGAGCCGGTCTTCGAGGAAGGCGAGCACGCGGTCGACGCCCTCCTGCTGGCGGTGCTCGGTGACGGTCGAGTGCTTGCGGCCACCGAACTCGACGCGGATGAAGGCCTCACCCAGCTCGCGGGTGAGCGTGTCGAAGCGGGTGCCGACCGCGACGTCACCGGTGAACCGCAGCCCCATGACCGCGCAGCCCCCGGCGGCGCGCTCCTTGACGGTGGCGAGGTCGGCCGCCGAGAGGTTGAGGTCGGCGGCGCGCGCCCTGCCGACGGGGAAGGGCACCGACGGCTGGCACAGCACGGGCGCGACCACGGAGGTGTCGACCATCATCGCCAGCGCGAAGCCGCCGGTGACGCACATGCCGAGCGCGCCGACGCCGGGCCCGCCGAGCTCCTCGTGCAGCGTGCGAGCGAGGCTGCGCAGCCAGCCCGCGACCGGCGTCGTCTCGCCGGTGGCCAGCGTGGTGAACTCCCGGCTGATGCAGACCTGGGTCATCGAGCGAGCCAGCTGCGGCGGGGTGTACGGCGTGGGCGGCTCACTGCCGAACAGTCGCGGCATCACCACGGTGAAGCCGGCGGCGACGACCTCGTCGGCGAACCTGATGACGTTCTCCGTCACGCCCGGGATCTCGTGGACGACGACGACTCCGGGCCCGGCCCCCTTGCGGTAGGTCGGGTGCCTGGTGCCGTCGAACGTGTGCTCGCCGGGCGTCCAGGAGTCGAGGAGGGCCATGCGCGCGAGCGTAGCCAGCCCGGGTCGGGCGCGCAGAGTCCTAGACGAGTACGTCGAGCGCGACCGTGACCTCGTCGCCGGCCTCGACGTCCTCGGCCCTGAGCACTGCCCGCTTCACCGGCAGCACATAGGCGCCCTTGGCCTTGTCGGGGAAGAGGCTGGTGCGCCACGTCGTGCGGCCCAGCGTCACCTCGACGCGCACGGACCCGAAGCCGCGCGGAGGCAGCGGCAGCGAGTCCCGGATCTCCTCCGACAGGCCGACCGGCGCGTCGACGAAGGTCCAGGAGTCGCTGCGGGCCTGCCACAGGTAGAGCTCGCCGGAGAAGGTCGCCGACAGCGCGGACTCGCTCACCAGTCGTCACCCGAACGGGCGCGGCAGGCGATCTCGCTGTCGGGACCGACGTCTGCGAACGGGCCGCGTGGCCACACGAGCAACGACTCGTCCTCGTCGGGCGTGCGCAGCAGCTGCGGTCGCCGGTGCGGTGCGGCCGAGGTGTCGACGTACGTGCGGCCCGGCCAGGGGCGCCAGCCGCGGGCGAGGTAGAACGGCAGGCCCTCGTCGCTGGTCGACAGCGCCAGCGCGGCGAGGTCGCCGTCGACCAGGGCCTCGATGGGCGCCATCACGGTCCCCCCGAGCCCGCGTCGCCGGTGGGAGCGCCGGACACCGACCCCTTCGACGTACCCGACGGCGAGCGGGACACCGTCGAGCAGCATCACCCGCTCGACCACGGCGGCGTACGCGACGAGGCGACCGTCCTCGCGGGTGAGGACGTGGCGCCCGCCCTGGCAGTGCTGCCAGTCGTCCTCGTTCAGCGGGTCGTCGGCGAACGCGTCGTCCAGCAGCGCCCGCACCTCCACCAGCTCCGCGCGTCCCAGCTCCTCCTGCGCCCGCACGACCGTCTCCGTCTCCCACACGTCCCCATTCTCCCCCTGCTGGTTTCACTGGGTACCTAGTGAATTTGGCGCTTCCCGAACGAAACATCGCGCGGGAAGCGCCAGTTCCACTAGGTACCTAGTGAAACCAGCACCCCCCAAACGGGTTGCGCCGCGGTGGGAGAATCGTCGGATGCCCATTGACGAGCTGGCCTCCGAGCGCGCCCACCTGGCCTCGTCGCGCGAGCACCTCGCCCGGATGCGGGCCCGAGCTGCGTCGATGGACTCCTCGGCCGGCGCCGACTGGGTCAGCCGCATGCTGCTCGACTCCGCCCAGGGCCGCCGGCTGAAGGCGCTGGAGGACGATCCCACCGTGCCGCTGTTCTTCGGCCGCCTCGACTACGCCGACGGCCACCCCGAGGCCGGGCGCCCGTTCTACATCGGGCGCCGCCACGTCAGCGACGAGACGGGCGACCCGATGGTGGTCGACTGGCGCGCGCCCATCAGCCTGCCGTTCTACCGCGCGAGCACGCGCGACGCGCTGGGCGTCGCCACTCGGCGCCGCTTCGGCTTCCAGCACGGCCGGGTCACCGCGTTCGAGGACGAGCGCCTGGGCGGGGCCGGCCGGACCGACGAGCAGGACGAGCACTACTCGCGCATCCTCGAGGACGAGATCGAGCGCCCTCGGGTCGGTCCGATGCGCGACATCGTCGCCACGATCCAGCCCGAGCAGGACGTCATCGTCCGCGCCGACCTGTCGGAGTCGATCTGCGTCCAGGGCGCGCCGGGCACCGGCAAGACCGCCGTCGGCCTGCACCGCGCGGCCTACCTGCTCTACGCCTTCCGCGAGCAGCTCCGCCGCCAGGGCGTCCTCGTGGTCGGCCCCAACGAGAGCTTCCTGCGCTACATCGGCGACGTCCTGCCCGCCCTCGGCGAGATCGAGGCGCAGCAGACCACGATCGAGCAGCTCGCCGGCGCGACGCTGGCCGGGGTCCGGGCCACCTACACGATCAGCGGCCAGGACGCCGCCGACGTCGCCACCCTCAAGGGCGACGCCCGTCTGGCCGAGGTCGTCCGACGTGCCGTCTGGAGCCACCTCACCGCTCCCGCCGAGGGTCTCGTCGTGCCCCGCGGTTCCCGCCGCTGGCGCGTCCCGACGTACCGCGTCGAGGAGATCGTGGCCGAGCTGCGCGGTCGCGGTGTCCGGTACGGCGCCGCGCGCGCCATGCTGCCCCAACGCCTGGCCCACGCGGTCCTCCTCGCCATGGAGGAGGCGGGCGACAGCCCCGACGACCGGGTGCAGGACGCAGTGGCGCGCAGTCAACCGGTCAAGAAGTACGCCGCTGCCGTCTGGCCCGCCGTCGATCCCGCCAAGCTCGTCCACCGGCTGCTGGCGGACGCACCCTTCCTCGCCCGCTGCGCCGACGGGCTGCTGAGCGAGGACGAGCAGCACCGGCTCCGCTGGGCGAAGCCCGCGCGTGCGGCCGGCTCGGTGCGCTGGTCGCTCGCCGACGCCGTCCTGGTCGACGAGGCCGCGGACGTCGTGGAGCGCACCGCGTCGCTCGGCCACGTCGTCACCGACGAGGCACAGGACCTCTCGCCGATGATGCTGCGCGCCGTCGGGCGCCGCGCCACCACCGGCTCGGTCACCGTGCTCGGCGACCTGGCCCAGGCCACGACACCGTGGGCGACCCGCTCGTGGCTGGAGTCGCTGCGCCACCTCGGCAAGGACGCCGCCCACGTCGAGGAGCTGACCCGCGGCTTCCGCGTCCCCGGCGAGGTCATCGAGTACGCCGCTCGCCTGCTCCCGCACATCGCCCCCGGACTGCGTCCGCCCACCTCGGTCCGCCGGGCCCGGGGCGAGCTGGACCTGCGGGAGGTCGTGGACCCGGTGGCAGCGGTCGTCGACGCCGTGGCCGACGCGCTGACCCGCCCCGGCTCGGTCGGGGTGATCGTCCCCGACGCGCTCGCGCAGGGTGTCGCGGAGGAGCTGAGCGGCCACGGGACGCCCCACACCGTCCTCGGCGCCCCCACCGACCCCGGCACCGGCTCCGGCACCGCCGCTCCCCGCACCGAGGTGGTGCCGGCGGCCCTCGCGAAGGGCCTGGAGTTCGACCACGTGGTCCTCGTCGAGCCTGCGTCGATCGTCTCCGCGGAGCCCGACCGGGTCACCGGCCTGCGACGGCTCTACGTCTGCCTCACCCGTGCGGTCACCTCCCTGGTCGTGCTGCACGCCGAACCGCTCCCCGAGGAGGTCGCCGCGTGACCGACGTCGACGCGATCCTGGCGACCGCCCGCGCGGTCGTGCTCGCCGACCTGACCGCCACCGGCGCCGCGGAGCCGGCGACCGTGTCGATCCTCGAGGACGCGGTGGCCTCACGGCGGGAGTGGGTCACCCACTGGCCCGACGGCGCGGTCTTCGCCGCCGGTCTCGTGGCGCAGGACGTGCAGGACTCCCTGCTCGAGACGCACGGCCGGTGGCCGCTCTGCCCGCTGTGCGAGGACGCCACCCACGCGGTGTTCATCTCCCCCGACCTCGGTGGGCCGGACCCGACGTGGGTGTGCGAGGAGAGCAGCCGCGAGGTCGCCCCGCTGGGCTCCCTCGGCTCCAGCCCGCTCTGACGTGCCTGCATGCATCTGGGCAGGTCTGCTTGGTCCGGTCGCCCCACCTGCGGAGGCAGGCAGCTGGGGACGGCTGGTCCGCGTCGGGTCGGCCGATGCGGACCAGCCGCGTTCACGGGTGGTGGCGAGCGTCAGCGACGACCGAGCAACCACTTGAGGACGACCAACGCCGCGATCGCGATGCCGATCTGCTTGCCGTAGCTCTTGAGCAGGATCGGGACCACCGTCGCCCCGAGGTCGAGTGCGTCGTCGCCCGAGTCCGCCTGGGCCGCTGGCGAGGCGGCAGGCGCTGCCGGACGAGCCGCACCGTTGGACCCCGCCGACCCCACTGCGGTCACCCTCGGAGCGGTGCCGGCGGCGGGAGCAGGGTCGTTCGCGCCCGGTGCCGTGGACCCCGCGGCGGACGCCACGGCCTCGGGCGACCCGCCGTTCTCGGCAGGCGCCGACTCCGACGCCTCCGACGTCGAGGACGCGGACGCCTCCGACGCCTCCGACGCCTCCGACGCCGGGGACTCCGTCGCCCCCACCTTCGACTGCAGGCACACCACGAACTGCTCGAGCAGCTTGTCGGAGACGTCCTGCATCACGCCGCGGCCGAACTGCGCCGGCTTCCCGGTGATCTGCATGTCGGTGTGGACGTCGACCCGCGTGGACCCGGGCCCCTCCTCGTGGAAGGTCGCGGTCACCTTGGCTCCGGCGGTGCCGTTGCCCCGCTTGTCGCGACCCTTGGCGTCGAAGACGAGCTTCCCGGCCTCCGCGTCACGCTCGATGAAGGAGCCCTGGCCCGAGTACTGCAGCGCGATCGGGCCCAGCTTCACCTTGCAGGTGCCGGTGAACTCGTCGCCCTCGAACGAGGTGACCTTCGCGCCCGGGAAGCACTCGGCGACCGAGGAGATGTCCTCGAACGCCGCCCAGGCCGTCGCCTTGTCCGCCGGGACGGTGAACGTGTGGTTCAGGTCCACCCGCTCACGCTCCCGCGGCGGCGAGCACGGCTCGGCGCGTCAGCACCGGCAGGATCGAGCGCCGGTAGTCGGCGTCGCCGTTGAGGTCGCTGGGCGGGTTGGTGCCCTCGGCCACCGACGCCACCGCCGCGCGTACGGCGTCCTCGGTCGCGTCAGCGCCCACGAGCGCCTCCTCGACCGCAGTGGCCCGCAACGGCCGGTCGCCCATGTTGGTCAGCCCGACCCGCGCCTCGCTGATCTTCCCGCCGTCGGCCTTGACCGCGGCGGCGACCGCGACGATGGACCACTGGTGGGAGACCCGCACGAACTTCTCGTAGTGCGAGCCCCAGCCGGTGTGCTTCGGGATCCGGATCTCGGTGAGCAGCTCGCCCTCGGCCACTGCGGTCTCGAAGAGCCCGGTGAAGAAGTCGACCGCCGCCACCTCGCGGGTGCCGCCGGAGCCGGCGATCACCAGCGTCGCCCCGAGGGCCAGCACCGGGGCGCCGAGGTCACCGGCGGGGTCGGCGTGCGAGAGCGCGCCGCCCAGCGTCCCGCGGTGGCGGATCTGCGGGTCGGCCACGGTCGCGGTCGCCTTGGCCAGCAGGCCGAGGTGCTCCGCGACGGAGGCGTCGTCGAGGATCTGCTGGTAGGTCACCATCGACCCGATGACGATCGTGTCGCCGTCCTCACGGATCGACTTCAGCGCCTCGATCTTCCCCAGGTCGACGAGGACCTCGGGGGCGTTGAGCCGCATCCGCAGCACGGGGATGAGGCTCTGCCCACCGGCGATGACCTTGGCGTCGTCACCGGCCTCGGCCAGCACGCGCAGGGCGTCCTCGACGGAGGTGGGTGCCTGGTAGTCGAACGCTGCGGGGATCACTGGACGTCTCCTTCGGACGAGCCCACGCTGGGATCCTGGTTGGGGGTGTCGGTGTCGAAGTGCGGCTGCTGCGCGGCCGGGGCCGCGTCCACCGCACCGCCGCCGCCGGCGCTCTGGATGGCGCGGAAGACCCGCTCCGGGGTGCAGGGCATCCGGATGTCGTGCACCCCCATCGGTCGCAGCGCGTCGACGACGGCGTTGACCACCGCCGGGGTGGAGGCGATCGTGCCGGCCTCGCCGACGCCCTTGGTGCCGAGCGTGTTGGAGGTCGCCGGCGAGGTCGTGTGGTCGGTCTCGAAGGAGATCGTGTCGGCCGAGGTCGGCAGGGTGTAGTCGACGAAGGAACCCGTCACGAGCGTGCCGGCCTCGTCGTACACCGCCTCCTCCCACAGCGCCTGCGCGATGCCCTGCACCAGGCCGCCGTGGATCTGGCCGGAGACGATGAGCGGGTTGACGATCGTGCCGATGTCGTCGACGCAGACGTACTTGCGCATCGTCGAGGCGCCGGTCTCCGTGTCGATCTCCATCGCGCACAGGTGGGTGCCGTGCGGGAAGGAGAAGTTCACCGGGTCGAAGGTCGACGAGGCGTCCAGGTTCGGCTCCATGCCGTCCGGCAGGTTGTGCCCGGTGAAGGCCGCCATCGCGATCTCCTGGATGGTGACGCCCTGGTCGGTGCCCCGGACCCCGAAGCGGCCGTCGGCGAACTCGAGGTCGTCCTCGGCGGCCTCGAGCAGGTGCGCAGCGATCGGCTTGGCCTTCTCGACGATGCGGTCCGCGGCACGGACCACCGCCTCGCCGCCGACGACCAGCGAGCGGGAGCCGTAGCTGTCGAGCCCGCGCGGGGAGCTCTGGGTGTCGCCGTGGAGGATCTCGATGTCCTCGAACGGCACCCCGAGACGGTCGGCCACGATCTGGCTCCAGGCCGTCTCGTGGCCCTGACCGTGCGGGGAGGTGCCGGTGACGACCTCGACCGTGCCGGTCGGCAGCATGCGGACCTCCGCGTGCTCCCAGCCGCCGGCAGCGTAGTTGAGCTCGCCCAGCACCCTCGACGGGGCGAGACCGCACATCTCGGTGAAGGTCGAGACCCCGATGCCCAGCTGCACCGGGTCGTTGCTCTCGCGGCGCCGCTTCTGCTCGGCCCGCAGCTCGTCGTAGCCGAACATCTCCTTGGCGCGCGCGGTGGCGGCCTCGTAGTTGCCCGAGTCGTACTCCATCCCGGCCACCGTGGTGAAGGGGAACTCCTCGTGCTTGATCCAGTTCATCTCGCGGATCTCGAGGGGGTCCACGCCGACCTCGGCGGCGAGCTCGTCCATGAGCCGCTCGATGGCGTACGTCGCCTCCGGCCGGCCGGCGCCGCGGTAGGCGTCGACGTAGGTCTTGTTCGTCAGCACCGTGGTGCAGTTGAACTGGTAGGAGTCGAACTTGTAGATGGCGTTGAACATCCAGGCGCCGAGCACCGGGACGCCACCGCCCACGAGGGCGATGTAGGCGCCCATGTCGGCGATGAGGTCGACCTTGAGACCGGTGACCCGGCCCTCCTTGGTGGCGGCCAGCGTCAGCTTCTGGATCTGGTCGCGGCCGTGGTGGCCGGAGACCAGCGACTCCGAGCGGGTCTCGGTCCACTTGCACGGCTTGCCGGTCCTGCGCGCAGCGAGGAAGGTGATCCACTCCTCCGCCGCGCAGGCCAGCTTGCCGCCGAAGCCGCCGCCCACGTCGGGGGCGATGACGCGGATCTTCGACTCCGGGACGCCCGTGGTGGCGGCCAGCGCGAAGCGCAGGATGTGCGGCACCTGGGTGGAGGAGTACATCGTGATCTGCTCACCGGTGGGGTCCACGACGCAGGAGCGCGGCTCCATGAACGCCGGGATGAGCCGCTGCTGGCGGTACTCGCGCTCGATGACGATGCCGTCGCTCTTGGCCGTCGCGATGGCCTCGCCGACGTCACCGCCGGAGCCCTGACCGGCGGAGTCGAGCTGCCAGAAGGCCGACGTGTTGGTGCCGAGGTCAGGGTGGGCGAGCACCTCGTCGTTGGCGGCCGCGGCCAGGTCGATCGCGGCCGGCAGCTCCTCGTAGTCGACCTCGACCAGCTCGGCGGCGTCACGGGCGGCGGCGGCGCTGCGGGCCGCGACGACGGCCACGATCTCACCGGCGAAGGCGACCCGGTCGACCGCGATCGGGGCGTGGTTGGGCGTCTTCTGCTCGTCGTTGAGCGGCCACGCGGTGATGAGCGTGCCCTGCTCCTCGGCGACCTCGGCGCCGGTGAGCACCGCCACCACGTTGGGCGCGTTCCTGGCCTCGGTGGCCTCGATGTTGGTGATCTTCGCGTGGGCGAAGGGGCTGCGCACCATGGCCAGGTGCAGGGTGCCGGTGGGGGTGATGTTGTCGGTCCAGCGGGTGCGACCGGTGATGAGGCGCTGGTCCTCCTTGCGGCGGCGGGCTGCGCCGACCTCGGCCTTGCGGGACTCGTTGGCGGTGGTGGTCACTGGGCGCTCCCCTCGAACTTCGGGACGTCGTCGGTCGCGACGCCGGCAGCGTGCTGCACCGCACGCACGATGTTGTGGTAGCCCGTGCAGCGGCACAGGTTGCCCTCCAGCCCGTGGCGGATGGCCTCCTCGCTGGGCTGCGGGTTCTCGTTGAGCAGGTCGATCGACTGCATGATCATGCCGGGGGTGCAGTAGCCGCACTGGAGGCCGTGGCACTCACGGAACGCCTCCTGGACCGGGTGCAGCCGGTCGCCCTCGGCCAGGCCCTCGATCGTGGTCACCTCGGCCCCGTCGGCCTGCACGGCCAGCATGTTGCAGGACTTCACGCTGCGTCCGTCCAGGTGCACGGTGCAGGCACCGCAGTTGCTGGTGTCGCAACCGATCACGGTGCCGGTCTTGCCGAGGCGCTCGCGGAGCAGCTGGACGAGGAGCATGCGGGGCTCGACGTCCTCGCTGACCCGCCCCCCGTCGACGGTGAGTTCGATCTTGGCCATGTGGGCGCCTCCCGGGGATAGCGGATGTCTACCGAGCGCTCCCGAACCTAGGTGGCCGAGGTTGGCGGAAGGTTGGCTGATCGTGACGCCCGTCACGTCGGGTGGCTGCCGGATTCCCACGGGATGTCGGGATGTTGGCACTCCCCACGCGTCCGGGCCCATGGGAAGTGCCAGGTTGCCTGCATACCGTGGTGAACCGGCAGCTCTCGCCTCAGATGCGGGCGGCGGCGAGCCGGGCCCTGAGCAGCGGCCGGCTCGGGTGCGGGCGCGTGCCGAGGGTGGCGAGGCAGACCTCGACGACCTCGGTGTCGTACGGCGACCGCTCGGTGTAGCGCAGGACCGCGTCGGGCTCGGGGTTGGCCATCAGGGCCTCGCGCAGGGCCACCGCGACGTAGTCGCCCAGCTCGCACAGGGCCGGGCTGTTGGACCCCGGCAGCAGGTCACCGCCGTACGCCTCGACCGCGGCGCGGACGTCGCCGCTGCGGACCCGGCGCAGCACCGCGTCCACGTCGGTCGTCACCGGGACGGTGAGCCGGTAGGGCCGCGAGGCCAGCTGTCCACCGAGCGCGCTGCGGAGGTGGGACACCTCGGCCTTGAGCGTCGAGAGCGTGACGGCCTGGTCGCCGTACAGCAGGGCGTGCAGCTGCTCGGTCGAGAGGCCCTCCGGGTGCAGCGCCAGCAGCGCGAGGATCTCGGTCTGCCGCCGGTTGAGCAGCAGCCGGCGTCCGTCGAGCCAGGTCTCGGCGGTGCCGAGCAGGGTGAGGGACAGGCCGGGCTGCACCGTGGCGGCGTGCTCCGGACCGGGGCGCCAGTCGCTGGCCGGGATGGCGCCCTCGATCATCCGGGCCATCATGCGGGCCGTCGCCAGACCGATCGGGTGCGTGCGGTCCCAGGTGGTCGAGAGGTCGATGACACCGAGCTGCTGACCGGTGACGGGGTCGTGGACGGGCGCGGCCCAGCAGACCCAGTTGTGCACGATCGGCGCGTAGTGCTCGGCGCTGAACACCATCGACGGGGAGCCGTCGCGCATGGCCAGCGCCAGCGCGTTGGTGCCGACGCTGGACTCGTCCCAGCGGGCACCCGCCACGAAGTTGACCGTCTCGGCCTTGCGCCGCATGACGCGTCCGCCGTAGGTCCACAGGATCCGGGTGTCGGCGTCGGTCAGGGCCAGGACCAGGTCGCCGTCCTCCGCCGTGCGCCGCAGCTCGTCCTCGACCCGCTCGACGGCCACCTGCAGCGGGGAGCCGCGGAAGTAGGCCTGGGTGTCGGACTCGTCGTCCATCGGGGCCTCGGTGAGGTCCGTGCCGACCGCCGCGCCGCTGCGGCTCCAGCTGTGCAGGATCTCGGGCCGGACCGCGGTCTCGCCCGTCTCGCCCCGCTCGACGAAGCGGCTCCAGGCGCGCGCGGCGTCGAGCCGCCGGGCGCGCAGGTCACCGTGGACGTCGGCCATGCCCTCCCTCTCGCAGGCCCGGGGGCCCGGTGGGGTCGTGCTGCTGTGATGCCGGTCACGGTAGCCGATCGCGTCAACAGGCGGCAGGGTCTGCCGGTTCCGTCGGCCCGGTTCTGGTCACTGCCCGCAGCCCGGCTGGCTTGTGGTCGCTCCCTGCATGTACCCGGCCCTCAACTCTGCAGGGAGTGACCACGAGCCGGCTCGCCTGCAGGGAGTGACCAGAAACCGGCCGGGGTGTCAGGCGTCGGCGTGGGTGTCGGCGGGCACGGAGGCGTGGACGTCGGCAGGCACGTCCGCGTCGTGGTGGATGCGGCCGCTGAGCTCCATGAGCCGCGCCCCGCCCCCGCCCCACCGGGCGGCGATGATCTCGGCCGCGATCGAGACCGCGGTCTCCTCCGGGGTCCGGGCCCCGAGGTCGAGGCCGATCGGCGACGACAGCCGCGCCAGCTCGGTCTCGCTCAGCCCCGCCTCGGCCAGCCGCTCCATCCGGTCGTCGTGGGTGCGCCGCGAGCCCATCGCCCCGACGTAGCCCACCTCGGGCAGCCGCAGCGCCACCTCCAGCACCGGTACGTCGAACTTGGGGTCGTGGGTCAGCACGCAGATGACCGTGCGGGCGTCGAGGCGTCCCGACTCCTGCTCGGCGGCGAGGTAGCGGTGCGGCCAGTCGACGACCACCTCGTCGGCGGAGGGGAAGCGGGTCGCGGTCGCGAACACCGGCCGGGCGTCGCAGACCGTGACCTTGTAGCCGAGGAACCCGCCGATGCGCGCGACTGCGGCCGCGAAGTCGATCGCGCCGAACACGATCATCCGGGGCTGCGGCGCGAACCCCCACACGAAGACACGCATGCCCTCGCCGCGCCGCTCACCGTCGGGGCCGTAGGTCAGCACGCCGCTGGTGCCGTTGGCCAGCAGGCCGGTGGCGTCGTCGGCGACCGCGGCGTCGACCCGCTCGCCCCCCAGGCTCCCGATCCGCGGCTGTCCCGGTCGCAGCACCATCCGCCGGCCCACCAGGGAGCCGTCCGGGTGGTCGACCACGGTGGCGACCGCGACGGGACGGTCGGCGGCCAGGTCGTCGGCGATGTCGCCGAGCTCGGGGAACGTCTCCTGGTCGACCTTCTCGACGTAGACGTCGAGGATGCCGCCGCACGTCAGGCCCACCTCGAACGCGTCGTCGTCGCTGACGCCGTACCTGCGCAGCCGCGGGGCGCCCTCGGCCACGACCGTCTGCGCGAGCTCGTAGACGGCTCCCTCGACGCAACCGCCGGAGACCGACCCGACGGCGGAGCCGTCCGGGCCGACCAGCATCGACGCACCCGGTGGTCGGGGCGCGGAGCGGAACGTCGCCACCACCGTGCCCATCCCGACCGTCCTGCCCGCGCGCCACCAGCCGACGAGCGGCTCGATCACCTCACGCATCCGCGATCACCTCCAGCACCTTCTCGAAGGCCGCCACGGAGTGACCGGCCACGAACTCGTCGACGTGCGGCAGCGCCGCCACCATCCCCTGCTGCACGGGCTGGTAGCCCTCACGCCCCTTGTGCGGGTTCACCCACACCACGCGGTGGGCCAACCGGTGCAGCCGGGCCATCTGCTCGGCCAGCAGCGCGGTGTCGCCCCGCTCCCAGCCGTCGCTGAACAGCACCACGACCGCGCCCCGCACGAGCCCGCGCCGGCCCCACCGGTCGAGGAAGACGCGCAGCCCCTCCCCCAGCCGGGTGCCTCCGGACCAGTCCGGGACCGCCTCGCCGGCAGCGACCAGCGCCCGGTCGCCGTCGCGCAGGTGCATCGCACGGGTCAGTCGCGTGACCCGGGTGCCGACGCTGAAGACCTCGGTGTCCTCGACCCCGACGGCGCTTCCGATGCGGTGGCTCAGCCGCAGCAGCGCGTCGGCGTACCGGCTCATCGACCCGGACACGTCGACGAGCAGCACGATCCGCCGCGCCCGGGTCGACCGCGCGCGCCAGGCGATGTCGACCGGCTCCCCGAGCCGGCGCAGCGTGCGACGCAGGGTGGCGGAGGTGTCGACGGTGCCCCGACGCGCCGGCGTCCGGCGGTACGACGTGCGCGTGGGCGCCGTCGGCTGCAGGGTCGCGAAGAGCGCGTTCAACCGGGCCCGCTCGGCGGCGTCGAGGGTGGCGACGTCGCGGTGCCGCAGCACCTCGGTGGCGCTGGCGGCGACCTCGGCGTCCTCGGACTCGCTGCCCTCCCCCGTCGCCTCCTCGAGGTCGAGCGCGGCCTGGCTCACCGCCGGCGGGTTCTCCCGGGCGGCGCCGCGCTGCTGCTCGTCGGCGAGGAACCACGCGCTGAAGACCTGGTCGTAGCGCTCGAGGTCCTCCGGACCGGAGCACAGCGTCGCCCGGCCGGCCCAGTAGACGCCGCGGTCCGCGCCGAGCCCGACCCGCGTGACGGCGTGCAGGAAGGTCTGGCTCCGGTCGGACGTGACGGCGACCCCGGCCGCCCGCAGGGCCCGGGTGAAGCCGAGGAGCCAGACCTCGGGCGGCGTCCCCGGCGGGACGACGTCGAGAGCGCTGGACGGGTGAGGGCTCACGCCAGCATCCGCTCCAGCGACGCCCGCACGCGGTCGGTGTCCTCGCGGTGCTTGAGCACCGCGCCGAGGGTGCGGGCCGCGGTCTCGACGTCGAGCTCGCGGGCGCCGAGCCGGTCGAGGGCCCGGGCCCAGTCGAGGGTCTCGGCCACGCCCGGCGCCTTCAGCAGGTCGGCGGTGCGCAGCCGCTGGACGAGCGCGACCACCTGCTCGGCCAGCAGCGCAGGCACCTCGGGGGCGCGCGAGCGCACGATCGCGACCTCCCGCTCGAGCCCGGGGTGGTCGATCCAGTGGTAGAGGCAGCGGCGCTTGAGTGCGTCGTGGAGCTCGCGGGTGCGGTTGGAGGTCAGCACCACCACCGGGGGCACGGCGGCGGTGACGGTGCCGAGCTCGGGGATCGTGACCTGGAACGTCGAGAGCACCTCGAGCAGGAACGCCTCGAACTCGTCGTCGGCCCGGTCGATCTCGTCGACCAGCAGCACGGCCGGGCTCTCGCGCAGCGCCCGCAGCACGGGCCGGGCGAGCAGGAACCGGTCGGAGAACAACGAGTCCTCGACCTCGGTCACCTCCCGCGTGGACGCGCTGGACTCGATGGCCCGCAGGTGCAGGATCTGGCGCGGGAAGTCCCAGTCGTAGAGCGCCTGGCTGGCGTCGATCCCCTCGTAGCACTGCAGCCGGATCAGCGGCACGCCCATCGACTCCGCGAGCGCCTCGGCCAGGGCCGTCTTGCCCGTGCCGGGCTCACCCTCGAGCAGCAGCGGACGGGCCAGGTCCAGGGCGAGGAACCCCACGGTCGCCAACGCGTCGTCGCACAGGTAGCCGGTGCTGCCGAGCCGCTCGGCCAGCTCCTCGGGTGATCCGGGGGCACTGGGTGCTCCCGGGATCGGGCTCGAGTCGGTCACAGGAGGTCCTCCGGTCGGTCGACGTCGTGGCCGGTCGCGAGGTCGCCGCACTCGACGAGCGTCACCTCGCCGTCGGCCGAGGGGCGTGCTGCCGGTGCTGCCAGGGCTGCCAGGGCTGCCAGGTAGTGCCGGGCGCCGAAGTCCACGGACCCCGGGACGGTCAGGGCCTCGGCCACCTCGGCAGCCAGGGCGAGCTGGTGGTCGCGACCGAGAAGCACCGGGTGCCCCGGCTCGCCGTCGTACGCCGCCCGGGCCACGGTGCCGTGCCCGGCGCCGCCCTCGCGCCAGGCGTCGGCGACCCGCTCCACGACCGCGGCCCCCACGTCGGGCAGGTCGACGAGCAGCACGACCAGCGCGTCCGGAGGGTGCTCACCCGTGGCGGCGAGGCCCGCGGCCAGCGAGGCAGCCATGCCACGGTCCCAGTCGTCGGCCCGCACGGTGCGGACGGCACCTGCCGGCCACCGGGAAGCGTCCTGGCTGAGCAGCGTCTCCGCCTGCTCGGCCTCGGCTCCCAGCACCACCACGACCTCCTCGCACCCGCCGTCACGCAGGGCCTCGACCGCCCGGACCAGCTGCGGGCGGTCTGCGGCGTCCCGCAGCAGCGCCTTGGGGCGGCCCATCCGACGGCCGGCCCCGGCCGCCAGCAGGAGTCCGCTCACCCGAGTCACGCCGTGAGGCTAGCCCGCGCAGGTTGGTCGAAGGTTTGTCCGCGCGAGGACCGGGCCAGCCCCCGGCCTCGGTCGCACCGTCCGACGAGGATCAGTGGGCGGGACCGGGCTGGCGGCTCATCGGGATCCAGAGCGTGAAGCGGTCCGCGCGGTAGGTCGAGCGCGAGACCTCGACCGGGGTCCGCCCGGAGAACGCGCGACGGGCGACCCGGAGCACCGGGCTGCCCTCGGCGATGCCGAGCAGGCGCGCCTCGGGATCCTTGGCCAGGCCGGCGTCCACCGAGTCCTCGCCCCACGTCGGGGCCAGGTCGCGGCGGGCGAGGTCCTCGTAGAGGGACTCCGGGAGGTGCTCGACGAGCCCGGGCACCATGGCCGCCTTGAGGAAGGCGTCCTCGACGCACATCGGTGCGTTGTCGGCCAGCCGCACGCGCTGCCAGTGCACCACCGACTCGCCGACCGCGATCTCGAGGGCCCGGGCCACCCCGGGGCCGGCGGCCTCGAGACGTGCCAGCAGGGTGCGGGAGGCGGGCCGCAGGCCGCGGTGGCGCATCTCCTCGGTGTAGCCGTGCAGGCGCATGCTCTGCTCGTGGCGCTGGTCGGCCACGAAGGTGCCCCGGCCCGGGACCCGCTCGAGGAGCCCCTCGGTGACGAGCGCGTCGAGGGCCTGGCGGACCGTCATCCGGGCGACGCCGAAGTACTGCACGAGCTCGCGCTCGGACGGTGCCGGGGTGCCGGCCTCGGCGCCCTCCACCAGGGCGCGGACGTACTCGCGGACCTGCACGTGCTTGTGAACCGCTGACCCTGCGCCGGTGCCTGACGTGGCGCGAGTGACGACAGCCGCTTCTCCCATGAGCGTGTCTCCTTCGCGATCTGACCCCGTCACTGTGGCACGTCCGAGTCTAGGACGGCGGCGTGTCGAGGAGATATGGCGCGATCGGGCTGCTACTGAGCGGTAATTGCTTGGAGCACATTCAGAGCGGGCTGCCCGGAATGCCGGGAAAAGCGCGGCAACAATGCCCAGAATGCCCGAGACCACGACGAAGGTCACGAGCACGGGCCACGGAATCGCGAGGTCGGAGAGTCCCTGGTCCTCGAGCGCGACCACGACCGCGGACCCGAAGCCGGTGCCCATGACGACGCCGAGCAGTCCTCCGAAGACCGCGATGACGACGGCCTCGAGGATCACCATGCGGCGCAGCTGGCGACGGGTCACCCCCACCGCTCGCAGCAGCCCGACCTCGCGGGTGCGCTCGATGACCGACAGGCTCAGGGTGTTGACCACCCCGAGGATCGCGATGATCACCGACAGCCCGAGCAGCCCGTAGATGAAGGCCAGGAACTGGTTGATCTGCTCCTGCTGCTCCGCGGCGTAGCCCTCCGGGTCCTTGACCGTGACCGTGGGCTGGTCCTCGATGACCGTCTCGATGTCCGCACGGACCTCGTCGGTGTCCGCGTCCGCCTCCTTGACGACGTACACGAACGCGTCCACCGGCGCCAGGCCACCGTCCTCGAGCGTCTGCTGCGTCGTCAGGTGGGAGAACCCCAGGCCCTGCCCGGCGGGGAACAGCGCCACCACCTCGAGCTCCTGCTTGCCCGCCTGGAAGTCGACCTCGACGGTGTCGCCCACGCCGAGGTCGGCCCCGCGGGCCGTGCCGGCGTCGACGGCGACCGTGCCGTCGCGCAGGTCGGTGAGCGACCCCTCCTCCACCGGGAGCGCGAGCTCGACGCCGAAGGCGGCGGGGTCGATGCCGCCCACGGATGACCCGCTGCCGTCCACGTCGACGAACGCCTGACGCATCGAGGCCACCGAGGCGACACCGTCCAGGTCCTCGACCTGCTCGGCGATGTCGGGCGAGAACGGCTGGCCGATGACGTTGCTGATGATGTACTGCGACGTCACGACCCTCTCGATCGTCGACTGCGTGCTGGCCGAGGCGCTCGCCCCGAAGACGGCCATCAGCGACATGAGCGCCAGCCCGATCATCAGGGCGCTGGCGGTGGCCGCGGTCCGCCGCGGGTTGCGCAGCGAGTTCTCGGTGGCGAGGTTGCCGACCTCTCCGAAGACCCGGCGGTAGACCAGCCCGAAGAACAGGATCAGCGGACGGCCCAGGAACGCGCTGGCCAAGGAGACGCCGACGAGCATCGCCAGGATGCCGCCGCCGATGAGCGACAGACCGGTGGTGCCGTCGTCGACCTGGAAGCCGCCGGCCATCAGGCCCGCGCCGACGGCGAAGAGCACCAGCCCGATCAGGACGCGCTTGCGCAGCGTGCCCTCGGGCAGCGCGACGTCGTCGCGCAGCGCCGCCATCGGCGCGATGCGGCCGGCCCGGCGGGCGGGGAGCAGCCCGGCGACCGAGGTGACGCCCAGGCCGACGACGTACGACGCCACGACGGCGGTCGTCGTCATGGGGAAGTCCGCCTCGCCGAGGTCGAGACCGAAGGTGCCGAAGAGCCACCGCAGCCCCAGGGCGAGCAGGTAGCCCACCCCGAGGCCGACCGTCGAGCCGATGAGGCCGACGACCACGGCCTCGAGGAGGACCGAGCGGTTGACCTGCTTGCGCGAGGCACCCAGGGCCCGCAGCAGCGCCAGCTCGCGGCTGCGCTGGGCGACCAGGATGGAGAAGGTGTTGATGATCAGGAAGACGCCGACCACGAGCGCCACCCCGGCGAAGACGAGCAGGAAGGTGGTGATGAACCCGAGGACCTCGTCGAGCCCTTCCTTGTTGACCTTCACGATCTCGTCGCCGGTGCGCACCTTGAGGTCCTCGGGCACCACCGGCCGGACCGCCTCGGCCAGCTCCTCCTGGCTGACGCCGTCGGCGGCGCGCAGCGTGATCGAGCTGAAGGCGTCCTTCCCGCCGAGGAACTGCTCCTGCGCCGCGACGGTCTCGAAGATGGTCAGGGTGGCGCCGTTCGTGCCCGCGGCGAAGCGCACGATCCCCGTGAGCTCGGCCGACATCACCGGCGGCTCCCCGGGGGTGGTCACCTTGACCTCGTCGCCGACGACGTAGCCGCCCTTCTCGGCCGCGGCCTCGTCGAGTGCCACCTCGCCGGGCCCGCTCGGCGGCGCACCGTCGACGTACTCCACGATCGGGTCCCCGGCGACGTTGATCGCGCCGTTGTCGTTGAACCCCAGCCCGGGCGGGCCGTTGCCGCCGACGACCTTGTCGTTCTCGCCGATGAGGTAGACGTTCTGCAGGTTGACGTTGGGGTAGGCCTCCGCGACCTCCGGGAGGGCCCGCACGTCGTCGACGACCGAGGCGTCGATGGTGCGGGCGTCCTGGAACGCGTCGAAGTCCGTCGCGCCCGGGTAGGCGATCTCCACGTCCGAGGTCGAGCCCTCGATGATGTCGTCGAAGGCGCCCCCCATGGCGTTGGTGAAGACCAGCGTGCCCGCCACGAAGGCGACGCCCAGGACGATCGCGAAGGCGCTGAGCAGCAGCCGGACCTTGCGGGCCAGCAGGTTGCGCAGGGTCACCCGCAGCACGGCTCAGGCCCCTTCGCTCGCCGGGGCCGTGTGACGGGCCCCGACGGGCTGGGTGAAGAGCGTCATCTTCTCCAGCACCTTCTCGGCGGTGGGCTCGCGCATCTCGTCGACGACCTTGCCGTCGGCGAGGAAGACCACCCGGTCGGTGTAGCCGGCCGCGACCGGGTCGTGGGTCACCATGACGATGGTCTGGCCGAACTCGTCGACCGAGCGCTTGAGCAGGCTGAGCACCTCGGCCCCCGAGCGCGAGTCCAGGTTGCCGGTGGGCTCGTCGGCGAAGACGATCGAGGGCCGGCTGGCCAGGGCGCGTGCCACCGCGACGCGCTGCTGCTGCCCGCCCGACAGCTGGTTGGGGCGGTGGTCGAGGCGGTCGCGCAGGGCGACCGTGTCGATGACGGTGTCGTACCAGTCCGACTCGGGCTTGCGACCGGCGATCGCCAGCGGGAGCAGGATGTTCTCCCGCGCCGTCAGGGTCGGCACCAGGTTGAAGGACTGGAACACGAAGCCGACCTGGGTCCGGCGAAGCACGGTCAGCTGCTTGTCCTTCAGCCGCGACAGCTCCGTGTCGCCGATGAAGACCGACCCCGAGGTGGCGGTGTCGAGCGCCGCGCAGCAGTGCATGAGCGTCGACTTGCCGGAGCCGGACGGGCCCATGACGGCGGTGAACTCACCGGCCAGGATGTCGAGGGTGACGCCGTCGAGGGCGCGCACCTCGGCGTCACCCTCGCCGTAGGTCTTGTGGAGGTCCGCGACGCGCGCGGCGACCTCACCGGTGGCGGGACGAGCGGGGGCGGCAGCAGGCACGGGGACATCCTCGGGCTGGGGGACCTGAGCCCCTGACGCTACCGAGTGCGGCAGCACCGGCTCCACTGCGTTTTGTCACGTCACCGGCGGACCGATCGTCACGGGTGCCTCGCCGCGGCGGTCCGTGCCGGTGCGGCGCCCGGAGCCTCAGCCGAAGGCGCGCCGGTAGAGCGCGTCGAGCTCCGGGGACCAGACGTCGGTGGCGCCGCAGATCATCACCTGGGTGCCCACGGCCGCCACCAGGTAGCGGTCGCCGCGGCGGAAGACCGGGCTGGCCTCGGTGCTGCGGGCGCCTCGCTCGGTGATGACGACCGACTCGCCGCGACCTTCCCCACGGCGGGAGGTGAACCAGGTGTCGACGCGCAGCTCGACGTCGCTGCCGCTGATGTCCTCCACCCGGCCGTCGAAGGCGGTGTCGGCGCGCGACAGGGCATCGGCCGTGGGTGGCAGGCACCGGCCCGCCCCCGCGGCGGGCAGCTGCAGGGTCACCGGCGTCCCGGCGGCCGGTGTCCCGTCGGGCTCCTCCGGCTCCGAGCACCCGGGGAGCAGCGCAAGGGCGGCGAGCGCGACGGTGGCGCGTCGGACCATGACCCCTCCTCGTGCGGCGCCCCGTGACGCCGTACGCCGAACCTAGTCGCGACGGGCGGATGACATGGCCGGACCGCCCGGACACCCGGCCGTCGGCTCGGGACACTCGCACACCTGTTCGAACAGGTGCTACCGTGGCTGGCATGGCGCTCACGCTCCAGTCGTCGCTCTTCGACCCGCCGGACTCCCCCGACGCCGGGTCGGCGAGCGCCCGATCAGGTCAGCTCGTCGACCGGCTCCGCCGTACGACGCTGACGCGGGGCGCCTGGGTGGACCACTGCCCGGGGTGGCTGGCCGGCGCCGACGAGGTCTTCCTCGAGCTGCTCCGCTCGGTGCCCTGGCAGGCCGAGCGACGGCAGATGTACGACCGGGTCGTCGACGTGCCCCGGCTGCTGGCGCACTACGGGGCCGGCGAGACGCTCCCCCACCCGCGGCTGACCCGGGTCCGCGAGGACCTCAGCGACCACTACGAGCCCGAGCTGGGCGAGCGGTTCGTGACGAGCGGGCTGTGCCTGTACCGCGACGGGCGCGACTCGGTGGCGTGGCACGGCGACCGCATCGGGCGCGGCCGCACCGCCGACACGATGGTCGCGATCCTGTCCCTCGGCGAGCCACGGCGCCTCCAGCTGCGCCCGAACCCCGACTCGGTCCCCTCGCTCGCCGGGCTCACCCGGACCTTCACGCTGGGTCACGGCGACCTGCTGGTCATGGGCGGCTCCTGCCAGCGCACCTGGGAGCACGCCGTACCCAAGAGCAGCACGCCCTGCGGGCCGAGGATCTCGGTCCAGCTCCGCCCCCGCGGCGTCCTCTGAGGGCCTGTCGGTTTCACTGGGTACCTAGTGAAGCTGGCGCTTCCCGAGCGATGTTTCGCTCGGGAAGCGCTGAAGTCACTAGGTACCCAGTGAAACCGACCAGGGGCAACCACACGGCGAAGGGCCCCGAGGCGGATCGCCTCGGGGCCCTTCGGTGGTGCTGGGTGCTGGTGGTGGGCGGGACTCAGAAGTCCATGCCGCCCATGCCGCCGTCGCCGCCAGGCATGGCGGGGGCCTTCTCGGGCTTGTCCGCCACGACCGCCTCGGTCGTGAGGAACAGCGCCGCGATGGAGGCGGCGTTCTGCAGCGCGGAGCGCGTGACCTTGGCCGGGTCGAGGATGCCCTCGGCGACCATGTCGACGTACTCACCGTTCGCGGCGTTCAGGCCGTGGCCCGGGGTCAGGGTGCGGACCTTCTCCACGATGACGCCGCCCTCGAGGCCGGCGTTGACCGCGATCTGCTTGAGCGGGGCCTCGGACGCCTTGCGCACGATGTTCGCGCCGGTGGCCTCGTCGCCGGTGAGGTCGAGCTTCTCGAAGGCAGCCTCGGTGGCCTGCAGCAGCGCCACGCCGCCACCGGCGACGATGCCCTCCTCGACGGCCGCCTTCGCGTTGCGAACGGCGTCCTCGATGCGGTGCTTGCGCTCCTTGAGCTCCACCTCGGTGGCCGCGCCGACCTTGATGACCGCAACACCGCCGGCCAGCTTGGCCAGGCGCTCCTGCAGCTTCTCGCGGTCGTAGTCGGAGTCGGACTTGTCGATCTCGGCGCGGATCTGGTTGACGCGGCCCTGGATCTGCTCCGCGTCGCCCGAACCCTCGACGATGGTCGTCTCGTCCTTGGTCAGCACGACCTTGCGGGCCTGACCGAGCAGCTCGAGGCCGGCGGTGTCGAGCTTGAGGCCGACGTCCTCGCTGATGACCTGGCCACCGGTCAGGATCGCGATGTCCTGCAGCATGGCCTTGCGGCGGTCACCGAAGCCCGGCGCCTTGACGGCGGCGGACTTGAAGGTGCCGCGGATCTTGTTGACGACCAGCGTGGCCAGGGCCTCGCCCTCGACGTCCTCGGCGATGATCAGCAGCGGCTTGCCGGACTGCATGACCTTCTCCAGGACCGGGAGCATGTCCTTGACGTTGGAGATCTTCTGGTTCGCGATGAGGACGTAGGCGTCCTCGAGGACGGTCTCCATGCGCTCGGGGTCGGTCATGAAGTACTGCGACAGGAAGCCCTTGTCGAAGCGCATGCCCTCGGTGAGCTCGAGGTCGAGCCCGAAGGTGTTGGACTCCTCGACGGTGATGACGCCTTCCTTGCCGACCTTGTCCATGGCCTCGGCGATGATCTCGCCGACCTGGGGGTCAGCCGCGGAGATCGAGGCGGTCGAAGCGATCTGCTCCTTGGTCTCGATGTCCTTGGCCATGCTCAGCAGCTGGCTGGAGACGGCCTCGACGGCGGTCTCGATGCCTCGCTTGAGTGCCATCGGGTTGGCGCCGGCGGCGACGTTGCGCAGGCCCTCGCGGACCATCGCCTGGGCCAGGACGGTGGCCGTCGTCGTGCCGTCTCCGGCGACGTCGTCGGTCTTCTTCGCGACCTCCTTGACCAGCTCGGCGCCGATCTTCTCGTAGGGGTCCTCGAGCTCGATCTCCTTGGCGATCGAGACACCGTCGTTCGTGATCGTGGGGGCTCCCCACTTCTTCTCCAGGACGACGTTGCGTCCCTTGGGACCGAGGGTCACCTTGACGGCGTCGGCGAGCGTGTTCATGCCACGCTCCAGGCCGCGTCGGGCTTCCTCGTTGAAAGCAATGAGCTTCGACATAACTCCGGCGATTCCTTCGCGTGAAGTCGGGGGATGGACTGAGGAGGACGCCCGCGACGGACGGTCCGGCTGTCCCGACGAACCCTTCCCGTCGGCGCTGGTGGACCTCGTCTCCCCGGCCCGGTGGTGCTGTGTCGTGCTGTCACTCTCCTGAGGAGAGTGCTAACCAATGTTTAGCACTCGACCCTGGCGAGTGCAAGACGCGCCCGGGTGGGGCTCAGCCGCCGGCGACGGCCGGGATGACCGAGATCTGCGCCCCCGACGGGGTCTCGGTGCCGAGCCCCTCGAGGAAGCGGACGTCGTCGTTGCCGACGTAGACGTTGACGAAGCGTCGCAGCTCGCCGGTCTCGTCGACGATGCGCGCACGGATCCCGGGGTAGGAGCCGTCCAGGCTCTCCAGGACCTCAGCCAGCGTCCCACCCTCGGCGGACACCTCGGAGTCGCCTCCGGTGTAGGTGCGCAGGATGGTGGGGACACGGACGTGGACACTCATGGTGCTCCTCGGGCAGCGTGGTCGGCCGGTTCAGGCCAGACCGGTGGACAGGAATTCGGTGTACGACGGGTCGATCGTTGCAGTCGGGCCGACACGTCCGGCCACCGCGTCCAGGGTCTTGAGGCCGTCACCGGTGTTGAAGACGACGGTCTCGGCGTCCGGGTCGAGCTGCCCGGTCTCCACCAGCTTCTTCAGCGTGCCCACGGTGACGCCCCCGGCGGTCTCCGCGAAGACCCCCTCGGTGCGCGCCAGCAGCGCGATGCCCTCACGGACCTGCTCGTCCGTGACGTCCTCCACCGTGCCGCCCGTACGGCGAGTGACGTCGAGAACGTACGGCCCGTCGGCGGGATTGCCAATCGCGAGGCTCTTGGCGATCGTGTCGGGCTTCACCGGGCGCACGACGTCGTGGCCGCCCTTGAAGGCGGCGCTGACCGGCGAGCAGCCTCCTGCCTGCGCCCCGAAGATCTTGTACGGCGTGTCCTCGACGAGACCGAGCCTGATCAGCTCCTGGAACCCCTTGTCGATCTTGGTCAGCTGCGAGCCGCTGGCGACCGGGACCACGACCTGGGCGGGGATGCGCCACCCGAGCTGCTCGGCGACCTCGAAGGCGAGCGTCTTGGAGCCCTCGGCGTAGTAGGGGCGGACGTTGACGTTCACGAACGCCCAGCCCTCCTCCTCGCCGGCGATCTCGGAGGCCAGCCGGTTGACGTCGTCGTAGTTGCCGCGGACGGCGACCAGCGAGCCGCCGTACACCGCGGTCATCTGGATCTTGGCCGGCTCGAGGTCGTGCGGGATGAAGACCACGGTGCGGATGCCGGCGCGGGCGCCGGCCGCGGCGACCGCGTTGGCCAGGTTGCCGGTCGAGGGGCACGCGAAGACCTTGGAGCCGAGCTCGCGGGCGGCCGAGAGGGCGACGGCGACGACGCGGTCCTTGAAGGAGTGCGTCGGGTTGCCGGAGTCGTCCTTGACCCAGAGGCTGCGCAGGCCGAGCTCGCGGCCGAGGTTGCCGGCGCTGAGCAGGCGGGTGTAGCCGGGCTCCATGTTCGGCGACAGGGAGATGTCGGAGGGCACCGGCAGCAGCGGCTGGTAGCGCCAGATGTTCTTGGGGCCCGCCTCGATCTGCTCGCGGGTCACCTGCGGGAAGTCGTAGCCGATCTCCAGCGGGCCGAAGCACTCCTGGCAGGCGTAGAACGGCCCGAGGGGCTGCTCGGCGCGGCACTCGCGGCACACGAGGTTGGTGGCGTGCCCGAAGGCACCGCTCCGCAGGGTGGTGGACTCGATCACTGAAGCGCTCAAAGGATTCCTCCTTCTCATCTTCCCCGATCGGCGTCTTTCGCCTCGGGACGGATGTAGCACCGTGACCACGACGGGCCAGCACGACCGTCAGGAGGTCGTTCTGGCTCCTCGGAGGAAGTCATCCGGGGATGACTGCCGTGGCGGGTTGCCGGGGCTTCGACGGGCCGTGTCCCTCTGCCCCTCTCGATGAGCTGTGAGCAAGCCTAGGGAGAGCGCCGGCGATCCGCACATCGTGTCCGGCATCCGGACCTCCGTCTCAGCCAGCGGGACGGCGTACGTCGGCAGCGAGCTGGTGGAGGAACGCCACCACCCCGTCGGGGCCGTCCACCACGAGGTCGGCCTTCTCGACCAGCGCCTGCTGCTCGTCGGAGCCGGAGCAGACCAGGAAGCCGACCATGCCGCGGCGCCGCAGGTCGGCCACGGCGTCGAAGGCCTCGAGGTCGCCGAGGTCGTCACCGACGAAGACCATCGCGTCGGCGTGCAGCTGCTTCTGCAGGCTGCGCACGGCGTTGCCCTTGTCCATGCCCGAGGCACGCACCTCGACGACCATCCGCCCCGGCTCGGTGACCAGCCCGTGGCTGCGCGCGGCCTTCTCCAGGATCGCGGTGAGCCTCTCCTGCGCGGCGTCGGGATCCTCCATGCGCCGGGTGTGGACCGCCACGGCGAGGCCGCCCTTCGACTCGATGTGGGCGTCGGCGAGGTCGTTGCGCCGCAGCAGGTCCGGCAGCTCGGACATGAGCGTGGCCAGACCCTTGGGCGGGCGCGGCGAGATGACCCGGCGGTCGCGCGCCGACCACTTCTCGTTGCCGTAGTGGCCGAGGACCAGGAACTCTCCCCCGGCCTCGGCGATCTGCGCGCCGATCTCGTCGAGCTCGCCGAGCGACACCGCCTGGCGCACCGGCCGCCCGGTCACCACCGCGACCGCCTCGATCAGCGGCGCCAGCTCGACCAGCGCCGCCCCGGCGTCGGGGTGGATGTGGGCGTCCGTCGGGTCCTCGACGATCGGCGCGAGGGTGCCGTCGAAGTCGAGCCCCACGACGGCGCGCTCCGCGCTGGTGACGAGCTCGTCGTACCGCCGCTTCGAGAGGTCGCTGGCGAAGTCCATGGGAGAACTCAACCAGAGGCGGCGGGAGCGGCTCAGGCGAAGTCGGAGGTGAGGATCACCGTGAGCCGGTCCATCGACATGGGGTCGACGGCCGGCAGGACCCGGCTGACGCCGAGGTCCTTCGACAGCAGCTCGGCGGCCTCGCCGAAGCGCGGCGGGAAGTAGATCGTGGTGGCCGGGATGGTGCCGTACCAGTTGTCCGAGCCGGTGACCTGCCAGCCGGCGCTGCCGATGCGCGACGCCGTGGTGCCGGCCAGGCCGGTGATGTTCGAGTTGTTGTAGACGCTGACGTAGACCTCGCCGCGCTGGACCGGCGCAGGCGTCTTCTTCTTCTCCTTCTCGACCGGGGCCGGGTCGAGGACCACCGGCTCCTCGGTCGGCGCCGGGGCCGTCACGAGGACGGCCTGGTCCGCGCCCGGGGTCGCGGGGTCGGTGACGAAGAAGGCGACACCGGCCATGAGCACGGCGGCGGCGCTCATCAGCGCCAGCGGCGAGGACATGACGAAGCCCTCGTCGGCGCCGCGACGGCGGGGACGCCGCTCGGCGGCGGCCACGGAGACGCGGTGACGCAGCGGCATCTCAGACCTCGAACCCGAGACGACGGGCCGAGCGTGCCCGCTGCCGCGTGGCGCGGAGGCGACGGAGGCGGCGGACGAGGAGGGGGTCGTGAGCCAGCGCGGACGGGCTGTCGATGAGGGCGTTGAGCACCTGGTAGTAGCGCGTCGACGACATCTGGAACTGGTCGCGGACCGCCTGCTCCTTCGCGCCGGCGTACTTCCACCACTGGCGCTCGAAGTCGAGGATGGCCTGGTCGCGCGCCGACAGCTCACCGGCCGGGGCCTCGACGTCGCTCGGGGTGTGGGCGCGTGGGGCGCTGTCCATGCGGGCACTCCTGTACGACGACGGCGGGTGTGCGTGGCCCATCGTAGGCACAAATGACAGGCGTGTCATTCGCCCCACGCCGACTAGGCTCGCGTCATGAGCGCCTCTCGGAAAGACCAGGAAGGGACCTTCGACTTCATCGTCGTCGCCAACCGGCTGCCGGTGGACCGGGTGGTCGCCGACGACGGCGAGGTGAGCTGGCGGCGGTCCCCCGGCGGGCTGGTCACCGCCGTCGAGCCGGTGATGCAGAGCCACGACGGCGCCTGGCTGGGCTGGGACGGCGCCCCCGACGGCCCCGAGGACCACCTCGACGAGTCCGACATGACGCTGGTGCCGATCGCGCTGGACGCCGAGGAGATCGAGCGGTTCTACGAGGGCTTCTCCAACGCCACGTTGTGGCCGCTCTACCACGACGCCGTGGCCAAGCCGGAGTTCCACCGCGAGTGGTGGGACACCTACGTCACGGTCAACCGCCGCTTCGCCGAGCGCGCCGCGGAGCTCGCCGCGGACGGAGCCACCATCTGGGTCCACGACTACCAGCTCCAGCTGGTGCCCGCGATGCTGCGCGAGGCGCGTCCCGACCTCAGGATCGGCTACTTCCTCCACATCCCCTTCCCACCCACCGAGCTCTTCGTGCAGCTGCCCTGGCGGCGCCAGCTCCTCGAGGGCCTGCTCGGCGCCGACCTCGTCGGGTTCCAGCGCCCCGGTGGCGCGGAGAACTTCGTGCGGCTGGTGCGCCAGCGCGTCGGGCACCGCACGCAGCGCGACGTCATCCACCTGCCCGACGGGCGCACGGTGCGCGCCGCGGCCTTCCCGATCTCCATCGACTACGAGGGCCTCGCCGAGCTCTCGCGCACCCAGGACGTCCAGGACCGGGCCACCGAGATCCGTGAGCAGATGGGCGACCCCGCCAAGCTGCTGCTCGGCGTCGACCGGCTCGACTACACCAAGGGCATCTACACGCGCCTCAAGGCCTTCGGCGAGCTGCTGGAGGAGGGCGAGCTCAGCGTCGAGGACGCGGTGATGATCCAGGTCGCCACACCCTCGCGCGAGCGCGTCGACGAGTACCGCCGGCTGCGCGACGAGATCGACCGGCTCGTGGGCCGCATCAACGGCGACTACGGCCGCATCGGCCGCCCGGCCATCTCCTACCTGCACTCCTCCTACCCCAAGGACGAGATGGCGGCGATGTTCCGTGCCTGCGACGTCATGGTCGTCACGCCGCTGCGCGACGGGATGAACCTGGTCGCCAAGGAGTACGTCGCCTGCCGCCAGGACGACGACGGCGCGCTGGTGCTCTCGGAGTTCGCCGGGGCCGCCGACGAGCTCAAGCAGGCCTTCCTGGTCAACCCCTACGACATCGACGGGATGAAGGCCGCGATCCTCCAGGCCGTGCGCAGCCAGCCCCGCGAGCTGTCGCGCCGGATGAAGGCGATGCGGCGCACGGTGCGCGAGCACGACGTCGTCGACTGGGCCGAGCGGTTCATGACGACCCTGCGCGGTGAGTGAGCGGGTCGTCGTACCGACCCACGGATGCACCCGTGGGTAACATGCGCGCATGGATCTGATCCCCAAGCCGGACCAGATCGTCGCAGCCTCCGCGAACGTCGCTCAGAAGGTGCTCTACGGTGGCGTCGCCGATCTGCGTCCCATGCCCCGCACGCTCATCGACGAGGGCACGCTGCGCGAGGTCTACCACTACCGGTCGCAGGGCCGCGTCCGCGAGACCGGTGATCCCGTCCTGCTCGTGACGCCGCTGGCCGCGCCGTCGCTGTGCTTCGACCTGCGTCGTGGTTGCTCGCTGGTCGAGCACCTGGTGACGCAGGGACGTCCGACGTACCTCGTGGAGTACGGCCAGGTCTCCTTCAAGGACCGCAACCTCGGCATGGAGCACTGGGTGCAGGAGGTGCTGCCCGAGGCGATCCGCACCGTCAGCCGCCACGCCGGCGGCCGCCCGGTCCACCTCGTGGGCTGGAGCCTCGGCGGCACCTTCTCGCTGCTGACCGCCGCCGCCTGGTCGAGGCTGCCGATCGCGTCGGTGACCGCCGTCGGCTCCCCCGTCGACCTCACGCAGGTGCCCCTGATCGCGCCGGTGCGCCCCCTGCTCGGGATCGTCGGCGACCGCGCCTCCCTCATCACGCTGGCCTACCGCGTCATGGGTGGGGTGCCGCAGCCGCTGGTCAGGCGGGCCTTCCAGCTCAGCGCCTTCGACAAGCTGGTGACCAAGCCGTTCGTGCAGCTCGCCAAGCTCGACGACACCGACTTCCTCGCCCAGGTCGAGGCCGTCGACCGCTTCACCAAGAACATGATCGCCTACCCCGGCCGGACGTTCGGGCAGCTCTACCACCGCATGGTGCGCGGCAACGAGCTCGCCGAGGGCACCGTGCACTTCGAGGGCCGCGACATCTCCTTCGCCGACATCACCGTGCCGGCGCTGGCCTTCGGCGGCGCCGGCGACACCATCGCGCCGGTCAGCTCGGTGCGCCCGATCGAGGACCTCGTGCCGGGCCTGCGCTTCGAGGTCGTGCCCGGGGGCCACCTCGGCATGCTCACCGGCCGCGGCGCCCGCGAGACCACCTGGCGGATCCTCGACTCCTTCCTCGACGAGCACGCCAGCGACGCCGGCCGCACCACGAAGCGCGCGTCGGGCGGGTCGACGAAGGGTGCGTCGGGCGGGTCCACGAAGCGCGCGTCCGGCGGGTCGACGAAGGCTGCGGCCGGCACGAGGAGGAAGCCCGCCGCCCCTGCCAGGCGCTCGACCGCCTCGCCGGCCCGCGGCGCCGTCGTGCGCAACGCGCAGGGCGAGCCGGCCATCGGCTCCAACCCCAACCGCCGGTTCTCCTCGGCCAGCTCGCGAGGGCTGGCGGCCCCCAAGCGTGGCGCCAGCTGACCGCCGGGGGCGCCGGGCCCCTCGTTGCGTCACGTCTGTCGGGCTCGCGGCCCTGCTCCTCGCGACGCTGACCGGCTGCTGGTCCTCCGACACCGAGCCGCCCTCCGACGCGTCCGGTCCCTCGAGCCCGGTCGAGCCGAGCACCCCGGGCGGCGAGGACGCGCCGGCCTTCACGTCGTACGCCGCGCTGGGCGACTCCTACACGGCCGCGCCCTTCGTGCCGGTCACGGACCTGGCCGAGGGCTGCCTACGGTCGAACGGCAACTACCCCGCCCTGCTGGCCGACGCGCTCGGCATCGCCGAGGTGCGCGACGTCAGCTGCAGCGCGGCCGAGACCCGCGACGTCGAGATGCCCCAGCGGGTGGCCGGCGGCCAGGGCACGGTGCCGCCGCAGGTGCGCGCCGTACGTCGCGGCACCGACCTGGTGACCGTCGGGATCGGCGGCAACGACGAAGCGCTGTTCGCGACCCTCGTCGGCTGCGTGGGCGGATTCGGACCGGCCGCCCCGGGTGCGGCCACGCCGAGCACCGGCCCGTGCCTCGGCGACGTCGCCGTCCCGACGGCGGCGATCGGACGCACCGGCGAGCGCGCCGAGCTCGCCCTCGAGGCCGTCACGGCCGCGGCCCCGCGGGCCACGGTCGTGCTCGTCGGCTACCCGCGCCTCGTGAGCGAGGCCGGTGGGTGCCGGCAGTTCCCGATCGACGCCAGCGACGTGCCGGCGGCGCAACGGCTGGAGAAGGCGCTGCGCGACGCCCTCGCCGGGGCCGCACGCCGGGCCGGCGTGGACTTCCTCGACACCTACGCGCTGTCGGCCGGGCACGAGATCTGCGCGGACGACCCGTGGGTCAACGGTCGCCGCACGGACGAGTCGCGGGCGCTGGCCTTCCACCCCTTCGCCGAGGGTCAGCAGGCCGTCGCCGACGCGCTCGTCGTCCTGCTGACCGAGGAGCCGTCGTGACCGGCTCCCTGGCGTCGCTGGTCGACCGCGGTCTCGTGGCACCGGACTGGGCCGAGGCGCTCGCGCCGGTGGAGGACCGGATCGAGGCGATGGGGCGTTTCCTGCGCGAGGAGCTGGCGGCCGGGCGCGGCTACCTGCCCGCCGGCGATCACGTGCTGCGCGCCTTCCAGCGCCCGTTGGCCGACGTGCGGGTGCTGATCGTGGGTCAGGACCCCTACCCGACACCGGGCCACCCGGTCGGCCTGAGCTTCTCGGTGGCCTCCGACGTGCGGCCGCTGCCGCCGAGCCTGCTCAACATCTTCAAGGAGCTCGGGACCGACCTCGGTCACCCGATGCCGTCGAACGGCGACCTCACCCCGTGGACCGAGCAGGGGGTGCTGCTGCTCAACCGCTGCCTCACCGTGCAGCCGGGCCGCTCGGCCGCCCACCGGGGCAAGGGCTGGGAGGTGGTGACCGACCGGGCCATCGAGGTGCTCGCGGCCCGCGGCGGTCCGCTCGCCGCGGTGCTCTGGGGCGCCGACGCCCGCACGCTCAAGGGCGCGCTGGGCCCGGTGCCGTGGGTGGAGTCGGTGCACCCGTCCCCGCTGTCGGCGCGCAACGGCTTCTTCGGCTCACGTCCGTTCAGCCAGGTCGACGACCTGCTCGAGCGCCAGGGCGGGACGCCTGTGGACTGGCGCCTGCCCTGACCTGACCAGGAACCCGCCGAGCCGCGGGCTCAGATGACGCGGGCCGGAGGGGGCACGGGCTTGCCCTCACGCTGGGCGTCCTTCGCCCCGGCGCACTCGATGTTGCCGAGCACGTGCAGCATGACCCGACGCAGGGCGTCGACGTCCTCGTCGCTCAGGCCGTCGAAGATCAGCGAGCGGACGTGCTCGACGTGACCGGGCGCCGCGGCGACGAGCACGGCGTAGCCCTGCTCGGTCATGCGCACGTTGGTCACCCGCTTGCTGACGTCGGAGGGACAGCGCGAGACGAGCCCGCGGCGTTCAAGCTTGCTGACCACGTGCGAGAGCCGGGACAGCGAGGCGTTGGTGCGGCCCGCCAGGAAGCTCATCGACGTGACGTGGTCCTTCTCCTCGGACAGCATCGCGAGGCAGAGGTAGTCGAAGTGCGTGAGGTCGGAGTCGCGGACCAGCTGGCTGTCGAGGGCGCTGTTGAAACGCAGCATGACCCCGGCCAGGGGCAGCCACGCCGCGAGCTCGTCCTGGGTCAACCATCTGGTCATAGCCGCCATCCTACCTCTATACTTGAGACTTCAACAATCTAGTTCGTTCGTGAGGCCCAATCATGACCGGTCCCCAGCCCCTCCCGGCGCTCTACATCGGACACGGCGCGCCGCCCCTGCTCGACGACCCGGTGTGGAGCGGCCAGCTCCGGGCCTGGGCCGCCGACCTCCCGCGCCCCACGGGCGTCGTGATCGTCTCCGCGCACTGGGAGTCCGCTCCCCTCGCCCTGAGCGCGACGGCCGCCGGCACGCCCCTGGTCTACGACTTCGGCGGCTTCCCGCAGCGGTACTACCAGGAGACCTACTCGACCCCTGACGCGACCGCGCTGGCCGACCGCGTCGCGGCGATGATGCCGGACCACGAGACCGTCCACCGCCACCCGTCACGCGGCCTCGACCACGGCGCCTGGGTGCCGCTGAAGATCATGTACCCCGACGCCGACATCCCCGTGGTGCAGATGTCGCTGCCCACCCACGACCCCGGCCGCCTGCTGCAGCTCGGCTCGCGCCTCCGGGCGCTGCGCGACGAGGGCGTGCTCGTCGTCGGCTCGGGCTTCCTCACCCACGGCCTGCCGTTCCTGACCGAGTTCCGCATCGACGCCGCCGTGCCCGGCTGGTCACAGGACTTCGACCTGTGGGCGGCTGACGCCCTCGCGCGCGGCGACGTCGACACGCTCGCGTCGTACGCCGACCTCGCGCCGGGACTGCCCTACGCCCACCCCACCGTCGAGCACCTGACGCCGTTGTTCGTCACCCTCGGCGCCGCGACCGACCCGGGCGCGCCGGGACTGCAGCGCATCGAGGGCTACTGGATGGGGCTCTCGAAGCGCTCGCTCCAGGTCGCCTAGGGGCCACAGGACCGCACCGGAGGGGGCCGAGACTCGGTCACCGTTCTCGTCCGTCGACCCAGGGGCCGGTCAGGATCCCTCGACGTACCAGCTGGTCAGGCCGCGACCACCGCGCTGGCTCAACGACAGGTGGACGTGGTCACGGTGCCGCAGCGTCTTGGAGCAGCGCTCCACGGTGCGGCACGAGGAGCTGAGGTAGTCGCGCGCCTCGAAGGTCCGGTACGAGGCGTACATGCGGTCGTTCCAGATGACGTACATGATCCCCATGCGACGGGCCAGGGCGTGCCGCTCGCCGTCGCGGTCGTCGGCGAAGACCTTCGCCAGGAAGCGCGCGACCTCGCGGCGCTGTGCGCGCCTGTCCGCGTCCATCGTCCAGTCGATGGCGCGCCCGTCCTGGTGCTCCGAGGTGCTGCTCGAGCACGCACGCATGGTGGCGCGGGCGGCTCCGCCCGCGAAGGAGCGGTCGATCCAGGACGCGAGCTCGGAGGTCCCGGCCAGCGGGCGGCTGCGGCAGCCGTCCTCCGGCTCGTACGACGCGTAGTCCTCCGGCGCCTCGGTCCACGCCGACGCCGCCGGAGCCAGTGAGGGCACCAGGGCCGGACCGACGAGGGACGCGGTCGTCGAGACCAGCGCCGTCACGACGACGGCGCGCAGGCCTCGGCGCATCAGGTGAGCAGGTCGTCGGCGTCGGCGGTGCCGGCGCTCAGGCCGACATCAGCACCGGCTCGACGTGGCCGTCGGGTGCGATGTAGAAACCGTCGTCGAAGAGGATGACGCCGTTGCAGAGCCGGCACCACCCCTGCTCCGAGTGGTCGCTGACGACGTGTGCGGTCCAGCAGCACTGGTCGTCGACGGACGGACAGGATGGCGTGTGTGCACACATCGTCGTGTACCTCCCAGAGTCGTGGTCGCCTTCCTCCCAGTGGGGCGACTCACACCACCATGACACGCCGAGGTGACCAAAGTCCTGCGATCGGCCCAGATTCTCTGGTAACCAACCGGGACTCGACTGGACCGGTGACCGGGCTCAGGACTCCTGGTCGGTCAGCGCCATCACCCAGGAGTCGACGTCGCAGCGCTCGTCGCCACGGGCGACGGCCTCCTGGCTGAGCCGGATGAACTCGCGGGTGTTCCACCACGGCAGCCGCAGCGTGGTGCTCCGGCCGTCGAGGTCGAGGTAGGTGATCTCGGTCAGCACCGAGGTGGCCTGCACCTGCACGGCACCCTCACCGACCGGCACCATGGAGCGCAGCCCGTCGGCCATCAGGTCGCGGCCGAAGGTCCAGCAGCGCCGGCCCTCGACGCCCGAGAGGTGCACGCGCACGGCGTACGGGTCGGTGGTCTCGTAGGCCAGCTCGACCTCCACCGTCTCGACGTCGACCTCTCCCCTGATCCACCCGGCGGTCTCCACGACGACCTTCGACATGCGTCTCTCCTTGTCCCTCGAGCGCCTTCGGCTGCCCGTCCCTGCCCAGGTCAACGAGCCGCGTGCGCGAGGGTTATGACCGCTTCGGGACCCGGTCCGGACCGGCGCCGAAGGTTTAGCCCTCAACCGCCTGCGGGCACGTTCACCACGGCCCTTCCGGGCCCCTGAACTTCTTCGCCTTCCTCAAGGAGAGACATGCCCCAGACCGTGGACGCCCTGGTCACCCCCGGCCCCAAGGAGCCCTTCGAGCGCCGGACCATCCAGCGCCGCGACCCCGGCCCGAAGGACGTCGTCATCGACATCGCCTTCGCCGGCATCTGCCACTCCGACATCCACCAGGCCCGCGAGGAGTGGGGCGAGGCCCTGTTCCCGATGGTGCCGGGTCACGAGATCGCCGGCACGGTCAGCGCCGTCGGCGACGAGGTCACGCTGTTCAGCGTCGGCGACCGGGTCGGCGTCGGCTGCTTCGTCGACTCGTGCCGCGAGTGCGAGAACTGCCAGGCCGGCGACGAGCAGTACTGCCTCAAGGGCGAGGTGCCGACGTACAACGGCAAGGAGTACGACGGCGAGCCGACGTTCGGCGGCTACTCCCGGGCGATCGTCGTGGACGAGAGCTACGTGCTCAACATCCCCGCGGGCCTCGAGCTCGACGTGGCGGCCCCGCTTCTGTGCGCCGGCATCACGCTCTACTCCCCCCTCAACCACTGGGAGGCCGGCCCCGGCAAGAAGGTCGCGATCGTCGGCATGGGCGGCCTGGGCCACATGGGCGTCAAGATCGCCTCGGCCATGGGTGCCGAGGTGACCGTGCTGAGCCAGTCGCTGTCGAAGCAGGAGGACGGCAAGCGGTTCGGAGCCGACCACTACTACGCCACCAGCGAGAAGGAGACCTTCAAGACGCTGCGCAACAGCTTCGACCTGATCATCAACACGGTCGCGGCCAACCTGCCGGTCGACAAGTACCTCTCGCTGCTGAAGCTCAACGGGACCATGGTCAACGTCGGCATCCCCGACAGCCCCGACAGCTTCCACGCCTTCTCGCTGGCCGCGATGCGACGCAGCATGGCGGGGTCGAAGATCGGCGGCATCCGCGAGACCCAGGAGATGCTCGACTTCTGCGCCGAGCACGGCATCGGCGCCGAGATCGAGACCATCGGGGTCGACGAGGTCGACGGCGCCTGGGACCGGGTCGTCGACAGCGACGTGCGCTACCGGTTCGTCATCGACACCGCCACCTTCGACACCGCGAGCTGACCCGCACCCCGGGCCGGTCGGGCAGGATGGCGTCATGTCCGACTGGCTCGAGGGTCTCAGCACCCTGCAGGTGATCCTGCTGGTGCTCACGGTGATCTTCGGGGCCTCGCTCCTGGCGGCGGTCCTCGGCGCCTTCCTGGTGCGGGCAGGCATGCACCGGCCAGCCGTCGTACGCCGCGCCTCGGCCGTGTCCGAGAAGGCACTGGGCCTGGTCAAGCGGCCCCTGACCATCGTCGTCCTCGACGAGGTCGCGGCCGTCATCCAGACCGGCCACTACACCAAGAACATCTCCCAGGCCCTGCTCGAGAACCACGACGAGCTCAAGAACCTCGTCGCGGAGAAGGTCAAGCGGGACCCCAACGTCCGCCTCATCGGCCGGCTCCCCGGCTACGACACGATCGTGAGCGAGGTCAGCGAGACCACCCTGCGGGTCCTCATCGAGATGCTGAGCGACCCGCGGATGGACGAGCTGATCAGCGACCTCCTGCGCAACAACCTCGAGCAGATCAAGCGGGCCGTGCGCGACCGCGACCACGAGCGGGTGGGCCCACCCGAGCCCCCGGACCCGATCCCTTCCGGCGCCCCGCGCGTCCCCGGCCCCTGACCCGGGCCGACCGCAGTCGGATTGCCCGCGATCGGTGGTGGGCATGACTCGCAGATGCCACCCACTGACACCGAGCGCTCGGGCCGCTCCTCTCAGACCGGCTTCCCCCTGCAGCTGGGCCTCGCCGCCGCGGTCACCCTGCTGGGAGCCTGGATGGGTTTCGCGGCCTACTTCGGGATCTCCACGGTCCACTTCGGCGCCCCGATCGAGGCGCTGGTCTACGGCGCGGCCATCGTCGGCGCTGCGTTCATCCTGTCCTGGGCCGCCGAGGCGGTGCAGGTCGACATCAACGCCGGGCTGGCGCTGGCGCTGCTGGCGCTGCTGGCCGTGCTGCCGGAGTACGCCGTCGACTTCGTCTTCACCGCCAAGTGCGGTGCGGAGTACGCCGCGTCCGGCGGCAGCCCGGAGGTCTGCGGCCTGAGCCTGGCCAACATGACCGGCGCCAACCGGGTGCTGGTCGGCGTGGGCTGGCCGCTCGTGGTGCTCGTCGCGACCTTCGCGGTCTGGCACTCACGCCGCTCGGGCAACGACAAGGACGCGTCCGACAGCCCGAGCACCCACGCGGGCGAGGTGCGGCTGGCCCCGACGATGTCGGCCGAGGTCGTGTTCCTCGGCATCGCGACGCTCTACTCGTTGACGCTGCCGCTCAAGGACACGCTGACGCTCGTCGACATGGGGGTCTTCTTCGTCATCTTCGCCGCCTACGCGTGGCGGCTGGCCAAGATGCCGGCCACCGAGCCCGACCTGCTCGGGGTCTCGCAGTGGGTCGGCGAGAAGGACACCCGGCCTCGCCGCACCTGGGTGATCGGCATGTTCGTCTTCGCGGCCATCATCATCCTGCTCTCGGCCGAGCACTTCGCCGAGTCCCTGGTGGCCACCGGCGCGGAGATCGGCGTCTCGGAGTTCCTGCTGGTGCAGTGGGTCGCCCCGCTCGCGAGCGAGTCGCCCGAGCTGATCGTGGCCTGCCTCTACGCCTGGCGCCTCAAGGCCGGCGACAGCCTCGGCACCCTGCTGTCGAGCAAGGTCAACCAGTGGACCCTGCTCGTCGGCGGCCTGCCGCTGGTCTTCGCGATCTCGGCCGGCACCCTGGACGGGCTGCCCCTGGACACCGAGCAGCGCTTCGAGCTGCTCATCACCGCCGCCCAGTCACTCTTCGCCGTGGCCATCCTCATCGACCTGAGCCTGAGCTTCCGCGGCGCCCTCATGCTGATCGGGCTGTTCTCGGTGCAGTTCTTCGTCAGCATCTTCGGCACCTCCGACCTGAACCGGTGGACCATCATCGGCCTGTCGGCGGTGTACATCGTGCTCGCGCTGGCGCGGTTCGCCCGCCTGCACGAGCAGACCCGACAAGTCGTCAAGGACGGCACGGTCACCGACTACGCCAAGCTGGACGACGAGCCGGTGGGCTGACGGCGTACCACCCGCACGGGTCTCCCGCGCAGGCGCGCGAACCGCTAGCGTCGAAGACCATGGGAGAGGTCCTGGCGGTGGACCCGGGTGGTGACCCCTCGGCGGGGGGCGCCGTCGACGCGTTGCGCCGCAGCGAGCAACGCTTCCGTCTGCTGGTGGAGGCGGTGGAGGACTACGCCATCTTCATGCTCGAGCCCGACGGCACCATCGCGAGCTGGAACGCCGGCGCACAGCGCAGCAAGGGCTGGACGGCCGACGAGATCATCGGTCGTCACTTCCGCGTCTTCTACCCACCCGAGGTCGCCGCGAGCGGCCACCCCGAGCACGAGCTCGAGGTGGCCCTGCGCGAGGGGCACTACGAGGAGGAGGGCTGGCGCCTGCGCAAGGACGGCACCCGGTTCTGGGCCAACGTGCTCATCACCGCGGTGCGCGACCCCACCGGCCGGCACGTCGGCTTCGCCAAGGTCACCCGCGACACCACCTCGCGCCGGCAGCTGGAGCAGGAGCGCGAGTCGGCCCTGGAGTCCCTGCGCGAGGCCAATGCCGAGCTCGCAGTCCTCAACGAGCGGCTGCGCGCGGCCGCCGACGACCAGGCCCAGTTCCTCGCCGTGACCGCCCACGAGCTCCGGACGCCGGTGGCCCTGCTCAGCGGGTCGGCGGAGCTGCTGGCCGAGCACGACGCGCTGCTGACGGAGACCGAGCGCCGCGACACGTTGAGTGCGATGAGCTCGGGTGCCACCCGGCTCCGGCGACTCGTCGACGACCTGCTCACCGCGTCCCGGCTGCAGAGCAGCAAGCTGGCCGTCCGGCGTGAGGAGGTCCCGCTGGCGTCCTTCGTCGGCGCCGCCGTCGACACGGTACGGCGTACTCACCCGACAGCCGATGTCGTCGTGGGGCCGCTGCCCTCCGCGACCGTGCTGGGCGACTCCGACCGCCTGGCCCAGGCCCTGGAGAACCTGCTCACCAACTCCCTTCGCCACGGGCGTCCCCCGGTGGAGGTGGCGGCGCTGCACGACGGCGACCGGTTGGTGCTGCGGGTCTGCGACCACGGCCCGGGCGTCAGCAGCGAGATGCGGCCGCGGCTCTTCCAACGCTTCGCGACCGGCTCGACCGGCGGCACCGGCCTGGGTCTCTACATCGTTCGGGAGCTGGCTCGGGTGCACGGTGGCGACGCCCGCTACGAGGGTGACGGAGCTCAGGGCGCGTTCCTGCTGGAGCTCCCCCTGGCTACCGCCGCCACGCCCGACGGGCCGCGCTAGCGTGCCGGCACCCACCACCATCCGCGTCCTCCTCGTGGACGACGTCGTCCACGTCCGCCAGCTCGTGCGCAGCGCGCTGCGCCTGCGCGGCGGCTTCGAGGTCGTCGGTGAGGCGGAGCAGGGCACGGAGGCCGTCCGCCTGAGCTCCGAGCTCCAGCCCGACCTCGTCGTGCTGGACCTGGGTCTGCCCGACCTCGCCGGCCACGAGGTGCTCACCCGGGTCCGCGCGGCTTCCCCGCACAGCAAGGTCGTGGTGTTCTCCGGCGCGGACGACTCGGGGCTCGAGTCGGAGGTCGAGGCCTACGTGCCCAAGGGCGCCGAGCTCGGCTACCTCGTCGACCTCGTCGAGTCCGTCGGTCGCGGCGACCTCGCCCTGGCCCATCCCGAGACCGTCCAGGTGTCGCTGGGTCTGCCGAAGGAGCTCAGCAGCGTGCGACTGGCCCGACGGTTCGTCGCCGAGCGGCTGCGGGAATGGGGCCTGGAGTCGTTGGAGGACGACGCCCTGCTGGTGACCAGCGAGCTCGCCGCCAACGCCATCACCCACGCCGGGTCCGACTGCGAGATCCGGCTCACGCTGAGCCCGGCGTCCCTGCGCATCGACGTCGGCGACCGGGGCGTGGGCACCCCCGAGCCGCAACCGCCGAGCGTCACCGAGGAGCACGGGCGCGGGCTGGTGCTCGTCGACGCGGTCGCGTCTGCCTGGGGCCTCGACGCCCTGCCCGGGGCCGGCAAGGTGGTCTGGGCCGAGCTGGCCCTCGCACGCTGAGGCTGACCTGCCCACTACGATTGCCCGGTCCGGGCGGGGTCCCGCACGGGACACGCCGGTGTAGCTCAGTTGGTAGAGCGCCTCACTTGTAATGAGGATGTCGCGGGTTCGACTCCTGTCACCGGCTCCGACCAGGGGTCCCGTCTCCTTCCGAGCCGCGCGCCCCCTCATGATTGGCCGGGAATCAGTGGATCTGCGCGGGTCAGGTCCGAGGTCACGAAGCGCACTGGTCACGACGAGCCATTTGTGCCAGGGCTGGACTAGCGGTGTGGTGACAGCGCCGACGGCCCGGCCGAGGATCGTCCCAGAGCGGGGCCGCTCGGCGCCGCCGCGACGAGGGGAGATCCACATGCGCAACCACCACCGCGCTGCGACCGTCGCAGCAGCCACCGTCTCCGTGCTCGCGATCAGCGCCGGCTCGGCGTTCGCGCACCAGTGCGTCAACGCGAACAAGAAGGCGGGGGCGGGTGCCCAGGTCCTCATCAACACGAGCACCGGCACGGTCACGTTCCTCACCGAGGGGGCGCGCAAGAGGTTCGCGAGCGGTGTCACGACCGAGGAGACCTTCCGCGGCCTGGTCGGGCTGGACTTCGACGGCGACGGCAAGGCAGACCTGACGACCTACATCGTGGGCAAGTACGGCGAGGTCCCGGTGCGGGCCCAGCAAGCCGGGGCGTCGTGCAACGGCATCGTCAACATCGAGGCCTACTTCGGCTGCCTGGAGACCGAGCTGGCCGGGTGAACCGCGGCAAGCGAGGCGGGCACAGTTCGCGCGACCCAGGGATCGGCCTTCGTCTGCGCTGCTCACCGCTCATCCGATAGACATGTGCTCATGGCGGCGCACGAGCAGGAGGTCGAGCTCCCGGCGCATCCCTCGAGCGTCTCCCGCGCACGGCAGCTGGTGCGCGAGATCGTCGCCCTGTCGGCCAGCCCGGAGCTCTCCGCCGACGCCGAGCTGCTCACGAGCGAGGTCGTCACCAACGCCCTGGTCCACGCCGGTGGCACGATCACGCTGAGGGCGCGCCAGCTGCGGCGCGGAGTGCGCGTCGAGGTCTCCGACAGCAGCCCGCACAGCCCCATCGTGCGCGAGTACGGCGAGCTGGCCGGGACCGGTCGGGGCCTCCGGCTGCTGGACCTGCTCGCGCGCTGGGGCGTGGAGGCGACGTCCACCGGCAAGACCGTCTGGTTCGAGCTCGGCGAGACCCGCGGCCGCGGCGCTGCCCCGGTCGCCCCGGACCACGCCTCGGCCGGTCTCGACGACACACCGCGCGGCGGTGCTCCGTTCGTGGACGTGACCCTGCTCGACGTACCCCTGCTGCTGCACGCTGCCTGGCAGGTCCACGCCGAGACGTTCCTGCGGGAGTACCTGCTGGTCCAGCTGGACCGGACCGGCGATGCCGACGACATCTCCGCAGACGGTGCCGTGCTGGCGGCGCACGCCGCCGCGCGGGACGCACTGGCCCTGCTGGCCGAGAGCATCCCCGCCCCCGAGCTCGGGGGTGACCCGACGACGCTCATGGACGAGGCCACCGGGTCGCGGGTGAGGGCGCCGAGGGTGACGCTGCGGGTGCCCCGCGACTCCCTCGCCAGCTTCCGCCTGCTCGGCGAGTTGCTCGACGCCGGCCTGGCCCTCGCCGAGGAGGGCGGCTTCCTGACCCCTGCGATCCAGCCCGAGATGCGCGCGATGCGCCGCTGGCTGTGCGCGTCCGTCGCCGAGCAGGCGCGGGGCGAGGCCCCCCGGTCATGGTCCTTGAGCTCGGACGACCTCGACGCCCCGCACCGGGCCCCGATGGCTTGGGACGAGCGCGACCTCGTCGGCACCGGTCCGTCGACGATCGTGGCCGACGACACCAACAGGATCCTGGCCGCCAGCCCGGCAGCCCTCACGCTCCTCGGCTACCCCGAGGGCGAGCTGGTCGGGCAGCGGCTCATCGCGATCATCCCCGACCGCTACCAGCAGGCCCACCTGGGCGGGTTCACGATGCACCTGCTCTCGGGGCGGAGCACACTGATCGACACGACCGTCCGGGTGCCAGCGGTCCGCAAGGACGGCAGCGAGCTGCTCGTCGAGCTGACCGTGCGGCGGCGGCCCTCCCCCTCCGGTCGGGCGCTGTTCGTCGCGGAGCTCTCCGACGCGGTCTAGGTGTCCCGGCCCGGCGAGCCCGTGCCCGAGGTGCGTGAGGCGTTCTTGAGGCGATCGCGCCTGCCACGCGACGACGCCGCACCCTAGCGTCGAGACATGACGACGACCACACCGAGCACAGCGGCCGGACCGACCACGACCACCACCCCGGACGGGGCCGACCACGGCGTCACCACCGTCGCGACCGGCTGGTACTCCCCCGCGGACTGCCGCATCGACGACCTGCGTGCGCTGGTGGAGGTGGCGACCGACCCGGCCCGCTACCCCCACGCCGACGAGGTCGTCTCCGGCGTCCTGGTGTACGGCGAGCGCTGGCGGTCGGCGGCCGCCGACGCCGCCACGCGTCGTACGCTCCAGGCCGAGCTGGCCGACGCCCTGCTGGACGGGCCGGGCATCGTGGTCTTCCGCGGCGCCTTCGACGCCGCCACGGTCGAGACGGCGACCACGGCCTTCGAGGCCCTCATCGCGACCCAGAAGGCCGCCGGGACGGTCGCCGGGGACCACTTCGCGACGCCGGGCGCGAACGACCGGGTCTGGGGCGCGCTGGACAAGCTGGCCGTCGCGGACCCGGCGACCTTCGCCACCTACTACGCCAACGAGGTCCTCGCCCTGGTCAGCGAGGCCTGGCTCGGCCCCGGCTACCAGGTCACGTCGCAGGTCAACGTCGTCAACCCGGGCGGCAAGGCGCAGGTCGCGCACCGCGACTACCACCTCGGCTTCATGGACCGTGACCAGGCGCAGGCCTACCCGGCACACGTCCACGCCCTCTCCCCCGGGCTGACGCTCCAGGGCGCGGTGGCCCACGTCGACATGCCCGTCGAGACCGGGCCGACCCTCTACCTGCCGCACTCCCAGAAGTACCCGGTCGGCTACCTCGGCTACCACGACCCCGCGTTCACGGCGTACTTCGAGCAGCACCACGTCCAGCTCCCGCTGACCAAGGGCGACGCGGTCTTCTTCAACCCGGCCCTGTTCCACGGTGCGGGCACGAACCTCACGACCGACGTACGTCGCATGGCCAACCTGCTGCAGGTGTCCAGCGCCTTCGGCCGGGCCATGGAGACCGTCGACACCCTCGCGATCTGTGCAGCCGTCCTTCCTGTCCTGCGCCGGTGGCGGGCCGAGGGCGTCGACGAGCGCGCCATCGGTCGGGTCGTGGCCGCCGCCGCCGAGGCCTACCCCTTCCCCACCAACCTCGACCTCGACCAGCCCGTCGGGGCGCTGGCGCCACCGAGCCAGGCCGACCTGCTCCACCGGGCGATCGCCGACGACTGGTCGACCGACGCGCTCCTCGAGGCGCTCGGCGCCCAGCAGGGCCGCCGCCGTTCCCAGGTGGGCTGAGCCGTGGCCGACCACCTGCTCGCGGGCCGCGCCGTCCTGGTCAGCGGTGGCACCCAGGGGCTCGGCCTCGCCGTGGCGACCGAGGCGCTGCGCCAGGGCGCCGACGTGGTGGTGACCGGTCGGCGCGTCGACGTGGGCGAGGCTGCGCAGGCGCGTCTCAGAGCCGGATCCCCGGACAGGCGGGTGCACTTCGTGGCCTGCGACGTCGCCGACGTCGACGCGGTCCGTGCCTGCGTCACCGAGACGGTGCGGCTGCTGGGACGGGTCGACGGGCTCGTGAACGCGGCCGGGCTGACGTCGCGCGGCACGCTGCTCGACACCACCCCGGAGCTGTTCGACCAGCACGTGGCCGTCAACGTGCGCGGGCCCTTCTTCCTCATGCAGGGCGTCGTCGGCGAGCTCGTCCGCCGCGGCGAGCCCGGCACCGTCGTCAACGTCATCACGATGTCCGCCCACGGCGGCCAGCCCTACCTGGCGCCCTACGCCACCACGAAGGCGGCGCTGGCCGGGCTGACCCGCAACGCGGCCCACGCCCACCGGTGGGACCGCGTCCGGATCAACGGGCTGAACATCGGCTGGACCGACACCGACGGCGAGGACGCCGTGCAGCGGCAGTTCCACGACGCCGGCGACGACTGGCGCGAGCGGGCCGCGGAGTCCCTGCCGATGGGTCGGCTGGGGCAGGTCGACGAGATCGCCGCCATGGTGGTCTTCCTGCTGTCCGAGCGCAGCGGCGTGGTGACCGGGTCCGTCATCGACTGGGACCAGACGGTGCCCGGCGCCCACGACTGACGCGGGTCGTCACGGTGCGTCCTCGTGCTCGTCGACGAGCCCGGCCGGCTCGTTGAACGGCGTCACGACCTGTATCTGCGAGGGCCGGGTCGTCGGGGCGCCGGGCACCCGGCCGCCCGCCTGCAGCAGCAGCCGGCAGGCCCGACGCAGGTCGCCGCGCAGGTCGTGGTGCAGCACCGCGGAGATCCGGTGGGCCCGCAGCAGGCGCCGGTTGTCGGTGTCGAGGTCGTGGGCCACGAAGGCGCTCGGCGTACGTCCGTGCGCGGTGAAGGCGTCCAGGATCGCCGTGTTGCCGCCGCCGGCGGAGTAGACGGCGTCGATGCCGCCGTGGGCGCGCAGCGCTTCGGTGGCAGCGGCGAGCACGGTGTCGTCCCGCCCGTCGGTGCCGGTCACCTCGACCACGCCGCGGTCCGGCGCCAGCCGCGCGAGCGCCTCGCGGAACCCGCGCTCACGCTCCTCCTCCCCCCGGAACGACGAGCTGCTCAGGCTCACGAGGACGTCGCCGGTCGTCCCGGCCCACTGGGTCACCAGGTACGCCGCGGTGGCGCCGGCCGCGCGGTTGTCCACCCCGACGTACGCCGAGCGCCGACTGTCCGACACGTCGGTGACGAAGGTGACGACCGGGACGCCCGAGCCGACCAGCTGGTCGACGGCGTCGGCCACCCGCACGTCGTCGGGCGCCTTGAGCACGACGCCGTGCGAGCCGCGTCGGCGTACCTCGTCGAGCACCGCGGCGGCGGCGCCGGGATCGCTGGTCTCGCTGAGGTGCGAACGCACCCGGACCACCGCCGGGCGCAGCGACCGCAGCTCGGCCTCCAGCGCCTGCTGGGACGCGACCGCGAAGCGGGCCGGCGCCTGCATCACGAGGTCGAGGATCAGCGCGCGTCCCGACAGCTCGACCTGCGCCTGCTGGCGGTCGAGCTCCTCGAGCGCCCGCTCGACCTGGGTCACGGTCTCGGCCCGCACCCCCGGACGACCGTGCAGCACCCGGTCGACCGTCGCGCGGCTCAGACCCGCCTGCGCGGCGATGTCGGTGACGCGGTGCCGACGCCTCATGCCCGGGACCCTGCCACACGACGGTTCGTCGCGCGGGGGCATACGGTCGGGACGTGCGCTACCGCCTCGTCCCCCTCGACCTGCCGACCCTCGAGGCGCTGGTCGCCGGCGACCTCGCCGCGGCGAGCGCCCGGTGCGGCACCGACCTCACCGCCTTCATCGCCGACGAGGGGTGGTTGTGGCAGCTGCGGCTGCGGCAGCTGCAGGACGCTCCGCAGGACCTCGAGTGGATCGCCCGCCCCGCGGTCGCCCTCGAGGGACGCGACGCCGGCCGGGTGGTGGGCCACCTCGGCTTCCACGGGGCGCCGGACGCCGAGGGGCGCGTCGAGATCGGCTACACGATCGACCCGGCGCACCGTCGGCGCGGGCACGCCCGAGCGCTTCTCGCCGAGGCGATCGACCGTCTCGAGAGCGACCCGCGCGTGCACCTGCTGCGGGCCAGCATCAGCCCGGACAACACCGCCTCGCTGGCCACGATCGCCGGCTTCGGCTTCCGACAGGTCGGCGAGCAGTGGGACGCCGAGGACGGCCTCGAGCTCCTCTTCGAGCGACTCGTCTGACCCCGACCCGGCGAGGGTGCCGCCCGTCCTCACGTCGGTGCCGACGTGAGGCACCCCCGGCCGCCGTCCTCAGGTCGGTACCGACGTGAGGCACCCCCGGTCGCCGTCCTCAGGTCGGTACCGACGTGAGGCTTGCAGTCACAGGTCGGTACCGACGTACGGACGGCCCGTGGGAGCGCGAGACCGTCCTCAGGTCGGTACCGACGTACGACGCCCCGGGAGCCCGAGACCGTCCTCAGGTCGGTACCGACGTGAGGCAGCTGTTCGCAACGGTCCGTCCGTCGGTACCGACGTACGGACTGCCCACCCACCGGCAGGGCTCGACCACCGGGTCTGCACGGACCTGGACCGCCGTCAGGGGATGCGTGGGAGCATGGCCCTCACGAGGGAGTGACGCGCATGGGGATCGACGGCGACCGCCGCAGCCGCTGGGGCGGGGCGGGCAGGCTCGGCCGTCTCGGCCGCCTGGCCGCAGTGACGACCGCCGCAGCCCTGCTGACCGGATGCGGCGGCAAGCTCATGGACGACCTCGACGCCGCGAGCGAGACGGCGGTGCCCACGCCGTCGGTGACCACGAGCCCTTCGGCCGAGCTGCCCGAGGCGCTCCCCAGCCCGTCGCTGAAGCCCGTCCCGGCGAGGAAGAAGCAGGTCCGCAAGCCGCCGGCCCCGCTGAAGCGCCCCGACATCAAGGTCCCGAAGCTGACCATGCCGCCGGTGTTCGACCGACCCGTGCTGGGCGGCGACATCTCGTGGCCGCAGTGCCCGATCGGGATGGGGATCCCGGCCAAGCGCACGCTGGGCATGCCGATGCCGCTCCCGCAGGCCGAGTACGTGGTCATCGGGCTGACCAACGGTCCGGGGTTCACGCCGAACCCGTGCCTGGAGAGCCAGGTCGACTGGGTCAAGGAGCGCAACCTCATGGCGTCGGCGTACGCCGTGCACAGCTATCCCGACGCCGGCACGCTCGCGCGGTACGGCGGCAAGGGCCCGTTCGACGCCGGCACCACCCGGGGTCGGCTGCAGAACGTCGGCTTCCAGCAGTCGCTCTACAACCTCGCGAACCTGAAGGCCGCCGGGTTGTCGACGCCGATCGTCTGGATCGACGTCGAGCCGGTGCCGACCTTCGAGTGGAGCGCCGACAAGGCCGCCAACGCCGCGGTGATCGCCGGCGCGGCCCGGGGCTACACCGACAGCGGCTTCGGCATCGGGGTGTACTCGACCCCCGCGCTCTACGAGGGCGTGGTCGGCGAGCTGAGCCTGGGCGGCGTACCGGAGTGGCGCGCGGCCGGGCAGACGTCGCAGGCCGAGGCGCTCAGCCGCTGCGGTCCGGACTGGACGATCCAGGGCGGCGACGGCGTGATGGGGCAGTGGGTGCAGTACGAGCGGGACCTCAACATCACGTGCCCGGGGGCCGAGAAGCAGATGTTCCGGTTCTTCCACCAGTACTGACGCGCGGCCTGCAGCGCAGGGGTGAGTCGCGTGTCACACCTGTCTTGCCCAGCGTCCGCAGGCGAGTCCGCGACGGCGGCGCGACGTACACTTTCAAAGGTGCCACGTGAGTAGAACGTGTTCTCGTTCTGCGGTCCCGACCGCGGGGCTGCAGTGGCGCCACGTCGAGCAGAAGGGCTGATCGTCAGTGGCCACAGAGGTCAAGCAGCTGGACCGGGTCATCATCCGCTTCGCCGGGGACTCCGGCGACGGCATGCAGCTCACCGGCGACCGGTTCACCCAGGAGACGGCCTCCTTCGGCAACGACCTGTCCACGCTGCCGAACTTCCCCGCCGAGATCCGCGCCCCCCAGGGCACCCTCCCCGGCGTGTCGTCGTTCCAGGTCCACTTCGCCGACCACGACATCCTCACCCCGGGCGACCGGCCCGACGTGCTGGTGGCGATGAACCCCGCGGCCCTCAAGGCGAACCTCCCCGACCTGCCGCGCGGTGCCACGGTCATCGTCGACACCCACGACTTCTCCGGGCGCAACCTGGCCAAGGCCGGCTACGCCGACAACCCGCTCGAGGACGACACGCTCGAGGCGTTCGCCGTGCACGCGGTCGACCTCACGGGGATGACGGTGGCCGCGGTCAAGGAGTTCGGGCTCTCGCGCAAGGACGCCGCGCGTGCCAAGAACATGTTCGCGCTCGGTCTGGTGTCGTGGATGTACGGACGCCCGACCGAGACGACCGTGGCCTTCCTCGAGCGCCGTTTCGCGAAGGTGCCCGACATCCGCGACGCGAACATCGCGGCCTTCCACACCGGCTGGAACTTCGGTGAGACCACCGAGGCCTTCGTCGTGCGGTACGAGGTCAAGCCGGCCCCGATGCGCGCGGGCACCTACCGCAACATCACCGGCAACCTGGCGCTGTCCTACGGCCTCGTCGCCGGGGCGGTGCAGTCCGACCTGCCGCTGTTCCTCGGCTCCTACCCGATCACCCCGGCCAGCGACATCCTCCACGAGCTCAGCAAGCACAAGCGCTTCGGCGTCACCACGCTGCAGGCCGAGGACGAGATCGCCGGCGTCGGCGCCGCCCTGGGGGCCTCCTTCGCCGGAGCGCTCGGCGTCACCACCACCTCCGGTCCCGGTGTCGCGCTGAAGTCCGAGACCATCGGCCTGGCCGTGATGACCGAGCTGCCGCTGGTCGTCGTCGACGTCCAGCGCGGCGGACCCTCCACCGGTCTGCCCACCAAGACCGAGCAGGCCGACCTGCTGCAGGCGATGTTCGGCCGCAACGGCGAGTCGCCCGTGCCCGTCGTGGCGCCGCAGTCGCCCGGCGACTGCTTCGACGCCGCCGTGGAGGCCATCCGCATCGCGGTCACCTACCGCACGCCCGTCATGCTGCTCTCCGACGGCATGCTGGCCAACGGCTCCGAGCCGTGGGCCGTCCCGTCCGTCGAGGACCTCCCCCGCATCGACCCGGCCTTCGCCACCGCGCCCAACAAGACGGTGACGAAGAAGGGCGAGGACGTCGAGGAGTTCTGGCCCTACCTGCGCGACGAGGACACCCTCGCCCGCCCCTGGGCCGTCCCCGGCACCGCCGGTCTCGAGCACCGCATCGGTGGTCTCGAGAAGGGCGAGGGCCACGGCAACATCTCCTACGACCCGGCCAACCACGACCTCATGGTCCGCACGCGCCAGGCCAAGGTCGACCGCATCGCCGAGTCCCTCCCGCCGCTCGAGGTCGACGACCCCTCCGGGTCCGCCCAGGTCCTCGTGGTCGGGTGGGGGTCGACGTACGGCCCGATCGGCGCGGCGTGCCGCCGCGTCCGCACCGCCGGCGGCCGGGTCGCCCAGCTCCACCTGCGCCACCTGAACCCCTTCCCGAAGGACCTCGGCGAGATCCTGGGCCGCTACGACGCCGTGCTGGTGCCGGAGATGAACCTCGGCCAGCTGTCGCTGCTGCTGCGCGCCCGCTACCTCGTCGACGCGGTGGGCTACAACCAGGTCAACGGCATGCCCATCAAGGCCGCGGAGCTGGCGGAGGCCCTGTCGAGCCTCGTCGCCGCCACCGACCCCACCTTCGAGCCCGTCGACACCGAGCAGCGAGAGGACGCCCGATGAGCGCCGCGCCCCTGGACCTCCCCTTCCCCGGCCTGACCGGGGTCCCGACCAACGACGAGCCGCAGAACCGCAAGGAGTACACCTCCGACCAGGAGGTCCGCTGGTGCCCCGGCTGCGGCGACTACGCCGTGCTGGCCGCGGTGCAGGGCTTCCTGCCGACGCTCGGCCTGCGCCGCGAGAACATCGTCTTCGTGTCGGGGATCGGCTGCTCGAGCCGCTTCCCCTACTACCTCGACACCTACGGCATGCACTCGATCCACGGTCGCGCACCGGCGATCGCGACCGGCGTCGCCACCGCCCGCGAGGACCTCTCGGTCTGGGTCGTCACCGGTGACGGCGACGCGCTGTCCATCGGCGGCAACCACCTGATCCACGCCATGCGACGCAACGTCAACATGACGATCCTGCTGTTCAACAACCGGATCTACGGCCTCACCAAGGGTCAGTACTCCCCCACCTCCGAGGTCGGCAAGGTCACCAAGTCCACCCCGATGGGCTCGGTCGACCACCCCTTCAACCCGGTGTCGCTGGCCCTGGGCGCCGAGGCGACCTTCGTGGCCCGCACCGTCGACTCCGACCGCAAGCACCTCACCGAGGTGCTCTCGGCCGCGGCCGCCCACCGCGGCACCGCACTGGTCGAGATCTTCCAGAACTGCCCGATCTTCAACGACGGCGCCTTCGACGCCATCAAGGGCGCCAAGGACTCCTCGGCCGCGGACGCGATCATCCCGCTGCGCCACGGCCAGCCGGTCACGTTCGGCCGGCCCGACGAGGACGGCAACCCCACGAAGGGTGTCGTGCGCGACCCGGCCACCGGCGGCGTACGCGTGGTGGACCTGGCCTCGACGAGCTCGACCACCGGGGCCTCCCTGGACGACCTGCTCGTCCACGACGCCCACGCCGACGACCCCACGCCGGCGTTCGCGCTGTCGCGGCTCACCGACGCCGGCTACCTCCACCAGGCCCCGATCGGCATCTTCCGCCAGGTCGAGCGCCCGACGTACGACGACCAGGCCCGCGCCCAGGTCGCGACCGCCCAGGCAGGCACCACCGACCGCACCCGAGCGCTCGGCGACCTCCTCGGCGGCGGCGACACCTGGACCGTGGTCTGACCCGTGGCCCGCTGAGTGGACGAGCGACGTAAGGGATTCCTGCTCGGCGCCGCCGCCTACGCGTTGTGGGGGCTGTTCCCGCTCTACTGGCCGCTGCTCGAGCCGGCCGGCGCCGTCGAGCTGCTGTCGCACCGGGTGGCGTGGTCGGCCGTCGTCATGGTGCTGCTCGTCGTGCTGCTGCGACGTGGCCGGCGCGTGCGTGCGATGCTGGGCTCGGCGCGGACCCGGTGGCTGCTGATGGTCGCCGCGGTGCTGATCTCGGTCAACTGGGGCATGTTCATCTACGGCGTCAACAGCGGCCAGGTCGTCGAGGTCAGCCTCGGCTACTTCATCAACCCGCTGGTGACCGTGCTCGCGGGGGTGCTCGTCCTCGGAGAGCGGCTGCGCCGCACCCAGTGGCTGGCGCTGGCCATCGCGGCCGCGGCGGTGGTCGGGCTGACGCTGGCCCTCGGGTCACCGCCCTGGATCGCCCTCACGCTGGCCTTCTCCTTCGCCGGTTACGGACTGGTCCGCAAGAAGGCCGACGTCGGGGCGGTCGAGGGCCTCACCGTCGAGACCCTGCTCGTCGTACCGCTGGCGCTCGGCTACCTGTGGTGGCTCGGCGCGGCCGGTCAGGCGCAGTCGCTCGAGGACTGGCCGTGGCACCTGCTGCTGCTGGCCACCAGCGGGCTGGTGACGGCGCTGCCGCTGATCTGCTTCGGGGGCGCCGCGACCCGGGTGCCGCTGACCACGCTGGGGCTGCTGCAGTACGGCACCCCGACCCTGCACTTCGTCATCGGGGTGTTCCTCTACGGCGAGGACATGCCGACCGCCCGGTGGCTGGCTTTCTCCGCCATCTGGCTCGCCCTGGCGCTCTTCACCCTCGACTCCCTCCGGCACCGGCGACGCCGCCCTCCCGGCGACCGGCTCTCCGAGCTGCAGGTCGAGGCCTCCGGCGCCTGACCCCCACCCGACCATGTCGTGTTCACCAGGGGTTCAGGTGACGTGCACCCCCCGGGCGGCCGAGGACCACAGAGTCGGACCATGACGACCTTCCTCCCCTTGATCTCGGACGCCGCCACCACACGGCACGGCTCCCGCAGCCTGATGACCTGTGCCTACAAGTGCGGCAACGCCTGCGACCAGCCGGTCCCGAACCCGACCGACCACACCGAGTTCGCGACCGTCGCCCGGCGCGCGTTCGCCCGCCGCTCGGTGCTCAAGGCCGGCGCCGCCGGTGCCGGCGCGATCGTGGTCGGTGCCGCCCTGGCCGAGCCGGCCGCGGCCGCGCCCCCCGGCCGCGGCGGCCGACCCAGCGGAGCCGGCGCCCCGCTGAGCCGTACGCCGTTCGCCTCCGTCGCGCCGAACAAGGCCGACCAGGTCACCGTCCCGCCCGGCTTCCGCAGCGACGTCCTGATCCGGTGGGGCGACCCGGTCACCAAGGACGCACCGGCCTTCGACGTCGACGCGCAGACGCCCGAGAAGGCTCAGCAGCAGTTCGGCTACAACAACGACTACGTCGGGGTGCTGCCGCTGCGCCGCGACGCCTTCCTCATGGTGTGCAACCACGAGTACACCGACGAGGCGCTGATGTTCCCCGCCGGCTACGACGCCGAGAAGATCAAGCGCATCGCCATGGCCTCCCACGGCATGTCGGTGGTGAAGATCGAGCGCCACCGCCGCCCGGGGGCCTACAAGGTCAGCAGCCGCGCCAACGCCCACAACCGCCGCATCCACCTCGCCACACCGTTCGAGCTCGACGGTCCGGCCGCCGGCGACGAGCGCCTGCGCACCAACGCCGACCCGACGGGACGTACCGTCCTGGGCACCCTCAACAACTGCGCCGGCGGGCTGACGCCATGGGGGACGGTGCTCTCCGGCGAGGAGAACTTCAACCAGTACTTCGAGTCGAGCAGCGGCACGCTTCCCGCCGCCAACGCCACGTCCTACAAGCGGTACGGCATCGTGGCGACCAGCGAGCGCAGGTGGAGCACCGTCGACGAGCGCTTCGACCTCGACCGCGAGCCGAACGAGCCCTTCCGGTTCGGCTGGGTCGTCGAGGTCGACCCCTACGACCGCAGCTCGACGCCGCGCAAGCACACGATGCTGGGACGGCTCAAGCACGAGGGCGCCAACATCGCGATCGCCGACGACGGGCGCGTGGTCGCCTACACCGGCGACGACGAGCGCGGCGACTACCTCTACAAGTTCGTCAGCAGGAAGACGATGGACCGGCGCCGCACCGCCCGCGCCAAGCGCCACAACATGACGCTGCTGACCGAGGGCACGCTGTACGTCGCCCGCTTCAGCGACGAGGCCCCTGACGCGGCGCCGGAGTACGACGGCACCGGAGAGTGGATCCCGTTGACCAGCGACACGGAGTCCTTCGTCGAGGGCATGAGCGTCGCCGAGGTGCTCATCGACACCCGGCTGGCCGCTGACAAGGTCGCGCCGACCCGCATGGACCGCCCTGAGGACGTCGAGGTCAACCCGGTCAACGGCAAGGTCTACTGTGCGCTGACCAACAACAGCAACCGCGGGACGGCGTACCCGGTCGACGAGGCGAACCCGATCGCCAGCAGCATGGTGCGCTCCTCCCTCGACGCCCCGCTGACGCCCGCCTCGGGCAACCGCAACGGCTACGTCCTGGAGATCACCCCGCGCGGCGGGGACCACGCCCGGTCGGGCTTCCGCTGGCAGCTGCTGCTGGTGTGCGGGGACCCGGAGGCGCCGGAGACCTACTTCGGCGGGTTCCCGAAGGACAAGGTCAGCCCCATCAGCTGCCCCGACAACGTCGCTTTCGACCGCGCCGGCAACCTGTGGGTGTCCACCGACGGCAACGCCCTCGGCTCCAACGACGGACTCTTCCGGGTGCCCGTGGCGGGCCCGCGCCGCGGCGAGGTCAAGCAGTTCCTCACCGTGCCCCTGGGCGCCGAGACCTGCGGCCCCTTCCTCTCGGCCGACGACCGCACGGTCTTCGTCGCGGTGCAGCACCCCGGCGAGGTGAACGGCGCGACGTTCGAGTCGCCGGCCAGCACGTGGCCGCACAGCGACGGTTTCCCCCGCCCCTCGGTGACGGTGCAGTACCGCGCCTGACTGCCGTTCCGGCTGGTGCCTGGCGCGCGAAGGCACCCGGGCACCGGTCGGACTATCGGATCTGACACCGCGCGTTCCCCTTGTGAAACTCTCGTCACAGGGTTCAGAGTCGGGTCATGACGATCTCTCTCCCGATCCTCTCGGACACCCCTGGACCGCGTCACGGCTCCCGCAGCCGGATGACCTGCCACTACCGGTGCGGCAGCGCCTGCGACAAGCCCCTTCCCAACCCGACCGCCAATCCGGAGTTCGCCGACATCGCCACGCGCGTGATCGCCCGGCGCAGCGTGCTCGGTGGTGCGGCCGTCGGGGCGGGCGCCCTCGTCGTGGGCGGCCTCGCCGGCCCGGTGGCCGCGGCGCCCGCGGGGCGACGTACCTCGGACGCGCTGGGGCGCGTGCGTTTCGACCCGGTACCGCCCAACGTGCAGGACCGCGTGGTCGTGCCCGACGGCTTTCGCAGCGACGTCGTCATCTCCTGGGGCGACCCGATCCTGCCGGGAGCCCCCGAGTTCGACGTGGACGCCCAGACGCCAGCGAAGGCGAAGCGTCAGTTCGGCTACAACAACGACTTCCTCGCGGTGCTGCCGCTGAGGCGCGGCACGGCGCTGATGTTCAGCAACCACGAGTACACCAACGAGGAGCTGATGTTCCCGACCGGTGACAAGTACACCGCTGACGAGATCAAGCGCATCGCGATGGCCTCGCACGGGCTGTCGGTGGTCAAGCTCCGCCGCGGCCGGCGTCCCGGGTCGTGGCAGCTCGCCGGTCTCGACAACCCCTACAACCGCCGCTTCCACACCGGCACGCCGTTCCGCGTCGACGGCCCGGCCGCGGGCACCGAGCGGATGCGCACCACGGCCGACCCCGAGGGCCGCACCGTCCTGGGCACCCTGAACAACTGCGCGGGGGGCGTGACCCCGTGGGGGACGGTGCTGTCGGGTGAGGAGAACATCAACCAGTACTTCGTGGCCACTGACGAGACGCTGCCGCCGGAGTACGCCGCGTCGTACACGCGCTACGGCTTCGAGCCCGCGCCGGAGGACTCGCGGCGCTGGGACACCGTCGACGAACGGTTCGACCTCAGCAAGGAGCCGCACGAGGGCTTCCGCTTCGGCTGGATCGTCGAGGTCGACCCGTTCGACAAGAAGTCCACGCCGCGCAAGCACACGATGCTGGGACGCTTCAAGCACGAGGGCGCCAACGTGGTCATCTCCGACTCCGGCCACGCGGTGGCCTACATGGGCGACGACGAGAAGGGCGAGTACCTCTACAAGTTCGTCTCCGCCGACACCATGCGGACGGGGCAGGGCGCGCGGGCCAGGCGACACAACATGCAGCTGCTCACCCGAGGCACGTTGTACGTCGGAAGGCTGACCGACGAGGACCCGGGCGACCGTGCCTACGACGGCGTCGGCGAGTGGATCCCGCTGTGCACCGACACCGAGTCGTTCGTCGCGGGCATGAGCGTGGCCGACGTGCTCATCGACACCCGGCTCGCCGCCGACGAGGTCGGGGCCACCCGCATGGACCGGCCCGAGGACGTCGACGTCAATCCGGTGAACGGGCGCGTCTACGCCTGCCTGACCAACAACGACCAGCGAGGCACGAAGTTCCCGGTCGACGAGCCGAACCCGCTCGCGACCTCCATGGTCCGCGACTCGATCGACTCTGAGCTGGAGCCGGCCAGTGGCAACCGCAACGGGTACGTGCTCGAGATGGAGGCCCGCAAGGGCAACCACGACCTGCGGCGCTTCACCTGGCGGTTGATGCTGGTCTGCGGCGACCCCAGGGCACCGGAGACCTACTTCGCCGGCTTCGACCCGGAGAAGGTCAGCCCGATCAGCTGCCCCGACAACGTCGCCTTCGACGCCGTGGGCAATCTGTGGATCTCGACCGACGGCAACAAGCTCGGCTCGAACGACGGACTGTTCCGGGTCCCGACCGCGGGCCGGCGGCGCGGGCAGGTCCAGCAGTTCCTCACGGTGCCGGTAGGCGCCGAGACCTGCGGGCCGGTCATCACCCGTGACCAGAAGACGGTGTTCGTCGCCGTACAGCACCCTGGGGAGGACGACGCGGCCACCTTCGAGTCGCCGGTCAGCACCTGGCCCGGTGGCGGCTTCCCGCGTCCTTCGGTGGTCACCGCCTACCAGCGCTGAGACCGCGCGCTCGCCGGTCCCATGTGGACGCGGGTTGTGGACGCCTCCCACGGGTCCAGCGCCTTGGTCGGCGTCCATAACCCCGCGTTACATGCACGAAGGGACCAGCGATAGGGGGGGTTGTGAAGTGTCGTGGGTCGGGGTGAGGGTCGGAGCATGACCTCGACCCCACCCCGTCCCTCGGCCCGCCCCTCGGCCCGTCCCTCGGCCCGCTCCTCGGCCCGTCCGCACACCGTCACCTCGCCGGTTGTCTGCTCGATCGTGCCGCCCCACCTGCTGCAGCACCTGACCGAGGCGGACGAGCCCGTGCTGGTCGAGCTCGGCGAGAGGATGCTGCGGCTCGACGGCGGGTTCCGCGACCAGCGCGCGTCCGCCCGGGCCTCCCGGGGCGCCACCGCGGGCTCCACGCCCGGTCCCGCCTGGCAGGTGCACGACGCCGCCGGCACCGAGACGCTGCCGGGCGACCTGGTGCGCAGTCCCGGAGACCCGGAGACCGGGGACGTCGCGGTCGACGAGGCTGCGGTGGGACTCGAGGCCACCCAGGCGCTGCTCACCGACTGGGGTCGCAGCTCCTACGACGGCGACGGAGCCACCGCGGTGACGACCGTGCACTACGGCCAGGACTACGCCAACGCGTTCTGGGACGGCACGCAGCTGGTGTTCGGCGACGGTGACGGCGTGCTCTTCGGCCGGTTCACCGAGCCCGTCGACGTGCTGGGCCACGAGCTCGCCCACGCCCTGACGCAGTACACCGCCGGGCTCGTCTACTCCCACCAGTCCGGCGCCCTCAACGAGTCGATGTCCGACGTCGTCGGCGCCTGCGTCAAGCAGCGGCTGCTCGGCCAGGACGCCGCCGACGCCGACTGGCTCATCGGCGAGGGCATCTTCGTCGCCGGGGTCCAGGGTGTGGCGCTGCGCTCCATGCTCGCGCCCGGTACGGCGTACGACGACCCGCGGCTGGGGCGCGACCCGCAGCCGGGACACATGGACGACTACGTCGAGACCTCGGACGACAACGGTGGGGTCCACATCAACTCCGGCATCCCCAACAAGGCCTTCCAGCTCGCCGCGACGGCGATCGGGGGGACCGCGTGGGAGGGCGCGGGTCGGATCTGGTTCGCCGCGCTGACCTCGGGGGTGCCCGCCACGGCCGACTTCGCCCGCTTCGCCGCCGCGACGGTCGCCGCCGCCGGCGACCAGGCCGACGCGGTCAGCGCCGCCTGGGCCCAGGTCGGGGTGACCCCCGACGCCGCCTCGGCGCCGTCACCGGCCGGTCCGGTCGGCGGTGACACCCGGACCGTGGCGGTCACCCGCTCCGGTGGCTTCGCGGGGTTGGTGCAGCGCGGGGCCGTGGAGCTGGACTCGGCCGACCCCCGAGCCGGTGAGGTGGCGGGGCTGCTCGACCGCATCGACTTCGCCGCCCTGGAGCAGCGAGCGGCCGGCACGCCCCCGACGGGCGCCGACCAGTACGTCTACGAGTTCGACTGCCCCGGCGCGCGGTTCCGGGCCTCCGAGACGCTCCTCGACGAGGACGCACGCCGTCTCGCCGCGATCGTCCTCGACTCCTGACCCGTCTCAGGCGGTGCGGGTGGCGATGAGGTCGGCGAAGGCGACCAGGGCGTCGCGGACCGGTCCGGCCGGGAGCACGACGAGCCGCTCGCTCGCCCGCCGGGCCAGGTCCAGCACGTAGGACCGGGCCTGGTCCATCGCCGGGTGGGCCCGCAGCAGGGCGAGGGCCTCGGCGTGCTCGGCGTCGTCGGTCAGCGGCCGTCCGAGCAGCTCGCGCAGCCGGGCGTCCTCGGGCCGGTCCGAGGCCAGGGCGTAGAGCATCGGCAGCGTCGGCACGCCCTCACGCAGGTCGGTGCCGGGGGTCTTGCCCGACTCGACGCTGTCGCTGGCGATGTCGAGGATGTCGTCGCTGAGCTGGAAGGCGACGCCGACCATCTCGCCGTACTCGGTCAGCGCGGTGGTGACCTCGTCCGAGGCGCCGCCGAACATCGCGCCGTAGCGCGCCGACGTCGCGATCAGGGACCCGGTCTTGCCGCCGATCACCCGCAGGTGGTGCTCCAGGGCACCGCCGGCGGTCTCCGCGGCCTGGGTCTCGAGGATCTGCCCCTCGACGAGCCGGGAGAAGGTCTGCGCCTGGATGCGGACGGCGTCGGCGCCGAGGTCGGCGGTCAGCTCCGAGGACTTCGAGAACAGCCAGTCCCCCGCCAGGATCGACACGTGGTTGTCCCAGCGGGCGTTGGACGACTGCGCGCCGCGTCGCAGCAGCGCCTCGTCCATGACGTCGTCGTGGTAGAGCGAGGCCAGGTGGGTCAGCTCCACCACGCACGCCGCGGTCAGGACCGGGTCGTCCTCCGCGCCGCTCGGCACCGGGGCCGCCCCACCGGTCTCGGCGGCCATGAGCACCAGCAGCGGACGGATCCTCTTGCCGCCGGCGTGCAGCAGGTGCCGGCAGGCCACCGTGATGAAGTCGGCCTCCGAGGTGATCTCACGCTCGAGGCGCTCCTCCACCTGCGCCATGCGCGCCACCAGCCGCTCCGCGAGCGCGGGGTCGACCACCGGCAGCGCCAGCGCGGGCAGCGGCCCACCGGCGGTGGTGTCGGTCATCGGACGAAGGCCCCGGCCTGTCCGGCGAGGTCGAGGACCGGTCCGGGGACGATCCCCAGCAGGACCGTGGCGGCCAGGCCGATGCCGATGACCATGGCGGTCAGCACGCTGGGCGTCGCCACCGAGGGGCCGGGTCCGACGGGGTCGGAGAAGTACATCAGCACGATGACGCGGACGTAGAAGAACGCCGCCACTGCGCTGAGGACCACCGCGACCACGACGAGCGGCCAGGCGCCGCCCTGGGCAGCGGAGGTGAAGACCGCCCACTTGCCGGTGAACCCGCTGGTGAGCGGGATCCCGGCCATCGCCAGCAGGAAGAACGTGAAGGCGCCGGCCACGAGCGGCGACTCCTTGCCCAGGCCCGCCCAGCGGGACAGGTCGTTGGTCTCGCCGCCGCCGTCGCGCACCAGGGTGACGACGCCGAAGGCGCCGACCGTCATGAAGCCGTAGGTGACGAGGTAGAACAGCACTGCCTGCAGCGAGGAGATGTCGTTGCCGTTCGTCTGGTGCAGCCCCACGAAGCCCACCAGCAGGAAGCCGGCGTGCGCGACGGAGGAGTAGGCCAGCATCCGCTTGATGTCCGACTGCGCCAGCGCCAGCACCGAGCCGACGGCCATGGTGAGGATCGCGACGATCCAGATCATCGGCGTCCAGTCGGACTCTGCGGCACCGAAGGCGACGTAGAAGAGCCGCAGCAGCGCGCCGAAGGCCGCGATCTTGGTGCAGGCCGCCATGAAGGCGGTCACCGCCGTCGGCGCGCCCTGGTAGACGTCGGGGGTCCAGGCGTGGAACGGCGCGGCGCCCACCTTGAAGAGCAGGCCGACCGCCATCAGGCCGATGCCGGCGAGCAGCAGCGCGTCGGCGCCGATCCGGCCGTCGACCGCCTCGGCGATCCCGGCCAGGCTGGTGGTGCCGGCGTAGCCGTAGGTGAGCGCGATGCCGTAGATGAAGAAGCCGGAGCTGAAGGCGCCGAGGAGGAAGTACTTCATGGCCGCCTCCTGGCTGAGCAGCCGGCGACGGCGCGCCAGTCCGCAGAGCAGGTAGAGCGGCAGCGAGAGGACCTCGAGGGCGACGAACATCGTCAGCAGGTCGTTGGCCGAGGCGAAGAGCATCATGCCGCCGACGGCGAAGAGCATCAGCGGGTAGACCTCGGTGTGCTCCAGGCCCTTGGTGGAGGCCTGACGCTCGGCCTCGGTGCCCGGCAGGGCGGCGGCCTGGCCCGCGAACGCGGTGAGACCGCCGTCGAGGTGCCGCTCGGCGAAGAGCATCGCGCTGGTGAACGACAGCACCAGCAGGGTGCCCCACAGGAACACCGACGGGCCGTCGACGGCGATGGCTCCCTCGGCCACCAGCGAGCCGTAGGCCAGGCCGTCGGCACGCTCGGTCAGGTCCGTGGCCACCCACACGGTGGCGGCGAAGGCGACGGCGAGGCCGGCCAGCGTCAGGATCGACTGCACCGCGTAGCGCACCCGCCGCGGCGCGAACGCCTCGACGATGACGCCGAGCAGCGCGACGCCGAAGACGATCAGCAGCGGCGAGACCGCCGCGTAGTCGATCGAGGGGGACTGGAACTCGCTCATTCGCCGCTCTCCTCGGTCGCTGCGGAGGACTCGTCCACGGCCGGGGCCGGGTCGGACACGCCCACCTGGCTGAGCGTGGTCTCCACGGCGGGCTCGATGACGTCGATCAGGGGCTTGGGATAGAAGCCGAGGGCCACGATCAGCACCAGCAGCGGCGCCAGCGCGGCCACCTCGCGGCGGTTCAGGTCCGGCATGGCCTCGAAGCTCGGCCGCAGGGGGCCGGTCATCGTGCGCTGGAACATCAGCAGGATGTAGAGCGCGGCGATCACGATGCCCAGCACCGCGAACACGGCGTACCACCAGTCGTAGAGGAAGGCCCCCGTCATGACGAGGTACTCCGACACGAACGGCGAGAGGCCCGGCAGCGACAGCGACGACAGGCCTCCGACGAGGAAGACGCCGGCCAGGACGGGAGCGACCTTCTGCACGCCGCCGTAGTCGGGGATCAGCCTCGACCCGCCGCGGCTGATGAGGAAGCCGGTGACGAGGAACAGCACCCCGGTCGAGAGCCCGTGGTTGAACATGTAGAGCAGCGACCCGGTCTGACCGGCGCTGTTGAACACGAAGATGCCCAGCACGATGAAGCCGAAGTGCGACACCGAGGTGTAGGCGATCAGGCGCGGGATGCTGCGCTGGTTGATCGCGACGAGTCCGCCGTACAGCACGCTGATCACGGCGAGCACGAGCACCACCGGGGTGGCCCACTGCGAGGCCTCCGGGAAGAGCCCGAGGCAGAAGCGCATCATGCCGAAGGTGCCGATCTTGTCGAGGATCGAGACCAGCAGCACCGAGGTGCCGGGGGTCGCCTCGTCGGCGGCGTCGGGCAGCCAGGTGTGCACCGGCACCATGGGCGCCTTCGTGGCGAAGGCGAAGAAGAAGCCCACGAACAGCCAACGGGCGTAGCCGGTGTCGGCCTCGGCCATGATCGGGACGAGCTCGGTGAGCAGGTACGTCGGTCCGCCGTCGGACCCTGCCGACTCGACGTAGAGGCCGATGACCGAGGCCAGCATGACCAGGCCGCCGAGGAGGCTGAAGATCAGGAACTTCACTGCGGCGTAGGAGCGCTTGGCCCCACCGAAGCCGCCGATGAGGAAGTAGATCGGGATCAGCGTCGCCTCGAACAACACGTAGAACAGGAAGACGTCGATCGCGGCGAAGGTGCCGAGCGCCAGGCCTTCGAGCGCCAGCATCCAGGCGAAGAACGACTTCGTCGACCAGCGGCCGCCGTCACCGTCACGCCAGGAGGCCGCGATGACGACGGGCGTCAGGATGGCGGTCAGCAGGATCAGCGTCAGGCCGATGCCGTCGACCCCCACGGCGTAGTGGGCGCCGAAGGCCCCGATCCACTCGTGGACCTCGGAGAACTGGTAGCCGTCCGCGCCGGTGTCGTAGCCCGCGGTCAGCACACCGACCACGACGAGGGTCAGCAGCGAGACGCCGAGAGCGACGACCTGGGGCAGGTTCGTGGTGCGCGCGCCTGACCGCTCGGGCAGGAACATCAGCGCCACCGCCCCCAGGAGGGGGACGAGGATGCTGAGGGTCAGCAAGGGGAAGTCGCTCATGCGAAGCTCACCGCCAGGAGTGCGAAGGTGACGACGAGGGCGCCGACGAGGAGGGACAGGGCGTAGCTGCGCACGTAGCCGCTCTGGACCTTGCGGAAGGTTCCGGCCATGCCCATGGCGGCGCGGCCGGTGCCGTCCACGACCCCGTGGTCGAGCGTGCGGTCGTCGAAGTGGACCATGCCGTCCACGGCCCTGTTGCCCGGCCGCATGAGGACGGCCTCGTTGAAGGCGTCGCCGTACAGGTCGGCGCGTGCGGCCCGGGTGGCGAAGGAGACCTTGGCCGGCGCGGTGCGCGGCACCTCCTTGCGACCGACCGTCAGCCAGGCCACGGCCACGCCGAGCGCGACCACCACGGTGACGATGAGCGTGTAGGCCAGCGGGGGCAGCGGCAGCGAGTGCTCCACCTCCTCGCCGACGACCGGCTTGAGCCAGTCCTTGATCCAGCCGCCGAGGTAGAGCAGACCACCGAGCACCGACAGCGCGGCGAGCACGATCAGCGGCACGGTCATCGTCCTGGGCGACTCGTGGGGGTGGACCTTCTCGGCCCAGCGCTTCTCACCGAAGAACGTCATGAGCATGAGGCGCGTCATGTAGAACGCGGTCACGCCCGCACCGAGCAGCGCCGCGAGGCCGAGCCACAGGCTCTCGCCGAAGGCCGACTCGATGATCTTGTCCTTCGACCAGAACCCGGAGAAGCCCGGGAAGCCGATGATGGCGAGGTAGCCCATGGCGAAGGTCAGGAACGTCACCGGCAGCGCCTTCTGCAGCGCTCCGTAGTGACGCATGTCCACGTCGTCGTCCATCGCGTGCATGACCGAGCCGGCGCCGAGGAACATGTTGGCCTTGAAGAACCCGTGCGTGAGCAGGTGGAAGATCGCGTAGGCGTAGCCCGCGACTCCGAGCCCGGCGGCGAGCATCATGTAGCCGATCTGGCTCATGGTGGAGCCGGCCAGGACCTTCTTGATGTCGTCCTTGGCGCACCCGATGGCGGCACCGACGAGCAGCGTGACCACACCGACGATCGCGACGGCGTGCTGGGCGACCTCGGTGCGCTCGAAGATGAAGTTCGACCGGACCACGAGGTAGACGCCGGCGGTGACCATGGTGGCGGCGTGGATCAGGGCCGAGACCGGGGTCGGACCCTCCATGGCGTCCAGCAGCCAGGACTGCAGCGGCACCTGGGCCGACTTGCCGCAGGCGGCCAGCAGCAGGAGCAGGCCGATGACGGTGAGCGTGGTGTCCCCCGCCCCCTCGGCCATCACGGAGACCTCCGCGAAGGAGACGGTGCCGAACGTGGCGATCATCAGCATGGTGCCGAGCGCCAGGCCGATGTCGCCGACGCGGTTGACCACGAAGGCCTTCTTGGCGGCGACGGCGGCCGAGGTCTTGTGCTGCCAGAAGCCGATGAGCAGGTACGACGCCAGGCCGACGCCCTCCCAGCCGAGGAACACCCCGAGGTAGCCGTCGGCCAGCACCAGCGTGAGCATCGCGGCCACGAAGAGGTTGAGGTAGGCGAAGAACCGCGCCCGCCGCTCGTCGTGAGCCATGTAGCCGATGGAGTAGAGGTGGATCAGGGAGCCGACTCCGGTGATCAGCAGCACGAAGAGGGCGCTCAGCGGGTCGAACAGGATCCCGAGCTCGGCGTCGAACGACCCGGCGGAGAACCAGGTCCACAGCTGCTGTCCGACCTGACGCTCACCCTCGTCGTTGCCCAGCAGGCCGACGAAGGCGATGACGCCGACGACGAAGGAACCGGCCACGGTGGCGGTGCCCAGCAGGTGGGCCCACGCCGACGTACGGCGGTTGCCGAGCAGCAGGATCACCGCGGCGCCGAGGGCCGGCAGCGCGATGATCAACCAGAGCAGCGCGAAGATGCCTCCCTGCTCGGTCGGCGCCACGACCGGGGTCCCCCCTTCGGCGAGGCGGACGGCTGCCATCGAGATGTTCACGAGGTGCCTCTCAGTACTTCAGCAGGCTGGCGTCGTCGACCGAGGCCGAGCGACGCGTGCGGAAGATGGTCATGATGATGGCGAGCCCCACGACGACCTCGGCCGCGGCCACGACCATGACGAAGAACGCCGCGATCTGGCCGTCGAGGTTGCCGTTGGTGCGGGAGAAGGTCACCAGGGCCAGGTTCGAGGCGTTGAGCTGCAGCTCCACGCACATGAACACCACCAGGGCGTTGCGCCGGGTGAGGACACCGACGCAGCCGATGGTGAACAGGATCGCCGAGAGCACCAGGAAGGGTGTCGCACTCACGTCCGCTCCCCTCCTTCGTGCCCGTCGGGCGTGATGAACTCCGCGATGTCGTCGACCAGCTCCGGCAGCGACTGCACGGTGCCGCGGGCAGCGAGCACCCGCGAGACCGAGAGCTCCGAGGGCGTGCCGTCCGGCAGCAGGGCCGGGGTGTCCACGGCATTGTGCCGGGCGAAGACGCCGGGGTTGGGCAGGGGGCCGAGGTGCTTGCCGTGGTCGGCGTAGTCGCGCATCCGCTGACGGGCCATGTCGGCCTGCGTGGGCTTGGGCGTGAGGCGTTCGCGGTGCGCGAGCACCATCGCGCCGAGGGCGGCGGTGATGAGGAGCGCGCTGGTGGTCTCGAAGGCGAACACGTAGCGGCTGAACAGCAGCTGCGCCAGGCCCTGGATGTTGCCGTCCGCGTTGGCCTCGGTCAGCCCGACGACCGCCCCGACGCTGACCTGTGCGACCCCGAGGGTGAGCAGGAGGCCGAAGAGCAGCCCGACCGAGAGCGCCGCCAGCCGCTGGCCCCGGATCGTCTCGACCAGGGAGTCGGAGGCGTCGACGCCCACCAGCATCACGACGAAGAGGAACAGCATGAGGATCGCACCGGTGTAGACGATGATCTGCACCGCGAAGAGGAAGGGAGCGTCCTGCAGCAGGTAGAGCAGCGCCAGGCCGATCATCACCACGGCGAGCAGCAGGGCGGCGTGGACGGCCTTGCGGACGAACAGGATCCCCAGCGCGGCCAGCACCATGATCGGGGCCAGCACCCAGAACAGCAGCATCAGCGCGTCCCCTCGCCCAGATCGTGCGACCCGCTGCCGGCGTCCGGCGTCGCCGGGTCGGCCGGGGCCGACGGCGCCTGCGAGCGGAAGGCGCCGCGGTAGTAGTCGCCCTCGTCGTCGCCGAGCATCATCTCGTGCGGCGGCTGCTCCATCCCGGGCAGCAACGGCGCCAGCAGGTCCTTCTTCTCGTAGATCAGCTCGGCGCGAGAGGAGTCGGCCAGCTCGTACTCGTTGGTCATCGTCAGCGCGCGCGTCGGGCAGGCCTCGATGCACAGCCCGCACAGGATGCAGCGCAGGTAGTTGATCTGGTAGACGCGGCCGTAGCGCTCCCCGGGCGAGAACCGCTCGTCCTCGGTGTTGGAGGCACCCTCGACGTAGATCGCGTCAGCGGGGCACGCCCAGGCGCACAGCTCGCACCCGATGCACTTCTCGAGGCCGTCGGGCCAGCGGTTCAGCTGGTGACGACCGTGGAAGCGCGGCGCGGTGGCCTTCTTCTCCTTCGGGTACTGCTCGGTGACGGTCTTGCGGAACATCGTCCGGAAGGTCACCCCGAACCCGGCGATCGGGTCCCAGAGGGTCTCCTTGACTGTCGCCATCACTTCTCCTGATCGGTGGTCGACGTCGTGGCAGGCGTGCGGGTCGAGCCGGGTGCCGGGTTGCCGGCGACCGGCGCCGGGGCGACCGGCGGCGGCACGGGGTACCCGCCGGCGAAGGCGTCGAAGGCGGGTTCCTCGTCGTCCGCGTCGTCCTTCTCGGTCCCGCCGAAGAAGAACGTGACGAGCGTCAGCGCCGCGAAGACACCCACGGCGATGAGCAGCTGACGCTGCTCGATGGCGCCTTCGAGAGTGGCGGCGCGGATGGTGGCCACGGCGACGATCCAGACCAGCGAGATCGGGATGAGCACCTTCCAGCCGAACGCCATGAACTGGTCGTAGCGCAGGCGGGGCAGGCTGCCGCGCAGCCAGATGAAGAAGAAGATGAAGCCCAGGACCTTGCCCAGGAACCACAGGACCGGCCAGTAGCCCTCGTTGGCGCCGTCCCACAGGCTGATCGGCCACGGCGCGCGCCAGCCTCCGAGGAACAGCGTGGTCGCGATGGCGGAGACGGTCGCCATGTTGATGTACTCGGCGAGGAAGAACAGCGCGAACTTCAGCGAGCTGTACTCGGTGTGGAACCCGCCGACGAGCTCACCCTCGGCCTCGGGCAGGTCGAAGGGCGCCCGGTTGGTCTCCCCCACCATCGCGATCACGTAGATCACGAAGGAGGGGAGCAGGAAGAACGCGAACCAGGTGTCCTCCTGGGCCGCGACGATCTCCGAGGTCGACATCGAGCCGGCGTAGAGGAAGACCGAGACGAAGGCCAGGCCCATCGCGACCTCGTAGGAGATCATCTGCGCCGAGCTGCGCAGCCCGCCGAGCAGCGAGTACGTCGAGCCCGAGGACCACCCGCCCAGCACGATGCCGTAGATGCCGATCGAGGCGATGGCCAGCAGGAACAGCACGGCCACCGGCATGTCGGTGAGCTGCAGCGGGGTGACGACGTCGGTGAAGGGGATCGTCACCTCGGGCCCGAAGGGGATGACCGAGAAGGCCACGAAGGCCGGCACCACCGAGATCACCGGCGCGATGATGAAGACCACCTTGTCGGCCGACTTCGGGATGATGTCCTCCTTCAACGCCAGCTTCACGCCGTCGGCGAGGCTCTGGAGCAGACCGAAGGGGCCGTGCATGTTCGGGCCGATGCGGTGCTGCATGCGCGCGACGACGCGACGCTCCCACCAGATGTTGAACAGCGTCAGCAGCACGAGGACGACGAAGATCAGGAGCGCCTTCAGCAGCACCACCCAGACGGGGTCCTGCCCGAAAGAGCTCAGGTCGTCGGCCCCGAAGACCAGACCGCTCGCCGCGAGGGGGGTCGCGAGCACGCCCGTCACCGTCCTTCCTGGGAGTCGTGGAGCGCCGGCGCCTGCGAGCCGGCCCCCGCAGGGGCGGGACGCAGGGTCACCCGGCCGCCGGAGCCTACGCCGAGATCGCGCCCGAGGTGCACCCCGCCACTGCTGGCCGGGGCCCAGACCACGCCCTCCTCGACGTCGCCGACCACGGCCGGCAGCGTCACGGAGCCGCGCGCGGTCGACAGCGTGACGCCGTCGCCCTCGACCAGGCCGAGGGTGGACAGGGTGCGCTCGTCGAGGACGGCGACCGGACGGGGCCCGCTGGCATGGTAGGCCGCGTCGCCGTCCTGCATCGGGCCGTCGGAGACCATCGTCTTCCAGGTCGCCAGCCGGTGGCCGGCGCCGGAGTCGGCGGGGGCGGCGGCCACCAGGTCGGCGAGGTCGTCGCCCGCCCGCGTGCCGTCCCAGGTGCCGAGCTCGTCGAGCTCGGCGGCGGCGGCCTGCGGGGTCGAGACGCCCAGGGGTCGACCGAGCTGGTCGGCGATCCCGGCGAGCACCCGCACGTCGGGCAGCGCGTTGCTCTCCGACAGCGCCTTGACGAAGGGGCGCACGCGTCCCTCCCAGGTCACGAAGCTGCCGGACTTCTCGGCCACCGGGGCCACCGGCAGCACGACGTCGGCCCGCGAGGTGACGGCGCTCTCGCGCAGCTCGAGGCTGACCACGAAACCGGCAGCGTCCAGGGCGGCCTCGGCCCCGGACGGGTCGGCAAGGTCGTCGAGACCCACCCCGCCCACGACCAGCGCGTCGATCTCGCCGGACCGGGCGGCGGCCAGGATCGCGTCGCCGTCGCGGCCTTCACGGGTGGGCACGGGCACGCCCCAGACGGTCGAGACGTCGACACGGGCGGCCGCGTCGTCGACGGGGCGGCCCCCGGGCAGCAGGCCCGGCAGGCAGCCGGCGTCCAGCGCGCCGCGGTCGCCCGCACGAGCAGGGACCCAGGCCAGCCGGGCGCCGGTCTGGGTGGCCAGCACGGAGGCGGCGTGCAGCGCACCCGGGGTCTGGGCCAGGCGCTCGCCGACGAGGACGACCCCTCCACCGTCGAGGGCCAGGTCCCCGTCGTGGGCGAGCTGCTCGATCGCGGCGACCTCGGCACCGGGAGCCGTGCGCACGACGTTCGCCTTGAGCTTGCGGAGGCCGTTGGTGGTGAAGGGCGCCACCGCGAAGATGCGCGGAGCCTTGCCGCCGCCGCCGCTGCTGGAGCGCGACGCCTTGCGCAGACGCAGGAAGAGCGCTCCGGCCTCCTCCTCGGGCTCCAGCCCGAGCAGGACGACGGCGGTGGCCTTCTCGAGGGCGCCGTACGTCACGGTGGTCGGAGTGCCGGCCACGCGCGAGGCGAGGAAGCCGGCCTCCTCCGCGGTGTGCGGACGGCTGCGGAAGTCGATGTCGTTGGTGCCGAGCGAGACCCGGGCGAACTTCGCGTAGGCGTACGCGTCCTCGCGGGTGAGCCGACCGCCGGTGAGCACCCCGACCGCGGAAGCTGCGGCGAGGCCGCGAGCGGCGACGGCGAAGGCCTCGGGCCACGACGCGACCCGGAGCTCGCCGGTCGTCTCGTCGCGGACCTGCGGGTGGGTCAGCCGGTCGGCGGCAGCGGCGTAGCGGAAGGCGAAGCGGTCCTTGTCGTTGATCCACTCCTCGTTGACCTCGGGGTCGTTGCCGGCGAGGCGGCGCACGACCTTGCCGCGCCGGTGGTCGACGCGGATGGCCGCGCCGCAGGAGTCGTGCTCGGCCACCGAAGGAGTCGAGATCAGGTCGAAGGGCCGCGCGCGGAAGCGGTACGACGCAGAGGTCAGCGCACCCACCGGGCAGATCTGGATGACGTTGCCCGAGAAGTTCGAGTGGTAGGGCTCGTTCTCGTAGATGCCGACCTGCTGCAGCGCACCGCGCTCGATCAGGGCGATGAACGGGTCACCGGCGATCTGCTCGGAGAAGCGGGTGCAGCGGGCGCAGAGCACGCAGCGCTCGCGGTCCAGCAGCACCTGGGCGGAGATGTTGATCGGCTTGGGGAAGGTGCGCTTGACCTCGCCCTTGCTGAAGCGGGTCTCGCCGCGGCCGTTGCTCATGGCCTGGTTCTGCAGCGGGCACTCGCCACCCTTGTCGCAGACCGGACAGTCCAGCGGGTGGTTGATCAGCAGCGCCTCCATGACGCCCTGCTGCGACTTGTCGGCGATCGGCGAGGTGAGCTGGGTCTTGACCTGCATCCCCTCGGCGACGGCCATGGTGCACGAGGCCTGCGGCTTCACGCGCCCGGGCGGGCCCATCATCGTCTTCAGCTCGCCCTCGCGGTCGGGCATCGCGACCTCGACGAGGCACTGGCGGCAGGCGCCGACCGGCGCGAGCAGCGGGTGGTCGCAGAAGCGCGGGATCTGCACGCCGATCTGCTCGGCGGCGCGGATCAGCAGCGTGCCCTTGGGCACGCTGACCTCGATGCCGTCGATGGTGAGGGTGACGAGGTCGGCCTTCTCGACCTGACCCCCACCGGCGGTCGAGCTTGTCGAGACTCCGCTGGTCATGCGGACACCTCCTCGGTGATCGAGCCTGTCGAGATCCTCATGCGGACGCTTCCTCGGTGATCGAGCCTGTCGAGATCCTCATGCGGACGCCTCCTCGGTGATCGAGCCTGTCGAGATCCTCATGCGGACGCCTCCTCGGTGATCGAGCCTGTCGAGATCCTCATGCGGACGCTCCTGCGGTCTCGGCTGCGAACAGCGTGGACTTCATCGGGTCGAAGGGACACCCGCCGTGCGTGAGGTGGGCGAGGTACTCGTCCCGGAAGTACTCGATCGAGGAGGTGATCGGACTCGTGGCACCGTCACCGAGGGCGCAGAACGAGCGCCCGAGGATGTTGTCGCACTGGTCGAGCAGCAGGTCGAGGTCGGCCTCGGTGCCCTGGCCCTTCTCCAGCCGGGCCAGCACCTGCACCAGCCACCACGTGCCCTCGCGGCACGGGGTGCACTTGCCGCAGGACTCGTGCTTGTAGAACTCGGTCCACCGCAGCACGGCGCGGACCACGCAGGTGGTCTCGTCGAAGACCTGCAGGGCCTTGGTGCCGAGCATCGAGCCGGCCTGGCCGACGCCCTCGTAGTCGAGCGCGACGTCGAGGTGCTCGGCGGTCAGCAGCGGGGTCGACGAGCCGCCGGGGGTCCAGAACTTCAGCTCGTGACCCTCGCGGACGCCGCCCGAGAGGTCGAGCAGCTCGCGCAGCGTGATGCCCAGCGGCGCCTCGAACTGTCCGGGGTTCTTCACGTGGCCCGACAGCGAGTAGAGCGTCATGCCCTTGCTGCGCTCGGTGCCCATCGACGAGAACCAGGCCGCACCGCGGTCGACGATGCTCGGCACGGACGCGATGGACTCGACGTTGTTGATGACCGTGGGGCTCGCGTAGAGGCCGGCCACGGCCGGGAACGGCGGTCGCAGGCGGGGTTGACCGCGCCGGCCCTCGAGGGAGTCCAGCAGCGCTGTCTCCTCGCCGCAGATGTAGGCCCCGGCGCCGGCGTGGACGACGAGGTCGAGGTCGTACCCGGAGCCGTGGATGTCCGTGCCCAGGTGGCCGGCGGCGTACGCCTCCGCGACGGCGGCGCGCAGCCGCCGGATGACGTGGAGGATCTCGCCGCGCACGTAGATGAAGGCGGTGTTCGCACGGATGGCGTAGGAGGAGATGATCACGCCCTCCACCAGCACGTGCGGGTCGGCCATCATCAGGGGCGTGTCCTTGCAGGTGCCCGGCTCCGACTCGTCGGCGTTGACCACGAGGTACTTCGGGTTCGGGTTGTCCTGCGGGATGAAGCCCCACTTCATGCCCGTGGGGAAGCCGGCGCCGCCGCGCCCGCGCAGGCCGGAGTCCTTCACCGTGGTGACGATGTCGTCGGGGTCCATGGTGAGGGCCTTGCGCAGCGCGCGGTAGCCGCCGTTGCTCTCGTAGACCTCACGGGTCCAGGAGCGCTCGGAGTCCCAGGTGTCGGAGAGGACCGGGGTCAGCAGGTCGGTCACTGCGTGCCTCCATCGTTCGAGCCGTTCGTTCGAGCCGGTGTCGCCGGCGGCGGGTGCGGTCCAGCCGCGCTCCCGGGCGATCTGCAGACCGAGCAGCGACGGCCCGCCGGCGGCCGGGCCCTCGTCGACGAGGCCGTCCTCGAAGCCGGCGATGACCCGCTCGGCCTCGCGCCACGTGCAGATGCGGGGTCCGCGGGTCGAGCGCACCTCGGTGCCGTCACGCAGGTCGTCGACCAGACGGGTGGCCGACTCAGGGGTCATGTTGTCCATGAACTCCCAGTTGACCGTCATCACCGGGGCGTAGTCGCACGCGGCGTTGCACTCGATGTGCTCGAGCGTGATGTCGCGACGGCCCTCCTCGGGCGCGGTCGTCTCGTCGTTGCCGACGTCGAGGTGCTCCTTGAGCCGCTCGAAGATGAGGTCGCCACCCATCACCGCGCAGAGCGTGTTGGTGCACACCCCGACGTGGTAGTCGCCGACCGGGCGGCGCTTGTACATCGTGTAGAACGTCGCCACCCCGGCCACCTCGGCCGCGGTGATCCCGAGGATCTCGGCGCAGACCTCGATGCCCTCGGAGGTCACGCAGCCCTCGGCGGCCTGCACCAGGTGCAGCATCGGCAGCAGCCCCGAGCGCGCTTGCGGGTAGCGCGCCGCGATCTCCCGCAGCTCGGCGTACGTCGTCTCGTTGAGACCCGTGGTGCCCTCGGTCGTGCTCATCGGTCCACACCTCCCATGACGGGGTCGATCGAGGCGATCGCGACGATGACGTCGGCGACCATGCCGCCCTCGCTCATCACCGAGGTCGCCTGCAGGTTGGTGAAGGACGGGTCGCGGAAGTGCGCGCGGTAGGGCCGGGTGCCGCCGTCGGAGACGACGTGGGCGCCGAGCTCGCCGCGCGGGGACTCCACCGGCACGTAGGCTTGGCCCGCCGGGACGCGGAAGCCCTCGGTGACCAGCTTGAAGTGGTGGATCAGGGCCTCCATGGACTCGCCCATGATGTGCTTGATGTGGTCGAGGCTGTTGCCCATGCCGTCGGTGCCGACGCTCAGCTGCGACGGCCACGCGATCTTCTTGTCACCGACCATGATCGGGGCACCCTTCAGGCCCTCGAGGCGCGCAACGGCCTGCTCCACGATCCGCAGTGACTCCCACATCTCGTCGAGCCGGATGCGGAAGCGGCCGTAGGCGTCGGCGCTGTCGCGGGTGACGACGTCGAACTCGTAGTCCTCGTAGCCGCAGTAGGGCTGGGTCCTGCGCAGGTCCCACGCGTAGCCGGTGGAGCGCAGCGCCGGGCCGGTGATGCCGAGGGCCAGGCAGCCGGCGAGGTCGAGGTGGCCGACGCCGACGAGGCGGCCCCTGAAGATCGGGTTGGCGTTGCAGAGCGCGGCGTACTCGGGCAGTCGCTTCTTCATCAGCTTGACGAAGTCGGTCACCTGGTCGAGCGCACCGTCGGGCAGGCCCTGCGCGACGCCGCCGGGCCGGATGAAGGCGTGGTTCATCCGCAGGCCGGTGATCGTCTCGAACAGGTCGAGGACCAGCTCGCGCTCGCGGAAGCCGATCGTCATGACGGTCAGGGCGCCGATCTCCATGCCGCCGGTGGCGATGGCCACCAGGTGCGACGAGATCCGGTTGAGCTCCGAGAGCAGCACCCGCATCACGGTGGCGGCTTCAGGGATCTCGTCCTCGATGCCCAGCAGCCGCTCCACCCCGAGGCAGTAGGTCAGCTCGTTGTGGAACGGGGCGAGGTAGTCCATCCGGGTGCAGAACGTGACGCCCTGCGTCCAGGAGCGGAACTCCATGTTCTTCTCGATGCCGGTGTGGAGGTAGCCGATGCCCGCACGGGCCTCGGTGACGGTCTCCCCCTCCAGCTCGAGGATGAGCCGCAGCACGCCGTGGGTGGACGGGTGCTGCGGGCCCATGTTGACCACGACGCGGTCGTCGCCCTCGTCGGCGACGCCGGCCACGACGGAGTCCCAGTCCTGGCCCGTGACGGTGAAGACACGGCCCTGGCTGGTCTGCGCGCCAGCGGCCTCAGAGGCGCCGTACGGGTCCTGCTCGGCGCTCCCGTGGGTTGAGCTTGTCGAAACCATCAGCTGTACGACCTCCGGGTGTCGGGCGGCGGGATCGTCGCGCCCTTGTACTCCACCGGGATGCCACCCAGCGGATAGTCCTTGCGCTGCGGGTGTCCGGGCCAGTCGTCGGGCATCTGGATCCGGGTCAGGGCGGGGTGGCCGTCGAAGACGATGCCGAAGAAGTCGTAGGTCTCCCGCTCGTGCCAGTCGTTGGTCGGGTACACCGGCACCACCGAGGGGATGTGCGGATCGGCGTCCGGGCACACCACCTCCAGCCGGATGCGTCGGTTGTGGGTCATCGAGAGCAGGTGGTAGACCGCGTGGAGCTCGCGGCCGGCCTCGTCGGGGAAGTGCACGCCGTTGACGCCCAGGCACATCTCGAAGCGCAGCGTCTCGGCGTCGCGGAGCAGCTGGGCGGTCTCGCGCAGCCGGGCACGGCGGATGAAGAACGTGATCTCGCCCCGGTGGACGACGACCTTCTCGAGGGCGTCGTCGATGCCCTGGTCGGCCAAGCCCTGCACCAGGTCACGGGCCACGTCGTCGAACCAGCCGCCGTACGGCGCCGGCGTGCCGCCGGGCATGACGACGGCCTGGGTGAGGCCGCCGTACCCGGAGGTGTCCCCGCTGCCGAGGACGCCGAACATGCCCTCACGGGTGCGGACGACGTCGTGGGCGTGGTCACCGGTCTGGGCGAGCCCGCTCGTGCTGGCGCCCGAGGTGTCGGCCTGGTTGTCCCGCTCGCTCACCGCAGCAGCCCCTTCTGCTCCGAGGTCGGCAGCGCGTTGAGGGCGGTGGTCTCGAGCTCGAGCACCTGCTTCTCGCGGTGGGCGCCCATCTTGCCGGCCTGCACCTGGTCGTGGAGCTTGAGGATGGCGTCGATGAGCATCTCCGGCCGCGGTGGGCAGCCGGGGAGGTACATGTCGACGGGAACCACGTGGTCGACGCCCTGGACGATCGCGTAGTTGTTGAACATGCCGCCGCTGCTCGCGCAGACGCCCATGGCCAGGACCCACTTCGGCTCGGCCATCTGGTCGTAGATCTGGCGCAGGACGGGGGCCATCTTCTGGCTCACCCGCCCGGCCACGATCATCAGGTCGGCCTGGCGCGGCGAGGCGCGGAAGACCTCCATGCCGTAGCGCGCGAGGTCGTAGCGCGGGCCGCCGGACGTCATCATCTCGATGGCGCAGCAGGCCAGACCGAAGGTGGCGGGCCAGAACGACGCCTTGCGGAAGTAGCCGGCGACGCCCTCGACGGTCGTCAGCAGCACCCCGGACGGGAAGCTTCTCCTCGATACCCATGACTCAGTCCCACTCCAATCCGCCACGTCGCCAGACGTAGGCGTACGCCACGAACACGGTGGCGAGGAAGATGACCATCTCCACGAGCCCGAACCAGCCGAGCGCGTCGAAGTGCACGGCCCACGGGTAGAGGAAGACGATCTCGATGTCGAAGACGATGAAGAGCATCGCCACGATGTAGTACTTCACCGGCACCCGGCCGCCGCCCACGGGCTGCGGGGTCGGCTCGATCCCGCACTCGTAGGAGTCCAGCTTGGCGCGGTTGTAGCGGCGCGGTCCGGTCAGGACGCTGATGGCGACCGAGAAGACCGCGAATCCCGCGGCGAGCGCGGCGAGCGCGACCACGGGGGCGTAGAGCTCCATCTGTCCGGACCTCCCTTCGGGTCGTGAGCTGCTGCTGGTGTCGAGCGGTGGTGCGGTGGCGTGGTGCGGTGCGGCGGTCGTGCGGGTGCCGGGTCAGGCGTCGGGCGCGATCCGGCTGAGCCCGTTGATGATGCGGTCCGAGACGTCGCCGTCCCGAGGATCGGTCAGGTTGGCCATGAGCTTGAGCAGGAAGCGCATGAGGCCCTCCCTCGGCAGACCGTACTTCGTCGCCTGCTTCATGAAGGTCGGGTTGCCGATCATCTTGGCGAAGACCCGGCCCAGGGTGAAGTAGCCGCCGTAGGCGGCGTCCATCGCGGCGGCGTAGCCCGCGAGCACGCGCTCGCGCGCCGGGCCCTCGGGACGGGCGAGCGCCTGCAGGATCACCGACGCGGCGGTCTCGCCGGCCTCGAGGGCGTAGTCGATGCCCTCGCCGTTGAAGGGGTTGGTCATGCCGCCGGAGTCGCCGACGAGGAGCATGCCGCGGCTGTAGTGCGGCTTGCGGTTGAAGCCCATCGGCAGCGCGGCCGAGCCGATGCGACCCACCCGGTTCTCGTCGCGGAAGCCCCACTCCTCGGGCGTGGTCGCCAGCCAGGTGTGGAGGATCTGCTTGTAGTCGACCTGCTGGAACGCCTTCGAGCTGTTGAGGATGCCGAGCCCGACGTTCGCCGTACCGTCGCCGACGCCGAAGATCCAGCCGTAGCCGGGGAGCAGGTTGCTCTGCCCGGGGGGCCCGTCCCACAGCTCCAGCCAGGACTCCATCCACGGGTCGTCGTGGCGCGGGGTCTCGTAGTAGGCGCGGACCGCGACGCCCATCGGACGGTTCTCGCGCCGCTCGATGCCCATCGCGATCGCCATGCGCGCCGAGACGCCGTCACAGGCGACGACCACGGGGGCGCGGTAGGTGACCTCGTCGCCGACCTTGCGGCCGCGGTCGTCGACCGGCTTGGCGTTGACGCCGACGACGCGGCCGGTGCGCTCGTCGATGACGGGACCCGTGACGTTGGTGCGCTCGGTGAGCCGGGCACCTGCCTTCTGCGCGTGGCGGGCCAGGATCTCGTCGAGGTCGGTGCGGGTGCGCACGGCGCCGTACGGCGGGAAGCTGGCCAGCTCGGGCCACGGCAGCTCGAGGCGGTGACCGGCGCCGACGATCCGCAGACCCTTGTTCTTCTGCCAGCCCGCCTCGTCGAGGTCGAAGCCCATGGAGATGAGCTGCTTGACCGCGCGCGGGGTGAGGCCGTCGCCGCAGATCTTGTCGCGGGGGAAGGACGCCTTCTCCAGCAGCAGCACGTCGACCCCGGCCTGGGCCAGGTGGTACGCCGTGCTGGCGCCCGCGGGACCGGCCCCGACGACGATGACGTCAGCCATCCGCTCGTCCGCGGTGGTCCGGGTCATGCGCTGCCTGCCTTCGCCGTTGAGGGGGGCCGTGCGGCCCGGGCTCGTGACCTTGTGAACGGATTCACGAGCCGCCAGAAGAACAGTCTAGAGGCCCGGGTCACACCGCGCACCCCGGGCCGAGGTGGGCTGCTGGTTTCCCACGGTATGTCGACGAACTGGCACTCCCCATGGCAACCGGAGCGTGGGGAGTGCCGGCTTGCCGGCATACCGTGGGAAACCGTCATCCCCCGTCTCAGGCGCGGGCGCGGTGCAGGGCGACGATGCCGCCGGAGAGGTTCTGCCACTCGACGTCACGCCAGCCGGCGGCGAGGACGCGCTCGGCGAGGCCGGCCTGGTCGGGCCAGGCGCGGATCGACTCGGCGAGGTAGACGTAGGCGTCGGCGTTGGTCGCGACCGCGCGCGAGACCCGGGGCAACGCCTTCATCAGGTACTCCAGGTAGACGGTCCGGAACGGCTTCCAGGTCGGGGAGCTGAACTCGCACACCACGAGCCGACCTCCCGGTCGCGTCACGCGACGCATCTCGGCCAGCCCGGCGTCGCTGTCGACGATGTTGCGCAGGCCGAAGGAGATCGTCACGGCGTCGAACGACGCGTCGGCGAAGGGGAGCCTCGTGCCGTCACCGGCGACGAAGGGCAGCGCCGGGCGCGCCCGCTTGCCGACCGCGAGCATGCCCTGCGAGAAGTCGCACGGCACGACCACCGCGCCGGCCTGGGCGAAGGGCACGCTCGAGGTGCCGGTCCCCGCCGCGAGGTCGAGCACCCGCTCCCCCGGCAGCGGCGCGACCGCGCGCAGCACCGCCGTGCGCCACGCCCGGTCCTGGCCGAGCGACAGCACGTCGTTGGTCAGGTCGTAGCGCTGGGCGACGCCGTCGAACATCGCGGCGACCTCGGCGGGGTCCTTGTCCAGCTGGGCTCGTGTCACCCGGTCACTCTAGGCGTCCGTCCAGAGCCCGGACCGGTGCGGCCTCTCTCGCACGACCCCGCGCGGCCCGTGCCCGACCGACCCCGGTCCGGGCGCTTCAGGGAGGGCCGTAGGCTCATATGTCGTGACGACCAGTCCCGCCGGATCGCCCCGCGACGCGCTGCCGTTGCTGGTGCGCACCGTCCGCCTGGACGATCCCGGCGAGCTGCTCGACCTGCTCCCCGCGCCCGCCGGCGCCGACCCGAGCACGCCGGACTCCGTCGCGTGGGTGCGCCGCGGCGACGGTCTGGTCGGCTGGGGCGTCGCCGCCGAGGTGCGTACGACGGGCGCCGACCGGTTCTCCGACGCCCAGCGCTGGTGGCGCGAGCAGACCCGCGGGGCCGTGGTCCGTGACGAGGTGTCGTTGCCCGGGACCGGGCTCCTGGCCTTCGGCTCCTTCGCCTTCTCCGACGCCCCGGGCGACAGCCTGCTGCGCGTCCCCGAGGTCGTCATCGGCCGCCGCGACGGCGTCTGCTGGCTCACCCACGTCGCCGTCGGGTCGATCAGCTCCTCCCCCGACCTCCGTCCGGCCGCCGCGCCGGAGCCACCGCTGTCGCTGGCCTACACCGACGGCACGCTGGGCGGTCCGGCCTGGGCCCAGGTGGTCGCGGAGGCGGTGCGCCGCATCGAGGAGGGCGCCCTGGAGAAGGTCGTGCTGGCCCGCGACCTGGTCGCCGAGGCCGCGGACCCCATCGACGTACGGTGGCCGCTGCGGCGCCTGTCCACGCAGTACCGCACCTGCTGGACCTTCCACGTCGACGGCCTCTTCGGCGCCACCCCGGAGCTGCTGGTGCGCCGCGAGCGCGGCCTGGTCACCTCCCGGGTGCTGGCCGGCACCATCCGCCGCACCGGCGACGACGCGCACGACCTGCAGCTGGCCGCCACGTTGGCCCGGTCCTCGAAGGACCTCGAGGAGCACGAGTACGCCGTGCGGTCCGTCGCCGAGTCGCTCGGTCGCCACTGCACGTCGATGAACGTGCCCGAGGCGCCCTTCGTGCTCCACCTGCCCAACGTGATGCACCTGGCCACCGACGTGGCCGGGGTCAGCGACGACGACGCCACCTCGCTCGAGCTCGCCGCCTCGCTGCACCCCTCCGCGGCCGTCGGCGGCACCCCCACCGAGGCCGCCATCGCCCTCATCGAGGAGATCGAGGGCATGGACCGGGGCCGCTACGCCGGCCCGGTGGGCTGGATCGACGCGACCGGCGACGGCGAGTGGGGCCTGGCCCTGCGCTCAGGCCTGCTGGAGGGCCAGCGGGTGCGGCTCTTCGCCGGGTGCGGCATCGTCGCCGACTCCGACCCCGCGGCCGAGCTGGCCGAGGCCCAGGCCAAGTTCGTCCCCGTCCGCGACGCCCTGGAGCGGTAGGGCTCTGGCTCACCGGGCCTGCCAGGTTCTGGTCACTCCCCGCAGCCAGGCCTGCTTCCGGGCGCCAGCTGCAGGACGCCGCGGCGTGTCGACGCAGCGACCGACCAGAAACCCGCGTCCGGCGCCGAAGGGGAGCAGCGATCCCCGTCTGACGATCGGACGATGCTCGACCGGCACGACCGTCCAGACGCCAGACGCAGTGCGGTAGGACGGGCAGCTCGGTCAGAGGTCCGTGCCGGGCGCGAGGCGGAACCAGCTGCCTTCCTGCCGACCGAGGAAGTCGCTCATGAACCGGTCGACGATGCCGAGCCCCTTCGCGGAGTAGACCTCGTCGTGGATGCCGAGCGTGCGCGGGGCACCGACGGCGCGGGCCAGCTCGACGAGCTCCGACATCCGCGCCCACGGCGCGCAGGCCGGCCCGAGGAAGACGTCGACGTCCTGACCGGGCAGCTCGAAGGAGTCGCCGGGGTGGTAGACCGACGTCCCGTCGGCGGTCAGCACGAAGCCGCTGTTGGCGAAGTCCGGCGCGTCGGGATGGATCACGGCGTGCTTCTCCCCCACGACGCGTACGTCGTACCCGGCGATCTCGAGCTGCTCGCCCGGGGAGACCACGGTGACACGCTCGCCGACGCCGGCGTCGGCGTCGCGGATCTGCCGCGCGACCGCCTCGATCGTCCAGATGGGAGCGTCCGAGGACTGCAGGTGCTCGATGGCCCAGTGGTCGGGGTGCTCGTGGGTGATGAGCACCGCCGCGACGTCGTCGAGCGACTCGCGCTCCGACCAGGCGCCGGGGTCGACGACCACGTCGCCCCCTGCGGCACCACCGTGCGACAGGCGCACGCAGGAGTGGCTGAACTTGGTGATCCGCACGGTCATCCCACCACCTCGTCGGCGTAGCACCAGCGCCACGCCTCTCCGGGCTCGACGGAGCGGATGACCGGGTGGTCCTCCGCGTGGAAGTGCGCCGCGGCGTGGCGACGCGGGGAGGAGTCGCAGCAGGCGACGTGGCCGCAGGCTCAGGCACATCCGCAGGTGCACCCAGCTGCTGCCCTCACGCACGCAGTCCACGCACGCGCGCTCGACGGGCGGCTCCGGGTCCGGCGCCTCGGTCAGGTGGTCGCACGCGTCGACGGCTCGGCTCACGACGGTGCTCCTCTCCTGCTTCCGGACGAACTCCCGGTGCCGTTGTACCCCGTAGGCGATCATCGACTCCTCGATGTCGAGCGAGGACAGCACGTCCTCGACGACCTCGTGCGGGATGCGTCCGGTGCTCCGCAGCTCCAGGACGCGGGCCCGCTCGGCGGCCAGCATGTCACCGCGGAGGCGCGCGTACCGCTCGCTCGGGGTCTCGCCCTCGGCCTGCTCGGCGCCCAGCCGCTCCCACGCGGCGAACTCCCGCTGCTCGATGCGCGAGTGCAGCACCTGGCGCACGCCCTCGTGCAGGTCGTCGTCGTCCTCCACCTCCTCGAGGCGGTCCAGCCCGGCGCGGCTGGCGGCCTGGAGCAGCTCGGCGCGCGCCAGGGCGTCCTCGCGCGGGTCGGGCGGGCTGACCTTGAGGCGCGCGCACGAGCCAGGGCAGCGTCAGGCCGTGGATGAGCAGCGTGCCACCGGTGACGAACAGCGCGATCAGCAGCAGCACCTCGCGGCCGGGCACCTCCGCGGGGATCGCGAAGGCCGCCGCGAGCGTCACCACGCCGCGCATCCCGGCCCACCCCACGATCACCGTGTACGCCGGCGGCGGCTTGCGACCGCTGGCATCGGGCTTGAGCAGCACGAACCGTGCCGGCACCAGCCACAGGTAGCGCAGCACGATGACCGCGACGAGCGTCGCGACACAGGCGCCGACGATGGTGGCGGTGCTGAGCGGGCTCTCCGAGACCTCGCTGACGATCCAGCTGGTCTGCAGGCCGATGAGCAGGAAGACCGCGTTCTCGAGCAGGAAGGCGAAGGTGCGCCAGTTCAGCCGCTCGGCGATCCGCGACGACGGCGTCTGCAGCAGCGGTGCCTTGTGACCCAGCGCCAGCCCCGCCACGACCACGGCCAGCACGCCGGAGGCATGGATCTCCTCGGCGACCACGTAGGCGATGAAGGGGGTCACGATCGACACGGAGGTGTCCAGGGTGGGCTCGGTGACGTGACGTCGCACCTTGGCGACCACGACGAAGACGAGCAGCCCGCAGGCCACCCCGCCCACCGCGGCGAGGAGGAAGTCCAGCCCGACCTCGACCACCGAGATGGTCGCGGTGGCGGCCACGATCGCGGTGTTCAGGGCCACCAGCGCGGTGGCGTCGTTGAGCAGCGACTCGCCCTCGAGCACGGTGACGACCGGGCGTGGCATGCCGATCCGTCGGCCCACCGCGGTGGCCGCCACGGCGTCAGGAGGCGCGACCACGGCGCCGATGGCGAAGGCCGCGCCCCAGCTGAGACCGGGCACGATCGTGTGCAGCAGCAGGCCCACCCCGAACGTGGTGAAGATGATGAGCCCGACCGACAGCCCGAGGATGGGGCGCCGGTAGGTGTTGAAGTCGACCAGGCTGGTCGACAGCGCGGCGTTGTAGAGCAGCGGCGGCAGCAGCCCGACCAGCACGATCTCCGGGGTGAGGCGGATCTCCGGGACGACCGGCAGGTAGGAGGCGACCACGCCCACGACGACCATGAGGATCGGGGCGGGGAAGTCGAGGCGGCGGGCGATCGCCGCGACCGTCACGATCGTGACGACGAGGGCGACCAGCAGGAGGGCGGCGTGCACCGCCCCATTGTGGTGCCCGGTACAAGGGTCGACCGAACGTCGACGGCTCCGTGGAACGCCTCGGCGCCGAACGCGCGGGACGCGGCGTCAGTCCACCAGGGCGCGGACGGCGGCGTCGAGGTCGCGGCGGGTGTCGCGACGGACCACCGCCTCGACGACGAGGATCCCTCGCGGGACGCGCGCCAGGGCGGTGCGCAGCTCGTCACGGTCGCCCGCCCGGACGTACGCCGTACCGGTGGCGGCGCAGAGGGCCGCCAGGTCCACGCCGTGGGGGGTGGCGAAGAGGCGCTCGAAGGAGCCGGCGTGGGTGGGCGACCCCTGCTCGAGCAGGGCGAAGATGCTGCCGCCGTCGTCGTTGACGACCACGACCGTCAGGTCGGGCCGGGGCTCGTCGGGCCCGAGGACGAGCCCGGTGGTGTCGTGCAGGAAGGTGACGTCGCCCATCAGCGCCAGCGAGCGGGTGCTGCGCGGTCGGCCGAGGGCGGCGCCGATCGCGCTCGACACGGTGCCGTCGATGCCGGCCAGGCCGCGGTTGGCCACGACCATGCGGCGGGCGCCGACGTCGTAGCGCGGCACCATCAGGTCGAGGTCACGCACCGGGTTCGAGGCACCGACGAAGAGCAGCCCGCCCGGGGGCAGAGCGGCGGCGACCTCGCCGGCGACGTGCTGCGGCGTGAGGTCGCCGGTGGCGTCGAGGAGGTCGTCGAGCCGGGCGCCGAGCGCGGCGTCGCGGTCGAGCCACTCTCGCAGCCACGGGCCCGTGGGCGGTCGCTGGCGCCGGGTGACCGGGGCCACGGGCTCGCCGTCCGCGACGAAGCGTGCCTGTCCGTCCGACGGCCGCAGCGGCGCCTGGTCGAGGAGCAGGTCGACACGGTGGCCGGGGTCGGTCCAGCCGCCGAGCGGGTCCCGGAGCGCCACCACCTCGACGTCGTCGCGGGACAGCAGACGCGTGACCGGGCGCGAGAGGGTGGGGTGACCGGCGACGAACACCCGACGGATGCGCCCGGCGAGGTCGGCGTCCCCGAGGAGCAGCCGATAGGTGCGGATCGCGTTGGCGCCGGTGCGCGAGCCGCTGGAGGGCTCGGCCAGCAGCGGCCAGCCGCGCTCCTCGGCCAGCACCCGGGCGGGTGGGCCGGCGTCGTCCCCGGCGACCACGACCGTGGGGACGTCGTCGTCCCACGGGTCTCCCTCGACCGGGTCCGGGGCCCCGGGCGGGAGGCGGGGCACCAGCGAGGCGGGGAGCCGCGGGCTGTGGGTCCACGGCAGGTCGTCCTCGCGACCGCCCAGGTCGGCGCCCCACCCGTCGGGGGCGTCCGGGGTCATGGGTCCGTCGAGCTGGACGTTGAGGTGCACCGGGCCGGGCTGCGGTCCGGCGTGACCGCGTGCCGTGAGCACCGCCCGGGCGGCCAGCGAGCGCCAGCCGGCGACCTGCGCGACCTCCGCGTGACCCGGGGCGCCGGCCGGGACGTCGGCGAACAGCCGTGCCGCGGCGCCGTAGAGGTGGACCTGGTCGGTGGTCTGGTTGGCGCCGGTGCCCCGCAGGTGGGCCGGCCGGTCCGCGGTGAGGACGACCAGCGGCAGGCCGGCGTGGGACGCCTCGAGCACGGCGGGGTGCAGGTTGGCGGTGGCCGTGCCGCTCGTGGTCACCACGACGACCGGGAGGTGGGACGTGCGCGCCAGGCCGAGGGCGAGGAAGCCGGCGGTGCGCTCGTCGAGGCGGGTGTGCAGCGTGACGTCGCCGCGAGAAGCCGCGGCGTGCGCGGCGAAGGCGAGGGCCGCGGAGCGCGACCCCGGGCAGACGACCACGTGGGCGACCCCGCCGCGCACGAGCTCGTCGAGCAACGTGCGGGCCTGGGCGGTCGCGGCGTTGAGCGGGAGCCCGGAGTCGTCGTCGGCGGTGGCGGGTGCGGGGTCGGCGTCGGGGCTCACGAGCGATCGATCCTGCCGGATCGCGGCCAGCCGCGCCTCCCAGTGCGCCACCCGCCCGGGGGCCGCGGCGACCGCGGCGAGCCGCACCGGGTCGACCGGGGGCCGCTCGACGGGCAGCTCCCCGTCCACCGGGAGCAGCGGGTGGTCGACGACGTCGCCGCTCAGCAGCTGCACCGTCGCCAGCCCGCAGGCGTGCTCCAGGGTGGGCAGCGCGGCGGCCAGGGCGACGCCCGCGGCGATGCCGACGCTGGTCTCCAGCGCGCTGGAGACCACGACGGGCAGACCGATGTCGTCGGCGATCCGCAGGCACGCCCGCACCCCGCCGAGGGGCTGGACCTTGAGCACCGCGACGTCGGCGGCCTCCAGGTCGCGCACCCGGTAGGGGTCCTCGGCCCGGCGGATCGACTCGTCGGCGGCGACGGGTACGTCGACGCGTCGGCGCACCCGGGCGAGGTCCTCGACGCTCGCGCACGGCTGCTCGACGTACTCCAGGCCGCCGGCGGCGCGGTCGAGCCGACCGATGGCGGTGACGGCCTCGTCGACGCTCCAGGCGCCGTTGGCGTCGACGCGGACCCGGCCGCCGGCGCCGAGCGCGTCACGCACCGCCTCGACACGCGCCTCGTCGTCGGCGGTGCTCTGGCCGGGCTCGGCCACCTTGACCTTCGCGGTCGTGCAGCCGCCGGCGAGCACGATGGCGCGGGCCCGCTCCGGGTCGACGGCCGGCACGGTGACGTTGACCGGGACGGAGTCGCGCAGGGGTGCCGGCCATCCCTCGTCGGCGGCCTCCAGGGCGGCGCGCAGCCAGGGCTCGGCGACGCGCTCGTCGTACTCCAGGAAGGGGCTGAACTCGCCCCACCCGGCGTCGCCGCGCAGCAGCATCCCCTCGCGGACGTCGATGCCGCGGAAGCGGGTGCGCAGGGGGACCGCGAAGACGTGGCTCATCGCTCGTCCTCCCGGGCACGGGCGAGGGCGCGGGCGGCCTGCCGGTCCACCTTGCCGTTGGGCAGGTGCGGCACCGCGTCGGTGGCGACGAGCGACCGGGGCGCCCAGGCGCGGGGGGTGACGAGGTCGCGGACCTCCGCCAGCTCCAGGGGGCGGCGTGCGGCGACCACGGCGGTGACCCGCTCGCCCCACTCCTCGTCCGGTACGCCGACCACGACCACGTCCTCCACCTCGGGGTGCCGCTCGATCATCGCCTCGACCGCCTCTGCCGGGACGTTCACGCCACCGCTGATGAGCACGGAGTCGGCGCGGCCGAGGATCCACAGGCGGCCGTCGTCGTCGACGCGTCCGAGGTCCTGGGTGCGCAGCCACCCGTCGTCCAGGACGGCCGCGGTGCGGGCGGGGTCGTCGGCGTAGCCGTCGAAGAGGACCGGGCCGCGCAGCAGCACCTGGCCGTCGTCACCGACGCGGACCTCGACCCCGTCGAGCGGGCGCCCGTCGTAGACGCAGCCGCCGCAGGTCTCGGCCATGCCGTAGGTCTGCACCACGCGGACACCGGCCGCCTCGGCCGCGGCACGCACCTCCGGCCGCAGCGGGCCGCCACCGACCAGCACGGCGTCGAAGCGGGCCAGGGCCGCGAGCTCGGGCGGGTCGTCGAGCAGCCGGCGCAGCTGCGTGGGGACGAGGGAGAGGTAGCGACGCGGACCGGTCATCGCTGCGACGGTCTCGGCGAGGGACCCGGCCTGGAGCACCGGGTCGGTGCCGGCGACCACGGAGCGGAGGAGCACCTGCAGGCCGGCGACGTACGTCGGGGGGAGGTTGAGCACCCACTGCCCGGGGCCGCCGAGCCGGACGTGGGCCGCGAGGGCGGAGGCGCGCAGCGCGGCGCGAGCCAGCGTGACCGACTTGGGGCGACCGGTGGAGCCGGAGGTGCGCAGCACGAGCGGCTCGGGCTCGTCGGGTGCGGCGTCCCAGTCGCGGAGCAGGGCCAGGATCTCCGACGCGCTGCCGGCCACCGGGTGCAGACCGGCTGCGGTGTGCTCCCGGACGGTGTCCTCTCGCTGGCTCACGACGGTCCACGCTATGCCCTCGCCGGTGGTGGGGCCGTCGTGGGCACAACGGCACCGGCGCCGTCCGGGCACCGGGGTGGGCTGGGCGACAGGGGGCGGCACCGGACGGGCGCGGGGCGGGCACTGGCAGGATCCCTGTCGTGGCAACCCCCGCGCAGTGGCTCGAAGGAGCCCGCCCCCGCACCCTTCCCGCGGCCGTCGCGCCCGTCCTGGCCGGCACCGGCGTCGCGGCGTACGCCGACAGCGTCGTGTGGTGGAAGGCCGCGCTCGCGCTGGTCGTCGCGCTGGCGCTGCAGGTCGGGGTGAACTACGCCAACGACTACTCCGACGGGGTGCGCGGAACCGACGAGGACCGGGTCGGTCCGCTACGGCTGGTGGGAGGGCGGGTGGCCGCGCCCGGCGCGGTCAAGCGGGCGGCCTTCGCGGCGTTCGGGGTCGCGGCGGTCGCCGGTCTCGTCGTGGCCGCGACGACGTCGTGGTGGCTGGTGGCGCTCGGCGCGGTCTGCATCCTCGCGGCGTGGTTCTACACCGGCGGGTCGAGCCCCTACGGCTACCGCGGGCTCGGCGAGGTCATGGTGTTCGTGTTCTTCGGGCTGGTCGCGGTGGTCGGGACGACGTACGTCCAGACCGACGGGGCCGGGTCCGGCCGCTCGGTGCCGCTCGGCGACTGGCTGCCGCCGTCGCTCCTGGCCGCCGTGGGGATCGGTGCGATCGCCTGCGCCATCCTCGTGGCCAACAACCTGCGCGACATCCCGACCGACACCGACGTCGGCAAGCGCACGCTCGCCGTGGTGCTGGGCGACACCCGCACGCGGCTCTGGTACGTCGCCCTGATGGTCCTCGCGGTCCTCGCCGCGCTCGGCGTCGCCGTCCTCACGAGCCCCGGGGCGCTGCTGGCCCTTCTCGCCCTGGTGCCGGGCGCGCGGGCCGCCGCGGTGGTGCGCAGCGGAGCCGTGGGCCGCGACCTCGTCCCGGTCCTGCAGCTGACCGGCGTCACCGAGCTGCTCTACGGCCTCGGCCTCTTCGCCGGCCTCATCCTCGCCTGACCACGGGGAAGGCGGCGGCCTCAGTCGCCGACGGGCGGCTGGCCGTCGGTGCCGTCCTTGCTGTCGTTCGGGTCCTTGCGGCGCTTGCGGTCCAGCCAGCGCAGGAAGTCCTCGTCGTCGTCCGGGGCGACCTGCTTCGTCGGCGGCGCCGCGGGGCGGCGACGCGGCAACGCGTTGCCCTTGCCCAGGGTGCGGCGGCGCTCGAGGGTCCACGCGACGGCGTACACGACCCCCGCGATCAGGGCGACGACCAGCAGGAGCTTGAGCACGCCTCCAGCCTAGGCGGGCACGCAACCCGCCGACGACCGCCGTGCTGCCACCCGCGCTGCCCCCGTGCTGCCGCTGGTGCTGCCGTCGGACCGGTCGGGCTGCCGCCGTACGCTGGTGGCATGCGTGAGTTCGTCCTCTACACCGCGGCTCGTTTCGGCGTCTTCGGCGTCACCTACGCCCTGGTCCTGCTCATGGTGTGGCTGGTGGACCGCAACGGTCCGCTGCCGGTGCTGTGGCCGCTGATCCTCGCCGCCGTGCTGTCGACGTTCCTCTCGGCGTACCTGCTGCGAGACCTGCGCGAGCGCTTCGCGCGGCGCGTGACCGAGCGCGCCGACCGGATGTCGACGCGTTTCGAGGAGATGCGGGCCCGCGAGGACACCGACTGACGCCTCGCGCTCAGCGCGGCTCGAGCATCTCCAACCGGTTCCCGAAGGGATCCGCGGTGTAGAACCGGCGCATCCCCGGGAAGTCGTCGTCCCACCGTACGTCGACCCCGTGCGCTCCCAGCCGGGTGGCGAGGGCGTCGATGCCGCTCACCAGGATGCCGGGATGCGCCTTGCGAGCCGGCGTGAACTCCTCCTCGACCCCGAGGTGGACCTCCACCCCGCCACCACGGAACCAGCAGCCGCCTCGCGCCGCGAGCACGGGCGGCTTCTCGAGCTCCTCGAAGCCGAGGACGTCACGCCAGAAGTCGCGACACGTGTCCTCCGAGCCCGGCGGGATGGCGAGCTGGACGTGGTGGAGACCGTGGAAGGCGCAGTCGTCGGTGGTCACCGGCGTAGCCTGCCAGTCGTGGCCGACTCCTACCTGTCCTGGGGCTCCACCGGCTCCGTGCTCTCGATCGCCTCGAGCGGCTCGGTGCTGTCCGTGGGGAGCATCGGGTCCGTGCTCTCGGTCGGCAGCGTCGGCTCGGCACTGTCGGTGCTCTCGATCGGGTCCCTCGGCTCCGTCGCCGCAGTGCTCAGCTTCCTCTCGGTCGCCTCGGTCCTGTCCGACCGGCGCCGTGGGGCGGTCCTGGCGTCAGCGAGCGGGCACGACTGACCCCTGGCGCGACGTACGCGCCGTCTCGGGGCGACGTACGCGCCGTCTCGACGCGACGCACGCGCCGTCTCGGCGCGACGCACGCGCCGTCTCGGCCGGGGTCAGGAGCCGGCGTAGGAGTGGAGGCTGCTGGCACCGAAGAAGAAGTTGATGCCGACGAAGTTGAACAGCAGGGTGGCGAAGCCGATGAGCGCGATGATCGCGGCGGCCCTGCCCTTCCATCCGGCGGTCGCCCGGGCGTGGAGGTAGGCCGCGTAGACCACCCACGTGATGAACGCCCACACCTCCTTGGGGTCCCAGTTCCAGTAGGAGCCCCAGGCGTACTCCGCCCAGATCGGCCCGGCGATCAGCGCCGCGAACGTCCACAGCGGGAAGCCCACGGCGTGGAGCCGGTAGGAGATCCGGTCGAGGGTGTCGGCGTCCGGGAACCGGTCGAGCAGCGCTGCGCGCCGCTCCCCCATCCGGCTCTTCACCAGGAACATCACCGAGGTCAGCGCCCCGACGGCGAAGGCGCCGGTCGCGAGGATGGCGGCGCCGACGTGGATCACCAGCCAGTAGGAGTGCAGCGCCGGCACGAGCGGGCCCGCCTGCTGCTCGAGGGTCAGGTTGGCGAGCATCAGCACGACGACCTGGAACAGCGTCAGGAACAGCCCCATCCAGCGCAGCCTGAGCGTGCGCAGCAGGACGAGGTAGATCAGGGTCACGCCGAGCGCCCCGGTCAGCGTGAACTCGTACATGTTGCCCCACGGCACCCGCCACGGGTCGGTGGCGAAGCTGCGCGACACGACCCCGGCGGTGTGCAGCACGGCGGCCACCACCGTCAGCGCGACGCCGACCCGGCTGGCGGTCTCGATGCGCAGCTCGCGGCGCTCGTCACCCTCGCCCGTCGCGCCGCCGTCCGGCGTCCCGGACACCGCTCCCCCACCCGGCACGCCGCCGTGGGTCGCGTCGGCGCCCACGCCGACCGGCTGGGCCGCGCGGTCCGCGCCCACGCCGGCGGCACGCGACGGTGCGGTCAGCGCCACCACCCACTCGGCCACGTGCGCGGCGAGCGCCAGCACGTAGACGATGCCGGCGAACATGATGGCGGTGTCGCTGAAGCTGGCGAAGGCCTCGGTCGTCACGGCTGCTCCTCGTCGTCGCGGCGGATCCGGCCCTCGTCGGAGGCCGAGCCCCCACCAGTATCGCTCGACCCGGTCAGCGGTCCCACCGCCGAGCGTGCGAGACCGGTCACCTCGGTCTCCAGTCCCTCCGCGACGGTGCTGCGGTCGAGCCCGCCCACCTCGAGGTACGACGGACGCCCGTCGGGCCCGGGGACCACCCTCACCCACACCCGGCGGCGGCGCACGAACAGCGACCCCATGAGCCCGACGAGGCCGAGCACGATCCCGCCGAGGGCGACCTCCTTGCCGGGGGTGTGGCTGATCTGGAGCTTGACCCAGCGCTGGTAGCCGTTGAGGCGCACCGACCCCTGCCCGTCCGGCAGCTGCACGGTGCGGCCCGGGGCCAGGTCCAGGCGGAACGGCGAGCCGTCGGCCTTCTCCATCTGGGTCATCTCGTCGGTGTCGAGCGCGTAGACCGACTGCGGCTCGCCGCCGTCGATGCCGAGGTCGCCGGCGTAGCCGGTCATCGTCACCACCGGGTTGCGGGCGTCGGGGAAGACCGAGAACGGCCCGCGCTCCATGGTGAAGCCGTAGGTCGGCAGGAACAGCCCGTCGAAGCCGAGCTGCTGCGGCTCGGCGCCCGGCACCTTCAGCACCCCGAACGAGGCGAAGGTCGAGTCCTGGGGCAGGAACGGCACGGGAGCGTCCCAGGCCACCTCGCCGCTGCCGTCGGTGACGGTGAAGTCCGGGGCGTAGCCGTGGCCGACGAGGAACACGCTGACCCCGTCGAGCACCAGGGGCTTGTTGACCTCGAGCACGTGCTTCTCGGGCGCGGCGTCGAGGTCCTCGCGGTAGGTGATCGGGGCGCGGAAGAACTCCGGCTGGCCGTTGGCCGGCCCGCCCTCGAGGAAGGACACCTCGAAGTCGTCGACGGTGAAGCTCAGCGGCTCGAGGTCGACCGGGTCGTAGAGCGAGCCGGGGGCGAACTCGTCGTACTGCGGGGTGGAGTTGGTGAAGCCGCTGCCGACGAGCACGATCGCGCCGCCCTTGTAGCCGAGCAGCTGGCCGTAGGCGAAGGCGAGCAGCACCACGACGACGCTGATGTGGAACACCAGGTTGCCGAGCTCGCGCAGGTGGCCGCGCTCGGCGGACAGCGCGCCGTCGCGGCGGACCACGCGGTAGCGCCGACGACGCCGCAGCAGCGCCTCGGCGCGGTCGAGCACCGCCTCGCCGGTGGCGCCGGGGGCGAGCTCCTCACGCGCGTACGCCGGCAGCCGGTGCAGGTTGCGCGGCGCCTTCGGCGGGGCGGAGCGCACGGCTCGCCAGTGCACGGCCAGCCGCGGCACGATGCACCCGACGAGGGACACCATGAGCAGCAGGTAGATCGCACTGAACCACACCGAGTCGTAGACCGAGAACAGTCCGAGCCGCTCGTAGACCGGCGCGAGCGTGGGGTGGTCCTCCTTCCACTGCCCGACCTGCACGGCGGCGATGTTCGACTGCGGGATCACCGAGCCGGGGATCGAGCCGAGCGCGAGCAGCAGGAGCAGCAGCAGCGCCGTGCGCATGGAGGTCAGCTGGCGCCAGGCCCAGCGGGCGAGCTCGCGCGGCGACAGCGCCGGCGGCGGTCCCGGTACGTCCTCGGTGGGCTCGGTCGCGCCCGGGGGCTCGGGCATGGACGACGGCTGGTCGGTGGTGCGGGTGCTCATCAGACCGACACCTCGTAGCCGACGACCCAGCCCCGCATCTCAGCGATCCAGAGGTCCCACCAGCCGGTGACCAGCAGCAGCCCGACGGCCACGAGCATGAGTCCTCCGGCGCGGGTGACCCACTCCTGGTGCCTGCGGATCCAGCGCACCGCGCCCAGCATCCGGCGGTAGCTCAGCCCGAGCAGGATGAAGGGCAGCCCGAGCCCGAGGGAGTAGGCGACGCTCAGGAGCGCCCCGCGTCCGGGGGTGGCCTCGTTGATCGCCATGCTCTGCACGGCCGTCAGGGTCGGTCCGATGCAGGGCGTCCAACCGATCGCGAAGAGCAGCCCGAGCAGGGGCGCCGCCGCCAGCCCCACCGACGGCACCCGGTGCAGCCGGACGTCGCGCTGCAGCCAGGGCACCACGCCCATGAAGACGAGCCCGACCAGGATGGTGACGACGCCGAGCACGGTCGTGATGGTGCGGCGGTACTCGTAGAGCCAGCCCCCGAGCGCTCCGGCGGTGGTGCCGACGACGACGAACCAGGCGGTGAACCCCAGCACGAACAACGCCGTGCCGGCGAGCATGCGACCGCGCCTGGCGGTCTCGAGGTCGGCGCCGGACAGGCCGGTGGCGTAGGAGACGTAGCCGGGCAGCAGCGGGACCACGCAGGGCGAGAAGAACGACACCGTGCCCGCCGCCGCGGCCACCGGGACGGCCAGCACCATCGAGCCGCTGGTGACCTGCTCGACGAACCAGTCGGCCACGCTCACGCGCCCTCCTCCGCGGGTGCGTCCCGCCCGGGGGTGCGGAGCTCCTCCCCCAGGACGTCCTCCACCACGCCGTACAGCGTGGAGGTGTTGACCTCGCCGACGATGCGCGCGGCGACGCGGCCCTCCGCGTCGACCACCACCATCGCGGGGATGGCCAACGGCGGCAGCGTGCCGCGGAAGCTCAGCAGCAGGTTGCCCTCGGGGTCGTAGAGGCTGGGGTAGGGGATGTCGAAGCCCTCGACGAAGCGGCGTGCCGACACGGCGTCGTAGTCGCGGTTGTTGATGCCCAGGAAGGACACCCCGTCGTCGGACAGGTCGCGTGCCGCCTCGGCCAGCAGCGGCGCCTCGGCGCGGCACGGGGCGCACCACGAGCCCCACACCGGCATGACCACGACGTCGCCGGCGAAGTCGGCCAGCGCGACCGGATCGCCGTCGACGGTCTCGCCGGCCACGGTGCCCTCGGGGGCCTCGCGCTCGGACGGCTCCAGCACCGCGACCGAGCCGTCGGAGGTCACGAAGCCCTGCTCGCCGCTGCTCGACAGCGACGAGCCGGTGCACCCGGTGAGCGCCAGCACCGCCAGCACCGCCGCAGCGGTCGCGGCGCTGCGCGCCGACGTCGTACGTCGTGCGCGGGCCGTCTCGACGGCCCCGGGGTCCCGGACCTCGGACCTCGGACCTGGCGGACTCACCGGGGTCATCAGGCGCGGTCTCCCGGGGTCTCCGGCGATCCACCGGAGGAGAAGGTCGCGTTGCGGTCGTGCACCGGGATGAGGTCTCCGGCCGGCTCGGAGTAGCTCAGCGTGGTGAGCCGGTCGTCGGTGAAGGTCAGCGTGGTCAGGCTGCACAGCGTGCACTTGCGCTTGCGCGGGTCGTGCAGGAACGCCTTGTCCTCCAGGTGCAGCCGCGTGATCCAGATCGGCAGCTGGTGCGACACGATGACGGCCTCGTGGCCGAGGTGGGCGTCACGCACCTCGTGGACGGCCTCGGTCATCCGGGCGACGATCTGCTTGTAGGGCTCGCCCCACGAGGGTCGCAGCGGGTTCCACAGGTGGCGCCAGGTGCGCGGGCGCTGGACCAGGCGCTGGTCGCCGGCGAAGGTCTGGCCCTCGAAGACGTTGCTGGACTCGATCACCCGCTCGTCGGTCTGCAGCTCCAGGCCCAGGGCGTCGGCCAGGGGCTGGGCGGTCTCCTGGGCGCGCTCGAGCGGTGAGGCGTAGACCCCGGTGACGTCGCGCTCGCTGACGACCTCGGCGATCCGGGTGGCCATCTGCCGTCCGAGGTCGGACAGGTGGTAGCCGGGGCGGCGGCCGTAGAGGACCCCGGTGGGGTTGTGCACCTCACCGTGGCGCACCAGGTGGACGACGGTCTTCACGCGGACCTCCCGGGGGCGGGGTCGGGCACGGCGGCGGCGGCACGGGCGGCCGCAGGCAGCGCGGAGACGATGCGGTCCAGCGCCGCGTCGTCGTGCGCGGCGGAGAGGAACCAGATCTCGAAGGCGCTGGGGGGCAGGTGGACGCCGGAGTCGAGCATGGCGTGGAAGAACGCGGCGTACCGGTCGAGCCGCTGGCGCGAGGCGCCGGCGAAGTCGGTGACCGGGGTCGCGGTGTCGTCGTCGCTGAAGAACACGCTGAACATGTTGCGGTCGTGCTGGGCGACGTGGGGGACGCCGGCCTCGGTCAGCGCCGCGACCGCGGCCTCGCGGACGATCTCCGCGGCCCGGTCGACGTGGGCGTAGACGGCGTCGGTGGCCAGGCGCAGGGTGGTGTAGCCGGCGGTCGCGGCGACCGGGTTCCCCGACAGCGTGCCGGCCTGGTAGACGCTCCCCTCGGGGGCGAGGTGCGCCATGACGTCGGCGCGCCCGCCGAACGCCGCAGCCGGGAAGCCGCCGCCCATCACCTTGCCGAAGGTCATGAGGTCGGGGCGCCAGCCCTCGACCGCCCCGTCGAGGCCCCAGCGGCCCGACGCGGTGATGCGGAAGCCGGTCATCACCTCGTCGCTGACGAACAGCGCGCCGTGCGCGGCACACGTCTCGGCCAGGAAGCGGTTGAAGCCCGGAGCGGGCGGGACGACGCCCATGTTGCCGGGGGTGGCCTCGGTGATGAGGCAGGCGATCTCGTGGCCGTGCTCGGCGAAGGCGGCGGTGACGGCCGCCTCGTCGTTGTAGGGCAGCACGATGGTGCGGGCGGTGACCGCCTCGGGGACCCCGGGCGTGCCCGGCATCGCGAAGGTCGCCAGACCGCTGCCCGCCGCCGCCAGCAGCGGGTCGACGTGGCCGTGGTAGCAGCCGGCGAACTTGACCACGACGTCGCGGCCGGTGAAGCCGCGGGCCAGCCGGATGGCCGACATGGTGGCCTCGGTGCCCGAGGAGACCAGCCGGAGCCGGTCCACCGGGGTGCGGGCGACGATCTCCTCGGCCAGGAGCACCTCGGCCTCGGTCGGCGTGCCGTACGACGTGCCGCGTGCGACCGCCTCGCTGACCGCGGCCACGACCTCCGGGTGGGCGTGGCCGAGCAGCATCGGCCCCCACGAGCACAGCAGGTCGACGTACTCGCGGCCGTCGGCGTCGATCAGGTGCGGGCCCCGGGCGGACGCGACGAAGCGAGGCGTGCCGCCGACGGCCTGGAAGGCGCGCACCGGGGAGTTCACCCCACCGGGGATGACGGTCCGTGCGCGCGCGAACAGGGCCTCCGAGGCCGGTGCCGACGCAGAGGTGGTCGGGAGTGAGGCGTTCACACCGCCATCTTCCCCGACGGGACCAGCGGCGCCGAATCGAGGACTGTGCCGGACCGGTTCGGACCGGGTCGGGCCGGATCCGGCCGCGTCCGCATCTTCGCCGATCCGGGCGGCGCGTCCGGCCTAGGATCGTCGAGAGGGATCTGCTACTGGGGCGTAACCTCGCGCGCGCTGGGTAGTTGTACTACGCGAGGGAAGTGACCCGGCACCACCGACCCAGCCGCCGGGCCAACAGGGAGACACACCATCATGAGCAAACGCATGACCACGTGGCAGAAGGCGACGGCTCTCGTCCCGCTCGCGCTGCTCTCCGGAGCCTGGACGGCCAGTCTGGCCGTCTCCAGCGCGACCGCCTCGGACAGCGCCGAGGAGGAGAGCGCAGCAGCATCGCTCCCGGACGGCAGCTCGGTGCCCAGCGAGGCCGTGGACCAGCCCGCGAACATCTCGGCCCCCGGCGAGGTGGCTCCCGGTGTGCCGAAGGGCAGCGAGGACTCGGTCGTCAAGAGCGCGTCCACCAACGGCATCCCCAGCGCCGCTCTGTCGGCCTACCAGCGGGCCGCCCAGGTCATCGACTCGGCCGACGCCTCGTGCAACATCGAGTGGCCCCTCGTGGCAGCCATCGGGCGCGTGGAGTCCAACCACGGCCGCTACGGCGGCAACACGCTGTCGGCGGAGGGTGTCTCCACCCCCGGCATCTACGGCATCCCGCTCAACGGCGGCAACGGCACCCAGCGCATCAGCGACACCGACGCGGGCCAGTACGACAACGACAAGCAGTTCGACCGTGCCGTCGGCCCGATGCAGTTCATCCCCTCCACCTGGTCGGTGGTGGGCGTCGACGGCGACGGTGACGGCGAGCGCAACCCGCAGGACATCGACGACGCGGCCCTGGCCACCGCCGTCTACCTCTGCTCCGGCGACGAGGACCTCGGCGAGCGTGCCGGCCAGGAGTCGGCCGTCTACCGCTACAACCACAGCGACGACTACGTGGACCTGGTGCTGTCGATCATGGAGGCCTACGCCTCGGGCGACTACAGCGCCGTGCCGAACAACTCGACGGCCCCGACCACCTTCACCCCGTCGTACGGCGACTCCGTGATGGGTGGCGGCACCAAGGGCTTCACGCCGCCGAGGAACCCGGCCCCGCGCCCCGTCGCCGACAGCGGCACGAGCTCGAGCAGCGGCAGCAGCACCGGCTCCTCGGGGGGCACCTCCGCCCCGGCGCCCGCGCCCGCGCCGGAGCCTGCTCCGGCTCCGGCTCCGGCTCCCACGCAGCAGGTCGCCCCGACGCCCGAGAAGGTCGTCAAGGACACGACCGACAAGGTGACCAACACGGTCAAGAATCCCGGCGGCACCGCGCAGGACACCATCACGCGCGCCGAAGCCCTGGAGGAGTGTGCAGGGTCGCTCAACCTCACGCAGTGCGTGAACGACCTGCTCGGCTGATCACCGACAGCGGCAACGCGAAGGCCCTCTCACCCCACGGTGAGGGGGCCTTCGTCGTCGGCGACGGTCCGGGCGTCGGCGAGGGTCAGCGCCGCAGCAGGGCTGCGGCCTCGGTGGCCCAGTAGGTCAGCACCACGTCGGCACCGGCCCGGCGGATGGACGTCAGGGTCTCGAGGATCGCCGCCTCACGGTCGATCCAGCCGTTCGCGGCAGCCGCCTCGACCATGGCGTACTCCCCCGAGATGTTGTACGCCGCCACCGGCACGCTGACCGCGTCGCGCACCTCGCGCAGCACGTCGAGGTAGGCCAGCGCGGGCTTGACCATCACCAGGTCGGCGCCCTCGGCCTCGTCGAGCAGCGCCTCCCGCACGCCCTCGATCCGGTTCCGGCCGTCCTGCTGGTAGGTCCGCCGGTCACCGGTCAGCGAGGAGTCGACGGCTTCGCGGAACGGCCCGTAGAAGGCGGAGGCGTACTTCGCCGAGTAGGCCAGGACCGCGACGTCGGTGCGGCCCGCGTCGTCGAGCGCGGCCCGGACCACCGCGACCTGACCGTCCATCATGCCGCTGGGCCCCACGACGGCGGCGCCGGCGGCGGCCTGCACGCGAGCCATCTCGGCGTACACCGCGAGCGTGGCGTCGTTGTCGACGACACCCCCGGCGGTCAGCACGCCGCAGTGGCCGTGGTCGGTGAACTCGTCGAGGCACAGGTCGGCCATGACGGGCAGCGCGTCGCCGACCTCGGCGGCGACGTCGGCGATGGCGACGTTGAGGATGCCGTCAGGGTCGACCGCGCCGCTGCCGACCGCGTCCTTGGCCGTGGGCACGCCGAAGAGCATGATCCCGCCGAGACCGGCCTCGGCCGCCTCGACCGCGGCCCGCCTCAGGGAGTCACGCGAGTGCTGGACCACGCCGGGCATGCTGCTGATCGGCACCGGCTCGGTGGCGCCCTCGCGCACGAACACCGGCTGCACGAGCTGGCGCGCGGCCAGGCTCGTCTCCGCGACCAGGTCCCGCAGCACCGGCGTACGACGCAGCCGGCGCGGCCTGACGACCGGACGCTCGAGGGTCACTTCGAGCCGGCCTTGCGGCGGCTCGTCGTACGCCGTTGCGAGGGCTTGGTGACCGCCTGTCCGGACTCGAGCAGCGCGAGCCGGCGAGCGGCGCCGAAGTCGGCCAGTGCCTCGACGAGCTCCTCGGCCGACGGGCTGGCCGCCAGCACGTCCACGCGCAGGCCGTGCTCCTCGGCGGTCTTGGCCGTGGCCGGCCCGATCGCAGCGATGACGGTGGCGGCGTGCGGCTTGCCGGCGATGCCGACGAGGTTGCGCACCGTCGAGGAGGAGGTGAAGACGACGGCGTCGAACTTGCCGCTCTTGATGGCGTCGCGGACCGGGGCCGGCGGCGGGGTGGCGCGCACCGTGCGGTACGCCGTCACGTCGTCGACCTCCCAGCCCAGCTCGACGAGCCCGGCCACCAGGGTCTCGGTCGCGATGTCGGCGCGCGGCAGGAACACCCGGTTGATGGGGTCGAGGACCTCGTCGTACTCCGGCCAGTCCTCCAGCAGGCCACGGGCGGACTGCTCCCCGGTCGGCACGAGGTCGGCGCGCAGGCCCCACTCGGCCAACGAGGCCGCGGTCTTCTCGCCCACCGCGGCGATCTTCAGCCCGGAGAAGGCGCGGGCGTCGAGGCCGTACTCCTCGAACTTCTCACGCACCGCCTTGACCGCGTTGACCGACGTGAAGGCGATCCACTCGTAGCGGCCCTCGACGAGGCCGCGCACGGCCTTGTCCATCTGCAGCGGGTTGCGCGGGGGCTCCACCGAGATGGTGGGCACCTCGACGGGCACGGCGCCGTGCGAGCGCAGCCCGGCCGACAGCGACCCGGCCTGCTCCTTGGTGCGCGGCACGAGCACCTGCCAGCCGAAGAGCGGCTTGGTCTCGAACCACGACAGGGTCTCGCGCAGGTCGACCACGTCGCCGACGACGGTGATGGCCGGCGGCGTCATGGCCGCGGCCTCGGCGTCGACGGCCACGGTGGCCAGCGTGGAGACCACGGTGTGCTGCTCCGTGGTGGTGCCGACCCGGGTCATCGCGACGGGGGTCTGCGGCGAGCGACCGGCCGCCATCAGGCGCTGGGCGACCTCACCGATGCAGGCCACGGCCGACAGCAGCACGAGCGTGGTGTCGCCGGCGTAGGGCTGCCAGTCGATCTTGAGGTCCGCGCAGGACAGCACGGCGACCTCGCGGGCCTTCTTGGTGGTCAGCGGGATGCCCGCGTAGGCGGCCACCGAGGTGGCCGAGGAGACGCCGGGCACGATCTCGAAGCCGATGCCGGCCTTGACGCAGGCCTGGGCCTCCTCCGGCCCGGAGGCGAAGAGGAAGGGGTCGCCGGCCATGAGGCGGACGACGCGGCGGCCCTGCTTGGCGTGACGGACGACGACCTTCGCGCGGGCGGCGTGGGTCAGCGGCTGACCGTCGGTGCCGAACCCGCCGTCGACGAGCTCGGGCCCCTCGCCCGGCACCGGGACGCCGTCGGCGTCGAGGACCGGCGCGGGCAGCCCGAGGACCTGGCGGACCAGGTCGGCGTGCTCGGGGACCTCGGTCACGACGACCTCGGCGGCGCGCAGCAGCTCGACGGCGCGGACCGTCAGCAGGTCACGCTCACCGGGGCCGCTGCCGACGAAGGAGACCCGACCGGGACGGACCTTCGCCCGTCCGTTGGCCGTGCCGTGACCGGCGAGGGTCCCGGTGGTCGGTCCGGTGGTCCCGGTGGTGGTCTGCTGCGAGGGTGCGGTGTGGCTCACGGCTGCCTTCTCGATGGTGGGCGTGCGGGGTGCGGGTGCGGTCCGGTGACCGCGCGTGCGGGCGGGTTGCGGTGACGCCTGGTCACCGGACCGCCTCGTCGGCCGGGTCATGGCACCGCCCTCCCCGCCACGTCGGTGGGGGCCGGCGGGGCAGCGTCGAGATCGGCGGCGCCCTCGTCGAGCAGCTCGGCCGCGACGGAGGACCCCAGCGCGGCGGCGGCTCCGAGCGGTCCCGACCCGGAGCGGCGCACCGACAGCGCGCCGTCCAGGGAGAGCACCACGGCGCGCAGCCACAGCTCCTCGCCGTCCTCGCCCTCGACCACGTCCGCCAGGGCGCCGACCGGGGAGCTGCAGCCGGCCTCGAGGTCGGCCAGCAGCGTCCGCTCGGCGGTGACCGCGGCGCGGGTGGCGGGGTCGTCGAGCACGGCCACGTCGGCGGCCAGCGCGGTGTCCGCGGAGCGGCACTCCAGGGCCAGCGCGCCCTGCCCGGGGGCGGGCAGCATCTGCAGCGGGTCGAGCGCCTCGGTGACCTCGGCCAGGCGGCCCAGCCGGGCCAGGCCGGCACGGGCCAGCACCACGGCGTCGAGCTCCCCCGAGGCGACCTTGCCGATGCGGGTGTCGACGTTGCCGCGGATCGCCAGGACCTCGAGGCCGAGCCCGAGCGCGTGCAGCTGGGCCGCGCGTCGCGGCGATCCGGTGCCGACGCGGGAGCCGACCGGCAGCTCGCCGAGGGTGAGGCCGTCGCGGGCCACCACCACGTCGCGCGGGTCCTCCCGCCGAGGTACGGCGACCAGGTCGATGTCGACGGCCGGGGCCGTCGGGAGGTCCTTGAGGGAGTGCACCGCGACGTCGCAGCGGCCCTCGAGCAGCGCCGTGCGCAGCGCCCCCACGAAGACACCGGCGCCGCCCATGCTGGCCAGGGGCGCGTTCGAGACGTCGCCGTGCGTGGTGACCTCGACCAGCTCGACCTCGACGCCGAGGCGCTCGCGCAGGGCGTCGGCGACGTGCCCGGCCTGGGTCCAGGCGAGGGTGGATCCGCGGGTGCCCACCCGCACGACCCGGCTCACGGCTGCACCCCGTCGGCGCGCGTGACGGCGTCCACCGACTGCTGGTCGAGCGAGAACAGGTCGGCCAGGGCGGCGGCGTAGGACACCGCGCCGCCGGAGTCGGCCAGCTCCTTGACCCGCACCGTCGGCTGGTGCATCAGCTTGTCCGCGACCCGGCGCACGGCGTGGGCCAGCTCGGCGCGCACGTCGTCGGACAGCTCGGGCAGGCGCGCGTCGAGGCGGGCCAGCTCGGCGTCGACGACGCCGGTCGCCATCGACCGCAGCGCCACCACGGTGGGGGTGACGCTGGCGATCCGGCGGGCGGTGAGGAAGGCCTGCACCTCCTCGGCCACGATGCGGCGCACTCCGAGGACGTCGACGAGGGTGTCGTCCTCGTCGGTCAGGGCCGCCAGGCGCTCCAGGTTGACCAGCTCCACGCCGGGCAGCGCGTCGACGCCGGTCTCGACGTCGTGGGGCAGGGCCAGGTCGATGACGGCCAGGTCGCGGGGCCGCGCCTCGAGGGACCGGGTGACCTGGGCGACGGACAGCACGGTGCCGACGGCGCCGGTGCAGGAGACGACCACGTCGGCGGCCGCCAGCTCGTCGTCGAGGTCCTCCAGGTCGGCGCCCCGGGCGTCGTACTGCTGCCCCAGGCGGCGGGCCTTGGAGGGGGTGCGGTTCGACGACGACGACCTCGGCCAGGCCGCGGCGGGTCAGCGTGGCCACGGCCAGCGAGGCCATCGCCCCGGCGCCGACGACCAGCGCGCGACGGCCGGTGAGGGTGCCGAGGCGGGCCTCGGCGTGGTCGAGCGACACCGAGACCAGCGACGGCGCGACCCGGTCGATGTCGGTCTCGGCGTGGGTGCGCTTGGCGACCCGCAGCGCCTGCTGGAAGGCGGCGTTGAGGGCGGGCCCGACGGTGCCGAGCTCCTGGCCGTGACGCAGCGCCTCCCGGGTCTGCCCGAGGATCTGTCCCTCACCGACGACCATGGAGTTGAGTCCCGCCGCGACGTGGAAGAGGTGGGAGATGGCGCCGTCGTCGTAGTGCACGTAGAGGTGCGGCACGACCTCGTCGGTCGGCTCCTCGGCCAGGTCGCACAGGGCGCGGGCCACGGCCTCGACCGAGCCGTGGAAGCGCTCGACGTCGGTGTAGATCTCGATCCGGTTGCAGGTCGACAGCACGGTCGCCTCCTGCACGTGGTCGGTGCCGTGCACCGCCACGATCAGCTTCTCCACGCCCTCGGCGTCGAGGCTGAGCCGCTCGAGCAGCGGGACCGGCGCGGTCTGGTGGGACACGCCCACGACGAGGATGCTCACGATCCCACCGCCGGTCGCTCGGGGGCCGCGTGCTCGACGTGGCCGGCCAGCGCCTTGCGCTGCTCGTGGTAGGCGAGGATCTGCAGCTCGATGGAGAGGTCCACCTTGCGCACGTCGACGCCGTCGGGCACGGCGAGCACGGCCGGCGCGAAGTTGAGGATGCTGGTGACCCCGGCGTCCACCAGCCGGTCGCAGACCTCCTGGGCGGCGGCGGCCGGGGTGGCGATGACGCCGATCGCGACCTGCTGGCGCTGCACGATGGCCTCGAGCTCCTCGAGCGGGCTGACGGCCAGGCCGCCGACCCGGTCGCCGACCCGGTCGGTGTCGGCGTCGATCAGCGCCACGATGCGGAACCCGCGCGAGGAGAACCCGGCGTACGCCGCCAGCGCCTGGCCCAGGTTGCCGATGCCGACGATGACCAGCGGCAGGTCCCCGGTCACGCCGATCTCGCGGGCGATCTGGTAGCGGAGGTACTCCACGTCGTAGCCGACGCCGCGCGTGCCGTACGAGCCGAGGTAGGACAGGTCCTTGCGCAGCTTGCTGCTGTTGACGCCCGCGGCCGAGGCGAGCTCCTCGCTGGAGCACGTGCGGATGCCGCGGTCGGCCAGGCCGACGAGCGCACGCAGGTAGAGCGGCAGCCGGGCGACGGTCGCCTCGGGGATCCCGCGGGCGCCGGAGGCGCCTCGCTGAGGCTCCCGTGAAGCGGGCAGGCGGTCCCCGGCCGGCTCCCCCGTGGGGGCGAGCCGTACCGTCTCGACGACGTCGCGGGCGTCGTGCGCCCGCGCGTCCTCGCGGTCTCGGGAAGGCCTCACCGTGCTCCTCAGCATTGCGTGCCGCGCCGCTCCCGCCGGTGGTCCGGCGGCCGGTGCGGGATTCCACTGTAGGAGTTTGTGAACGTGAGAACAAAACGGTGGACCGGCCCCGGACACCCCCGGTGACATCGGTCACACCGAGGTGGCCGAATGCGTCCGCAACGCTCCCTACGCGGTGCGGAGCGCGGCCCGGAGCCGACCGGCGTCGACGCGCCAGAAGTCGTGCTGGCGACCGTCGACCAGGGTCACCGGGATCTCCTCGGCGTAGCGGGCGAGCAGGTCGGGGTCGGTGCTGATGTCGACCTCGTCCCAGGACTCCCCGAGCTCGGCGCAGACCGCCGCCACGGTCGTCCGCGCCGTGTCGCAGAGGTGGCAGCCGGGCCGGGAGTAGAGCCGGACCCGGGCCGGGACGGTGCCGTGCCGCCGTGCCATCCGTGCCGTCCCGTACCCGCGTCATCCGAGGACGTCCGGTGCCCCGCGGGCCTGCGAGCGGAGCCGGCCGCGCGCGACCTTGCCGGTCACGGTGCGGGGCAGGGAGTCCACGACCTCGATCCGGGCCGGACGCTTGAACCGGGCCAACCGCTCGCCCGCGTGCCGGTGGGCGGCCGCGACGACCTCCTCGAGCGAGGCGGGGTCGGTGGGCTGGCCGGGGCCGAGCCGCACGTAGGCGACGACGGCCTCGCCGGTGCTCACGTCCGGTACGCCGAGCACGACCGCCTCCTGGATCTGGGGGACCTCGGTGAGGACCTCCTCGATCTCGGAGGGGTAGACGTTGAAGCCGGAGACGATGACGATCTCGGTGACCCGGTCGACGAGGAACAGGTCGCCGTCGGCGTCGAGGATCCCGATGTCACCGGTGGACCACCAGCCCTCGGCGTCGGGGCCGCCCTCGCCGTCGGGCCAGTAGCCGCTGAACAGGTTGTCGCCGCGGACCTCGATGACGCCGGGGTCGCCGGAGGGCACCTCGCCGCCCGGGTCACCCCCGCCGAGCTCGCCCCCGCCGACCTCGGCGTCGTCGCGCACGCGCAGGGACACCCCCGGCAGCGCGCGGCCCACGGACCCACGCTTGGCCGGGTCGGTGCCGCAGAGCGTCGAGGTCAGCACCGGGGCGGTCTCGGTCAGGCCGTAGCCCTGGTGCACGCGCAGGCCGAAGCGGTCGGCGTACTCCGTCACGAGGTCCTCGGGCATCGGCGCGGCGCCGGACATCACGGTGCGCACGCCTGCGAGGCGGTCCGCGAGGTCACCGACCGCGCGCCAGGCCGCCAGCACCGGCGGAGCCACCGGCAGCACGGTGACGCCGTGCAGGCGGACGTGCTCGAGGGACTGCTCGACCGAGAACCCGTCGACGACCACCAGGGTGGCGCCCGTGGCCAGCACCTGGCCGAGCACGGCGTTGAGCCCGTAGACGTGGAAGAGCGGCAGCACGCCGTAGACCACGTCGTCGGGCTGGACGAGCGGCGGGTCGACCCTCCCGGCCTGCTCGACGTTGGCCAGCAGCGCGCGGTGGCTGAGCATGGCCGCCCGCGGACGGCCCGACGTGCCGGACGTGTAGAGCAGCACCGCCAGGGACTCGGCGTCGCGGGGCGGCGGCAGCGCGGCCGCGGGCTGCGCGAGCAGGGCGTCGTAGGCGAGCTCGTCACCAGCGACGGGGGCGTCGAGCACGACGAGGCGGGGGGCCCCGGCCCGCCCATCGTGCGGCAGCGCCTCCCGCAGACCGGTCACCACAGCGCGGGCCGGGTCCGCGGTCGTGGGGTCGGCCACGAGCAGGCGTGCGCCGCTGTCGGCGACGACGCGCAGCAGCTCGCCGGTGGCCGAGCGGGGGTTGACCGGCACCGAGACCAGCCGGGCCCGGAGCGCCGCGAGGTGGAGCACCACCAGCTCGGCTCGGTTGCCGATCGCGATCGCCACCCGGTTGCCGGCCACCAGGCCCTGCGCCGACAGCCCCGTGGCACACCGGGCCACGGCGTCCTCGAGCTCGGGCCACGTCAGGCGTACGCCGCTCTCCGCGTCGATCAGCGCGACCGCGTCCGGGCGCTGCGCAGCCGTGTGCGCGAGGAGCTCGGTGAGGTTGGCGGTCACGCCACAAAGTCTTCCACAGCGCGACCCGCCGCTCACCGTCCTGAGGCGCACTAGGGTGTCCCCGTGGGGTCTGGTGAGCGGGGACGCAACGACCGCGGCGCCGGTCGCGCCCGGTCCCGGACCCGTGTGGACCTCACCGAGCGCTCGCTGCTGGCCGGTGAGGCCGCGGCCGCGGTCGCGGAGCTGGAGACCTCCCTCGCGGTCCAGCCCGACCCCGAGGCGGCCGCCTTCTTCGACGTCGACAACACCATCATCCAGGGCGCGTCGATCTTCCACCTCGCCCGCGGCCTGCACCGCCGCCAGTTCTTCACCACCAAGGACATCGTCGGAGCCGCCTGGAAGCAGGCCTACTTCCGCGTGGTCGGTGTCGAGGACCCCGAGCACGTCGCCGAGGCCCGCAGCTCCGCCCTCGCCTTCATCGCGGGACACCGCGTCGAGGAGCTGGAGGCGATCGGCGAGGAGATCTTCGACGAGTCGATGGCCGAGCGGATCTGGCCCGGCACCCGTGCGCTGGCGCAGATGCACCTCGACCAGGGCCAGCGGGTCTGGCTGGTCACTGCGGCGCCCATCGAGATCGCGACCACGATCGCGCGCCGGCTGGGGCTCACCGGGGCCCTGGGCACCGTCGCCGAGCACGTCGACGGCGTCTACACCGGCGGGCTGGTCGGGGAGATGCTCCACGGGCCCCACAAGGCGGTCGCCGTACGTCGGGTCGCGGAGGAGGAGGGGCTGGACCTCGCCCGCTGCTCGGCCTACTCCGACTCCTCCAACGACATCCCGATGCTGAGCCTGGTCGGCGACCCGTGCGTCATCAACCCCGACGCCCGGCTGCGCGAGCACGCCCGGGCGGAGGGCTGGCGCATCCGCGACTACCGCACCGGCCGGAAGGCGGCGAAGGCCGGTCTCGTCGCAGCCGCGGCGGCCGGGGCCGTCTCCGGGTCCGTCGCTGCGGGCGTCGCGCTGCGCCGCCGCGCCCGCTGACCCACCGCGTGGGGCGTTTCACAAGCCCCCGACAGGGCAGCATGTCCGAAGGTAGGGTGAACAGCGGGCCTCGTCGCGACTCCGGACACACCAGTACGCCGGTGGGCCGGTGACGTGTGCCGGTCCGACCGGACCGGGGTGCGGCGGCGACGTGCCCGGGATCGACCGCCGGGAGGGAGACGCATGCATCTCCGAGGGAGTGGGCACCAGCCTGGGCTGGACGCGCTCCGGCGCGCCGTGGCCGAGGTGCTGCTGACCTCCTTCGACGGCTCCGCGTTCCTCCCCACCCCCGCTCTCGCCACGCCCACGACAGGGTCGCTCCGTGGTCCGGTCCCGGTCGGCTGGACCGACCGACTGCTGGCCTCCGACGCCCTGGTCCAGTCCCACCGTGCCTCCCCCGACGATCCCGCCCAGCCCTCCGGCTCCAGCGCCGGGTCGACGGGCGACGGCCGCGGTGGGCCTCGCGGCGAGGCCGACCTGAAGGTCTCCTCGTTGGAGGACGAGGCCGAGGGCGAGCGGCTCATCGCCCTCGTGGACCTGGCCAAGGCCGGGGACGCCGAGGCCTTCGGGCTGCTCTACGACCACTACCAGCCGTCGGTGTACCGCTTCCTGTACTACCGGTTGGGATCGGTGGTCGTCGCCGAGGACCTGACCTCGGAGACCTTCTTCCGGGCTCTGCGCTCCATGCCGTCGTTCACCTGGCAGGGCAAGGACTTCGGGGCGTGGCTGATGACCATCGCCCGCAACCTCACCATGGACCACTTCAAGTCGAGCAAGACCCGCCTGGAGATGACCACCGAGGACATGAGCCCCCACGACTCCACCACGGAGTCGCCGGAGTCCGCGGTGCTGGCTCACCTGACCAACGAGGCCCTGATGGCGGCCCTCAAGGAGCTGCCGGCCGAGCAGCAGGAGTGCCTGATCATGCGGTTCCTGCAGGGCCTGTCGATCGCGGAGACGGCTGCCGCCCTGGGCCGCTCCGACGGGGCCGTGAAGCAGCTCCAGCTGCGCGGCGTGCGCAACCTCGCGAAGCTGATGCCGGAGGGCGTGCGGTGACCGCCCACGGCATGCGGCGACCAGCTGGTCGGACCGGGTCGCGCCGCGACGCCGCGCGCCTCGAGATCGGGCGTCCGGACGCCGTAACCCGGGGTCTCCTCCGTTCGTTGTGCCAGGTGTCGACGTCCTTGCTCCCGGACCACCCGACACCCCACCTGACACGCACCACCGGATCGAACGGACCCCAGCGATGATCACTCTGACGAGCGCCCGTCGGCGTGCGGACGAGCTGGCCGCCGCGCTCGACGACCCGACGAGGTCCGCCACCCACTCGGAGATCGCCGACCTCGTCGGCGTCGCGGACGTCCTGCGGGCCCACGCCGCTGCCGAGGCACCGTCCCTCGTCGCACGGCCCGAGTTCACCGCCCGGCTGCGCGAGCAGCTGCTCGCCGAGGCTGCGGAGAGCTGGACCTACGACCCCGCCGCCGCCCGTCTCGAGCTGCGAGCGCGCACGACGACGCCGCGCCGCGAGCGTCGGCTCGTCGTCGCCGCGACCGCACTCGTGCTCGCCGGCGGCTCGGCCGGCATGGCCGCCGCCGCTCAGCAGGCCCTCCCCGGAGAGGCGCTCTACCCGATCAAGCGGGGCCTCGAGGAGGTCCGCGCAGACCTGACCTCGGACGACGCCGCCCGCGGGCGGACGCTGCTCCAGCAGGCCGACAGCAGGCTCGGCGAGGTGACCGCCCTCGTCGGCGAGCCTGCCTCCGAGCCGGCGATCAGGACGACGCTCCAGACCTACCGCTCGCAGGCGCAGGACGGCAGCACCCTGCTCCTCGGCTCCTACACGGGCGGCAGCGACGCGGACGCGGACGCGGTCTCCGAGGTCCGTGGTTTCACCCGGGACGGCCTTGCCCAGCTCGACGAGCTGTCCGCGGCCCTGCCTCCCGGGCTGGCCGACGACCTTCGCCAGGACGACCGAGCTGCTCGAGACGATCGAGGACGACGCCGTCGAGGTCTGCCCGACCTGCCAGCCCACGAGCGCCCGCGCGCTCCCCGGGGACCTCGAGCCGGCTCTCGACGACGCCGCCCGCGTGCTGGCCTCGCTCGAGGGTGGCGCCGAGCTCGAGAACGACCACCCCCTGATCTCTCCGCGCATCGCGCCCCCGGTCACGATGGAGGCGGCGCCCCGGTCCGCCGCGTCCGGGTCTGGATCTGGGTCCGGGTCCGGCGGTCCCACCGACCCCGACGACCTCGGTCCTCAGCAGGAGGTCCCACAGGACGCTGACGGCCTGCTGGACGGTCTGCCCGGCGACCTGGGCGGCGACGTCAGCAACGGCGGGACCGACACGCGCGGCCTCGACGAGCAGCTCGACGACGGCGACCGTGAGGCCGCGAAGAAGGTCCGCGAAGGCGCCGAGGACCTCGGCAGGACCGTGAACGAGACCGTCGAGGGCCTCGGCCTCGACGACCCGCGCCTGCCCTGACCGCCCCCTCGCGCTGGCGGATCCGGTGGCTCGACCGGCCGTCGCGCCGAGCGACCGATCGGCCGCGGGTGCGCAGGGTCAGTGGAAGACGGACTTGCGGCGCATCAGCAGCGTGTAGAGCGTCTGCTGGATGGTCTCGCGCACCTGGTCGGTGAGGTTGAAGACCAGCATCGGGTCGTCCGCGGCACCGGGGTCGTAGGAGTCCGTGCGGATCGGCTCGCCGAACTCGATGATCCACTTCGACGGCAGCGGCACGAGGCCCAGCGGACCGAGCAGGGGGAAGAACGGCGTGATCGGCACGTAGGGCACCCCGACCAGGCGCGCGAGCGCCGGCACGTTGCCCACCAGCGGGTAGATCTCCTCCGCACCGACGATCGAGCACGGAACGATCGGGACCCCGGTCTTGATGGCGGCCGACACGAAGCCCCCACGCCCGAACCGCTGCAGCTTGTAGCGCTCGGAGTAGGGCTTGCCGATGCCCTTGAAGCCCTCCGGCCAGACCGCGGCGAGCTCGCCGCTGCTGAGCAGCCGGGTGGCGTCCTCGTTGCAGGCGAGGGTGGCGCCGGCCTTGCGGGCCATCTCGCCGAAGAACGGCAGCCTGAAGACGAGGTCGGCCCCGAGCGGCCGGAGGTTGCGGCCGGTCGTCTCGTGGACCGCGAACATCGAGATGGCGCCGTCGATCGGCACGGTGCCGGAGTGGTTGGCCACGACGAGGGCGCCGCCCTCGGTGGGGATGTTCTCGACGCCGCGCACCTCGACCCGGAACCACTTGGTCGCCAGGGGACGGATCATCTCCATGAGGAAGGTGTCGATGACCTCGGCGTCGAGGCCGTACTCGTCGACGACGTACTCACCGGTGACCCGGCGCCGTACGAAGGCGAGCATCTGCGCCAGCTTGCGCTCGGCGTCGTCACCGAAGACCCGCTGGGCGGCGCTCGTGGCGGCGGCCAGCAGCTCGGGCAGCGACGGTCCGGGCAGGCGCCGCTCGGTCCGGGCCGGAGCAGGAGCCTCGACCGAGGCGGCCGGCTGAGGCAGCTCGGTCACGCCGTGCCCGGCGTCGTCGGGCGTCGCAGCGGTCGCGGAGCCCGGAGTGGCCGGCAGGGGCTGTCCGTCGTCGGGTGAGGTGGCCGGGGGGTGACCGCTCGCCGCGCCGCTCGCCGTCGGGGCGAAGGCGGGGTCGAGGTCGAGGGTCGGCGCGCCGGGCGCTTCGTGCGCGGGCTCGACGTCGTCGGTCGCGGGGTCGTTCGTGGGGTCCGCGGTGGCGTCGGACTCCTCGCGCGGAGCGGGGCCGTTGCGGCGGGCGCCGCCGGCCAGGCTGCGGGAGCTCGACGAGGGCTTCTCCTTGCCCACGCCACGACCGGGCCGGCCGCGGGTCCCCAGGGGGATGATCTCTGCGTCAGCCATCGGTGTCCCTTCGGTCGGCTCGGACGTCACGTCCCAGCGAGGCGGTCGCGCTGGTCGCACTGCCGGGAGCGCCGGCGGTCCCACCGGCCATGCCGGCGACCATCCGCTCCAGCGACACCACCGGGTGGGTCTCGAGCAGACCCGGCCCCAACCTGCTCGACAGCTCGTTGAGCGCCTGCTCGGTGCTGAAGACCGGCTCGAAGCCGAGCACCTGCCGCATCCGGGTGGTGTCGAGCCCCCGGCCGAAGGCCAGGTAGTCGATCTGCTCACCGGAGAAGTGCGGCACGGTCAGCGGGGTCTGGCGGATCAAGGACCCCAACGAGCTCAGCGCGACCTGCGGCATCGGCACCGACACCCGACCGAGGCGGCGCAGGGCCTGGCTCATCATCACCACGCCGTCCGCGGCGACGTTGAAGGTGCCGTGGACGCCGGCGAGCGTCGCGTGGTGGAGCACCGCGACCAGGTCGTCGTAGTGCAGCAGCTGCAGGCGCGCGTCGAAGCCCAGCACCTTCGGCACCGGGTTCATGGAGAAGTAGTCGACCATGATCGAGCCGCCGCGCGAGGAGATCGTGTGCGCGTTGCGCAGCAGCGTCACGGTCACGTCGGGCCGGCGGCGCGAGAAGCCGCGGACGTAGCCCTCGACCTCCAGGACGTCCTTGGCGAAGCCGGACCGCGGCATGCGCTTGGGCGCCATGGCCTCGGTGAACATCGCGGGGTCGCGGCTCGAGGAGCCGTAGACCGCGGCCGAGGACTTCACGACCAGCCGCTCGAGGCCGGGGGCGCGCTGGCACGCGGCCAGCAGCTGCATCGTCCCGATGACGTTGTGCTCCTTCATGGAGCCACGCCCTCCGACCGACGCCGGGGAGGAGACGACACTGGTGTGGACGACGGTGTCGACGTCCTCACCGGCGATCACCTTGGCGATGACCGGGTTGCGGATGTCGGCGCGCACGAAGCGCACGCCGCCGAGGTCTCCGCGGGGCGGCACGACGTCGACGCCGATGACCCTGCTGACCTCCGGGTCGCTCGCCATCCGGCGCGCGACCAGACCACCGAGGTCGTGCGAGACCCCGGTGACCAGAACGATCCGCCCCATGCCTGCCTCGTCCCCGTGTCGCTGGCGACCTGGCCCGACCGGTCCTCGAGGGACCCGGCCGGTCCGGTCCTGGCCCTGGTGCGTCGCGGCTACTTGCCGAGACGACGGCGCTGGACGCGCGTCTTCTTCAGCAGCTTGCGGTGCTTCTTCTTCGCCATGCGCTTGCGACGCTTCTTGACCACGGAACCCAAGGGTCGAACCTTTCCGACGTGAGACGCCGGGTCCGCACTGCCGACCCGGCCGAGTGGCCCAGCCTAGCCCGCGGGGCCGTCGATCCCGAATCCGTCCCACCGAGACCGCCGGACACGGCGCCGGACGTGGCGAAGCCGACGACCACGAGGGTCGTCGGCTCCGTCGAGGCGTACGGCGGGGTCTCAGCCGGTCTGGAAGAAGCTGCGCTGGAGGTACTCGTTGACCGCGTCCTCCGGGACGCGGAAGGAGCGGCCCACCCGCACCGCGGGCAGCTCGCCGTTGTGGACCAGTCGGTAGACGGTCATCTTCGACACACGCATCACCGAGGCCACCTCGGCCACGGTCAGGAACGTGACTCCGGAGATGTCGCCGGAGCTGGATTCGGCCATGTTCGGCACCGCACTTTCTCAAGCAACAGCGCCTCCGGCTTCCCCACCGGAGCGACGACGATGCGCTTTCCTTCTGCGAGCGTAGTGTGACGGATGGGGTGCGGGATACGACTTGGGCAAAAAGTTAACTCTGCGTGGGCGTGTCGACTGGACACCCGAGTCACAAATGCCACGGATCAGGCTGATCAGGGCATCGGGTCGAGCCCGTGCAGCGGGAACGAGGCCGCCCGGCTCGCGTTCACGGCCCGGTCGAGCCACACGTCGGGGTCGTACCCCTCGCGCCAGTCGCGGTAGGCGGGGGTGCGCCCGTCGGTCATCCGCCGCGGCGCCGTACGCCTCGTCCGGCCGAGCACCAGCTCCCGCCACGCCTCGGGCACCGGCTGGGCGGGGTCGAGCGGCGAGCCCGCGACGATCGCCAGCAGGTGGGTCCAGGCGCGCGGCACGACGTCGACCAGCGCGTAGCCGCCACCCCCGGTCGCCAGCCACCGGCCGTCGCAGACCTCGTGCGCCAGCTCGTGGAGCGCGAGGTACGACGCGCGCTGGCCGTCGACGCTCAGCAGCAGGTGGGCCAGCGGGTCCTCGATGTGCGAGTCGCAGCCGTGCTGGGTGACCAGGACGTCGGGGGCGAACTCCCGCACCAGCGGCGGCACCACCGCGTGGAAGGCGCGCAGCCACCCGGCGTCGGCGGTGCCCGGCGGCAGGGCGACGTTCGCGGCGGAGCCCTCGGCCCCCGGGCCGCCGGTCTCGTCGGGGAAGCCGGTGCCGGGGAAGAGCATCTGGCCGGTCTCGTGGAGGCTGATCGTGAGCACGCGCGGGTCGTCGTAGAAGATCCGCTGCACGCCGTCGCCGTGGTGGACGTCGACGTCGACGTAGGCCACCCGCTCGGCGCCGTTGTCGAGCAGCCACCGGATCGCGACCGCGACGTCGTTGTAGACGCAGAAGCCGCTGGCGCGGTCGGGCATGGCGTGGTGCAGGCCGCCGGCGACGTTGACCGCGTGGTCGACCTCGCCGGTCCAGACCCGGCGGGCCGCCTCCACCGACGCACCGACGACGTGGGCGGCTGCCTCGTGCATGCCCGCGAAGGTCGGGTTGTCGTCGCTGCCCAGGCCGCGTCGTGCGTCGAGGATCGTGGGATCCGCACCCGAGCGGCGTACGGCGGCCATGTACTCCTCGTCGTGCACGGTGGCCACGAGGTCGTCGGGGGCGACCGGTGCCTGGACGACCGAGAGCCCGGAGGACGAGCCCGGGCTCGCGACCACGCCGAGCTCGGTGGCCAGCAGCATCGTCAGGTCGACGCGCACCGGGTCGAGGGGGTGGTCGTGGCCGAAGTCGTACTCGACGAGGCTCTGGTCGAAGACCACGCACGCCCGGCAGGACCCGGCAGACCCGGCCGCCCCGACGACTGCCCCCGGTCCCGCAGCCCCCGCGCCGCTCATGCCCCGCCGGCCAGGTCGCGGGACCGGTCGCGGGCAGCCTCCATCGCGGTCAGGAAGGCCGCGCGCACCTTGTGGTCCTCCAGCTGGCGCACCGCCGCGGCCGTCGTGCCCCCGGGCGAGGTGACCTGCTCGCGCAGCACGGTCGGGTGCTCCCCGGTCTCGCGCAGCAGCTTGGCCGAGCCCACCACGGTCTGGACCACGAGCTCGGTCGCGGTCGGGCGCGGCAGGCCGAGGTGGACCCCGGCCTCGATCATCGCCTCCACCACGAAGAACAGGTAGGCGGGCCCGGAGCCGCTGATCGCGGTGACCGCGTCCTGCTGGTTCTCCGGGACGCGCAGCACGCGACCGGTGGCCGAGAGCAGGCCCTCGGCGCGTGCCAGGTGGTCGTCGTCGCAGTGGGTGCCGGGCGAGATGGCCGCCATGCCCTCGTCGACCAGCGCCGGGGTGTTCGGCATGACGCGCACCACGGCGACCCCCGCGGGCACGTGGGACTCGATGAACGAGGTCGTGACGCCGGCCGCCAGCGAGACCAGCAGCTGACCGGCCCGCAGCACCGGCGCGATGTCGGTCAGCAGGTCGGCCATGTCCTGAGGCTTGACGACCACCACGACGGTGTCGGCCTCGGCCGCGGCGTCGCGGTTGCCGACCACCCGCACGCCGTACTTCTCCTCGAGCTCGGTGGCGCGCTGCAGGCGCTTCTCCCCCACCAGCAGGGTGGAGGCGTCCCGACCCGCCCGCACCAGACCCGACAGCAGGGTCTCCCCCATCACGCCGGCGCCCAGGATCGCGACCCTGTCCGTCATCGGTGCTCCTTCTCGCTCAGCGCTCGTCCCCGTCGACCTCGTCCCGGCGAACCGGCCGCGCACCGCCCCGCACGGGCCCGTCCCGGACCCGTCAGCCGGTGGTGGCCAACGAGCGCAGGAAGAACGCGACGTTGCTCGGGCGCTCGGCCAGCCGGCGCACGAGATAGCCGTACCACTCCTGACCGTAGGGCACGTAGACCCGCACCGTCTCGCCGGAGTCGGCCAACCGCCGCTGCTCGTCGGGGCGGACGCCGTAGAGCATCTGGTACTCGAAGCTGCCCTGCTCGCGGCCCGCCGTCCTCGCGAGCTCGCCGGCGATCGCGACCATGCGCGGGTCGTGGCTGGCCACCATCGGGTAGCCCGCGCCGTTCATCAGCACCTTGAGGCAGCGCACGTAGGAGAGGTCGACCTCCTGCCGCGTCTGGAAGGCCACCCGCTCGGGCTCCTCGTAGGCGCCCTTGCACAGACGCACCCGCGAGCCCTCGACCGCCAGGTCGCGGCAGTCGGTCTCGGTGCGGCGCAGGTAGGCCTGCAGCACCGCCCCGGTCTCGGGGTAGTCCTTGCGCAGCTCGCGCAGCGTCCGCAGCGTCGCGTCGGTGGTGGAGTGGTCCTCCATGTCGAGGGTGACGGTGGTGCCCCGTCGCCTCGCCGCGGCGCAGATGGTGCGGGCGTTCTCCAGCGCCACCTTGTCGCCGCGGTCGGGCAGGGCCTGGCCGACCGCCGAGAGCTTGACCGACACCTCGACCGAGGCCGTCAGCCCGGCCGTGTGCAGCTCCTCGAGGACGTCGAGGTAGGCCTCGACGGTCGCGGTGGCCTGCGCCTCGTCGGTGGTGTCCTCGCCCAGGAAGTCGAGGGTGACCGTGCGGCCGGTGCCCACCAGCTCGGCGCTGGCGCGGACCGCGTCAGCGGTCTGCTCGCCGGGCACGAAACGGTCGACGATCCCGCGGGAGACCGGGGTGGTGGTGACGAGGTGGCGGACCCGGTCGCTGTCGGCCAGCGTGAGCAGCGGACGTCGCAACAGGTCGGCAGGTCCGGTCATGGCGCCAGGCTACGCCGTACGTCGGCGCAGGGTGGCGGCGCCGAGGCTCAACGCGGCGACGGCGAACCCGAGCACGACGAGCAGGTCGGAGGCGACGTCGCCCTGCACCACCGACCAGCTCGTGCTGCCCGGCCCGAGGCCCGCCACGCCCTGCATGGCGTCGACGGCGTAGGTGAGCGGGAGCACGTCAGCCACGGCGCCCAGCACGTCGGGCATCTGCTCGGTCGGCACGAAGAGCCCGCACAGCAGGATCTGCGGGACGACGACGAGCGGCATGAACTGCACGGCCTGGAACTCGGTGCTGGCGAAGGCCGAGACCAGCAGCCCGAGCGCCGTGCCCAGCACCGCGTCGGCGACCGCCACCAGGACCAGGACCGCCACGGGCCCGGACACCGACATGTCGAGGAGCCCGACGCAGACCGTGACCGCGAGGACCGACTGCACCAGGGCGAGCAGACCGAACGCCACGGCGTAGCCCAGCAGCAGGTCGAGCCTGCCGACCGGCATCGACAGCAGCCGCTCGAGCGTGCCCGAGGTGCGCTCGCGCAACGTGGTCACCGACGTCACCAGGAACATGACGATGAACGGGATGATCGCCAGCAGCGGGGGGCCGAGGGCGTCGAAGGGGCTGCCCGCTGCGGTCGGGACGTCGCGGAACATCCACCACAGCAGCGTGAGCACCAGCGACGGCAGGACCACCAGCATCGCCAGGGTCCGGTGGTCGCGACGGACCTGCCTCAGGACGCGGGACGCGACGGCCAGCGTCACCCGGGGTGACGGCAGGGCGCTCACGCCGCGTCCTCGACGAGCCGCAGGAAGGCGTCCTCGACGGTCGTGGCGCCGGTGCGGGCGAGCAGCTCGACCGGGGAGCCCTGTGCCAGGAGCCGACCCTCGCGCATGAGGAGCAGGCGGTCGCACCGCTCGGCCTCGTCCATGACGTGGCTGGAGACGACGAGGCAGCACCCCTGGGCGGCCAGCTCGTGGAAGAGGCGCCACAGGTCGCGCCGCAGCACCGGGTCGAGGCCGACGGTGGGCTCGTCGAGCACCAGCACCTCGGGGCGGGCCACCAGCGCGACGGCCAGGGAGACGCGGCTGCGCTGGCCGCCCGAGAGGGTGGCGACGACACGGTCGGCCTGACCGGCGAGGTCGACCTGCTCGAGGCTGCGGCGTACGTCGTCGGAGCCGGCGCCCAGCACCTGGGCGAAGAAGCGCAGGTTCTCGGCCACCGTCAGGTCGCCGTACACGCTGGCCGCCTGCGTCACGTAGCCGACGCGGCGGCGCAGGGGCGCGGACCCGGCCGGGTGGCCGAGGACCGTGACCTCTCCCCCCGCCACCCGCTGCACCCCGACCAGCGCGCGCATCAGCGAGGTCTTGCCGCACCCCGACGGTCCGAGCAGACCCACGACCTCACCGGCGGCGGCCTCGAAAGCGAGGTGGTCGACCGCGACGGTGCCGCCACGGACGACCAGGAGGTCGTGCACGTCCACCACTGATTTCATCATGTGATGAATATAGCGGCTCCTCACCCGTGTGCCTAGCCCGGCCGGCTTCTGGTCGCTCCCCGCACGTCGGCCCGTTCCTGGTCGTCGCCCGCAGAGAATTCGGCCGTGTCCCTGCAGGGAGCGACCAGAAACCTGCCGCCGCGCGCGGGGACGGACGTGCCACGGCTGACCGTTCGCGGACCCGGACGGGTCAGGTCAGGGCAGGTCGGCCAGAGGACCGTCGAGGTAGCGCTGCAGCGTGGGCCCGAGATGGGCTGCCACCTCTGACGCCGGCAGGGTCGCGAGCGGCTCGAGCCGGAGCACGTAGCGGACGACGACGAGCCCGACGACCTGCGTGACCAGGAGCTGCACCCGGACGTCGGCCTCGTCGGGGCGCAGGTGCGCGCGGACCGTGGCCACGACCAGCTGCCCCAGGGCGTCGCGCAGCAGCGTCTCGCCGGAGGTGTCGCCCCCCAGCCCGCCCCTCACGAGCGCGACCAGCCGGTCCTGCATCTCGGGCCGGTCCCAGACGCCCATCATCGTGACCAGCAGCCGCTCGCCGGCCCCGGCGGTGCCGTCGGCGAAGACCTCGTCGAGCAGGCCGCGCGGGTCCACGGGCAGGCCCGCCGCGGCGAGGAAGAGGTCGCCTTTGGAGCCGAAGTAGTGGTGGACGAGCGCCGCGTCGACGCCCGCCGCCGTCGCCACCGAGCGCATCGACGTGCCCTGGAAGCCACGCTCTGCGAACGCGCGACGAGCCGCCTCCAGGATCTCGCCACGGGTGTCCGGGCCGCCCGGGCGCCGCCCGCGCGTCGGAGCCGCGCGCCCGCTCACGGGCGCTGCCCGGCCGGCGGAGATCCTCGTGATCCCCGCCTCGCGGCGGGGCGAGAGGTGGAGCCGCGCGAAGGCGAGCCCCTCGATCAGGTCGGTCTCGCGCTGCCGGCGGCCCCCGGACCGGCGGGTGTTGATCTCGAGCACCACGTGACCGTCGAACGAGGACCCGGCCACGTGCTCGAGCAGCTCCGCCACCGGCTGGTTGCCGCGGCCCGGCACGAGGTGCTCGTCCTTGGCGCTGCCGGACCCGTCGGTCAGGTGGAGGTGCCGCAACCGGTCGCCGAGCGCGCGGGCCAGCTCGAGGGAGTCCTGCTGGGCGGTGGCCGCGTGGGACACGTCGAGGGTGGTGTGTCGCGTCGTCGCGTACGCCGAGCCCGTCACGTCCCAGTCCGGCGCGTAGACCTCGGTCTCGCGGCGACGCGTGCGCCACGGGTACATGTTCTCCACCGCGATCTGCACACCGGTCCGCTCCTCCATCATCGCCACGCCCTCGACGAAGCCCCGCGCGTAGTCACGCTGCCAGCGGAACGGCGGGTGCACGACGACGACGTCGGCCCCCACGCGGCGGGCCATCTCGGTGCTGGTCTCGAGCTTGCCCCAGGGGTCGAGCCCCCAGACCCGTTGCGTGAGCAGCAGGCAGGGCGCGTGGACCGCGCACACCGGGATCCGGTGGTACTCCGCGAGGTGGGCGACCTGGTCGAGGTCCTGGCTGGTCTCGTCGACGCCGACCATCACCTCGACGGCATCGAAGCCGAGCCGGACCGCCATCTCGAAGCCGGCCGCCGTCGACTCCGGGTAGACCGAGGCGGTCGAGAGCGCGACCTTGACGTCGGGCCCGAGGAGACCGTCCGCACCGGGTTCGGGACCCTCGCCGCTGGACACCGTCACCGCCGTCAACCGAGGATGCTGAGCTCGTCGAGACGCTCGAGGATGACGCCCTCGCGCAGTGCCCAGGGACAGATCTCCAGCTCCTCGACCCCGAAGATGTCCATCACCGCGTCGGCCACCAGGGCTCCGGCCACCAGCTGGCGCGAGCGGCGCGGGGAGACCCCGGGGAGCTCCCGGCGGGCCTCGTCGTCCATCGCCAGCAGGTCGTCGAGCTTCTCGCGCAACGTCTCGGCGCTCAACGTGCGGCGCAGGAACATCCCCTCACCCGACGGCGCCGCACCGCAGATGCGCGCCAGCGAGCGGAAGGTCTTGGACGTCGCCACCGCGTGCTGCGGCTCGCCCGCGCGCAGCACCTTCCCGGCCTCGCGCGCCAGGTCCGCTCGGATGCTCTTGCGCAGCTTCCTGACGGTCTTGGCCTCCGGCGGGTCCTCGGCCAGCAGGCCGCGGGTCAGCCGACCCGCCCCCAGCGGCAGGGACTGCACGACGTCGGGGTTCTCGTCCTGCCCGGTCGCGATCTCCAGCGACCCGCCGCCGATGTCGAACACCAGCAGCCGACCCGAGGACCACCCGAACCACCGGCGTACGGCGAGGAAGGTCAGCCGGGCCTCGTCGTCACCGGGGAGCACCTCGAGCTCGACCCCGGTCTCGTCCTTGACGGCGTCGAGGACCTCGTCGGAGTTGGCGGAGTCGCGGGTGGCCGAGGTGGCGAAGGCGTACATGTCCTCGCAGCCCTTGCTCTCCGCGACGTCGAGGGCGGAGCCGACGAAGTCGACCAGGGCCGCGATGCCCTTCTTGGTCATCGCCCCGTCGTCGTCGAGGTGCTCGGCGAGACGCAACGGCTCCTTGAAGGAGTAGGCCGGCAGGGGGGCGGCACCGCCGGCAGCGTCCACCACCAGGAGATGTCCGGTGTTGGACCCGATGTCGAGGACCCCGAGGCGCACCCCCTCAACCTAGCGTGCGTGGTGACGCCGCCGGCCCCGACGGCCCGGACACCCGTGGGGGCTAGGCTCTCCGCCGTGCCAGAGGTCGATCCGGTCTTCCCCCGTGCCTGGGTCGAGTTCGCCGACCCCGACGACGCCGAGCAGGTCTTCCGCTGCGACCTGACGTGGCTGACCTCGAGCTGGTCGTGCATCTTCGGCAACGGCTGCCAGGGCATCTACGCCGACCGCCCCGACGACGGCTGCTGCACCCTCGGCGCGCACTTCAGCGACGAGGACGACGAGAAGCGGGTGGCGGCGCAGGTCGAGCAGCTCACCGACGCCGACTGGCAGCTGCGTCCGAAGGGCCGCAAGCGCTGGGTCGAGACCGACGACGAGGGCGAGCGCAAGACCCGTGTGGTCGACGGCGCCTGCGTCTTCCTCAACCGCCCGGGCTTCCCGGCCGGGGCCGGCTGCGCGCTGCACGGGCTGGCGCTGCGGACCGGTCAGCACTTCGTCGCCACCAAGCCCGACGTCTGCTGGCAGCTGCCGATCCGGCGCACCTACCGCACCGTCGAGCTGCCCGACGACACCAGCTACCTCGAGGTCACCATCGCGGAGTACCAGCGCTCCGGCTGGGGCCCGGGCGGGCACGACCTCGACTGGTACTGCTCGGGCAACACCGAGGCCCACGTCGCCGCCGAGGCGGTGTACGTCACCAACGCCACCGAGCTCACCGAGCTGATGGGCGCAGCGGCGTACGACGAGCTCGCGCAGCACTGCGCGACCCACCTGCGCTCGCGCAGCGCCCTGGCCATCCACCCTGCGAGCCGGGACCGTCTCACCCGCTGAGCCGGCCGGCAGGCGGCGCCGGAGGCTCCCGACCCCCGGGTGCGGACTTGCCCGACCCCGCTGTTCCGGGCCGGTGGCGTGCGGTCCACAATGACGGAATGCGCCTGGACCATCTCTCGTACGCCGCCGGACCGGACGGGCTCGCCAGCACCGCACGACGGCTGGGGGACCTGCTCGGAGAACCGTTCCTGGACGGGGGGATCCACCCTCGTTTCGGGACCCGCAACATGGTGCTGCCGCTCAGCGCAGGCACCTACGTCGAGGTGGTCGAGTGCCTCGACCACCCCGCCTCCGACAAGGCCCCCTTCGGCCAGGCCGTGCGCGCGCGCTCGGAGCTGGGCGGCGGCTGGCTCGGGTGGGTGATCGCCGTCTCCGACGTCGCCCCGCTCGAGGAGCGTCTCGGCCGTGAGGCCGTGCAGGGCAACCGCTACCGGCCCGACGGCCACGAGCTGCGCTGGAAGCAGATCGGCGTGAAGGGTCTGCAGTCCGACCCGCAGCTGCCGTTCTTCGTGCAGTGGGAGAACTACGCCGCGGACCACCCGAGCCTCGGCTGCTCGGACCGGGTGCACCTCGAGTGCCTCGAGATCGCCGGCGACCCCAACCGCGTGAGCGAGTGGCTCGGCCGCCCGGTCGAGGGCCCGCTCGAGGACGTCAAGGTCGACTGGGTCGGGCGCAACGGCACCCCCGGTCTGGTCGCGGCGAAGTTCAGCACGCCCGCCGGCCCCGTCCGCATCTGAGGCCGACGGGTCGGGCCGCGTGAGCGGCGACGGGGTGATCCCCTCCCCCAACATCTGGCACCACACCGCGACGTACGAGCTGGAGAACCGGGCCTGCGACCCCGACGGCGTCATCGACGCCGCGATGCGCTCGCGCGCCGACTGGGCCGGACGCGACGTGCTCGACGTCGGTTGCGGCTCGGGCTTCCACCTGCCCCGCTTCGCCGCGACGGCGCGGCAGGTGACCGGGGTCGAGCCGCACCCCCCGCTGGTCGCGCTCGCGGCGCGGCGTACCCGGCGGCTGGGCAACGTCGGCGTCCGTCCGGGCACGGCCCAGGCGCTGCCCGTGCCCGACGACTCGGTCGACGTCGCCCACGCGCGCTGGTCGTACTTCTTCGGGCCCGGCTGCGAGCCGGGGCTGCGCGAGCTCGGTCGCGTGCTGCGCCGTGGCGGGACGGCGTTCGTGATCGACAACGACGGCACCCGGTCGACGTTCGGGCGGTGGTTCCGGCGGGGCTACCCGAGCGTGGACCCGGGCGCGGTCGAGCGCTTCTGGTCGGCGCAGGGGTGGGAGCGCGAGCCGCTGACGATCGCCTGGCGCTTCGAGACGCGGGCCGACCTCGAGCAGGTGGTGCGCATCGAGCTCGACCCCGTCACGGCCGAGGCCGCGCTGGCCGAGCACCCCACCTCCGCCGGTCTCGAGATCGACTACGCCGTCAACCTCTGGTGGCGCCGCTTCTGACGTGCCCACCCGTCGGCGCCGGCCGGGTTCTGGTCACTCCCTGCAGCCCGGCCCCGTCCTGGTCACCGCCCGCACGTTTGCGGGCCCGGATCGTGCAGCCGCTGACCACGAACCGGCCCGCGTGCGGGCGATGACCAGAAGCCGGCGGGCGCGCCCGCCGTCAGGAGCTGGCGCGCAGGCGGAGCTCGGGGGTGAGGATGACGTGGGCGTCCTCGATCGACCGCATGACGAGGCGGTCCTCGAGCAGCCGCACGATCTGGACCGCGACCTCCTCGAGCGGCTGGCGCACCGAGGTGAGACCCGGTGGCACGACCTGGGCCGCGAGCGAGTCGTCGAAGCCGACGACCGCGAGGTCGTGCGGACCGGCCTGGCGCCCGCGCTCGCTGACGGCCTGCAGCACGCCCATCGCGATGGTGTCGCTGCAGCACACGAAGGCCGACGGCTGGTCGGAGTCGAGCATGGCGTGCGCGGCGCGACGCCCGAACTCGATGGTGTCCTCACCCCGCGCGCTCAGCCGCGTGGTCGACAGCCCGCGCTCGTGCATGCGGTCGACCCAGCCGCTGCGGCGGTCCTCCCCGATGTACGACGACTTCTGCCACCCGACCCACGCGATGCGCTCGTGGCCCCGGTCGGCGAGGTGGTCGACGGCGAGCATGACCCCGGCCCGACCGTCGACGTCGACCCACGGGTGGGAGGCGGTGGGCTCCTCCCACGGGCGCCCGAAGGACACGAAGGGCACCTGGCGCTCCTCGAGCCACTGCGCCTGCGGGTTCCCGCGGTAGGTGTCGGTGACGAGGAACGCGTCGACGGCCGCCGAGCGCAGCAGCGCGTCGTAGCCGTCGAGGGGGTCGCTCACGTCCTCGGCGGTGAACAGCAGGATGTGGAGGCCGGCCTCCTTGCACGACTCGACCAGCGAGTGCAGGAAGCGGTCCATGAGGCCCGAGGCGGTGCCCTCGACGGCCGGCTCGAGGCGCAGGCCGACGAGGTGGGAGGTGCGGGTGCGCAGGTTCCGGGCGGCCCGGTTGGGCGTGTAGCCGAGGGTCTCGATCGCGGTCTGGACCCGCTCGAGGGTGTCGGGGCGCAGCAGCTCGGGGCTGTTCAGCGCGTTCGAGACGGTCTGGCGCGAGACGCCGGCCGCGGCCGCGACGGTGGCCAGCGTGGCCACGGGGCGGTGTCGTCCCGGCATTGCTGTCCTCCCGCGAGCGGCGCCTGCACGGCGTCTGGATCGTTCCAACCTGCTCATGCTACCTGTCGCGCACCCGTCGCGGCGGAGCGCCGTACCGGCACTGTCGGAGCCCTCGCCTACCGTGCCTGTCATGACTCGCTCCACCGCCCGCGCCCCGCGCGTCCGCAGCGTCTTCACCTGCTCCGAGTGCGGCTGGGAGACGGCCAAGTGGGTGGGGCGCTGCCACGACTGCCAGGCGTGGGGCAGCATGGCCGAGGTCCGCACCGCCGGCGGCGGCGAGAGCACCGCCCCGGCCGCCACGACGCCCGTCACCCCGGCCATCCCGATCGGCCAGGTGCCCATCGAGGAGTCGCAGGCCACCAGCTGCGGGGTCGAGGAGCTCGACCGTGTGCTCGGCGGCGGCCTGGTGCCGGGCGCGGTCATCCTGCTGGCGGGCGAGCCCGGCGTCGGCAAGTCCACCCTGCTGCTCGACGTCGCCGCCCGTACGGCGCGCAGCGGACGGCGGGTCCTCTACGTCTCCGGCGAGGAGTCCGCCGCGCAGGTGCGCCTGCGTGCCGACCGTTGCCGGGGGGTCCACCACGACCTCTACCTGGCGGCCGAGACCGACCTCGGGGTCCTGCTGGGCCACGTCGAGCAGCTGCGCCCCGACCTGCTCGTGGTCGACTCCGTGCAGACCATCGACGCCCCTGGTCTCGCCGGCGTGCCCGGCGGCATCAGCCAGGTCAAGGAGGTGACCGCGGCCCTGGTCCGCCAGGCCAAGACCCGGGGGATGGCCACCATCCTGGTCGGCCACGTGACCAAGGACGGCGGCATCGCCGGCCCCCGCGTCCTCGAGCACATGGTCGACGTGGTGCTGCACTTCGAGGGCGAGCGCTCGACCCGGCTGCGGATGGTGCGGGCCCTGAAGAACCGGTTCGGCCCGGTCGACGAGGTCGGCTGCTTCGACCTGTCCGGCGACGGCATCAACGCCGTGGTCGACCCCTCGGGCCTGTTCGTCTCGCGGCACCACCAGCCCGTCCCGGGCACCTGCGTGTCGGTGACCCTCGAGGGGCGACGGCCGCTGCTGACCGAGATCCAGGCCCTGGTCGCCCCCTCCCCGATGGAGCGACCGCGGCGCACGTCCTCGGGCATCGAGTCCGCCCGCTTCGCCCAGGTCCTGGCCGTGCTGGAGGCGCGGGAGGGGCTGGCGCTGGGACGTCAGGACGTCTTCGCCTCCACCGTCGGCGGTGCCCGGGTCTCCGAGCCCGCCGGTGACCTGGCGATGGCCCTGGCGATCGCGAGCGCCGCCCGTGGCTTCCACCTGCCGGCCGACATGATCGCGATCGGGGAGATCGGCCTCGCCGGCGAGCTGCGCCGCGTCCCCGAGCTCGACCGGCGGCTGTCGGAGGCCGCCCGCATCGGCTTCAAGCTCGCCCTGGTCTCCGCCGAGCCCGGCCAGGTCGGCAGCCGTCGGGTCGACGGGCTCGAGGTCGCAGCGGCACCGGACCTGCGCGGGGCGCTGCAGGTCGTCCAGCTGACGGGCCCCGTCTCCACCTCGCGACGCTCCTGACGCTCTAGACTCGGCCCACGACCGGCATGACGTCCGCGACCCGAGGAGCGCCCGTGGCACCCCCCGACCGTCCCGACGACGTCGAGCGCCTGCGCGCGGTGCTGGCCGGGGTCGCCCCCGGCACCCAGCTGCGCGACGGGCTGGAGCGGATCCTGCGTGGTCGCACCGGCGCCCTCATCGTGCTGGGCACCGACCGCACCATCGACACGATCTCCAGCGGCGGCTTCCGCCTCGACGTGCCCTTCTCGGCGACCGGCCTGCGCGAGCTGGCCAAGATGGACGGCGCGATCATCCTCGACGCCGACGCCACCCGCATCATCCGGGCCGCCGTGCACCTCATGCCCGACGCGACCATCCACTCCGAGGAGACCGGCACCCGCCACCGCACCGCGGACCGGGTGGCCCGCATGACCGGCTACCCCGTCATCTCGGTGTCGCAGTCGATGCAGATCATCGCGCTGTACGTCGGCGAGCGGCGCTACGTCCTCGAGGACACCGGCTCGATCCTCGCCCGAGCGAACCAGGCACTGGCCACGCTCGAGCGCTACAAGATGCGCCTCGACGAGGTCTCCAGCACGCTGTCGGCCCTCGAGATCGAGGACCTCGTCACCGTGCGCGACGTGGCCGTCGTGGCCCAGCGGCTGGAGATGGTCGCCCGCATCGCCCGGGAGATCGAGGACTACGTGCTCGAGCTCGGCACCGACGGCCGCCTGATGGCGCTGCAGCTCGAGGAGCTCGTCACCGGCGTCGACCAGGACCGGTTCCTCGTCGTGCGCGACTACCAGCCGGCGGGCAAGAAGGCCCGCGCGCCCGAGGTGGTGCTGGCCGACATGCAGGAGCTGGACGCGACCACCCTGGTCGACGTCAGCGCGGTCGCCACGGCCCTGGGCCTGGGCAGCACCGAGCTGCTCGACAGCCCGGTGGCCCCGCGCGGCTACCGGCTGCTGGCCAAGGTGCCCCGGCTGCCCGCCACCGTGGTGGAGCGGCTCGTCGACCACTTCGGAGGCCTGCAGAAGCTGCTCGGCGCCGGCATCGACGACCTCCAGGCCGTCGACGGCGTCGGCGAGCTGCGCGCCCGCAGCGTGCGCGAGGGCCTGTCCCGGCTGGCTGAGTCCAGCATCCTCGAGCGCTACGTCTGACCTCTCGGCTCGACGGTCCCTCCCGGGACTCAGCCGGCGTCGCGCTCCGCGCGCCGGTCCTCGCGGTGCTGCCGCCGGGCCTCGCGCAGCGCCTCACGACGTGCCTCGCGGCGCTCCGCGGCCTGCTCCTCGGTCTCCGGCTCCGGCTCGGCCGGGCCCGTCGTCACGCGACGCGCCGTCCTGCGCGTCGGCCTCGCGGGCTGCGGCGCCGTCGGAGTCGTCGACGTCGTCGGCGCCGTCGGTGTCCTCGGGGCTCTCGTCGGGCTTCGCGTCCTCGTCGGGCTCGGTCCGCGTCGCCTGCTCGGGCTTGCCGAGCGTGAACAGCGTCTCGACCGGGGTGACGGATCCGCGCGCGACGGCGGTGATCTGGTAGACCCCGGGGAACACCCAGGAGGTGTCGACGGCACAGCCGGTCATCGACTCCTTGCCGTTCCAGGTGAAGCTGACGGTGTCGGCGGCGGAGCGACGCGGCACCGTGGTGACGGTCGGCATGGCCGCCGGGCAGTGCTGGCTGGACCAGATCGTGCTGGTGTCGTCGGTGATGGTGACGAAGACGTCGTCGGGGTTCACCTCGAAGGTGCAGGCCGCCGACTCCTCCGTGGTCAGCTCGAGCTCGACGGTGACGTCCGCGCCGGCGTGCGCGTCGGGGACCTGCGGGGTGACGACGACGTCGCCGTCGGAGCACGGCCCGGTCGGCTCGGCGATCTCGTCGCGCCTCTCGGCGCGCTCGGCGATGCGTAGCGCGCGGGCCGCCGCCCGGCGCTCCGCCGCCGCGGCGGCTACGTCCGGGTCGACGGTCGGGGTGCTCGACGGCGTCGCGGCGGCCGTGGTCGCCTGCGGGGTCTCGGTCTCCCCGTCCGCGGACAGGTCGAGCATGCCGACGAGCCCGACGAGCGCCCACACGAGGACGCCGACCAGGGTGAGCGCGAGGGCGCGGCGGACCCAGAACACACGGGCGGGAGGGCGACGCGGTCCTCGGACCGGACGGCGCCCGGGGGCGCCGGGCGGTCGGGACGAGGTCATGGGCCCACGGTAACGAGCCGGCGCCCTCGGCCAGGTCGTGCCACACCGCGGGGTCGGCGAATCGCCGACGATTCCGACGCGCTGGCTAGGCTGGCCCCGCTCATGGACCCGATCGACCTGCACCGGCGCCTGCTGCGGTGGTACGCCGACAACGCGCGCGACCTGCCGTGGCGACGGCCCGGGACCACGCCGTGGGGCGTCCTCGTCAGCGAGATCATGCTGCAGCAGACCCCGGTCTCACGGGTCGCACCGGTCTGGGAGGCCTGGCTGCAACGCTGGCCGGAGCCGGGCGACCTCGTCGAGGCGGGGGCCGGCGAGGCGGTGCGGGCCTGGGGACGGCTGGGCTACCCCCGCCGGGCGCTGCGCCTGCACGCCGCGGCCGCCGCGATCGTCGAGAGTCACGCCGGGGTCGTGCCGGACCGCTACGAGGACCTGCTGGCACTGCCCGGCATCGGTGACTACACCGCGGCCGCGGTGGCCTCCTTCGCCTACGGGCGCCGTCACGTCGTGCTCGACACCAACGTCCGCCGCGTGCTGGCCCGGCTGGTCGGTGGCGAGGCGCTCCCCCCGGCGAGCCTGAACAAGCCCGAGCGCGAGCGGGCCGTCGCACTGCTGCCGGACGACGAGGCGGACGCCGCCGGGTGGGCGATCGCCACCATGGAGCTGGGCGCCGTGGTGTGCACCGCGACGTCGCCCTCCTGCCCGGTGTGCCCGGTCGCCGACGTCTGCGCGTGGCGGTCGGCGGGGAGCCCGCCCGACGCCGGACCGCCTCGGCGCGGCCAGACCTACGCCGGCACCGACCGGCAGTGCCGCGGTCGACTCCTCGACGTGCTGCGCGGCACCGACGCCGTGGTGCACCGCGCGTCCCTCACGTCCGTCTGGCACGGCGGACTCCGCGACGAGCAGCGCGAGCGGTGCCTGGCCGGCCTGCTCGCGGACGGCTTGGTGACGCAGGTCGGTCCGGACACCTTCGCGCTGCCCGCCTGACCCTCGGCCGGCCGGGGCCAGGGCCAGCGGTCCGGCGGTCAGGCGGTCAGGAGGTCGCCGACAGCGCGTCGGCGAGGTCCTCGACGACCTGGGCCTGCACGTCGACCTCGGTCAGCGGCTGGTCGAGCAGCAGCCCGACCATGACCGACTCCACCAGGTTCGCCGTACGCGTCGACGCCTCGGGTCGGCAGCCGGCTGCCTCGAGGTGACGGGCGAGGGCTGCCATCCAGCGGTCGTTGGCCTCCTTGACGACCGACGCGTAGGGCTCCTTCCCGAAGAGACCGAGCGCGGCGGCCTCGACGTACAGCCGCTGGCACTGCTCGAGCCGGCCCTGCCGCAGGGCCTGCCACAACCGGCGTACGCCGTCGGCCAGGTCGTCACCGGTCGGCAGCGCCTCGAGGGCCGCCACGGAGCGGTCGTTCGAGACGCGCAGGATGGTCGCGACGAGGTCGTCCTTGTCGGCGAAGTGGTAGAGCAGCATGCGGTCGCTGGTGCCGAGATCGGCGGCGAGGGGACGCAGGCTGAGGCCGATCAGGCCGTGCTCCAGCGCGTAGTCGGTGGCGCGCTCGGCCAGGAGGTCGCGTCGTGACGGGTCCTCGGGCACGTGCCTCCTCCCGCCTTCAATGGCCTCCGACGGCCTTCGGTGGCCCTCGATGTGTAGCGAGTGCTACATTAGCAGGGTGTAGCAGTCGCTACACATCCCACGACTCACCAGGACACCTCATGCTCGCCGCGTGGCTCGTCCTCGTTGCCGCCATCGGCATCGAGGTCAGCGCAACCGCCGCCCTCCCCCGCACCCAGGGCTTCCACGCCCCGGGGTGGACCGCCGCCGTGCTCGGCGGCTACGCCGCCTCGATCTGGATGCTGAGCTGGGTGGTGCGCGAGATCCCGGTCTCGGTGGCCTACGCGATCTGGTCGGGGCTCGGCACGGCGGGCATCGCGGCCGTCGGCTTCCTGCTCCTCGGCGAGTCGATGGACCTGGTGAAGATCAGCGCCATCGCCATGATCGTGACGGGCGTGCTGGTGCTCAACCTCCACGGCGCCCACTGACCCACACCTCACGACACCTCACGACACAGGCCCCTGCCGCGCCCGAGGGCGCAGCAGGGGCCTGGTGTCGTCCGGGCCTGCGGGGTCAGTCGGCGTCGGCCGCCTCGACCTCGTCGATGGACTCCAGCGGGGGCAGGTCCTCGACGGGGATCGTCGTGCGCTGCTTGCCCTCGAAGGTGAAGGCCGCGGTCGGACCCTCACCCTCGACGCCGACGTGGACGACCTGGCCGGGGCCGACCTCACCGAAGAGCATCTTCTCGGCGAGGGTGTCCTCGATCTCGCGCTGGACGGTGCGACGCAGCGGCCGGGCACCGAGCACGGGGTCGAACCCGCGGGCGGCGAGGAGGTCCTTCGCGTCCTGCGTCAGCTCCAGGGTCATGTCGCGGTCGAGCAGCCGCTTGTTCACCGCGGCCAGCATGTTGTCGACCATCGAGATGATCTGGTTCTTCGTCAGCGGCGGGAAGACCACGATCTCGTCGACACGGTTGAGGAACTCGGGCCGGAAGTGCTGCTTGAGCTCCTCCGACACCTTCGCCTTCATCCGGTCGTAGGACCCCTGGACGTCCCCGGTCTGCTGGAAGCCGAGGTTGACGCCCTTGCTGATGTCGCGGGTGCCGAGGTTCGTGGTCATGATGATCACGGTGTTCTTGAAGTCGACGACCCGGCCCTGGGAGTCGGTCAGGCGACCCTCCTCCAGGATCTGCAGCAGCGAGTTGAAGATGTCCGGGTGGGCCTTCTCGACCTCGTCGAACAGCACCACGGAGAACGGCTTGCGCCGGACCTTCTCGGTCAGCTGCCCGCCCTCCTCGTAGCCCACGTAGCCGGGGGGCGAGCCGAACAGCCGCGAGACGGTGTGCTTCTCGGAGAACTCGCTCATGTCGAGCTGGATGAGCGCGTCCTCGTCGCCGAAGAGGAACTCCGCCAGCGTCTTGGACAGCCACGTCTTGCCGACACCGGACGGGCCGGCGAAGATGAACGACCCTCCGGGGCGCTTGGGGTCCTTCAGACCCGCACGCGTACGACGGATGGCCCGGCTGAGCGCCTTGACGGCCTCCTCCTGGCCGATGACGCGCTTGTGCAGCTCGTCCTCCATCTTGAGCAGCCGGGTCGACTCCTCCTCGGAGAGCTTGACGATCGGGATGCCGGTGGCGATCGCGAGGACCTCGGCGATGAGCTCCTCGTCGACCTCGGCCACGACGTCCATGTCGCCGGCCTTCCACTGCTTCTCGCGCTCGCCCTTGGCGACGATCAGCTTCTTCTCCTCGTCGCGCAGCGATGCCGCGAGCTCGAAGTCCTGGCTGTCGATCGCGCTCTCCTTGCGGCGGCGCACGTCGGCGATCTTGTCGTCGAACTCGCGCAGGTCCGGCGGCGCGGTCATCCGGCGGATGCGCAACCGCGAGCCGGCCTCGTCGATGAGGTCGATGGCCTTGTCCGGCAGGAACCGGTCGGAGACGTAGCGGTCGGCCAGGGTGGCGGCCGAGACCAGCGCCTCGTCGGTGATCGTCACCCGGTGGTGCGCCTCGTAGCGGTCACGCAGGCCCTTGAGGATCTCGATCGTGTGGGCGATCGAGGGCTCCTGCACCTGGATCGGCTGGAAGCGTCGCTCCAGGGCGGCGTCCTTCTCGAGGTACTTGCGGTACTCCTCCAGGGTGGTGGCGCCGACGGTCTGCAGCTCGCCACGGGCCAGCATCGGCTTGAGGATGCTGGCGGCGTCGATCGCACCCTCGGCCGCGCCCGCCCCGACGAGCGTGTGCAGCTCGTCGATGAACAGGATGATGTCGCCGCGGGTCTTGATCTCCTTGAGCACCTTCTTCAGCCGCTCCTCGAAGTCACCGCGGTAGCGGGACCCGGCCACCAGGGCACCGAGGTCGAGGCTGTAGATCTGCTTGTCCTTCAGCGTCTCGGGCACGTCGCCGCGCACGATCGCCTGGGCCAGGCCCTCGACGCACGCGGTCTTGCCGACACCGGGCTCACCGATCAGCACCGGGTTGTTCTTGGTGCGTCGCGAGAGCACCTGCATCACGCGCTCGATCTCCTTCTCGCGCCCGATGACCGGGTCGAGCTTGTTCTCGCGCGCGGCCTGCGTGTAGTTGCGGCCGTACTGGTCGAGCACCAGCGAGCTGGAGGGGGTGCCCTCCGCGGCGGTGCCGGCGCTGGCCGTCTCCTTGCCCTGGAAGCCCGAGAGCAGCTGGATGACCTGCTGGCGGACCCGGTTCAGGTCGGCGCCGAGCTTGACCAGCACCTGGGCGGCCACGCCCTCACCCTCGCGGATGAGCCCGAGCAGGATGTGCTCGGTGCCGATGTAGTTGTGGCCCAGCTGCAGCGCCTCGCGCAGGGACAGCTCGAGCACCTTCTTGGCGCGCGGGGTGAAGGGGATGTGGCCCGACGGGGCCTGCTGGCCCTGGCCGATGATCTCCTCGACCTGCGCGCGCACGGCCTCCAGGGAGATGCCGAGGCTCTCCAGGGCCTTGGCGGCGACGCCCTCACCCTCGTGGATGAGGCCGAGCAGGATGTGCTCGGTGCCGATGTAGTTGTGGCTGAGCATGCGGGCTTCTTCTTGCGCCAGCACGACAACCCGGCGTGCTCGGTCTGTGAACCGCTCGAACATGTGATTGCTCCTCGCCACGATCTGGTGCGGCGCGGGTCTGCGCCGGAATCGTCAAGTCCTCTTGCACTCTAGTCCGCGGTCCGACAACGCAAGGGCGATGCCCGGCAGCCGAGGGCCTCCGCACCCCCTCCAGGGGGCCGGGAGAGGGCCGACACAGGGCTCAACCCCTGGTCAGCGGGCTGTGTTCCACCGACGAGTTCGCTGCTGGCGAACAGTCCGAGGAGCCCGTGACCAGGGGTCGAGGGGTCGTTCCAGGTGGTGCGGGGTGCGCGCGGCGCTCAGTGCGCGGCGGCGTACGCCTCGCGGACCTCGGCCGAGACGCGGCCACGCTCCGGTACGTCGTGGCCGTTCTCGCGCGCCCACGCCCGCACGTCGGCGGCCGAGGGGCCGGAGGCGGCGGAGCCGGAGGTCTTGCGGGCCGGAGCGCCGGTGCGCCGACGGCCGCTGGTCTTGCGGCCGTGACCGATGTAGAGCGCGAGCGACTCACGCAGCTTGTCGGCGTTGGCCGCCGACAGGTCGATCTCGTAGTGGACTCCGTCGAGGGAGAACGTCACCGTCTCGTCGGCGTCGGTTCCGTCGATGTCGTCCTCGAGAACCACATTCACGCGTTGTGCCACTTGTCATTTCCGTTCTGTGCTTTCGGGTGATTCTCTCCGTACCCCCGGCGAATCGGGCTCAGCATATCCACAAATACGGCGAAGGGAAATCGACCCACACGCGGCGACACCTTTCCTGCGTATTCCGTGAAATGCGTCGCCCTCCCGGGCGTGCACCGCAGGGTCGGCGATCGCACGGGAGCCGGAGGAGACCCGGTCGCACCATGTTTGGAGCCGCTCCAGACTGAGCATTTTCCGGTCATGACTACCTACACGATTCCCGGGCTGTCCGAGCAGGACTCCACACGCGTCATCTCCGCGCTCCAGGAGCGCCTCAGCGCCTACAACGACCTGCACCTGACTCTCAAGCACGTGCACTGGAACGTCGTGGGCCCCAACTTCATCGGCGTCCACGAGATGCTCGACCCGCAGATCGAGCTCGTCCGCGGCTACGCCGACGAGGTCGCCGAGCGCATCGCGGCCATGGGCGGCGCCCCGCTGGGCACCGTCGGCGCGATCGTCAACGACCGCACGTGGGACGACTACGGTCTCGCCCGCGACACGGTGCCGGCGCACCTGGCCGCTCTCGACCTGGTCTACAACGGCGTGGTCGGTGACCTGCGCAAGGCCATCACCGTCGCCGGCGAGATCGACCCGGTCTCCGAGGACATGCTGATCGGTCAGGCCGGCGAGCTGGAGAAGTTCCAGTGGTTCATCCGCGCCCACCTCGAGGACACCGGCGGCCACCTCGTCCACGAGGGCGCCAGCAGCGAGAAGGCTGCGGCCGACGAGGCCCGCGACCTCTGATCGCCCTGCTCGCGACACCACGGCGGCGCGGCCCCTGACCGGGGCCGCGCCGCCGTCGTCGTGCGGGCACCGGTCTGGACCGATCCCGGCGCCTATTCGGGACGCAGCAGCGGGAAAAGGATCGTCTCGCGGATTCCGGCCCCGGTGAGCAGCATGACCAGACGGTCGACGCCCATTCCCATGCCCCCGGCGGGCGGCATTCCGTGCTCCATCGCGCGGAGGAAGGACTCGTCGAGGTCCATCGCCTCGGGATTTCCGCCCGCGGCCTGCAACGACTGCTCGACGAGCCGCTCACGCTGGATCACCGGGTCGTTCAGCTCGGTGTACGCCGGCGCCAGCTCGACGCCGTTGACGATGAGGTCGAACGCCTCCACCAGGCCGGGCACGGACCGGTGCGGCTTGGCCAGCGGCCGCACCGACTCGGGGTAGTCCTCGACGAAGGTCGGCTGGACCAGGGTGTGCTCGACGAGCTGCTCGTAGAGCTCGAGGGCGATCTCGCCGGCTCCCCACGTCGGCTGCAGGTCGACGTCGTGCTTCGCCGCCAGCGCCACCAGGTCGTCGACGGAGGTGTCGACGTCGACGCGGACGCCCGCTGCCTCGCTGATCAGCTCGAAGAGCCCCGCCGAGCGCCACGGCTGCTCGAGGTCGATCTGCTCGCCGTTGCGCCCGGTCACGACGGTGCGGCCCACGGCGCGCGCGGCGTCGACCACGAGGGCCCGGACGAGCTCCTTCATCGAGTCGATGTCGCCGTACGCCTCGTAGGCCTCCAGCATCGAGAACTCCGCGGCGTGGGTGGAGTCGAGGCCCTCGTTGCGGAAGGTGCGCCCGATCTCGTAGACGCGGTCGACGCCGCCGATCATCGCCTTCTTGAGGTCGAGCTCGAGGGCGATGCGCAGCAGCATCGGCTGGTCGAAGGCGTTGAGGTGGGTGCGGAACGGTCGCGCGGCGGCTCCACCGTTGGTCAGCTGCAGGATGGGGGTCTCGACCTCGAGGAAGTCGCGCTCGTCGAGGGTGCGACGCAGCGACTTCAGCACCGCCGCCTTGGTGCGGACCATCTCGCGCGAGGCGGGGTTGACGACCATGTCGACGTACCGCAGCCGGACGCGCGCCTCGTCGGACAGCGGGCGGTGCTCGTTCGGCAGCGGCCGCAGCGTCTTGGCCGCCATCGTCCACGTGCTCGCCTGGACCGACAGCTCGCCGCGACGGCTGGTGACCACCTCACCGGTGACACCCACGAAGTCGCCGATGTCGACCAGCGCCTTCCAGTCCGCCAGCGCCTCCTCGCCCACGTCGGCGATCGAGAGCATGGCCTGCAGCTCGGTGCCCTCGCCCTGCCGGAGCCGGGCGAAGCACAGCTTGCCGGTGTTGCGGACGTGGATGACGCGCCCGACGACCGAGACGACGTCGCCGGTGTGGGTGTCGGGCTCGAGCTCCTGCGGGTCGTAGATCGCACGGACACCGGCCAGCGTGTGGGTGATCGGCACCTCGACCGGGTACGCCGCTCCGCCGGCGTCGAGGATCCGCTGCCGCTTCTCCTGGCGGACCCGGATCTGCTCGGGTACGTCGTCGGCGGCGGGAGTGGTCTCGGTCATGGTGGAAGCCTAGGGCCGCGCGTGCCGTGGCCCCGACCCCGGGCCGACGGCCGGAACCCGGCCGACCGGGCTCAGGCGTTGCGCGCGAACACCAGCTCCAGGCCCAGCAGCGTGAGCCAGGGCTGGTGGTCGGTGACGCTGCGGCACTCGTGCACGACCAGCGGGGCGACCCCGCCGGTGGCCACCACGGTGACCTGCTCCGGGGTCAGCCCCAGCTCGGCGGTCATCCGCGCCACCATGCCGTCCACCTGCGAGGCGAAGCCGTAGAGCACCCCGCTCTGCAGCGCCTCCACGGTGTTCTTCGCGATCACCGAGCGCGGCCTCAGCAGCTCGACCTTGCGCAGCTGGGCACCGCGCGACCCCAGCGCGTCCAGGGAGATGTCGATGCCCGGGGAGATCGCGCCGCCGACGTACTCGCCGCGGGCGGTGACCACGTCGAACGTCGTCGCGGTGCCGAAGTCCACGACGATCGCGGCGCCCTCGTAGAGGTGCGCCGCTGCGAGCGCGTTGACGACCCGGTCCGAGCCGACCTCGCGGGGGTTGTCGGTCAGCACCGGCACCCCCGTCCTGACCCCCGCCTCCACCACCACGTGGGGCACGTGGGAGTAGCCGGTGGCCATCATGTCGCGCCACTCGTGCAGCACCGCCGGCACCGTGGAGCAGACCGAGAACCCGTGGACGGTCGCCTCCGGGGCGTCGGCGAGCAGCTGGGTCAGCAGGACGCGCCACTCGTCCGCCGTACGCCGCCCGTCGGAGCTGACGCGCCAGTGGTGCCGCACGGCACCGTCGTCCAGCAGCCCCACCGTGGTGTGGCTGTTGCCGATGTCGGCGCAGAGCAGCACGGTCGACCCCTCACTCCCGGCCGCGGGGCGAGCCGAGCCGCACCGCGGTGTTGTCGATGAGACGGGTGCTGCCGATGCGGGCCGCCACGAGCAGCCGCGCGTCCCCGGCGGTCGGCGTCTCCTCCAGGTCGGGCCCGGTCAGCGCGAGGTAGTCGGGCGCCACCCCGCCCGCGGCCAGCACCGAGCGGGCCGCCTCCAGGGTCGCCTCTCCACCGTGCGCACCGGCGTCCCGTCCGGCGGCGAGCGCTCCGGACAGCGTCAGAGCCCGGGCGCGTTCGGGTCCGGAGAGGAAGCGGTTGCGGCTCGACAGCGCCAACCCGTCGCGATCACGGACGGTCGGGGCTCCCTGGACGTCGATGCCGAGGCACAGGTCGCGGGTCATGCGGCGGATCAGCACCAGCTGCTGGTAGTCCTTCTCGCCGAAGACGGCCACGTCCGGGCGGACCAGTCCGAAGAGCTTGGCCACCACCGTCAGGACACCGCGGAAGTGGCCCGGTCGGGACTCACCCTCGAGCTGCAGCGCGCGCGGCCCCGGCTCGACGGTCACCTCGGGCTCGCCGCCGGGGTAGACCTCCTCGACGCCCGGGACGAACGCGATGTCCACCCCGTGCGCGGCGCAGCGCTCGAGGTCGCTGTCGAGGGTGCGCGGGTAGCGGTCGAGGTCCTCCCCCGCGCCGAACTGCATCGGGTTGACGAAGATCGAGGTCACGACGAGGTCGTCGGGACCCACGGCCTTGCGGGCGTGGTCGAACAGGGAGGCGTGCCCGTCGTGCAGCGCGCCCATCGTGGGGACCAGCGCGACGCGAGCCGGATGCGCACCGGACGCGCGGTGCTCGCCGCCGCCGAGCGCGGCGGCCAGCTCCGCACGCGTGCGGACGACCAGGGGGCCCCGGGACGGGGAGGCCGTCACGCCGCGACCTTCTCCAGCGCGTCGTTGAGGATCCCGATGAGCTTGGCGGCGCGGATCGGGAGCAGCCGACCGTCGAGGACCGCGGTGTTCGCGGTGGCCCGCGCCAGGGCGACGTACGACGGCAGCGTGCCGGGCCGGGTGGCGGTGATGCTCTCCAGGTGGGCGCGGACGGTCTCGACGTCGCCGCGCACGATCGGGCCGGTCAGCGCGTCGTCGCCCATCGTCAGGGCGTTCTCGAGCGCGGCGGTCAGCAGCGGGCGCAGCGTCGCGGCCGGGTCCGAGGCTCCGGACTCGCGCACCAGGGCGAGGGCCTGGGAGACCAGCGTGACCAGGTGGTTCGCGCCGTGGGCCAGGCCGGCGTGGTAGAGCGCCCGCTTCTCCTCAGGCACCCACACCAGTGTGCCCTCGAGGTCGGCGACCAGGCGGCGGGCGGTCGAGACGGCGTGGGGGTCGACGGCGGTGACGCCGTAGGAGCAGCCGGGCAGGCGCGGCAGGTCGAGCTCGGTGCCCGTGAAGGTCATGGCCGGGTGCAGGGCGAGCACCCGGGCTCCGACGGCCCGGGCGGGCTCGAGCACGGCGAGCCCGTGACGACCCGAGGTGTGGGCGACGTGCTGGCCCTCGCGGATGGCGCCGGAGGCGGCGAGCATGCTGACGACGTTGCTGAGCATGTCGTCGGGCACGGTCAGCAGCAGCAGGTCGCAGTCGCGGCTGACGGCGGTCGGCTTGCGTCGCGGCACACCCGGGAGCAGGTTCGTGATGCGGCCCCGTGAGGCGTCGGAGTCGCCGGCGGCCCCGGTCACGTGGTGGCCGGCCGCGCGCAGCGCGGCGGCGAGGACGGCACCGACCCGGCCGGCGCCGACGACACCGATCCGGAGCCCGGGCGTCGCGGCCTCGTCGGAGGCGGGCGCCGGGGTGTTCGTAGGCACAGCGGTCATGGAGCAGTCATCGCCTTTCGTTCCAGTCCCGCGGACGGGTACCGGACGGATTGCTGACCTCTCCAGGGTAGGTCGGCCCGGTGCGGACCGTCATCGGAACGAGCGCGTGGGCTCCGTCACAGGGTCAGGGCCTCAGCGTCACGGAAGTCCCAGGCTCACCCGGGTCGCACGGGCACGGGCTCGGGGCCTCCCGCGGCGGACCCGGGCGGCGCGTGGCGGGCAGCGCGTCCGCGCTCGACCAGGGTCGCGGCCAGCGCGCGCGCCTCGGTCGCGTCACGCTCGTCGGCTCGTACGGCGACGCGCCCGAGCGGGCTGTCGACGTGCAGCGTGGCCAGAGCGAGACGCCGCTGCCACGGCCCCTGCGTCACGCGCACGGACTGCACCTTGCCCTGCGGGACGACGTCGAAGCGGCGAGTGAACCAGCCGCGTCGGCTGACGGCGTACCTCGCGTCCTGGCCGAACGCCAGCGAGCGCCACCACAGCGGGGCGGCCCAGCGAGCCCGTCGCGGCACCGACACGAGCGGGACCGTGGTGAGGTCCTCGCCGCCGAGCACGTGCCGCGCCAGCCAGAGCACCTGCTCGCGCGGGCCGACCGGCAGCAGCGTGGAGGAGGAGAACGTCGAGTCGTCCGCGCCCACCGACCCGGCCACCGACACCTCCAGACGCGCCCACCCGAAGCGCCGCCACATCAGCGGCTCGCTCACCACGACCCCCTGCACCCGGGGCAGAGGCACGGTCTGGGAGGTCAGGTTGGTCAGCCCGCGACGGACCGCCACCCCCTCCTCGGACTCGGAGACGACGAAGCCGTAGGCGTTGCTGAACTGGCGGAACAGCGCGAAACCGGTGCCGACCAGGGCCGGGACCACGCCGCCGGCGAACAGCGGCGCGCCGGTGAGCAGCGATCCGACGAGCAGCGCGAGGCCGCCGAGCACGAAGAGGACGGCGGTGGGCGAGAGCAGCGTCGAGGCGACCAGCAGGCCGAGGTCGAGCCGCGCGAGCTCGCGGGCCGGCGCGTGCGCGGTCGGCGGCGCCCCGGGCTCGACGTCCGGACCGTGCGGTCCGACCGGGACGCCCCGCGCCACGTCGCGCCGCCGGAGCAGCTGGGCCCGCAGCGCCACCGCCTCCCGGTGGGGCAGGAAGGCCAGCGTTCCCTCGCGGCCGGACCCCGAGGCGGTGTCGAAGCGCAGCTCGGCCAGCCCGACCGTGCGGGCCACCAGCGGCTGCACGATGTCGATGCCCTGGAGCCGGTCGATGCGGATCCGTCGGGACTGGCGGCTGATCACCCCGGTGTCGATGCGCAGCTCGTCGTCGTGGATCCAGTACGTCGTGCGCAGCCAGGACGCGACGCCGTACGCGCCGCCGGCCAGCACCAGCACGACGACCGCCAGGGCGCCCGGGCCGAGCCCGCCGGACAGCAGCGACTGCCAGGAGCCGCCCAGCACGGCCAGCAGCACGATCGGGGCGCGCACGAGCGGCGTCAGCGGCGACAGCCGGCGGGCCCCGGTCGCCGGGGGCCCGGGCGGTGCGGGCGGTCCGGGCGGTCCGGCGGTCCGGGCGGTCCGGGCGGTCCGGGCGGTGCCGGCGGTCCGGGCGGTCCGGGCGGTGGGGACGTCGGGGGTGGCGGGGTCGGGTCGGAGGCCCGAGCCGGGTCGGCCTCGGTCACAGCCCGGCCGCCCGGGCCTCACCGAGCTCGGTGAGCCGGTCGCGCAGCCGGGCGGCCTCCGGGGCCGGCAGCCCGGGGATGACCGCGGTGGTGCCGGGGCTGGCGGTGTGCAGGGTGACGGTGGCGATGCCGAGGGCGCGGTCGAGCGGGCCCGCGTTGACGTCGACGTACTGCATGCGGCCGTAGGGGACGGCGACGAGCACGCGCACGAGCGCCCCGCGGGTGATGTAGAGCTCCTCGGCCTGCTCGGCGTACCCCCAGCGCCGCACCACGCGGCCGATGAACCACCACTGCCAGACGGCGAGCGCGACCGCCGCGCCCGCGACGAGCACGGCCCAGGCGTCGAGGCCGAACAGCACGAGCGCCGTCACCGCCAGGCCGGTCAGCACCAGCAGCGTGAGCAGGGCCGAGACCCGGCGGGCCGTGGCCAGCCGGGGCGACACGCGCTGCCACGTGGCGTCCGGGGGTGCGAACAGGTCCTCCACACCGGCGAGCATAGGCCGCGCTCCGGAGGCGGCGGTCCCTCCTCCGGGTGCCTCGGGGCGCGTGGGAGACTTCGGCGGTGCGCCCCGACCAGAGCCGTCCCCTCGATCCGAGGGAGACCCGTGGCCGGCGACGTCCACGACCCGGCGGTCGGTGACGTGCGCGCCGTGCTCACCGTGGTCGGCCGGGGCGACCTCGCCTTCGCCACCCTGCACCGGCGACCGCTGCTCCAGCACGCGCTGGCGGTGCTCGAGCAGGTGCTTCCCGGTCACGTGGACGTGGTCGCCGACCCGGCCGACGTGCGTCGTACGGCGAAGGCGGTGGCCGGGCACCGCTCGACGCGGGTCCTGACCCCGGCCGAGTGGCAGCGGCAGATCAGCGGCACCTTCGGCGCCGACGCGACCCGGTCCTGGTCCACGACCCGCTGTGCCCGCTGGTGGGGCGCGACTTCCTCACCCAGGTCCTGGCCGAGGGCGGGCGCGACCCCGACGCGTCCGTGGTCGCCTTCCGTCCCGTCACCGACACGGTCAAGAACATGGACGGCAGCCGCATCACCGGCACCGTCGACCGGGAGACCCTGGCGACCGTGGCCTCCCCCGTGCTCGTCGCGGCCGGTGCGCTGGCGCGAGCCGGCGACGCCGACGCTCTTCCCCTCGGCAGCGAGACGGCGTTGGCGGCCTGGGTGCACCGGCACGGACCGGTCCGCATGCTGCGCGCCCCCTCCTTGGCGCGCCGCGTCGACGACCTCGCCTCGCTGCACCTGCTGCAGTGCCTCGACGAGGTGCGCCGCCGCACCCGCAGCGGCTGAGGCGCCTCAGCGGCGGAAGAGCTCGCGGAACTCGCGCGCGAACTTGACCGGCTGCCGGGCAGTCGCGCGCGGCAGCCCCTTCAGGAACCCGCGCCAGTCACGGCTGGCACGCAGCCAGAGCCGCCGGGGCTTGCTGACGACGCGGTGCTCGAGGTCCAGCGCGTACGCCGGGATGAGCGCACGCGCCGACATCTCCACGTGGTGCCCGCAGCGCTGGCAGCGGACCGAGTCCAGCAGCCGGCCGGCGTAGTGCAGCTCGTGCTCGGTGACCTCGTCGCAGGTCTCGCACCACAGGTCGGCGTGCTCGGCGGTCATGACGCTGCTCCTCGGGAGAGGTCCCAGTCGGCCTTGGCCAGCAGCCGCTCGGCGAGGAAGAGGTCCTCGGGGAAGGTGATCTTGATGTTGCCGACGTCGCCGGCGACCCCGCACACCGGCACGTCGGTGTAGCGCTCGACGCAGCTGGCGGTGTCGGTGCCGACGAAGCCGTCGACCGCGGCCTGCCGGTACGCCGCCAGCACCCGGTCCGCCGCGAAGCCTTGGGGGGTCTGGACGGCGACGACCCGGTCGGAGGGGCCGGGGCTGCCGTCGAGGCCGACGAGGCTGCCGTGCTCGCGGACCGGGATGGCGCCGCCCTCGGTGGCGGCCGTGGCGACGACGCGTGCGAACAGGTCGGTGCCCGCGAGCGGGCGGGCCGCGTCGTGGATGAGCACCACGTCGAGCTCGCCGCTCTCGATCTCGGGGGCGAGCTCCTGCAGCGCCTCCCACTCCGAGCCGTGACGGGTGGCCCCTCCGACGACGAGGCTGGCGCGGACGTCAGGAGCCTCCCGGTCGAGGACGGCCTCCACGTCGGCGCGGTCCTGCTCGCGGATCACGACGACGACCCGGGAGATCGCGGGCAGGACCGTGGCCCAGCGGATCGACCAGGTCAGCACCCGCCGGCCGGCCAGCGGCAGCAGCACCTTGTTGGTGTGGTGCCCCGAGCGTCGGCCGTCGCCGGCGGCCAGCAGCACGAGGGCCGCACGTCGCTCACCGGTCGTCGTCACCCTCCGAGCCTAGGACCCCCGGTGGCCCACCCGGTGGTCGAGCCCGTCGAGACCCCGCCGGCGGTCGAGCGCCGTCGAACCCCCGGTGGTCGAGCCCGTCGAGACCCCGCCGGCGGTCGAGCGCCGTCGCACCCCCGGTGGTCGAGCCCGTCGAGACCCCGCCGGCGGTCGAGCCCGTCGAGACCCCGCCGGCGGTCGAGCGCCGTCGCACCCCCGGTGGTCGAGCCCGTCGAGACCCCGCCGGCGATCGAGGCGTGGCTAGCATGGGTCCATGGGCACGGTCGGAGTCGCCGGACGCTGCCCCCGGCTGCCCGCCTACGACTGCTGTGACGGTGAGGACCACGCTCGGTGACTGGTTCCCCAACCGTCCACCGCCGTTCCGCTCGACCTCATGTTCGCGGGAGCAGTCATGCCACGAAGCACCTCGCGCCGCCATGCCCTCCTCATCGTGTCCGCCACTGCCTGCTGGGGCAGCGGCACCGTGCTCAGCAAGCAGGTGCTGGACCGTGGCGTCGCTCCGCTGACCCTGCTCGCCATCGAGCTGACCTCCAGCACCCTGCTGCTCGGCTTCGGTGCGTCCGTGCTCAGGATCCGCCCTCGGTGGTCGCCCGGTCTCGGTCGCCTCGCTCTCCTCGGTGTGCTCAACCCCGGTCTCGCCTACGCGCTCGGGCTGCTCGGTCTGGTGTCGGTCACGGCCAGCCTGTCGGTGCTCCTGTGGGCCACCGAGCCCGTCCTGATCATGCTGCTCGCTGCGCTGCTGCTGCGCGAACGCGTCGCGGCCGCCACCGTGGTCGGAGTGGCGACGGCGTTGGTCGGCGTGCTGCTGATCGTCTACCGGCCGGGCGCGTCCGGTGACGGGATCGGGATCGGTCTGACCCTCGGCGCGGTCTCGGCGTGCGCGCTGTACACGGTCCTGACCCGGCGACTCCTCCTCGACGACGGCTCGCTGGAGGTCGTCCTCGTGCAGCAGGGAGCAGCGCTGTGCTTCGCCGTGGTCCTCGTGGGGGCGGCCTGGAGCGTGGGGATCACGGATCCGGGGCTCCCGGCCGATCTCGCGACCTGGGGTCTCGCAGCGGCTTCAGGCGTCGTCTACTACGGTCTCGCGTTCTGGTTCTTCGTCGGTGGCCTGCGTGGTGTCCCGGCGTCGGTCGCCGGCAGCCTTCTCCCCCTGATCCCCGTCTTCGGCATCGCCGCCGGCTACGTCGTGGGTGACCGCCTCAGCAGTCGGCAGTGGATCGGCGCGGTGTTGGTCGTCCTGGCCACCGGCGCAGGCGCGATTCGGCATCTGACTCGCGACGGTCGCCATCCACCACCGTGACCCGTCCGGCCGTCCGGACGACTGCGTCGGAGAGGACTGTTTCCCGACATTCCCCAACCAGGACTGGGGATAGCGCTCGTTCGGGGGCCGAAAGTGTCGGAGGGCTCTCGTAGGTTGGAGGCATGACAGCGACCCTCCCCTCCGCACCGGGCACGGCCGGCGACGAGGTCGAGCGCGTCGAGGTCCTCGAGCTCGACGCCTCCTCCACGTTGTCCTTCGTGACCGGCCGGCGACGCGCCGTCGACCTCGCCGCGGCGCGGGAGCTGGAGGGCGTCGCCCACTGGGCCGACCTCCACCGCGTCGGTGGGCTCGGCTCGATCGACTCCGAGATCCTCGACTCGATGAGCATCGCCGAGCAGCTCGCCGCCGAGAGCGACCGTCGCGGCGTCGAAGGTGTGCTGCGACTGGCCGGGCAGGGCGCGTTCATGGTCGAGGAGTACGCCGTCGCCGAGCTCGCGACCGCGCTCGGTCTGGGTGAGAGGGCCGGACGGGCCTACGTCGGGCAGGCCGTCGAGCTGCGCGACCGCCTGCCGAGGTGCTGGGCCGAGGTCATGGCCGGCGCCCTGCCCGCGTGGAAGGCCCGACAGATCGCTGAGCGCACGATCCCGCTGACCGACGAGACCGCCGCCGCCGTGGACGCGTATCTGGCGCCCTTCGCCGGACGGCTGACCGTGGCCCGGATCGTCCGAGCCGTCGACGCCGCCATCCTCCGCCATGAGCCCGACCTCGCCGCCGAGCGTGAGGCCCAGGCCGCCGAGAAGCGCGGTGTCTGGATCGAGGACGGCCTCGAGGGCACCTCCAGCCTCGGCGCCTGCCTGGACACGCCCGACGCCGCCGCCCTCGACCACGCTCTCGACCAGGTGGCCACCACGCTGGGACGGCTCGGTGACACCGACTCGCGCGACGTACGACGGGCTCGGGCGCTCGGAGTCCTGGCCGACCCGCAGCACGCGCTCGACCTCGACGCCACCGCCGGCGGGTCCGGTGACGCGAGCAGCGCGACACCAGCGAAACCCTCTCCGAGCCGCAAGATCCCCACGCTCCACGTCCACCTGCACACCGACGCCCTGAGCACCTTCGGCCTCGACCGGGCCGGAGCTGCCGACGGGACCCACCTCGCCCGCGTCGACCGCGCCGGGCAGCGACTCGGCGCCCGGACGCTGCAGACGCTCGAGCGCTGGCTGGCAGGGCTGACGCCGGGCACGAGGCTGACGGTCACACCGGTGATCGACCTGACCACCGACATCGCCGTCGACGACTACGAGATCCCCGCGCGGCTCCGTCGCCAGGTCACCGAGCGCGACGCCACCTGCACCTTCCCGTGGTGCGGCAACGCCGGACGCCACGACCTCGACCACCGAGATCCCTACGTCTCCCCCGACGACGGCGGACCACCCGGCCAGACGAGCACTCCGAACCTCGGCCGGCTGTGCCGCTTCCACCACCGCCTGAAGACCCACGGCGGGTGGACCGTGCACCGACGACCCGACACCGGTGACCTCATCTGGGCCAGTCCCCTCGGTCGCCTCTACCGCGTGAACCGCTCCGGCACCGACAGCCTCGGCCCCGGGACGCCGCCGATCGGCGAGCGCCCGTCCGACGCGGCCTGACGCGCCGCCCGGACGCACGAGACCGGGGAGCCTCCCGCCACCAGGTGACGGACGACTCCCCGGTCCGGGGTGGGTGGCTCAGCCCGGCAGGCTGGCCCGCAGGTCCACGAGCTTCGGCGTCTCGGCGTCGGCGGCGTCCATCTGCTCCTGGATGCGGCGCATCCGGACGACCAGCCCCTCCTCGACCAGCTCCACGTCGTCGTACGACAGCGTCTGGCCGACCGGCACGTCGCGCACGAGGCGCGCGCCGGCGAGGACACCGAGCGGGACGTGGCCGTGGGTGGCGAACTCCTCCGCGTCCTCGATGAGACCGCGCACGGTGTAGCCGCCGATCCCGTCGATGGTGTCGCCGACCGTGAGGTCGCGCTTGGCCTGCGCGCCCACCTCGGCGTTCCAGTGCTCGGTGACGAGGCTGGCCCGCCGGTCGAGCACCATCTCGTAGACCGTGAGCGGCGCCTCGATGCTGGCCAGGTGGTAGGGCCGGTACAGAGCGAAGTACGGGCCCTCCCCCATCTGCAGGTAGGACATCTCGTGGTGGACGTAGGGGTCCTCGGTGCGGATCACCACGAAGACGCCCGGCGCCACCGGCCCGGTGCAGTAGTCGACCACGCCCGGACGGTCGAGCACGCCGCCGTCCTCCTTCAGCGCGAAGGTCTGGTGCAGCGTCGGCACCGTCGACGGCGGGCCGTGCATGCCCGTCGTGGAGACGCCCAGCCCGGTCGTGTTCGCCAAGGACGCCATCTCGATCATGGCCTTGCTGCCGTCGACGAAGCTGGTCAGCATCTTCGGGTTCATCTGCTTGGTCGCGGCACGCTCGGCGAGCGTGTCCGGGTTGGCCAGCGGGTCGAGCGGGTTGTTCTTGCCCTTCCCGGCGCAGATGACCTCGAAGTTCAGGTCACGGGCGTAGTCGACCAGGATCTTGGTCTCCACCGGCTCGTCGCCGCGGCACACCGAGTAGATCGCGCCCGACTGCCGGGCGAGCTCGGCCAGGTAGCGGCCCACGGTCACGTCGGCCTCGACGGTCAGCGTGGCGACGTCGATGCCACCGGCGAGCGCGCGTACGGCGACCTGGACCGCCACCTCGGGCACACCCGTGGCCTCCACGACCACGTCGAGCGGCAGCCGGTCGAGCAGGTCGAGCCCGCCGAGGGCGACGCTGCCGCCACCCTCGATGATGGCCGCCCCGGACTCGGCGTCGGCCGCGTCCTGCGGGTCGACACCGGCTTGGGTGAGCGCCTCGACCGCGCGCTCGTGCTGGACGTCGAAGACGGCCGAGAGGGTGATGCCCGGCATCCGGAGCAGCTGGGCGGCGAGCCCGGTGCCCATCTGCCCGGCCCCCACGAGGCCGACCCGCAGCGGGCGGCCCGTCTCCTCCAGCCGCTGCTGGAGCCTGTCGCGGTAGGCCATCTCAGACACCTCCCCCGACACCGGGAGCAGCACCGGCAGCACGGGTGATCGCGAAGCGCTGACCGGCCGCGGGCAGCGGCAGGTCGCCCTTCGGGACGCACACGTCGCCGGGCAGCTTGGGCTCGGTGCGGCCGTCGGCCTTGAGGTCGAGGTGGCCGAGGTTGAGGAGGTTGTCGCGCACGACGTCCCCCACGGCCAGGACCTCGAGGTCGGCACCCCCGATGTGGATGGTGTCCCCGGGCCGCGGCCCGTCCTCGGCGACCTCGGCGCGGTGCAGCACCGAGATGTCGTGGAGCTCGGGCGGGGAGTCCGCGCCGAACAGGATCATGACCTGGTGGCCCAGGAAGGGCTCGACCTGCGAGCCGACCGCGGTCACCGAGGACTCGTAGACGACACTGCTCATGCGTCCGACACGTCCTCGGGCTTGACCCCGGAGACGAACAGGTCCTCGGTGATGAACTGCGCCAGCGGGCCTGCCGGTGAGGTGGCGTGGATGTCGACGGTCTTGACCTTCTTCATGGGGTAGACGCCGACCCGCGCCGTGCCACCGCAGTCGATGACCGCGACGGCGAGCTTGTCGAACGGTGCGTTGCTCGAGAAACCGTCGATCACCTCGCCGCCGGTCAGGTCGGCGATGCGCTGCGCGACGGGGTGGATGCCACCGCCGGTGATCGAGGCGACCAGCGGACGGTCGGAGGTGGGGGTGATGGTCAACGGACCGCCCCACCCGCCCCGCCCCGCGGTCACCTTGGCGGACTTGTACTCGCTCATGTCGTGCTCCTTCGTCGCGAGCTCGCGAGAGCTCGTGTGGGTTGCGGGGGTGGGATCAGCTGCTGCTCGAGTAGAGCCCGAAGCTGGCGAAGTAGGCAATGACGACGGCCAGCGGTCCGGTGAACATCCGCGAGATGAGCACGGCCGGCACACCGACCTCGACCGTCTCGGTCTCGGCCTCCCCGAGGGCCAGGCCCACCGGGATGAAGTCGCAGCCGACCTGCGGGTTGATGGCGAACAGCGCCGGGAGGGCGTACTGCGGAGGGATGTCGCCCTCGCCGATCCGGGTGCCCAGCAGCACGCCGACGACCTGCGCGATGACGGCGCCGGGGCCGAGGACCGGCGAGAGGACCGGGATGGCGCAGAAGACGCTGATGGCGAGCAGGCCGAGCAGGTTGCTGGCCAGCGGTGTGATCAGGTTCGCGAGCGCGTCGCCGATGCCGGTCTCGGTGATGATGCCGATCAGCAGGGCGATGAAGGCGATGAAGGGCAGGATGTTGCGGATCACCGTGTCGATGGTGTCGCGACCGGCCTGGTAGAGGGTGCCGACGACGCCGCCGACGCTCTTGCCGACGGTCACGAGGACCTTGTTGAAGCCGCCCATGGCTCCGCCGGACTTGGGGGTCGTGCTCGTGGCGCTCATGCGGCCACCTCCTGGTCAGTGGTACGGCGCGCGAGCATCCGCGCGGTGATGAGCTCGGTGACGATGCCGCGGATGAGGATCACGACGAGGCCGACGAGCAGGAAGCGGATCGCGAGGTCGCCGGTGCTCAGGCCGAGGGTCGTGATGCCGGCCGCGATGCCGAGGTAGACGAACAGCTCGCCGGCGTTGGCGTGCGGGAAGATGCCCGTGATGGGGTGCACGAAGCTGACCGCGGAGTCGTAGAAAGCCGGCTTGTAGCGCTCCGGCAGGAACCGGCCCATGGTGTAGGCCATCGGGTTGGTCAGGAAGAAGACCGAGAGCAGCGGCAGCAGCAGGTAGCGGACCGGGTAGTACTGGATGCCGGGCCTGGCCGCCATCTCGCCGATCTTGTCGATCTTCTCCGGACCGATCATCCGGATGAGGGCGTTCACACCGGTCAGCAGCACGATGAGGGTCGGGATGATGCCGGTGACCAGGGCGACGAACGTCTCACCGCCGGCCTGGAAGACGCCGATGAACGCGTCGGCACCGTCGGCGAGGGCGCCGAAGAAGCCGGTCGGCTCGTCGACCGTCGGGGTCTCCGAGGCGCTCACGGCGCTCGAGACCAGATGGACCAGTGACATGGTTGCTCCTGTCGAGTCGGCCGTCTGTGACGACCAGTTCCTTGTGATGCTGGACCGGCATCGCGGTTGGTGCGGAGCGGGAGGGTCCCGCTCGATGAGCGCCGCGCGTCCTCGTGGGCTGTGACCCCTCGACGGCGCGCGGTGTCGTGCTCAGCCGCCGGCGCGCTGCGAGCGCTCCGGGGACGGTTCTCCCGAGATCGGTGGGGGTGCCGCGACGTGCCTGGCCCAGCAGGGTCGCGGCCTCGCGGGCGGCGTCACGCTGCGCCGGGGTGAGACCCGGCACCTCCGCGTCGCCGCGCAGTCGGCTGACCTTGACGCCCAGGACGCCCGGGAGGGCCTTGCCGCGGGCGAAGGTGGTCATCCCGCTGAGGCAGAGGGCGTCCGCGACGACGCCGCGCTCGTCGACGGCCAGGGCGACGAAGGCTCGGCCGCCGCGGTAGCGACGTCCGCCGGAGCCGACCGTGACGGTGCCCCGCGAGCGCAGCGCGCGGACGTCGGCGTTGAAGGCGGTCGCCTGTCGGTAGGAGACGTAGAGCTGGACCATCCAGCCGGCCACGACGGCTCCGAGGAGGACCAGGGCGGTGGTGTGCATGTCAGGCACCTTTCGTGTCGGGGACGACGTCGGTGGGGGTGCGGGTGGGGACGGCGGGATCGGTGGTCCCCGCGCGGGCGGCGGCCAGCAGGTTGCGGGCAAGCACCTCGTCACAGACGAGGGAGTCGATGTGGTGGCCGCGGATCGCGCCGAGCACGCCGCGGGACTTCGCGCGGCCCTGCGCGACCCCGACGACGTGCGGGATGCGCGCGAGCTCGTCGAGGCTGATGGCGAGCACCCGGTCGTCGACCGCACCTCGGATCTGGCGGCCCTCGGCGTCGTAGTAGCGGGCCGCGATGTCGCCGACGGGACCGGCGTCCCAGAACGCCCGCTCGTCGTCGGCGCTGAGCTTGAGCGACTCCAGGATCGCCGAGCTGGACCCGGCCGTCGGGGCACCGATGCCGACGAAGGCGATGTCCGCCTCGGCGGCGGAGGCGAGCGCCGTGGCGATCGAGGACTCGGCCATGAGCGCGTCACGCGACAGCGCCGACTCGAGCACCGCCGGGGCGTGCAGGAAGCGGTACTCGGCGCCGATGCGGACCGCCAGCTCGCGCACCAGCTCCTGGCCGCTGATCTCGTTGCTGATCGAGGACAGCCCGCCGACCAGCTGCACCAGGTTGATGCGGTGGTGCTCGTGCTGGGCGGTGGTGGCGTAGACCATCGACTGCAGCGCGTGACCCCAGGACAGCGCCACCGTCATGCCGTCGGTGAGGTTCTCGACCAGCAGCCGGGCGGCCTGGGTGCCGACCTGCTCCTCGAGGCTCGTGGCGGCGACGTTGCCGACGTGGGCCACGCGCACCTCGCGGAGCCCGAACGTCTCACGGACCCGCTCCTCGAGCTGGTGCTCGCGACCGGCAGGGTCGTGGATGCGGATCTCGACGATGCCCTGCTTCAGCGCCTCGCTGAGCATGCGGGAGACGTTGGACCGGCTGGTGCCCAGGGTGGTGGCCACCTCGGCCTGCGAGCGGCCCTGGAGGTAGTAGAGGCGTGCCGCAGCCATCAGCGTCGCGGGGTCGCGTGGCGTGGGCATTGTCACCTCTGTGCGTCTAGGTCGTCACGTATGTTCAGTACAGGTATAGAGATGTGACCGGGGTCACGTCAAGGGGCTGGAGGGCCCGATCTGGTCCGCGGTGGTCCCGGACCCTCGCGGGGCGCGCGATGCGCGCCCCGCGAGGAGGTCAGGCGCCGGCTCCGAGGCGCTCGGCGAGGCGGGCGAGCAGCGTGGCGGCGTGCGCCCCGTCGGCGACCCGGTGGTCCACCGTGAGGCCGGCCTGGACGGTCAGCGCCAGCCCGACGCCGCCCGGCACGGCCACCGGTCGCTGCCGGATGCTCCCGAGGCTCAGCACGCTGGCCTGCGGCGGCGTCAGCAGGGCCTGGAAGCGGTCCACGCCCTGGCCACCGAGGTTCGACACCGACCCGTTGGCCACGCCGAGGTAGTCGCGGTCCAGCTTGCCGCCGTGCGCGGAGCGCACCACCGCCCGGATCTCCGCATCCAGCGCCGGGGCCGCGGTGCGGTCGGGCTCCCGGAAGATCGGGACCAGCAGGCCCCGCTCGGTGGCGACCGCGAGGGCCACGGCCGGCGCGCCCGCGTCGGTCGCCCGATCGCCCTCCCAGCGGCACAGCAGGTCGGGCACGTCGCGCAACGCAGCGGCGTACGCCCGGAGCAGCACCGTGGTCCACGACACCCCTCGGCGCTGGGTGTTCGCGGCGTCGAGCTCGATCTCGCGCCACACGGTGAACTGCGGGATCGCGGCACTCGGCGTCATGGTGCGCGCCACCACCGACCGCACGGCGGCCTTGCGGTCGGCCTGCGACTTGCCGGGCCTCTCCGCGGTCCGCGCCGCCCCCGCTCCCCCTGCCGGGGCGACCACGGTCACCGGCGGCGGGTCGGGGAGCGCGGGAGCGGCTGCCGGGGTCTCGGAGGCCGGGGTCTCGGAACCAGGGTGCGCCGGACCGGACAGGTAGGCCTCCACGTCGCGGACGCGGATCAAGCCCTCGGGGCCGGTGCCCGTCACCTGGCCCAGGTCCACCCCGCGCTCGGTCGCCAGGCCTCGGGCCCGAGGGACCGCCGCGACCGGACCGGACGTCTCGGAGCGGACCTCGGAGGCGTCCTGGCGCTCGGTCTGCCGCGGCGCCGAGGACCCGGCGAGGTCCTGCGGCTGGGCCGGCTGGCTCGGCTGCGGCTCCTGCGGCAGGACGTCGACGGGCGACTCGTGCGCCGGCGCGACCTCCGCTCGCGGCTCGTCGTCCGCGGGCGACACGGTCTCGAGCACGGCCGGGGGATCCACCTCGGGCGTCGGCTCGGGCGTCGGCTCGGGCGTCGGCTCGGGCGTCGGCTCGGGCTCGCTCAGCAGGTCGCCGAACCCTCCCCCGGTGTCCTCGCCCTCGACCCAGCCGATGACGGCACCGACGTCGACCATGCCGGACTCGACGACGATCTCGGCGAGCACGCCCGACACGGTGGACTCGACCTCCATGTCGACCTTGTCGGTCATCACCTCGCAGACCACGTCACCCTCGGTGACGGTGTCGCCGACCTTCGCGGACCACTGGGACACCTCGCCCTCGGTCATGGTCATCGACATCTTGGGCATGCGGATCGCCAGGCGCGCCATCAGGACTCCTTCATGATCGTCAGGGCCGCCTCGACGATGTCGTCGACCTGCGGCACGGAGGCCGTCTCGAGCTGCGGGGCGTAGGGGATCGGGGCGTTGAGCCCGCTCAGCCGCTTGATCGGTGCCAGCAGCCGGTAGAGGGTCGGGGACTCCGAGATCCGGGCCGCGATCTCGGCCATGAACCCGACGTGACCGGGAGCCTCCTGCACCAGCAGGGCACGCCCCGTGCGGGCGACGTCGGCGAGGATCGGGTGCGTCGTCGAGCGGCGAGAGCGTGCGCGGGTCGATGACCGACACCTCGATGCCCTCGGCGGCCAGCGTCTCGGCGGCCTCGAGCGCGCGGGAGACCATCACCCCGGTGGCCACGATCGACAGGTCCGCGCCGGTACGGCGTACCGCGGTCTTGCCGAGCGGGATGCGCACGGCCTCCTCGGGGACCGGGCCGGAGGTGCGGTAGAGCAGCTTGTGCTCGAGCACGATGACCGGGTTCGGGTCGTCGATGGCCGACAGCAGCAGGCCCTTGGCGTCCTCGGCGGTGGCCGGCATGACGACCTTGAGGCCCGGCACGTGGGCGAACCACGCCTCGAGGCTCTGCGAGTGCTGGGCGGCCGCGCCCGTGCCCGAGCCCAACGGAGCCCGGAGCACCATCGGCACGGTCGCCGCACCGCCGAGCATGAAGTGGATCTTCGCCGCCTGGTTGACGATCTGGTCCATCGCCTGGTTGGTGAAGTCGGAGAACTGGATCTCGACGATCGGGCGCATGCCGGCCAGCGCGGCGCCGACGGCCGCGCCCACGATGCCGAGCTCGGAGATCGGGGTGTCCCGGATCCGCTCCGGTCCGAAGCGGTGGTAGAGGTCGCCGCTGACACCGAAGGCGCCGCCGTAGACCCCGATGTCCTCGCCGAGCATGAAGACGCTCTCGTCGGCCTCCATGGCCTGGCCGATGCCCTCACGGATGGCCTCGGAGTAGGTGATCGTGCGGGTGCTGGTGGTGCTGCTCATGGCTGCTGGTCCTCTCGGGATCAGGCCGACGCGAAGACGGCGTCGAGGAGGTCGGTCGGGTCGGCGTCGGGAGCGGAGTTGGCCTCGCGGACGGCGTTGCGCACGTCCTCGAGCGCCTGGGCCCGCACCGCAGCGATGTCGTCCTCGGACAGGACACCCTCCGAGCGGAGGCGCTCCTCGAAGCGGACGATCGGGTCCTTGCCCCGCCACTCGGTGATCTCCTCCTTGGTGCGGTAGAGGTTCTTGTCCGACTTGCTGTGGCCCTTCCAGCGGTACGTCACGTTCTCCAGCAACGTGGGACCCTCACCGGCGCGTGCCCGGGCGACGGCCGCTGCCGCGGCCTCGTGGACGGCCTCGAGGTCGTTGCCGTCGACGGTGACCCCAGGGATGCCGTAGCCCTTGGCGCGCTCGGCGACGGTGTCGATCGCCATCGACTTCTCGGTGGAGAAGGACATCCCGTACTTGTTGTTCTCGCACACGAAGAGCACGGGGAGCTTCCAGATGGCCGCCAGGTTGACCGCCTCGTGGAACGCGCCCTCGTTGGCCGCGCCGTCGCCGAAGAAGCACGCGACGACGTGGTCCTCGCCACGCATCTGGTAGGCCAGCGCCGCCCCGGCCGCGATCGGGATGCCGCCGGCGACGATGCCGTTGGCGCCGAGGTTGCCGGTGGCGACGTCCGCGATGTGCATGGATCCGCCGCGACCGCGGCAGTAGCCGGTCTCCTTGGCGAGCAGCTCGGCCATCATCCGCACCAGGTCGGCGCCCTGGGCGATGCAGTGCCCGTGGCCACGGTGGGTCGAGGTGATCGCGTCACCGTCGGTGAGCGCCAGGCAGACGCCGGTGGCGGAGGCCTCCTGGCCGATGGAGAGGTGCATGGTGCCGTGCATGAGTCCGCGGGCGAAGAGGTCGTCGACGGCCTCCTCGAAGCGGCGGATCTGCCACATGGTGCGCAGTGCGGCGCGGCCGCGGTCGACGTCGAGAAGGGGCGAGAGGGGCATCCGTACTCCTGGGTTGTGCACATATGTGCGTCATGCATGAACCGATGTGCACGAACCTAAGTGACGGGGGTCACCCGAGGCAAGAGCGATCGCCAGAAAAAGCCGACAGCCCGGCCGGAGCCGGGCTGTCGGGAGGAGGAAGGTGCGGGCGGTCTAGAGCGCCTGCCGCTGCTGCGGACCGTCGATCGGCCCCGCCGAGCCGGCGCTGCCGGCCGACCAGCTGAGGAGATCGACGACCGTGTCGACCTCCCAGCCGTCGTGCCCGGCGTCCCAGGAGGCCGGCTCGTCGGCGTCCTCGGCGCTGCGGACGGCCAACGACACCTCGAGGTCGTGCACGCGGCGCTGCGCGGAGTCGGCCCGGGCGCTCGCCAGCCGCGCCCGGTGCTCGGCGTGGTGCGCGCGGGCCTCCGAGAGCCTCAGCGTCGCCTCCAGCTCGGCCGTGGCCCGCTCGGCCAGCCGGGTGCGCTCCACCTCACGGGCGGACCCGGCGAGCGCGGCCCGACGCCGTGCCGACTGCTCGGCGATCTCCGCGTGGAAGTCCTGCGAGAGGCGTGAGCGCTCCTGGGCGTGGGCGCGCCGTTGCTGGCGCAGCTCGACGACCAGGACACGCAGCGCGGCCCAGCCGCACACCACCGAGAACGCCACGGCCGCGGTGAGGCCGACCGGATCGGCCAGGACGACGGCCGCCACGGCGGCCGCGGTGGAGAGGAGCAGCACGCCGGCGGCGAACGCCACCCGCACGCTGCGCTGACGACGACGAGCGGCAGGAGTACGACCCATGGGCCGACTCTAGGACGGCGGCGGCTCCTCCCCGGTCCGACACGCACGCTCCAGCAGGAGGCCCGCCACCATGAGCGCGGCCCCCGCGAGGGCGGCGACGGCCGACCGGACGACGTTCTCCTCGGCCCGCTCGGACAGCGCGCCGACCCAGCTGATCGCCGCTCCGACGTACCCTCCGGCGACCAGCGCACCCACCAGCGCGCACGCCTTGCCCAGCACGAGCCGGTTGACCGCCTCGTGCGCACGCAGGTCGCCGCTGCGACGACGTACGGCGCGCCGGGTGTGCCGCGCGGTCAGGGCGACGATGCCGGCGCCGACGGCCAGGCCGACGACCTGGAGCCAGGTGACCGTCGGCACCGTGACGTCGAGGCGGGTGGCGACGGCTCGGACCGACCAGCCCAGCACCAGCCCGACCGTGCCCAGCGCCATGAGGCTGCGGGGGTCGGTGAGCCCGAGCCGCGGGGGCCCGTCGGGGTCGGGCGTGCTCAGGACGTCTCGAGGACGAGGTCGTCGCGCAGCAGCAGGCCGGCCGAGCCGACCTTCTCCGCCAGCTCGGCGACCGGACCCACGCCGGGGATCTCGGCGTCGGGCTCGATCTCGGCCCAGGGCACCAGCACGAAGCCCCGCTCGTGCGCTCGCGGGTGCGGCAGCTTCAGGTCGTCGTCGTCGGCGCGACGCTCGCCCACCACGATGAGGTCGACGTCCAGCGTGCGCGGGGAGTTCGGGACCCCGTCGCGCTCGCGGCCGAAGGCGTCCTCGACCGCGTGGGCACGGTCCAGCAGCGTGTGCGCCGGCAGCGTCGTGTCGAACAGGACGATCGCGTTGAGAAAGGGCTCGGAGCCCTCGGGGGCGTCGACCGGAGTCGTCTCGTAGACGCTCGAGACCGCGGTGAGCCACACCTCGGGGGTGTCGGAGAGCGTGTCGACCGCGCCCTGGAGCTTGGAGAGCCGGTCGCCCAGGTTGGATCCCAGCGAGATCACGCAGCGGCGGATCGGTCGCATCTCGCCGGTCAACGTGTCCGAGTCCACGTAGTTGGGGTTGGGGGTCTCGCTCATCCACGCCTCCGGTTGATGGTCAGTTCGACGTCCGCGAAGGTCGCCGGGATGGGTGCGTCGGGCTTGTGCACGGTCACGTCCACCGACCGCACACGCTCACGAGCCAAGCACACGCCGGCGACCCGCTCCGCAACGGTCTCGATGAGGTCCACCGGGTCGGTCTGCACGGCGGTCACGACGTCGGTGACGAGGGACCCGTAGTCGACCGTGCGGGTCAGGTCGTCGGTGGCGGCCGCCTCGGTGGTGTCGACCTCGAGGTCGAGGTCGATGAGGAAGATCTGCCCCTCACGCCGCTCGTGGTCCAGGACGCCGTGGTGGGCGAACACCTCGATGCCGCGGACCCGGAGGCGGTCCGAGGGTGGGGTCAGGGTGTGCGGTGTCGTGGTCATCCGGCCTCCGAGACTACCGGCGCCGCCTGGTGGACCCACAGGCGCCAGCCCTCGGGACGCCGGACGAACACGTTCAGCGCCTCGGCCAGGCCTCCGTTGAACCCCTGCGGACCGTTGTCGGCCGCGGTCAGGATGTTCTCGCGGCAGGTGACGGTCGCGACGTCGCCGTTGACGCTGACGGCGACGTCGGTGAGGAAGAACTGGATGTAGTCGGTGTTGGCCATGATCAGCGCCCAGCTGCGCAGCACGTTGCGGGTGCCGTGGATCGGGGCGGCGCCGGGGTGCACGCACACGGCCGTCTCCTCGGTGCACCAGACCGCGGTGAGGGCGTCGAGGTCTCCGCGCTCCACCGCGGCGTAGAAGGCCTCGTTGGCCGCCGCGACCTCCTCCTGCTCGGGAGTCACCTCGCCTCCTTCCAGCGGGCGACCACCCGCACGGCGTCCGCGACGGCCGCGACCTCGTGGGTCCGCACGCACCAGGCGCCGGAGGCGGCGGCGAGCACCGCGGCGGCGTTGGAGGCGTCGTCCCGCTCGCGCGGGGGACGCAAGGTCGTGCCCTCGGCCAGCAGCTCGCCGAGGAAGCGCTTGCGGCTGGCCCCGACCAGCACCGGGCGGCCCAGCGCCTGCAGGGCGTCGAGCCGGGCCAGCAGCTGCCAGTTCTGGTCGGTGTCCTTGGAGAAGCCGATGCCGGGGTCGAGCGCGACCCGGGCCGGGTCGAGCCCCGCGGCCGCGGCGGCGTCCAGGCGCTCGGACAGCTCGGCGGTCACGTCAGCGACCACGTCGTCGTACGTCGCGTGCTGCTGCATGGTCGCGGAGTGCGCGCGCCAGTGCATGAGCACGTAGGGCACGTCGAGGTCGGCGACGGTGGCGTACATCGCGGGGTCGGCCAGGCCGCCGGAGACGTCGTTGACCAGGGCCGCGCCGGCCGCGACCGCCTGGCGGGCGACCTCGGCGCGCATGGTGTCGACCGAGGTCGCGACACCCTGCTCGGCAAGGCCGGCGACCACCGGCAGGACCCGGGCGAGCTCCTCGTCCTGCGAGGGGCGGCGTGCTCCCGGACGGGTCGACTCGCCTCCGACGTCGACGAGGTCGGCGCCCGCGGCGTGCAGGGCGCGGCCCCGCGCGACACCGGCGGCCGGGTCGTCGTACAGGCCGCCGTCGGAGAACGAGTCCGGGGTGACGTTGAGGATGCCCATGACCAGGCAGCGCCCGACGTCGCTCAGCCGCGCAGGCAGCCCCGCCACGCTCGCCCGCCCGTCTGCCGCCACCGCAGAACCCTAGCCGCCCACCCCCTCCCCGCGAGGGGTCCTGCGGAGGGAAGGGTCAGCGGGTGCCGTGCATGATGAGGCTCATCGCCTCGGACCGCGTGGCGGCGTTGTGCATGACGCCGCGGATGGCGGAGGTGATGGTCTTGGCGCCGGGCTTCTTGACCCCGCGCATCGTCATGCAGAGGTGCTCGGCCTCGATGACGACGATCGCTCCCTTGGCCAGCAGGATGTCCATCATCGCGTCGGCGATCTGGGTCGTCAGCCGCTCCTGGACCTGCGGGCGCCGGGAGAAGACGTCGACGGTGCGGGCCAGCTTCGACAACCCGGTGATGCGGCCGTTGTCGTCGGGGATGTAGCCGACGTGCGCCACGCCGGTGAACGGCACCAGGTGGTGCTCGCACATCGACCACAGCTCGATGTCGCGCACCAGCACCATCTCGTCGTGGCCCAGGTTGAAGGTCGTGGTCAGCACGTCCTCGGGGCGCTGCCGGATGCCGCGCGACATCTCCTCGTAGGCCCGCGCCACCCGCGCCGGGGTGTCGCGCAGACCCTCGCGGTCGGGGTCCTCCCCCATGGCGGCGAGCAGCTCGCGCACCGCGGCGGCGGCGCGCTCGTGGTCGAAGTCGGGCACGTCGGCGTACGACGGGGTCGTGATCGGGTCGAGCGTCACGGGGTGCCGGGCTCGCCCGAGCGGCCGACCGGCGGTGTGCCGTGGATGTCGCCACCGGACCCGGGCGGGGTGATGATCGTGGCGCCCGTGGGCTCCTCGGGCTTGAGGCCGTTGGCGGCCGACGCCGGCACCTGCACGGGCGGGATGTCGGAGGGCTCGCGGTGGGGCGACCCGGTCCACTTCGGACGGATCGGCCGGCGGCGCAGCGCCTCGAAGATCACGCGGATCTGCTCCTTGTCGAGCGTCTCCTTCTCCAGCAGCTCCGTGACCAGGTGGTCCAGCACGTCACGGTTCTCCACCAGGATGTCGAAGGCCTCCTGGTGCGCGGTCGTGAGGAACTTCTTGGTCTCCTCGTCGACCACCGCCGCGACGTCCTCGGAGTAGTCGCGGGTGTGGCCGAAGTCGCGACCCATGAAGGGCTCGCCGCTGTTCTCACCGAGCTTGATGGCGCCGAGCCGCTCGGTCATGCCGTACTGCGTCACCATGGCCCGCGCCAGCGCGGTCGCCTTCTCGATGTCGTTGCCGGCGCCGGTGGTCGGGTCGTGGAAGACCATCTCCTCGGCGGCGCGGCCGCCGAGCATGTAGGCGAGCTTGTCGAGCATCTCCGAGCGGGTCTGGGAGTACTTGTCCTCGTCGGGCAGCACCATCGTGTAGCCCAGCGCCCGCCCGCGCGGCAGGATCGTGACCTTGTGGACCGGGTCGGTGCCGGGCAGCGCCGCCGCCACCAGCGCGTGGCCGCCCTCGTGGTAGGCCGTGATGAGCTTCTCCTTCTCGCTCATCAGGCGCGTGCGCCGCTGCGGCCCGGCGATGACACGGTCGATCGCCTCGTCGAGGTCGGCGGGCTCGATCATCTTGCGGTTGCCGCGCGCGGTGAGCAGCGCGGCCTCGTTGAGCACGTTGGCGAGGTCGGCGCCGGTGAACCCGGGCGTACGACGAGCCACCGACATCAGGTCGATGTGGGGACCCATGGGCTTGCCGCGGGCGTGGACCTGGAGGATCTGGTGGCGACCGGAGAGGTCGGGGGCGTCGACGGCGATCTGGCGGTCGAAGCGACCGGGGCGCAGCAGCGCCGGGTCGAGGATGTCGGGACGGTTCGTGGCTGCGATCAGGATGACCCCGCCGCGCACGTCGAAGCCGTCCATCTCGACGAGGAGCTGGTTCAGCGTCTGCTCGCGCTCGTCGTGACCACCGCCCATGCCGGCGCCGCGGTGGCGACCCACGGCGTCGATCTCGTCGATGAAGACGATGGCGGGGGCGTTCTCCTTGGCCTGCTCGAACAGGTCGCGCACCCGGGAGGCGCCGACGCCGACGAACATCTCGACGAAGTCGGACCCCGAGATGGAGTAGAACGGCACGCCGGCCTCGCCGGCCACGGCGCGCGCCAGCAGCGTCTTGCCGGTGCCGGGCTGGCCGTAGAGCAGCACGCCCTTGGGGATCTTGGCGCCCACGGCCTGGAACTTGGCCGGCTCCTGGAGGAACTCCTTGATCTCGCCGAGCTCCTCGATGGCCTCCTCGCAACCGGCCACGTCGGAGAACGTCGACTTCGGCATGTCCTTGCTGATCAGCTTGGCCTTGGACTTGCCGAACTGCATGACCCGGCCGCCACCGCCCTGGGCGTTGTTCATCAGCCACAGGAAGACCAGCACGAGGATGATGATGGGCAGCATGAAGGTCAGCAGCGACCCGAGGATGCTGGGCGTCGGGTTCTCGGAGTCGTAGGACTCGATCTGGCCGGCGCCGAACTGCTCGCGGGTCGCCTCGAGAAGCGTCTCCTGCTGGCCGTCGATGTAGTGCGTGATGACCTTGCTGTCGTCGTCCAGGGTGGCCTTGATCTCCTGGTCCTGGTCGCGGAAGGTGATCTCCTTGACGTCTCCGGCGGCGATGTGCTCCGCCAGCTCGGAGGTCTCGACCTCGTCGTACCCGCCGTTGGGCGCGGCGAACTGCAGGACGACGAGCACGCCGACGACGGCGACCATGATCCAGAACCACGGGGTCCGGAGAAAACGCTTCACTTCAGTGACCCTACACAGCAGCGGCAACGCCGTTGACGGGTGGGACGAGCCCCTCCACCGGCCCGAGGAGCGAGCCCGAGCGGGCTCAGCTGTAGACCTTCGGGGCGAGGGTCCCGATGCACCGCAGGTTGCGGTAGCGCTCGTCGAAGTCGAGGCCGTAGCCGACGACGAACGCGTCCGGGATGTCGTGGCCGACGTAGCGGACCTCCACCGGCATCTGCAGGGCGTCGGGCTTGCGCAGCAGCGTGCAGATCTCCACGGAGGCGGGGTTGCGCGACTTCAGGTTCGACACCAGCCACGACAGGGTCAGGCCGGTGTCGATGATGTCCTCGACGATGAGCACGTGGCGCCCGCTGATGTCGGTGTCGAGGTCCTTGAGGATGCGCACCACGCCGGACGACTTGGTGCCCGAGCCGTAGGACGAGACCGCCATCCAGTCCATCTCGACGTGCCGCTCGAACGCCCGGGCCAGGTCGGCCATCACCATCACCGCGCCCTTGAGGACGCCGACCAGCAGGAGGTCCTCCCCCGCGTAGTCGCGCTCCACCTCGCGGGCCAGCTCGTCGAGCCGCTTCTGGATGTCCTCTTCGCTGAAGAGGACGTCGACGAGGTCGTCCTGCACGTGCTGTGCGTCCACGAGGTGCCTTCCGGGCGTTGCAGCGGGCGTCGGAAGGGATCAGCCTGCCACACCGGTTCCGGCGTCGTCCGGGCGTCCCTGCCCCTCGGGACCACCCCGGGACCCGTCCCGGGAACGGGGTCCCTCCAGGCGCAGCACGTCGTCGCGGCGTACGGCGCGCACGTGGCCGGGCAGGTCGAGGTCGCGCGGCTCCCCGCGGCGGCGCCAGACCATCTCCGCCAGCGCGGTGACGTGGCCGTGGGTCAGCTCGCGCGGCGGGCTGCCGGCGGCCAGGGCGGCCAGGCGCAGCACCCGGCTGAGCACCACGTGCTCGAGGGCCTCGAGGTCGGCGACCTCCACACCGGTGGCCAGGTCGAGACGGTCGAGCTCGGACTCGGCGATCGCGTCGAGGGCCGCGAGGTCGTCGCGCACCATCGGCGCGGTGCGCGCGAGCGCCGCGGCGACCCCGGGTCCCAGCTCGGCCTCGAGCAGCGGCATCACGACGTGGCGCACGCGGGAGCGGAGGAAGCGCTGGTCACGGTTGTGCGGGTCCTCCCACCACACGATCCCCTCGGCACGGCAGGCGGCCTCGGTCTGCGCGCGCGTCAGCTCGAGCATCGGGCGCTGCAGCAGGGGCCCTCCCCGGTCCTTGATCTCGCGTCGCATGCCCTGCAGCGAGCGTGGCCCGGAGCCCTGGGTCAGGCCGAGCAGCACCGTCTCGGCCTGGTCGTCGAGCGTGTGGCCGAGCAGGACCCGGTCGGCGCCGAAGTGCTGGGCCAGCCGCGTCAGCGCGGCGTAGCGCGCCTCCCGGGCGCCGGCCTCGACGCCGCCCGGCCCCGGGTCGACGCTCACCCGGATCGACGCGGTCTCGTCGACGCCGAGCTCAGCCATCTGCGCCACGACCCGGGCGGTGTGCTCCGCCGACCCCTCCTGCAGCGCGTGGTCGACCACGGCGCCGACGACGCGGACCCCGTCGACCTTGCGGACCTCGAAGACGGTGGCGGCCAGCAGCGCCAACGAGTCGGCGCCGCCGGAGCAGGCGACCAGCACGGCCCCAGGTCGGCGTACGTCGGGGATCCAGCGGACCCCGTCGTCGCCGGTCAGGACCGGCAGGGCACGGCGTACGGCGAGCCGGACGGCGGCGACGGCTGGATCGGGACCCACGGGTGTGTCGGGCGGCTCGGCGGTGCGGGATCTCAGCCGTGGACGCGGCGCACCCAGGCGCCCGGCTCGGAGATCTCGGCCATCGAGGGCAGGTTGGCCGGCTCGACCCAGACCTTGTTGAGCCCGTCCATGCCGACGTCGTCGAGGACGGCGCGCACGAAGCGGGCACCGTCGCGGTACTGCGCCATCTTCGCGTCGAGCCCGAGGAGGCGGCGGATCAGCCGGTCCATCGACGACGCGCCCTTGCGGCGGCGGTTGAAGCGCTCGCGGATCAGCGCGACCGAGCCGATGACCTCCGGGCCGACGTCGTCCATGACCACGTCGGCGTGACCCTCGAGCAGCGACATCACGGCGGTGACGCGGTCGACGACCTCGCGCTGGGCCGGGGTGGCGAACACGTCGAGCAGGCTGCCGGTGCCGGGACCGCCGGTGCCGCGCACGATCTCGCCCGTGCGCCTGACGGCGTCACCGAGCATGGCGGCCATCCGGGACGGGTCGACGTCGACGTCGTCGACCAGCCGGTCGATCTCGGACTGGAGGTGGTCGCGCAGCCAGGGGACGGCGGTGAACTGCACCCGGTGGGTCTCCTCGTGCAGGCACACCCACAGCCGGAAGTCGGCGGTGTCGACGTCGAGCTCGCGCTCGGCGTGGACGATGTTGGGCGCGACCAGGAGCAGCCGACCGAGGCCCTCGGTGGTGAACGGGTCGAACTGTCCGAGCACCTTCCCGGCGAGGAAGCCGAGAAGCCCGCCGACCTCGAGGCCGGTGACGCGGGAGCCGACGGCGGCGGTGAGACCGCCCGGCTCGATGCCGCGGCGCTCCTGCAGCTTGGCCACGACCGGGCTGATGAGGTGGTCGAACGCCTCGGCGTTGGCCTGGATCCAGCCCGCCCGGTCGACCACGAGCACCGGCGCCGTGCCGGCCTCGGCGACCAGGCCCGTGAACTCGCGCACCAGCGGGGTGGAGCGCTCGGCGCCGGCGCGCAGCTCGGCCACGGCGTCGTCGGCCTCGGTCCGGGTGACGACCGGCCCCGGCCCGGCCAGCCGGGTGGCGGCGGCGACGGCGAGGTCCCAGTCGATCATCTGCGCACTCATGGCCCCGACTCTACGGACGGCGGCCGAACTGCTGCCGGTTTCCCACGGTATGCAGCCGTGCTGGCACTTCCCATGGCCCCCGAACCGTGGGGAGTGCCAGTTTGCCTGCATACCGTGGGAAACCGACGTCCCCGACGCAAGGGGTGATGGGGGCGTCAGCGGACGGCGCAGCGGCAGGCGGCCAGCGCCGAGGCGATCTGGTCGAGCCGCGCGCGGGCCTGGAGGGCGTTGCGGACCTTGACCCGGTCGACGACGGCGACGAAGAGCATGGGGGTGCCGTCGCGCCCGGTGACGCTGCCGGCCAGCCCGTGCACGCCGGTCAGGGTGCCGGTCTTGGCCCGCACCCAGCCCAGCCCGTCCTCGGAGTCGACCTCGAAGCGGCCGCTGGCCAGCGAGCCGGTGAAGCCGGCCACCGGGAGTCCCTCCGCGACACCTGCGAGCAGCGGCCGCTTGGGCTCCAACGCGGTGGCCAGCACGTCGAGCAGGGAGGAGACGGCCATCCGGTTGCCGCGCGCCAGCCCGCTGCCGTCGAGGACCCGCGCCGCGCGGAGGGGTACGCCGAGGTCGGTCAGCGTCGAGGAGACCGCCCGGGCCCCGGCCGCGAAGGAGCCCCCACGTCCACCCCCGCCGGCCGCCAGCCCGGCGTGGCGCAGCAGCACCTCGGCACCCTCGTTGTCGCTGGCCTCCAGCACGTGCTGGACGATCTCGACGAGCGGGGCGCTGGCGACCGAGGCGACCGGGTCGACGTCCGGGGCGGCGCCGGGTCGGGGGGGCCCGACGACCTTGGTGCCGGCGGCACGCAGGGCCTGGGCGAATCGCAGCGCCGCGGCCCTCGACGGGTCGGCCGAGCGGGAGAACGCCCCGGGGTACTCCCTGCCCTGGTCGACCCACAGGGCGGTGATCGGGCTGACCACGTTGTCGCGGATGTAGTCGTTCTCCCAGTCGGGTGAGACGGCGGGTCCGCTGAAGAGCGAGTCGTCGTAGCGCAGCGTCACCCGGGCCGGTCCCCGACGCTTCTCGGCGCGCAGCGCCTGGGCCGTCTGCCGGGCGAGCGTGGTCAGGTCGGCCTCGCGCGGCACGGCGTCGGGGTCCGGCGCACCGGTGAGCAGGGGGTCGCCCCCACCGACGAGCGTGAGGGTGCCGCCGCGGCGTACGACGGACGTGGTGAAGCGCTGGTCGGGACCGAGGAGCTCGAGGGCGGCGAGGCTGGTGGCCGTCTTGAGCAGGCTCGCCGGCGTCACCACCCGCGGCCCCTCCTCGTAGGCGGGGCGGCCGTCGAGGCCGGCGACGGCGACCGCGACGCGGGGGCCGAGCCGCTTGTCGCGGGTCAGGCGCCCGAGGCTCTGACGGACCGCGCGGGGGTCGACGGCGCGCTCGGGTCGCTCACGAGCGACCGGCTGGGCGTCGGGCAGGCGGGGCAGGTCGAGGCCGGGAGGGGGCGGTACGGCGGCCGGCCCCTCGGACGCCGGAGGCGGGTCGGAGGCGCCGGTGAGGTCGTCGACCAGGTCACCCACGCCGAGGTCCTCAGCACGCCAGACGACGAGCCCGAGCAGGATCACGACGGTGAGACCGATCGCGATGAGGGCACGTCGCACGGCCGCGTTGCCCCCTTCGACTGTGACTCCCGGGCATTGTGCGCGAGACTAACCGACGACGAGAGCCCAGGTCGTCCGACCCGGGCCGTGTGAGCGGAGGCTGTCAGTGGAGTTCGACGTCCTGGTGGAGATCCCGAAGGGGCAGCGCAACAAGTACGAGGTCGACCACGAGAGCGGTCGGATCCGACTGGACCGCACCCTGTTCACCTCGACGCAGTACCCCGCCGACTACGGCTTCATCGAGGACACCCTCGGCCTCGACGGCGACCCGCTCGACGCGCTGGTGCTGCTGCAGGAGCCGACGTTCCCGGGCTGCCTCATCAAGTGCCGCGCCATCGGCATGTTCCGCATGACCGACGAGGCGGGCGGTGACGACAAGGTCCTCTGCGTCCCCGCGACCGACCCGCGCCTGGAGCACCTGCGCGACATCTCCCACGTGTCGAAGTTCGACCGTCTCGAGATCCAGCACTTCTTCGAGGTCTACAAGGACCTCGAGCCCGGCAAGTCCGTCGAGGGCGCCGAGTGGGTCGGCCGCACCGAGGCCGAGGCCGAGGTCGTCGCGTCCCAGAAGCGCCACCAGGACACCCCCGGCCACTGAGACTGCCCCCTTGTCGGTTTCACTGGGTACCTCGTGACTTTGTCGCTTCCCGAGCGAAACATCGCTCGGGAAGCGCCGGTTCCACTAGGTACCTAGTGAAACCGGCACCCCCCTCAGAACAGGTCGGTGCGCAGCAGCTCGTTCGGTACGCCGAAGGCGTCGACGAGGTCGGCGGCGTGGGGGCGCACCTGTCGGCAGAGCTCGCCGACCATGGCGATGACGGCCTTGGACCGGGCCGACGAGAGCCGGCCGTGCTCCATGAACCACGCCCGGTCGGCCTCGATGACCGACAGGGCGTAGAGGTCGGCCAGCATCGCGAGCACGCGCCGGTTGGAGCCGTCGGGGGTGTTGCGCACCTTCGTCAGGAACGCCTCGAGCACCAGCCGCTCGCTGTGGGCCCACGCCGCGGCGATGACGTGGTCCTGCGCCCGGCTGAACACCTCGGCCGGGTCACCGCCGCGGTCGATGCCCGCCTTGAGCCGGCGTGCCACGCCGGAGGTCAGGTGGTCCTCGCGCCAGCGGAACATCGACAGGTGGTAGTCGGGGTCGAGCAGCCCGGCGTCGGGGTCGCCCTCACGGTCGCGTCCGGGGACGGCGTCACGCAGGCTCTCGATGATCTGGCGCATCGAGGTCTTCTCCACGACGGTCTCGACCGCGATGCCGGCGACGTACGCCGCGGTGCCGATCTGGTCGAGCCTGCCGAACGAGTCGCGCAGGTCGGTCAGCCGACCCTTGGCCACCAGCTGCATGAGGACGGTGTTGTCGCCCTCGAAGGTGGTGAACACGTCGGTGTCGGCGCGCAGCGCGTCGAAGCGGTTGATCGACAGGTAGCCGGCGCCGCCGCAGGCCTCGCGGCACTCCTGGATGGTCCGGCTCGCGTGCCAGGTGCCGAGCGCCTTGGTGGCCGCGGCGCGTGACTCCAGCGCCCGCCGCAGCCGCTCGGAGGCGTTGTCGGGGTCGGAGAAGACCCGGTGCAGGTCGGCGGCGACGCGCTCCTGGGCGAAGTGCAGCGCGTAGGTGCGTGCCAGCGCCGGCAGCAGCCGCCGCTGGTGCTGGCCGTAGTCGAGCAGCAGCGTCTCGCTCGCGCCGTCCGGCGGGCCGAACTGCCGGCGCCGCAGCGCGTAGCGCACGGCGATGACCTGGGCGACCTTGGCGGCGTTGATGGCGCCGCCGCCGACGCAGACCCGGCCCTGCACCAGCGTGCCGAGCATGGTGAAGAAGCGCCGGTCGGGGTTGTCGATGGGCGAGACGTACGTGCCGTCCTCGGTGACGTCGGCGTACTTGTTGAGCATCGCCTCGCGCGGCACGCGCACGTGGTCGAACCAGATCCGCCCGTTGTCGACGCCGTTGAGGCCGACCTTGGGGCCGCAGTCCTCGATGCGGACGCCGTCGAGCACGCGTCCCTCCTCGTCGCGCAGGGGTACGACGAACGCGTGCACGCCGTGCTCCTCGCCCGCCACCTCGAGCTGGGCGAAGACCGCACCGACGTGCGCGTGCATCGCGGCGTTGCCGATGTAGTCCTTGCGTGAGGCGTCGTCGGGGGTGGTGATGACGAACTCGTCCGTGGCGGCGTCGAAGACGGCGGTCGTCCCGATGGCCTGCACGTTGGAGCCGTGGCCGGTCTCGGTCATCGCGAAGCAGCCCATGACCTCGCCGCGGGCGGTGGCCTCGAGGTACTCGCGGTGGTGGCGCTCGGTCCCCAGCTGCTGCACCGCGCCGCCCCAGAGCCCGAACTGGACGCCGAGCTTGACGAGCACCGACAGGTCGCCCATGGCGCTGGTCTCGAAGGCCGCCACCGAGGCGCCGATGTCGCCCCCGCCGCCGTGCTCCTTGGGGAAGCCGTAGCCGGTCTGGCCGGTCTTGGCGAGCTCGACGACGACGTCCTTCACGCGCTCGCGGTACGCCGTGGTGTCGAGCGTCTCCGCCTCGTCGAGCAGCTGGCGGTGGAGGACGAGGTTCTCCCGCACCAGGTCGCGCACCTGCTTGTAGCGGCCGTCCAGCAGGGTCGTCATCGCGGCGACGTCGACGTGGGTCTCGAGCTCCTTCGACATGGTCCCCATGGTGGCAGGACCGCCGAGGCGCTGCCGGGGAGTCGCTCAGACGCGGGCGAAGAAGTTCGGCGGGACCCAGTAGTACATCGACTCCACCGTCACGTCCCGGCCGGTGCGCGGCGCGTGCGCGATGAGACCGTCGCCGACGTAGAGCGCGACGTGGTGGATCGAGCCGGGACTGCTCGAGGAGCCCCAGAACACGAGGTCGCCGGGGCGCAGCTGGCTCGCGGCGATCGGGGTGGACTCGGTGTACTGCGCCACGGAGTAGTGCGGCAGGCTGCGCCCGGCGGCCGCCCAGGCCGCCATCGTCAGCCCGGAGCAGTCCCACGAGTCCGGACCGGCGGCACCCCACACGTAGGGGTCGCCGACCTGGGCTCGGGCGAACGAGATCGCGCGTTGGGCCCCGGTCGAGCTCGGCGGCGCGGTGACGACAGGAGCAGGCGCAGGCAGCCGGAGCCGGAGCCGGCGCGGGGCGGGGGCGGGCGTTCCCGACCCGTCCGGCTCCGCCGCCGCCGCCGGTGCCTCCACGGACGCCTCGGCCGAGCCCGACCCGGTCGCGTCCTGCGACGCCGGGGCCTGGCGGGCACGACGGACCTGGCCGGCCGCGGCTCGTTCCTCACGGGCTGCCTCGCGTGCCGCCGCCTCCTGGGCCGCGGCGGCCGCCTGACGTCGGGCCTCCTCGACGCCGGCCCGGCGTGCTTCGACGAGCTGCACCGAGACGCCCTGCAGGCGGGCGAGCTCGGCGATGAGGGCGCTCTTGCGGTCGGCGATCGCCGCGGCGACCTGCTGCGCGGAGGCGGCCGCCGCGACCGCCTCGGCCTGGGCCGCCTCGGCCCGGGCTGCGGCGGCGGCTCGACGCTGCCGCTCGTCGTCGGCGTGCTCGCGGAAGGTCGTGGCCAGGGCGCTGGTGGCCGCGAAGCGCTGGTACTCCGCGTCGAGCGAGGTGCTCGCACCCTCGTAGGTCAGCAGTGTGCTCATGACGCCCTCGGGGCCCTGTGACCCGAAGGCGGCGTCCAGGCTGGAGAGGTCCCCTGCACCCTCGTAGCCGGCCACGGCCAGGGCGGCGATGTCGTCGCGCTGGCCCGCGACCGCGGCCTCGGCACGGCGCGCGTCGTGGCGGGCGGCGCTGAGGGCCGCGGAGGCCTGCTCGAGCTGCCAGCGAGCGCCGTTGGCCGCCTCGGAGGCCTGCTCGGCTGCGACGGCGGCGCTCTCGAGCTCGGCGTCGGCGGCGGCCAGCTCGGCCTCGGTCGCCGCCACGGCGCCGGCCGCGTCGCCGGCCTGCCGCTCGGCGGCCTCGACGTCGGCCCGGCTCGGCGTACCCGGGGGGAGGTCGCGAGGCGCGCCGTACGCCGCGCCGACGGGTGAGCCCACCGGGACGAGGGTGCCGGCCAGCGTGAGGCAGGTCAGGCACAGGACGGCGACGACCGTGCGCGAAACGCTCCGGAGCGGGCGCTCACGGGCAGGGCTCGTCCTCGTCGCAGGCATGCGCGCCTTTCCGGTCCGGTCGGTGGTCTCTCGTCACGCTAGTTCTCAACCGCCCCAAGAGAACCAACAATCACAAAGAAACCGCAACCCTCACGGCGTGTCGGCTTGACGAATGACACCAGTGTCATTCGTCCGCATCGCCCGATGGCAAAAAGAAAGAGGTCCCGCCCGATTGGGAGGCTCGGGCGGGACCTCAAGGCGTCTGTCCCATTGGGAGGCTGAGACAGAGCCAGAGAAAGGGCGGCCACGGCAGGCGGGATACTGAACCTGGTCCGTAGGGCCGAGAGCGACGCGTCGCGTGTTCTGTGAACCCCTCCTCGCGGGAGACCCCCCCGGGTCCCCGTTGCTACGAGAGTACCTCACCGACCCAGTCACAAACAGGCCTGGGGAGGACCTTTTCCCCCCTTTGTGCCTTGCGTGAGCGCTGGGGCTGGGTTATACGGCGTCCTCGTCGACGGGCACCGCGGACGTGCTGGTGGTGGGACGCACCGATCTCCCCCCGCGCTCGAACTTCTGCCCTGTCGCGATGCCACCCAACCAGACCGCGAGCACCGCGATGATCACGCCGCCGACGTCGTCGGCGATGTAGTGCCAGCCGAAGTAGAGCGTCGAGATCACGGTGAGCCCGAAGAAGATCCACGCCGACCAGCGGATCAGCTGGTGGCGCACGGTGTAGTGCGCCACGAGCGCGATCACCAGGGTCAGCGCGGTGTGCAGCGAGGCGAAACCCGCCACGCTCTGGATCGAGTCGCTGAACGGGTTGAGCGGGAAACGGACGTCCTGCCGACCGCGCCACAACGAGTCCTGCAGCTCGGTGACGCCGGTGATCTGCAGACCCTCGTAGAGCCAGGGGTACCAGAACGTCGGCCCCATGGTCGGGATCAGGTAGTAGCTGATCGTGCCGAGCGTCCACGTCAGGCAGTTGGCGGTGGCGTACCAGTAGCCGTAGGAGATGTTGCGCGACCACACCAGCCAGATCACCAGGCTCAGCGGGGCGATGGGCAGGTACAGCAGGTAGATGAAGGCGAAGAAGTGCGCCGCCCAGGTCTCCCCGAAGACCGAGTGCAGCACCACGGCGGGCTCGTTGCCGAAGAACAGCCAGCGGTCGAGCTGGTGCAGCAGCGGGTCCTGCATCGTGTCGTAGATGCGCGGCAGGTAGTTCTTCAGGTTCCGGTAGCTGACGTAGGTGACGTAGAAGCTGGTCAGCCCGATCACGACCAGCTGGACCCGCTCGCGCGTCCAGTGCTCGCGCACGATCTGCCGGGCGTGGCGCCAGGCGGTGCGCGGTTCACGCCCGGCCCGCCAGAACGCGCGGGGCACGACGTCACCCAGGAAGGCGCCGACCACCATCGCCGGCAGCCGCACCCAAGCAGGACCGAGGAACCCGTCAGGGTCGCGCAGTCGCTCGTCGAGGGACCAGGAGGCCACGACAGCCACCAGGCCGGTGAGGATCGCGACGCCCACGAGGAGTCCGTAGGCAGGTCGCTTCATAGGAGGTCACTCTACGGAGGTGCCGGGCGTCGACACGTCGGGTCCCACCTCGCCGGGTTCGGGGTGCGTCGGGAGTGATGCGACACGCGTCGCGTCCAGCGCGAGGCGCACCTGCTCACCGGCGGCGCAGGCCCGCCCCGCGGGTGCCACGGCGTCGAGCTCGAGCCCGTCCTCCAGGCGTACGACGAGCCGGGTCTGCTCCGGCGTCGAACGGCTCGTCGCCACCGTCGCCGGCACCGCCCCGGTCTCGTCGACCTGCAGGGCCGACCGCCGCAGGGCGAGGGCACGCCCGTCGTGGGACCGGTCGGCGTAGGCGGCGAGGAGCGGGCGGGCCTGAGCCGCGGTGAGCACGCGCGCGTAGCCGAGGAAGCGGGCGGCCTCGGCGTCCACCGGATGGCGCCAGACCTCGTCGAGGGTGCCGTCCTGCACGAGCCGACCGGCGCGCAGCAGCGCCATCCGGTCGGCGACCGCGAAGGCCTCGTCGTGGTCGTGGGTGACCAGCAGGGCGGTCGTGCCCGCGGCGGTGAGGATCCGGCGCAGGTCGACGGCCAGGCGCTCGCGCAGGTCGCGGTCGAGGGCCGAGAGCGGCTCGTCGAGCAGCAGCAGCCTCGGCCGGACCGCCAGCGCCCGGGCGAGCGCGACGCGCTGCCGCTCGCCGCCGGAGAGGGTGGCCGGGTCACGGTCGCCGAAGCCGGGCACCCCGACGAGCTCGAGCAGGTCGCGCACCCGGGCAGCGCGCTCGCGGCGGCCCACCCGCCGCAGCCGCAGCGGGTAGGCGACGTTCTGGGCCACGGTCAGGTGACCGAAGAGCTGGCCGTCCTGGAACATCAGCGCGAAGCCCCGGCGGTACGTCGGCACGCGGGTCACGTCCTGGCCGCCGACGCGGACGGCGCCGCGGTCGAGGCGCTCGAGGCCGGCCACCGCCCGCAGCAGCGTGGACTTGCCGCAGCCCGACGGCCCGAGCACCGCCAGCACCTCCCCGTCCGGGAGGTCGAGGGAGACCTCGCGCAGCACCGGGGTCCCGGCCAGGGTGACGTCGAGGTCGCGGACCTCCAGCCCAGCGTCGCCCATGTCAGTACACCCCCAGCCGGCCGACGCGGAGCCGCTCGACGGCCAGCAGCACGCCGGCCGTCAGGCTGCCCAGCAGGACGGCCGCGGCGAGCGCCGTACCGAAGCTGTCCGCGCCCGGGCGCCCGATGAGCTGGTAGATCAGCACCGACAGCGTCGGGGAGTCGGGGCGGCTGAGGAAGCTGGTGGCCCCGAACTCCCCCAGCGAGACCGCGAAGGCGAAGCCGGCCGCTGCCAGCAGCGAGCGCCAGGCGGTCGGCAGGTCGACGTCACGGAGGATCCGCAGCGGACCGGCGCCGAGCGTCGCGGCCGCCTCGCGCTGACGCTGGTCGACGCCGCGCAAGGTGGGCACGAGCGCACGGACCACGAGCGGCAGCGCCACGAGAGCCTGGGCCAGTGGCACCAGCCAGGGGCTGCCGCGGAAGTCGAGCGGCGGGGTGTCGAGGGCGACGAGCAGCCCGAAGCCGATGGTGACCGCCGAGACCCCCAGCGGGAGCATGAACAGCCCGTCGAAGGCCCGCGCGGCCCGACGCAGGCCGGGGTGGGCGATCGGGCGCGTCACGAGCACGGCGACGACGACGCCCAGCGCGACCGACAGCAGGGTGGCGTCGGTGGCGGTGCGCAGCGAGGTGGCGGCGGCGTCCAGCACCGACGTCCGCACCGGCGACCCGGGCGCGGACTCGGACAGCGAGCGGTAGCGCGCCAGCGACCACGCCTCGTCGACGCGCAGCGAGCGCACCACCACGGCGAGCAGCGGGAGGGTCACCAGCGCCACGGTGACGGCCGTCGTCGTCAGCGCGGCGAGGTCCACCCGACCGCGGGGGCGCCGCCCGGGAGCCGGGGCGGCACGGTCCACGACCCCGGCTCCGCGCGGCTGCGCGCGCCCCGCGAGCAGCAGCAGCGCGACCACCACGAGCACCTGCAGGACCGAGAGGGCCGCGGCGGCCCGCAGATCGAGGAACTGCGTCGTCAGCAGGTAGATCTCGGTCTCGACCGTGGAGTAGCGGGTGCCCCCCAGGGTCAGCACCACGCCGAACGCGGTGGCGCAGAAGAGGAACACCACCGACCCGGCGGACAGCAGCACCGGCCGCAGCGCCGGCAGGGTGACGGTCCGGAAGACCTGGGCGGGTGAGGCCCCGAGGGCGGCCGCGGCCTGCTCGCGCCGGGGGTCGAGCGAGGCCCACCACGGCCCGACCATCCGCACCACGACGCTGAGGTTGAAGAAGACCAGCGCGGCCACGATCGCCGCCGGGGTGCCGTCCCAGCCGAGCCGGCCGAGCGGGCCGCCGGACGCGAGCAGGGTGCGGAAGGCGACGCCCACCACCACGGTCGGCAGCACGAACGGCACCGTCACCAGGCCGCGCAGGACCCCGGCGCCCGGCAGGTCGAGCCGGTGCAGCGCGTAGGCCGTGGGCACCCCCAGCAGCAGCGTCAGGACGGTGGCGACCGCCGAGCTCCACAACGTGAACCACAGCACGCCCGCCACCCGCGGTCGGGCCAGGTCGGCCAGCACCCCGCCGACGTCCAGACGGCCGTCGACGACGAAGCCGCGCTGCACCATGCCGACCAGCGGGACCACGAAGAAGACGACGATCACCGCCAGCGGCACCAGCGCCGCCAGCACGCCGAGGACGAGCGCCGGGGAGAAGGCACTCGTTGGTCGAGCCCGTCGAGATCCGGTGGGTCGAGCCCGTCGAGACCCGGTGGGTCGAGCCTGTCGAGATCTCACCCCGCCGTCAGGTCGCTCCACGTCCGGATCCACTCGTCACGTTGCGCGGTGACCTCGGCCGGGTCGACCTCGATCGGGTCCGTGGCCGGCTCGGCCCACTGCTCCCACAGCGGCGGGAGCGGGGCCGCGGTGTCGACCGGGTAGACGTACATGGTGTCGGGCAGCGCCTTCTGGAAGGTGCGGTCGACGAGGAAGTCGACCAGGGCCTGCGCACCCTCGGGGTTGTCCGCCCCGGCCAGCACGCCGGCGTACTCCACCTGCCGGAAGCAGGTGTCCAGCAGCGCACGGGTGGTCGGCCGGTCCTCGCCGTCGGGGATCGTGAACGGCGGCGAGGAGGAGTAGCTGAGCACGATCGGCCGGTCGCCGTCGCCGCCCCCGGCGGTGAAGTCGACGGTGTAGGCCTCGGTCCAGTCCTTGGCCACGCGTGCCCCGTTGTCCACCAGGCGGGTCCAGTAGTCCTGCCAGCCGTCCTCGCCGTACTCCCCGACCGTGGCGAGCAGGAAGGCGAAGCCGGGCGACGACGTCGACGCCGCCGGGGTGACGAAGAGGTCCTCGTAGGCGGGCTCGGCCAGGTCGTCCAGCGTCTCCGGCGGCGCCTGGTCGCGCTCGGCGAACCACTCCTCGTCGACGTTGACGCACACGTCGCCCCAGTCGACCGGCGTGAGCTGTTCGCCGGCCTCGCCGTCCAGCGCGAAGTCGGCGGCCGAGGCGGGCAGGTCGGCCGGGGTGTAGGGCTCGAGGACGCCCTCGTCGACCGCACGGGTGGCGAAGGTGTTGTCGATGCCGAAGACGGCGTCGCCCAGCGGGTTGTCCGCGGTGAGGACCAGCTTGTTGGTCAGCGAGCCGGCGTCGCCGTTGGTCTGCACCTCCACGCGGTAGCCCGACTGCTGCTCGAAGGCGCGCAGCACCTTCTTCGGCATGTACCAGGAGTCGTGCACGAGCAGGGTGACGTCACGGTCGGTGACCGTGCTGCCGTCGGCTGCGGTGCCGGTCGTGGTCTCCTCCTCGCCGCCGCCGGTGACCGAGCAGGCGGTGAGAGCGAGCAGTGCGGTGGAGGCGGCGGTGACTCGGGTGGCTCGGGTGGCTCGGCGCCACCGGGGTCGTGCGTGCTTCATGGTCACTCCCAAGGGTCGGGAGGGTCTCGCGGTGGTGCGAGAAGAGCTCGACTTCCTCACGCCGGTGCTAACCGGATCAGGTTCGAGGGTCTGCGGCCGTTTCCGCACTCTCAGCGCCTGGTGGCGCTCCCCTGTCGTTCTGCCGTCACGGTACTACGCGGGGCCCCGACGTCCCGCGGCGGATGCGGCTCCGAGCCACGAGTGGGGGTTGTTCCACCAGCACCAGCCCAGCCGGGGCGCCCCCTTGCTCATCCAGAACGACGGCACCCGCTGGTTGGCCGCGCGCGAGCCCAGCGCCTGGAAGGCGTGGTGCTCGGTGAACACGCTCGGGGCGCTGGGTCACCAGGGCGACGCCCTCGTCGATGGTCAGCGGGGTGCGGCCGGCGGCCAGGATCGCGGGCTGGGCCTCGCTCGGACGGACGCCGAGGGTGTCGCGGCCCGTGCGGACGTCGAGCAGGAGGTACGCCGTCGCGTCCGGCACCTCGATCTCGGGGACGGGGCCGAAGCCGGCGAGCTCGTCGGCCATGTCGGTCCAGCCCGCCTTGTCACGGACCCGCCAGGTCTCGACGGCGGCGACGGTCGGCACGAGGGCGGCGGTGACGACGAGGAGGAACGGGACGACCTGGTCGGGCGCCGGGTCCGGCTGGCCCTCCGGCACGACGGCACGCAGCGGGGCCAGCCGTTCCCGGAAGGCGTCCGCGGCCAGCCCGGCGAGCGCCGGGTGTCCCATCTCGACCAGCCGGTCGACCTGCCGGTCGAGCTCAGCCGCACCGCTGATCGGCGTACCTGTCACTCGGCCATGGTGCCTGATCGGGGTCGATCGGTGTCACCACGTGGCACCAGGTGACCCCGATCCTCAGGCGAGGCCGTAGGTCGCGACGCCGTCGGTCGCGGTGCGGGTGAGGAGCCCGTCCCCGGCGAGGAGGTCGAGGTGGACCATCGTCTCCATCACCGCCATGGCGCCGTTGAACACGTCGAGGTCGTCGAGCGCCCGCTCGCGCCGGGTCCACGACAGCTGTCGCGCGACGTCGTACGCCGTGACCGCTCCGCCGGCGACCGCACGCCGGCAGAGGTCGAGGCGCTCGTCGTGGTGGGCGAGCAGCTCGGCGACGCGGGCGTGGGAGCTGTCGGTGACGGCACCGTGGGCGGGCAGCAGGCGGAGGTCGGGCAGGCGGCGCACGCGCTCGAGAGAGCCGAGGAAGTCCCGCAGCGGGTCGTCGGCGTAGACGAGCTCGAAGCCGACCGACGGCGTGATGGTCGGCAGCACGTGGTCGCCGGCGAAGAGCAGACCGGCGTCGAGGTCGGCGAAGACGAAGTGGCCGGCGGTGTGGCCCGGCGTCGGGACGGCGGTGAGGACCCGGTCGCCGACGACGATCTCCTGCTCACCGTCGAGCCAGCGGTCGGGCGGCAGCCAGAGCGACAGGTCGGGGACGTTGCCCGCGAACATCTCCTCCCACGCGGCGGCGGTGTCGACGGCACCGGCGAGGCGCAGCCGCGGCACCGTCGGGTCGTGGTCGAGGGTGCCGCTGTTGAAGAGGTCGAGCGTCGCCTTGTCGCCGATGCCGAGCTCGACGGTCGCCCGACCGAGCTCGGAGCGGATCGCCGCTGCCTGCGTGTAGTGGTCGCGGTGGGCGTGGGTGACGAGGAAGCGGCTGATGTCGCCGACACCGGCGCCGAACGTGGCCAGGCTCTCCTCGAACCGCGCGCGGGAGACCTCGAGGGCCCAGCCACCGTCGATGCAGGTCAGCCCGTCGCCGGTCTCGAGGACGTAGACGTTGACCGCCCGGAGGCCGTCCATGGGCAGCGGCAGCGGGACGCGGCGCACCCCAGGTGCCACGACCTCGGCCGTCGGCTCCGTCCAGGTGGTCCGGTCGGCCAGCGTCTCGGTCGACGGGTGCTCGTGGGCGGTCACCGGCCCATCCTGCCCGCGGCGCGGGCCCACCGTGCGGGAGGGTGGGGGCATGAGCACGCCGCCGAGCACGTCTGACCCGTCGAGCACGCCGCCGCGGCGTGGGCTGGTCGTCGACGACGCCACCCGGATCCGCCGCGAGAGCCACCGCCAGGTCACCGACCGGGACGCCCTGGACGCTGTCCTCGACGGGGCGCTGCTGGCCCACGTCGGCGTGGTCCGCGACGGGCGGCCGCTGGTGCTGCCCTTCGCCTGCGCCCGCGACGGCGACCACGTGCTGCTGCACGGGTCGACCGGGTCGGGACTGCTGCGGATCGCCGCAGGCGACGAGGTGTGCGTCGAGGTCACCCACGTCGACGGGCTGGTGTTCGCGCGGACGACCTTCGACTCCTCGATGCGCTACCGCAGCGCGGTCGTGCACGGCGTCGCCGAGGAGGTCCCGGCCGACGACAAGGCACGCGCTCTCGACCTGCTGTCGGACCACCTCTTCCCCGGGCGTACGGCGGAGGTGCGGGCGCCCACCGCCAAGGAGCTGGCCGCCACGCTGGTGCTCCGGGTGTCCCTGGAGAGCGCCAGCGTCAAGGTCGCGGCCGGCCCGCCCGAGGTCGACCCCGACGACCACGAGCCCCGGTCGGTGTGGGCCGGGATCGTCCCGATGGCCCTGCGGGCCGGCCAGCCCCTGGTCGCCCCCGACGTGCCGGACGGGGTCGACGTACCGGCCTCGGTGCGCACCACCCTCGCCCGCCACGGGGTCTGATCCGCGCAAATGATCGCGCATTCCGCCCGACACGCCGAGGACACGACCCAGTGACCAGTCATTTGCGCGACGGCCAGTCCGGGCGCCGCAGTCCCGCCCCGGGCTACCGTCGGGCCATGCCCACGCCCCCACCCCTGCGGATCGGCGTCCTCGGCGCGGCTCGCATCGCACCCGGTGCCCTGCTGGCCCCGGCACGCGAGCGCACCGACGTCGAGGTGACCGCGGTCGCCGCCCGCGACACCGCCGTCGCCGACCGCTTCGCGGCCGAGCACGGCATCGCCCGGGTGCTGCCCGACTACGAGGCGGTCGTGAGCGACCCCGACGTCGACGTCGTGTACAACCCGTTGCCCGCCGGGCTCCACGGTCGCTGGACGACCGCCGCGCTCGAGGCCGGCAAGCACGTGCTGTGCGAGAAGCCCTTCACCGCCAACGCCGACGAGGCCGCCGAGGTGGCGGCCGTCGCCGAGCGCACCGGGCTGGTGCTGATGGAGGCCTTCCACTACCGCTACCACGCCCTGACGGAGCGGATGCTCGAGGTCGTCCGCAGCGGGCGGATCGGGCGCCTGCGCCGGATCGACGCCTTCTTCCGCGCCCGGCTCGGCCCCGCCTCCGACATCCGGTGGCAGCCCGGGCTCGGCCCCGGCTCGCTCATGGACATCGGCACCTACCCGCTGCACCTGATGCGCACCCTCGCCGGCGAGGAGCCCGAGGTCGTCACGGCCGAGGCCCTGACCCGCTCCCCCGGGATCGACCGCACCCTGCTGGCCCGACTCCGCTTCCCCAGCGGCGTCGAGGGACACCTGAGCTCGGCGATGCTGGCACGCCACGGCCGCGGGGACGGCGCCGTGATCGTCGGCACCCAGGGCCGGATGACCGTCCAGGGCTACGTCGGTCCGCAGAACGGCAGCCACCTCGTGGTCCGCTCGCGCCACCGCGGCCAGGAACGGGTGCGGCGCGCGTCCTTCACGCGCCACCCGACGTCGTACGCCGCCCAGCTGGCGGCCTTCGTCGACGCGGTGCAGCACGGCGCCGACGTGCCGACCGGACCAGCGGACGCCGTGGGCCAGATGCGCGCGATCGACGCCTGCTACCGCGCCGCCGGGCTGGAGCCGCGGGAGCCCGCGCCCTGACCCCGGGGCGACTCAGGCGGTGACGAAGCGCCAGGTCGTGACGTGGCGGTACTCCTCGCCCGGGCGCAGCAGGCCCGACGGCCACTCCGGGTGGTGCGGGGAGTCCGGGAAGACCTGGGGCTCGAGGGCGATGCCGGCGAAGGCCGGGTAGTCCGGCCGCGCACCCGAGACCACGACCTCCTCCAGCCCCTGGCCCGTGTAGACCTGCACGCCCGGCTGGTCGGTCGTCAGCTCCAGGGTGAGGTCGCCGGTCGGCGAGACGAGGCGCACCTGGGTGGCGTCGCCGTCCAGCACATAATTGTGGTCGAGACCGTCGACGAGCTGCGGGTGGTCGTCGGCCACGACGTCGCCCAGTCGCGTGAGCGCTCGGAGGTCGAACGGCGTGCCCACGACGTCGGCCACCTCCCCGGTGGGGATCAGGTCCGCGTCGACCGGCAGGAAGCGGTCCGCGAGCACCTGCAGCCGGTGGTCGCGCACGTCGCCGTCGCCGGGCGCTCCGAGCGAGAAGTAGGTGTGGTTGGTCAGGCAGACGTACGTCGCGGCGTCGGTCGTCGCGCCGAGGGTCACCACCAGCCCGTCGGGACGTACGTCGTACCGCACCGTCGCGCGCACGCGTCCGGGGAACCCCTGGTCACCGTCCGGGCTGTCGAGGGCGAGCACGACGTGGTCGGCGGAGGTCTCCAGCACCTCCCAGGTGCGCTGGTCGAACCCGTCGGGTCCGCCGTGCAGGGTGTGGCCGGTCTCCTGCGTCGCCAGCTGGTGCCGATCCCCCTCCACGGGCAGGTCTCCGCGCGCGATGCGGTTGGCGTAGCGGCCGACGGTGGCGCCGAGGAAGTGCGGGGTGCGCCGGAACGCCTCGTCCTCGACGCCGCAGGTCACCTCGCGCCGCTCCTCACCGACCGGCACGGTCAGGGACACCACACGGGCTCCCAACGGGCTGACCCGCAGCACGGGTCCGGGCTCGGCTCCGACGGTGATCACCTGCTCGAACCTACCGCCCGCGAACATGGGTGACGCCTCGCACGAACACGAGTGCCGCTTCGCGGAACATCTGACCGTGACCGGGTGTTCACGAGGAGGTCGTCATCGGCGGGCAACGTGGACACGTCACCCGCGGGCCGACCCGCGCCCCGGCTCTCGGCCGACCCTCGACCTCCACGAACACCCGTGGCACCTCCACGAACAGGACCCCTGTGACCGACTCCGCCCAGACCTCCCGTCCGCCGGCCGACGCCGCGGCGACGACCACCGAGCCGGATCCCCGCCGCTGGTGGGCGCTGGCCGTGCTGGCCGCCTCCCAGCTCATGATCGTGCTCGACGCCTCGATCGTGAACATCGCGCTGCCCAGCGCCCAGGCGGACCTCGGCATCAGCAACGCCGACCGCCAGTGGGTCGTCACCGCGTACACCCTCGCCTTCGGCGCCCTGCTGCTGCTCGGCGGACGCATCGCCGACTACGTCGGGCGCAAGCGCACCTTCCTCGTCGGGCTGGCCGGCTTCGCCGCCGCCTCGGCGCTGGGCGGCATCGCCGCCAACCAGGAGCTGCTGTTCGCCGCCCGCGCCCTCCAGGGTGCCTTCGCCGCGCTGCTGGCCCCCTCGGCGCTGGCGCTCATCACCGTCACGTTCACCGAGCCCAAGGAGCGGGCGAAGGCCTTCGCCGTCTTCGGCGCGCTCTCCGGCGGCGGCGCCGCGATCGGCCTCATCGTCGGCGGTGTGCTGACCGAGTTCACCTCGTGGCGCTGGTGCCTCGGCGTGAACGTGCCGGTCGCGCTGCTCGTCGCCGCGCTGGCGGTGCCGTTGGTCAAGGAGAGCAAGGCCCACGGCGACACCCGGTACGACGTGCCGGGCGTGCTCCTGGCGACCAGCGGGCTCTTCGCGCTGGTGTTCGGCTTCACCGAGGCCGCGAAGGCGGCCAACCCCGACGACCCGAGCGACACCGCGGTGCAGGGCTGGGGCGACCCGTCGACCGTCACCTGGCTGGCGGCCGCGGTCGTGCTCCTCGTCGCCTTCGTGTGGTGGGAGCGTCGCGCCGCCAACCCCATGCTTCCGCTGCGCATCGTGCTGCACCGCAACCGCGGCGCGGCGTACCTCATCTTCACCCTCGTCGGCGCCGGGCTCTTCGCGATGTTCCTGTTCCTGACCTACTACCTGCAGCTGAACCTCGGCTACAGCCCGCTCAAGGCCGGCTTCGCGTTCCTGCCGTTCAGCGCCGGCATCATCCTGACGGCCGGGCTGGTGGCGAACCTGCTGCCCAAGCTGGGCCCCAAGCCGCTGATGGTCAGCGGGCTCACCCTCGCCACCGTGGGCATGATGCTGCTGACCCAGATCGGCTCCGACACCGCCTACTGGTCGCACGTGCTGCCCGCCGAGCTGCTGCTGAGCATCGGGATGGCGTGCGTGTTCGTGCCGGCCTCGAGCCTGGCGCTGCTCGACGTGGGCGAGCACGACGCCGGGGTCGCCAGCGCGGTGCTCAACACCTCGCAGCAGATCGGCGGCTCGCTGGGCACGGCGCTGCTCAACACGCTGTTCGCGGGCGCGGTCACGTCGTACTTCGCCGACAACGTCCGCAGCGCCGCCGACGCTCAGCGGCTCGCGCCGGAGGCCTTCATCAGCGGCTACCACGTGGCGTTCTTCTGGGGCGGGATCCTGCTGGCCCTGGCGCTGGTCACGGCCATCACCCTGGTCACGGCACGCAAGGACGACGTGCCGTCCGACGGGGCGGTCGTCGCCGCCTGAGACCTGCGGGGGTGGCGACGCACCTGCGCCGCCACCCCGGTCGGCTCGTGCGCGACGACAGGCGTCCCCGAGGGTTGAAACCGCGCCCGGACGGTGATCCTGGGAGTACCACGAGCCCCAGGAGACACACATGACCTCGTCCACGCCTTCGGACCGCGGTTCCCAGCCCGAGCAGACCCGCGTCGACCAGCCCGCGGTGCGCGACACCCGGACCGGCCCCGACGCGCACCCCGCGCGCAGCACCTCGACCGACCACCACCCCGTGGCGACGGAGGAACCGGCGCGCGACCGCCGTAGCGTCCTCGCCCGTCAGAAGGAGGAGCACGGAGGCGTCAAGATCGGCTCCGCGTTCTTCGGCTTCCTCACCGCCGCCGGCGTCGCCGTCCTCCTGACCGCGCTGCTGACGGCGGCCGGCGCGGGCGTCGGCCTGGCCACCGGCACCGACGCCGGCGAGGCCGCGGAGGCCGCGGGCTCGGCCAGCGTCGAGGCCATCGGCCTCGTCAGCGGCCTCGTGCTCGCCCTGGTCGTCTTCCTCGCCTACTACTGCGGCGGCTACGTCGCCGGACGCATGGCGCGCTTCGACGGCATCAAGCAAGGCCTCGCGGTGTGGCTGTGGGCCCTGGTGATCGCCGCGGTCGTCGCGGTCCTCAGCCTCGTCGCAGGCGACCAGTACGACATCTACGCCGACCTCAACACCTTCCCGCGGATCCCGATCAGCGAGGGTGACCTGACCCAGGGAGGGGCCATCGCCGCCGCCGTGCTCGTCGGCGCCAGCCTGCTCGGCGCCATCGCCGGCGGCCTGGCCGGCATGCGCTTCCACCGCAAGGTCGACCGCACCGGTCTCCCCAGCTGATCCTCGGCGGTCGAGGCGGGGGTCAGGAGTCGCGTTCGGAGGCCCAGGCGCGTACGACGTCGCCGTGCTCGTCGAGCAGCGGCGGCGCGGCGTGGTCGGACCTGGTGACCTCGGTGCCGGCGCCGTCGAAGAACCGCAGAGGCGGCCCCGGGATCGTCACGGTCCCGAGCGTCGCGTGGTCGACGTCGACCAGCAGCCCCTGGCTCGCGGTCTGCTCCCAGCGGTAGACGTCGTCGATGCTGCGCACCTTGCCCGCCGGTACGCCGGCCTCGGCCAGCCGGGCGAGCAGGTCCTCGGCGTCCCAGGTGGAGAACTTCTCCTCCACGAGCGCGATGACCGCGTCCCGGTTGCCGACGCGCTGGCTGTTGGTGGCCATCCCGTCCGTCGCGGGGGCGATGTCGAAGGCGGAGCACAGCCGCAGCCACAGCCCCTCGCTGCCGACCGCGATCTGCACCACGCCGTCGCGGCAGTGGAACAGCCCGTAGGGCGAGATCGACGGGTGGTGGTTGCCCTGCGCCTTGCCGACCTCACCGGCCACGGTCCACCGGGTGCCCTGGAAGGTGTGCACGCCGACCACGGCGGCCAGCAGGGAGGTCCGCACCACGGTGCCGACGCCGGTCCGGTCGCGCTCGTGGAGCGCGGCGACGACGCCGTAGGCGCCGTACATCCCGGCCAGCATGTCCGCGATCGGTACGCCGACCCGTTGCGGGTCGTCCGGTCCCGAGCCGGTCAGTGACATCAGGCCGGCCTCGCCCTGCGCGATCTGGTCGTAGCCCGCGCGGCCACCCTCGGGGCCGTCGTGGCCGAACCCGGTGATCGACAGGACGACGAGACGCGGGTTGCGCCGTTGGAGCTCCTCGATGCCGAGACCGAGCCGCTCGAGCACCCCGGTGCGGAAGTTCTCCACCAGCACGTCGGCCTTGTCGACCAGCGACAGCAGGACGTCGCGATCGCCGGCGTCCTTGAGGTCGAGCGCGATCGACTGCTTGTTCCTGTTCGTTGACAAGAAGTACGTCGACACGTCGCCTGCCTCGCCGACGAAGGGCGGTCCCCACCCGCGGGTGTCGTCACCGCCCTTGGGGGTCTCGACCTTGATGACGCGTGCGCCGAGGTCGCCCAGCATCATCGTGGCGTGGGGACCGGCCAGAGCCCGCGACAGGTCGACGACCACGACGTCGGCCAGGGGGCCGCCGCCCGACGTACTGACGCTCACGAGCCCCAGCCCGGCAGGACGAGGGCGGCCCAGACGAGCAGCGGACCGACGAGCGTGACGATGACGCCGTAGCTCAGGATCTGCTTGTAGTAGACCTGCTCGCTGATCGTGTCGGGCCGGTTGGCCAGCATCAGCGCACCGTTGGTGGAGAACGGCGACACGTCGACGATCGTCGAGCTGACCGCCAGCGCCGCCACGAAGAGCCCGGCCGACAGGCCGCCCTCGGCGATCAGCGGGATGGCGATCGGGATGATCACCGGCAGCAGCGCGGTGGACGAGGCGAACGCGGAGACCACACCACCGACGTAGCAGAGGATCAGCGCTCCCAGCGCGGCCGCGCCCAGCCCGGCGGCCCAGGTGCCGACGAACTCCGGCGACCCGGCCTCGGTGAGGATGGTGGCGTAGGTGCTGACGCCGGCGACCAGGAGCACGGTCGGCCAGGCGATCTGCTTGACGGTGTCCTGGTAGGCCTTCGGCGACAGCATCGAGAGCGCCACCGCTGCGGTGATGGCGGTGAAACCGATGTTCTTTTCGAAGTAGAGCGCGACGGCGGCGACGGCGACGAAGGCGAACAGGGTCAACGCGTGCTCGCGGCTGGTGCCGAGGTGGTCGGGACGGACCGCGGTCGAGGTGCCCGTGCTGGGGGTGGCACCGGTGCCGGAGGCCTCGGTGGAGCGGTCGCGGTGGCGCGGCCCGGCGTGCGGCCCGCTCGGCTCGACCTCACCCACCTCGTCGGCGTCGGGGTCGAGACGCATGCTCACCAGGTCGCGACCACCGAGGACCACGAAGAGCACCGCGGCCAGGATGATGTTCACGATCAGGCTGGAGAAGAAGATCGTCAGCTCCGCGGACGGCAGGCCGGCCGACTCCATCACCGAGTTGGTGATGACGCCGTAGATGCTGATCGGCGAGAAGCCGCCGGCCTGGGCGCCGTGCACGACCATCATGCCCATCATCAGCGGGCTGATCTTGTAGCGGGCGGCGAAGCCGAGCGCGATCGGGCCGATGATGGCGCAGGCGGCGGGCGAGGCGGCACCGATCGCGGTGATGACCGCGGTGACTGCGAACATCACCCAGGGGATCAGCGCGACGCGACCCCCGACCGCGCCAACGGCTTTGCGCACGATCAGGTCGACCGTGCCGTTCTGCCTGGCGATCGCGAACAGGTACGTGACGCCGATGAGGGTCAGGACCAGGTCGGCGCTGATGCCGCCCAGGATCGTCTTCTCGTCGAGGTCGAGGGAGTACATGCCGACGAGCCACGCAGCGACGTAGGCCAGTGCACCCATGTTGATCGGCATCACCGTGCCAATCACGAAGAGCGCGACCAGCGCGAGGATGGCTACCCATTCAGGTCCCATGACGGTCCTTCCGTGACGGTCTCGAGCCGTCGGCCCGAGGAGAGGTCGCCGCCCCGGCGGGGTGTGTGACCCCGCTCACCTGGATGGCTCAGTGGCCTAGCCTCTAGCCCACCGGTCCAGTTGTCAATACACTCCCGCCATGAGCCAGAGCAGCGGCCGGCCGCGGCCGGAGCCGGGCGGCGACCTCAGTACGTCGCTCCCGGGCCGTCTCGTGCGCACCCGGCTCTACGAGCAGGTGGCCGCGCAGATCACCGCCTGGGTGAGCGACAACGGCCTCTCCCCCGGCGACCGGCTCCCCCCCGAGCGTGAGCTCGCCGCCCGCCTCGGCGTCAGCCGGGCAACGCTCAGCCAGGCCCTCGTCGCCCTCGAGGTGATCGGCGCCGTCAGCGTCCGCCACGGCGACGGCACCGTGGTGACGCGAGTCGGCGCCGGGCTGGGAGCCGATGCAGCCGACGACGGTGCCGCACCCGACGCCGACGCCGCGGCCCGGACCGTCGAGGCCATCCGGGCCCACGCCGACCGGCTCCCCGAGATCATCGACACCCGCGACGCGCTCGAGACCAAGCTCGCCGCCCTGGCCGCGCAGCGACGCACCGACGAGGACCTCGCCCGCATCGACGCCGCCCTGGCCACCATGGCCACCGACGTCGAGGCCGGCGGCCGCGGCGTCGAGGGCGACGAGCTCTTCCACGGCGCCGTCACGGCCGCGGCCCACTCGCTGCTGCTGGCGCGTCTCATGGAGGAGATCAGCGAGCTGATCCGGGAGACCCGGCTGGAGTCGCTGGCCCAGCCGGGCCGTCCGCGCGACTCCCTGGCCGGTCACCGGGCCGTGGCCGAGGCCATCCTGGCCGGCGACCCCACTGCAGCGGCGACCGCGATGCACGACCACGTCGCGATGGTCAGCGACGTCGCGCTGCTGCGCCCGGAGCCGACGTCGGCCGACCCTGAGTGAGCGGCCTCGAGCAGCTCGCCGTCCTGGTCGCCGGACTCGGCGCCGGAGTCCTCACCTCCACGGTGGGGGTGGCGTCGCTGCTGAGCTTCCCGGTGCTGCTCGCGGTCGGCCTGCCCCCGGTGGTGGCGAACGCGTCCAACACCGTCGGGATGACGCCGGCAGCGCTGAGCGGCTCCTTCGGCTACCGAGCCGAGCTGCGCGAGCACCCACGCGTGACCGCTGCGGTGATGGTGACGTGCGCGGTCGGCGCCGTCGGTGGCGCGGTCCTGCTCCTCGCGCTCCCTCCGGGGGTCTTCGAGGCGGTCGTGCCGTGGCTGATCCTGCTCACGTGCCTGCTCGTCGGCGCCCAGCCGTGGATCTCGGCCCGGGTCCGCGCACGGCTGGGTCCGGACGCCCCGGACCGGACCGTGATGTCACCGGTCACCCTGTTCTTCGCCGGGCTGACCGGGTTGTACGGCGGATACTTCGGCGCCGGGTCGGGGGTGATGATGATGGCCGTCCTGGGCCTCGGCCTCGACATCGAGCTGCGGGTCGTCAACGCGCTCAAGACGCTCGCCGTGCTGGCGGCCAACGTGGTGGCCGGACTGATCTTCCTCGCGGTGGCCGACCTCGACTGGTCCGCCATCGGCTTGCTGGCCGCGGGGTCCGTGGTCGGCGGCTACGTCGGGGCCCACATCGGCCGGCGGCTGCCCGCGCCCGTGCTGCGCGGGCTCGTCGTACTGGTGGGCGTGACTGCCGCCGTGATCATGGTGGTGTGACGGCGTCGCCCCGGCGGGGGACCGGCCCGGAGCCCTCGACGGCACTGTCGCTCCGCCTGCTGGTGCTCGTGCGCGCCAGGTGGACATGGTGAGGCTCGGCCTGTGACGCCAGCGCCGAGGACGGCAGCCGGTCGGCATCGTGGTCGGCGTCCCGGGAGCCGGGTACACGGGCGACACGTCGCTCCGTGGTGGTGCCCGCCGGGCGGGGGTCGACCAGGCACTCGGCCGGCAGCGTCAGCGTGAAGGTCGATCCCGTGCCGCTCGGACCGTCGCTGACACTGAGGCCACCACCGTGACGCTCCGCGACGTGGGCGCAGATCGCCAGGCCCAGGCCTGTGCCCGGTGTGTCCGGGTGCGCGCGGTGGAAGGCCTCGAACACGTGCAGCTTCTCGCGGTCGGGGATCCCCGACCCGTTGTCGCTGACGCTCAGCTTCGCGCCATGCGGGTCGCGCTGCATCGCGATCTTGACGACGGGCATGGTCGTGGGCTCGACGTACTTCACTGCGTTGCCGATCAGGTTGGCGACCAGCTGGGCGAAGAGTCCAGGGTCCACACGGAGGTGGCCCAGGTCCTTCGCCTCGATGTGGACACGGCGATCGGGGTAGCGCATGCAGACGTCAGCAGCCTGAGCGCTCACCACGTCGTCGACATCGACCACGTCGGGGCGGATCGCCGTGGTGGAGGCGGTCGAGTAGTCGAGGAGATCGCCGACGAGGGCCTGCGCACGGGCCAGCGAGCTGGACACCCTGGCGACGGGGCCGGACAGTCGGTCGTTCACGCCGCGCTTCTCCTCCCGCAGTCTCTCGTTGACGAGCTCCGTCCAGCCTGACGCGGCGGTCAGTGGGTTCTGCAGATCGTGTGCGACCGTCCCGGCGAACGCTTCGAGCTGTCGCAACCGGCGATAGCGATCGGTCACGTCTCGGACCACCAGCACCGCAAGGGGTCCGCGACCCGTGACGTCCGGGACCGGCGCGGAGCCGATGGTCAGCACGCGACGCTCACCGGTGACCGGGTGCACATGCCTGAGGTCGAGAGCGGCGAACCGCTCGCCCCGAAGTGCCCGGTCGAGGGGACCGTCGTGGTGAGGCACCGGACTCCCGTCGACAGCGCTGAGTCCCAGGACGGACTCGCTCGGCAGTACGTCACCGACAAGACCCAGCATGACTCGGGCGTCGTCGTTGGCGACGTGGATCCGCCGCGAAGCGTCGGCAACGACGAGGCCGTCCACCATCGAGGCGGTGATCGTGTCGAGGAGATCCGCCCGCGAGCGCTCCCGGCTCTCCGCGTCTCGAAGAGAGGTCAGCAGGGCTGACTTCTCCTGCACCGCGAGGGACAGGGCAAGGGCGAGCACGAGTGTCACACCGGACAGGGCCTGGAGCACGAGCGTGGTCCTGAACGGGTCAGGCACTGCTTGGACGGGCCCTCCGGCCCCGATGAGGTACATCGCCCCGATGGCGCAGCTGGTGAGCAGTGCGTGGGCGACCGCGACGGGCGGGGCGAAGCGTGTGCCGGTCCACACCACGAGCGGAGTCACGAGGAAGGAGAGGGGCAGGATCTGGTCGCGTCCGAAGACTGCCAGCACCACCAGCACGGTCACTGTGACGAGGGCAAGTGCCTCAGGAGCGCCCGCAGCTCTGCGTGCCGGCTCCTTGCGCGCGCCGGTGCGGCGGGTCTCGGCCACTGTCAGGAAGATGGCGAGGACCGACGTTCCGCCCACCAGCTGACGGGTGAGCCAACCGACGACGAGGTCCGTGCTCACCGACAGCTCGGAGATGCGGACCCCGACGAGCATGGGAGGCAGGCTGGCCAGGCTTCCGCAGACGACGACGATCAGGAGTGCCCCGAGGTCACCCGGCACACGTAGCCGTCGGCCCGCGTCGTGCAGCGAGCTGTGCTGCTGGAGCGCTCTTCGCCCCGCCCACGCACCGATTCCCAGACACCCGTTGGCAACCCCGAAAGCAGACGCCTGCGCGAGGGGCACGCTCGTCAGCAGGTTGCCCGACGTGCTGACTGCGACGAGCAGCGACACCCCGACCATCAGGTCACGGCGGCTGCGGGCCGACAGACCCCAGATCATCGCTACCCCGGCTGCGGGCCACCACAAGGCGAAGCCTTCGTCGGTCAGACGGGTCGCCCTGCCAAGCGCGAAGAGGAGGGCGTACGCCGTCAGCAGGACACCGTGGCGAACCCACGACGTCTTCATGGCGGCTCCCTCGAACTGCTCGATTGGGCGCTGAGGGCTTCCATGCTGCCCAACAAGCACCCGGCTCTTCTTGAAAAGCCCGACTTTCGGTGGGTTCGGGTGCGCCATCCCTTCGGGAATAGTGCGGATGTGCTAGGCGTCACGGACGCGTTTCAGGAGCGGATGTCCTCCGGACGCCCCGGCCGGGTGATCCGGAAGACCTCAGGCGGCAGGCCCCACTCGTCACGGCCCAGCCGTGCCAGCGGCTGCAGACCGGCCATCGCCGGGTGGTCCCCCTCGAGCACGTCCTCCCGGACCGATGCCGCGACGACGGTCCCGAACACCACCGTGGACGTCTCGAAGTCGACCGTGCTGTGCAGCCGGCACTCCAACGACGCCGGGGAGTCGGCGACGCGGGCCGGCGCCACCAGGTCGCTGGGTTCCATCGCGATCTCGAGCGCCTCCGCCTCGGAGGTGCCGGCACCGAACCGTGCGCTCGAGTTGTTGACCTGCTCGAGCAGCCACCGCGACGCCACGTTGACCACGAACTCCCCGGTCTCCTGCACGTTGCGCAGCGTGTCCTTGGCGCCGATCGAGGTGAACTGCACGACGCCGGGGTCGGCGCAGGCCACGGTGTAGAACGAGTGCGGCGCGAGGTTGCCCACGCCGTCGGCCGACAGCGTGGAGACCCAGGCGATCGGGCGGGGCACCACGATCGAGTTCAGCAGCGGGTAGCCCTTCACGGTGGGGTCGTCGAAGCGGAGCAGCCGTCGGGGGGACGTCATCGCGTCATTGTCCCCGCGGACGCCGGGCGTCGCCGGCAGGCCTCCGGCTCCCCGCCTGGGCCGCCGCCCCCGCCGACCGCGCACTCACCGCGAGACGATCGGGTACGGCGTGAGCAGCTGGTCGACCGGGGCGTGGTCGTCGGTGAGCACGTCGGCGTCGCCGACCCACCGCTCGAGCGCCTCGCCGGTGAGCACGTCGTAGTCGAGCGCGCGCTCGGCCATCCGCTGGTCCCACGCCTCGACGTCGACCGCACGGTCCCCCGCCACCACGACGAGGTTGCCGCCGTCCTCGAGGGCCAGGGTCGCGGGCTGCGAAGCCACGGCGACGTGGTCGAACCGCTCGGCCAGGGTCGCCACCTCCGCGCGGGCGAAGTCCAGGTCGGCGTGGTCGATGAGGTTCATGACGTACAACCCGTCATCGGCCAGCACGCGGCGTACCTCGGCCACGGCCTGACGAGTGGTGAGGTGCCAGGGCACGGTGACGCCCCCGAACGCGTCGCCGACGACCAGGTCGTACGCCGCGTCGTCCAGCCGCTCGAGCCCGAGGCGACCGTCCTCGACACGCACCTCGAGCGACTCCCCGGTCTCCAGCCCCAGCCGCTCGGAGTCGACCGCGACCACCTCAGGGTCGATCTCGGAGACCAGGCTCGTCGTGCCGGGCCGCTCGACGTCGAGGTAGCGCGGGAGCGTCAGCCCGCCGGCACCGAGGTGGTAGCTCGTCAGTGGCTGCCCCGACGGGTAGGCGGTGTCGATCAGCGAGGCGATCGACTGCACGTAGTCGAACTCGAGGTGCGTCGGGTCGTCGAGGTCGACGTAGGAGTGCCCGACGCCGTCGAGCAGCAGCAGCCGGCCGCCGTCGCGCTCGTCGTCGGCGACGATGTCCGCGCAGTGGTAGACGGTCTCCTCGTCGCACCCGCCCGGTGCGACGAGCGCCGCCAGCCCGCCGACCAGCACGACGGCTGCCGGGACCACGCCGGGGCGACGTCGGTGCAGCAGCACCTCGACCGCGACCGCCGCGACGACCAGGAGCGCGCCGAGGCCGACGAGGATGCCGCTGACCGGCACCCGTGAGATGAGGACGAAGCCGGTGAGCACGGTGCCCGCGATCGCACCGGCGGTGCCGACCCCCGACAGCCGACCGACCACCGCGCCGGTCTCGCCCAGGCTGGTCAGCTGCAGCTTGGTGACCATCGGGGTGACGGCCGAGAGCGCGGCGCCGGCCACGAAGATCACGAGCGCGGCCACCAGCAGCACGGGGCCGGTGGTGGCGGCCTCGCCGGCGGCACGAACGACGAACGGCGTCAGCGCCACCACGGCGCCGGAGACCGCGAGCAGCGGCGCGAGGGTACGCCGCGGCGCGACCGTGTCTGCGGCTCGACCGCCGGCCCACGAGCCGACCGCGATGGCGGTCAGGGCGATGCCGATGACGAGCGTGCTGGTCTCCAGCGTCAGCCCGAGGTAGGGCGCGAGCAGCCGCAGCGCGACGATCTCGACGACGAGCACCGCCGCCGAGGACCCGAACACCAGGGCACCGGCCACCCAGCCGGTCAGCGGCGCGTGGGCAGGGACGCGCGCCGGGTCGGCGTACGGCTCGTGCGGCTCAGACGAGCGCGGGGAATCCACGCGCCCGATGATCCCCGACGTGGCAAGTCGAGATCAGGCCGGGCCGCGACAGCGGTGGGACCCAGCGGCTCGGAACGTGGTGCACATCCGTCGCGTTGCCCGCCTGCGTACGGGCCGGAGTGAAGGGGCGAAGGATGCAGTTGAGAATCGTACGCTTCGCGGCAGATCCGAGCGAGCGTGCCGCCCTCGCCGCGGCATGACCGCACGCTCGCCTCGCGGCGGCGTTGGGTAGGTCTCAGTCGATCCAGCGCCGCATGAGGGAGGCATCGGGTCCCGCTGGGTCGGCGAAGGTGCTGATCTCCTCGTACCCCAAGCCAGCGTAGAAGTGGACTCGATTGGGGGCGCACTCGAGAACCAGCCCCGCTGGGCCACCCGCCTCGAGAGCGGTGGCGGCTGCCCCGAGCAGTCGGCGCCCGATGCCGAGACCGTGGAGATCCGGTTCGACCGCAGCCTTCTCGATCCAGCCGTGCAGCCCCAGCCGGCCGTGCGCCTCGGCAACATTTTGGTGGAACTGCCAGTCGATGGCGAGGTGACGATCGTCGGGCCGCGGCTCGGGCGCCAGCACACGACAGAGCCGGCAGTGTCCTGGCGGGCTTCCCAAAACCACGCCGACCAGGACCTCACCGACTCGAGCCCCGAGGGCGACAGTCGAGCTCTCGACCATCAAGAAGGAGTACAGGCTCCACGAGCCGCCCCACCGGTCGAGGAGCTCCGGACCATACATCTCCTCGGTGAAGGGTTCGTTGACGAAGGCGCGATGGAGCAAGGCGCGGGCAGCCGGCCACTCAGCCGTGCTCAGCGGGCCAGTCCACAGTTCCATGCGGGGAGTATCTCGTAGAGAACGCCGCCCGCCCGCTCTTCGGTACGAGCGAGCTGCAGCACGCGCGGAACGCGGCAGATCCGGGCGAGCGTAGCCGCCCTCAACGCGGCATGAGCGGACGTGCGTGTCCTGGTCATTATGTGCGAGTCCATTGCTCGGCTAACCGCCTGCAGATCGCCTGTTGCTGGGCCTCGTCAAGCGCGTGGGTGAGCAGCCCTTCGACGGCGAAGACGCCGATCTTGACCTCGGCGTCGATGCCGGCGCTGTCGACTCCGGCCTGTTCGAGCGTGGCTCGGAACATCCCCTCCGTGACGAGGTGGAATCCGGTGTGCCATTCGTCGATGGCAGGTGATTGCGCCGCGCGCGTGTGGACGGTGTTGACGAGTCGGTGCACCTGTTGGAGCTGCCCAACCACCCACGTGAGCTGGTCCTCCAAGGGGGCGGTCGCCACCTGCTCGTACTCGGCCAGCACATCCCCCAGCACAGCATCGAGCACGGCCACTAAAACGTCGTCCTTGTCGGTGAAGTACCAGTAGATCGTGTTCCCAGCGACCCCAGCGGCCCTCGCCAAGGCTGCCATCGAGGTGGCCTCGTAGCCGTGCTCGATGAACAACCGGCGCGCTTCGGCGAGAAGTTCTGCCCGCTTCTCCTCGCGGTCCTGCTGGCGCTTGTTCGCGGGCATGGCTCAAACCCTACTGTGGTCTTGAACACGATTCAAGAAATGTCTTGAGTCACGTTCAAGATTTCGATACCGTCCCATCAGGTCGTTCTTGATTGGTATTCAACAGAACTTGAGGGGAACTACGAGATGACCGGTTACACCCGCGAGGACGTAACGTTCGACTCGCATGGAACAGCGTGCGCGGCGTGGTTGTACCGCCCGACCGGCGCGATCAACCCGCCGATCGTCGTGATGGCGCACGGCTTCGCGGCGATCCGGGCCCTTCGTCTGGACGCCTACGCTTCCCGGTTCGCGGAGGCCGGTTACGCGGTGCTGGTGTTCGACTACCGAGGATGGGGCGACAGCCCGGGTGAGCCGCGCCGCGTGCTCGACATCCGCGCCCAGCAGCTCGACTGGCGTGCCGGTGTCGCCTACGCCCGCAGTATCGAGGGAGTCGACACGCGCCGCGTGGTGCTGTGGGGTACGTCGTTCGGCGGCGGTCACGTGTTGCACTTGGCCGCAGAAGACCACGACATCGCCGTGGTCATCGCGCAGGTCCCACACATCAGCGGCCCGGCGTCGGCGTTCTCGCAACCTATGAGCCTCGTCGCAAAGCTGATTGCCGCCGGCGTGCGGGACCAGGTCGGTGCGCTGGCCGGCCGCCAGCCCTACCGGGTTCCTGCGGCCGGCTACCCCGGCGAGGTTGCCATGATGACCTCACCCGACGCGGCGCCGATGGCTATCCGCCTGGCCGGCGACCGCCACGAGGAACTCCTCGCAGAGAACGACGTAGCTGCGCGCATCGCGCTGCGCGTGCCGTTCTACTCACCCGGCCGGCTAGCCCCCAAGATCACCGCTCCCACCCTCGTCCAGATCGCCGAGGGCGACACCGTTACTCCCTTCAGAGTCGCGTTGAAGGCGGCCAAGCGCATCCCTAGGGGCGACATCCGCACCTACGACTGCCAGCACTTCGAGCCCTACCTCGACCCCTACTTCGACACCGTCGTTACCGACCAGCTGAACTTCCTCGCCGCCCACGTTCCGCCGAGCGCCGTACATCAGACCTCACAGGACACGAGATGAACACCAAACCGAAGCGCAGAGACACCGCAACGACACACACGACCCGCACGGCCCTCGTCACGGGCGCCTCGGCCGGGATCGGGGCAAGCTTCGCCCGCCTCCTCGCAGCAGACGGGCTCGACCTGCTCCTCGTGGCCCGCCGGGCAGAGCGGCTCAACGCCCTCGCCAACGAGCTGCGCGATGCGCACGGGGTGCGCGTCGAGGTCCTCGCCGCCGACCTGACCGACCCGGACGCACCGGCTGAGATCATGACCTTCGCGGACGAGCAAGCACTTGGCATCGACGTTCTGATCAACAACGCCGGCATGGCCTCGTCCACGTCCTTCGCCGACGCCACGTGGCCCGCACTGGCCGGGGAGCTGCAGCTGATGGTCACCGCCGTCACCGAACTGGTCCATCGCGTCCTCCCGGGCATGAAGGCTCGCGGCTGGGGACGCATCATCAACCTGTCCTCCCTCGCCGCGTTCTCCCCACCCGGACAGAGCCTGCTCTACAGCGGCATCAAGAGCTACGTGCTCAACATGTCGCAGTCATTGGACATGGAACTCAAACCCGACGGCATCCACGTCACCGCTCTGTGCCCAGGCTTCACTCACAGCGAGTTCCACGAGGCAATGGGCACCCGAGAGGCCGCATCCCGCCTGCCGTCGATCCTCTGGCAGCAGCCCGAGGACGTGGTCCGCGAAGGCTGGGCCGCGGTGAACAAGGGCAAACCCATCTGCATCCCCGGCCGCGTGAACAAGGTCCTCGCCAACGTCACCCGACCTGTCCCCTACCGCGCCCAGTACGCGCTCGGCCGAACCTTCAATCCCTTCGCCTGACAGCCCGACCCACGACGAGCAGCGACCGCTCAGCGGCATGAGCGTGTGATTGAGCGAGAGAGCGTCCTACGTACTAGTGGGCTTGCCCGCCTGCGTGCAGACAGGGGCACACGATGTTGCTCCACTCGCTCAGCAGCAGGTCCGGGCGGCCGCCCTCAACGGCGTGGGCGATCGTGTTCAGGACCCACCGGGGTAGTCACCCAAGACGTCGGTGCCGTACTGCGCCGCGAGCGCCACCAGCCGTTCCGGGTCAGCGAGTAGGTCAGACTCGCCGATCGCGGCCACCGCGTCGAAGATGCGCTCGAAGCCCGGCGGCGACACGATGGTCAGCATCCGCACCGGCTCCTGCGACAGCCGACGGAGCGCGTGCGGAGTGTTCCTGGGTACCACGATGAACGCGCCGGCTGACACCGTCGAGGTGACCTCGTCAGCCCAGAGCTCAACCTGTCCCTCCAACACGTAGAACGCCTCCTCCGCGCCGGGGTGCGCGTGCAGGGGCGTCGTCTCACCCCAGAACTCTTCCTCCATCAGGGAGTAGGCGTTCGCTACGTGGATGCCGTCTGTCTTCTGGTGATACGTGGAACCCAAGGCAGTCACTGACGTGCCACCTTCTCGAAGCAAGAAGACAGAGGACATACCGACTCCCTGAGTCCGGTGGCTACGGGTGTTCGGAGACCGACACCCATGAGGCATCTAGTATGACGTGAGGTCGTGTACACCCCACCGTCCAACCGTGCCGAGGATGAGGCCGGACTACGCGCGTGACGCCCCGCGCGCGAGCGATCCAGTCCGCTTCCCGTGGCTGATCAGTCCGGCCCTCGGGAGGCGGCGAGCTCGCGACCCAGGCGCAGCACGGACGCGTGCAGGCCCTCGACGTCGGCGTCGCGGGTGCGGGCGTTGAGGAAGACCGGCCGGATGGCGAAGGCCCCGTGCGGCCGAGCGGGCGAGGGCGCGTAGGGCGTCTCCCGGCGCAGCCGCTCGAGCAGTTGGGCGTTGAGGGCGTCCAGCCGCGACGGGTCCACCCCGGCGGTGTAGCGGAAGCAGACCACCGAGAGGTCTGGCTCCAGGAGAAGCTCGACCTCGTCACTCGCTCGGACGAGGTCGGCCAGGCGGCGGGCCCGGTCGATGTCGGTCCGGACCACGTTCGAGGTCCCGGTGCGGCCGAGCTCGAGCAGCGCGGCCCACACCATCACACCGCGGGCCGGCGCGGACAGCTCGAGGCCGCGCTCGTCGAAGCGCGTGCCGAGGTTGCCGTAGAACGACCGGTCGTCGTGCTGGGCGTCTTGCAGGTAGGGGCTCGGCTCGCCCGTGAACGCCCGCTCGAGCAGGGCGGGGTCACGCACGAGCAGCAGGCCGGCCCCGATCGGTGTGCCCAGCCACTTGTGGGCGTCGACGAGGACCGAGTCTGCCGCCTCCCAGCCCTCGAAAGCCGGCGCGACGCGGTCGTCGAGGACCGCCCACGCGCCGTAGGCACCGTCGACGTGCAGCCACACGTCGTGCTCCACGCACAGCGCAGCGATCTCGGCGACGGGGTCGATCGAACCGGTGGCAGTCGTGCCGGTCGTGGCGACGACCGCGACGGGGACGCGCCCCGCAGCCAGGTCGGCCTGGAGCAGCTCGGCCAGGTGGCCGCTGCGCATCCGGGCCTGCGCGTCGATGCCGACCAGGCGTACCGCGTGCCTGCCCAGTCCGAGCACGGCCGCGGACTTCAGCACGCAGTGATGGGCCTCGGAGCTCGCGTAGAGCACCGGCTCGGCTCCCGGGGGCAGCCCAGCCGCGGCGACGTCGACACCCCGCGCCTCGAACGCGCTCTGCCTGGCGGCGCCGAGAGCGACGAGGGTCGCTGCCGAGCCGTCGGAGCTGATGACCCCGTCGGCGTGGTCGGGCAGCCCGAGCAGCTCCGCCGTCCAGCGCAGCGCCAGCCGTTCGAGGACGCCGCCGCTGCTGTCCATGTACCGCTGGTTCGCGACGACCGACTGCACGAGAGAAGCCACGGTAGGGACGGTTGTCCCGGGCGCAGTGATGAAGCCCAGGAAGCCGTGGTCCGACATGGGCGACCCGTGCGGCACGACGACGTCGGCGAGCAGCCGGACGACTTCATCAGCAGGGACGCCCTTGTCGGGCAGGGGACCGGCAAGCGCGTCGCGCCAACCGCCCGGAGGGTCGTCGCGGTGCTCGAACGGCGCGTGGTCGCCTGCCAGGAAGGCATCGAGCGCCGGCAGCACCGCGGCCGTCAGCTCGACGAGCCGCTCGGTCTCCCGTTCCACGTCTGCTCCCTCCTCGGGCCGGCTCGCGATCCCACCACCACCAGTGCGCACCACCGTCGACACCACGTTGCCCCACATCGTGACGCCGCTGGAGCGCGTCGGCAATGGCCCGCGTCGGCTTGCTCGGCTGCCGCTTGCTTCTCCCCTCGGCTCGGGCGACGCTCACGCCGGTGCTGCTCTAGTGTCAGGTCATGGAGTGGTTGCTGGTGGCGCTCGCGGTCGGTGGAGGCGGCACCTACGGGTGGACCCGGTGGAGCGCCCGTGCGGCCGATCGCGCTGAGAAGGCTGCCGATCTCGAGGTCGTACGTCGGCTGGCGGACGAGGACGTCACCGTGCTCGGCGAGCAGCTCCGTCGTCTGGACACCCGGCTGGCAGGCGCCCGGCTGGACGGTGACGCGCAGGTCGACTACCAGACTGCCCTGGATGCCTACGAGACCGCCGGGCGGGCGGTGCCGCTCCTGAGAAGCGCAGACGACGTGAGCACGGTGACCGACACCTTGTCCCACGGCCGCCATGCGATGGCGTGCGTGGAGGCACGTGTTGCCGGACAGCCCCCGCCGCCGTGGACCCCGCCGTGCTTCTTCGACCCGCGCCACGGGGTGTCGGTGACCACCGTGATGTGGACGCCGCCGGGTCGAGGGACGCGCACGGTCCCGGCCTGCGCTCAGGACGCAGCGAGAGTCGCCGAGCACGAGAAGCCAGAGGTCCGCAGCGTCGTGCTGGGCGGGCGGCGCGTCCCGTACTGGCAGGCCGGGTCGGCGACCCTGCCCTACACCCAGGGCTACTTCACCGGTGCGGCGGGGATGACCTGGGCCTATGAGGTGGCTGCGAGGGACGCGTTTCTCCCGGCCACGCTCGGCACCTTCAGCACCGGTGACGGAGGCTTGGGAGATTTCGGCGGCGGCGGAGGAGACGGAGGCGGAGGGGGTTACTGACCTCCTCCCTCGATGGACAGGGACGAGGCGGCGCAGCCGACGTCTGTTGACGCCGCGCACACCAGCCGCTGCCATGGACCGGTGGAGTCCCCTCGTGCCGTCGTGCTCGTCGAGGGTGAGAGCGACCGGGCGGCCCTCCTGGCCCTGGCGGCGCGCACCGGCCGTGCCCTCGGAGACGAGGGAGTCGAGGTCGTCGCGATGGGTGGCGTCACGAACACCCGGGCGTTCGCCACCCGCTACGGACCGCACGGGCTCGGCGTACGCCTCGCGGGTCTGTACGACGCCCCGGAGCGTCGCTGGGTGCGCGAAGGACTGACCGCGGCCGGACTTCCCGAGACCCACGACGACGCCGACCTCGAGGACCTCGGCTTCTTCGCCTGCACGTCCGACCTGGAGGACGAGCTGATCCGCGCCCTCGGCATCCATGCGGTCGAGGCGGTGATCCATGAGGCCGGCGAGACCCGATCTCTCGACCTCCTCGCCCAGATGCCCGCCCAGCGGGGCTGGACGCGCCACGAGCTCCTCCGCCGCTTCATCACGGCGAGATCAGGTCGCAAGGCGCGCTACGCCGTGCTCCTGGTCGACGCGCTCCCGCTCCGCGACATCCCGCCGCCTCTGACGGCCGTCCTCGCCGCGACCGAGGTCAGCTGAACGGCCGCCACCGGAAGCGCACCCGCACCACCCCGTGGTCACCGGACCCGGTGAGCCGGTGGTCCTCCTCCTCGAGGTGGTCGTTGATGATGACGAGCCCGTCGAAGAGCCACTGCCGCCGCCGGCTGTTGTCGTAGAATTGTTCACTGACAAGAACGTGGTCGAGCGACTCGCGCAGGTCCTCGTGGACGTGGGTGTAGTAGACGTCGCGGGTGTCGCGGTACTCCTGCAGGGTCTGCGCCGTGTAGAGCCCGATGTCGGCGCCGCCGGTCGACTCCCCCACCAGGTAGCGCGGCTGCTCGGTGAGGATGTTCAAGGTGTTGCTGTGCTGACCGTCGTTGACGTCACCGAGCACGAGCACCGGTGTCGTCGTCCCCTTCATCACGTCCGTCAGCAGCACCCGCAGCGCGGTCACCTCGGCCGTGCGCCGGATCGTCGAGAGCGCGGCGCCGAGCGCGGTCGTGTGCGGACGGTAGAGGTCCGGGTCGGCGTCGAACCAGGGCTCCTGGTCGATGCGCGTGGGCAGCTTCGACTTGAGGTGGCTCACGAACACCTCGGTCAGCGGCGGGGCGTCGCGCAGCGCCACCTGGAAGCGCAGCACCGGCCGTGAGAACCCGGGGATGCTCACGCTGACGGCGGGCGCCTGCAGGTCCGCGTGGTCGTCGGTCTCCAGCCGCATGGCCTCGGGGAAGGCGTCCACCCAGTCCGGCTCCCCGCGCAGCAACCCGCGACGTACGAGCGCAGCGCAGATGATCCGTCCCCCGTCGGCGGGCGAGGCGAGGACGTCGTACTCGTCGGTGAGCCCGCCGCGCTCGAGCACGGCGACGAGCGCGTCGCGATGCCACAGCTCCTGCAGCCCGACGACGTCGGCGTCGAGCGCCACCAGCTGCCGCGCGGTCCACGTCAGCTTGAGGTCGTACTCCTCGTCCGTCCACACCCGCTGCCCCGGGTTCATCGGCTGCCCGGGGAGCTGCAGGTTGTAGAGGTTGAACGTCGCGACGCTGAACCGGTCGAGATCCACCCCTCGACGGTACGCCGCTCCCGCGTCGCCCGACAGGGCGCGGAGGGCTTGTTCAGCCCTGGCGGTCGGGGCCGGCGCGCTCGGCGGTCAGGCGCAGCAGCACGCGGCCCTCGCGCTCCATGGCGGCGCGGTAGTCGTCCCAGTCGTCGTGCTCGCCGTTGGTGGCTCGGTAGTAGTCGACCAGCCCGCCCATCGCCTCGGGCAGCTCCACGACCTCGACCGTGCCCTCGACCCAGATCCACGACCCGAAGAACGCGTCGGGCAGCACGCACAGCTGCGCCCACGGCTCCCGGCGCAGGTTGCGCGTCTTGTACGCCGACTCGCGGCTGCTGACGACGAAGGCACCCTCGTCGTCGACGGCGACCAGCACCGGGGTCTGCTGCAACCGACCGCCGGGGGTCCGGGTGGCAAGGACCGCCCGGTGGTTCTCCCGCACGAAGGTGCGGGCCTCCTCGATGTCCATGGCCCGAGCCTCTCACCCGCACGTGGACACCGCAGCGCTCCGGAGCGAACCATCCGCGCTCGAAGACGTCCGGACGCACGACGAGGGGCCGGCCGCGCGGGCCGACCCCTCGGTCGTGTGGCAGGTGAAGGATTCGAACCTTCGAAGCTTTCGCGACGGATTTACAGTCCGCTCCCATTGGCCGCTCGGGCAACCTGCCGGGGTGCGCCTCGGACCCGGGTTGAGCCTGGGGCAACGAGACGAAAGGATAGCGCAGCACCCGGCCCGGCTCAGAATCGGCCGAGCCCTCGACGCGCGCCTCCCCGCGTGCGCCCCACCCAGACCGCAAGGAGCGCCCTCATGGCCGACTCGTCGTTCGACATCGTCTCCAAGATCGACCGCCAGGAGGTCGACAACGCCCTCGGGCAGGCGGCCCGCGAGATCACCCAGCGCTACGACTTCAAGGGCACCGGCGCCGAGATCACCTGGTCGGGCGAGAAGACCATCGAGATCTCGGCGAACGCCGAGGAGCGGGCCAAGGCCGTCCTCGACGTCTTCAAGGAGAAGCTGGTCAAGCGCCAGCTCAGCCTCAAGATCCTCGACGCCGGCGACCCGCGGCCCTCGGGCCAGCAGTCGAAGATCAGCGTCGCCCTCAAGGAGGGCATCACCACCGAGGACGCCAAGAAGATCGGCAAGCTGATCCGCGACGAGGGCCCCAAGGGCGTCAAGGCGCAGGTGCAGGGCGACGAGCTGCGGGTGTCGTCGAAGAAGCGCGACGACCTGCAGGCCGTCCAGCAGCTGGTCAAGGACCAGGACTACGACTTCGCGGTGCAGTTCACCAACTACCGCTGATCCGCGCAAAAGATCGACCACAGTCCGCACACAGTCCGCAGATCGGCCGTGGCCGCCATCAGGTTGGCGGCCGCAGCCCTGGTCCGTCGCTGGATGGACAGAGTCCGTCGAGGCACGGGAGCAGCAGGAGGCCGGGTGTGGCTCGTGGCCAGCCGAACGCTCGAGCTGCCCACTCCTCGGCTCGCGTGCGTCGGTGTCCAGGACACGACCGAGGGGCGGCCCGTGCGGGCCGCCCCTCGGCGTGATGGTGCTGATGGGTGCTGTCCGGTCAGGACTCCTGGTCGTGCTCGTCGTCGTGCGGACCGTTGCCACCGCCGGTCCCGCCGAACCCGACGGTCCCCGCGGGACCGGCCGGCTCGGTGGGAAGCCCGAGCGACTTGCTGCCCGGAACCTTCTTGCCCTTGACGCCGTTGACGTCCTCGGTGGAGTAGGCCAGCGTCAGCATCGCGAAGGCGATGGCGTCGCTGTTCACGCCCAGCGCCTCCTTCGAGACGTTGCCGACCACGTCGTTCTCGGCCCGCAGCTCGCTGTAGACCGCCGGGTCGCGCTCCGACTCCTGAGCGTCCGGGTTCAGGCTGTCGCAGGCCAGGTGGTAGCACGGGTCGTACGACTCCCCGGCCACGCCTTCCCAGATAGCCTCCTGCTCCTCGGTCTTCACGACCTCGGCACCGGTGAACAGGCCGCTCGCCGGGATGCCGAAGTTGATGAACTCCTGGTAGTCGCTGCGCCCGGAGAACTCGGTGTCCTCGTAGGGGATCTCCTGCCAGGTGAAGAAGATCTCGAAGAGGTCCTCCAGCGCCACGGAGCCGTCCGGCACGGGGACGGGTGCGGTGAAGCTGGACTCGTCCGCGTCGTAGACGCCGTAGATGAAGTTGGGCGAGGAGATCATGTCGAAGTTCAGGTACGACGCGATCCTGTCCCGCTCAGCCTGGCTCAGACCTTGGACGTAGGCCCGCGACCCGACCAGGCCCTGCTCCTCGCCGGCCCACCACGCGAGCCGAAGGGTGTTGACGTTGTCGACCTTGCGCATCTTCTCGGCCAGTGCGAGCAGCGCTGCCGAACCTGAGCCGTTGTCGTTGATCCCCGGCCCCGCGGTCACCGAGTCGAGGTGGGCGCCGGCCATGACCACGTTGTCGTCGTTCACGCCGGGCTTCTCGGCGAGGACGTTGAAGTCCTGCCGAGTCTCGGGCTCCAGCACCTCGATGAACGCGGTCGAGCCGGACTGCGCGAGGGCCACACCCTGGGCGAAGCTGGCACCCACGACCGGGATGTCGTGCTCGACGGGTGTGCCGTCGGTGCGGCTCGCGGCGCTGGCGACGATCAGGCCCTCACGGTCAGGGCTGTTGCCCTGGTTGAAGATGATCACGGCCTCCGCGCCCGCCTGCTCGGCGAAGAAGGCCTTGTCGCCGAAGTTGCACGTGCCGCGCTGGACCAGGGCTATGTCCGCAGGCCCGCTCCAGTTGATTCCGTCGAAGTCAGCTGCCTCGCACCCGCTGGTGCTGGTTCGCGGGGGTGTCAGGTTGATGTCGACCGGGATGACCTGCCCCGTCACGGTGCCGAAGCCGCTTCCGGTGAAAGCACCCGACGGGTAGAGGGCGTCTTCAGGCGTCAGCTGGCGGAGGACCACGGGGAAGTTGTAGGTGATGTCGACCGGGTCGAGGGTGACGTTCCAACCGGCCTTCTCGAGGTTTCGCCTCACGTAGTCGACGCTGCCCGCGTAACCGTCGGTGCCGGCCGCTCGCGTGCCCGGATAGTTCGGGTCGGTGTTGGCGTCGGCGATCTGCTGGAGTGCCCGCTGGTGCTTCAGGACGCCATCGGCGGTGATGCACCTGAGGAGCTTGGGGTAGGTGTTGTTGTTCTGCTTGTCGCAGGATCTGCCGGGCTTGGCCTGGGCGGCCGTCCCGGTCACGCCCGGCACCAGTGCGCCGAGCAGCGAGGCCGCGAAAGTCGCGGCCGCGATGCGCTTCCAGCGCACCGTCGTGATTCGGTTCTTCATGTGGGGTCCCTCCCGGTTGTCGGGTCCGGCACTGTAGGGGGCGGCCGGGCCGCGTGACCCGCGTCACGTTAAGGCACATTCACCTGGAGGGCCAGCGCCCCTACGGGCGCTGGTGATGATGATCCCGCGACGGCAGATGGTGTATCGACGCTGGACGGGTGATGTAGTCGGATCAGCGGGCTGGCGCCGGGGTCACGTGGTGGGGTCGGTCCTGCAGCCTCGCATGGGGCCGGTCTGGTCGCCTCCGTCTTCGGGCGCCTGTCCGGGTGGGGCGGTGTGCTCGTGGTTGTCGTCGCCGCTGCCGGCGCCCGGTCGAAGATTCATCGGGTCCCGGCCCGGTGCCGCCTGGTGGGCGTGGTTGTCGTCGCCGTATCCGCAGCCGGGCCGTGGGGGTTCCGCGGAGGCAGGGGCGCCCGAGGACAGCGCGACGGCGAGCACCGTCAGGAAGGCTGCTGCGAGTCGTGTCATCGTGGTCATGTTCCTCTCCTCGGGGCGTCTGAGCCCGGTGTCGACGGGAGCTGGCTCATCCGTTGGGTACGTCTACGTCGAGCGTTGCCCCGCCGTACCCGTTCTCGGTGTCGTGACCCTCGATCGTCACGGTCGAGACCGACTTCGGGATCTCCAGGTCGGTCTGGGTCCGGGTGAAGGGCTGCTCGTCGGCGTGGTCATGGGTGAGCTCGTGCTCACCGAGAACGTCGCCCTCAGGAGTCACGACGCGCCACCCGTCGGCGTACCGCTCCGGGCTGTCGTACTCGGAGCTGATCGTGACGTCGAGGCTCCAGGTCTCGTCGCCCTCGCGGCGCAGCTCGGCGGCCAGGACGGCGGGATGGTCGGCCTCGACGGTGTCGGGCTCGGCGTCGGTCGACGCACTGGCCACGGCGGCGGGCTCGGCCTCGCCGGCGCCGGTCGACCGGGAGTCGGCACACGCAGTCAGGGCGAAGATCAGGCCGCACGCCAGTGCGGCGAGCACGCTGGCGCGCGAGGGGCGAGCCGTGGAGCACTGCATGCTCTCACCGTAGCCATGGGCTGGTCACTAGCCAGGGCGCGGTGAGAGGAATGCCCACCGGTCGGCGTGAGTGCCCGCTCGGCAGAGGCCGCCACGCCACGCCACGCCACGCAGCACCAGAATGGCTCACTCGGGCAGCGGTGCCTCGGGCGGCGGGCCCAGGTGCGCGAAGGCGTCGAGGTACGCCGACACGTCCCCGGCCACCGTCCACGACGCCAGCTGCTGCGGCGTACGACGCGACACCAGCGACCGCGCCAGGTCGAAGCCGGGGGCCTCCACCCGCACCGGCGCGTCCTGCGCCTGACCGCTCGAGCACCACACCCAGTCCTCGTCGGTCGCCACCAGCGCCAGCGGCGGCAGCCCCGCGACCTTCGAGGCGACGCGCGCGGTCATCACCTCGCGCACGAGAGCGAAGCCGCGGCTGTCGCGACCACCGGGCCGCGCCAGCAGCCCGCGCAGGTCCTGCTCGTGGATGACGAGGTCGTTGAGCGGGCGGGTGCCGTGCGCCCGCATCCACTCCACCAGCCGTGGCCCGGTGACCGCCCACTCCTCCAGCAGCTGACCGGGCGAGCGTTCGGCGCGCGCGTCGACCTGGGCCTGCGTCCAGAACTCGTTGTGGTCGACGGGCTCGTCGCCGGCGACCACGTCGGCCGCCAGGCCGACCATGTGGGCGAGCAGCTCGCGCCCGGTCCAGCCGGGGCAGGCCGGCACCCGCTCCTCGAGGGTCGCGTCGTCGGTGGCGGCGACCAGCGTGCGCACCCGCTCGTACGCCGCGCGCCACTCCGCGATCCGGACCTCTCCGTCCCCGTCGCCGCTCCCCGCCGGCGCTGCTGGCTCTGCTGGCTCAGCTGGCTCTGCTCTCGTCATGGCGGGATCGAACCACGACGTCCCCGTCGGCGTCCCGACGACCCGGGACCCGGGTAGGACCTCCTGCCCATGACCCCGACGTGCGCACCACGGACATCTAGGGCATAGGGCCCTGTCGCTCGCGCGCGAACGAGCGTGTAGTGGAGGCAGCATCACGACACCAAGGGGGCTTGGGATGACCACCGAGAAGCTGGCCGGGACCGGCCGAGGCGCAGCGACCGTCTCGATGGCACAGCGGCGCGGCAACGCCGGCGTGTGCCACTGCGGCCAGGAGCTCGACATCTGCTCGCGCACCCACTGCCCGCGCTGCGGCAGCAGCGTGGCGCTTCGGAGGCCCGCGTAACCTGAGCGGGTGATCGCACCCGAGGCCGACAGCGTCGGCCGGGCCGCCGCTCTCCTGCTCGACCGCGGCTTCGTCGCGCTGACCGGGGCCGGGATGAGCACCGACTCAGGCATTCCCGACTACCGCGGGCCCGGCGCGGTCAACCGCTCTCCCATGACGTACGCCGAGTTCGTCTCCGGTCCGAGCGCCCGGCAGCACTACTGGGCCCGCTCCTACGTCGGCTGGACCCGGATGCGCGACGCCGACCCCAATCACGGCCACGTCGCCTTGGCGCAGCTGCAGCAGGCGGGGGTCTGCCACGGGCTCGTCACCCAGAACGTCGACGGCCTCCACGAGCGAGCCGGCTCCCCCGGCGTGATCGCCCTGCACGGCCGCCTGGCTGACGTGGTGTGTCTCGACTGCGGCACGATCAGCTCCCGTCACGTCCTGCAGCGCCGCATGGACACCATCAACCCCGGCTGGCTGGATCGGCAGGTCGTCGCCGGAGCCGACCGCCCAGACGGTGACGTGGAGATCGCCGACACCGGGGGCTTCCACGTACCCGCCTGCGAGACCTGCGGCGGACGGCTGAAGCCCGACGTCGTCTACTTCGGCGAGAGCGTGCCCAAGCCGCGCGTGCAGCGGTGCTACGACCTCGTCGACGCCGCGCCCGCCCTTCTGGTGCTCGGCTCGTCGCTGACCGTCATGTCCGGGCTGCGCTTCGTGCGACACGCCGCGAAGGCCGGCACGCCGGTGGTGGTCGTCAACCGAGGGGCCACCCGGGGCGACGTGCTGGCCGACCTCAGGCTGCATCACGGCACCAGCGAGTTCCTCACCGCTCTGCTGAGCAGCCTGAGTAACGCGCGCTTGCCTGCGCTCGGGTCGTGATTCGGGCAGGCTTACCCTCTGTGTTTCCGCCTAAACCGGACATACATCTTATTTCCCCCTAGTCTCGTCCAGCCGGACATCGGGTCCGGCTCGACAGACAGGAACCCTCATGCGACCCACGACCGCCGTGTCAGCCGTCGGCGCCTTGCTTCTCCCCCTCTCCCTCGTCGCGCTGGCCACCGGCCCGGCCAAGGCCGACGTCGTGGAGCCGGTCTGCTTCGGCCACGCAGTGACGCAGCAGAGCACCTCCGGCGAGGACAATGTGACCGGCACCGAGGGCGATGACGTGATCTCCATGCTCGACGGCAACGACCAGGCCGACGCGCTGGACGGTCGCGACCGCGTGTGCGGCGACGGCGGTGACGACCACTGGATCGGGGGCGGCGTCGGGGGCGATCTTCTCCGGGGTGGGCCCGGCAACGACCTGCTCTCGGGCGACACCGCCACGCCCGACGTAGCCTTCGACGACCTGCTGCGCGGAGGCCACGGAGACGACCACCTGGTCGGCGACGGGGGCGACGACGTGCTCCGCGGCGGACCGGGTGCCGACCAGATCGACGTCATGGGGCTCGACCAGTTCCAGGCCGGCGCGGACCGCGTCAAGGCCGGTGGCGGCAACGACGTCGTCGACGAGCACGGCGACGGTTCCGTCGACATCATCAACTGTGGTCCCGGGGAGGACCTGGTCTACGCCGACGTCGAGGACGTGGTGCGCGACAACTGCGAGGACGTCCGGCACAGCGCCCCCGACGACCTGCTCCTCCTCCGCACCAGCGTCCGGGCCTACGGCCGCTGAGCCACCACCACTGCTGCGGGTCGCTCACGTGGTGAGCGGCCCGCCGGCAGAGACCCGGGGGTCGGCGCGTGGGTGAGGACAGCGAGCACGGCGAGGTCGGCGCGCCGCTCCCACGGCGGGTATAACTGCGGGCATGCCCCCCTCGCGGACCGTCCTGGTGCTCAACGGTCCCAACCTCAACCTGCTGGGCCGCCGCGACCCCGAGGTCTACGGCACTGCCACCCTCGCCGACGTCGAGGACCTCTGCGCCGCCGAGTGCGCCACGCTGGACCTCGCGCTGGACTTCCGTCAGAGCAACCACGAGGGCGTCCTCATCGACTGGGTGCACGAGGCCGTCGCCGAAGGCTGGGCGGTGGTCGGCAACTTCGGCGCCTACACCCACACCTCGATCGCGCTGATGGACGCCCTCGCGGTCCTCGACACCCCGGTCGTCGAGGTCCACATCTCCGACATCCACGCACGCGAGGAGTTCCGCCGCACGTCGTACGTCGCGCTGGTGGCCGACGACCACGTGATCGGTCAGGGCGTCGCGGGCTACGCCGAGGCGCTGCGTCGCGTCGCGGCGCTCTGGGCGGGCTAGGTGTGCGGAGACGTCCGGTCGGCGGGTGCTCCTCCTCGTGAGGCCAGCGGCACCACCAGCCACAGCAGCACGAAGAAGACGATTCCCAGCCCCCCGGCCAGAAGCGCCTCGGTGCGACCCACCACGACGTCGAACACGAGCCACAGCATGCCCGTCGTGGTGAGCGACAGGAGCGCGAGCCCGATCCGTGCGGACAGGTTGGCTGCCCACACGAGCCACGGGCGCTGACCCTGTTGGAACAGCGTCCGGTGGAACGCCACCGGCGAGATGATGAACGCGGTCGCCGCCACGGACCCGACGAGCACGGCGAGGTAGCTGCGTTTCTGCACGTCGTCGAGGGAGGCGAAGCGGGCCGTGAAGGGCAGGGTGAGCAGGAAACCGGTGAGGATCTGCACGCCGGTCTGCACCACCCTGAGCTCCTGCAGGAGCTCGTTGTAGTTGCGGGTCAGCCTCTGGGCGCGGCTCTCCTCGGAGTCACCCACGGAACCCTCCCCTCCGGGGATTCCGTTGCCTGGCACGCTCACCACGTCTGCACCTCCACGATCCGCGTCGCGCAGCCCGCAGTACCCAGATGACGCGAGCCGACACGAGCCCGCCGCTCCGTGTCTCGTAGCATGGGTCGGACCATGGATGACCGACCCCGAAGTCCTCGCCCTCCTGACGCACGTGTCCCACGCCCAGGGGACGTCAGGAGGAGGTCGTGAACGAGTGGGTCCTGCTGGGCATCGGGCTGGTCCTCACCGTCGGCACCGGGCTGTTCGTGGCCTCGGAGTTCGCGCTGGTCAACCTCGACCGTCACGATCTCGAGAAGCGCCAGGCCGCCGGTGAGTCCCGTCTGTCGCTGACCATCAGCGCCCTGAAGATCACCTCGACCCACCTCTCGAGCGCACAGCTGGGCATCACGCTGACCACGCTGCTGACCGGCTACACGTTCGAGCCGGCCGTCAGCTCGCTGCTCGAGGAGCCGCTGAGCGGACTCGGCGTCCCCGAGGGGGCCGTCGGCGGCGTCGGCGCCGTCGTCGGCGTCCTGCTGGCCACGCTCTTCTCCATGGTCATCGGCGAGCTCGCCCCCAAGAACTTCGCTCTCGCCGTGCCCCTGACCACCGCCAAGCTGGTCATGCCCTTCCAGACGGCGTTCACCACCGTCTTCAAGCCGGTCGTCGTGCTGCTCAACAACACCGCCAACGGCCTGATCCGCAGCATGGGCATCGAGCCCAAGGAGGAGCTCAGCGGTGCGCGCAGCGCCGAGGAGCTCAGCTCGCTCATCCGCCACTCCGCCTCCGCGGGCTACCTCGAGGAGGACGACGCCACCCTTCTCGACCGCAGCCTGCGCTTCTCCGGCCGCGACGCCGCCGACATGATGACCCCGCGGGTGCGGATGACCGCGGTCCACGTCGACGACACCGCGTCGCAGATCATCGAGGCCGCCGCCATCTCCGGGCACTCGCGGCTCCCGGTCGTCGACGAGGGCCCGGACGACGTGGTCGGTCTGCTGCACGTCAAGCAGGCCTTCACCGTCCCCCTCGACGAGCGGGAGACCCGCACCGCCCGCAGCCTGATGATGGAGCCGGTGGTCGTGCCGGACACGCTCGGCGCGGCCCAGCTCCTGGAGCAGCTGCGCGGCGAGGGCCTGCAATTCGCCGTCGTCATCGACGAGTACGGCGGCACGTCCGGGGTGGTGACCGTCGAGGACATGGTCGAGGAGCTGATCGGGGAGCTCGAGGACGAGCACGACCGCTACCAGTCCCCGCTGACCCGGCGTGGACGCTCGGTGTCCTTCGACGCCTCGCTGCGCCCCGACGAGGTGCTCGCCCGCACCGGTGTCCAGGTTCCCGAGGACGACGACTGGGACACCGTGAACGGCTACCTCGCGGCGCAGCTCGGCCGGATCCCCGACATCGGTGACGAGGTCCCCGTCCAGGACGGCCAGCTGCGGGTCACCCGCACCGAGGGTCACCGCGTCAGCCGGGTGCAGTTCGTGCCCGACCTGCCGGACACCACGCCTCCGCCGAGCGGCGGGGGCACCGCGGCCGAGCCCGGCCGCCGAGGCGAACAGGACGTCGTACCGGACGGCTCGGCGAGCGAGGGGACCCCGTCATGAGCGAATACGTCCCCGGCCTGATCTGGCTCGTCGTCCTGCTGGCCGGCAACGCCTTCTTCGTCGGCGCAGAGTTCGCCGTGATCTCAGCGCGGCGCTCGCAGATCGAGCCCCGCGCCGCGGAGGGCAGTCGGGCGGCGAAGACGACCCTGTGGGCGATGGAGCACGCCACGCTGATGCTGGCCACCAGCCAGCTCGGGATCACCGTCTGCTCCCTGCTGATCCTCAACGTCTCCGAGCCGGCCATCCACCACCTGCTGGAGTACCCGCTGGAGGCGACCCCTCTGTCGGAGGACGCGATCAGCGTCACCGCGTTTGTCGTCGCGCTCGTGCTGGTGACCTACCTGCACGTGGTGCTCGGCGAGATGGTGCCCAAGAACATCGCCTTCTCGGTGCCCGAGCGTGCCTCGCTCGTCCTGGCTCCGCCGCTGGTGATGGTCTCGCGGGTCTTCCGGCCGGTCATCGCCTTCCTCAACGCCGTCGCCAACAGCATCGTGAAGCTGTTCGGCGTGGAGCCCAAGGACGAGGCCACCAGCACCTTCACGCTCGAGGAGGTCGCCGGCATCGTCGAGCAGTCGCAGCGCGAGGGCACGCTGACCGATGCTCCCGAGCCGCTGAGACGCGCCTTCGACTTCACCGACAAGTCGGCCCTCGACATCGAGGTGCCGCTCGCCGACGTCGTCCACCTGCCCCTGACCTCGACGCCCGGCGACATCCAGCGGGCGGTCGTCGAGCACGGCTACTCGCGCTACGTCCTCACCGACGACGGGGCCCCGGTGTCCTACGTGCACATGAAGGACGTCATGGAGACCAGCGCCGAGGAGTTCGACCAGCCGGTGCCGCCCAAGCGGCAGCGTCGCCTCATCTCGATCTCCCGCGACGCCGAGCTCGAGGACGCACTGGCCCGGATGCGGGCCCAGGGAGCGCACATGGCCACCTCGGTCGACCCCGACGGCACGCCCCGCGGGGTGCTGTTCCTCGAGGACGCCATCGAGGTGCTCGTGGGCGAGATCCACGACGCCACCACCACCTGACCCGTCCCGCTCCTCCCGCATGTAACGCGGGGTTATGGACGCCGCGCAAAGGGTGTGAACCTTGTGCCGCGTCCATAACCCCGCGTTACATGGGGTGGGGCCGGTCCCGGTCAGCGCAGGACGATGCGCTGGGCGCGCAGGGCCAGCCCGAGGCCGGTGCCGTCCGGCGCCCGCAGCTCCGGTACGCCGCGGCCGGTCCCGGGGCGCACCCGTTGGGAGAAGCGCACCGGGGAGCCGTGGGTGGCGACCTGCTCGGTGGCGCTGAGCTCGCGGATGAGCACGGCGAGCACCCGTCCGGGGTGCCGCTCCACGGCCTCGGCGTAGAGCGTGACGTCGTGCTGGCCGTCGTCGCCGACCAGCAGCCACGACAGCTGTGGCAGCTCGGCGAAGAGCCGGTCGAGCTGGGTGCGCTTGTGCTCCTGGCCGGAGCGGAACCACTGCTCGTCCGAGGGCCCCCAGTCGGTCATCAGCAGCGGCCCGCCGGGGTAGCCGTTGCGCTGCAGGAAGCGGCGCAGCACGCCGGCGACGTTCCAGGCGCCGGTCGACACGTAGACGACGAAGACGTCGGGATCGGCGGCCACGACGTCGCGGTAGAGCGCGGCCATCCCCGGCACCGCGTCGCGGTCGGTCTCCCGCAGCAGGAAGGTGTTGCGGAAGGCCAGCAGCGGCCGAGGCAGCATCGTGACGATCACGGTGTCGTCGATGTCGCTGACCAGGCCCAGCGTGGTCTCCGGCCCCACGACCCGCACCTGGGTGACGACCGGCGGGTTGTCGGCGACCACGAGCTCGACGTCGTGCCAGCCCGGCGGGAGGTCGGAGTCGAGACGGACGTCGACGTACCCCTGGGACCCGGAGAGCACCTCGTGGACACGGTCGCCGACGCGGACCCGCACCGCCACGCCCTCGGTCGGCAGCACCACGAATCGGCTGAATCCGCGCACGATCTGCTCGTCGCTCGAGGTCATGCCCTCCGGGGCGAGGAGGACGCGGGCCAGGACGCGCACCCAGCCGTCGCCGCCGTACCCGGGGTAGGCGATCACCCGGGGCACCCAGCCGTGGCGCGACAGCCGCCCTCCGACGACGGACTTCACCGCCTCGTCGGCGGCGCGGACGTCGCGCGGGCGCACGTGCAGCCGACCGGGGATCCTCATCCGCGCATCCTGTCGTACCCGGGCGGCCAGCGGCAGGGGGCGGTCAGCTCGAGAACACCCACGCGGCGCCGAGGACCGCGGGCAGCAGCCCGAGCGGCAGCCACCACGAGAGCGGGCGGCGCTGGTGCAGCAGGAGCGCCGAGACGACACCGAGCACCCCGACCACGGCGGCCAGCACCAGCAGCACGACGCGCTCGGCCACACGGCTGTCGTCGATGGAGGCCGCGCCCAGGACGAAGGCGAGCGCGAAGTGCTCGACGGTGGTGACGACCAGCGCGGTCAGCACCCAGCGCTGGACCGCGGCGATGCTCATCACCGGCTTGGCGGACCCCGGGCGACCGGCGACCGGTCGCGGTGCGTTCGGGTCCATCAGGTGCCGGGCGCGGCGCGGCGGCGGTGGGGTCGACATCGGTCTCCTCGTCGGGTGACCCCATTCTTCCAGGCGTCCGGGCGCCCGAGTCACCGCCGCCAGGGCGCGGGACGGCCGTGCAGCCACCACTCGAGCCGGGTCGTCAGGAACGGCAGCACGAGGTAGGTCATGACGGGGGTCATCGCGATCGTGCTGAGCAGGACGCGGGGCACCACGGTCAGGTCCGGCACGAGCCAGCCCGCCAGCACGGTGACGGCCAGGCTGAGCGGGAAGAACGCGAACCAGATCATCACCGCCTGCTTCCACCGGGGCGGTCGAGCGGGGGTGAGCTGCTCGACGGCGTACTCCTCGGGCGGGTCGAACCAGCCCTCGATGCCGGTCAGCCGCTCCACCCGGGTGTCCTCGACGATGCCCTGCGCCGAGCTCAACCACCACCGGCGCTGCTCGGAGGCCTCCCACCGCGCCAGGGCCTCGCCGCTGTCGAAGCGGTAGAGCATGTGCCACACCTCCGAGTCGCGCCCGGGCCGCACCCACCCGGTGCCGAGGAAGCCCTCGAACCGCTCGGCCAGCAGCGAGCCGGACCGGACCCAGGCCACCATCTCGGCCTGGTGCTCGGGGTCGACCCGGCGGGTGATCGAGACCGTCACGGGCACGTCGGCGGGGGCGCTGCTCACCGGGCCAGCGTAGGGCCGCAGAGGGCAACGGAGTGGCTCAGTACCCCTGGGGCTGGGTGAAGAAGCCGTCCGGGTCGTAGCGCTGCCGCACGGCGGCGAGGCGGGCCGCGTTCGCGCCGAAGTACGCCGCTCGGTGGTCGGCCACCGCGGCGTCGGCGTAGTTGACGTAGGCGTGCTCGCCCCAGGCCGGGGTCAGCGCGGCGCGCGACCCGCGCACGAAGCCGACCGCCTGCTGCCGGTCGTCGGCGAGGTGGGTGGCGGTGTACTGCACCGTGGCGAGCGCCCGACGGTGCACGAAGGCGGTGTCCCCGGGCGCCGGGTCGGCGATCCTGCCGCCCAGCACGTCGAGGGAGATGCCGGCCTCCACGAGTCCGGAGCCGTGGGCGTCGGCGACCCGGTCGACGAGGAGACCGACGTCGCCCTCCGGCAGCGGGTCGTAGGCGACGTGCGACGTGGCGGCGAAGCGGCGGCGGGCGAGCACGCCGGCCGGGGCGGAGCGGCAGTCCTCCACCGGCACGTCGGTGCAGCCCGCGTAGGCCCGGGTGACGGCGCGGAAGCTGCGCCGCAGCCGTCGGTCGACCGTCGGACGGGGTACGTCGGCGAGCAGGCGGCCCATCGGGGCGGCCAGACCGGCGTCCGGGCCCGTCCAGGTGACCGACAGGGCGAGGACCGGGCCGCCGCGGTGGGCGGTGCCCGACAGCGCGCGCAGGGTCGACCAGAGTCGGGCGTCCTCGGCCGGGGCCCAGGCCTGCCAGGCGGGCAGGACCGTCGCTGCCGCCTCGAGCGGCCACTGCAGGAACGCCGTCGAGACGCCGGGAGCGGCGAAGGTGTCGACCGTGAAGGAGGTGACGACGCCGAGGTGACCGCCGCCTCCACCCCGCAGGGCCCAGAACAGGTCGGGCTCCTGCTGCGCGCTGGCGGTGACGACCTCGCCGGCGGCGGTGACGACGCGCATCGCGGTGACGGCGTCACAGGTCAGACCGTGGGCGCGACCCACGATGCCGATGCCACCGCCCTGGGTCAGCCCCGCGATGCCGACCGTGGGGCAGGACCCGGCGGCCAGGCCGCGGCCCCGGTCGGCCAGCGTCTCGTAGACGCGCGCCAGGGACGCGCCGGCGCCGATCACCGCCCCGGTGCCGTCCGCGGTGGGGCGCACCGTCGACAGCGGCCGGACGTCGACGACGAGGCGGCCGTCGCCTGCCGACCAGCCGGGATAGCTGTGGCCGCCGGAGCGCAGCGCCACCTCGATACCGTGCTCGCGTGCGAACGCCAGCCCGGTGGCGACGTCGGCCGCGGAGCGGACCGACAGAACCGCGAGGGGTCGCGCGGCGTCGAAAGCGGGATTCTCGACCAGGCGGGCCCTGCGGTAGCCGGCGTCGCCGGGACGGGTCAGGGTGCCGCGCACCCCGGCGGCCAGCCTCCGCCAGTCGCGGGCGCGCACGCGGACGGCGAGGTCGGAGCCGCGCGGCAAGGGCGCGCAGGCCGCGAGCGCGGCGCCGCCACCGAGCGCCAGGGCGCTGCGGCGGGTGGTCGTGGTGTCCCACCGGGTCCCGGGCATGCCGGGAGCGTACGTCGTCCCGGGGCTCGTGGCGGTGGTCTCGCGAAGGCCGGGGCCGGGAGCCACACCGTGACCGGTCGGGGAGACTGGAGCCATGAGCACGCGCGCGCACGTCCGGGCCCCCGAGCTCCGCGGGCGGGGATGGCTGAACACCGGAGGGCGCGACCTCGTCCTCGCCGACTTCCGGGGTCGCTTCCTGCTGCTGGACTTCTGGGCCTTCTGCTGCGTGAACTGCCTGCACGTCCTCGACGAGCTGCGCCCGCTGGAGGAGAAGTACGCCGAGGAGCTCGTCGTCGTGGGCGTGCACTCCCCCAAGTTCGTCCACGAGGCCGACCCGGAGGCGCTGGCGGCCGCGGTGGAGCGCTACGAGGTGCACCACCCCGTGCTCGACGACCCGGAGCTCGTGACGTGGCAGGCCTACACGGCCCGCGCCTGGCCGACGCTGGTGCTGGTGGACCCCGAGGGGTACGTCGTCGCGACCTACGCCGGCGAGGGACACGTGCATGCGCTCGACCGGCAGCTTGTCGAGCTGACAGAAAAGCACCGAGCGGCGGGGACGCTGCAGCCGGCGGGATCGCCGTACGTCGCCCCGGAGGCGGTGCCTGGCGACCTGCGCTTCCCCGCCGACGCCGTGCCGCTGCCGGGTGGGGGGACGCTCGTGGCCGACGCCGGCCACCACCAGGTGGTCGAGCTCGACGACACCTTCGGCGTCGTACGGCGGATCGGCTCGGGCGAGCGGGGGCTGTCCGACGGCGGTCCCGACGACGCCGCGTTCAGCGAGCCCAACGGCCTGTGCCTGCTGCCACCGGACGTCGCCGAGGCCGTCGGCTACGACGTTCTTGTCGCTGACACCGTCAACCACGCGCTGCGCGGGGTGCGTCTGGCCGACGGCGTCGTCTCGACGGTCGCCGGCACCGGGGAGCAGCTGTTCCCCGGCGCGCCCGGTCAGGACGGCCGACTCTCGTCGCCGTGGTCGGTGACCTGGTGGCAGGACCGAGCCTGGGTGGCGATGGCGGGCGTGCACCAGCTGTGGACCTTCGACCCCCGGACCGGCCTGAGCGTGGTCGCCGCCGGCACCACCAACGAGGGGTTGCTCGACGGCCCGCTCGAGGAAGCGTGGTTCGCCCAGACGTCAGGGCTCGCTGCTGACGGCGACCGGTTGTGGCTCGCCGACAGCGAGTCGTCGAGCGTGCGGTACGTCGAGGACGGGTCGGTGCACACCGTCGTGGGCACGGGGCTCTTCGACTTCGGCTTCCGCGACGGACCCGCCGACCAGGCCCTGCTGCAGCACCCGCTCGGCGTCACGGCCCTGCCCGACGGCTCGGTGGCGGTCTGCGACACCTACAACGGCGCCGTCCGCCGGATCGCCGACGCCGAGGTGAGCACGCTGGCCACCGGGCTGGCCGAGCCCTCCGCGGCGTACGTCGACGGGGACCGGCTGGTGGTCGTGGAGTCCACCGCGCACCGGCTGACCGCCGTACCGCTCGGGGCCCACGCCCGCGTCGACGGGTTCGCCCACACCACCCAGCGGCCGGTGACCGAGGTCGGTGCCACCCTCGAGCTCGTCGTCGACTTCACGCCGCCTCCGGGACAGAAGGTCGACGACCGCTTCGGACCGCCGTCGCAGCTGCTGGTCTCCGCCACCCCGCCCCAGCTGATCCGCGGGGGCGAGGGCCGGGGCACCGACCTGACGCGCCACCTCGTGCTCGACCCGGCCGTCGGCGACGGTGTGCTGCACGTCGCCGCCCGGGCCGCCTCCTGCGACGAGGCCGGCGGGGAGGGTGCCGCCTGCCACCTGCACCAGCAGGACTGGGGCGTGCCCGTGCGGATCTCCGCGGACGCCGCTGCCGTCCTGACGCTCCCGCTCGCCGGCACCTGAGCCGGTGTCTGCGGCGGTTGTGCGGTGGATCCGGGTCGCCTGGTGACCTCGATCCACCGCACAGGCGTCGACCTACCCTGAGCCCATGGGTGCAGCTCGGGGACGCCGGCTCCTGGTGCCGCTCGTGCTCGCGCTCCTCGTGGGCTGCTCGCCCAGCGGACCCGGGGAGGACCCGCCCTCCGAACGGACCGCGGCGGGCGGAGCAGTCCGACGGGCCGACGCGAGCGACGTCCCCCGACGACCGAGCCCCCGGTCCGGCGACCGACCCGCCCCCGACCCTGCCCCCGACCCGCCGCCCGACCCGGCGCCCGGGACGGTGCCTCCGCCCTGGCTGGGCGGCCGGGTGCTGCCCGAGGGCGCGGACGGGTACGCCGCTGCCCGCCCCACGCCGCCCGAGCTGCGGACCCGCCGGTTCACGCTGCCCGACACCGTGGACCCGCTGCCCGGGACGGGGTTCGCGGCCCGCGCGACACCCGTCCCCGACGCCGTCCTCGCCCGCTCGACCTGGCGGCCGGCCTGCCCCGTCGCCCGGGCCGACCTCCGCTGGCTCCGCGTCACGTTCCGTGGCTTCGACGGCGAGCGGCACACCGGCGAGCTGCTGGTGGCGACCGACGTCGTCGACGACCTCCAGACCGTGTTCGCCCGACTGTGGCGCGCGCGCTTCCCCCTCGAGGAGCTGCGGATCACCCGACGCGACGAGCTCGACGCACCACCCACCGGCGACGGCAACAACACCGGGGCCTTCGTGTGTCGCCCGGTCACCGGGGGCACGTCGTACTCCGAGCACGCCTACGGCCGCGCGGTCGACGTCAACCCGTTCCAGAACCCCTACGTCCGCGACGACCTGGTGCTGCCCGAGCTCGCGTCGGCGTACCTCGACCGCGGCCGGCGCTCGCCCGGCATGGTGCGCGCCGGCGGCCCGGTGGTGGCGACGTTCGCCGCTGTCGGCTGGGAGTGGGGTGGGGACTACCGGTCGCTGAAGGACTACCAGCACTTCTCCCTCACCGGCCGGTGAGGGCCACCCTCACTGCTTGGCGATGACCTCGCGCGACCCGCTCAGGTCGGTCACGGCCTCGCGGCCCTCGTCGGTCACGGGCAGGCAGCGGCCGCGCACGGTGAAGATCGCCCCGGGCAGCTCGTCGCTCAGGGTCAGGTTGACCTGGGCGTCGTCGCGCGTGCCCTCGACACCGGTGCGGCCGGGGGTGCTCTCGATGACCTCGGTGCCGGTCCAGCCCGCGTCGACCAGCGCTGACTCGACGCTCGCGGCGACGTCGGCCGGGTCGGTGGCGCGGAAGCCCACGAGCCGGCCCTGCACCTGGTAGCCGTAGGCGGTGGAGCCCTCGAACGAGCCGCCGTTGCAGCCCTCGACGTTGCCGTAGGCGCCGAGCACCCGACCCCCGGTGGCGTCGGCGAGCAGGGGCGCGACCTGCTCGGTCTGCCGGTCGACCGAGGTCTGGTCCTGCTCGATCGCGGACCTCAGCTGGTCGCCGTCCAGCTCGTCGCCCGACGGGGCCGAGGTCTCGGTGGCGGGCTCGTCCTCACCGCCGCAGCCCGCGACGGCCGCGAGCACCAGCAGGCAGGCGGCCGCAGCGCGCACCCCTCCCTTCGTACGTCGAGCCAGGGGCCGCATCACTCCCACGACCCGGTGTCGGGGTTGGTGACGTCGCGGTCGGCCTCGGGGTCGACGACCTCCCAGTACCAGGGGTCGTGGCGCACCTCGGCGGACTGCACGTCGTCGGCCTGACCGGTGATGATCTGGCTGATGTTGTACAGCGACTCCGAGTTCTGCTCGTAGTAGGACGTGTGCTGGTCGATCGAGTAGTTGTAGCCGTCGAAGCGCTCGGTGTCCTCGGCCTGGAAACGGGTGCCGCCGAAGTCGCGGTCGGCGGGGTCGTGGCCCAACGTGCCGATGCCACCGACGTAGCCCTCGTCGCCGAGGTAGCTGACCGGGTCGGAGCTGTTGGTCCCCACCCAGACGTTGTCCTCGTCGATGCCGAGGTCGTCGGCCCGGTTGTCGTCGCCGGCGCCCGGGGACCCGATGAGCACGATGTCGTCGACGCCGCTCAGGCCCTCGTCGGCCGCCCCGTGCGCCGCGGTGGTGGACCCGTAGCTGTGGCCCACCACGGTCACGTGCGGGTCGTCGTCACGGATGGCGTCGAGGCCGGCCACCGTGTCGGCCAGCCGGGCGCCGCCGTCCTCGGCCAGCCCCTCGCCCGCCACCTGGAGGATGTCGGTGCCACCGCCGCCGAACACATAATTGTCAGGCGCGTCATAACCGATCCAGGCGATCGTCGCCACGCTGTCGGTCGTGTCCGAGCGTGACGCGGCGTAGGCCGCCCAGGCGTCGTCGCCGTTGCCGACCGCGCTGGTCATGTCCGTGGTCATGCCCGGGACGTGGACGCTGACGTGGTCGGCGGTGTCCGGGTCGCCGTACGTCAGCGCCATGCGCCCGTCGCCGCCGAACGCCCCGGGGTCGTACATGTACAGGCTGCTGTCCACCGGCTCCAGCGTCTGCGGGTCGAGCCGTCCCTCGGCCTTCTCGATCGCGTCGCGTGCGGCGCGCGCGTTCTCCAGCAGCTGGCGCTCGTCGTAGGTGATCGTCCCGGCCTCCTCGAGCATCGCCAGCTCGTGCAGGTCGCGCGACAGCGAGACCCGGTTGGCCTCGTCGCGTGCGGACGCGGGGATGCCGTCCAGGTTGCCGATGCTGCCCGGCGCGGCCGCCATGACAGCCTGCTGCTCGGCCTCGCTCAGCGAGTCCCACCAGGCGTTGACCTCGGTCGGCGACGCTCCCGACGGCGGTCGACGGGCCAGCGCGGCGTCGGCGGGGTCCGCCACCCCGCCCCAGCGCTGGTCCACCTGCTCGAGGGTGAGCGCGCCGCGGAAGGCCTCGCGCATCTCGCTCTCCTCCGTGGCCAGCCGTTGCTTCCACGACGAGACGCGGCCGTTGAGGGTCGAGACCTGCCCGGTCAGCTCGGCGGAGCGCTGCCGCAGCGCGGGCACCTGGTCCTCGGGCGAGCCGTCGATCCCGGCGTTGAAGGCGATGACGGTCTCGTTGAGACGCGCCCGGTCGGTCATCAGGTCCTCGTGGTCGCGCACCAGCGTCGTCAGCTGGTCGGCGTGCCGCAGCACCCGGTGGGCGACGTTGCGCAGCGCCAGCGACATGGCGTCGGCCTGCCGGCCCTGGGGCCGGATGTCCGCGTGGTACGCCGCTCCCGCGTCGCCGGTCCACTCCGGCACCTGCGCCTGGCCGGGCACGAACCCGCCGAAGTCGTCGATCTGGGCCGACGCGGCGCGGAGGTCCTCACCGAAGGAGGTCACCGAGGCCGGGTCGGCCTCGAAGAGCGGCACGGTGTCGGGCAGCGGCACCTCGGGCACGATCAGCGCCCCCGGCGCTCCCCCTCCCCCGACGGCATCGTTCACCGGTGCTCCTGGAGCTCGGGCGGCAGGAAGCCCTGCTCCACCGACAGGTCCACGCCCAGGTAGTCGGCCAGCGCGCCGCGCAGCTCGTCCGCCTGCCGCTCGGCCACCCCGGCCAGGTCGTCGATCAGGCCCCGCCAGGTGCTGGCGAACGTGCTCGCGGAGCCCGTCACGGCGTCGCTGAACCCGGCGGTGGAGGCGTCGCCGACCTGCGACGCAGCCGACGTCAGGTCGACGTTCTGCTCGTCCCACAGCCGGGCCGTGTCCCCGAGCGTGAGGGGCACCTCCATCAGCGGTCTCCCTGGTTCGCGCCGTCCGCGCCGTCCGCGTCGGTGTCAGCGGTCGTGCCGGTGCCGGCGGTCGTGCCGGCCGCCGGTTTCTCGCGCTCGCGCCGCTGGGCGTCGAGCAGCGCTCGCGCCTCGCTCTCCCCCACCGGCAGGTCGACGGTCTCGGCCTCGATCTGCAACGACCCCGTCGTGCGGGTCAGGCCGACGACGACGGTGACGCCCACGCGCAGGCCGCCGCGTCCGGCCGGCAGGTCGGCCCGGGAGGCCACCACGCGGTGGACGACGCCGGGGTGGTCGCTCACGTCCCACCGGTCCTCGCGCAGCGCCTCCACGACCTCGCGCGGCGAGGCCTCGTCGGCACCTCCGGGCACGACCCGGCGCACGTGCACCGACACGGTGCCCTTGGTGGCACCGGCAGCGAGGCGCTCGGTCAGCTGCGCGACGGCGGACTCCACGTCCACGCCGACGCGCACCAGGACCGCGTCGACCGCCACGCGCAGCGCGCGCCGGACGGCCTCCAGGGTGACCTCGTCGAGCAGGGGCCGGGACTCCACGACCGGGGGCTGCGGCTGTTCGGGCGGGAGCAGCACCAGCTCCAGATCGGGGTGCCGGCGCAGGAGGGCGCCCCAGAAGGGGTCTCCGGTCGGGGCAGGCACACGTCGCAGGCTCACCCCACCAGGGTGCCCCGCCGACCGGCGTCGCCAAACTCCGAGGCTGGCGTGCAGGCGTGCTCGACCGCCCGCTCGGGCCCGCCCTAGTGTGGGACGGGTGTCCCGGTCAGACGTGCCCCCGCGCCCCTCCCGCGACGACCTCGGTGCCGTGGTCGACGTGCCCGCGCCGGCCCGCCGGGTGGTCTCGCTGGTGCCCTCGCTGACCGAGGCGATCGCGCTGACCCGCCCCGACGCGCTGGTCGGCGCGACCGACTGGTGCACCCACCCCGCCGACCTCGACGTACCCCGGGTGCGGGGCACCAAGAACCCCGACCTGGCCGCGATCCGCGCACTCGAGCCGGACCTCGTCGTGTGCAACCGCGAGGAGAACCGCGAGCTCGACGTACGCCGCCTCCGGGAGGCCGGCGTCCCGGTGTGGGTCAGCGTCATCGAGACCCTGCCGCAGGCGCTGACCGCGATGGAGCGGATCTTCGACGAGGCGCTCGGGTGGGGCGTCCCCGACTGGCTGGAGGAGGTCGAGCGCCGCTGGGACCGGCCGGTGCCGCCCGTCGCGGCCAGGGTCGCCGTACCGATCTGGCGCGACCCGTGGATGGTCGTGGGGCGCCACACCTTCACCGACGACCTGCTGCGGCGTCTGGGCTGGCAGAACGTGTACGCCGACGGCGGTCCGGGGGCCGACCGCTACCCGACGGTGAGCGTCGCCGACCTCGAGGCCGCTCGGTCCCGACGTGGTGCTGCTGCCCGACGAGCCCTACGTGTTCACCGCGGACGACGGTCCGGAGGCGTTCGGCGTCACGACCCGACTGGTCAGCGGACGCCTGCTGACCTGGTACGGCCCGTCGCTGCTCGCCACGCTCGACGACCCGACCCTGCGCCCCTGACCCTCCCGGGCCCCCGGCAGAGTTCTGGTCACTCCCTGCAGCCGTAGCCCTGAATGGTCACTCGCCACTTGGTTCAGGCCGGAAAACCTGCAGTGAGTGACCAGTCGGGGGTCACCCGCTCGTCGTGGCTCCGCGGCCTGTCTGCGCGAAGGATGGTCCGGACGAGGCAGGGCTGCCTGGTCATCTTGGGGTGTCCGACTCGGGAAGGTCGCCCCGGGCGGCGCGGGACGTCCGTGCGTTGCGCGCCGTCCCGGTGCCCGCCACGGTGAGAACACGATCGTCCATCGCCATCGGTAGGAGACAACATGAAGAGAGTTCTGGCCATCGCCGCTGTCATGACGTTGACCTCGATCGGGCTCGCCCCGGCTGCACAGGCGGGCGAGATCACCGGCAACGGCAAGCCCACCCAGATGCGCGGCCACGCGGCGTCCATCTGCGCCTTCTCCGGACTCGACGACCTCGACATCGACGAAGAGACAGGGCTGGACGACTTCGGTCGCACCCAGAACTGGGGTCAGCTGCCCAAGGACTTCAAGGTGTTCTTGACGTCCGTCGGGGCGAACCCGGGCAACTCGTGCAAGCCGGGCGGCGAGCACTGAGCAGCGGCCGTACGGGCTGACGGGCTGCTCCCCACGAGAACCTGGCACCTCCCGAGCTCGCACGCCGCTCGGGAGGCACCGACGCGTCGACGGCTCGCTGGCACGGCGTACGGCGACTCCGTCGCGTCCGGCCCAGCGCTGCCGGCGACCTGGGCGTACTCCGCGACGGTCTCCGTCCGCACCCCTGACCGCATGGCGGCCCCGACCGTGGGTACCGGTCGGCCATGGCCACCTCCACCTCCACGACGAGTCCGGCCAGCGGTCCGCGGTCGACGACCTGCTGGAGCGGCACGGCACGACGTTCGCGTCCGAGTCAGGCATCAGGCTCCGCGACAAGCCGGCGCCCCTGTTCCAGCTGCTGGTCCTGAGCCTGCTCAGCTCGGCCCGCATCTCGGCCGACATCGCGGTCAGGTCCACCCACGAGCTGCTCGTCGCCGGCTACCGGACACCGGCCCGGATGAAGGAGGCCACCTGGCAGCAGCGCGTGGACGCGCTCGGCCGCGGCGGCTACCGGCGGTACGACGAGCGCACGTCCACCCAGCTGGGCGACCTGGCCGAGCGCGTCCTCGACGAGCACGGCGGGGACCTGCGCCGGATCCGGCCCGGCCGCGGCGGGAGCACCGAGGACCTGACCTCGGCACTCACGGCGTTCACCGGCATCGGGCCGACCGGCGCGGACATCTTCTGCCGCGAGGTGCAGGCCGTGTGGCCCGAGGTGTCGCCCTTCTTCGACCGCCGCGCCCTCGAGAACGCCGGCTCGTTGGGCCTGCCCCGAGATCCCGAGCAGCTGGCGTCGTTGGCGCCGCGGCGCGTCGCTGAGCTCGCGGCGGCCCTGGTCCGCGCCGGCTGACCGGGGACCGGGCCGTCCTCAGAGGCCGAGGTCGCGGCCGATGAGCTCCTTCATGATCTCGTTGGAGCCGGCCCAGATCTTGGAGACGCGGGCGTCGCGCCAGGCGCGGGCCACGCGGTACTCGTTCATGTAGCCGTAGCCGCCGTGCAGCTGCACGCAGTGGTCGAGGATCTCGTTCTGCACCTGCGAGGTCCACCACTTCGCCTTGGCGGCGTCGATGGCGGTCAGCTCCTTGCGGTCGTGGGCGACCACGCACTGGTCGACGTACGCCTGGGTCACGTCGACCTGGGTGAACATCTCCGCGATCAGGAACTTGTTGTGCTGGAACGACCCGACGCCCTGGCCGAAGGCCTTGCGCTCCTTGGTGTACTCCAGCGTCTCGACGAGGATCTGCCGTGCGTGCGCGAGGTTCGAGATGGCGCAGCCGAGGCGCTCCTGCGGCAGCTTCTGCATCATGTGGATGAAGCCGTTGTCGATCTCGCCGACGATGTCGTCGTCGGTGCAGCGCAGGTCCTCGAAGAACATCTCCGCGGTGTCGGACTCGGTCTGGCCGACCTTGTCGAGCTTGCGGCCCTTCGAGTAGCCCTCCTTGGAGGTGTCGACGCCGAACAGCGTGATGCCGCGCGCCTTCTTCTCCGGCGAGGTCCGCGCCGCCACGACCACGAGGTCGGCGGAGTAGCCGTTGGTGATGAAGGTCTTCGAGCCGTTGATGACCCAGTCGTCGCCGTCGCGCACCGCGCTGGTCTTCAGGGCTGCGAGGTCGGAGCCGCCGGAGGGCTCGGTCATGCCGATCGCGGTCAGCAGCTCGCCGCTCGCGACACCGGGCAGCCAGCGCTTCTTCTGCTCGTCGCTGGTCAGCTCCACGAGGTACGGCGCCACGATGTCGGCGTGGATGCCCACGCACGAGCTGAGCGCGGCGTTGACGTGGGAGAGCTCCTCCATGAGCACGGCGTTGAAGCGGTAGTCGCCCGCCTCGGACCCGCCGAACTCCTCGGGCACCTCGAGACCGAGGAACCCCTGCTTGCCGGCCTCCAGCCAGAAGTCGCGCGGCAGCGCCTTGCTCTCCAGGTGCTCCTCGAGGTGGGGCTTGACCGAGCGGTCCAGGAACTCCCGCACCGAGCCCCGGAAGGCCTCGTGGTCCTCGTCGTAGATCTCGCGCTTCATCCGCACACCTCGCTTGTTACTGACTGGTAAGACGTTCCCAGTCTCTCACGCCCCCCACCGCGTCGCCGCTTCGTTAGCGTGGGGCCATGACCTCTCCCTCTCCCGACGGCCGCGCGACCCACGACACGATCGTCATCGGCGCCGGCCAGGCGGGCCCCGGGGTCGCCGCCACCCTGACCGGGGAGGGCGAGCAGGTGGCGCTCGTCGAGCAGGACCGCTTCGGAGGCACCTGCCTGAACTCCGGCTGCCGGCCCACCAAGGCGTTGCGGGGCACGGCGCGCGCGGCCCACGTCGCGCGCAGCAGCGCCGACCTGGGAGTCCACGTCGACGGCGTCCGGGTCGACCTGGCCGAGGCCATCGGCCGCAAGGACGCGCTCATCGACGGCTGGCGAGGGTCCGGCGTGGACTGGGTCGAGGGAGCTGAGGGCATCGACTACGTCCGCGGCCGCGCGCGGCTCACCGGCACGACCGACGGCCTGCACCACGTCGACGTCGACGGCCGCGAGCTGACCGCCCGCCGCGTCGTGGTCAACACCGGCGCCCGGTCGGTGCCGCCGCCGATCGACGGCCTCGACGACGTGCCGTGGGTGGACCACCACGGCATCCTCGACGTCACCGAGCTGCCCTCCCACCTGGTGGTGCTCGGCGGCTCCTACATCGGGCTCGAGCTCGGCCAGGTCTTCTCCCGCTTCGGGGCGAAGGTCACCGTCGTGGAGCGGGGCGAGCGGGTCATCAGCCGCGAGGACGCCGAGGTCAGCGAGGCCGTCACCTCCTTCCTGCAGGACGAGGGCATCGCCGTGCTCACCGGCGTCGAGGTCGACCGGGTGTCCCGCGGCGGCGCCGGGGTGCTCGTCTCCCTCGCCGACGGCACCGAGCTCGATGCCAGCCACGTGCTGGTCGCGGCCGGCCGGGTGCCCAACAGCGACGACCTCGGGCTCGACACGGTCGGGGTGTCGGTCGACGACCGCGGCTACGTGGAGACCGACGAGGTGTTCGCCACCGACGTCTCCGGCATCTACGCCCTCGGGGACGTGAACGGACGCGGGGCGTTCACCCACACGTCGTACCAGGACGGCGCGATCCTCGGCGACCACCTCACCGGAGGCTCGCGCACGGTCGGCGGCCGGGTCATGACCTACGCGCTCTTCACCGACCCGCCGCTGGGTCGGGTCGGTGCGACCGAGGACCAGCTGAAGCGCGCCGGTACGGCGTACCGCGTGTCGACCACGCCGATGTCGGACGTCACGCGGGCCGTGCTCGACGGGGAGACCGACGGGCTGGTCAAGCTGCTCGTCGGCGAGGACGACCAGGTGCTCGGGGCGTCCTGCCTCGGCACCAGCGGCGACGAGCTGGTGCAGCTGTTCAGCCTCATGATGCACGCACGGGTGCCCGTCACCGAGATCCCGACGTGGCTGCCGATCCACCCGACGGTGACCGAGTTCGTCCCGACCTTCGTCGCCTCCCTCGCCGCCCCCGACTGATCCGGTCGCCTGCCCCTGGTCACCCCCCGAGGGCAGGCCGCCTCCTGGTCAGTCGCTGCAGAGAACTCGGCACCGGAGGCGCAGCGAGCGACCACAAACAGGCCTGGACGCGGGGAGTGACCAGAACCAGGCCGTCGTCAGACGGCGGCGCGGCGCTGGGCGATGCCGTAGAGGGCGACCCCGGCGGCGACCCCGGCGTTGAGCGACTCCAGCTGGTGCGCCATCGGGATCGAGACGAGCTGGTCGCACGTCTCGGCCACCAGCCGGGACAGTCCCCCGCCTTCGGCGCCGACCACCAGCACGAGCGGCCCGTCGGCCAGGTCGAGGTCGGGCAGCGAGACCTCCCCGTCGGCGTCGAGCCCCACGACCATGCAGCCGGCGTCCTGGTAGGCCTTCAGCTGGCGGGTCAGGTTCACGCACTGCGCCACCGGCACCCGCGCGGCCGCCCCGGCCGAGGTCTTCCAGGCCGACGCCGTCATGCCGGCGGCCCGGCGCTCGGGCACCACGACGCCGTGGGCCCCGAACCCGGCCGCGCTGCGCACGACCGCCCCGAGGTTGCGCGGGTCGGTGACCGAGTCGAGCGCCACGATCAGCGGCGGGGCCCCGGACTCCTTGGCCAGCCGCAGCAGGTCGTCGGGGTGGGCGTAGTCGTAGGCCGGGACCTTCGCGGTCAGCCCCTGGTGGACCGCCCCGTCGGTCAGCCGGTCCAGCTCGCGCTTGGTGACCTCGAGCAGCGGGATCCCCCGCTCGGCGACGAGCTTGAAGGCCTCCCGGAGCCGGCCGTCACGCTCGGCCCCCTCCGCGACGTACACGCCGGTGACGGGCACCTCGGCCCGCAGCGCCTCGACGACGGAGTTGCGGCCGGCGATCCACTCGGTGTCGCCGCCCTTCGAGCGTCGCGGCGCGGTCTTCGGGGCGTCGCGCTCGGAGCGCTTCTTGGCCTTGTAGGCCTTGTGGTTCTCGCGCTCGGCGGCCTTCGGCGTCGGCCCTCGGCCCTCGAGCCCGCGACGGACCCGGCCCCCCGAGCCCGCGGTCGGGTTGCCCTTGCTGGTCTTGCGGATCGCGCCCTTGCGGGAGGAGTTGCCGGGCATCTGCTGCCTTTCGTCGTACGCCGAGGTGGCGCGGGTGCGGGGGCCGCCGAGCCGGCGGCGGGTGGTCAGGCCAGCGACCAGGTCGAGCCGGACGGGCCGTCCTCGACCTCGATGCCGGCGGCCTTGATGCGGTCGCGCAGCGCGTCGGCGGTGGCGAAGTCCTTGGCGGCCCGGGCCGCGGCGCGCTGCTCGAGCAGCCCGGCGACCAGCACGTCGACGGCCTCGCGCAGCCGGGCGTCGTCGGAGCCGCCGGCGGCCCAGTGAGGGTCGAACGGGTCGACGCCGAGCACGCCGAGCATCGCGCGCACCGACCCGGCCGCGCCGCGCAGGGCGTCGGAGGCGCCTCCGGCGAGCAGCCGGTTGCCCTCCCGGGTGACCTCGTGGACCGCCGCGACGGCCGCCGGGGTCCCCAGGTCGTCGTCCATGGCGGCCACGAACTCGGCGCAGGGCATGCCGCGCGGCACCTCGCCGAGCACCGCCGCGGCCCGCTGGAGGAAGTTCTCGATGCGGCCGAACCCGGCCGCTGCCTCGTCGAGCGCCTCGAAGCTGAACTCGACGTGCGAGCGGTAGTGCGCCGCCACGAGGTAGAACCGCAGGTCGATGCCGCGGGTGCGCTGCAGCACGGCCGGGATCGTCAGCGAGTTGCCGAGCGACTTGCTCATCTTCTCCCCGGCGGTGGTGATCCAGGCGTTGTGCATCCAGGTGGTGGCGAAGTCGTCGCCGGCCGCCCGCGACTGGGCCTGCTCGTTCTCGTGGTGCGGGAAGCGCAGGTCGTAGCCGCCGCCGTGGATGTCGAAGGACGGGCCGAGGTACTTCCGCGCCATCGCCGAGCACTCGATGTGCCAGCCGGGACGCCCCGGACCCCACGGCGAGGGCCACGACGCGGTCTCCGGCTCGGTGTCCTTGCGGCCCTTCCACAGCGCGAAGTCGCGAGGGTCGCGCTTGCCGCGCGGGTCGGCGTCGGCCGCCGCCTCCATCTCCGTGACCCGCTGGCCCGAGAGCTCGCCGTACGCCGGCCACGACATCACGTCGAAGTAGACGTCCCCGGACCCGTCGGCGGCCGGGTAGGCGTGACCGCGCTCGATCAGCCGCTCGATGAGCGCCAGCATCTCCGGGACGTGTCCGGTGGCCAGCGGCTCGTAGGTCGGCGGCAGCACGTTGAGGGCGTCGTACGCCGCGGTCAGCGCGCGGGTCATGTCGTAGGCGAGGTTGAACCAGGGCCGGCCCTGGTCGGCGGACTTCACCAGGATCTTGTCGTCGATGTCGGTGACGTTGCGGATGAACGTGACCTCGAGCCCACGGTGGGTCAGCCAGCGGCGCAGGACGTCGAAGTTGACCGCTGACCGGACGTGCCCGACGTGCGGCTCGGACTGCACGGTGAGGCCGCAGACGTAGACGCCCGCCCGTCCCTCCTGCTGGGGGACGAAGTCGCGCACCTCGCGGGTCACCGAGTCGTAGAGCCTGATCGTCACCGGTCAATCGTACGGCGAGAGCAGCCCTGTCCATTCCTGCAACGAATGGGACGAAAATACACTCGTGTGACAGATGGGAACTAGCCTGGAGCCCATGCGTCCCCTCCGCCACCTCGTCCTTCCCCTCAGCCTCGCCGCGGCGGCCTCCGCGCTGCCGGGCGTGGCGAGCCTGTCCGGGCTCCCGGTCCTCGCTGCTGCGACCGCCGGCCCGCCGCACCTGGCCTCGCTCGAGCGCCCGCTCCCCCGTGACGTCGCCTTCCGGCAGTGGACGACGGGCCCGACCACCGGCCTCACCGACGCGACCCAGGAGCTGTCCACCCGGGGGAGCTTCACGCGCACCGAGGTCCGCGGCGGCGCCGTCAGGATCGCCACCAACGCGTCCGGCGACCGGGCGCTGACCGGTCGGTGGACCTCCCCGTGGGTCCGCCCCGGCTTCTCCCTGACCGAGCTCGTCCCCTCGTGGGAGGCCGCCACACCCGGCGCCTCCTCGCTCGAGGTCGAGGTCCGGGGCCGGTCCACCGACGGCGTCTCGTCGTGGGACACCATCTCCGTCTGGGCCAAGGGCGACGAGCACGTCCGCCGCAGCAGCGGCGCCTCGCAGACCGACGACCTCGGCCGCGTCCTCTACGACACCTGGCTGGTCCGGGGCGCGTCCGCCTGGCAGGTCCGGGTCACGCTGAAGCGCCCGACCCCCGACGCCGCCTCCCCCCGGGTCCAGACCGTCGGCGCGATGGTCTCCCGGCTGCCCTCGGTCCAGCGCGTCGCGACGTCACTGGCCGGCTCGCACCGCGGCGAGGCCCTCGGCACGGTCCTGCCGGTCCCGCGCTACAGCCAGATGGTCCACAAGGGCAGCTACCGCCAGTACGGCGGCGGCGGCGAGGCCTGGTGCTCCCCGACGAGCACCGCCATGGTGCTGGCCTACTACGACGCCCTGCCACCGGAGTCGTCGTACTCCTGGGTGCGCGAGGGCCACCCCGACCCCGAGGTGGCCCAGGTCGCCCGGGCGACCTACGACACGTCGTACGGCGGCACGGGGACCTGGCCGTTCAACACCGCGTACGCCGCCTCCCGCACCGGCTCGGCCTTCGTCACGCGACTGCGCAACCTGCGCGAGGTGGAGCGCTTCGTCAACGTCGGCATCCCGGTCGTGGCCTCGATCCGCTTCGGGACCGGCGAGCTGCGCGGCGCCCCGATCTCCTCCTCGAACGGCCACCTGCTGGTCATCGCCGGCTTCACCCGCGGCGGCGACGTCGTGGTCAACGACCCGGCGGCCGCCACCCGGGCCGGCGTGCGCCGGACCTACGACCGCACCCAGTTCGAGAGCGCCTGGTTGCGTCGCGACGCCTCCGGGTCCGGTGGCTCGGGCGGCATCGTCTACGTCATCCACGACGAGGAGCACCCGCTGCCCGAGAACATGGTGCAGAGCAACTGGTGAGCCCTACTCGGCGGTGAGCTCCACGGTGTGCCAGCCGGTGGCGCCGTCGGGGACGACGTCGCGGCGCACACCGGTCTGGGTGTAGCCGGACCGGTCGGTGGCCCGCACCGCCAGGGTGTGCACGCCCGGGTCGACCTCGACGGTGCCGGCCCACTGGACCCAGGTGTCGTCGTCCGGCCCGGCGGCGGCGAGCCGGACCTCCGTCCAGGCGCCGCCGTCCAGGCGCACCTCGACCCGCTCGACGCCGAGGTGCTGCGACCACGCCACGCCCCCGACGGCGAGCGTGCCGGAGTCGGCCCGCTGGTTGGCCCGCGGCACGTCGATGCGCGACTGGGTGCGGATCGGTGCCTGCTCGGCCCACCCGTTGGTCGTCCAGTAGGCCTCGATCGCCTCGAAGCGGGTGACCTCGAGGTCGACGACCCACTTGGTCGCGGAGACGAAGCCGTAGAGGCCCGGCACCACCATCCGCACCGGGAAGCCGTGCTCGAGCGGCAGCGGCTCGCCGTTCATCGCCACCGCCAGGAGGGCGTTGCGGTCGTCGGTGAGGGCGGTCAGCGGCGTGCCGCAGGTCCAGCCGTCCTCGGAGGTCTGCAGCACCGCGTCGGCGCCGGGCAGGGGCCGGGCCCGGGCCAGCAGCTCGGCCACCCGGACGCCGCTCCACCAGGCGTTGCCGATGAGGTCGCCACCCACCTCGTTGGACACGCAGCACAGGGTCACCCAGGCCTCGGTCTGCTCCGCGTCGAGCAGGTCGGCGAAGCTGACCGTGACCTCCTCCTCGACCATCCCGTGGATGCGCAGCCGCCAGGCGTCGACGTCGATCGCGGGCACCGCGAAGGCGGTGTCGATGCGGTAGAAGTCGTCGTTGGACGTGCGCCAGGGCGTCATTCCGGCCGGACCGTCGGGACCCAGCTCGACGCCGTCCGGCAGGGAGCCGCGCGACGCGGGCAGCCGCAGGCGCGACCGGGCGGCCTCGACGAGCCGGCGGCGGCGTCCCAGCAGCTGGGCGCCCGCCCCGACGGCCAGCGACAGCCCGGCCACCACACCGGCACGGACCAGGAACGCTCGCCGGCTCGCGTCGCCGCCCTCACCGGGGCCCGCGCCGGGGCGCTCGCGGTCGCCGGGTTCGTCGCGGCCGCGGGGGCCCTCGCTGCGGCCGGCGGGGTCATCGCTGCCGGTGTCCTCGCGGCGGCCGGCCGACGGCGACACCAGGACCGGCAGCACGGCCAGCCAGGTGATCGTCCCGGCCAGCACGGGCGCGACCGCGGAGGTCGCACCGCCGCCGGGGCCCAGGACGGCGGCCAGCGCGATCAGGCCCATGACGAGGAACACCAGCTGGCCTCGGCGCACGCCGCGCCCGGCCAGCGCACCCGCCGCGGCGGACAGCGCGAGCAGACCGGCGACGACGCCACCGATGAGCAGCGGCTTGTCCCAGGTGCCGACCGCCGAGATGGCCGCCTCGACGAGCGCTCCGGGGGTGATCTCGGCGATCCCCTCGGCGACCGCGGTCACCGGGGACAGCCGCTCGTTGAGCACCGCGGCGGTCGCCAGGCTGACGGCGAGGCCGGCCAGGCCAGTCAGCACCCCGGCGAGCAGGGACTGCCCCGGGATCGACGTACGACGTGGGGCGCGCGCGTCCGCGGGAGGCGGGGTCGGGGACGTGCTCACCGCTCCATGGTGGCGCATCGCTGGTGGGCGGCCCGTCCCGTCGCGGACACGCGGGTGCCGCGACGCGCTCGCGGCCGGGCCGGCGGTGCCATGATGCGGCCATGGACGACCCCGCCCTCTCGGCCCCGCTCCCCCTGCCCCGCACCGGCATCGGTGTGGACGTCCACGCGTACGCCGAGGGTGTCCCGATGTGGCTGGCCGGCCTGCACTTCGACGACGAGACCCAGGGCCTGGCGGGACACTCCGACGCCGACGTGGCCGCGCACGCGGCGTGCGACGCGCTGTTCTCGGCCTGCGGGCTCGGCGACCTGGGGTCGAACTACGGCACGTCGGACCCGGCGTGGGCCGGCGCCTCCGGGGTCGCCCTGCTGGCCGAGACCGCCCGCCGGGTGCGCGAAGCCGGCTTCACGATCGGCAACGTGGCCGTCCAGGTGATCGGCAACCGCCCCCGGCTCGGACCACGTCGGGCCGAGGCCGAGGCCGCGCTCTCCGAGGCGGCCGGCGCCCCGGTCACCGTCGCGGCGACCACCACCGACGGGCTCGGCCTGACCGGCCGCGGAGAGGGCGTGGCCGCGATCGCGACCGCCCTCGTCGCACGCTGAGGGACGCTGCCGGTTTCACTGGGTACCTAGTGAATTTGGCGCTTACCGAGCGAAACATCGTTCGGGAAGTGCCAGTTCCACTAGGTACCTAGTGAAACCGACAGGACGTCCCACCCCGGAAAAGCGGCGACGGCCGCCTCCCGGGGGAGGCGGCCGTCGATGACAGTGAGGGGGCGACCCTCAGGAGGCGAGGACCTCGTCGAGGAGGGCCTCGGCCTTGTCCTCGTTGGTGCTCTCGGCCAGCGCGAGCTCGGAGACCAGGATCTGGCGAGCCTTGGCCAGCATGCGCTTCTCGCCGGCGGAGAGGCCACGGTCGCGCTCACGACGCCACAGGTCGCGCACGACCTCGGCGACCTTCATGACGTCACCGGAGTGCAGCTTCTCCAGGTTGGCCTTGTAGCGACGCGACCAGTTGGTCGGCTCCTCGGCGTGGGCCATCCGCAGGACCTCGAACACCTTGTCGAGTCCCTCCTTGTCGACCACGTCGCGGACCCCCACGAGATCCAGGTTGCACGCGGGGACGCGCACCACCAGATCCTGCTGGGCGACGATCCGGAGGACGAGGTACTCGCGGTCCTCACCCTTGATCGTGCGGGTCTCGATGTTCTCGATCACGGCTGCGCCGTGGTTGGGGTAGACAACCGTTTCGCCGACGGTGAAAGTCATATGTGAAGAACCCTTTCCTAGGTGACCAGTTTAACACGCCGATCCGAGTGGTAGGAGACCGTTTCCGCAGGTCAGAGGCGGTGCAAGGGCTTGACAGGTCCCACATTCGTGTGCTGGCGGCGACTCTCCCAGGCTCCGTTCGGCCTCGCGCGGGGGCCTCCGACCGCTAGTTTTCGGGCCATGTCCAAACGCAAGCGGCCTGGCTTCGCCGTGTCCCTCCTCCGGGCCTCCCACCCCGGAGAGTCGCTGGTCATCGCAGGCGGGGTGACCCTCGGGGCGGTGCTCGTCGGGCGCCCGTTGCGCGAGGTGGCGCTGGTGCTCGCCACCGTGCTTCTCGGCCGCCTCACCGCGGGTTGGCTCAACGACGCCGCGGACCGCAGACGCGACGCCGCGGCCGGCCGGCAGGACAAGCCGGTGGCCCTGGGCTGGGTCGACGGCGGCACCGTCACGTTCACCGTCGCGTGCGCCACCTGCGTGCTCGTCCCGCTGTCGATCTCCAACGGCACCGTGGCCGGGGTCGCCCACCTGCTGTCGGTGCTGGCGGCGTGGACCTACTGCACCCGCATCAAGACCACGCGGCTGTCCTTCGTGCCGTGGGCGATCAGCTTCGCGCTGCTCCCCGCCTTCCTCTCGTACGGCGGGTGGGGCGGCGGCGTCCACGGCGGACCGCCCACCGTCCTCATGACGGTGCTGGCCGGCCTGCTCGGCATCGGGTTCCACGTGATCCTGGCGCTGCAGGACCTCGTCGGCGACAACCGGATCGGGCTGCGCACCTTCCCGCTGATGATCGCGCTCAAGATCGGTGCCGCGAAGCTGCTCGTGCTGTCCGGCGCCTGGACGGTCGCCGTTCTCGGCGGGATCGTCGCGGCCGGGCTCGGGCCCGGGCTGACCCAGTAGCCCGGACGGGGCCGCTCCTCGGCGTACCCGTTCCCCTAGACTCGGGCGCGTGACCGCCTCTCGTCTCCGCCCCGTCGCCGCGCCGCGGTCCCGGGCCCGCCGCCTGCTCGCTCTCACCCTCGCGACCCCGCTGCTCGTCGCCTGCAACAACTTCGACGCGCAGACCGACCAGGTGTACACGCCGGCGCAGGGCGTCAACGACCGCAGCAGCGACATCGACGTGCTCAACGCCCTCGTGGTCGCCGAGTCCGACGGCTCGGGCCGCCTCATCGCCGGGCTCGCCAGCCAGGCCGACGAGGACGTCGAGCTGACCGGCGTCCAGGGCGAGGGAGAGGACGCCGAAGTGCAGTTCGGCAGCGACGGCGGCGACGCCGTCGTCCCGGCCGGGGGCTTCCTCCAGCTCGCCGACGAGGGCTCCGCGGTCATCAGCGCCACCGGCGAGGGCGTCGTGGTCGGCGACTACGTCCGCCTGACGATGTCGTTCAGCAACGGCGACGAGGTCGCCCTCAACGTCCCGGTCGTCGTCCCCGGCGAGGACTTCGACGACGTGACGCTGCCCGGCTCGTCCGGCAGCAGCTCCGAGGAGCCCACCACCGAGCCCTCGGAATCCCCCTCCTCGGAAGGCTGACCCATGAGCGCGCCGTACACCTTGGTCCTGCTCCGCCACGGCGAGAGCGAGTGGAACGCCAAGAACCTGTTCACCGGGTGGGTCGACGTCGCGCTCACCGACAAGGGGCGCGAGGAGGCGGCGCGGGCCGGGCGGCTGCTGACCGAGGCGGGCGTGCTGCCCGACGTGCTGCACACCTCGCTGCTGCGGCGCGCGATCATCACGGCGCAGCTCACCCTCGACGAGGCCGAGCGCCACTGGGTCCCGGTACGCCGCTCCTGGCGCCTCAACGAGCGCCACTACGGCGCCCTGCAGGGCAAGGACAAGAAGGCCACGCTCGAGGAGTACGGCGAGGAGCAGTTCATGCTCTGGCGCCGCTCCTACGACACGCCCCCGCCGGCGCTCGACGACGACGACGAGTGGTCGCAGGTCGGCGACCCGCGCTACGACCTGCTGCCCGGTGAGCTGATGCCGCGCACGGAGTGCCTGGCCGACGTGATCGACCGGATGCTGCCCTACTGGTACGACGCGATCGTGCCGGACCTGCGCGACGGCCGGACCGTGTGCGTCGCTGCCCACGGCAACAGCCTCCGCGGGCTGGTCAAGCACCTCGACGGCATCAGCGAGGAGGAGGTCGTGGGGCTCAACATCCCCACCGGCATCCCGCTGGTCTACCGCCTCGACGAGGACCTGCGTCCCACCGAGCGCGGCGGTCAGTACCTCGACCCCGACGCGGCTGCGGACGCCATCAAGGCCGTCGCCTCCCAGGGTCGCTGAGGGGCCTGCCGGTTTCCCACGGTATGTCGGCGATCTGGCACTCCCCACGCTCCCTGCGCCATGGGGAGTGCCAGTTCGCCTGCATACCGTGAGAAACCGCCGCCCCGTGACGGGCCGCTAGGGGGTCAGGCGGGACTGCAGGAACGCCCGGAGGCGGTCCTCGTTGCCGACGAGGCGGACGTCGGGCGCGTCGGCACGGGTACGCCGCCACAGCAGCGTCAGCAGCGTCGCGGCCGGCGCCTCGATGCGGTCGACGTCGTCGCGCGCCTCCCGCGTCACCTGAGGTACGGCGCGCGCGGTCGGCCGTCCCTCGCGCTGCTCCGGCGACGCGCCCTGCGCGGGGATGCCGACCGGGGCGGGCTCGAGCACCCACGACTCCTCGACGTCGGTGGCGCGCAGCTCCAGCGGCCGGTGCAGCACGACGGGATGGCCGCGCCGGTGCATGCGTCCGAGGAACACCTCGAACACCTCGCTGACCCCGTCGACGGCCAGCCGGGGCGGCACCCGCGCGCCGTGGTCGCCCGCCAGCGCCAGGTCGACGCCGTGCACCACGGTCTCGTGGGCCTGCCGCCGGGCCCAGAACGCTGCCGTCCCCCCGTCGTCGAGGAAGGTCCAGCACGGGCTCGCGAGGTCGGCGGCGCGCAGCACCTCGTAGAGGTCCTCGGCCTTGGCGAGGTACCACTCCGCCACCCGACGCGAGCGGGCCGAGGAGGGCCGGTCCTCGAGCGGCTCGGCCCGTTGTCCGGTCTCGACGGCGGTCGCGGCCCAGGCGTGGACGTTGCCCAGGTGGGCGACGAGGTCCAGCACGCTCCAGCCCGGGCAGGCGGCGACCGGAGCCCGTGCCGACGTACGCCCGAGGTGGGTGGCGAACCACTCCGCCGCCGAGGCGAACTCCTCCACGAAGTCCAACCCGGGCTCAGCTGGCGTCGCGGAGTCCATGCGCCCATGGTGGCACGTTCGCGACGTTCCGCCCGGCGGCAGGTCGGTCCACGTCCAGCGAGGCGCGTCAGCTGTCGAGCGCGGTCGGCACCTCACCGGTGACCAGGTAGACGACGCGACGCGCGAGCGACACCGCGTGGTCGGCGATGCGCTCGTAGTAACGCCCGAGCAGCGCGTTGTCGATCGCCGGCTCGACGCCGTACGCCCAGCTCTCGCCGAGCATCAGGCGGAAGGAGCGGCGACGCAGCTCGTCCATCTCCTCGTCGTCGGACTCCACCGAGCGGGCGGCGTCGACGTCGCGGTTCTTGATGACCTCGGCCACCGAGCCGATCATGTGGACCGCGACGGCGGCCATGCGCTCGACGGTCGGGATCAGGTCCGGCGGCACGGCCACCTCGGGCACGCGGAGCTGGGCGACCTTGGCCACGTGCACCGCCAGGTCCCCCATCCGCTCGAGGTCGGCGACCATCCGGACGGTCGCGATGAGCATCCGCAGGTCGCCGGCCACCGGCTGCTGCAGCGCGAGCAGCTCGAAGGCGCGGCCCTCGATGTCGTTGCGGAGCGCGTCGATGGCCGCGTCGCCGCGGAGCACCTGCTCGGCGATGCCGGCGTCGGCGGAGAGGAGGGCCGTCGTGGCGTGGCTGGTGGCGTCCTGCACCATGCCGGTCAGACGGATGAGGTCGTCGACGATCGCGTCGAGCTGGTCGTGGTAGGCCGTACGCATGGGTCAACAGTGTCCACGGCAGGCGGACAGCCGTCCAACTGGTGGTGAACCACGGGTGAACTGCTGACGAAACAGCAGGTCAGAGGGCATCAGCCGGCTCGACCCCTCCGCACGTCGTCCTAGGATCGCACCGTGGACCCGAACACCGAGGGAGTGCTGCTCCTGCTGCTGGGCATCTTCCTCGGCGCCCTGCCGGTGCTCGCCTGGCACGCCAGCGAGCGGCAGCTGCGCGGCCGCAAGCCGCCCGAGGAGCCGGCCGCGGACGTCGTACCTCCAGGGGTGGCGACCGTCCTCAACGTCCTGCGCTCCAGCGCGCTCGTCGTCGACGCCTCCGACCGGGTCGTCCAGGCCTCCGCGCCGGCGTACTCCCTGGGGCTGGTGCGCGAGGGGCAGCTGCGCAACGACGAGCTCGCGGAGCTGGTCGCGAAGGTGCGCCGCGACGGCGAGATCCGCCAGGTCGACCTCGACATCCACCGCGCGGGCCAGCAGACGGTGCACGTCAACGCACGCGTCGCCGCGCTGAGCAGCCGGCTGGTGCTGGTGCTCACCGAGGACCGCACCCGCGAGCGCCGCGTCGACGCCATCCGCCGCGACTTCGTCGCCAACGTCTCCCACGAGCTGAAGACGCCGGTCGGCGCGCTCACGCTGCTGGCCGAGGCGGTGCGCGAGGCCAGCGACGACCCCGAGGCCGTGCTGCGGTTCGCCGCACGCATGCAGACCGAGGCCGTCCGGCTGAACCGCCTGGTCCAGCAGATCATCGAGCTCTCGCGCCTGCAGGGCGACGAGGCGCTCGAACGGCCGGCGATGGTCTCGGTCGACCGCATCGTCGAGCGCTCCGTCGACTTCAACGAGATCGAGGCGACGGCCAAGGGCATCGACGTCGTGTACGACGGACGCCGCGGGCTGTCCGCGCTCGGCAACCCCGACCAGGTGTCCCTGGCGGTCAGCAACCTGGTGGCCAACGCCATCGCCTACTCCCCGGAGGGCAGCCGGGTCGTGGTCTCGGCGCTCCAGCAGGAGCTCATGGTCGACATCACCGTGACCGACGAGGGCATCGGCATCCCGCGCGCCGAGCTGGACCGGATCTTCGAGCGCTTCTACCGCGTCGACCCGGCCCGCCACCGCTCCACCGGCGGCACCGGTCTGGGGCTGTCGATCGTCAAGCACGTCGCCGCCACCCACGGCGGGGAGGTCAAGGTCTGGTCGGAGCCGGGCAAGGGCTCCAGCTTCACCCTCCGGCTGCCGCGCCACACGTCGACGTCCGCCCCCACCTCTGCCCCCACCTCTGCCCCTCGCCCCGCTCCGCCCCGTCTGTGAAGGAGTCATCGTGACCCGAGTGCTCGTCGTCGAGGACGAGGAGAGCTACAGCGACGCCCTGGCGTACATGCTGCGCAAGGAGGGCTTCGAGGTCAGCCTCGCCGCCACCGGGCTGCAGGCGCTGGAGGAGTTCGACCGCAGTGGCCCCGACATCGTGCTGCTCGACCTCATGCTGCCCGAGCTGTCCGGCACCGAGGTGTGCCGCCGCATCCGCGCGGTCTCGAACGTGCCGGTCATCATGGTCAGCGCCAAGGACGACGAGGTCGACAAGGTGGTCGGGCTGGAGCTCGGCGCCGACGACTACGTCACCAAGCCCTACGCGCCGCGCGAGCTGGTGGCCCGGATCCGGGCCGTGCTGCGGCGCGGCAGCGACGTCGAGGCCGCCCCGGCCGCGCTGGAGGCCGGCCCCGTGCGGATGGACGTCGATCGCCACCTGGTCTCGGTCAACGGCGCCGACACCCCGCTGCCGCTCAAGGAGTTCGAGCTGCTCGAGATGCTGCTGCGCAACCCCGGCCGGGTCCTGACGCGCGGCCAGCTCATCGACCGCGTCTGGGGCTCCGACTACGTCGGTGACACCAAGACCCTCGACGTCCACGTCAAGCGCCTGCGGGCCAAGATCGAGCCCGACCCGGCGCACCCCGTCCACCTCGTCACCGTCCGGGGGCTGGGCTACAAGTTCGACGCCTGAGGCCGTGGGCTGTCGGTTTCACTAGGTACCTAGTGGAACTGGCGCTTCCCGAGCGATGTTTCCTTCGGGAAGCGTCAAAACCACTAGGTACCCAGTGAAACCGACAGCGCCCTACCGCTCCGTCGGGGTGCCGGTGGCCTCGAGCCAGCCCCGGAAGGCGTCGAGGTTGCGGGTCGACTCGCCCCGCGAGATCCGCCACTCCCACTCCTTGCGGATCGAGCTGCCGAAGCCGAGCTCGAGGAGCGTGTTGAAGGACTCGTCGGCGTAGCTCAGCACCGCTCCGAGCAGGCGGTCGAGCTCCTCGGGGGTCACCGACGCCAGCGGCAGCCGCCCGTCGAGGTAGATGTCGCCGTGGTGGTCGACGGCGAACGCGACGCCGTACAGCTTGAGGTTGCGCTCCAGCATCCACCGGTAGACGCGGGCGTGGTTCTCGTCGGGGTGCCGCGCGACGAACGCGTGCACGCCGAGCGCGTGCGGCCCCACGTCGAGGCGGCACGGCGTCTGCAGCTTCTTCTCCCCCGGCAGCGTCACGCTGAAGACCCCCGGCGACACCTCGGAGTGCTCGAGCTCGTTGTCGGCCAGCACGGCGCGCACGGTCGCGACCGCCTGCTCGCGCAGGTCCGCCCGACCCGGCTGGCCCGCCTCAGCCACGGGCCATCGCCGACTGGTCCTGGAGGTCGTGCCTCATCGCCTGTGCCGCCTTCCGGTAGACCTCGAGCGTGCGCTCGGCCGTCCGCTCCCAGGCGAAGTCGCGCGCGTGCAGGGCCGCGGCGCTCGCCAGTCGCTCACGGTACGCCGTGTCGCCCACCAGCCGCCGCAGGGCCGCGGCGTAGTCGGCGGGGTCGTGACCGTCGACGAGCAGACCCGTCTCCCCGTCACGTACGGCGGTCGTCAACCCGCCCACCGCGGCCGCCACCACGGGTGTCCCGACGGCCGAGGCCTCGATGGCCACCAGCCCGAAGGACTCGTTGTAGGACGGCACGCACACCAGCGTGGCCGCGGCGTACCAGTCGACCAGCTCGGCCCGCCCGACCGGCGGCACGAAGCGGACCAGGTCGCCGATGCCCAGCTCGCCGGCGAGGTCGGCCAGCGCGGTCGGGTGCTCGAGCCCGGACCCCGAGGGGCCGCCGACGACCGGCACGAGCACGCGCGAGCGCAGTGCGGGATCGTCGCGCACGAGCAGCGCGACGGCGCGCAGCAGCACGTCGGGGGCCTTGAGCGGCTGCAGCCGACCCACGAAGAGGGGCACGATCGCGTTCGCGGGCAGCCCGAGGCGGGCCCGGGCGTCGCGCTGCGGTCGGGGCACGAACATCCCGAGGTCGACGCCGGGGTGGACCACCTCGACGCGGGCGGGGTCGGCGGCGTACAGGTCGATCAGCTGCTCCGCCTCGAGACCGGTGTTCGCGATCAGCATGTCGGCGGCCTCGACCACCTGGTCCTCGCCGAGCAGGCGGGCCGTCGGCTCCGGGGTGTCGCCCTCGGCCAGCAGCGCGTTCTTGACCTTCGCCATCGTGTGCATCGTGTGGACCAACGGCACCGACCACCGGTCACGCACCAGCGCGCCGACCTGGCCCGAGAGCCAGTAGTGGCTGTGGATCAGGTCGAACCAGCCCTGCTCGTGGCCCGCCTCGGCGCGCAGGAGGTGGCGCGCGAAGACGCACAGCTGGGCCGGGAGCTCGTCCTTGCCGAGGCCCTCGTAGGGACCGGCGGCGACGTGATGGACGCGGACCCCGGGAGCGGCCTCGACGATCGGGTCCACGGTGGAGGAGGTGGCCCGGGTGTAGACCTCGACCTCGAGGTTGCGCTCGGCCAGCCGACGCGACAGCTCGAGGACGTAGACGTTCATGCCACCGGCGTCGCCGACACCGGGCTGGTCGAGCGGCGAGGTGTGCAGGCTGATCATCGCCACCCGGCGCGGTGAGCGCGCCGCGGAGAGGTCGAGCGGCTCAGCCGACGACTCGGGCCTCACGGTCGGGCGTTGCATCACGGGTCAGACACCTCCGCGGACTGAACTGCCGCGGGCCACCGCGTATTTCCGCCGAGGGCGAGGGCGTGACCCGCGTCACTCCCCAACGGCGGCCCGCTCGGGCCAGCCCGCGCTCGACGTACGGCGTCGCGGCGACCGTGGTGCGCCAGAACACGACCCCGGCGAGGAGCGAGAGCCCGGTGGCCAGCCACGGGAGGCTGAACTCGTAGGCGGGGTAGATCTGCCAGTGGCAGAGGTAGATGTAGAGCGAGGCGCCGGCGAGCGTGCCGGCCAGCCGGGCCACGACCGCGGGGACACGCAGCGAGGGCACCCAGACCAGGAGCAGCAGACCAGCGACCACCACCGCCTCGCGGGCGAGGTCACCGTCGAAGAAGCCCGGCACGGTGGCCACCGCCAGCACCGACACGACGACGCGGTGGAGCGGTCGGCGGGCCTGGGCGGTCGCCCAGCCGAGGGCGAAGAGCCAGAAGATCACGTGTCCGCGGTGGATGTAGTCGCCGTCGAGGAGACGGCCGACGTCGTAGCGCGCGGGCAGCGCGAGCACGACCAGCCCGACCGGGAACCAGAACGGCGCGCGGCGCTCGAGCCGGTGCACCGCCGGGACCGCCAGCAGCGCGACCACGGCGAGCAGCGTCCACACCAGCGCCTCGACGAACCAGTAGTGCCACGCCTCGCTCCACTCGCGGGTGCCGAGCACACCGTTGAGGAGGACGACGTTGCGCCAGTCGTACTTCGACGACGTGGCGGCGGCGAAGGTCAGCCACAGCACCGTCGGCACGACGACGCGCGCGACGCTGGTCAGCATGCTGCGGACGCGGTCGGTGCGCTCGCGGTCGAGGAGGTGGAAGCGCGCGAGGTTGAAACCGGCCAGCCCGACGAGCACGTGCGCGCCGCCGAGGACCATGAACAGGTTGGAGTGCGACCCCACGATCAGCACGATCGCGAGCGCGCGCAGCAGCACGTTCGTCTCGACCGAGCGAGTGCGCCGGGACCGGGCGGTCCGACAGGCAGGCAGCTCGAGCCTTCCGGACCCCGAAGGGGGCGGTTTCTCGGCGAGCTTCCTGCCGGTCGGCCCACCCGGGCGGGGAGACCGCAAGCTCCGCGGCTGTCAGGAGGTGCCAGCGCACGGGCAGGTGGCTCAGGACCCGCTCCAGGCGCAGCGACGTCTCGACGTAGGACAGGGAGTCGCCACCCCGGGACACGAAGGTGTCGTCCGGGCGGAGCGGTCCTCGCCCGACGCTCGCCAGGACCTGCGCGACGGTCCGAGCCGTTGCGCCGGGATCGAGGTCGCCGAGCGGGGCAGCGCCCGGATTGGCGCGAGCCACGTCGTCGCGGTCGGACCCGGCTTTCACGCTGCGGCGTAGCCGCGTGTGCGACGGGGCCGGTGCCCGCATCCGCGCACCCGGCTGCGTCGGGGCGGGCGCGGCGCCCGATCGCCGCGATCGCGGCGTGGTCGACCTTGCCGTTGCCGTGGCGGGGCACGCCGTCGAGCTCGACGACCACGCACCCGGCGCGAGGAACGCCGGCCTCCTCGACACCGTCGAGGACACGCGCGAGGTCGCCGTCGGACAGTGGGCGGGCGGAGCGGTCGACCCCGACGACGACCCGGTCACCGGCGTCGGCGACGTAGCCGACGATACCGGCCGTCCGGAGCCGCGCCTCGACGCGGTCGAGGTCGATCCGCAGCCCGAACACCTTGGCGATCCGGCCCAGCCGCCCCACGACCTCGAGCCCGTCGCGAGTACGCCGCACGAGGTCGCCGGTGCGCAGCTCGACGACCTCGCGACCGCGGGCCAGGTCGGCCGGGCTCTCGGCGTAGCCCAGCATCACGTTCTCCCCGCGGAACACCAGCTCCCCCACCGGCTCCGTCCGGCCGTCCGGGTCCGCGACGGATCCCTCGACGGGGCGGACCTCGAACGAGCCGCCCAGCACCGGGTCGCCCAGCAGGGTCGGGCTCGTCAGGACCCGGTCGGGGGGCAGCACGGCCATCCGGGCGGTCGCCTCGGTGGCGCCGTACATGAGGAAGAGGTCGAAGCCGCGACGCAGCCCGAGCTCGGCGTACCGGGTCGCCGTCGTGGCGGGGAGGCGGCCGCCGGCGCACGTCAGGTAGCGCAGCGCGGGCAGGTCGAGGTCGGCGAAACCGGCACGATCGAGCAGGTCGAAGGTGTGGGGCACGCCTGGGACGGTGCTGACGCCGTGGCGTCGCGCCTCGCCCCAGAAGCCGGGGTCGACCACCGAGGCCGAGGTCAGCAGCACCGACGCGCCGACCTGGAGGTGGCTGGTGAGCACCGACAGGCCGTAGCAGTAGTGCAGCGGGAGCGCCGTCGCCGCGACGTCGTCGGGCCGGATCTCGAGGGCCTCGGCGATGGCGCGGGCATTGGCGGCCACCGCGTCGCGCGAGAGGCGGACGAGCTTGGGCGAGCCTGTCGAGCCGGAGGTCGACAGCAGGACGGCGAGGTCGGGGTGCAGGTCGTGGCGGGTGCCGGCGCGTTCCTCGACGAGGTCGCCGCCGGCCAGGAGGACGTCGGGGGCGTACGCCGCGCGGGCCGCGGCGGCGGTCGGGCCCGGGGCGGTCACCAGGACGGGGTGGTGCCCGACGAGACAGGCGAGGTACCCGACGACGGTGTCGAGGTCGTTGCCCGCCTCGAGCAGCACGAGCCGCCGCGTACCCCCCAGGCGCGCGGCGAGCCGGGTCACCCGGTCCGCGAGGTCGTCGTAACCGACCTCCCGGCCGTCGGCGACCAGGGCCGTGCCCGAGGCGTGCCGGGACAGGTCCCAGAACGGTCGGGTCTCGACGGCGGCAGTCACCGACGAAGAATATAAGGTAAGCCTTACCTATGCCAACGTGACTGCCCCCACGTCGCTGGCGGGCTTCTGGTCATCCCCGGCAGCCGGGCCCGGTTCCCGGTCACCGCCCGCAGTCCGGCACGCGTGTCGCCTGCGGTCAGCGACCAGAACCCTGCAGGCCGTGGAGGTCCTTGGCGGTGGCCGAGGTGGGTACGTCGGCCGGGTCGGGGTCGGTGCCGAAGAGCCGGTCCGCGCTGTGCGCGGTGGTGACGGTCAGCCAGTAGTTCTCGTTCTTGAAGTGGTGCAGCCGGTGGTGGCGGTGGACCGCGCGGTAGACCCGGGTCCGGGGCCGGTAGTCGCTGTGCACCAGGTAGTGGACCCACTCGTAGACCAGCCCGACCGCGGCGACGGTGGCCACGAAGGTCAGCGCCTGGTGGGGCCGGGGGAAGGCGAGCAGCGCCAGCGCTGGTACGACGACCAGCAGGCCGGCCAGCGTCTGCCACGGGATGAACACCAGCGGTACGTCGCGCGGCGAGGCGTGGTGCTCGCGGTGCTTGCGGGCGAGCTGGGTGTCGAGGGTCACCGGGCCCAGTGCTCGGGGGCGCCAGTGCAGCACGAAGACGTGGACGAGCCACTCGACGACCGGGAAGAGGACGAGGAGGACGACCGGTGCGAGCAGGTCGCTCAGCCTCCAGTCGCCCAGCACGAGGCGCACGGTCGCCGAGACGACGAGCAGACCGCCGAGCATCCACGGCGACGGGTGGCGGCTGAACTCCCGGGCAGCGTCGTCCAGCGTCAGGCCGCGCTGGGCGCGGGGCAGCACGGCGGTCATGACCGCTCCCGCCCGTCGCGGGTGCGTGCCGACCCGGGGTCCCGGGCTCGCCCGGGCCGAGGGCCGCCCGGGCCGAGGGCCGCCGGCGCGCGAGGGTCGCCCGGGCCGGGGTCACCGAGGGCGCCGGGGCCGGGATGGTCGAGGTCGTCGAGAGCACTCAGCAGCGCCGTCGTGGCGGGGCCGAGGAGGTCCTCGGCGGCCGCGCGGGCCCGGGTGGGGTCACGGTCGGCGAGGGCCGCGGCCAGGGCGTCGTACCGCTCGGGCTGGTCCGCCTCGTCGATCAGCGCCGCCAGCGCGTCGAGCATCGGCTCGTAGGCCGCGCGCAGGCTGTTGAACATCAGGCGGAACACCAGGGAGTCGGCAGCGTCGATGACGACGTCCCAGAACTCGAGGGCCAGACGTTGACGCGTGACGGGGTCCGTCGTGGCGCGCAGGGCGGTCGCCAGCTGCGCCAGGCGTATGGCGGCGGCGTCGATGTCCGGGCGGCTCGCCGCGAGCTCGGCGACGGTGGGGCCGACGAGGTGACGGGCCTCGACGATGCTGCGGGCGACGGTCACGTCGAGGCCGCCGGCCGGGACGAGCAGGCGGGCCAGCAGGTCGAGCCCACCGTCGCGGCGGAAGTCGCGCACGGTCGTCGTGTCGCCCTGGCGCACCTCGACCAGCCCGGCGTGGGAGAGACGCTGGAGGGCTTCGCGGACGACGGGGCGGCTCACTCCGAGGACCTCGGTGAGGCGCCGCTCGCTGGGCAGGGGCTCGCCGGGCGCCAGGCCGCTGACCTCGGCGACCAGCTGCTCGAAGACGTCATCGGCCACCGTGTGGCGGCGCACGGGCTGCAGGTTCATGCCCGCCATCCTGCCCCTCACTCATCCGATGGTCAACTGGTCAGACCACTTGCTCCGTCGAAGCGGCGCGTGCGTCGCACCGAGACGTCGCGTGCGTCGCACCGAGACGTCGCCTGCGTCGCACCGAGACGTCGCGTGCGTCGCACCGAGACGTCGCTCGCACCATGCGGACGGTGCCGAGCGGGTCGACGCCTCAGGGCTTGTCGGCCACGACGGCGAACATCGTGACCGCCATGAAACCCTCGCCCCGCTCCGCCGCCTCGACGACCGCCTGCCGGTAGGCGTCCGCCTCGTCCTGCGTGACCACACCCTCCGCGACGCCGAGGCGCAGGTTGGTCTCGATGACCAGCGGCTTCCTCATCAGCTCGTCCGGCAGCACCAGCGCCGACGAGCCGATGTCGGGGCGCACCACCAGCCCCGCCCGCTGCAGCTGGGCTCGCAGGTGCCGCCCGGCGAACGGGTTCGCCATCCGCCGCCACGTGCTCTCGTTGAGTCGCCGCTGCACCTCCGGGTCGCCGGCGCGACCCACCATCGTCGACCAGTCGGTGTCCAGGACGGCCGCACGCCCACCGGGCGCGAGGACCCGCGCCACCTCGGCGGCCGCCTCCTGGGCGTCGGTGAGGTGCTGCCAGACCCGCTCGCACCGCAGCACGTCGACGGTGCCGTCCTCGAAGGGCAGCGCTCGCGCGTCGCCGTCGACGTACGTCGCCGAGGTCCCGACCGCGCGCTGCGACGCCACCGCGCGCAGACCGTCGTGCGGCTCGACGCCGACCGCGCGACCCGTCGGCCAGACCTGGGACGCCAGCGCCTGCACCTCCTCCCCCGTGCCCGCCCCGACGTCGACCGCGGTGTCGCCCGACTGCGCGGCCAGCTCGTCGAGCGCCCACGCACGCAAGCGGCGTACTCCCGGGTTGGCCGCCTGGACGTCGAGCACGAAGACGAGCGAGGCCAGCTCCGCCTCCGCGTCCACCGGCCGGTGCTCGGTGCGGAACGAGGTGGGAGTGAAAGCGACGGACTCGGGGAGCTCGTCCATGCCTCATGGTCGACCTCGGGTCGCGGGGACCGGAAGACCCCGAAGGTCCCGACGTGCCAGACTTCTGCGCGTGCTGACCATCGGACTCGTCGGGGGCATGAGCTGGGAGAGCTCGGCCGAGTACTACCGCCTGCTCAACCAGGGGGTGGAGGAACGTCTCGGCGGCCTGCACTCGGCTCGGACGGTGATGGCCTCGGTCGAGTTCGACGAGCTGACCACCCTGCAGCGTGAGGAGCGCTGGGACGAGGTCGCCGCGATCCTCACCGCTGCTGCGTCCGGGGTCGAGGCCGCCGGCGCCGACCTGGTGCTGCTGTGCACGACCTCGTTCCACCGCGTCGCGGAGCAGGTCTCCGAGGGTCTTGGCGTACCGATGCTGCACCTCGCCGACGTCGTCGCCGCCGCGGTCGCAGCCGCAGAGCTGCAGAAGGTCGCCTTCCTCGGCACGGCGTTCGCGATGGGCCGCCGCTTCTTCACCGACCGGCTCGAGACGCACGGCATCTCCGTGGTCACGCCGGCCGAGGAGGACCACGCGACGCTCGACCGGATCATCTACGACGAGCTCGTGCACGGGAAGGTCCTCGACTCCTCGCGCCGCGCCGTCGTCGACCTGATCGGCCGACTGTGGGACCAGGGTGCCGAGGGCGTCATCCTCGGTTGCACCGAGCTCGAGGTGCTGATCAAGCAGGCCGACTCCGACCTGCCCGTCTTCCCCTGCACCACCCTGCACGTGCGGGCCGCGCTCGACCGCGCCCTCGCCTGACGCCGGCCCTCCGCCGGTGGCGCGCCGACCGGCAGGCAGTTGGCGCTCTCAGCCCGCCCAGAGCAGCTCGGGAGCCCGAACTGCCTGCCCGTCGGCACCCTCGACGACGGCACGGAGCGCCGCGAGCACGTAGTCCGGCCTCTGCATCACCTGCCACCAGGTGAACCGCAGGACCGTCCAGCCCCGCAGCACCAGCGCGTTGTAGCGCTCGCAGTCGCGCCGGAACCCCTCCTTGCTGGCGTGGAACTCCCAGGAGTCCGCCTCGAGCACCACGCGCCGCTCCCGGTCGGCGAGATCCGGTCGCCCCTGGAACCCGCGGTCGACGACCACCAGCTGCGGACGCACCCGCAGCCCGGTCACCTGCGACGCCAGCGCCCGGAGCACCGACTCGAACGGGTTCGCCGCCAGCGGTGTCGCCTGCCCCACCACGGCGATCGCGCGGCTCCGGCCGACGCGTGGCATCACCAGCGCCCGCTCCAGGAGGACCTCGGCGTCGACGTCGCGGTGGCGCAGCGCGGAGTCCGCGACCGCGAGCGCCTCGGCGAAGGGCAGGTCGCGTGCACAGTCGAGGACCGTGCGGTACGGATCGGTGACACCGGCAGCCCGCTCCTGCGTCGACAGAGGACGCCACCGCACCTCGACGCCCTGGCGCTTCTCGGGCGTCACGCTGCGACGGTTGCGAGGGACGATGACCTCCGGCCGTGTGGGCTGGAACGCCAGCTCCCACCCGTGGACGGCGGCTGCGCTGCGGTGCGACGCCGCACCGCTGAGCCGGCGAGCTGCGCGTGACCCCGCTGACACGGTGGGCAGGGCGTAGCGGCCACGTCCGACGCGGAGCACCTCGCCGCGGGTACAGCTCGCCTCGAGTCCACGACGCGTGGTCACACGCAGCAGGACCGACCGATCGGCGGTGCCGCCGAGTCGGGTGAGGGCTTCCACCGGGTGCACGGGGACAGCCTCACAGGTTGGGACCCTCCCGACGCGCGCTCTCCACAGGGCCCCGCCGGCATCTCGTCGCCCGTCGCACTCGACTCATGTGCCGACGGGCAGGCAGCTCGCGCCGACACGCCGCCCGAGAGCCCCGCACGGGGCTGAGCTTCCTGCCGGCCGGCTCGGTCCCGCCGCGTCAGGCGAGCGCGGCGGTCACCGCGGGCCCGAGGACCTCCCCCGCGCGCCCTCGCACGACGAGGTCCGCGACGTCGTCGAACGGCGTCTCCTCGTCGTTGACGATCACCAGCCGCGCCCCGTGCTCCAGCGCGTGCAGCGGCAGCGCGGCTGCCGGGTAGACCTGCAGCGACGACCCTGCCACCACCAACAGGTCGGCCTGCTCCACCAGCGCGACCGCCTCCTCGACCACGCCCGGGAACAGCTGCTGCCCGAACGAGACCGTCGCCGACTTCACCAGCCCGCCGCACCGCGGGCACCGCGGGTCCTCCTCCGCGGCGTCGAGCCGCTCGAACGCCCACGTGTACGGCGCCGTCCAGCCGCACCCGTCGGGGGCGCCGACCGGCCGCTGCCCCAGGCACATGACCTCGCGGGCCGTCCCGTGCAGCTCCACGACCCGCCGCGACCCGGCCTCCTGGTGCAGCCCGTCGATGTTCTGCGTGATCACGCCGGGTGAGCGACCGGCCCCCTCCAGCGCGGCGAAGGCGCGGTGCGCCGGGTTGGGCGCCACCGGGGTCGCGAAGAGCTCGCGCCGCATCTGCCACGACTCACGCCTGACCGACGCGTCCGAGACGTACCGGTCGAACTCGAAGCGCCGCGGGTCGTAGCGGCTCCACACCCCGCCCGGCGAGCGGAAGTCCGGGATGCCGGACTCGGTGGACACGCCGGCGCCGGTGAAGCCGACCACCACCGCGGCGTCGCGCAGCAGCTCGGGCAGGGTCGCCATGGCCCCACGCTACGAGGCGTACGACGAGCCGCGGCGGGTTTCGCGGTGGCGGACGCGGGGCAACTGACACCAACGGCTGTGGCCCACGGGGGCGCGGCGTGGCCCCGGAGGCATGTCATGAGCACCTCGCACACCGACCCCACGACCCCGGACCCCGCCCGCGGGTCGAGCGGCGCACCGAAGGCCAAGCGCGACCGCACGCACTGGCTCTACATCGGTGTCATCATCGCCGTGCTCCTCGGCATCGCGGTGGGCTTCCTGTTCCCCGACTTCGCGGTGAAGCTGCAGCCGCTGGCCGACGCGTTCATCGGTCTCATCAAGATGATGATCAGCCCGATCATCTTCTGCACGATCGTGCTGGGCGTCGGCTCGGTCGCCAGCGCGGCCAAGGTCGGCAAGGTCGGCGGGCTGGCACTGGGCTACTTCCTCACCATGTCGACGTTCGCGCTCGCGATCGGCCTGGTGGTCGGCAACCTCATCCAGCCCGGTGACGGGATCAGCCTGACCGAGGAGTCGGCGGCCGAGGGCGCGGCTCAGGTGGCCGAGAGCGAGTCGAGCACCGAGTTCATCCTCGGCATCATCCCGACGTCGCTGTTCTCCTCGCTCACCGAGGGCGAGGTGCTGCAGACCCTGCTGGTGGCGCTGCTCTTCGGCTTCGCGCTGCAGACGATGGGCAAGGCCGCCAAGCCGGTGCTGGTCACCATCGAGCACCTGCAGCGGGTGATCTTCCGGATCCTGTCGATGATCATGTGGACCGCCCCGATCGGTGCGTTCGGCGCGATCGCCGCGGTCGTGGGCGAGACCGGTCTCGACGCCCTGAAGAGCCTGGCGATGGTGATGCTCGCCTTCTACCTCACGTGCGCGGTCTTCGTGTTCGGCGTCCTCGGCGCGATCCTCAAGGTCGTCACGGGCATCAGCATCTGGTCGCTGTTCAAGTACCTCGGACGCGAGTTCCTGCTCATCCTCTCGACGTCCTCGTCCGAGTCGGCGCTGCCGCGGCTCATCGCCAAGATGGAGCACGCCGGCGTCGAGCAGACCACGGTCGGCGTGGTCGTGCCGACCGGCTACTCGTTCAACCTCGACGGCACCGCGATCTACCTGACGATGGCCTCGCTCTTCATCGCCGAGGCGCTCGGCGACCCGCTGAGCATCGGTGAGCAGATCTCCCTGCTGCTGTTCATGATCATCGCCTCCAAGGGCGCCGCCGGGGTCAGCGGCGCCGGGCTGGCCACCCTCGCCGGTGGCCTCGCCAGCCACCGCCCGGAGATGGTCGAGGGCGTCGGCCTCATCGTCGGCATCGACCGCTTCATGTCCGAGGCCCGCGCGCTGACCAACTTCGCCGGCAACTCGGTCGCCACGGTCCTGGTGGGCCACTGGACCGACTCCTACGACAAGGAGCGCCTGCAGCGCGTCCTCGACGGCCAGGACCCCTTCGACGAGCGGACCATGCTGGACGACGACTCCGAGGCGGAGAAGGCGGTCGCGGACCACTAGTCCGCGAGCGCGGCAACGGCCGGAGAGGCCGACGCTCCCCACGGCCCTGGCCCGTCGGTCGATCGCGGCCAGGATGGCGTCGACGTCGCGGATCGCTGTGAGGTCGTCGGCGGTCTCGTAGAGCGCCGTCACGCACCGCGTCGGCCACGACCCCGTCGAACGCCGACTCGTCCGCCCCGGCGTAGAGGAGGTCGAGGAAGGCGGACACGTCCCCAAACCTAGTGCCGCCGCGGCCCTCGACCGCCCTCCAGCGCGACGTGGGCCCGCCCGGTGTACCGACAGGCAGGCAGCTCGGCCCCTCAACCGCCAGATCAGCGCCGATCTCGCCGACCTGCCTGCCTGTTGGCCCGACGGGCGGGCGTACGGCCGTGGCGCGGGCCACACGAGGGTGGTCAGGAGGGCCGAAAAGTCACCGTAGACTCGGCCGGTGCCGAACAAGACCCGCTCCGACCTCCGCAACGTCGCCATCGTGGCGCACGTCGACCACGGCAAGACGACCCTGGTGGACGCCATGCTCTGGCAGGCAGGGAGCTTCGGCGCCCACGCCCACGTCGACGAGCGCGCCATGGACTCCGGCGAGCTCGAGCGCGAGAAGGGCATCACGATCCTCGCCAAGAACACCGCGGTCGCGTACGCCGGACCGGCGGCGGCCGAGGCGACCGGCGGCGAGCCGATGACCATCAACATCATCGACACCCCCGGCCACGCCGACTTCGGTGGCGAGGTCGAGCGCGGCCTGTCGATGGTCGACGGCATCGTGCTGCTCGTCGACGCCTCCGAGGGCCCGCTGCCGCAGACCCGCTTCGTGCTGCGCAAGGCGCTCAACGCCGACATGCCCGTCGTGCTGGTCGTCAACAAGGTCGACCGCTCCGACGCCCGCATCAGCGAGGTCGTCGACGAGACCTACGAGCTGTTCATGGACCTGCTCGACGACAGCCACTCGCAGGACGCCCTGGACTTCCCGGTCGTCTACGCCAGCGCCAAGGCCGGCCGCGCGTCGACCACGATGCCCGAGAACGGCGGCATGCCCGACAGCGAGGACCTCGAGCCGCTGTTCCGCACGATCATCGAGACGATCCCGGCGCCGGTCCACACCGAGGGCGCGCCGCTGCAGGCGCACGTCACCAACCTCGACGCCTCGCCCTTCCTCGGCCGCCTCGCGCTGGTCCGCATCAAGGAGGGCACGCTGCGCAAGGGCCAGCAGGTCGCGTGGATGAAGCGTGACGGCTCGAAGCAGAACGTCAAGATCACCGAGCTGCTGGTCACCAAGGCGCTCGAGCGCCAGCCCGCGGAGTCGGCCGGCCCCGGCGACATCTGCGCCATCGCGGGCATCCCCGAGATCATGATCGGCGAGACCCTGGCCGACCCGGAGAACCCGGTCGCGCTGCCGCTGATCACGGTCGACGAGCCGGCCATCTCGATGACGATCGGCACCAACTCCAGCCCGCTCGCCGGGCGGGTCAAGGGCTCCAAGGTCACCGCCCGCCTGGTCAAGGACCGCCTCGACAAGGAGCTGATCGGCAACGTGTCGATCAAGGTCCTGTCGACCGAGCGGCCCGACACGTGGGAGGTGCAGGGCCGTGGCGAGCTGGCCCTGGCGATCCTCGTGGAGCAGATGCGCCGCGAGGGCTACGAGCTGACCGTCGGCAAGCCGCAGGTGGTCACGCGCGAGATCAACGGCAAGGTCCACGAGCCGACCGAGCGTCTGACCATCGACGCCCCCGAGGAGTACCTCGGCGCGATCACCCAGCTCCTCGCCGTCCGCAAGGGCCGCATGGAGCAGATGACCAACCACGGCACGGGCTGGGTCCGCATGGAGTTCCTGGTCCCGGCGCGCGGCCTCATCGGCTTCCGCACGGAGTTCCTCACCGACACCCGCGGCACCGGCATCGCCCACCACGTCTTCGAGGGCTACGAGCCGTGGGCCGGCGAGATCCGCTCGCGCGCCAACGGGTCGATGGTGGCCGACCGCTCGGGTGCGGCGACGGCGTACGCGATGACGAACCTGCAGGAACGCGGCACGATGTTCGTCGAGCCGACCACCGAGGTCTACGAGGGCATGATCATCGGCGAGAACTCGCGCGCCGACGACATGGACGTCAACATCACCAAGGAGAAGCAGCAGACCAACATCCGGTCCGCCACCTCCGACAACTTCGAGAAGCTGATCCCGCCGCGCAAGCTCAGCCTCGAGCAGTGCCTGGAGTTCTGCCGCGAGGACGAGTGCGTGGAGGTCACGCCGCACACGGTCCGCATCCGCAAGGTGGTCCTCGACGCGAACGCCCGCGCCAAGACCGCCTCGCGCGCCCGCAAGTCCGGCTGACCCCCGGCGCTCCGTCGCCACACCTGGCAGCATGGGCGACATGGAGCGCGTCCCACCGGCCGTCGGTCAGGTGGTCACCGTGTTCCGCAACCGCTTGCGCGACAGCGAGTCCGCCCGAGCGGCGTACGCCGACGAGCTCGCGGTCGTCGTGGCGCTGGCGCGCTCGATGCCGGGGTTCGTCGAGAGCAAGCTGTTCGTCGCCGAGGACGGCGAGCGGGCGACGGTCGTGACCTTCGCCGACGTGGAGTCGCACCGCGGCTGGCGCGACCACCCGCGGCACCGGGAGGCCCAGCGTCACGGCATCGCCGACTACTACGCGACGTACTCCATCGCCGTCGGGACCACGTCCTACGCCAGCCACTTTGTCCGCGGCACCCCCTGACGCAGCCCGAGCCTCGCCGTCGCGGGGGTCGGAGCCGCCCAGGCAGGTCTACGTCCACCTGCTCCCTGGTGTCCCGGGCGTCCACCGGCGGCGGCTGGTGAGGACGCCTGATCCCGCACGAGATCGTTCACAAGAACGCTCACTTGGCCTGCCACGCCGAGCGTGGGGCCAAGTGAACGAACTTCTGAACGAGATCTGCGGCCGTCAGGCGACCATGCCGTGCGGGTCGATGACGTACTTCGTGGCGGCGCCGGCGTCGAACTCCTGGTAGCCGCGGGGCGCGTCGTCGAGGCTGATCGTCTTGGCGTTGACGGCCTTGGCGATGTGGGCCCGGTCGGCCAGGATCATGTTCATCAGCTTCCGGTTGTACTGCTTGACCGGGCACTGACCGGTCACGAAGGCGTGCGACTTGGCCCAGCCGAGACCCAGCTTGACGCCGATCTGGCCCTGCTTGGCGGCGTCGTCGGCCGCGCCCGGGTCGCCGGTGACGTACAGCCCCGGGATGCCGAGCGAGGCCCCGGCCCGCGAGACCGTCATGATGTCGTTGAGCACGGTCGCCGGCGCCTCGTCAGCGCCCTCACCGTGCCCGCGCGCCTCGAACCCGACGGCGTCCACCGCGGCGTCGACCTCCGGCTCGCCGACGATGTCGGCGATCATGTCGGCCAGCTCGTTGCCCGAGGACAGGTCGACGGTGGAGCAGCCGAAGCTCTCGGCCTGCTTCAGCCGGTCGGCGACCATGTCGCCGACGATGACGTGCGAGGCCCCGAGCAGCTGTGCGGAGTACGCCGCTGCGAGACCGACCGGGCCCGCCCCGGCGACGTAGACCGTCGACCCGGTGCTGACCCCGGCGGTGTAGGCGCCGTGGTAACCGGTCGGGAAGATGTCGGAGAGCATCGTGAGGTCGAGGATCTTCTCCAGCGCCGCGTCGCGGTCGGGGAACTTCAGCAGGTTGAAGTCGGCGAACGGGACCATGACGTACTCCGCCTGACCGCCGAGCCAGCCACCCATGTCGACGTAGCCGTACGCCGCTCCGGCGCGGGCCGGGTTCACGTTGAGGCAGATGCCGGTCTTGCCCTCGTTGCACATGCGGCAGCGACCGCAGGCGATGTTGAACGGCACCGAGCAGATGTCGCCCTCCTTGACGAACAGCACGTCGTCACCGGCCTCGACGACCTCACCGGTGATCTCGTGACCGAGCGTCTGTCCTTCCGGAGCGGTGGTGCGCCCACGCACCATGTGCTGGTCGGACCCGCAGATGTTGGTGGTGACGAGCTTCAGGATCACCGCGTGCGGGGCGGCCTGCTTGATGCCCATCCCGTCGGCGACTTCCTTGGGGATCTCCAGCTTCGGGTAGTCGACGCTCTCGACAGCGACCTCACCCGGGCCCTTGTACACGACGATCCGGTTGTCTGACATGTGGTGTCTCCGTCCTGCTCCCGAGCATGGAGCGACGATCGGTGGGAGCAACGCGGTGCTCGAATGTGACCCGCGTCACGCTCTACACCTGCCACTGTGCCAGGGGGTTGAAACCCTCAGGCGCTCAGCTCGTCGTCGTTCTCCCCGCGCACCTGGGCTGCCAGGCCGTGCAGCTGCTCGCGCAGCGCCGCGATGGTCTCGGTGTCCATCCCGGTCGCCCTCTCGACGTCCATCTGCACCCGACGCGCTCGCGCCTTGAGGTCGCGTCCGGCAGGAGTGAGGCCCACCTCGATGGTCCGCTCGTCCTCGGGCGGGCGGCGACGCGTGACGAGATCCTGGGCCTCCAGGCGCTTGAGCAGCGGCGACAGGGTGCCGCTGTCGAGGTGCAGGTCGTCCCCGAGCTCCCCGAGGGTGAGCGGCGAGCGCTCCCACAGCCGCATCAGCACGATGTACTGCGTGTAGGTCAGCCCGATCCCGTCGAGCCCCTCGCGGTAGCGGCCGATGACAGCACGCGACGCGTCGTACAACGCGAAGCACAGCTGGTCGTCCACCCGGAACCTGGTCATCCCACCAGCCTAGACCTGAGCGAGCAATTCAGACAGATTTTAATTGCGCACGATTGACACGTGCACAATCACTTTGGCACCATCGAGACGTGCCAGTCCTCCAGAGGAGGCACATCGGTCGGGGTCGACCTCCCAACGATCCCGGCCCTGGACCCCCTCGGTCGCCGCACGCGCCGCCCGCCCGCGGCGACCGAGGGATTCTCCGTCGCGCGTGCTCGTGCACCCACCGAGCACGCGCGATTTCCGTTAGCGTTGTCGCGACGGAACGAGGAGATGACGTGGCGCAGTGCCGTGGGTGCGGGACGCAGCTCCCCGACGGCGCCCGGTTCTGCCTCGAGTGCGGTCGACCGTTGGCTTCGACGTGCACCGGCTGCGACGCCCCGCTGCCGCCGCAGGCGAAGTTCTGCATGGAGTGCGGCACGCCGTCCGGGCCGAGCGCGGCCCGCGCGAGCCCGGCCGAGCCCACTGGCGCCAGCAGTCGGCGTACGACGTCCATCCTGTTCGGCGACCTCGTCGGCTTCACCACGCTGAGCGAGTCGCGTGACGCCGAAGACGTCCGCGAGCTGCTGAGCCGGTACTTCGACGAGTGCCGCCAGATCATCACCCGCTACGGCGGGACAGTCGAGAAGTTCATAGGCGACGCCGTCATGGCCGTCTGGGGGGTTCCGACGGCGCACGAGGACGACGCCGAACGCGCGGTGCGCGCCGGCCTCGAGCTCGTCGCCGCGGTCAACGACTTCGGCCACGACGTCGGGGCGCCCGTCCTCGCGCTTCGCGTCGGGGTCGTCACCGGCGAGGTCGCGGTCACCACCGGCGCCACCCAGCAGGGCATGGTCGCCGGCGACGCCGTCAACACCGCGGCGCGCGTGCAGTCAGCCGCCGCACCCGGCCAGGTCTGGGTCGACGAGACCACACGGCTGCTGACCGCCGCCGCGATCACCTACGCCGACGCCGGCTCCCACGCCCTCAAGGGCAAGGTCGACCCGGTGCCGTTGTGGTCGGTGCGCGCCGTCGTCGCCGCGGTCGGTGGCGCTCAGCGCGCCGACGGCCTCGAGGCGCCGCTGGTTGGCCGTGACCGCGAGCTGCGCCTGGTCAAGGAGCTCTTCCACCAGTCCGAGGAGTCCCAGCAGCCGCTGCTGCTGGTCGTCGACGGCGAGCCGGGTGTCGGCAAGTCCCGGCTGGGCTGGGAGTTCGAGAAGTACGTCGACGGCCTCAACGACCTCGTCCTCTGGCACTCCGGCCGCTGCGTCGCCTACGGCGAGGGCGTCGCCTACTTCGCGCTCGCCGAAGCCGTCCGCGGACGGCTCCAGTCCCTGGTCGAGGGTGACGAGGCCCCCGAGGTCTCGGTCATGCTCGCCCACGCCTTGAGCACCTACGTGCTCGACGAGGCTGAGCGCGAGTGGCTCTCTCCCCGGCTAGGCGTGCTGCTGGGACTCGCCTCGGTCGGCACCTTCCCCCGCGAGGACCTGTTCTCGGCCTGGGTGACCTTCCTGGAGCGGGTCGGGGACGGCCAGCCGGTGACCTTGGTGATCGACGACGCCCAGCACGCCGATCAGGGCCTGGTCGCCTTCCTGGAGTACCTGCTCACCGTCGCTACCTTCCCGTGCTTCGTGCTCATGCTCGCTCGACCCGGGCTGCTGGAGGGGCACCCCGGTCTGGCTGCCAACCGCCGGGCCAACATCGTCCGGCTACCGGGCCTCGCTGACCGCGACGTCGCACGGCTGCTCGACGGGCTGGTGGCGGGGTTGCCGGAGTCTGTGCGCGACCAGCTCGTCGCCCGATCCGACGGCGTGCCCGTCTTCGCCGTCGAGACCGTTCGATCCCTCATCGACCGTGACCTCGTCGTCCCCCGCGGCGGTCAGTACGTCTTGGCCGATCCCGACCACCTCGACCTGGACTCACTCGCCGCCCCCGCCTCGCTCCAGGCGCTGATCGCGGCGCGGCTCGACGCCCTCTCCCACTCACAAAGACTGTGTGTCGACCGGGCCAGCGTGCTCGGCCAGACGTTCCCCCCGCAGGCGCTGGCCGCCCTGTGCCCAGAGGTCAAGGACCTCGACGCCGTGCTCGCCGAGCTCGTCCGTCTGCAGATCCTGGCGCGTGACTCCGGACGGATGAGTGCGACCTTCGGTCACTACAGCTTCGTGCAGACGGCGGTACGCCAGGTCGCGCTGGCCGGATTGTCACGACGTGACCGGCGCGCCATCCACCTCGCTGTCGTCGGCTACTTCGACAGCATCGGCGAGAACGGTGACGACACCGCCGCCATCCGCGCCGAGCACTACCTCGAGGCGGTTGCGGCCGTTCCCGGTGAGGACAACGACGAGCTGCGGGCAGCCGCACTGACCAACTTGGTCAGGGCCGCCGCCCGGTCGGTGAGCCTGGGATCCCCCGGCGAGGCGGCGCGTCACCTGCTCGCCGCCCTCGACCTGGCCCCGGACACGGCCGAGCGCGCCAGGGTCGGCCTCGAGCTCGCCCGGGCGGAGCGTGACAGCGGACATATCCAGCAGGCGCTGGACCACGCCCGCGACGCGCAGGCGGTGTTCCTGGAGAACGGTGACCGCGTCGAGGCGGGCATGGCGGCCGCTGTCGTCGGCGCCTGCTACGGCGAGCAAGGTCTGATCGAGGAGAGCCTCGCCGAGGTGGAGCCCTGGTGGGAGGAGCTGCAGGGCCGCGACGACGCCGTCGAGAGCCTGCTGGCGCTGAGCATGCACCTCATGATCTCGCTCCAAGCCCTGGGTCGAGACTTCCACCAGGTGCTGGAGAAGCGGCTCGCCCTGGCCGAGTCCACGGGAGCCCTGCAGGAGCTGTCCGCCTGCTACAACCTCCTGGGCATCCACTACGCCACCCAGGGTGCCCTCTCGCTGGGCAGCACACTGTTCGCGTTGAGCGCGGACACCGCGGACCAGCACCACGACCTCCACGGTCGGGCCCGGGCGCTGCAGAACCTCGCCGCCCAGGAGAACCCGCGCGACCTCACCCGTGCTCTGGACTACTCCCGGCAGGCCATGGCAGCGGCACAGCGCAGTGGTGCTCTCCGGTGGATCGTCGGCGCAGAGGCGAACTACGCTGTGGCTCTGTGGAGCTCGGGCGCCTGGTCGGAGCTGGCACCCTTGGCCGACCGGCTGGGGACGCCTCGCAGCGACGTCCTGACGCTGGACGACGCCACCCTCACCTGCGTGGCGTTGATGCACCAGGCGCGCGGTGAGCTGTCCGACGCCCTGCTCGACGCGGCAGGCGGCCACGGTGGCGCAGATGTCGCATCCGCAGACCTGGCCCTTCTCGCGTGGCGGCACACGCTGCAGTCGATCGCAGCCGAGAAGGGCGGCGACCCGGCACTCGCGTTGAGCCACGGCATGTCGGCACTGCACGGCACGTTCGCCACCACCGGCCTCTGGGACGACTTGACCCACCTGTGGGGTCGGGTGGCCGACCTCGCGCTGACCCTCGGCGACGACGCCGCCCTCGCCCAGTGCCTGGCGATGACCGACACCACCGGCAAGCGCCTGCTGCCCACCGGGCTGCGGGGACACCGCGCCCATGTGGCCGCACGCATCGCCATCCTCGCCGGGGACGAAGCCGCCGTCGAGCCCGCGTTCGCCGAGGCCGTCGCCGCCTTCGAGAAGTGGGGCGGCGTGCCGTTCCGCGCCCGAGCCCGGGAAGACCTGGCGATCTGGTTGCTGCAGCAGGGCCGCCCCGCCGAGGCCGAGCCGTTGCTCGCCGAGGTGCGTGACGCCTACGAGCAGCTCGGCGCCCGCGCCTGGCAGGCCGCGCTCGAAGCCCGCACCGCCGGGGTCGGGCAGGTGGTGACGTCGTGACGCCGTGCTCCAGCTGCGCGACCCTGCTGCCGGCAGGAGCCCGGTTCTGCCTGACCTGCGGTCGACCGGTCGCGGCCGCCTGCCAC
>CAVRJU010000011.1:0-37223 GCA_963721555.1 uncultured Actinomycetota bacterium | reverse complement strand
CGTGCGGCCGGGCCGAGCGCGCAGCCCGACCGAGTCGGCAGGCGCGAGCAGCCGTCGTACGACGTCGATCCTGTTCGGCGACCTGGTCGGCTTCACCACGCTGAGCGAGACCCGCGACGCCGAGGACGTGCGTGAGCTGCTGGGACGCTACTTCGACGAGTGCCGCCAGGTCGTCGCCCGCTACGGCGGCACGGTCGAGAAGTTCATCGGCGACGCCGTGATGGCGGTCTGGGGCGTGCCGACCGCCCACGAGGACGACGCCGAACGTGCCGTGCGTGCCGGCCTCGAGCTGGTCGCCGCCGTGCGCGAGTTCGGCCACGACGTCGGCGCCCCCGACCTCGCGCTGCGCGTCGGCGTGGTGACCGGCGAGGTCGCGGTCACCACCGGCGCCACCCAGCAGGGCATGGTCGCCGGGGACGCCGTCAACACCGCGGCACGTGTGCAGTCGGCCGCCACCCCGGGTCAGGTCTGGGTCGACGAGACCACGCGCCTGCTGACCACCGCCGCCATCACGTACGTTGACGCCGGATCCCACGCCCTCAAGGGCAAGTCCGACCCCGTCCCGCTCTGGTCCGTGCGCGCGGTCGTCGCGGCCACAGGAGGCGCTCAGCGCGCCGACGGCCTCGAGGCGCCGCTGGTCGGGCGCGCCCGCGAGCTGCGGCTGGTCAAGGAGCTCTTCCACCACGCCGAGGAGTCCGGGCGTCCCGCGCTGCTGGTCGTCGACGGCGAGCCCGGAGTCGGCAAGACCCGCCTGGCGTGGGAGTTCGAGAAGTACGTCGACGGGCTCAGCGAGCTCGTCCGCTGGCACAGCGGACGGTGCGTCGCCTACGGCGAGGGCGTGGCCTACTTCGCGCTGGCCGAGGCCGTCCGGGGCCGGTTGCTCGCCGGGATCGACGACGACCAGCAGGACGCCTCCACCGAGCAGCTGCTCGAGCGCGCTCTGGAGCGCCACGTGCCTGACCCCGGCGAGCGCGACTGGCTGCGCGACCGGATGGCGGCCCTGCTCGGGACCGGCTCGATCTCCGGCTTCACCCGTGAGGACCTCTTCAGCGCCTGGACCGTCTTCCTCGAGCGGGTCGCCAACGGCGAGGTGCTGACCCTGGTCGTCGACGACGCCCAGCACGCCGACGACGGGCTGCTCGGCTTCCTCGAGCACCTCATCACCGTCGCCGGGTTCCCCTGCTTCGTCGTGGTGCTCACCCGCCCGGGGCTCCTGGAGCGGCGTACGTCGCTGGCGACGCACCGGCGCGCCACCGTCATCCACCTGCCGACGTTGAGCGACCGCGACGTCGCCGACCTGCTCGACGGGCTCGTCGCCGGCCTGCCCGACGACGTCCGCGACCAGCTGGTGGCCCGCTCCGACGGCATCCCCGTGTTCGCGGTCGAGACGGTCCGCTCACTGATCGACCGCGACCTCGTCGTGCCGCGCGGTGGGCAGTACGTCCTGGCCGACGGCGCCCGGCTCGACCTCGACTCCCTCGCAGCGCCCGCGTCCCTGCAGGCGCTGATCGCGGCCCGCCTCGACGCGCTGACGACCGAGCAGCGGCTGGTCGTCGACCGCGGCAGCGTGCTCGGGACGAGCTTCGCGCCGGACGCCCTGGCCGACCTGTGCCCCGAGGTGGCCGACACCGCCGCCGTGCTGGGCAGCCTGGTGCGCCTGCAGATCCTGAGCCAGGACGCGAGCCGGATGAGCGCCGGCTTCGGCCACTTCAGCTTCGTGCAGTCGGCTGTGCGTCAGGTCGCGTACGGCGTGCTGTCACGTCGCGACCGGCGCGCCATCCACCTGGCCGTGCTCGCCCAGATGGTGGCTCGCGGGGAGACCGGGGACGACACCGCCGCGATCCGCGCCCAGCACCTGCTCGACGCCCTGGAGGCCGGCAGCGGCCCCGACGACGCCGAGCTGAGGCGCTCGGCCCTCGACGAGCTGACCCGCGCCTCGAGCCGGGCCCTCGGGCTGGGGTCGCCGACGGAGGCGGTGCGCCACCTGCGCTCCGCGCTGCCGCTGGCCGACGACGGCTCCCACCGGGCGCAGGTGCTGCAGCGGCTGGCCCGCGCCGAGACCGATGCCGGCGACTGGGAACGAGCCGGGAGCCACGCCCGCGAGGCCCACGAGCTGTTCGTCGAGCTCGACGAGCGAGCGGCAGCCGGGCTGGCGGTGGCCACCTGGGGCGAGTCAGTGCTCAACGGTGCTCGCGACAGCGAGACCGCGCTGCGTCTCTGCGAGCCCTGGTGGGAGGAGCTGCGCGAGCGCGACGACGCCCTCGAGGCGAAGCTGACCCTGACCTACGTGATCGCAAGGGCCAACCTGTGGACCGGCAGTGACGTCCACGAGATCGTCGAAGCCCGGCTGGCGCTGGGTGAGATCGAGGAGGACCACGACGTCATCTCCGACGCCTACACCAGCCTCGGCGTCTACTACGCGAACAAGGGCCTGGTCTCCCTCAGCGACGTGTTGCTACGCGCCTCCGTCGACCTCGCGCGACGCCACCACCACCCGCGGGCCGAGGCGCTGGCGCTCAACAACATCGCCGCCCAGGAGAACGCCCGCGACCTGTCGGAAGCACTGGCCTACGGCCACGACGCGGTCGAGGTCGCGTTGCGCATCGGTCACGTCTACCAGATCCGCTACGGCCTGGCCAACTACCTCATCGCCCTGTGGTCGGCAGGCGAGTGGGACCGCTTCGAGCCGGCGCGGGCCCGGTGCTCCGCCATCGTCGAGGACGCTGCCGACGACGAGACCACGCTGGCGCTCACCGCGATGCTGGCCGTGACCCGCGGCGAGACCCCGACGCCTCCCGGACGGACCGCGGTCGAGCGGGTCGGCGACGACGAGGCCAGCCTGGCGTGGTTGCGGTTCCACGAGGCCGTGATCCACCTGGCCGCCGCCGACCTCGAGGCGTCACTCGGTTCGTGCATGGCTGGGGTCGAGCTGGTGTTCGCGGTCACCGGGGTGTGGGACGACCTGACCCACCTCTGGGGGCCGACGGCGGACCTGGCGGTGCGGGTCGGCGACGACGCCGCCGTCGCTCGCCTCATCGAGCTGACCGACGACGGCCGGCCGCGCCTGCCCCGCGGTCTCGCGGGCCACCGGGAGCTGCTGCGCGCCCGGCTCGCGGCCCGGGACAGTCAGGTCGAGGAAGCGGAGACAGCCTTCACTCGCGCGCTGGAGCACTACCGGGCCTGGGGGTCGGCGCCCTCCGTCGCCCACGCCCAGCTCCACCTGGGTCGGTGGCTGGAGACGCAGGGCCGCCACGACGAGGCCGCCGAGCACCTGGCCGCCGCGCGAGCGACGTACGAGCGGCTGGGGGCGGTTGCCTGGCTGGCCGACCTCGACGCCGTTGGTAGTTCGACCAGCTGACCCAGCAGGTCGAGCAGCGACGCGAGCCTCGTCGAGCGCGTCGCGACCTGCAAGCGGTGGTCGAGCAGCGCCCGACCCGGCTGGTCGAGCAGCGAGCCCCAGCGAGCGTCGTCGAGACCCCGCGACCCAACCCGGTGGTCGAGCAGCGAGCCCCAGCGAGCGTCGTCGAGACCCCCCGACCCACCCGGTGGTCGAGCAGCGAGCCCCAGCGAGCGTCGTCGAGACCCCGCAACCCGACCCACCGGTGGTCGAGCAGCGAGCCCCAGCGAGCGTCGTCGAGACCCCGCGACCCGACCCAACCGGTGGTCGAGCAGCGAGCCCCAGCGAGCGTCGTCGAGACCCCGCGACCCACCCGGTGGTCGAGCAGCGAGCCCCAGCGAGCGTCGTCGAGACCCCGCGACCCGACCCGCGGTCACGACCGGCTAACCGGGTCCGCGGGTCAGCAGACCTCGTTGCGGCCGTAGTCGTCCTCGAGGCGGCAGATGTCGTCCTCGCCGGTGTAGGAGCCGCGCTGGACCTCGACGATCACCAGCTCCTCCGAGGACTCGTTGGCCAGCCGGTGCTTCGCACCCAGGGGTACGTCGATCGAGTGCCCGGGGCCGGCCGTCGTGGTGACGCCGTCGATGACGCAGGTGGCGATGCCGAAGACCACGACCCAGTGCTCCGAGCGGTGCTCGTGGGTCTGGTAGGACAAGCGCGCGCCCGGGTTCACGTGGATGCGCTTGACCTTGTAGCCCGGTCCACGTCGATGACGTGCCACGAGCCCCACGGTCGGTCCTCGAACTCCAGTGCCATCCGTCCCCCTGCGTTGCGACGCCCAACTCTAGTGGAGCGCATGCCCGGACCGATGCTCACGCCACGGGCTCGGCGACCGTCCTGCGAGTGGGAGCGACAACCATCACCCCGACGAGCGGCAGCAGCGCGAGCAGACCGATGGCCGGGCCGAGGCCGAGCACGTGCCCCAGACCGCCGACGACGGCGGAGCCGATGCTGCCGCCGACCATGAAGACCAGGGTGGCGACGCCGAGCGCGACGCCACGCACGGACTCTTCGACCGCGCCACCGACGGCCGCCGAGAGCGCCGGCTGGCCGATGCCGAAGGCGACGGTCACGAAGACCACGGCCACCACGAGCAGCGGCGGCGAGCCCAGTCCCGCGCCGAGCCCGGCCAGGCCCAGGGAGCCGACCGAGATCACGGAGGCGAGCATCAGCGAGCCGGCGGGCTCCAGCCGGGTCAGCAGCGGCCCGACGACACGCGGCATCAGCAGACTCACCACCCCGGACGGCACCAGCGTCAGCCCGACCGCCCAGGTCTCCCAGCCACGGTCGAGCAGCACCACCGGCACGGCGATGAGGAGCGCGAACCAGGACGCCGGTACGGCGGCCGCGGCGAAGGCACTTCGTACGACGACGGGGTTGCCGATCACCTCGCGCGGCAGGAAGCCGCCGGGGTGGCGACGTACCCACGCGATCACGGCGGGCACGCCGAGCGCGAGCAGCAGACCGCCCGCGACCGCCACCACGGCGCCGGTCGAGGGCGACTGCACGAGCAGCACCGCTCCCCCGGCCGCGAGCGCGGTCAGCGCCGCCCCGATGAAGTCCAGCCGTGCGCCGGTGCCCCCGACGTGCATCGCGTGCCAGATGAAGGGCAGCACGAGCAGGCCGAGCATCGGCAGCGCGATCGCGAAGCGCCAGCTGAGGGTGTCGATGACGATGCCGCCGGCGAGCGGGCCGAGCGAGGTGACGGCGGCGGCGATGCTGGCCAGCTTCACCAGCGCGGTCGACTTGAGGTCGCCGGAGTAGCGCGCCGACAGCACGGCGGCCCCCAGCGTCGGTACGGCGGCGGCGCCGGCGCCCTGGGCGAGCCGGCCGACGAGGTGGATCGGGAAGCTCGGCGCCAAGGCTGCCAGCAGTGCGCCGACGCTCATCAGCGTGATGCCGACGGTCATCGGGGTGCGCGGCCCGGAGAGGTCGGCGATGCGGCCGTAGACCGCGGTCCCGATGCCGAGCATCAACGCGTAGAGGCTGATGGTCCAGGTCGCGGCCCCGTCGCTGACGCCGTACGCCTCGGCCATGGGGACGACCGCGATGGCCGCCGCCGCGCTGCCCATGCCGGTCAGACCGAAGAGGAGACCGAGGACGACGGCAACGCGCGTGGCGTCGGAGCGGGAGGTGGCAGACATCGACAGGACTCAACACCGCCGCGTCGCGCGGCATTCCTGCCGGTGGTCGAGCAGGTCGCCAGCGACGTCGAGCCGCCCACGGTGGTCGAGCAGGTCGCCCAGCGACCGTCGTCGAGACCAGGCGACCCCCGGTGGTCGAGCAGGTCGCCCAGCGACCGTCGTCGAGACCAAGCAACCCCACGGTGGTCGAGCAGGTCGCGCAGCGACCGTCGTCGAGACCAGGCAACCCCACGGTGGTCGAGCAGGTCGCCCAGCGACCGTCGTCGAGACCAAGCGCCCCACGGTGGTCGAGCAGGTCGCCCAGCGACCGTCGTCGAGACCAAGCGCCCCGGTGGTCGAGCAGGTCGCCCAGCGACCGTCGTCGAGACCAAGCGACCCACGGTGGTCGAGCAGGTCGCGCAGCGACCGTCGTCGAGACCAAGCGCCCCGATGGTCGAGCAGGTCGCCCAGCGACCGTCGTCGAGACCAAGCGCCCCGGTGGTCGAGCAGGTCGCCCAGCGACCGTCGTCGAGACCAAGCGCCCCGATGGTCGAGCAGGTCGCCCAGCGACCGTCGTCGAGACCAGGCGACCTCGACGGCGCTACTCCGTCGGCACCCAGCCGGTGCGCTCGAGCCCCGCGTCGTCGAGGAGGTGGGAGGCGATGTGGCTGAGCATGGTGCGCGCGTGCTTGCCGTCGCGGTTGACGAGCCACTGGATCGAGATCCCCTGCAGGGTGGCGACGGTGTAGCGAGCCAGGTCCTCGACGTCGGAGCGCCAGGTCAGGCCGCCCAGCTCGCCGACCGCGTCGAGGAAGCGCTTCATGCCGGCGATGTAGGTGCCGTACTGCTCCTGGGCGGCGTGCCGCTCGGTGGCGTTGCGCAGGGAGTAGTGCGTGAGCTCGAAGAGCAGCATCCGCTCCGACGGGTGGTCCTCGATGTGGTTCCAGTAGGCCTCCAGACCACGCTGGATGACCTCGCTCGGGTCCTCGCTGAAGGTGAGGATGTCCCCGACGGCGGCGAAGCTGCGCTTGTTGATGCTGCGGAGCACCTCGGTGACCAGCTCGTCCTTCGACCGGAAGCAGTAGTGGAAGACGCCGATGGCCATGTCGGCCTCCGCCACGATGGCGCGGGTGCCGGTGTTGGCCACCCCGTCGCGGGACATGACGTTGATGGCGGCCTCGATGAGCAGACGTCGCCGTTGCTCGACTGACATGCGGCTCACGGACAACACTCCCCTCGTACGTGGAGAACGTCCGGCTCCGAGAGGCCGGACGCTGCTCCCCTGACGTTGCCCTGACCAAGCACCAGGGCGGTTCATGCGCGATCTGCGGGGGGTCAGACCGGCACTAGCCGTCAACTACCGTACAGCGGATTCATCTGTCCTCCCAAGACAGGCGAGCCACGCTGTCGAACAGAGTGCCTGGGACAGGGGTCTTGGTCAAGCGTCCAGAACAACCTTCATGCCCCCATGACAACAAAGGGGCACGGGTGTGGTCAGTCGGACGTCGCACAACCCGCTCTGCACAACGGATGCCGCGTTCCAAACCCCCGGTATGGACCATTTCCACGACCGCTCCCGCGTTTCGCGACCGGTCCAGTCAACTTTGCGCGGATCAGCGGCTCAAGCAACGAGCGAGGGGCGTCCGCCCGCCCGCCACGATCAGGAGCGGGCGGCGACGGCGGCGCGCAGGAACCGGGTCGTTGCCTCGGAGAACCCCACGAGCACGCAACGGTCGACCGAGGTCGGTGTGCTCGACAGCGTCTCGACCTGCACACGTACGGCGTCCTCGACCGGCCAGCCGTAGACGCCGGCGCTGACCAGCGGGAAGGCCATGGAGAAGGAGTCGAGACCGTGCTGCTCGACGAGCTCGTCGGCCACGGCGAGGGCCGAGGTGTAGCAGCTGACGAGCTGGTCCCGGTTGCGTCCGGTGCCGTCGTGGACCGGGCCGACGACGTGCACGACCCAGCGGGCCGGCAACCGGTGGCCGGTGGTCCACCCGGCGGCGCCGGTGGCGAGCCCGTCGGGGAAACGCTCCCTGCACTCGGCCAGCAGCCCGCGCCCCGCAGCGGCGTGGATCGCCCCGTCGACGCCTCCCCCGCCACGCATCCGGTTGTTCGCCGCGTTGACGATCGCGTCCACCTCGAGGCGGGTGATGTCGCCGCGGACGACCTCGATGTCCACGCTCTTCCCTCCGTCCGGGGCCCGGTCGCGGCGCGACTACAGTCTCGGTGTGCGCGCACTGTTGCTGGAGAACCTGCATCCACTGGCCACGTCGATCCTCACAGACGCCGGCCACGAGGTCGAGGCTCGCTCGGGGGCGATGGACGAGGAGGAGCTCCTCGCCTCTCTCGGCGACGTGGACCTGCTGGGCATCCGCTCCAAGACGGTGGTCACCGAGCGCGTCCTCGACGCCCATCCCCACCTCACCGCGATCGGCGCCTTCTGCATCGGCACCAACCAGATCGACCTTGCCGCGGCGGCGGAGCGCGGGATCGCTGTCTTCAACGCGCCGTTCTCCAACACCCGCTCGGTGGTGGAGCTGGCGATCGCCGAGATCATCGCGATGGGGCGGCAGCTGACGGAGAAGAACCGCGCCATGCACGCCGGCGTCTGGGACAAGTCGGCCGTCGGCAGCCACGAGGTGCGCGGGCGCAAGCTCGGCATCGTCGGCTACGGCAACATCGGCTCGCAGCTCTCGGTGGTGGCCGAGACCCTCGGCATGCACGTCTACTTCTACGACGCCGAGGACAAGCTGGCGCTGGGCAACGCCCGCCGCTGCGCCACGCTGCAAGAGCTGCTCGAGACCGTCGAGACCGTCACGCTGCACGTCGACGGCCGCCTGGGCAACGCCGGCATCTTCGGCGCCGAGCAGTTCGCGATGATGCGGCCGCGCTCGCTGTTCCTCAACCTCTCGCGCGGCTTCGTCACCGACTACGACGCGCTCGCCGAGAGCCTGAAGTCCGGCCACATCGCGGGCGCCGCGATCGACGTCTTCCCCGCCGAGCCGAAGCACCAGGGCGAGCCGTTCGACTCACCCCTGCGCGGCATCCCCAACGTCATCCTCACCCCGCACGTGGGCGGCTCCACCGAGGAGGCGCAGGCCGACATCGGGCGTTTCGTCGGCGGCAAGCTGCGCGACTACGTCGCACTGGGGAGCACCACGTTGTCGGTGAACCTGCCGGGTCTCACCCCGACCACCGCACCCTTCGCCCAGCGCATCGCGCACCTGCACCAGAACAACCCGGGCGTCCTGGGTTGCATCAACCAGCGGCTGGCCGAGCACCACATCAACATCATCGGCCAGGTGCTCGCCACCCGCGGCCACCAGGGGTACGTCGTCACGGACACCGACTCCCCCGTCACCCCCGAGGCCCTCACGGCCCTGGCCGAGCTCGACGGCACCATCCGCATGCGCTCCCTGACCTGACCCACGCTGGTCACCCCGGTGGTCGATCTCGACAAGCTGATCCGAGCAGCGAGCGCCAGCGAGCGTCGTCGAGACCCCACCCGGTGGTCGAGCAGGTTGCGCAGCAACCGTCGTCGAGACCTTCCGCGGTGGTCGAGCAGCGAGCGCCAGCGAGCGACGTCGAGACCCCACCCCGTTGGTCGAGCTCGACAAGCTAGATCCACGGAACAGCGTCGTCGAGACCCCTTCCGCGTGGTCGATCTCGACAAGCTCGATCCACGGAACAGCGTCGTCGAGACCCCTTCCGCGTGGTCGATCTCGACAAGCTCGATCCAAGGAGCAGCGTCGTCGAGACCGGCGAGCTCTCCACAGTCCGCACCACCACCCACCGCCCGACCCGCACATCGTGCTGCACTCCCTCATGGCCTGGGTCTACATCCTCCGCTGCCGCGACAGCACCTACTACGTCGGCAGCACGACGAACCTCGACGTACGACTCTTCGAGCACCAGCAAGGCCGAGGTGCGGCCTACACCCGCCGACGACTCCCGGTCGAGCTCGTCTGGTCCCAGGAGTGCGAGTCTGTGGCCGAGGCCTTCGGCCTCGAGAAGCAGTATCAGAACTGGTCGCGCGCCAAGCGCGAGGCGCTGATCAACGGCGAGTACGACGCCCTTCCTCGGCTCGCGCGTGGTCGCAACCGCCCCTCTCTGTGATTTGCCAGCGGCCACCCGGTGGTCGATCAGTGAGCGTCATCGAGACGCGGTGAGTGGTGCGGGCCCTCGACCGCCGCCGCCCCACCCGCTCACACAGTCACTCGCCTGCGAACCTCGACGCCAAGATCTCCCGCAACGCCGGCAGCACCCGCTGGTCCTTCGGCCGATTGGCTGCCTGCTTGCTTCTCACGACGTCCGCCAGCGACGCGATGCTCACGACGATGCCGAAAGCCTCGGTAGGTTGAGCATCAGTCGCAAGGTCACGGTAGCCCCGGGTCCCACTGGGAGTCAGGGACAGGTCGAGATCGCCGAACTTCGTGGTGAGGTTCAGCGTGGCGACACCGGCCAGGGAGGCTGCGTCATGGCTGAAGGTCAGACCCTCGTCCAGGCTTTCGCTGCGGATCCTCGCGTCAAGCTCCGTCAGCGCCGCCGACAGCCGGCTCAGGTTCTCCGGGTCGGCGTCGGGGGTGATGTCCACGTCCTCAGTCGGGAACGGCGAGCCGTGTGCCAGCGCTGCAAGACCCCCGATCAGCACGAAGCGCACACCGTGCCGGACGAGTACGGCGAGCAGCGCACCCGGATCGAACTCACGCGACGACAGGCTCACGTCGCAGCCCCGGTCCTCAGCTGACGCATCCGGGCCGCGACCCTGACCCCTCTGTCGAGACGCTCGGCTGGGGTCAGCCCACGCAGCCGTCGGGCCTGGGCCGCGTCGGAGTCGTCCCGCTCCACCAGTGCGACCTCCAGGTCGAGCCCGCACAACCGGACCAACCGTTGCACTGAGTCGAGGCTGGGAGAGGTCCGTCCCGTCTCCAGACGCGCGATGGCGCTTTGAGTCGTCCCAGCGCGCTCGGCGAGGTCGTGTTGGGTCAAGCCGGCGCGGCGGCGCGCCTCTCGCACCAGGTCGTTCCCCATGCCTGCCATGGAGGCATGATAGCACTTCTGCTATAGACGGATCGACAACCGCCGCGCCACCGGTGGTCGAGCAGGTTGCGCAGCAACCGTCGTCGAGACCCCCACCCCGGTGGTCGAGCAGGTTGCGCAGCAACCGTCGTCGAGACCCCCACCCCGGTGGTCGAGCAGGTTGCGCAGCAACCGTCGTCGAGACCCCACCCCGGTGGTCGAGCAGGTTGCGCAGCAACCGTCGTCGAGACCCCACCTCGGCAGGTCTCGACGACGCTCGCTGGCGCTCGCTGCTCGACCACCGGGTTGCGCTGAGCCTCACCAGGTCTCGACGACGCTCGCTGGCGCTCGCTGCTCGACCACCAGCGGACCTCACCAGGTCTCGACGACGCTCGCTGGCGCTCGCTGCTCGACCAACGGGTTGCGCTGACCTCACCAGGTCTCGACGACGCTCGCTGGCGCTCGCTGCTCGACCAACCGGACGTCACGCGGTCTCGACGACGCTCGCTGGCGCTCGCTGCTCGACCAACGGGGAGCGCTCGCTGCTCGACCAACAGGACGGGCGGTGCACCCCCTGGTGCACCGCCCGGCCCGCCCCCTCACGCCTCAGCCCGCCCCCTCACGGCTCAGGTCACGGCGCCGCCAGCACCGTCTCGCAGCCGGTCAGCGTTGTCGAGAGCGTCCTTCGGTCCCGGCACCCCGAAGTCCTCGAGGTAGCGCACGGTGTCCTCACCCGGCCCGCAGGCGATGTCCTCGGCGACGTCGGTGCCGTCGGCCAGCACCCGGATCACGTCGTTGCCGTCCCCGGCGGACACCGCGTGGGTGCCCGGCTCCATGAAGATCCGGTCGCGACCGTCACCGCCGACCATCGTGGTGCTGCCGGCCCCGCTCCAGAGAGCGTCGCCCCCGGGCCCGCCGTACAGCGTGTCGGTCCCGCCTCCGGCGATCGCGTAGTCGGCGCCCGGGCCGGCGGCGATGACGTCGTTCCCGCTGCCGCCGTGGCCGAAGTCGTCGCCGTAGCCGAGCTCGAGCCGGTCGTTCTCGCCCTGCCCGTAGACCTCGTCGGGTCCCCGCAGCGAGCGGAGTACGTCGTCCCCGTGCCGTCCCAGCATGGCGTCGTAGAAGCGGGTGCCGACGAGGGTGTCGGCCCCGTCCGTGCCCCCGATGAACTCGGCCTGCGCCGGGCTCGCGGTGACCATCAGCAACCCGCACGCGCAGGCTGCTCCGGCCATGATCTTGGTGCTCCTCATGTCTGCCTCCTCGGTAGTTCGTGGAGCAGCAGCATGGAGCGGAAGCGGGCGCGCGCCCAGCGATGTCAGACCGCGTTCTGACCGGCCCACGGCGTATCGGTCGGCTCGGGCGTCTGGCGGGTGCAGACGATCGGCTCGCCGAAGAAGGTGCGCGGTGAGCGCGCCCGCACGGAACGGCACACCCGGTCCAGCCCCTCGGAGGTGCGCGAGACCATGGTGGCGGAGAACCCGATCTGGAGGTAGGCCACCGCCATCGCCAACCGGCCGACCTCGTCCCGCGTCTCCGACCACCAGCGGTAGCCGGCCGCCTTGTCGCCGACCCGGAAGTTCACCGCGGGCCGCACGAACCGGTCGTCGAAGTACGCCCAGGCGTCTCTCGCCGTGAGCCACTCGGAGTAGACGACCGCCCCGACCGGGTCGTCGCTGCCGAGCGGCACCGTGCAGCGCCACTGCCGCAGGGACGGGTCCACCGTCGGGTCGACGAGCTGCTCGCAGCGGCCGAGGTCGCGGCGCAGCGAGGGGAAGACCCAGAGCAGACCGGGCAGGCCCTCCGGCGCGGTGCAGTCGACGCGGTGCTGCGCGGGCGTGCCGTCCCAGCAGGTGTACTTCCCCTGGGGGTTCGGGGTGGTGGAGCTGGCCCGCCGGCAGTCGGAGCTGTCGGCGCCGCTGGTCCCGGCCGCGCCCCTCACGGCGCCGCCGGCGGTGCCGAGCTCGGTCACTGTCTTGGCGGAGCCCGCAGCCACGCAGTCGAGCCCCGGCTCGGCCCGGAGGTCGACGAACCCTCCCCACGGCACGAGGACGGCGGCCACGACGGTCGCCGCCACCAGGGTGGCGGTCCCCAGGGCGCGCCAGCCGCGCGGTCGCCGCCCGCGTGGCTGCGCACCGGTGCCGCGCGACGTCGTACGACGGCTGAGCGGGAGCGGAGCGACACCGGGGGCCGTCTGCTCCGGCGCGCTGGTCAGGCTGCCGCCGTCGACCGTCTCGCCGGGGTGGCTCTGCGCCAGCGCCCACGCCCGCTTGAGGTCCGCCCGCATCTCGGCGGCGGAGGCGTAGCGGTCGTTCGGGTCCTTGGCCATCGAGCGTTGGAGGATCGCGTTGACCGCCCCGGCCACCACCCCGGGCTCGGTGTAGTGGGGCACCGGTCCGCGCAGGTGCTGCATCGCGACCTGGACGTCCGTGCCGTCGTACGGCGGCCGGCCGGTGAGGGTGGCGACGAGCAGGCACCCCACCGCGTAGACGTCGGAGGCGACGGTGGAGCGTGCACCGGCGTGGCACTCGGGGGCGAGGTAGCCGCGCGTGCCCGACAGGCGACCGGTCAGGGTCGTCTCGTCGTCGAGGCTGCGCGCGATCCCGAAGTCGGCCAGGTAGGCGAACCTCTCCTGGTCCCGAGACTGGTGCAGCAGCACGTTGCTGGGCTTGATGTCGCGGTGGATGACGCCGGCGGCGTGGGCGTCGGACAGCGCGGACGCGACCTGCTGCACGAGGTCGAGCGCCTCGACGGGCGGCAGCCCGCCGCGCTCGGTCAGGAGGGTCCGGAGGTCGCCGCCGTTGACGAGGGGGGTGGCGATGAAGAGGTGGCCGTCCTGCTCGCCGTGCTCGTAGATGTCGATGATGTGCGGGGAGTAGACCTCGGAGAGGGTCTGCGCCTCGCGCGCGAAGCGGCGCCGGAAGGCGGGGTCCTCGCTCAGCTCCGGCGCCAGCACCTTGACGGCGACCTTGCGGTCGAGGTCCTCGCGCACTGCGGCGTAGACGACGCCCATGCCGCCGCGACCGACCACGTCGGCGATGCGGTAGCGGCCCAGGACGGCGCCGGGCGCGAGGTGCAGGGACATCAGCTCACCCGGCCTCCTGCAGTCCCAGCCGCAGCAGGTCGTCACGCACTCCGCGCAGGACGACGTCGGGGAACATCGGGGCGTAGTGGGCGACCACGACCGCGACCCGGTCCCCGCCGTCCTTGACGTCGAGGTCGGCGGCGTCGGCCGCCTCCTTGAGTCGCTCGTTCACCCAGTACCTGCTGGTGTGGCCGCACCACAGCGCGACCGCGCGACGCAGCGTCTCGCTGGTGCGGGCGGCGCCGGCGCCCGGCTGCCCCGGCCCGGGGTGGCGCAGCCCGGGGTAGCGCGCCAGGGTCACGGCGAGGGCCGCGACGGCGATCCAGTCCGGACCGGCCGAGGAGCTCGGTCGCGGGTCCCAGCTGAGGCGGGTCCGCTCGGCGGCGGGGCTGACCCCGCGCGGCCGGGGCACCTGTCGCGCGTCGTCAGCCGGCTGCGGGACGGCGGCGTGGAGGCGCAGGACGACGGGCGGCAGCTCCACCTTGAGCGTGTAGTTGCCGCCGGCGAGGTGCACGGGGCCGGCGCCGAGGCCGATCACGTGCTGCTCGGCCTCGTCCTCGGACCTCACGAGGACGCGCCCGCGGTTGCTCTGCCGGGAGTGGACGCGCAGCAGCCCGGGCTCGAGGTGCTGCAGCACCAGGGAGACCCGGCTCAGCGCCGGCAGCGCCAAGGTCTCGGAGCAGCCGGGGCTGCGGCCGAAGGTCCAGGGCTCGCCCGGGGACAGCTCGGCGGCCCTGGCCTCACCGTCGAGGACGGAGTACTCGAGGTGGATCGCTCGTTGCGTCGTCCGTTGCCCGAGATGCACAGCCACCCACCCCCTGTCCGATGACCTGAGTCCGCCTGACCTCCCCCTCCTGCCAGACTCCGCCGCCGGGAATCTCAGATGCAGGGCCGAAGGGCAAGGGCACCGGGGTCGAAAGGCCCGGTGCTCCGACTCAGTCGCGGGCCTTGTTGCGGAACTGGCGCAGCGCCAGCGGGGCGATCACGGCGGTGATGAGCAGCGCCCAGCCGATGGTGAAGAGCACCGGGTGCTGCAGCGGCAGCTGCGCGTCCGGGGACGCGACCGGGCCGTTGCCCCACAGCTCGCGCGCCGCCTGGGTCAGCGACGAGACCGGGTTCCACTCGGCGATCACGCGGAGCACGTCGGGCATGGCCTCCGGCGGCGCGAACGTGTTGGCCAGGAAGGTCAGCGGGAACATCACGGTGAACATGAAGCCGTTGACGGCCTCGACCGAGTTGAAGGTCGAGCCGACGAGGATGCCGACCCAGATCATCGCGAAGCCGACGAGCAGGAACAGCCCGAACGCCAGCACCGCCTTCGCGATGCCCTCGTGCATGCGCCAGCCGATGGCCAGGCCGGTGAGCGCCATGACGGTGATGCCGATCGAGGAGTGCAGGATGCTGGAGATGCTGCGCCCGACGAGGATGGAGGAGCGCGCGATCGGCAGCGACTTGAGCCGGTCGACGAAGCCCTTCTGCAGGTCGTTGACGAGGCCGAGCGCGACGATGAAGGAGCTGAACACCATCGTCTGGGCCATGATCCCGGGGATGAGGTACTCGCGGTACTCCACGTCGCTGCCGGGGATCGAGATGGCGCCACCGAAGACGAAGGCGAAGAGCAGCACGAACATCACCGGCTGGATGGTGACGTCGAGCAGCAGCTCGGGCATCCGCTTGATGTGCAGCAGGTTGCGCCGCACGACCAGGAGGCAGGCGGCCGCGTAGCTGGGCGGCGACAGCGGCTCGCGTCCCTCGGCCGGCTGGGTGCCCAGGTGGGCCGGGGTGGTGGTGGTCGTCATCGGACACCCTCCTCGACGAGCTCCGCGGAGCCGTCGGTCTCGTCCTCGGCCCGGTGGCCGGTGAGGTGCAGGAACACGTCGTCGAGGCTGGGCCGCGCCAGGCCGATGTCGTCGACCTCCACGCCGTCGGCGTTGATCGCCTCGCTGATCAGGATCATGTCGCCGAGCCCGTCGGCCTTCGCGGTGATGCGGCGCGAGGCGTCGTCGACGTGCACCTCGGGCGCGCAGCGGCGTACGACGGCGGCGGCACGCTCGAGGTCGGCGGCCGTCGCGACGTGGACGACGACGCTGGCCTGGCCCGACTGCTGCTTGAGCTGGGTCGGGGTGCCCTGGGCGATGATGCGGCCCTTGTCGATGACGATGATGTCGTCGGCGAGCTGGTCGGCCTCCTCGAGGTACTGCGTGGTCAGCAGCAGGGTGGTGCCGTCGCGGACCAGCCCACGCAGCACCTCCCACAGCTCGGTGCGGCTGCGGGGGTCGAGCCCGGTGGTGGGCTCGTCGAGGAACAGCACCGGCGGGGTCGCGACGAGGCTGACCGCGAGGTCGAGGCGCCGACGCATGCCGCCGGAGTAGGTCTTCGCCGTGCGGTCGGCGGCGTCGGTGAGCGAGAACCGCTCGAGCAGGTCGTCGCCGACGCGCTTGACCGCGGCGCTCGAGAGACCGGCGAAGCGGCCGATGAGGCGGATGTTCTCCCGCCCGGTCAGCAGCTCGTCGACGGTGGCGTTCTGCCCCGTCAGCCCCATGGAGCGGCGGACCGCCTCGGGGTCGCTGATGATGTCGTGGCCGGCCACGCGTCCGGTGCCGCTGGTGGGGCGCGACATCGTGGTCAGCATCCGCACCGTGGTCGTCTTGCCGGCGCCGTTGGGCCCGAGGACGCCCATGACGGAGCCCTGGGGCACCTGGAAGCTGACGCGGTCGACGGCCAGGGTGTCGCCGAACTTCTTGACGAGGTCGTCGGCCTCGACTGCGTACGTGGTCATGAGGACACCTCAACAGACAGCACCGACAGGATGCGAGCGGATAACGGGACGGGCACGGTCACGGGGTCTCCTTGGTGGCGGCAGCGGCGGGGAACAGCAGCTCGAGGTAGCGGCGCAGGTGGTCGATCGCGACGACGACGGCGGAGGCGTCGTCGGTGGCCTTGGCCAGCACGAAGGAGCCCTGGAGCACGGTCTGGGTGTGCTCGGCCAGCCCGGTCGCGGTGACCGAGGCGGGCGCGCCGTACGTCGCGATGAGGTCGCCGAAGTCGGAGACGAGGGTGCCGGCGTGGCCCAGGATGCTGGCCCGGCAGGCGTCGCGGACCTCGGGGTGGGTGGCGTAGGCCTCCTGCACCATCGTGCCGACCAGGCAGGTGAACTCCGCGACGTCGCCGTCGAGCAGGTTCTCGCGCAGCTCGAGGTAGCCCATGACGCGCTCCCAGGGTGTGGCGAGCGCACGGAAGTCGGAGGCGGCGAACATCTCGCCGGTCGAGGAGCTCCAGTGGTCCGCGGCCGCGACGGCCAGCTCGTCCTTGGAGGCGAAGTGGTGGAAGAACGCGCCCTTCGTGACGCCGGCGGCGGCGCAGAGGTCGTCGACCGTCGTGGCGTGCAGACCGCGCTCACGGATGACGCGCAGGGACGCGTCGAGCAGCCGCGTGCGTGCGGTCCCTCGGGCGGTTCGCGTCGTCATGACGTCGGAACATACCAACCAGTCGGTACGGCGTCCAGGGCTCACGTCTCGATGGGACCGACCCGTGGCCCTTTCGGGCGGTGTCCGCGCCACCCTGGGTGTTACCGTCGAAATCAACTAGCGCTCGCCGATGGCACTCGGCAATCGGCCTGATGCACTAGATGGATCACCGAGGGAACCGCATGAGCATCCGGAGCGCGCTCACCAGCGTCGTGTCGCATCGTCTGGGGCGGCCGGAAGCGGCCACGGCAAGAACCGACTCCCCCGGCGACCTTCTCGAGCTGCGTCTGGCGCCCTACACGGTCACGACGACGACCATCAGCATCCCGGGTCAGCGACAGGGCGGAAGCACCGCGAGCACCGACCTGGCTTCGACTGCCTGACCCACCGTCAGGCGGGAGCTCTGCTCACCGACGGCGCGTCAGCTCGCGCAGGGTGGGGCGCACGTCGAGCACGTAGACCAGGGCGGCGATCGTGCCCGCCAGGTTGAAGAGGTTGATCGGGTCGCGGAAGACGAGCTGGGACGCCGTGGCGACGCCGAGGATGATGCACCAAGCCGGCTTGGTGAGCTTGTCGGCGGCGACGTAGGCCTCGGCGCGGTGGGTCAGCGCGTCGACGAACGCGAACGCCTGCAGCACGAACGTCGCCAGCTTGACGACCAGCAGGATCAGGCTCGGCAGCGCGAAGAGGTCCACCGCCTCAGCCTAGCCGCCGGAGTTGGTCGGGCAGGTCTAGGTCACTCGCACGAGGGCGCGCGTGATGACGCCGACCGCTTCGTCGATGATGGCTGCGGCCTCCGCGTGCACCCGGGAGCTCCGCCCCATCGGGTCGATGATGTCCGGGTCCACCGTCGACGCAGTCGCCCTGCGGCGGGACGCAAGGGCCACCAGCTCAGCGACCGAGCCGGCCGAAGCCGTGACCTCCAGGTCGTCGACGAGCGCCGCGAACTCGCGCAGGGTGAACGTGCGTCGCAGGGCTGACGGTGACTCCTCGAGCACCCGGCGTCGTACGTCGACGGTCGCGGTCAGCACCAGGTCGGCCGTCGCCACCATCGATTCGTCGAGTCGCCGAGCGCGGAAGTCGTCCGGATCACCGCCACGCTGCCTCAGCTCTTCGGCAGTCTGCGTGTGCATGGGCCGTCCCACCATCCCGATGACGCCTGCGGAAGCCACGGTGAAGTGAGGTGACACACCGTCGGTGTCAAGGCGCATGCGCAAGAGGTGCTCGGCCAGCGGAGAGCGGCACACGTTGCCGAGGCAGACGGTCAGTATCGCCGTGGGTGGTCCGAGACTCATGGCTTCACCCTGTCACGTCGGCGCGAGCGGACAGGCGCGCGACCGCGGACGTCGACGATCAGCTGGGCAGTGCCACCCACGAGGCAGCGCTGCGGTCGCGCGCGGCCGCGAGGGAGGTGATGTTGCGGCGCAGTCCTGGGTCTTGCGTAACCATCGGGACCCGGCGAGGAGACCGAGCCGCGCGACTGGCGGCCAGCTCCAGCACCCAGTCCTCATAGGCATCAATCGCTCGCTCCTGCGACAACGTCTCGCGGGCGTACACCTGGCCTCGTCGCCCCAGCGAATCGGCGAGCGAGGAGTCGGCGGCCACCCGCAGCACGGTCTGCGTCGAGCTGTTCCGGGTCTCCGGCTTCCACGCGGACGCCGCCCCCGGACCTCTCCACCTCATGCGCCGTTGTGCTGAGGGCACTCGTCGCAGCGACGACGGGGCGTCCGGCAGAGAAGTACGACGTGAGCTTGCTCGGGACCGCGGTCTCCACGAGCCCCTCGTGCTCGTTGACCAGCAGAACGTCTGCCGAGCGGAGCGCCTTGGCGTACTGCTGATCCGGCAGCGGGTCCCGGAACTCGATCCGGGCGTTCCCCTGCGCCGCGGCCATGAGCGACTGCCGCTGACTTCCGTCTCCCGCGAGGACAAACCTCACCGGAGCCGTGGTCCGCGAGGCGAATGCTGCGGCGCGGACGACGTTCTCGAGGCCCTGCTTGGCACCCATGGCGCCACTGTGGAGCACGATGACCTCGTCGTCGCGCCACCCCATGGAGCGGCGGAAGTCCTGGACGTCGAAGGCGGGCGGCTCAGCGACGTGGGTCCAGTTGCGGATGACGCGCACCTTGGACTCGTCGACACCGAGCTGCGACACGACGTGGGTCTTGAAACGGTCGTGGATCACCGAGACGCCGTCCGCGGCGCGAGCCGTTGCCCCTTCCAGTCGTCGCATCACACGCGCGACCTGGGAGGGTCCGCTGGCGAGCTCCTCGACCCCCTGCGAGTACATGTCCTGCATGATCAGACCCGTGGCCGGTCCCCTGGTCCCACGCCCTCGGCGCAGGGTGTTCACCCCGGTGGCCAGGAGGGCAGGGCTCACCATCAGCAGGACGTCTGCGCGACGCCAGTCGCTGCGCGAGGACGACGTGCCGTGAAGCAGTTCGAACGCAGCACGGTTCCACGTCCCCGGCTGCGCCGGCACGTAGTGGCGACGGCGGTGCACCGTGACACCGTTGCGCTCCTCGACGACGGCCGGCGGCGGCAGCTCGTCATAACGCCACTGCGGGTAGTGGGGAAACGTGGTGTGGACACTGACGCGGTGACCGCGTGACGCCAGACCTTCGGCCAGGCCGGTGGTGTAGGGCGCGATCCCTGTCGGTTCGGGCGCATAGTTGAGCCCCAGGACGGCAACATCCAGCGTACGACGTGACATGTGTGATTCCCCCGTGCATCGGCGCCCAGATTGGGCCGGTTCCACTCCATCATGTCCGACATGGGCAGATGTCAGAAGTCCTAGGACCCTCCCGGATCAGAACTCCATTGGTCTGACATCCCTCACCGTTGCTGCGCGCAACGGCCTCAGTAGGCGCCGTCGCGGGCCAGCACGGCACGGACGGTCTTGGCGATGATGACGAGGTCGCCGACCATGGACCAGTTGTCGCGGTAGTAGAGATCCAGACGGACCGCGTCGTCCCAGCTGAGGTCGGATCGACCGGACACCTGCCACAGCCCGGTCATGCCCGGGCGCACGCCGAGCCGCTTGCGTGCGACGTCGCTCCACGTGCTGACCTCGACCTCCATGTGCGGCCGCGGCCCGACGAGGCTCATCTTCCCCTGGAGGACGTTGAACAGCTGCGGGAGCTCGTCGAGCGAGAAGCTGCGCAGCACCCGCCCGACCCGGGTCACCCGCGGGTCATCGCTCGAGCTTGAAGACGCCCTCGGTGAACCCGTGACGCTCGCGGAGCTCGCTGGTCGAGCGTGTCCGCGTCCGTGCGCATGGAGCGGAACTTCCAGCACATGAAGGGGTCCCCGTCGAGTCCGACCCGAGTACTGTCGGTAGAGGACCGGTCCCCGGTCGTTGACCTTGATGGCCAGCGCGACCGCGGCCATGATCGGAGCGAGGATCGCCAAGGCGGCGAAGGCACCGGCAACGTCCAGCAGGCGCTTCGGCCAGGCCGCCGCCCTGCCTGCCTGGGGCTCCTCGACGTGCAGGAGCGGGAGTCCGGCCACCGGACGCATGTGCATCCGCGGACCGGAGACGTCGGCGAGGTGAGGCACGACGATGAGGTCCACCGCAGAACCCTCGAGGCTCCACGCGATCCCGCGGAGGTCCACGTCGGACCCGCCGACCATGACCGTGTCGATCTCCAGTCGCTCACAGGTCGCTCGGACGTCCACGAGCGAGCCCACCTGCGGGGCGGGCAGCTGCTTGGCGGAGTAGCGGCCGGGGTCGCTGAGCGTGCAGCCGACGAGGCGGTAGCCCAGGTAGTGCTCACGGTGCAGCGTGCGAGCGAGGTCAGCGACACCGAAGCGTGACCCGACGTACAGCACCCGGTGGGTGAGCTCACCCTCGCGGCGACGGCGGTGGAGCCACTTCCGGATCGAGTAGCGCCCCAGCACCAGCGCAGGCGTGGTGACTGCAAAGGCCAGGACGAGGAACCCCCGCGACAGCGGGAGGCTGGTCAGGAAGCACAGCGTCGCGGTTGCGAAAGCAAGCATGACGCTGGCCTTCACCACCACGCGGAACTCTTCCGCGCCGGCACCGAAGTTCCTCAGCGAGTAGGCGTCGGCGGCGACCAGCATGGCGACCCAGCCCGCGGCCAGGATCGGCACCACGGCCAGCACGAGAACCGCACCAGCTGACCCGACCGGCTCGGCGAACGGGAGTGCGTCCCGCAGCGGCCAGGCCACGGAGAGTCCGGCCAGGATCGTCAGCGCGTCGAGCACCGCCACGAGGCGGACGACGTCGCGAAGAGAGCGCTTGAGCTTGGGCTCTCGGACCTCACCGACCTCGTCAGTCGGGAGGGACTCCGGGACGCGCAGCGGCGGAACCGTCTGCTCGGGCAGGCGCGGTCCTGGAAAGGCCCGGCCGGCTCCGGTCGAAGTTCCTGTTGCGGTCCTGGGCAGGATCGCCGTTCTGGCGTGGTCAGACACGTCTATTTCCCCCGTTGTGGTGCGTGACAGGACGCAATCCCCATGCGTCCCGCAGTGCCCCCACCCTATGTCGATCTAGCGAGGGGAGTAGTTGCCAAAGGTCCCGTATTGTCCGCCGCTGGTCAGGTTGCGCAGGCGGATCGCCTGACGACTGGGGAATCGTCGCCGATGCCGGGCGTGGTCCACAGATCAACGGGCCCGCTCTCCCCTGGTGCGGTGCGGATCGTGAAGCGCACCTCACGAGCGCTCTGCGGGTCGATGTCGACGGTCAGCGGCGCGACGGGATGGCCTGCCAGGTCGAGGTCCGGGACCTCGAAGGACTGGTTGTCGACCCCCATTGCGTCGAGGTCGCCCCCTTCCGGAGCGAAGGCGTACGCCGTCACGCGGATGACTCCTCGTGGGATGCCGATCTCCGGGTTGCCGCCGACGACGTAGTCCGGGAGCCCTTCGCCGCCGCAGTGGCGCGGTGTTGGTCAAGCGAGCCGACACCTCGACGTCCTGGGCTCCGTCGGGATAGCAGGTGAGCGACCTCACCGAGACCTTTGTGCGCAGGTAGTAGGTCATCTTGTCGTTCCCGCTGTCGTTGAGGAAGAGTCCGACCCGGGGCCGGGTGTCGCTCGACGTGCCCCCGGAGAGGAATCGTCCGGCCAGCACCGTCTCGGACAGCTCCTCGCGCTCGCTCGCGTCGGCGGACCAGACCAGGATGCGGCGCTCACCCGCGGCCTGGGCGAGCCCGCTCAGTGCTTGGGCAGGGTCGCCACCACCCGTGAGCAAGGTGTCGAAGATGGACCTGGCGGCTGAGGCGAAGACCCGGTCCTGCTCGGCGGGGTCGTCGGTCGCGCGGTAGACCCCGTCGAGCAGGGTCGAGACGACGTTGGAGCTGTCGACCGTCTGGCCGGTCTCCAACGTCACCGGTGTCCCTCCGCGCATGACGTAGCTGAGCCCGACGGGATCGATGGAGATCACGCCGTCCACGCGTTGCCCCTCGCGTTCCTCCCAGACGGTCCGCAGGATCTGCGCCGCGCGAGGGAACTCCGGCGTCATCGTGGCGTTCAGGGCGTACTGACCCAACCGGTCGGAGTAGAGGGCTTGCTCTCCCTCGGTCAGTCGCACGACCGGCTCGGGGAAGTTGCCCCATCCGTCGCCGGTGGAGGCGCGCTGGGTCCCGAGCGTGATCCGGCCGTTGTCCGCGGTGACCAGGGCCACCGACCCCGCAGTGCCGCCCAGGGAGCGGATCTCGGCGTTGTTCTGCGTGACCAACAGGTAGGAGCGCTTCCCTTCGCCGCCGAGCATCGTCGGCAACAAGCGCATCGCCATGGCAATGCGGGAGGTGACTTCGGTCGCGTTCTCGACGTCCTCCTGCATCGATAGCACCGGGGCTCTCAGTGGCTGGAGGAGGTCAGCGCCGCTGATGGCGTCGACGCGCCGCTCTGCGCGACTGATCTCGCGTGAAGCTTCGCCCAGGACGGGCGCTGCCCGACGAAACGGCGCCAGCGCAACCTGCCCACCTTTGGGGCTCAGCGACTCGGGCGAGATCACCTTCCCGAGGTCGACGAGCTCGGGCAGCGTGTCGTGGGTCAGGTCGTCGGCCACCTCTGCCACGGTCCGCACCGCAGTGACGTCGTCCCCGATCCACGGCAGCTTGGAGGCCGTCCACCAGACGGGACCGCGCGTGTGCAGGCGGGCCGAGCCAGCTCCGGTCTGAGCGCGACCGAGGGCACTCGAAGCGGCCCCCAGCCGACCCTCGGCCACCTCGTCGGTCATCTTCGTCAGCTCGCCGGCAGCCGTCAGCAAGGACGAACGAGCGTGAAGCACCTGCCACGCCGTGAAGAGCAGCGCCAGGAAAACGACGGCTCCGGCGAGGGAGATCCCCCGCCGGAGCCGTCGTCTCGGACTGTCCGGCACTCTCGTCAGGTTGGGATGTTGAAGGAGGTCGTTGCGCTGGAAGCCGCGTACTGCCCCGAACCAGGGTAGGTCGCTACGACAGTCGCGTACTTCCCCTTGGGGACGGTGATCGAGAATGAACCTGTGCTTGCAGTCGCTCCGCCGCAAGACCCTGAGCCGCCAGTGTTCGTGCTGCTGTTCTGGTAGGTACACGACCAACTCACCGCCCCAGAGGGCGTTGCCACTCGTCGACGTCACGCTGTAGGTCACGCTGCCGACCTTGGTACTTCACAGTGCCGTTGCTGTAGCGCGCAGGAGCGGTGGCAGTCGTCGTCGTGCCGACGATGGTGAACGATCGGTCACTGGGCCGCTGTTGGCGTAGGTAGCCCCGCCCGTGTAGGTCGTTCGCAGCGTGTAGGTGCCGGCGCCAAGGTCACCGAAGTCGATGTCGGCGGCGCCGCTGACGACTGTTGCATCAGTCCCCGATCGGATGACCTCGTTGCTGCTGTTCACCACCTCGAAGAGTACGGACCCCTCGTTCGAAATCGGGCCACCGCCGCTGCTCACGGTGGCCGCAAACGTTCGCCCCTCGGCGTCAACCACGCTGTTGGTCATCGATGTCGTACGCCGAACTGATCGTGATGTAGACCGGTTGGCTCGTGCTTGATTCGTACTTCGAACCGTCCAGCCGGCTCGTAGGTGCTGGTCACTTGGTAGGTGGTATCCGCCGGCGCGTTGGCAGGGAACTGGTAGGTAGCCTTGTTGTCCCCGGTCACGGGCAGAGGTGACACTCGTGCTGTTTGCGTAAGTTGCGTAGCTCGCCGCCTTTGACGACGAAGTTGACCTGACCCGTCGGCCGGCCCGCGTACTTGGTCCCAGTCGCCGCAACTGTCGCGGTCACCGACGGCTGACTGCCGTAGGCCGCGACCGGCGGTGTGCCGGTCAGCCGTTGTCGTGGTAGTGGTTCCGGTGTTGTAACCCGGCTCAGCCCACGCCGAGCCGCCGACGAACATCACCACTGCCATGACGACGATCGCCGGCACTGACGTGATGCGCGAGACAGAGATAGGTGCCATCACTGTAGAAACCCCCGTTGACGTGCAGCGTCCGACCCCTCGGATACACCCCTTGGTGAATGCTGCCAGCACACCGTATGCCAGCAGATCGCGCCGAGGAAGCGGGAAGCGCACGGCAACACCCGCCAGTCGGGTCCCGAATCAGACAATCAGTGCACTTGATGGAGAATCGATGACCAAGGTCCTAGGCCCGATTTCGCAGTCGGCCGCCCGCGCGGTGGCGAGCAGGCCGGTCGACCCAGTCCATAATGAGCCGGTGACCGACCCCTCCCCCAGCACGCCCCGTCGCCGCGCGAGCTGGACGACCTGGAGCTCCTCGGCCACGGCGCGCTCGGGCAACCGAGCCGGCTTCGGTGGCGCGACGACGTCGTCCAGCTCCGCGTGCCTGCGGACGTCGCCTCCGCGGCGCAGAGCGCCGGCGGGCTCGGAGCTCGTCGACCCGGAGGGCCTGCCGCTCGCCCGCGTGACGGTCGAGCAGACCTTCGACGCCGACGGTCTCACCGGCCTGGTGGGGCCGGTCGAGACCCTGACGCACGCCCAGTTCGGCGCGTTTCGCCGGCTCTACCTGAGCCCCGCGCAGGTCCGGGAGCGGCACGGTGCCGACACCCTGACGGTGCCGGTCGCCGGGCCGCTCACCACGGCCGACCTCGACGCCATCAGCAGCGCCGCCGGCGACCGCACGGTCGTGCTGCTGGCGCTGGTCGGTCACGGCACGCCGTCCTACGAGGGCCGGCGACTCTCCTCGACCGGGCTCCTCCGCGCCACGCTGGCCGCGGCCGAGGCGATCCCTGGCGTCGGTCGTCGTCGCCGCGCCTCTCGCCTCGCGCGGCCCGGACGCTGTCGAGGAGGACCACCATCTCGGTGAGCTGGTGACCGCGGCCTACGCCGCCGGCGACGTCCTCGGCGTGACCGGCGAGGGTGAGCTTCCGGACGCGGTGGCCGCGATCATCGACTCCGAGATCCCGGCCCCCGACGAGGTCGGGCTGGTGCTGTTCTTCACCGGCCTGTCCGGCAGCGGGAAGTCGACCATCGCTCGCGCCCTCCACGACGTCATCCTCGAGCGCGGCGAGCGCACGGTCACGACCCTCGACGGCGACGTCGTACGCCGCAACCTCTCCGCCGGCCTGTCGTTCTCCAAGGCCGACCGCGAGACCAACATCCGCCGCATCGGCTGGGTGGCCGCCGAGATCAGCCGCCACCGCGGCTTGGCCATCTGCAGCCCGATCGCGCCGTTCGACGAGACCCGCCAGCAGGTCCGCGCCATGGTCGAGGCCGCCGGCGGCGTCTTCTTCCTCATCCACGTCGCCACCCCGGTCGAGGAGTGCGAGCGGCGCGACCGCAAGGGCCTCTACGCCAAGGCGCGCCGCGGCGAGATCCCGGAGTTCACCGGCATATCGTCGCCCTACGAGGAGCCGGCCGACGCCGACGTCCGCGTCGACACCACCGGCCGCAGCATCGAGGACTGCCTCGCGGAGGTGCTCGACGCGCTGGACGAGTCCGGCTACCTCCCCCACCCGTCGGGCGAGCGTGCCGAGTGATCGACCGTGGAGCCGACCACATGACCGAGTTCCTCAGCATCGCCGCCGCGGCCTTCGTCGGTCGGCATCGTGGTCGGCCTGACCGGCATGGGCGGTGGCGCCCTGATGACCCCGGCGCTGATCTTCCTCGGCGTCGGCGACACCAAGGCCGTCATCACCGCCGACCTGACCGCGGCCGCGGTCTACAAGTCCGGCGGCGCGATCGTGCACTCCCGCCACGGTGCCCCGAACTTCGAGATGGCCAAGTGGCTGATCGTCGGCTCTGTGCCGACGGCCTTCCTCGGCCCGTTCCTGGTCAAGGCGGTCGTCGATCCCGACGAGGTCGACGACGTCCTGAAGATCTGCATCGGCTTCGCCCTGCTCTTCGCGGCCGCCACCTACGCGCTGCGCCTCTACATCAACCTGCGCGCCGTGCGACGTGGGTTCGAGCCCGACGACAGCAAGGTGCAGATCCGCCCCATCCCGACGATCGCCGTCGGCGCCGTCGGCGGGCTCCTGGTGGGGATCACCTCGGTCGGCTCCGGCTCGGTCATCATGGTGGCGCTGCTCATGCTCTACCCGGCGCTGTCGGCGGTGAAGCTGGTCGGCACCGACCTGGTGCAGGCGGTGCCGCTGGTGCTGGCCGCCGCGATCGCCAACATCCTGGCCCACGGCCTCGACTTCGGCCTGACCATCCCGCTGATCATCGGCTCCGTGCCGGGCACGATCCTCGGCTCGCGACTGGCACCGAGGGTGTCGCAGTCGATCATCCGCCGCGGCATCGTCGTGGTGCTCTGCATGTCCGGCGTCGCCCTGCTCGACAAGGCCGGCTGGGCGCCGCTGGGCGCGGCCGAGGACGAGACCTACCCGATGCTCATCGTCGGCACCGGGCTCGTCGTGCTGGTGCTGGTGCCGATCGTCTGGGGCTTCATCCGCAAGTCCGAGGGCCTGCCCTTCTTCGGCGGCCCGACCGTCCGCGAGATCGAGGAAGGTCGCGCGCGCCCCACCAAGACCCGGTAGAAACGACGCTCACGCACCACGCCACGACGCGACGACGAGAGGGAGATCCGATGCGCGGCATCCTGCTGGCCGGCGGCACCGGATCGCGGCTGCACCCGATCACCATCGGGGTCAGCAAGCAGCTGGTCCCGGTCTACGACAAGCCGATGGTCTACTACCCGCTGTCGACGCTCATGCTGGCCGGCATCCGCGACGTGCTCGTCATCACGACACCGCACGACGCCGAGGCCTTCGCACGCCTCCTGGGTGACGGCTCCGCCCTCGGGCTCTCGATCAGCTACGCCACCCAGCCCTCGCCGGACGGTCTCGCCCAGGCCTTCCTCATCGGTGAGGACTTCGTGCGCGACGAGCCGTCGGCGCTGGTGCTGGGCGACAACCTCTTCTACGGCCCCCGTCTGGGGCGACAGCTGCGTCGCTTCGAGCAGCTCGACGGCGCCGCGGTCTTCGGCTACCAGGTCGCCGACCCGCGGGAGTACGGCGTCGTCGAGCTCGGCGACGGCGGCGTCGCTGTCTCGCTCGAGGAGAAGCCGAGCGAACCTCGCAGCAACCTGGCCGTCCCCGGGCTGTACTTCTACGACGGCGACGCCGTGGCCCGCGCCCGTTCGCTGCGCCCGAGCGCGCGGGGCGAGCTGGAGATCACCGACCTCAACCGCACCTACCTCGACGAGGGCCGGCTGCACGTCGAGGTCCTCGACCGCGGCACGGCCTGGCTGGACACCGGCACCTTCGACTCGCTGGCCGACGCCACCGCCTTCATCCGCACCATCGAGAGCCGGCAGGGCCTGAAGATCGGGGCGCCCGAGGAGATCGCGTGGCGCAACGGCTGGCTCAGCGACGACGACCTGCGCGCCCGCGCCGAGCCGCTGGTGAAGTCCGGCTACGGCACCTACTTGCTCTCCTTGATCGAGCAGGCACGCTGACCGAGCAGGTCACCGGTGATCGAGCAGCAAACGTCGCTCTTCGGTGATCGAGCAGCAAACGTCGCTCTTCGGTGATCGAGCAGCGAGCGCCAGCGAGCGTCGTCGAGATCTACCCCAGCACCTCGCCCGCCGCCACCCCCACCGCTCCTGCCAGTCCCCGATCGGCTCGACCCCCGCCGCGAGGAGCGAGTCGTGCGACAGCACGGAGTACGCCGGACGTGGCGCCGGCCGCTCGAAGTGCTCACTCGTCGTCCGGCCCACGATCCCCTCGCGCAGCCCGGCGCTCGCGCACACCGACACCGCGAAGTCGAACCAGCTGGCCTGCCCTCCGGCGGTCGCGTGGTGCGTGCCCTCGACGCCGGCCGTCACCAGGCGCTCGGCCAGGTCGGCGACGTCGCGGGTCCAGGTGGGCTGACCGACCTGGTCGGTGACCACGTCGACCCCGTCGCGCTCACGAGCCACGCGCGCGATGGTGCGCGGGAAGCACGGGCCGTGCGCGCCGTACAACCAGGCCGTGCGCAGGATCAGGTGGCGAGCGGCCTCGGCGCGCACCGCCCACTCCCCCGCCGCCTTCGTCCGCCCGTACGCCGACACCGGCCTCGGCGGGTGGTCGACGGCGTACGGCGTGCTCGCGGAGCCGTCGAAGACGTAGTCGGTGCTGATCGTGACCAGCAGCGCACCCGCCTCGTTGAGCCGCACGGGCGAGCGTGGCGGACCCGACGGCGTTGACCAGGAAGGCCGCGCCCTCCTGCTCCTCCGCGTCGTCGACCGCGGTCCAGGCGGCGCAGTTGAGCACCACGTCGTGACCCGCCACGGCGGCCTGCGCCGCAGTCAGCGTCGGTGACGTCCAGCTCGGAGCGACGCAACGCCGTCACCTGGTGGCCGCGGGTGCGCAGCACCTCCACGGCGTCCAGCCCGAGCATGCCTCCGGCTCCGGTCACCAACCAGCGCACGGCCTCACCCCTGGCTCTCATGTCGGACGGGTTGTCCGGTCCCCGCCGGCCGGATGCCCTCGCGGATGACGACTAGCCTAGGGAAGCCGTCGAGCCACCGTCAGAGGAGATCATGCAGACCACCGCTTTGCGCGTGCCCGGAGCCTTTCTCTTCGAGCCCCGCGTCTTCGGTGACCCCCGCGGCCACTTCGCGGAGACCTTCAAGGCGTCGGTGTTCGAGGAGACCGTCGGGCACCCGCTCACGGTGGCCCAGACGAACACGTCCGTCTCGCGAGCCGGCACGGTGCGCGGCATCCACTTCGCCCAGCTGCCGCCGAGCCAGGCGAAGTACGTCACCTGTGCCTCGGGTGCGGTCTTCGACGTGGTCGTCGACCTCCGTCTCGGTTCCCCGACCTTCGGGCAGTGGGACGCTGCGGTGCTGGACGACACGACGCGGAAGGCGATCTACGTCCCCGAGGGGTGCGGCCACGCGTTCATGGCGCTGCGCGACGACTCCGTGGTGACCTACCTCTGCTCGGCTCCGTATGCGCCGGAGCGAGAGCACGGCCTGCACCCGCTCGACGAGACCGTCGGCGTTGAGTGGCCGCGCGAGCACGACGGCTCGCCGCTCGAGCCTTTGCTGTCGGAGAAGGACGAGGCTGCTCCGCGCCTGGCGGCGCTGAAGGACTCCGGCCTGCTCGCCACCTGGGACGAGGCGCAGGCGTGGCGCGCCGGTCTCAACCGTTGACCCCTGGAGTGGTCGAGCCCACCCCCGGTGGTCGAGCAGGTTGCGCAGCAACCGTCGTCGAGACCCGGTGAGATCTCAGACCAACCCGGCCCGCGCCTTCAACGGCTCCCACCAGGCGCGGTTGTCGACGAACCACTGCACCGTGTCCGCCAGCCCCTGCTCGAAGGGCACCTGCGGCCGGTAGCCGAGCTCCCGCTCGATCTTGCTGATGTCCACCGAGTAGCGCAGGTCGTGCCCGAGGCGGTCCGCCACGGTCTCGACCCGGTCCCAGCCCGTCCCGGTGGCCTCCAGCAGCAGTCCCGTGAGCTCCTTGTTCGTCAGCTCGGTGCCGCCGCCGATGTTGTAGGTCTCCCCGGCGCGGCCACCGGTCAGCACCAGGTGGATGCCCCGGCAGTGGTCGTCGACGTGCAGCCAGTCGCGCACGTTCGTGCCCTCGCCGTAGAGCGGCACCGTCCCGCCGTCGATGAGGTTGGTGACGAAGAGCGGGATGACCTTCTCGGGGAACTGGTAGGGCCCGTAGTTGTTCGAGCAGCGCGTGATCATCACCGGCACGCCGTGGGTGCGGTGGTAGGCGCGCGCCATCAGGTCGCTGCCCGCCTTGGACGCGGAGTACGGCGAGTTGGGCAGCAGCGGCTCGTCCTCGGTCCAGCTCCCCTCCGGGATGGAGCCGTAGACCTCGTCGGTCGAGACGTGGACGAAGCGGTCCACGCCCACCTCGCGGGCGACGTCGAGCAGCGTCTGCGTGCCGACCACGTTCGTCATGACGAAGTCGGCGGCGCCGAGGATGGAGCGGTCGACGTGCGACTCGGCGGCGAAGTGGACGACGGCGTCGGCCTCGCCGATCAGCTCGATGGACCAGCGCCCGGTCCAGGATGTCGCCCTCGACGACGCGAAGTCGGGGGTCGTCGATCACCGGGGTCAGGTTCTCGAGGTTGCCGGCGTAGGTGAGCTTGTCGAGGACCGTCACGCTCGACGGCTCGTCCAGTCCCCACGCCCCCTGCAGCAGGGTGCGGACGTAGTGGCTGCCGATGAAGCCGGCCCCACCGGTGACGAGAAGTCTCAACGTGTCCCCTTGCGCGAGTGGATGCACCCAGCATCGTAGAGGGTGGGTACGATGCTGGCTGGTCCCGATGGAGAGGTCTCCACCCCTGATGACAGCAACGCACGCCGACTACCGGCTCAGCCAGCTCGACGAGCTGGAGGCGGAGTCGATCCACATCTTCCGTGAGGTCGCCGCCGAGTTCGAGAAGCCGGTCCTCATGTTCTCCGGCGGCAAGGACTCCATCGTCATGATGCGCCTCGCCGAGAAGGCCTTCTACCCGGCGAAGATCCCGTTCCCGGTGCTGCAGGTCGACACCGGCTACGACTTCCCCGAGGTGCTGGAGACCCGCGACCAGTGGGTCGACCGGCTCGGGGTCCGCCTCATCGTGGCGAGCGTCGACGAGGCCATCAAGAACGGTGTCGTCGTCGACGACGGCAAGACCTCGCGCAACCGCCTCCAGATCGGCACCCTGCTGCACGCCCTCGAGGAGGGCGGCTTCACCGCCGCCTTCGGCGGCGGCCGCCGCGACGAGGAGAAGGCCCGCGCCAAGGAGCGCGTCTACTCCCACCGCGACGAGTTCGGCCAGTGGGACCCGAAGATGCAGCGCCCCGAGCTCTGGAGCCTCTACAACGGGCGTCTCCACGAGGGTGAGCACATGCGCATCTTCCCGATCTCGAACTGGACCGAGCTCGACGTCTGGGACTACATCGGACGCGAAGAGATCCTGATCCCCAACATCTACTTCAGCCACCAGCGGCGCGTCTTCGAGCGCGACGGGATGCTGCTGACCGAGAGCGAGTTCAACCCGCTCAAGTCGGGCGAGAAGGCCGAGGAGCGCACGGTCCGCTTCCGCACCGTCGGCGACCTCACGCTCACCGGCTGCGTGGAGAGCACGGCCAGCACCATCCCCGAGATCATCGAAGAGATCGCCATCGCCCGGGTCACCGAGCGAGGCGCCACCCGTGGTGACGACCGCTTCTCCGAGGCAGCCATGGAAGACCGCAAGAAGGAAGGCTACTTCTGATGGACCTGCTCCGTTTCGCCACCGCCGGCTCGGTCGACGACGGCAAGTCCACCCTCATCGGGCGCCTCCTGCTCGACTCCAAGTCGATCTTCGAGGACCAGCTCGAGGCCGTGGAGTCGACGTCGAAGGACAAGGGCTACGACTACACCGACCTCGCGCTGCTGACCGACGGTCTGCGCTCCGAGCGCGAGCAGGGCATCACCATCGACGTCGCCTACCGCTACTTCGCGACCCCGGCGCGCAAGTTCATCATCGCCGACACCCCCGGTCACGTGCAGTACACCCGGAACATGGTGACCGGCGCCTCGACCGCCGACCTCGGTCTGGTGCTCGTCGACGCCCGCCAGGGCCTGACCGAGCAGTCGCGCCGCCACGCGGTGATCCTGTCGCTGCTGCGGGTCCCCCACCTCGTGCTCGCGGTGAACAAGATGGACCTGGTCGACTACGACGAGGGCATCTACAACAAGATCTACGAGGAGTTCACGGCCTTCGCGACGAAGCTGTCGATCCCGGACCTGGAGATCATCCCGATCTCGGCGCTCAAGGGCGACAACGTCGTCAACCGCAGCGAGCACATGGACTGGTACAAGGGCCCCTCGCTCATGCACCACCTCGAGCACGTGCACGTGGCCTCCGACCGCGACCTGGTCGACGCCCGCTTCCCGGTGCAGTACGTCATCCGCCCGAAGTCCGACGCGCACCACGACTACCGCGGGTACGGCGGCATGGTGGCCGGCGGCGTGCTGAAGCCCGGCGACGACGTCCTGGTCCTGCCCTCAGGTATGACGAGCAAGATCGCAGGCATCGACCTGCACGAGAAGGAGATCGCCGAGGCCTACCCGCCGATGTCGGTCACCATCCGCCTCGAGGACGACGTCGACGTCTCGCGCGGCGACATGATCTGCCGGCCGGCGAACGCTCCGAAGCCGAGCCAGGACATCGACGCGATGATCTGCTGGATGACCACCGAGCCGCTGCGCCCGCGCCAGAAGCTGGCCATCAAGCACACCACCCGCGTCGGGCGCGCCCTGGTCAAGGACATCCAGTACCGCCTCGACGTCAACACGCTGCACCGCGACCAGGAGACCAAGGAGATCGGGGTCAACGAGATCGCTCGCGTGCAGCTGCGCACGACCGTGCCGCTGCTGTGCGACCCGTACTCGAAGAACCGGACCACCGGCTCGTTCATCCTCATCGACGAGGCGACCGGTGTCACCGTCGGCGCCGGGATGATCAACAGCGGCAGCTGAAGCTCCAAGCAGCGACGAGGGCCCCCGGACGACGTCCGGGCCCTCGTCGCGTGTCCTTACTCGCGCAGCGAGTCGGCGTGCGAGCGATACCACTGCACGGTGGAGGCGATGCCGTCACGGAGCCCGATCTCGGCCTTCCATCCCGCAGCCTCGAGCCTGCTCACGTCCAGCAGCTTCTGAGGCGTTCCGTCCGGCTTGGAGGTGTCCCACTGGGTCATTCCCTCGAACCCGACGGCCTCCGCCACGAAACCGGCTATTTCAGCGATCGTCGCATCCCGGCCCGTCCCGACGTTGACCTGCTCCGGCTCGTCGTAGTGGTCGAGGAGGTGGAGGCAGGCCGAGGCCATGTCGTCGACGTGGAGGAACTCGCGGCGTGGCGAGCCGGTCCCCCAGTTCGTCACCGTCTCGGCGCCTGAGCGGGCGGCCTCGTCGTAGCGTCGGATCAGCGCCGGCAACACGTGCGAGCCGGTGGGCGAGAAGTTGTCGCCCGGACCGTAGAGGTTGGTCGGCATGGCCGAGATCCACGGCTTGCCATACTGACGGCGCACGGCCTGCACCTGGATGATGCCGGCGATCTTGGCGATCGCGTAGGCGTCGTTCGTCGGCTCGAGGTGACCGGTCAGCAGCGCCTCCTCGCGGATCGGTTGCGCCGCCAACTTCGGGTAGATGCACGACGAACCGAGGAACAGCAGCCGGTCGGCGTCGTGGGCGAGCGCGGCGTCCATGACATTGAGTCTGGATCTGCAGGTTCTCCGACAGGAAGTCCACCGGGTAGGTGTTGTTGGCGAGGATGCCACCCACCTTGGCTGCAGCGAGAACCACGTTCGTCGGCCGCATGTCGGCAAAGAAGTCGAAGACGGCGCTGCGGTCACGCAGGTCGAGCTCAGCCGAAGAGCGCCCGACGAGGTGGCTGAACCCCTGGCTCTCCAGATGCCGCCAGATGGCGGAGCCCACGAGACCACGGTGGCCCGCGACGTACAGCGGGGCAGCGCGGTCGAGCGGGGCCACGGCCGACTCAGTCAAGGGTCAGCTTCCAGATCGCAGGCCAGTCAGGCACCACAGCCTGATCGATCCAGGGCAGGCCTTCGTGCTCGAGCGCCATCATGTCGGCATCGACCATGATGCGCGCCAGCTGCGCTGTATCGACCGTGGCCTTCCAGCCGAGATTGCGGTGGGCTTTCGACGCGTCCCCGATAAGTGCGTCCACCTCGGTCGGCCGCAGGTAAGCGGGGTCGAACTTCACGTGCTTCTCCCAGTCGAGCCCGGCGTGCTCGAAGGCGGTGACGACGAAATCGCGCACCGTGAAGTCACCTCCCGTCGCCAGCACGTAGTCGTCCGGCTCGTCGGCCTGAAGCATCCGCCACATGCCCTCGACGTACTCCGGGGCGTAACCCCAGTCGCGGATCGAGTCCAGGTTGCCCATGAAGAGGTCGGTCTGCATCCCAGCCTTGATGCGGGCAACCGCTCGGGTCACCTTGCGAGTCACGAAGGTCTCACCCCGGCGCGGAGACTCGTGGTTGAAGAGGATGCCGTTAACGGCGAACATGCCGTAGGCCTCGCGGTAGTTCTTCGTCACCCAGTAGGCGTAGACCTTGGCAGCCCCGTAGGGAGAACGCGGGTAGAACAGGGTGTCCTCGTTCTGGGGCGGCGGCGAGGCGCCGAACATCTCTGAGCTCGACGCTTGGTAGTAGCGACAGTGAACACCCGCGAGCCGAACGGCCTCGAGCAGCCGCATCGCGCCGATCCCGGTGGTGTCACCCGTGTGCTCCGGCTCGTCGAAGCTGACCCGCACATGCGACTGAGCAGCGAGGTTGTAGACCTCGTCCGGGTTGATCTTGTGCAGAAGAGTGACCAGACGCGCTCCGTCCGACAAGTCGCCGTAGTGCAGAAACATCCGGGCGTCAGGGTCGTGCGGGTCGATGTAGAGATGATTGAGCCGCTGAGTGTTGAACGTTGACGCACGACGGATCAGTCCATGCACCTCGTAACCCTTGCCGAGCAGCAACTCAGCGAGGTAGGAGCCGTCTTGGCCGGTGATCCCGGTGATCAGTGCCCGCTTGGTCATGATGTCCCCCGTGTGTCTCTGGCTTCGCGTTCGGAAGCAACCCTAGTGCGTCTGGGACTGCTGCACGATCAGGTGACAGGTTGGGTCAGGCGGCCTGAGTGGCCGGTGTGGTCATGATGGTCTCGTACTCGATGGGGGTCAATCGGCCGAGGGCGTCTTGTCTGCGGCGTCGGTGGTAGGTCCGTTCGATCCAGGTCACGATCGCGATCCGGAGGTCCTCGCGGGTGGCCCAGGCGCGGCGGTCGAGGACGTTGTTCTGCAGCAGCGCGAAGAAGCTCTCCATGGCGGCGTTGTCGCCGGCGGCGCCGACGCGGCCCATCGATCCGACCATGGCGTGGCGGTTGAGGGCGTGGACGAATTTCCTGCGAGCGGAATTGCGAGCCTCGGTCGGAGTGAACGATGCAGCCGGCGACCGGTGGCCCTCGGCGGCGCGCCTGGCGACGGCGTTGTTGAGCGCTGCGACCGCGAGGCGTGACTTCATCCGCGAGTCGATGGAGTAGCCCACGATCCGGTTGGAGAACACGTCCTTGATGGCGCAGAGGTAGAGCTTGCCCTCGCCGGTCCAGTGCTCGGTGATGTCGGTGAGCCACAGCTCGTTCGGAGCGTCGGCGGTGAACTCGTGGCGCACTCGGCCCTTGTCGTCGACCACGGCGCACAGGTCGTCGTGGACCGGCGGGCCGGGCTTCTTGGCCTTGCCGCGCTTGGGTTTGCCGAACGCTGACCACCAGCCGTTGCGAGCAGATCCGCCACGCGGTCCGCTGCGCCATCGCCTCGCCGGCCTCGCGGCCTCGTCGACCAGGAACCGGTAGCCGAACTCCGGGTCGTCGCGGTGGGCGTCGAACAAGGCGTTGGCCCGGTAGGCCTCGACCGAACTCGGCGTCGGTGACCGGGCAGGCGAGCCAGCGGTAGTAGGGCTGGCGGGCGATCTTCAGGACCCGGCACGTCACCGTGACGGGAACGCCGTCGCGGCCAACTCGCGGACGAGCGGGTAGATCCTTTTCCCGGCAGGTTCGCCTGCGACAGATACGCCGCCGCGCGGCGCAGGACCTCGTTCTCCTGCTCCAGCAGGCGGTTGCGGCGCTTGAGCTCGCGCAGCTCCGCGGCCTGGTCAGCGGTGAGGCCGGGCTTGGTGCCCTCCTCGACGTCGGCGGCCTTGATCCAGCCGGTCAGGCACGACTCGCTGATGCCGAAGTCGGCAGCGATCTGCTTGAGCGTCTGGCCAGGCTCACGGTTCCTCGCGACGTTGACGACGTCGTCGCGGAACTCCTTGGGGAACGGCTTGGGCACAGCGACATCCTTCCAGCGGCACCTCTCGGCACCACAGATCAGCAGTCCCTCAGACCCGTAGGGGCTCGAGTGACCGTCGATCTACGGCACTCGAACCGCGTACGCGCGCCCTCCCCTAACATGCTTCCCTATGGGGGGAAGTACAACCCGCCTCGCTCAGTTCACCGGAGCTGGCTCACGACGTCGGGCGTCCGAAGGCTCCGGGCAAGCCCTCTGGATGCTCACATCGACAACCATCTTCATGCGATGGTGGCTGCCTGCAGGCATGAGAGTCCGCATCTTGCGGGTGTTCGGAGCCGAAATTGGATCGCGGAGTCCTTATTCGGCACCAGTCAGGATCCACTTGGCCCTGGAAACTCCGCGTTGGCGACGACTCGTGGATCGGCGAGGGGGCTGGCTGTTCGAACCTAGAACCCATTCACGTCGGTTCGAATGTCTGCATCTCTCAGGACGCGTTCCTCTGCACCGGTAGCCACGATCGCAAGTCGCGTAGCCTTTGAATTCGACAACGGCCCGATCGTGATTGAAGACGGCGCGTGGATCGCCGCTAGAGCAATCGTGCTTCGCGGCGTCCGCATTGGCGCCCATGTCACCATTGGCGCAGGCCAATTGGTCCGGCACGACGTGCTGACGAACAAAGGTCGCTTTAATGAATAGACACCCTACCCAACCTCCGGCACCGATCACAGCCGTGATTGTCGCCAAAAACGAACAAGTCGCAATCGCAAAATGTATCGAGCACGTTCGTTTTGTCAGCAAGTGATTGTTGCTGACTCTGGCAGTACAGACAACACGGTTTCTCTTGCATTAGCCAAGGCGCCGAGGTCGTCCAATTCGATTGGAATCACGACTATCCTAAGAAGAAGCAATGGTCCATGGCGCATCCGCAGGTGCGGAATTCGTGGGTGTTGTTGCTCGACGCGGACGAGGTTGTAT
>CAVRJU010000010.1:0-11678 GCA_963721555.1 uncultured Actinomycetota bacterium | reverse complement strand
AGACCCGCAGACGAGCGGGCGGAGCAAGCTTCAACAGCAGTGTCCTACGCCCGGCTGAGCTTGCCCCACAGGTGCGGCGTCAGCGGCTGACCGGCGGCGGCCATGTCGTAGGCGAACCACAGCTCGCTCTCCACCAACCCGTAGAGCCGGTGACCGGCGGTGACCTCCTTGGCCGTCTCGGTGCGGATCACGGCGTCGGTGGTCAGGTCGAGCTTCGCGCCGTCGACCTTGCCGTGCCACAGCTCGAGGAACCCGGTGTTGTGGGTCAGCAGCAGCTCCACCGAGCCGTCCTCCTGGCAGCGCAGGAAGCCGGTCTCCTGGGCGGCGTCGCGGACCTTGTTGCCGGCGTCGTCGACCACGGTGGCCTTGGCCATGTAGTGGATGAAGGGCCGGCCGTCCTGCTGGAAGATCGCCTCCTGGTGGAACTTGAAGGCGTCGATCGTCGGGTAGTCCCCGTCGCCGCCACCCTCCCAGCGGCCCAGCAACCAGGCGAACTTGTGCAGGTTGGGGTGGAGGTTCGGCGGGATCTCGAAAGGCATGTCTCAGTCGTCCTCGGTGCGTGGGGGGTGCGGGCCCGAAGGCTCGCTCTCGGGGTGTTCGCTCTCGGCTGGCGTGCCCGTGTCGCCGCCCGCGTCATCCGGCTCCTCGGGGCGGGCGCGCGGCACGGCGAGGGCTTCCTTGCGCATCGTGCGGGTGAGCAGCAGCACGGTGGTCAGGCCGAGCACCACCAGCACCACGACCATGAGCGCGACGAGGAAGGCGGGCATCGGAGCATGCTACCGAGCCTGGAGCTCCGGGAGGGTCTCGGCCGCCGCGCGACGGGCGGCCTCGGCCTGCGCCTGCTGGCCGGCCTCGTTGGCGGCGATCCCGTCGACCGTGAAGGCGGGCTTCCACGCCCCGGCCGGGGTGGCCACCGGGGTGGTCAGGTCCCACTCGACGAGGTCGTTGTCGGTGACGAAGGTGCGCACGGCGTCGTTGACCGCCTCGACGTTGGCGCCCTGGGTCGAGATCGGCGGCGTCGGCACCCAGACCACGGCGGGCCCGCCCCTGCCGCCGAGGTCGACAGCGGTCTGCAGCAGCGACTGCACGGATGCGGCGACCGTCTCGGGCGTCGCGCCGGAGAGCAGGTCGACCGTGCCGGCAGTCACCACGACCACATCCGCGTTGGCGGCCTGCGCCGCACGCGGCTCGAGCGCGGCCGCGGTCGCCCCCGCCAGGGAGGCCGTGACCCCGGGGACGAGCCCGTCGACCGTGCGCTGGCCGATCGTGCGCTGGAACCACGAGCCCTCGGAGATGGCGAGCCCGTCGCTCAGCAGCGCGACGCGCAGCGGCGGGCCGGTCGGAGTCGCTGACGGGCTCGGCTCTTCTGAAGCCTTCGCTGCGCCGGCGTCGCTGTCGCTGTCGTCGGCCGTGGTGTTGCTCGTCGTGGCGCTGGCCGGCTCCGGCGGCGTGCCGGGCCACCGGCTCAGCTCGTACGCGATCCAGCCGAACACCAGCACCGCCAGCACGAGCACCGCGATGCCGGCCTTCGAGATCCGATCCCCCATCGATTTCATGTCACGAACCCTAGGCGCCGGTTTGGTGGATCACGAAACGCGCGGACCCGCGCTTGACCCGGTCAGTCGGCGTCGGGAACGCGCAGGGCCACCAGCGCGATGTCGTCGCGCGGGAGGCCGCCCTGGAACTCGAGCACCTCGCTCAGCACGGTCGCGGTCAGCGACGACGCGTCGCCGTCGTGGGAGGCGAAGACGGCCACGAGCCGCTCGTCGTCGTACATGACCCGCCCGCGCCGCCCCTCGGTGACGCCGTCGGTGTAGAGCAGCAGCTGGTCGCCGGCGACCAGCGCCAGGTCGGTCGACGCACGCTCGATCCCCGAGAACGCCCCGACGAGGGCCCCCGGGGTGCCCACTGCCACCGGCGACTGGTCACCGGACTTCAGCAGCGGAAGCGGGTGTCCACCGGCGACCATGCGCACGGTCCAGGCGCCTTCGCGGCGGCGCAGCCGCAGCAGGACGACCGTGCAGAAGCGCTCGGACCCGTGAGCCAGCAGCACGGAGTCGAGATCCGCCAGCACCTTGGCCGGGTCAGGTGAGAGCACGCTGGAGGCGCGGATCGTGTAGCGCACCAGCGCGGTCACCACCGCAGCCTCCACGCCCTTGCCGCACACGTCACCCAGCACCACGACCCAGTCGTCGTCGGCGACCTGGAAGACGTCGTAGAGGTCACCCCCGACCTCCTCCCCCGTGCCGGCGGGTCGGTAGACGGCCGCCACCTCGAGACCCGGCACCAGCGGCGGGCTCGGGGGGATGAGGGTCTGCTGCAGCGTCTGCGCCAGGGCACGGGCACGCACCTCGGACTGCTCGGCCCGGTCCCGCTCACGGCGCAGCTCACGCTCGTACTCCCGGCGCTCGGTGACGCCGAAGACCGCGATCTGCACCTGGGCCCCACCCGTCGGGCTGTCGTCGCGCACGGCGTTGACCAGCACCGGGATGCGGCCCGTCGGGGTCGCGATCTCGAAGGCCATCTCCCGGACCTCGCCCTCGAGGCGCAGCATCGGCGCGACGTGCGTCTCGTGGTGGATCCGACCGCCCGGGCTCAGCAGCTCGGAGAACAGGCGGCGGCCGACCAGCTCCTCGCGCAACCACCCCGTCCACGTCAGGAACGTCTCGTTGACGTGGGTGATCTCGCCCTCGAGCGTCGTCGACAGCAGACCACAGGCGGCACGCTCGTAGGGCAGCGTCAGCTCGTCCGCCTCCGTCACCGAGACCTCAGGCCCCGACGAAGTCACGGATGGTGCGCACCGTCTCCTCGGGGGCGCTCAGGTTGGGGCAGTGTCCTGTCGCCTCGAGCATGACCAGGGTGCTGTCGGGGATCTGCTCGTGGACGAACCGGCCGACCGCCTCGGGGGCGATCGCGTCGCGGCTGCACTGCATGACCAGGGTCGGCGTCGTGACGCGCGGCAGGTCAGCACGGTTGTCGGAGAGGAACGTCGCACGGGCGAAGCGCTTGGCGATGTCAGGGTCGGTGCGGCAGAAGCTCGCGGTCAGCTCCTGACCGAGCTCGGGCCGGTCCTCGTTGCCCATGATCACCGGGCCCATCGCGGTGGACCAGCCCAGGTAGTTGCTGTCCAGCGAGTCCAGCAGCTCCTCGATGTCCTCACGGGAGAAGCCACCGGTGTAGCCGGCGTCGTCGAGGTAGCGCGGCGAGGGACCGATCATCACCAGGCTCGCGAAGCGCTCCGGCTCCTGCAGCGAGGCCAGCATCCCGATCATCGCCGAGACGGAGTGGCCCACGAGGACGACGTCGTGCAGGTCCAGCTCACGGCAGATCTCCAGCAGGTCGCCGGCGTAGCCGTCCAGCGTGGCGTACTTCGTCGGGTCGTACGCCGACAGGTCCGAGCCGCCCGCCCCCACCTGGTCGAGGAGCACCACCTGGAAGTCGTCCTCGAAGGACGGGGCCACGTAGCGCCACATGTTCTGGTCGCAGCCGAACCCGTGCACGAACACCATCGGACGACCGTCGCTCCGACCCGAGACGACCACGTTGTTGCGAGACACCGCTCCACCCATGACGGGCACCCTACGCCGTACGCGGGTCGGGCGGACAGCCTGCGCCCTGCCGCCCGCGGCCTCGGCGTTTGCGCCGGACCGGAACGGGCACCGGAGGCGTCCACCCCGCCCAGGAAGGTGCAGCATGCCCCACCACCCACGCCTCGCCGTGGTCACCGGCTCCGACTCCGGCATCGGACGCGCCACCGCCGAGCTCCTCGCCACCGAGGGCTTCGACATCGGCCTGACCTGCCACGACGACCGGGAGGGCGTCGACGCCACCGCGGCCGAGGTCGAGCGCCGCGGCCAGCGCGCGTACGTCGAGCAGTTCGCGGCCGACTCCTCCAGCGCCGGCCAGACCATCGACGCGCTCGTCGACCGGCTCGGAGGCCTGGGGGTGCTCGTCAACGTCGCCGGCACCGGTCACAGCAGCCGGGTCGCCGACCTCACCCTGGAGACGTGGCGCCACGTCCTCGCCACCGACCTCGACGGTCCCTTCCTGGCCTGCCAGAGCGCGGCGGAGCACCTGGTCGCCGCCGGGCAGGGCGGTCGCATCATCAACGTCACGAGCGTCCACGAGTACGTCCCGCGCCTCGGCGCTGCGGCGTACTGCGCGGCCAAGGCCGGCCTCGGGGCCTTCAGCAAGGTGCTGTCGCTGGAGCTGGCCGAGCACGGCATCACGGTGAACACCGTCGCGCCCGGCGAGATCGCCACCGAGATGACGGGCATGTCCGAGGACGAGGCCTACGCCCAGGAACGCCCCGGCAACCCGCTCGGGCGCCCCGGTCACGTCAACGAGGTCGCGTCCGTCATCGCGTTCCTGGCCTCGCCGCGCTCGTCGTACGTCACGGGCAGCACGTTCACCGTCGACGGCGGACTGGCGAACATGGCCGCGCACGGCCACGACGCCGCAACCGGGTGGAGGGAGCTGTGAGCGCGATCCTGGACGTGGCCAGCGGGCTGCTCGTCGGAGCCGGGCGGCAGAGGCACCTGCCCGAGCACTACGAGGTCCGCGACCTCGTCATCGGCGGGGTCGCCACGCACAAGCTCAGCCGCCTGCTGTCCAAGGGCGGCGTGACGAGCCCGCTGCGCGCACCCTTCACGGAGTTCGCGGGCCGGCGGGCGCCAGCGAGCACGTCGAGTCGCCACGCGGCCACGGCGCGCGGCACGCGGTGGGCTCCCTGCTCACCGCCTACGCGCGGGTGCGCAGCGACTGAGCCGCACAGGACGCCTCACGCCTCCTCGAAGCGGTCCACCAGCCACGCCCCGTCGACCAGCACGAGGTCGACCGACCAACGCCAGTGACGCACGACGTCCTGCCCGCGGCTCGTGCGGTCGGCGTCGGACGCCACCAGCACCGTCGCGCTGTCGGCGTCGAGGGCGCTGACCGCGGACCCGAGCACCTCGCCCGTCGACGACAGCCCTTGCTCGTCGATCCCCCGGACCACCGACTCGGACGCCTTCGCGAACTCGTCGGCGAACCGAGGGCTCAGCAGGGGCGTGACCGTGTCGACGTACTGCTGCGCCTGCGTGGGCTCGAAGGTGTTCCAGACCTCGGCGAAGCGCTGAGCCACCCCCATGACCTCCATGCGTGTCGGGTCGTCGTCTGGTTGGGCGAACCCGTCGCTCTGGATGTCATCGACCAGCCACTCGGACCCGTCGCGCACCAGGGTGAAGTTGACCCGGTTCAGCGCGAGCTTTGGCTCGGGTGAGCTGTTGTTCGTGGTGCTCTGGTCGGCGAACATCAGCACCTCGGCGGAGTCAGTGTCGATCGCGGTGATGCCGGCCTCCTGCACCTCGGTCTCGACCGTCGCCTCGGCCTCGGTCGCCGCGGCGATGACCGCGGTGTCGAACGTCGAGCGGTAGTCGCGGCCGTAGGCCGGCGTCATGAAGGCCAGCGCCGCGTCGCGGTCCTGCTCGAGCGAGCGGTGGTCGTAGGACAACACCGCGACGGCAGCGGTCTCCGCCGCGGTCAGGACCTCGACACGATCCGCGTCGGTGACCGTGACATCGGTGGCGGCGTCCGAGGCGTCCGAGGCGTCCGAGGCGTCCGTGGCGTCAGGGCTGGCCGCCTCGGTCGACCCGGCCGCTGCAACGGCCTCGGGAAGCATCCGGTCGGGGTTCGCGGCACAAAAGGACGCGATCCGCTCGCGGCCCTCGGCGGTCACGGCCTCGGGCCTCTGCTGCGATGTGGCCTCCTTGTTGACCACGACCTTCTGGTCCGACTCCTGGGCCGACATGTACAGCCGGCAGCTCGTGTCGTTCGGGCGGAGCTCCGCGGTCTCGCTGCCGCAGGCGGCCAACGCGAGCAGCGCCCCCACCGCGAGCACCCGAGCCGGTGGGGTGCGCGAGTGGCGCGATCGTGGCCGTTCCGGACTCGTTCGCTTCGCCCGTCATGGCTCCCCCTGCGTCGACGCTGATCGTCAGCTGCCTCGCATGCTAGGGCGCCTCTCACCGCCGACGGCGCGATCCGGGGCGAAGTCCCTCGTGTCCGCAGCTGGTGGCCGAGGCCACCGTCCCGGACAGCGGTCGGCTCCCCCCTGAAGAAGACACAGAAACCCCACACCTGTGATCGCCTGAAGGCCGACCGCCGGGTCCGGGGCGGAGGAACTCCACGAGTTTGCGCTGCACCGACACGGGTGTCAACCCGCGCCCGATCACGACGACGTGGGCCGGTGCCCCTGCTCCATCTCGTCGAGCATCAGCTGAGCGACGTCGACGAGCTTGCGCCCGGAGCTTCCGCGCCGACGAGCGGAGACGCTCGAAAGCCTCTGCCAGCGAGATGTTCTCGGCCTGCGCGAACGCGCCCTTGGCCTGCTCGATCACGATGCGGCTGCTGAGCGCTCCCTGGAGCTGCTCGGTCACCTCTTCGGCGCGCGCGATCGTGCGCTGCTGCAGGATGGCGACCGTCGCCACGTCGGCCAGGGCCTGCACGGCACGCATCTCGTCGTCGGAGAAGACGCTGTCGGAGCCACCGAACAGGTTGAGAGCCCCGATGCGCTGCCCGCGCAGGCGCAACGGGAACGCGTGCACCGATCGGAAGCCCGCGAGCAGGGCCCGCGGAGCGAAGACCGGCCAGATGTCCACAGCAGCGTGCAGGTCTGCATTCACGACAGGACGCCCCGTCGTGATGCAGTCCAGGCACGGCCCCTCGGCGTTCTGCAGCTGGAAGAGCTCGATGAGCTTGCCCGACTCGTTGTTGGCCGCCATGAAGCGAGCCCGACCGACGTGGTCGGCGAGCATCAGGCCGACCGCGGACGCGCCGCTGACCGCGGCCGCCCTGACCGTGAGGTTGCTCAGGAACTCCACGATGTCGAAGTCGTCGACCAGGGTGTCGGCCATCTCGACGAAGGCCTCGGAGAGTTCAGTGCTCGAGATCATCGCTGGGGTTCCTCCGGTGTCGTGGTGGTGCGAGCTGAGCGTGTCACGTGACAGGCCTGTCGTGATCCAGATTGACGGTGCCGTCGACGATGGCGGTGGACAGGACGTCCAGGGTGACCCCGTTCGCGTAGGCGTGGGCGCGCATGCGGGCAAGCGCCTCGTTCAGCGTGACACCCAGCTGCACCATCACCATGCCCTGCGCCTGGTAGATGTGGGCCTGCCCGTCGATGGCCTGCCGGAACGGCGCGAGCGCATCGACCCGCCCCGCCTCCTGCGTCGACGAGGGCCCCTCGATGAGCGTCTCGACACCCATCTCCGCCAGCACCAGGGCGGTCCTGATCCCGGACCGGGGCGGCGGCCCGACCTCGGCGTCGTACAACGTCAGGGCGCCGAGCAGCGAGGCGCCCACCCGCAGCGGAAGCGCGTACGCCGCCGCGACGCCGGCCGCGGCGGCCGCCTGGCCGAAGCCGGGCCACCGGCTCCCGTCGAAGGGCGCCAGGTCGGGCACCAGGACCGGCACACGCCGCTGGCAGGCGTCCACCGTGGGCCCCTCACCGGTGTCGAACTGGGTCTGCTCGAGCAGCCGGGCGTTCCTGTCCGACGCCGCCGCGACCACGTAGGCGTCCTGCTGGGGCGGCAGCGTGACGGCAGCCCCCATGACGGCGAGGTCGTCGACGGCGACGCAGCAGATGCGCTCCAGGATCTCCTCGACGCCGCGCGGTCGCGGCGGGTCGCTGCGAGTCGTGCGGGTGTGGACCAGACGCCACAGCCGTTGCCAGTCGCTGGGACCGCCGGCCACCGGGCGATCTCGCATCGCACCCACCGCACTCCCGGTCGCTTCGGCGCAGCCTGACGACCCGTCGACGCCAGTCCTTGGCGCCCACCCACCGTAGCGCGAGCCGACGATGGTGGGTCGGTGGTGGATCGTGCCCGCCGCCGCTCCGCCCTTGGCTCAGGAGGCCCCGGACGGCTCCGGGTGGCTCCCACTGCGCCGGTTCATCGGCACGAACCCCTGCACGCCCGTTCCGTCGTCGGGCGCCGACGCGGACGTCGGCTCGTCGCCCGTCCGCAGATGCATCCTGATGGTGGTGCCGTGTCCGGGCTCCGACTCGATCTCGAGGGTGCCCCGATGCTGGTCGACGATCGCCTTGACCACGGCCAACCCCAGGCCCGTCCCCTGGATGGCCCGGTCCGTGGCGTCGGCGCTGCGGAAGAACCGCTCGAAGACGTGCGGGACGTCCTGAGCGTCGATGCCGTGCCCCGTGTCGCTGACGAGGACCGTCACCGAGTCGGCCGACTCGTGCGCGCCGAGCTGGACCGAGCCGCCGACCGGCGTGAACTTGATGGCGTTGGTCACCAGGTTGAACATCGCTCGCTCGAGGTCCGATGCCCTTCCCAGGACAGCGGGAAGCGCCTCACCCACGGTCAACGCCACGTCGATCTCACGCGCACGCGCCATCGGCACCACGGCTCGTCGTACGTCTTCGACGAGCTTCCCCAGGTCGACGGGACGGAGGGGTTGCAGGGTGACCTCGGCATCGACACGGGCGAGGGAGAGCAGGTTCTCGATCAGCAGCTGCAGCCTCGTCGAGTTGCGGCTCAAGACGCCGAGGACGTGCTGCTGCTCCGCCGTCAGGTCCCCGGCATCACCTTCTTGCAGCAGCTCGATGTAGCCGACGATGCTGCTCAACGGCGTCCTGAGCTCGTGGGAGACGGTCGAGACCAGCTCGTTCTTCACCCGGTCCGCGCGCTCCAGCTCGAGCACGGCTGCTTCCTTCTGCTCGTACGCCGCAGCCTGGAGGAGCGCAGTCCCCAGGTCCCGGGCCACACCGTTGATGATGGTGAGCTGTCGCGGCGTCCACGGCGTCGATGGCGTCGTCGCGTGCATCACCAACCAGCCGATCAGTCGGTCTCCGACCCACATGGGGGCCCCCAGGTAGGCGGTGATCCCCAGGACGTCGCGGACCGCTCCGGCCTCCGGGCCCGGCAGACGCGGGTCGTCCAGGACGTCGTCGATGCGAAGGCACTCGTGCCGGTCGGCGGCCTGCAGGCAGAGCTTCTCCAGCGCCGTCGGGAGCACGGACGCCCGGTCCAGGAGGGGCACCCCCGGCCGTGCCCACTGCTCCACGACGGGCCCGATGCCGTCACCGTCGGCCATCCTGACCAGGCAACGGTCGACACCGGCCGACGCCCCCACCGCCGTGACCGTCCGCCGCAGGATGCCCTCGCGGTCCAGATCACGTCTCACGTCTCGCAACAGGTCGTTCAGGAGCTCCTGCTCCTCCGCGTGGCGACGCAGCTCGGCCTCGGCGTCCTGCAGCTGACTGACCGTGTCGTAGAGACGCGCCGTCGCCTGCTCACCGACGCTCTCTGCCGTCAGCCGGGCACGACGCTCCCGTTCCAGCCTCCTGCGCAGCAGCTCGACCTCGGTGGCGGGGTCAACGGGTGGGGACATGTCCGTCACGCTCGTCGCGGAAGGTGATGTCCAGGTGGCACTCGTCGGCCCCGGTGTGGATGCACCTGCTCTGGGCGATGCTCAGGCTCTCGCCGAAGTGCACTGCTGCACCGACGATCATGCCCTCGGCGAAAGCGCACAGACGACGCTCCGACCGGTACACCAGCGTCAGCTGGTCGGCGCCGTTGCTGTGGAAACCGAACAGCGGCGGCCTCGCCGTCGGGTGGAGCTTGCGCACCTCGGGGTGGATCACGTCGTTGAGCGTGACCAGCAGGTCGCGTGTGCGCGCGTGCGGCACGAAGAACGAGGGATACCGACGTGCCAGCCCCAGGAGCGCGAACTCACCGAACTGCCTCGTCACGTCGAAGACGGTCCGGCCCGACGCGGTGGAGGACGCAGCGACGAGGGACATGAATTCTGCGTCCGGGTAGTCGCCCAGGGCGCTGTAGCCCCCGTCGACCTCGGCAGCACCGAGAAGGCCGTCCCACGCCTCGGGTCCGCCCTCGCCTTCAACCATGTCCTCCAACAGGTTGAAGATGATGCCCTTCACGGACTCTCCCAGTTCGTCGCGATCACCGATGCTACTGCGACGCGCAGCGGCGTGTCCGACGATCCGTGGCTCCCGGGACCCGAGGTCACCTCAGCGGGTGCCGAGCAGCTCGCGAGCCTCCGCCGGTGTCATGGGCTCGCGCTGAGCCAGGCGCCCGAGCTCGACGGCGCGGGCGACCAGCTGCTCGTTGTGCTCGACCGGCACGCCCTTGGCCAGGGTCAGGACGTCCTCCATGCCGACCCGCAGGTGGCCGCCCTTCGACAGTGCGGCGAGCGCCACCGTCAGGGTCGAGCGTCCGATGCCGGTGGCCGACCAGGAGGTCGTCTCCGGGGGCAGCGCGGCGACGGCTGCGACCAGGGCGTCGGCCGTGCCGTCCATCCCGCCAGGGACGTTCATGACCAGGTCGCAGTGGACGCGTCCGCCGTACGGGAGCCCGTAGCGACGCAGCAGGCGCGCCAGCGAGTGGACCTGGCCGAGGTCGAACAGCTCGAACTCGGGGACGACCTGCCTCTCCTGCGAGGCCTGGTAGAGCTCGCAGATGAAGCCCCACGGGTTCATGAACACGTCGTCGCCGAAGTTGACGGTGCCCATGGTGAGGCTGCAGGAGTCCGGCTCGGCGTCGAGCACGGCGAGGCGCGACTCCAGCGGGTCGTGGACGGAGCCGCCGGTCGACAGCTGCACCACCAGGCCGGTGTTCTCGTGCAGCGCCGCGACGGTGTCGGCCAGGCGGGCCGGGTCCAGGCTCGGGCGGTGCTCGTCGTCGCGGATGTGGACGTGCACCATCGCCGCCCCGGCCGCCTCGCAGCGCTGCGCCGTCTCGACCAGCTCGGTGAGCGTCGTCGGCAGCTGCGGGCAGTCGGCCTTGCTGGTCTCGGCCCCCGTCGGGGCCACGGTCACGAGGAGCTTGTCGGTCGGCACGGCGTCATGCTGCCAGATCGCCCGGGCGACGCGGGTCGGCGCGGGCGGTGTGAGTCGGGACCTCCATCGGGTACCGGTGCACAGCTGACAGCACGAACGAACACAGGAGGCGGCACTCATGGACGCTCGGATCCACGCGGTGATCGACGTACCGGCGGGCCTTCACACCGTGACCGGTCGCTTCTGGGACCAGGTCCTGGGGTGGCCGCTGGGGTCACCCTGGAGCAGGCACCCCGAGCTGCAGAGCTTCGAGCCGCCGGACGGGTCGTCGTACGTCCACCTGCAGTGCATCGACGGCCCCCCGCGCGTCCACCTCGACGTGGGCGTGGCGGACCCTGCCGCCACGGCGCGGCGGGCACAGGGTCTGGGTGCCGAGATGGTGGCCGAGGCGGACGACTGGACGACGCTGCTCTCGCCGGGCGGGTTGCCCTTCTGCGTCTTCCACGACACCGGTGCCGGGATCCCCGCCCCCGTCACTTGGCCGGCAGGTCACCGCTCCCGGCTCGTCCAGATCTGCGTCGACGCGCCGATCGAGCAGGTCGAGTCGGAGGTCGCGTTCTGGAGGGTGCTGCTCGGCGGGCGCTGGTCCCCCTCGTCGTCGCCGGACTTCGTGGGCACGTGGCACACCGACGGGTCACCGCTCCAGCTGCTCTTCCAGCGCCTCGACGACCCGCACGGACCGGTGAGCGCCCACCTCGACACCGGCACGGACGACCGTCCCGCCGAGGTGTCGCGCCTGGTGGCGCTCGGCGCGGAGGACGTCGCCTCCGGTCGTGGGTGGCACGTGCTGCGCGGACCCGACGACTCCCGGTTCTGCGTCACCGAC
>CAVRJU010000009.1:0-1596831 GCA_963721555.1 uncultured Actinomycetota bacterium | reverse complement strand
AGTGGGGCGGGAGGTGACGACTGACCGCGCAGCCGGCCATCTGGCTGTGAACGCCGCGAGGAGGAGCTGCAGCAGAGTCAGCAAGCCGAGCGCGGCGGCCCCCTCGGACCAGGACACGTCCTTGCTCAAGAAGATCGTCGCCAGGGTCGAACCGAGGGCGACCGTCACGACCAGGTCGAACGCGTTGAGCTTGGCCAGCGTGCGCTTCCCCGAGGTACGGAGGATGAGGACCACAGCGGCGTAGGAAGCAGGCCCCACCAGCAGGATCCGCAGGACGTCAGACCAGGTGTCGAACCACATGTCGTGGGCGTACCCATCCGGGTGCACACGTATCCTCACCACGTGTGTACGGCAGGCGAGGCACTCAGTCCGCGGTCCGAGGAGCCGCTGCATGGCTGACACCAGCGTGATGGCCAGGCCCCCGGAGCAGCGGGAGATCTGGGCCGACGAGCTCATCGATCGGCTGACTCCGCTGATGACTGCTCTCAGCGTCGTCTTCCTGCTCGTCGTGCTCGGGGAGCACTTCGCTGCGCCAGGGAGTCGACTCGGTCTCGGCTTCACTATCGCTGGCTGGGGCCTCTGGGCAGTCTTCGTCAGCGAGTTCACTGCTCGTCTCGTGGTGGCCCCGGACACCTGGCGGTTCCTCAAGCGCAACTGGTGGCAGGCGATCTTCCTGGCACTGCCGTTCCTCCGGGTCCTGCGCCTGGTCCGCGCGGCTCGCGCACTTCGGGCCGGTCGGGTGCTGTCGTCGGCGGTCCGATCGTCGCGGTCCGCGCGAAGCGTGCTGGGAAACCGGGTCGGCTGGCTCGCGGTCGTCTCGGTCATCACTGTTCTCGGCAGCAGCCAGCTGCTCTACGAGTTCGGCGAGTACGTGAGCTATGCCGACTCGCTGCACGCGGCCTCCCTCGCGGCGATCTCCGGCGAGCCGCTCGGGAGCGACGATCCCTTCAGCCAGGTGCTGGACGTGCTTCTCGCGGCGTTCTCCGTCGTCGTCTTTGCCACCGTGGCCGGCAGCCTGGGCGCCTACTTCCTGGAGAATCGCGACCGGAGTGCGCAAGTCTGATGACGAAGGCCCGGCACTGACCTGCGCTCACCCGTGCCGGTTCGTGCGAGCCTCGTCGAAGTCGAGCCCGGTGTCGGCCCGCACCCGATCCATCACCTCCAGGGTCCTGACGGTCTCCTCCCACGGCCTCAAGGGCGAACCGGTATCGCCCGCTGCCACCCGGTAGGCGACCTCGGCGGCTTCGAAGTGGAGCGCGTCGTGCTCGACCATGGGCTCGATCCACGACAGCGACGGCCCACCACGCTGGTGCAGGGTCATCGGCCCCGGGAGGTAGAACCGGGTGCCGAGGTCCACACGCCCCTCGGTGCCGACGACGCTCGCCGTCGTCGCGGTGTCGGCGAGCATGGTCGTGTGCAGAGCAGCGGTTGCGCCACCGGGGGTGCGCAGGGCGATCGCGAGCTGGCCGTTGACCCCATTGGGAGCGGGTGTGGCGACCGCGGTGACCACGTCGGGCACACCCAGCGTCCACGTCGCGAAGGTGACGGCGTACGTGCCGAGGTCGAGGAGCGGGCCGCCCGCGAGCTCCGCGCGCGTGATCCGGTGAGGGGCGTCGAACCGCTCGCCCATGTCGGCGTGAGTGGCGACGACGCGGCCCAACCACCCCTCGTCGAGCAGCTGGCGCACGACGTCGAACTTCGGCAGGAAGAGGGTCCACATGGCCTCCATGCAGAACACGCCGGCGCGCGCGGCTGCCTCCCCGATCACACGGGCCTCGGCTGCATCCAGTCCCACAGGCTTCTCGATGAGCACGTGCTTGCCGGCCTCGATCGCGAGCCCGGCGTGCAGGACGTGGAAGTTGTGCGGCGTCGCGACGTACACGACGTCGACGGACGGGTCGGCCACCAAGGCCTCGTAGGACCCATGAGCCACGGGGATCTCCCAGGCCGATGCTGCCCGGGTCGCAGACTCCGCTGTGCGCGACCCGACGGCATGCACGACTTGGCGCGTGTGCCGTTGCAGGGACCTGACGAACTTGTCGGCGATCCACCCCGTGCCCAGGATTCCCCAGCGCAGGGGCGGTGCGTCCAGGGAGTGCGCAGTGCGCGGTGCGGGTAGAGAGGTCAGCGGCACGGTTGAACGGTCCCTTCAGGGGTGTGACTCGGGTGTGGACCGTCGCAATGGCAGTCAAGCGCAGCGCCGAAGGCAGATGCGGCCGCCGTCGTTCGACGCACGACGAGCGCGGGTGCCAGCCGCGTGGAGGTTGCGCAGGACGGCCCCCCGTCGAGCTGTCCGCAGAGAAGGGCGGCTGCTCGCGTCCCGAGGTCGACCAGGGGCTGGGCCACCGTGGTCAACGACAGCGGCCGGATGCCGGCCAGCCGGGTGCCGTCGTAGCCGATGACCGAGACGTCGCCGGGCACCGACAGGCCTCGGTCGGCGACGGCCGCCAGGGCGCCCATCGCCGCGAGGTCGTTGGCCACGAAGAGGGCAGTGGGCCGGGCAACCGAGTCGAGTGCTTGCGAGGCGCCCCGGTAACCCCCGCCCTCGGTGAACGACCCCCTGACCACGGTGAGGTTCTCGCCCAGCCCGTGCCTCCGCATCGCGTCCCGGAACCCGCGACGTCGATCCCGGGCGACTGCGCTCGGTCCGCCGTCCACGTGGGTGATCCGCTCGTGACCGAGGGCGACGAGGTGGTCCACGGCGAGGGCGGCGCCGAGGACGTCGTCGTTGCAGATCGACCCCAGGTGGGCGATGCCTTGCTGGTCGCTGCCGATGGCCACCGCGGGACAGCCGGCGTCGATGGCATCCAGCGCCCCGTCGGGCAGCCGGTGACCCAGGGCGATGATCCCCTCGACGCGGAACTCGAGGAGCTTCTCGAGCTCGGCCCGCTCGGCAGCGGCGTCCTCGCCGCCGACCACGACGATGGTGCGGTAGTCCCGGCGACGAGCCTCGGCCTGGACCGCGTCGAGGACGTCGGCGGTGATCGGGTTGTGCAGGTCCAGGACGAAGACCCCGATGGTGCGCGTGCGGTGCGCCCCCAGCGCCCGGGCGGCGGCGTTGCGTCGGTAGCCGAGCTCCTGGGCCACCTCGAGGATGGCTCGGCGGGTCGCCGGCGCGACCCGGGGGGCGTCCTGGAGCGCCAAGGACACCAGGGTCTTGGACACCCCAGCCCGGGCCGCGACGTCGCGGATCGTCGGGTGCGACGACGACGCGCTCCGTCCTGTCGGTCCCCCGGAGGTGTCGGCCGGCATCAGACGCCGCGGCGCTGCGACGCCATTCCTGCTTCGTGGGCCGCTCGCGCCTCGCGCACCGTGCTCAGGTCACTGACCTCCGGCGCCCCGACCTGCCAGAACAGGCTGCCCTCGGTCCAGTCCGACTCCCGGACGCCGACCACGATGACGCTCGTCCGGTCGTGGGTGCGGGCTTGCGCGAGGGCGGTCTCGAGCTCGCCGATCGAGGACACGCCCACGGCGTGAGCGCCCAAGGCGGCTGCGTGCGCCACGAAGTCGACCCGGACGTCGCTGTTGGGTCCGCGTGCATCGCGCAGCATGTTGTTGTACGACGCGCCGCCCTGGTTCTTCTGGAGTCGCTCGATGACCGCGAACCCGGCGTTGTCGCACACGACGAGGATGAACTTCTTCCCTGAGAGGACCGAGGAGTAGATCTCGCTGTTGAGCATGAGATAGGACCCGTCACCGACGAGGCACAGCACCTCGCCCTCGGAGCGCGCGAACGCCGCACCCCAGGCTCCGGAGGTCTCGTAGCCCATGCAGGAGAAGCCGTACTCGCAGTCGAAGCTGGCCACCGACTTGCTCAGCCAATTGATGTTGAGCTCGCCCGGCAACCCGCCTGCTGCGGTCATCACGTAGTCGTCGGGCGTTGCCGTGCGGTGCAGCGTCCCGACGATCTGCGCATAGCTCAGCGGCAGCTCTCCGTCGTCGGCCACCCGTCGAGCGATGAACTCCTCCAGTCGCCGACGCTGCTCGGTCCCGTGGTCGGTCCACCCCTGCGGGGCCGACCAGTCGCCGAGCAGCTCGGACAGCTCGACGAGACTCTCGCGCGCGTCCCCGACCACCGGCGTCGCGCGGTGCTTCGTGGTGTCGAAGCGCGCAGCGTTCACAGCGACGATGCGCGCGGAGGCGTCGAACAGGGTCCAGGACCCGGTGACGAAGTCGTTGAGACGGGTGCCCACGGCGAGCACCAGGTCGGCGGCTCGGCACACCTCGTTGGGCTCGTCGGCACCCGTGACCCCGATCGGCCCGCTGTACCGGGGGTGGTCGGCCACGAGCGAGGACTTGCCAGCGACCGTCTCGACGACAGGGATCCCGTGACGCAGAGCGAAGTCGGCGAGCTCGGCCTCGGCGAGGGAGTAGTGCACGCCACCACCGGCGATGAGCACCGGGCGCTCGGCGGCGCGCAGCGCGGCCGCAGCCTGCTCGAGCTCCGCGCGGTCGGCCCGCGGCCGCGGGATCCGGTGCACGACCGGCTCGAAGAAGCTCGCCGGGTAGTCGTACGCGGTCGCTGCCACGTCCTGTGGCAACCCGAGGAAGGCCGGGCCGCAGTCCGCGGGGTCCAGCAGGGTGCGGGTCACCTGCGGCAGCGAGCTGAGCAGCTGGGCCGGGTGGGTGATCCGGTCCCAGTAGCGCACGACCGGGCGGAAGGTGTCGTTGACGGTCGTGCTGGGGTCGCCGAAGTGCTCGACCTGCTGCAGGACCGGGTCGGGCAGTCGCGAGGTGAACGTGTCGCCCGAGATGAAGAGTGCGGGGATGCGGTTGGACATGGCGACACCGGCGGCGGTGACCATGTTCGTGGCGCCCGGGCCGATCGAGCTCGTCGCGACCATCACCTGCCGCCGTCGGGTGGCCTTGCCGAACGCGACCGCCGCCAGGCCCATCCCCTCCTCGGTCTGACCGCGCCAGACCGGCATCTCGTCCCGATGCCGCTCCAGGGCGTGGCCCAGACTCGTGACGTTCCCGTGGCCGAAGATCGCGAAGACGCCGGGGAACAGCGGAACCTCCTGACCGTCGACCTCCGTGCGCTGGGCGACGAGGTAGCGCACGAGCGCCTCTGCGGTGGTGATCCTCACGGTGCTCATCGGACGATCTCCTCCAGGCCCTGCACGGTCTGCCAGCCGCGCGACTCCCACGAGTCGATGAGGGCTTGTTGCACACTGGCGACGTCGACGGCCTCGGAGAACCCGGGTGTGAACCGCTCACCGGTGGCGAGCGCCTCGAGGAAGGCGAAGTCCTGGATGGTGATGAGGTCCTCGAACCCGATGCTGTTGGCCTGACCGGGGACGAAGGCGCCGTGGAAGGGAAATCGCTCGCCGCCGTAGATCGTCGTGTAGCCGGAGTCGGGCGAGTCGGTGACCGAGTAGTACTGGAGCTCGTTGATCCGCTCGTGGTTCCAGATGAGCGAGCCCTTCGTGCCGTAGATCTCGAAGGCGTTCTGGCTCTCCGGACCCACGACGGTGCGGCTGGCTTCGAAGGTTCCGGTGGCCCCGGCCTCGAAGCGGCACAGCATCGAGGCAAAGTCCTCGTTCTCGACCTCTCCTGTCGGGTCCTGCGGCCTTCCCACGCCGTAGTGGCTGGCTGCGCCCGTGGGGAGGGGACGACGCGGGATCGTCGTGTTGGCCATGCCGACGACCTCGGAGATCGGGCCGACGAGGAAGTGCGCCATCGCCACCGAGTGGCTCAGGACGTCGCTCGTCACGCCGTAACCCGCCTGGTCGAGGAAGAAGCGCCAGGTGAGCAGGCCCAGGGGGTCGCTGCCGTACATCGACAGGAAGCGGCCCCGGTAGTGGGTGATCTCGCCGAGCGCGCCGCTCGCAATGAGCTGGCGGGCGTGCAGGACCAAGGGCGACCAGACGTAGCAGTAGCCCACCCCGGTGGCGACGCCGGCTGCCTGCGCGTGCCCGAGGGCGGCCACGGCGTGCTCGGGCTTCCCACCGATCGGCTTCTCGCTGAAGATCGCCTTCCCGGCGGCTGCGGCGGCCTCGATCATCGGCAGGTGCAGCATGTTGGGTGCGGTGACCCACACGGCGTCCACGTCGGGCGCGGTGACGGCTTCCTGCCAGCCCTCCACCGCCCGCTCGAATCCGAAGTCCTCGACGGCCTGCCTGCGGCGCTCGGCCACCGGGTCGGCGCACACAACGAGATGGGGGTCGAAGGAGCGCTGGGGGAAGTGGCCGGGGATGCGCCGAGCGGAGCGTGAGTGCGCCTGGCCCATCCAGCCGAGGCCGAGCACGGCGATGCCGAGACGCTGTCTCATCGGGTCACCCGCCCCGAGGCCGAAGTCATCGGGAGCCGGTGGTCCTGACCCTGGTCGGCCCACGCCTCGCGGATCCAGTGGTGGTCGGGGTCGTCACAGAAGGCCATGGTGCGCTGCCTCGCCGGGGCCGGCGAGCACGTTGAGGAAGTACATCGGGTACTCCGGCTGGGCGGTCGAGGGGCCGTGATATCCCTGGGCAACGATGTGAACGTCTCCGTCGAGGACCGTCACGGTCTCGTCCGAGGACCCGTCGACGGTGTAGACGCGGAAGAGGCCCTGTCCGTGCGGGTGGCCGTGCGATGCGTCGAGCCGGCCCATCCGGAAGTAGTAGATCTCCTCGTTGGTCGGCTCGCAGTCGCCGATGCCGTCGTGGCGATGCGGCGGCCACGACGAGACGTTGCCGCCCGGCGTGATCACCTCGCAGACGTTGATCCGGTCCGCGCCGGTGAAGGAGTCGGGCGTCGCGATGTTCGTGACCTGGCGGGAGGCGCGGCCCCCTCCGCGGACCTCCACAGGCACGTCCTCGGCCGCGGTCACGCACACGGGGTACCGCCCGGTCGCCCGAGCGGTACACAGCGCGACCTCGCCAGCGGCGGCCGCGATCTCGACGGAGGCCCCCACGGGGAGGTACATCCAGTCCGAGACGGCCTCGAAGACGCCGACGCGACCGCGCAGGGTGTGGGTGTCCCCGTCGACGGTGACCCGCAGGTCGGTGGCGGACAGCGGGACGAGGACGCCTTCGAGCCCGTCGAGCACGCGGGTGACCGGCCCGGCAGCGAGATCGAAGACCTCGAGCCCGCTGTAGGCCCAGCCGGCCTGCTCGGGAGTGACGGTGACCAACGTGTCGGCGGTCGTGCAGAGTGCCGGCCCGGTGATGGTTGCTCATGAAGGGTCCTCCTGGGAGAGCGGGGTGGCTGTGGGATGCACGAGGGTGCCGGCGCGGTCGACGGCGTCGCGCACGCTCAGCACCTCGGGGTAGAGCAGGGCACGACCGGGGACGAGCCCACGGATGTTCGGGACCTCCAGGGCGCGCCGCCAGGCGTCGAAGACCTGCTCGTGATCGCGGCCGACATCACCGCCGAGCAGCAGCACGGGGCAGGTCGTGGCGGCGGCGACGCGCGCAGGGTCGGCGCTGGCCGGGATCTTGAGCCAGGTGTGCGCCGACGACGACCCGAGCCCGCTCGCAAGAGCGACCATCCGGACCAGCGCGTCCTCCGAGGGGTCGAGCTCGACGCCACCGTCCGGTCGGGTGCGGTAGGGGAGCGGCTCGATGAGGGTCATGATCCCGGCGTCGGCCAGGACCGTGGTGAGTCGCGCGACCGTCTCGAGGGTGCGCGGCACCCCCGGGTCGGTCGGTTCGATCCGCAGCAGCATCTTGCCGCCGTCGAGCCCGAGGGACACGATGTGCTCGGCGTCGTAGGCGGTGAGCCGGTCGTCCAGCTCCCACGAAGCCCCGGCGACACCGCCGCGGTTCATCGTGCCCACGGCGAGCCGACCGTCCAGCGCGCCGAGGAGCGCGAGCTCCTCGAGGACGTCGGCACTGCCGAGCACGCCGTCGACCCGACGGTCCGCGAGCCCGGTGACGAGCCGGTCCAGCAGCGAACGGCGGTCCGCGGCGGCCATCGGGTCGGAGCCGATGGCCAGCTTGCCGCGCGAGGTGTGGTCGGCGGCGAGCAGGAGCATCCGGCCGTCCTCGCGCACCAGCGGCCGACGGCGACGGCGCACGAGTGCCTGCCGGAGTCGTCGGGGTTCGCGGACCCTGGCCTCGGTGACGGCTTGATAGTCCTTGTCGCTGACGGCGCCCGTGTGGTCAGCCACCGGAGGTCACCGCCGTCGACGTCCGCTCGTCGCCCGCCAGGAAGGCCTCCAGCTCGGCCAGGCTCGGCATGGCGTCGGCACAGGTGAGGCGGGAGGTGACCAGGGCACCGGCCGCGTTCGCGAGCCGACCGGTCCGAGCCAGCGGCCATCCGTTGACCAACCCGGCCGCCAGTGCCCCGCCGAAGGCGTCGCCGGCCCCGGACCCGCACCGAGCCGTCACCCTCACCGGGTCGATGACGACGCGCTCCTCGGCGGTGGCGAGCAGGACGCCGTCGGCGCCCATCTTCACCACGGCCGTCGTCACGCCCCGCGAGAGCAGGGCGTCGGCCGCTGCGTGCGGCTCGGAGACCCCGAGCGCCATCGTGCACTCGGCACGGTTCCCGATCACGACGCTCGAGAGCGCGATCGCGCGCTCGGCGGCCGCGGTCGCCTCGGAGGGTGCGGACCACAGGGTCGGGCGGAGGTCGAGGTCCAGGACCGTGTGAGGCCGACGGGCGCGCTGCTCGAGCCACCGCAGCGCCGTGCGGGCCGTGCGGCCGGTTGCGAGGGTGGCGCCGCTGGTCCACAGCACACGACAGGTCGCGACCGTGTCCTCGTCGACCGCGTCCGAGTCGATCGTGGTGTCGGGCGCCTCCGGCTCGCGCAGGAACGTGATGGTCGGTTCGGCCGGGTCCTCGAGCGCGACGAGCACCACCGGGGTGCGCCCGTCCTCCCGAACGGCGACGTACCGCGTCTCCACCCCGAGTGCTGCGAGCTTGGCGATCGTGTACTCGCCGAGAGGATCGTCGCCGACCGCGGTGACGACCGCGGTCCGCAGCCCGAGGCGAGCCGCGGCGACGGCGACGTTGCTCGGGCTCCCGCCGATCGACTTCACGAAGGTCTGCGGATCCAGGAAGGTCGCGCCCGGCTCCTGCGCGTAGAGGTCGACGCTGATCCGTCCGAGCGCGAGCAGGTCGAGCGTGCTGCCCGTCATGCGTCCTGCTCCACCAGTGGAGCAACCACCTCACGGAGGTAGCGCATGGACTCGGCGACGCCGGTGACCGGCCCCTCGCCCTCGCCGGGGAGAGCCCCGGTGATGGCCGAGTCCTGCTCGATGACGTACCAGCCGTCGTAACCCGCGCGCTCGAGGGTGCAGACGACGTCGGCCAGCGCGAGGTCGCCCTGGCCGAGTGCCGGGAACAGACCGGCCTGCACGCCCTCCATGATCGAGGTGGAGCGGTCGAGCAGGGCCGGCACGAGGTCCATCCGGACGTCCTTGAGGTGGACGTGCCCGACGCGGTCGGCGGCCTGGCGGGCGAACTCCACGACGTCGGTGCCGCCGATGGCCAGGTGGCCGGTGTCGAGACACCAGGAGACGTCGCAGTCCTGGAGGATCCGGTCGACGTCGCCCGAGGTCTCGACGACGGTCTGGACGTGCGGGTGCAGGACCTGACGGAGGCCCGCGTCGGCGCAGATCGCGTCGACCTCGGCGAGCATCCGGACGAGGTGGCCGTGCTCGTCGCGGTCGAGCGGGCGGGGCACGGACCAGTCGTCGTCCATCACGGGGCAGGACACCAGGGTCGAGGCGCCGGAGCGGCCGAAGAGGTCGGCCACCGCACGTGTGCGGGACAGCGACTCCTCGCGACGGGTGGGGTCGTGCAGCACGAGCGGGACGAAACCCCCGAGCAGGGACATGCCGTGGCCGTCGAGCACCCCACGGATGTCCTGGGGGTCGGTGGGCAGGAATCCCGGGGCGCCGTACTCCGTGGCGGAGATCCCCAGGTCCGTCATCTCGGTCAGCACTCGCTCGGTCGGGAGCATGTGCCCCCAGCCGGGGACCTCACAGATGCCCCAGGAGATCGGGGCCGAAGCGATGCGATCGAGAAAGTTCACGAGGTGACTCCGACGTTTGCTGGAACGGTCCAGCAAGAGTGACACACATCGCGCCGATCGGCCATGACGCGCACTTCCGCTCTCCGCCGGCGGGTGTTATCTTGATATCAAGATAAATTGCAACCTCCGGGTCCGCTCGTCGTGGTCACCTGCACACGGCAGGATGAGTCCGACGGTTCCGGGGTAGGACGTGGACGGAACCGTCGCACCTGTCGGTGCAGTGACCAAAGGAGACCGTTGATGGCGAGCCAGGACAGCTTCGGGGCGAAGGCCACGTTGGACGTGGACGGCAAGGGGTACGAGATCTTCCGTCTCGACGCCGTCGAGGGCGAGGGGCTGGACGTCGGCTCGCTGCCCTACAGCCTCAAGGTGCTGCTGGAGAACCTCCTGCGCACCGAGGACGGCACCAACATCACCGCCGACGACATCAAGGCGCTCGCCGGCTGGGACGCCGACGCGGACCCGTCGAAGGAGATCCAGTTCACGCCGGCGCGCGTGATCATGCAGGACTTCACCGGGGTGCCCTGCGTGGTCGACCTCGCCACCATGCGCGAGGCCATGGAGGAGCTCGGCGGCGACGCCTCCCGCATCAACCCGCTGGCGCCGGCCGAGATGGTCATCGACCACTCCGTGATCGCCGACGTCTTCGGCTCGCCGGAGGCCTTCGAGCGCAACGTCGAGATCGAGTACGAGCGCAACAAGGAGCGCTACCAGTTCCTGCGGTGGGGCCAGGGTGCCTTCGACGACTTCAAGGTCGTCCCGCCCGGCACCGGCATCGTCCACCAGGTCAACATCGAGCACCTCGCGCGCACCGTCTTCACCCGCGAGGTCGCGACGGGCTCGACCGACGAGACGGTGCTGCAGGCCTACCCCGACACCTGCGTCGGCACCGACTCGCACACGACCATGGTCAACGGCATCGGCGTCGTCGGCTGGGGCGTCGGCGGCATCGAGGCCGAGGCGGCCATGCTCGGCCAGCCCGTCTCCATGCTCATCCCGCGCGTGGTCGGCTTCAAGCTGAACGGCGACCTGCCCGAGGGCGCCACCGCCACCGACCTGGTGCTCACGATCACCGAGATGCTGCGCAAGCACGGCGTCGTCGGCAAGTTCGTCGAGTTCTACGGTCCCGGCGTCTCCGCGCTGCCGCTGGCCAACCGCGCCACCATCGGCAACATGTCCCCGGAGTTCGGCTCGACCATCGCGGTCTTCCCCATCGACGAGGAGACCGTGAAGTACCTCGAGCTCACCGGCCGTGACGCCGAGCAGCTCGCGCTGGTGGAGGCCTACGCCAAGGAGCAGGGCCTCTGGCACGACCCCGACGCCGAGCCGCGCTACTCCGAGCGCCTCGAGCTCGACCTGGCCACCGTCGTCCCCTCGCTGGCCGGCCCGAAGCGTCCGCAGGACCGGGTCTCGCTGTCGGAGGCCAAGGAGGCCTTCCGCACCTCGCTGGCCGACTACGTCGACGACGGTGACGCCGAGGGCGGCTCCGACCAGGACGGCGTGCCCGCGCAGGAGCAGCCCGACGACGCGCAGAAGTCGAGCGTGGACGAGGCCTCCGACGAGTCCTTCCCCTCCAGCGACGCCCCCGGCACCAGCCCCGGCGACGAGGGCGGCAACGGCGCAGGCGCCCCCGACGACTGGCACAACCACCCGGCCGGCAGCCCCGACGGCCGCCCGTCGAACCCGGCCAAGGTCACCCTCGAGGACGGCACCGAGTTCGACCTCGACCACGGTGCGGTCGCGATCGCGGCGATCACCTCCTGCACCAACACCTCCAACCCGTCGGTCATGATCGGCGCCGCCCTGCTGGCCAAGAAGGCCGTCGAGAAGGGCCTGCAGCGCAAGCCGTGGGTCAAGACGACGCTGGCGCCGGGCTCCAAGGTGGTCTCGGACTACTACGAGCGGGCCGAGCTGACGCCGTACCTCGACAAGCTCGGCTTCAACCTCGTCGGCTACGGCTGCACCACCTGCATCGGCAACTCGGGCCCGCTCATCCCCGAGGTGTCGCAGGCGGTCAACGACAACGACCTCGCCGTCGTCTCGGTGCTCTCCGGCAACCGCAACTTCGAGGGCCGGATCAACCCGGACGTGAAGATGAACTACCTCGCGTCCCCGCCGCTGGTCGTCGCCTACGCGCTCGCCGGCTCCATGGACTGCGACCTGTTCAACGACAGCCTGGGCAAGGACACCGACGGCAACGACGTCTACCTCAAGGACATCTGGCCCTCCGCGGCCGAGGTCGAGGAGGTCGTCGCCAGCGCCATCACCTCGGACATGTTCACCGACGACTACTCCGACGTCTTCGCCGGCGACGAGCGCTGGAAGTCGCTGGAGACCCCCGACGGCGACACGTTCGCCTGGGACGAGGACTCCACCTACGTGCGCCGCCCGCCGTACTTCGACGGCATGCCGCAGGAGCCGGAGCCGGTCGAGGACATCGAGGGGGCGCGGGTGCTGCTCAAGCTCGGCGACTCCGTGACCACCGACCACATCTCGCCCGCGGGTGCGATCAAGAAGGACTCGCCGGCCGGCGCCTACCTGCGCGAGCACGGCGTCGAGCAGCGGGACTTCAACTCCTACGGCTCGCGTCGCGGCAACCACGAGATCATGATCCGCGGCACGTTCGCCAACATCCGGCTGCGCAACCAGCTGGCCCCGGGCACCGAGGGCGGGTTCACCCGTGACTTCACCCAGGGCGAGGGCGACGACGCCCCGACCACGAGCGTCTACGAGGCCTCGGAGAGGTACCAGGAGGCCGGCACGCCGCTGGTGGTGCTCTCGGGCAAGGAGTACGGCTCCGGGTCGTCGCGCGACTGGGCCGCCAAGGGCACCGCGCTGCTGGGCGTCAAGGCCGTCATCGCCGAGTCCTACGAGCGGATCCACCGCTCGAACCTCATCGGCATGGGCGTGCTGCCCCTGCAGTACCCCGAGGGCGAGAACGCCGAGTCGCTGGGCCTGACCGGCGAGGAGACGTTCTCGATCACCGGCGTCACCGAGCTCAACCCTTCGACGGGCTCAGGACAAGCGAACGGCTCGATCCCGCGCACGGTGAAGGTGAAGGCCGGCGACACGGAGTTCGACGCCGTGGTCCGCATCGACACCCCCGGCGAGGCGGACTACTACCGCCACGGCGGGATCATGCAGTACGTCCTGCGCTCCCTGCTCCCCAAGTAACAGACCCGCCCCCGGGCGGGCGCATGTAACGCGGGGTTATGGACGCCTCGCAAGGGTCACGACCCTTGCGAGGCGTCCACAAGCCTGGGCCGGTCGCGTTTCGCCGCCCGTCGGTACGTCGTACGTCGAGAGGGGGCCGGATGCTCGGGCTGACGCCGGTCGACCTCGGGGTGATCGTGACGGCGCTGCTCGTCGGTGCCGTCGTGCAGAGCATCGTCGGTCTGGGACTCGGGCTGGTCGCCGCTCCCGTCGTCACGCTCGTCGAGCCGGCTGTGATGCCCGAGCTGATGCTGTGGCTGGCGGTCGCGATGCCGCTGGTGACCCTGACCGGCGAGCGCGAGGACATCGACTGGCGCGGGCTGACGTGGGCCTTCCCGCCGCGACTGCTCGGGACCGTCGGCGGGGTCGCGGTCGTCGTCGCGGCCCCGGACCGGCTCATCGGTGTCGCCGTCGGCGTCATGGTCCTCGCCGCGGTGCTGCTGACCTGGCACACGGTGCGCATCCCGGTGAACCGCCGCACCCTGGTCACGGCGGGTCTCGTGTCCGGTGTCACCGGCACGGCCACCTCCATCGGCGGCCCGCCGCTGGCGATCCTCTACCAGCACCGGCCGCCGCGGGAGATCCGCACCACGATGGCGGTCTACTTCCTCGGTGGCGCGACGCTCTCGCTGGCCGGGCTCGCGGCCGCGGGTGAGGTCAACCTCCACGACGCGCTGCTGGCGCTCGCGATGGTGCCCGCGCTGCTGGTCGGGGCCTGGGCCGGTCAGACCCTGCGGCCACGGTTGGCCGCCGAGCGCGTCCGCCCGGCCGTGCTGGCCGTCTGCGGCGGCTCCGCGCTCGTCCTGCTGGTGCGTAGCATCGCCGGATGAGCGAGCACCGCATGAAGAGCGAGACCAGGAGCTACGACACCGGCGAGGACGAGGTCGTCCTCGACCTGACCCGCGACGTCGCGGAGTTCGTGCGGGGCCAGGGCGACGGCCTGCTGCAGGTCTTCGTGCCGCACGCGACCGCCGGCATCGCCATCATCGAGACCGGGGCCGGCTCCGACACCGACCTGCTCAGCGCGCTCGGCGACCTGCTGCCCGCCGACGACCGCTGGCGCCACCGCCACGGCTCGACGGGCCACGGGCGCTCGCACGTCATGCCGGCGATCGTGCCGCCGCACGCCACCGTGCCGGTGCTGGACGGTCGCCTGGAGCTCGGCACGTGGCAGAGCGTCTGCCTGGTCGACCTCAACGTCGACAACCGCACCCGTGAGGTCCGCTTCAGCTTCCTGCCCGGCTGAACGATCGAACACACGTTCGATCCTGGCGTAGGGTGGTCGCATGTTCGGACCGCCCCCCACCCCTCGCCCCTCCGGTCGCCCGCCGGTCCGTCCCGCCGCCGGACAGCGACCTGTCGCCCCCGCGGGTTGGCCGCGCCAGGTCCGCCCGCCGGACGCGCCTCGCTGGGAGGACACGGCGGTCGGCTGGCTGCTCGACCTCTGCCCGCCGGAGTACCGCTCCTACGGCGTGCTGCGTCGCCACCCGGTCGTGCTGGCCCGCTTCGCCGCCCTCCACGTGGAGGCCGGCCAGGCCGCCGTGCGCCGTGGCCTCAGCGAGGCCCGCGCCGCCTTCCGCGACGTGGCCGACGGCGACGTGGTGGACGAGGCCGTGCTGACCTGGCAGGCCGAGGAGGCCCGGCTGATGGCCGAGCGACGCGGGGTCGGCCTGGTCGAGGAGGCCCTGCGGGGTCGCCGGTTCGTCGAGCGGCTGTGACCCGGCACGGCTAGGTTCGACCGGGTGAGCCCGAAGCCGACCGACCTGCCCGCCCCGACCGTCGTGCCCGTGCCCTCGATGGGCGCCGAGGACGTCGTGGTCGCCGAGGACGGGACCCTCTACACCGGCACCGAGGACGGGATCGTCTGGGCCCTCGCGCCCGGCACCCACGAGGCCCGCGAGGTGGGACGCCTCGAGGGACGTCCGCTCGGCCTGGAGCTGCTGCCCGACGGTCGCGTCCTGGTCTGCGACGCGCACCCGCGGCGCGGGCTCTTCGCCCTGGACCCGCGTGACGGGTCCTGGGAGGAGCTGGCGCGGGAGGCCGAGGGAGTGCCCTTCAACGTCTGCAACAACGCGGCGGTCGCCGGCGACGGCACGATCTTCGTCTCCGACTCGACCCAGGACTTCCGTCTCGAGGAGTGGCGCCGCGACCTCGTGACCGACCCCGGCTCGGGTCGCCTCGTGCGGCGCGACCCCGACGGCACCACCACGGTCGTCGTCCGCGGCCTCCGCTTCGCCAACGGCGTCGCCCTCGCGCCCGACGAGTCCTTCGTGTGCGTGGCGGAGTCCACCGGACGCGACGTCGTACGCCTGTGGCTGACCGGGGACCGCGCCGGGGAGCAGGACGTGCTGCTCGCCGACCTTCCGGGCTACCCCGACAACATCGCCCGCGGCAGCGACGGCCTGGTCTGGGTGACGATCGGGTCACCGAAGGTGCCGCTGCTGGAGCTCCTGCTGCGGCTCCCCGCCGTCGTACGCCGTGCCGCCGCCCGCATCCCGGAGTCGCTCCTGCCCGACCCGGCCCGCACCGTCCGCGTCCAGGCGTACGACGTGACCGGCCCGGACCCGCGGCTGGTCCACGACGTCGACCTGGACCCGACCGACTTCCACATGGTCACCGGCGTCCGCGAGCACCACGGCCGGGTGTGGGTGTCCAGCCTCGTGGAGGCGGCCGTGGCCTACCACGACCTCGCGGACGCGGAGGTGTCGCACGGCACACCACGGGGCGCGGGAGCCTGAGGCCGGGCCCCTAGACTGAACCGGTGAGCCTCTTGACGTCGATCACCGAGCCGCGCGTGCTGCGCGACCTCGACGAGGAGCAGCTGACCGCGCTGACCGCGGAGATCCGCCAGCTGCTCATCTCGGCGTGCTCGGCCCGCGGCGGCCACCTCGGCCCCAACCTCGGCGTCGTCGAGCTGACGCTCGCGCTGCACCGCGTCTTCGACTCGCCGCGCGACCGCATCGTCTTCGACACCGGCCACCAGTCCTACGTCCACAAGATGCTGACCGGTCGCGCGCGTGACTTCGACCGGCTGCGGCTCGAGGGTGGTCTGTCGGGCTACCCCAGCCAGGCGGAGTCGCCGCACGACCTGGTCGAGAACTCGCACGCCTCGACCGCGATCTCCTGGGCCGACGGCCTGGCCAAGGCCGCGCACCTCCAGGGCCAGACCCACCACACCGTCGCCGTCATCGGCGACGGGGCCCTGACCGGCGGCATGGCCTGGGAGGCGCTGAACAACATCGCCTCGACCGACGGCACGTCGCAGTCGCGCCGGCTGGTCATCGTGGTCAACGACAACGGACGCTCCTACACGCCCACCGTCGGCGGGGTGGCCAACCACCTCACCGCGCTGCGCACCGATCCGCGCTACGAGCCGACGCTCGACGCCGTGAAGCGCGGCCTCCACGGCGTCCCCGGTGTGGGGCCGGCGGTCTACGACGCGCTGCACGCGATGAAGAAGGGCATGAAGGACGTCCTCGCCCCGCAGGGTCTGTTCGAGGACCTCGGGCTGAAGTACGTCGGCCCCGTCGACGGCCACGACCGCCGGGCCCTCGAGCACGCGCTGACTCAGGCCAAGAAGTTCGACGGCCCGGTGATCGTGCACGCCATCACCGAGAAGGGCCACGGCTACGAGGCGGCGGTGCGTCACGAGGCCGACCAGTTCCACTCCCTCGGGCCCTTCGACGTCGAGACCGGCAAGGAGGCGGTGCGCGGCCTCGTCTGGACCGACGTCTTCGCCGACGAGCTCGTCGCCATCGGCGAGGACCACCCCGAGGTCGTGGCCATCACCGCGGCGATGCTCCACCCCACCGGCCTGACCGCCTTCGCCGAGCGCTTCCCCGAACGCACCTTCGACGTCGGCATCGCCGAGCAGCACGCCGCCACGTCCGCGGCCGGGCTGGCCGCGGGCGGGCTCCACCCGGTCGTGGCGATCTACGCCACCTTCCTCAACCGGGCCTTCGACCAGGTCCTCATGGACGTCGCGCTGCACCGCTGCGGCGTCACCTTCGTGCTCGACCGCGCCGGCGTCACCGGCGACGACGGCGCCTCGCACAACGGCATGTGGGACCTCTCGCTGCTCCAGCTCGTGCCGGGCCTGCGCCTGGCCGCGCCCCGCGACGCCACCCGTCTGCGCGAGAGCCTGCGCGAGGCCGTGCTCGTCGACGACGCCCCCACCGTGGTCCGCTTCCCCAAGGGCCCGCCGAACCCCGACCTCGACGCCGTCGAGCGTCGTGGCGGCGTGGACGTCCTCGTGCGCCAGGGCGAGCCCGACGTGCTGCTCGTCGCGGTCGGAGCCATGGCGCCGACCTGCGTCGACGTCGCCGAGCGCCTGCGCGAGCAGGGGTACGGCGTCACCCTGGTCGACCCCCGCTGGGTCAAGCCCGTCGACCCGGCCCTGGTGGAGCTGGCCGCCGAGCACCGGCTCGTCGTCAGCGTCGAGGACAACGGCATCGTCGGCGGCGTCGGCTCGGTGCTGCTGGCCACCCTCAACGAGGCCCGGGTGGACACGCCGGTCCGGCTGCACGGCGTACCCCAGGAGTTCCTGGCCCACGCCAAGCGCGCCAAGATCCTCGAGGACGTCGGACTCACCGCCCAGGCCCTGGCCCGTGGCGTGGTGGAGGACCTGACCGCCCTCGACCGTGGGGAGGCCCTGGTGGAGGTCGAGTGAGCGAGCCCCGCAACGAGCCCCCTCAGCCACCGAGCCTCGTCCACATCGTCGACGACGTGCCCGAGCTGTCGCGCCACGACGAGAACACCCCCGGCCCCGTGCTGCTGGTGTCGCTGTCGGGCTTCCTCGACGCCGGCAACGCCGCCGGACTCGCGGTGGACCACCTGCTCGCCAGCAGCGACGGCCGCGTGGTGGCGAGCTTCGAGCTCGACGGCTTCTACGACTACCGCGCCCGCCGCCCCCCGATGACGTTCGTCGAGGACCACTACGAGGGCTACACCGCCCCCCGGCTCGTGGTGCGCGCGATGACCGACCAGCGCGGCACGCCGTACCTCCTGCTGCACGGGCCGGAGCCCGACACCCACTGGGAGGCGTTCACCCGGGGGGTGCGTCGCGTCGTCGAGCACTTCGGCGTCCGGCTCACGGTGTCGATGGGCTCCGTGCCGATGGCCGTCCCGCACACCCGCCCGGTGATGGTCACCAACCACGCCACCCGCAGCGACCTGCTGGTCGCCGAGAACATCTGGCAGGGGATCATCGCGATCCCCGCCAGCGCCCAGGCGCTGCTCGAGCTGCGGATGGGGGAGTGGGGGCTGGACGCGCTCGGCTTCGTCGCCCACGTCCCGCACTACGTCGCGCAGGTCGACTTCCCGGCCGCCGCGGCCAAGCTCGTGGAGTGCGTCGAGGGCGTCACGGGTCTGGAGTGGTCGATCTCGGAGCTGAACGAGGCTGCCGGCCGCCGCGACGCCGAGATCAGCGAGCAGGTGTCGGAGTCCGAGGAGGTGCGGGCGGTCGTCGCCGGCCTCGAGCAGCAGTACGACGCCATCAGCCCGGTCTCCGCCGACGGCAGCGGCCTGCCGATCGCGGAGGCGCGCGACCTGCCGACGGCCGACGAGCTCGGTGCGGAGTTCGAGCGCTTCCTGGCCGACCTCGACCCCGGAGACCCCGGAGACCAGGGAGGGGACGGCGATGCCGGCTTCCGTTGACGAGCTGCTGACCCTGCTCGACCTGGAGACCATCGACCTGAACCTGTTCCGCGGCACGCAGCCGACCACCCGGATGCAACGGGTCTTCGGCGGCCAGGTGGCGGCGCAGGCGCTGATGGCGGCCAACCGGACCGTGCCCGAGGAGCAGGCCGTGCACTCGCTGCACAGCTACTTCCTGCGCCCCGGCGACACCGCCGTCCCGATCGTGTACGACGTCGAGCGGGTCCGGGACGGCCGGTCCTTCTCGACCCGGCGGGTCCTGGCTCGCCAGCACGGCCGGCCGATCTACGCCCTCACGGCCAGCTTCCAGGTCGCCGAGGACGGGTTCGAGCACCAGGACGCGATGCCGGACGCCGTACCCCCGGAGCAGGCGTTCGACGTCAACGAGATGATGCGCACCGCCGACGACCGTCGCCGCGAGGAGTGGGCCCGGGAGTGGTCGGTGATGGAGCTGCGGCACGCCGGCGACTCCAAGCCCGGCGGCGTGCTCGACGGCTCGGAGATGCCCTCGCGGGTGCACTACTGGATCAAGGTCGCCTCGGCGCTGCCGGACGACCCGGTCATCCACCGCGCCGTGCTGACCTACATCAGCGACATGACGCTGCTCGGAGCGACCCTGCTGCTGCACGGCAAGACGCCCAGCAGCGGTGACGTCCAGGCGGCGTCGCTCGACCACACCGTCTGGTTCCACCGACCGTTCCGCGCCGACGAGTGGCTGCTCTACGCGCAGGCCTCGCCGACCGCGGGCGGGGCGCGCGGTCTGGCCTGGGGTCGGCTGTTCAGCCAGGACGGGCGGCTCGTCGCCTCCGTCGCGCAGGAGGGCCTGATCCGGCCCCGTCCCGACCAGGCCTGAGGCTCGTCGCGGGCGAAGCCGTGCCCCGGCCGGTTGGACCGGGACACAGCACCGAGGTCACTCCACGTAGTTCGCGGAGGTCTCCTGGCAGCTGCTCCAGCCCTTGTGGTCGCCCTCGTTGTGACCGCCCGGGCCCTTGCTGGCCTTGACGTGGGCGGCGAAGTCCGAGTTGCCCGGCCCACCCGCGTCGTTGCAGTGGGCAGCAGAGGCTGCTCCGGCCGAGCCCATCGAGAGGCCGGCGGCGATGGCGATGACGGCGAATGAACGTGCGAGATGACGACGCATGTGCGCTCCTTGCGGGAAGGGACTGTTGCTCGCGGTTCGTGTGCTGGTCCGTCCCGGCTCGGCCGATCGCGTAGCGGTCTCAGGATGTGACACACGTCACCACCTTTGTCCGTATTTGCCCTGGGGAGACCTCAGCCGTGCGACACCTCCGACGCTTCAAGACGAGCGGAGCATCGACTGCATCCCCGCAGTCGTGGAGCGGGGAGTCGTGGTCTGGTCCGCCCTAGGGCGGACTGGCCCGGGTACAACGCCACTGGCTCGGCGGCGGTGCCAGGCGGAGTGTGAAGAGTTCGACCAGGACGTCAGCGCCCGGCTCCGCGGGCCACGACGTGAGGACCTGCCATGCACCCTTCGATCGAGTACGCCGCCCTCCAACAGCACTTCGGCGACCTGCACCGCGAGGCCGCCGATCGTCGCCGCCATCGGCTCGTCCCGGCTCCCCGACGACGGCAGCAGGTGGGCGACCCGATCGCAGCTCTCCCGACCTCGGTGCACCGCGTGCTGGTGTACGCGGAGCACGACCTCAGTCCGACGCAGCTCAGGGAGCTCCTCCAGCAGCTCGCTGCGTTGCGAGACGACACCGTCACGATGCTGGTGCATCAGCGACCGGCGCTGCGGCGCCCCGGGACGGACGGAGCTCGGCGTCCGCGCGCTCCCGGCGAGAGCTTCGGCTGCCCGTGTCCCCGAACAACGCGGACGACCCGCCGCCGCGCGGCATCGTCCAGGTGGTCGACGCACTCCACGGTGCAGGCCACCGCGCGACGCGTGAGGTGCTCGCCGGCTCCCCCTCGCGGGTCCTGGTCGACGCAGTGAACGAACGCCATCCGGAGGCCGTCATCCTGCTGGCCGACCATCGCCACCGCCTCGCGCACCTGGCCCATCGGGACCTGGAGCATCGACTGCTCACCCGGACCAGCACACCCGTGCTGTCGCTGATCGGTGCGTGACAGTGTCGAGCTGACGCCGAGACGACCGCCGCTGCGTGTGTCTGAAGACGGCAACAGCCGGTCGGGGCCGGAATTTGTCCACAGGACAAATTGTCTCCGCACGGGCTGTGTGGAAGCGTGCTCGTCAGCGGTCATTGTGTCGGAGGGCCCTGGCAGAGTCAGCACATGGAGCCCTTCACCTACCCGGACACGCAGGGCGGGGCCGTGCCCAGCGCCGCCGTCGGGGCGGGGGAGGGGCGGTGGCGTGACTACTCGCCGGTGGAGGGCCGCAGCCAGCGGATGCACCGGTTCACCGGAGGGCTGCTGGCGGCGGTGAGTGACGCGACCGCCGGTGGTGTCGGCGGTGTCGCGGTGGGATGCCTGAGTGCGGCTGAGGCCGGCGAGTCGGTGCTGGAGCTGCGCGAGGTGATGGCCCGGTTGCAGGGACTGCAGCTGGCTCTGTTGGCTCGTGCCGACGAGCAGGACGTCTGTACCCGGGTCGCGGGGGTGGCGACGGTGGACACGGCGGCGTGGTTGACCCACCGCGGGTTGGTGGCGGGTCGGACCGCGCGTGGTGAGGTGCGACGCAGCCGGGAGGTGGTGGGGCAGTACGCCGCGACGGGCTCGGCGTTGCTGGCCGGCGACCTCGACGCCGCCCAGGCCGAAGTCGTCGTCAGCGCACTGAACCGGCTGCCGGGGGACCTGGACGTCGAGGACCGCGCCCGGGCGGAGAAGGTGATGTTGAGCGAGGCGCTGCGTCTGGACGCGGTGCAGCTGCGGGCGGTCGGTCGGAGGTTGCTGGAGGTGATCGCACCGGACGTCGCCGAGGCGGTCGAGGCGCGGCGGTTGCGTGTCGAGGAGGACGCCGCGGCGGCGCGGACGTGGCTGACGACCTGGGACGACCGTGATGGCACCACGCACCTGAACGTCACGCTCTCGACCCGGCACGCGGACATGCTGCGCGCGGCGCTGCACGCGATCGCGAACCCCAGCCTGGCTGGGGCGATCTGCCGCACCGAACCCGCGACTCCCACGAGCGCCGCCCCGGCGAGCACGGACTCGCCCCCGCTTGCGACCCCGAAGCCGGGGCCGCGTGTCCTGGGCGAGGCGTTCTGCCGGCTGGTCGAGACCCTCGAGGTCAACCGGTTGCCGCAGAGCGGTGGCATGAGCGCCACCGTGGTCGTCACCATCCCGCTCGAGACGCTGCACGGTGGGCTCGGCGCGGCCACGATGGACACCGGCACCCGCCTGAGCCCCGGCGAGGCGCGGCGGATGGCGTGCGAGGCCGGGCTGATCCCGGCGGTGCTGGGCGGTCGCAGCGAGGTCCTCGACCTCGGCCGGGTCCGGCGACTGTTCTCCAAGCCGCAACGGGTGGCGATGGCGGTGCGGCAAAGCTTCCGCTGCGCCGCCGAAGGCTGCGACCGCCCCACCGGCTGGTGCGATGCGCACCACCTCAAACCTTGGTCGACCGGCGGACGCACCGACCTGGCCGACGGGGTCCTGATCTGCGGACGCCACCACACGTTGGCCCACCACCCCGACTACCAGGTCCAACGACGCCCCGGCTGGCGCATCACCATCACCCGCACCCCACGCGACACCCAACGACGCCAATAGCGAGACCCTCGATCACAGGACTGGGCAGCCGTTGCCGAGTCGGAACCTGGCCGCTCCCGGCTCGGTCGAACGGCACCGGGTCGCCCGTTGAGCTGGTCCGAGGTGCGCGACTACGAGCCGACCGGCTGGAAGTACTCACGCATCGCCAGGCGAGCGACCTTCGTGCCGATCACGGCTCCCTGCACGTCGGCGTTGCGGACGTGGATGCCACCCCAGACGCGGGCGTCGATGACCTCCTTCAAGGCGTGCGAGAAGCGGTCGAAGTGACGGGGTTGACCGGGGAACCGGGTCGAGAACAGGTTGAGCTCAACCCCCGGAGCCCTCCAACAGTGACTGTGACGTGCATCACGCCCTGCGCCGGCCAGCCGTCAGCGACCAGTGCCTTCTGGCCCGAGCGGTCGCTGAACGACCCGAACGGCGCGGTTCCCGGCGCTCCGGGTCAGACGGGGACGGCCCGACCCACGACGTGGGGGGCGCCGGACTTCGGGTTGGCCAGCGTGAAGCGTTGCTGGTCGCCCTCGGTGTCGGCGTGGAAGCGGACGGTCGTCGGCAGCAGCACCGGGGTCTTGAACGCGACCTCCACCCGCACGGCCTCGGGCAGACGGTTCTCCAGCGCCGCGACGCAACGGGCCTTGCTCCACATGCCGTGCGCGATCTGACGGGGGAAGCCGAACGCCTTCGCGGTGGCGGCGTACAGGTGGATGGGGTTGCGGTCGCCGCTGACCGAGGCGTAGCGCCGACCCAGGTCGCCGTCGAGGCGCCAGTCGGCGCCGCCCTCGTCGACCGCGGTGAGCTCCATGCCCGCACCGGCCGTCTCGTCACCGCGTCCGCGGCGGAGGTACGTCGAGACCTCGTCCCACACGACCTCGCCGCCGGAGCGGACCTCGGTCAGCATGTCGAAGACCCGTCCCTTGGCGTGACCCCGGAGGTTCGCCGCCCGCACGCTCACGTCGTACGTCTCCTGCGCGGTGGTGGCGCGGTGCTGGGTGATGGTGTTCTCGAGGTGCACCATCCCCATGGCGGGGAACGGGAACGAGGAGTCGGTCAGCATCGTCATGTGCAGGCCGAACGCCAGCATGTGCAGGTAGGGCAGCGGCAGGCTGTCCTTGCGCGGGAAGCCGCACACCGCGGCGTACGCCGCCACGTGGGCCGGGTCGATCGCCACCCCCTTGCGCACCAGCTCGAGGTCGGGAAGGTCGCTGCCCCGGGCCTTCTTCAGCCCGGGGAGCGCGCCCACGCCGGGCAGCGCGGGCAGCGCCGCCTTGAGCATGAGCGGCAGGGAGCCGGGGGCGCCGTCGAGGACGCGGGTCTCGGTCATCGTGCGCTCACGCCCCCAGCATCATCTGGCCGCAGACGCGGACGACGTTGCCGTTGACGGCCGTGGAGGCGGGGTTGGCGTACCACGCGATGGTCTCGGCGACGTCGATCGGGAGACCGCCCTGCTGCATGGCGTTGAGTCGGCGACCCACCTCGCGCGTCATCAGCGGCACGGCGGCGGTCATCTTGGTCTCGATGAAACCGGGAGCCACCGCGTTGATCGTGATGCCGTTGGAGACCACCGGGGCGAGTGCGTCGACGAGGCCGATGACGCCGGCCTTGGACGCGGCGTAGTTGGTCTGGCCCACGTTGCCGGCGATGCCGGCGATGGACGCGACGCCGATGATGCGGCCGTTGGCGTTGACCACGCCCTCCTCGAGCAGCGTGCGGGTGATCCGCTCGGGGGCGGTGAGGTTGACGGCGATGGCGGAGCCGAAGACGTCGTCCTTCATGTTCTGCAGCTTCTTGTCCCGGGTGATGCCGGCGTTGTGCACCACGATGTCGACGCCCTCGTGGTTGGTCTGCAGGTAGTGGGCGATGCGCGCGGGGGCGTCCTTGGCGGTGATGTCGAGGGTCAGCAGGTCGCCGTCGATGTCCTTCATCACGGCGCTCAGCTCCTCGGCGGCCTGCGGCACGTCGACGCCGACCACGGTCGCGCCGTCGCGGTGCAGCACGCGGGCGATCTGCTCGCCGATGCCGCGGCTGGCGCCGGTGACGAGCGCGATCTTGCCGGCCAGCGGGCGGGCCCAGTCGACCTCGGCGTCGACGGTCTTCTCGCCGACGGCGCCGATGCGCACGACCTGGCCGGAGACGTAGGCGGACTTGGGCGACAGCAGGAAGGCGAGGGTGGAGGACACCGCGTCCTCGGCGCCCTCGGCGACGTAGACCAGCTGCACGGTGGTGCCGCGTCCGGCCTCCTTGCCCAGGGAGCGGGTGAAGCCCTCGAGGGCGCGCTGCGCGATGCGCTCGCTCGCGTTCTCGACGGTCTCCGGCGGGGTGCCGATGACGATGATGCGCGAGCACTCGGAGAGGCTGCGCAGCACGGGGGTGAAGAAGTGCTGGAGCTCGACGAGCTGCTCGGAGTCGGTCAGGCCGGTCGCGTCGAAGATCAGGCCCTTGTACCTCTCACCGTCCTGGGTGGTCTCGGTCGACGAGATCCCCAGCGAGTCGAGGGACGGCGCCAGGGTGGAGCCCAGACGACCCTCTCCGCCGATGACGACGGTGCCGGTGACGAGCGGGTCGCCGGGCGTGTAGCGCTCGAGCTCGACCGGGTTGGGCAGACCCAGGTTCTTGGCCAGCAGCTGGCCGACGGGTGACTGGATCAGGGACTGGTAACGGTCGCTCATCGCGCAGGTTCTCCTTCGAGGCGGCTCGAACGGCCGCGGTCGACTGGTGGTGCACTCAACGGTAACTAGGTGTGTAACTCCGAGTCCACTTTCGTGATCTGGGCCTCAATCGGTGCCGTCGGGGTCCTCCGGACGGCACTATGGCGACGTTGGTGACTCGTGAGTAACCTTGGTCGAGCCTAGCCGTGCGTCCCCGGCGGCAAACGCGTTCTCGGCCAACGTGCAGCCCCCGCGCCCGCGACCAGCCCGCGACCAGTACCGCCCGAACCCGACCCACAGGAGTCCCCGTGCAGGCCAAGACCCGCCGCGTCGCCGTCATCGGCGGCAACCGCATCCCGTTCGCCCGCTCGAACACCGTCTACGCCGACGCCTCCAACCAGGAGATGCTCACCGCCGCCATCGACGGCCTGGTGACCCGCTACGGACTCGAGGGCGTGCGCGTCGGCGAGGTCGTCGCCGGAGCCGTGCTCAAGCACTCCCGCGACTTCAACCTGACCCGTGAGTCCGTGCTCGGCAGCAAGCTGGCACCCGAGTCGCCGGCGTACGACGTGCAGCAGGCCTGCGCGACCGGTGTCCAGGCCACCATGGCGGTGGCCGGCAAGATCGCCCTCGGCCAGATCGAGGTCGGCATCGCCGGTGGCGCCGACACCACCTCCGACGCCCCGATCGCGCTGAACGAGAAGCTGCGCAAGATCCTGCTCGAGGCCAACCGCTCGCGCACCACCCAGGGCCGCATCGCCGCCCTGGCCAAGATCCGGCCGCAGCACCTCGCGCCGTCGATCCCGCAGAACAGCGAGCCCCGCACCAAGATGTCGATGGGCGAGCACGCCGCGCTGACGGCGCTGGAGTGGAAGGTCGCGCGCGAGGACCAGGACGCCCTCGCGGTCGCTTCCCACCACAACCTCGCGGCGGCGTACGACCGTGGCTTCCAGGACGACCTCGTCACGCCGTTCCGCGGCCTCGAGCGCGACCAGAACCTGCGCGCGGACTCCTCGGTCGAGAAGCTCTCCACGCTCAAGCCGGTCTTCGGCAAGGGCGAGACCGCCACCATGACCGCGGCCAACTCCACCCCCCTGACCGACGGCGCCTCCGTGGTGCTGCTGTGCTCGGAGGAGTACGCCGAGGCGCGTGGCTGGGAGCCGCTGGCGTTCATCACCGAGTACGAGACCGCGGCCGTCGACTTCGTCCACGGCGGCGAGGGCCTGCTCATGGCACCCGCCTACGCCATGCCGCGCATGCTCGACCGCGCCGGCCTGGGGCTCGGCGACTTCGACTTCTACGAGGTCCACGAGGCCTTCGCCTCGCAGGTGCTCGCCACGCTGGCGGCCTGGGAGGACCCGGTGTTCTGCAAGGCCCGCCTCGGTCTCGACGGTCCGCTGGGCTCGATCGCGCGCGAGAAGCTCAACGTCAACGGCTCCTCGCTGGCGGCCGGCCACCCCTTCGCCGCCACCGGCGGCCGGATCATCGCCAACGCCGCCAAGCTGCTGGCCGAGAAGGGGTCCGGCAAGGCCGTGATCTCGGTCTGCGCCGCCGGCGGCCAGGGTGCCGTCGCCATCCTCGAGCGCTGACCGCCCCACCCGTCGTACGGGCGCACACGTGACCCGCGCCCGCATGTAACGCGGGGTTATGGACGGCTCGCACGGGTCGCAACCCGTGCGAGGCGTCCACAACGCGCGGTCGGATGGCGCCTCCGAGCGCGGAGCGGCGGCGTCAGCCTCAGCCGTCGTACGGCGCGAGCCGGTCGCGCAGCCACGTCGTGGTGCCGGCCGGCAGGTGCTTCAGCTTCGGCCGGCCGGCCAGGGGCGCGACCAGCAGGGCGGCGTCCTCGGGCAGCGACCACTTGATCTCGTGGTAGACCCGCGACAGCGAGTCGTCGCTGACCACGAAGCAGAGGTCGTCGGCCACGACGCGGATCTCCTCCCAGGGGCCGGCGAGGTCGTCCTCGACCCGCGCGCCGGTGTGCGCGATGTAGACCGTCACGCGTCGGTACGCCGTACCAGAGCGAGCGTCGAGGCGACCAGCTGCGCCTTGACCAGCCGGGCGTCGAGCGAGGCGATGACCGGGACCCCTGGTGTCTCCTCGCGCACCATGACGCCGAGCCGAGCCAGCTGCAGGCCGCCGAGACCGAGGGCGTAGAGCACGTTCGAGACCTGGTCGACGTCGTCGACGGCGAAGTCGCCGGCCGCGTTGCCGGCCTCGATGACCTCGGTGACGCACTTGAGGCAGGCCGTCATGCCACGCCCGAGGCGGTAGAGCGCCGAGGAGCTCAGCTCGTCGAGGATCGCGGGGCCCATGCGCAGAACGGTGACGCCGCAGTCGACGAAGGCGGGGTACTCCAGCCCGAAGTCGACGAACGCCTCGGTGATCGCGCTCAGCCGTGCCTCGGGTGCCGCGCTCGTGTCGCGGGCGTCGGTCTCGCGCAGGCGGGACTCCAGGTCCTGGAGGTAGTCGACGAGGGTGAGGGCGAAGAGCTCCTCCTTGCCGGTGAAGTGGCGGTAGATGATGGCCCGGTTGATGCCGACCGCCTTGGCGACGTCCTCGATCTGGGCGTCGCGGACGCCGCTGGCGTCGAAGAGCTCGCGGGTGGCCGCGATGATCGCGGCCTCGCGCTGGCGCCGTCGGTCGGCGGGGGAGCGCTTGGGTCGGGCTCCCGCGGTCGAGCCGGGTGCGGGCCGGGTGGACTTCGTCTCAGCCATGAGCCGAGCGTAACGCACGTGTAACTCCGAGTTGCAGCGTGTCGGGTGCTCCGCTCCCGCCTCGACGACACACCCCAGGAGCCTGTTGCTGTTCGGTCTCGCAGGGTCGATGGTGGACCCGACAGCGATGACCGCGACGGAGGACCGAATGAGCGCAGAGGGCAGCACCCATCAGATCCGGCTTCCCGGACAGGCGCACGTAGCCGACGGTCCGCACAACCAGACCGGCATGTATCTCATGCACCACGCCTTCCGCCGTGACCTGACCGCGTTCGAGGTCGCCGTGCGCCGCACGCCGTGCCATGCGGAGACCACCTGGCGCGCGCTCGCCGGCCGCTGGACCCGCTTCGCCGAAGTTCTGCACCACCACCACGCGGTCGAGGACGCCTCGATCTGGCCGCAAGTGCTGGGCGCGGTCACCGCCGAGCCCGATCGGCTCCTGCTCGCGGCGATGGAAGCCGAGCACGCGCACATCGATCCCGCCCTCGCCGCCACCGGGTCCGCCTTCGCGACGATGGCCGCGCACCCGTGCGAGGAGCACCGTGCCGCCCTCGAGACCGAGGTCACAGCGGTGCACCAGCTGTTGCACGAGCACCTCGCGCACGAGGAGACCGAGGCGCTGCCTCTGCTCCAACGCACGCTCAGTGCGGAGCAGTTCTCGCTCACGGAGAAGGCGGCCAAGAAGGCCTACCCGGTCCGGCTGCTGCCGTTTCTCGTGCCGTGGGCGATGGACGAGCTGCCCGAGCCGATCGCGACCTCGTTCATGAAGGAAGCGGGCCGCGTCTACAGCGGTCTGTTGACCATCGCCCGGCCGCGTTTCCGCCGGGCAGAGCAGCGAGCCTTCCGGTACGCACGGTGAGCTCCGTCAGGCCTTGACGAGCCGTCCGAGGGCGAAGCGGGCCAGCGGGAGGTAGCCGGCCACCACGGGGAGCAGACCGGTGACCCGCAGCCACGTGCTGCCGTCGGGCTCGACGCCGTGCACGAGATGCATCCGGACCAGCCCGACCGGTCCGAGCCGCACCCGCCAGGCCCAGGTGCGGGTGGCGGCGTCGACGTCCTCGACGACGAAGCGGACGCCGGGGCCGACGAGCGGCCGGACGGTGCCGGAGAGGCCGGCGCGCAGGGTGTCGCCGTCGGCGTCGACCCGACGGATCTGCGGTGCCCACTCGGACCAGCGGCGCACGTCGGCGTACCGGCTCCAGATCTCGTCGGCGGTGGCGGTGCCGCGGGCGCTGGTCGACAGGGTCGTCAGGGGTGTCAGGGTCTTCAGGGTCGTCACCCCGTCCAGCCTACGGACGCCCGGGCGCCGGGCACACTGGCGCCATGAGCACTGCAGGAGGCGCACGCGCCGGCATCGTCGTGACCGGGACCGAGGTGCTGACCGGCCGGGTCACCGACCGCAACGGGCCCTGGTTGGCCGAGCAGCTGCGGGTCGAGGGCGTGGACATCGCGCACGTGGTCGTCGTCGGCGACCGGCCCGAGGACCTGACGCGGTCCCTGGAGTTCCTCGCGACCTCCGGGATGGACCTCGTGATCACCTCCGGCGGGCTCGGGCCGACCGCCGACGACCTGACGGCCGAGGTGGTGGCGCAGGCACAGGGCCGACCGACGCGGCTCGACCCCGACCTCGAGGCGCGGGTGGCAGCCATCGTCGAGGAGCTCTCGCGTGGTCGCGGCTGGCGCACCGACCCGGAGGCCACCGCCGCCGGCGTGCGCAAGCAGGCGATGGTGCCCGAGGGGGCGACGGTGCTGGAGCCGGTGGGGACGGCGCCGGGGCTGGTGGTGCCGGCGGCCGACGGGCGCAGCGGACCACCCGTCGTCGTGCTGCCCGGACCGCCGAGCGAGCTGCAGCCGATGTGGCCCGACGCGTTCGCGACGCCCGTGGTGCAGGCGGCGCTGCGCGGCGCGGTGGAGGTGCGACAGAGCACCGTGCGGATGTGGGGCGTGCCGGAGTCGCAGCTGTCGGCGACCATGCGTGGTCTCGACCTGACCGACCTGGAGGTGACGACCTGCCTGCGCGACGGCGAGCTCGAGATCGTCACGCGCTTCGGTCCCTCGGCGCAGGAGCGGTACGACGCGTTCGTGGCCGGGCTGCTCTCCGAGCACGGTGACCGTGTGTTCTCGGCCGACGGTCGGACCGTCGACGACCTCGTGGTGGACGGCCTGACCGGGCGCGGCTGGACGATCGCGACGGCGGAGTCCTGCACCGCCGGGCTGCTCGCCGGTCGGCTGACCGAGCGGGCCGGCTCCTCGGCGTACGTCCTGGGTGGGCTGGTCGTCTACTCCGACCAGGCCAAGCACGACCTCGCCGGCGTCGACAGCGGGCTCATCGAGCGCGTGGGCGCGGTCAGCGCCGAGGTCGCCGAGGCGCTCGCCGCGGGCGCCCGGGAGCGGCTCGGCACCGACGTCGGGGTCGGCATCACCGGCATCGCGGGACCCGGGGGAGCCACGGACGACAAGCCCGTCGGCACGGTCCACCTCTGCGCCTCGACCGCGGAGGCCTCGGTCGCGCGGCTGGTCCAGGTGCCCGGCGACCGGGCCGCCGTCCGCACGCGCTCGACCACCATCGCGCTGCACCTCGTGCGCGAGCTCCTCGAGCGGTAGTCGCTCAGCCCAGGTGCGACCGGACGGCGTCGATGGTGTCGACCTCGGCGGGTGGCTTGTCGTCGCGGTAGCGCAGCACGCGGGCGAAGCGGAGCGCCACGCCGCCGGGGTAGCGGGTCGAGCGCTGCACCCCGTCGAACGCGATCTCGACGACCTGCTCGGGCCGCACGAGCACCACGTGGCCCTCACGGTGGGTCTCGAGCCCGAGGAAACGCTCGGTCTGCCAGGCCAGCATCTCGTCGGTCATGCCCTTGAACGTCTTGCCGAGCATCACGAAGCGGTCGCCGTCGCGCGCGCCGAGGTGGATGTTCGACAGCGTGCCGCGCCGTCGGCCGCTGCCCCACTCGACGCCGAGCACGACGAGGTCGAGCGTGTGGCGCGGCTTCACCTTGACCCAGCCCGACCCGCGGCGGCCGGCGTCGTACGGCGCGTCGAGCCGCTTCACGACCACGCCCTCCTGGCCGTCGCCGACGACCCGGTCGAAGAACGCCTGCGCCTCGTCCACCGACTCGGTCACCAGCCGGGCCGCACGGTGCTCCTCCGGGACGGCGGCGTCCAGGCGGTCGAGCCGGGTCGCGGTCGCCGACTCGAGCAGCGACTCGTCCTCGTGCAGCAGCAGGTCGAAGAAGAAGGGGCGTACGCCGCGCGCCGGCTCGCCCTCGGCGAGCACGGCCACCGGGCGGTCGCGGGTCGCGGTGGTCGACGCGGTCTCCTGGAAGGGGCGCGGCCGACCGTCCTCGTCGACGGTGAGGGCCTCGCCGTCGAGGATGAGGTCGGTGGCCGCGAGCGATCGGGCGACCGCCACCACCTCGGGCAGCCGAGCCCCGATCTCGTCGAGGCTGCGGGTGAAGACGCTGACGTCGTCACCGTGCTTGTGCACCTGGATCCGGATGCCGTCGAGCTTGGTGTCCACCGCGAACGGACCGGCCACCTTCTCCACCGCTCCCGCCACGTCGGGCGCCGAGCCGGCGAGCATGGGGCGCACCGGTCGTCCGACGACCATGGTGAAGGCCTCCAACGACTCGGCGCCGCCGAAGAGGGCGGCACGGGCGACCGGCCCGGTCGGCGCGCTGAACATCGCGGCTCGGCGTACGGCCGTCGCCGGCAAGGCCGCCGCTCGGGCGATCGCGTCGAGCATGACCGAGTCCAGCGCGCCCTGACGGACGTTGCCGGTCATGAGGGCGCGGAGGTACTCCTGCTCGGGCGCCGTCAGTGCACCGAACAACGCTGCCACCTCGTCGCGGCGACGGCCGGCCGACCCGTGGCCCTCGAGCCGGCTGACGGCCTCCAGCCGGGCGTCGACCTCCGCCACCGTCAGGCGCGGCGCCTCGGCCGGCTCCGGCAGGGACGCCAGCCCGCGGTGGCCGACACCCGTACGCCGCTGGCGCAGCGTCCCCGACAGGTACGTCGCCACGACGTCGACGGTGTCCTCGTCACCCTCGGCGGCCTCGGTGAGCAGGGCGGCGATCAGGTCGCGCTTGGCCAGCCGGGACGAGGTGGCGGCGACCTCGGACGAGACGGAGACGAGTCGGTCGAGCAGCATGCGGCCCATTGTGTCCGGACCCACCGACATACTCTGCGGCCATGACGTCAGGGACCTCCGGCTCCGAGGCGCCGCTCACCCGTGAGTGGCGCCCGGACTGGCCCTGCCCGGTCGCGGCCGTGCTGTCCACCCACCGTCGCGGGGGCGCGGACCCCACGTTCCGTCGCGCCGCCGACGGGTCGATCTGGCGCGGCATCCGCACCCCGGAGGGCGCCACCAGCCTCCGGATCGCCGTCCGCCCGGCGGCCGGGGTCGTCGACGCCAGCGCCTGGGGGCCCGGTGCCGCGTGGGTGCTCGACCAGCTGCCCCGCATGCTCGGCGCCGACGACGACCCGACGGGCTTCGAGCCGCCCGCCCCGCTGGTCGACGCCTGGCGACGGCACGGACACTGGCGGCTCGGCGCCACCGACCTCGTCATGGAGTCCCTGGTGCCGGCGATCATCGAGCAGAAGGTGACCGGCCAGGAGGCGTTCTCCGGGTTCCGCCAGCTCGTCCACCGGTACGGCGAGCGCGCACCGGGCCCTCCGAGCGAGCCGGACCCCGCCGTACGCCTGTGGCTGCAGCCGACTCCGGAGCAGCTGCGGATGGTCCCGTCCTGGGACTGGCTGCGCGTCCACATCGACATCGGCCGCTCGCGCCCCCTCGTCGGCGCCGCGCGCGTCGCCGCTGCCCTCGAGCGGGCCGGGAGGCTGGGACCGACCGAGTTCGACCGCCGGTTGCGCACCTTGCCCGGCATCGGGGCGTGGACCAGCGCCGAGGTCCGCTCGCGCGCGCTCGGCGACGCCGACTCCGTCAGCTTCGGCGACTACCACGTCGCCGCCAACATCGGCTGGGTGCTGACCGGGGAGCCCGTCGACGACGCCGAGCTCGCCGTCCTCCTCGAGCCGTACGCCGGGCACCGCCACCGCGTCCAGCGGCTGGTGGAGCTGGCCGGCCTGCGCCGACCCCGGCACGGCGCCCGCATGTCCCCTCGAACCCATCTCCCCGGGAGCATCCGATGACCAGCAGCACGACGACCACCCCGACGTCGGCGGAGGTGCGCGAGCAGGCCGAGGCCCACCTGCGGGCCCTCGTCGGACGCGACGACGCGGTGCTGCGCGAGGACCAGTGGACCGCCATCGAGGCGCTCGCCGTGGGGCGTCGCCGCGCGCTCGTCGTGCAGCGCACCGGCTGGGGCAAGTCGGCGGTCTACTTCGTCGCCACCGCGCTGCTGCGCGCCCAGGGCGGGGGACCGACGGTCATCGTCAGCCCGCTGCTGGCCCTCATGCGCAACCAGATCGCCGCCGCCGAGCGCGCCGGCATCCGGGCCGCCACCATCAACTCGACCAACATCGAGCAGTGGCAGCCGATCCAGGACGCCGTCAACGCCGGCGAGATCGACGTGCTGCTGGTCAGCCCCGAGCGGCTCAACAACCCCGGCTTCCGCGACGAGGTGCTGCCGGCGCTGACCCGCGCCACGGGCCTGCTCGTGGTCGACGAGGCGCACTGCATCTCCGACTGGGGCCACGACTTCCGCCCCGACTACCGCCGCATCCGCACCCTCCTCGACGAGCTGCCCGACGGCATCCCGGTGCTCGCCACGACGGCGACGGCGAACGCCCGGGTGACCGACGACGTCGCCGAGCAGCTGGGGGTCTCGACCCTTCGACGGGCTCAGGACACCGCAAGCTCGACCGACGATGTCGTGGTGCTGCGCGGCTCCCTGGACCGCGAGTCGCTCAAGCTCGGCGTGCTGACGCTGCCCGTGCCCGAGATGCGGCTGGCCTGGCTCGCCGAGCACCTCGGCGACCTGCCCGGCAGCGGGATCGTCTACTGCCTCACGGTGGCCGCGACCCAGGAGGTCGCCGAGCACCTGCGCAAGCACGGGCACGCCGTCGCGGCGTACTCCGGGCAGACCGAGACCACCGAGCGACAGGCTCTGGAGCAGGACCTCATCGACGGCCGGGTCAAGGCGCTGGTGGCGACCAGCGCGCTCGGGATGGGCTTCGACGCCAGCCTCGGCTTCGTCATCAACCTGGGCGCGCCGGCGTCACCGGTGGCCTACTACCAGCAGGTCGGCCGCGCCGGACGTGGCACCACCGAGGCCACCGTGGTGCTGATGCCGCAGCGCGAGGACCGCGACATCTGGGCCTACTTCGCCTCGCTGGCGTTCCCGCCGGAGTCCGTGGTCCGCCAGACCATCGGTGCGCTGGAGGCGCACGGCGGCGCGATGTCGACCGCGGCGCTCGAGACGCGGGTCGAGCTGAGCCGCAACCGGCTCGAGACCATGCTCAAGGTGCTCGACGTCGACGGCGCGGTGCAGCGCGTCCGCGGCGGCTGGGTCGCGACCGGGCAGCCGTGGAGCTACGACGAGGAGCGCTACCGCCGCGTCGCCGAGGCCCGGGGGCGCGAGCGGGACGCGATGCTGGGCTACCTCGACACCGACCGCTGCCGGATGGAGTACCTCCGCAGCCAGCTCGACGACCCCGACGCCGCGCCGTGCGGGCGCTGCGACAACTGCGGCGGCCTCGAGCTGCCCGGAGGGGTCTCGGAGGCGTCCGTCGACAGCGCGCGCACGCAGCTCAGCCGTCCGGGCGTCGCGATCGAGCCGCGCAAGATGTGGCCGACCGCCCTGGACTCGATGGGTCTCGACCTCAAGGGCAAGATCAAGGCTCCCGCCGCCGAGGGACGCGCCGTCGCCCGACTCACCGACCTCGGCCACGGCCAGGCCCTGCGCGAGCTGTTCCGTGAGCCGGCCACGGACGGCCCGGTCCCGGTGCCGCTGGCGCGCGCGGTCGTCGAGGTGCTGGGGGACTGGAGGCCCAGCGTGGACGGCATCGTGCACGTCGGCTCGCTGCGGCGGCCGACCCTGACCCGCGACCTGGCCGAGGGGTTGTCGCGCTTCCTGCAGGTGCCGGTGCTGGGGGAGTACGCCGTCGTCGACCCGTCGGTGCCGTCCGGCGCCGGGGCCGTCAACTCCGCCCAGCGGGTCCGTGCCGTGCACCGGCGTTTCCGGCTCGCCCTGGCAGACGGGCAGGCGCTCGACGGGCGCCGGGTGCTCCTCGTCGACGACCTCGTCGGCACGGGATGGACCCTCACGCTGGCCGCGCAGGACCTGCTCGCCGCCGGAGCCGAGGCGGTCCTGCCCCTCACGCTCGGCGTCGAGGGCTGAACGCCTCCGGTCGGACTACGACCGAGCCGGGTGATCAGCGCCGGTGGCGCGGGATGGCCGACCACCGCGCGTGGGGACCACGGTCGCTCCGACGACGGTGAGACCTGCCACCAGGAGGAGCGCGGTCGGCAGGCCCACCGCGGGAATCAGCAGGCCCATGCCCGCGGGCGCCGCGATCGAGGACACGGCTCCGACCACGAGCGCAGCGGTGAAGGCGTCGCCGGGGCGGTCCTCGGCGACCTGTGCTGTCCAGATCGCCAGCACCGCCGACCCCACCATGTAGCCCGCACCGAAGACGGGGGCGGAGAGCAGGACCAGCGGCAGCGATTCCCGCCCGAGGGTCAGGAGCGCCAGCGAGCCACCGACCACAGCGATGCCTGCGGCTGCCGTTCGAGACGGCCCGACACGAAGACTGAGCCGGCCGGTGACCAGCCCGGCTGTCCCTCCGACGCCGGCGAGGCCGTAGACGATCGCGACGGCCGCTGCGCTCAGCCCTCCCTCGCGCGCCGTGTCAGCGGCGTAGGTGAAGTACACCGTGCAGCTGGCGAAGTAGACGACGGCGAAGAGCAGGGGACGGGCGAGGGCCCGCCGGGCGAGGGGCCGTTGCGGTCGCCCGGCGTCGGACCTGCGTGCGGGCACGCGCGGCACGGCCAGCAGGTTCGCTGCGGCCGCTACGGCTGCCGCTGCAGCCGTCCCCGCCCACACCACCCGCCAGCTGGTGCCGGCCGCGAGCAGCCCCAGCGCTCCCAGTGCCACCAGACCGACTCCGGTGCCGGTGGTGATGACGGCCAGCACCAGCGGTCGATCGCGCTGCGGGACGAGGTCGACGGCGAGGTCGGAGTACGGTGCCCACACCCATCCAGCGGCGGTTCCGCCCAGCACGACCCCGGCCGCCAGCACTCCGGGCGTCGTCGCGAGGCTGACGGTGAGGCACCCCAGCGCGCCGCACACGCCCCCGACCGTGGTGGGAGCCCGGGCCCCCCTGCGGGAGGCGAGTCTGGGGGCCGCGAGCAGGCCCAGCAGGTAGCCGGCGAAGGCCCCGCTCGCGAGGAGCCCCAACAGCTGTTCGGACAGACCGAAGGTCGCGCGCACGTCCGGCAGTGTCAGCCCGTAGGCGTAGCGGACCATCCCGAAGGCGACGCCCACCACGGCGGCGCCGCCTGCTCCCACCTTCAGGGTCGTCGTGTCCATCGCGGTCTCAGAGCAGGGGGCGCAGCGGGACCAGGATCGTCTCGGTGAAGCGGGCGTAGACGTCCCGTGACTCCCACTCGGCCATGGTCAGCGGCAGGGAGTTGCCCAGGTCGGTCTCGAAGATCCGCTCCATCTCCTGCGCCAGCGACTGGTCGATGACCTCGACGTTGACCTCGTAGTTGCCGGTCATCGACAGCCGGTCGATGTTGGCGGTGCCGATCGTGGTCCAGTTGCCGTCGATGGTGGCGGTCTTGGCGTGCACCATGGCGTCACGGAAGCGGTGGATCGAGACCCCGGCCTGCAGCATCCGCCGGAAGTAGCCGCGCGAGATCCAGTCGGCCACGATGTGGTTCGACTTCGCCGGCAGCAGCAGGCGTACGTCGACCCCGCGGCGGGAGGCCGCCACGAGGGCGTCGACGAACCCCTCGTCGGGGATGAAGTAGGCGTGGGTCATCCACACGTTGCGCTGCGCGCGGTTGACGGCCTCGAGGTACATCGCCCGGATCGGGAAGATCCACAGCCGAGGGATGTTGCGGTGCACCCGGATCCGCGGCTCCCACGTCCGCGGCGCCGACAGCAGCATCGGGGGTTCCTGCTGGCGGAAGCGGCGGTGCCGGTGCAGGTTCCAGAAGTCGGCGAAGGCCCGGGTGAGGTCGGCCACGGCCGGGCCGGTGATGCGGCAGTGGGTGTCGCGCCACTCGGTGGCGTAGGGCGTGCCGATGTTGTAGCCGCCCACGAACCCGACGGTGTCGTCGACGACGAGGATCTTGCGGTGGTCACGGCCGTAGCGGCGCAGGTCGAAGAACCGCCAGCCCGCGGGGTAGACGGGGTAGGCCAGCACCCGCACCGGCGCCGGGAAGCGCTTGAAGCCGGGCCGCACGACGAGGTTGGCGAAGGAGTCGTAGATGACCCGCACCTCGACGCCCCGCTCGGCGGCGTCGATGATCGCCTGCTTGAACCGCTGACCGGTCTCGTCGGCCTTCCAGATGTAGGTCTCGAGCAGGACCTGCCGCTGGGCACCCTCGATGGCCGCGATCATGTCGTCGTACAGGTCCTGGCCGAAGGTGTACGTCGTGACCGCGCCGTCGCCGACCGCGACCTCCTCCGCCTCCCGTGTGGGGAACGGCTTGGGCTTCTTGCCGCGTCGCCGGTAGGAGTCCACGACGCTCATGGCCAGGGCCACCAGCACCGGGATCCCGAAGGTGACGGCCACGAACCGCCTCAGCCCCCGCACGAGCGGGTGCTGCAGGTTCACCAGCGGGTTCCGGGTCGGCACCCCTGCATCCTTCCAGAGGGACCCGTCCGCCCGGGTGCGGCGGCCGGGCCGTCCGCGCGTCCCGTCCTGTCGGAGCCCGGACGTAGGCTCGACCCATGCGTCCTGTGACCGACCTGAAGCGCCGCGTGGCCCCGTTCGAGGTCATCTCCGACTACGTCCCCTCGGGCGACCAGCCGACCGCGATCGAGGACATCGAGAAGCGCATCCGGGGCGGTGAGGAGGACGTCGTCCTGCTCGGCGCCACCGGCACCGGCAAGACCGCCTCGGTGGCGTGGGCGGTGGAGCGGCTGCAGCGACCGACCCTGGTCATGCAGCCCAACAAGACGCTGGCCGCGCAGTTCGCCAACGAGCTGCGCCAGCTGCTGCCGAACAACGCGGTGGAGTACTTCGTCTCCTACTACGACTACTACCAGCCCGAGGCCTACGTCCCGCAGACGGACACCTACATCGAGAAGGACTCCTCCATCAACGAGGAGGTCGAGCGGCTGCGGCACTCGGCCACCAACTCGCTGCTGACCCGGCGCGACGTCATCGTGGTCTCGACGGTGTCGTGCATCTACGGCCTCGGCACCCCCCAGGAGTACGTCGACCGCATGGTGCGCCTGCGCGTCGGCGACGAGGTCGACCGCGACGGGCTGCTGCGCCGGCTCGTCGAGATCCAGTACACCCGCAACGACCACGCCTTCACCCGCGGCACGTTCCGGGTCCGCGGCGACACCCTCGAGATCTTCCCGGTCTACGAGGAGCACCCGGTCCGGATCGAGATGTTCGGCGACGAGATCGAGAAGCTCATGTCGCTGCACCCGGTCACCGGCGAGGTGCTGACCGAGGACACCGAGCTGTACGTCTTCCCCGCCACCCACTACGTCGCCGGCCCGGAGCGCATGGAGCGGGCGATCAAGGGCATCGAGCTCGAGCTGGAGGACCGGCTCGCCGAGTTCGAGAAGCAGGGCAAGCTGCTCGAGGCGCAGCGACTGAGGATGCGCACGACGTACGACGTCGAGATGATGCGCCAGGTCGGGTCCTGCGCCGGCATCGAGAACTACTCGATGCACATGGACGGCCGCACCCGCGGCTCGGCCCCGAACACGCTGCTCGACTACTTCCCCGAGGACTTCCTGCTCGTCGTCGACGAGTCGCACGTCGCGGTGCCGCAGATCGGCGGCATGTACGAGGGCGACATGTCGCGCAAGCGCAACCTCGTCGACCACGGCTTCCGGCTGCCGAGCGCGATGGACAACCGGCCGCTGCGCTGGGAGGAGTTCCTCGAGCGCATCGGGCAGACGATCTACCTGTCCGCGACGCCGGGCAACTACGAGCTCGACAAGGTCGGCGGCGTGGGCAACGTCGTCGAGCAGATCATCCGCCCCACCGGCCTGATCGACCCCGAGGTCATCGTCAAGAGCACCAAGGGCCAGATCGACGACCTCATCGGCCAGATCCGCGACCGCACCGAGAGGAACGAGCGCGTCCTCGTCACGACGCTGACCAAGAAGATGTCGGAGGACCTGACCGACTACCTGCTCGAGGCCGGCATCCGCACCCGCTACCTCCACAGCGAGGTCGACACCCTGCGCCGCATCGAGCTGCTGCGCGAGCTGCGGCTGGGGGAGTACGACGTCCTCGTCGGCATCAACCTGCTCCGCGAGGGCCTCGACCTGCCCGAGGTGTCGCTGGTGGCGATCCTCGACGCCGACAAGGAGGGCTTCCTCCGCTCGGACAAGTCGCTGATCCAGACCATCGGCCGCGCCGCGCGCAACGTGTCCGGCCAGGTCATCATGTACGCCGACAAGGTCACCCCGTCGATGGAGAACGCCATCGAGGAGACCAACCGGCGCCGTGAGAAGCAGGTCGCCTACAACACGCTGCACGGCGTGGACCCCCAGCCCCTGCGCAAGAAGATCGCCGACATCACCGAGATGCTGGCCCGCGAGGACGAGTCGACCGAGCAGCTGCTGCAGACCTGGCAGCACCTCGACACCAAGTCGAAGAAGGCGCCGGTGCCCAACCTGGCCTCGACGGCCCGCAAGGACGACATCGCGGGCATGCCGTCGGGCGACCTGGCCGACCTCGTCCAGCAGCTCACCGACCAGATGCACTCGGCCGCCGCCGAGCTGCAGTTCGAGCTGGCCGCCCGGCTGCGCGACGAGATCTCCGAGCTCAAGCGCGAGCTCCGCCAGATGATCGAGGCCGGCGCTCGGTGAGGTGGCAACGAGTTCTGTCTCGACTGAACAGTGAGAGACTGACCCGGCTCCCCACCACTCGGCACGTCGCCGCGCACCGTCCCGGAAGGACCTCATGAACGTTCCCACCTGGCTCTGGTGGACCACCATCGGCATCACGGTCGTCATCTTCACCGTCGACATCCTGATCGTCGGTCGCCGTCCCCACGAGCCCTCCAAGCGGGAGCTCATCGTGGCGCTGAGCACCTACATCGGCATGGCGCTGCTGTTCGGCCTGGGGGTCCTCTACTTCTCCGGGGGCGACTACGCCACGCAGTTCTACGCCGGCTGGCTGACCGAGTACTCACTCTCGGTCGACAACCTGTTCATCTTCATCATCATCATGAACAAGCTGGCGGTGCCGCGGCAGTACCAGCAGGAGGCGCTGCTGATCGGCATCATCCTGGCCCTGGTGTTCCGCGGCATCTTCATCGCGCTCGGCGCGGCCGTGATCGCCAACTTCAGCTGGGTGTTCTACCTCTTCGGAGCCTTCCTGATCTACACCGGCGCGAAGCTGGCCAAGGAGGGGCCTGAGGACGAGGACGAGTACCAGGAGGCCCGTCTGGTCACGTGGGTGCGCACCGTGCTGCCCCACACCGACGAGTACCGCGGCGGCAAGATCTGGCTGCGCGACAACGGCAAGTTCCTGTTCACCCCGATGTTCGCGGTCATCGTGGCGCTGGGCACCACCGACCTGCTCTTCGCGCTCGACTCCATCCCGGCCATCTTCGGCCTCACCCGCGAGCCCTACATCGTGCTCACGGCCAACATCTTCGCGCTGATGGGCCTGCGTCAGCTCTACTTCCTGCTGGGCAACCTCCTCGAGCGCCTGGTCTACCTCAGCTACGGCCTGGCCGTGCTGCTGAGCTTCATCGGCGTCAAGCTCATCCTGACCGCGATGCACGAGAACGAGCTGCCGTTCATCAACGGCGGCGAGCACATCGAGTGGGCGCCCGAGATCCCGACGCTCGTGTCCCTCGGCGCCATCGTCGTCATCCTGGGCGTCACCACCGTCGCCAGCCTGATGTCGTCGAAGACGCAGACCCCCACCGAGCGCGACGAGCACACGGGCCCTCGCGGCCACTGACCCTCATCCGCCCGACGCGCAGCGAGGAGTGACGTGGAGCCGATCGTCGTGGTGGGAGCAGGGCTGTCCGGCGTGACCTGTGCACGGACCCTGGCCGACGCCGGCCTGCCGGTCGTCCTGCGAGAGCGCAGCCGCACGCCGGGCGGCCGGATGGCCAGCCGGCGGGTGGAGGGGCGCCGGGTCGACCTGGGTGCGTCGTACCTGACGGTCTCCGACGACCGCTTCGCCGCGGTCGTCGACCGGTGGCAGGCGGCCGGGCTCGCCCACCCCTGGACCGACACCTTCGACGTCCGCGACGCCGACGGCAGCTGGCAGGCCAAGCCGGGGCCGGTGCGCTGGGGGGCCTCGCAGGGCCTGCGCTCCCTGGTCGAGCACGCGGCCGAGGGTCTCGAGGTCCGCACCGGCGCGGTGGCCGAGGTCGACCTGGCCGGCGGCACGCTGCGGGTCGACGGTGACGAGGTCCCGGCGGTCGTGCTCGCCATGCCCGATCCGCAGGCGCGCCGCCTCCTCACGCCCGCGCTCGACGAGGTGGCGGCCCGGCTCGACGACCCGTTCGAGCCGATCCTCGCGCTCACCGCGGTCTGGGACGAGCGCCGCTGGGACCACGACGGCGTCTTCGTCAACGGCAGCGAGACGCTGTCCTGGATCGCCGACGACGGCCGGCGACGCGGCGACGGGGCGTCGGTCCTGGTGGCGCACTCCACGCCTGACTTCGCCCGGCCCCACCTGGACGACCCCGCGGCGGCGCAGCAGCGCGCTCGTGGCCGAGCTCTGCACGCTGCTCGAGCTGCCGCAGCCGCGGCTCGCGCAGGTCCACCGCTGGACCTTCGCCAAGCCCTCCGGGGCCCGCGACGACACCCACCTGCTGACCGAGGACGGCCTGGGCTGCTGCGGCGACGCGTGGTCGCCCTCGGCCAAGGTGGAGAGCGCCTACCTGTCCGGCCGGGAGCTCGGCGAAGCCCTCGTGGCGCGGTTCGGCTGAGCCCGCGCCACGAGGTCGCGGTGCTCCCGGTGCTCCGCCACTCCGTGGTAGGAAGAAGCGGCCGACCCGGCCGGAGGTGAACAGGTACTGGACTGCCGGCCGTCCCGGGCCGGCGAGGAGGCAGCGATGACCGAGGGAACGGCCCCGCGGGCGGTCCCGGACGCGGGTGCGGACCCGGTCGGCAACGAGGTCGGTCATCACGTGGTCGACGTGCTCGTCGTCGGCGCCGGGCCGGTCGGCCTCTACGCCGCCTACTACGCGGGCTTCCGCGGGCTGTCGGTGGCCGTGGTCGACTCGTTGCCCGAGCTGGGCGGGCAGATCACCGCGATGTACCCGGAGAAGGACATCCTCGACGTCGCCGGGTTCCCGGTGGTCAAGGGCAAGGCCCTGGTCGAGGGGCTGGTCGGGCAGGCGGCGACAGCCAAGCCGACCTACCTGCTGGACCGCACCGCTGCCACCCTGGAGCCCGACGAGGCGGCCGGAGAGGTCCGCGTCGGCCTCGACGACGGCACCACCGTGGTCGCCGGCGCCGTCATCATCACCGCCGGCATCGGGAAGTTCACCCCACGCGCGCTGCCGGCCGCCGAGGGCTGGGACCACGGTGGTGTGGCCTTCTTCGTGCCGTCGTTCCTGGAGTACGCCGGCAAGGACGTCGTGATCGTCGGCGGCGGCGACAGCGCCTTCGACTGGGCCCTGGCCCTGGAGTCGGTGGCCGCCTCGGTCACCCTGGTGCACCGCCGCGAGAGGTTCCGCGCCCACCAGGCCACGGTCGCCAAGGTCGAGGCGGGACAGACCCAGATCCTCACCAACGCCCACGTGACACGCCTGCTGGGCGAGCACGCATTGGAGGCCGTCGAGGTCGAGGACGTCCGGACCCACGAGACGCGCACCCTTCCCTGCCAGGCCGTGGTCGCCGCCCTCGGCTTCATCGCCGACCTCGGGCCCATCCAGGAGTGGGGCCTGGAGGTCAACAAGCGCCACATCGTCGTCGACTCCGCCACCCGCACCAACCTGCCCCGGGTGTTCGCTGCGGGCGACATCACCGACTACCCCGGCAAGGTCCGCCTCATCGCCGTCGGCTTCGGCGAGGCCGCCACCGCGGTCAACAACGCCGCGGTCGTGCTCGATCCGGAGGCCCACCTGTTCCCCGGGCACTCGTCGGAGGGCTGAGCCGGTGTCTCCCTCCGCGGGCCGGGCCGCCATCGCGATGGACGACGACGAGGTCCGGGCGTTCCTCGCCCGCTCGATCAAGGTGCAGGTCGCGAGCAACGGCCCCCACGGCTGGCCCCACCTGACGACGCTGTTCTACGTGCTGCACGAGAGCCGCATCGCCTTCTGGACCTACGCCACCTCGCAGAAGGTGGTGAACCTCGAGCGGGACGACCGCATCACCTGCCTGGTCGAGACCGGGGAGGAGTACGCCGAGCTGGCCGGCGTGTCCGTGCAGGGCACCGCCGAGATCGTCCGCGACCCGCACCGGATCCGTGAGATCGGGAGTGCCGTCGTGACCGCGATGGCCGGCGGTCAGGACCTCGGCGACCTGGGCCGCGACATCGTCGAGTCGCAGGTCGACAAGCGAGTCGCCGTCCTCGTCACCCCGACACGAACAGCCAGCTGGGACCACCGCAAGATGCAGCAGCTCCCTGGAGGAGGAACCCGATGAAGGTCAAGGCCGACTTCGACCTGTGCGAGGCCAACGCCCTGTGCACGGCGTTCGCACCGGACACGTTCGAGCTCGACGACAACGACTACCTGGAGATCCTCGACGACGAGGTGACGCCCGGCAACGAGTCGCAGGTGCGCCAGGCGGTCGATGCCTGTCCGCGCGCGGCGCTGTCGATCGTGGAGTGATCCGAGCGGAGCGGGCGGCCGCGCATCACCGGCCCCCGACCGGGTGACCACTAGCGTGGGCGCATGTCGACGGCGTTCGTGCTCGGGGGTGGCGGGGTGCTGGGCGCCGCCGAGGTCGGCATGCTGCGCGCCCTCATCGAGGCCGACATCTGGCCCGACGTCATCCTCGGGACGAGTGTCGGCGCGCTCAACGGCGCGATGGTGGCCGCCTACCCGGGCCCGGAGGTGGTCGAGCGGCTGGTCGAGCTGTGGCAGACGGCGTCCGGCGGTGAGATCTACTCCGACGGCGTCATCCGTCAGGTGCGCCGAGCCGTCCGCACCGGCACGCACCTGCACTCCAGCGAGCCCCTGCGCCGCCGCATCCATGCCGAGCTCGGCGACCGGACCTTCGCCGACCTCTCGATCCCGTTCCAGTGCTGCGCCGCGAGCATCGAGCGGGCGGCCGAGCACTGGTTCACCTCCGGCCGCGTGGTCGACGCGGTGGTCGCCTCCGCCGCGGTCCCGGGCCTGCTCGCCCCGGCGCGCGTCGGCTCCGAGCACTACCTCGACGGCGGCATCGTGAACTCGATCCCCGTGGCACGGGCGGTCCAGCAGGGCGCGGACCGTGTCTTCGTGCTCCAGGTCGGCCGCATCGAGCGACCGCTGGCCAATCCGCGGCGTCCGTGGGAGGTGGCGCGGGTGTCGTTCGAGATCGCGCGGCGGCACCGGTTCCACCGCGAGATGGCCGAGCTCCCCGACGGCGTCTCGGCGTACGTGCTGCCCACGGGTGGCGGCTCGGCCAAGGACGACGCGATCCTGGCCTACCGCAGCTTCGCGGCGGTGCGCGACCGCATCGACCGCGCGTACGACGCCTCACGGGCCTACCTCGAGTCCGAGCTGCCCTAGCTGCCCCAGCTGCCCGGCGCGGCCAGAAGCCGTCGTCGGCCGCTACGGCGTTCCCGGTCCGAGGATCCGCTCGATCTCGGCGACCAGGGCGCGGGGGTCGAAGGGCTTCGAGATGATCCCGGCCAGACCCTTGTTCTCCTCCTGGTCCAGCGACACCGGCACCTTGGCCGTCAGCAGGACCACCGGGATGTGCGCGGTCTCGGGGTCGGCGCGCAGGGCGCGGAACGTCGCCGGACCGTCCATCCCGGGCATCATCACGTCGAGCAGGACGAGGTCGGGCCGGTGGAGCCGGGCCAGCTCGATCGCGGTCACCCCGCCGTCGGCGTCGAAGACCTCGTAGCCACCGATCACCTCGAGGGAGAGGATCGTGACCTCGCGGACGTCGTCGTCGTCGTCGACGACGAGCACCCGTCGGGTCATGCCTGGCCCCCGTCCGACTCAGGCCCCCGTCTGATTCAGGTCATACCGTAATCCTTTGGCCGGGCAACCGTTGGATTACCTCGGCGCCGACGCTCGCCACGGGCACGGCGGCGTAGTAGGTCTGGGTGTCCACGGCGCGTACGTCGATGGGCGCGACGCTCTGGATCATCGCGCCGACGGCGTTCCCCAGACCGATGGTCTCGTTGTTGTGCTGGCAGATGTCGTAGGCGCACATGGCGTTCTCAGCCACCAGGGTGCGGCTGACCTGCGTGATGAGCTGGGTGAAGAGCTGCGCCCGGCGGCGGGTGGCACCCACCAGGGAGAAGCCGAGGTAGTACACGCCGTTGCGGGCAGCGTGCTCGGGGTAGTGGTGCGCGAAGTACTCCGCGCTGACCCAGGTCACGGTCTCGAGGTGGTTGGTCAGGGTGCACATCGCCAGGGCCTCACCGGTGAGGTCGTCGCGGACCAGGTACTTGTCGACGCGCTCGTCCTCCATCACCTCCATGAACTCCGACTCCGTGAGGAGGTGACGGTTGACCGCGGCGACCGCCAGCGGACCGAACGTGGACCGGTAGAGGGCCCAGTAGCGCTGGGCGGTGTCGTCGTCCACACGGGTGACGACGTGGACCGAGGTGCTGACGCTGGGCTGCGGGACCGCGGCCAGCGGGGGCGCCGTCAGGTCGGCTGCGGAGGGTGCGGCCGACGAGGCCGCGCCTGCGGACTGCGAGACGACGGTGGACGGAGACGTGACGTGCTGAGGGGCTGCGGACATGGCGGGGGCTCCATCTCGGGCGCTATGGGGGAGATGTCACCGTATGGCGCAATAAGCCCGGCGAGGACAAAAGGCCCGCAGGCAGAGGCTCGCGTCTAGACAGGGTGCGCCGGCGGAGCGGCGCGCACCGGCGCGGGCACCGGGAGGTCGACCGGTGCCAGGGGGAGGGTGAAGCTCACCGTGGTCCCGACGCCCGGCTCGGACTCCGCCCAGATGCGGCCGCCGTGCCGGTCGACGATGCCGCGGCTGATCGCCAGCCCGAGACCCGTCCCGCCCTGGGCGCGCGAGTCGGAGGAGTCGACCTGCTCGAAGGGCTCGAAGATGGCCTCCAGCATCGCTGCAGGCACCCCGCGACCCTGGTCGTGCACCCGCAGGATCACCTCCCCGTCCCGCTCCACCGTCTCGACCGTCACCGTGGAGCCGGCGGGGGAGAACTTGACCGCGTTGCCCACGATGTTGGTCAGCGTCTGCACGACCCGGTCCGCGTCCGCCAGCACCTGCCCGGGGCACTCCAGCACGTCCAGGCGCACCTGGGCCGAGGTGGCCAGGCCGCTCATCTCACGCACGACCGTCTCCACGAGGTGCGAGACGTCGACCGGCTCGAGCGCCATCGGCAGCTTGCCGGAGCGGATGCGCTCGATGTCGAGGATGTCGTTGATGAGCCGGATCAGCCGGTCACTGCTCCTCGTGGCGATGTTGAGCATCCGGAGGGCGGGAGCGGGGAGGCCGTCGAAGGCGCCGCTGCTGAGCATGCCGAGCGAGCCGCGGATGGAGGTCAGCGGCGTCCTGAGCTCGTGGCTGACGATCGAGAGGAACTCGTCCTTCATCCGGTCGACCTCACGGCGTTCCGTGACGTCACGGAAGACGACGACGGCGCCGATGATCTCCTCCTCGTCCACCAGCGGGCTGGCGGTCACCTCGACCGGGAAGGTCGTCCCGTCCGCGCGGCGGTAGCAGTCGGCGCGCGAGGAGACCACCTCGCCGGCGGTGATGGCGCGGGTGATGTAGCAGCTCGCCGCGTCGTGCGTGCCCTCCTCGTCCGCCCCGCCGTCGGGCTCGACGTGCAGGAGGTCGTGAGCACGCACGTCGGCCAGCTCTGCCGGTTCGTAGCCCACGGCGGCCAGGGTCGACGGCGTGGAGAAGGTGATCCGGCTCTCCAGGTCGACGACGTAGATGCCGTCGCCCACCGAGGTCAGCATCGCCTCCGTGCGGCGCTTCATCCGCCGCAGGTCGGCGGTCTGCTCGGCGACACGACGTTCCAGGCTGTCGCGCAGGGTCTGGTTGTCGGCCACGAGGAGCACCTGCCGCACGCCGACGGCCAGGACCAGCAGCACCCACAGGGCCGTCAACGTCTGGGTGAGCGGCCCGTGGGCGAACATCGTCTGGACACCGGCGGCCAGCACCAGCAGGGAGAAGACCAGCAGCGTGGCCTGGACGTCGAGCCCGGCGCGGGACGGCGGAGCCGGCACCCGGCGACCCGTGGCCGCCGGGTGCCACGCCGACGCGGCCAGCACGAGGTAGGCCGTGATCCACATGAGGTCCTGCGGCGTACCGACCGCGTAGGTGCCGCGCGCGTTCTGCACCGCGAACACCAGGTCGGCCACGGAGTAGAGCACGAAGCCGCAGCTCACCATCGTGTAGAAGGAACGGTCCCCCTGGTTGCGCACGACGAGCAGGAACGCGACCGTCAGCACGGCGACGTCGAGGAGCGGGAACACCAGCACGCTGGGCTGCCCGGCGATGTCCTCGGCGGCCACGAGACGTGAGAACACCAGGACCAGCGCGATGATCAGGACCGCGCAGGCGGTGACCACGCCGTCGAGCCAGCTCACCATCAGGCGTGCCCTGCGCGACGGGGCGTCGGAGAGCATGAGCAGGCCGAAGACTGTCATCACGAGCGCCAGGCCCACCAGGACGTCGCCGACGACCGAGGGGTTGAGCACGGGGTCCCCGCCGACGAGCGCCGTCCAGATGTTCCCCGCCAGCGCCACGGCGGCTGCCCCCGCCAGGATGGTCCAGGCGTGGCGACGCCTACCCTCGCAGCGACGCGCCGCCAGACCACCGCTGACCACGATGGCGAGGGCGCCGACCACGAAGCCGAGGGTGCTCACGCTCTCGCGGACCGATGCGGAGGACGGCCCGGCCAGCACGACGGCGAAGACAGCCGACAGCGCGACGGTCGCGGCGGACACCCAGAGGAAGGGCCGCCACGCGTGCGCAGCAGCGCCGCTGTGCTCGGTCATGATGGCCTCAGACTAGGTCTCGCAGCCCGTGGGTGAGGCTGACTCGGCAGCATCTGATGCATTTTGTCCGCTGCTGCCTCTCAACCCAGCCCGTTGCTGATCTGCCGTCGCAGGGAAGGCCCTAGCGTGGGGGCATGACGGCGTCGTGGTGGTTCCGGTTGCTCCGACGCACCGTCGGAGCCGTGCTGGTGGTCGCGCTCACCGTCGTGTTCCTGGCTCTGCTGCCGGTGTCGCTGCTGGTCGCCGTTCTGGTCTCGCCCTTCAGCCAGGGGCGCTGGCGCCCGATCCGGCTGCTGTGGATCGCGACCGTGCAGCTGGTGCTCGAGAGCGCCGCGCTGCTGGCGCTGCTGGTGCTCTGGCTGATGTCCGGGTGTGGCTGGCGGATCCGCTCGGCGTGGTTCGAGCGCCGGCACTACCTCCTGGCGCGGTGGTACCTCGTCACGCTCTTCCGGGAGGCGCGTCGGGTGCTGCGGCTCAAGGTCACCACCCAGGGCCCCACCCCGGACGCGCATCCCGGCTCCCCGCTGCTCGTGTGCTCGCGGCACGCCGGCCCCGGTGACTCGCTGGTGCTGATGTACGCACTGATGCACTGGTACGACCGCGAGCCTCGCGTGGTCCTCAAGGACACGCTCGCCTGGGACCCGATGGTCGACACGTTGCTCAACCGGATCCCGAACCGCTTCATCTCCGGCGGCCCCGGCGACGACGTCGAGGAGCACATCGCCCACCTCGCCACCGACCTCGACGACGACGACGCCTTCGTGATCTTCCCGGAGGGCGGCAACTTCACGCCCCAGCGCCGCGAGCGTGCCATCGAGAAGCTGCGCGAGCGCGGCTTCCACCAGATGGCCGACCGTGCTGAGGGCATGCGCAACGTGCTGGCTCCGCGACCGGGCGGCTTCCTCGCGGCGCTGGAGGCCTCGCCCGACACCGACGTGCTCCTGGTGGCCCACACCGGCCTCGACCACGTGCTGACCGTCGGTGACGTGTGGCGCGAGCTGCCGATGGACAAGGAGATCATCACTCGGTGGTGGCGTGTGCCGCGCGAGGAGATCCCGGCCGGGCGCGACGCGCAGATCGACTGGCTCTACCGCTGGTGGGAGGACATCGACCACTGGGTCGAGGAGCACAAGCCGACGGACCTCGGCCCCATCGACCCTCTCGGTCGGCTCGGACGTCGCCCGCACCAGGACGTCGCCGACGAGCAGCGCAAGGCCGACGAGCAGCGGGACGCCGGCTGAGCAGCTCGCCGCCGGCCCCGACCGTCAGACCAGGCGGGCCAGCGTGAGGGCGAAGTCGCCCGCGGGGTCGGAGAAGATCTCGACGACGTCGAACCCTGCGGCGCCGAGCTCGGAGCGCAGGAGGGCGGGGCGGAACTTGGTCGAGATCTCGACGCGGACCTCCTCTCCGCCCGCGAGGTCGACCACCAGGTCCGCTCCCGGGAGGTGCACCGTCTGCGCCACGTCGGAGCGCAGACGGAGGTCCATCCGCTCCGCGGCCGGGTCCCAGAACGGCACGTAGGTGAAGGCCGCGACGTCGAAGTCGGCATCCAGCTCGCGGTTGAGCACGTGCAGCGCGTTGGTCACGAACTCCGCCGTCACCCCGGCGGCGTCGTCGTACGCCGCGACGAGGCGGTCGATGCTCTTGACCAGGTCCGTCCCCAGCAGCAGCCAGTCACCGGGCTGCAGGGAGCCGGCCAGCGCGCTGAGGAAGGCGGCCCGCTCCTCGGCGTAGAGGTTCCCGATCGTGCCGCCGAGGAACGCCACGAGCTGCGTCGCTCCCACGGACGCGTCGGGCTCGTCACCCGCGTGACCCTGGTCGTGCACGTCGCGCAGGTGGTGCAGGTGCTCGGTGAAGTCCCCGACGAGGGCGTCGACCTGGACGCCGGGGTACTCCCGGGCGACCTGGTCCGCGGCGTCGCGCAGCGTCTGCTCCGCGACGTCGACGGGGACGAAGCGCTCGAGCCGGTGGGCGCGGTCGAAGGCGTCGAGCAGCAACCGCGTCTTGTCGCTGGTGCCGCTGCCGAGCTCGACCAGCGTGGTCGCGTCCGTGGCGGCCACGATCGCGTCAGCGTGCAGGCGCAGGATCGCCCGCTCCGCCTCGGTGGGGTAGTACTCGTCGAGCCGGGTGATCTTGTCGAAGAGACGAGAACCCTCGTCGTCGTAGAGCCACTTCGGTGGGAGGCGCAGCGGACGCGAGCCCAGACCGCGACGTACGTCCTCGACGAGACCGGCCGAGGCCCAGTCGGCGTCGAGGTGGACCGTGACGGTGGGCGGCCGCACGGCCCGGGCGCCGCTCACCGCCGACCCGGGGTCGACGGCGTGCCGCCGTCGGCGAGGCGGACCCCCGACAGCGCCCAGCGGGCGGGCGGCGGGAAGAAGTTGCGGTACGTCGCACGGGCGTGGCCCGGCGGGGTGAGGGCACAGCCCCCACGGAGCACCATCTGGTTGCTCATGAACTTGCCGTTGTACTCCCCGATGGCCCCCTCGGCGGGGTGGAAGCCGGGGTAGGGGAGATAGGCCGACGAGGTCCACTCCCAGCAGTCGCCGTACACCTGCTTGAGGCGGCCCGTCGTCGAGGTGGTGGCGGCTCGGGGATGGAACGTGGTGGTGTCGGCGAGGTTGCCGACGACGGCCTGGTCCTGCCCGTCCTCGCGGACGGCGTGCTCCCACTCGGCCTCTGTCGGGAGCCGCTTGCCGGCCCAGGTGGCGAACGCGTCGGCCTCGTAGTAGCTGACGTGGCTCACCGGCAGACCGGGGTTCACCGGCCACGTGCCGTTGAGGGTGTGCTCGAACCAGGTGCCGTTCTGCTCCGACCAGTAGAACGGCGCGGTCCAGCCCTCGCCGTTGACCCTGCCCCAGCCGTCGGAGAGCCACAGGTCGGCGCGGCGGTAGCCGCCGTCGGTCATGAAGTCCAGCCACTCACCGTTGGTGACCAGCCGGTCCGCCAGCCGGTAGGGCTCGAGCCAGGTGCGATGGGGTGGCAGCTCGTTGTCGAAGGAGAACCCGGCACCGCGGTGGCCCACCTCGACCAGCCCGCCCTCGACGTCGACCCAACCCAGCTCGTCGGTCGCGCACGTGGCGCTGGGCCGTCCGGCGTACACCGGTTGGAGGGGGTTGAGCGACAGCACGTGCTTGATGTCCATGAGCAGCAGCTCCTGGTGCTGCTGCTCGTGGTGGAAGCCGAGCTCGACGGTCTGCGCGATGCGCTCGAGCGTGCCGTCGTCGACGCGGGCGAGCAGGTCGCGCACGCGGTCGTCGACGTTGCCGCGGTAGAGGCCCACGTCGTGGGCGCCGGGCCGGCTGACCGCTCCGCGCTGTGCCCGGGCGTAGCGCGGCCCGAGCGCCTCGTAGTAGCTGTTGAAGAGGAACCAGTAGCGGTCCTCGAACGGCGCGAAGTCGGGCTCCTGCTCGGCGAGCAGGAACGTCTCGAAGAACCACGTGACGTGGGCGCGGTGCCACTTGGTGGGGGAGACGTCGGCCATCGACTGCACCGTCTGGTCCTCGGGGCTCAGAGGAGCCGCCAGGGCCTCGGTGTGCCCGCGGACCTCGTCGAAGCGGGTGCGCAGGGAGTCGGCGTCCCAGGACGAGCCGGGAGCGGACGGTGGGCGGGAGATCGTGCTCGTCATGGTCCAGGCCTCCTCGGGTGGGAACGTCGACGACCGAGCTCGCCCACGTCCGCATGACGGGTGCCCACGAGTCTAGGCAGGCACACCCACACGTCCAGGACCCCGAGGCACCCGTCACCGACGTCGGCCCGTGAGAGGGTCGGGGCCGTGAGCACGTTGCGGCGCGTCCGCGCCACCCGGTACGTCGTCCCGCTGCGGGAGGGCGGCTCGCTGCCGGGCATCGTCGAGGCCGACGACCTGGGCACCTACGTCTGCAAGTTCCGGGGCGCCGGCCAGGGCCCGCGTGTCCTCGTGGCGGAGGTCGTCGTGGGTGAGCTGGCCCGAGCCCTCGGCATCCGCACCCCCGAGCTGGTGGCGCTGGGGCTCGAGGCGCCGATCGCCCGCTACGAGGCCGACGAGGAGGTCCAGGACCTGCTCTCCGCCAGCCTCGGGCTGAACCTCGGCATCGACTTCCTGCCCGGGGCGTTCGGCTACGACGCCGGCACCGAGCCGGACCCGGTCGAGGCGGCCCGCATCCTGTGGCTCGACGCGCTGACCGCCAACGTCGACCGCTCGTGGCGCAACCCCAACCTGCTGGTCTGGCACCGGCGGCTGTGGGCCATCGACCACGGCGCAGCGTTGTACTTCCACCACTCGTGGGCCGGCGGCCTCACGTCACCCGAGCGGTTCGCCGCCCAGCCCTACCGCCTCGACGACCACGTCCTGGTGCGCCACGTCGCCGGGCTCGCGGCCGCCGACGCCGAGCTCTCACCGCTGGTCACCGAGGACCTGCTGCGCGACGTGGTCGCCCTGGTCCCCGAGGAGTGGCTGGGCCCGGTCCCCGGCGCCGGCCCCGACGACGTACGGACGGCGTACGTCGCCTTCCTGCGTGCCCGGCTCGACGGCGGTCGCGCCTGGCTGGGGGAGGGACGATGAGCGCCGAGACCTCGGACGCCGGAGCGCGCCACGGCTACCAGTACGTCGTGCTGCGGTGCGTCCCGCGCGCCGACCGCGAGGAGTTCGTGAACGTCGGGGTGGTGCTCTACTGCGAGGACGAGGGGTTCCTCGACTGCGCGGGGCACGTCGACGAGGCGCGGGTCGCAGCGCTCGCGCCGACCCTCGACGTCGGGGCCGTGCGGGACGCGCTGGCTGCCGCTGCGGCGGTGTGCCGCGGCGAGGCGCACGTGCCGGCCCTCGTCCGCGACGACCGCTCCGGCGGCACGGTGCTCGGCGCCCGCTTCGGCTTCCTCAGCGCGGCGCGCAGCACCGTCGTGCGACCGGGGCCGATCCATGGCGGCACGGCCCTCGACCCCGCAGAGGAGCTCGAGCGGCTGGTGCGCGTGCTGGTGCGCTGAGACCACGAGTGACACGGCGTGTTTCAAGTGTGTCCGATATGAGAAGTATGGGGGTCTACGGGCGGCCACAGGGGGTCCGCCCGCTCGGTCGGTCGAGGGGATTCTCATGCACGCTTCCACCACTCCCACGGTGCGGCGGGTGGCCGCCACCAGCGCTCTCGCCCTCGTGGCCCTCAGCGGCGCGGCGGGCACGGCCGTCGCTGCTCCGGGCAACCAGGGCAACGGCAAGCCGAACGGGCCCAGCAGCAACGCGGCTCCGCAGGCCGACGAGCCCCAGGGCAAGGCGAAGGCGAAGGGTCACGACAACGGCCCGAAGCCGTCGGCAGGCCGAGGCTCGCAGGGCACGCCCGGTGGGTCCGGCTCCGCCGGCTCCGGGGGCTCCGGAGACACGGGGGGCTCCGGCGGCTCCGGCGGCACCGACGCGGGCGGTTCGGCCAAGGGCTCGCCCCCCGGCAACAACGGCACGGTCAAGATCGCGCCGCTGGGCGAGATGGACGGCATCCCGAACAACTCCCCGCACCCCGGCTGCGACTTCCAGGTCGAGTGGTACGGCTTCGACGAGGGCGCGGACGTGGTCTCGCAGGTCTCCTTCGCCATGCAGGCGCCGACCGGCGACGTGGGCCTGGGCGTCAACGGGCCCGGCGAGGTCTTCGTCGGCGAGGACCCGGCCTCCGGCGCCGGGCAGGACCCGGACGGCGTGCAGGCCTACACCCTCTCCTTCGACGGGGAGCCGCACCCGCAGCAGGGCTACCACGTCAAGCTCACCGTCAGCACCCCGCGCAGCAACGGCTCCGACGTCAAGCACAAGGTCTTCTGGGTCGAGGACTGCGAGGGCTCGAGCTCCTCGAGCTCCTCGGCCGAGGGGGAGGGGAGCAGCTCCCTCGAGGGGCCGTCCGACGGCTCCGAGGAGCTCGGCAGCGCCAGCGGCTCGGCCTCGGGAGCCGGCGACGCTGGGGACGCCGACAGCACGGACGGCACCGCGTCGCGGTCCGGGGTGTCGCAGGACGTCACCACCAGCGGTGAGAGCGACACCCCGACCTCGGTCGACGCGGGCGCGACCGGCAGCGACATCGCGCGCGGCTCCCTCATCGGGCTCCTGGTCGCCGCTGTCGGAGGCGGTCTGCTCTGGTACGCACGCCGTGCCCGGGCGCATGGCTGACCCAGCTCACGGGCGAGACCGCGGACCCCGACACCGGGACCGCGGTCTCGTGCCCGCGGTCGCGGGCCTGGTGCTCCTCGGCGGCGGTGGCTACCTGTGGTTCGGCCAGTCCGACGACGCCCAGGAGGCAGCCCTGACGGAGGCCGTCGCTGTGGTCGACCCGGGCGCCGTCGCGGAGACCGCGGCCGAGGCCGTGGAGCTGCCCGAGCCGCCCGCCGGCCGGACCACGCCCGGGGCGCCGCGCCGGCTGACGGTCCCCGCTCTCGGCGTCGACGCTCCGGTGGTCGCGGTGCGGACCGACGGCGACGTGCTCGTGCCGCCCCGCGACGCCCAGACCCTGGGGTGGTGGTCGGAGGGTGCCGAGCCCGGTGCCCGTCGGGGCAGCGCCCTCGTCACGGGCCATACGGTGCACGCCGGTGAGGGGGCCCTGGACCAGCTGGAGACCCTGGAGGTCGGTGACGCCATCGTCGTGACCACCCGGCGCGGGGAGGTCGACTACCGGGTCAGCGACGTCGAGGTCTTCGGCAAGGGTGCCGTCACCCAGCAGGCGGACCGGCTCTTCAGCCAGGAGGCGCCGGGCCGGCTCGTCGTCGTGACCTGCGAGGACTGGGACGGCGAGCGCTACCTGTCGAACGTGGTCGTCACGGCGACACCCCGCTGAGGCGACGCTCGGGGGCGCGCCCCGGGGATAGCGTGACCCCATGGCGGCTGACGACCCGGGAAGCACGACGGACCACGGCACGGACGGGTCCGGCCAGGCCCGGATCCGCGAGTGCGGGCGCACCGTCGGCGGCGGCATCGTCGTCTTCGACATCACCTGGGAGGGCACTCTCGACGCCACGACCGTGTCGTGGGTGGTGACGGTCGAGAACGAGGACGCATCGGAGCGGGTCGTGCTGTGCCACGAACGCACCGGCGGACCCGGGGGCGACGTACGCCAGTTCGTCGCTGCCGACGGCCGTCAGCGGGAGGTCCGCACCGACGCCACCGTCGAGGACGACCACGTGACCGCGCGCTTCCCCGCCGAGATCGTCGGCGTCGCCGCCGAGTGGCCGGTGTGGAAGGCCGTGCTCGTCGTGGACGGCACCGCCGTCTCGGAGCAGCTCATCCCCACCTGACCGGCACGGCGCGTCGGGTCAGAGGTTGATCATGTGGCCGGCGATGCCCTCGACGGCTTCCTTGACGGCCTCGGAGAGCGTCGGGTGGGCGAAGACGTTGCGAGCGACCTCGTCAGCCGTGAGGTCCCACTTCTGCGCCAGCGTCAGGGCCGGCAGCAGCTCGGTGACGTCGGGGCCGATCAGGTGGGCGCCCACGATCTCGTTGTACGTCGCGTCGGCCACGATCTTCACGAAGCCGCCTCCGTCCCCGAGCCCCTGGGCCTTGCCGTTGGCCGAGAACGGGAACTTGGCGACCTTGACGTCGTACCCCTTCTCCTTGGCCTGCTTCTCGCTGTAGCCGAAGGAGGCGATCTGCGGCTGGCAGAACGTCGCCCGCGGGATCATGTCGAAGTCGATCTCGACGGTCTCCGCGCCTGCGATCGTCTCGGCCGCGACCACACCCATGGCCTCGGCCGTGTGGGCCAGCATGAGCTTGCCGGTCACGTCGCCGATGGCGTAGACGTTCTCGACGCTGGTGCGACCGCGCTCGTCGACCGCGATGGCGCCGCGCTCGGTGGTCTCCACGCCGGTCTTGTCGAGGCCGTAGCCGTCGAGGCGCGGTGCGAACCCGATGGCCTGGAGGACCTTGTCGGTCTCGATGACCTCCTCCTTGCCGTCCTTGGAGACGGTCACCTTCACCTTGTCGCCGGAGTCGTCGATGGACTCGACCTTGGTGCCGGTGAGGACCTTCACGCCGAGCTTCTTGTAGTGCTTGGCCAGCTCCTTCGACACCTCCTCGTCCTCGGTCGGGACCATGCGGTCGAGGAACTCCACGATGGTGACGTCGACGCCGAAGTTCTTCATGACGTAGGCGAACTCGACGCCGATGGCGCCGGAGCCGGCGATCACGATGCTGCCGGGCAGCTCCTCGTCGAGGATCTGCTCCTCGTAGGTCACCACGCGCTCGGAGAGCTCGGTGCCCGGGATCAGCCGGGTGGTGGCACCGGTGGCGATGATGATCGTGTCGCCGGTGATCTCCTCGGTGTTGCCCTCGCCGTCGTCGACCGAGATCGTCGTGGCGTCGACGAAGGTGCCCCAGCCGTCGATCTCGGTGATCTTGTTCTTCTTCATCAGGTAGTGCACGCCCCTGACGATGCCGTCGGAGACCTTGCGGCTCCGGGCGTGCGTGACGCCGTACGACATGGTGGCGTCGCCCTCGATGCCGAACAGCTTCTTCTCGTGCTGGAGGAGGTGGGACAGCTCGGCGTTGCGCAGCAGCGCCTTGCTGGGGATGCAGCCCACGTTGAGGCAGACACCGCCCCAGTACTTCTTCTCGATGACGCCGACCTTCAGGCCGAGCTGCGAGGCGCGGATGGCAGCGACGTAGCCACCGGGCCCGGCGCCGAGGACGAGGACATCGAAGTGCTGGCTCATGGGGTCGAGCCTAGTCCGCCGACGTAGGGCTGCGCGAAGTGGATGGCACCATCCGCCGACGGCGTGACCCCGGCGCGGGAGGCGGCGTACTCCCCACGGAAACCTGGCACTCCCCATGGCGCGGACGTCATGGGGAGTGCCAGGTCGCCTACATACCGTGGGAAACCGTCGGACCGTCGGAGACCGTCAGACCGGGACGAGCTCGACGGCGCCGACCGCGTAGCGGGCGAGGACGGTGCGGGCGACCTCCTCGTCGGCCCCGAACGGCTGTGACACGGCGACCGCCCCGGCCTCGAAGGACAGCTCGGTGACCCGGTCGTGCAGGAAGCCCGGGGCGAGGAACAGCGAGCCCACGGCGATGTGGCGCCGGCCCTGCGCGCGGAAGAGGCGGACGGCCTCGCCGGCGGCCGGCGGGGTCGCGGAGGCGAAGGCGGTGATCACGGGCAGCCGGTGCTGCGCGCCCCACACACGGGCCAGCCGGTTGATCGACTGGGTCGCCAGCGCGTCGGAGGTGCCGGCGGCGGCCAGGACGAGCGCGTCGAGCTCGCGGACGCGCGAGACGGCCAGCGCCTCGCGCAGCCGACGGTCGAGCACCCCGAGGAACGAGGTCTCCAGGCCGAGCACGTTCGTGGTGCGGATCTGCAGGCCCTCGTGGCGCGCAGCGGCGGCCGCCACGACGCTGGGTACGTCGATCTTCGCGTGGTAGGCCTCGCTGAGCAGCAGCGGCACGACCACGATCTCGTCGTGGCCGGCCTTCACCAGCCGGTCGACGACGGTGCCGAACTCGGGCTTGGACAGCTCCAGGAACGCCGCCTCGATGCGGAGGTCGGGGCGCAACGAGCGCACCTCGCGGACGAGGTCGCGCACGGTGGCGGCGGATCGGGGGTCGCGGCTGCCATGGGCGAGAGCCACCAGGGCCGGTGCGGTCATGGGCTCAGCCTCCTGTCCGTTCTGTCCCGGCCGGGCCGGGTGCTGCTGGGTGCTGCTCTGGGTGGTGGTGCTCCCGTCGGCGGCGTTGCCGCGGGGGTGGGTCGGGTCAGACGTGGATCCCGCACTCGGTCTTGCCCGTGCCGGACCAGCGGCCCGCGCGCGGGTCCTCGCCGGGGGAGACACGACGGGTGCAGGGGGCGCAGCCGATCGAGGGGTAGCCGTCGTACTGCAGGGGGTTGACGAGCACGCCGTGCTCGGCGATGTAGGTCTTCACCTGGGAGTCGTCCCAGCGGGCGAGCGGGGAGACCTTGACCTTGCCCTTCTTGGCGTCCCAGCCGATGACGGGCGCGATCACCCGGTTGCGGGTCTCGGCCCGGCGCAGGCCGGTCGCCCAGGCGTCGTAGTGGCTCAGCGACTCGTTGAGCGGCTGCACCTTGCGCAGCGCGCAGCACAGGTCGGGGTCGCGGGCGAAGAGGTCCTTGCCGTGCTCGGCGTCCTGCTCGGCCACCGTCTGCTTCGGGGTGATCGAGAGCAGCTTCACGTCGAGCGTGGCGGCCACCGCGTCGCGGGTGCCGACCGTCTCGGCGAAGTGGTAGCCGGTGTCGAGGAACACCACGTCGACCCCGGGGGCGACCGTCGAGGCGAGGTGGGCCAGCACGGCGTCACCCATGGAGGAGGTGATGCAGAAGCGGGACCCGAAGGTCGCCACGGCCCACTCGATGATGTCCTCGGCCGGGGCGAGCTCGAGCTCGGCGCCGGCGATGCGCACCAGGTCGCGCAGCTCGGACTCGGAGCGGCCCTCGGTGTCGGTGCCGCGGGCGCGGAACGCCCGGGAGGCGGTGGCGGCGGTCATGACTCGACCTTCCGTTCGGACGTCGGGTCGGGGGAGTGGTCCCCCGACGACGCCGTGCGACGGAGGATCCCGAGGAACGACACCTTGAACGCGCGCATGCACGACCGGCATTCCCACGCGCCGTGACCGCCCGCGGGCTGGTCGCCGGACGCCGTGCTGTCGCCCTCGTGCGGCCAGAGGTTCTCCTCGCCGCAGTAGGGGCAGTGGAACGGGGTCATGCGGGCGCTCATGAGACGCTCGCGGGCTCGCGCTGCTCGCCGCGCAGGAGGGTCTCGTCGGCGCGGGCGACCCAGTCGGCGAAGGCCTCACCGTCCTTGCGGTCCTCCAGGTAGGCGGTGACGACCGCGCTCACGTAGTCGTCGAGCCCGGCACTGGTGACCTTGTGGGCGCGGAGCTTGCGCCCGAAGGGCGTGCCCTGCTCGGCCAGCAGCCCCAGGCCGCCACCGAGGTGGACCTGGAACCCCTCGACCTGCTCGCCGTCGGACATCACGAGCTGGCCCTTGAGGCCGATGTCGGCGACCTGGGTGCGCGCGCAGGCGTTCGGGCAGCCGTTGACGTTGACGCTGATGGGGGTGTCCAGGTCGGGGAAGCGGCGCTCGAGCTCGGAGACGAGGTCGGCGGCGCGCTGCTTGGTGTCGACGATGGCCAGCTTGCAGAACTCGATGCCGGTGCAGGCCATCGTGTTGCGTCGCCACTGGCTGGGCCGGGCCTCGAGACCGATCGCGGACAGGTCCGCCACCAGGTCCTCGACGCGCGCGGGGTCGACGCCGAGGACGACGATCTTCTGGTGCGCGGTCAGCCGGGCGCCCGTGGCGCCGTACTGCTCGACGAGGTCGCCGAGGCCGGAGAGGATCGCGCCGTTGACGCGACCCACGACGGGGGCGACACCGACGTACAGCTTGCCGTCCTTCTGCTCGTGGACGCCGATGTGGTCGCCGCTCGGGCCCGTGGCGACCGGCGACTCGCAGTCGGGCAGCTCGCGGCCGAGGTAGCGCTCGCTCTGGAGCACGTCGCGGAACTTCTCGACGCCCCAGTCGGCGACGAGGAACTTCAGGCGGGCGCGGCTGCGCAGCCGGCGGTAGCCGTAGTCGCGGAAGATGCCGACCACGCCCTCCCAGACGTCGGCGACGTCCTCGAGGGGGATCCAGACGCCGAGCTTCTTGGCCAGCATCGGGTTGGTCGACAGCCCACCGCCGACCCACAGGTCGAAGCCGGGGCCGTGCTCGGGGTGGACGACACCGACGAAGCTGACGTCGTTGACCTCGGGCGCGGTGTCGAGGCTGGGGTGCCCGGTCGCGGAGGTCTTGAACTTGCGCGGCAGGTTGGCGTACGCCGGGTCGCCGATGAAGCGCCGCTTGATCTCCTCCAGCGCGGGGGAGGCGTCGATGATCTCGTCCTTGGCGACGCCGGCGACCGGGGAGCCGAGGAAGGGGCGCGGGGAGTCGCCGCAGGCCTCGGTGGTGCTGAGGCCGACGCCCTCGAGGCGCTGCCAGATGGCGGGGACGTCCTCGACGCGGATCCAGTGGTACTGGATGTTCTGACGGTCGGTGACGTCCGCGGTGCCGCGGGCGTACGACGTCGACACCTCGCCGAGGGCGCGCAGCTGCTCGGGCCCGAGGAGGGCGCCGTCGCTGCGGACGCGCATCATGAAGTACTCGTCGTCGAGCTCGTGCTCCTCCAGCGTCGCGGTCTTGCCGCCGTCGAAGCCGGGCGCGCGCTGGGTGTAGAGCCCGAGCCAGCGGAAGCGCCCCCGGAGGTCGCCGGGGTCGATCGAGGCGAAGCCGCGGTGGGCGTAGATGTTCTCGATCCGGGCCCGCACGTTGAGGGGCGCGTCGTCCTTCTTCGTCTGCTCGTTCTTGTTGAGCGGCTCGCGGTAGCCCAGGGCCCACTGGCCCTCACCCTTGCGCGTGCGGGGACGTGCCGCGCGGGGCGCGCGTGCGCCGGCGGACTCGACGGAGTCGCTGGGGGACGGTGCGGGAGCGGTCGTCATGGTCTTCCTCTGTGCGGGCTCTCGGGGGCCGGGCACGAGCGCGGACGGACCGACGACGGTGTCGGGGGTGCGTCGGCGACCGCGGTGCCCGGGTGCTGGTGGGTGAGCAACGGGACGGGTCAGACCGACATACAGATCATCGAACGGGTGCGCCCGAAGTCCACGTGGCGTCGTACCACGAGGCGCAGGGCGGTCGCCGAACTGATCACGAGATCGATTGTCGCGGCCGAAACCGGGTCCGGACAAATGAACGTCTCGCTCAGTGAGACGGGTGTCCGCCATCTGATATGGCGGTGATGAGCGGTCCGAGGTCCGTCGGCGCCAGGGTCTAGGCTCCTGCCATGGTCGCCAGCAGCCCTGAGTCCCCGTCCCTCGACGCCTCCGGTACGCCGGACACCGTCCTCGCTGCCGGCTCCGAGCCGGTCGCGAAGGCCACCAGCACGGCGTACGCGTCGGCCCTCGAGGTGATCGCCTCGATCGAGCCGCGCATCGCCGAGGCGACCCGCGCCGAGCTCGCCGACCAGCGCGCCTCGCTCAAGCTGATCGCCAGCGAGAACTACGCCTCGCCGGCCGTGCTGCTCACCATGGGCACCTGGTTGTCCGACAAGTACGCCGAGGGCACGGTCGGCCACCGTTTCTACGCCGGCTGCCAGAACGTCGACACCGTGGAGTCGATCGCCGCCGAGCACGCCAAGGAGCTGTTCGGGGCGGAGTACGCCTACGTCCAGCCGCACTCGGGCATCGACGCCAACCTGGTCGCCTTCTGGTCGATCCTGGCCCAACGCATCGAGTCGCCGGCGCTGGAGAAGCACCAGGTCAAGAACGTCAACGAGCTCTCCGAGGCCGACTGGGAGGCGCTGCGTCACGAATTCGGCAACCAGCGCATGCTCGGCATGAGCCTCGACGCCGGTGGCCACCTCACCCACGGCTTCCGCCCGAACATCAGCGGCAAGATGTTCCACCAGCGCTCCTACGGCACCGACCCGGAGACCGGGCTGCTCGACTACGACCGCGTCCGGGCGGCGGCGAAGGAGTTCAAGCCCCTGATCCTGGTGGCCGGCTACTCCGCCTACCCGCGGCGAGTGAACTTCGCGACCATGCGCGAGATCGCCGACGAGGTCGGCGCCACCCTCATGGTCGACATGGCCCACTTCGCCGGGCTGGTGGCCGGCAAGGTCTTCACCGGCGACGAGGACCCGGTCCCGCACGCCCACGTCGTCACCTCCACGACGCACAAGTCGCTGCGCGGACCGCGCGGCGGGATCGTGCTGGCCACCGAGGAGTTCGCGCCGTCGGTCGACCGCGGCTGTCCGATGGTCCTGGGCGGCCCGCTGTCGCACGTCATGGCCGCCAAGGCCGTCGCGTTCGCCGAGGCCAAGCAGCAGGGCTTCCGCGACTACGCCCAGAAGGTCGCCGACAACGCCAAGTCCCTGGCCGAGGGCTTCAGCTCCCGCGGCGCCACGCTCGTCACCGGCGGCACCGACAACCACATCGTGCTGCTCGACGTGTCGTCGTACGGGCTCACCGGGCGGCAGGCGGAGTCGGCGCTGCTCGACGCGGGCGTGGTCACCAACCGCAACTCGGTCCCGGCCGACCCGAACGGTGCCTGGTACACCTCCGGCATCCGCTTCGGCACCCCGGCGCTGACCACCCGCGGCTTCGGCCACGACGAGTTCGACACGGTCGCCGAGCTGGTCGTCGACGTGCTGTCGTCCACCACCCCGACGACCACGTCGGCCGGTGCGGGCTCGAAGGCCAAGTACACCCTCGCCGACGGCGTCGTCGAGCGCACGCACGCCGCCTCGGCCGAGATGCTGGACAAGCACCCGCTCTACCCAGGCCTCGACCTGGCGTAGTCCGGTGGTCGATCTCGACGGGCTCGATCCAAGGAGCAGGTCGCGTAGCGACCGTCGTCGAGACCGTCCCCCCCGGTGGTCGAGCAGCGAGCGCCAGCGAGCGTCGTCGAGACCTGGTCCGAGCAGCGAGCGCCAGCGAGCGGTCGAGACCTGGTGAGGGGCAGGGTCTCGACGACGGTTGCTGCGCAACCTGCTCGACCAGCGTGGGCGCTCACCCGGTGGTCGAGCAGCGAGCGCCAGCGAGCGTCGTCGAGACCCGCCCTACTTCCGGTGGTCGAGCAGCGAGCGCCAGCGAGCGTCGTCGAGACCGTCCCCCCGGTGGTCGAGCAGCGAGCGCCAGCGAGCGTCGTCGAGACCTGGTGAGGGGGCAGGGTCGAGACCTGCGAGGGGGCAGGGTCTCGACGACGGTTGCTGCGCAACCTGCTCGACCAGCGGGCTCACCCGGTGGTCGAGCAGCGAGCGCCAGCGAGCGTCGTCGAGACCTGGTGAGGTCGGCAGGGTCTCGACGACGGTTGCTGCGCAACCTGCTCGACCACCGTGGGCGGCCCACCCGTGGTCAAGCGCGTTCCTCGGCGACCGAGTTCCCGCCGTCGACAACGAGGCACTGGCCGGTGACGTAGGACGCGCCTGGGGAACACAGGAACGCGATGGCGGCGGCGACCTCGGCGGGGTCGGCGCTCCGACCGATCGGGGCACCGGCTGCCTGGTGAGCCTCGTCAGCGGTCTGGCTGCCGGTCGCGATCCAACCCGGGGCGACCGTGTTGGCGGTGACGCCGTCGGCGGCGTAGTCGACGGCCAGCGACCGGGTGAGACCGAGCATGCCGGCCTTGGCCGCGGCGTACGCCGCCTCGCCCCGCATCGACATCACCGGGCCGGTCACGGACGACACCATGACGACACGTCCCCAGCCGGCGGCCTGCATGCCGGGCAGGACCGCGCGGGTGGCGAGGAAGGCGGTGTCCAGGTTGCGGGCGACCGCCGACTGCCACTGCGCGTAGGTCATGCCGGTGACCGTGCCGGACTCGGTGCCTCCGGTCGAGGCGGTGTCGAGAGCGGGAGTCGAGACGCTGGTCATGCCCGCGTTGTTGACCAGGACGGTCGGCGGCCCGAGGGTGCGCGTCGCCTCCGCCACGGCCCCTCGCACCTGGTCCTCGTCGGTCAGGTCGGCGACGAGACCGACGGCGGTCACGCCGGCCTCCGCCAGCTCGGCGGCTCGCTCGTGCGCCCGGTCGGTGGTCGCCGCGACGGCCACGGCAGCCCCCAGGGCCCCGAGCAGACGGGCAGCGGCCATCCCGATGCCGTCGGGGGAGCCCGCGCCGGTCACCAGCGCCACCCGTCCTGTCAGGTCGAAGGCACCGGGAAGGATTCGCGTCGCTGTCACAACATGTCCAGCAGCCAGGACGGGCTCATCGCGCTGGCGCCGAGGTTCTCCACGGCGCCACGCAACACGCGGTCGGCGGTGATGACGGTGACCTGCTCGCCGCGGGCCACTCCTTCGTTGACCACCCCGACGATCGCGCTGTCGCCGTCCCTGCGGGCGTGGACGGTCGTGACGTGGAGGTCGCGGCCGGCCTTCACGCCACCCTTGGCCTTGCCCTCCAGGACCAGCACCACCTCGTCGTACGCCGTGTCGGCGACGAGCAGCCGCTCGTGAAGGCGACGGGCTGCGCCGGCGCGGTCCTTCCACCAGCCGTCCGGGGTGGCGCCGACGACATTGGCGCCGTCGACCACGAGCACGCGGTTCACGTGTCCACCTTCGCGCCGAGGTGCTCGGCCAGCAGGACGGCCCCGGCGAGGTCGAGCCGCGTCTCGCGCATCTCGGCCGCGCCGAGGTCGCAGCGGTCGAGGGTGGCGCGCCGCAGGTCGGTGCGGGTCAGCCGGGCGCCCCGCAGCTGGGCGCCGGTCAGGTCGCAGCCGCTCAGGTCGGCGTCGGACAGGTCGGACTCGGTCAGGTCGCTCTCGGCGAGGTTCACGCCCGCGAGGCTCACCCTGGTCAGGCGCGCTCCGCGCAGGCCGACCGCCCGCCAGAGGCCGCCGCGCACCGTCAGCGGGCGCAGCGTGCAGTCCACGAACGTGCTGCCCGTCAGCTTGCAGCCCTCCAGCTCGGCGTCGAACAGGCTGGTGCGGACGAACTCGCAGCCCACGAACGCCGTTGCGGTGTGGTGCGAGGCATTCAGCTTGGAGTGCTCGAAGCGGCAGCCGGTGAACGTCGCGCCACTCGAGGTCGCCTCGGTCAGGTCCACATCGGTGAAGGTGCAGTCGGTGAAGACCCGGTCGGCCAGGTCCTCGGCGTACCAGTCCTCGTCGCGAAACCGCACCCCGACGACCTCGTCACGTTCGCTCCCGACCACCCGCGAATCCTGCCACGCCCCACCGAGGCCTCCGAAGCCGCGAGGGGGGTCGTGCACGAGATCGTTCATTCAGGACGACACGCCGGGCGGACTGCCGGATGAACGATCTTGTGAGCGGAACTGGACGTCGCCGGCGATGCGGTAGGGCCGGGTCGCCACCAGGGCGCCGACCGTACGCCGCAACCGGCTCACCTCGGCGCGGACCGTCACCTGGTGGGCCTCGTCGCCGAACAGCGCGCGGCTGAGGTCGGCGGCGCTCAGTCCGGTCCGCCCGGCGGCGTACAGGTGCTGAAGGATCGCGGCGTGCCGCGGCGAGAGCGGCGTACGCCAGCTGCCGTCGCTGGAGCTGACCTCGAGCACGGCCTCGTCGGCGCTCGTGTCGAGGGTCGCGGTCACGCTGGCGTCACCGGGGGACGGGCGCACCAGCCATCCCTCCGACAACCTCTCGGGCACGCAGAGCCCGAGCCCCGGTACGGCGAGTGCCCGGCGTGCGTCCGGTACGGCGATCCGGTCCCGGGCCGCCACCCCGGCGTGGTGGGCGACCCAGCCGTGGTCGTCGACGAGAAGCAGCGGGCCGGACGTGGTGGCCAGCACGTGCTCGGCCGACCGGCGCAGCCGCTCCAGCCGCTCCTGGTGGTGGCGCCACAGCTGGGCCTCGGCGAGCTTCGCCGCAGTCTCGACCAGCGCGATGATCGCCGGGTGCAGCGTCAGCGCCGGCCCGCTGACGTCGACGACGCCGAGCAGCTCGCCGGTGCGGGGGTCGTGCAGGGGAGCGGCCGTGCAGTACCACGGGATCTGCCCCTCCTCGAAGTGCTCGGCCGAGAACAGCTGCACCGGCGCGGCCTCGGCCAGCGCGGTCCCGATGGCGTTCGTGCCGACGTGGTCCTCGGTCCAGGTAGCGCCCTCACTGAAGCCCAACGAGTCGGCCTGCTGAAGGACGCGCGCGGATCCCTCGCGCCACAGGATGACGCCCTCGGGGTCGGTGACCACGGTGATGAAGCGCGAGGCGTCGGCCACGCTGCCGAGCACGGCGCGCACGTCGTCGATGACCAGCGAGAGCGCCGAGCTGCGCCGTCGCCGCTCGATCTCGGCCCGCCCGAGCGGGTCTCGGGCGTTGGCACGGTTGGGGTCCAGACCCAGCTGCATCACGCGCGTCCACGACCGGGCGACCAGCGGGCGGGGCGCCAGCGGAGGGCTGGCGCCGCCGAGGACGGCGTCGTGCACCCGCCGGAGGGCGCGGGCGTGGACGCCCAGGTCGGTGCCAGGCTGCACCGCGCCGTACGCCGGAGTCCTCACCCCGTCACCCTAGGCGCCGGGTATGACCGGCACCACAGTCCGCCCGGGTCGCGTTGCAACGTCGTGCAACCCTTCCGCGCTCGTCGTACGACGCGGTCTGCTGGCTCCGGCGTGACCGACGCCACACGCACCACCGAGCCCGCCGCTCACCCGAGCCGCCGGCCGACCGCCCGCTGCGAAGGAGCGTCCTCGATGACCGACACCATGGAACGACCCGCGGAGACCGCCGACCCGTCCTCGGCCCAGGGCCGCGCCGACGCCTGGCTGGCGTCCTTCGAGACTGCGTTGAAGGCTCGCGACGTCGAGAAGGCTGCCGGCCGCTTCGCCACGGAGAGCTTCTGGCGTGACCTGGTGTCCTTCACCTGGAACATCACGACCGTGGAGAACCCGGCCGGTGTGGCCGACCTGCTGAGCGCCACGCTCGAGCAGACCGACCCGTCGGGGTTCCGCACGACCGAGCCGCCCACCGAGGACGACGGCGTGGTCACGGCGTGGTTCGCCTTCGAGACCGCGGTGGGCCGTGGCACCGGTCTGGTGCGGCTGGTGGTCGAGGACGGGCAGGACAAGGCGTTCACCTTCCTGACCACCCTCGACGAGCTCAAGGGGCACGAGGAGCCCAAGCGTGACCGACGTCCCCGGGGCGCCGAGCACGGCGCCGACAAGCACCGGGCCACCTGGAAGGAGCAGCGGCAGGCCGAGGCCGAGAGCCTCGGGTCCACCACGCAGCCCTACGTGCTGGTCATCGGCGGCGGCCAGGGTGGCATCGCGCTGGGCGCTCGGCTGCGCCAGCTCGGCGTACCCGCCCTGATCATCGACAAGCACCCGCGACCCGGGGACCAGTGGCGCAACCGGTACAAGTCGCTGTGCCTGCACGACCCGGTCTGGTACGACCACCTGCCGTACATCAAGTTCCCCGAGAACTGGCCGGTCTTCGCGCCCAAGGACAAGATCGGCGACTGGCTGGAGTCCTACGTCAAGGTGATGGAGGTGCCCTACTGGTCGAACACCGAGGCGAAGTCCGCGCGCTGGTCGGAGGAGGCCGGCGAGTGGACCGTCGAGATCGAGCGTGAGGGCAAGCCGCTGACGCTGAAGCCCACGCAGCTGGTCTTCGCCACCGGGATGTCGGGCAAGGCGCGGATGCCCGAGGTCGCCGGCATGGACGTCTTCAAGGGCGACGTCCACCACTCCTCGCGGCACCCCGGCCCCGATGCGTACGCAGGCAAGAAGGCGGTCGTGATCGGCAGCAACAACTCCGCCTTCGACATCTGCGGGGCGCTGTGGGAGAACGACGCCGACGTGACGATGGTGCAGCGCTCCTCGACGCACATCGTCAAGAGCGACAGTCTCATGGAGATCGGCCTGGGCGCGCTCTACTCCGAGGAGGCGGTGGCGGGCGGTGTCACGACCGAGAAGGCCGACATGATCTTCGCGTCGCTGCCCTACCGGATCCTGCACACCTTCCAGATCCCGCTCTACGACCAGATGAAGGAACGCGACAAGGACTTCTACGACCGGCTCGAGAAGGCCGGGTTCTGGCTGGACTTCGGTGCCGACGAGTCGGGCCTGTTCATGAAGTACCTGCGGCGTGGCTCGGGCTACTACATCGACGTGGGCGCCGCCGAGCTGGTGGCCAACGGCGAGGTGAAGCTCGTCCACGGCCAGGTGACCCACCTGACCGAGGACGCCGTGGTCCTCGACGACGGCACCGAGCTGCCGGCCGACGTGGTCGTGTTCGCCACCGGCTACAACTCGATGAACGGCTGGGTCGCCGACCTGATCGACGCCGACACCGCCGACCGGCTCGGCAAGTGCTGGGGCCTGGGCTCCGACACCACCAAGGACCCCGGGCCGTGGGAGGGCGAGCAGCGCAACATGTGGAAGCCGACGCAGGTGCCGAACCTGTGGATGCACGGCGGCAACCTCCACCAGTCGCGGCACTACTCGCAGTTCCTCGCGCTCCAGCTGAAGGCGCGCCTCGAGGGCCTCGACACCCCGGTCTACGCTCTCGCCGACGTCCACCACACGTCGTAGCCCAAGGGCGCAAATGATTTCGCACTGGTCGCGACACGCCGCTGTCCGAGTCGAGTGCGAAATCATTTGCGTTGCTTTCGCTGATGTTGCGGTGAGCGCGAAATCACCGGGCCGGGTCAGCCTGCGAAGTGTTGGCGCCAGTCGTCTCGCAGCGGCTCGAGTCCTGGCCACCTGAGCGCGGCGAGCGCGCCGTGAACGCGCCGCAACGTGGTGCCAGCATCACGGTTCAAACCTCGTGCGGTGACGCGTAGAGGCTGGATCCGGAGCGCCGCGTACCTGTCGGCTCGCTCCACGTCCTTCTCCCACTGCTGTCTCGAATCGAGATGCACAAGGCCGTCGTAGTCCACCGCTATGCCGAGGAAGGGGCCGTTCACGGGCCGGTCTCGCGCCGCTCGACTCAGCAGGTAGACCATGTCGGACTGCAGGAACACCGTTCCGTCCTCGTCGCGCCACTTCTCGTCGAGATCAGGCTCGGGAAGGCCCGCCAGTACCAGCAGCATCCGTGTGCGCGACTCCTGCGGCGACGCCGAGCCCCTTCTCACGTACCGTGCGGCGGCGAGGGACCGAGCGGCGTACCTTGCCGGCGACTCGGCGCAGAACGCGACGAGGGTCTCTGGGGTCGTGTGCCCGGCAGTGACGAGCCAGTCGCCGAGGACGACGAGCTCGACCAGCGGGAGTCGTCTCGCCATGTCGATGAACGTGCGCTCGGGCACCGTCCCCGGCAGACCACCGAGGTCTCCGACGTCCTTGAGCCGCAGACTCATGGCGTGGGAACGCCCCGCCCGACGCGGACGCCGGTCCTCACGGCGAGTGACCGTCACGTGCTCACACGGATCGAGATCGATGGGTGCTCCGAGGACCCGGAGCGCGGTGTCGTGGCTGATGACGGCGTCGGGCGGATGAACGAGCAACATGGCGCGAGCTCGGATCCTGGGCGTGACGCGGACGTTCGAGGCGACGTAGACACCTTCGATGACGCGTGTGAAACCGGCGTGGAGCTGGTCGTGGGTCATGCCGGCCTCAAGGGCTGCCGCCACGCGGAAGGGCATCTCGGGATCAAACATCCAGCCACGATCGGCGATTGCAGTCGCAAGGGCGAATGTCTGCGGAGACGCGGTGGAGACTGACCCGATCGCCGGGACTGTGCACGATTACGGGTTCGAGGTGCTGCCTTGCTCGCGCAAATGATTTCGTATTGAGAACATGTCTCGGCGTGTCTCGGCTAGTGCGACTTCATTTGCGCCGATATCAGACCACCGGGGTGGTGCGGGTGACGATGGCGCGGAGGTCGGCGGGGGAGGACGTCAAGGTCCCGAGCGTGCCGCCGTACTCGCCACCGAGGCGTGAGCCGCAGAAGGCGTCGGCGACCTCCGGCGGGGCGAAGCGGACCAGCAGCGACCCCTGGAGGCACGCCGCCATCTGACCGGCCAGCCGTCGGGCCTGGCCCTCGGCGGCCCCGGTGTCGGCCAGCGTCTCGAGCGTCGACTGGATCGCCCGGTCGAGCCGGGCGTCGCCCCCCTGCGCCAGCCCGACCTCCTCGATCCACGCGGTCACGGTCTCCGGCTCGCGCGACAGCGCCCGCAGCACGTCGAGGGCGTTGACGTTGCCCGAGCCCTCCCAGACCGAGTTCAGCGGCGACTCGCGGTAGATCAGCGGCATCACCGACTCCTCGACGTAGCCGTTGCCGCCGAGGCACTCGAGCGCCTCGGCGGTCATCATCGGCGTCCGCTTGCAGACCCAGAACTTCGCCAACGGCAGTGCGATGCGCCGCAGCGCGGCCTCGTGCGGGTCCGAGCGACGGTCGACGGCCGCGGCGAGGCGCACCGCCAGCACGGTCGCGGCCTCCGACTCCACGGCCAGGTCGGCGACGACGTTCTGCATCAGCGGCTTGTCGGCCAGCACCGACCCGAAGGCCGAGCGGTGCGCGACGTGCCACGACGCCTCGGCCACCGCGCGGCGCATCAGCGAGGCCGACCCGAGCACGCAGTCGAGCCGGGTGGCGGCCACCATCTCGATGATGGTCCGCACGCCGCGGCCCTCGTCGCCGAGCCGCTGGGCCCAGGTGCCGTGGAACTCCAGCTCGGACGACGCGTTCGACCGGTTGCCCAGCTTGTCCTTGAGGCGTACGACGTCCAGCCGGTTGCGCGAGCCGTCGGGCCGCACCCGCGGCACCAGGAAGCACGACAGCCCGCCGGGCGCCTGCGCGAGCACGAGGAACACGTCGTTCATCGGCGCGGAGGTGAACCACTTGTGCCCGAAGAGCTCGTACTCCCCGTCGACGGACGTCGGCACCGCCTCGGTCACGTTGGCGCGCACGTCCGAGCCGCCCTGCTTCTCGGTCATCCCCATGCCGGCCAGGGCTCCGGCCTTCTCGCTGACCGGCCGCACCCCGAAGTCGTACGTCGTCGACGCCAGCCTCGGCGTCCACTCCTTCGCGATCGCGTCGTCGGTCCGCAGCGCGGGGACGGCGGCGTACGTCATGGAGATGGGGCAGCCGTGCCCCGGCTCGGTGTGCGACCAGGCCATGAAGCCGGCGGCCCGGCGGACGTGGGCGTGCGGGTCGTCGGAGGTCCAGGGAGTCGCGCCGAGGCCGAACCCGACACCACGCTCCATCAGCCAGTGCCAGGACGGGTGGAAGCGCACCTCGTCGACCCGGTTGCCGAACCGGTCGAACGGGACCAGCTCGGGGTGGTGGCGGTTGGCCAGCATCCCGTGCTCGCGCCCCTCCTCGCTGCCGGCCAGGAGACCGAGGGGGGAGAGGTCCGTGACGACCTCTGCGGAAGCGTGCCGGGCGACCGCCTCGACCAGGGCGGTGTCGGAGGTCACCACGTCGTGGCCGGCCAGCGGCGGAGCCTGGTTCGTCGCTACCCGGTTGTCAGCTCGCATGGCTCTACCGTAGTCGCATGACATCCCAGGGTCGGCGTCCGGCGGGCGGCTCCCGACCCGCCCGGGACGACCCTCGACCCGCGCGTCCGGCGACGCAGACCCGCACCGGCGAGCCGTTGTGGGTCCGGTTCCGCGACACGTTGTGGCGGCTGGTCGTCTCCACCGTCAGCGCCTGCCTGCGCAACCGTGTCACCGGCCTCGCCGCCGAGGCCGCGTTCTTCGCCCTCCTGTCGCTGCCCCCGCTCATCTTCGGCCTCACCGGCTCCATCGGGTACGTCGTGCAGCGGTTCACCGACAGCCGCATCAGCGAGTTCAAGTCCGACGTGGTCGCCCTGGCCCTCCAGGCCTTCACCGAGGACACCGTCGAGAAGATCATCGTCCCGACGCTCGACGACACCCTCGGCGCGCCTCGCTACGACGTCATCTCGATCGGTTTCGTGCTCGCGCTCTGGTCGGGCTCGCGCGCCCTCAACGTCTTCGTCGACACCGTGACGATCATGTACGGCCTCGGCGGCCACCGAGGCATCGTGCGCACGCGCGTGCTGTCCTTCGTGCTCTACGTCCTGGGCCTGCTGACCGGCATCCTGACGATCCCCTTGGTGGTGGCCGGGCCGGGACTCGTCGACCAGATCCTCCCCAGCCGGCTCGACAGCCTCAACGCGCTCTACTGGCCGGCCGTGCTGGTGCTGTGCATCTGCTTCACCGCCACGCTCTACCACGTGTCGGTGCCGGTGCGGACCTCGTGGCGCTACAACCTCCCGGGCGCCGTCCTGACGATGGTCATCTGGGTGGCGGGGTCGGCCGTGCTGCGCTGGGTGCTGACCGCGACGGCCGGCGACTCGACCTCGATCTACGGTCCGCTGGCCGCCCCGATCGCGATCCTGATCTGGCTCTACATCATCGCGATCGCGGTGCTCATCGGCGCGGCGCTCAACGCCTCCTTCGACCAGCTGTGGCCCGAGTCCGGTCCTGCCCGCGCCCGCATCGAGATGGTGCGCCGGCTGCGGCGGGCGCGGATGCTGCGGCTGCACCGTCTCGGCGAGCGCGACGAGGAGGTCCTCACCGACGCCGACGTGCTCGCCGACATCGACGACGAGGAGACCGTGCTGCTCCGGCGCGAGCCGCGGATCTGAGGCCCCCAGGCACCGAAATCTCGGTGCTCGCACCACCGTCGGACCCGTACCGTGGATCTCGTGAGCCACCCCCGCCGCGCCGCGACCCGCTTCGCCGGGTCTGCGAACGGACGCGTCACCGCGGTCCACCCCGGGGTGGCCGAGGTCGTCCACGCCGGGCGCCTCTCGCGGGCGTCGTACGGCGGGGGGCTGCTGGCCGACATGGCCCGTGACCCGGAGCGTGAGCCGCGGGTCGGCGACCGGGTCCGGCTGACCTGCTGGGCCGACGGTCACGTGACCGTCGATCGCGTGGTGGCACGCCCCGTGGCACCCTGAACCCATGGCGAACGTGACGATGCCGACCCCGGTCGCGCTCGCAGGGGGCGCGCTCTGCCTTCTCGGCGGCTACCTCGTGGGGGTCGTGGCCGGGCCCGACACCGAGGACACCGACACCGCCACGGTGGTCAGCTACGACGAGGACGGCCAGCGGCTGTGCCTCTCCGGTGACGCGGCGGAGGCCGCACCGCAGAGCGAGGACGGACAGCTGTGCGGGCAGTGGCGACGCATCGACGGCGGGCCCGACCCGAAGGAGGGCGACGAGTTCCGGTTCGCCACGCTCTCGAGCGACCCGGGGGACGCCGGCGACGTCACGACGCTGATCTACGGCGACGTGGTGCGGTGAGGCGGCCCCCTGCCCGCCCCCGGACCGCGTAGATTCGCCCCCGTGCCCGACGAGACCGCGTCCCCGACCGGCCTCGGGATCAAGTTCCCTGCGGTACGTCACTCGCCCTGGTGGGTGCTGACGCGCCGCATCCTGCTGGCGATCGCGATCCTGGCGTTCACGGTGTTCCTGGTCTACGTCGACCGCAAGGGCTACGTCGACAACAGCGACCCGAAGAACGAGATCAGCCTCGTCGACGCGATGTACTACACGACCGTCACCCTCTCCACGACCGGGTACGGCGACATCGCCCCGGCCTCGCAGGGGGCCCGGCTGGTCAACGCCTTCGTCATCACGCCGTTGCGCATCGCCTTCCTGGTGCTGCTGATCGGCACCACGATCGAGGTGCTGGCCAGCCAGGGCCGCGAGATGTTCCGCGCCGCACGTTGGAGGAAACGCATGGACCAGCACGTCGTCGTCGTCGGCTACGGCACCAAGGGACGCAGCGCCATCGCGACCCTGGTGGGCAACGGCCTGAGCCGGGAGGACATCGTGGTGGTCGACCCCACGTCGTCGGCGATCCAGGAGGCCAACAACGACGGGCTCACCGTCGTGGTCGGCGACGCGACCCGCCGCGACGTGCTCCGCCGGGCGGGCGTGGCCAAGGCCCAGCAGATCATCATCACCACCGACCGCGACGACTCCACCGTGCTGTCGGTCCTCAACGCCCGCCAGCTCAACTCCTCGGCGTACATCGTCGCGGCGGTGCGGGAGGGCGACAACGTCGCCCTGGTGCGCCAGAGCGGCGCCGACGCGGTGGTCACCTCCTCCGACGCGGTCGGACGGCTGCTCGGGCTGTCGGCGGTGAGCCCTGCGCTGGGATCGGTGATCGACGACCTGCTCAGCTACGGCGAGGGGCTCGAGGTGGCCGAGCGCGAGCTGCTGGTGCCCGAGGTCGGCAAGCAGCCCCAGCAGCTGCCCGACCAGGTCATCGCGGTGGTGCGCGACCAGACGCTCCACCGCTACTACGACCCGGTGGTCACGCAGCTGGCCCGCGGCGACAAGCTGATCGTGGTCCGGCCCGCCAAGGAGCTGCCCTGGGCCCCGCGGCCCGGCACGCACAACGAGGACACCGCGGACGACGAGTGAGGCGCGGGCCACGGGGCACGGTGGGTGCATGACCCGCTACGCGTTCGACTTCTCCGCCGCCTACCGCGGCCCCGCCCTGCTGTTCGGCATCACGCCGCGCACCGCCTGGGTCGAGCTCGACGAGCGCACCCTGCACGTCCGCTACGGCCCCTGGTCCCTGACCACGCCGGTCACCAACATCGCCGACGTCGTGCGCACCGGCGGCTTCGCCTTCGTCAAGACCGCCGGCCCGCCGCACCTGTCGTTCTCCGACCGCGGCATCAGCTTCGCCACCAACGACGGACGGGGGTCCGCGGCGACGGACGAGAAGCGCGCGCTGTGCGTCTCGTTCCACACCCCGGTGCCCGGCATCGACCCCACCGGACGCATCAAGCACCCGGGCGCGACCCTGACGGTGGCCGATCCCGACGCGCTGGAGCGACGGATCCGCGGTCTGCTGCCGACCTGAGGTCGGGTCTCAGTAGTCTGCTCCCATGTCCGACACCGTCCCCGCCCGACGCGTCCGGCCCTCGCGCTGGGACCCGCTGACGGTGGGGGTCGACATCGGGGGCACCAAGGTGCTCGCCGGGGTGGTGGACTCGACCGGACAGGTCCTCGCCGTCCAGCAGCGTCCCACGACCGGCCACGACGTGGCCGCGGTGGAGGACACGATCGTCGACCTGGTGCGCGAGTTCGCCCGGGGGTACGACGTCGCGGCGGTCGGGGTGGGTGCGGCCGGTTTCGTCGACGCCACCCGCTCGGTCGTGATGTTCTCCCCGCACCTGAACTGGCGCCGCGAGCCGCTGCGCGCGCGGGTCGCCGAGCGGGTCAAGGTGCCCGTGGTGGTGGACAACGACGCCAACACGATGGCGCTGGCCGAGAGCAACTTCGGCGCCGGCAAGGGGCACCGCTTCGTGCTGTGCATCACCCTGGGCACCGGCATCGGCGGTGCTCTGGTCCTCGACCACCGCGTCTACCGGGGCACCCACGGCATGGCGGGCGAGTTCGGCCACATGCAGGTGGTGCCGAACGGGCACCGCTGCGAGTGCGGCAACCGAGGGTGCTGGGAGCAGTACGCCTCGGGCAACGCCCTGGTGCGCGACGCCCGCGAGCTGATCCGCGCCCACTCACCGATGGCCCACCACCTGCGCGAGGTGGTCGGCGGCGACCCGATGCTGCTGCAGGGCCCTCAGATCACCCAGGCCGCCCGGGACGGTGACCCGCTCTCGATCGAGCTGATCGCCGACGTCGGCAACTGGCTCGGCGTCGGGCTGGCGGGCATGACCGCGGCCTTCGACCCCGGCTGCATCATCGTCGGCGGCGGGCTCTCGGCCGCAGGGGACCTGCTGCTGGACCCGACGAAGCAGGCCTTCACCCGCGCCCTGACCGGTCGTGGCTTCCGCGACGAGCCGGTCATCGTGGCCGCGGAGCTCGGCCCGCAGGCCGGGTTCATCGGTGCGGCCGACATGGCGCGCTCTGCCGCTCGCCGGTCGCGCCGGTCCCGTGGCCGTCGCCGGGACCGCCCCGCGCGTCGTCGTACGGTCCGCACCGAGGGACCCGTCGAGGGCGTCCTCCGGGCGCTGCGCGACCCGATGCGCTGACCTCCCGGAGCGCTCCCGAGCGGCTCAGCGGTCGACGAGGGTGGTCTCGTAGGAGTACAGGTCGGGGCGGTAGAGGTGGTCGGCGTGCTCCACCGCGCGCCCCTGGTCGTCGTACGACGTGCGCTCCATGGTGAGCAGGGCGTCCGCGACCTTGACGCCGAGCAGGCGGCTCTCCCGCCGGTCGGCGAGCCGGGCGCCGATGGTCTGGTGGGCGACCCGGAGGTGGATCGCGCGGGTGCGGAAGTACTCGTAGAGACCGATGTCGCTGAAGTCGACGCCGCCGAGGTCGGTCACGGCGGTCGGGACGTGGTTGCGCATCAGCGCCAGCGGCTGGCCGTCGACGCGGCGGACGCGTTCCAGGCGCCAGACCGGGGTGCCGACGGGGCAGCCGAGCCGGGTGGCGGGCCCCTCGTCGGCCGGGACCAGGCCGAGGTCGAGGACGTCGGTGGTGGTGTGGTGCCCCGAGCGTCGCAGGTCGTCGTAGAGGCTGGTCAGCTCGACCGACCGCCGGATCGGTGCCTGCACGACCTGGGTGCCGACCCCGCGCTTGCGCACGAGCATGCCCTTGTCGACCAGCAGCTGGATGGCCTGGCGCATGGTCGGGCGGGACACCCCGAGCTGGTCGGCCCAGGCGACCTCGTTGGCGATCCGGTCGCCGGCGACGAGGTCGCCGTCGTGGATGGCGCGCTCGAGCTGCTCGGCCACCTGGTAGTAGAGCGGCACGGGGCTGGAGCGGTCGAGCACCACCTGCGGCTGGAACACAGGGGGAGCATAGCGACGTCGAGCCCCTCCACGTCCATATGTCTGGACAAAGTCTTGACGTGGGCTGAATCGTGTGACGACAATCTCACCCATGCCGGTCTCCCCGTCCCACGCGGCCCATCCCTCCGTCCCGTCACCGGTGCGCGACCGTGTCGCGGGCGCCCCCATCTCGTGGGGCGTGTGCGAGGTCCCGGGCTGGGGCTACCAGCTCGACGCCCCCGCGGTCCTGGAGCAGATGCGCTCGCTCGGCCTCGCGGCCACCGAGTTCGGCCCGGTCGGCTTCCTGGGCTCGACGCCGGAGGAGCTCGCCGCCCGGCTCGCGGCCCACGGGCTGACCGCCGTCGGGGGCTTCCTGCCCGTCCTGCTGCACGACCCGGGCCACGACCCGCTGCCCGAGGTCGACCGCTTCGTCGACGACTGCCTGGCCACCGGCGCCGGCGTCGTCGTGCTGGCCGCCTTCACCGGCGTCGAGGGGTACGACGACCGCCCGGTCCTCGACGACGCCGGTTGGCAGACGTTGCTCGACAACCTCGACCGGGCCAGCGACCTGGCCGCCCGTCGCGGCGTGGTCGCGGCCCTGCACCCCCACGTGGGCACCATGGTCGAGACCGGCGAGGAGACCGAGCGGGTGCTCGCCGGCTCCCGCGTCGGGCTGTGCGTCGACACCGGCCACCTCCTCGTCGGCGGGGCCGACCCGGTCGCGCTGACCGCCGCCCACCCCGAGCGTGTCGTCCACGTGCACCTCAAGGACGTCGACGCCGGCCTGGCCGAGCGCGTGATCGCGGGGGAGACGAGCTTCGGCGACGCCGTGCGCGACGGGCTCTTCGTGCCGCTGGGCGAGGGCTCGGTCGACATCGCGACGCTGGTGCGGACGTTGGAGGGCGCCGGCTACGACGGCTGGTACGTGCTCGAGCAGGACGTCAAGCTCGCGGGCCGCCCCGAGGGTGAGGGCCCGGTCGCCGACGTGCGTCGTTGCCTCGACTACCTCGAGGACGCGGTCCGGTGACGGCCGGCTTCGAGGTCCTCACGATGGGCCGCGTCGGGGTCGACATCTACCCCGAGCAGATCGGCGTACCGCTGGAGGACGTGCGCTCCTTCGGCAAGTTCCTCGGCGGCAGCCCCACCAACGTCGCCGTCGCGGCCGCCCGCCACGGCCGCCGCTCCGCCCTCATCACCCGCACCGGGGAGGACCCCTTCGGCCGCTTCGTCCACCAGGCGCTGCGCGGCTTCGGGGTCGACGACCGTTTCGTGTCGGCCGTGCCGGACCTGCCGACCCCGGTCACGTTCTGCGAGATCTTCCCGCCCGACGACTTCCCGCTCTACTTCTACCGCCTCCCGACCGCACCGGACCTGCAGATCCGTGCCGAGGACCTCGACCTCGAGGCGATCGCGGCCGCGGACATCTTCTGGGTGACGGGCACCGGCCTGTGCGAGGAGCCCTCCCGCGAGGCCACCATGGCGGCGCTGGCCGCCCGCGGTGAGCACGGCACCACGGTGCTCGACCTCGACTACCGACCGATGTTCTGGTCCTCGCCCGACGAGGCCCACACCCACGTCAGCAGGGCCCTGGCGCTCGTCGACGTGGCCGTCGGCAACAAGGAGGAGTGCCAGGTCGCGGTGGGGGAGTCCGACCCCGAGAAGGCCGCCGCCGCGCTGCTCGCTGCCGGCGTGGACCTCGCCGTCGTCAAGCAGGGACCCGCGGGCGTGCTGGGGGTGCGCGGCGACACCTCGGTGGTGGTCCCGCCGGTGCCGGTCGACGTGGTCAACGGCCTCGGCGCGGGTGACGCCTTCGGGGGCGCGCTGTGCCACGGGCTGCTCTCCGGCTGGGACGTGGAGCAGATGCTCCGCTTCGCCAACGCCGCCGGCTCGTTCGTCGCCGGCCAGCTGGCCTGCGCCGACGCGATGCCGACGACGGCCGAGCTCGACGCCCTCCTGGAGGGGGTGGCATGAGCGGCTCCACCGCGTCCACGACGTCGTACGCCGACCGCGCCGACGTCAGCGCCCTCGTCACCACCCGCGTGCGCGAGCCCGGTCAGGTGGCTCGGCTGGCCGAGGCCCGCACTCGTCCCAGCGGTCTGGTCGGCAGCACCGGGCGGCTCATGCTCGTCGCCGCCGACCACCCCGCGCGCGGCGCCCTCGGCGCCGGGTCCGACCCGATGGCGATGGGGCACCGCGGCGAGCTCCTCGGCCGCCTGGCCACCGCGCTGGAGCGGCCGGGCGTCGACGGCGTGCTGGGCACCCCCGACATCCTCGACGACCTGCTGCTCATGGGAGCGCTCGAGGGCAAGGTGGTCATCGGGTCGATGAACCGCGGGGGCCTCGCCGGCACCGTCTTCGAGCTCGACGACCGCTTCACCGCCTACGACGCCGCGCAGATCGAGCGCGCCGGCTTCCAGGGCGGCAAGATGCTGGTGCGCATCGACCCCGACGACCACGCCAGCGTCTCCACGCTCGAGGCCTGCGCCCGGGCGATCGGCGACCTGGCCGACCGGGGACTCATGGCGATGGTGGAGCCCTTCATCTCGCACCGCGTCGACGGGCGCGTCCGCAACGACCTGGGCACGGAGGCCGTGGTCCGCTCCGCCGCCGTCGGGGCCGGGCTGGGACGGTCCAGCGCGCACACCTGGCTCAAGCTGCCGGTGATCGACGACATGGACCCCGTCCTGGACTCGACCACGCTGCCCGTCCTGCTGCTCGGCGGCGAGGTCTCGGACGACCAGGGCGCGCAGTTCGCCCGCTGGAAGCGCACCCTGGCCCACCCGCAGGTGCGGGGCATGGTCGTCGGCCGCTCCCTGCTCTACCCGCCCGACGGCGACGTCGCCGCCGCCGTCGACACCGTCCTGGAGATGATGTGAGCACCCCCGTCCACGTGACGCCCGAGTCGGCCGGCTGGGGCTACAGCGGCCTGGCCGTGCTGGCCCTGGGCCCGGGCGAGAGCGCAGCGTGGTCCACCGGCGACGCCGAGACCCTCGTGCTGTCGCTCGAAGGGTCCTGCGAGGTGACGTTGGGGGACGAGACCCTGTCGGTCGCCGGCCGCCGCGACGTCTTCGACGGTCCGAGCGACTTCGTCTACGTGCCCCGCGACGCCGAGGTCACGATCACCTCCGGGACCGGCGGGCGGTTCGCCCTGCCGTCGGCTCGCTGCGAGCGCGTGCTGCCCTTCCGCCACCAGCCGGCTGACGCCGTGCCGGTGGAGCTGCGCGGCGCCGGGCAGGCTTCGCGTCAGGTCAACAATTTCTGCACGCCGGACGCGTTCGACGCCGACGCCCTGATCGCCTGCGAGGTGCTGACCCCCGGAGGCAACTGGTCGTCGTACCCGCCGCACAAGCACGACGAGCAGACCGACACCGAGTCCGAGCTCGAGGAGATCTACTACTTCGAGGTCGCCGACGGACCGACCGGCCCGGACGGTGCCGCCCGCCCGGGGATCGCCTACCAACGCGTCTACGGACACCCGGGCAAGGAGATCGACGTCCTCCAGGAGGTCCGCACCGGCGACGTCGTGCTCATCCCGCACGGCTGGCACGGACCGTCGATGGCGGTGCCCGGCTACGACCTCTACTACCTCAACGTGATGGCCGGCCCCGGCCACGAGCGCGCGTGGAAGATCTGCGACGACCCGGCCCACACCTGGGTCCGCAGCACCTGGGACGACCAGCCGGTCGATCCCCGCCTCCCCTTCCGGCGGCGCAGCGAGCAGACCCAGCACCCGCAGGAGGACGTCCGATGAGCAGCACCCGGCTCACCGTCGCGCAGGCGATCGTGCGCTTCCTCGAGGCCCAGCACGTCGAGCGGGACGGCATCGAGACCCCGTTCTTCGCCGGCTGCTGGGGAATCTTCGGTCACGGCAACGTCGCGGGTGTCGGCCAGGCACTGCTCGAGCGCGAGGTCGCGGCGCGGGACGGCGAGGGCCACGTGCTCCGCTACCACCAGGCCCGCAACGAGCAGGCCATGGTGCACGCCGCGGTCGGCTACGCCCGCCACCGCGACCGGCTCGCCGCCTTCGCCTGCACGGCGTCCGTCGGCCCGGGCGCGACCAACATGGTCACCGGCGCCGCCCTGGCGACCATCAACCGGATCCCCGTCCTGCTGCTGCCCGGTGACGTCTTCGCCACCCGGGTCTCCAACCCGGTGCTGCAGGAGCTCGAGGACCCGACGTCGATGGACGTCAGCGTCAACGACTGCTTCAAGCCGGTCTCCAGGTTCTGGGACCGCGTCAACCGGCCCGAGCAGCTGCCGCTGTCGCTGCTGGCCGCGATGCGCGTGCTCACCGACCCGGCCGAGACCGGCGCGGTGACGCTGTCGCTGCCCCAGGACGTCCAGGCCGAGGCGTGGGACTTCGACGACGACCTCTTCGCCCGACGGGTCTGGCACGTCGCCCGGCCGCCGGTCGAGGACGCGGCCCTCGCCCGCGCGGTCACGACCATCCGCTCGGCGAAGCGCCCGCTGGTCGTCGCCGGCGGTGGCACGATCTACTCGGGCGCCACCGACGCGCTGCGCGCCTTCGCCGAGGCCACCGGCGTCCCCGTGGCCGAGTCACAGGCCGGCAAGGGGTCGCTGCCCTACGACCACCCGCAGTCCGTGGGCGCGGTCGGCGCCACCGGCACGACCGCGGCGAACGCGCTGGCCGCCGAGGCCGACGTCGTCGTCGGGGTCGGCACCCGGTGGAGCGACTTCACCTCCGCGTCCAAGACGGTCTTCGCCGACCCGGGCGTGCGGTTCGTCAACCTCAACGTCGCCTCGGTCGACACCCACAAGCTGTCCGCCGTGGTCGCCCAGGGCGACGCCCGCCGGGGCCTGGAGCAGCTCACCGAGGCGCTGGCGGGCTGGTCCGCACCGGAGGCCCACACCGACGCGCGCCACCGACCTGGCCCGGGACTGGGACGCGACCGTGCAGCACTCCCACGACCTGGGCAACGCCCCGCTGCCGGCCCAGTCCGAGGTGCTCGGCGTCGTCAACCGCCTCAGCCGACCCGCAGGACGTGGTGGTCTGCGCGGCCGGCTCGATGCCCGGCGACCTGCACAAGCTGTGGCGCACCCGGGACCGCAAGGGCTACCACGTCGAGTACGGCTTCTCCTGCATGGGCTACGAGATCGCCGGCGGGCTCGGTGTGAAGATGGCCGCCCTCGACGCCGGGGAGGACCGCGACGTCGTCGTCATGGTCGGCGACGGGTCCTACCTGATGATGGCCCAGGAGATCGTCACCGCGGTCCAGGAGGGCGTGAAGCTGATCGTCGTGCTCGTGCAGAACCACGGCTTCGCCTCGATCGGCGCCCTGTCGGAGTCCCTGGGGTCCCAGCGCTTCGGCACCCGCTACCGCTACCGCACCGAGCGAGGCCTGGACGGCGACGTGCTGCCCGTCGACCTCGCCGCCAACGCCGCCAGTCTCGGCGCGCACGTCATCCGGGTCTCCGGCGTCGGGGAGCTGGAGAAGGCGTACGCCGAGGCCCGGGCCGCCGACGTGACGACCGTGGTCCACGTCGAGACCGACCCCACCGTCCCGGCGCCCGACAGCCCCGCCTGGTGGGACGTCCCGGTGGCCGAGACCTCCGCGCTGGAGAGCACCCGCACCGCGCGCACGACGTACGAGCAGAACAAGCAGCGGCAACGGAGCCACCTGCGCCCGTCCGACCCGCACACCGAGGAGACCCTGTCATGAGGACGATCGAGCACTGGATCGCCGGCACCAGCACCAGCGGGTCGGGAGAGCGACGCTCCCCGGTCTGGAACCCCGCGACCGGCGAGCAGCAGGCCGAGGTCGCGCTGGCCGACGCCGCCGACGTCGACGCCGCGGTGGCCGCCGCCCGCGAGGCGTTCGTCGAGTGGGGGCAGGCGTCGCTGAGCACGCGCACCAAGGTGCTCTTCGCCTTCCGCGAGCTGGTCAACGCCAACGTCGACCGCATCGCGGCCGCCATCACCGACGAGCACGGCAAGGTGCTCTCCGACGCGGCCGGCGAGGTGCAGCGCGGGCTCGAGGTCGTCGAGTTCGCCTGCGGCATCCCGCAGCTGCTCAAGGGCGACTTCTCCGCCCAGGTCTCCCGCGGCGTGGACCTCTACTCCTTCCGGGAGCCGGTCGGGGTCTGCGTGGGCATCACGCCCTTCAACTTCCCGGCGATGGTCCCGATGTGGATGTTCCCGGTGGCCATCGCGTGCGGCAACACGTTCGTGCTCAAGCCCAGCGAGCGTGACCCCTCGGCCGCGTTGATCCTGGCCGAGCTGTGGGCCGAGGCCGGCCTGCCCGCGGGGGTCTTCAACGTCCTGCACGGGGACAAGGCCGCGGTCGACGGGTTGCTGGAGCACCCCGACGTGGACGCCGTCTCCTTCGTCGGGTCCACGCCGATCGCCCGCTACATCCACGAGACCGCCGGCCGTCACGGCAAGCGTGTCCAGGCCCTCGGCGGGGCGAAGAACCACGCGATCATCCTCCCCGACGCCGACCTCGAGTACGCCGCCGACCAGCTCGTCGCGGCAGCCTTCGGCTCGGCCGGCGAGCGGTGCATGGCCATCTCTGCGGCCGTCGCCGTGGGGGGCGTCGCCGATGCCCTGCTGGAGCAGGTCAACGCGAAGGCGAGAGCCATCCAGGTCGGCTCGGGGCGCGACGGGGACAGCGAGATGGGGCCGGTGGTCACCGCCGAGGCGCGTGACCGCATCGAGCGACTCGTCGGGACCGGGGAGAGCCAGGGCGCCCAGGTCGCGGTCGACGGCCGCGGGGTGAAGGTCTCCGGCCACGAGGGCGGCTTCTTCGTGGGACCCACCGTGGTCGACCAGGTCACCCCCGACATGGACGTCTACCGCGAGGAGATCTTCGGACCCGTGCTCTCGGTGCTGCGTCTCGACGACGTCGACGCGGCGATCGACCTGATCAACGCCAACCCGTTCGGCAACGGCACCGCGATATTCACGTCGAGCGGCGAGGCGGCGCGCCGCTTCCAGCGCGGCGTCCGGGTCGGCATGATCGGCATCAACGTGCCGATCCCGGTGCCGATGGCCTACTACTCGTTCGGCGGATGGAAGGACTCCCTGTTCGGTGAGCACCACATCCACGGACCCGAGGGCGTGTCGTTCTACACCCGCGCCAAGGTCGTCACGGCCCGCTGGCCCCACGTGGAGCACGCCGAGCACCAACGCGCCCAGTTCAGCTTCCCCACCGCCCAGTGAGGGCACCACGATCGGCCGATGACCAAGCATCGGTCACAGTCCGCGACACGCGGTCGACAAGGAGGAACACCATGAAGATCCGACGGATTCTCTCCGTGGGCATCGCGGCGAGCGCGCTCGTGCTCGCGGGCTGCAGCACCGGTGAGGAGGGCAGCAGCGAGGGCGAGAGCAGCAGCGGCGAGAGCGAGAGCAGCAGCGGCGGTGGCGGCAGCACGTCGGCGGAGGACATCCGCATCGACGTCGTCACCCACGCCGCCCCGGGCGACTCGTTCTGGGACGTCGTCAAGGCCGGCAGCGACCGCGCCGGCGAGGACCTCGGCATCGACGTCCGCTACAACTCCTCGCCCGACCCGGGTGAGCAGAGCACCCTGATCGACAACGCGGTGGCCGACGGCACCGGCGGGCTCGTCGTGTCCATGGCGAACCCCGACGGTCTCGAGACCGCCGTCCGCGGCGCCGTGGACGCGGGAGTCCCGGTCATCACGATCAACTCCGGCATCGACGACTGGCAGGACTTCGGCGCGATCACGCACGTCGGTCAGAGCGAGACGATCGCCGGCGAGACCGCGGGCGAGCAGCTGACCGAGGCCGGCGTCACCAGCGCCATCTGCGTCATCCAGGAGCCGGGCAACATCGCCCTCGAGGAGCGCTGCCGCGCGGCCGCGTCCACCTTCGGCGGCGACATGACGAACCTGCAGACCGACAACACCGACCTCGCCGGCTCGCAGGCGACGATCGAGTCGGCTCTCAGCGCCGACGACTCCGTGGACGGCATCCTCGCCCTCGGTGGGGACATGGCCGGACGCGCGGTCGCCGCTGTCGAGTCCTCCGGCCGGGACGTCCAGGTCGGCACCTTCGACCTGAACGCCGACGTGGCCGGCCTGGTGGAGGACGGCAGCCTGCTGTTCGCCATCGACCAGCAGCCCTACGTCCAGGGCTACCTCGGCGTCACCGGTGCCTACCTCAAGCTGATCAACGGCAACGACGTGGGTGGTGGCCTGCCCATCAACTCCGGTCCCGCCGTGGTGACGCAGGAGAACGCCGCCGACGTCCTCGAGTTCGCCGAGGGCGGCACCCGCTGACCCGTGCCGGGGCCGGGGCGGCCGCGACACGTGACCGCCCCGGCCCCGGCCGGCAGCACCCCCGCAGCACCCAGCACCACACCGCAGCACCAGCACCACCCCGCACCACCCGCAGACCGGTCCCACCCGGGGACATCCGGCGAAGGAGACGTACATGAGCACCACCACAGCACCGCAGCGGTCCGAGCCGCCCGCCGCGCAGGCCGACGAACGGGTTGCCTCGTCCGGCCGGTTCACCACGCTCCTGCGACGACCCGAGATCGGCGCCATGGCCGGCGCGCTCGTGATCTTCCTCTTCTTCGCGCTCCGCACCGACTCGTTCTTCGAGCCGGCCGGTGCGAGCACCTGGATCTTCAACGCCTCGACCATCGGCATCATGGCGGTCGCGGTGTCCCTGCTCATGATCGGCGGCGAGTTCGACCTCTCGGCCGGCGCGATGATCGGCACGACGGGCCTGACGACCGGCATCCTGATGACGCAGTACGACCTCAACGTCTGGTTGTCGGTGCTCATCTCGCTCGTCCTGGCGCTCGCGATCGGTGCGCTCAACGGCTCCCTGGTGATGTGGACCAAGCTGCCGAGCTTCATCGTCACGCTCGGCACCTTCTTCGTGCTGCAAGGGGTGAACCTGGCCGTCACCAAGATCCTCATCGGCAAGGTGTCGGTGACCGGCCTGCAGGACGCGGCCGGCTACTTCGACGGCAAGCAGTTCTTCGGCTCCTTCGTGAACATCGACATGGCCTGGGTGCCGTGGCTCGAGGACAACGACGTCAAGACCACGCTGACGCTCTACGCCGCCACGTTCTGGTTCATCGCGGTGACCGCGGTGGCGACGTGGGTCCTGCTCCGGTCGCGCCCGGGCAACTGGATCTTCGCCGTCGGCGGTGCGCAGGTCAGCGCCCGCCAGGTGGGCGTCCCCGTCTTCAAGACCAAGGTCGGCCTGTTCATGACCACCGCCTTCGCGGGCTGGCTGGTCGGCATGCTGCAGCTGTTCAAGACCACCACCGTGCAGAGCACGACCGGTGTCGGTCAGGAGTTCATCTTCATCATCTGCGCCGTGGTCGGTGGGTGCCTGCTGACCGGCGGCTACGGCTCGGCCGTCGGTGCGGCCTTCGGCGGCCTCATCTACGGCATGGTCCAGCAGGGCATTCCCCAGGCCGGCTGGGACAACGACTGGCTCTACGCCTTCCTCGGCGTGATGCTCCTCGGAGCGGTGCTGGTCAACAACTGGGTCAAGACACGAGCGGAGTCCATGCGATGAGCACCCCGGAGGCAGGAACCGGCAGCGCGCCGGAGAGCACCACCGAGCACGACCGAGAGCCCGCGCGACGCCCGCGCGGCCGCGGCCAAGGGCACGACCCTCATCGAGGTGCGTGACATCGGCAAGTCCTACGGCTCGGTCATCGCCCTCCGCGACGTCACCACGACGGTCAACGCCGGAGAGGTCACCTGTGTGCTGGGCGACAACGGCGCGGGCAAGTCGACGTTCATCAAGATCCTGGCGGGTGCGCACACCCACAGCGACGGTGCGCTGGTGGTCGACGGCGAGGAGCGGCACTTCTCGTCCCCCCGTGAGGCGCTGAACCTGGGCATCGCCACCGTCTACCAGGACCTGGCCGTCGTGCCGCTGATGCCGGTGTGGCGCAACTTCTTCCTGGGCTCGGAGATGAGCAAGGGCGTCGGCCCGCTGAAGCGCCTCGACATCGCCGGGATGAAGAAGGTGACCAAGGCCGAGCTGTCGGCCATGGGCATCGACCTGCGTGACGTCGACCAACCGATCGGGACGCTGTCCGGCGGCGAGCGGCAGTGCGTCGCGATCGCCCGCGCGGTCTACTTCGGCGCCCGGGTGCTCATCCTCGACGAGCCGACGGCGGCGCTCGGCGTACGCCAGTCCGGGGTCGTGCTGAAGTACGTCGCCAAGGCCCGCGACCGCGGGCTCGGCGTCATCTTCATCACCCACAACCCGCACCACGCCTATCCGGTGGGCGACCGCTTCATGCTGCTGCGTCGCGGTCGCAGCATGGGCAACTTCCCCAAGGCCGAGATGACCCTCGACGACCTGGTGCAGATGATGGCCGGTGGCGCCGAGCTGGAGGCGCTGAGCCACGAGCTGGCACGCGAGATGCCGGACTCTGAGGTCGCCAAGTCGATGCAGGCGGAGGTGGCGGGGACGCTGGGCAGCAGCTCGAGCGGCTCGGCGACGTCCCCCAGCACGGCCGCCAGCACGGCCCCCAGCACGGCCGGCAGCACGGCCGGCGGCGTGGGCACCGGCAGGGACGAGGACACCCGGCCATGACGGCCCGCGACCTCGGTGTCGCGGTGGTGGGGTTCGGCTGGATGGGCCAGGTGCACGCGCGCGCCTGGGCCCGGCTGCTCCAGCACTACCCCGACAGCCCGGTGCGCCCGCGCCTGGTGGCGGTGGCCGACCCCGACGAGCGCCGCCGCGACGAGGCGCTCTCGGCGTACGGCTTCTCCGACGCCCACGCGGAGTGGCGCGACCTGCTCGCACGTGACGACATCGACGTGGTCAGCGTCTGCGGCCCGAACTTCGTGCACCGCGAGATCGGTGTCGCGGTCGCCGAGTCCGGACGCCACCTGTGGATCGAGAAACCTGCAGGTCGCTCGGCGGACGACACCGCGGCGATCGCCGCGGCAGTGAGCAAGGCGGGCGTGCGATCGGCGGTGGGCTTCAACTACCGCAACGCGCCCGCGGTCGAGCGGGCGCGGCAGCTGGTGGCCGACGGGCGGCTGGGGACCGTCGAGACGGTGGAGGTCCGGCTGCTCGCGGACTACTCGGCCCACCCCGACGGCGGGCTGTCGTGGCGCTTCGACCCGGAGCACGCCGGCACCGGCGTGCTCGGTGACCTCGCGAGCCACGGCTTCGACCTCGCGACGTACGTCGGGGGAGAGCGCGTGGGCGCCATCAGCGAGCTCGTCGCCGACCAGGCCACCTTCATCGCCGAGCGGCCGGTCGTCTCCGGCGCGGTGTCGCACTTCGCCCGCGGCGGCGACGGGCCCCGGGGTCCGGTCGGCAACGAGGACCAGGCCTCGGCGCTGCTGCGCTTCGCCGAGGGGGCGAAGGGCTACCTCACCGCCTCGCGCGTCGCAGTGGGGGAGCAGTGCGCCTACGGCATCGAGGTCCGCGGCACGCACGGCGCGCTGTCGTGGGACTTCCGCCGGATGGGCGAGCTGCGGGTGTGCCTGGACCAGGACTTCCAGGACGCCGCCTGGCAGACCCTGCTCGTGCGTCCCGGCGACGGTGAGCTGGCGGCCTTCCAGCCGGGGTCCGGCGTCGCGATGGGCTACGACGACCTCAAGGTGGTCGAGGCCCGACGGCTGGCCGAGAGCATCAGCACCGGGGTCCCGCTCGGGGCCACGATCGAGGACGCGGTCGTCACCGCCGGCCTCGTCGACGCCATGGTGACGTCCTACGAGGAGAAGCGGTGGATCAGCCTGTGACGGCCACGACCAGCACGAGCAGCGGGACCGCCACGGTGCGGGTGGGCGTGGTGGGCGCGGGCGCGATGGGCGCCGCGCACGTCGACACCCTGGCGCGCTGGGTGCCCGGGGCGTCGGTGACGGCCGTCTTCGACGCCGACGCCGCCCGGTGCGCGGAAGTCGCGGCCGGGGTGGGCGCGCGCGCCGCCGAGTCCGCGGAGCAGGTCGTCGTCGCCGACGACGTGGACGCGGTGCTGATCGCCGCGCCCGACCCGCTGCACGAGGAGCTCGCGCTCGCCTGCCTGGCCGCCGGCAAGCCGACGCTGTGCGAGAAGCCGCTGGCGACCTCGGTCGAGGGCTCGCGCCGCGTCGTCGAGGCGGAGGTCGCGCTGGGCCGGCGCCTGCTGCAGGTCGGCTTCATGCGCCGCTTCGACCCGGCCTACCTCGAGCTGCGTCAGGCCGTCCACGACGGCTCCATCGGCGAGGTGCGCGCGATGCACTGCCTGCACCGCAACGCTGCGGCCCACCCGAGCGCGACGTCCGAGGGCGTCCTGGTCAACTCGATGATCCACGAGTTCGACTCGGTGCCGTGGCTGCTCGACGACCCGTTGGCCGCCGTCACCGTCTTCGCGCCCGCGGTGCCGCCGGGGGCGTTGCAGGACGTGCAGGTGGCGGTCCTCGAGACGGTCGGCGGTCGGGTGGTCACCGTCGAGGTCTCGGTCAACGCCCGCTACGGCTACGACATCCACACCGAGGTCACCGGCACCGAGGGCACGGTCTCGCTGACGTCGCCGTACGGCATCAGTCGGCGGACGGCGAGCCTCGACGGCCGCGAGGTGAAGTCGGACTTCGTGGAGCGCTTCGTCGACGCCTACCGCGTCGAGCTGGCGGCCTGGGTCGAGGGCGTGCGCGCAGGATCCCTGCCGGCTCCGTCGGCCTGGGACGCCCACCTGGCGAACCTCGGCGCGTTCGCGGCGGTCGACTCCCTGCAGGGGGGCGGTCGGGTCGCGGTGCGCCAGGAGGAGCGCCCCGACCTCTACGCCTGAGCCACCCCGGACTGCCGGCGGACCAGGCCGCGCACGTAGGCGGCCTGGCCGCCGTGCTGGATGCAGTCGTCGATGACGCTGACCAGGCGTACGCCGAGCGTCACCGGCGGGTCCCAGGCCTCGTCGACCACCCGGTCGAAGTCCGCGTCCTCGAGGCTGCGCACGATCCAGACGGCGCGGTCGTGCACCGCGTCGTGGTAGCCGCGGAGCAGCTCCGCGCTGGGACGCACGGCGGCCACCTCCTCCTGGTCGTGGCCGTAGCCGATGTCCCCGACGTCGAAGGGCAGGGCGAAGCCGTCGGCCCAGCCCTCCGTCCACACCTGGTCGACGTCGTCCTGGAGCCCGGCGAGGTGGTCGTCCTCGACGCGCGTGAGGTGCCACACCAGCCAGGCGATGTGGTTGGTGCCCGGCGCCGGCCGGGCGAGCAGCAGCTCCTCGTCGGCGCCGTCGAGGACGTCGTGCACGTGCTGCTGCACGCGCCCGAGCAGGTCGATGAGCAGGGTCTGGGCCACGTTCATGGCACCAGCCTGACAGGCTGGAGCGCGTGGAGGTACTCCCTGACGTCGTGGCCCAGGACCCGGTCGTCGTGTTCTGCGGCCGGGCGGGCGCAGGGACGCGCCCGCGCGAGCACTACTACGAGTCCCCGGGCAACAACTTCTGGGAGATGCTCGACCTGAGCGGGCTCACGCCAGGGCGTCTGCGGCCCGAGGACGACCGGCTCGTGGCCGACCACGGCTTCTGCCTCACCGACCTCGTCGGAGGACGGGAGCGGTACGACGTCGACATCGACGGCCTGGTCGCCAAGGTGGAGCGCTGGCAGCCCGAGTGGCTCGCCTTCACCAGCAAGACGACCGCGCAGGAGGCGGCCGGCGTGCTGGGGGAGGAGGCCCGCCGCTTCCGTCGCGTCGGGCTCGGACCGGCCGACTGGTACGTCGGCGGGGCGCAGGTCTTCGTGCTGCCCGGCACGTCGGGGGCCAACCGGCGACGCGACTACGACGGCCGGGTCGACCGGCTCTCGTGGTGGAAGGACCTCGCTGCTCTCGTCGGTCGCTGAGCCACTTCGGCGTGTGCCGCGGGTGTCGCGCGGGTAGGGGTCGCCCATGAGCAGCAACACACCCGAGTCCCCGTCGCCTGCCGACGCGCCCGACCCCGCCTCCGGTTCCGACAGCATGGACGACTATCCCGGCACCAGTCCCGACTCGGGTCGGTTGGGGGCCGAGGAGATGGACGGCGACTCCGACGGCGGCGACAGCCGGCAGCAGGGCTGAGTCACCCCGGGACCGGGAGGGAGAGGCGCACGACCGTCCCGCCGGTCTCCGGCACCGTGATGCGGAGGTCGCCGCCGGCGACCGAGGCCCGGTCGCGCATGGCGGCGAGACCGAGGTGGCCACGTCGGTCCTCCGTGCTGCCCGCGGTGAACCCCCGCCCGTCGTCGCTCACGCTGACCACGAGGGCACCGACCTCGCGGGCGAGAGCGATGGTGACGTGCTCGGGGTCCGCGTGCTTGCGAGCGTTGACCATGGCCTCGCGGGCCACCCGGTAGGCGGTGATCCGCTCCGCGTCGCCGAGCCGCAGGTCGTCGGCGCCGACCACCTGCCAGTCCACGTCGGTGTCAGCGAACACGACGTCGGCGGCCGCGGTGAGCGCGGCGCGGAGCCCGAGCTCCTGGCCCGGTGACTCGAGGTCGAACAGCAGGTGCCGGAGCCGGTCGGTGGCCGCGGACACCGCCATCTGCACGTCGTCGACGGTCTCGACGAGCTCGGGAGCCGAGCGGGCGGCACGGCGGCGGAGCGCGCCCATGCGCAGGTCGACGACCGCCAGTGCCTGCACGGAGTCGTCGTGGACGTCGGCTGCGATCTGCGCCCGCTCCGCCTCCTGCGCCTGCACGAGGCGGTTGAGGAGCCGGGCGCGCTGGTCGGCGATGTCGCGCAGGGCGGCCTCCTGTCGCTGCTGCTCGCGGACGTCGCGCTGGATGGTGGCCAGCCCGAAGGGGCGGCCGGTGTCGGGATCGCGCATGACGAAGGTCGAGATCGCCACCGGGATCGGCGCGGATCCGTCCAGCGGCTGCAGCTCTGCCTGACCCTCCCAGAAGCCGGTCTGCAGCAGCACGGGCCAGCGTTTGGCGAACGACGCTTCGCCGACCCCGGGCGCCACGGCGGCCACCGACAGGGACCGGACGTCCTGGCCCTCGTCCATCGCGAGCAGCCGGCGTCCGCTGGGGTTGACGTAGACGATGTTGCCCTCGGAGTCGGCCATCCCGATCAGGTCCGTCGAGGCCTCGACCAGGGCCTGGAAACGCCGGAGATCGGTGGTCGCGATGTCGATCATGCTGCTGGCCGCGCTCCGGTCGTCGCTGAACGTCTTGACCCCTCGCGCGACAGCGACACCGGCGGCGGCGACGAAGGCGAGGGTGGCGCTGACCGAGTGGGCGGCATAGTCCGCGTGGGTGAAGGTGGTGAGGCTCAGACCGAGGACCGCCAGACCCACCATCGTGGCCGGGATGGCGACACCCGGAGCGGGGGTCGGCGCGGGGAGCTCACCCACGAGCCGACCCGAGTCATGACGTCGAGCCGGGGCCGCGGCCACGGCGAGCGCGAGGACGAGGGTGGAGACGACCGAGAGTGCCACCAGAGGGTTGCCCGGTCGCCACTGACCGGCGGCGAGGAGCGCGAAGTAGGCGACGTCGACGACGACGTAGCCGACGATTCCGACGGCAGCGAGCCTGTCCGCAGCGGTGAGCGCGTGCCGACCGACGGACACGAGAGCGGCGACGGCGATCAGCATCGCCACGTCGATCACGGGGTAGATCAGGTTCAAGGCGACCGAGTCGGCGGACACACCAGGCGCCTCGGTGAGCTGTCGGACGGGGTCGAGGAGGACGATGATCACCGCCCCGAGGAGCAGCAACGAGGCACCCAGCGCGTCGAGCACGACGAGCGCGGGAAGGCGAGGCGCGAGGTCGCGCACGCGAAGGACCACCGCGAGGATCAGCAGCAGGCTGGAGCCCACCCAGGCCAGGTCGGCGACGGAGGCGTAGGGGAGCGGCTCGCCCAGGCTCAGGAAGGCGAGCGTGAGACCGAAGCCGAGGGCGCGCAGCACCAGGGCCGCGGCCACGCTCCTCGCTGCGGGGACGCTGGTCGGGGCCGCAGCGCCCCAGAGCACGGCCAGGACGGCGATGAGCACGTACGACGCTCCCTGCAGGAAGCCGTCGAGCCAGGGCTCGAAACCGGGCGCAGGTCGGACACCGGGGACCGTCCACACGGTGAAGGCGACGACGAGCACGCCGACGACGTACTGGAGCGCACGACCGTGGCGCAGGCGTCTGCGCAGGACCTGCCGGTCGCCGTACGCGCCGCGGTCGATGGTCTCGCTGGGTGAAGGACCGGACGGTTGCTCGGACACCGTGGCCCCCTCGCTGTCTGCGGTCCCTGCAACGTGTGCGCTCACCGTACCCGCCCCTGCGGGCGGGAGGCAGGACCGGAACGAGAGGAACCCCGGTCAGACGGGGGAGGCTGACCGGGGTTCGACCCTAGAGTAGGACACTCGTCCAAGTATGTCTGAACCGGTTCAGCTCAGGACGGCGTCGACGGTCTTCTTGAGCGCGCTGGGCTGCGACGGCCGCGTGGGCGCCTTCTTCTTCGCCTCGAGCATCTCCGCCCCGATCTCCTGCAGGACCTTGCGACCGAGGCCCTCTCGGACCTTCGGGAACCACTCGCTCTCCTCCTCGGCGATGTGGTGGCGCACGTTCTCGATGAGGACGGTGGTCTTGGCGTCGAAGCGCTCCGCGTCAGGACTGAGCGCCGCGAGCTCGACGACCAGCAGGTCGGCGACGTGGTGCTCCTCATAGGACTCCAGCACGTCCTCCTCGAGCGCGGGCAGCAGCTCGCGGACGCGGGGATACATGACCTCGTTCTCGATGTAGGTGTGCACCGTGAGGAGCTCGATCATCTTGTCGACGAGCTGGCCCTTGCGCTTGTGGGCGTTCTCGCCTGCGGACTCGAAGTCGCGAAAGGTCGCGAGAATCTCCTTGTGGTCCTGCTTGAGCACGACGATGGCATCGGTGGACATGACAGCTCCTGGGGATGGGCGGAGCGCGCCGGGTCCGGCGCGCGGTGGCGACGTGCGCTAGCGCCAGAGCAGCAGCACCAGCAGGGCGGTGACCACGGCGGACGCCAACAGCGAGCCGGCGCAGCCGAGTCGGTTGCTGAAGAAGAAGAACACGGGAGGGAGCCGCCTGACGTCGCCGGAGAGGGTCACGGCCCCACGCCTGGTCAGGGGCACGGGCCACGACGGCGACGCTACGGGGACGAGGTCGGAGCCGACACACCCGAGCGGGGGTGTGCCACTTGACGCAGCGCCTGCCCCCTTCCCGGGTCAGTCCGGTTCGGGCCCGAGCTCCGTACGCCGGCCTGGCGTCGGCACCAGCCCGTGCTCCACACCCCACAGCACCGCCTGGACGCGGGTGGCCACGCCGATGGTGCGGTAGGCCTCGCGGATGTAGCTCTTGACGGTGTTGAGGGTGAGGTAGGTCCGCTCGCAGATCTCCTTGTTGCTCAGTCCCCGAGCGATGAGGCAGAGGATCTCGGCCTGCCGCGGCGTGAGCCCCGCGGCACGGCCGGGCCAGTCGCCGCCGGTCTGCTCGCAGTCGACGTCACCACCGGCCGCGACGTCGCCGAGGAGGACCACCTGTTCCCCGGCGGCCAGCCGCCGAAGGGCGGAGACGATCGACGCCGCGTCCAGCGACTTCGAGAGCCAGCCGCGTGCACCGGTCTCGAGGGCCTGGTCGACGAGTTCCGTGCGGGTGGACCAGGTGTAGACCGCGACGGCGCCGACCCTGCTCTGGGTCACCAGGTCGGCCAGGTCCTCGGTGTGCAGGGGCGGTGCCGCGAAGCAGTCGTAGAGCGCGACGTCGACGCGCTGCTCGACCTCGACGCCGAGGTCGATCTCGACGACCTGCACGTGCTCGGCGAAGTCGGCGAGCATCTCGCGCAGACCCTTGACGACGACCTCGTAGTCGTTGACGAGGGCGACGTTGACGGCACGGGCGACGTCTTCGGGCACGGGGGCAACCTACTCGCTGCGGGCTCGGGGGAGCCAGAGAGCCCGGAGGTCCCGGCTCTCCTCCCAGTGGAGCCGGGACCCTGGTGTGACAGACGTGGCTGCCACTTGCCCGACGTTAGTGGGGCGAGCGGGATGAATGGGGCGCAAGTCGTGGAGAAGTGACCTAGGTCCCTGACAAGCCCGCTGGAGCCTCCGCCGCTCTGTGGGAGGACTGAACGGCGGAGGGCCGGCCGGCGCCATCGTGTGGCGTAGTCGCCCACCCCGGCGCTGAAGCGAGGGCCTGACCGGCATCGAACCGCTCTGGGGGAGCCGGCACGACCTCTTACGGAGTTGTGTCCCGCCGAGGGGCTGCTCACACCCGTGGTCACACCATGCGCTGACCATCCTGGACCCGCTGCCCGACGTGGCGACCGGTCGGAGCAGCCTGCCCACCGAGCAGCGACCGTAGTCGCCAGCGTGGGCGTCGCGGGGCGTCACGAACCACAGCAGGGGAGAACCCCCGCCCGAGAATGGACGGGGGCCGGGGATCCAGCCGTCGTAGACGGGGGGTGAATCACGCCGGTGGAGCCCGTTCTGCCTGGCTGAGGGGGATGCCAAACAGCGTTGCACAATCAGATTGCCAGCAATCAGATGCGCTCGGTGCACCCCTGAGGGTGGGCTTGCCCCGAACGACTCCTCGGGTCCAGGGGAGGCTCGGCAGCGCGGCGCATCGACTTCCTCGGCTCGGTCACCACTGCACCCAGGTGAACGGCTCCACCGGTTCGGCGGACGGAGGCGCACCCGCTCTCCAGTCCAGCTGTTGCTGCGTGCGTGGGCCGGGGTGCACAGTCGCGATGAGGAAAGGAGACGAGCCGTGCCCGAGTTCATGGACGTACACACGACGATGCAAGGAGTCACGCCCGACACTCTCGCTGAGGCGCACAACGCCGACCTGGCGATACAGGAGGAAGAGGGTGTCAGCTTCGAGCACGCATGGGCCGACCCCGACAGCGGGAAGGTGTTCTGCTTGTCCGAGGGGCCCAACGCTGAAGCGGTTCAACGCATACACGAGCGCGCTGGGCACCCGGCGGACAACATCTACCAGGTGTCGGTGCAGGCATAGCCGGCGCACGCTGACATGAGAAACGGCTCCTCATCCTGCGAGGTCGCAGGTGAGGAGCCGTGCACCTTCGGTGGGCGATACTGGGTTTGAACCAGTGACCTCTTCCGTGTCAAGGAAGCGCGCTACCACTGCGCCAATCGCCCGGGAACTGCGAGGTGGAGACGGGATTTGAACCCGTGTAGACGGATTTGCAGTCCGTTGCCTCGCCTCTCGGCCACTCCACCAGTGGAGGGGCCGATCACGCCGGATCTGCGACCCTTCTCCGAGCGGACGACGAGGCTCGAACTCGCGACCTCAACCTTGGCAAGGTTGCGCTCTACCAACTGAGCTACGTCCGCCTGCACCTTCGGGCCCCTCGCAGGGCCTGTCGTGCGAGACGAAACTGTAGCGGACAGTCACGTCAGCACCAACTCGGGGGTGTGCCCGCAAGCCCCGTGCGTGTCCTAGGTTGGAGCCATGCAGGCGTGGGTGAACGGACAGCTGCTCGAGGACCCGACGGCACCGGCGCTGCCGGTCACCGACCACGGGTTCACCGTGGGCGACGGCGTCTTCGAGGCCGTCAAGATCGTCGAGGGCCGCCCTTTCGCGCTGACGCGGCACCTCGACCGGCTGACGGCCTCCGCGCGCGGCCTCGGGCTGCCGGAACCCGACCTCGAGCGGGTGCGTGCCGCGGTCGAGGAGGTGCTCGCCGCCGAGCACCTGGCGCTCGGACGGCTCCGCATCACCTACACCGGCGGTCCGGCGCCGCTCGGCTCCGGACGCGGTGACGCCGAGCCCACGTTGGCGGTCGTCGCCGCGCCCCTGCAGGCCTGGGAGGGGCCGGCACGGATCACTGTGGTCCCGTGGCCGCGCAGCGAGCGCGGGGCGGTCGCCGGGCTCAAGACCACGTCGTACGCCGAGAACGTGGTCGCCCTGGCGCGCGCCGCGACCGTGGGTGCGGGGGAGGCGGTGTTCGCCAACACCCGGGGTGACCTGTGCGAGGGCACCGGCTCGAACGTCTTCTACGTCGTCGACGGCCAGCTGCGGACCCCGACGTTGCAGTCGGGCTGTCTCGCCGGCATCACCCGGGCGCTGCTGCTCGAGTGGTGCGACGTCGTCGAGGTGGACGAGCCGGTCGGCGTGCTGGTTCGGGCCGACGAGATCTTCCTGGCGTCCACCACCCGCGACGTCCAGGCCGTCGCGTGGTGCGACGGACGGGAGCTCGAGACGCCCGGTCCGGTCACCGCAGCGGCAGCGGCGACGTGGGCAGCGCGCGAGGCGGCCGACCTCGATCCGTAGGTCAGGAACCAGCCCGGTCGGACCGACCGTGCTCAAGGCACGGTCGAACACGTCAGGACCGGTCACCGACCTGCCGGGGCAGGGATCAGGCTGCCTCGGCGAGGATCGCGGCGATGGCGCCGTCGATGTCGACCAGGTGGGTCTCGGCGCCCGGCGCGACCAGCTGCGTCATCTCGGTGACGAAGGTGGTGATGTCCGACGTACGAGCCTGCACCAGCGCCTCGCCGTCGGGCGAGCAGAGCTCGATCATCACGACCGAGTGGGCGTCGGTGTCGAGGCAGGGCCACACGTGGACGTCGCCGTCGCCGGTCGGCTCGTAGAGCCCGCCGATGAGCAGGTCGCGACCGAAGGTCCAGCGGACCTCGCCGGCCACGGTGAGGAAGGTGGCGGTGACCGCGAAGGGGTCAGCCGGGTTGTACGAGAGCTCGGTGTCGAGCGGGGTAGCCGCACCGGTCGCGTCGATCAGGTCCAGCGTCAGCGTCTTGGTGACGGTGGTGACGGACCGCTTGGTGTTGATGTGCTGCTCCATCTGAATGCCTCTCCCTTGGCAGTAACGTCAAGGAGACGGCCTCCCAGGGCCTCCATGACGCCGATTCCGGGACTTTTTCCAGGACTTCTTTCCCGGGCCCTTCCTCGCGACCAATATTCCTCCCAGGTCGGGACCAAAGTCCATCGGAACCGAGATATTGCCGCGTGATTGACCACAGATGACTAGTCAGGTCTGGCTATGGGTAGTGCCGCCGCTGTCCGTTCGGATGGGGGACCAACCCGAACATCCGCGACGATAGTCCACCGAAACGGGCACCAGGCTGGTCGAGACCGGGCCAGATGGCCTCGCGCGCATGGTCCCTCGAGAGGGGGGTGCATGGGTGCCAGGACCAAGGTCCTAGTCGGTCCACCGCAGACATGGGGCGGATCGAATCCGCGGCGTCCCGAAACGGACACCCGGCGCCACGCCAGGGACGTCCGGGGGGCCGACCGCCCGATGTGAACGACGCGGTGACGATGAGATACTGTGGCCCGCGCGTCGACCGGCCCGCCCGGGCACGACGTACGAGGGCGATTGGCGCAGTGGTAGCGCGCTTCGTTCACACCGAAGAGGTCACTGGTTCGAGCCCAGTATCGCCCACCCCTCCCTCTCCGAGGCCGGTCCCGCAGCGCGGAGCCGGCCTCGAGCCCTGTGCGGGCACCTCGACGCGGCGGACCGGCCGGAAGTCAGGTGAAGCCGGCACCGAGCGCTGGATACCATCGCCACGGCCGACGTACGTCGACCCGGTGGCCGCGAGCGCGTGGCCCGCCGACCGCCACGACCAGGGAGATCCCGTGTCCGAGATCCAGGTGACCGTCGTCCACGCAGCTGAGCGCGCGGAGCGAGCCGTCACCACGGGCACCAAGGCCTGGGAGCTGTTCGCCGACACCCCCGAGGTGATCGCGGCGCGGGTGGTCTCGACCGGCTCGACCGACCCGGTGCTGCGCGACCTCGCCCACGAGCTGGCCGACGGCGACGAGGTCGAGGGGGTCGCGATGTCGGAGCCGGACGGGCTCGACATCCTGCGCCACTCGACCGCCCACGTGATGGCGCAGGCCGTGCAGGAGCTGTTCCCCGACGCCAAGCTCGGCATCGGGCCGCCGATCGAGAACGGCTTCTACTACGACTTCGACGTCGCCGAGCCGTTCGTGCCGGAGGACCTCGAGAAGATCGAGACCCGGATGCGCAAGATCGTCAAGGAGGGGCAGCGGTTCTCGCGGCGCGCGGTCTCCGACGGCGAGGCGATCGAGGAGCTCGCCGACGAGCCCTACAAGCTCGAGCTGATCGGCCTCAAGGGGGGCTTGGACCAGTCCGGGGACACCCAGGGTCTCGACGAGCTCGACCACAAGGCCGAGGGTGCGAACGTCGAGGTCGGCGCGGGCGAGCTGACGATCTACGACAACCACCGCCGCAACGGCGACCTGGCGTGGAAGGACCTCTGCCGCGGTCCGCACCTGCCCACCACCAAGCGCATCCCGGCCTTCAAGCTGATGCGCTCAGCGGCGGCCTACTGGCGCGGTGACGAGAAGAACAAGCAGCTGCAGCGGCTCTACGGCACCGCCTGGCCGTCGAAGGAGGAGCTGGAGGCCCACCTCGAGCGCATCGCCGAGGCCGAGCGTCGCGACCACCGCAAGCTGGGCCGCGAGCTCGACCTCTTCTCCTTCCCCGACGAGCTCGGCTCCGGCCTGGCGGTGTTCCACCCCAAGGGCGGCGTCATCAAGCGGGAGATGGAGGACTACGTCCGCCGCCGGCACATCGAGGAGGGCTTCTCCTACGTCGGCACGCCGCACATCTCCAAGGACGGCCTCTTCCACACCTCCGGCCACCTGCCCTACTACGCCGACGGCATGTTCCCGCCGATGAAGCTGGACGGCGCGGAGTACCGCCTCAAGGCGATGAGCTGCCCGATGCACAACCTCATCTACGCCTCGCGCGGCCGTTCCTACCGCGAGCTGCCGCTGCGGCTGTTCGAGTTCGGCGGCGTCTACCGCAACGAGAAGTCGGGTGTCGTCCACGGCCTCACCCGCGTTCGGGGGATGACGCAGGACGACTCGCACTCCTACGTCACCCCCGAGCAGGCGCCGGCGGAGATCAAGCACCTGCTCGACTTCTGCCTCAGCCTCTTCCGCGACTTCGGCCTCGACGACTTCTACCTCGAGCTCTCGACGCGCGACGACTCCAAGCCCGACAAGTTCGTCGGCTCCGACGAGGAGTGGCAGGTCGCGACGAAGGTGCTGTCCGACGTCGCCACGGAGTCCGGCCTCGAGCTGGTCCCCGACCCCGGCGGTGCGGCGTACTACGGGCCGAAGATCTCCGTCCAGGCCCGCGACGCCATCGGCCGGACCTGGCAGATGTCGACCATCCAGTACGACTTCAACCAGCCGCGCGGCTTCGAGCTCGAGTACGTCGCCGCGGACGGCTCGCGCCAGCGCCCGGTGATGATCCACTCGGCCAAGTTCGGCTCCATCGAGCGGTTCCTCGGGGTGCTCGTCGAGCACTACGCCGGCGCCTTCCCGCCCTGGCTCGCGCCGGTGCAGGTGGTCGGCATCCCGGTGGCCGAGAGGCACCAGGACTTCCTGGTCGAGACCGCCGAGAGGATGCGGCGGCTCGGCCTGCGGGTCGAGATCGACAGCAGCGACGAGCGGATGCAGAAGAAGATCCGCAACGCCCAGCTGGAGAAGGTGCCGTTCATGATGCTGGTCGGCGACCGTGACCTCGAGGCCGGCGCGGTGTCGTTCCGCTACCGCAACGGCGAGCAGGAGAACGGCGTACCCGTCGACGAGGCGATCGCACGCGTCCAGGCCGCGGTCTCGGGCCGCGAGCAGGTCTGAGGCGCACGTGAGCGACCAGGGAGCCGAGACCCACCACCAGGGCGGGGCGGGTGAGCCCGACGCGCTGGAGCGGTTGTGGACGCCGCACCGGATGGCCTACATCTCGGGGGAGAACAAGCCGGCGGACGGCACGGCCGAGACCTGCCCGTTCTGCCAGATCCCGGAGATGGGTGACGAGGACGGCCTCGTCGTCCACCGCGGCGAGCAGTGCTTCGTGGTGCTCAACCTCTACCCGTACTCGTCGGGACACCTCATGGTCTGTCCGTTCCGGCACGTCGCGGCCTACCCCGACCTGACCGAGGAGGAGACCGTCGAGGTCGCCCACCTCACGCAGCGGGCGATGCGGGTCATCAAGGCCGTCAGCGGCGCCCACGGGTTCAACCTCGGGATGAACCAGGGCTCGGTCGCGGGCGCCGGCATCGCCGCGCACCTGCACCAGCACGTCGTGCCGCGCTGGGGCGGTGACGCCAACTTCATGCCGATCATCGGGCGCACCAAGACGCTGCCCCAGCTGCTGACGGAGACCCGCCGGTTGCTGGCGGACGCCTGGGACACGGTGTGACCCGGGCGACCGTCTAGTCTGGCCGCGCCATGATGGAAAGATTCCGCGCGTTCTGGACCAGCCTCTTCGACCCGGTGGTGCGGGGCCTCCTGCGAGCCGGGGTCAGCCCGGACGTCGTCACCCTGGTGGGCACCCTCGGCGTCTGCGCCGGCGCGGTCATCTTCTTCCCGCAGGGTCAGCTGCTCGTCGGCGTGCTGGTGATCACCGCGTTCGTGTTCTCCGACCTCGTCGACGGTGCCATGGCGCGCCGGTCCGGACGCACCAGCAGCTTCGGCGCGTTCCTCGACTCCACCCTCGACCGCGTCGCCGACGCCGCCATCTTCGGCGCGCTGGCGATGTACTACGTGGGCCCCGGCGAGAACGACCTGCTCGCCGCCCTGGCGATCTACTGCCTGACCATGGGCTCGGTCACCTCCTACGCCCGCGCCCGCGCCGAGTCGCTGGGCATGCAGGCCAAGGTCGGCATCGCCGAGCGCGCCGACCGGCTCGTGGCGATCCTCGTCATGACCGGGCTGGCCGACCTGCTCAACGTCCTCGGGGTCGGAGAGGGCGCTCTCGTGCTCATCCCGATCACGCTCTCGGTGCTCGCGATCGCCAGCACCGTCACCGTGGTGCAGCGCATCCTCGTGGTCCGCCAGCAGGCCCACGGCCTCACCCCGTGAGCCCCCACCCGGTCCTGGCCACGCTGGAGCGGGCGTTCGCCTCCGGCACGGAGCAGGCGGTCGCGGCGGCCTACGTCGCCGGCTGGCGCGGCGTCGGCCGGCTCTCCGAGGACCGCGCCCGAGCGCTCTTCGACCGGATCGCGGCCCGCATGCACGCCCGGCACGGCACCTCCGTGCACCGGCTCCGGGCGAACCTGGCGCGGGCGCGCCCGGAGCTCGACCAGGACGCCCTCGACGAGCTGACCCGCGAGGCGGTGCGCTCCTACCTGCGCTACTGGTGCGAGTCGTTCCGGCTGCCGTCGTGGCCGACCGACGACCTCGTCGCGCGCGTCACCACGGTCCACGAGGAGCGGCTGCGCACGCCGTACGACGCGGGGAGGGGGGTGGTCGCCGCCCTGCCGCACCAGGGCAACTGGGACTGGGCCGGCGCCTGGGCCTGCGCCACCGGAGCCCCCGTGATGACGGTGGCGGAGAGGCTGCGCCCCGAGCGCCTGTACGACGAGTTCGTCGCCTTCCGGTCCTCGCTGGGCATGACGATCCTGCCGCTGACCGGCGGTGAGCCGCCTCTGCGCCGGCTCGCCTCGCACGTGCGTGCCGGGGGGTTCGCGCCGCTGCTCGCCGACCGTGACCTCAGCCGCAGTGCCGTCGACGTCACGCTCTGCGGCCACGCGGCCCGGATGCCGCGGGGCCCCGCCGCGTTGGCGCTGGAGACCGGGGCCGCCCTGGTGCCGATCACCACGGCCTACCGCGGCGACCGGCTGCAGATCACCTTCCACGAGGAGGTCGACGTCGCCGCGCTGGGGGTGGAGGCCGCGACCCGACGGGTCGCTGACGCGTTCACCGACGCCCTCGTCGCCGACCCCGCCGACTGGCACATGATGCAGCGGGTCTTCGTCGACGACCTGGAGCCGCGAGGGGAGCGCTCGTGAGCGCGCGACGGCAGGGGGACGCCCAAGGGCCCCGCAGCCTGCGCGTCGGCATGGTGTGCCCCTACTCGCTCGACACCTTCGGCGGCGTCCAGCAGCACGTCGCCGGGCTGGCCGACGCCGTGCGTGCGGCCGGGCACCACGTCGAGGTGCTCGCGCCCGGCGACCACGACCGCACCCGGGGGCCGCACGTGACGGTCGTGGGAGAGGGCCAGGCGCTGCCGTTCAACGGCTCGGTGGCCCCGGTGCGGATGGGGGCACGCCGGCAGGTCCGCGCCTGGCTCGCGCAGGGTCGCTTCGACGTCGTCCACGTGCACGAGCCGGCTGCGCCGAGCACGTCCTTCACCGCGGTCCGGGCGCTGCTCGAGGAGCCGGTCCCCGTGGTGGCCACCCACCACATCGCCCAGGACCGCGCGCTGGCGCTGCGGGTGGCGGCCCCGACCGTCCTGCGCCAGGTGCTGCCGCGCATCGACGCGCACATCGTCGTCTCCGAGGAGGCGCGCCGCACGCTGCTGCGCTACCACCAGGTCGACGCTGTCCCGATCCCCAACGGCGTCACGGTGGCCGACCTCGACCGCACGTCCACCGCCCCACCGCTGGCCGACCGCCGCGACCTGGTGTTCGTGGGTCGCCCCGACGAGCCACGCAAGGGCCTGCAGGTCCTCCTCGAGGCGCTGCCCGAGATCGTGGCCCGCCACCCGGGCACCCGGCTCGTCGTGGTGGGCGGGGACCGGCTGCCGCGGGAGGCGACCGCGGCCCTGCGACGCTCACTGCGGCCGCTCGGGCTCACGGTCGACGACGTCGTCGAGGCGGCCGGCCGCCTGAGCGACGAGGGCAAGGTCGAGCGCCTGTCGCGGGCCCGGGTGCTGGTGGCTCCCAACACCGGGGGCGAGAGCTTCGGCATCGTCCTCACCGAGGCGATGGCTGCCGGGCTGCCGGTGGTGGCCAGCGACCTCGTCGCGTTCCGTGCCGTGCTCGACGACGGCCGTCTCGGGCGGCTGGTCCCGGCGGAGGACGCCGCCGCCCTGGCTGCCGGGGTGTGCACGCTGCTGGGTGATCTCGCGCTCAGCGAGCGGCTCGCCCGGGCCGGCCGCGCGGCGGCGTACGCCTGTTTCGACTGGTCCGTGGTCGCACCGCAGGTGCTCGCGGTGTACGCCGACGCGGGTGCCGGTCAGGACGCCTCCGGGGGTGGACGGCGGGGGCCTCGTCTCGGTTGGTCTCCGGCACCGTCGGGGACGTAACCTGGAGACGTGAACGCACCGCAGACTTCCCCCCAGCAGACCGAGAACTCTCCGCACCAGAGCCGGCTCACCGGCACCGACGGCGTCAAGCGCGGCATGGCCGAGATGCTCAAGGGCGGCGTCATCATGGACGTCGTGACCGCCGAGCAGGCGAAGATCGCCGAGGACGCCGGCGCCGTCGCCGTGATGGCGCTCGAGCGCGTGCCCGCCGACATCCGGGCCCAGGGCGGCGTGTCGCGCATGAGCGACCCCGACATGATCGACAGCATCATCGAGACCGTCTCCATCCCGGTGATGGCCAAGGCCCGCATCGGCCACTTCGCCGAGGCCCAGGTCCTGCAGAGCCTCGGGGTCGACTACATCGACGAGTCCGAGGTGCTGAGCCCGGCCGACTACGCCAACCACATCGACAAGTGGCAGTTCACCGCCCCGTTCGTGTGCGGCGCGACGAACCTCGGTGAGGCGCTGCGTCGCATCTCCGAGGGCGCCGCGATGATCCGCTCCAAGGGCGAGGCCGGCACCGGCGACGTCTCCAACGCCGTCACCCACATGCGCACGATCCGTGCCGAGCTGCGCCGGCTCTCCTCGATGCCCGCCGACGAGCTCTACGTCGCGGCCAAGGAGCTCCAGGCGCCGTACCCCTTGGTCCGCGAGGTCGCCGAGACCGGCAAGCTCCCCGTCGTGCTGTTCACCGCGGGCGGCATCGCCACCCCGGCCGACGCCGCGATGATGATGCAGCTCGGCGCCGAGGGCGTCTTCGTCGGCTCGGGCATCTTCAAGTCCGGCAACCCGGTGCAGCGCGCCGAGGCGATCGTCAAGGCCACCACGTTCTACGACGACCCCGACGTCGTCGCGAAGGTGTCGCGCGGACTGGGCGAGGCGATGGTCGGCCTCAACGTCGACGAGATCCCCGAGCCGCACCGGCTCTCCGAGCGCGGCTGGTGACCGCGGGCGCCACGGCTGCCTCCTCCGCTCCCGCTCCCGCGGCGCCCCGCATCGGGGTGCTCGCGCTGCAGGGCGACGTGCGCGAGCACGTCGCGATGCTCGCCGCCGTCGGGGCGCAGGGCGTGCCGGTACGTCGTGCCCGTGAGCTCGCCGAGGTCGACGGGCTGATCCTGCCCGGCGGGGAGTCGACGACGATGTCGAAGCTCGCCCGCGTCTTCGACCTGCTCGAGCCGCTGCGGGAGGCGGCGCGCGACGGCCTGCCGATGTTCGGCACCTGTGCCGGGATGATCATGCTGGCCGACCGCATCGAGGACGGGACGGCCGACCAGGAGACGATCGGCGGCCTCGACGTGGTCGTGCGCCGCAACGCCTTCGGTCGCCAGGTCGACTCCTTCGAGGCCGACCTCCACCTGGAGCACCTCGGCTCGCTCGACCGGGCCTTCCACGCCCTCTTCATCCGCGCGCCGTGGGTGGAGAAGGTCGGACCCGGTGTCGAGGTCGTCGGCACGGTGGCCACCGGACCCGCCGCGGGTAGGATCGTCGCGGTCCGACAGGCGCACCTCGTCGCCACGTCGTTCCACCCCGAGGTCACCGGCGACCCGCGTGTGCACGCGTTCTTCGTCGACGTCGTGCGCGGCACACCCCGCTCCTGAGGGCGGGCGCGCCGCGCCGGGCCTCCCGCCGCACCACGGACCGCCGCACCACGAACGCCGTCGCAGGAGATGAGAGGGACCCATGTCAGGCCACTCCAAGTGGGCGACCACGAAGCACAAGAAGGCCGTCATCGACGCCCGCCGCGGCAAGATGTTCGCCAAGCTCATCAAGAACATCGAGGTCGCCGCACGCATGGGCGGCGGTGACATCTCCGGCAACCCGACGCTCTACGACGCCATCCAGAAGGCCAAGAAGTCCTCGGTCCCCAACGACAACATCGACCGCGCCGTCAAGCGGGGCTCGGGCGCCGAGGCCGGGGGGGCGGACTACACGACGATCATGTACGAGGGCTACGGCCCCGGCGGCGTCGCGATCCTCATCGAGTGCCTGACCGACAACAAGAACCGGGCCGCCATGGAGGTCCGCACCGCGGCCACCCGCAACGGCGGGTCGCTCGCCGATCCCGGCTCTGTCGCCTACCTCTTCCACCGCAAGGGTGTCGTGGTGCTCCCCAAGCACCAGGAGGACCGCGAGGTCAGCGAGGACGACGTCCTCGAGGCGACCCTCGACGCCGGCGCCGAGGACGTCAACGACCTCGGGGAGGCCTTCGAGGTGCTCAGCGAGGCCACCGACCTGGTCGCCGTACGCTCGGCGCTGCAGGAGGCCGGCCTGGACTACGACTCCGCCGAGGCGCAGTTCGTGCCCTCGATGGAGGTCACCGTCGACGCCGAGGGGGCCGGCAAGGTGATGCGGCTCGTCGAGGCGCTCGAGGACCTCGACGACGTCCAGAACGTGTTCGCCAACGTCGACATCCCCGACGAGGTCATGGCCTCCCTGGACGCCTGAGCGGCGCGTCGGTCGACGGCCGACACGCGGTGCTGGGCTAGCGTTGGTCCGAACACCTGTTCGGACGGAAGGCAGCCCATGCTCGTGCTCGGGATCGACCCCGGCCTCACGCGCTGCGGCGTCGGCGTGGTCACCGGCGACGTCGGTCGACCGCTGTCGCTGGTCGACGTCGGCGTGCTGAAGAGCCCCTCGGACGCGCCACTGGCCGACCGGCTGCTGCTCATCGACCAGCAGATCGACGCGTGGCTCGAGCGGCACCGTCCCGACGCCGTCGCGGTGGAGCGCGTCTTCAGCCAGCACAACGTCCGCACGGTCATGGGCACCGCCCAGGTCAGTGGGCTGGCGCTCGTCGCCGCGGCACGCCGGGGCATCCCGGTGGCGACCTACACCCCGAGCGAGATGAAGGCCGCGGTCACCGGCAGCGGGCGCGCCGACAAGCAGCAGGTCGGGGCGATGGTGACCCGTCTGCTGCGGCTGCCGCACAAGCCGACCCCCGCCGACGCCGCCGACGCGCTCGGGCTGGCCATCTGCCACGTGTGGCGCGGGGGCGCCCAGGCCCGGTTCCAGACCGCCGTACGCCGCCACACTGCGGGTCTCGCCGGGAGCGGCTCGTGATCGCGTTCGTCCGGGGCCAGGTGGCCCAGGTGGGGCTCAGCTCCGCCGTGCTCGACGTCCACGGAGTCGGCATCGAGCTGCTGTGCAACCCCGGGACGCTCGCGACGCTCCGCAACGGGGCCACCGCCACGCTGCCGGCGAGCCTCGTCGTCCGGGAGGACTCACTCACGCTGTTCGGCTTCCTCGACGAGGACGAGAAGTCGCTGTTCGTGCTGCTGCAGACCGCGAGCGGGGTCGGGCCCAAGCTGGCGCAGGCGATGCTCGCGGTGCTCTCGCCCGACGACCTGCGCCGTGCCGTCATCGGCGAGGACGTCCGCACCCTGACCCGGGTGCCGGGCATCGGCCAGAAGGGAGCCCAGCGCATCATCCTCGAGCTCAAGGACCGCATCGGCCCGCCGACGTCGGGGTCGACGACCGCGGTGCCGGTGGTGGCAGCGGGCTCCGAGCCGGTGTGGCGGGTGCAGGTGCGCGAGGCGCTCGTCGGTCTGGGGTGGTCGAGCAAGGAGGCCGACAAGGGCATCGCGCTCGCCGTGCCCGACGAGGACGACGTGCCGGACGTGGCCACCGTGCTGCGGATGGCGCTGCGCGCGATGAGCGGACGCTGAGATGGAGCACGAGATCGAGCCCGAGGTCGAGCCCGAGGTCGAGCTGAGCGCCGCCGAGATCGCCTACGTCGAGAGCCGCGCCCTGGTCGACGGCCAGGCCGATCTCGAGGACCGGGTCGTCGAGGCTGCCCTGCGTCCGCGCACCCTCGACGAGCTGATCGGGCAGGAGCGGGTGCGTGAGCAGCTGGCGCTGGTGCTCCACGCCGCGCTGGGCCGGGGGAGGGCACCCGACCACGTCCTGCTCAGCGGCCCCCCGGGCCTGGGCAAGACCACGATGGCGATGATCATCGCCGCCGAGGTCGGTGCGCCGCTGCGGCTGACGAGCGGCCCCGCCATCACCCACGCCGGTGACCTGGCCGCGATCCTGTCGGGGCTCAACGAGGGCGACGTGCTGTTCGTCGACGAGATCCACCGGATGGCGCGCCCGGCCGAGGAGATGCTCTACCTGGCGATGGAGGACTTCCGGGTCGACGTCGTCGTGGGCAAGGGGCCCGGCGCCACCGCGATCCCGTTGGAGCTGCCGCCGTTCACCCTCGTCGGCGCGACCACGCGCGCCGGCCTGCTGCCCGGGCCGCTGCGCGACCGGTTCGGCTTCACCGCCCACCTCGACTTCTACGAGCCGCACGAGCTCGACCAGATCGTGCGGCGCAGCGCGCGGCTGCTCGACGCCTCGCTGACCGACGACGGCGCCGCCGAGATCGCGAGCCGCAGCCGGGGCACTCCCCGCATCGCCAACCGGCTGCTGCGCCGGGTCCGCGACTACGCCCAGGTCCGGGGCGACGGGGTCTGCACGCTCGAGGTGGCCCACCGGGCCCTCGACCTCTACGAGGTCGACGCCAGCGGTCTCGACCGGCTCGACCGCGGGGTGCTCGACGCGCTGTGCCGCCGCTTCGGGGGCGGCCCGGTCGGGTTGAGCACGCTCGCCGTGGCCGTGGGGGAGGAGCGCGAGACCGTCGAGGAGGTCGCCGAACCGTTCCTGGTCCGGCTCGGGCTGCTCGCCCGCACCCCGCGCGGTCGTGTCGCCACCGCGGCCGGGTGGGAGCACCTCGGTCTGCGTCCCCCGGCCGGGTCGCCCGGGTCGGTGACGAACCCGGCGTCGGCAGCGGACGACCCCGAGCCCGGGACCCTGTTCGGCTCCTGAGCGGCCCGCCCCGCGTCGGTCCTGACGTCGGTACCGACCTCACGCTGGCCGCCTGAGGTCGGTACCGACGTGGGGCCGGTGGCTCGGCCCCCACAGCCGTCCTGAGGTCGGTACCGACGTCCCGCTGCCGCTCGAGGTCGGTACCGACGTGGGGCCGGTGGCTCGGCCCCCACAGCCGTCCTGAGGTCGGTACCGACGTGGTCGGGTTCCGCGGCGACCCCGAACCTCGGCTGAGGTTCGCTCCGGCGTGCTGGGACGGGATGTGCAGACCCGCGCGGGCGAATCGGTTCTGGCAGTGGTGGGGGCTACACTCGGCCGTTGACCGGCCGACCCCCGGTCCCTGTGCCGTGCCGTCCGACGGGCCCCTGCGGGGACCGAGGCGGGGCGCCGGCCCAGATCCCATGCTCGGCCCGCGGCTGGTCCCGGGCCCCGACGAGAGAGGTGCAGCCCGTGAACGGACTCGAGCAGCTGCTCCCCTTCGTGCTCATCTTCCTCGCGTTCTGGCTGCTGCTCATCCGGCCCCAGCGCAAGCGACAGCAGGAGCTGGCACGCACCCAGGGCGAGGTCGTCGTCGGAGACCAGGTGCTGCTCAGCGCCGGGATCGTCGGACACGTGCGGGAGGCCGGGTCGGAGTTCCTCAGGCTCGAGATCTCCCCCGGAGCCGACCTGACGGTGGCGCGCCAGGCAGTCGTGCGCACGCTGCTCGACCCGGTCAGCACCACCGACGCGCCGGTGTACGACGACGAGGCTCCCGACAGCGCGCCGTACGACGAGCCGACGTACGACCGTGGCCTCGGTGACGGAGCCGACGGGACCGACGGGTCCGACCCGCACCGCCCGCCCACCTCCTGACCCGCCCCCGACCGCGGCCCCGCCGCGCCCCCCGAACCGAATCTGCGAGGAGCAGCATGGCGAACAACGCGTCCCGACCCGGACGCACGCTGATCGTCTTCGCCCTGGTCGTCATCGCCATGTACGGCGGACTGGCTCTCAACGGCGTGTGGGCCCCCAAGCTGGGGCTGGACCTTCAGGGTGGCACCCGCATCACGCTGAGCGCGAGCACCTCGACGGGTGAGGCGATCACCCCCGAGAAGCTCGAGGAGGCTGCGTCGATCATCGACAGCCGGGTCAACGGCCAGGGTGTCGCGGAGTCCGAGGTCGCCACCCAGGGTGGCGACACGATCATCGTCGAGATCCCCGGTGAGAACCGCAAGGACCTCGTCGAGACGGTGCAGCAGACCGCCCAGCTGCGGTTCCGGCTCGTCGGTGCCGCGGCGCCGGTGGCCCCGCCGGCCGAGCCGGCCCCCTCCCCGTCGCCCTCCGAGAGCGGTAGCGGGAACGGCGGCAACGGCGGCAACGGCGCGAACGGCGGCAACGGCGGGAACAGCGGCGGTGACGGTGCGGGCAACGGCCCCAGGAGCCGACCGTCCCCGAGGAGACCGCCGGCCCGGTCGAGGAGTCCTCGCCCGCAGGCCGCGCCGTGTCGCGGGGCCTGGCGAGCCTGAGCGGCACCGACGACGGCGGCACAGGCGACGGAGGCAACGGGGGCGGCGGCGCAGGTGACGGCGCAGGGTCCGGCGCAGGGTCCGACGACGCGGCCGGCGGTGGCGCCGGCGACGGTGCCCAGACCCCGCCGGCGCCGGAGCCCGCCCCGGTCCCGGACGGCGACTCCTCCCTCGCCGAGCTGCTGGCCTGGATCCGCTCGCCCGACGCCGAGTCGCTGCAGCAGTTCCAGCAGGCCACCTGTGACGACGACCTGCCGGACAACCCGAACAAGCCGCTCGTCGCCTGCGACGAGGCGGGCGAGGTCAAGTACCTCCTGACCCCCGCGGTCATCGAGGGCACCCAGCTGAGCGACGCCAGCTCCGGCATCCCGCAGAACGACGTGCAGTACGTCGTCAACCTCGACTTCGACGGCACCGCGACCGACGTCTTCGCCGACGTGACCCGGGCCCTGGTCAACACCGACGACCGTTTCGCGATCGTCCTCGACGGCGAGGTGCTCAGCGCACCCGGCGTCACCAGCGCGATCGTCGACGGCAACGCGCAGATCAGCGGCGACTTCGACCAGGCCTCGGCGCAGTCGCTGGCCAACAGCCTGAAGTACGGCGCCCTGCCGCTCGAGTTCGAGGACTCGGTCGTCTCCGAGGAGGGGCCGACCCTGGCCGCGGACCAGCTCTCGGCCGGACTCCAGGCCGGCGGCATCGGCCTGGCCCTCGTGCTGGTCTACTGCATGGTCTACTACCGCGGCCTCGGCACCGTGGTGGTCGCCTCGCTGGCGGTCGCGGGTGCCCTGACCTACGCGGCAGTGATCTTCCTGTCCGAGACCGCGGGCTTCACGCTGACGCTGCCCGGCATCGCCGGACTCATCGTGGCGGTGGGCATCACCGCGGACTCGTTCATCGTCTTCTTCGAGCGAATACGAGACGAGATGCGCGACGGCAAGTCGGTCCGTGTGGCGGTGGAGGCCGGCTGGGTCCGCGCCCGCGCCACCTGTGTCGCCGCCGACGCGGTGTCGCTGCTGGCCGCCGTGGTGCTCTACATCTTCGCCATCGGCGTGGTGAAGGGCTTCGCCTTCGCGCTGGGCATCAGCACGCTCATCGACCTCGTGGTGTTCTTCCTCTTCACCAAGCCCATGACCACCTGGCTGGCCCGCTTCCGCTTCTTCTCGACCGGTCACAAGCTGTCCGGCTTCTCGGCCGAGCAGGCCGGGATCGATCGGATCGGCGCCCGCCCCGTCCACGGAGTGGGTGCCCGATGAGCCGCCTCGCACGCCTCGGCCAGTCGCTGTACGACGGCCGCGTCTCGATCGACTTCGTCGGCCGCAAGTGGCTCTGGTACGGCATCTCGTTCGTCATCATCCTCGTCGCGTTGTTCGGCCTGCTCGTCAAGCAGCTCAACTACGGCATCGAGTTCGAGGGCGGCGTGGAGTACCGCGTCTCCTTCGCCGCGGGGCAGGCCGACGACGACGCCGTGACCGTGATCGGTGACGCCGTGCGCGCCACCGACATCGACAACGCCTCGTCGCCGATCGTCAACACCTCCGGCAGCAACGGCGACCTGATCCGGGTGCAGACCGAGCCGCTCACGACCGAGGAGTCCACCACCGTCGACGAGGCGATCCGTGGCGTCGACGGCGTCCAGGACCTCAGCTCCTCGCAGATCGGCCCGTCCTGGGGACAACAGGTGGCCGATCGCGCCCTCACGGGCCTCGTCGTCTTCCTGGTCCTCGTGGTGCTGCTGATCTGGGCCTACTTCCGCGAGTGGAAGATGTCGGTCGCGGCCGTCGTGGCGCTCGCGCACGACCTCGTCATCACCGTGGGCGTCTACGCGCTGTCGGGCTTCGAGGTGACGCCCGCGACCGTGACCGGTGTCCTGACCATCCTCGGGTTCTCCCTCTACGACACCGTCGTCGTGTTCGACAAGGTCCGCGAGAACACGAAGGACCTCGCTCGCAGCCACCAGACCTACGCGCAAGCGGCGAACCTTGCCGTCAACCAGACGCTGGTCCGGTCGATCAACACCTCGATCGTGGCGCTGCTGCCGGTCGGCGCGTTGCTCTACGTGGGTGTGCTGACCCTCGGATCGGGTGCGCTCAAGGACCTGGCGCTGTCGTTGTTCGTCGGCATGGCGGCAGGCGCCTACTCCTCGATCTTCATCGCTCCTCCGTTGCTGGTGCAGCTGAAGAACCGTGAGCGGGGCGTGAGGGCGGGTGACCAGCGAGCACGAAGCCACCACGCCCGCCGACCGGTCGACCCCTACGCCGCCGTACCGGCGTTCCGCGAGGACATGCCGCTGGCCGACGACCCGGACTCCCCGCCACCGGCCGGCGGCGTACCGTCCGACCAGGCTCCGGTCCGCCCGACGAGCGAGGGCGGCAACCGCTCCGTGGCTCCCGGGGCACCGGGGCGCGTCTCGGCGGGGGAGCGACCGGGCACCGCCCGACCGGTGGCGGGCTCGACCGCCGCGGGACGCCCGCAGCCGACCCGCAAGCCGCGCTCGCGACGGGGCCGCGGGTGAGCGAGCAGTCGGCCCACGTCGAGCGGCTGGTCCGCGACGTCGCGGACTTCCCGAAGCCCGGCATCGTCTTCAAGGACATCACGCCGCTGCTGGCCGACCACGCCGGGTTCTCCGCGGTGGTGCTCGCCCTGGCCGCGGCCGGTCGGGACCTCGACGGGACGACGACCGTGACCAAGGTCGTCGGCATGGAAGCGCGAGGGTTCATCTTCGCCGCGCCGGTCGCGCTCGAGCTCGGCGTCGGGTTCGTCCCGGTCCGCAAGGCCGGCAAGCTGCCCGGTGAGACCCACCAGGTGTCCTACTCCCTGGAGTACGGCGAGCAGGTCCTCGAGCTGCACCGGGACGCGATCGCGCCGGGCGAGCGGGTCCTGCTCGTCGACGACGTGCTCGCGACCGGCGGGACGGTGGCCGCCACCCGCACGCTGGTCGAGCGCTGCGGGGGCGAGGTCGCCGGTGTCGCGGTGCTCATGGAGCTGTCGTTCCTCCCGGGGCGCGAGCAGCTCGGTGGTGCCCCGCTGACCGTGCTCCACACCGTCTGAACCGGGCGCGCATAGACTGGCGGGACCACCGCCGAGGGGAGTGACGCGTGCCGGACGACGGGTCAGCAACACGGGTGTCCACCGACACCGCTGACGTCGTCACGCCCGCGACCGACCCGACCGCGACTCCCGACTCGACCTCCGCCCCGGCTCCTGACTCGTCCCCCGCGTCGACCCCCGCTGCGCCGGGCGAGCCGGCACCGGCGAGCGAGCGCCCGAGCGTGGAGACCGCCGCGTCCGCCGGGCCGGTCACGGGCGCCGGCGGGATGCGGGCGCGGCTCGCCCGCATCGGCACCAAGGGCCAGGCCACGAACCCGGTCCTCGAGCCGCTGTTCCGGGTCGTCAAGGCCAACCACCCCAAGGCCGACCTGGCGCTGCTGGAGCGGGCGTACCTGACGGCCCAGCGCCTGCACTCCACCCAGAAGCGCAAGAGCGGCGAGCCCTACATCACCCACCCGTTGGCCGTGACCACCATCCTGGCCGAGCTCGGCATGACCGAGCCGACGCTGGTGGCGGCGCTGCTCCACGACACGGTCGAGGACACGCCGTACACGCTCGGTGACGTGGCCCGCGAGTTCGGCGAGGAGGTGGCGCTGCTCGTCGACGGCGTCACCAAGCTCGACAAGGTGAAGTACGGCGAGAGCGCCGAGGCCGAGACGATCCGCAAGATGATCGTGGCGATGTCGCGCGACATCCGGGTGCTCGTCATCAAGCTGGCCGACCGGCTGCACAACATGCGCACGCTGCGCTACCTCAAGCAGTCGACGCAGGAGCGCAAGGCCCGCGAGACCCTCGAGATCTTCGCGCCGCTGGCCCACCGGCTCGGCATGAACACCCTGAAGTGGGAGCTCGAGGACCTCGCCTTCGGCACCCTGCACCCCAAGATGTACGACGAGATCGTGCGGCTGGTGGCCGAGCGGGCCCCCTCGCGCGACAACTACCTGGCACGGGTGATCGCCCAGGTGGAGCGTGACCTGGCGTCCTCGAGGATCAAGGCGACCGTCCGCGGCCGACCGAAGCACTACTACTCGATCTACCAGAAGATGATCGTGCGGGGCCGCGAGTTCTCCGACATCTACGACCTGATCGGGATCCGCATCCTGGTCGAGGACGACCGCGACTGCTACGCGGCGCTGGGCGCGATCCACTCCCGGTGGAACCCGGTGCCGGGGCGGTTCAAGGACTTCGTCGCGATGCCGAAGTTCAACATGTACCAGTCGCTGCACACGACCGTCATCGGGCTCGAGGGCAAGCCGGTCGAGCTGCAGATCCGGACCTACGCCATGCACCGCCGCGCGGAGTACGGCATCGCGGCGCACTGGAAGTACAAGGAGAACATGCGGGCCGGGGTCGACACCGACCGCAAGGCAGCCGACGGCGGCACCGCCGAGATGGCCTGGGTGCGGCAGCTGCTCGACTGGCAGCAGGACACCGAGGACCCCGGCGAGTTCCTGGAGTCGTTGCGCTTCGAGATCAACTCCTCCGAGGTCTACGTCTTCACCCCGGCCGGCGACGTCATCGCGCTGCCGGCCAGCGCGACCCCCGTGGACTTCGCCTACGCCATCCACACCGAGGTCGGTCACCGCACGATCGGCGCCCGGGTCAACGGCCGGCTGGTGCCGCTGGAGTCGACGCTCGACAACGGCGACGTCGTGGAGGTGTTCACCTCGAAGGCGCAGTCGGCCGGACCGAGCCGCGACTGGCTGACCTTCGTCCGCTCACAGCGTGCCCGCACCAAGATCCGCCAGTGGTTCACCAAGGAGCGGCGCGAGGAGGCGGTCGAGAAGGGCAAGGACCAGATCGCCCGACTCATGCGCAAGGAGGGCCTGCCCCTCAAGCGCGTGATGACCCACGAGACGCTGACCACGGTGGCCGCCGAGATGCGGCTGGCCGACGTCTCCGCGCTCTACGCCTCCGTCGGCGAGGGACACCTGGGCGCGCAGACCGTCGTGCGTCGGGTGATGGATCTCTTCGGAGGGGAGGACGGCGCGACCGAGGACCTCGCCGAGGCCGTCCAGATCACGGGCCGGCGGTCCGGCCGGCGACCGTCGCCGGGCGATGCGGGCGTCATCGTGCGCGGCGACGCCGATGTCTGGGTCAAGCTCGCCAAGTGCTGCACGCCGGTGCCGGGCGACGACATCATGGGCTTCGTGACCCGCGGTGCCGGGGTCTCGGTCCACCGGCGCGACTGCACCAACGCCGACTCGCTGCGTCAGCAGTCCGAGCGGATCGTCGAGGTCGAGTGGGCCCCGACCGAGCGCTCGATGTTCCTGGTCAACATCCAGGTCGAGGCGCTCGACAGGGCGCGACTGCTGTCGGACATCACGAAGGCGCTGTCGGACACCCACGTGAACATCCTGGCCGCCTCGCTGAACACCGGCCGCGACCGGATCGCCAAGAGCAGGTTCACCTTCGAGATGGGCGACCCCAAGCACCTCGGCCACGTCCTGCGCGCCGTACGCCAGGTCGAAGGCGTCTTCGACGCCTACCGCGTCACCTCCTGACCCCCTCCGGCGAGACGGCGCTTCGGTTCGCGCGAGACGGCGCTTGGGTTCGCGCGAGACGGCGCTTGGGTTCGCGCGAGACGGCGCTTGGGTTCGCGCGAGACGGCGCTTGGGTTCACGCGAGACGGCGCTTGGGTACGGCGCGTATCAACGTGACGTCTCGGCTGAACGCGCGCGCCGTCTCGGCTGACACCGGGGCGACGTCTCGCGGGTGACAGGTCAGAGGTGAGGTCGGTCAGGAGAAGTCGGCGAGGGCGCGCTGGGCCTCGGCGAGCCAGGCGGAGCGGGCCTCGATGGCGGCGGCGTGCTCAGCGGCCTTGCGGTCGTTGCCGGCCGCTTCCGCCTTCGCGCGCTTCGACTCGAGATCGGCCAGGGACGCCTCGAGCTGAGCCACCGTGTCGGCAGCCCGGGCCCGTGCCTCGGGGTTGGACCGCGACCACGCCTGGTCCTCGACGTCGCGGATCGCCTTCTCCACGGCGCGCATCCGCCCCTCGAGGTCCTTCATGCGCTCCCGCGGGACCTTGCCGGCGGCGTCCCACTGGTCCGCGAGGTCGCGGAAGGTCGCCTTCGTCGCCGTCAGGTCCTTCACGGGGACGAGGGCCTCGGCCTTGACGAGGATCGCCTCCTTGACGGTCGCGTTGGCGGCGTACTCCGCATCGGTCGCGGCGCTGGCCGCGTCACGCGCCCCGAAGAAGGTGTCCTGCGCGGCGCGGAAACGACGCCAGAGGTCCTCCTCGACGTCGCGGGGCGCCGGGCCAGCGGCCTTCCAGCGCCGCATCAGCTCGCGGTAGGCGCCGGCCGTCGGTCCCCACTCGGTCGACCCGGAGAGCTTCTCCGCCTCGGTGACCAGTCGCTCCTTGACGCCGCGGGCGCCCTCGCGCTTCTCGTCGAGCTCGGCGAAGTGCGCCTTGCGGTGGCGCGTGTACGTCGTGCGCGCCGAGGAGAACCGCCGCCACAAGGCGTCGTCGGCGGACTTGTCCAGCCGCGGCAGCGACTTCCACTCGTCGAGCAGCGCTCGGAGGCGGTCGGCTCCGGAACGCCAGTTCTGGCCGGCGGCCAGCGTCTCGGCCTCGGAGACGAGCTCCTCCTTGCGCACCCGGGCGGCGGCGACCCGCTCGGCGCGCTCGGCCCGCTTGCGCTCGCGCTGCTGCTTGATCAGCGTCTCGAGGGCAGCCACACGCGCCTCGAGGGCGTCGAGGTCTCCCACGACCTGGGCCTCGTCGACCGCCGCACGGATCTGCTTCAGACCGGCGCCGGCGTCCTCGGGCGAGGCCGTGCCGGCCTTCACCCGCTGCTCGAGCAGCCCGACCTCGAACGCCAGGGCGTCGTACTTGCGCGCGAACAGCGCCAGGACCTCCGCAGGGTCGCCGTCAGGCCACTGCCCGACCTGCTTCTCCCCGTCGGCGGTCCGCACGAAGACGGTGCCGGCCTCGTCCACGCGCCCCCAGGTCGCCGCGTCGCTGGGCTCCACGGCCGGAGCCGGTACGACGGGCGCGGGTGTGGCGGCGGGGCGCCTCGGCGGCGCGGGCCGGGGGCCGGGGCGTGGGCCCGGAGGGCGGGGGACCGGGCGCGCAGAGGGGGCGGGGGCCGGGGTGGGCGTCGACTTCTCGACAGCGGGCGCGCCGGGGTCTCGAAGCGTCCGCCGCCTGGACGGGCTCGGTCGCCTCGACCGGCTCGGTCCCCTCGGAGGGCTCGGTCGCCTGGACGGGATCAGCCTCGGCGACGATGTCAGCCTCGCGGACCACGTCAGCAGCAGCGACGGGGTGAGCTGCAGCAACGGGGTCAGCTGCCGCAACGGGGTCTGCTGCCGCAACGGGGTCCGCCTCAGCAACGGGGTCCGCCTCGGCGACGGGCTCAGCTGCCTCCGACACCGGCTCAGACGGCGCCTCGGCCGGCGCCTCGGACGCCGTCTCCGTCCGACGCCGCCTCGGACCGATCCCCAGCGCTGTCCTGCGGGACCTCGAGGGCTGGCTCGGACGGGCTCGTCGGACGGGGTCGCGGACGGCGTGTCGGCCGGCGGGTCGGGCTGCTCGGGGGACGTCGGGAGCGGGCTGGGGTTCACGGAGGGTCACCTCGTGTCGGCGCCGACGACGTGCCGGCGCGTGTCGGTTGTGCGCACGGTGCGCCGTGGGGACCCTGCACGGTGACGGGGCCTCGCCGACGCTGCCTGGTCATGCTAGTCGCTGGCCCGAAGCAGCCCTGGGAGCAGGTGTGACCGATTCTTCGATGCACGTCCGCCCTCGGTAGGCTTCGCCGGGTCAACCCGCCCGCAGCGACAGGAGCGCCACCGTGCTGATCGCCGGATTCCCCGCGGGCCCGTGGGGGACCAACTGCTACGTCGTGGCCAGCGGCGCCGGTGCCGAGTGCGTCGTCATCGACCCCGGCAAGGACGCCGCGCCCGGGGTGGACGAGGTCGTGCGCGAGCACGGGCTCAAGCCCGTGGCCGTGCTCGTCACCCACGGTCACGTCGACCACATGTGGTGCGTCGCCCCGGTCGCCGGCACCTACGACGCGACGGCGTACATCCACCCGGCCGACCGGCACCTGCTCTCCGACCCGATGGCGGGCATGTCGCGCGAGACCGCCGGCATGCTGCTGGGCGGGAAGTACGAGTTCGCCGAGCCCGACGCGGTCACCGAGATCGGCGACGGCGCCGACCTCGAGCTGGCGGGGCTGACGTTCAGCGTCGACCACACTCCCGGCCACACCCCGGGCTCGATCACCTTCCGCACGCCGTACGACGCAGCGCCCGGCGAGATCAGCCAGGTCATGTTCGCCGGCGACCTGCTCTTCGCCGGTTCCATCGGCCGCACCGACCTGCCCGGCGGCGACCACGCCGTGATGCTGCGCTCGCTCACCGAGAAGGTGCTGACGCTTCCCGACGACATCGCCGTCCTGCCCGGTCACGGCGAGCAGACCAGCATCGGCCAGGAGCGCGCCACCAACCCGTACCTCCTCGAGCTGCAGCGTCAGACCGGCACGGGCGCCCGGCACCCCGCCGCCCGCCGAGGACTGTGATGGCGAGGAAGCCGACCCCGCTCAGCGGGTTCCCTGAGCTGCTGCCCGAGCAGCGCGTCGTCGAGCAGCACGTGCTCGACACGCTGCGCCGTACCTTCGAGCTGCACGGCTTCGCCGGCGTCGAGACCCGCGCGGTCGAGCCGATGGACCAGCTGCTGCGCAAGGGCGACACCTCCAAGGAGGTCTACGTCCTGCGCCGTCTCCAGGACGCCGACTCCGGCAACGACTCCGGCATCGGTCTGCACTTCGACCTGACCGTCCCGTTCGCGCGCTACGTGCTGGAGAACGCCGGCAAGCTGGAGTTCCCCTTCCGTCGCTTCCAGATCCAGAAGGTGTGGCGCGGCGAGCGCCCGCAGGAGGGTCGCTACCGCGAGTTCACCCAGGCCGACATCGACATCATCGGCCGCGACACCCTGCCGACCCACCACGACGTCGAGGTCGCCCGGGTCATGGTCGAGGCGCTGACCCACCTCGACGTGCTGCCCCCCTTCACGGTGCAGGTCAACAACCGCAAGCTGATCCAGGGCTTCTACGCCGGCCTCGAGGTGGCGGACGCCGACGAGGTCATGCGCCTGGTCGACAAGCTCGACAAGCTTCCGGCCGAGGAGGTCCGCCGGCTGCTGACCACCGAGGCGGGCGCCAGTGAGGAGCAGGCCGACCAGGCCCTGGCGCTGGCAGCCATCGCCACCACCGACGAGTCCTTCGTCGCGCGCGTGCGCGCCCTCGGCGTCGAGCACCCGCTGCTCGACGAGGGCCTGACCGAGCTGGCCGCGGTCGTCCGCGGCTGCACGCCGCTGGTCTCCGAGCGGGTGCGGGTCGTCGCCGACCTCTCGATCGCTCGCGGCCTCGACTACTACACCGGCACCGTCTTCGAGACCCGCCTCGAGGGCAGCGAGAGCCTGGGCTCCATCTGCTCCGGCGGACGGTACGACGCCCTGGCCGACGACGGGCGCACGACGTACCCAGGGGTGGGCATCTCCCTCGGCGTCAGCCGCGTCCTGGTGCCGCTGCTCGCCCGCGGTGACGTGACCGGCAGCCGCAAGGTGCCCTCTGCGGTGCTCGTGGCCGTCTCCGACGAGGACGCCCGCGAGGCCTCCGACGCCGTCGCGACCGCGCTGCGCGCCCGCGGCATCGCGACCGAGGTCGCGGCCTCCGCACAGCGCTTCGGCAAGCAGATCCGGTACGCCGAGCGCCGCGGCATCCCGTTCGTGTGGTTCCCGGCCGACCTGGCGGCCGACGCGGGCGCGCCCGGCGCCACGCACCAGGTCAAGGACATCCGCAGCGGCGAGCAGGCCGAGGCCGATCCCGGCACCTGGGCCCCACCGGCCCGGGACCTCCGTCCGCACGTCGTCTCCGCTCACACTCTGTCTCCCGAAGGAGAATCCCCGTGATCCGCACCCACGACGCCGGCGCCCTGCGCGCCGAGCACGTCGGCCAGACCGTCACCCTCGCCGGCTGGGTGGCCCGACGTCGCGACCACGGCGGCGTCGCCTTCCTCGACCTCCGCGAGGCCAGCGGCGTCGCCCAGGTCGTCGTGCGCGACGAGGAGCTCGCCCACCAGCTGCGCTCGGAGACCTGCATCGCCGTCACCGGCGAGGTCTCCACCCGCCCCGAGGGCAACCAGAACCCGAACCTGCCGACCGGCGACATCGAGGTCATCGCCACCGACGTCGAGATCCTCGGCCCCAGCGCGCCGCTGCCGTTCCCCATCGACGAGCACGTCGAGGTGGGGGAGGAGGTGCGCCTGGCGCACCGCTACCTCGACCTGCGCCGCGCCGGTCCGGCCGCCGCGATGCGCCTGCGCAGCGAGGTCAACCACGCCGCCCGGTCGGTGCTGCACGACCGCGCGTTCGTCGAGGTCGAGACCCCGACCCTGACGCGCTCGACCCCCGAGGGCGCTCGCGACTTCGTGGTGCCGGCGCGGCTGCGCCCGGGCTCCTGGTACGCGCTGCCGCAGAGCCCGCAGCTGTTCAAGCAGCTGCTCATGGTCGGTGGCATGGAGCGCTACTACCAGATCGCGCGCTGCTACCGCGACGAGGACTTCCGCGCCGACCGGCAGCCGGAGTTCACCCAGCTCGACATCGAGATGTCCTTCGTCGACCAGGACGACGTCATCGAGCTCGCCGAGGCCGTGCTGGTGGCGCTGTGGGGCCTCATCGGTCACGAGATCAGCACGCCGATCCCGCGGATGACCTACGCGGAGGCGATGCGTCGCTACGGCAGCGACAAGCCCGACCTGCGCTGTCCCGGCGAGCTCGTCGAGTGCACCGACTTCTTCGCCGACACCCCCTTCCGGGTGTTCCAGGCGCCGTACGTCGGCGCGGTCGTCATGCGCGGTGGCGCCTCGCAGCCGCGCAAGCAGCTCGACGCGTGGCAGGAGTGGGCCAAGCAGCGCGGCGCCCGCGGGCTGGCCTACCTGCTGGTCAAGGAGGACGGCGAGCTGACCGGACCGGTGGCCAAGAACATCAGCGACGAGGAGCGGGCCGGCATCGCCGCGCACGTCGGCGCGGAGCCGGGGGACTGCATCTTCTTCGGCGCCGGTGCCCCGAAGTCGTCACGCGCCCTGCTCGGCGCCGCCCGGCTCGAGATCGGCCGCCGCGCCGGCACCATCGACGAGTCGGCCTGGGAGTTCCTCTGGGTCGTCGACGCGCCGCTCTTCGAGCCTGCCGACGACGCCACCGCGGCCGGTGACGTCGCCGTCGGCAGCGGCGCCTGGACCGCCGTGCACCACGCCTTCACCTCGCCGAAGCCCGAGTCGGTCGACACCTTCGACACCGACCCCGGCAACGCGCTGGCCTACGCCTACGACATCGTCTGCAACGGCAACGAGATCGGCGGCGGCTCGATCCGTATCCACCGCGAGGACGTCCAGAAGCGCGTCTTCGCGATCATGGGTCTGAGCGAGGAGGAGGCCGAGGAGAAGTTCGGGTTCCTGCTGCAGGCGTTCAAGTTCGGCGCGCCGCCGCACGGCGGCATCGCCTTCGGCTGGGACCGGATCGTGGCGCTCCTCGCCGGGGCGGACTCGATCCGCGACGTCATCGCGTTCCCCAAGAGCGGCGGCGGCTACGACCCGCTCACCGCGGCGCCCGCTCCCATCACGCCGGAGCAGCGCAAGGAGGCCGGGGTCGACGCCAAGCCGGCCCCGAGCGCCCCGCCGGTCAACGAGCCGGCCGCGAACCCGCGGGTGAGCTGAGCGACGTACGTCGAGGGGGTGCTCCCCTCACGAAACCGGCGCTTCCCGAGCGAAACTTCGCTCGGGAAGCGCCGGTTTCACTGGGGACCTAGTGAAACCGGCAGCCCCGCACGCGCCCTACTGGGCGGCGTGGACGACGTCGCGGTGCTCGGCGAAGTGGCAGGCGGCGAGCTGCCCGGTGGCGCCGTGCGGCACGAGCAGCGGCACCTCCTCGGCACAGATGTCCTGCGCCTTCCAGCAGCGGGTGCGGAACCGGCAGCCCGACGGCGGGTTGGCCGGCGAGGGCAGGTCGCCCTCGAGCATGATCTGCTCGCGCTTGCCTCGCAGCGTCGGGTCCGGCACCGGTACGGCGGACAGCAGCGCCTGCGTGTAGGGGTGCATGGGCCGCTCGTAGATCTCGTGCTCGTTGCCGATCTCGGCCAGCTTGCCGAGGTACATCACGGCCACGCGGTCGGAGATGTGCCGCACCACGGACAGGTCGTGGGCCACGAACACGTAGGAGAGGTCGAGCTCCTTCTGCAGGTCGGACAGGAGGTTGACGACCTGGGCCTGCACCGACACGTCGAGCGCGGAGACCGGCTCGTCGCAGATGATGACGCTCGGACGCAGCGCGAGCGCCCGGGCGATGCCGATGCGCTGGCGCTGGCCGCCGCTGAACTGGTGGGGGTAGCGGTTGATGTGCTCGGGGTTCAGCCCGACCACCTCGAGCAGCTCCATCACCTTCTGGCGGCGCGAGCCCTTGGGGGCCACGTCGGGGTGGATCTCGAAGGGCTCCCCGACGATCTTGCCGACGCTCATGCGCGGGTCGAGGGAGGTGTAGGGGTCCTGGAAGATGATCTGCACGTTGCGGCGCACGGCGCGCAGCCGCTTCTGCGACATGCCGACCAGCTCCTCGCCGTGGAGCTTCACCGAGCCCGAGGTCGCGGGGATGAGCCCCATGAGGACGCGTGCGAGCGTCGACTTCCCGCAGCCGGACTCGCCGACCACGCCGAGCGTCTCGCCCTTGCGCAGCTCCAGCGAGACCCCGTCGACGGCCTTGACCTGACCGACGGTGCGCTTGAAGAGGATGCCCTCCTGGATGGGGAAGTGCTTGACCACGTCCTCGGCGGACAGCACGACCTCGTCGGTCATCGGGCTCATGACGAGAGCACCTCCTCGTAGTAGTGGCACGCGCTCTGCCGGGTGCCGTCGACGTCGTACAGGGGCGGCTCCTCGCTCGCGCAGCGGTCCTTCGCGAAGCCGCAGCGCGGACGGAAGGAGCACCCGGTGGGAAGGTCGACCAGGCTCGGGGGGAGGCCCTTGATGGAGGCCAGGGCCTGGCCCTTCATGTCGACGCGGGGGATCGACTCCAGCAGCGCCTTGGCGTAGGGGTGGGCCGGCCGGGCGTAGATGTCGAGGACACCCGCGCGCTCCACGACGCGACCGGCGTACATCACGCAGATGTCGTCGGCGACGTCGGCCACGACTCCCATGTCGTGGGTGATCAGGATCAGGCCCATGTTCCGCTCCGACTGCAGGTCGGTCAGCAGCTTCATGATCTGCGCCTGCACCGTCACGTCGAGGGCCGTGGTGGGCTCGTCGGCGATCAGCACGTCGGGGTCCAGCGCCAGCGCCATCGCGATCATCACGCGCTGGCGCATGCCGCCGGAGAACTGGTGCGGGTAGTCGGCCACGCGGCGCTTGGCGTCGGGGATGCCGACCAGGTCGAGCAGCCGGACGGCCTCGGCCTTGGCCTGCTTGCGCGAGAAGCCGCGGTGCACCCGGAACAGCTCCGCCAGCTGCCAGCCGACGGTGAAGACCGGGTTGAGCGCGCTGAGGGCGTCCTGGAACACCATGCCGACGCGGTCCGAGCGCACCCGTCGACGGGTGTCCTCGGGCAGCTTCAGCAGGTCGACGCCCTGGAGCAGGACCTCACCGCCGGCGATCCGGGCCGGCGGCATGTCGAGGATGCCCATGATGGCCTGCGCGGTCACGGACTTGCCGCAGCCGGACTCCCCGAGGATGCCGAGCGTGCGGCCGGCCTCGACCGTGAAGTCCACCCCGTTGACGGCGTGCGCGACGCCCTCACGCGTGTGGAACTCGACCTGCAGGTTCTTGACCTGCAGCAGCGGTGCAGCCGGGTCGAAGGAGACGTTGCGCAGGTCGTCCTTGGCCACGCGCGATGAGGTCGCGCCCGACGCGTTGCCGTCGGTCGCGAGGGTCTCGGAGGCCATCATCGTCCCTTCGGGTCGAGGGCGTCGCGCAGCTTGTCCCCCATGAGGATGAAGCTGAGCACGGTCAGGATCAGCGCGATGCAGGGGAAGACCAGCAGGTGGCTGAAGCCGGCGGTCGCCAGGTTCTGACCCTCCTGGATGGTGATGCCCCACGACAGCGTCTCACCCTGCGGCAACCCGACCCCGAGGAAGGTCAGCGTCGCCTCGGCGGCCACGAACGACCCGACGTAGAGCGTGGCGAGCACGATGACCGGTCCCAGTGAGTTGGGGAGGATGTGGCGCAGGATGATGCGGGGGTTCGAGGCGCCCATGGCCCGGGCCGCGTCGACGAAGTCCTGGTCGCGCAGCGACAACACGCTGCCGCGCACGATCCGGCTCATCGACGTCCAGCCGAGCGCCACCAGCACGATGGTCAGCGGGATGATGCCCTGCGACTTCAGCAGCGCCAGGAAGACCAGGGCGCCCAGCAGGAACGGCAGACCCAGCACGATGTCGGTGATGCGGGAGATGATCGTGTCGGTCCAGCCACCGAAGTAGCCGGACAGGATCCCCAGCGTGGTGCCGATGAGCACCGTGAACAGGGTGACCGTCACGGCCACGATGATCGAGGGCCGCGCGCCGTAGATGATCTCGGAGTACATGTCGCACCCGAGCGTGGTGGTGCCGAAGAGGTGGCCCTCGACGAGACGGTCCTCGGTGATGCCGGGCGGCAGGTCGAACGGCCACCAGGTGGGCGGCAGGTTCGACTCGCCGATGTCGCACTCGGTGCGTCCCTGGGTGGTCCAGAGCCCCGGCGCCACGGCCCAGGAGAGCACGACCATGAGGATCAGGAAGGCCGTGACGAACATCGGGCTGCGCACCAGGTCGCTGCGGGCGTCGGCCCAGAGGCTCTTGCCACCGGACTTGCGCTTCTTGTCGGCGGGCGGCTCGTTGCCCGCACGGGTGGCCTCGCCCTCGACCGCGGGCTGGTGACCGGCCACGGGCTGCTGGAAGTCACTCATAACGGATCCTTGGGTCGAGGACGGCGTACAGCAGGTCGACCAGCAGGGACGCGACGAGGAAGACCAGCGTCAGGAGCGTCACGACCGCCAGGATGACCGGCGTCTCGCCGTTGCGGATCGAGCGGAAGGTGAGCCCGCCGATGCCCGGGATGTTGAAGATGCCCTCGGTGATCAGCGCCCCACCCATGAGCGCACCGATGTCGATGCCGATGAAGGTGACGACGGGGATCAGCGAGTTGCGCAGCGCGTGGACGCCGACGACGCGGTTCTGCTTGAGGCCCTTCGCGCGAGCGGTGCGGACGTAGTCCGAGCGGAGGCTCTCGATGAGGCTGGTGCGGGTGAGGCGTGCGATGAAGCCCAGCGACAGGGCGCCGAGCACGAAGGCCGGGATCACCAGGCTGGCCCAGGGGTAGTCCTCCTGGTAGGCCACCGAGAAGGTCGCCTTGAGCGCGTCGGGCACCTCTCGGGTCCGCAGCCAGTTGCCGAAGTAGAGCCCGAGGAAGATCTGCACGAGCACACCGAGGACGAAGATCGGCACCGAGATGACCAGCGTGGTCGAGATGCGCACGACGTTGTCGGTGAGCTTGTCCTTGCGGAGACCGGCCAGGACGCCGGCGACGATGCCGATGATCGCCTCGAAGAGCACCGCGAGGAAGGTCATCTTCAAGGTGAAGGGGAGGGCCTCGACGATCAGCGTCAGGACGTCGCGACCGTTGAAGTCCTGGCCGAAGTTGCCGGTGGCGAGGTTCTTGAGGCGGTCGACGAACATGCCGAGGCACGGGTTGCCCGTCTGCTCGAGGCACGGGTCGTCGAGCCCGTAGGCGCGGGTGATGTTCGCGATCGTCTCGGGCGGCGGCTGCCGGTCACCGAACAGTGCGCGGATCGGGTTGCCGTTGATCTGGAACGAGAGCGTCTGGAGGTAGTGCAGCAGGAACAGCGTGCCCAGGATGACCGGGATGAACTGCAGCAGGCGACGCGCGGTGTAGCGGCCCATGGAGATCCCTTCTGGGGGCTCGGCTTCCAGCCCCGTCGTGAGGGTGCAGGGAAGCGTACAAGGGTGTGCGGGTGCGGACCAGACGAACCGGTCCGCACCCGCACACGGGCTTGATCAGCTGGTGACGCTGATCTCGTCGAGCAGCAGCTGGTCGGTCGGGCTGTACTTGACGTTGTCGACGTTCTCGCTCATGACGTAGAACGTCTGGCCGAACCACAGCGGGATGACGACCACGTTGTCGAGCACGACGTCGGCCGCGGCCTGGTAGGACGGGATGCCCTCCTCCACCGTGGCGGCGGCGTCACCCTCGTTGACCAGGTCGAGGAACTCCTGCTGGTCGGCGGCGGAGTCGCCCTCGCCCCACTTGCCGTAGTTCGACGAACCCTCGCCGTACAGCGGGTCGAGGTAGTTCTGCGGGGACGGGTAGTCCGGCAGCCAGCCGAGACGGTAGGGACCGTCGACCTCGGACTGGGTGCCCAGGGCCTTGAGGTACGGCGTGAACGGCTGCGACTTGAACGTGAAGTCGACACCGAGGTCCTGCTGCCAACCCTGAGCCATGGCCTTGACCCACTGCTCGTGGCCACCGTCGTTGTTGAACCAGATCGAGATCTCGTTGCCCTCGACGCCGCCGGCCTCGTCCCAGAGGGTCTTGGCCTGCTCGGGGTCGTAGACGCAGAACTCGCAGGCGTCGTCGCGGGAGCCCGGGACGAAGGGCGAGATGACGTCGGTCGCCGGGATGAAGCGACCCTGCAGGACGTTGTCGATGATCGACTGGCGGTCGATGGCCAGCGACAGGGCCTGACGGATCTCGGGCTTCTGGAAGTCCGGCTCGTAGAACGGGAAGCCGAAGTAGGCGAACGAGCCGCTGTCGACCTCGAGGAGGCTGTCGGCGTACTGCGCGCGGGCCTGGGGGATCTGCGACGGGTCGGGGATGACGATGTCGAGGTTGCCGCCCTGGAAGTCACGGAAGGCCGTGCTCAGGTCGGCGTAGATCTTGAACTCCATGCCGTCGGCGAGACCGTCGGTCTCCTCGTCGGAGTAGTCGGCGTACTTCTCCAGCGTGATCGACTGGTTGTGGTTCCACTTCTCGGCGAACTGGTAGGGACCGTTGCCGATCGGCTGCTCGTTGCACGCCTTGATGTCGTCCATGCACTCCTGAGCCATCGGCGCGGCGGCCGGGGTGTAGCTCATGGTGAGCGGGAACTGCGAGAACGGCTCGGTGAGCGCGACCTCGAAGGTCAGGTCGTCGACGACCGTCAGGCCCGACATCTCCTCGGCCTTGGGGTTCTCGCCCTGCAGGTCGTCGTAGCCCTCGACGTTGGAGAAGAAGAAGCCGAGCTGCGTGGCGTTGGCGCCGTTGGCGGTGTAGTTCCACGCCCGCACGTAGGACTCGGCGTCGACCGGCTCACCGTTGTGGAAGGTGAAGCCGTCCTTCAGCTTGATGGTCCAGTTCTGGCCGTCCTCGGACTCGAACGACTCCGCACCGGTGAAGATGGGCTCCGAGGTCTCCGGGTCCACCCGCAGCAGGCCGGTGAAGACCGCGTTGATGATCTGGGAGCAGTCGGAGGAGTAGCAGTTGCTCGTCGGCGCGAAGGCCTCGGGCTCGCTGCTGGACACGCTGAACGTGCCACCGGCAGTGCCGGCGGCCTCGCCGCCGTCAGAGCTGCCCGAGCTCTCCGAGCTGCTGTCGCCCGACGAGTCGGACTCGGCGCTGCACGCCGTCAGGGCCAGGGCAAGGGTCAGCGGAATCGCAAAGAGCACACTCTTTGGTCGCCTCATTAAGTTCCTCCAGTCAGAAACGCTTCGTGGTGTTCACGAGCCGGGACAGGGCGGGACCGGTTGGTGACGGACCCGCCGCAGGGGCAACCTATGCACCGCCCGGGACGTTCGTCACCATGTGTGCCCGAACGGTGACCGAGTCGTGAACGAATCGTTACCTCCGGGCCGAGCCGGTCTCGACAAGGTGGGTAGACCTATCGGACGGTCCCCGGCGATCTTCCTGGCTCTCGTGGGAGACACCGGACGCTGACCGCCGAGGTCCCCGAGGTGGGCCACAGGTCCCGCGGCCCGGGACCGGTACGTCGGCGCGGCTACGCTGCGCGGGTGGAGGGTCTCTTCGACGCGGCTGCCGTGGGTGGCCCCAGCGCGAGCACGGGTGCACCCGGCGCCGGGACGCTCGCGGGCAACCAGCACGGGTCCGCGCCCCTCGCGGTGCGGATGCGCCCCGAGACGCTGGAGGAGCTCGCCGGGCAGGAGCAGCTGCTGGCTCCCGGGTCGCCGCTGCGCCGGCTGGTCGAGGGTGACCAGCCGATGTCGCTGCTGCTGTGGGGCCCGCCCGGCACCGGCAAGACCACCATCGCGAGCATCCTCAGCCGCCAGACCCAGCGCGGCTTCGTGGAGGTCTCCGCGGTCACGGCCGGCGTCAAGGAGGTGCGGGCCGCCATCGACGCCGCCCGCCGCCGGCTGGCCACCACCGGCGAGGAGACCGTCCTCTTCGTCGACGAGGTGCACCGGTTCACCAAGGCCCAGCAGGACGCGTTGCTCCCCGGCGTCGAGAACCGCTGGGTGACGCTCGTGGCCGCCACCACCGAGAACCCGTTCTTCAGCGTGATCTCCCCGCTGCTGTCGCGGTCGCTGCTGCTCACGCTGACGTCGTTGACCGACGACGACGTGCGCGGGGTCATCGAGCGGGCCGTCGCCGACCCACGGGGGCTGGACGGCCGGGTCACCCTCGACGACGAGGCGCTGGCCCACCTGGTCCGGCTCGCCGGCGGGGACGCCCGCCGGGCACTCACCTACCTGGAGGCGGCGGCCGGTGCGGCCGAGTCCCTGGGCACCGACCACGTCGACGTACCGACCGCGGAGCGGGCCGTGGACCGGGCCGCGGTCCGCTACGACCGCCAGGGCGACCAGCACTACGACGTCACCAGCGCCTTCATCAAGTCGATCCGAGGCTCCGACGCCGACGCGGCGCTGCACTACCTCGCCCGGATGATCGAGGCCGGCGAGGACCCGCGCTTCATCGCCCGGCGGCTGGTGATCCTCGCCAGCGAGGACGTCGGCCTGGCCGACCCCACCGCCCTCACCACCGCGGTGGCCGCCGCGCAGGCCGTGCAGCTGATCGGGCTGCCCGAAGGGCGGCTGAGCCTGGCCCAGGCCGTGATCGCGCTGGCGGTGGCGCCCAAGTCCAACGCCGTCATCGCCGCCATCGACGCGGCCCAGGCCGACGTGCGGGCCGGGAAGGTCGGCACGGTGCCGGCTCACCTCCGCGACGGCCACTACCCGGGCAGCAAGGACCTCGGGCACGGCACCAGCTACCGCTACGCCCACGACGGGGAGTTCGGCGTCGTGGAGCAGGAGTACGCCCCGGACGTGGTCGCGGACGCCGTCTACTACCGCCCCACCTCGCTCGGAGCGGAGGCCGCGGTCAAGCAGCGCTGGGAGAAGCTGCGCCGCATCGTGCGGGGCCGGTGATCGACGGTGGCCTGAGGTCGGTACCGACGTGAGGACGGGTGCCCTGAGGTCGGTACCGACGTGAGGACGGTGGCGAGACCCCGGTGGTCGTCCAGGTGTCGGTACCGACCCGTGATAGGCGTCCTGGCGTCGGTACCGACGCCAGGCGGCCCGAACAACCGCGGCCTACCAACGGGGGAGCGTCGGGCCGCCCGCGGACCCTCCGCGACGCAGGCGCGCGGAGGGTAGGGTCCGGTGTCATGCATCCGCTCGTCACGATCCTGATGACGGTCGGCGCGACGCTCGGGTCCGCGGCGCTGGTGCTGCTGGTCGTCCGGGTGGTGCGCCGTCGCAGTCGTCGCGCCGTCGCGCAGGCGGAGGCCGCCGCGGAGCGTCGGGCCCAGGCGCGCGCCGACGAGCAGATCGCCCGCCTCGACGCCCACGTGCGTGAGCTCGCGGCGGACGTCGCCCGGGCGCGCGCCGCCTCGACCCGTCGCGACGGCGGCGCCCGCGACTACGTCATCACCACGCTCCTCGAACCCGACGACGAGCGGCCCGAAGACCGCGCGGCCTCGGACGTCGTACGACGTCGTGGTGACGCCGGCCGGGCGCAGGCGCAGGGCCTCGTGGTGCCCGACGCTGCAGGCTCGGCGAGCCGGACGGCGCGCACCACCGGCGCCGCCCAGGCGCTGGCCGGCGCGGTGGAGACCCGGGTGGTGACGGCCCTCGCGCGCCATCAGGGCGTCTCGTCGCTGCGCGACCGGGCCGTCGACCTCGGTGTGCAAGGGAGTCGCGCTGGCCCACGGCGTACGACGTGCCCTGTCGGCCGAGACGCTGGACCGAGCCGCCGCCGAGGCCCACGTCGCGCGACGTCGCGCGCGCCGGGTACGCCGCGCGGAGGTCCGGGAGGCCCGCCGTCTCGTGCGGCACCTGCGGACCGGCGACGGGGGACCCGTGACGGTGCGGGCCGAGCGCCCGACCCGCGACCGGGACGTCGCTTGAGGCGCTCCACGAGGCCGGCATGAGACGCGGACTGTGGTTCCTGGCCGGGACCGCGGCCGGGGTCTGGACCAGCGTGCGCGCCCGCCGGGCCGCCGAGTCGATGACGGTCGACGGGCTGCAGGACCGGCTCCAGGGGCTGGCGGCCGGGGCGCGCGTGCTGCGCGACGAGGTCGCGGCGGGTCGCGCCGAGAAGGAAACCGATGTGCGGGCCCGGCTGTCGCTGGTGTCTGATGAGTCCACAGGGGCCACGTCCGGGGAGACCCCGGAGATCACCACAGGAAAGGTCGACGACTGATGGAGACCGCCGAGATCCGGCGACGGTTCATCGCGCACTTCGAGCAGCGCGGACACACCCCGGTGCCCTCGGCGCCCCTGCTCGTCGACGACCCCAACCTGCTGTTCGTCAACGCCGGGATGGTGCCCTTCAAGCCCTACTTCCTCGGCCAGGAGGCGACGCCCTACGCGCGCGCGACGAGCGTGCAGAAGTGCATCCGCACCCCCGACATCGAGGACGTCGGCAAGACCACGCGCCACGGCACGTTCTTCGAGATGTGCGGCAACTTCTCCTTCGGCGACTACTTCAAGGAAGGTGCCGTCGAGCTGGCCTGGGACCTGGTCACCAAGCCGGTCGCGGACGGCGGCTTCGGCTTCGAGGAGAGCCGGCTGTGGCCCTCGGTGCTGGCCGGCGACGACGAGGCGCTGCACCTGTGGATGAAGGTGACGGGCCTGCCCGAGGAGCGGATCGTCAAGCTCGGTCCCAAGGAGAACTACTGGTCCATGGGTGTGCCCGGACCGGGCGGCCCCTGCTCGGAGATCCTCTACGACCGCGGCCCGGAGTACGGCCCCGACGCCGACTGGGAGGCGATGGGCACCGCGATGGCGCCCGAGCTCGAGGACCGCTACCTGGAGTTCTGGAACCTCGTCTTCATGCAGGACGAGCTGAGCGCGGTGCGGTCCAAGGAGGACTTCGACGTCGCCGGGTCCCTGCCGCGCAAGAACATCGACACCGGCATGGGCCTGGAGCGCGTGGCCTACCTGCTCCAGGGCAAGCAGAACATGTACGAGATCGACGTCATGTTCGGAGTCATCGAGCGCGCCCAGGAGCTCTCGGGCCGCCGCTACGGCGCCGACGCGGGTGACGACGTACGCCTGCGGGTGGTCGCCGACCACGTCCGCAGCAGCCTCATGCTCATCGGCGACGGCGTGACCCCGGGCAACGAGGGGCGCGGCTACGTGCTGCGCCGTCTCATGCGACGCGCGATCCGCTCCATGCGCCTGCTCGGCGTCGAGGACCGCGTGCTGCCCGAGCTGCTGCCGGTCAGCCGGGACCAGATGGGGGTGACCTACACCGAGCTGCACCGCGACTGGGACCGGATCTCCACGGTCGCCTACGCGGAGGAGGACGCGTTCCGCGCCACCCTGCGTGCGGGCACCCAGATCTTCGACCTGGCCGCGGGCGAGGCGAAGAAGGCGGGCAGCCCGACGCTGAGCGGCGAGCGCGCGTTCGCGCTCCACGACACCTACGGCTTCCCGATCGACCTGACCCTCGAGATGGCCTCCGAGCAGGGGCTGGCCGTCGACGAGGACGGCTTCCGGCGGCTCATGGGCCAGCAGCGCGACCGCGCCAAGGCCGACGCCAAGGCGAAGAAGGCGAAGCACGGCGACGCCACGGCCTACCGCGAGGTCGCCGAGGGCCTCGGGCAGCGGGTGGAGTTCACCGGCTACGACGAGGTGGTCTCGGAGGGCACCGTGCGCGGCATCGTCTCGGGCGGTGGTGCGGTGAGCACGGCGCAGGCCGGCGACGAGGTCGAGCTCGTGCTCGACCGCACGCCGTTCTACGCCGAGGGAGGCGGTCAGCTCGCCGACCAGGGTGTCATCGAGCTCGGCAACGGTGCGCGCGTCGAGGTGCTCGACGTCCAGTCGCCGCTGACGGGGCTGGTCGTCCACCAGGTGCGGGTGCTCGACGGGGAGGTCTCGGTCGGCGAGGCGGCGCAGTCGCTGGTCGACGTCGAGCGTCGTCGCTCGATCAGCCGCGCCCACACCGCGACCCACATGGTCCACAAGGCCTTCCGCGAGGCGCTGGGCGACACCGCCACCCAGGCCGGCTCCGAGAACGCGCCCGGCCGCTTCCGCTTCGACTTCTCCGCCACCGGCTCGGTGCCGGGCTCGGTGCTCGCCGACGTCGAGGCGCGGGTCAACGACCTGGTGCTGGCCGACCTGCCGGTCGAGGCCGAGATCATGACGCAGAAGGAAGCCGTCGCCTCGGGCGCGATGGCGCTGTTCGGCGAGAAGTACGGCGACCAGGTCCGCGTCGTCTCCGTCGGCGACTGGGCCCGCGAGCTGTGCGGGGGCACCCACACGGGCCGCTCCGCGCAGCTCGGCGTGGTGAAGCTGCTGGGGGAGTCCTCCATCGGCTCCGGGGTCCGTCGCGTCGAGGCGCTGGTGGGCGCGGACGCCTACCGCTTCCTGGCGCGCGAGCACGTGCTCGTGGCCCAGCTCAGCGAGGCGCTGAAGGCGCGCCCCGAGGAGCTGCCCGAGCGGGTGTCCGACCTCGTCGAGCGGCTGCGCGCGGCGGAGAAGGAGATCGAGTCCTTCCGGGTGTCCCAGCTGCTCGCGGCGGCCGGCCGGCTGGCCGCCGAGGCCGAGGCGGTCGGCGAGGTCGCCTTCGTCGGCCACCGCGCTGACGGCGCCGACGCCGGCGACGTACGCCGTCTCGCGCTCGACGTCCGGGGCCGGCTCAGCCCCGACCGTCCGGGCGTGGTCGCGATCGTGGGCTCGGCCAACGGCAAGCCGTCGGTCGTGGTGGCGGTCAACGACGCCGCGCGCTCGCGCGGGGTCTCGGCCAACGCCCTGGTCAAGGCGGCCGCGACCGCCCTCGGCGGCCGCGGCGGCGGCAAGGACGACGTCGCCCAGGGCGGCGGCGCCGACACCAGCAAGGTCGAGCAGGCGCTCGCGGACGTGCGCGCCGAGCTGGCCCGCGCCTGATGCGTCGCGGACGCCGCCTCGGTGTCGACGTCGGCGACGTCCGGATCGGGGTCGCCCTGAGCGATCCCGACGGCCTGATCGCCACCCCGGTCGAGACCGTGGCGCGCGGGCGCGGGGACCTGGCACGCCTGCGGGAGCTGGTCGTCGAGCACGAGGTGCTCGAGGTGGTGCTGGGCCTGCCACGCTCGCTCTCGGGCGGCGAGGGGCCGGCCGCGGTCAAGGCGCGCACCTTCGCCGACACCCTCGTCGGGGCCGTCGCCGGCACCGGGGCGTCGCTGCGGCTGTGCGACGAGAGGCTCAGCACGGTGTCGGCGGAGAACGTCCTGCGGGAGCAGGGACGCAAGGGAAAGAAGCGCCGAGCCGTCGTAGATCAAGCGGCGGCCGTCGTCATATTGCAGAATGCTCTGGACACCGAACGCGCCACGGGGCGGCCTCCCGGCGAGGTCGTGACGCTTCCGGACCAGGGACCCGACCGGGACCCGTCGAGCGACCAGGGAGAGCCGTGAGCGACGAGCGCGAGGACCAGTGGGCCGACCGTCCGGCCCCCGGTGAGGACCCCGACGCCGTCGGCGACACCGGCGAGCACGGCTGGGGTGGCTCGATCCTCGCCCGCGACGAGCGTGACGGGTACGACGACCACGCGCACGCGGCCGACTACGACCCGGGCCGCCTCGACCCGGAGCACGGTCAGGACCACGACGACGCGTACCTCGAGGAGCACCGGAACGTCCGGCCGCGGCGCACCCGCAGCGCCGCGTCCTGCCTCCTCGTGCTGCTCGTCATCGGAGCCGTCGTCGCGGCGCTCGGCTTCGGCCTCATGGCGGGCGTGGACAAGCTGCAGGGGGTCTTCTCCAGCGCCGACGACTACTCCGGCGAGGGCAAGGGCTCGGTCGTCTTCGAGGTCAAGGAGGGCGAGACGGTGGCCTCCATCGGCCGCAACCTCAAGGCCGACGGCGTCGTGGCCAGCGTGGAGGCCTTCACCGACGCGGCCGCCGTCGACCCCGACGCCAACAGCATCCAGGTGGGTTTCTACGACCTCAACGAGGAGATGTCGGCCCAGTCGGCGCTCGCCGTGCTGGTGGACCCCGAGAACCTGCTCCAGTCCGAGGTCACCGTGCCCGAGGGCCTGCGGGTCGAGGACGCGCTGAAGACGCTGGCGAAGGGCACCGAGATCCCGCTCGCCGACTACCAGGCGGCCATCAAGCGCGACCAGGCGATCGGCCTGCCGGCCTTCGCGAAGGGCAACCCCGAGGGCTACCTGTTCCCGGCCACCTACGCCGTCCCGCCGAACGCCGACGCCGTCGACGTGCTGTCGATGATGGTCGACCGCTGGCGGCAGGCCGCCGAGGAGGCCGACCTCGTGGCGGCGGCCGAGGAGCTCGGCTACACCCCCGGCGAGCTGATGATCATCGCGAGCCTGGTGGAGTCCGAGGCCAACCGCGACGAGGACCGCGGCAAGGTCGCCCGCGTCATCTACAACCGGCTCGAGACCGACGAGACCGGCGGTCTGCTCCAGATCGACGCGACGGTGAACTACGCCCTCGGTCGCGACCTCGGCCTCGGGCTGACCCCGGAGGACCTCGACGTCGACTCGCCGTACAACACCCGCAAGTTCCCGGGCCTGCCGCCGGGTCCGATCGAGTCGCCGGGCGACCAGGCCATCGAGGCCGCCACCACGCCGACCGAGGGTCCCTGGCTGTACTACGTCACGGTGGACCTCGACACCGGCGAGACCAAGTTCACCGACGACTACGACGAGTTCCTGCGGTTCAAGAACGTCGAGCTGGCGGCGTACTGCGACGGCTCGGACCGCTGCTGAGCGCCGAGCTCCCCGTGGTCACCCGCTGCGCTGTGCTGGGCAGCCCCGTCGCCCACTCGCTCTCGCCGGTGCTGCACCGGGCGGCGTACGCCGAGCTCGGGCTGGACTGGTCCTACGACGCGGTCGAGGTGGACGAGTCCGGGCTGGCGGCGTTCGTCGAGGGGCTCGACGCCACCTGGCGCGGGCTGTCGCTGACGATGCCCCTCAAGCGCACGGTGCTGCCGCTGCTCGACGAGCTGACCGACCGGGCGCGCGTGGCGGGAGCGGCCAACACCGTCGTGCTCCACGAGGGACGCCGGCTCGGCGACAACACCGACATCCCCGGGATCGTCGCCGCGCTCGCCGAGCACGGCGTCGGTGCACCCGGCTCGGCACTGGTGCTGGGCGGAGGGGCCACGGCGGCCTCGGCCGCGCTCGCGCTCTGCGACCTCGGAGCGGGCAGGGTGACGCTGGCCGTGCGCGACGCGGCTCGCGCGACCGAGACCCTGGAGGCGGTGGGACGTCACCCGCGACCCGTGCTGGTCGACGTGGTGCCGCTCGGTGACCCCCACGCGACGGGGGACACCGCCTGGGACGTGCTGGTGTCGACCATCCCGGCCGGCGCGCAGACCCCGGACCTGCTCGGACTGGTCGACGACGCCGGCGTCGTGTTCGAGGTGCTCTACGACCCGTGGCCGACCCCGCTCGCCCGTGCCGCGACCGGACGCCGGGCGCCCGCTGGTGAGCGGGCTCGACCTGCTGGTCCACCAGGCGGTGCTCCAGGTCGAGCTGATGACCGGCCGCCCCGGTCCGCTCGCGGCGATGCGGGCCGCGGGCCGGGCCGCCCTCGCCGCACGGTCCGCCGGGACGTGACCGGCCGGGTTCTCCCCATCCCGTCGCGCCGCGCGCCGTACGTCCTGCTGCTCGCCTAGGCTCCGCGGGTGACCTGGGCCGACTGGGCGTTCGACACCGCCGCCGTGACGGGGGTGGTGGGTGCCCTCGGGGGGCTGCTGGTCCCCGAGATCGTCGGACGGCTGCCCGAGCCCCCGGAGCCGGCCGCCGACAAGCAGCCCTACGCCGACATCGCGCGCAGCCCCGGCCTCCGGTGGCGCAGCGCACTGGTGAGCGGGATCGCCTCCGCCGGCACGGGGGCGGCGCTCGGCTGGTCGTGGTCGCTGCCGTTCCTGGTCTACCTCGGCGTGGTCGGCACGGCCCTGACGGTCATCGACTGGCGCACCCGGTTGCTGCCCACCAAGCTGGTCGCGCCGTCGTACCTCGTGGTGGGTGCCCTCGTGCTGCTGGCCGCCGGCCTCGAGCGCTCCGCCGACGACCTGCTGCGCAGCCTGCTGGGCTGGCTGGCGGCCGGCGGCGTGTTCTGGCTGCTGTGGCGGATCTACCCCAAGGGCATGGGGTACGGCGACGTGCGGCTGGCCGGGGTGCTCGGTCTCGCCCTGGGCTACCTGGGCTGGGGCGAGCTCGTCGTGGGGGTGTACTCCGGGTTCGTGCTCGGCGGCGTCGTAGGCACGCTGCTGAGCCTGCTGCGCCTGGTGGACCGCAAGGCCTACCCGTTCGGGCCGTTCATGCTGGTCGGGGCGTGGCTCGGGGTGCTGCTGGGGCCGTGGGTGTCCCGGGTCTACCTCGGGGCCTGAGACCTGTGGGTGGGCTGGACCGGGGCGTGGAACACTGGCTCCCATGCTGCGTTGGCTCACTGCGGGCGAGTCCCACGGACCCGCCCTGGTCGCGATCCTGGAGGGACTGCCGGCCCACGTCGAGGTCACCTCCTCCGACATCTCCGACGCGTTGGCGCGACGCCGGCTCGGCTACGGCCGTGGGGCGCGGATGAAGTTCGAGCGCGACGAGATCGAGGTCGTCGGCGGACTGCGCCACGGCCGCACCCAGGGCGGTCCCTTCGCGGTCCGCATCGGCAACAGCGAGTGGCCGAAGTGGGAGAAGGTCATGGCGGCCGACCCCCTCGACGAGGCTGACGCCGCCGAGCTGGCCGGGTCGGCCCGCAACGCGCCGCTGACCCGACCCCGTCCCGGCCACGCCGACCTGGTCGGCATGCAGAAGTACGACTTCGAGGAGGCCCGACCCGTCCTCGAGCGGGCCTCAGCCCGGGAGACCGCGGCCCGGGTCGCGCTCGGTGCGGTGGCCGCGAAGTTCCTCGAGCAGGCCACCGGCGCCCAGGTGGTGTCCCACGTGGTGAAGATCGGCACGGCCGAGGCGCCCTACGGCTCGGTGCCCCAGATCTCCGACGTCGCAGCCCTCGACGAGGACCCGGTGCGCTGCCTGGACGCCGACGCCAGCAAGGCGATGGTGGCCGAGATCGACCAGGCCCACAAGGACGGCGACACCCTCGGCGGCGTCGTCGAGGTGTGCGTCCACGGCCTGCCGCCCGGACTGGGGTCCCACGTCCACTGGGACCGCCGGCTCGACGCGCGGTTGGCCGGGGCCCTCATGGGCATCCAGGCCATCAAGGGCGTCGAGGTCGGCGACGGCTTCGCCCTCGCGGCCGACCCCGGCTCGCTGGCCCACGACGAGATCGTGCAGACCGAGGACGGCATCCGGCGTACGTCCGGGCGCTCGGGTGGCACCGAGGGCGGGATGACCACCGGCGAGACGCTGCGCGTCCGCGCCGCGATGAAGCCGATCGCCACGGTGCCGCGCGCGCTGCGCACGGTCGACGTCGCGACCGGCGAGGCGACGGTGGCCCACCACCAGCGCTCCGACGTGTGCGCGGTCCCAGCCGCCGGCATCGTGGCCGAGGCCATGGTCGCGCTCGTGCTGGCCGAGGCGGTGCTGGAGAAGTTCGGCGGGGACTCGGTGGGGGAGACCCGCCGCAACGTGACCGGCTACCTCGAGTCCGTGAGGTACGCATGAGCCAGGCACCGGGCCCCCTCGTGGTCCTGGTCGGGGCCATGGGGGCGGGCAAGACCACCGTCGGGAAGAGGCTCGCGCTGCGCTGGCGGGTGGGCTTCCGCGACACCGACCTCGACGTGCAGGACGCCGAGCGGCGCAGCGTCTCCGACATCTTCGTCGACGAGGGTGAGGCCTACTTCCGGGAGCGGGAGCACGACGCGCTGCGCGTCGCGCTGGAGACCCACGCCGGCGTGCTGGCGATCGGCGGCGGTGCGGTCATCGACCCGCGCAACCGCGCGCTGCTGCGCGACCACCTCGTGGTGTTCCTCCAGGTCGGGCTGGCCGACGCCGCCGCTCGCGTGGGCCTGGGCCAGGGGCGTCCGATGCTGCTGGGCAACGTGCGCTCGCGCATGAAGAGCCTGCTGGACGAACGGCTGCCGCTCTACCTCGAGGTCGCCGACGTCCACGTCGCCACCGACGGTCTCGCCGTCGACGAGGTCGTCGAGGAGGTCGACCGGGCGGTGATGGCGCACATGCGCGCCCATGCCGGGGACGAGGAGCCCGGCCGGTGAGCGACTCCGCCACGCTGGCGGTCGGCGGGCCGGGCAGCCAGGCCGGGCCGTACGACGTGGTGGTCGGCCACGACCTGCGCCACCACCTCGACGGGTTGGTCGCGGGTGTGCGGCGCGTCGCCGTGATCCACCCGCGCACGCTGGCCGACCGGGCCGAGGGCCTGCGCGCCCACCTGACGGGGCTGGGGCTCGACGCCCACGCGATCGAGGTGCCGGACGGCGAGGAGGCCAAGGACGCCCGCGTGCTGGCCTTCTGCTGGCAGGTGCTGGGGTCCAGCGGCTTCACGCGCTCCGACCTGGTCGTCACCTTCGGTGGCGGCTCGACGACCGACCTGGGTGGTTTCGTCGCCGCGTCGTGGCTGCGCGGGGTCCGGGTCGTGCACGTGCCGACCACGCTGCTGGCCATGGTCGACGCGGCGGTCGGCGGCAAGACCGGGATCAACACCGCCGAGGGCAAGAACCTGGTCGGTGCCTTCCACGAGCCGGCCGGGGTGCTGTGCGACCTCGACCTGCTCGAGACGCTGCCCCGCGCGGAGCTGGTCAGCGGCCTGGGCGAGGTCGTGAAGTGCGGCTTCATCGCCGACCCCGAGATCCTCGAGGTCGTGGAGCGAGCCCCCGAGGCGTCGGTGACCCCGGGCTCGGCAGAGCTGCGCGAGCTGGTGGAGCGCGCGATCCGGGTCAAGATCGACGTGGTGTCCGGTGACCTGCGCGAGAGCGCGCGTGCTGCGGGGGGACATCCGGGTCGCGAGGCCCTCAACTACGGCCACACGCTGGGCCACGCCATCGAGCGGGCCGAGCACTACCGGATGCGGCACGGTGACGCGGTCGCCCTCGGCATGGTCTTCGTGGCCGAGCTGGCGCGCCTGAGCGAGCGGCTCGACGACGCCACGGCCGAGCGGCACCGGAGCGTGCTGGAGCTGGTCGGGCTGCCGACGACGTACAACGGCGCCTCGTTCGAGGACCTGCTGGCCACCATGCGGATCGACAAGAAGACGCGCGGGGACCTGCTGCGCTTCGTCGTGCTCGAGGGCCTGGGGCGTCCCGTGGTCCTCGAGGGTCCGACGGAGCCGGTGCTGCGCGAGGCCTTCGGGGCGGTCTCGGACCGGCGCTCGCGCTTCCCCTTCTTCCGGGACTGAGCCACGCTCAGGGGCGCGAGGCGGTGCCGCGCAGGCGGATCGGCTCGGCGACCTGCTGGATGCGCACGGTGGCGAGCTCGATCATCAGGCGGGCGGCCGGGCTGAGGACCGCTCCGGCGCGGTGGACGATGGCGAGGGTGTCGTACTGCCGCGGTCGCAGCGAGACCATGCCGGCCTCGGGAGCGAGCCGGGGGAGGAGCTGGATGGCGGCGCCACGGTTCATCACGGTGTCGGCCAGACCCATGCCGACCAGCTCGACCGCGGTCTCGACGTCCTCGACCTCGATGCGGGTCTGCGGGTTGCGGCCGGTCTCGTGGAGCATCTGGCGCAGGACGATGCGCGTGGAGTCCTCGGAGCGCCAGGTCGTCTCCGGCATGACGAGCTCGGCCTGGCTCAGTCGTAGCGGTGTGATCGGTGAGGCCAGGCGGTCCTGGTGGATGCTGACGTAGACGAGCTCGTCGCGCGCCACCGGCAGCACCGTCATGCCTTCGCTGGTGACGCTGGACACCGCGATCATCGCCGCTTCGATGCGGCCCCGGCGCAGCTGCTCGAACACGTCGCTGGAGTTCTGGCCGATGAGCTCGACGCGGACCCCGGGGTGGCGCGCCAGCACGTCGGCCACCAGGCCGGCTCCGGCGTACAGGCGTGCGGTGCCGAACATGCCGAAACGGATCGTGCCGGTCTCCAGCGAACGCGCCTGCTGCACGGCCTGGCGGGCGTCGTCGACGGCCGCGATCACACGCTCGGCGTGCGGCCGGAGCGTGTCGGCGACCGTGGTGGGCACGACCCCGCGACCGACGCGCCGGAACAGCTGCACGCCGAGCGTCTGCTCGAGCGAGCGGACCTGCTCCGAGACGGACGGCTGGGCGTAGCCGAGCTCCTCAGCCGCCGCGGTGAGCGATCCGTGCTCGTAGGTGGCGAGGAAGCAGGTGAGCTGGTGGAGTGAGAGCACGGTCACATTGTTCCATAGGTCGAGCCTGTGGCTTCTGAAGGAAACCGAGGCTACCCCTGTGGCTTCGGCCCCTTCACACTGGAGTGGTACCCGATCCGTCTTCCGAGGGAGGTTCCCCGTGTTCGCCCGTCACTGCTCCGCCTGCGACCGCCGTCAGCTGATCTTCTCCACCCAGATCACCGGCCTCGTCAACACCGAGCACGGCATCGAGGTGCACTACACCTGCTGGTGCGGTGAGCCCCAGATGCTGCTCACCGGCAAGAAGGCCGCCGCCCTGAGCGAGCGCCTGGCCACGGTCGCCGTCGCTGCCTGAGTCTCCGTCGGTCGAGCCCGTCGAGACCCGGAGCTCGTCGGTCGAGCTCGTCGAGACCCGGCTCCGTCGGTCGAGCTCGTCGAGACCCTGGAGCTGTCCGTCGGTCGAGCCTCGTCGAGACCCGAGCTCCGTCGGTCGAGCTCGTCGAGACCCGGAGCTCCGTCGGTCGAGCTCGTCGAGACCCGGGCTCCGTCGGTCGAGCCCGTCGAGACCTGAGCTCCGTCGGTCGAGCTCGTCGAGACCTGAGCTCCGTCGGTCGAGCTCGTCGAGACCCGGAGCTCGTCGGTCGAGCTCGTCGAGACCCGGAGCTCCGTCGGTCGAGCTCGTCGAGACCCGAGCTCCGTCGGTCGAGCTCGTCGAGACCTGCACGTCAGACGATGTCGTGGACGATCTCGGTGAGCTGCGCGAGGTTGCGGCACTCCGCCATCGCGACCACCTCGGCGTACTCCGGAGCGGCCGAGTCGCCGGTGCCCCACTGCCGGGTGTGCTCAGGGTTGAGCCACCAGGCGTGCCGCGCGGCGGCCGTCATCTGGCGCAGGTGGTGCAGCCCGGGGTCGGTGTAGTTGGAGCGTCCGTCGCCCAGGACCAGCAGGCTGCTCTTCGGGGTCAAGGCGTCGGCGTGCCGCTCCTGGAACAGCCCGAAGGCCCGGCCGTAGTCGGTGCGGCCCCACATCGACGCGTGGCGGGCACTGTCGGCCAGCCGGGTCAGCACCTCTTCGGGGTCGGCGCCGGGGGTGAACTCGCCGGTGACCTCGTGGAGGTCGTCGACGAACGTGAAAGCGCGGACCTTGGTGAACTGCTCGCGCAGGGCGTAGACGAGCAAGCAGGGTGAACGACGCGAAGTTCGCCACCGAGCCGCTCACGTCGCAGAGCACGACGAGCTCGGAGCGGTGCGGACGCTTGGGCCGGTGGTGCGTGGTGATCGGCACGCCGCCGGTGGCGAGCGAGGCGCGGACGGTGCGGCGTACGTCGAGGGGGCCGCGCCGGCGGGCGTGCTGCTCCTTGGCCAGGCGGGTGGCGAGCCGTCGCGCGAGCGGATAGATCTGTCGCCTCATCTCCGCGATGTCGTCGCGGCGAGCCGAGGTGAAGGCGAGCTGGTCGATGCTGGGGCGCAGCGTGGTGCGGGCGACGTGCTCGGCGCCCTTGTCCTCCGCGATGCGCCGACGGACCTCGGTCTCGACGCGGCTGCGCCAGGCGTCGACCCGGCGGGTGGCCGTCGTGGTGCGCGAGGCGGGGTCCTGGCCCTGCTCCGCGGCGAGGGCTCGGGCCAGGCGCAGCACGAGGGTGTCGGGGGAGACGGCGCGCATCGTGTTGTACGACGACCACTGCGACAGTCCCTGCCCGCGGCCGGGCATCGCGCCGAACTGCTCGACGCCACGGATCGCCAGGGCCTGCAGGGCGGCGGCGTCGTCGGCGGCCATCGCCTCCACGAGGTCGCCGCGGAGCTCGGCCAGACGCGCCTCCCGCTCGGCTGCTGAGGTGGCGCTGCTGGTCTGCGGTGCCTCGTCGCGGGTCTCGTCGGTCCGGTCGGGCTCGACCTGGGGGGCGAGCGAGACGCCGCCGCCGAGGAGTGCTGGGTAGTAGAGGTCGAAGAGCGCGTCGAAGCTGGGGCGGTGGTTCTCGCGCTTGAGCAGCGTCGCTGCCAGTCCGGCGCGCAGGGTCTCGCGGTCGGTGAGGCCGAGGTCGGTCATCGCCCGGACCGAGTCGAGGTCCTCGGCCAGCGACACCGGCAGGCCCGCCGTCCGCAGGGCACGGACGAAGGCGAGGTGTCGGTCGAGGAGGGTCATGCGGGACCTGTCGGGGGTCAGCGGACGGAACGGGAACGGGCTCGCGAGGCCGAGCCGGGCCGGGCGGGACGGTTGGCGTCCCCGCGGAGGGCCGCCAGGGCCTTGTCCTGGTCCGAGGCGTGCTTGAGCACGACCCCGAGGGTGGCGTCGACGGCCTTCTCGTCGAGGTCGGAGACCTCCAGGGCGATGAGGGTGCGGGCCCAGTCGACGGACTCGGCGATCGACGGGGCCTTCTTCAGCTCCATCTCCCGCAGCCGGGCGACCATCTGCACCAGCTGGCCGGCGAGGGTGTCGTCGAGGTCCGGGACCTGGGAGAGCACGATCTCCTTCTCACGGGCGGCGTCGGGGTAGTCGAGGTGCAGGAAGAGGCAGCGACGCTTCAGCGCCTCGGAGAGCTCGCGGGTGGCGTTGGAGGTCAGCACCACGAAGGGCCGCCGTACGGCGGTGACGGTGCCCATCTCGGGGATGGTGACCTGGAAGTCGGAGAGCACCTCGAGGAGGAGGCCCTCGACCTCGATGTCGGTCTTGTCGACCTCGTCGATGAGGAGCACGGTCGGCTGCTCGCGCCGGATCGCGGTCAGCAACGGGCGGGGCAGCAGGAACTCGTCGGTGAAGATGTCGTCGTGGGTCTCCTCCCAGGCCTGGTCGCTCGACGTGGCCTGGATGCGGAGCAGCTGTTTCTTGTAGTTCCACTCATAAAGGGCTCGCGCCTCGTCCAGACCCTCGTAGCACTGGAGCCGGACCAGCTCGGCGTCGTTGGCGCGGGCGATCGCCTTGGCCAGCTCGGTCTTGCCCACACCGGCCGGGCCCTCGACCAGGAGCGGCTTCTCGAGCGCGCCGGCCAGGTAGGTCGTCGTCGCGGTGGACGTGTCGGCGAGGTAGGCAGCCTCGTGGAGCCGCTCGGACGCGTCCGCGGGGGACTGGAACCAGGTCACCGGCGCAGCCTAGTTGGCGAGGTGGCGGCGGTCGTCGGGCTCCCGGTCATCGTGTGCATCTGAGGTCATCTCGTGGCACGAGATGCACACGATCGCGAGGGTGCGTTCTCCACAGGGGCCGATCCGGGTCTCGGCAGGCACGTGCTGCTCGGGTTATCTTCGCGGGACGTCGTCCTTGCGGTGACGCTGTGTCCACCTTGCCTGTCGAGTCGACGGCTCTGGCTGCCCGGAGCCGGTCGGGGGAGTCATGCCGTCCGTTCGTTCACGCCCGCTCCGAGCCGCTGTCCTCGGCGTGTGCGCCCTCGCGCTCCTGGTCAGCGGGTGCAGCGAGCCCGCTCCCGAGCCGGCGCCGCTGGACAGCTCGCCCTCAGACTCCTCGACGCCCACGCCCTCGGCCACGGCTGACCCCGGGCCCTCCCGCGACGTGGAGGGCCCGCCTGAGATGCCGGCTGCAGCGAAGGGCACGTCTCGGAAGTCCGCCGAGGCTTTCGTCCGGTACGCCGTCGACGTCCTCAACTACACGACGCAAGACCCTGGAGACACGAGGCGCTTGACGGAATTTCTGCTGGTCAATGTGCTGCATGCTCTGCGATTACCTCGCGGACGTGGACGATCTGAGGTCGGCGGGCGGCCGTCTCGACGGTGGCGACTTTGGCGCATCCAACAGGTTGACGCGATTGGGCGGACGGTTGGCCGAGTTCAGTTGGTCCAAACCGTCGTAGGTATTGAACCGCAGGAGGTCATGGCGCGCCGAGGAGGGAAGGTCACTAGCTACACGGGCGGCCAGGTCTTCTACGACTTCCGACTTGCTGCCAATGACGGGACCTGGAAGTTGGCGAGCATTATCGAGGGGTCCAAGTGATTCCACGATTGGCTCTAGTGATCACGCTTGCGGTGGCATTCGCGATCCCGCTGTCTGTCGTCGACATCCGGGACACGCTGCTGCACGAGCTGCGAGTTGTGGCGAGGCTGGCGCCGCCGGCAAAGGATTCTTCAGCGTCAGCATCAAGTGCTCAACCCGGACCATCGGCATCGCCCGGAGACGTGCCAGCGGAGACGGCGCCGGTTTCGCGAAGTCCCTACAGCGACTATCGATGGAGTTTGTCGTGCTTTGGGTCTGGGCCGACGGTCGCTTGTCGATAGCGAGTGCAGTGGCGCCCAGACCTGCGCAGACCCATTGGCAGCGACGGTTTCGTCTCTGGGGGACTGTGGATGGCGACTCCTGGGCCCCTCTGGGCGAGTCCTGTCTTGGCGGCTCGATGCCGCCACCTGAGGAGTACGTGCCGCCGGAGGTGACGCCGGGCGACGTCCTGTCCGCGCTCGAGCGCACCGGGCTGCCGTCCCTCACGGTGCAGACCCAGCCGGCGGGGGAGACGCTGGTCAACCTCGACACGATCTTCTACGTCGACCCGCAGCAGGTGAGCGTGGACCTGACGATCCTGGGCCAGGCGGTCGACGTGGTGGCGACCCCGGCGGGATACGCGTGGAGCTTCGGTGACGGCAGCGGCCTGTCGACGACGTCCCCGGGTGCGCCGTACCCCTCGAAGGACGTCACCCACCGCTACGCCGACGCGGACGTGACTGTGGAGCCGTCGGTGACCGTCAGCTACACCGCACGTTTCCGCGTCGGCGGAGGCGCGTGGCAGGACATCGACGGCACGGTGTCGCAGCGCGGGACCGGGCACGCCGCTCCTGGTCAGTGAAGCGACGCCCTTGCTGACCGCTGGTGATCGCTGAGCGGCTCACCGCGCACGAACGAGCTCCGTCCGGCGCGGACGTCTCGATGAGGACTGTCCGAGTGTGCGGCGGACGATCGGCGCCGACGAACACCCTGCCAGGGTTCAGCGACGCTCGGTCCAGACGTAGTCGATCTGCCGCGCGGTCGCCTCGGCGAGCGCCCGGTCGACGTACCTCTCGACGAGGTGCAGCGCCATCGCGATGCCGGAGCTGATCCCGCCGGAGGTGACCAGCGAGCCGCTGTCGACCCATCGCACGTCGTCGCGGGCGTCAGCGCCCTGCTCGCGCAGCAGCGCGACGTCCTCCCAGTGCGTGGTGACCGCACGGCCCTCGACCAGGCCGAGGCGCTGCAGGAAGAACGCGCCGGTGCACACCGAGGTGAGCACGTCGGCGCGAGCAGCCAGGGTGCGTACGGCGTCGTCGGGGTGGGCGCCGTCGATGTCGATGGCTCCCGGTACGACGAGCACGTCGAGGTGGCCGGCGTCGCCGGGGGCGACGCCGGGGAGCAACCTGAGCCCGCCGAACACGGTCACCTCGGTCTCGCCGATCACCAGCACCTCGAAGGCCGGCTCACGACCGTCGCGCTCGAGCAAACGGTTGGCCGTCAGCAGCACCTCGTAGGGGCCGATCAGGTCCATGGCGTCACAGTCGTCGAAGGCCAGGAGCCCGACCCGGATCGTCGTCATGGCGCCAAGCATCGCGGCGTACGGCGTCGCACGACAGCGGACGCGCTGCCACCCTGCCGCGAGATCCGGTCAGCTCACGCGACGCATCGGGCGATCACCGGCGACGCCCACTGCGACGCACGCGACGTCTCGCCGCGACGCACGCGCCGTCTCGGTGCGACGCACGCGACGTCTCGCCGCGACGCACGCGACGTCTCGGTGCGACGTACGCGCCGACTCGGTGCGACGCACGCGACGTCTCGCCGTGGGAGTAGGGGGTCACATCTGGTCGGGGGTCTGGATGCCGAGCAGGTCGAGGCCGGCGACGAGGACGTCGAGGGTCCGGGTGCACAGGGTCAGCCGGGAGGCGCGGACGGCGTCGTCGTCGGCCTTGAGGACCGGGCAGTGCTCGTAGAACGTGGTGAACGCCTGGGCCAGGTCGAAGAGGTACCCGCACAGCCGGTGCGGCTCGAGGGTGTCCCCGACCGCTGCCACCACGTCGCCGAAGCCGAGCAGCGCCAGGCCCAGCTCGCGCTCGGCCTCCTCGCCGATCACCAGCGGACCCGCGGCGTGGCCGGCCTCACCGGCCTTGCGCAGGATCGAGCGGATCCGCGCGGCGGCGTACTGCAGGTAGGGGCCGGTGTTGCCCTGGAGCGACAGCATCCGCTCGAAGTCGAAGGTGTACTCGCTGTCGTGCGACACCGACAGGTCGGCGTACTTCACCGCCCCGATCCCCACCTGCCAGGCGATGTGGGAGCGCGTCTCGGCGTCGAGGTCGGGGCGCGACTCGGCGACCACGCCCTCGGCGCGCTCGACGGCCTCCTCCAGCAGCGACATCAGCCGGATCGGGTCGCCGCTGCGGGTGCGCAGGATCTTGCCGTCCGGGCCCAGCACGTTGCCGATCTTGACGTGGACGACCTCGACGCCGTCCGGCAGCCAGCCCGCCAGCCGCGCGGTCTCCCACACCATCTGGAAGTGCAGCGCCTGCGGAGCGCCGACGACGTACAGCGCACGGTCGGCGTGCAGGTCCTCGACGCGGTGCCGGATCGTGGCGAGGTCGGTGGTGGCGTAGCCGAAGCCGCCGTCGCTCTTGCGGATGATGAGCGGGACCGGCTTGCCCTCGCGACCCGTGCGGCCCTCGAGGAAGACGCACAGCGCGCCCTCGCTGGTCGTCGCGATGCCCGCGGCCTCGAGCTCGTCGCAGATCCCGGCGAGCGCGTCGTTGTAGATGCTCTCGCCGGCCAGGTCGGCATCGGTGAGCGTGACGTCCAGCAGCCGGTAGATGCGGTTGAAGTACGCCTTCGACAGCTCGATGAGCTCGCCCCACAGCCGCAGCGTGTCGGGGTCGCCGGCCTGCAGCGTGACCACCCGCCGCCGGGCGCGGGCGGCGAACGCCTCGTCGCCGTCGAACTTGGCCCGGGCCGCCTGGTAGAAGCGGTTCGGGCTGGCCTCCAGGTCGTGGGCCTCCTCGGAGTCGCGCCCGACGTCGAGCAGGTGCTCGATGAGCATCCCGAACGGCGTGCCCCAGTCGCCGACGTGGTTCTGGCGCACCACCTCGTGGCCGAGGTGCTCCAGCGTCCGGGCGAGCGAGTCGCCGACCACGGTGGTGCGCAGGTGCGCGACGTGCATCTCCTTCGCCACGTTGGGCGCGGAGTAGTCCAGCGGCACGACCTGCCGCTCCTGCTCCGGTACGCCGAGTCGCGTCCCGAGCCGCTCGACCTCCGACGCCACCCACTCCCGACGGACCTTGAGGTTGACGAACCCCGGGCCGGTCACCTCGGGGGCCTCGACGACGTCGTCGACGTCGAGAGCCTCGACGATGCGGGCGGCCACGTCGCGCGGCTTCGAGCCGAGGCGCTTGGCCAGGGCCATCGCGGCGTTGGCCTGCAGGTCGGCGAACGCCGACGGCCGGATCACCGGGTCGGCGTCGGCGTACTCGTCGCCGAACGCCGCGCCGAGGGCCTGCTGGAACCGCTCGGTGAGGGCGGCGGTGGGGCTGGTCATGCGTCCAAGGTTAGGGGCGAGCGCCCACCCGCGATAAACTCCTACCTCTGGCCGGTGACCAACCCCACGCGGGACGTGTCCTCACGGCCCCTCTGCGGGCCCCGCCCGCCCGGCACGACCCACCGTCTCCCACCCACGAAGAGGTTCACGCGCGCATGGCGACCACCAACGACCTGAAGAACGGCATGGTTCTCAAGCTCGACGGCCAGCTCTGGCAGGTCATGTGGTTCCAGCACCACAAGCCCGGCAAGGGCGGCGCCGTGGTGCGCACCAAGCTGCGCGGCATCGAGTCCGGCAAGACCGTGGACAAGACCTTCAACGCCGACGTCAAGGTCGAGGTGGCGAACGTCGACAAGCGCACGATGCAGTACCTCTACAACGACGGCACCAGCTACATCTTCATGGACAACACCGACTACGAGCAGCTGGAGATCGCCCCCGAGATCGTCGGCGACGCCTCGAACTTCCTGCTCGAGCAGCAGGAGGCCATCGTGGCCACCAACGAGGGACGCGTGCTCTACATCGAGCTCCCCGCCTCGGTCGAGCTGCTCATCGAGTACACCGAGCCGGGCCTGCAGGGCGACCGCTCCAGCGGCGGCACCAAGCCCGCCCGCCTCGAGACCGGCCACGAGATCCAGGTCCCGCTGTTCATCACCAACGGCGAGAAGGTCAAGGTCGACACCCGCGACAGCAGCTACCTCGGCCGCGTCAACAGCTGACCTCGTTGCGCTCCCCGTCACTCCAGCAGGTCTGAGGCTCCCCATGTCGGCACGGTCCAAGGCACGCAAGCGTGCGCTCGACGCCATCTTCGAGAGCGAGGTCCGCGGGCTCGCGCCCGACGGCACGCTCGCGCAGCGGCTCGACGTGCCCGACCGTCCGATGAACGACTACACCGTGGAGCTGGTGCGCGGCGTCGCCGCCCACCGTGTCGAAGTCGACGACGTCATCGCGCAGTACGCCGAGGGCTGGACCCTCGGCCGCATGCCGGCGGTGGACCGCAACGTCCTGCGCATCGGCGTCTTCGAGATCCTCCACGTCGACGACGTCCCCGACGCCGTCGCGGTGAGCGAGGCGCTCGCGCTGGTCCGCGAGCTGTCGACCGACGAGTCGCCCGGATTCGTCAACGGCATCCTCGGCACTGTGGTGCGCCACAAGCAGGACATCCTCGCCTCGCTCGGCTCCCTCCCCACGGAGAGCTCCGAGACCTCCCCCTGAGCCCGACGCTCGAGACTGGCTGCGGGGAGCAGCCGGAACGGCGTACGACGTTGGCTCGCGGTGGCAGGGTGTGCCCATGACGCCCCCTCCGCCGCCACCCGCCGAGAAGTTCCCCCGCGAGGCGTCGGGGCAGGTCGCCGAGGACCGGTCGAGCGTCACCGACGACCTGGCCGACGAGTACGACGTCGTGGTGGTGGGCCTCGGGCCTGGCGGTGAGTTCACCGCGAACAAGCTGGCGCTGGCCGGCCTCGAGGTGCTGGCGATCGACGAGCACCTCGCCGGGGGCGAGTGCCCCTTCTACGGCTGCGTCCCGAGCAAGATGATGATCCGCGCCGCCGAGGCGCTCGCCGAGGCGCGGATCGTCCGCGAGGTCGCCGGCGACAGCACGGTGACGCCCGACTTCGGCCCGGTCGCCGAGCGGATCCGCAGCGAGGCCACCCACGGCTGGGACGACAAGGTCGTCGTCGACCGGCTCTGCGAGAACGGCGCGACGATCGTCCACGCCCACGCGCGCCTGGCCGGCGCGGGTGTCGTCGACGTCGGGGGACGCCAGGTGCGGGCCCGCTCCGGCATCGTCCTGGCCACAGGCACGCACCCGACGGCTCCGCCCATCGACGGGCTGGCCGACACGCCGTACTGGACCAACCGGGAGGTAGTGAAGGTCACCGAGGTGCCGAGGTCCTTGGCCGTCATCGGCTCCGGGGCCATCGGCTCCGAGCTGGCCCAGGTCTTCCAGCGCTTCGGCTCCCAGGTCACCCTGCTCGAGGTCGCCGACCGCATCCTCGTCGCGGAGGAGCCCGAGGTCAGCACCGTCCTGACCGAGGTCCTCACCCGCGAGGGCATGCGCGTGATGCCCGGCGTCGACATCGCGTCGGTGTCGTACGACGACGGCCGCTTCGCCCTCGACCTGGGGCAGGAGACCCTCCACGTCGAGAAGCTGCTCGTCGCGGCCGGACGGCGCACCAACCTGCCCGACCTGGGCCTGGAGACCGTCGGCCTCGACGGCGAGGTCGACGCGCTGGACACCGACGACTGCCTGCACGTGCTGCGGGACGGCGAGCCGGTGCCGGGGCTGTTCGCGGTCGGCGACATCGTGGGCAAGGGGCCCTTCACCCACACCGCGAAGTACCAGGCCGGCATCGTCGTCCGTCAGCTGCGCGGCAGTCCTGGACCTCCGGCCGACTACCGCGCCGTCCCGCGGGTGACCTTCACCCAGCCCGAGGTCGGCGCCGTGGGCCTGACCGAGGAGCAGGCGCGCGAGCAGGGTCTCGACGTGCGGGTGGGCTGCGTCGGGCTGCCGGAGTCGTCCCGCGGCCACATGCACGGCCCGGGCAGCGACGGACTCATCAAGCTCGTCGTCGTCGACGACCGGCTCGTCGGTGCCACGTCGGTGGGCCCGGCCGGGGGAGAGGTGCTGTCGATGCTGACCCTCGCGGTGCACAGCCGCATCCCGATCGCCGACCTGGCGAGCATGATCTACGCCTACCCCACCTGGCACGGCCAGGTCCGCGTCGCGCTGGCGCGCATCGAGGACTGACGCGCGAGGTCAGCCGGCCGGGTACGTCGGGGCCGCGAGGGTGAAGGTGGACCGCTCGACGACGGCGCCGAGGTGCCGGCCGGGCCTCAGCCAGGTGGCGAGGTCGCCGGAGGAGCGGACCTCGACGTCGACCGACGCCGGGCGGACCCTGGCCGACGCGCTGAGGCGGCTGTGGCCGATCCGGCCGCCGTCGAGCTCCTGACGGGTGGTGGCGCGGCTGCGGGCCGGCAGGCGGGGGCCTCGCACGCGCGGGGTCGCGCTCACCGACCAGTCCGTCTCGTCGGCACCGCGCGCGACCACGGTCGCCCCGCTGCGGACCTCGCCGGTGAAGGCGCCGAGGGTCTTGGGCATGCCCCAGTTGGCGCGCCCGCCGACCAGTGACGCGGGGGAGTCGACCGACATGAAGCACACCGATCCCCACCCGTGACGTCCGCTGCGCGAGCCGACCAGCCCGAAGACCTCGTCGTACGGGCCGACGGGGGTGTCGCTGTAGCGCACCACGCCCCCGACCACGACCAGGCCGCGGTGCTCCGACCGCAGAGCGGGCGGCAGCGCCCGGGTCGCCGCCTCGCCGCCTCGGCAGAACCAGAGGACGGCCTCGCAGGTGACCGTCCAGGGCGCCGGTGCGTCGTTGGCGGGCAGGGTGGCCAGCAGCGCCGCGCTCACCGCTGACTCCGGCACTCCACGTACGCCGGTGATCTCGGGTCGGGTGGTGGTCACGGGGCCCCCTGCGCTGGTGGTGTCTGCCCGGGTCCGGGAGCCCGACCCTAGCGGCCGCGGGCGCCGGCGCTGTTAGGGTGAGGCCCGATCGACATCCTTTAACGAGCCGTCCCGTGAGGCGGAGAAGGAGGTCAGACGCGCTGATGCCGTCACCCTCGGAGCAGGATCCTCAGAGCACCCCGTCCGCCGTGGCCGCGGAGCGCGTCGTCCTCGACGCCCCCGACATCGCCCGGGCGCTCACCCGCATCGCGCACGAGATCCTCGAGCGCAACAAGGGCGCCGCCGACCTGGTGCTGCTCGGGATCCCGCGCCGCGGCGTACCGCTGGCCCAGCGGGTGGCCGAGCGCATCGCGGCGGTGGAGGGTGCCACCGTGGCCGTCGGGTCGCTGGACGTGACGATGTACCGCGACGACCTCCGGCTGCGTCCCGCCCGGGCCCTGCTCCCCACCGAGATCCCCCACGACGGGATCGACGGCAAGGTGGTGGTCCTCGTCGACGACGTCCTCTACTCCGGACGCACCATCCGCGCCGCCCTGGACGCCCTCAACGACCTCGGCCGGCCGCAGGCCGTCCGGCTGGCCGTCCTGGTCGATCGCGGCCACCGCGAGCTGCCGATCCGCGCCGACTTCGTCGGCAAGAACCTGCCCACCTCGCTGGCAGAGAACGTCGAGGTCCGCCTCGACGAGTTCGACGACCGCGACGCGGTGGTCATCACCGGGGGCACGGAGGGACTGCGATGATGAAGCACCTGCTGAGCGCCGGCGACCTGACCCGCGACGACGCCGAGCTCGTCCTGACCACGGCCGAGGAGCTGCGCAGCCTCGCCGACCGGCCGATCAAGAAGCTGCCCGCGCTGCGCGGACGCACGGTCGTCAACCTGTTCTTCGAGGACAGCACCCGCACACGGATCTCGTTCGAGGCAGCGGCCAAGCGACTCTCGGCCGACGTCATCAACTTCGCCGCCAAGGGCTCGAGCGTCAGCAAGGGCGAGAGCCTCAAGGACACCGCGCTGACCCTCGAGGCGATGGGGGCCGACGCCATCGTGATCCGTCACGGCTCCAGCGGTGCCCCGCACCGCCTCGCCCACACCGGCTGGACCCGCTCCAGCGTCATCAACGCCGGTGACGGCACCCACGAGCACCCGACCCAGGCGCTGCTCGACGCGTTCACCATGTGGCGCCACCTCGGCTCCCTCGACGGCCGCCGCATCGCGCTGGTCGGCGACGTCCTGCACAGCAGGGTCGCGCGCTCCAACGCGCTGCTGCTGCGCACGCTCGGCGCAGAGGTCACGCTGGTGGCGCCCCCGACGCTGCTGCCGGTGGGAGTCGAGGGCTGGGACGTCGAGACGTCGTACGACATCGACGCGGTGCTGCCGAAGACCGACGCGGTGATGATGCTGCGGGTGCAGCGTGAGCGCATGAACGCCGCGTTCTTCCCCACGGTGCGGGAGTACTCGCGCCGCTACGGCCTCGACTCCCGCCGCATGGGGCTGCTGCAGGACCACACCCTGGTCATGCACCCGGGGCCGATGGTCCGCGGCATGGAGATCACCGCCGACGTCGCCGACTCCCCGCGCTCGGTCATCGTCGAGCAGGTCACCAACGGCGTCGCGGTCCGCATGGCCGTGCTCTACCTGCTGCTCGGCGGCAACGGCCCCGCCGGTACGCCGACCGCCACCACCCCACCGATCGACGGAGCCGACCTGTGAGCACCTACCTGATCCGCGACGTCCGCCCGTACGGCGGCGAGGCCGTCGACGTACTGGTCACCGACGGAGTGGTCGCCGAGTTCAGGGCCTCGACGGGCTCGACCACCGGGACCGGGACGAGCGGTGTCACCGCGGAGACGACCGTCGAGGGCGGCGGAGCGGTGCTGCTGCCCGGCCTCGTGGACCTGCACACCCACCTGCGCGAGCCCGGCCGCGAGGACGCCGAGACCGTCGACACCGGCACCCAGGCCGCAGCGCTCGGTGGCTTCACCGCCGTGCACGCGATGGCCAACACCGACCCGGTGGCCGACACCGCCGGTGTGGTGGAGCAGGTCTGGCGGCTGGGCCGTGAGGCCGGGCACTGCGACGTCTTCCCGGTGGGTGCGGTGACCGTGGGGCTGGGAGGTGAGCGGCTGGCCGAGCTCGGCGCGATGGCCGACAGCGCGGCCCGGGTGCGCGTCTTCTCCGACGACGGCAAGTGCGTCAGCGACGCGGTGCTGATGCGCCGAGCGCTGGAGTACGTCAAGGCCTTCGACGGTGTCATCGCCCAGCACGCGCAGGAGCCGCGGCTGACCGAGGACGCCCAGATGAACGAGAGCGAGCTGTCCGGCCGTCTCGGGCTGCGCGGGTGGCCCGCTGTCGCCGAGGAGGCGATCATCGCGCGCGACTGCCTGCTGGCCGCCCACGTCGGCAGCCGGCTGCACATCTGCCACGTCTCGACGGCCGGCTCGGTGGAGATCGTGCGCTGGGCCAAGAGCAAGGGCTGGAACGTGACGGCCGAGGTCACCCCGCACCACCTGCTGCTGACCGATGCTCTGGCCGAGACCTACGACCCGATCTACAAGGTGAACCCGCCGTTGCGCTCCGCCGCCGACGTCGAGGCGGTGCGGGCCGGCCTGACCGACGGCACCCTCGACATCGTCGCCACCGACCACGCGCCCCACCCGCACGAGGACAAGGACTGCGAGTGGGCCGCGGCCGCCTTCGGCATGCTCGGGCTCGAGACCGCGCTGTCAGTGGTGCAGCACACGATGGTCGACGCCGGCGCGATGACCTGGGAGCAGGTCGCCGAGCGGATGTCGGCGGCCCCGGCGCGCATCGGCCGCGTCGCCGAGCACGGCCGCCCGATAGCCGTGGGGGAGCCGGCCAACCTGACCGTCTTCGACCCCACCGCCACCAGGGTCGTCACGGCCGCCGACACCGCGAGCCTCTCGCGCAACAACCCCTACGCCGGGCGCGAGCTGCCCGGTCGGGTCGTGGCGACGTTCCTGCGCGGCGTGCCGACGGTCCTCGACGGCAAGCTCGCCTGACGGGCCCGGTGCCCGTGCTTCCTCACGTCGGTACCGACGTGAGGACGGTTGTCGGAGGTCGGTACCGACCTGAGGCCGGTCCACGTGGGTCCCGGAGCGTCCGTACGTCGGTACCGACATGAGGCCACCTCCAGCCCCCGTCCCGGTGTCGGTACCGACGTGAGGACGGTTGTCGGAGGTCGGTACCGACGTGAGGCCGGGGGCTGGGGCTGGTCAGAGGCGCACGCGGAGGGCGTGCAGGCGCTCGTAGACCGGGCGGCAGGCCTCGGCGACCGCTGCGTCGTGCGCGTCGAGGTCGACCTCACGCGGTCGGTACGGAGCGAAGCCGGTCGAGGCCCACACCGCGTCGTACCAGTGCGGCGCCCACACGCCGTCGGAGTCGCGCGGCCCGGCCGGCCACGCCAGCATGCGCTCGGAGAAGTCGATGCCGAGCCAGTCGCAGACCCAACGCAGGTGCGCCTCGGGGTCGCGCAGGAAGTCGGCCGCGTCGATCACCGGCGGTGGGGGTGACCCGTCGCCGGTCAGCTCGTCGAGCAGCCGACCCTGCTGGAGCAGGCCGATGTCCTCGGGCTCGCACGCCTCGCGCGACTTGACGTACGACGCGACCACCTCACGCGGGTCACGCACCAGCAGCACCGTGGCGAAGTCCCGGACCCAGCCCAGGTCGTCGTCGGGCAGCAGGTGGTGGGCCATGTGCTTGGCGTAATGCACGCGGGCCCCGTCCGGCAGCGGCGCGTGCAGGGCCGCCACCGCGTCGGCCAGCGCCGTCGGCTGGGAGGCGATGACCTCGTCGCGGGCGGGGTGGTCGATGCCGGTGCGGTGCAGGTACGACGCGTAGAGGGGCTCGTCGACCACCACGGTGTCGGGGCGGTTCTCCCAGGCCCGCATCATCGCGGTCGAGATGTTGCGCGGCCCCGACCACATGGCGACCCGGACCGTGCCGTCGGCGTCGGGTGCGGGGGAGACCGGGACGCTCACGAGGGCGCCCCGGGCGCTACCCGTCCGGCCACGTCGGCCCGGACGTGGTCGGCGTACAGGCTCTGGAGGCGCTCGACCACCGGGCCGCGGGTGCCCGAGCCGATGGTGCGCCCGTCGATCGTCCTCACCGGCACCAGCCCCGCGAAGGTGCCGGTCACGAACGCCTCCTGCGCGGAGTAGACGTCGGTCAGGCTGAACGTCGTCTCCCGCGCGGTGATCCCCGCACCCCGGCACACGTCGAGCACGTTGCCGCGGGTGATGCCCCCGAGGCAGAACCGGCCGTCGGAGGTCCACACCTCGGGCTCCTCCGGCGTCCCGAGCACCACGAAGAAGTGGGTCGAGTTGCAGGTCGCGACGAAGCCGTGCGGGTCGAGCATCAGCGCCTCGTCGGCCCCGGCGGTGTAGGCCTGGATGCAGGCCTGGATGTCGTTGAGCTTGCTGTGCGCGTTGAGCTTGGGGTCGAGGGTGTCCGGCGTCGCGCGGCGGACGTGGGTGGTGAACAGCGTGATCCCCTCGGTCACGGTGGCCGGCATCGGCTCCTTGTGCTCGGCGATGACCACGACCGTGGCGGGCCCCACGGTCACGCGCGGGTCCTGGTAGGGCGTCGACTTCACACCGCGGCTGGTCATCAGCCGGACGTGCACCCCGTCGCGCATGTCATTGGCCGCGATCGTGTCGTAGACGGCTCGCGTGATCTCCTCGCGCGTCATCCCGAGGTCCATGAGGATCGCCCGCGCGCCCTGGAAGAGCCGGTCGAGGTGCTTCTCCAGGAAGGCCGGGTGCCCGTCGTGGACGCGGAGGCCCTCCCACACCCCGTCACCGAGCACGAAGCCCGAGTCGAAGACGGACACGACCGCCTCCGCCCGCGGCTTCAGCTCGCCGTTGACCCAGATGAGGATGTCGTCGTTGCGGGGGTCGCCCGCGTGGTCGTGCGTGCCCGTGGCCATGCCGCTCACCCTAGGACGGCCGGGCTCCGGTCGCTGGTAGGGTCCGGGGTGCTCGAACATCCTTTAACGATCCGTCCTGTGAGGCGGAGAAGGAGGTACGACGCGTGAACCTGCGCGCACCCGCGATGCTCGTCCTCGAGGACGGCCGGACCTTCCACGGGGAGGCCTACGGCGCCGAGGGGGAGACCTTCGGCGAGGCGGTCTTCAACACCGGCATGACCGGCTACCAGGAGACGCTCACCGACCCGTCGTACCACCGCCAGGTGGTCGTGATGACGGCCCCGCACGTCGGCAACACCGGCATGAACGACGACGACCCCGAGTCGCGCCGCATCTGGGTCAGCGGGTACGTCGTGCGCGACCCGGCCCGGGTGCCGAGCAGCTGGCGGTCGGTCCGCACGCTCGACGACGACCTGCGCGAGCAGGGTGTGGTCGGCATCAGCGGCGTCGACACCCGCGCGCTGACCCGGCACCTGCGCGAGCGTGGGGCGATGCGGGTCGGCATCTCCACCACCGAGACCGACCCGACCCGTCTGCTCGAGCGCGTGCTCGGCTCCGGGCAGATGGCCGGCTCCGAGCTGGCCGGCGAGGTCAGCGTCACCGAGCCCTACGTCGTGCCCGCCCTCGACCCCGACGGGGAGCCACTGGGCACCCCGCGCTTCCGCGTCGCCGCCGTCGACCTCGGCATCAAGACCAACACGCCGCGGATGATGGCCGAGCGCGGGCTCGAGGTGCACGTGCTGCCGGCCAGCTCGACCATCGACGACGTCCTCGCCGTCACGCCCGACGGGCTGTTCTTCTCCAACGGCCCCGGCGACCCCGCCGCCACCACCGACCAGGTCGCGCTGCTGCAGGCCGCGCTGGAGCGGGAGCTGCCCTACTTCGGCATCTGCTTCGGCAACCAGCTCTTCGGTCGAGCCCTCGGCCTGGGCACGTTCAAGCTCACCTACGGCCACCGCGGCATCAACCAGCCGGTGATGGACCGCACCACCGGCAAGGTCGAGGTCACCGCCCACAACCACGGCTTCGCCGTCGCCTGGCCCGAGGGCCGCTCCCTGGACGAGCCGACCACCACGCCGTACGGCGAGGCGAGCGTGAGCCACGTCTGCCTCAACGACGACGTCGTGGAGGGTCTCGAGCTGCGCGGCGCCGACGCGTCGTTGAAGGCCTTCTCCGTGCAGTACCACCCCGAGGCGGCGGCCGGACCGCACGATGCGGCGTACCTCTTCGACCGGTTCGTCGCTCTCATGGTCTCGACAAGCTCGACCGACGGGAGCAGCTGATGCCCAAGCGCGACGACATCCGCTCGGTGATGGTGATCGGCTCCGGCCCCATCGTCATCGGCCAGGCGTGCGAGTTCGACTACTCCGGCACCCAGGCCTGCCGCGTGCTGCGTGAGGAGGGCATCCGCGTGGTGCTGGTGAACTCCAACCCGGCCACGATCATGACCGACCCCGAGTTCGCCGACGCGACCTACGTGGAGCCGATCACTCCTGAGTTCGTCGAGAAGGTCATCGCCCACGAGCGCCCCGACGCGCTGCTGGCGACCCTCGGCGGACAGACCGCCCTCAACACCGCCATGGCGCTCGATGCCGCCGGCGTGCTCGAGAAGTACAACGTGGAGCTGATCGGGGCCAGCATCGAGGCCATCAACCGCGGCGAGAACCGCGAGTCGTTCAAGAAGATCGTCGAGGAGCTCGGGGGAGAGGTGGCCCGTAGCGCGGTCTGCCACACCCTCGAGGAGTGCTTCGCCGCGTCGGAGGACCTCGGCTGGCCGATGGTCGTGCGTCCCAGCTTCACCATGGGCGGCACCGGCTCCGGCATGGCCTACAACGAGACCGACCTGCGTCGCATCGCCGGTGCCGGCCTGGCCGCCAGCCCGACCACCGAGGTGCTCCTCGAGGAGTCGATCATCGGCTGGAAGGAGTACGAGCTGGAGGTGATGCGCGACACCGCCGACAACGTCGTCATCGTCTGCTCGATCGAGAACCTCGACCCGATGGGCGTCCACACCGGCGACTCGATCACGGTCGCCCCGGCGATGACGCTCACCGACCGCGAGTACCAGCACCTGCGTGACCTCTCGATCGGTATCATCCGCTCCGTCGGCGTCGACACCGGCGGCTGCAACATCCAGTTCGCCGTGAACCCGGACGACGGTCGCGTCGTCGTCATCGAGATGAACCCGCGGGTCTCGCGCTCCTCCGCGCTGGCCTCGAAGGCCACCGGCTTCCCGATCGCCAAGATCGCGGCCAAGGTCGCCATCGGCTACACCCTCGACGAGATCCCCAACGACGTCACCCAGGAGACGCCGGCCTCCTTCGAGCCGACCCTGGACTACGTCGTGGTGAAGGTGCCGCGCTTCGCCTTCGAGAAGTTCCCCGGGGCCGACCCGACGCTTGACCACCCACATGAAGTCCGTGGGTGAGGCGATGGCCATCGGCCGCAACTTCACCGAGGCGCTGCAGAAGGCGCTGCGCAGCCTGGAGAGCAAGGCCGCGCCCTTCGACTGGTCGCACACTTTCGTCGAGCTCGACAAGAATGCGCTGCTGGAGGAGATCCGCGTGCCGCACGACGGTCGCCTCCGCAAGGTCATGGACGCGATCCGCGCCGGCGCGACGCCCGAGGAGGTCCACGACGTCACCGGCATCGACCCGTGGTTCGTGGACCAGCTGCTGCTGCTCAACGAGGTCGCCCAAGAGCTCATAGACGCCCCCGAGATGACCGCCCCGCTGCTGCGTCGGGCCAAGAGGCACGGCTTCTCCGACCCGCAGATCGGGCGCATCCGCAACCTGTCCGAGGACGTCGTCCGGGGGGTCCGCCACGCCCTCGGCATCCGGCCGGTCTACAAGACCGTCGACACCTGCGCGGCCGAGTTCGCCGCGCGCACGCCGTACCACTACTCGTCCTACGACGAGGAGACCGAGGTCGTGCCGCGCGAGCGGCCGGCGGTGCTCATCCTCGGCAGCGGGCCGAACCGCATCGGGCAGGGCATCGAGTTCGACTACTCCTGCGTGCACGCCGCGCTGGCGCTGTCGTCCTCGCCCCACGCCCCGGGCGGCGCCGGCTACGAGACCGTGATGGTCAACTGCAACCCCGAGACGGTCTCGACCGACTACGACACCAGCGACCGGCTCTACTTCGAGCCGCTGACGCTGGAGGACGTGCTCGAGATCTACCACGCCGAGAAGGCCGCCGGCCCGATCGCGGGCGTCATCTGCCAGCTCGGCGGCCAGACCCCGCTCGGTCTGGCGCAGGGCCTCTCCGACGCCGGCGTGCCCATCGTGGGGACCTCGCCGGAGGCCATCAACCTGGCCGAGGAGCGCGGCGCCTTCGGTCGCCTGCTCGCCGCCGCCGGGCTGGTCGCGCCCAAGCACGGCATGGCGACGTCGTACGTCGAGGCACGCGGCATCGCCGCCGAGATCGGCTACCCGGTGCTGGTGCGCCCCTCCTACGTCCTGGGCGGGCGCGGCATGCAGATCGTGTACGGCGACGACGCGCTCCGCTCCTACATCGAGGCCGCCACCGAGATCAGCCCCGACCGGCCGGTCCTGGTCGACCGCTTCATCGACGACGCGGTCGAGATCGACGTGGACGCGCTGTTCGACGGCGAGGACCTGTTCCTCGGCGGGGTCATGGAGCACATCGAGGAGGCCGGCATCCACTCCGGCGACTCGGCGTGCGCGCTGCCGCCGATCACCCTGGGTGCGGCCGAGATCCTCCGCATCCGGGAGGCGACGCGCGCCATCGCCGAGGGGATCGGCGTGCGCGGGCTGCTCAACATCCAGTACGCACTGGGCTCCGACGTCCTCTACGTCCTCGAGGCCAACCCGCGCGCCAGCCGCACCGTGCCCTTCGTGTCGAAGGCGACCTCGGTCTCGCTGGCCAAGGCTGCGGCGCGGGTGATGCTGGGTGAGTCGATCGCGTCGCTGCGCGAGGCCGGTGTGCTGCCCGAGCGTGACGGCGGACAGCTTCCCGGTGACTTCCCGATCGCGGTGAAGGAGGCGGTGATGCCCTTCAACCGGTTCAAGACCGCCGACGGCACCAACGTCGACACGGTGCTCGGCCCGGAGATGAAGTCGACGGGCGAGGTCATGGGCTTCGACTCCGACTTCGGCGCCGCGTTCGCGAAGTCGCAGGCGGCGGCGTACGGCTCGCTGCCCACCGAGGGCCGCATCTTCGTCTCGATGGCCAACCGCGACAAGCGGACCATGATCTTCCCGATCAAGGTGCTGGCCGACCACGGGTTCGAGATCCTCGCCACCCAGGGCACCGCGGAGGTGCTGCGCCGCAACGGCATCGACGCCCGCGTGGTGCGCAAGCACTTCGAGGGCCGGGGACCGGCGGGCGAGCCGACCACGATCGACCTCATCGGCGACGGCGAGATCCACCTGATCGTCAACACCCCGCACGGGGCGACGGCGGGGTCGTCGGCACGCGTCGACGGCTACGAGATCCGGACGGCGGCGATCCTGGCCGGGGTCCCGTGCATCACGACGGTGCAGGGGCTGGCCGCGGCGGTGCAGGGCATCGAGGCGCTGCGCCGCGGCGACATCGGGGTGCGCTCGCTGCAGGACTGGGCGCGCGTCACGAGCTGACCCCCGCTGACCCGTTGACCCAGCCCGCTGCTCCGTCGTCGAGCACGGCGTACGGGGCTGGCTGGAGCGCCCCGGCTACCGTCGGGGCATGAGCTGGCAGCAGGCGCCCACCCCGACGCGACGTCGCTCGACGGCGGGCGCCGCGGCGCGCGTCATCCTGCTCTTCGTCGTCGGGCTGTACGCCGTCGAGCTCGCCGACCAGGTCTCGGGCAGCCGGCTCCAGGCCAACGGCGGCATCGAGCCGCGTCGGACCGAGGGCCTCGACGGGGTGCTGTTCGCCCCGGCGCTGCACGGGCCCTGGGAACACCTGATGGCCAACACCGTGCCACTGCTCATCTTCGGCTTCCTGCTGCTGCTCGCCGGTGTACGTCGCTGGCTGGTCGTGACCGCCGCGGTGTGGCTGGTCGGCGGCGTCGGGGTCTGGCTCACCGGAGGCACCGGGACGCTGCACGTCGGTGCGTCGATCCTGGTCTTCGGCTGGCTGAGCTACCTGCTCCTGCGTGGGGTCTTCTCGCGTCAGGCCGGCCAGATCGGTCTGGGCGTGCTGCTGCTCGTCCTGTACGGCGGGGTGCTCTGGGGCGTGCTCCCCGGTCAGCCGGGGATCTCCTGGCAGGGGCACCTCTTCGGCGCGATCGGCGGCGGTCTGGCCGCGTGGCGGCTGGGACGCGTCGACCGGGCCTCGGGCGAGTCGCCCGGCTGGCCCTGACGGGAGGCCGGCAAGCGCCGCTGACCGTCGTTCTCAGCCTGGCGCGTGCGCCGCGAGACCGGGCCGACGAACGACTCAGCAGCAAGTCGAAAGAAGTTTCGAATAGCGTCTCATCTGCTGGGATGGGAGGCCGATCCTGTCGGTGGGCCCCGAGATCCTGGAGACATGACCAGTCCGACGCCCTGGGGAGCGCCGCCCCCCGAGATGCCGAGGTCGGACGCGTCCACTTCGGACGAGTCGGTCCACGGCGTCGGTCCTGCCGGGGCGCTGGGACGAGCCGCCCACGCCCTCGATGAGGCTGCCGCGACGATGTGGGCCGCTCGACCCGGCCCCGAGCTGATCGCGACGGTCGAGTCGGTGGCCCGCCTCCGTGCACAGCTCGACGGGCTGGAGCTCGCACTCGCGGCAGAGCTGGAGGGTGGTGAGGCCGGTCGGCAGGCGCTGAAGGACGACGGCTGGGCGTCGGCGCGGGACTTCCTGACCCACGCCGCCGGTGGACGTCGGCGCAGTGGCCCGGCCACCGCGCGGCTGGCTCGGCAGGTCCGGGGCCTGCCCGCCGTCGCGGAGGCGTTGGCCGACGGCTGGTTGTCGCGCACCAAGGCGCACGTCGTCGCCGACGCGGTCGAACGGCTGCCGCAGGAGGTCTCGCTACGTGAGCGTGGACTCGCCCTGATGCTCGACGAGGCCACGAGGCTGTGCGCCGAGGACCTCGAAGCCGTCGGCCGCAGCCTCGTCGAGACCCTCGACCCGAGCGGGGACGCGGCCCGGCGCGAGCGCGAGCTCGAGCGCACGGAGCGCTCGGCCCACCTCAACCGGTCCCTGCGCCTCGGGTTCGACGGGCTGGGCGGGGGCGCGGGCCGGTTCCACGGCTCGAAGGAGGACCTCCTGCTGGTGTCGACCGTGCTGCTCTCGCTCGCGGCGCCCCAACCGGCCGAGCCGGGCTCCTGCGGTGGTGACGGCGTCTGCACCGACCTGCAGTGCCGGACGCTCGGCCACTCCGGCCGCGACCTGCGTGAGCACGGCACCCGCATGTTCGACGCCCTCGTCGAGCTCGCCCGCGCGTCGCAGGCGAGTGGCGCGTTGCCTCAGGGCCACGGCGGTGTGCCACAGGTCGTCGTCACGATGGACCACGACCACCTCCGCGACGCCGTCGGCCGGGCGACCACCACGGCGGGCGTGGACCTGGACCCTGCCACCGCACGCCGGCTCGCGTGCGACGCGGACCTGATCCCCTCCGTGCTGGGTGCCGGCGGCAGCGTGCTCGACGTGGGCCGGACCCAGCGACTGGTCACGGCGGCGATCTGGCTGGCCCTGGTCGTGCGCGACCAGCACTGTGCCTTCCCGGGCTGCCGCCGCCCTCCGGTGATGTGCCACGCCCACCACGTCGTGCACTGGGTCGACGGCGGCCCGACCAGCCTGGCGAATTTGGTGCTGCTGTGCGGCACCCACCACCGCATCGTCCACGGCACGCCCTGGCGGGTCCGGATCAGCGGCCCCCACGCCCGTCCGGAGTTCCTGGCGCCCGGCTCCAGGACCTGGTCGCGCGACCGCGGGTGCGACCCGCCGGGGGAGCGAGAACACCGGCCCGCCGCGTGAGGCGGGCGCCCACCCGTACGACGCGCTCGGACCCCGGGACGAGCGGTCCGTGCGGAGCGTGCCCGCTGGTAGGTTCGGGCCCCGGGACACCCCCACGCCACCCGCACACGAAGGGCAGACCGAGGACTCCATGACCCACGCCTCCCGCCTGGTCACCAGGGAGCACCGGCCGTGACGGCGTACGACTGGGCCTTTCGCCACGCTGCGGTCCGGGTGGACGCCGAGAGGGCGCACCACGTCGGCTTCGCCGCCGTCCGCGCCGCTCGCCTGGCGCTGGAGCAGCAGGGACGCCGTCTGCGAGGTGACCTGACGCCCGTGAGCGCGATGGGGCTCACGTTCCACGGTCGGCTCGGGCTGGCCGCCGGCTTCGACAAGAACGCCGCGGGGGTCGACGCCCTGGGCGGGCTGGGCTTCTCCTTCGTCGAGGTCGGCACCGTCACCGGTCGCGCCCAGCCCGGCAACGAGCGCCCGCGGCTGTTCCGGCTCCCCGCGGACGGCGCGATCCTCAACCGGATGGGCTTCAACAACGAGGGCGCCGAGGCCGTGGCCGCCCGGCTGGAGCAGCGGGCCGGCGGCCAGGCGACCCGACCGGGGCGGCACCGCACCGGCGACCTCGTGCTCGGCGTGAACATCGGCAAGACCAAGGTGGTGCCCGAGGACCAGGCTGCCGCCGACCACGAGCTCAGTGCGCGCCTGCTGGCGCCGTACGCCGACTACCTGGTGGTCAACGTGTCCTCGCCCAACACGCCCGGCCTGCGCGACCTCCAGGCCGTGGACAAGCTGCAGCCGCTGCTGGCCGCGACCCGGGCCGCTGCCGACGACGTGACCAGCCGACGGGTGCCGCTGCTGGTCAAGATCGCCCCGGACCTCGCCGACGACGACGTGCTGGCCGTCGCCGACCTGGCGCTGGCCGAGGGGCTCGACGGCATCGTCGCCACGAACACCACGATCGGGCGCGACGGCCTCGTCACCCCCGCGGCCGAAGTGGCCCGTCTCGGGGCCGGCGGGCTGAGCGGGGCGCCGCTGACCGAGCGCGCCGACCACGTCACCCGGCTGCTGCGCGACAGGGTCGGGCCGGACCTCACGCTGATCGGCGTCGGGGGCATCAGCACCCCCGACGACGCCGTACGCCGCGTGCGTGCCGGCGCGACCCTGGTGCAGACCTACACCGGCTTCGTCTACGGAGGGCCGACCTGGCCCGCCCGGGTCCAACGCGCCCTCGACCGGGACCTGCGGAGCGCCGCCCCGGCACCGGAGGCGACCGACCGACGGAGCGGAGACGCCTGATGGACCCCTTCGGCACTCGGCTCGAGGCCGCCCTCGACCGGCACGGACCGGTGTGTGCGGGGCTGGACCCGCACGCCTCGCTGCTGTCGTCCTGGGGCCTCGACGACGACGCCGACGGCGTACGCCGCTTCTCGCAGGCGTGCGTGCAGGCATGGGCCGGGAGGGTGGCCCTGGTCAAGCCGCAGTCGGCGTTCTACGAGCGTCACGGATCCGCCGGGATCGCCGTCCTCGAGGAGACCGTCGCCGCCTTCCGTGCCGCCGGCACCCTGGTGCTGCTCGACGTGAAGCGTGGCGACATCGGCTCCACCGCGCAGGCGTACGCCGAGGCCTACCTCGACCCGGCGGCCCCGCTCGCGGTCGACGCCATCACCGCCAGCCCGTTCCTCGGCGTCGGTTCCCTGACCCCGATGGTCGACCTCGCGCGCGCCCACGGTGCCGGGCTCTTCGTGCTGGCCCTGACCTCCAACCCCGAGGCGCCCCAGGTGCAGCTGGCTCGCACGACCGTGGAGCCCGACGCCGGGCGCACCGTCGCGGCCACGGTGCTGGCGGCCCTGGCCGAGCTGAACGGTGCGGCGGCCTCCGGCGGGGCGGGCGGCGTCACAGTCCCGCCGCTGGGATCCTTCGGGGCCGTGGTCGGCGCCACGGTGCGCCCGAGCGAGGAGCTGACCGCCGCCCTCGACTTCGGAGGTCCCGTCCTCATGCCCGGGGTCGGCGCGCAGGGCGGCACCGTGGAGGCGGTGCGCGAGCTCGCGGGTCGGGCGCGGGAACGGGTCGTGCCGTCGGTCAGCCGCGAGCTGCTCGGCGCCGGGCCGGAGCCGAAGGCGCTGCGCGAGGCGGCCGGGGCCCTCAACGACACCTTCCGGGCAGCGCTCCGTGGCTGACGAGCCGGCGCGCCCCGCACGTCCGCGCCCCCGCGGACTCCTGCCCGGGCGAGGGGGCCCGGCGGTCGTGCTGGCCCTGCTGCTGGCCGGGACGGCGGCGTGCAGCGGGGGCGGCGGCGACGAGGAGGACTACTGCGCCAGCTTCCTCGACCGACGTCAGGAGCTCTCCGACCTCGCCACCCGCCAGAGCGAGGCCGCCAAGGACGGTGAGGGTGTCGACGTGCTGTCGCCGACGCTGGCGGCGTTCGAGGACCTGCGCAGCCGGGCCCCCACGGAGCTGCGCGACGAGTGGGACACGTTGGTGTTCGCCTACCGGGACCTCGCCGAGGCGGTCGAGAGCAGCGGGCTCGACCCGGTCGAGTTCCAGGTGGGGGAGGTCCCCGAGGGGCTCGCCCCGGCGGATCGCAAGGTGCTGTCCCGCGTCGCGAGCAAGCTCGGGGCGCCTCGGGTGGTCGAGGCGGCCAGCGGGATCGAGGGCTACTCCGCCCAGGTGTGCGAGGACGGCGGGGACGGCGGGGACGAGGGCGCGCCGACCGAGGAGCCCTGACCCGAGCGAGGGCCGGCCGACAGTGGTCGCGCCGCGTTTGCGGGGCGCGCGAAGCCGTGACTAGATTGCCCCCTGTCCCTGCCCGTCCTCGACCGACAACGAGGTGCCCCTGTGGCTCTGCCCCGGCTCAGCCCCGAACAGCGTCAGGCGAACCTCGACAAGGCGGCCGCGTCGCGACGTGAGCGGGCCGAGGTCAAGAACCGGTTGAAGCACTCGGGGGCGTCGATCTTCGAGGTGCTCGAGCAGGGCCGGACCAACGAGGTCATCGGCAAGATGCGCGTGGTCGACCTGCTGCAGTCGATGCCCGGTCTGGGCAAGGTCCGGGCCAAGCAGATGATGGAGCGGCTGGCGATCTCCGAGAGCCGGCGGGTCCGAGGTCTGGGCAGCAACCAGCTGGCGGCGCTCCGGGAGGAGTTCGCGCGCCGGGAGCAGGGCACGAGCCAGGGGTGAGCGGTCGGCTCACGGTGCTCGCCGGCCCCACGGCGGTCGGCAAGGGCACGGTGGCGTCGTACGTGCGCGCCCACCACCCGGAGGTCTGGATCTCGGTCTCGGCCACGACCCGTCCCGCCCGTCCCGGCGAGGTCGACGGGGTCCACTACCACTTCGTCGACGCCGAGACCTTCGAGGCGATGGCACAGCGCGACGAGCTGCTCGAGTGGGCGGTCGTGCACGGGCGGCACCGGTACGGCACGCCCCGGCACCCGGTCGAGGAGGTGCTGGCCCAGGGCAGGCCGGCGCTGCTGGAGATCGACCTCCAGGGAGCCCGGCAGGTGCGGGCCTCGATGCCCCAGGCGCGGTTCGTCTTCCTCAAGCCCCCGTCCTGGGACGAGCTGGTGAACCGGCTGGTCGGCCGGGGGACCGAGTCGGAGGAGGAACGGACCCGTCGGCTGGAGACCGCGGTGAGCGAGCTGGCCGCCGAGGAGGAGTTCGACGTGACCGTCGTCAACACCGACGTCGCCGAGGCGGCCGAGGAGTTGGTAGGCTTGATGGTGGATCCATCCGCCTGACGCCGTCGTCGCCGGTGCGCTGACCACTCCAGGTCGCCCCGGACGCCGCCCGTCATCCATCTGCACCCGAATCTGTGAGGCTCACCCACGTGTCTGGCACCCCTGTCGCTGAAGGCATCACCAACCCCTCCATCGACGAGCTCCTGACCAAGACCGACTCGAAGTACCGCCTGGTGCTCTACGGAGCCAAGCGCGCCCGTCAGATCAACGCCTACTACGCCCAGCTGGGCGAGGGCCTGCTGGAGTACGTCGGCCCGCTGGTCGACACCGCCGTGCAGGAGAAGCCGCTGTCGATCGCGCTGCGTGAGATCAACGACGACCTCCTGACCTGCGAGGAGTACGACCCCGAGGCCGAGCCCGAGGTCACCGCCGAGGGCACCGTCCCGGCCACCGGCACCGCGGACGACCTCGAGCTCTGAGGTCGCACCCGTGACCGAGCCCGGGGCTCCCGCGTCGGGCCCCCGCGTGGTCCTCGGGGTGAGCGGCGGCATCGCGGCCTACAAGGCCTGCGAGGTGCTCCGCCGCTTCACCGAGTCCGGACACGACGTCACGGTGGTCCCGACCGCGGCAGCGCTGCGTTTCGTGGGCGCGCCCACGTGGGCGGCGCTGTCGGGCAAGCCGGTCGGTGACGACGTGTGGACCGACGTCCACCGGGTGCCGCACGTGCGGATCGGCCAGGAGGCCGACCTCGTCGTCGTCGCCCCGGCCACGGCGGACGTGATGGCCAAGGCCGCCCACGGGCTGGCCGACGACCTGCTCACCAACACGCTGCTGACGGCCCGCTGCCCGGTGGTGATGGCTCCGGCCATGCACACCGAGATGTGGGAGAACGCAGCCACGCGGGCCAACGTGGCCACGCTGCGCTCGCGCGGCGTCGTCGTGCTCGAGCCGGCCGAGGGGCGGCTGACCGGCGCCGACACCGGCAAGGGTCGCCTGCCCGAGCCCGCGGAGATCGTCGCCGCGGCGCTCGACGTGCTCGGCCGCGGTGGCGTCGCCGGGGGAGCCGACGGGGGAGTCGACGCCGACGACCTGGCGGGGCGCCACGTGGTGGTCTCGGCCGGCGGCACCCGGGAGTACCTCGACCCGGTCCGCTTCCTGGGCAACCGCTCGTCCGGACGGCAGGGCGTCGCACTGGCCCGCACCGCGGCCGCTCGAGGCGCCCGCGTCACGCTGGTCGCCGCCAACGTCGAGCTGGCGGACCCGGCCGGCGTCACCGTCGTACGCGTGGAGACCACCGCCGAGCTGCGCGAGGCCGTCCTGGCGGCGTCCGCCGACGCCGACGCCGTGGTGATGGCCGCCGCTCCGGCGGACTTCCGGCCCGCGAGCACGAGCGCCACCAAGATCAAGAAGGACGACGACGGCGGCGGCGCCGAGGTGCACCTGGTGCAGAACCCCGACGTCCTCGCCGAGCTGGCCGGCCACCGACCCCACCCGGGCCTGGTCGTGGTCGGCTTCGCCGCCGAGACGGGCGACGAGCGCGGGTCGGTCCTCGAGCACGCCCGGGCCAAGCTCGCCCGCAAGGGCTGCGACCTGCTCGTGGTCAACGACGTGAGCGGCGGCAAGGTCTTCGGCAGCGAGGACAACGAGGCCGTCGTGCTCGACCGTGACGGCGGCTCCGCGGCCGTCCCGCTCGGGTCGAAGTCTGCCCTGGCCCACGTGGTGTGGGACCAGGTCGCGTCGCGCTGGACCGCGTCGTCGTCCTCGTCCACCAGCCAGACGCCCTGAGGCCCGCTGGTCCGGGGTGGCTAGTCTGGCGCCGAGCTCATCAGGCAACCCAGGCAGTGCAGGCAGGCAAGCGCGGACAACGCGGACGGCGTACGGAGAAGAGGCAGCACACGTGGCGGGACGACTTTTCACCTCGGAGTCAGTGACCGAGGGGCACCCGGACAAGATCGCGGACCAGATCAGCGACAGCGTCCTCGACGCGATGCTCGCGGAGGACCCGCGCAGCCGCGTGGCGGTCGAGACGCTCGTGACCACCGGCCTCGTCGTGGTCGCCGGTGAGGTGACCACCGAGGCCTACGTGCCGATCGCCCAGCTCGCTCGCGACCGCATCCTCGCCATCGGCTACGACAGCAGCGACAAGGGCTTCGACGGTGCGTCCTGCGGCGTCCAGATCGCCATCGGCCAGCAGTCGGCCGACATCGCCCAGGGCGTCGACAGCGGCCACGAGGAGCGCACCGGCGGCTCGGTCGACGAGCTCGACAAGCAGGGGGCGGGCGACCAGGGGATCATGTTCGGCTACGCCTGCGACGACACCCCGCAGCTGATGCCGCTGCCGATCACGATCGCGCACGGCCTGTCCGAGCGGCTCTCCGAGGCCCGTCGCAGCGGCGACATGCCCTACCTGCGCCCGGACGGCAAGACCCAGGTCACCATCGAGTACGACGACGAGGACCGTCCGCTGCGCGTCGACACCGTCGTGGTGTCCACCCAGCACGCCCGGGGCATCGACCTCGACAACATGCTCGCCCCCGACGTCAAGAAGTTCGTGGTCGACCCCGTGCTGGCCGCCTACGACGTGCCGTCGGACGACTACCGGCTCCTGGTCAACCCGACCGGCGTGTTCGAGATCGGCGGGCCGATGGGCGACGCCGGCCTGACCGGTCGCAAGATCATCATCGACACCTACGGCGGCATGGCTCGTCACGGGGGCGGTGCGTTCTCCGGCAAGGACCCGTCCAAGGTCGACCGCTCGGCGGCCTACGCGATGCGCTGGGTGGCCAAGAACGTCGTGGCCGCCGGTCTCGCCCGCCGCTGCGAGGTCCAGGTCGCCTACGCGATCGGCAAGGCGCAGCCCGTCGGTCTGTTCGTGGACACCTTCGGCACCGAGGCCGTCCCGACCGCATCGATCCAGAAGGCCGTGCTCGAGGTCTTCGACCTGCGACCCGCCGCGATCATCCGCGACCTCGACCTGCTGCGGCCGATCTACGCCCAGACCGCCGCCTACGGCCACTTCGGCCGCGAGCTGCCGGACTTCACCTGGGAGCGCACCGACCGCGCCGACGCCCTCAAGGCCGCCGCCGGCCTCTGACGTCCCCACCCCCACCGCCTCACCCCCGGCATGTAACGCGGGGTTATGGACGCCTCGCAAGGGTCACGACCCTTGCGAGGCGTCCACAACCCTCGCGCGGTCGCGGGTGGAGCCCGGCCGGCTCGGAAGCGTCGGACGGGACTGGTTGAATCGCGGCCATGACGCCACCCGACGACGCACCTGACGGCCAGGGCGCCCTGCTCCCGGCCCTCACCGGTGCGCGTCGGAAGGCGGCCACCGCCACCGCGGAGGTGCGCCGACGCGAGGCCCGCACGCCCGTCGAGCCCGCCACGCACCTCCCGGTCGCGCGCGTCCTGGTCGACGTACCGCTGGCCCACCTGGACCGGCCCTTCGACTACCTGGTGCCCCAGACCCTGAGCGACCGGGTGGTGGCGGGCTCGCGGGTCAAGGTCCGCTTCGCCGGCCAGGACGTCGACGGCTTCGTGCTCGAGCGGGTCGCCGAGAGCGACCACCCCGGGCGCCTCGCCCCGCTGCGGCGGGCGGTCAGCGCCGAGCCCGTGCTCACCCCCGAGGTGGCCCGGCTGACCGGGCTCGTGGCCGCGCGGTACGCCGGCACCCGCTCCGACGTGCTGCGCCTGGCCGTCCCACCCCGTCACGCCACGGTGGAGAAGGAGGCCCGGCGACCTCGGGCCGACGACGATCCCGGTGCCCTGCGCGCCGGGGTGCACGAGGCGTCCGCCTGGTGGTCGCGCTACCCGGGCGGGGACGTGCTCGCCGCGGCCTGGGCACGCCCGGCCGGGACGCCAGCCCGTGCCGTGTGGACCGTGGCCCCCGGGGACGACTGGGCGACGGGGCTGGCGCACGCCGCCGCGACCACGCTGTCGGCGGGGCGAGGGTCGGTGCTGTGCGTGCCCGACACCCGCGACCTGGCTCGCCTCGACGCGGCCCTGACCGCCGTCCTCGGTCCGGACCGGCACGTCACCCTGACCGCCGACCTGGGCCCGGCCCCGCGCTACCGGGCCTTCCTGGCGGTGGCGCGCGGGGACGTCCGGGTCGTGGCCGGCACCCGGGCGGCCGCCTTCGCCCCGGTGCACGACCTCGGCCTGGTGGGCCAGTGGGACGACGGTGACGACCTCTTCGCCGAGCCGCGCGCGCCGTACCCCCACACCCGGGAGGTCCTGCTGCTGCGCGCCCACGACGCCGACGCCGCCGTGCTCCTGGCGGCCCGAGCCCGCAGCGTCGAGGCCGGCGCCCTCGTCACCTCCGGCTGGGCCCGCGAGGTCGTCGCCGAGCGGGCGGAGGTGCGACGTCGGGCCCCGCGGGTCAGCGTCACCGGCGACCGTGACGTCGAGATCGAGCGCGACCCCCACGCCCGCGCCGCCCGCATCCCCAGCACCGCCCACGCCGCCATCCGCGACGGGCTCCAGGTCGGACCGGTGCTGGTGCAGACGCCCAGGCTGGGGTACGCCGCCGCCCTCACCTGCCGCACCTGCCGCGCCCCGGCACGATGCCGGCGCTGCCAGGGCCCACTGGTCCTCCCGCGGGCCGGGGAGGCCCCGACCTGCCGCTGGTGCGGCCAGGCCGACCCCGGCCACGCCTGCCGGGTGTGCGGCGACCAGGCCGTGCGGGCCCCCGTCGTCGGCGACCGACGGACCGCCGAGGAGCTCGGCCGCGCGTTCCCCCGGGTCCCGGTGCGTCGCTCCAGCGGCGACCACGTGCTGGACCGCGTCGGACCGGAGCCGGCGCTGGTGATCGCCACGCCGGGCGCCGAGCCGGAGGCCGAGGACGGGTACGCCGCCGTGGTGCTGCTCGACACCTGGCTGCTGCTGGCCCGCGTCGACCTGCGCGCCGGCGAGGAGGCGGCCCGGCGCTGGTTCAACGCCGCCGCGCTGGCGCGTTCTTTCGAGCGTGGTGGCCGAGTGGTGGCGGTGGGGGAGCCGTCCGAGCCCGCGCTGCAGGCGCTGGTGCGCTGGGACCCGGCGGGCCTGGCCGTCCGTGAGGCCGAGGACCGCTCGGCCGCCCACCTGCCGCCGGCCTCCCGGCTGGCCGTGCTGACCGGTGACCCGCAGGCGCTGGAGGACGTGCTCGCCGTGCTCGAGCTGCCGGACGGTGCCGAGGTGCTCGGGCCCGTCGCCGTCGACGTCGGCGGACCGGCAGCCCCGGCGGGTCGCGATCCCGAGTCGCGCGTGGTCGTCCGGGTGCCCCGTGCCTCCGGTGCCGCCCTCTCGCGCAGCCTGCTCGCCGTGCAGGGAGTGCGCGCCGCCCGCAAGCTGGCGACGGTCCGCGTCCAGGTCGATCCGTGGGCCCTGGGCTGAGCCGCCGCGAGCACGCGTGGGTCATCGTGGGCACGCGTGGGCCGTCGTCAGCACGCGTGGGCCGTCGTGAGTCCGTCGTGAGTCGGCGTGAGCCGTAGACTGTGCGCCGCTCCCGACCCGAGAGGACCCCGTGACCGTCCAGCCCATCCGACTCTTCGGCGACCCGGTGCTGCGCACACCGGCCAGCCCGGTCGTCGACTTCGACGCCGAGCTCCGCCGCCTCGTCAAGGACCTCACCGAGACGATGCTGGACGCCCCGGGAGCGGGGCTGGCGGCGCCGCAGATCGGCGTCGGACTGCGGGTCTTCACCTGGAACGTCGACGGTGAGGTCGGCCACCTCGTCAACCCCGAGCTGACGCTGTCGGAGGAGACCCAGCACGGGGAGGAGGGCTGCCTGTCGATCCCCGACCTCGCGTTCGACTGCACCCGCGCCCTGAGCGTGGTGGCCCGCGGCTTCTCCATGCACGGTGAGCCCGTCACGGTCCAGGGCTCCGACCTGCTGGCCCGGGCCATCCAGCACGAGACCGACCACCTCGACGGCGTGCTGTTCGTGCAGCGCCTCGACGCCGAGACCCGCAAGGCCGCGATGAAGGCGATCCGCGAGTCCGACTGGTTCGGTGCGCCCCCGACGATCAAGGTCAGCCCGCACCCGACCGCCCCGGGCCTGGGGCTCTGAGGCCGTGCGCATCGTCTTCGCCGGCACCCCCGAGGTCGCCCTGCCCTCCTTGGCCGCCCTCGCCGCCAGTCGCCACGAGCTCGTCGGGGTCGTCACGCGCCCCGACGCGCCCGCCGGTCGCGGTCGACGCCTCGTCGCCTCCCCGGTGGCGCAGGCCGCCGAGGAGCTCGGCGTGCCGGTGCTCAAGCCCGGGCACCCGCGCGACCCCGACTTCCAGGACGCGCTGCGCGGTCTCGCCCCCGACGCCTGCCCGGTCGTGGCGTACGGCGCGCTCCTGCCGCAGTCGGCGCTCGACGTCCCCGCCCACGGGTGGATCAACCTGCACTTCTCCCTGCTGCCGGCGTGGCGGGGCGCGGCCCCGGTGCAGCGCGCGGTGTGGGCCGGTGACGAGATCACCGGGGCCACCACGTTCCGCATCGTGAAGGCCCTCGACGCCGGCCCGACGTTCGGCGTCGTGACCGAGCGGGTCCGGCCCGCGGACACCTCCGGCGACCTGCTCGGACGTCTGGCCGAGGCGGGCGCCCCCCTGCTGGTCGCCACGCTCGACGGCATCGAGAGCGGCGAGGTCGAGGCCCGTCCGCAGCCCGAGGAGGGTCTGTCGCTCGCCCCCAAGATCTCCGTGGAGGAGGCCCAGGTCGACTGGACCGAGCCCGCCCAGGCCGTGGACCGTCGGGTGCGTGCCTGCACGCCCGCTCCCGGGGCGTGGACGACGCTCGACGGCGAACGCGTCAAGCTCGGACCGGTCCTTCCCGACCCGGAGGTCTCGGCCGCCCCCGGCGCGCTGGTGGTGTCCAAGAACGCCGTGCACGTCGGCACGGGAAGTCACGCCGTACGCCTCGGGGAGCTGAAGGCGTTCGGCAAGAAGCAGATGGCGGCCGCCGACTGGGCCCGCGGGGTCCGGCTGGACCCGGGCGCCCGGTTCGGCGCCTGATGGCCGACCCGGCGCGCTCGGCGGCGCTCGCGGTGCTGCGCGCCGTCGCCGAGGACGGCGCCTACGCCAACCTGGCGCTGACGGCCGTGCTGCGCGAGCGGGCGCTCTCGGGCCGTGACGCGGCGCTGGTCACGGAGCTCGCGGCCGGCTCGCTGCGGCGCCAGGGCACCTACGACGCCGTCGTGGCCGCCTGCGCCGGGCGCCCGCTGGAGCGGATCGACGCGCCCGTGCTCGCGGTGCTGCGGCTGGGCGCCCACCAGCTGCTGTCGACCCGGGTGCCACCCCACGCCGCGGTGGCCACGTCGGTCGACCTGGCCCGCGAGGCCGGCGGCCGCAAGGTGACCGGCTTCGTCAACGCGGTGCTGCGACGGGTGGGGGAGCACGACCTCGACACCTGGGTCCGTCGCCTCGCCCCCGACCCCAAGCGCGACCGCCACGGCTTCGCCGTGCTCGCGCACGCCCACCCGCGCTGGGTCGTCGACTCCCTCGCCGAGGCCCTGGCCGCGACGGGGCGGGCCGCCGAGCTCGACGACCTGCTGGTCGCCGACAACGAGTCCCCGACCGTGACGCTCGTGGCTCGTCCGGGTCTGGTCGACGTCGAGGAGCTGGTGGGCGACGTCGCGGCGCAGGGCGCGACGCGCACGCCGTACTCGCCGCTCGGGGTGCGCCTGGCGCAGGGTGACCCCGGTGCGCTCGCCGCGGTCCGCTCCGGTCGTGCCGGTGTGCAGGACGAGGGCTCCCAGCTGGTCGCCCTGGCGCTGGCCGACGTCACCCTCGAGGGGACGGACGCGCGGTGGCTGGACCTGTGCGCCGGTCCGGGCGGCAAGGCCGCGCTGCTGGGTGCGCTCGCCGCGCAGCGGGGCGCGACCGTGCAGGCGGTGGAGCCGCAGCCCCACCGCGCCGACCTCGTACGACGCGCCACCGCGGCGCTGCCCGAGGGGACGGTGCGGACCGTCGTGAGGGACGGTCGGGAGCCGGACTGGCCGCTGGGCAGCTTCGACCGGGTCCTCGTCGACGCGCCCTGCACGGGCCTCGGCGCCCTGCGGCGCAGGCCGGAGGCGCGCTGGCGACGCACCCCGGCGGACCTCGAGGAGCTGGTGCCGCTGCAGCGGGCCCTGCTGGGCGCCGCTGTCGACTCCGTGCGCCCCGGGGGAGTGGTCGCCTACGTGACCTGCTCGCCGGTGCTGGCCGAGACCGCCGGTGCGGTCAGTTCGGTCATCGCGGAGCGTGACGACGTCGAGCTCCTCGATGCCGGCACCGTCCTCACCCAGGTGACGGACGCCGCGGGCCCGCTGCCGGGCACGCTGCAGCTGTGGCCGCACCGCCACGGCACGGACGCCATGTTCCTGGCCCTGCTGCGCCGGAGATGACGAACGGCACCCGGATCACCGGGTGCCGCGCGGCATGGGCGACAGGTCGTGCCGGTCGCCCGTCAGTGGTGCCAGGTCCTGCCGGCTCGCGTCAGGGACGCGGCTGGGCCGGCCCTCCCTGCGGGGTGCCGCCCGTGGGGGGCACCTGGGTCGTGCCGGTGCCGGGGTGCGTGTCCTGGGGCGCGTCCACGGTCGTCTCGTGGGTGTGGCCCGACGGCTGCGGCCGGTAGTCGTCCGAGCGGTGGTCGACGTCGGGGTCGAGCCGGTCCGCGTCACGGATGACGTCCTCGTGGCGGGCCTGCTCGACGTGCGCGCCCTGCTGAGCCTGAGCGGCCTCGTGCTCGGCGCGCTCGGCCTCGAGCTTGGCGCGCGCGGCGCGGGCCTCGGCCTCCTTGGCCTCGACCTGGGCAGTGAGCGGCCCCGGTGGAGTGCTGGCTGGCCTCGTGGCGCAGATGCTCGGCCTCGACGCGCTGGCGCTCGGTCTCCTGATGCTGGCGCTCGGCCTTCTTGCGCTTGCCGGCCGCCGCCAGAGCCGCGATCGCAGCGAGCACGATGAGAGCGACGACGACGATGATGATGACGGTGCTGGTTTCCACGGGACCTCCCGAGTTCGGTTCCGCCCGCCCAGATGGGCAGGAGGCCTTGCCTGGGCCATACCCCCGCGGAGCCCGGACCAATCCTCGACCGCGGTCCCACTAGGCTCGTGCGCACCATGGCTGCCCAGATCTCGCCCAGCATCCTGTCCTGCGACTTCGCGCACCTCGCCGACGAGGTCGCCCGGATCCGCAACGCCGACTGGCTCCACGTCGACGTGATGGACAACCACTTCGTGCCCAACCTGACCGTGGGACTTCCCGTGGTGGAGTCCCTGAGTGCCGCCGCGGAGACGCCGCTGGACCTGCATCTCATGATCGAGGACCCCGACCGGTGGGCGCCGGCGTACGTCGAGGCCGGGGCGGGCTCGGTGACCTTCCACGTCGAAGCGGCCACGGCCCCCGTGCGCCTGGCCCGTGAGCTGCGCCACCAGGGCGCCCGCGCCGGGATGGCGCTGCGTCCCGCGACACCGGTCGAGCCCTACGAGGACCTGCTCGGCGAGCTCGACATGCTGCTGATCATGACGGTGGAGCCCGGGTTCGGCGGGCAGAAGTTCCTCGACCTGTGCCTGCCGAAGATCCGTCGGGCCCGTCAGCTGATCGACCGTCACGGGCTCGACCTCTGGCTGCAGGTGGACGGCGGTGTCTCGGAGGAGACCATCGAGCGCTGCGCCGAGGCGGGGGCCGACATGTTCGTCGCCGGCTCGGCCGTCTTCGGGGCCGACGACCCCGCCGTGATGGTCGACCGCCTGCGCGCACAGGCCGAAGGAGCGACAAGCGGGACCGCCCAGGCGTGACGGGCGACACCCGCCTCTCCCGCTGACGTGGTCCGGGCCGTGTGGCAGGCTTGTCCTCGACGAGCCAGTGCTCGCGTGCTCTGGGGTCGGTGAAAGTCCGAGCCGGCGGTGACAGTCCGCGACCCGGCCACAGCCAGTGGCCGGTTGACCAGGTGAAAGTCCTGGACCGACGGTGAGAGTCCGGATGGGAAGCGCACGCAGTGCCCTCGCCGACACCTCCCGTGTCGACGAGCGCCCGCGTCCCCTCCCTGCCCGGTGTCCGTGAGCGGACCGAGAGGGCACAGCACATGACCGGTGCGGCGCACGAGCGCATCGCACCCGCCGAGACGGCGGCGATGCGACGTGCCCTGGTGCTCGCGGCCTCCCCGGACGCCCCGCTCGGGCCCAACCCGCGCGTGGGGTGCGTGCTGCTGGACGACGCCGGTGCCGTCCTCGCCGAGGGACACCACCGCGGAGCCGGTACGCCGCACGCGGAGGTCGATGCGCTCGCCGACCTGGCCGCGCGGGGCGCGTCCGCAGCGGGCCTGACCGCGGTGGTGACGCTCGAGCCCTGCAACCACACCGGCCGCACCGGGCCGTGCGCCGAGGCACTGCTGTCCGCCGGCGTCCGCCGGGTGGTGCACGCGCAGTCCGACGCCGGTCCGGTCTCGACCGGGGGAGCAGCCCGGCTGCGGGACGCCGGGGTCGAGGTCGTCGGGGGGGTGCTGGTCGACGAGGCACGGGCGCTGAACCCGGTGTGGACGTTCTCGGTCGAGCACGGCCGGCCGTTCGTGACCTGGAAGACGGCCGCCTCGCTCGACGGCCGCAGCGCCGCGGCCGACGGCACCTCGCGCTGGATCAGCAACGCCGCCTCGCGCCGCGACGTCCACGTGCGGCGTGGGCGTGCTGACGTCGTGCTCGCAGGCACAGGCACCGTGCTGACCGACGACCCCCGGCTGACCGTCCGCGACGAGCACGGCACCGACCTGCCCCGCGCTCGCCAGCCGCTGCGGGCGGTCATGGGGCTGCGTGACCTGCCGAGCGACCGCCGCGTCCTGGACGACGCGGCCGAGACCGTCCACCTCCGCACCCGCGACCCCCACCAGGCGCTGGCCGACCTCCACGTGCGCGGGCGCCACCACGTCTTCCTCGAGGGCGGGCCCCACGTGGCCGGCGCCTTCCTCGAGGCAGGCCTCGTCGACGAGGTGATCGCCTACGTGGCCCCCGTGCTCGTCGGTGGCGGCCCGTCCACCGTCGAGGGGCTCGACGTGCCCACCCTCGCCGCGGCCCACCGGCTCGACGTCGTCGACGTGACCGTCCTCTCCGACGGTCCCGACCGCGACGTACGCCTGGAGATGCGGCCGCGGCCGCGCGAGCGTCCTCGCGACGCACGTGACGTCTCGGTGCGACGCACGTGACGTCTCGCCGCGACGTACGTGACGTCTCGGCGCGACGCGCGCGCCGTCTCGCGAACACACCGACCACCGCGCGACCTGCGCGACCTGCGGACCGAAGGAGGACTGAGGCCATGTTCACCGGCATCGTCGAGGAGCTCGGCGCCGTCGTCGACCTGACCGACCAGGGCGACGCGGTGCGCCTCACCGTGCGCGGGGCGGGCGTCACCGAGGGCACCGCGCTCGGTGACTCGATCGCGGTCAACGGCTGCTGCCTGACCGTGGCCGAGCTGCAGGACGACGGCTTCACCGCCGACGTCATGACCCAGACGCTGCGGCTGACCGGGCTCGGTGCCCTGCGGCCCGGGAGCAGGGTCAACCTCGAGCGAGCGGTCACCCCCACCACCCGCCTCGGCGGGCACGTCGTCCAGGGACACGTCGACGCCACCGGCGAGGTCGTCGCCCGGACCCCCAGCGAGCACTGGGAGCTGGTCGAGGTCTCGCTGCCGGCCGAGCTCGCGCGCTACGTCGTGGCGCAGGGCTCGATCACCGTCGACGGGGTCAGCCTCACCGTGGCCGCCCTCGACGACGCCGCCGGCACCTTCACCGTCTCGCTCATCCCCGAGACGCTGGCGCGGACCACGCTCGGCGCGGCGGCGGTCGGCACGGTCGTCAACCTCGAGGTCGACGTGATGGCGAAGTACGTCGAGCGGCTCCTCGCCCGCGGCGCCTCCCCGGCCACCACCCCGAGCACACCCACCAGCACCACCCCGAGCACCCCCAGCACCCCGGAAGGACAGTCATGACAGGGCACGAGGGCATCCGCCTCGACGAGGTCGAGGACGCCGTGGCCGACATCGCCGCGGGCCGTCCGGTCATCGTCGTCGACGACGAGGACCGCGAGAACGAGGGCGACATCATCTTCGCCGCCAGCAAGTCCACCCCCGAGCTGATGGCCTTCACGATCCGCCACAGCTCCGGCGTCATCTGCGCCCCCATGCCCGGCGACATGCTCGAGCGGCTCGAGATCCCGCTGATGACCCCGCACAACCGCGACAAGATGCGCACGGCGTACACGATCTCCGTCGACGCCCGCGACGGCGTCAGCACCGGCATCAGCGCCGCCGACCGCTCGCACACGGTGCGCACGCTCGCCGACTCCGCCACGGAGCCGTGGGAGCTCACCCGACCCGGTCACGTCTTCCCGCTGCGCTACCGCGAGGGCGGCGTCCTGGTGCGTCGCGGCCACACCGAGGCCGCCGTCGACCTGGCCCGGATGGCCGGCCTCACCCCGGTCGGCGTGCTCGTCGAGGTCGTCAACGACGACGGCACCATGAAGCGCGGCCCTGAGCTGCGCGCCTTCGCCGACGAGCACGGCCTCAGGATGATCTCGATCGAGCAGCTGGTCCACCACCGCCGTCGCGTGGAGTCCCACGTCGACCGGGTCGCGACCACCCGCCTGCCGACCCGCTCCGGCGACTTCACCGCGGTCGGCTACCGGATCTCCATCGACGGCTCCGAGCACGTCGCCCTGGTGTACGGCGACCCGGCCGACCTCCGCAGCGGTGAGCCGGTGCTGACCCGGGTCCACTCGGAGTGCCTGACCGGCGACGTGTTCGCCAGCAGCCGCTGCGACTGCGGTCCGCAGCTCGACGAGGCCATGGAGCGCATCGTGGCCGAGGGTCGCGGTGTCGTCATCTACCTGCGCGGGCACGAGGGTCGAGGCATCGGCCTGCTGGCCAAGCTGCAGGCCTACCAGCTGCAGGACGGCGGCAGCGACACCGTCGACGCCAACCTCGAGCTCGGCCTGCCCGCCGACGCCCGCCACTACGGAGCCGCCACCCAGATCCTCAAGGACCTGGGCGTCGCCTCGGTGCGGCTGATGACGAACAACCCGGCCAAGACCGAGGGGCTCGAGGCCTACGGCATCCAGGTCGCCGAGCGGGTCGGCCTGACCCCGCACCCCAACGACCACAACCTGGCCTACCTGCAGACCAAGCGCGACCGGATGGGTCACGACCTGCCGGACCTGGTCGACCCGGCCCGGTCGCCGTCGAGCACCACCACCGCGACCATCACCCCCGCGACCACCACCGCACCCCCCACCACCCCCGAAGGAGCTGCCCGATGAGCGGCGAAGGATCCCCGACCGCGCAGTACCAGGCCGAGCCGTTCGACGGCAGCGACCTCCGGGTCGCGGTGGTCGCGGCCAGCTGGCACGACCAGGTGATGGACGGGCTGCTGGGCGGCGCCCACCGCGCGCTCGACGACTTCGCGGTCACCTCCCGCGAGGTGGTCCGCGCGCCGGGCTCCTTCGAGCTGCCGGTGGTCGCCGGCGCGCTCGCCGCGCAGGGGTACGACGCCCTGGTGGCCCTCGGCGTCGTGATCCGCGGCGGCACGCCGCACTTCGACTACGTCTGCTCCGCCGCCACCGACGGGCTGACCCGCGTGGCGCTCGACCACGGCGTACCCGTGGGCTTCGGGCTGCTCACCTGCGACACCGAGCAGCAGGCCCTGGACCGCGCCGGCCTCGAGGGCTCGGTGGAGGACAAGGGCTACGAGGCGACCTCGGCTGCGCTGGTCACTGCGCGGTCGCTGCGTGCGATCCGCCGGGGCGGCGCGGGCGCGTGACCCGGTCGGCGGGGCCGTACCCTGGTGGGCGCCCTGACCGGCGACCTGGACCGGGCCGAGAGAGAGCGTGGAGATGAAGACCTTCGAGGAGCTGTGGACCGAGCTCAGCGACAAGGCCCGTGACCGTCCCGAGGGATCGGGCACCGTGCAGGCGTTGGACGCCGGCGTCCACAGCATCGGCAAGAAGCTCGTCGAGGAGGCCGCCGAGTCCTGGATGGCCGCCGAGCACGAGACCCCCGAGCGCGCCGCCGAGGAGATCAGCCAGCTGCTGTACCACGCCCAGGTGCTCATGCTCGCCTCCGGCCTGACCCTCGACGACGTCTACGCGCACCTGTAAAGGGACGACCCCATGACCAGCACCACCGCCCTGACCGGCCCCGGCTCGACCCCCGGCGACGAGCGCCGTCCGCTGCTGCGCGTCGCCGTGCCCAACAAGGGCTCGCTGAGCCAGAGCGCCTCCGACATGCTGCGCGAGGCCGGCTACAAGCAGCGGCACGACTCCAAGCAGCTGACGCTGACCGACGTCGTCAACGGCGTCGAGTTCTTCTACCTGCGCCCGCGCGACATCGCGGTCTACGTGGGGGAGGGCACCCTCGACCTCGGCATCACGGGCCGTGACCTGCTCCTCGACTCCGGCGCCAAGGCCGAGGAGTCCGTGCGGCTCGGCTTCGGCCGCTCGACCTTCCACTTCGCGGCGCCCCCCGGCGTGCTGTCGTCGCTCGACGACCTGGCCGGCAAGCGCATCGCGACGTCGTACGACGGCGTGGTCGAGCGCTGGCTGGAGGCCAGGGGGATCGACGCGACCGTGATCCGCCTCGACGGGGCCGTCGAGACCAGCGTGCAGCTCGGCGTGGCCGACGCGATCGCCGACGTCGTCGAGACCGGGAGCACCCTGCGCCAGGCGGGCCTGGAGATCGTCGGCGAGGTCGTCCTCGAGTCCGAGGCCGTGCTCGTCGGCCGGGTCGGGGCCCAGGAGTCGCCCGCGCTCGAGATCTTCCTGCGACGGCTGCAGGGCGTCCTGGTGGCCCGCTCCTACGTGATGATGGACTACGACATCCCCTCGGTGGAGGTCGAGCGCGCGGTCGCGCTCACGCCCGGCATCGAGAGCCCCACGGTCTCGCCGCTGCACCGCGAGGGCTGGGTGGCGGTGCGCTCGATGGTGCCGCGCGAGGCGGCCCAGCGGATCATGGACGAGCTGTACGAGATCGGTGCCCGCGGCATCCTCACCACCGACATCCATGCCTGCCGGCTCTGACCCGTCAGGAGAGCCGGTCGTCGAGCCGACCGACCTCCCCGTGACCTTCCGGCCCCGCGGGGTCCGGGTCGCGGCCCTCGTCTTCGGCGGACTGCTGCTGGCGACCGTGGTCGTGCTGTGGCTGTCGTTCCCCGACGACGTCCGCGCGTCCTTCACCACCTTCCAGCGGCTGACGGTGCTGGTGCTCGGACTGATGGTGCTCGTCGTCGAGCACGGGCTCTCACGCTGCCGCATCGACGCCACCGCGGCGGGGCTGCACGTGGTCAACGGCTACCGGACCCACGACTACACCTGGCCCGAGGTGGTCTCCGTGACGCTGCGGCCGGGCAACCCGTGGACGGTGCTCGACCTCAGCGACGGCACGTCACAGGCCGCGATGGGCATCCAGGGATCCGACGGTGCCCGCGCCAAGGCTCAGGTGCGCCGGCTCAGGGCGCTGATCGAGGCCCACGCGGCCGACGAGCCGCCGCACCCGGGACCTGAGGAGCGCCGCTGACGCCGTCGACCAGCAGGTCGGCCCGGTCGCGCGTCCTCTCGCGGGCGTGCAGCAGGTCCTCGTCCGGCACGAACGCGTCCCAGTACGCCGCCAGCTCCTCGCCGTCGCGGGCCAGGCCGCGGGCGCGCCGCAGGTCGGGGGGAGCCTCCACCCAGGCGAGCGCCGACAGGGTGTCGTCGTACCCGAGGTGGCCCGAGCCGACGCCCTCGAGCACCACGAGGTCGACGAGCGGGACGGCGACAGTCTCCGCGGTCCGCCGGGCGTGCCAGTCGTAGCGCCGGTAGGCCCCGTCGCGACCCGCGCGCAGCGGCTCGACGACCTCGGCCCGGAGCCGGGGGCCGAGGTCGGCGAGGCCGTCCCAGCCGCGCAGCACGTCGTCGGTCGCGACGACTGTCACGCCCAGCCCGGCGTCGCCCGCCCGCTGAGCCAGAGCCGCCGCCAGCGTGGTCTTGCCGGAGCCGGCCGGCCCGTCGATCGCGACCAGCCGCCCCGACCGGTCGTCGGCGGACCCCAGTCGGCATGGCGAGGCGAGGGCCAGCTCGAGCAGCACGTCGGCCGCCGACGGCCGGGTCACGTGATGCCGCGGCGGCGCAGGATCGCCTCGATCTCGTCCATGTCGGGATCGCCGGTCCCTGCGTCCCGGGGCGTCGCGGCGGGCGTCGTGCCGGGTGTCGCACCGGGCGCCGTACCGGGCGAGCCGGGCCGCGCCGCGAGCCGGCGGGGGAGAGGTGGCGAGCGGTCGCGGGAGGCGCGGTCGTCCGGGTGCCGAGCGCGTCTGTCGCCGCGGCGGTCCCGGGGGCGGTGGCGTCCCGGCGGGCGGCGCGGCCTCGCCTCCCCGGGCGGTTGCCGTGACCGACCAGCCGGCCGCTGACGAGGAAGAGGACCGCCGAGACGCCGGCCACGGCGATGCCGGTCCAGGTCAGGGGGTCCAGCACCAGGCGGGAGGACCAGCGGCCGAAGGCGCCGACGACGTCGCCGACCAGCCGCAGGGTGCCGGTGAGGGCGGCCGCGAGCGGGACCAGGCTCCACGCGACGGCGCGAAGACCGCGGGCCGCGCCCCGACGCGACCAGACGTAGGTCGAGACGCCGAGGCCGAGCAGGGTCAGCACCAGGCCGAGGGCCTGCCAGGTCGCCGTGTCGAGCCCGCTCATGCTCCGCAGCCTACGGGCCGGACCCGGACCGCCGCGTGCCACGATGGGACCGTGCGCTCGATCCCCGACCCCGGATTCGCCGGAGACGACGGCTCCGCCTCCCCGGAGGTCGAGGCGGCGCTGGCGGCGTACCGGCAACCCGGCGGCAGCCGCCTGGCAGCGCTCCAGGTGCTGCAGCACGCGCGACTGCTGGTGCCGGTCGTCGCGGTCCTCGGCGAGGTCGAGGTGGACGACGCGGGGCTGGCCCACGACAAGTCCTCCGACATGGCGACCGTGCTGATGACCGCCCCGGACGGCCGTCGCGGCCTGCTGGCCTTCACCAGCGCCGCGGCGATGGCGCGCTGGGACCCGGCCGCCCGACCCGTCCCGGTGGCCACGCGGCTGGCGGCCCAGGCGGCGCAGCAGGAGCACGCCGACGCCCTCGTGGTCGACGTCGCCGGCCCCGTGCCGTTCCCGGTCGAGGGTGAGTCCCTCGCGAGCCTGGCCGAGGGGCTGGTGCTGACGCGCCTGCAGACCGGTGCTGGGCCGGGCAGCGGTGACCGGTTCGGCTGGGTGCGCGTCGACGCCTGAGGGCGGGAAGCGGGCTGGAACCGCCCGGGTGCCGGGAATGTGCGTCCTGCGCCGAGGGTTGGTACTCTTGTCGGGACCGATCCTTCCGGTGGCGCGAGTCACGGGACGGGTCCGACAAGCGGAGCTCGTCTCCCACCCGCACCGACCGCACCAGGTCGTCGGGTCCGGTCACGGAGAGCGCCACGGGAGACCGGGGCGCCGCTCCTGCAGTGCCAGTGATGCAGTGAGGCGGGGCACCACCCGTCCGCAGCACCGGCACTGGGCTGGCTTCCGCTGTCGCAGACGCGGAAGCCTTTTTCATGCAGGCTCCCGGGTCGGGGTCCATCACCAGACCAACCCAGGAGGACTCAATCACCACCGAGCTGCGCATCAACGACCGGATCCGGGTTCCCGAGGTCCGACTCGTCGGTCCCAACGGAGAGACCGTGGGCATCGTCCGTATCGACGACGCCCTGAGGCTGGCCTCCGAGGCCGACCTCGATCTCGTCGAGGTCGCGCCCATGGCCAGGCCGCCGGTCTGCAAGCTCATGGACTACGGGAAGTTCAAGTACGAGAACGCCCAGAAGGCCCGTGAGGCACGACGGAACCAGACCAACGTCGTGATCAAGGAGATGAAGCTCCGACCGAAGATCGACGCGCACGACTACGAGACCAAGAAGGGTCACGTCGTGCGGTTCCTCAAGCAGGGCGACAAGGTCAAGATCACGATCATGTTCCGTGGTCGCGAGCAGCACCGCCCCGAGCTGGGCCTGCGGCTGCTGGAGCGCCTGGCCGACGACGTCACCGAGCTGGGCTTCGTCGAGTCCTCACCCAAGCAGGACGGCCGCAACATGATCATGGTCCTCGGGCCGGTGAAGAAGAAGGCCGAGGCGAAGGCCGAGGTCAAGGCGGCCAAGGCCGAGCGCGCCGCCGAGCGCGCCGCCGAGGCCGAGGCGGAGCGCATCGAGTACAAGGAGCGCGCCGCCGCCGCGCACGCCACCCCCAAGCCCGAGCGCCCGGCCCGTACGCCGGAGAACCTCGACGAGGTGTGACCTCCGGGGGCGCCGGCACCGCCGGACCCCCGCCCCCGAACCGGCCCGCGCCACCGCGCGGGCCGCACCAGATGAAGTAAAGGACGATCTGACATGCCGAAGAACAAGACCCACTCGGGTGCCTCCAAGCGCTTCCGGGTGACCGGGTCCGGCAAGCTCCGCCGCGAGAAGGCGGGCCTGCGCCACAACCTGGAGAAGAAGCCCTCCAAGATGACGCGGCGCATGTCCGGCACCACCGAGGTCTCGAAGAACGACACCAAGGCCGTCCGCAAGATGCTCGGTCGCTGAGCGCGTCCACCCAGCACACCCGCGCCCACCGGCGCACCAGCACCGAAGCCAGGAAGCGTCGTCTTCCCCCTCAGCTTCCCGAACTACCTAGGAGAACCACGTGGCACGCGTCAAGCGGGCGGTCAACGCCCAGAAGAAGCGTCGGGTAACCCTCGAGCGCGCCTCCGGCTACCGCGGGCAGCGCTCGCGCCTGTACCGCAAGGCCAAGGAGCAGGTCACCCACTCGCTCACCTACAACTACCGCGACCGCAAGGCTCGCAAGGGTGACTTCCGCAAGCTGTGGATCCAGCGCATCAACGCTGCGGCCCGCCAGCACGGCATGACCTACAACCGCTTCATCCAGGGCCTCAAGGCCGCCGAGGTCGAGGTCGACCGCAAGATCCTCGCCGATCTCGCCGTCAACGACGCCGCCGCCTTCGGCGCGCTGGTGGAGCTGGCCAAGGCCAACCTGCCCGAGGACGTCAACGCGCCGCGCGCCGAGGCCGCCGCGTCCTGACCGCGTCGGCCCGGGTCGTCACCACGACCCGATCCGCGTCTCGCACCCAGGTGTCGGGGCCGCCCCCTCGGGGCGGCCCCGTCGCTGTCTCCCAGGAGGTCCGATGAGCGAGCAGGCTGAGCCGACCGGTCTGAGCGGGACCGGGGCGACCGGGCCGACCGCGCCGACCGGGCTGACGGCGCGCAGCGGGCGGGTGCGCACCGCTCGCAAGCTGCTGCGTCGGGCGGGCCGGCGTGAGGCAGGCCTGTTCCTGGCCGAGGGACCGCAGGCGGTGCGCGAGGCACTCGCCGGTGGACACGTGCGCGAGGTCTTCGCCCGACCCGACGCCCAGCCGGAGCTGCGTGCGGTCGCCGCCAGGACGGGCCTGCCCTGGTACGACGTCGAGGAGGCCGTCCTGGCCGAGCTGACGGACACCGTCCACCCCCAGGGTGTGGTCGCGGTCTGCCGCGTGCTCGACGTACCGGTGAGCGAGGCGGTGCGTCCCGGCGTACGTCTCGCCGCGGTCCTGGCGGACGTGCGGGACCCCGGCAACGCCGGCACCGTCCTGCGCTGCGCCGATGCCGCCGGCGCCGAGGCCGTCGTGCTCGCCGGCCACAGCGTCGACCTCTACAACCCCAAGACGGTGCGGGCGTCGGTCGGCTCGCTGTTCCACCTGCCGGTGGCCGCCGGTGCGTCGCCGGCCGTGACCGTCGAGGACGTCCGTCGCGCCGGGCTGACGGTGCTCGCCGCGGACGGTGCGGGGGAGGTCGACCTGTTCGAGGCCGAGGCCTCCGGGCTGCTGGCCGGGCCGACCGCCTGGCTCTTCGGCAACGAGGCGTGGGGCCTGCCCGAGGAGGTGGCTGCCCTCGCCGACCACCGGGTGCGCATCCCGATCTTCGGCGGTGCCGAGAGCCTCAACCTCGCCACCGCGGCCGCGGTCTGCCTCTACACCAGCGCCCGCGTCCAGCGCGCCCCGCACGTCAAACCCTCCTGACCCGCCGAGACGGCGCGTACGTCGCGCCGAGACGTCGCTCGCGTCGCGCCGAGACGGCGCTCGCGTCGCGCCGAGACGTCGCTCGCGTCGCGCCGAGACGTCGACCCCTGAGGGTCGTCAGCGACCGGTCAGCCCTTCCCACGCGGCGTCGGCGACGATGCGTCCCATGGCAACCGGGTCGGTGCCACCGGCCGGGTCGTACCACTCGGTCAGCGAGTTCACCATCCCGAACACCAGCCGCGAGGCGACCTCCGGCGCCACGTCGGCGCGCACGCTGCCCTCCGTCACGGCCGCGGCCACCAGCCGGGTGAGGCGGGCGTCGATGCCCCGCCGGCGCTCGAGGGCCTCCTGCTCGGCGTCGCTGTTGCCACGCACCCGCAGCACGAGACGCACCGCGGGCAGGTGCGCGGCAAGCACCTCGACGCTGCGCCCCACCGTCCAGCGCAGCCGTTCCGCGGCGTCCCCGGCGCGCTCCTCGGCGGCGTCGAGCAGCGCCTCCAAGGCGCCCAGCCCCTCCTCGAGGGCGGCGCGCAGCAGGTGCTCCTTGGTCGGCACGTGGTGGTAGATCGTCGACTTCGACAGGCCCAGCTCGCGGGCCACGTCGTCCATGCTGGTGGCGTCGTACCCGCGCCGGTTGAAGACCTCGACGGCGCGTCGCACCACGGTCTCCCGGTCGTAGCCGGGGCGGCCACGCCGGGCGGGCCTGGGGCCGGGCTCGACGGACATGGCGTCCAGCCTGCCACGCGCAGGCGGTGCGGACCCGCACGACGACACCACGACACCACGGGGTTCGCGGAGGTCGCGGGTCGCCCGGGCGGTCACGACCGCCTAGGTTGGCTGCATGGCAACGGATCCCGGGGCACGCTCCGCCTCCGACGGCGGGCCGACCGACGTCCAGGCCGTGATCGACGCCCTGCCCGACGGGATCGTGCTGGCCGGTGCGGACGCGTGCGTGACCCACGTCAGTGCGGTGGCGCGTCGGCTCCTGGGGCGCCAGGCGGCGGTGGGTACGTCGTTGCGCGAGGCGTTGCCGCTGCAGGACCTCGACAGCTGTGGCTGGTGGGAGACCCTGAAGCCGTACGACGGCCTCGCGACCCGGACCGCGTTGTCCGAGTCGGCCTGGCTCCTGCCCGACGGCACGGAGCTGCTGGTGACCGCCCGGCTCGACCGGGATGCGCCGCTGGCGCCGGTCCGCGGCGTCGCGGTGTCCCTGCGACCGGCCCGTGCGCGGGCCCGGCTCGAGCAGGAGCGCGCCAACCTCGTGACGACGATGGCCCACGAGCTCCGCTCGCCGTTGACCGGTGTCCGGGGCTTCACCGCGACCCTGCTGGAGCGGTGGGAGGCCTTCGACGACGGCCAGAAGCGTCTGATCATGGAGTCGGTGCACCACGACACCGACCGGCTGACCCGTCTCATCGGGGACCTGCTCGAGGTCGCCCGCATCAGCGCCGGGCGACTGCCGTTGGCCTCGAGCACCATCGACCCGGTCGGCACGGCCGAGGCCGTGGCGCGCTCGGTCGCTGTGGGGTCCGGCCGCGAGGTCCAGGTGCGGACGGACCCGGGCTCGGACCTGCGTGTGCACGCCGACCCCGACCGGCTCGCGCAGGTGCTCACGAACCTCGCGGAGAACGCCGTGCGCCACGGGCAGGGGCAGGTGCGGGTGCTGCTGTCGTCGTACGACGACGACGCCGTGCTGATGGCCGTGGAGGACGACGGCGACGGCATCGCCCCCGACCTGCGACGGCGCGTGTTCACGAAGCACTGGAAGCACGGCGACCGGGCCGGGACGGGACTGGGCATGTTCATCGCGCACGGCCTCGTGCGCGCCCATGGCGGCGACATCGAGGTCACCGAGGCAGCGTCCGGCGGCGCACGCGTCGAGGTCGTGTGGCCGCGGGCACGCGACCTGACCTGACCGGCGCCCTCGGTGGGGACCACGACCGCGACGACGACCGCTGACCCCGGTGCCCGTCGCGCGAAACCCGGTGGGAGGTCGGGGCCGGACCTTCCTAGACTGTCCCGGTTCCTAGACTTGTCCCCGCCCCGCGCACGCCGCGCGGGGCGACCCGCGTCGAGAGGCACCGATGTCCGGCCCGAACACCGAGTACGACCCGGTCGAGGTGACCCCGCTCAAGGCTGAGCAGGTCGACGCCGCGGTGACCGAGGCGCTGGCCGCCATCGAGGCAGCGACGTCGTTGGAGCAGCTGAAGGAGGCCCGGCTCGCCCACGCCGGCGACCGCTCCGCCCTCGCGCTGGCCAACCGGGAGATCGGCGCGCTGCCCCCGCAGGCGCGCAAGGAGGCCGGTCAGCGCATCGGCAAGGCCCGGGGCCGGATCAACCAGGCACTCGCCGCGCGCCAGGCCACGCTCGAGGAGGAGCGCGAGGCACGCATCCTGGTCGAGGAGGCCGTCGACGTCACCCTGCCGTGGGACCGCGAGCCCGTCGGCGCGCGCCACCCGATCACCACCCTGTCCGAGCGCATCGCCGACGTCTTCGTCGCCATGGGCTGGGAGGTCGCCGAGGGCCCGGTCGTGGAGGCGGAGTGGCTGAACTTCGACGCCCTCAACCTCGGGCCCGACCACCCGGCGCGCACCATGCAGGACACCTTCTGGATGGAGCCGGCGGAGAACGCCATCGTCCTGCGCACCCACACCTCGCCGGTGCAGGCGCGCACGATGCTGACCCGGACCCCGCCGATCTACGTCGTGTGCCCGGGCCGGGTGTTCCGCACCGACGAGTACGACGCCACCCACAGCCCGGTCTTCCACCAGGTCGAGGGCCTGGCGATCGACGAGGGCCTGACGATGGCCCACCTCAAGGGCACGCTCGACCACTTCGCCACGGCGATGTTCGGCGAGGGCATCACGACCAGGTTCCGCCCGTCGTACTTCCCCTTCACCGAGCCCAGCGCCGAGGTCGACCTCGTCTGCTTCGTCTGTCGCGGCGCCGCCGTCGACGCCGAGGGTGCGACCTGTCGCACCTGCCGCGGCGAGGGCTGGATCGAGTGGGGCGGGTGCGGAGTGGTGAACCCCCGCGTGCTGACCGCCTGCGGCGTCGACAGCGAGCGCTACACCGGCTTCGCCTTCGGCATGGGCATCGACCGCACCCTGATGTTCCGCCACGGCGTGGAGGACCTGCGGGACCTCTTCGAGGGCGACGTCCGGATGACCGCTGCGTTCGGGACGGAGATCTGATGCGCGCCCCCGTGTCCTGGATCCGGGAGCTCGTCGAGCTGCCCGAGGACGTCACCACCGAGCAGATGGCCGCGCGCCTGACCATGCTCGGCCTCAAGCTCGAGGCCCTCGAGCAGGGCGGTGCCGACATCACCGGCCCGCTCGTCGTCGGACGCGTGCTGACGATGGAGCCCGAGCCGCAGAAGAACGGCAAGACCATCAACTGGTGCACCGTCGACGTCGGCGACGCCAACGGCACGGGCGAGCCCCAGGGCATCGTCTGCGGCGCGCACAACTTCGCCCCCGGCGACCTCGTCGTCGTCGTGCTGCCCGGTGCGGTGCTGCCCGGCGGCTTCGCCATCAGCGCCCGCAAGACCTACGGCCACGTGTCCGCCGGCATGATCTGCAGCGCCGCCGAGCTCGGCCTGGGTGACGACCACGACGGCATCATCGTGCTGCCGGCGGACGCCGGCGAGCCCGGGGACGACGCCTTCGACGTGCTGCACCTGCGCGAGGACGTCATCGAGATGGAGATCAACCCCGACCGCGCCTACGCGCTGTCCCTGCGCGGGGTCGCGCGCGAGGTCGCGCTCGGCTTCGGCGGCTCCTTCACCGACCCCACCGACCGCGACGTGCCGCCCGCCGACGACGCCGGCTACCCGGTGCAGGTCGAGGACTCCGAGGGCTGCCCGGTCTTCGTCGCCCGGACCGTCTCCGGCTTCGACCCCACGGCCGCGACGCCGTCCTGGATGGCCAGCCGCATCCGGCTGGCGGGCATGCGGCCGATCTCCTTGGCCGTCGACGTCACGAACTACGTGATGCTCGAGACCGGCCGCCCCATCCACGGCTACGACGCCGACAAGCTCCAGGGCCCGATCGTCGTACGCCGTGCCCGTGCCGGTGAGCGCCTCACCACGCTGGACGGCACCGACCGCACGCTGTCGACCGAGGACCTCGTCGTCACCGACGACTCGGGTCTCATCGGTCTCGGCGGCGTCATGGGTGGGGAGACCACCGAGATGTCGGCGACCACCACCCGGGTGCTGGTCGAGGCGGCCCACTGGGACGCCACCACGATGTTCCGCACCGGTCGTCGCCACCGGTTGACCTCCGAGGCCGGCAAGCGCAACGAGCGCGGTGTCGACCCGACCATCTGCGAGGCTGCGGCCGACCGGGTGGTCGAGCTCTTGACGACGTACGGCGGGGGCACGGCCGAGCCCGGCGTGACCGTCGTGGGCACGCCGCCCGCCCTGCCGACCATCACGCTGACCGCCGACCTGCCCGCACGCGTCACCGGCATGGAGATCGACGCGGCGACCACGGTCGCGCACCTGCGCGCCGTGGGGTGCGAGGTGAGCGAGGACGGAGCGACGCTGTCCGCGGTCGTGCCACCCTGGCGCCCCGACCTGGCCGACCCCTTCGACCTCGTCGAGGAGGTCGCGCGCGTCGTCGGCTACGACCGCGTGCCCTCGGTGCTCCCGACCCCGCCGTCGGGTCGCGGCCTGACGCCGAGCCAGTCCCTGCGCCGCCGGGTCGGCCGCACCCTCGCGGGTGAGGGGTACGTCGAGGTCGTCTCCTTCCCGTTCGTGGGCACGGCCGAGCTCGACCGTCTGGGGCTCGACGCCGAGGACCCGCGGCGCTCGGCCATGCGCATCGCCAACCCGATCAGCAGCGAGCAGCCGTTCATGACCACGACGCTGCTGCCCGGCCTGCTCGAGGCCGCGGCCCGCAACGTCGGTCGCGGACAGTCAGACCTCGCCCTCTTCGAGGCCGCGACCGTCACGCTGCCGCGCGGTGCGGTCGCGGCGCCGATCCTCAGCGTCGACCGCCGTCCCAGCGAGGGCGAGTGGGACGACCTGCAGAAGGCGCTGCCCGAGCAGCCGCTCCACCTGGCCGTGGTGGCGACCGGGGAGCGTGAGCGCTCCGGCTGGTGGGGCGCGGGACGGCCCGCCCAGTGGAGCGACGCCGTCGCCGCCGTGCGCTCGGTGGCGCGGGCTCTCGGCGTGGAGGTCGAGGTCCGCGCGTCGTCACGGGCGCCGTGGCACCCCGGGCGCTGTGCCGAGGTCGTGCTCGGCGAGCACGTCGTGGGCCACGCCGGCGAGCTGCACCCCAACGTCTGCAAGGCCTTCGGGCTGCCGGACCGCGCGGTCGCCGCCGAGATCGACCTCGACGTGCTGCTCCAGCACGCGACCGCACCGCGCGGGCCCCACTTCTCGTCGTTCCCGGTGGCCAAGGTCGACGTCGCCCTCGTCGTGCCGGACGAGGTGAGCGTCGCCGCGCTGACGGCCACCCTGCGCGAGGGCGCCGGTGAGCTGCTGGAGTCCGTGCGGCTGTTCGACGTCTACACCGGTGAGCAGGTCGGTGAGGGCAAGCGCTCGCTGGCGTTCGCGCTCCGCCTGCGCGCGCCGGACCGGACGCTCACCGACGAGGAGGTCAAGGCGGCCCGCGACGGGGCTGTGGCCCTGGCGGCCGAGCGGCACGGAGCCGCCCAGCGCGGCTAGCGGCGCCGACTGCCGGGCCGGCCGTCGGGGCGTTGCGGGGATCGGTGCCACCAGGCGGCACCGATCCACCGCAGATCGGCGGTTGGCCGACGCGCGGCTTCCGAGCCGCGCTGCGGACTCCCAGACCGGTCGGCGCTCGCCCGGGCGACCTCGGCGTCGTACTGCGCCGCGTCGAAGGCCAGGTCCTGCACCGGCAGTGCGTGCGAGGAGACGTCGTCGACCTGCACCGGGTCGGGTCCTGAGTCCGGGAGGGGCAGGGCGTCGTGGTACTCACCGGTGACCGTGCGGAAGTCCCGCCACGTCACGAGGTCGCCCTCCCGGGCGACGAGCGCGGCGACGTTGCTGCAGCCGAAGTCGCCGCAGCTGCAGCCGTAGAGCGCGATGCGCCGCGGCGGGACCAGCGGGACCAGGGCGCCGCTGTCGAGCAGGCCCGCGGGCCGTTGCGCTCCTCCCCGTCCGTCCGCAGCGTCTCGTCACCGTCGACGAGCACCCGCACGGTCGGGCGGTGCGGGACGGAGGTGTCGACCTCGAGGTCGAGCCGCGAGACGTCCACGATCAGGTGATCGGCGACGCAGGACGCCGCGGAGGGCATCGAGGACGGCGTCGTCTCCCGTGAGGTCGACGCATCGTCGCCGCGGCGGTGCCAGAGCCAGGCGTCGACGTCGTCCGCGGTGCCGGTGACGACCGCGGCCTCGTCGCCGCGTCGTCGCCCCGACGACGCGGATGTCGCCTCGTCGGCGTACGTCGTGCCGTTGTCCGGGTCGGTGCCGACGAAGTCCGAGCTCGACGGTGCACGACCCTCGGGACGGTCCGTCAGCCGGAAGGCGACGCGGCGCCCGTCCCCGGTGAACGTCCCCCAGGCCGGGCAGCCGCCGTACATGACCCCGAGGGCCTCGACGACGCCGTCGGCCGCGAGGTCGGCGTCCAGCGGGGTGACCTGCTCGGTGGCCAGCTCGGCGTCGAGACGGTGGATGAGGGCCTCGTGGGCCTGGCGCCGGCGGATGTAGCCGACCGTCTTGTCCTCGGCCCACATGTAGACCTCGGTCTCCGGCGCGGTCTCGCCCAGGACCCGGACCAGCCGGTCCGACTGCTGGGCGGCGAAGGTCAGCAGCGCGTCGTGGTCCGTGGGCCGCGGTGGGGACTCGAGACCCTCGGGGCTGGTGCGGCGCTCCTCGACGATCGTGGCCCAGAACCACTGCACCTCGGCGAGGTGCCAGAGCAGGTCGGCCACGGCCCACTCCGGGCACGACGGCACCCGCGCCGAGGGGTCCGCCTCGGCGATCACGTCGAGGAAGCGGTCCGACTCGCGGCGCAGGTGGGAGAGGAAGTCCAGGCTCATGGCTGCGACCCTGCCACCGGCACCGGGTCGGGGGCCACCCCGTTCCACGCGGTGGTGCGACGAAGGCGGCGCACCGACGGAGCCGGCGACCCCCGCATGCATGAAGTTGCGAATGTCTGTATAGTCATGCGACATGACGATCAGGGTCGCCGTGGCCGGCGCGAGCGGGTACGCCGGGGGAGAGCTGCTCCGCCTGCTGCTGTCCCACCCGGAGGTGGAGATCGGCGCGCTGACCGCGGGCTCCAACACCGGGGCCACGCTGGGCTCCCTGCAGCCGCACCTGCTGCCGCTGGCCGACCGGGTGCTGGGCGCCACCGACGCCACGACCCTCGCCGGGCACGACGTGGTCTTCCTGGCCCTCCCGCACGGGCAGTCGGCCGCGCTGGCCGCGGAGCTGGGGGAGGACACGCTCGTGGTCGACTGCGGCGCCGACTTCCGGCTGACCGACGCGGACGTCTGGCAGAGGTTCTACGGCGGCGAGCACGCCGGCTCCTGGCCCTACGGCCTGCCCGAGCTCGGCGACCAGCGCGCCGTCCTCGAGGGCGCGCGCCGCGTGGCCGTCCCCGGCTGCTACCCGACCGTCTCCACCCTCGCGCTGGCGCCCGCCGTCGCCGCCGGGCTCGTGGACGCGAGCGACGTCGTCGTGGTCGCCGCCAGCGGCACGTCGGGCGCCGGCAAGGCCCTCAAGGCCAACCTGCTCGGCAGCGAGGTCATGGGCAACGTCAGCGCCTACGGCGTCGGCGGCGTGCACCGCCACACCCCCGAGATCGTCCAGAACCTCCGCTCGCTGACCGACGCCGACGTCCACGTCAGCTTCACCCCGGTCCTGGTGCCCACCAGCCGCGGCATCCTCGCCACCTGCTCGGCCCCCGTCGCCGCCGGTACGACGACCGCGTCCCTGCGCAGCGCGTACGTCGCGGCCTACGAGAAGGAGCCGTTCGTGCACCTGCTGCCGGAGGGCACGTGGCCCCAGACCCAGGCCGTGCTCGGCTCCAACGCCGTTCACCTGCAGGTGACCGTCGACGAGTCGGCCGGACCGCACGGCCGCGCCGTCGTGGTCGGTGCCGTCGACAACCTCGCCAAGGGCACCGCCGGGGCCGCCGTGCAGTGCATGAACCTGGCCCTCGGCCTCCCCGAGACCGCCGGCCTGTCGAGCGTGGGGATGGCGCCGTGACCGAGCCGACCGGGACCCCGGAGCCGACCGGGACGCCCGGGACCGCCGATCAGCCCGAGCTGGTCCTGCTCCGCTACCCCGAGCACCTGGCCGTGGTGCGGCTCGGCCCGGGCACCGACGTGCCGGCGTGGGCCACCTCGGCGACCGTCTACAGCGTCACCGCGACGGCGCGCGAGACCTCGATCGTGTGCGCCCGGCGGGCCGTGCCCCGCAAGGCCACCCAGGCCGGGCCGTTCCTGGCCTTCGCGGTCGAGGGCACCCTCGACCTCGCCCTGGTCGGCATCCTGCACCGGCTGCTGGGTCCGCTGGCCGAGGACCGGATCAGCGTCTTCACCCAGTCGACGTACGACACCGACTGGCTCCTGGTGCCGGTCGACGACGCCGACCGTGCGGTCGAGGCGTGGCGACGATCCGGCGTCGAGGTGCGCGACGCGCCCCTCGACCTCCGGTCCTGACACCACCCCGATCACCCGAGAGCGAACGACACCATGAGCGTCACCCACCCGCAGGGGTTCCGCGCCGCCGGCGTGCCCGCCGGCCTCAAGAGCACCGGCGCCACGGACCTTGCACTCGTCGTCAACGACGGCCCCACCCACGACTCGGCCAGCGTGTTCACCGCCAACCGCTGCAAGGCCAACCCGATCCTGTGGAGCCAGGAGGTCGTCAAGGACGGCGTCGTCCGCGCCGTGGTCCTCAACTCCGGCGGAGCCAACTGCTACACCGGTCCGGAGGGCTTCCAGACCACCCACGCCGTCGCCGAGCGTGTCGCGGAGGGGCTCGGCATCGGGGCGGGGGACGTGGTCGTCTGCTCCACCGGCCTGATCGGCCTGACCAACCCGCGTGACCTGCTGCTCGCCGGGGTGGACGCCGCCACCGCGGCGCTGGACCCCGGGGCCGGGCTCGCCGCGGCCGAGGCGATCATGACCACCGACTCGGTCGCCAAGCAGGTCGTCGTCGACGGGAGCGGGCTGGTCGGTCGGCGGCATGGCCAAGGGTGCCGGCATGCTGGCGCCCCAGCTGGCGACCATGCTGGTCGTGCTCACCACCGATGCGGTCGTGCCGGCCGCCGAGGCGGACGCGGCGCTGCGGGCCGCCACGCGCGTGTCCTTCGACCGCCTCGACTCCGACGGCTGCATGTCGACCAACGACACCGTCACGTTGATGGCCAGCGGCGCCTCCGGCATCACGCCCTCGCCCGAGGACTTCACCGCCGCGGTGACACGGGCCTGCACCGACCTCGCCATGCAGCTGCTGGCCGACGCCGAGGGCGCCGACCACGAGATCGCCATCACCGTGCTGCACGCCGCCAGCGAGGACGACGCCCTCGAGGTGGGCCGCAGCATCGCCCGCAGCAATCTCTTCAAGGCGGCGGTCTTCGGCAAGGACCCCAACTGGGGCCGGGTGCTGGCCAGCGTCGGCACCACACAGGCGGCCTTCGATCCCGCCGACCTCGACGTGGCCATGAACGGTGTCTGGGTCTGCCGGCAGTCCACCCCCCACGAGCCACCCGAGGCGGTCGACCTGTCCGGCCGGGAGGTGACCGTGACCGTGGACCTCAAGGCGGGCAGCGAGCGCGCCACCATCTGGACCAACGACCTGACGCACGCCTACGTCCACGAGAACAGCGCCTACAGCAGCTGACCGAGCAGGAGCCGGCCCCCGGGCCGAGCGGAGGAGCACCGAGATGGACGAGACCGACGAGCAGCGGAGCGAGAGCTGGAGCCGCGCGACGGCGCAGGCGGCCGTGCTGGCCGGGGCGCTGCCCTGGCTGAAGACCTACCACGGCAAGACGATCGTGGTGAAGTACGGCGGCAACGCCATGACCGACGAGACCCTCAAGCGCGCCTTCGCCGAGGACGTCGCCTTCCTGCGGTACGCCGGCTTCAAGCCGGTCGTCGTGCACGGCGGCGGGCCGCAGATCTCCTCGATGCTGGACCGGCTCGGCATCGCCTCGGAGTTCAAGGGCGGCCTGCGGGTCACCACCGAGGAGGCCATGGACGTCGTCCGCATGGTGCTCGTCGGCAAGGTGCAGCGTGAGCTGGTGGGGCTCATCAACGAGCACGGTCCGCTGGCCGTCGGGCTCTCCGGCGAGGACGCCGGGCTGTTCACCGCCACCCGCACCAACACCGTCGTCGACGGCGAGGCGGTCGACCTCGGCCTCGTCGGCGAGGTCAGCGAGGTCCGCCCCGAGGCCGTCCTCGACCTGGTCGAGGCCGGCCGCATCCCGGTCATCTCCTCGGTCGCTCCCGACGTCGACGGCGTCGTGCACAACGTCAACGCCGACACCGCCGCGGCCGCCCTGGCCGCCGCCCTGGGCGCGGAGAAGCTGCTGGTCCTGACCGACGTCGAGGGCCTCTACCAGGACTGGCCGAGCTCCTCCGACGTGGTCGGCGAGATCAGCCCCGAGGCGCTGGGCGACCTGCTTCCGTCGCTGTCCTCGGGCATGGTGCCCAAGATGCAGGCCCTGCTCCGGGCCGTGACCGACGGCGTGCCGCGGGCCACCGTCATCGACGGGCGTGAGCCCCACGCCGTGCTGCTGGAGATCTTCACCGACGAGGGCGTGGGCACCCAGGTGCTGCCCGGCGTACCGACCAAGATCCGCAGCGCGAAGTACGCCACGAGCGTCGCCCCCGACTCCACCCCCGCACCCGCCCCGACCAAGGAGGTCTCGGCATGAGCACCACCCTGGAGCGCTACACCGACAGCGTCATGAACACCTTCGGGACACCGCGGCTCGTGCTGGCCCGCGGTCGCGGCGCGGAGGTCTGGGACGAGGACGGCCGCCGCTACGTCGACCTGCTCGGCGGCATCGCCGTCAACGCCCTCGGTCACGCCCATCCGGCGCTGGTGGCGGCGGTGACCGAGCAGCTCGGCACCCTCGGCCACATCTCCAACTTCTTCACCTCCGGCCCGCAGGTCGAGCTCGCCGAGCGCCTCCTCGCTCTCGTGGGGGCGCCGGACGGCGGCCGGGTCTTCCTCACCAGCTCCGGCACCGAGGCCAACGAGGCCGCCATCAAGCTCTCCCGCCGGACGGGCCGCACCCACCTGGTCGCGGCCGAGGGCGCCTTCCACGGACGCACCATGGGCTCGTTGGCGCTGACGTCCAAGGCCGCCTACCGCGAGCCCTTCGAGCCGCTCCCCGGCCACGTCACCTTCGTGCCGTACGGCGACGTGGCGGCCCTCGAGGCGGTCGTCACCGACGAGACCGCGGCCGTGGTGCTCGAGCCGATCCAGGGCGAGGCCGGCGTCGTCGTACCGCCTGAGGGCTATCTCGCCGCCGCCCGCCGCGTCACCTCCGAGCACGGTGCGCTGCTGTGGCTCGACGAGATCCAGAGCGGCATGGGGCGCACGGGGGACTGGCTCGCCCACACCGCCAGCGGGGTCGTGCCCGACGTGGTGACCCTGGCCAAGGGGCTGGGCGGCGGCTTCCCGATCGGGGCCTGCATCGGTCTCGGCGAGGCCGGCAGGCTCCTCGGCCCGGGCAACCACGGCACCACCTTCGGCGGTAACCCGGTCGCCTGCGCCGCCGCTCTCGCCGTCCTCGACACCGTCGAGAAGGAGGGTCTGCTCGCGCACGCCACCGAGCTGGGGGAGACGCTGCGGAGCGGGCTGGCCCACGAGCACGTGACGGAGGTGCGCGGTCAGGGTCTGTTCATCGGGCTGTCGCTCTCCGAGCCGCGCGCCGCCGCCGTCGCCCGGGCCGCGATGGCCGCGGGCTTCATCGTCAACGACTGCGCTCCCGACCGGATCCGCCTGGCCCCGCCGCTCGTGCTGACCGAGGAGCAGGCCGCCGAGCTGCTGGCCGCCTGGCCGGGCATCCTCGCCGCGGCCTACGAGGAGGCCCCCGCATGAGGCACCTCCTGCGCGACGACGACCTGACGCCCGCTGAGCAGGCCGAGGTCCTCGACCTCGCCCTCGAGCTCAAGGCGGCCCGTCGCGCCGACCGCGTCCCGGAGTCCCCCTTCGGCGCCCGCAAGGCCGTCGCGCTGATCTTCGACAAGCCGACCCTGCGCACCCAGGTGTCCTTCAGCGCCGGGGTGGCCGAGCTGGGCGGCTCGGCCATGCTGGTCGACGGCTCGCTCGCCCAGATCGGCACGCGCGAGTCCGTGCCCGACGTGGCGCGCGTGCTGGGTCGCCAGGTCGCCGCGGTCGTGTGGCGGACCTACGGCCAGGAGCGGATCGACGCGATGGCGGCGTACGCCGGTGTCCCCGTGGTCAACGCGCTCACCGACGAGTTCCACCCCTGCCAGCTGCTCGCCGACCTGCTGACCGTCCGCGAGCACCGCGGCGACCTGGCCGGTCAGCGCCTGACCTTCCTCGGCGACGCCGCCTGCAACATGGGGCACTCCTCCCTGCTGGCCGGCGCCACCGCGGGCATGCACGTCACCGTCTCCGGCCCCGAGGGCTTCCGGCCCGACCCGGCGATCCTCGCCCGGGCCCAGGAGATCGCCGCCACGACGGGCGGCTCGGCGAGCGTCGAGCCCGACCCCGCGGCAGCCGTCGCCGGCGCCGACGTGGTCGCCACCGACACCTGGGTGTCGATGGGCAAGGAGGACGAGGCTGCCGAGCGCAGCGCGCCGTTCCGGCCCTACGCCCTCGACGCCACCCTGCTGGCCCACGCGAAGCCCGACGCGATCGTGCTGCACTGCCTGCCCGCCTACCGGGGCCAGGAAATCGCCGCCGACGTCATCGACGGCCCGCGCAGCGTGGTCTGGGACGAGGCCGAGAACCGGCTGCACGCCCAGAAGGCGGTGCTGGTCTGGCTGCTGCGGACCGCCGCCGCGGGAGCTGCCTCGTGACCACCCCCGCGCTGGTCCCGACGACCAAGAACGCGCGCCAGCAGAAGATCGTCGAGCTGCTGACCCGTCACGAGGTCCGCAGCCAGGGCGAGCTCGGTGAGCTGCTGGCCGGCGACGGCCTCCACGTCACCCAGGCCACCCTGTCGCGCGACCTGCTCGAGCTCGACGCCGTCAAGGTCCGCACCGCCTCGGGCTCGCTGGTGTACGCCGTGCCCGCCGAGGGCGGCGACCGCACCCCGCGGCCGGCGGCGGAGACCGGGGCCACCGAGGCGCGACTGGCCCGGCTGCTCGGCGAGCTGCTGGCCGCCGCCGACTCGTCGGCCAACCTCGTCGTGCTCCGCACCCCGCCGGGCGCCGCGCAGTTCCTCGCCTCGGCCATCGACCGGGTCGAGTGGGCCGACGTGCTGGGCAGCATCGCCGGCGACGACACCGTGCTCGTCATCGGCCGCGACCCCGCCGGCGGCGACGCCCTGGCCCGCCGCTTCGTGCAGCTGGCCACGCATGAGACATCACCCGAGATCCCCCCCGACAGTCTGGAGACACCCACCCCATGAGCAAGGTCCTCACCTCCCTCCCGGTCGGCGAGCGCGTCGGCATCGCCTTCTCCGGTGGCCTGGACACCTCCGTCGCGGTGGCCTGGATGCGCGAGAAGGGTGCGGTGCCCTGCACGTACACCGCCGACCTGGGCCAGCACGACGAGCCGGACGTGAGCGGCGTACCGGCTCGGGCGAAGGCCTACGGGGCGGAGATCTCGCGCGCGGTCGACTGCCGCCGCCCGCTCGTCGAGGAGGGCCTCGCCGCCATCGCCTGCGGCGCCTTCCACCTGCGCTCGGGGGGCCGCACCTACTTCAACACCACCCCGTTGGGACGCGCGGTGACCGGCACCATGCTGGTGCAGGCGATGCACGAGGACGGCGTGGACATCTGGGGCGACGGGTCGACGTTCAAGGGCAACGACATCGAGCGGTTCTACCGCTACGGCCTGCTGGCCAACCCGGCGTTGCGGATCTACAAGCCGTGGCTCGACGCCGACTTCGTCACCGAGCTCGGCGGTCGCACCGAGATGAGCCAGTGGCTCACCGAGCGCGGCCTGCCCTACCGCGACAGCCAGGAGAAGGCCTACTCGACCGACGCCAACATCTGGGGCGCCACCCACGAGGCCAAGACGCTGGAACACCTCGACGTCTCGCTGGAGAGCATCGAGCCGATCATGGGCGTGAAGTTCTGGGACCCCACGGTCGCGATCGAGACCGAGGACGTCACGATCCGCTGGGAGGGCGGACGCCCGGTGGCCCTCAACGGCACGAGGTACGACGACCCGGTGGCGCTGGTGCGCGAGGTCAACGCGGTCGGCGGCCGCCACGGTCTCGGCATGTCCGACCAGATCGAGAACCGCGTCATCGAGGCGAAGTCGCGCGGCATCTACGAGGCGCCCGGCATGGCGCTGCTGTGGATCACCTACGAGCGGCTGCTCAACGCCATCCACAACGAGGACACCATCGAGAGCTACCACCTCGAGGGCCGTCGCCTCGGGCGGCTGCTCTACGAGGGCCGATGGCTGGAGCCGCAGGCGATGATGCTGCGCGAGGCCGTGCAGCGTTGGATCGCCTCCCTGGTGACCGGCGAGGTCACGTTGCGGCTGAGGCGCGGTGAGGACTACTCGGTGATCTCCACCGACGGCCCGTCGTTCTCCTACCACCCTGACAAGCTCTCGATGGAGCGCACCGACAACGCCGCGTTCGGGCCCACCGACCGCATCGGGCAGCTGACGATGCGCAACCTCGACATCGCCGACTCCCGCGCCAAGCTGGAGCAGTACGCCGCGCAGCCGCTCGACCAGGGCAACGTGCTCGTCGAGCACGGCACCCTGCTCAAGGGCCTCGAGCAGGGCGGCGCCGACCTGATCGCGACCAACCCCACGGCCCCCACCGACGAGGAGCAGGCCGCCCTCGACGCCGCCGCCTTCGAGTTCGGCTCCGACTGACCCCGTTCGGCTGGTTCCTGGTCACTCCCCGCAGGAACGGCTGCTTGTGGGCGACGCCCGCGACGGCGTACGGCGCGTCGTTGCGGTGTGCGACCAGAAACCGGCGAGCCGCCTGGGGCGCGGCCCGGCGCTCCGGCCCAGGAGGGCCCCGGACGCGCGGACGGCGCACCACCGGATGGGCGGTGCGCCGTCCTCTACGCGCCGACGCGGGGCCGTGTCGGGGTCTGGCTCCATCCTGGTCGACGCCCGCAAGCCCTCGCGGCGTGTCGTCGCGGGCAGCGCCCGGAAACGCGCCGGCGTGCGGGGAGTGACCAGGACCCGGCCGGCCGCCAGGGTGACCGGAGGCCGGGCCGGAGCAGCGGTCAGTCGGAGTCGACGTCGTCGTCGACCCAGTCCAGGGTCTTCGTGACGGCCTTCTTCCAGTTGCGGTAGAGCCGCTCGCGCTCGTCGTCGTCCATGCTCGGGCTCCAGCGCTTGTCCTCGCCCCAGTTGTTGGTGATGTCCTCGTCGTTCTCCCAGTAGCCCACCGCCAGGCCCGCGGCGTACGCCGCACCCAGCGCCGTCGTCTCGGCCACCTTCGGCCGCACCACGTCGACGCCGAGGATGTCGGCCTGGAACTGCATGAGCGTCTCGTTGACGACCATGCCGCCGTCGACCTTGAGCTCGGTCAGCGGCACGCCGGAGTCGGCGTTCATGGCGTCGAGCACCTCGCGGGTCTGGAAGGCGGTCGCCTCCAGCACCGCTCGCGCGATGTGGCCCCGGTTGACGTAGCGGGTCAGGCCGACCAGCGCACCGCGGGCGTCGGAGCGCCAGTGCGGGGCGAACAGGCCGGAGAACGCCGGCACGAAGTAGGCACCGCCGTTGTCGTCGACGCTGGCCGCGAGCTCCTCGATCTCGGAGGCGTCCTTGATCATCTTGAGGTTGTCGCGCACCCACTGCACCAGCGAGCCGGTGACCGCGATCGAGCCCTCGAGGGCGTAGACGGGCTTCTGGTCGCCGATCTTGTAGCAGATCGTGGTCAGCAGCCCGTTCTCGCTGGGCACCTTCTCCTCGCCGGTGTTGAGCAGCATGAAGTTGCCGGTGCCGTAGGTGTTCTTGGCCGTGCCCTTCTCCAGGCAGGCCTGGCCGAAGGTGGCGGCCTGCTGGTCGCCGAGGATGCCCGCGACGGGGGTGCCGTTGAGCACGCCGGGCTTGCACTCGCCGTACACCTCGGAGGAGGACCTGATCTCGGGCAGCATCGACATCGGGATGCCCATGTCGCTCGCGATCGACTCGTCCCACGACAGCGTGTCGAGGTCCATCAGCATCGTGCGGCTGGCGTTGGTCACGTCGGTGACGTGGACGCCGTCGTTCTCCGCCCCGCCGGTCAGGTTCCACAGCACCCACGTGTCCGTGTTGCCGAAGAGCAGCTCACCCTTCTCCGCGCGCTCGCGCGCACCTTCGACGTTCTCGAGGATCCACATCACCTTCGGTCCCGAGAAGTACGTCGCCAGCGGCAGCCCGCAGACCTCCTTGTACTTGTCGGCACCGTCGTCCCCGGCCAGCTTGTCGACGATCTTCTGGGTGCGGGTGTCCTGCCAGACGATGGCGTTGTAGATCGGCTCGCCGGTGGACTTGTCCCAGACCATCGCGGTCTCGCGCTGGTTGGTGATGCCGACCGCGGCGATGTTCTTGCTGTTGAGGTTGGCCTTGGACAGCGCGCCGCCGATGACCTTGCGGGTGTTCTCCCAGATCTCGTTGCCGTCGTGCTCGACCCAGCCGGCCTTCGGGAAGATCTGCTCGTGCTCCACCTGGTCGACGGCCACCACGTCCCCGCCGTGGTCGAACACCATCGCGCGGGTGCTCGTGGTGCCCTGGTCGATCGCGAGGATGTACTTCTTGTCAGCCATGCGGAATGCCTCCGTTGAGGGTCGGGTGTGAGGAGCTGGGGGAGCGTTCGGGTCAGACGAAGCCGACGGCGTTGCCGGCCAGGCCGCCCAGGACGCCTCCGATGATCGGGGCCACGATCGGCACCCAGGCGTAGTGCCAGCCGCTGGAGCCCTTGTCCCGGATGGGCAGCAGGGCGTGGGCGATCCGGGGCCCGAGGTCACGGGCCGGGTTGATGGCGTAGCCGGTCGGCCCGCCGAGGCTCGCGCCGATGCCGACGACGAGCAGAGCCACGGCGAGCGGTCCGACCTCCGTCGGGGTCCTGCCGAAGGCGAGGATCACGAACAGCAGGACGAACGTGCCGATGACCTCCGTGACGACGTTCCAACCGGGCGAGTGGATGGTCGGCATGGTGCTGAAGACGCCGAGCTTGCTGCCCTGGTCGGCCTCGGGGTCGTCGAAGTGCTTCTTGTAGGCCAGCCACGCCAGGCACGCGCCGAGGAACGCCCCGGTCAGCTGACCGCTGATGTAGACGAGCACCTCGGTGAACGAGAGCCCCGAGCCTCCGGCGGCCACCAGTCCCAGCGTCACCGCCGGGTTGATGTGCGCGCCGGACTTGTAGGCGACGTAGACGCCTGCGTAGACCCCGAGACCCCAACCGAAGTTGATCAGCAGGATCCCGCCGCCGAACCCGCCGGTCTTGGGCAGCACCGCGTTGGCGACCACGCCGCAGCCCAGCAGGATCAGGATGCCGGTGCCCATGAGCTCGGGGATGAAGATATCGGTGAACATGCGCGTCCTTCCGACCCCGGGTGATGGACGACAGAGGTGTGAGCGGGGTCACTCTGCGCCTCACCGTAGAGATACCGCGACCGGAGCGCCAGAGGTTGACGGCGGAAAGTCGCCGAGGTTCACCTCGCTGGTGCCGGGGCATAGGTTGGGCGCAGCGAGGCCGCGGACCGCGCGGCGACGCGATCTCTCGAAGGAGCGGCGCGATGGTGGCACCCGCACGACTCGACCTCGACCGGCGCGAGGAGACCTGGGACGCCGTGAGCGACCAGCACGTCGACGTCCTGGTCATCGGCGGTGGCGTGACCGGCGCCGGCGTGGCGCTGGACGCGGCCACCCGAGGGCTCAGCGTGCTGCTGGTCGAGCAGCGCGACTACGCCTCGGGCACCTCGTCGCGCAGCTCCAAGCTGTTCCACGGCGGCCTGCGCTACCTCGAGCAGCTGAACTTCACGCTCGTCCGCGAAGCGCTGCGGGAGCGCGAGCTCATGCTGACCCGGCTGTGTCCTCACCTCGTCAAGCCGGTGTCGTTCGTCTACCCGCTCAAGCACCGCATCTGGGAGCGGCCCTACGTCACCGCCGGCCTCACCCTCTACGACACGATGGGCGGCGCCCGCTCGGTGCCGCGCCACCAGCAGCTGACCAAGAGCAAGGCCCTGCGCATGGTCCCGGGCCTGAAGAAGAACGCCCTCACGGGCGCGTTGCGCTACTACGACGCGAAGGCCGACGACGCGCGCCACACGCTCATGGTCGCCCGGACGGCGGCGTCGTACGGCGCGCGCCTGCTGACCTCCGCCCGCGTGGAGTCCCTGCAGCGGGAGGGGGAGCGCGTGGTCGGTGCCACCGTCATGGACGTCGAGTCCGGACGGGAGGCCACGGTCCGTGCCAAGGTCGTCGTCAACTGCACCGGCGTGTGGACCGACGAGGTGCAGGAGCTGGCCGGCGGTCGCGGCCAGTTCAAGGTGCGAGCCTCCAAGGGTGTGCACATCGTCGTGCCGCGCGACCGGATCAACTCCGAGAGCGGCCTGATCCTGCGCACCGAGAAGTCGGTGCTGTTCGTCATCCCCTGGAACATGCACTGGATCGTGGGCACCACGGATACCGACTGGAACCTCGACCTCGCGCACCCCGCGGCCAGCCGGGCCGACATCGACTACATCCTCGAGCACGTCAACACGGTGCTGGCTCACCCGCTGACCCACGACGACATCGAGGGGGTCTACGCGGGGCTGCGCCCGCTCCTCAAGGGCGAGAGCGAGAGCTCCTCGCAGCTGTCCCGCGAGCACGCGGTGGCCCGTCCCCAGCCCGGTCTCATCTCGATCGCGGGAGGGAAGTACACCACCTACCGGGTGATGGCCGAGGACGCCGTCGACGCGGCGCGGGCCGACCTGCCCGGGACGGTGCCGCCCAGCGTCACCGAGAACATCCCGATCGTCGGGGCCGAGGGCTACCACGCGCTCAGCAACCAGGTGGAGACCATCGCCCGTCGCCACGAGCTGCCGGTCTGGCGGGTCGAGGCGTTGCTCAACCGGTACGGGTCGCTGGTCGAGGAGATCTTCGCGATGACCACGGACGACCGCTCGTTGGCCGAGCCGGTGCCGGGCGCGGAGGAGTACCTCAAGGTCGAGCTGCTGTACGGCGCCACGCACGAGGGTGCCCTGCACCTCGACGACCTGCTGGCCCGACGGACCCGCATCTCCATCGAGACCAAGGACCGCGGCGTGACGTGCGCGCGTCCCGTGGCCGAGCTGGTCGCCGACGCGCTGGGCTGGGACGCCGAGCGCGTCGACGACGAGGTCCAGGCCTGGGAGGCACGGGTGACCGCCGAGCGCGAGTCGCAGACCGAGACCGAGGACCAGGAGGCGAACGCCGAGCGGCTCGCGGCGCCGGACGTGCGCGCGCGCAGCGTCGGGCGGGCCCTCACCTGAGCCGCGGCCGGGTCTGACACGCTGGCCCCGTGGACGAGACGCGCGAGGCACCCGGTACGACGAACAGCGGCATGCTCTGGGGCGGCCGCTTCGCCGGTGGTCCGAGCCCGGCGCTGGAGGCGCTGAGCCGCAGCACCCACTTCGACTGGGTGCTCGCGCCCTACGACCTCGCGGGGTCGCGGGCCCACGCCCGCGTGCTGGCCGCCGCGGGTCTGCTCTCCGACGACGAGCTGACCCGCATGCTGGCCGGGATCGACGACCTCGACCGCGCCGTCGCCGACGGCTCGTTCACCGCGGCCGCGAGCGACGAGGACGTCCACGGCGCGCTCGAGCGGGGGCTGGTCGACCTGCTCGGCCCCGACCTGGGAGGCAAGCTCCGCGCGGGCCGCAGCCGCAACGACCAGATCGCGACACTCTTCCGGCTGTACCTGCGCGAGCACGCGCGCACCGTGGCCGGGATGGTCCTCGACCTCGTGGACGCGCTGAGCGACCAGGCCGACGCCCATATGGGCGCGATCATGCCGGGACGCACGCACCTGCAGCACGCCCAGCCGGTGCTGCTGAGCCACCACCTGCTGGCGCACGCCTGGCCACTGGTGCGCGACCTGGCACGGCTGCGTGACTGGGACGCCCGGGTGGCCGCCGACTCGCCGTACGGCTCGGGGGCGCTGGCGGGGACCAGCCTCGGGCTCGACCCGGAGGCGGTGGCGCGCGACCTCGGCTTCGACGGCTCGACGCCCAACTCCATCGACGGCGTCGCCTCGCGCGACGCGGTCGCCGAGCTGGCGTTCGTGCTGGCGATGATCGGTGTCGACGTGTCCCGGCAGGCCGAGGAGGTGATCCTCTGGGCGACCAAGGAGCTCGGGTTCGTGCAGCTGCACGACGGCTACTCGACCGGATCGAGCATCATGCCGCAGAAGAAGAACCCCGACATCGCCGAGCTGGCCCGCGGCAAGTCGGGGCGCCTGATCGGCAACCTGGCCGGGCTGCTGGCCACCTTGAAGGCGCTGCCGCTGGCCTACAACCGGGACCTCCAGGAGGACAAGGAGCCGGTCCTCGACTCCGTGGTGACCCTCGAGGTGCTGCTGCCGGCGTTCACGGGCCAGGTGGCGACGCTGGTCTTCGACACCGCGCGCATGGCCGAGCTGGCGCCGCAGGGCTTCTCGCTCGCGACCGACGTCGCCGAGTGGCTGGTCCGCGAGGGAGTGCCCTTCCGGGAGGCGCACGAGCTCGCCGGCGCATGCGTCCGGTTGTGCGAGCAGCGCGGGACCGAGCTCGCCGACCTGACCGACGAGGACTTCGCCGCCATCGACCCTCGGCTGCGGCCGGGGGTGCGCGAGGTGCTGAGCGTCGAGGGCTCGGTCGCGAGCCGCGACGGCCGCGGCGGCACGGCTCCGGACCGCGTGCGCGAGCAGCTCGCAGAGCTGCGCGCAGCGGTGGCCGACCACCGGACCTGGATCGGGTGAGCCGGGCGCTCCCGTCCCTCGCGGACCTGCTGGACGGCCCGGTCCTCGAGGTGGCGCCGCGTCTGCTCGGGGCGACGCTGCGCCACGAGGCCCCGGGGGCCACAGGACCCGTCGCGGTCCGGATCACCGAGGTCGAGGCGTACGCCGGGCCCGACGATCCGGGCTCGCACGCCTACCGGGGACGGACCGAACGGACCTCGGTCATGTTCGGGCCGCCCGGGCGGCTCTACGTCTACTTCACCTACGGGATGCACCACTGCTGCAACGTGGTGGTGGCCGAGGAGGGAGTGGCCTCCGCGGTGCTGCTGCGAGCCGGTGAGGTCGTCGAGGGCCTCGAGGTGGCCCGCGCCCGCCGGACGTCGGCCGGCGGGCGCACGCCTCCGGACCGCGACCTCGCCCGCGGCCCGGCGCGGCTGTGCCAGGCGCTCGGCATCGACCGGACCCACGACGGCGCGGACCTCGACCGCCCGGCGGGGGAGCGCGGCGTCGGAGGTGGTCCCACGCTGGTCCCGGGCCCGGCCGTCGCGCCCGACGAGGTGTCGACCGGGCCCCGGGTGGGCCTCCGTGGCGCGCCTGAGAGGCCGTGGCGGTTCTGGGTGACCGGCGAGCCGACCGTGTCGACGTACCGTCCGGCGGCGCCCGCCGGTCGCCGCACCCGCTCCTGAGGGCGGCGGGCTGCGGCCGTGACGCATGCGTCGCCGGCGGCGGCGTGCAAGACTCCGCCTCGTCCGACCAGGAGGCCTGATGCGCGCTGCGGTGCTGACCCGCTTCGGCGGACCGGAGGCGGTGGAGCTCCGTGACGTGCCGGACCCGCGACCGGGACAGGGACAGGTTCTCGTCCGGGTGTCGGCCGCCGCCACGAACAACACCGACCTCTGGACGCGGGAGGGCGCCTACGGGCTGCCCGGGGACCCCGGTGCCCTGGCCGGGTGGCTCGGACCCGTCGACTTCCCGCGCATCCAGGGTGCCGACGTCGCAGGCACGGTCGAGGGCGTCGGTGGAGGCGTCGACGTCGCCCTCGTGGGGCGACGGGTGCTCGTCGACCCGGCGACGTTCGACGTCCCCGGCGCCGACGACGGGGGGCCGCGGCGCGAGCCGCGCCTCGTGGCGGTGCTGGGCAGCGAGCACGACGGAGGCTTCGCCGAGCTCGTGGTCGTCGACGCCGACCACGTCCACGACATGTCGGACTCGCCACTGTCCGACGCGGAGCTGGCCTGCCTCCCGATCGCCTACGGCACCGCGATGGGCATGCTGGAGCGCGGGGAGGTCGTCGCAGGGGAGACCCTGCTGGTGACCGGTGCGTCCGGGGGCGTGGGGCTCGCCGCCGTCCAGCTGGCCGCGGCGCGGGGCTGCCGGGTCGTGGCGCAGACGAGCTGCGGGCAAGGAGGCGCTGGTCACGAACGCCGGTGCGGACGCGGTGGTCCCGCGCGGCGGTGAGGGACTGGCCCAGGCGGCCCCCGACGGGATCGACGCCGTGATCGACGTGGTAGCCGGTCCCCAGGTCGACGCGCTGCTCCCGCAGGTGCGGGTGGGCGGACGTTGGGTGGTGGCTGGCGCAGTTGCCGACCCCGTCGTCCGGCTCGACCTCCGGCGGCTCTACCTCGGCAACCGGCGCCTCGTCGGCTCGACGATGCACACCGCCGCCCACTTCGCGGCCCTCGCCGAGGAGGCGCGGGCCGGGTCGCTGTCGCCACGCGTCTCGCGGAGCTACGACCTCGAGCAGATCCACGAAGCCCACGCCGAGCTGGCCACCCGCGACCACGTCGGGAAGATCGTGGTGCGACCCGGGCGCTGACCGGGGAGCGGGCGCGACGGCGTCCAGGTTTTGAACCGCGTTCAACGGGCATGCCTGGGGTGTCACTGTGCCCAGACCAGGAGATTTCATGGCGATCGACGTGCTCGCTCGGGAGAAGACCGTCGCTCCGGCGGGTTACAACCGTTGGCTCATCCCCCGGCGGCGCTCGCCGATCCACCTCTGCATCGGGCAGGTCTACGCCACGAGCGTGTACAAGGCCTCGCTGGTCGCGCACTTCGACACCGAGCCTGACGAGGATCGGGTTCATCTTCTCGATCGCGATCGTGATGCTCGGCCTCTCGGCCGCCCTCTTCGGCACCTGGGTCGACAGCGGCGGTCCGCGCCGAGCGATGGTCGCCTCCGCGGTGTGCTGGTCCTCCGGCCTGCTGATCGGCAGCGCCGGCATCGCCACGACCCAGCTCTGGCTGGTCTACCTCGGGTACGGCGTCATCGGCGGCATCGGCCTGGGCATCGGCTACATCTCCCCGGTCTCCACGCTCATGAAGTGGTTCCCCGACCGCCCCGGCCTGGCCACCGGGCTCGCCATCATGGGCTTCGGCGGCGGCGCGCTGGTCGCCTCGGCCGTGAGCGGCAAGCTGCTCGCCTTCTTCGACGACGACTTCGACCCCGCCGACCTCACGTCCGTCGCCAACGGTTCGGCCGTGGCGAGCCTGTTCCTCGTGCTCGGCGTGGTCTACCTGGCGGTGATGCTGTTCGGCGCCTACCTGGTCAAGGTGCCGGCCGACGACTGGAAGCCCGAGGGCTGGTCGCCGAATGACGACGAGAAGGACGCGATGAAGACGACCGCGTCGGTCACCGTCAACACCGCGATGCGCACGCCGCAGTTCTGGCTGCTGTGGACCGTGCTGTTCTGCAACGTCACGGCCGGGATCGGGATCCTCGAGCAGGCGTCGCTGATGATCCAGGACTTCTTCCGGGAGGGCAGCGACACCAGCGTCTCCTCGGCGGCGGCCGCGGGATTCGTCGGCCTCCTGTCGGTGTGCAACATGCTGGGCCGCTTCGTGTGGTCGTCGACCTCCGACGTCGTCGGCCGCAAGGTCATCTACATGGTCTACCTGGGGCTCGGGACTCTGCTCTACGCGGCGCTGGCTGTCGTCGGAGGCTCCTCGACCCTGGTCTTCGTGCTCATCGCCGGCGTGATCATCTCCTTCTACGGCGGCGGGTTCGCCACGATCCCGGCGTACCTCAAGGACCTGTTCGGCACGCTGCAGGTCGGCGCCATCCACGGTCGGCTGCTGACGGCCTGGGCCGCGGCCGGCGTCGTCGGTCCGCTCATCATCAACGGCTTCCTGGACGCCGAGGGCACTCCCGGCGAGCTCACGGCCGACGCCTACCGGCCCGCCTTCTTCACGATGGTGGCGATCCTGGCCGTCGGCTTCGTGGCCAACCTCCTCGTGCGGCCGGTTGCGGAGAAGTTCCAGGAGGCCGACCGAGCGGGGCACGACGATCACGCCGACGGCGACGACCGGCTCACCACCCAGGAGAGCACCCGCAGCAAGAACCCGGTCCTGGCCGCCATCGCATGGGTCGTCGTGGGCGGGCCACTGCTCTACGGCCTCATCGAGACCGCACGGAAGACCACGACCCTCTTCGGCTGAGACGCGGTTCGGCCCCAGCGGCGGTGATGCGGCAGGCTAGGGCGGGGTCGTGACGGTCATGACCCAGCGACCGAGAGGCTGGTCCGTGTCCCAGCAGCACCTGCTCGACGACCTCGTGTGGCGCGGTCTCATCGCCCACTCCACCGACCTCGAAGCCCTGCGCGAGGAGATGGACGCCGGTCCGGTGCGGTTCTACGTGGGCTTCGACCCGACGGCGCCGAGCCTGCACATGGGCCACCTGGTCCAGGTGCTGACCGCTCGCCGGCTGCAGGAGGCGGGACACGTGCCCTACGCCCTCGTGGGTGGGGCGACCGGGATGATCGGCGACCCCAAGGAGTCCGGCGAGCGCACGATGAACCCGGCCGAGACCGTCCAGGAGTGGGTGGGGCGGGTGCGCGGCCAGATCGAGCCCTTCCTGTCCTTCGAGGGCGAGAACGCCGCGACCATGGTCAACAACTACGAGTGGACGGCCAACCTGTCGACCCTCGACTTCCTGCGTGACGTCGGCAAGCACTTCCCGGTCAACCGGATGCTGGCCCGCGAGGTCGTGCGGTCCCGGCTCGAGTCGGGCATCTCGTTCACCGAGTTCAGCTACGTCCTCCTGCAGTCCCTGGACTTCCTCGAGCTGTTCCGCAGCCACGACGTGCGGCTCCAGTTCGGCGGATCCGACCAGTGGGGCAACCTGACCGGCGGTGTCGAGCTGATCCGGCGGTCCGAGAGCGCGCGGGTCCATGCCTTCGCGACGCCACTGATGACCCGGGCCGACGGCACGAAGTACGGCAAGACCGAGGGGGGAGCGCTCTGGCTTGACCCGGAGATGATGTCGCCCTACGCCTTCTACCAGTTCTGGCTGAACGTCGAGGACGCCAAGGTGGGCGAGCTCCTGAGAGTCTTCACGTTCCTCTCGCACGAGGAGATCGAGGAGATCGAGCAGCAGACGGCCGACAAGCCGTTCCTGCGCGCAGGGCAGAAGACGTTGGCCCACGAGGTGACCTCCACCGTGCACGGTCCCGAGGAGACCGAGCGCATCAAGGCGGCCGCTGCCGCCCTGTTCGGCGGCGGCGACCTGACGACCCTCGACGCCGCGACGCTGGGAGCGGCTCTGCGCGAGGCCGGCGGCGCCGAGGTCGCCCGCAGCTCCGAGCCGACCGTCGTCGACCTCCTGGTCGCGTCCGGTCTGTCCGAGAGCCGGGGCGCGGCACGTCGCACGGTCGGCGAGGGAGGGGCCTACCTCAACAACGAGCGGGTGACCGATCCCGACCTCCGCCCGGGCGACGGCGACCTGGTGGCGGGCGGCTGGTGGGTGCTCCGCCGAGGGAAGAAGAGCTTCGCCGGCGTACGTCCGGTGTGAACCGTCCCGCCCGGCCGGGTGGCCGGGCCGCACCCACGGGTGCCGAGCAGCCTCGAGGAGTCCGTCGTGCCCCTGTCGCCACTGCGTGATCTCGAGGACCGTGCCCGGACCCGGCTGCCCGAGGAGGTCCACCGCTACTTCGCGCAGGGAGCCGGCGCGGGGCTCAGCGCTGCCGAGGCCGAGAGCGCGTGGTCGAGGCACCGCCTGGTGCCGCGGGTCCTGCGCGACGTCACGCACGTGGACCTGACGACGACCCTGCTCGGGACGGACGTGTCGACCCCGATCGGCATCGCTCCGACCACCCTCCAGCGCGCCGCGCACCCCGACGGCGAGGTGGCGACGGCCCGGGCGGCCGCCGCGGAGGGATCGCTCCTGGTGCTCTCGAGCAATGCGGGCTCGACGTTCGAGGAGGTGGCGGCGACCGGCGTCGACTGGTGGCTGCAGCTCTACGTCACCTCCGACCGGACACGCACCACCGACGTCGTGCAGCGCGCCGTCGACGCCGGGGCGCGGGCGGTCGTGCTGACGGCGGACACCCCCGTGGTGGCGCGCAAGGAGGACGGGGCTCGTTCGGTGTGGGACGTGGTCGACCCGTCCTGGGTGCGGAGCAACTTCACCGAGGACGGTGCCGAGAAGGCGCGCGACCTCGGTCCGCAGGACGTCGCCTGGCTGGCCGGGCGGTTCGGGGTCCCGGTCGTCGTCAAGGGGGTGCTGCACCCGGCCGACGCACGCCGCGCCGTCGACGCGGGCGCACGTGCGGTGTGGGTGTCCAACCACGGCGGACGCCAGCTCGACCGAGCCGTGGCTGTCGCCGATGTGCTGGAAGAGATCGCCGCCGAGGTGGCGACCAGCGGCGGCAGCGGGGGAGACGGCGCTGAGGTGTACGCCGACGGAGGCATCCGCTCCGGGCTCGACGCACTCGTGGCGCGCGGACTGGGCGCCGACGCCGTCTTCCTCGGCCGTCCGGTGCTCTGGGGGCTGGCCGCTGACGGGTACGACGGGGTGCGCCACGTGCTGGGAGCAGTGACGGAGGACCTCCGGGAAGCACTCACGCTCGCCGGCGCTGCCGGCTGGTCCGGCGTGCCGCTCGACCTGCTCCGCGATACCACGCGAGCCGTCCCCGGACCGACCCGAACGGCCCGCGACGACCTGTGATCGTGGCCACGGGGACTCGATTTGACCAGTGCCGCGGGCGAGCCCTAATGTCTTCCATGTCGCCAGGGAGCGGCGGGACGCAAGGCCAGACGGCCGGGCGGCCGGCCCCGGGAGCGGCACCTCACCTCTCCGCTTCAGATCGTGACCGGCACGCCCCAGGGCGGCTCGGACACGGTAGAAGCAAGCGGCGTGCGAGGGACCGGCACCGCCGGAGCCCGATTTGACGGGCCCGATCCGGACCGGTAAGTTTGACCAGGTTGCCCCGGGGGCGAGGCCGAGAGGCTGAGCACCGGAGTGCGCTTGATCCTTGAGAACTCAACAGTGTGCCAAAAGTCGACGAATTAATTTGTAACGCCCCGTCGGCAGGCTACGAGATCGGACTTCGGTCCGGTTCTTGATGTCTGTCGACGGTTCCTTTGGTAAGACCGGTTCCGAGCACTGCTCGGGGCCACTCTTGCCGGGATACTCCTATCGAGTTGATGAATCCACCCTCGGGTGGCCATCACGAGATTTCAACGGAGAGTTTGATCCTGGCTCAGGACGAACGCTGGCGGCGTGCTTAACACATGCAAGTCGAGCGGTAAGGCTCCTTCGGGAGTACACGAGCGGCGAACGGGTGAGTAACACGTGAGCAATCTGCCCATCACTTCGGGATAACTTCGGGAAACCGAAGCTAATACCGAATACAACCACTTCAGGCATCTGACGGTGGTGGAAAGTTCCGGCGGTGATGGATGAGCTCGCGGCCTATCAGCTTGTTGGTGGGGTAATGGCCCACCAAGGCTTCGACGGGTAGCCGGCCTGAGAGGGTGACCGGCCACACTGGGACTGAGACACGGCCCAGACTCCTACGGGAGGCAGCAGTGGGGAATATTGGACAATGGGCGAAAGCCTGATCCAGCAACGCCGCGTGAGGGATGACGGCCTTCGGGTTGTAAACCTCTTTCAGCGCCGACGAAGCGAAAGTGACGGTAGGCGCAGAAGAAGCACCGGCCAACTACGTGCCAGCAGCCGCGGTAATACGTAGGGTGCGAGCGTTGTCCGGAATTATTGGGCGTAAAGGGCTCGTAGGCGGTCTGTCGCGTCGGGAGTGAAAACTCAGGGCTTAACCCTGAGCCTGCTTCCGATACGGGCAGACTAGAGGTATGCAGGGGAGAACGGAATTCCTGGTGTAGCGGTGAAATGCGCAGATATCAGGAGGAACACCAGTGGCGAAGGCGGTTCTCTGGGCATTACCTGACGCTGAGGAGCGAAAGTGTGGGGAGCGAACAGGATTAGATACCCTGGTAGTCCACACCGTAAACGTTGGGCGCTAGGTGTGGGACTCATTCCACGAGTTCCGTGCCGCAGCTAACGCATTAAGCGCCCCGCCTGGGGAGTACGGCCGCAAGGCTAAAACTCAAAGGAATTGACGGGGGCCCGCACAAGCGGCGGAGCATGCGGATTAATTCGATGCAACGCGAAGAACCTTACCTGGGTTTGACATATACCGGAAAGCCATAGAGATATGGCCCCTTTTAGTCGGTATACAGGTGGTGCATGGCTGTCGTCAGCTCGTGTCGTGAGATGTTGGGTTAAGTCCCGCAACGAGCGCAACCCTCGTCTTATGTTGCCAGCACGTAATGGTGGGGACTCATAAGAGACTGCCGGGGTCAACTCGGAGGAAGGTGGGGATGACGTCAAGTCATCATGCCCCTTATGTCCAGGGCTTCACGCATGCTACAATGGCCGGTACAAAGGGCTGCGATATCGCAAGATGGAGCGAATCCCAAAAAGCCGGTCTCAGTTCGGATTGGGGTCTGCAACTCGACCCCATGAAGTCGGAGTCGCTAGTAATCGCAGATCAGCAACGCTGCGGTGAATACGTTCCCGGGCCTTGTACACACCGCCCGTCACGTCACGAAAGTCGGCAACACCCGAAGCCGGTGGCCCAACCCTTGTGGAGGGAGCCGTCGAAGGTGGGGCTGGCGATTGGGACGAAGTCGTAACAAGGTAGCCGTACCGGAAGGTGCGGCTGGATCACCTCCTTTCTAAGGAGCACTTGGCGAGCCACCTCCGGGTGGGTCGTCCATCGTCGGATTGCGCAGGCGAACGTCCTGCGGTCCGGCAGCTCACTAGTGGAACGTCGATTATTTGGCATCGTCGTGCTCGAGCTCGAGTCAGTACAACCGCTTCGGCGGAGTGGAAAGCTGGTGTGAGGGTGCGGCGGTTTCAGGCACACTGTTGAGTCCTGAGGGATCGAGTAATCGACCTCTCTTGGGCCGTATCTCCCGCGAACTGCGTCGTTTCGACGTCGTCAGCGCGGGTTCGAGTGCGGTTCCGCCCGTAATTTGAGAACTACACAGTGGACGCGAGCATCTTTAGTAGTGAATGACAAGCTACTAAGGGCACATGGTGGATGCCTTGGCACCAAGAGCCGATGAAGGACGTAGAAGCCTGCGATAAGCCCCGGGAAGTTGGCAATCAAGCTGTGATCCGGGGATTTCCGAATGGGGAAACCCAGCTGGAGTCATGTCCAGTTACCTCTACCTGAACACATAGGGTAGTTGGAGGGAACGTGGGGAAGTGAAACATCTCAGTACCCACAGGAAGAGAAAACAACAGTGATTCCGAGAGTAGTGGCGAGCGAAATCGGAAGAGGCCAAACCTCATACGTGTGATAGCCGGCAGGCGTTGCGTATGAGGGGTTGTGGGGCCGTCGAGCCGGATCTGCCGATCCAGCACAGAGTAAGAAACCATCGTTGAAGTTGAAGCGGACTGGAAAGTCCCGGCGTAGAGGGTGATACCCCCGTACACGTAAGACGATGGCTCTGCGACGTCACCCCAAGTAACACGGAACCCCTGAAATTCCGTGTGAATCTGGCGGGACCACCCGTTAAGCCTAAATACTCCTTGGTGACCGATAGCGGACAAGTACCGTGAGGGAAAGGTGAAAAGTACCCCTGGCGGGGAGTGAAATAGTACCTGAAACCATGTGCCTACAATCCGTTGGAGCTCGTCCTTGTGACGGGTGACAGCGTGCCTTTTGAAGAATGAGCCTGCGAGTTTGCGTTGTGTGGCGAGGTTAACCCGTGTGGGGCAGCCGTAGCGAAAGCGAGTCCGAATAGGGCGATTGAGTCGCACGATCAAGACCCGAAGCGGAGTGATCTATCCATGGGCAGGTTGAAGCGCGGGTAAGACCGCGTGGAGGACCGAACCCACTTAGGTTGAAAACTGAGGGGATGACCTGTGGATAGGGGTGAAAGGCCAATCAAACTCCGTGATAGCTGGTTCTCCCCGAAATGCATTTAGGTGCAGCGTCGCATGTTTCTTACCGGAGGTAGAGCACTGGATGGCTAATGGGCCCGACAAGGTTACTGACGTCAACCAAACTCCGAATGCCGGTAAGTGAGAGTGCGGCAGTGAGACTGCGGGGGATAAGCTCCGTAGTCGAGAGGGAAACAGCCCAGACCATCAGCTAAGGTCCCTAAGCGATAACTAAGTGGAAAAGGATGTGGAGTCGCAGAGACAACCAGGAGGTTGGCTTAGAAGCAGCCACCCTTGAAAGAGTGCGTAATAGCTCACTGGTCAAGTGATTCCGCGCCGACAATGTAGCGGGGCTCAAGTTATCCACCGAAGCTATGGAATTCACACATATATCTCGGCCCGTCCTCGCGACTGGGTCCAGGAGTGTGGATTGGTAGGGGAGCGTCGTATGGCGAGAGAAGCGGCGGTGTGAACCAGCCGTGGACGCCATACGAGTGAGAATGCAGGCATGAGTAGCGAAAGAAGAGTGAGAAACTCTTCCGCCGAATGATCAAGGGTTCCAGGGTCAAGCTAATCTGCCCTGGGTAAGTCGGGACCTAAGGCGAGGCCGACAGGCGTAGTCGATGGACAACGGGTTGATATTCCCGTACCGGCGAAGCAGCGCCCATGACGAACCTGATGATGCTAAGTGCCCGAAATCGCGCCATCTCCTTCGGGAGAGGTGTCGATGGAGCGCACGACCCGAATCAGTAGTAGTCAAGCGATGGGGTGACACAGGAAGGTAGTCCAACCGCGGCGATGGTAGACCGTGGCCAAGGCTGTAGGGCGAGACATAGGCAAATCCGTGTCTCATGTGCCTGAGAGTCGAAAGCGCGTACCTTTAAGGGAAACGTGGATGATCCTATGCTGTCGAGAAAAACCTCTAGCGAGCTGCGAGCCGCCCGTACCCCAAACCGACTCAGGTGATCAGGTAGAGAATACTAAGGCGATCGAGTGAACCATGGTTAAGGAACTCGGCAAAATGCCCCCGTAACTTCGGGAGAAGGGGGGCCGGATTCGTCAATCACCTTGCGTGAGGAAGCGATGATGGCCGCAGAGACCAGGCCCAAGCGACTGTTTACTAAAAACACAGGTCCGTGCTAAGTCGCAAGACGATGTATACGGACTGACTCCTGCCCGGTGCTGGAAGGTTAAGGGGACGTGTTAGTCAATTTATTGGCGAAGCGCAGAACTTAAGCCCCAGTAAACGGCGGTGGTAACTATAACCATCCTAAGGTAGCGAAATTCCTTGTCGGGTAAGTTCCGACCTGCACGAATGGAGTAACGACTTGGGCGCTGTCTCAACCATGGACTCGGCGAAATTGCACTACGAGTAAAGATGCTCGTTACGCGCGGCAGGACGGAAAGACCCCGGGACCTTTACTATAGTTTGGTATTGGTGTTTGGTTCGGCTTGTGTAGGATAGGTGGGAGACTGTGAAGCGGCCACGCCAGTGGTTGTGGAGTCAACGTTGAAATACCACTCTGGTCGTACTAGATATCTAACCTAGGTCCGTAATCCGGATCAGGGACAGTGCCTGATGGGTAGTTTAACTGGGGCGGTTGCCTCCTAAAATGTAACGGAGGCGCTCAAAGGTTCCCTCAGCCTGGTTGGCAATCAGGTTTCGAGTGTAAGTGCACAAGGGAGCTTGACTGTGAGAGTGACAACTCGAGCAGGGACGAAAGTCGGAACTAGTGATCCGGCGCTGGCATGTGGAAGCGGCGTCGCTCAACGGATAAAAGGTACCCCGGGGATAACAGGCTGATCTTCCCCAAGAGTCCATATCGACGGGATGGTTTGGCACCTCGATGTCGGCTCGTCGCATCCTGGGGCTGGAGTAGGTCCCAAGGGTTGGGCTGTTCGCCCATTAAAGCGGCACGCGAGCTGGGTTTAGAACGTCGTGAGACAGTTCGGTCCCTATCCGCCGCGCGCGCAGGAAACTTGAGAAAGGCTGTCCCTAGTACGAGAGGACCGGGATGGACGAACCTCTGGTGTGCCAGTTGTTCTGCCAAGAGCACGGCTGGTTAGCTACGTTCGGAAGAGATAACCGCTGAAAGCATCTAAGCGGGAAGCTCGTTTCAAGATGAGGTTTCCCACCGGGTAACCGGGTAAGGCCCCCAGTAGATGACTGGGTTGATAGGCCGGAGGTAGAAGACAGTAATGCACGGAGCCGACCGGTACTAATAGGCCGAGGGCTTGTCTTCTCTACAAAAAGTAATGCACGCGTCCACTGTGTGGTTCCCGAGTTACGGTCGGGGACCTCGATCGACTTCCTCGCTGAGGGGCGGTCGGTCGTAGAAGGTCACACTGATAACTCCATAGAGTTTCGGCGGCCATAGCGAAAGGGAAACACCCGGCTCCATTCCGAACCCGGAAGTTAAGCCTTTCAGCGCCGATGGTACTGCAAGTGAGAACTTGTGGGAGAGTAGGACGTCGCCGGACATATTCTTTGTAAGGGCCACCTTCGGGTGGCCCTTACGCATTTTTCACCCTCCACAGCACGGAAGGCACGAACAGATGTCGGCCTCATCGGACAACGTCCACGGCGCGGCTCGGGACGACCCGACGGCGCGGGCAAGCCGGGCGTCCGCGGAGCCGGTCGTCGGGGGAGCCAGCGCGACGGTCGGCCCGACCGCAACGCCCGTCCCGACGCGCGGTGAGGACCGCCGCGGCGGCGGCAGGACCGACCGGCGCGACGACCGCCGGAGCCGCGAGACCCGCGGCGAGCGCACGGTGGACCAGTCGGTCTACGACGGTCCCGACCTGCCCGAGGAGATCACGGGCAAGGAGCTCGACCGGTCGGTGCTCGACCAGCTGTCGGGTCTGCCCGAGAAGCTGGCGGCGCGGGTCGCCCGTCACCTGGCCGCTGCGGGTGCTCTCGTCGACGAGGACCCGGAGACGGCGTACCAGCACGCCCTGGCGGCACGTGCGCGCGCCGCCCGGGTCGCGGTCGTGCGCGAGGCCGTGGGGGAGACCGCCTACGCCGCCGGCCACTTCGCCGAGGCGTTGGCCGAGCTCAAGGCCGCGAAGCGGATGAACGCCGCCACCGACTACCTGCCGGTCATGGCCGACTGTGAGCGTGCGCTGGGCCGGCCCGAGCGTGCGCTGGCCCTGGCCGCCAACCCGTCGGTCGAGAAGCTCTCCCAGGCGCTGCGGATCGAGATGACGATCGTGGAGGCCGGGGCACGGCTCGACCTCGGCGAGACCGCTGGCGCGCTGCGCACCCTCGAGCGCGCGCCGTTGCGCTCGGTCACGCGCGAGGACTGGCTGGTCCGCCTCCGGTACGCCTACGCGCACACGCTGGCGGCCGCCGGGCGCCCGGACGAGGCGCTCGAGTGGTTCCACCGCACCGTCGGCATCGACGGCAACGAGATCACCGACGCCGAGGACCGGATCGCGGAGCTCGAGGCGGCAGGAGCCGGCGCGGACGACTGAGCGGTCGCGCCCGGCCTGCGCCCTCCCGCGCCTCGAGGCCGGACGTCGTCCCCAGGACCGCGGTGACCCGTCCGTTCTCCCCGATCCTGACCGTCGGCGCCCCACGGTCGCCCGTCGGCACGGAGGGTGGGGCCAGGAGGTGGTCAGCGATGACCCAGGAGACGGACGTCGGCCCGCGAGCCGGGAGCGAACGACGACAACCAGGTGACTGCTGCGCGGACGGGTGTCCACGGCGCCCGAGCGCGCGAGAGCTGCCCAGCGGCAGCGTGATCGTCACCTTCCGGGTCACCGTGGCGCGCACGCGGACCGCCATGACGTCGGGATCGCGGCAGACCGTGGACTGGCTCGACTGCACGGCGTGGGGGGCGGGTGTCCGCCGCACGGTCGGCTCGTGGCGGCTGGGCGACGAGGTGGAGGTGGTCGGTGCGCTCCGTCGCCGCTTCTACCGCGCCGGCCAGGGCACCAGCACCCGGCTCGAGGTCGAGGTGCTGCGGGCCAAGCGCCTGTCCCGCCGGGCGTCTTCCTGAGCTGTGACACGCTTCGCCTCATGGCGAGACGTGAGACGAGCAACGACAGTGCCCCCCCGCCGAGCGGGGACGGAGACCGCAGTGCTGAGCGCCTGCTGGGAGCCTGCGACCAGCCGCTGTCCTCGGCCTACGACCTCGCGCTGCTCGACCTCGACGGCGTGGTCTACGTCGGGCCCGACGCCGTGCCGGGAGCGCCGGAGCACCTCGCTGCGGCCGCCGACGCCGGCATGAGGTTGGCCTACGTCACCAACAACGCCTCACGTCCGCCGGCACGGGTCGGCCGAGCACCTGCGCGAGCTCGGCGTCCCGGCCGAGGACGAGGACGTCGTCACCTCCGCGCAGGCGGCCGCGCGCCTTCTCGGTGAGCGGCTCGACCACGGCGCCGCCGTCTTCGTCATCGGGGGCGAGGGGCTGGTGGAGGCGCTCGAGGAGGTGGGCCTGCGCCCGGTCACCTCGGCCGAGGACGATCCCGTCGCCGTCGTGTCGGGCTTCAACGCCGACCTGCCGTGGCGCCGGGTCATGGACGGGGCCATCCTCGTGGCCGGTGGTCTGCCGTGGGTGGCGTCGAACACGGACCGATCGGTGCCGACGCCGAAAGGTCCGGGCCCGGGCAACGGCATCCTGGTCCTCGCGGTGCAGGAGTTCGCAGGCGTCGAGCCCGAGGTGGCGGGCAAGCCCCGGCCGCCGCTGTTCGAGGAGTCCGTACGCCGTGTCGGTGGCGAGCGGCCGCTGGTGGTGGGGGACCGTCTCGACACCGACATCGAGGGCGCCGTCAACGCCGGGCTCGACAGCATCCTGGTGCTCACCGGGGTCACCGGCCTGCCCGAGCTGGTGGCGGCGGGACCGGGGTCGCGTCCGACGTACCTGGCGCCGGACCTCGCGGGACTCAACCACGAGCACCGCGCGGTCGTGGCAGGTGCAGACCGCGTCTCGGTCGGCGGTTGGGAGGCCTCGGTGAGGGGCGGGAACCTTCGCCTCGAAGGTGGAGGTGAGACGTCGGACTGGTGGCGGGCGGCCGCGTGCGCGGCGTGGCGCCACCTCGACGAGACGGGCGAGACCGTCGACGTGTCCGACCTGGAGCCGCCCACCTGAGCGGGTAGCGTGGCCGCGAAGCGGACGCCCGCCGGCGGCGCGTGTCCGTCACCGGACCCGTCGCCCGACCCTGGAGGCACCATGAGCGAGACCACCAGCACCGGTGACCCACGCGTCGACGCCGTGCTGGCCTCCCTGGCGCCGCTCGACACCAGCCCGGTCTCCGAGCACGTGGCCGTCTTCGAGACCGCCATCGCCCAGCTCCGCTCGACCCTGGACGACGCGGGCGCCTCGGCGACCCCGGGTCGCTGAGGCGCACCGTGTGAGGTCGGCCTGATGGCGGCCCGCCGACTACGGCTGGACCAGGAGCTGGTGCGACGCGGGCTGGCGCGCTCGCGCGACCACGCCCGCGAGCTGGTGGAGTCCGGACGCGTGACCGTGTCCGGCGTGGTGGCCGGCAAGCCCGCGACTGGGGTGACCACCGACGTCGCCCTGGTGGTCCGTGAGGTGTCCTCGGGGCCGGACTACGTCTCCCGCGGCGGCCACAAGCTCGCCGGCGCCCTGGCCGTGTTCGGCCCCCAGGGACTGCGGGTCGAGGGTCGTCGCTGCCTGGACGCCGGGGCGTCGACCGGCGGCTTCACCGACGTGCTGCTGCGCGCCGGGGCTGCGGAGGTCCTCGCCGTCGACGTCGGCTACGGGCAGCTGGCCTGGTCGTTGCGCACCGACGACCGCGTGACGGTGGTGGACCGCACCAACGTGCGCGAGCTCGACCCGGCGGTGATCGGTGGTCCGGTCGACCTCGTGGTCGGCGACCTCTCCTTCATCTCGCTGCGGCTGGTGCTGGACGCGCTCGTCGCGGTGACCCGCCTCGACGGCGACCTCGCCCTCATGGTCAAGCCGCAGTTCGAGGTCGGCAAGGAACGCCTGGGCAAGGGAGGCGTGGTCCGCGACCCCGCCCTGCGGGCCGACGCGGTGTCTGCCGTCGCTGCTGCGGCCGCGGACCGCGGGTGGGGAGCGGTGGCAGTCGCCCGGAGCCCGCTGCCCGGCCCCTCGGGCAACGTCGAGTTCTTCCTGTGGCTGCGCCACGGCCCCGCGCGCCTGACGGAGGCCGACGTGCTCGCGGCCGTGGACGGGGAGGGTCCCGGTGCCCTCGCGCCGCCCGAGCCGCCGAGGTCGTCCTCGCCGCCCGTGTCGGCACCGGATGAGAGGGTGGGCCCGTGACGACCTCCGAGCCCCCCGACCGGAGCGTCTTCCTCGTCGTCAACACCCGGCGCGTCAACGCCCGCGAGGTCGCCACCCAGATGTGCACCGCCCTGGGCGCGCACGGCATCGCCGTGTCCATGCTCGAGGAGGATGCCCGCTCCCTCGGCCTCCCGGACCCGGCCCTCGTGCAGGCGGTCACCGACGGGGCTCGAGCCTGCTCGGCTGCCGAGCTGGTCATGGTGATCGGCGGGGACGGGACGATCCTGCGGGCGGCCGAGCTCGCGCGCGACTGCGGCACCCCGCTGCTGGGCGTCAACCTCGGTCACGTCGGCTTCCTCGCCGAGGCCGAGCCGGAGGACATCGACCACACGATCGCGGCGATCGTGGGGCGGACCTACCGGTCCGAGGAGCGTCTGACCCTGGACGTCGCCATCTTCGAGGGCAAGGAGCAGGTCGCCTCGACGTGGGCCCTCAACGAGGCCAGCGTGGAGAAGGCCGCTCGCGAGCGCATGCTGGAGGTCGTCGTCGAGGTCGACGGTCGTCCCCTCAGCCGCTGGGGCTGCGACGGCGTCGTGTGCGCCACCCCGACCGGCTCCACGGCGTACAACTTCTCGGCGGGTGGCCCGGTGGTGTGGCCGGAGGTCGAGGCGCTGCTCATGGTCCCGATCTCGGCGCACGCCCTCTTCGCGCGTCCCCTGGTGGTCGCCCCCACCTCCGTCCTGGCCGTCGAGGTCATCGCCGGCACGGGCGCGGCCGGCGTGCTGTGGTGCGACGGTCGCCGCACCGTCGAGCTCGCCCCGGGCTCCCGCATCGAGGTCCGACGCGGCCACACCCCGATCCGCCTCGCTCGCCTGCACGAGGCCCCGTTCACCGACCGCCTCGTCGCGAAGTTCGGTCTGCCGGTGAGTGGCTGGCGGGGTGCCGCCGAGCGGCGGTGGCGCGAGGGCGGCACCGATGCTTGAGGAGATCCGGATCAAGGCCCTCGGTGTCATCGAGGAGTCCGTCCTCGAGCTGGGCCCCGGCTTCACCGCGGTGACCGGTGAGACCGGCGCGGGCAAGACCATGGTCGTCACCGCCCTGGGCCTGCTGATGGGGGGCCGCGCCGATCCCGGGGCGGTCCGCACCGGGTCGGCACGCGCCTCCGTCGAGGGCGTCGTGGACGCGGGCGACGTGGCCGGGCTGGCCGAGGTGGTCGAGGACGCGGGCGGCGAGCTCGAGGAGGGCCGGCTGCTGCTGGGACGCCAGGTCTCCGCCGAGGGTCGCTCGCGGGCGTTCGCCGGTGGGGCAGGGGTCCCGGCCGCTCTGCTGGGCCAGCTCGCCGAGTCCCTCGTCGCCGTCCACGGTCAGTCCGACCAGCACCGTCTGCTGCGCGCGTCGGCGCAGCGCAACGCCCTCGACCGGTTCGCCGGGGAGGCCGTCACGGCGCTGCGCGACCGCTTCGCTGCCGGCCACGCCGCCCTGCGCGCCTGCGAGGCCGAGCTCGCCGAGGTCGTCGCCACCGCGCGCGAGCGCGCCCGCGAGGCCGACCTGCTGCGCTTCGGCCTCGAGGAGATCGAGGCGGTCGACCCGCAACCGGGGGAGGACACCCAGCTCGCGGCGGAGGAGTCGCGCCTCGGCTTCGCCGACACGCTGCGGGTGGCGGCCGAGCAGGCGCGCGCCGCGCTGTCCTCCGACGAGGACGACCCCGACGCCCTGGGTGCGGTCGCCACGGCCCGGCACCAGCTGGACGGGGTGCGCGAGCACGACCCGGAGGCGGCGGCGCTGGCCGACCGCCTCGCCGAGCTCAGCTACGTCCTGTCCGACCTCGCCGCCGACGTCGCGTCGTACGCCACCGGGCTGGAGACCGACCCCGCGCGCCTGTCCGCGGTGTCCGAGCGGCGCTCGTCGCTGCTCGCCCTCACCCGGAAGTACGGCGACTCCGTCGACGAGGTGCTGTCCTGGGCGCGGACCTCGGCCGAGCGGCTCACCGACCTCGACGACACCGACGGACGCATCGAGCAGCTCAGGGAGCGGTGCGGCGCGATCCGGGCCGAGCTCGCGCGGATCGGCGTCGAGCTGTCCCGGCTGCGCCAGGAGACGGCCGGACGCCTGGGCGAGGTGGTGACCGACGAGCTGACCGCCCTGGCCATGCCGCACGCCGTCCTCACGGTGGCCGTCCGGCAGCACGAGGTGGCGGCCGAGCGGGGCGAGGGCGGCGATGCCCTCGACCTTCCCGACGGGCGGCGCGTCACGATGAGCAGCCACGGCATCGACGAGGTCGAGCTGCGGCTCGCGGCGAACGTCGGGTCGGAGCCTCGTCCGCTCGCCAAGGGTGCGTCCGGCGGCGAGCTCTCCCGGGTGATGCTCGGCCTCGAGGTCGCGCTGGCCGGCACCGACCCGGTCCCCACCTTCGTCTTCGACGAGGTGGACGCGGGGGTCGGCGGCAAGGCCGCCGTCGAGGTGGGTCGCCGGCTCGCGCTGCTGGCGCGCTCCGCGCAGGTCGTCGTGGTCACCCACCTGCCGCAGGTGGCCGCCTTCGCGGACCGGCACGTGGTCGTCACCAAGAGCGCCGAGGGCAGCGTCACCCGCTCGGGCCTGACCTCGCTCGACGACGCCGGCCGGGTGCGCGAGCTGTCGCGGATGCTCGCCGGTCTCGAGGGCTCGGAGACGGCCGCGGCACACGCCCGGGAGCTGCTCGACACCGCCCGCGCCGAGGCCTGACCTCCCGGCATCGATCCTCCTCGCGTGTCACGATGAGGCAGCCATGAAGCTGCCCTCACGCCAGGTCCTCGCACCGCGTCGCGCCGGCCTCCACGGCCCTCGGGGCCCGGCCCGCGTCGACCGCCGGCTCCCCGTCGCCCTGCGTCGCGCGCGCTCCGGCGACGTGCTCGTCGTGGACCACATCGACCTGGACCGCGCCGGGGCGGAGTCGATCCTCGCCCAGGGCGTCTGTGCGGTGGTCAACGTGTCGGCGTTCATCTCCGGGCGCTACCCCAGCCTCGGCCCCGAGATCCTCGCGCGCGCCGGTGTGGCACTCGTCGAGCACGTCGGGCCCGAGGTGCTCTCGGCCGTCCGGGACGGCGCCGTCGTCGGTCTCGACGACGGTCGGGTGCTGGTCGAGGGCGAGACCGTCGCCCAGGGGACCCGCCTCGACCTGGACGACGTGCTCACCGCCATGGAGCGCGCCCGCGGCGGCCTGGCGACGCAGCTGGCCAGCTTCACCCACAACACCACCGAGCTGCTGCGACGCGAGGAGGACCTCCTCCTGCACGGCCGCGGGTTCCCCGAGATCCGCACGCGGATGCGACGCCGCCCGGTCGTCGTGGTGGTCCGCGACTTCGAGCACGAGCGCGACCTGCACGGTCTGCGCCGCTTCATCCGCGAGCAGCGGCCCGTCCTCGTCGGGGTCGACGCGGGCGGCGACGCACTGCTCGCGCGCGGGCTGACGCCCGACCTCCTGGTCGTCGGAGAGGCCGGGCTGGGGGTCGACGCCGACCTGGGGCACCACCGGATGGTCTCCGACGCCGCCCTGACGAGGGCCCGCGAGGTGCTCCTGCACGCCGATCCCGCGAACCGGGTGCTCGGCGCCGAGCGTCTCGACCGTCTGGGTGTGCGGGCGCGCCGGATGTCGGCCGGCGGCACCACGGAGGACATCGCCCTCCTGGTCGCCGACCACGAGGGCGCGTCGCTGATCGTCACGGTGGGATCGCACGCGACCCTCGACGAGTTCCTCGACCAGCAGCGTTCGGGCATGTCGTCCAGCTTCCTCACCCGCCTGCGGGTGGGGCCTCGCGTCGTCGAGGCCGCGACGGTGCCGGCGTTGTACACCGGTCGGGTGCGGCTTGTGGCAGATCTGGCTCGCACTGCTCCTCGGTGTCCTGGCCCTCGCGGCGGCCGTGGCAGCGACCCCGGTGGGCCACGAGTGGGCCGAGGACCTGGTCCGGGTGGCGCAGGGCGTCGTCGCCCAGGTCGGGGCGCGACCGGGGAGCCTGGGCCCGTGAGCTCGCTGCGCACCCACGTCCTGACGCTGCTCGCGGCGCTGCTGGCCCTGGCGGTCGGCGTCGCTCTCGGCTCGGGTCCGCTCCAGGCCCCGGTCCGGGCCGATGTCGGTGCCCGGACGGCGACCTCCGACGACGGGCGGCTGGAGTCGGCCGAGACCCGCGCCGACGCCCTGGCGAGCGGGACGACGTACGCCGACGACTTCGCGCTCTCCGTCAGCGGACGCCTCGTCCGCGGCGCCCTGGCCGATCGCACCGTCACGCTCCTGGCGCTGCCCGGGGCCGCTCCTGACACCGTGGCGGGCATCGCCGACATGGTCGCCCGCGCGGGCGGTCGGGTGGTGCAGGAGGTCCGCGTCGAGCGGCGCCTGGTCGACGTCGGCAACCGCCAGCTCGTCGGTGAGCTGGGCAGCCAGATGGCCGAGACCGCCGGCGACGCGGTGCGGGTGCCCCCCGCCGCCGGTGACTACGAGCGCGTCGGCCGGCTGCTCGCGCGCGCCACGCTCACCTCCGAACGGGCCGGGACCCCCGTCGACGCCGCCGCGCGGGGCATCCTCGCCGGGCTCGAGACGGCCGGTCTGGTCACGACCACCGACGACCGCACGCGTGGCTCCCTGCTGGTGGCGGTCGCGGGGGCGCCGCACGGCGGTGACGACGAGCGCGACGGAGCCGGGACCATCGTGGCGAGCCTGCTGCTCGAGGCGAGCCGGACGGCGCGCGCGGTCGTGCTGGCCGGTCCCGTCGGGTCGGGGGCCGCCGACGGGCTGGTGGGGCGGGTGCGCAGCGACGAGGCCGCTCGTACGGCGGTCTCGACCGTCGACGCGGCCGACCGGGTCGCGGGTCGGATCGCGAGCGTGCTGGCGCTGTCCGCGGACGTCCCCGGCCCCTCGGGGCACTACGGGTCCGCCGGCGCTCCCGACGGTCCCCGGCCCGCGCTGCGCTGACCGCGGCTGACCGCGCAGCTGACCCCGGCTGACGACCGGTGCCGGGCCGGCGGAAATCGAGACACCCGGGCGTGGATTCCGCAGACCGGGCCGAGTGTTGCTAGCCTAGAACCCCGTGGACGGGCGAGGGTTTCTCGCCGCACATCTTCCCACGGGAGTTCCCTTGGCCGCTGCGCAGCCCACCAAGCACGTGTTCGTGACCGGCGGGGTCGCCTCGTCACTCGGCAAGGGGCTCACCGCCTCCTCGCTGGGCAGCCTGCTCAAGGCCCGCGGCCTGCGCGTGACGATGCAGAAGCTCGACCCCTACCTCAACGTCGACCCCGGGACGATGAACCCGTTCCAGCACGGCGAGGTCTTCGTCACCGACGACGGCGCCGAGACCGACCTCGACGTCGGTCACTACGAGCGCTTCCTCGACACCAACCTCAACGGCATCGCCAACGTGACGACCGGTCAGGTCTACTCGAGCGTGATCGCCAAGGAGCGGCGCGGCGACTACCTCGGCGACACCGTGCAGGTGATCCCGCACATCACCAACGAGATCAAGGCGCGGATCCGCGCCATGGCCGACCTCGGCGACGAGTCGGGCGAGACCGCCGACGTCGTGATCACCGAGATCGGCGGGACGGTGGGCGACATCGAGTCGCTGCCGTTCCTCGAGGCCGCCCGCCAGGTCCGTCACGACGTCGGGCGCGACAACTGCTTCTTCCTCCACGTCTCGCTCGTGCCGTTCATCGGCCCGTCGGGGGAGCTCAAGACCAAGCCCACCCAGCACTCGGTGGCCGCGCTGCGGTCCATCGGCATCCAGCCCGACGCCATCGTGTGCCGCGCGGACCGGGAGATCTCGGACAGCATCAAGCGGAAGATCTCGCTGATGTGCGACGTCGACACCGAGGCCGTCGTGGCCGCGGTCGACGCCCCCTCGATCTACGACATCCCGAAGGTCCTGCACGCCGAGGGCCTCGACGCCTACGTCGTACGCCGCATGGCCCTGCCGTTCCGCGACGTCGACTGGACCCGGTGGGACGACCTGCTGCGACGGGTGCACCACCCGAACGAGGAGGTCAGCGTCGCCCTCGTCGGCAAGTACGTCGACCTGCCCGACGCCTACCTGTCGGTGGCCGAGGCCCTGCGGGCCGGCGGGTTCGCCCACGAGGCACGCGTCACGATCGTCTGGGTGCCCTCCGACGAGTGCGAGACGCCGGAGGGCGCGGCCCGGCACCTGTCCGAGGTGGACGCCGTGCTGGTCCCCGGCGGCTTCGGGGTGCGCGGCATCGACGGCAAGATCGGCGCGCTCCACTACGCGCGCGCCCACGGCATCCCCACGCTGGGCATCTGCCTGGGTCTGCAGTGCATGGTCATCGAGTACGCCCGCAACGTCGTCGGACTGACCAAGGCCGGGTCCACCGAGTTCGACCCCGACTCCCCGGAGCCGGTGATCGCGACGATGGCCGAGCAGGAGGCGTACGTCGAGGGAGCCGGCGACCTGGGCGGCACCATGCGCCTCGGGCGCTACCCCGCGGACCTGGCGCCAGGCAGCGTGGTGGCCGAGACCTACGGCGCCACTTCGGTCCACGAGCGCCACCGCCACCGTTACGAGGTCAACGCCTCCTACACCGAGCGGCTCGCGGAGGCGGGGCTGGTGTTCTCCGGCATCGGCCCGCAGAACAAGCTCGTCGAGTTCGTCGAGCTGCCGCGCGAGGTCCACCCGTACTACGTCTCGACCCAGGCCCACCCCGAGCTGCGCTCCCGCCCGACCCGGGCGCACCCGCTGTTCGCCGGCCTGGTCGGCGCGGCGGTCGCGCGTCAGCGCGAGCTGGAGATCCCGGTCGGCGAGGCGGCGAAGCGGCGTACCCCCGAGGAGCCCGGACAAACGTCCTGAACGTGACCTTTCCCTGCCGCGGTCGTTGGGGTGCCACACGACCTCGACCAGGGAGAACCTCATGGCCCGTTCCCGTCGGCACGCGCGAGTCCTCGCCGTCCTCAGCACCGCTGCCCTTGCGGTAGCCCTCGTCCCGGCCGTGGGAGGAGCCGGGGCCGGCCGGGCGGAGGCGACCAGCACGCTCTTCGCTCCGCGCCTGGTCACCGTGGACACACCCACGCGCGCCGACAAGGAGCGCCTGCAGGCCCTGGGCCTCGACCTGACCGAGCACGCGGGCCACGACTACGTCGAGGTGGTGCTGCACCACGCCGCTGACCTCTCCGCGCTCGAGTCCGCCGGGTTCGGCTACGACGTGCGGATCCCCGACCTGCTGCGCCGCGAGGCGGAGAACAACCGGGCGAACGCGTCGTACGCCGCCACCACGGACGTCTCGCCGCTGCCGTCAGGACGTACGTCGTACCGGACGCTGGCCGACTACAACACCGACATGGCCGAGCTGGCCCAGGACCGTCCCGGCGTGGCCCGCACCTTCACGTTGAAGCGGCCCTCGCTCGACGGCCGCCCGGTCCGGGCCATCGAGATCGCCGGCGACGTCAAGGCGCAGAACGACGGCCGCCCGACCTTCGCCCTGCTCGGCGTGCACCACGCACGCGAGTGGCCCTCCGGCGAGCTGGCCATGGAGTTCGCGGTGGACCTCGCGAAGGGCTACGGCCGGTCCGCGCGGATCACGGCGCTGCTCGACCGCGCCCGCGTGGTCGTCGTGCCCGTCGTCAACGTCGACGGCTTCGACCTCTCGCGCACCGACGGTGCGCTGGTCGACCTCCGTGAGGTCGACGGCGGGGGCACCGCCACGATCCTGGGCACGCCCGGCAACGCCTACAAGCGCAAGAACTGCCGCGTCGTCGACGGGCAGGACACCCCGGACGGCACCTGCCGTGCGGCGTCGCTGTCCAGCCCCGGCGGCTTCGGGACCGGCGTCGACCTCAACCGCAACTACGGCGGCTTCTGGGGCGGACCGGGCGCCTCCGAGACGTTCGCCGACCCGACGTACCGCGGCCAGGCCGCGTTCTCAGAGCCGGAGATCCTCAACGTCCGCGACCTGGTGAGCAGTCGCCAGGTCACCACGCTGATCTCGAACCACACCTACTCGAACCTCGTGCTGCGCCCCAACGGCGTGCACCCCGACACGGAAGGACCGGACGGCCTCCCCATCGGCGACGCCCCGGACGAGGAGGCGCTCAAGCAGCTCGGGGCCCGGATGACGGCGCAGAACGGCTACCGCAACATCCACGGCTGGGAGCTCTACGACACCACCGGCACCACCGAGGACTGGTCCTACAACGCCACCGGCGGCTTCGGCTACACCTTCGAGATCGGCCCGGACGAGTTCCACCCGCCCTTCCCCGAGGTGGTCGACGAGTACCTCGGCGCGGGGGAGTACGCCGGCAAGGGCAACCGTGCGGCCTACCTGGTCGCCCTGGAGCACGCCGCCGACAACGCGTCCCACGGACGCATCGTCGGCTCCGCCCCGAAGGGCGCGACGCTGCGCGTGGAGAAGACCTTCCGGACCCCGACCTGGGAGGGCTCGGTCCGCGACCACCTGGAGTCGGTCTTCTCCTCGCGCGGCGGGCGCTTCACCTGGCACGTGAACCCGTCGACCCGTCCGGTGTCCCAGCCGCGCACCGTCGAGAGCACCGAGGAGTTCACGACGCGCAGCAAGACCTACAACGGCAGCGCCATCGCCCCGAACGACCACGAGGACCACCCGTTCACCCTGACCGACGCCGACGTCGCGGCCGGCGCGGACAGTCTCGAGGTGACCCTGGACTGGACGACCCCGGACGATCTCGACCTCGAGGTCTACCGCCGGCAGGGCGACCAGCTCGTCGAGGTGGCGAGCTCGGGCAACGCGCCGGGGGAGAAGGAGCAGGCAGAGGTGGCGGACCCCGTCGCCGGCGACTACGTCCTGCGGGTGATCAACTTCGCGTCGGTCTCGCCGGACTACACGCTCACCGCGGACGTGCTCGACGAGCGCGTGACCGGGACGCAGACCGTGCCCGGCACGATCGAGCGGTGGACGCTGACCTGCGAGAAGCAGGGCCGTGTCCTGCAGACCCTGCAGGTGCGCGTGGACCGGGGTGCGGTCTCCCGGGTCGACCTCGGTGCCTGCGCACGCAGGTTCTGACCGGACTGACATAACGTGTCGGGTTCGCGGTGTGGTGCCGCGTTCCCGACACGCTCCGGTGGCAGGGTGAGCGGGTGGACAGCACCCCGACGTGGACCGACGAGCCCGAGCACTGGCCGGTCCACGCCTCGACGGACGTGTGGCGCGGGACCGCGCCCTTCGCCGTACGCCGTGACGAGATCAGCCGACCGGGCCACCCCGACGAGGTGTTCGGGCGCGTGGTCGTCGAGCACCCCGGGGCGGTGGTGGTCCTCGCCGTCGACGACGCCGAGCAGGTCATGGTGCTGCGGCAGTACCGCCACCCCTCGAACCTGCGGTTCGTGGAGCTGCCGGCCGGCCTGCTCGACGTGCCGGGCGAGGACCCCGTGGTGGCGGCGCGTCGCGAGCTGCTCGAGGAGGCCCAGCTCGAGGCGGAGGAGTGGACACCGCTCAACACGCTCTACCCCTCGCCGGGGCTGAGCTCCGAGCGGATCGAGGTCTACCTGGCCCGCGGCCTCAGCGCGGTCGAGGACCGCGGCGGCTTCGAGCCGGCCCACGAGGAGGCCGACATGACCACCCACTGGGTGCCGATGGCCGAGCTCGTCGAGGGCGTGCTGGCGCGGCGGCTGACCGACGGCCCCCTGGCGCTCGCGGTGCTGACCTACGAGCTGACCCACGGCGCCCGGAGCCGGTCGTGAGCGCCCCGGCCGCGCCGACCGCCGCGGCCGCTCCGGCTGCCCCGCTGCGGCTGACCGCGGTGCAGCGGGCGGTGCGGACCTACCTGGACCACCTCAGCGTCGAGCGCGGCCTGGCGGCCAACACGCTGACGTCGTACCGCCGCGACCTGCGTCGCTACGCCGCCCACCTCGCCGAGCTCGGCGTCGACGACCTCGCCGGCGTGGGGGAGCAGACCGTCACCGGTTTCCTCATGCGGCTGCGCGAGGGCGATGCGGACCACCCGCCGCTGTCGGCCTCGAGCGCCGGGCGCGCGGTCGTGGCGGTGCGGGGCTTCCACCGCTTCGCCGTGCGCGACGGCCTCACCGCCGTGGACCCGGCCGCCGCCGTGCGGCCCCCGGCGCCGGCGAAACGCCTGCCCAAGGCGCTGCCGCTGGTGGACATCGAGCGGATCCTCGAGGCCGCCGGAGCCGCCGGCACCGCGCTCGCGCTGCGCGACCGGGCCCTGCTGGAGCTGCTCTACGGCTGCGGTGCGCGGATCTCGGAGGCGGTGGGGCTCGACGTGGACGACGTCGACCTCGACACCCGCACGGTGCTGCTGCGCGGCAAGGGCAGCAAGGAGCGTCTCGTCCCCTTCGGCACCCTCGCCGCCGAGGCCGTCGGCGCCTACCTGACGCGCTCACGCCCGACACTGGTGACCGGCGGGCCGGCACGTGCCGCGATGTTCCTCAACTCCCGGGGCGGGCGGCTGTCACGGCAGAGCGCGTGGGCCATCCTCGGCCGCTCGGCCGAGCTGGCCGGCGTCACCGCGGAGGTCTCGCCGCACACGCTGCGCCACTCCTTCGCCACCCACCTGCTCGAGGGCGGGGCCGACGTGCGGGTGGTCCAGGAGCTCCTCGGGCACGCCTCGGTCACGACCACCCAGGTCTACACGCTGGTGACGGTGGACTCCCTGCGCGAGGTCTACGCGACCGCGCACCCGCGGGCGCGCGACGCCGGCTGAGCCCCTCGGGCAGGTCTGGGGCACGCGCCGGGCGCCTCGCGACGCGGGGGGCCGAGAAAAGTCGACAAATCACCGTCGGCACCGGCGCGCCTGCCCCGTGCCGACGGTCGGGGCTGGTGAATTGGGGGTCGGCCCCACGCACCACGAGGAGAGCACCGTGAACGACTTCGGCTCAGGTTCCTACGGCTCCAGCGCGACGGAGATGCCGCCGCTGATGCGGCCCCCGACGCCCCCGCAGGCGGCGGCCCCGGCACCATCGGCGCCCCTGCCGTTCCGTCAGCGAGAGGCGGCCCCTGAGCCGCTGCCCGAGGTGCACGCCGGTTTCCGCGAGCTCGACATGCCGGCCGTCGGCGAGCCCGGCCCGACCGGGCGCCCCTGGCCCGCGCTCCCGGAGCCGCGGGTCATCGGCATCCACGGCAACGCGCGGATCATCGCCATGTGCAACCAGAAGGGCGGCGTCGGCAAGACCACGACGACCATCAACCTGGGCGCCTCGCTGGCCGAGCTGGGGCGCAAGGTGCTGCTGGTCGACTTCGACCCGCAGGGGTCGCTGTCGGTGGGCCTGGGCATGAACCCCCACGACATGGAGCTGTCGGTCTACAACCTGCTCATGCAGCGCGACGTCACCGTCGACGACGTCATCGTCGAGACCGACGTGCCGGGCATGGACCTGCTGCCGTCCAACATCGACCTGTCGGCCGCCGAGGTGCAGCTGGTCCAGGAGGTGGCGCGCGAGCAGACCCTGTCGCGGGTGCTGCAGGACGCGGTGAACACCTACGACGTGATCCTCATCGACTGCCAGCCGTCGCTCGGGCTGCTGACGGTCAACGCCCTCACCGCCGCCGACGGTGTCATCGTGCCGCTGGAGTGCGAGTACTTCGCGCTGCGCGGTGTGGCCCTGCTGAAGAACACCATCGACAAGGTCAAGGAGCGGCTCAACCCGCGCCTGAACATCGACGGCGTGCTCGGCACGATGTACGACGGCCGCACCCTGCACAGTCGCGAGGTCATGGAGCGGCTGGTCCAGGCGTGGGGCGACGACGTGTTCCACACCGTCATCAAGCGCACCGTGAAGTTCTCCGACTCCACGGTCGCCGGCGAGCCCATCACGAGCTTCGCCGACGCCAGCCCCGGCGCCACGGCGTACCGCACCCTGGCGCGGGAGGTGATGGCACGGTGCCACGACGTGTGACGGTCCCCGACGACCTGTTCCGTCCCACCGCCGTCCCGCCGCCGCTCGCCGAGGCTCCCGCGCCCGCCGAGGGATCGGTGGTCGAGCTGGCCACCCCGGCGCCGGCGGACAAGCCCGCCCGCGCCGCGAGCGGACGGGTCAAGCACGACGAGAAGATGACGGTCTACGTCACCTCCGACGAGCTGCTCGACATCGAGCACGCACGGCTGGAGATGCGGCGCCACCACGCGCTCGCCGTCGACCGCGGACGCATCGTGCGGGCCGCCGTCGCGCTCGCCCTCGCTGACCTCGACGAGCACGGCGAGGACAGCCAGCTGGTGCAGCGGCTGCGCCGGTCGTGAGGCGGCGATGACGCTCGTCGACGAGCCGGCCACCGACCGGGCCGACGCGGGCGGGCCGGCCACGGCTGCCGTCGCGACGACGGGCCCGGAGCCGTTCCTGCTGCACCTCGACAACTTCGAGGGACCCTTCGACCTGCTGCTCAGCCTGATCTCCAAGCACAAGCTGGACGTCACCGAGGTGTCGCTGTCGCGGGTGACCGACGAGTTCATCGCCCACGTGAAGGCGCTCGGCGGCGTGTGGGACCTCGAGCAGACCTCGTCGTTCCTGGTGGTCGCCGCCACGCTGCTCGACCTCAAGGCGTCCCGGCTGCTGCCGAGGTCCGAGGTCGAGGACGAGGAGGACCTCGCGCTGCTGGAGGCCCGCGACCTGCTCTTCGCGCGCCTGCTGCAGTACCGCGCCTTCAAGGACGTCGCCGCGGTCTTCGAGGACCGGCTGGCCCAGGAGGCCCGGCGGTTCCCGCGCGCGGTGGGCCTCGAGGAGCGCTACGCCACGCTGCTGCCCGAGGTGCTCATCGGCCTCGGGCTGGAGGAGTTCGCCTCGCTGGCCGCCACCGCGATGACTCCGAAGCCCGTGCCCGAGGTCTCCTTCGCCCACCTGCACGCCCCCCAGGTCAGCGTCCGCGAGCAGGGCGCCCTGGTGATGGGCAGGCTGCGGCGTCAGGGCACGATGACGTTCCGTGCGCTCTGCGGCGACGCCCCCGACACGCTGACGAAGGTGGCGCGGTTCCTGTCGCTGCTGGAGCTGTTCCGCGAGGGGGCGGTGGCCTTCGACCAGGTGACGCCGCTCGGCGAGCTCACGGTCCGGTGGACCGCCGAGGACGAGGCGGACGTCGAGATCAGCGACGAGTTCGACGGGGACGACGCGCCGGAGGACCCGCCCGGCGGGCTGCCGGAGGCCCCGGGCGGGGCCCCGACCGAGGAGGACGACCAGACGTGAACGACCAGATCCCCGAGCAGGCCCCCCAGACGACGGTCCAGGAGACGGTCGAGGAGACGCTCGCCGTGCCGCTGGCCGAGCTGCGGCCCGCCCTCGAGGCGCTGCTCATGGTCGCCGACCAGCCGATGGACCACCTGACGCTGGCCTCGGCGGTCGGTCACCCGGCCGACGAGGTGGCCGCAGCGCTGACCGCGCTCGCCGAGGAGTACGCCGTGCAGGGCCGCGGCTTCGACCTGCGTTGCGTGGCCGGGGGGTGGCGCTACTACACCCGTGACGAGCTCGCGCCCGTCGTGGAGCGCTACGTCCGTGACGGCCAGCAGGCACGTCTGACCCAGGCGGCGCTGGAGACGCTGGCCGTGGTGGCCTACAAGCAGCCGGTCAGCCGGGCCCGTGTCTCCGCGGTCCGCGGGGTCAACGTCGACGGCGTCATGCGCACGCTGCTCTCGCGCGGTCTGGTCGAGGAGACCGGGCAGGACTCCGTGACCACGGCCGTGCTCTACGGCACCACGAGCTACTTCCTCGAGCGCCTGGGCATCACCGACCTGGGGGAGCTGCCCGACCTGGCGCCGTTCCTGCCCGACCTCGAGGACATGGACGACATGGACGACATGGCAGGCGCCCACGGCATGGTCGGCACCGACGGCGCAGCCGGTCCCGACCCGGTCGTGTCGCTCGCGGTGCCCGACGACGTCAGCTCGGTCACCGACCCCGGGCTCGTCGCTCCGACCCAGGCATGACGGAGCGCTCCGACCCGCGCGCGGCGATCCCGACCGACGACGACGGTCTGGTCCGGCTGCAGAAGCTGCTGGCGGCCTCCGGCGTCGCGAGCCGACGCAAGTGCGAGGAGCTGATGCTGGCCGGGCTCGTCGAGGTCGACGGCGAGGTCGTGACCCGGCTGGGCACCAAGGTGGACCCCGCCGTCGCGGTGGTCCGGGTCGACGGCAAGCGACTGCCGCCGGTCTCGGCGCACGTCTACCTCGCGCTCAACAAGCCCCGCGGCGTGGTCTCGACGATGTCGGACCCGGAGGGCCGCCGCTCGCTCGGCGACCTGGTGGCCGACCGGCCCGAGCGGCTGTTCCACGTCGGGCGCCTCGACACCGACACCGAGGGACTCATCCTGCTCACCAACGACGGCGACTTCGCCCAACGGGTCGCCCACCCGTCGTACGAGCTGGAGAAGACGTACGTCGCGGAGGTGACCGGGGTCGCCGACAGGGCGACGGTGCGCCGCCTCCTGGCCGGGGTCACGCTCGACGACGGGCCGGTCGAGGTCTCGGCGGGCAAGGTGCTCTCGTCGACAGGGGAGCGGTCGATCCTGGAGCTGACCATCCACGAGGGCCGCAACCGGATCGTGCGCCGCCTGCTCGACGAGGTGGGCCACCCCGTCACCCGGCTGACGCGCACGCGCATCGGTCCCGTGCACGTGCGCGGGCTGGGTGCCGGCGAGCTGCGCGAGCTGACCCGCGACGAGCTCGGCACGCTGCTGGACGCGGCCAAGCTCTGAGCGTCGCCCTGACTAGGGTGGGGGCATGCGCGTGAGAGCGGTCCGCGGGGCCACCCAGCTCGACGAGGACACCCGCGAGCACATGCTCGAGCGGGTCGCCGAGATGGTGCTCGACGTGATGACGTCGAACGACCTGACCGTCGACGACTTCATCTCGATCTTCTTCACCGCGACCGAGGACCTCAACGCCGAGTTCCCGGCGTACGCCGCGCGCCGGCTCGGTTTCGACGACGTGCCCCTGATGTGCGCCCGCGAGCTCGAGATCGAGGGGTCCATGCCGCGCGTGGTGCGGATGATGGCGCACGTCGAGACCCACCTGTCGCGGGCCGAGGTCACCCACGTCTACCTCCACGGCGCCGCCCGGCTGCGCCGCGACCTGTCCCGCGTGCGCGAGGTCCCCGACGAGGACGGCGCGTGAGCGCTCCGGCTCCCGCGACACCGCCACCGGCGGGGCCGGTCCTCGTGGTCGGCGCCGGGCTGCTCGGCACGTCCGTGGGGCTGGCGCTGAGCGCCCGCGGCGTCGAGGTGTGGCTGCGCGACCTCCAGCACGAGCACGTGCGGACCGCCACCGGTCTGGGCGCCGGGTCGCCGGCACCGGTCGGTGCGCGCCCGGCGCTGGTCGTGGTCGCCGTACCTCCGGACCACCTGGCCGACGCCGTGGCGGAGGCGTTGGAGACCACCGACGCGGTGGTCACCGACGTCGGGAGCGTCAAGGCCGCGCCGCTGGCCGCGGTCCGCGCCCGGGTGGGGGCGGAGCAGCTGACCCGCTACGTCGGCTCGCACCCGTTGGCCGGCAGTGAGCGGTCCGGACCGCTGGCCGCCTCGGCGCGGCTGTTCGAGGGCAGGCCGTGGGCGGTGACCAGCCACGAGACCTCGACCCCCGAGGCCCAGCGGGCCGTGGTCGAGCTGGCGGAGCTGTGCGGCGCCACCCCGTTCTTCTTCACCCCGCAGGAGCACGACGACGCGGTCGCCCGCACCTCCCACGTGCCGCACGTCGTGGCGGCCCTGATGGCGGGAGCCCTCGCCGACGCCCCGGCGGCCCACCTGTCGCTGTCGGGCCAGGGGGTCCGCGACGTCACCCGCGTGGCGGCCGGCGACCCCGTCCTGTGGCAGCAGATCCTCTCCGCCAACGCAGCACCCGTGGTGGGTCTGCTGCGCGAGGTGGGCGACCAGCTCGACCGGCTGGTCGCCGCCCTCGAGGACGGCGAGCGGCCGACCCTGGCCGCCATCCTGGGCCGCGGCGTGGACGGCACCGCCGTCATCCCCGGCAAGCACGGCGGAGCCCCGGTGGAGGAGACCGGCGTCTTCGTGGCCGTGCCGGACCATCCGGGCGAGCTGGCCCGGCTGCTGGCCGACGTCGGCGCCATCGGGGTCAACCTGGAGGACCTCCACATCGACCACGACCCGGGTCGACCCACCGGTCTGGTGGAGCTGCGGGTCGCCGTGGCGCAGGCCGATCACCTGCTCACGGCGCTGGCCGATCGCGGGTGGGCGGGGCACGGCTAGACGGCGGGTAGAATCGAGGTTTCGCCCCACGACCCGTCGGGGCGATGTTCATGTCCGTCCACGACGGGCGTGTCCGCCCCGTCCCTGGCTGCCCACCCGAGGAGACCGCTGTGCCCGGCCCGACCGACCGTCCGAGCGACCGACCCGTCACCGACGACCCGACCGCGGTCGTGGTGGCCGTCGACGGCACCTCGGGCTCGGGCAAGTCGAGCACGTCGCGGGCGGTGGCCTCCCGGCTGGGGCTGCGCTACCTCGACACCGGCGCGCAGTTCCGGGCGATGACGTGGTGGATGCTGCAGCACGGCGTCGACGTGCACGACGCCGCGGCGGTGGCGTCGCACGCCGGGGAGCCGGTCATCGAGTCGGGCACGGACCCGGCCGGCCCGACCATCGCCGTCGACGGCGAGGACGCCTCGGTGGCGATCCGCACCACCGAGGTGACCGGGGCCGTGAGCCCGGTCAGCACCGTGCCCGAGGTCCGCACCCGTCTGCTGGGCCTCCAGCGCGAGATCATCGGCGCGAGCGACGGTGCCGGCATCGTCGTCGAGGGCCGCGACATCGGCTCGGTCGTGTGGCCCACGGCCCAGGTGAAGCTCTACCTGTCGGCGGACGCCTCGGCCCGCGCGCAGCGGCGTACGGCGGAGCACGCGCACCTCGGCGACGTGACGAGCACCCAGGCGCAGCTGCTGGAGCGCGACACCATCGACTCGGGCCGCGTGACCGCGCCGCTGGTCCAGGCCGACGGCGCGATCGCCGTCGACACCACCCACCTGACGTTGGACGAGGTCGTCGACCTGATCGTCGGCCTCGTCGAGGAGCACTCGTGACCGAGATCCAGACCGACCCGACGACCGGGGGCCGCGTGCCCGTGGTGGCGGTGGTCGGACGACCCAACGTGGGCAAGTCCACGCTGGTCAACCGCATCATCGGCCGCCGTGAGGCCGTCGTCCAGGACGTGCCCGGCGTGACCCGTGACCGGGTGTCGTACGACGCCCACTGGAACGGTCGCGCCTTCACCGTCGTCGACACCGGTGGCTGGGACCCCGACGCCCGTGGCCTGGCCGAGCAGATCAAGATCCAGGCCGAGATCGCGGTGACCGTGGCCGACGCCGTGGTCTTCGTCGTCGACGCGACCATCGGCATCACCGACACCGACGAGGGCGTCGTGCGGGTGCTGCGCAAGGCCGGCAAACCGGTGGTGCTGGCGGCCAACAAGGTCGACGACCAGCGCGCCGAGGCCGAGGCCGCGTCCCTGTGGAGCCTGGGTCTGGGGGAGCCGTTCCCCGTCTCGGCGCTGCACGGTCGCGGCTCCGGCGAGATGCTCGACGCCATCCTGGCTGCGCTGCCCGAGGCGCCCGAGACCGACTTCGACCCGCCGGGCGGTCCGCGCCGGGTGGCGATCGTCGGCAAGCCGAACGTCGGCAAGTCCTCGTTGCTGAACCGGCTGGCCAAGGAGGAGCGGGCCGTCGTCGACGACGCCGCCGGCACCACCGTGGACCCGGTCGACGAGCTGATCGAGCTCGGCGGGCGCACCTGGCGCTTCATCGACACCGCCGGGGTGCGCAAGCGGGTCAAGGAGGCCTCGGGGCACGAGTACTACGCCTCGCTGCGCACCAACGCCGCCATCGAGCGGGCCGAGGTGTGCGTCATGGTCGTCGACGCCTCGCAGCCGCTGACCGAGCAGGACCAGCGCATCATCACCGCCGTCGCCGAGACCGGCCGTGCGCTGCTCGTGGCCTACAACAAGTGGGACCTGGTCGACGAGGAGCGTCGCTACTACCTGGAGCGGGAGATCGAGCGCGACCTCGTCCGCGTCCCGTGGGCGCTGCGGGTCAACATCACCGCGCGCACCGGCTGGCACATCGACCGGCTGGTGCCGGCGCTGGACAAGTCGCTGGAGGGCTGGGAGACCCGCATCTCGACCGGCCAGCTCAACTCCTTCCTGGGCCGTCTCGTCGCCGAGCACCCGCACCCGGTGCGCAGCGGCAAGCAGGCGAAGATCATGTTCGCCACCCAGGCCTCGACGGCGCCGCCGACGTTCGTGCTGTTCACCTCGGGGCCGTTGGAGGCCTCCTACGTGCGGTTCGTCGAGCGCCGGCTGCGCGAGGAGTTCGGCTTCGTCGGCACGCCGGTGCACATCGAGGTCAAGCCGCGCGAGAAGCGGGACAAGCGCCGCCGCTGAGGCATCCGGGCTCGCCGGGCCTAGGGTGCGGTCATGAGCCTGCCTGCACCCGGACCCGACCGCGCCTGCCTCGTCACCGGGGCCTCCTCCGGCATCGGCGTGGAGATCGCCCGCAACCTGGCCCGCCGCGGGCACCAGGTGGTGCTGGTGGCACGGTCGGAGGACAGGCTCGAGGCGGTGGCCGACGAGATCCGGGCTGAGGGCGGCACGGCGTACGTCGTACCGGCCGACCTCGGGGACCGTACGGCGCGCGCGCAGCTGCTCGAGCGGGTGACCGCGCTGGGGGTCGACGTCGACGTGCTGGTCAACAACGCCGGCTACTCCACCCTCGGACGGGTGGCCGAGGCCGATCCCGACGACGAGATGGCGATGCTCGAGGTCGACGTCGTCGCGGTGGTCGGACCTGTGCACGCGGTTCGTGCCCGGCATGGTGGCGCGCGGGCGTGGGGGCGTCCTCAACGTGGCCTCGACGGCCGCCTTCCAGCCGCTGCCGGGCCAGGCCGGCTACGGCGCCGGGAAGGCGTTCGTGCTGTCCTACTCGCAGTCGTTGGCCGGTGAGCTCAAGGGCACCGGCGTGACGGCGACGTGCCTGTGCCCGGGACCGGTCGCCACCGGGTTCGGGGAGCGCGCCGGCTTCGCCGAGGGCGACTTCGACAGCGCCCTGCCGAAGATCATGTGGGTCTCGCCCGAGGACGTGGCGGCCTGTGGTGTCGACGCCCTCGACAAGGGCCGGCTCTCCGCGATCCCCGGGCTGGCGAACCGCGTCGGCGCCCGCATGTCGCAGGTCGCGCCGCGCCGTGTGCTGGTCGAGCTCCTGACCCGGGTGCACCCCGCGACGCGGTAGGCGACCTCGATTCGGACTGCGGCGAAGCGGTGCGATATCGTCTCCCACGGCTCGTCGGGCGATCCCCGACGGGTGCCACGGGCTGTGGCGCAGCTTGGTAGCGCACTTGACTGGGGGTCAAGGGGTCGCAGGTTCAAATCCTGTCAGCCCGACCGAAAAACTGCCTCTGACCTGCGGAAACGCAGATCAGAGGCAGTTCTGGTTTTGAACCCGAGGATCCTATTCCGCACTTATTCCGCAAGTATTCGTGGACGGCTATCGACTCAGTCGTCCGCAGTCCGGGCCAGCTCTTCGAGTACGTGCGCGACGTCTGCCGCGATCTCCGGCTTGGAGATGTAGAACTCGCGGGTGATGGCGGGGGAGGAGTGGCCGAGCTGTTGGGAGGCGGTCTCGGCGTTGACCCGCTCCGAGATCAGGGTCGCCACCGTCTTGCGGAAGGTGTGCGGAGTGACCCACTCGAGGCCGGTGTCTTTGCGGATCTGCCGCCAACGGCGCTCAACGTTATTGACCTGCTGCCAGGTGCCATTGCGGGTCGGGAACACCGCGTCGATCGGGTTCTCTCGCCCTGCCGACCGGCGGCGCCTGAGCACTGCCATGGCGAAGTCCGGCAGCACGACCGTCCTCACGCTCGAGTCCGACTTCGGGCTGGCCTTTCGATAGGTGCCCCTTCCAGGCTCGGTCTTGACTGTTCCGGTGATGGTGAGGTTCGGACGGTCGGCATCAAGTGCGACGTCGACCCATCGCAGGGCAAGAATCTCGCCGATCCGCGCTCCAGTTGCCAGCATCAGATCGACGATGTCGGTCATGTCGCTGGACGCCTTGGGTCCGGGCCGCTGCTTCGCCGTCCACGCGCGAAGCGCCTCGCGCACCGTGTTCAGGTCTTCAAGGGTGAGTGACCGGGTCTCGGACTTCTCCCGATGGATGCGTGACGTTTGCTGGACCGGATTCACGGCGAGCGCGTCGTGGCGGACCGCCATCCCCAGCATCGCGCTCATCACCACCTTGGTCTTCCGCTGACGACTCGTACTCGTCGCCCTGAGCCGGACGAGGAACAGGTCGAGTCGACTTGTTGTCAGCTCGCGTAGCCGGACGCCACCCAGCTCAGGGATGACCACCTTGTCGAGCACACGCTCGTACTCGTTAATCGTCGTCGATTCGATCCGGTCCTCGTCGCGCAGATACTGCAGCCAGAGCACCGCAAGCTTCGCGATGGTGGTGTCGGCGGTGACTGCCTGCTGCGTTGGGGTTGCCCGGTCGACGAGCTTCTCGCGTAGCGCCCGCTCGGCGGCCGCGGCGGTAGTTCCAGTGGCGGTGACCTCTCGGGTCACGCCGTCCTTGTCCCGGATTCGAGTGTGCGCTCGGTAGACACCCTCGCGAACCTGCATTGTTCGGATCGTCCCCCAAGTGCCCAGCGATGTCGGTGGGCGTCCGCGTCCTATGTCGCCCACCCCCTTCAGCGGGGCCGGCTGGCACGGGACAACGAGACTCCGTCTGTTGCTCGCTGCTCGGGCATGGCAGAGATGTCGTCGAAGGTCTCCACGTGCTCGGCTACCCAGGCGTCCAGGTCAGAGCGGCGGTAGCGCAGGCACCCGCCCAGCTTCACGGCTCGCGGCCCGAAGCCCGCTCGCCGAGTCCGCCAGGTGTACAGCGTCGCCTTCGGGATCGACAGGTACGTCGCTGCCTGGTCGATGGTGAGGATGCCGCCCTCGGTGTTGGTGTCGATGGTCGTGCTCATCATGTGCTCCTTCGTCGTGACGAGGACAGGCTTGCCCTCGTGACTAAAGGTGTGCACCGGTAACCGGCTCGCCTGTGGAGAACCTCGGCGCAAGCGACGCCATGGAGACTTAGCGCCTGACTGCTCGGCCCGCGACGGCCACCTTGCGGACGAGGGATCGCGGTTGACCAGCCGTGATCAGACTTGCTGTGGTTTGACGTCGTAGCCAGAGGGCAACGGTTCAAATCCCACCTGCATCTCGGCGACTGCCCGCGCTGTTTGCGCTCCTCGCGACGGCATGCTCCTGAAGGCCGACGCCACGCCTTCCGATCGTCCGCCGGGTCGGCTGCGGCAGCCCCTTCGCGCTGAGCGCTGTCTTCAAGCGCGAGTTCGGTCACAGCCCGAGGGACTACCGCGCGTATGGGGTGCCCGCGGCGATGCACCGTGCCCGGCCATCGTTCAGGGCTACCAAGTCCTCACAGCGCCGGACCGAAGGCGACGGTAATCGTAGGATGGCGCACGGCCACGCATTGGAGATGATCGACGTGTCGCAACGTGGGAATGCAGAAGCAAGTCGGGACGATCCGGTCCGCGCCGCCGCGCTCGAACTGGATCAGGCTGAACGGACCTGTGTCGCAATCCCGCGGCTTTCCAATCGACTGTCAGGGCTGACGAAGGAACAGGCGTGGAGCATTGCGGCCGCGCGAGATGGTCTGCGTACAGAGCGGGGCGAATTCCGTACGGGTTACAAGCTCGGTTGGACGTCCGAGGCAATGCGTCGAGCCCTGGGGATCGACGAGCCCAATTTCGGCACGCTTTGGGGGTACATGCGCGTGGACGGCGGAATCCTCGACCTGCGGCGGCTCATCCATCCCAAGGCCGAGCCGGAGTTTGCGTTCCTGGCCGACACGAGGCTGGAGGGAAAAGGTGTCACCGCTCTCGACGTCGTGAGTGCGGGGCGTTGGGCGGTCGCTCTAGAAGTCGTCGATCCCCGCTGGACCAGCTACGACTTCGACTGGCTCGACAACACTGCAGACGGTTCATCTGCAGCTGCGTACATCGTTGGCGATTTCCACTCTTCTTCGTTGCCTCCTGAGCGCTTTCGGTTGACCATGGATGCGGGGGACGTCTCGGACCATGGCGCTGGCGAGTCAGCGATGGGTTCCCCCGCGGAGGCTGTGGCTTACCTCGTGCGGCAGCTGCACGAGCGGGGAACGGCACTCGAGCCCGGCATGGTGGTGCTCACGGGTGGGATCACGGCTCCGGTCGATCTCGTCGCGGGGCAGACGGTCCGCGTGTCATCCCCTGAGTTGGGCCCCTGCGAGATGCGGTGTATCTGAGCTGATGGATGGTGAGCGGCGTCGCGCGTCACTGTCCACTGGATCAACTCAAAAAGTCTGAGATCAGGCGGTTGAACGCTGCTTCGTGCTCGATCTGGACCCAGTGCCCGCAACTGTCGAAGACGTGCAGCCGCGAGTCGTCGATTAGCTTGTGCAGACGGAGCGAATTGCTCACCGGAATGACCTGGTCGTTGCGTCCGTGCACGACCAACGTGCGGCGCTGGATCGCGCTGATGCGGTCGTCATTGATGGTCAGGGCGGCGATAGCGGCCTGCCGGGGTGCTGGAAACATTGTGCGATAGGCCTCTTGGACACCGGGACGGGTCGCGGCTCCCAGTCGCAATTGGGCCAAGTTGTCGTCCACCGGCGCGCGATTGTGCGTGAAGACGTCGATGAGTGCACGCATGTTGCCAAGCGATGGCTCGAAGCCCCAGACCGCATCCAGTCCAGGGGTCAGGTCGAAGGGCACGCCGATGCTGCCCATGAGCACCAGTTTGTCGACGCGCTCGGGATGGCGGGTGGCGAGACTGAGGGCGAGGGCGCCGCCGAAACTGTTGCCCACAAGCGAGACGCGCTCCAGTCCGAGCGCGTCGAGGAAGCCGACGAGGTGGTCGGTCCAGGCGCCGAGGTCGTAGCGTGCGTTGGGGGGGCGGTCGGTGTAGCCGAAGCCCAGGACGTCGGGCGCGATCACACGGAAACTTTCGGCGAGTGTGGGGAGCGTCAGGCGCCAGTTGGCCCACGCGCTGACGCCCGGACCTGAGCCATGGATGAGGACGACAGGGGGTCCGGAGCCCACGTCGTGGTAGTTGGTGCGGATGCCGGCAATGGTGACGTTGTCGCCGATCTCCGGACTCTCCACCGCCGTCTCTGGCGAAGGTGGCCGACCTTCTCGAGCTGATGCCAGCAGCCACTCGCGCATCGACTGGCGTGGCTGCACCGGCGGGAGCATGGCCTCGACCCATCCGTCGACGGCGCGGGTGGGGTAGACGACCGCGCGGGTTTCCGACTGGTCAGTACGTTCGCCCGTCGAGAGATCGAAGCGCCAGAAATGACCGGGGCAGACCAACGTGCCCTGCTTCACGATTCCGCCCGAGAGGGCGATGTCGCGGTGAGGACAGCGGTCGAGCAGGGCGACGTGTTCTCCCTCGTTCGTCATTGCGACACAGACCCGGTCCCGGTCCTGGCCAGAGTCGCCGACGACCTTGCCGACCGGCCGGTCGGGAAGGACCTCATCGACACGGCAGATCCGCTCCCAGACGTCAGTCATTGGCGCCAACCCAGTCCGGAGGAGATGCGGGCGGCCGTATCGACGATCGGCCCCGCCAGATGCGGCAGGCCTTGGTCCACGTCCTTGACGTGCTCCGCCACCGAGACGGATGCCACGACCTGGCCGAACGGGTCACGGATCGGTGCGGCGATCGAGCACATCCCTGTTTGGGACTCTCCCCGGTTCTCGGCGTAGCCCTGGCGCCTGATTTGCGACAGCTCGGACAAGAGTCTCGTCCTCGACGTGATGGTTCGAGGGGTCTTGGCCGTCAGGCGCATGCCGTCGATCAGTCGCTTCTGCTGGTCGATTGGGAGGAAGGCCAGCAGCACCTTGCCGTTGGACGTGACGTGCGCAGCGCTGCGGCTGCCGATCGCTCGGAACACGAGGATGGCGCCGGGTCCTTCGCGCCTCTCGACGTACAAGACCTCGCTGCCGTCGAGGATGGCGATGTGAAGGGTGCCGGCCGTCTTCGTGCGCAGCTGGTCGAGCGGGATCGTTGCTGCCTCGTGCAGGCGCTGGGCGGTCTCGGCGCTGGCCCCCAGCGAGCGCATGATCGTCGTCAACCGGAACAGCCCGGTCTCTTCCACCTTTTCGAGCAGGCCTTCCTCGACCAGGGTCCAGATGACCCTGTGAGCGGTGCTCTTGCCCACGCCGACGCGTCGGGCCAGCTGGCTCACCCCGAGCTGGGTGCTGTGCTTGCCGAACTCGCGCAGGATCCGGGCAGCCGCAGTGACGCTGGAGAGTCGCTCGGTGCCGGTGGCCCTCTCCTCGGTCACGAGCTGACGTCGTCTAGCACGGCCTGAAGGCTCAGGGCAGCTGGCGTTCCCGGGTCCGAGACCACCCTCCCAGCGGTGAGTTGGCTCGCAAGCAGCGCAGCGGCGAGGTCGAGACCGGTGCGCACGCAGGCGCCGAGCTCGTCGACTCCACGGACCTGCTGAGGCAGCGCGCGCCGAATCCGCTCAAGGTCCCGAACGACCTTGGCGTGCTGGTTGGCGAGCGCGACTCCGGAGTGCTGGGCGTGGTGTGCGCTCAAGCCGCCTCCGACGTCGATGGCGAGGTGGTAGACGGTGTCCGCGACGCCCAGGATGCGTCGTACGGCGTCGGGGGAGTCTTCACCCGAAAGGCCCAGATCGGGCAGCACCGACGGGTCGTAGAACCGTACGGTCCACGTGAGCCCCTGATATTCGTCGGTGAGCTCCACCTCCGGCCCGTTCGGCGCGGGCAACACGTCGGTCGTGGCGAGCAAGTGCAGGCGCTGCGCGGCGGCAGCGATCACGGTGACGTGACGGGCAGCGACCAGCGGCAGCACCCCGCGCTCGCCGGGCGGCAGGTGTCGAACGTGATCGAGGTAGGTCGCGTGCACCGCATTGACGTAGTCGCGGACCAGATCTCGCATCGCCTCGGGGCGAGCCAACCGACCGGTGTTTTTCACGTCTCCATCGTGACCCCTCATCACACCGAATCTATCTTGTGTTCCGCATACCGGAACAAGGCATGCGCTAGTTCCGGGACAAGACGACCCTGTGACACATGGTTGATGTGAACGGCGTTACAGAGCACGCGGACCTTGCTGAGGGAACTCCGGCGGGCACGCGGCGCGAATTCGCACCAGATGCGCCGCCGGATGGCGCCCGATTCGACCCGTCCGACACCCGGCAGGCCCACGCGTACGGCGAGCGAGGCAAGATGCCTCGCCGGCCGCAGGGGATCCTGCGCCTGGGCCATGTCGACACGACGGTCACCGACCTCGATCTCGCCTCGGCGTACTACACCGGCGTCATGGGGATGGACATCACCGCACGCACCGAGGACTCGGTCTACCTCAAGTGCTGGGACGAGGAGGACCACCACTCGCTGCGTCTGCGGTACGCGCCGCGGCAGGGGATGGACCTGATGTCGTTCAAGGTCCACCACGAGGACGACCTGGCGGACCTGGAGAAAAAGGTCACCCGTTACGGTTTTCCTGTCGAGCGCATCAGCAAGGGCGAGACCCTGGGCCAGGGCGAATCCATTCGCTTCGCCACCCCGAGCGGACATCTGATGGAGCTCGTCGCCGATGTCGAGAAGGTGGGCACTTCAGGGCGACGCCGTACCCCTGACGCTTCAACCGACGACCAACCCTTCCCGCGGGACAAGATCGCCCCGCCGCGGATGGACCACATGCTGATCAACGCCGAGGAGGTCGGCGAGTCGACGCAGTTCTTCATGGACGTCCTCGGCTTCCGCATCACCGAGCAGCTCCTCGACGGCAATGGGCACCAGCTCGGCAGCTGGCTAGAGCGGTCGAACTCGCCGCACGACCTCGCGATCGTGCACGGACCCAACGGAGGCCTTCACCACTTCGCCTTCTGGCTCGACGACTGGGACGACGTGCGGGATGCGGCGGACGTGCTGGCCTACAACGGGATCCAGCTCGATGTCGGTCCCACCAGGCACGGCATCACCCGCGGCTCGACCATCTACTTCTTCGATCCGCTTGGCACCCGCAACGAGGTCTTCACCGGGGGCTACCGCCCGGATCCGGACTTCCCGACCCTGACCTGGACCGAGGACAACATCGGTCGCGCCATCTTCTACTACGAGGGCCAGGTCAACGAGCGATTCATGAGAGTGCACACCTGATGACGATCCTGCGCCTTTCCCACGTCGAGATCCGCGTTCCCGATCTCGAGCTCGCCACCGCCTACTACTCCGAGGTCATCGGGATGATCGAGACCGGGCGGGACTCCTCGCGGGTCTTCCTGAAGTGCTGGGACGAGCACCAGCACCACAGCGTGGTCCTGACCATGGAGCCCACCCATGGCCTGAACCACTTTGGGTTCAAGGTCACCGAGGCCGATGACCTGGACTTCTACCAGGAGCGGCTGGAGGCCGCAGGCGTAGCCGTACGCCGCTACGCCGCCGACGAGTGGGCACCTGGCCATGGCACCTCGATCCGTTTCGCCTTGCCGAGCGGTCACGAGATGGAACTGGTCTACGGCATGCAGCAGGTCGGCAACCTGCTTCCTCAGACCAATCCGCCTCCGCGGCCGATGGGCCTGGTCGGCATCGCGCCGCCTCGAGTCGACCACATCTTCTTGACGGCTGAGGAGGTGGACACCAACACCCGGTTCCTGGTCGAGCACCTCGACTTCCGCCTTACCGAGCAGATCGTCGGCGATGACGGCTTCCAGATCGCCAGCTGGTTGGAGGTGTCGCACCGCTCCCACGACATCGCCTTTATCACCGGGCCCAGCCAGGGCCTGCATCACTTCGCTTTCTGGGTGGACGGATGGAACGACCTGCGCAACGCGGCAGACGCCTGCGTCTATCACGGTGTCAACATCGAGATGAACCCCACGAGGCACGGTGTGACCCGCGGCCAGTGCCTCTACTTCTTCGACCCTGTGGGCAACCGCAACGAGATGTTCACTGGCGGCTATTGGGTCGACCCCGGCTCCGAGCCCATCACCTGGACCGAAGCCGAGATGGGGCGGGCAATGTTCTATTACGACGGCGTCGTGAACCAGCAGTTCCTCACGGTGCACAGTTGAGGCCTGGGAGATGACTATCGACAATTCCCCCAACGCGTCGTCGTTGCCACGCACCGAACGTCCTGACGCGCCCGCCTACCTCACGCGGCACCAGTCGCGGCGCACCCCGGTGCCGGCCCGGCCGGCGGAGCAGGACGAATCGGTCCCGCTCTACCTGCGCCAGTTCCGCGATCGTAGCCACCTCAGCGAGCCCGTGACCTACGACGGCAGCGTCATCGGTACCTCGCGAGCCTGGGCGGAAGTGACCCGGACCAAGGAGATCGTCCCGGAGCGGCGTGAGCAGGTTGCCGACATCGACTGTGACATCTACCTCGTGCGACACGGAGAGACCCAGGGCTATTCCTCGGAGTCCGGCCTGACCCCTCTCGGTTCCTGGCAGGCACACCGGCGCGGCCAAGAACTCGCCCGGAGGGTCACCGATGGCATGAAGGTGGAGCTGCTGTGCGCTCCGACGAACCGGGCTCGGCAGACTGCTGAGCACCTGCGCCGTGGCCTGCTCGACAACATCGAGCTCTTTGGCCGTGGCACACCCGACGTCGGTGAGCTCCGCGACGACCCCAACTTCCGCAACTTCGAGGTCGCCACTCCCGAGGGCCCCAGGGACGTGACCAGCGCCTTCCGGCTCTATCACCGGGAGATCGAGAAGCTGGAGCGAGTCGGCCTGGGGGAGCGCCCGGGATGGCTCGTTGATATCGACCGCTTCTGGGGTGTCCAGCAGGGCGGCGGCGACCCGATCACCCACTGGCTGACCATGCCGATGATGTACTTCGAGCCGCCGGTCTCGTGCGTACGCCGCTTCTGGCGGGGGATCCTCGACGCCCGCGCCAGGACGTCTGCCCGGACCGTCGTCGTCGCGACGCACTCCGGACCGATCCGGGCCTTCGCGACGCTCGCCATGGGCTACGACCCCGGCGAGCCGTTCAACACCGAGTTCGTCCGCGTGCGCATCGTCGCCGGCGGAACCACCGCTCTCGTGCTCTACCGCAACCGCGTCCAGGAGGTCGTGATCCCTGACCTTGACGCCCTGCCCGCCAACTCCGACCCGCGATTCCAGGAGTGAGTCATATGACTGAATGTCCCAGCGTCATTCCCTTCGGCAGCCTTGCCACCGAGTTCCACTCCCAGGTGGGTGGCAAGTGTGCCTCTCTGGGGGTGATGCTCCAGGCCGGACTGCCGGTCCCGCCGGGCTTCGCCATCACGACCCGAGCGTTCACGGAGGCCGGCCAAGCCTCGGGGCTTCTGCCCCAGATCAACGCGCTCCTTGCCACCACCGACATCACCGACTCGGTCGCGCTTGCGGCTGCGGCTGCCGACGTCCGCGAGATGGTGACGAGATGGACGTTGCTGGACGAGCACCAGGACTTGCTGAACGACAACTACGCCGACCTGTGCGATCTGGTCGGGATGCGGGACGTGCCTGTCGCCGTACGCTCCTCGGCGACCTCGGAAGACTCGCCGGACGCCTCCTTCGCAGGCGAGCACGATACTTATCTGTGGGTGTGTGGCATTGACGCGGTGCGTCAGAAGGTCCGCGAGTGCTGGGCCAGCCTGTTCACGGAGCGGGCCATCGTCTACCGCGCGGAGAAGGGCTACCCGCACGACGAGGTCGAGATGGCCGTCGCGGTGCAGAAGATGGTCCGTCCTCGAGCTGCGGGGGTTGCTTTCACCCTCGACCCCACCAATGGCGACCGGTCGGGCATCTGCATCGACTCGGCCTGGGGGTTCGGCGAGGGAGTCGTGTCGGGTGACGTCACGCCGGACAACTTCCTGGTCGACAAGGTGATGTGGTCCATCAACCGGCGCACCATCAGCTCGAAGACGCATGCGCACCTGCTCACCGAAAATTCGAGCGGCGGCGTCCCCATCGTCACTCGGGTGGAGCTTCCCAAGGACCAGGTCGACGCCCCGTCCATCACCGATGACGAGATCATCGCGATCGCCAGGCTGGCTCGGGCCGCGGAGAAGCGCTATGGCTGCCCACAGGACATCGAATGGGCGCTCGACGACGACCTCCCGGCGGGCGAGGACGTCGTCCTCCTCCAGTCTCGCCCCGAGACGGTGTGGAGCAAGAAACCTCGCGCCGTGGGCGCGAAGGGCGACCTCATGGCTTCCATCGTCGACACCCTCGTCAACCCCCTGTCCGTCAGGAAGGGGGCGGTCACGGGCTGACTCGGGTCAGCACAGCGCTCAGCGCACACGTTCGACTCGACACCGACCACGACGCAAGGACCGATCCGCATGGACAACCGATTCCCCAGCCCCTTCGACATCGAGGCTCCGGCCGGTGCCGAAGGCTGGCAGCAGCTCTACTCCTACTCCGCCGTCTTCTCCGAGGAACGACGCGACTACGAAGACGGTGGCTTCTGGTTCCACGACGGAGTCCACTGGCCGGAGGCTCTCACGCCTTGGGACGCCGGCGTGTACGAAGTGGCGATCGCTTCGCTCGGCCAGTACAACACTCGTCACTACCTTGTCCCGCCCGCCTACGGCGTCGACTTCCGCATCCTCAACGGCTACGCCTTCCTCAGCCCCGTGCCCGCTCCCGAAGCGGACATCGAGGGACGGGTGCCGCACTTCATGGAGCGAGCCGGCTTCTACTTCGCCAACTGGGACCGGCTCTACGACGACTGGCTGGTCAAGGTCCGTTCCCTGGTCCAGCAGATTGGCGACCTCGACTTCAGCCCGCTCCCGCAGATGGAAGACATGGAAGTCATCACCTCAGGATCCGGCCGCGGTTCTGGTGATCGGTTGCTCTCGACTTACCACCGCCTCATGGACCACGTGCTCACCCTGTGGCAATACCACTTCGAGTTTCTCAACCTTGGCTACGCCGCCTATCTCGACTTCTTCGGGTTCTGCAAGGCCGCCTTCCCCTCCATCCCCGACCTCGCCATCGCCAAGATGGTGGCCGGTGTCGACGTTGACCTCTTCAAGCCCGACGACCACCTCAAGGCGCTGGCCCGGTTGGCCGTCAGCAGCGGTGTCGATGACCGGTTCGACGGCGGCAGCCCGGAGGAGGTGTGGGCCAAGCTCGAGACGGACGAAATAGGCCAGGCGTGGATCGCCGAGTGGGACAAGGCCGCGGAGCCGTGGTTCAACTTCTCCACCGGGTCCGGCTTCTACCACTCTGACAAGATCTGGATCCAGAACGTCGAGGTGCCGCTCGGCTACATCACCGACTACATCGTCAAGGTGAAGGAGGGCGTGGACCTCAACCGGCCCATCCAGGCGCTGCACACCGAGCGTGACCGCGTGGTCTCGGAGTACCGCGAACTCCTCGACTCCGACGAGGATCGTGACACTTTCGACGCCAAGCTCGGCCTCTCCCGAACGGTCTTCCCCTACGTCGAGAATCACAACTTCTACGTCGAGCACTGGGCGCACTCAGTGATCTGGCGCAAGATGCGCGAGCTCGGTGAGGTGCTCAAGGCGGCGGGCTTCCTCGCCGAGACCGACGACGTCTTCATGTTCCGTCGGTCCGAGATCGTTGACGTCCTCTTCGACCTCTACGCAGGGTGGGCGGTCGGCGCCCCGTCGCGCGGGCCGTCCTACTGGCCCAAGGAGATCGAGCGGCGGCACGCCGTCCACGAGAAGCTCAGGGGCTGGTCGGCGCCGCCCGCTCTCGGCATACCGCCCGAGGTCGTCACCGAGCCCTTCACCGTCATGTTGTGGGGCATCACCTCCGACTCGGTTGCCGCCTGGCTCAACTCGGGCGACGACTCCGACGATGGCTCGCTGAGCGGTTTCGCAGCCTCCCCCGGACTGGTCGAGGGACCGGCTCGCGTCATTTTCTCTGCCGATCAGATCAGTGAGATCCAGGACGGCGAGATCCTCGTGGCACCGCTGACCGCCCCGTCGTGGGCGCCGATCTTCGGCAAGATCAAGGCGACCGTCACCGACGTCGGAGGGATGATGAGCCACGCCGCCATCGTCTGTCGCGAGTACGGCTTGCCTGCCGTGACCGGCACCGCCTTCGGGACCAAGAAGATCACGACCGGGCAGATGCTCCGGGTCGACGGCAACACCGGGAAGGTCACCGTCCTGGACTGAGAGCGACCGCTCTTGGCCCACGTCGTCCGCCCGAACCACCCAGACGAGAAGGAGCAACATCGATGCTGACCGTTGAACAGAACGAGGAGATGACCCGGGTCGGACCCGGCACCCGGATGGGAGAGCTGCTCCGCCGCTACTGGTACCCCATCGCGTTCGAGCAGGACTTCGAGACCAAGCCCAGCAAGACCGTGCGGTTGCTGGGCGAGAACTGGACGCTCTACAAGACCCCGTCGGGCAAGTACGGGATCATTGGCGAAGCTTGCCCCCACAGGCGCGCGTCACTGACCTACGGAATCGTGCATGAAGACGGCATCCGCTGCGGCTACCACGGTTGGAAGTACGACTTCGACGGACAGTGTGTCGAGCAGCCGGCCGAGAACGACAACACCACCTTCCGCGAAAAGATCAAGGCGAAGGCCGGGTCCGCCCAGACGATGGGGGGAATGGTCTGGGTGTACGTCGGCCCCGCTCCGGTGCCCGAACTGCCGCCGTTCGACGTCTACGTGCTCGACGGCATTCGCGAGGTCGGCACAGCGACATTGCCGTGCAACTGGCTGCAGATCATGGAGAACTCCGTCGACCCGCACCACGTCGAGTGGCTGCATGGCGCCTACTTTCAGTTCCTGGGCGAGACCCAAGGCTTCGAGGCGCCCAAGTCCTTCCAGAAGAAGCACATGAAGGTCGCGTTCGAAGAGTTCGACTACGGCATCATCAAGCGCCGGGTGCTCGAGGGCCACGGCGAGCAGGACGATGACTGGGCCATCGGTCACCCACTGGTGTTCCCCTACGGCATGCGCGTCGGCGGCCAGTGGATCGACCAGATGCAGATCCGGGTGCCGATCGACGACACGACGACCTGGAAGCTCTTCTACACCCTCCACCACCCCGAGGCCGGAAAGTGGGAGAAGCAGGACCGGCCCTCGGTCTACGAGTTCCCGTTCCGCGACGAGAACGGTGAGTTCATCACCGACTACGTCGAGGGTCAGGACGTGATGGCCTGGGTCTCGCAAGGGTCGATCACTGACCGCTCGCAAGAACACCTCGGGCGCTCCGACCAAGGCGTCGCGATGCTGCGCAAGATGTTCAAGGAGGCGATGGCCGCGGTAGAGGACGGCGAGGACCCGCCTGGCGTCGTACGAGAGAAGCACGACGTCATCCACCTGCCCTGTGAGAAGGACAAGTTCGGTGCCGGCACCGAGTTCGTCGAGGCGTGGATCAATGGCGGGTCGATGCGCTACAGCCCGATCCGCGAAGAGCTGCTTGCTATGCACCAAGCCGCAGCGGATACCCGCGAGAAGGCCGGGTCCGGTGCCTGATCTCAACGAGGAAGCGCGACGCGCGGCCCACCACGGGCCGATGCCGGCGCTGCCTCCTGACCCCTACCGGCTGCCGCCACCGGGTGACTGGTTCGCCTCCGACGCCGCACATCACCTCCTCGACAAGCCGAAGTTCTGCCCGGGGTGCTCCGCGTCCTTGGACCGCGGCCTGATCACCGAGTGGTGGAGCAGCGCTGACCGCGCCTTCCTCACCTGGTGCGCGGAGTGCCACTGGACCGGCAACGTCGTGCTGTTCGAGCGGGCCGTCATCGAGGAACCGGAGCACTGATGACTGCCGCCCTTGTGCTCGACTTCGGTGGCCCGGTGCTGCTGACTCCCTTCGAGCTCGTCGCCAACCAGCCCGGGACACCCGCTTACTCCCTGCTTCACCGGCGCGGTCCACTGGCCACGGCTGAGCAGCCGGACCCGGTGTGGGAGGACCTTCAGGCGGGGCGGATCACCGAACGCTCCTATTGGGACGCTCGGGCCGCACAGTGGCACGAGTCAGGCGGTCAGGAGCCCGATATCCGGGCCATGATCGCCCACCTCTACGACCCGCCCGGACCCGAGCTGGTGCGTGAGCAGGCCCGCACCCTGGTGAGGGACGCCCGCACGGCCGGGCTCCCGGTGGGCATGCTCACGAACGACCTGCGGGCGTTCCACTCCGAGAAGTGGATCGAGGAGATCGAGATCGTCGGTGACATGGACGTGGTCGTCGACGGGTCCGTCGAGGGCCACCTCAAGCCCGCGCCGCGGCTCTACGAGCTGCTCGCGGAGCGGCTCGGTGTCACGTACGCAGACATGGTCTTTCTCGACGATCAGCGCACCAACATCCGCGGGGCGGAGGCCCTGGGCATCGCCTCGGTGTGGTTCGACGTCACGGATCCGGACACGTCCTATGCCGAGGTGCGCAAGCTTCTCGGGCTTCCCTCGGCCGATGAGCAGCATGGTTGAGCAGCGTGAGCTCCGCGTCACCGCGATGACGTTGGAGGCCGAGGGAGTGATCTCCATCAGGTTGTCGCGCATCGAGAGCAACGACCCGTTGCCGCCGTGGCAACCGGGCGCACACATCGACCTCTACGTCTCCGACGGCACCACCCGGCAGTACTCGTTGTGTGGAGATCCGCGCGACCTGTCGTCGTACGACATCGCGGTGCTGCGTGAGCCCGACGGGCGTGGAGGCTCGGCATACCTCCACGACGAACTCCGCGTGGGTCAGCGTCTGTTGGTGACCCGTCCCAAGCAGAGCTTCTCCCTGGAAGAGGCGCCGTTCCACGCTCTGGTGGCAGGCGGCGTAGGCATCACGCCGATCATGACCTTCGCCGAGCACCTTGATCAGGAGGGGCGACCGTTCCAGCTGACCTACGGCGGACGTAGCGAAGAGTCGATGGCATTCCGCACCCGACTCGGCCGGCTCGGAGATCGAGTCAAGCTGCTTGCCGAGGACCGCGATGGCAGGCCAGACCTCGAGCAGATCGTGCGGCAACTGCCCGAAGGTGGTCTGGTCTACGTCTGCGGACCGCTCGCTCTACTGCGCGCAGTGCAGGCGGCGGCCGAACTGGTGCACGGACCCGACCAGGACATCGTCCGCTTCGAGCTGTTCAGCAGGGCCGGGGTAGAGCCCCCCGAAGCGGCCGCGCTGGATGCCGACAACTACGAGCTCGTGCTGGCGAAGTCCGGGCACACCCTTCGGCTGGCCCCCGAAGCCAACATCCTCGACGTCGTGCTCGCGTTGGGCGTCGAGGTCGAGAACGACTGCCGCGACGGCATCTGCGGATCTTGCATCACCCGGGTCCTTACCGGCACCGTCGACCACCGTGACCTGGTGCTGACCAAGAAAGAACGGGCCGCGATGAACCAGATGCTGATCTGCTGCTCGAAGCCCATCTGCGCCCGACTGGAGCTCGACCTGTGATGGATGACAAAACCCGTGCGGAGGCCGCACGGCTGCTGTTCGAGGCGTACTCGAAGGGCAAGCCGATCTCGCCGCTCACTTCGACGTACGACGACCTGACACTCGAGGACGCCTACGCGATCCAGCTCTTGCAGATTGACTGGTTCGTCGAGCAGGGTCGCAGCATCAAGGGGCACAAGGTCGGGCTGACCAGCGCCGCGATGCAGCGGCTGCTCGGCGTGGACCAGCCCGACTACGGCCACCTGCTCGACGACTTCTTCTATCTCGAGCACGAGCCGATCCCGACGGGACGGTTCCTCCAGCCACGCATCGAGCCCGAGGTGGCCTTCGTCCTCAAACGCCCGCTCCGCGGACCTGGAGTGACGGCACACGAGGCGATCGCCGCCGTCGACTTTGTCCTTCCTGCACTGGAGATCGTGGACAGCCGCATCGAGGACTGGAAGATCGGACTGTTGGACACCATCGCCGACAATGCCAGTTCAGGCGCGGTGGTGCTCGGCTCGACCCCGACGACACTCTCCGACGTCGACCTGCGCCTGGCTGGCGCTGTGATGACTCACAACGGCCTGGTCGTCGGCACCGGCGCTGGTGGCGCCGTACTCGGTTCACCACTCGGCACCCTGGTCTGGCTCGCCAACACGGTGGGTGCGCGCGGAGTGACGCTCGAGGAAGGGCAGGTGGTGCTGCCGGGTTCGGTCTGCGCCATGGTGCCCGTCGCTGCGGGAGACACCGTGACCGCCACGCTCGCCGGACTGGGCAGCGTGACTGCCCGGTTCGCCCCCGATGAAGAGGATTCCCCATGAATGCAAAGAGCGTGACGAAGGCCAGTGCCGCCATCGTCGGACCCGGCAACATCGGCACCGACCTGATGTTCAAGCTGATGCGGCGCAGCGACATCATCGAGCCGCGCTACATGGTCGGCGTCGACGCCACCTCCGATGGGCTTGCTCGGGCCAAGCGGCTCGGGCTGGAGACGACGGCGGACGGGGTTGACTGGCTGCTCGCTCAGGACGAGCTACCCGACATCGTCTTCGAGGCCACCTCAGCCAAGGCACACCAGGCCAACGCGCAGCGGTACGCCGATGCCGGCATCCTCGCCGTCGACCTGACTCCCGCCGCGATCGGGCCCTACCTGTGCCCTCCGGTGAACCTGTCCTTCAATCTCGAGGCCGCCAACGTCAACATGATCACGTGCGGCGGGCAGGCGACCGTGCCGATGGTGCACGCGATTTCTTCGATCGTCCCCGTGCCGTATGCCGAGATCGTCGCCTCGGTCTCCAGCCGCTCGGCCGGGCCCGGCACCCGCGCGAACATCGACGAGTTCACCGAGACCACGGCCTCCGCAGTCGAAGTGGTGGGCGGAGCCCAACGAGGCAAGGCGATCATCATCCTGAACCCCGTGGATCCCCCGATGATGATGCGCAACACGGTGTTCTGCGCGATCCCGCCCGAGGCGGGGGAGCCGGGCGAGCTCCAGGACCGGTTATTGGAGTCGATCCATGCGATGGAGCAGACCGTGCAGGAATACGTCCCCGGCTACCACCTGCGCGCCGCTCCTCAATTCGACCCGGCCCACGAAGGCTGGAAGGGTCAAGCGCGGGTCTTCATCCCGATCGAGGTCAAGGGTAGAGGCGACTACCTGCCCGACTACGCCGGCAATTTGGACATCATCACTGCGGCGGCCGCCCGCGTCGGCGACTTGATGGTCGCGCACCGTTTGGGTGTCGCCTCGACGTGGAAGTCGTCAGCTGAGCTGGGTGACCTCGCCGACCCGTTGACCGGCGTACGACAAGAAGCAGGTGTCTGAATCCCATGGGTGACATGACGATCCGACCCGAGGACATCCCAGTCGTTGGTCGCGAGGTGACCGAGACCGAGGTGCTTGCGAACCAGTCGAGCGCAGGTGGCGAGCGGGATCTGCGCATCACCGACTCCACGCTGCGAGACGGCTCGCATGCGATGAGCCACCAGTTCACCGAGGAGCAGGTGCGCGGCGTGGTTGCCGCCCTGGACCGCGCCGGCGTCCAGGTGATCGAGGTGAGCCATGGGGACGGACTTGGAGGCTCGAGTTTCAACTACGGGTTCAGCAAGGTGGATGAGTTCGACCTCATCGCTGCTGCGGTGGACGAGGCGACGCAGGCCAAGATCGCGGTTCTGATGCTGCCAGGACTGGCCACGGTCAAGCACCTCAAGCGAGCCGAAGCCGTAGGAGCCTCGGTGGCCCGGATCGCGACGCACTGCACCGAGGCCGACGTCTCGATCCAGCACTTCGACGAGGCCCGGGCGCTGGGCTTGGAGACCGTCGGCTTCCTGATGCTCTCGCACAGCACGACCCCGGAAGTGCTGGCGGGCAACGCCCGCACGATGGTCGACGCGGGCGCCCAGTGCGTCTACGTCGTCGACTCTGCTGGTGCCCTGGTGCTCTCTGACGCCCAGGAGCGGGTGCAGGCTGTCATCGATGAAGTAGCTCGCGACGGCGCCCAGGTCGGGTTCCACGGCCACCAGAACCTCAGCCTCGGGGTTGCCAACTCGGTGCTGGCCTACCAAGCCGGCGCCAAGCAGATCGACGGTGCGTTGTGCGCACTCGGTGCTGGCGCGGGAAACTCCCCGACCGAGGTGCTGGCGGCCACCTTCGAGCGGATGGGCATCCGCACCGGTATCAATCTTGGCGAGGTGCTCTCGGCAGCCGAGGAGGTGGTGCGACCCTTCATTCCACGGCTGCCGTGGATGGACCGGTCCTCGATCACCCAGGGGTACGCCGGGGTCTACTCATCATTCCTGCTGCACGCCGAGCGGGCTGCGGAGCGCTATGGCGTGCCTGCCCACGAAATCTTGCAGAAGGTCGGCGAATACGGCTACGTCGGCGGCCAAGAGGACATGATCATTGACATCGCTCTCGAACTCGCCGAGGCACGATCGCTCGGCGACCTGGCTGCCGTGGGGGTGCGCTGATGGCGACCGTGGGCGCGGCCCCGGCACCGAAAGCCGGCTGGGACATCGAGTCGGTCGCCGCCGAATTGCTCCGGTGCGAGGACGAGCAGATCGAACGGCCGCCCTTCACCGATGAGTGGCCCGAACTCGACCTCGACACCGGCTATCAAATCCAGGACCTCAACCTGCGCAAGCGCATCGAACGCGGCGAAAAGCTGGTCGGGGTCAAACTCGGCCTGACCAGCCGCGCGAAGCAGGTGCGGATGGGCGTGGACTTCCCGTTCGTGGCCTGGCTGACCGACGCGATGATCCTGCCTGTGGGCGACCCGGTGCCCCAGTCGAAACTGATCCACCCGCGGGCCGAGCCCGAGATCGTGTTTGTGATGGGCAACAAGCTCGAAGGTCCTGGGGTCAGCTGTGCCACGGCCATGGCAGCGGTCGAGTCGGTGTGGGGCGGCGCGGAGATTATCGACAGCCGCTACCAGAACTTCCGGTTCACCGCCGGCGACGTAGCGGCCGACAACGCTTCCTCAGGGGCCTTCGTCACAGGGCCGGTCGGACTGCCCCCGACCCAACTCGATCTGAGCCTCGAAGCAGTGCTGGTCGAAGTCGACGGCGTGGTGGTCGACTCCGCCACAGGCGCCGCCGTACAGGGTCATCCGGGCGAGGCGCTCGCACTCGCGGCCAATGACCTGGCCCGGCGCGGACATGCGATCGAGCCGGGTTGGATCGTCCTGACCGGCGGGATGACCGACGCGGTGTTCGCGCCCCCTGGCGCATCGGTCGCGATGCACTTCACCCATCTGGGTTCGGTGTTCCTCAACGGCGGAAAAGGCTGAGGTCATGCCATTCATCGAAGTGACGCTCGTGGAGGGCCGCAGTCCCGAACAGTTGCGCGCCCTGATCAGCGGACTCACCCAGGCAGCCTCCGACGCGGTCGATGCGCCCGTGGGGAACATCCGAGTGGTCATTAGGGAAGTCCCCGCCACCCACTGGGCTGCGGGAGACGTGACCATTGCCGAGAGAACGATGCACGAAGCAGGCACCAAATGAGTGAACTTGAATACTTTGGCCACATCATCGACGGCGAAGAGATGCCTTCAGTCGACGGTGCCACGCTCGACGTGTGGAACCCCTGGACCCAGGAGGTGTGGGCCACGGCTGCCGAGGGCGGGCCGGAAGACGCGGCCCGGGCCGTCGCGAGCTCGCGTCACGCCTTCGACGAGGGGCCGTGGCCGCGGATGCGGCGTGCCGAGAGGGCGGCAGCGATCCACCGCCTTGCGGACCTCATGGAGGAGCGCGCAGATGACTTCGCGACGCTGGACACGACCAACATGGCCAAGCCGTTCGCCCAGGCACAGCACGACGTGGCCCGCTCGATCTGGAACTTCCGCTTTTTCGCGGACCACCAGCGCGACCACTGCGGGGAGGTGTACCCGATGGACTCGGGCCACCATTCCTACAGCGAGTATGGACCGGCCGGAGTCGTTGCGGCGATCAGCCCGTGGAACTTCCCGCTGATGATGGCGACCTGGAAGATCGCCCCGGCGATCGCCTGGGGCAACACCTGCATCATCAAGCCGTCCGAGGACACCCCTGCGTCGGTGACCCTGTTGGGCCGGCTCGCGATCGAGGCAGGGTTTCCTCCCGGGGTACTCAACGTCCTGAACGGCCACGGCTCACCCGCCGGCTCCTCGCTGACGTCCGACGACAGGGTGGATCGGGTGACTTTCACCGGTTCCTCGACCACGGGGAAGATCGTGATGGCCTCGGCCTCCAGCCACCTCGCGCCTGTTTCGTTGGAGCTCGGCGGGAAGGGTGCCAACATCGTCTTCGAGGACGCCGATCTCGACAACGCCGTGCACTGGGCCGTTGAAGCGATCTTCCGCAACTCCGGGCAGATCTGCCTGGCAGGCTCGCGGCTCTTCGTCGCGTCCGTCGTGTACGACGAGTTCATGGAGCGCTTCGTGGCAGCCGCCGAGGCGCTGACCATCGGCGACCCCTTCAATCCAACGACCCGGTTCTCCAGCCTGGCCAGCAAGAAGCACTTCGAGAAGGTGTCATCCTACGTGGACGGCGTCGGTCTCGACGGAGGCAAGATCCTCACCGGGGGAGTGGATGAAAGCGGCCGGTGGCTGATCCGACCCACGATCGTGACCGACCTGCCGCTCACGGCGTCGGCGTACTGTGACGAGATTTTCGGGCCGGTGTGTGTCGTCAACCGGTTCGAGTCCGAGGAGGAGGTCGTCGGCCTCGCCAACGACACCCGTTACGGATTGAACGCCATGCTCTTCACCGAGAACCTCTCGCGAGCACACCGGGTCGCGTCTCGGCTCCGCGCTGGAACCGTTTGGGTGAATTGCTTCTTCATCCGGGACCTTCGCACGCCCTTCGGCGGTGTCGGGGACTCCGGCGTCGGACGAGAGGGCGGCAACTTCAGCCGCGAGTTCTTCACCGAACCCAAAGCTGTCGTCATGCAGATCCAGCGCTGAGCGACTGCCGTCGTAGCGTGGCAGCATGGACCTGGACCTGAGCGATCGTGTCTATATCACCCAGGGAGCGGACGGGCTCGGCCCGGCAGCTGCAGAATGCCTGGTGGCAGAGGGTGCCCGCGTGGTCTTATCGGGTCCAAGCGACGACACCCTCGAGGCGGCAGTCATCGACCTGGGCCAGTCTGCAGCCGTGTCCGTGCCCACCGACGGCGACGACGCAGGCACCCCGGATGGGCTGGGTGCCGCCGCGCTGGCCACGTGGGGTCGAGTCGACGGTGCCTGATCCGCGTCGATGACTCGCCGAGCGGCCGCGCCAGCGATGTCACCGACGAGGAGTGGACGAGCGCCTTCGAGTCCGTGTTCCTCGGCACAGTCCGGCTGTGCCGGCATAGCGCGCAGACCCTGCCGAGTGATGGCTCATTGGCCCTTGTGTTGTTTTCGAGTGTCCACGAGCTCGTACCCGAAGGAGCGGTCGCCAACGGCCTACAGCGTGGACTGGCATCGCTCGCCTTACAACTGTCGGAGGAACTCGGGCCGCATGGCGTTCGCGTGAACGGGTTATTGCCCGGCCACCTCGCGGCGTCGACCACGGAAGTGTCCGGTGCCACCGCCACCGACGCCGGTCCCGACCGATCTGCTCTCCTCGACACTGATCCAACGCGAAGGTACGGCGAGCCGGAGGAGTTCGGGCGGGTGGCGGCGTTCGTTCTCTCGCCCGCGGCGTCGTACATCACGGGCTCGATGATCCCGATCGACGGCGGGATGCAAAGGTCGCTTTAACCTCCCGGTAGGCCGCGCAACGAGTTGCCGTGGAGACGTGGCGACCACCCGCATTCTCCTAAGTCGTGCCGCACATATTCCCCATTTATTCCGTCGCCACCCAGCGAACCCGCGCCCACGTGCGCAAAGGTCGGCGGTCGTCCGAACAACGTTCCCGCAGATCAGGGCAGAAGCAAGCCCGACTCGGCAGAATCAAGTCATCATGGAGCGGGGACAAGGGGTCGCAGGTTCAAATCCTGTCAGCCCGACCAAGAACCGGCTCTGACCTGCGGAGACACAAGTCAGAGCCGGTTTTGCATCTGACGCAGCACCGCGGAACGGTGGTCGAGTGAGCTACGAGCGCACCGACTTCGGCGACTCCGCGCTGCAACAGACCGCGCCGAACCCTGAGAACTACGTGCTCGGTGTCGACTTCTACCCCATGGACTTCTCCGGCGAAGGCGACGTCACGGCAACGGTCACCCCAGTCGACATCAACCTCACCGGCGACCGCGCCTCGACGAGTGGATGCGAGGCCGACGACTTCATTGGCTTCCCCGCGGGCAACATCGCACTGATTCAGCGCGGGACCTGCGCCTTCGCGGTGAAGGCCGACAATGCCGCCGCGGCCGGGGCTGCGGGCGTCATTGTGTTCAACCAGGGCAACGTGGTGCCTGACGACGATCGCCTCGGCCTGTTCGGCGGCACCCTCGACCCGCCCGTGCGAGACATTCCCGTCGTCAGCGCGCCCTACGCGCTCGGAGCCGAATGGGCGACCACCGAGGGTCTCGAGCTACGGCTCAACCTCGAGGCCGAGATCATTCAAGTGACCACCGAGAACCTCCTCGCCGACACCCCGACCGGGCGCACCGACCGAACCGTCGTCGTGGGGGGTCACCTCGACTCGGTCGCGGAGGGTCCCGGCATCAACGACAACGGGTCAGGTACCGCCACCATCCTCGAGACGGCGCTACAGATGGCCAAGCTCGGGATTCAGCCCGAAAACCGGGTGCGCTTCGCGTTCTGGAGCGGCGAGGAGGACGGGCTCATCGGTTCGGACTACTACGTCTCGCAACTCACCCCGCGTCAGATCAAGAACACCGCGCTCAACCTCAACTTCGACATGGTCGGTTCGCCAAACTCCGTCAACTTCGTCTACGACGGCGACGGCGACGCACTCGGCGTGTCCGGACCGAACGGATCGGGAGTCATCGAGGACGTGTTCACCGACTTCTTCACCTCTCAGAACGAGTTCAGCGAGCCCACCGACTTCGATGGCCGCAGCGACTACTTCGGCTTCATCGAAGCAGGCATCCCCGCGGGTGGCCTCTTCACTGGGGCCGAGGGCATCAAGTCGGAGGAGCAGCAGGACCGATACGACGGCACGGCCGGGGACCCATATGACCCCTGCTATCACGCTGCGTGCGACGACATCAGCAACGTCGACACGGACACGCTCGACATCATGTCGGACGCGGTCGCCCACTCGACCCTGACCTTCGCCGAGACAACATCCGCCGTCAACGGCACTGCGAAGGGCAAAGGCAGCAGCTCGCCCGAGTGGCAGTTCAAGGGCAACAACGCCCTCCGGTAGCCGCTTGCCCTAGGACGAGTCGTAGTCGTAGTGAGGGTATGAAGACGCCTGCCAGGCAGTCGAGGAGCATCGCCTGAGCACGGTGACACGGGGCTCAAGGCCCCGGGTCATGGCTGCGGGTCTCACAGCCTGACAGCCCTTGACCTTGCACGCCCCGGCCAGTCAAGGGCAGCGAGCGGAAGACGGCATCTCATTGTCCCGAGCGAGCCGCTCGCGAACCCGGGTGGTTCAGCCGACGGTCAGGCGGATGCCCCCCGCGCAAGCCGTTCGACGAACTGGGTGACGTCACGAGCAACTCGCTCCGGTTGCTCCCAGAGCACAAGATGTCCCGTGTGCTCGTACACGGCGAGCTCCGAGTTCGGGATCGCTCGGCAGAGGTCGTCCTGCTGTCCGCGACTCAACAGCTCGTCCCGATCGCCCCACACGATCAACGTGGGACAGGTGATCCTGCCGGTGGCCGTGGGTGGTTCGGCCGCGCACAGACCGTCGAAGGTCTCTTTCCATACGTGAGCCGGCAGTCGAGCACCGTCCCGGATGCGTCCTTCGATGTACGCCTGCGGCACATCGTGGAACAGCGGGCACCACGTCAGCGACTCCTTGACCCACGACTCCGGCACAGGATCGCTCAGCTCCTCGACATCGTCCGCGAACGGCGGTCGCCCCTTCAGCGTTCGTGGGGAACCGACAAGCACCAACCCGGCGACGCGATCGGGATAGGTGGCTGCGACCTGCTGGGCCACGTAGCCGCCGCTCGAGACCCCCACGAGGACCAGATGCTCCCTTGCTCTTCCCGGTGCCCGCGGGATCAGGTCCCCGGTGCCAGGTGCTCGATCATCGCTTCGGCCACCAGGTCGGGTGAGTCCTCGGTAGGGATGTGTCGCCCTGCCGTCTCCACCAGGTCCGACCCCGGGACCTCGTCGACGTAGCGGCGGGCGAACTCCACCTTCTGGAAGGCGTCGTCGCGGCCCCAGACGAGGCGCGTAGGCACCGCGTGCTCGACCAGGGACGGAACCACGTCGAGCGTGTACGCGGGGTCGGCGGCCGCGGCCATGGCCATCCACGACCGCGCCCGCGCCTCCTCGCGCCACGGTGACAGGTAGTCGTCGGTCTCCAGCTCGGTCAGGGTGCGTTCCACCGCCGCGCCGAGGGCGCCGCGGCGCGCCTCGAGGAGCTCCTCGACGGAGGTCTCGGCGCGCACTTGGGCGTCGCGGAACTTCTCCACGGCGGGCACGGGCCAGGAGTCGAACATCACGGCGTTCATCAGCACCATGCTGCGGACGCGCTCCGGATGGTGCGCGACGAGCTGCTGCGCCACGGCGCCGCCTATGTCGTGTGCCGCCACGTGGAAGGATCCGAGCCCGAGCGCATCGGCGGCCTGCAGCGCTGTCCGCGCCAGCGCCGGTGCGGAGGCCTGCTCCACCCCCAGCTCTCCCTCACTCCTCCCGCACCCCGGGAAGTCCAGCGCCAGGCAGTGCAGGTGCCGGCCGACTGCAGGGAGCACGGGCTGCCACACGCGGCTCCAGAAGGTGCCGTGCAGGAGCAGCAGCGGCTCCGACGTCGGGTCGCCGGTGGCGAGCACCGACAGTGTCGTGCCGCCGACGTCCACCGTCCGACGCTCGAGGTCGTTCGAGGCCATGGTTCTTCCTTCGCCGCTCGGGCCCCGGCGTGCAGGGGCTTCGCGACGCATGTACCCATCCGTGGGCGCCGGTACCCGGCACCAGGCGAGCCCGGCCCCAGGTTGCACGGCGAGGCGACGTGAGGACCCCGGTCAGCCGGTGTTGTCGAGGATGAGACGCGTCGCTTCGAGCGGTGCATCCCACTGGGGAAAGTGGCCACACCGCTCGAACCAGTGCAGCACCGCGTCGGGGTACAGCTCGGCGGCCCGGGCGGCCTGTCGCGGCACGGTCACGAGGTCGCGACGCCCCCACCCGATGGTGACGCGGCCCGGCACTGTGCCCGCTGGCGCGCCCTGCTGCTTCGGCCCCTTCGTCAAGGCGTCCAGGGCTGCGGCGGTCGACGGGGCGTCGGCCAGGCCCGACACGTCCGGCAGCACCGTCTCGCGTGACAGCGCCCAGGGCCGCGCCGACAGCTGCGCCAACAGCAACGTCCGTCCCACGGGGTTGCCGAGGAGAGACGGCAGCGCGCCGCGCAGCGCCCGGACCAGAGCGACAGACGGCCTCAACGTGGCGGCGAAGAGGAGGAGCTCGCGGTCGCTCCAGAAGCCGCCTGGGTCCAGTGCCACGGTGTCGCCGCCGACGCCCCGCCGAGCCAGCTCGAGCACCATGCGGCCGCCCATCGACTGTCCGACGGTGGCGACACCGTCCAGCCCCTGCTCGCGGATGAAGTTGGCGACGGCGTCGGTCAGGGTGGCGATCGAGACTTCGCCGGTCAACGGTGGCGTCTCGCCGAATCCCGGCAGGTCGACAGCGATCACCTCACGGTGCTCCGCCAGCTGCTCGATGATCGGCGTCCACGACTGCCACCCAGCCCCGAGACCGTGCACGAGCAACAAGGGGCTGCCGCTTCCGCGTCTGACATGGTTCAACGTCACGCCGCGATGCTATCTCGGGCCATCTCGGCTCATTCTGGTCACGCCCGCGGATCGGCTCACGGGACCGCGGAGAGCGCTTCTCACAGCGGTCGCCCCGGGCCTACCGATCGTTCTCGTGGCTGCACGCGTCGGCGGTGAAGTCCTGGTCGCTGCGCCCGAGCAATTCCCGCACGTCTGGGTCGGCGTCGTTGACGTAGACGGTTCCAGGCTCCATGTCGGCGAGATCCTGACCGCGGAACGCCACTTGGCTGAGCACGGCACCGTGGCCCTCACCGACCGCCGTCGCGACGTATCCGCGATCGACCGCCAGCTCGACGGAGTCTCCCGCCCACGGGCGGCGAGGTGCGTGCAGGACCAGCTCGCTGCCCCCGGACACCGGCGAGTCTGCGATCCACGTCCCGACCTTCTCAGCCTCCTCGTCGTCGGCCAGTCCTTCCCGATCCAGGGACAGGTCGACTCCCGTCGCCGCCCCCTGGCAGGCCTGCACCACGACGACCGGTCGCTGCTCCTCGTCCACCGTGACTCCCAACGCTCCGGTCACCTCGACCTCGGGCGCGATGCAGCCGGCCAGCGTGCCGATCACGATCGTGAGGCCCGCCGCCGCTGCTGCCCTGGTCCGCACCGCCATCTCCCGAGTGTGGCAGTCGGGGCAGCCGTGTGTTGCCGATGCTCGCGACGGCAGGCCCACCCGGACGCGCCCGTCCACAACAGATGAGTACAAGTGCCGATGTGCCGGCAGCCGTCCTCGCGGTTCGATGCATCCATGACGACCTCATCGCCGCCGGAGCTGTCGACACCCCGTGCCCGGACAGGCGTGGCGATCGGCATCGCGGTGGTGGTCTTCCTCGCCTACGCGTTGCCGCTGCTCGGCTTCCTCGCCTCCCTGTCGCTGCCCTTCCTCACGCACGCCGCTCGCCGACACCTGTGGCCCGAGGCCCGACCTGCCTCCTCGATCGCCTGGTCACTGATGGGGTGGGCGGGCCTGTGGGCGCCCGCACTGCTTGGCCTCGTCGCCGGGATGGTCACCGCACCGGAAGACGGTGGCTCGGCGGTCTCGACCATGTGGCTGGTCATTCCGCTCTGCACGCCGGACGGCCTCCTCGCCGTGCTGCTCCCCGCTCTGGCGGCCGCCGTGACCTGTCTGGCCGGCCTGCTGGGTGCCGTCGCGACTCGATGTGGATGGACGTGGGTGGCCGCCGCCTGGATTGCGCCCTTGGCTCACGACCTCGTCCTCAACCAGATCTCGCACAACTTCTTGTGCTGAAGCAGGCTCGTGAGCCGGGGGCGAGGTCCAAGCCGGCGGCGAACCGGGGTGTGATGACGGCGCTCAGGTCTTGGGAACACGGCGACGACACGGTCAGCAGCCTGGGGTGGGGGACCGCTGGGCTGTCCCTCGAGTCTCAAGCCGGTGCCGGTGCCGGTGCGTGCGGCGCTCTCGCGCCAGGTCCCGGTGAGCATGTCGAAGCCTGCCCGTCGCGTTCGCGCTCCGGAGGGCTCCGCTGCGACCGGCTGTGGGCAGCAGGCTCACCGGGCCGCGGCGTCCCTCGCCTCGCTCGATCGGCGGCTGCTGCGGGCTCGTCGACGCATGGCCAACACGCTGAGAAGCAGGACCGACCCGGCGGTCAGCCAGCCCAGCGGACCGACGGTGTCCACGAGACCGGCGAGCTGCTGCTGGAGTCGCGCGGCTGACTCGATGACGGGATCGTCCGGGTCGTCGCCACCGAGGACGCGCAGCTCCCACCAGCCGTAGTAGGCGACGTACGTCCCGGCGACGGCGAGCAGGATCCCGGAGGCTCGCGGAGCCCAGCGCCCGGCGCCACGGAGCCGGCGGGTCGTCCCGGGTGAGGCGAGAGCGGTCGCCACCGCCAGCGTCCCCACCACCAGCCCCATCCCGATGGCGTAGGCCAGGAACAGCGTCAGCCCCTCGAGCGCCGAACCGCTGCGGAACCCGCCGACGACAACGGCAAGGAACGGTGCGATCGTGCACGAGATCGACGCGATGGCGTAGCTGGCGCCGAAACCGGCCATCGACCAGAACGAGCGCGTCAGGGGTCGAGGACCTCTGGCCCGAGAGGAGCGGGCCGGACGCGGCAGGGTCAGGCTGTGACCTGCTGCCAACCACACCCCCAGCAGCGCGAGGGTCAACCCCAGCACGACGGTGAACCACGGCAGATGCTGTTGCAGCTGACCCGCGACCGGCGCGATGGCCAGGCCGAAGACCGCGAAGACACCGGCGAAGCCGGACGTCATCGCCACGCTGAGCGCCACGGCCCGCCCCGCGGCCGCTGGGCGGGACAGGGCGTCACTCCCGGTCAGCAGCAGCGAGACGTAGGCCGGCAGGAGGGCGAAGCCGCAGGGGTTGACCGCGGCGAGCATGCCGGCACCCACGGCGACGGCGAGCAGGCCGTCGGGCATCAGCCCGCCAGGTCCTCGACGAGGTCGACGAGCTCGGAGTCGTCGAGGTAGCCGGACGCCTGCTCGTCGCCTGCGGCGTCGAGGACCAAGTAGGTGCTCTGCGCCGTCACACCGAACTGGCGCCACACGTCGCCGTCGGGGTCGGCGAGGAGCGTGACGTCCGGAGACACCTCGGCGGCGAACCTCTCGAGTGCTTCAGGCTCGTCGAGCGACCCGACACCCACGACGTTGACGTCGGGACCGTAGGTCTCGGCCAGGTCGCCGACGACGGAGATCTGGGCGCGACACGTGGGACACCACGGCGCCCAGAACCACAGGACGGTCGGCTTGCCGACGAGGGCAGCACCGTCGAACCTCTCTCCACCGACCGTCTCGGACCGGAAGTCGAGGGACGTGGCGGCGTCCGAGGCGGCGGCGGACCCGCCACCGGTGCCGCACCCGGAGACGACCAGCACGAGGGTCACCGCCAGTCCCACCAGTCCAGCCGCGCGCCGGCGGGCCCTCGAAGTGACGGGGGTCCCGTTGTGCGGTGTCTCCATGCTGACCTCATTGCCGATCGACGACCTCGTGATGTGGAAACCCGGTCGGTGACGTGATTGCTTCCCGCTCGTCACAAGTGAACGACCGGTGCGCAAACCGTGGCTGGGAATGGCGGCCGCCAGCCACCGGGTTCCTGCAGCGTCAACCACATCCCACCACTTGGAGGACACGTGCCCCGCATCCCCGTCCACACGACCGACAGCGCTCCCGACGCCACCCGTGAGGCTCTCGAGCAGCTGCGAGCCAAGTACGGCAAGGTGCTCAACATCCACGGCGAGATGGCGCACTCGCCCGCCGTGCTGCTGTCCTACGTCGCGCTGCAGGACGTCATCCGTGAGCACGCCCTGCTGGACGCCCGAGTCCGCGAGGCGATCGCGTTGGCGGTCGGCAACCAGGACGACTGCACCTATTGCCAGTCCGCCCACACCGGAGGGGGCAAGGCGGTCGGCCTCAGCGACGACGAGATGATCGCGATCCGTCGCGGCGACGCCGACATCGAGCCGGCCCTCGGCGCGCTGCTCGCACTGGCGCGCGAATACACCGCAAAGGTCGGGCACACGAGCGACGAAGCGTGGCAGACCGCCCTGGACGCGGGCTGGAGCGAGGAGCAGCTCACCGAGCTCTCGGCACACGTGACCCTGAACCTCCTCACCAACTACTTCAACCACCACGTGCACACCGAGCTCGACGTGCCCGAGGCGCCCCGGCTCTGAGCCGGGACTTCGCGACCGTCGTGCAAGGCTCGGGAGGTGTCCACTGCGAACCCGGTGCTCCGGTCCACCCTGCCCGCCCCGCGGCCCCGGCGCGAGACGACAGCCTCGGTCGACTCGGACGTCGACCGTCGACGGGATCCCCGAGCGTGAGTGAGCCGGTAACCGCGGACGACGTCGCGCGTCGTCGGGCGTTCGCGGAGGTCGTCGAGCTGGAGATCGCAGTGATGCTGCGGGTCGCGCGCAGCATCACCGGCAGCGCCGTCGACGCCGAGGATCTCGTGCAGGAGTCGCTGGTGCGGGCCTTCCGCGCGATCGACCGATTCGACAGGCGCCATCCGCGGGCCTGGCTGCTCACCATCGTGCGCAACACGAACATCAACATGCACCGGCGGCGTCGCCCGATCACGGTCGACGACTGGGAGCTGATCCACGCCTCGCGGCCTGCGTTCGGAACGACGGAGTCGCCGGCGGCCGAGGAGGTCTACGTCGCAGAGGAGCTCGACGGGGCCCTGCACGAAGCGGTAGCCGGGTTGGACGCCAGATTCCGCTCTGCCCTGGTCCTCGTCGACGTGCACGACCTGTCGTACGCCGAAGCCGCCGCTGTCCTCGACGTCCCCGTCGGCACCGTCATGTCGCGGCTCAGCCGGGCCCGTGAGCGCGTCCGCAAGACGCTCGGTCCCACCTTCGCCGCCTCTCGAGGAGAACAGTCATGAGTGGAGCCGTTCGGCAGATGATCACGTGCCACTGGACCGCCCGGCGCCTGCAGCGCTACCTCGACGCGGATCCGGCGGCCCCACTGACACCGGCCGAGGCCGCCCGGCTCGAGGAGCACGTGGCCATCTGCGAGAAGTGCCAGGAGGTGATGGGTCAGCACCGCCTGCTGCGCCGTGCGCTCTCCTCGTGGGCCGCTCGTCAGCCGCTCGATCCCACGGGCGTCGAACGGTTGCGCAGCGTGCTCGACGACCTGGTGGCCGGCCGGACGCAGTGACGGCGCTCCACCCCGTGACGGAGGACCAGGCGACTCCGGGGTCGGTGGCGACCTGACCGGGTCCACACGTCACGTGTCCGACCCCGGGGTCGGGCGCTCGTCGGGTGCTCCGCCCTGGTTGCGGCGCCTCGTCCGCCAGGCCTTCTTGGCGGCGCGGCTGCGTCGCCGGCGGAGCCGCTCAGCCTCGAGCCCAGCCCGCTCCAGCTCGCGCTGACGGCGCCGTACCTGGTTGGCGGCCTTCCTCTCCTCGGCCGCGACGGCCGCTTCCGAGCGGACCGGCCAGACGTACGCCAGGTCGTCGGGGACATCGGGGAACAGGGGTCGGTAGTGCTCGGCGTCCTTGCGGACCAGCGCGGACCGGTGGCTGCGGTGGACGCTCTCGTCGCCGAACCAGGGCGGCAGGGCGCCCGCCGCTGCGAGCTCGGCCTCGGTGCGCACGGTGGCGATCCCTGCGGCGCGCAGGTCGGTGCTGATCGTCAGGGCGCAGGTGTCCCCGAACCCGAGCTCGGTCCAGACGGCGCAGCAGACGAACCCGTAACGACCGAGGGACTCCTCGAACCCCTTCCACATCAGGACGGCCGGATGGTTCGCCCAGCCGTAGTCGGGCCGGGTCAGCGCCCGGACGACCTGGATCGTCTCCACGCGCTGCTTGCCGAGGCGCTTCGGGTCCAGGACGCGCGCGGAGCGCTCGAAGTCGGGGTAGGGGAGGAACGTCTGCACCGTGCCAGTGTGCCCACCGCGCCAGGCGCGATCGGCGGTGGCCCGGCACCACCACGTGCGATCAGGAGTCCGTGAGGACGTCCTTGACGGCGTCGACCGCGCGAGCGATGGTCGGGCGGTCGTCGCCGCCACTGGCCCAGGCCGGGTCCTGGGGGAGCGGGCCCATCGGATCGGCATCGGAGGGTGCGTCGGTCCGCGATGCGAGCGCTCGGCGCAACGCCTCGTCCAGACCGACCAGTCGGTGTCCTGGAGGCAGCAGCATCGTCGCGAAGTCGTCGTCAGCGATGACCATGTCGTGGTGCAGGCTCGCGACCAACGCCTTGACCGTCGGCCCGGGCACGTCGGTGAGGGCGGCCACCAGGGAGCCCGACCAGCGCCGTCGGCAGCAGGGGCACGTTGACCTGCGGGCGCTCGAGGCCCGCGTGCTCGGAGTAGGCCGCGAGCAGGGCCCCGTAGCGGAGCCGGTCCGGCCCTCCCACGTCGAAGTGGCGTGAGGGCCCGGAGTACGACAGCGCGCCGACCAGGGCCTCGAGCACGTCGACGGTGGCGATCGGCTGCACCAGGGAGTCCATCCACTGCGGCACGGTGTGCAGAGGCAGCCGCTTGCTGACCTGCCGGATGATCTCGAACGAGGTGGATCCGCTGCCGAGGAGGACCGCCGCTCGGAGCACGACGACGGTCGCAGGCAGGTCCATGAGGATGCGCTCGACCTCGCGGCGCGACGTGATGTGCTCGGAGAGGTCGGAGTCGGCAGCGTCCGGGACCAGGCCGGAGAGGTAGACGACGCGTTCGACGCCGTGGGCTCTCACGCCGTCCGCCAGGTTGGTGGCGGCCCGGCGGTCACTGTCGGAGAAGTCGCCCCCGCTCATGCCATGGATCAGGTAGTACACCGCGTCCATGCCGTCGCAGGCGGAGGCGACCTGGTCCTGGTCGAGCGCGTCCATGACGAGGGTCTCCACCCGGTCGCCCCACCACGGCTGCTCCCGGTCAGGGGTGGACGAGGTGGTGCGCACGTCGTGGCCCCGCTCGAGCAGCAGCGGCACGAGACGTCCGCCGACGTAGCCGGTCGCCCCGGTCACCAGCACCTTCATCGCGTCTCCCGGTCTTCTCGAGCACTGTCGGATGTGCGGGTGAGCCTACGGGTGCAGCGCCGGGGCGACACGCGGACTCGGCTCAGGCCCTCTGGAGCAGCACCGCGGTGAACTGCTGGACGGTGCCCCACGGCGTCTCGTGGTCGTCGCCGGCTACGTCGACCAGCCTCCAGCCGGGGAACTCGGCGGCCAGGTCGTCGTGACCGTAGCGCACGATCGGCAACCCGCTGCAGTGTGTCGGCCCGTCGGGCCCGAAGGTGGCCACGACGGCCCAGGAACCAGGCCCGGTGTGCCGGTCGAGCGAGGCGCGGTAGTCGTCGCGTTCGTCTTCCTCCGTGAGGAAGTGGAAGACAGCGCGGTCGTGCCAGACGTCGAAGGTGCGTCCCAGGTCCAGATCGAGGACGTCGGCCATGGTGAGCGTGACGTCCTGCCCGGCGGGACCGAGGCGGTCACGGACGGTCTGCAGCGCCGTCTTCGAGAGGTCGATCGCCGACACGTCCGTGAAGCCCCGTTCCACGAGGTGGTCGACCAGGGTCGACCAGCCCGCGCCGACGTCGATGACGCCGGCGTCGTGGGGCACGCCGGTGCGCGTCGACGAGGTCGAGCGAGAGGCCGGGGACCGACTGCCACCACGAGACCGAGTCGACCGACTTCCCGCCGTGGACGTCCTCCCAGAAGCTGAGCCGAGAGGTAGCGTCGTCCGGGCGGTCCTGCGTCGGGGGCGTCACGGAGCAAGCCTGTCGGTCGTCGGTCGCGAAGACAAGGTGAACGCCCGAGAAGGGCCGACCGTCCTTCTCGCCGCCTCGACGTTAGGGTCAGCACATGTCGTCACCCCCGCAGCCCCTGCCCCCGGATGGCTTCCCGACGGTGCGGAGCGTGATCGACGGTGGCGACATGGACTGCGGCAGCGGTCTGCTGCTCCTCATCACCCGGGCGATGCGACGCCTGGACGACGGCGCCCTCCTGGCGATCCGGTCGGCCGAGCCGAGCGTGGTCGACGACCTGCCGGCATGGGCGGAGATGGTCGGCAACGACATCGCCGCGAGCCAGGCAGAAGCCGAGGCCGGACCGTGGTGGTTCGCCGTGCGCAAGGGCGGGGCAGTGGGGACGGTCTTCAGCCAGGGCTCACAGACGCCGGTGGGGAAGCGGCTCTGGGTCTACACCAACTTCGACTGCAACCTCGCCTGTCTCTACTGCTGTGCCGAGTCCTCACCCAAGGCAGCCGCTCGCCGTGTCGACCTGGCCATGATGCGCGAGGCCTACTCCCAGTTCGCCGAGATGGGCGGCCGCGAGGTGTTCCTGACCGGCGGCGAGCCGTTCATGCACCCCGAGCTCGGCGACCTCGTCGAGGCTGCTGACGGGTTCGATCGCACCATCCTCACCAACGCGATGGTCTTCGGCCGCGGCACGCGCCGAGCGACGCTGGAGGCGATGGATCGTTCGGTCACCCTCCAGGTCAGCCTCGACTCGGCCGGTCCCGAGCTGCACGACTCGCAGCGCGGCAAGGGGTCCTGGGCGCGCGCACTGGACGGCATCGGCCTCGCCCGCAGTCTCGGGTTCCGGGTGCGGGTGGCCGCGACGATGTTCGACGAGGACCCCGAAGGCGTCACCGCGCTGCACGCCCGCCTGGACCAGGAGGGGATCGACGTCGAGGACCGGGTCATCCGCCCGGTGGCCCAGGAGGGCTTCGCCGACGCCGGCGTCCACGTGTCCCTCGACTCCCTCGCGCCGGAGCCGGTCATCACCGCTGACGGCGCCTGGTGGCACCCGGTGGCCGTGACCAATCCGAACATGCGGATCGCGGACGCTCCGCTGCCGCTCGCCGAGGTCTTCGGCGTGGTCAACGACATCCTGGAGGTCCAGGGAGCCGCGGCCGCCTCGGGCCGGGAGGTCTTCCGCTGTGCGTGATCGACTCCGGTGGCTCATCGACCCCGCGGTCGACATCGGCGACCGCCCGCGCGACGTCGGCCTGGCGTCGTTGCGCATCCTCCTGGGGCTGCTGTGGCTCTACAACGTCGCCTGGAAGCGCGCGCCGGACTTCGGTGAGGAAGCCGACAACGGTCTCTACCACTTCACCGCGTACGCCGTCTCCGACCCGGTCCTCCCGCCCTACTCGTGGGTGGTCGAGAACGTCGTGCTGCCGAACATCACCCTGTTCGGCTACGGAGTCATCGTGGCCGAGACGGCGTTGGCCGTCCTGCTCCTGACCGGCACGGCCGTGCGGGCCGCAGCCGCTCTGGGCGTCGCTCAGTCTGCAGCCATCGCCCTGTCGGTCGCCTTCGCGCCGAACGAGTGGCCGTGGTCCTACTGGCTGATGATCGGAGCGCACGTGGTGCTGCTCGTCGGCACCGCGGGGCGCACGGCCGCGGTCGACGCCGTGCGTGCCGGGCTCCGTCGCCCCGGTGGGCTCCAGAGAGCCTGGGGCGTGCTGGCTCTCGTGGTCGGGGCCTACAGCCTGGTGCTGAGCCTCGACGACCCGCTGGCCAGCAGGGGCCCCGGTCTGCGCAACACCGACATCTCGATGTCGCTCGGTGAGTTCAACCTGCTCGGCGCCGCTCGTGATGCTCACCGTGGGCGGCCTCGTGCTGCTGGCCTCACGCGGGGTCGCGCGCGCCGGTCAGGCTGCCGCCGGCATCGCCGTGCTGGCGGCCGTGTCGCTGCACGCCCAGCTCGGCTTCACCGACCCACTGCTCGGTGGCACGCCGACCTCGGCAGCGATCCTGCTCTGCCTGGCGGTCGTCGCCCTGGCCCGAACCCCTGAAGACAAGGTGACCCGATGATCAACCTTTCCCGCCGCACGTGCTTCTCGGCACGCGCACTGGTGCTCGGCACCGCTGCCTGTGGATCCGACGCGAGCTCGGAGAGTGGTGCAGCGGCCGTCGGTCCGCTGGGCATCTCAGCCATTCCCGACCAGGACCCGGAGCTGCTCAACCGGCTCTACCCCGCGATGGCCGAACGCTTCAGTGAGGCCACCGGGTCTGGAGGTGCGCTACCGGCCCGTCACGGACTACACCGCGGTCGTGCGCGCCTTCCAACGCGGCGACATCCACCTCGCGTGGATGGGTGGGCTCACCGGGGTCCAGGCACGTGAGCTGGTGCCGGGGGCCGACGCCGTGGTCCAGCGCGACATCGACGCCGACTTCCACAGCCTCTTCATCGCGACCCGGAAATCGGGGATCGAGCCGTTCGACGACGTCTCCGGACTGACGGCGATACGCGGGCGCAGCCTGACCTTCGGCAGCGAGACCTCCACCTCGGGGCGACTGATGCCGGAGTACTTCCTCGAGCAGGCCGACGTCGGGATCGACGAGCTCGCGGGCGAGCCCGGTTTCTCGGGGAGTCACGACGCCACCATCGAGGCAGTCGCCAGTGGCGCCTTCGACGTCGGTGCGGTCAACGAGCAGGTGTTCGCCGCGACCCAGGAGGCCGGCGAGGTGGACCTCAGCGGCGTGCAGGTGCTCTGGCGCACCCCCGGGTACGCCGACTACCACTGGCTGGTTCGGCCCGACATCGACGAGAAGTACGGCGACGGGACCCGCCAGGCGGTGATCGACCTCCTGCTCGGTCTGGACGCTTCCGACCCTGCCGACGGCAAGGTGCTCGAGCTGTTCGGGGCCGAGAAGTTCGTCCCCGCCGAGAACGCGGCCTACGACGAGCTCGAGGACGTGGCCCGCTCCCTCGGCCTGGTGACGTGACCCCAGTGGCACCGGCCCTGGAGCTTCGTGGCGCCAGCTACGTCGTGGGAGGGCACGCTGCCGTGGACGGGGTCGACCTGCGCGTCGCGGCGGGGGAGCGGGTGGCCCTGCTCGGGGCCAGCGGTGCGGGCAAGTCAACCGTCCTGCGGTTGCTGTCGGGTGCGATCTCGCCGACGGACGGCGAGGTGAGCGTCCTGGGTCAGCCGCTCGCCGGCCTGACGGGACATGCCCGCCGACGGGTACTCGGCCGGGTTGCCAGCCTGACCCAGGACCTGGCCCTGATCGAGCAGGTGCGCGTCCTGCACAACGTCAACGCCGGCCGACTCGGTGTCTGGTCGGTGTCGCGGGCACTCCGCGCTCTGGTCACGACCCGACCCGACGAGGTGGCCTCGACGGCGCTGGACGAGGTCGGCCTCGGCTGGGCGGCCCACGCAAGGGTCGAGCAGCTCTCGGGCGGCGAACGGCAGCGCGTCGCGCTGGCCCGGCTGCTGGTGCAGGACGCTGACGTCATCGTCGCCGACGAGCCGGTGTCGAGCCTCGACCCGGCGACCTCCGCTCGCGTTCTCGGTCTGCTCTGCGGACCGGACCCCGCCTCAGGCCGCGGCTCCGACGACGCACCGGGCCCACGGTCCGGTCGGGCGGCGACGGCGACGAGGACGACGATCGTCAGCCTGCACCAGCCCGAGCTGGCACGCGACCACTTCACCCGGGTGGTCGGCCTGCGCGACGGCAGCGTCGTGCTGGATGTCGCGATGTCGGACCTGCGCGTGACCCATCTCGACGAGCTGTACGCCGCGACGTGAGCACGGCCCTCGATCCGGGCCGGACCGCGAGCCGCACCGGCCCCACCAGAGCCTCTCGGCGTGGGGTCACCCGCGGTCAGGTCGTACGGCGTCGGCTGGTCTTCCTCGTGAGCGTGGCCGGCCTGCTCCTCTGGGCCTGGCTCCGGGCGCAGCCCGAGGGCGGGGAGGCGGTCAACGGCAGCGCCGGCGCCCTGCTGCGCGACCTCGCCTCACGAGCCCTCACCCCGAGGCTGGACGGAACCTTCCTGCAGCTGGTGGGCGAAGCGATCCTGGTGACGTTGGCCTTCGCGGCGCTGGGAGCGGCGGGGGCGCTGGTGCTCGGGCTCGTGGGGGGCGTGGTCCTCAGCGACGCCGCGTGGCCGGGGCGGGTGCCACCCGCGTGGCGAGCGGTCCGAGCGGCGGTGCGCGCCGTCCTCGTCGCGCTCCGCTCGATCCACGAGCTGGTCTGGGCGCTGCTCCTGGTGAGCGTCCTGGGGCTCGATCCGCTCGTGGCGGTGCTGGCCCTCGTCATCCCGTTCGGCGCCCAGACCGCACAGGTGTTCGCCGCCACCCTCGACGGCGCCGACTCCGGTCCTTACCTCGCACTGCGGCGGGCGGGCGCGCCTCAGGTCCCAGCCCTGCTCTACGCGCTCGTGCCGGCCGCGTCGAGAGGGTTGCTCTCCTACTCCTTCTACCGCTTCGAGTGCTCGGTCCGGTCGACGGTGCTGCTCGGCTTCGTCGGAGCCGGAGGGATCGGGCAGGAGCTCGTGGTCTCCCTGCAGTCGCGCAACTGGGAGGAGGTCTGGACCCTCGTCTACGTCCTGCTGCTGCTCTCGGCCGTCGTCGAGGTGTGGTCGGCCCGGGTGCGACGCGAGGTCGGCGCGGACGCGACCACCCGTGGCCCCACGTCGGGCCCTGCGGCGACGACCAGCGCTGACGCCGATGCCGACGCCGAGGGCACCGTCGCCGCAGCGGTCGCAGGGCCCCTCGTGATGCCGGAGGGCCGGACCGGTCGGCAGGCGTCCGCGGCCCGACGCCGCCCGTGGACGCGCGCGACCGTCGTCCTGCTCCTGCCGGCGCTGGTGGGCTGCTGGTGGGCAGCCGACCTGTCCCTCGACGGTCTGGTCGACCCCCTCACCTGGGAGCTCACCCGCCAGCTGCTCGATGACCTCGTGCCCCCGCAGCTGCCGGAGGGCGGCGCCGGGGTCTTGCTGGACGCGGTGCTGGACACCGTGGCGATGGCGGTCCTGGCGATGGCGGTCGCCGTGGCGATCACGGTCACGTTGGGGCCGTGGGCGGCCGGCCGGACGGTGGCTCGCTACCCGGCCCGGTTGCTCCTGCTCGTGCTGCGCTCCGTACCTCCGACGGTGTGGGCGGTTCTCGCTCTGTTCGTCCTCTTCCCCGGCGTGCTGCCCGGCGCGGTGGCCCTCGGGCTGTACGCCGCGGGCATCCTGGGTCGACTCGTCGCCGAGGCCTGGGAGTCCCAGGACCGGTCAGCCGCGGCGGCCCTCGAACGGGCAGGCACGCCCCCGTTGCTGGCCGTTCTGGCCGCCGTCCTGCCTGGATCGACGCACCAGCTGGTGACCTACACGCTGTACCGCTTCGAGGTGAGCATCCGTGACACGGCCGTCGTCGGGGTGGTCGGTGCCGCCGGTCTGGGGCGGCTCTTCGCAGAGAACCTCTCGTCCTTCGACTTCGCCGTCGTCGCCTCGCTCCTGGTCACGTCGTTCGTCCTCAGCGTCGCTGTCGAGCACCTGGGCCGGCGGCTCCGTCGCTAGCTCGTCGCCTGATCGTCCGTGCCGCACGACACTCGAGGGCAGGTGGACTAGTCCGCTGATTTCCGACGGGTTTGTCGCCCATCCGGACGTATGCGGTCGCACGAACCTACGTCTGTGGCTCGCGTCACATCGTGCTCAGGAGACAGGGGAGAGAGACGCCATCGAGCGTCGGGGCGCCGGCACCCGCACTCGTGGGGTCGGACATCCAGGGACCGCTCCTCAGCGGCACGCGAGCCCCGAACGAAGGGAACGGGATGAGGACTCATCCTTCCGTCAGCCGGCGCAGCGTCGCGCTGACGGTCACCGGCGGGCTTCTGGCCGCTGCCGGCATGGCCGGGATCGGACCGAGCGGCGCTGCCGCGTCGAGCCACCGCGAAGCTCCGCTCATCGCGGGCGCTCCGCAGTACGACACGACCGACGTCTACGCCTTCCGCAGCCCGGAGCGGCAGGACACGGTCACGCTGATCGCGCAACTGGTTGCCGTTCTCGGAGCCGGCGGGGGGCCCGAACTTCTACCAGTTCGCGACCGACGCCCGCTACAACATCAAGATCGACAACGACGGTGACGCGCGACCGGACGTGACCTACCGGTGGACGTTCAAGGACAACTACCGCAGCCGCGACACCTTTCTCTACAACAACGGTCCGGTGACGTCGCTCGACGACGAGAACCTGAACTACTACCAGACGTACCGGCTCACCGAGCTCCGCGAGGGCCGGCGAGCGAAGGTGCTCGTCCGCAACCGCACGGTGGTGCCCTCGGACGTCGGCGACGGGCTCGATGCCCGACTACGCGGCGCTGCGTGATCAGGGCACGACGGACATCGGCACGCGGCGACAACCGGCTGCGGTCCTTCGCCGGGCAGGCCGAGGACCCGTTCTTCCTCGACCTGCGGGTCTTCGACCTGCTGTACGGCGGGGACTTTCCCCGAGACCGGGGACGACACCCTCGAGGGCTTCAACGTCAACAGCGTGGCGCTGCAGGTCCCGCGTCGCATGCTGACCGAACGTCAGCAGGGCGAGTACCAGAACTCCGCGGGCAGCCCGATCATCGGCGTCTGGTCCACCACGGACCGTCGGGGCTTCAACAACAAGTTCCGTCAGGTCTCGCGGCTGGGCATGCCGCTGGTCAACGAGGTCGTCATCCCGATCAAGGACAAGGACCGCTTCAACGCGTCGAACCCCCGCCGGGACGCCCAGTTCCTCGACTACGTCACCAAGCCCGAGCTGCCGAAGGTGATCGAGGCCGTCTACGGCTTCGAAGCGCCCGAGGAGCCGCGCAACGACCTGGTCTCGGTCTTCCTGACCGGTGTCGACGGTCTCAACCAGCCCAAGGGAGTGAGGCCGAGCGAGCAGCTGCGGCTGAACACGTCGACGCCCGTCACAGCAGACCCGAACGGCTCGGCGTGCTCGCTGCGACCCAGGGCTTCCCCAACGGCCGACGGCTCGGTGACGACGTCCTCGACATCGCGCTGCAGGTATCGCAGGGGGCCCTCCTCGGCCCGGAGCAGGACCCGGACGTCGAGGAGACGACGGCCTAGGCGACGGCGTGAACGCGAATGACGTCGCATTCGAGGACTCCTTCCCCTACCTGGGCCTTCCGGCCCGGGGCAGCGACCCGGCACCGCACGATTCCGGTCCGGTACGGCCCGGCCGGTGACGGAGCTCAGAACAACGGCGCGGGGTGGTTGCCGTCCTTCGGTGACGGCTCCGCGATCTCCAGCCAGGTGGTCCCGGCCACCGCGCTGGGCCTGGGTCTCGTCGCGCTGTTCGCCGGCGTGGCCGGCATGGTACGGCGACCCGCTCGCCGTACCCGCAGCATCGCCTGACCGCACCCATCACCACCGCTCGGCCGGCTCCGCGAGGTGACTCGCGGAGCCGGTCGTCCGGCGGGAAGGACCCCATGAACCGCACCTCGAGCTACGTCGCCGTGCTGGCCGTCGCCCTCGTGCTCTCCGTCGGCGGCGCCCTCGGGCTGTCCCGGGACGCGACGCCCGTGGACGGTGGCGCCAGCGCGGGCGCCGTGACTCTTCCGGCCGTCTCGCCCGCGCTGACCTCGCAGAGCATCGACGCCACCGTCGCGGCGCTCCAGGAGCGGCTGCGCCGGCTGCCGGAGGACGACACCGCGTGGGCGACCCTGGCCCTGGCGTACGTCGAGCAGGCCCGCCTCACCGGTGATCCCACCACCTACCCCCGGGCCGAGCAGGCCGTCGCGACGTCGCTGGACCTGCGACCTCGCGACAACGTCGCCGCCCACTCATCCGCGGCCGCTCTCGCCGCCGCGCGTCATGACTTCGACGTGGCCCTCGCCGAGGCGGACCGCGCGCTCGCGATCTCACCGCGCGACGGTCGTGCCCTCGCGGTGCGCGTCGACGCCCTCACCGAGCTCGGCCGCTACGCCGAGCAGGAGCGGGCGGTCCTGCGAGCCGACCGGCTCCAGCCGGGTCTGCCCATCGCCGCCCGCTACTCCTACGTCGCGGAGCTGAGGGGCGATCTGCGCGGTGCCACCCAGGTCCTCGAGCGCTCCCTCGCCGGCGCCACGATGGCCGACCGCGCGTTCCTGCTCACCCAGGTCGCCGAGCTCGACCGCCGGCGCGGGATGCTCGAGCGAGCACAGCGTCACCTCGCCGAGGCTCGACGCGCCAACCCCGACTACCTCCCGGCCGACGTCAGCCGCGCGCGGCTTGCTGTGGCCCAGGGCGACCTGGCGGTCGCCGAGCGGCGCTGGACCGGCGTGGTGCGCCGAGCCCCGCTGCCGGAGTACCTGCTCGAGCTCGGCGAGATCCAGCTGGAGCGAGGTCGGACCTCGGCGGCGGAGCAGCAGTTCTCCGTGATCCGGGCGACGAGCCGCCTGTTCGACGCCAACGGTGTGAACACCGATCTCGAGACCGCGATCTTCGAGGCTGACCACGGGTCCCCGGCCCGTGCCCTGCGGATGGCGCGGGCGGAGTGGTCCGCCCGGCAGAGCATCCACGTGGCGGACGCCCTCGCCTGGGCGCTGCACGTCAACGGCCGAGACAGGCAGTCCCTCGACCTGGCGCGCCGGGCGACCCGTCTGGGGACGGAGGAGGCCCGGCTCTGGATGCATCGAGGCTTGATCGAGGCGTCGTTGGGCATGCGTGGCGAGGCGGAGCGCCACCTGCGGCGCGGACTCGACGCCGACCCCGGGGTCTCGCCGTGGCAGGCCGCCCAGGCCCGCGACGCCCTCGACAGGTTGAGCCGATGACCGGGCGGTCGAACCGGCGACGTGTCGCGCGGCTGCTGACCCCCGTGCTAACCGCCGGTGCGCTGCTGGCGCTCCTGGCCCCGGTCGCCTCGGCACACCCGCTCGGCAACTTCACCGTCAACCGCTACACCGCGCTGCTCGTCGGCCCCGACGGCGTCGTGGTCGACCACGTGATCGACCTGGCCGAGATCCCCACCGCCCAGCTGGGCTCGCGCGCCGAGGACCTCGACGGGCTGGCCGACCAGGAGTGCGAGCGGGCAGCCGAGCGGCTGGTCGTCCGGGCGGACGGGGCCGCCTTGCCGCTCACGGTGGCCGGCGCCGCCGCCGTGTCCGCACCGGGCGAGGCCGACCTCGCGGTCACGCGGATCACGTGCGGCATTGAGGGCCTCGCTGATCTGGAGCCGGTCGACGAGCTCGTCCTCCAGGACACCTCGGCGCCGGGGTCGGTCGGGTGGCGGGAGGTCGTCGCGGTCGGCGACGAGATGACGTTGGTCGCTACGGACGTGCCGGCGAGCAGCATCAGCGACCGGTTGACGTCGTACCCCGAGGACCTGCTGAGCTCGCCGCCGAACGTGACGTCGGCCGCGCTGTCCCTCAGCGAGGGAGGACCCGTCGGCTCCCTGCCGGGCCTCGAGGAGCCTGGTGACGAGGCGGGTGGTCGGCAGGTCGGAGGGGGTCTGTCGGCCACCGCCACCGGCCTCCTCGAACGCGGGGGGCTGATGGCCGGCCTGCTCGGCGTTCTCGTCGCTCTGCTGCTGGGCGCCTCCCACGCGCTCGCCCCCGGTCACGGCAAGACCGTGATGGCCTTCTACCTCTCGCAACGCGGCGACTCGTCGTGGCGGGCAGCGCTCTCGGTCGGAGCCACGGTCACGCTGGCGCACACGGGCTCCGTGCTCGTCCTGGGCCTGCTCGTCAGCGTGAGCAGCTCCTTCGTGCCGGCTCGGCTCTACCCGTGGCTGACGCTGCTGACGGGGCTGCTCATCGTCGGCCTCGGCAGTCTCGCTGCTCCGCAACGCGCGCCGGTCCCAGGGCCACGGGCACGGCCACGGGCACGGCCACGGGCACGGCCACGGGCACGGCCACGGGCACGGCCACGGGCACGGCCATGGGCACGGCGTGGCGGTGGAGAAGGCCCCGACGGCGACTGGGGGCGCCACCGCCACCGCCACTGAGACCCGCGCCGAGCATCACCACCAGGACAGCGTGACCGCCCCGAGCCGCGCCGGCCTGTGGGTGATGGGCCTGGTCGGAGGCCTCGTGCCCAGTCCGGCGGCCCTGCTCCTGCTGCTCGGCGCGATCGCGCTCGGAGAAGCGGTGTTCGGTGTCCTGATGGTCGTCGCGTTCGGTGTCGGCATGGCCACCTCGCTCGCCGTGGTCGGCGTGCTGGCTCGCGACCTGCTCCTGCGCGCCGAGCAGTACGCGGCTCGCACCGGCCGCCTGACGCGGCCGGTCCGCACCGTGCTGACCTACGGTGCCGCCACCGGCGTCGTCGTCGTGGGCCTGGGCATCCTGGTGCGAGCTGCGCTCCAGGTCGGTTGACGGGTCGCCGGTCCTCGAGGACCCCGTAGTGTCGGTGGCCGCGCGGTGTCATGATGGCGGCCACGCAGGGCGCGCGCGTCTCGGTTCTCCACGACCCATCGTGGGCGCGCCGTGCGTGGGGTGCCGTCGCAGCCGGGTGCGTGCGGCCACCCGACCCTGGAGGGTGTCCATGTCCGCACGTGAACCGCAGGAGATGGCCGAGGCGGCCGTCACGACCGGCACCAAGAAGGTCGACCGCAGCTGGGACCGGGTGCTGCTCAGCTCGTTCCTCGCCGGCGCCTACATCGCCTTCGGTGGTCTGGTCGCCATCACGACCTCGGCAGGCCTCGACCCCGGCACCTGGGGGACCCTGCCGACGCTCGTCACCGGGGCGGCGTTCACGCTCGGCCTCGTGCTGGTGCTGATCGCGGGCTCCGACCTGGCCACCGGCAACATGATGCTGGTGCCGCTCAGCGCGATGCGCGGCAAGGTGGACATGCGTGGCGTGGCACGCAACCTGCTGCTGGTGCTGCTGGGCAACCTGCTGGGCGCCGTGTTCGTCGCCTTCTTCCTCGCCGTGCAGACGGGCGTCATCGGGCCGGCGGACGCAGAGGCGGGCACGACGGCCGCCCTGACGCACGAGCGGCTGGCCTCGGTCGCGCTGGAGAAGTCCTCGGAGCACACCGCGTGGCAGACGTTCCTGCGCGGGGTCGGGTGCAACTGGCTGGTCTGCCTGGCGGTGTGGATGTCGCTCGCGGCGACCACCGTCTCGGGCAAGGTCCTGGCGATCTTCTTCCCGATCATGGCCTTCGTCGCCATGGGCTTCGACCACGTCGTCGCGAACATGTTCTTCCTGCCCGCGGCGATCTTCAGCGGTGTCCCCGACATCACGTGGAGCGACACGCTGCTCAACTGGTTGCTGGCCGGGACGGGCAACCTGGTGGGCGCTGTCATCTTCGTCTCGACCTCCTACTGGTACCTGTTCCTCAAGGACCAGCCGGAGGACGACGCGGAGTCCGCGTAGGTCGGCCGACGGAGCGCCGCACGGCGTACCGACGTTTCACCACCGTCGGTGCGGGGCACGAGGAAGCCCTAGCGCGACTCGTCTGGGCCGCACCACAACGCTAGGAGCCCCATCCTTGACCGCGATCCAGAAGTCTCCGCACAGCCAGGTCGCCCACCTGACCGATGCTGACGTCCGGGACATCGGCGAGCGCCTCGACGTGATCCGTCGTGAGGTGCTGGAGAGCCGCGGAGCCCGCGACGCGCGCTACATCCGCAGAGTCATCGGCTTCCAGCGCAGGCTCGAGGTCGCGAGCCGGCTGTTGCTGATCGCCAGCGCTCACCGGCCGGCCCGGGTCCTCGGGACGGCGGGACTCGCCGTTGCCAAGATCCTGGAGAACATGGAGATCGGCCACAACGTGCTGCACGGGCAGTGGGACTGGATGCGTGACCCGAAGATCAGCTCGGCCACCTGGGAGTGGGACTTCGCCACGCCCGCTGCGGAGTGGAAGCGGTCGCACAACGAGGTGCACCACGTGTTCACCAACGTGCTCGGCCAGGACAACGACCTCGGCTACGGGATCATGCGCGTCGACGAGGACCAGCCGTGGGAGCCCCGCCACCGATTCCAGCCGCTGCTCAACGCCGTCAACGCGTGCGTCTTCGAGTACGGCATCGCCGCCTACGACCTCGACCTCGGTCAGGTGCGGCGGGAGAAGCGCGGGATCAGCCCGGAGCTGAAGGGCCGCATCAGGGGCACCCTGCGGAAGGCGGGGCGGCAGGCCCTCAAGGACTACGTGGTCCACCCGCTGCTTGCCGGGCCGTCCTTCCGCACGACGCTGAAGGCCAACCTGACGGCGAACCTCCTGCGCAACGTGTGGAGCCACTCGGTGATCATGTGCGGACACTTCCCCGAGGGGGTGGAGACGTTCGAGCAGGGTCCGCTGGTCGCGGACGAGTCACGCGGGGAGTGGTACCTGCGGCAGATGCTGGGCTCCGCCAACATGTCGGGGAGCCCGCTGTTCCACGTGCTCACGGGAAACCTGTCCCACCAGATCGAGCACCACCTGTTCCCGGACGTGCCCAGCAACAGGTACGCCGAGATCGCCCCGGCGGTGCGGGAGGTCTTCGAGCGCCACGGCCTGAGGTACCACGTCGCTCCGATGCCTCAGCAGCTCGCCTCGGCGTGGCACAAGGTGTTCCGGCTGTCGCGACGTCCCGCGCCCGAGGCGCCCACCTCGATCTCCGCGGCTCGCGAGGAGCGATACCGAGACCTCGAGCGTTCGGCATGACGCCGCCGCCGTCCGGGTGCTCAGGCCCAGGGCACGACCCAGTTGCCGCGAGGGCTCGGGGCCATGGCGTAGACGCGCATCAGTGAGTCCCAGGAGTAGTTGTCGTAGGACACCTGGACGCGGCCGCGTCCGCCGTTCCACTCCGGGCACTTGACGTAGGAGCGGCCGACGTCGATGCGACGCCCGTTCTGGTAACGCCACTCGACGACGCCCTTGGTGTCCGGTTCCTGCGGGGACCCCCCGAGTCTGGGTGACGTGTGTCGGGTGACGTTATGTCGAGCAGCAGCGACCGGACCAGGGACCTCCGACCCTGGAAGGCCGGGCGCCGGTCACTCGACGCCTCAGGTCGAGCTGCTCTCGCGCGGGGGGAGCAGCTTCGACGGGCCGGGGTACTCGGCCTCGCCGCGTTCCACGGCGGCGTCGTGGCTGTCACGGGCCCTCTGCAGCAGCTCCATGAGCTCCTGCTCGTCGCGCGCCTTCTGCCGGTACTTCGGGCCCAGCGCGACGATCTGGTCGCGCTCGGACAGCAGCAGGCCGTAGATCCGCTCGCGCTCGCGGGGGTCCTCGGTGTACTCCGAGTCGAGGTAGGACGTGGCGTGGCGACGGGCGCCGCTGATGGCGTTCTGAGCCTTGCCGGCCTTGCTGTAGAGCGAGGCCAGGACGGTCACGACGAGGACGCCGAGGATCACGCTGAGCGACGCGGCGGTGCTGATCTCGGTCACCTTGATCGGCTCGCCGTCGTTGATGAACGGCAGGTTGTTCTCGTGCATGGCGTGCAGGATCAGCTTCACGCCGATGAAGGCGAGGACGGCCGCGAGCCCGTACGAGAGGTAGATCAGGCGGTCGAGCAGCCCCTCGATGAGGAAGAACAGCTGGCGCAGCCCGAGCAGGGAGAACGCCACCGCGGTGAAGACCAGGTAGGTGTCCTGGGTCAGGCCGAAGATGGCCGGGATCGAGTCCAGGGCGAAGAGGATGTCCGTGCCGCCGATGGCGACCATGACGAGCAGCATCGGGGTCATCGCCCGCTTGCCGTTCTCGACCGTGAAGAGCTTGTCGCCGTCGTAGTGCTCGGTGGTGTGGATGACCTTGCGGGCGAGCCGGATCACGACGTTGTCGGCCGTGCCCTCCTCGTCGTCGTGGTCGGACTTCAGCATGTTGCCGGCCGTGAGGATGAGGATCAGGCCGAAGGCGTAGAAGACCCACGCGAACGAGTTGATGAGAGCCGCGCCGAGGAAGATGAAGGCGGTGCGAGCGACCAGGGCGAAGGCGATGCCGAAGAGCAGCACCTTCTGCTGGTCCTCACGCGGCACCCGGAAGCTGGTCATGATGATGAGGAAGACGAACAGGTTGTCGACCGAGAGCGCCTTCTCGGTGATGTAGCCGGCGAAGTACTCCCCGCCCGGGGTCGCCGCCGCCGATGACCAGCACGCCGAGGCCGAAGACGATCGCGATGCCGACGTAGAGCGCGGACCAGATCGCAGCCTCGCGCAGCGTGGGGACGTGCGCCTTGCGGACGTGGAAGAAGAAGTCGAAGACCAGCAGGCCCACGATCCCGGCGATCGTCAGCCCCCAGATCAGGGGAGATACGTCCATGCGTTGTTCCTGACCGTCGGTGGGGCGGGGCGCTCGTCCAGACTAGTGGGCGCCCGGGCGTCAGGCCTGGACCGCCGCTGCGACCAACCCGTGGACCAGGCCGAGCAGCGCGCAGACGCCCAGCACCCGCAGGACCGACCACTTCGCCTGGAACAGCAGCACGGCGGCGACGCACCCGATGGCCACGGCGACGGGTCGCACGGTGTCGAGCACCGGGAGCTCCAGGGACACCAGCCCCCAGGACGCCCCGACGGTGTCGTCGAACAGGGTGTGCACCGCGAAGAAGACCGCGAGGTTGGCGATCACGCCCACCACGGCCGCGGTGATCCCGGTGAGGGCGGCGGACAGCGAGCGGTTGCCGCGCAGGCGCTCGACGTACGGCGCGCCGAGGAAGATGAAGACGAAGCACGGCACGAAGGTGACCCAGGTGGTCAGCAGGGCGGCGAGGGTGGCCGCGACCCACGGGTCGAGCGAGCCGGGGTCGCGGTAGGCGCCGAGGAACGCGACGAACTGCACGACCATGATGAGCGGCCCGGGGGTCGACTCCGCCAGGGCGAGACCGCGGACCATCTCGCCGGGGGCCAGCCAGCCGTAGACCTCGACCGCCTGCTGGGCCACGTAGGCCAGCACGGCGTACGCGCCGCCGAAGGTGACCAGGGCGGCGCCGGAGAAGAACATCGCCTGGTCGGTGAAGACGCTGCTCCCCCCGGTGAGGACCGCGACCAGGCCGACCGGCACGACCCCAGGCGAGCGCCCCCAGCGCCGAGCACCGTGGCGGCGTGCGCCCGGCTCGGCCGCTCCTGGTGCAGGGCGTCGTCGCTGACCAGGGGAGCCGGTCCGTCGTCCTCGCTCCCGTGCCCGGTCGCGGCGCGCATCGTCGACGGTGCCCACCGGCCCAGCGCCCAGCCGGCGACGGCGGAGAGGGCGACCACGGCCGGGAACGGGACGGCGAGGACGGTCAGGGCGAGGAAGGCGACCACGGCCAGCCCGATCAGCGCCGGGTGGCCGAGCGCCTTCTTCCCCACGCGTACGACGGCCTGGGCCACGACGGCGAGCACCGCCGGGGCCAGCCCCGCGAAGAGGGCGACGACCGCGGTGGTCTCACCGAACCCGACGTACAGGAAGGACAGCCCGAGCAGCGCCACCACGCCCGGGAGGACGAACAGGGTCCCGGCGACGAGCCCACCTCGCACACCGTTCAGCAGCCACCCGATGTAGATCGACAGCTGTTGCGCCTCCGGACCCGGCAGCAGCGTGCAGAACGAGAGCGCGTGCAGGAAGCGCTTCTGGCCGATCCAGCGGCGTTCCTCGACGAGCTCGCGCTGCATGACCGCGATCTGACCGGCCGGGCCGCCGAACGTCTGCAGCGAGATGCCGAACCAGGCCCGCACCGCTTCGCGGAAGGGGATCACGTCGTCGCCGCGACGCTCCAGCCCGGTGTCGTCCTCCATCACGGACGTCGGAGCGGCTCGCGTGCGACGTAGACCGTGCAGGACGAGCTGCCCCCGGTGATGGGGTTGGCGAAGGAGACGATCTCGGCGCGCGCGTGGGTGAAGGCGGTCAGCAGCCGCTCGACCATCCGGTCGTCCGGGTCGTCGTCGGACCAGAGCGCCAGGACCCCGTCGTCGGCGAGGGTCGCGGCAGCCGCCAGGAGACCGGCCGGGCCGTAGAAGTCGTGGTTGTCCGGCGACAGCAGGTTGTCGGGGGAGTGGTCGATGTCGACGAGGAGGACGTCGCCGGCGGGGCAGCGGCCGCTGCGGACGAGGTGGAAGAAGTCGGCCTCGACCAGCTCGCACCGCGGGTCGGAGGCCAGACCTGCCGTGTCGGGGATCAGCTCCGCCCGGTGCCAGGCGACGACCGCCCCGACCAGCTCGACCACCTGGAGCCTGCGGGTCCGCGGGTCCTGGAGGGCCTCGTGCGCGGTGAAGCCGAGCCCCAGGCCGCCGACCACGACGCTGAGGTCCCGGTCCGGCGCCTCGGCCAGCCCGATCCGGGCGAGCGCGATCTCGGTGGCGTTGAACTGGCTCGACATGAGGTACTCGTCGCCGAGGCGGACCTCGTGCACCCAGCGCTCGCGTGAGACGGTCGTAGCGCTTGCGCAGGCTGATCTCGCCGATGGGCGTGCTCGCCCAGGCCAGCTCCTCGTAGGGCAGCGGGCTCACGCGGAGCCCCGGCGCTCGTGCCGACGCCCCGGTCCGGACAGCTCGTCATCCCTGACCCTCCCGCCCCGTACCGGTCCTGGCGGCACCGTCGTCGGCGGTCGGTAGCCTGCGGACGCGGCGGGAGGCACCCGCGCGGGAAGAGGGACGTCGTGGGCACCGAGTGGCTGAAGGACGCGCTGTTCTACGAGATCTACCCGCAGTCCTTCGCCGACTCCGACGGCGACGGCGTGGGCGACCTCCGCGGTGTCATCGACCACCTCGACCACGTCGCCTCGCTCGGGGTGGACGCGATCTGGTTCAACCCCTGCTTCGCCTCGCCGTTCGTCGACGCCGGCTACGACGTCAGCGACTACCTGCACGATCGCGCCGCGCTACGGCACCAACGACGACCTCGTCGAGCTGGTGGAGAAGGCACGCGAGCGCGGCATCCGCGTGGTGCTGGACCTGGTGGCCGGGCACACCTCGATCGAGCACGCGTGGTTCCAGCAGCGAGCGTGGCCGCCGACGGCCCCTCACCCGAGGGCGACCGCTACGTCGTGGCGCACCGACGAGCCGCGCGCAGGTGTGGGCCTCGGACCTGCCCGGTACCCCGGCGTGGGTGCGCTCGCCGGGCCCGCGGCCGGGGTGGTACCTCAAGAACTTCTACGACGAGCAGCCGGCGCTCAACTTCGGCTGGGTGACGCGGCCCGACGACGAGCCCTGGCGCGACGCCGTCGACGCCCCCGGTCCGCGGCGCAACCGGGCGGCGCTGCGGGAGGTCATCGGCTTCTGGCTCGAGCGCGGCGTCGCCGGCTTCCGGGTCGACATGGCCTTCTCGCTGGTCAAGGACCTCGACCAGGAGGCGGCCCTGGCCGCCTCGACCGACGTGTGGCGCGAGATCCGCGACTGGCTCGACGCCGAGCACCCGGACGCCGTGATCGTGCCCGAGGGCTTCGAGCCGCGGACCGACGAGTCGCTGGCCTTCCACGCCGACTTCGCGCTCGTCATCATGGCCGCCCACGCCAGCCTCTTCGACAACCAGGGTGCGGGCGTGCTCCCGTTCCAGGAGCACCAGCCGCCGTACTTCGACGCCGAGGGCGCCGGCAGCACCCGCACCTTCCTGGACACCTGGCGCGAGGCCCGGCGAGACCACCCCGACCGGCCGGTGCTGCTGTCCAGCGCCGACCACGACTTCTCCCGGCTGGCGTGCGGCCCCCGCACCGCCGAGCAGCTCGGGGCGGCGCTGACCTTCCTGCTGACCTGGGGCACGGTGCCGTGCCTCTACTACGGCGACGAGATCGGCATGCGCTACCTGCCGGGGATGCCCGACGTCGAGGGCGCGGTGTGCAACCCCACCTACAACCGGGCTGGGTGCCGGACCCCGATGCAGTGGGACGACGGGCCCAACGCCGGCTTCTCGACGGCTGACGCGGAGCGTCTCTACCTGCCTGTCGACCCTGATCCCGCTCGTCCCACGGTCGCGGCGCAGGACGGCGTCCCGGGCTCGGTGCTCACGCTGGTGCGCGAGCTGGCCGCGCTGCGGCGAGCCGTGCCGGCCCTGCGGGTCGGGCCCTCGACCCGGGTCGTGGCGGAGGGCTACCCCTTCGCCTGGGTGCGCGGCGGCACCCACCTCGTCGTCGTCAACCCTCGCCGTGAGCCGGCGCGGCTCGTCGCGCCCGAGGCCCGGGGCGCCGAGGTGCTCCTCGGCGAGGGCGTCACCTCGGGTGCGGACCGCGACGCTCTCGACGTCGCCGGGTTCGGGTATGCCGTGCTGGCCCTCGACCCGACCGCCCTCCCGGCGGGGGAGCGGCTGGCGGAATGGCTGGAGGGGCTCGGCCTCGGCGGGCAGCTCGCCGAGGCGGGACTGCCCGCGCTCTCGCACGACCCGGACGGCCGGGCGGTGTGGACCGATCCCCACACCGGTGAGCCCCTCGACGCCGACCAGCTCGACCAGCTCGAGCGGCTGCTGCGCCAGCAGGGCAGCGAGCCCGAGCACGCCGTACCGGTGGCGTTGGTGCTGCTGGCCCGGCAGGCGCGCCTGCGCGAGGAGCTGCTGGCCACCGCGACCCACACCTACGCCACGCTGGCGCAGCTGCGCGGGGTCGAGCTCAACACCGCGCGCTTCCAGGTGCACAAGGCCGCGGCCGCCCACCGGCTGCTGCTGGTGGCACCGGAGGGGCGCACCGTGGTGCCGGCGTTCCAGCTCACCGAGGCGGGGGAGCCGCGCGAGGACCTGCTGCCCGTGCTGGAGCCGCTGCTGGCGGCGAGGACGGACCCGTGGCGGGTCTGGGCCTGGCTCACGCAGCCGGCCGCGCTGCTCGGCGGGGCCGTTCCCGAGCGGGCGGTCACCGATCCGGACGAGGCCGAGCTGGTGCGCCGCGCCGCCCTCAGCCTGGCGCGGCGACGTACTTGATTCATTCAAGAAAGTGGACCAGACTGCACGGATGTCCTCACCCACGGACTTCGAGCGTCAGCTCCGCGACGCGTCGCTGCGCGTCACCCGCCCCCGCCTGGCCGTGCTGGCCGCGGTGCACGAGCACCCGCACGTCGACACCGACTCGGTGATCGGTGCCGTGCGCGCGACCCTCGGCGAGGTGTCGCACCAGGCGGTGTACGACGTGCTGCGCGCCCTGACCGCGGCCGGTCTGGTGCGCCGCATCCAGCCCGCCGGGTCGGTGGCGCGCTACGAGTCCCGCGTCGGCGACAACCACCACCACCTGGTGTGCCGTGACTGCGGTGCCATCACCGACGTCGACTGCGCCGTCGGGCACGCGCCGTGCCTGACTCCCGGGAGCAGTGACAGCCGAGAGGTCAGGAACGGCGCCGGCGCCGCCGACGGCCGGCGGGATGCTGCGGCCGGCTTCGAGATCGACGAGGCCGAGGTCGTCTGGTGGGGCCGTTGCCCCGCCTGCGCCGCCGCGAGGACCACCCCCCGACCCCTCACCACCGACCCCCGTTGAACCCCGAGAGAGGAACGAGAACGAGATGAGCGACGAGAACGTCAGCCCGCAGGGCACCGACCGCAAGGCCGAGGAGGGCTGCCCGGTCATGCACGACTCGGCGAGGGCGCAGGGCAGCGAGAGCGAGAACCCCGCCCTGGACTCCCCGACCCCGCAGACCGGCGGTCGGCCGCGCACCCTGCAGGACTGGTGGCCGAACTCCCTCGACCTGTCCCCGCTGAGCGTCCACTCGCCGAAGGGCGACCCGCTGGGCCCGGACTTCGACTACAAGTCGGCCTTCGCCGGGCTCGACGTCGAGGCCGTCAAGCGTGACGTCGTCGAGGTGCTCAACACCTCCCAGGACTGGTGGCCCGCAGACTTCGGCCACTACGGCGGCCTGATGATCCGCCTGTCCTGGCACGCCGCCGGCACCTACCGCATCTACGACGGCCGGGGTGGCGCCGGGGACGGCAGCCAGCGCTTCGCGCCGCTCAACAGCTGGCCCGACAACGGCAACCTGGACAAGGCCCGCCGTCTGCTGTGGCCGGTCAAGAAGAAGTACGGCCAGAAGCTGTCGTGGGCCGACCTGCTCGTCCTCGCCGGCAACGTCGCGATCGAGGACATGGGCCTGGAGACCTTCGGCTTCGGCTTCGGCCGTGAGGACGTCTGGGAGCCCGAGGAGATCTTCTGGGGTCCCGAGGACACCTGGCTGGGCGACGAGCGCTACGGCGGTGAGCGGGAGCTCGAGGAGTCCCTCGGTGCGGTCCAGATGGGCCTGATCTACGTCAACCCCGAGGGCCCGAACGGCAACCCGGACCCGCTGGCCTCGGCCCGCGACATCCGCGACACCTTCGCCCGGATGGCGATGAACGACGAGGAGACCGTCGCCCTGATCGCGGGCGGTCACACCTTCGGCAAGACCCACGGCGCCGGGGACGCGAACCTCGTCGGTCCGGAGCCGGAGGGGGCGCCCCTGGAGGAGCAGGGCCTGGGCTGGCGCAGCAGCCACGGCTCCGGCAAGGGCAAGGACGCCATCACCTCGGGCCTCGAGGTCACGTGGACGCGCACCCCCGTGCAGTGGAGCAACGACTACTTCGAGTTCCTCTTCGGACACGAGTGGGAGCTGGAGAAGAGCCCGGCCGGTGCCCACCAGTGGGTCGCCAAGGACGCCGAGGCCGTCATCCCCGGCCCGTCGGCCGACTCGCCCAAGCGGCGCCCGACGATGCTCACCAGCGACCTCGCCCTGCGGGTCGACCCGGCCTACGAGAAGATCTCGCGCCGGTTCAAGGACAACCCCGAGGAGTTCGCGCTGGCGTTCGCCAAGGCCTGGTACAAGCTGCTCCACCGCGACATGGGGCCCGTCTCGCGCTTCCTCGGGCCGTGGGTGGCCGAGCCGCAGCTGTGGCAGGACCCGGTCCCGGCGGCCGAGGGCCCCCTCGTCTCCGACGGTGAGGTCGCGGACCTCAAGGCTCGCGTGCTCGACGCCGGCCTGAGCGTGTCCGAGCTCGTGGGCACGGCGTGGGCGTCCGCGGCGACGTTCCGCTCCACCGACAACCGCGGCGGCGCCAACGGTGCGCGGATCCGCCTCGAGCCGCAGCGCGGCTGGGCGGTCAACGAGGGCGTCGACCGCGTGCTCGAGGTGCTCGAGGGCGTGCAGCGCGACTTCAACGCCGCCGGTGGCGCGCAGGTCTCGCTCGCCGACCTCATCGTGCTGGCCGGCTCGGCCGCGGTCGAGAAGGCGGCCGCGGACGCCGGGGTCGAGGTGACCGTGCCGTTCCACGCCGGTCGCACCGACGCCTCGCAGGAGGACACCGACGTCGACTCGTTCCGTGTGCTGGAGCCGCGGGCCGACGGGTTCCGCAACTACCTGCGTGCCGGGGAGAAGCAGCAGCCGGAGAAGCTCCTGGTCGACCGGTCGTACATGCTCGACCTGACCGCCCCCGAGATGACGGTCCTGGTGGGTGGGCTCCGGGCGCTGGGCGTCACTGCGTCCGGCACCGGTCACGGCGTGCTCACCGACCGGGTCGGCACGCTGAGCAACGACTTCTTCGACAACCTGCTGGCTCCGGGCTCGGTGTGGAAGGCGTCGGAGCAGGACGAGAACGTGTACGAGATCAAGGACGCCGCGAGCGGCGAGACCCGGTGGACGGCCACGCCCGTCGACCTGATCTTCGGCTCCAACTCGCAGCTGCGAGCCCTGGCGGAGGTCTACGCCAGCGACGACGCGGGCGAGAAGCTGGTGCACGACTTCGTGGCCGCGTGGACGAAGGTCATGGAGCTCGACCGCTTCGACCTGCGCTGAGCGGCTGAGTCGCTGACACGGAGGCCGGCGTGCGGCGCCCGGGGAGACCCGGGTCGTCGTACGCCGGCCTCGTTGGCCCTTCCCGCGCGTCGGCGGCCGGAGTAGCGTCGAAGCCCGGGAGAGGGGTGGGCGTCGTGGGGTTCTACGAGAAGCACGTGCTGCCGCGCATCATCGACGTCGCCTGCGGGATGAAGGCGACCGACCCGCTGCGTGAGCGCGTGTGCGCCGGCCTGTACGGCGACGTGGTCGAGATCGGGTTCGGCTCGGGGCACAACGTGGCCTTCTACCCCGCCGAGGTCCGGTCCGTGGCGGCCGTCGAGCCGGCCGATCTCGGCTGGCGCCTGGCCGCCGACCGGGTGGCGGGCAGCCCGGTCACGATCACCCGGTCCGGGCTCGACGGCGCGTCCTTGCCGTTCGCCGACGCATCGTTCGACACCGCGGTGTCGACGTGGACGCTGTGCACGATCCCCGACGTCGCGCAGGCGCTGAGCGAGCTGCGACGCGTCCTGCGCCCGGGCGGGACGCTGCACTTCGTCGAGCACGGCCTCGCCCCCGACCCCGGGGTCGCCCGCTGGCAGCACCGCCTCGAGCCGCTGCAGAAGCGGATGGTCGGCGGCTGCCACCTCACCCGTGAGATCGTCCCGCTCGTCGAGGCCGCCGGCCTCACCGTGCGGGAGATGGACGTGTTCTACGAGGAGGGCGCGCCGAAGGTGCTGGGCGCCGACACGCTCGGGGTCGCGGTCGCCGCGGTTGCATGAGCAGGGCCTGACCGGTGGGCCGACCGTCCGCCAGGATCAGGCGTCTGCGTCCGCGTAGGCGGGGTGGCTGGTGCCGACGCTGCGACCGATCGCGAGGTGGCCGCCCAGGTAGGCGCCCACCCCGGACACCGCCGCGCCGACCAGGGCCAGCCGGGCGCCGGCGTCGTGGCGGCCCTGACGTCGCGCCAGCCAGGAGGCGGCGTACACGCTGATCGCCACCCCGTTCGTGGCCGCGTGGACGAGCCCGACGCGCTTGTCGCGGGGGCCGGTCGCCGTCCACTCGGCCCACCCGGTCCACGCCGTCGGGCCGACAGCGAGCAGCCCAGTGCCGACGAGCCGCTGCGCGGACGTCGCGGCGTCCTTCCCGCCGACCACGTCGAGCACCGTCGCCGACGTCCAGGTGCCCAGCACCAGGTCGGTGAGGATCGGGTGCACGGCGTGCCCGAGCCAGTCGCCGCGCAGCAGGGAGCCCGTCCGTCCCGTCCCGAAGGCGGCGGTGACCGGTCCCTCCACGGCGCGGACGGGACCGTCGAGGGCTGTCGCCTCCTCGAGCCGGCGGGTCAGGCGCACGATCAGCGGGCGGCGGTCGGTGAGGCTCATGCGGTTCTCCTACGGGTGGGGGAGTCGACTCCCCGATCATCGACCACCACCGGCCTCCGGCGGCACCCCCCAGGGTGCTGGTGCGAAGCAGAGCAGGTGCGGGACGGCCGGTCCAGACCCTCTTCCCACCCGGCGTACGGTGGACGGTACGGAGCCATCCAGGCTTCCGACCAGGGAGCCACCATGAGCGACAAGTCGCCCAGGCAAGGCATGACCAAGAAGTCCGGCAAGTCCCTCAAGGAGAAGCGCGCCGACAAGCGCGCGAAGTCCAACCCCGAGCCCACGACGCTCATCAACGCGAAGAAGAAGTGACGCTGCTGGGTCTCGGTGTCGTCGGCACCTCCGCGAAGGAGAACGAGCGCCGGCTCCCGCTGCACCCGGAGCACATCGCGCACCTCGACGCGGAGCTGCGTGCGCGCATCACGCTCGAGCACGGGTACGCCGAGGGCTTCGGTGTGCCCGACGCGCAGCTGGCCCCCGTCGTCGCAGGGTTCGCCAGCCGGGAGGAGATCCTGGCGACGTCGGACGTGGTGCTGCTGCCCAAGCCGCAGCACAGCGACGTGGCCGCGATGGGCCCCGGACAGGTGCTGTGGGGGTGGCCCCACTGCGTCCAGGACACGAGGCTCACCCAGCTGGCGATCGACCGCGGGCTGACCGTCATCGCGTTCGAGGCGATGAACCACTGGACCCGTGACGGTGCGGTCGGGCTGCACGTGTTCCACAAGAACAACGAGCTGGCCGGCTACTGCTCGGTGCTGCACGCGTTGCAGCTCGTCGGCACCACCGGAGACTTCGGCCGGCGGTTGTCGGCGGTCGTCATCGGCTTCGGGGCGACGGCCCGGGGCGCGGTCACGGCGCTCAACGCGCACGGCGTGCACGAGGTGGCGGTGCTGACCAACCGGGGGGTCGCGGCCGTCGGGTCGCCGATCCACTCGGTGCGGATCCGCCAGTTCGACCACGACCCCGGCGACCCGACGGTGAGCCACGTGATCACGGACCGCGGACGCGAGCCGCTGGCGTCGTACCTCGCGGAGAACGACATCGTCGTCAACTGCACGCTGCAGGACACCGCGGCGCCGCTGGTCTACCTGCACACCGACGACCTCGTGGCGTTCCGCCCCGGCAGCCTCGTGGTCGACGTGTCGTGCGACGAGGGGATGGGGTTCAGCTGGGCGCGCCCGACCACCTTCGACGAGCCGATGATCGAGGTCGGCGAGCGGGTCCACTACTACGCCGTCGACCACAGCCCGTCGTACCTCTGGGCCTCGGCCACCTGGGAGAACAGCGCCGCGACCATCCCGTTCCTGCGCCCGGTCCTCGAGGGCCCGCGCTCCTGGGCGAACGACGAGACGCTGAGCCGGGCCATCGACGTGTGGGACGGGCGCATCATGAACCCCGCCGTGCTCGCCTTCCAGAACCGCGCCGAGGAGCAGCCCCACCTCATCGGCTGAGCGGCGCCTCCCACGGGACGACGGAGTGCACGAGAAATCCCATCGGTGCGGTCTCCAGGACGCGCAACCCCCCCAGAGCCCGCTGGGGACGAGAGAGGCACGGGGGGGACGCGCACCCTCCCGGTCGGGCCCCGCTGGGAGAGAGGGGTTGCACGCCTGGGGACTGCGCCGGTGGGACTGGCCTCGACGCTGTCGCGCCTGGAGGAGGCATCAGCTCACGACCGTCACGGCTGCGATGCGCACTGCTCGTCCCTGGGTGCCCTGGTCGGTGACGGTGAGCGAGCGGGCGGTGAGCGCTGCGTTCGCGCTGACGTTCAACACCGCCGTCAGCGTGCCGGCGTCCACCACGCGCAGCTGGCCCACCCCGACGCCGCCCCCCGAGACCGCCACCGTCATCTGCCCGGCGCGGAAGTGGGAGCCGGTGACCGTCACCGTCGGCTTGGTGCCGCGCCGCACGGTCGACGGACTGACCGAGCTGATCGTCGGCCCTGCCACCAGGGACAGGCAGTCCGCGCACGAGCCGGTGCCACCGTCAGCGTTGGTGACCGTCACGTTCCTGGCTCCGACCGGGGCGTCGACGGCGACACCGACGCTCACGGTCAACGACGTGGCGGTCCGGGCCGTGACCACGCTGCTCACCCCCGCGCCCGAGACGGCAACCTGCGACGTCGGTCCGAACCCGGTCCCGGTCACCGTGACCGGCACGGACGTCGCACCCTGCCCGAGCGCGGTCGGGGTGATGGACGTGACGACGGGGGGAGTGATCTTGGAGATCGTCACCGGTTGGCTCGACCCGACGTTGCCCGCCGCGTCGGACTGGGTGGCGCGCAGCGTGTACGTGCCCGCGGCGAGTCCCGTCACGGAGACGCTCCACGAGCCCGACGTGGACGCGCCGGTCACGGTGTGCGCAGGCGTGCCGGACGCCGTGCTCCCGGCATAGACCTCCAGCTCGACCGTGGCCGCGTCGCCGGGGTCCGTCCCCGAGGCACCCGTGACCGTGAGGTCCTGGTCGCTGACCACGTCGCCCTCAGCGGGGCTGGACACCGCTACGACGGGCGCCTGGTCGTCACCCGGGGTGCTCGCGACCGTGAACCCGACGGCGTCGCTGGTCCCGAGGTTTCCTGCGGCGTCGGACTGGGTGGCCTGGAGGGTGTACCCGCCGTCAGCGAGCGTCGCCGTCGGGACCGACCAGGTGCCGTCCGCGGCCACGGCTGCGACCAGGGTCTGCCTGGTGTCGCCGTCGTGTGCGGAGGTCGATGCCACCGTCACCTGCACCTCGGGCTCGTCCCCGGACGCCGTGCCGGCGGTCCCGCGAAGCGTCGGGGTGCCGGTGGTCACGGTGTCACCCTCCTGCGGGCTGGTGACCACCACCGCAGGGGCAGTCAGGTCCACGGGCGTGGTGTCGACGGTGAAGGTCACCGGAGCACTCCTCCCCAGGTTGCCGGTCCGGTCGGTCTGCGAGGCCTCGACGGTGTAGACGCCGTCGCCGAGCGCAGGTGCCTGGGTCGACCACCGGCCGTCGACCGGGACCGTGACCGACTCCGTCAGCACCGGGTCGCCGTCGACGGCCGACCCCGCGAAGATGCGGAGCGCAACCTCCTGGCTGTCGCCGTCGGCCGTCCCTGCGGTCCCCTCGAGCTGGGGCGTGGGCGTCGTGACGGTGGTCCCGGTGGTGGGCGTGGTGAGGGAGACCTCGGGTGCCGTGGTGTCGCTGACGACGGTCGAGTCGACGGTGAAGCGGCGAGGGAGGCTGGTCCCGGTGGCGTTGCCGGACTGCTGGCTGACCTGCACCGTGTACCTGCCGTCGGGGAGGTCGGCGGTGGGCTGCGCCGACCACTGGCCTCCGGTGACGGGTGCCGACAGGGTGGTCAGGGGCGTGCCGGTGGTGTAGTCGCCCTGGTGGACGCTGATCGAGACCGCGCCTGAGCCCGACGCGGTGCCGCTGATCGCGGGACGCGCGGCGGGCGATGTCGCACCCGACATAGGCGCCGTGACGGCGACCAGGGGGGCGGTGCTGCCGCCTCCCATCACGTCCGCCACGGTCCGGACCCTGATGTTGCGCTCCGGCTGGCCGGCGATCCAGCTCAGGAAGGCGTCGATCGTGGTGTCGGAGACAGGACGGTAGCCGGCCATGCACCCGTCGTACGACGAGGTGCCGGCGTAGCAGATCTGGTGGAACAGCGTCGGCAGCCAGCTCCCGCCGTACCTGATCGCCTGGTTGACCGCGAACTGCAGCGCCTCCAGCGTCACGGGGCCGTTGTCGTTGGTGCCCAGGATCCGGACGGCGTAGGGGTTCTCGGTGACCGGGATGGTCTCGGAGAAGATCGGTCCGTTCGAGGTGACCGTGCCCGCCTTGCGGCCGGACTGGTAGCCGCACCCTCGCACGAAGGTCTGTGCCGTCGCGTCCATGGCACCGAAGGGATAGGCGAAGCTGACCGCGTTGATCCCCTCCTCCAACAGGCGTTGGCGGTCGTCACAGGTCTGCCGGGTCTTGAACTCGTAGCTGGTGTCGGTCGCCAGCATGTTGACGTGGTCGCGGGTGTGGCCGCCCACGTCGTTCCCGGCGGCTTGGAGGTCGCGGATCTGCGCCCAGGTCATGGTGCCGGGCTCACCCGCGTCGACCGCTCCCGAGTTGATGTAGAACGAGCCGTTGACGCCATGCCGCGAGAAGATGTCCTTGAGCCCGTAGTGGGAACGCAGTCCGTCGTCGAAGGTCAGCGAGACCGCGAACGGTCGCGGCGGCAGGGGTGGCTGCTCGGAGCCCATCACCTGCCGGACCGTCCGGACACTCACGCCCTCGGACGACTGGGTGCCCAGCCAGTCGAGGAACGAGGCGAGCACTCCGGCGTCGACGGGCTTGTTGCCGTTCATGCAGGTCGCGTAGCTCGCGTCGGAGGAGCTGCAGACGTCGTTGAAGGCGATGGGGAGCCAGCCGCCTCCGTGGGCGCCCGCCGCCAGCACCGCGTTCTGCAGCGCCTGCAGGGACACGGGACCGGCGGATGTCGTCAGCGCCCGGAGGCGCAGAGCGTTGACCGGGGGCACGGGCTCGGCGTAGACCGGGCCGGAGGCGGAGAGTCCGCCGGCCACCCGGCCGCTGGTGAAGCCGCACTCGCGCACGACGGACTGCACCGTGGCGTTCTCGGCGGCCGCCGGGTAGGCGAAGCTGACGGGGTGGTAGCCCCACCCGGTCAGAGCCTGGTGGTCCCCGCAGACCTGGTCGCGCTTGTAGGCCAGGTCTGCGGCGGGGCTCGAGTCGTAGGTGGCGGTCAGGTTCTTGTGGTCCTTGCCCATCCCGCCGATCTCGTGACCTTGTCGGTAGAGGTCGTCGAGCTGGTAGAAGCGCATGTACTTCGCATCGTTGCTCTTCACCCAGTTGCTGGCGACGTAGAACGTGGCGTCGAGGCCGCGCGCGTCCAGCAGGGGAGCGGCGTTGCGGAGCTGGGTGGCCAGGCCGTCGTTGAAGACCAGGGACACGGTGACCGGTGCCGCGGCCTGTGCGGGTACGGCGGACAGACCCAGGACCGCGACCGCGATGGCGAGCGCCACCGCCCCGATCCGCTGGTGGTGGCGGAGCCTGAGCTGGCGGCGCGAGAACATCAACGACATATCCAATTCCCCCTGTCGGGACAGTCGGACGGAGGGCGTGAACGTCATGCCACTTGCATTTCCACTCCGTCTCCCGAAATTATCGTGACCACCCGCGACGGCTTATCGGGCAGGACCGAGGTCCCTGCTCGTGAAAGTCGTTGGAAATGCCGGGTACCCACGGGTTGTGCGGCATTTCCGCGGCATATGACGACGCCGGATCCGCGACGCGCCGGGACCGCAGACGCGGCTCCTCAGGAGCGGGGTCCCGACCCGTCCCGCAAGATGCCCGGTGCGAGCTCGCCTTGCACCACGGCCGTCGCGACCGCCTCGAGGCGTTGGCGGGTGCGTCGGGAGAACTGACGCATCGCCTCGAAGGCCACGTCGGGATCGTCGAACCCGCGACCGCACAGGTAGCCCTTGGCCTGCTCGACGACCACGCGGGCCTCGAGGGCCCGCTCGAGCTGACGGTTGCGTGTCGAGGTGGTCCGCAGCTCGGCGGCATGCCGCACGACGACCACGGCCAAGCCTGCGAAGACGGCAGCCACCTGGTAGGGCAAGGGCGCCAACGGGTCAGGGCGGAAGGAGTACAGCTCCAGTCCGCCGACCGGCTCGTCGACGAGCCGGAGGGGAAGGCACGTCACGCGGCGGACGCCGGAACGGCGAAGGACGTCGGCCCAGACCGGCCACGCCTCACCCTCGCCTGCGTGTGGCGGTCCGTCGATCACCACGTCGATCGGCTCTCCGGTGCGCAGGAGCTCCACGGTGGGGCCACGGCCCGTGCGCTCCTGCAGAGCGGCGGCAGCCTCGACCACCGGAGAGCTGAAGGCGACAGCGCGCACGCCTTCGGCCTCGCCGCTCAGGAGCAGACCGACCGCATCGACCCCGACGAGGAGGGCGCACTCGTCAACGAGCCGTGACAGCACGACGTCCACGTCCGAGGACCGGATCATCAGCTCGGCGACATCGAGGAGGTGGCGGGCGAGCTGGGTGTCGTAGCCCCCCGCTCGTTCGGTGAGCGTCGACCTGTGATCGATGCGTCGCACCCTGCTGCTCACGACTGACTCCGCCCGTCTGTCAGAGGTGCCGCAGCACCGTCCCACACTCGCGGAGCGCGACCCTTGATCTCATCGTGCGCTCGGTGACCACGGACTCAAATAGCCCGTCCTGACTATTGTCGCCGCCACTCGTCCCAGTGGATGGTGACGGTAGGTCACGCTCTCATGAGCGGCGACCTGCGGTCCGGGGTGGATCGCGGCCCACACGGAAGCCGGCTGGCGACCGCGTGCGGTGCTTCGACTAGCTCTTTCTGGTGCCTGGACCCCGCATCGATGGTCCGGGGTGCCCACGTTTCTCTCGTCGTCCTGACCGGCCCCGTCGTGCGCCGACCTGCGTGCCGTCGTAGCGACGCGCACCTGTCGAGGGGATCTGAAAGACGTGGGGATCGGACGGACCGACGAAGCCGGGCACCAGCACGTGCCAGCACCACCGAGCACGAGGACGAACCGGGCGCCTCGACAAGCGCCGGCACCGGGGGACCGCAAGGACGAGAGCAGGGACGACGGCCGGGACAACGGTCGGGCGACGACAGAGGACCGCAGTGCCGTTTTCCCTCTCATGACGCCGGGCGAGGCGGCCGGCATCCTGCACGTGGACGCCAACACGCTGGCCCGCTGGGCTCGGAACGGCAAGCTGACCGCGGTCCGGACGCCCGGGGGGCACCGGCGCTACCTCCGGTCGGAGGTCCTCAACCTCGCCCGTCCGAGGACGTCGTGGCCGTCCTCGCCGCCGTCCCGGCCGTCCCCGCCGTCGTCGTCGTTGCCGCGACCTCGGTCTCCGGGCTGACGGGGTAGCCGTACCGCGCGAGGAGGGGGCGGGTGAGCGCGGTGACCACACGCCGGTCACCCGCGCCGAGTCCGTCACGCCAGGCGGCGTCGAGCTCCAGTCGCAGCCGGCCCGTCGCGAAGCGAACAGGATTCCCGTCCACGAGGTGGTTGGGAGCGAGCCGCACGTGGCCGTCGTCCAAGAATGGCAGGGTCGCGGGTGTCTGGCCGTCACCGTGGCGCGCGACCTCGCCGACCCACCGTGACGGGTCACGGACGAGGTCCTCGTAGCGCACCCGGAGCAACCGGCGGCCCTGCTGGCGCTCGCGGGCCTCCAGTGCGTGGTGCACCCCGTTGTAGAGGTCGTAGCGCAGTGCCGCGGTCACGGCTCCGTGCCGTGGCAGCAGGGTGGGGTCGCCGTGCGAGACCGTCTTGACGACGTGCTTGCGCACCGAGTGGGCGACCCCGCGACTGTCGCGGACCAGGTGCAGGAGCCGGACGTCCACGCCGTCTGCCTGCTGCAGCAGGAGCGTGTGGCTCGGCAGCTTCGACGAGTCGACGACGACCCGCGCTCCGGCCACGGACGCGACGGCGGCGACGAGCCGCGACAGCGCGTCAAGGTAGTGACGGAGGTCGTCGTCCACGTGCGCCTTTCGGGCGCCGGCCAGCAGGCCGGGGAGGGCCCAGGCCCGATCGCGGCGGTAGCGCACCCGGAGCACCCGCTCCAGGTCCAGCCGGGACCACCCGCCGAACGCCTCCGCCCCCACCTCGGACCAGAAGGGGCACCCGCTGAAGGGCGTCCCGCAGCCGCACGGCCTGTCCTCGGCGCACCCGCGCAGCCACAGCTCCCGGAGCTCGCCGGCGGACACGAAGCCGTCCAGCTGGCCCAGCATCATGTCGAGAAGTGTGCTGCCGCACCGTCCCCACCCGCCGATGACCAGCACCCGGGTGCTCGTCGAGCTCGTGGCGTTCATGACCCTCTCCCCACTGCGCCGCACACGACGGCACGTCGCTTTCATGGCCAGGAATTCAATCTATGGGCCGTGTCAAATGTCAGATCCAGCATTCCCGAGTCCTATTTAAAGGACATTTCCGATGGGGGCACCTGCTGTCCGAAGAAGGATCGGACATGTCCAGTATCGAATGGCGGAAGGTCCTGCGAAATGAAGCCGAACTGAGATTTTTTTGTATTTGCTCTTGACCCTTCGGCTTCGGAAAGCGCGATCATGCAGGCACCGGGGTCGGACGACCTCGGGTCGGACGAGGGTCCGGCCACGGACGAGGGGGCACAACGATGTCTGGTGGGCTTCGGATCGGAGTGGTGGGCGCCGGCTACTGGGGCTCCAAGCACGTGCGCACGTTGAGCTCGCTGCCCGAGATCGAGCAGGTGGCGGTGGTCGACCCGAGCGCTGAACGGGTGCGGGCGCTGACGCACACCTACCCGGCTCTCGCCAGCTTCCAGAACCTGGGTGAGGCGCTCGACTCCATCGACGCGGTGGTGATCGCGACGCCGCCGAGCACCCATGCCCCGCTGGCGATGCAGGCGCTGCACGCCGGCAAGCACGTCATGGTCGAGAAGCCTCTGGCCACGACCCTGGACGCTGCGGCCGCCGTCGTCGACACGGCGGGTCAGCGGGGACTGGTCGCGATGGTGGGCCACACCTTCGAGTACCACGCGGCGGTCTGGAAGCTGCGCGACATCGTCCGCAGCGACGTCTTCGGTGACCTCTACTACCTCGACACCGCGCGTCTGAACATGGGTCTCTACCAGCACGACGTGAACGTCGTGTGGGACCTCGCCCCGCACGACGTGTCGATCCTCAACTTCGTCCTCGGTGGCCCGCCGAGCTCCGTCGCCTGCTGGGGATCGCGCCACGCGCATCGCCGGCTCGAGGACATCGCACACCTGCGGCTGTACTACGAGGATCTCGGTGTCGAGGCCACGGTGCACGTCAGCTGGCTCCACCCGTCGAAGACCCGGAGGGTCACCGCCGTGGGCAGCGAGCTCATGGTGGTCTTCGACGACCTCGCCACCGAGGAACGGATCCGGGTCCACCACAAGTGCGTGCGCCAGCCCGAAGCGGTGTCGGACGACCTGAGCCAGCCTCCCATGTCCTACCAGTACGGCGACGTGGTCACGCCTTACCTCGAGGTCAAGGAACCGCTGGTGGTCGAGGACCAGCACTTCGTGGACTGCATCACCCAAGGTCTCGCCCCGAACACGGGGGGCGACAACGGTCTGGACGTGGTGGCGGTCCTGGCGGCGGCTCAGCTGTCGCTCGAGGAGGGGCGACGCGTCAGCCTCGAGCCGCGGACGGCCCGGGGCCGGTCACAGCCAGTGACCGGCCCCGCACCGACGATCCCGGCCCAACGCACCGGACTCGTCGCGGCCGGGACCCTCGGATGACGACGACCCTGCGCGGCACCATCCCGTTCCTCGACCTGGGGACCACGACGCGAGCGGTGAGTGCGGTGGTCGTCGACCGCTGGACCGAGACCCTCGCGACCTCGGCGTTCATCGGGGGGCCGGCCGTGGTGGCCTTCGAGGAGGAGTTCGCTCGGTTCTGCTCGACCTCCCAGGCCGTCGGCACCGCGAACGGCACGGATGCGCTCCACCTCACGCTGCGGGCACTCGGCCTGCGTGCCGGTGACGAGGTCCTGGTGCCCACGAACAGCTTCGTGGCGACCGCGGAGGCGGTCCTGCTGGCGGGTGGACGTCCACGCTTCGTCGACGTCGACCCGAGCACGCTGCTGATGACACCCGACACGGTCGAAGCGGCGCTGACTCCCCGCACACGGGTCCTGGTCGTGGTCCACCTGTACGGGCAGATGCCCGACATGGCCGCGCTCACGGAGCTGGCCGACCGGCACGGTCTCCTGCTCGTCGAGGACGCGGCCCAGGCGCACGGTGCCACGTGGCGCGGCCGCCCGGCCGGGTCCTTCGGCGTCGCGGGCTGCTTCAGCTTCTACCCCGGCAAGAACCTCGGCGCCTTCGGCGACGCCGGTGCGGTCGTCACCTCGGACGAACGCCTGGCCGGCGACGTGCGGTCCCTCCGGGACCACGGTCGCGTTCCGGGGTCGCACCACGATCACGAGCGGGTGGGAACCAACAGTCGGCTGGACGCCCTCCAGGCTCGTGTGCTCTCGGCCAAGCTGCCGCTGCTTCCAGGATGGAACGCTGAGCGGAAAGCCGTGGCGACGGCGTACCGACAGCTGCTCGACCCGGAGCGAGCCGTCATGGTCGCCGAGCTCCCGGGCAGCCACGGGGCCTACCACCTCGTCGTGGTGCGGGTCGAGGACCGTGACGAGGTCCGTCACCGCCTGGCGGAGCGCGGCATCGGGACCGGGGTCCACTACCCGACGCCCTGCCACCGGCTGCCGCCGTACGCCGCGCTCGCAGCGGTGAGCCTCCCGACGGCAGAGACGGCGTCGGCGCAGATCCTCTCCCTGCCGGTCTACCCGGGGATGAGCGACGGCGCAGTGGACCGGGTGGCCGACGAGGTGAACCGTGCCGTACGGAGGCGGTCGCGTGAGCGCGGGTGATGCAGGGGCAGGTGCGGGCGGGTGCCACCTCGACGAAGGTGTCGTCCTGGCCTACCCTCCCGCACGACCCGTGTCACGGACGCTGAGCCTGGGCGTCGGTGCGCGGTTGCGCAGCGGCACGGTGCTGTACGACGGCACCACCATCGGGAAGCGGTTCGAGACCGGCCACCACGTCGTCATCCGGGAGGACTGCACCGTCGGCTCCGACGTCTCGGTCTGGACGGGCTCGGTGGTGGACTACGGCTGCCGGATCGAGGACGACGTCAAGATCCACTGCAACTGCTACGTGGCGCAGTTCACCGTGATCCGGCAGGGAGCCTTCCTCGCTCCGGGGGTGACGCTGGCGAACGACCTCTACCCCGGGCAGCCGGAGTCGGCGAGGATGATGTCCGGCCCGGTCATCGGCGCCGGGGCGCAGCTCGGGGTCGGCGTCACGGTCCTGCCCTACGTCCGCATCGGCGAGGGGTGCCTCGTGGGCAGTGGCTCGGTGGTCACCCGCGACCTACCCGCGGGGACGGTTGCCTTCGGCAACCCCGCCGTGGTGCGGCGCCGGGTGGACGACCTCCCACCCCTCGACACCCGGATCGTGACCGCCGCCGACCCGGACGCCAACTACCAGCTCGTCGCATCGCACCGGCGGTGAGACGGCGATGACAGCGGGGTCGCCCGGTTGGGCGGGGGGAGCCCCTAGCCTCGGAGCGCGCGATGCCGCTCCTCGACCCCTCGACACCAAGCGCACCCTCGACGTCGTGGGGGCCGTGCTCCTGCTCGTGGTGCTCGGTCCGCTCATCGTGACCGCGATGCTCGCCATCCGGGTGACCAGCCCGGGCCCGGTGCTGTTCCGCCAGGAGCGCCTGGGCCGTCACGGGACCAGCTTCGTGATGCTCAAGCTGCGCACGATGGAGCACGGCTGTGCCGATGGGCCGCACCGCGACTACGTGTCGCGCCTGCTGACCGGTGAGGCCGCACCGGTGGACGGGCTCTACAAGCTGGGGCGAGACCCTCGCGTCACCAGGCTCGGCGCCTGGTTGCGACGTACGAGCGCGGACGAGCTGCCCCAGCTGTGGAACGTCCTGCGGGGCGACATGTCCCTCGTGGGACCGCGACCGGCCCTGCAGTGGGAGTCGGAGCTGTTCCCGCCCTGGGCAGCGCGGCGTTTCGACGCACGCCCGGGCCTGAGCGGCCTCTGGCAGGTCTCGGGCCGCAACAGGCTCACGATGGTGGAGGGCCTCGTCCTCGACGTCCAGTACGTCGAGGAGCAGAGCCTGCGGCTGGATCTGGCCATCCTGCTGCGGACCGTGGGAGCGGTCCTCGGGCGCGGGGCACGCTGATGCGTACAGCGGCATCGGGTCCCGCGCGCGCCTCCGTGCTCGTCGCGGCGTTCACGGCGCTGAGTCGCCTCACGGGCCTCCTGCGGGTGCTCCTCGTCGGCGCCGTGCTGGGACCCACGCACCTCGGCAACGTCTACCAGGTGACCAACACGCTGCCGAACCTGCTGTGGTACGGCTTCCTCGCGGGGTCCCTCGTACCCACCGTCCTGGTGCCGGTGCTCGTCCGTCAGATGGAGCGGGGGGAGGAATCCTCGCTGGGCGCGGTGAGCCGTGGGTTCCTCGGGGTCGTCACCGCCGCCTCGCTCGTGCTGGTGCCCGTGGCCGTCGTGCTGCTCCCGCTGCTGCTGCAGGTCGCCACCGTCGGTGTCCCGGGCACGCTGGCCGAGGAACAGGTCCGGCTCTCGCGGCTGCTGGTGGTGCTGACTCTTCCGCAGATACTGCTCTACGCCGTGGTGGGCACCTCGAACGCCGTCCTCTACGCGCGACGCCGCTTCGTCCTGGCCGCGGTGGGTCCGTCCGTGGAGAACATCGGCGTGATGGCCGTCCTCGGTCTCGTCGCGGTCCGTCACGGCCTCGGCGGTGAGGCCGCCGCGACGTCGACCGCCGACCTCGTCCTGCTGGGCGGCGGGTCCACGGCCGCCGTCGGGGCGAACGCCGCGCTGCAGTGGTGGGGCGCGCGTCGCCAGGGGGTGACCTTGTTCCCCGCCGGTGGGTGGCGCGACCCCGAGGTCACGGCGCTGGTCCGGCGGGCGGGTCGTTCCGTCGGCACTGCCGCGCTGCTCGCAACCCAGACCCTCGTCGTGCTGCTCCTCGCCAGCCGCGTGACCGGCGGCGCCGTGGCACTGCAGATCAGCCTCAACTTCTACGCCCTTCCGATCGCTCTGATCGCCACCCCTGTCGGCCTGGCCGTGCTGCCGGAGCTGGCGCGCGCCTGGCACGCGCACGACCTCGGCGGGTTCCGGGCCACCTACCTCAGCGGGGTGACCTCCGCGATCTTCCTGGCCCTGCCGGCGACGGTCGGCTACCTGTTGCTGGCCGAGCCGCTGGCCGACGGCGTGGCCTCGGGGGCGCTCCGGGGTGGTCCGGGCGAAGGCATGGTCGCGGGCGCGCTGATGGCCTTGGCCGTCGGACTGGTCGGGCAGGCTCTCTTCTTCGTCACGATGCAGGCGGCATTCGCCTCGGACGACGCCGCGACACCGATGTGGTGCATGGCCGGGCAGGCGGTGGTCTGTGTCGCGCTGAGCGCGGCGGTGGTCACCGTCGCCGACGGACCGGACACGGTCCCGCTGGTCGCCGCGTGCTACGCCGTCGCGACGCTCGTCGGAGGAGTGGGCATGCTCGTCCGCGTTGCCGGTCGGTGGCCGGAGCTCCGCACCGTCCTGGTCGGCTCGATCGCGCGGACTGCGACCGCCGCCACGGTCATGGCTCTGGTCGTCGCGACCTTGGTCCGGGCCGTGGACGGCCTGGTCGCGGGACAGGTCGGATCTGTCCTGGTGGTCCTGCTCGCCGGTGCCGGCGGTGGGGCCAGCTTCATCGGGACGGCATGGGTGTTGCGGTCCCCCGAGCTGGCCTGGTGGGTGTCGGGCCTTCGTCGGCAGGTCGCGCCGGACCCCAGGGCGGAGGCCCTGCGATGAAGGGCACACAGGTCCACGGTGAGGTGCTCGGACCGACCGGTCGACAGGGCGACCCGCCCGTCGTCCCGGTGGCTGCCAGCGTCCTGCTGCTCGCCGCGCCCGCCGGCGTCCTGGTCGGGGTCCGGCCGGACGCGGCGCTGGGACTGGTCGTCCTCACCGCTGTCGGCGTCGCGGTCTGGGTCCGCCCGGTCACCGCGGCCGTGCTGATCGCCGTCGTGACGCCACTGGTGGCGGGGATCGACCGGGGCCGGATCTTCCCGGTGCTGCGCCCGAACGAGGCGCTCGTCGGCTTCCTCGCGGCGGTTCTCGTCCTGCGTGCCGTCGTGTCGGCGTCCACCGGTCATCGGTGGAGGCTGCGCGTCACGGGCATCGAGATCACCATCGTGGCGATGGCGCTGGCCAACTCGATCCTGCCCCTGACCGTGATGGTGCTGCGGGGCCAGGAGATCACGGGCGACGACCTCACCTACGCTCTCGTGCTCTGGAAGTACCTCGCGCTCTACGCCGTCGTGCGCGTGTCGGTCCGCACCGAGGGGGACGTCCGGACCTGTCTCTGGGCCGCCATGGGCGCCGCCACCGTCGTCGGGACCATCGGCTTCCTGCAGGCGCTCGACCTGGCCGGTGTCCGCCAGATGCTGCTCGGCTACTACGCGCCCTACGGCTACACCGGAGCCCTGGCGGCGCCGAGGGGTGGGTCCACGCTGGGACTCCCGGCCGCGACCGCGGACCTGCTGATCCTCAACTTCGTCGCCGCGACCGGCCTGTGGTGGAAGGACCACCGGCACGGCCTCGCGCTGGGCGTGGTCACGCTCGCCTGCATCGGCGGAACGCTGGGAGCGGCAGAGTTCTCCAGCGCCTTCGGGCTCGCCATCGCCGTGGTGGCGACCGCCGTGGTGTGCGGCCGGTTCGGAGCCCTGCGCCTGGCTCCCCTGGCGGCGGTCGGCATGGGCGCCGCGCTCTGGCCGGTGATCCAGCACCGGCTCGAGGGCTTCGAGTCCGTCTCGGGTCTCCCGGTCAGCTGGACGACGCGGGTGTCCAACCTGGAGAACTACTTCCTGCCCGAGCTCCTCACCGGCACGAATCCGGTCCTGGGCGTCCGCCCGTCGGCGCGCGTGGTCGCGGAGCACCAGGGGACCGGGTACGTCTGGGTGGAGAGCGGTTACGTGTGGCTGCTGTGGGGCGGAGGTCTGCCTCTCCTGCTGGCCTTCGGCGCGTTCGTGTGGGTCACCCTGAGGACCCTAGGACCGCCGGCCCGGGCGCTGGACTCCTTCACCTCGGTGGCCTCGCTCGCTGCGTTCGTCGGGGTGATCGTCGTGACGGCACTCATGATCTTCGACCCCCACCTGACCTACCGCGGGTCGGCCGACTGGCTGTTCTCGTTGCTGGCCATGGCGGGCGTCGGCATCGGCGCGGCCCGAGCGGGGGACGGCGGTTCAGCGACCGTCCCGGCATCGACCACGCACGACACGACAGCGGTGACCAGATCGGCACCGCACGACCATGGCGGGGGGACCCCATGACCGACCCACGACAGCTCGCCGGCGAACGTCGGCTCGTCCGCGTCTACGCCGCATTGATCCTGCTCACGACCCTGGCCACGCTGGGGATCGCCGCGGCGGTGGTCCTGGCCGAGCCCGAGGTCCACACGGCGCAGGCGGAGGTGGAGCTGCTCGACACGCCGACTCGAGGAGCACCCATCGTCCCGGACGTGGGAACCGAGCGTGAGGTCGCCCTGGCCGGGACCGTGGCACAGGAGGCGGCCGCGCGCATGGACACCTCGGTGGCCCGAGCCAGAGCGGGGCTCTCGGTGTCGGTCGTCACCGACACCAACGTCCTGGTCATCGAGTACACCGCGAGCACGCAGCGCCGTGCGCTGCGGGGAGCGGAGGCCTTCACCCAGAGCTACGTGGACACGCGCAACGGCGCCCGTGGCGCGCGTGCGGCAGACATCATCACCCAGCCCGAGCCGGCGCCTCAGAGCGGGTCGCTGTCCGTCCCGCTGATCCTGGCGGCAGGTCTGCTCGCCGGCGCCGGGATCGGCACCGCCGGCGCGTTCGTCTGGGACCGGGTCGCGGACCGCGTCCGCTCGTCCGGGGAGCTCTCGCGGTCCGGGCTCGACGTGCTCGCGACGGAGGTGGTCGTCCCCGCGGGCGGAACGCCGACGGTCGCTCGATCCGCCGCGGCCGGATACCTCGCGGGGCGGCTCTCGACCCTCACCGCGCGGCGTCGTCATGGTGTGACGATCCTCGCCACGGGGCCCCGTCAGTCGGGCGCTTCCGTCGCCGTCCTGGCAGCGACGGCGCTGGCCCACCTCGGACGGCGCGTGGTCCTGGTGGGCGCAGACGGGCCCTCCAGCACCGTCGACACGTTGGCGGAAGGACCGGTCTCTCTCGGCTTTCCCGACGTCGTGGCCGGGCGCTGCAGCATCGAGTCGGCGGTCAGACCCACGGCCGTCGAGGGACTGCGCGTGGTGCCGGCCGGAACGAGTCGACCGGCACCCCTGGACGCGGACAACGTCGCCGTTGCGCTGGGGCGGCTGGCGGCCGACGACATCGTCGTCGTGGCCGGCCCGCCACTCCTGGACTCGCCCGACGGTTGGGTGCTGGCCGACCACGCGGACGCGGTCCTGCTGGTCGCCGACCTCCGGAGGTTGCGGCGCCGTGACGTGACGCGGACCGTCGACCTGCTCCGTCCCTTCGCCTCGGCATGGTCCGGGTGGGTCGTCACGCGTGCGACACCGCGCCTCCGCTCCCGTCCCCGTTCGGGAGGCGCGACACGAGGGCGGGCTCCGCGTCACCGGACGCCCGGACCCGACCTCGCCGCGAAGGTCGGGGACCGATCGAGCCCATGACCGGACCGCGACCGTTCCCGGGCCGGCGCCGTTCCCGGTCGCGGTCGCGCTCGTTCGCGCCCCGTCACGCCGTGGCCTGGGTGGTCGCGAGCGTGCTGGTGGTGGGCCTCGCGTCGGTGCTGGCGCTGCCGCTCGGCCTGTGGCACGACCCGGCACCCCCGGCGGTGGACCGGCCGCCACCGCCGGGCGGCCACTTCGAGACGCTGCCGCCCGGCACGTGGCGGTCGCTGCCCGGCGACCGCTCCTGTGCCGAGCAGGTGCGCCGGTCCGCCTGGGAGCCACGACCGGAGAACTACGTCCCGAACCACCGCGTCCCCGACCGGGACCGTGTGCGGCAGGCCTTCGCGGCGCGTCCTCGCGCGACCGAGGGAGCCTACGCGCCACGCTGGGACCGCTGGTTGCTGCAACGGGTCAGCGGACAGTTCGTCGGGACGACCGACGAGATCCTGCAGTGGGCGTCGTGCAAGTGGGGCGTCGCCGATGACGTGCTGAGGGCCGTGGCACTGCGGGAGAGCGGCTGGTACCAGCACCAGGTGTATCCGGACGGCACGTGCGTGACCGAGAGCGGCTGCGGGGACCTGCTCACGGAGCCCTCGCAAGCAGGACGGATGTACTGCCGCCGCGTCGCCGAGGTCCTGCACGGCGGTGGCCGTGCCCTGCCGTGGGCGGAGTGTCCACGGACCTTCTCGATCGTGGGGGTGATGTCGTGGCACGACCCCGCGTGGGGTCGCCTGCGCGGCAACCAGAACGGCACGTTCCCGTTCAACGTCAGGTCGACGGCCTTCGCGGTGGACTACCTGGCGTCGTTCCTGCGCGGGTGCCTGGAGGGGTGGGTGCGGTGGCTGGGCAACAGCGGCGACTACCGCGCGGGGGACCTCGAGGGATGTCTGGGCGCCTGGTACGCCGGCACGTGGAAGTCCGCGGACGCTCGCTCCTACACGGCCCGGGTTCAGGAGGCGCAGCAGCAGCGTCCGTGGCTCCAGGCCGACTGGGCCCGTCAGGAGCTCCCGTGCTTGCCCGACCGTGGCTGCCCGCAGGCAGCGCCGTGACCGGCACCGTCACTCACACGGGGCGCGACACGGGCGGCGACACGGCCGGCGACACGGCCGCGAGGTAGTTCGTCGCCTGCCGCTCCCAGCACAGTCGCTCCTCGACCATCCGCCGTCCTGCGCGCCCGAGGTCCTGACGCCGTCGCGGGTCGTCGAGCAGGTCGAGCACCGCCGTGGCCAGCGCTGCCACGTCGCCGGGAGGCACGAACACGCCGGCGCCGGAGCCGAGCCTGCGGCTCTCCTGCAGGTCGAAGCAGGCCAGCGGCAGCCCGCAGGCGAAGTACTCCATCGCCTTCACCGGGGTCACCTCGTCCTGGAGCGAGGTGTCGACGCCGAGATCGGCGGACGCGAGGTGGCGGAAGACCGTGGCCTCGTCCACCCAGCCGGTGAAGTGCACTGCTGCCCCCAGGTCGAGCGAGCCGACGAGGTCGCGGAGCTCCTGCTCGCACTCGCCGTCCCCCAGCACCACGAAACGGACGTCGACACGTCCCCGCCGGTGGACGATCTCGTCGGCCAGACGGACGACGAGGTCGACCCGGTCCTGCCGTCCGATCTTGCCTGCCCACACGACCAGGGAGGTGCCCTCTTCGTGCAGGGCGGGGTCGGCCTGCGCCCGGTCGACGCGGCGCAGCACGGGGCCGTTGCGGGCCACGCTGATCGTGCTCGGTCCGCCGCCGCCTGCTCCGGCCAGCCGTTCACGCAGGTAGTCGTTCACGGTCACCGTGTGGTGGGCCACCCGCCGGGTCTCGCGCTCGAGGACATGCAGCACCAGCGTCAGCGCACGCGACGTCCGCTGGCTGCGCGAGGCGAGCACCTCGGGCATGAGGTCGCGCTGGTCGACGACCACGCGCGCGCCCAGGAGACGCAACACCCAGGCCACGGGGAAGTAGATGTCGGGCGGCTGGCACAGCTGGAGCACGTCGATGCGGCCGCGAACGCGCAGGGCGAGCAGACGTGCGGAGGCGTGCGCGAACGCGACGCCGTACTCCCGTGCGTAGCCGAGCACCCCGGTCCCGTCCGGTGGTGCGGGGTACTCGAGCACCCGCATCCCCGGTCGGGCACGGTACGGAGCGTTGGAGTCGTGCCGCATCGTCACGACCGAGACGGTGAAGCCGGCCTCGAGGAGGTTCTCCACCTGCTTGCGCAGCCGGGTGTCCACCCCGAGCGGGACGTTCTCCACCACCACCGCGACGTGCCAGGCGGTCGGAACAGCCGGCGCCACCACGTCCGAGGGCGACGAAGCGGGGCGCGCCGGTCTCCTCACGAGCTGTCCTGCCCCACGGACTCCGGTAGCACCTGCCGGACCCAGGCACGTCCGGCCGCCGGTCCCACGACGCGCCATCCGTCCTCCGAGGCGACGAGCCGGGACCTCGCCCGGTCCCGCCACCAGACCGCCACGTCCCGGGGCAACGGCTGCCACATGTCTGGCTCGCCGGCGAGCTCCTCGAGCAGCTGGTGCCAGGCGCTCAGAGCCGCGCCGTGGGCGTAGTCGGGATGGCTGAGGGCGAGGACCAAGCCACCCCGGTCGCGGAGCTCGCGAGCCTTCTCGACCCAGAGGTTGCCGTCCCGGTGCCCGAGCACGGCGAAGAGCGTGTGGTCCTGGGGCAGGGTGATGGGCAGCTCGACCAGGTCCTCGATGAAGAACGGCAGGTACGTGCAGCAGCCACCGGGTTGCGGCTCGTAGGGGTCGGTGTCGGTGTAGGAGGAGTCGTAGTCGAACCCGAGCCGGGGCATCATGGACCAGTGGCGCTGCGTGGCGGGTGACCGGAAGCCCGTCGCTCCCCACCGAAGGGCCGCCTGCCGGATCGCTGGCAGGCGCCCACGGAGGACGCGCATCGAGACGAGGTCCCGCCCGTCGTGGCGCAGCCCGTGGACGCCGACCTCGCAGCCCTCGTCCCACAACGCCTGCGTCGTCCGAGCGGGCGTCTCGTAGCGCTCCGGGACGAAGTTCCACGAGGACCGGAAGCCTGCGGTCCGTTCCGCAGCCCGAAGCAGCGGGATGTCGGCGCGCCCTTGAGCCGTCTCGACGTCGTGGGTGAGGACGAGACACCACTGATTCCCGTCGGGCCAGGGTGCGATCCAGGGAACGGGTGCCCCGGCCAGGTCGCTGCACAGGCCGAGCAGCCACTCGTACATGTCGTGCAGACCCGTCTCGAGCGGCCAGCGTGGGAACGCGGGCGCCTGGGGTCGACGGGCGAGGCGACGGCGCAGGCTCAGCTGGACGTTGCGCGGCAAGGCCGGCCGGACGGCGTAGTAGCCGCGCACCGCTGCCGTCCTCACGGCGGCGCGAGCCTGCGAGGCGCGGTCGAGGGTGCGGTAGCCCTCCGACCACAGGCACTGCATGACCTCACCGGGGTCGAAGGGCAGGAAGACGTCGCCACGGGCGTTGGTCGCGACCTGTGCCACCCGGCGACCGGACAGGTCGACGACGTCGTGCACGGGGGTCCAGGACGGGTCGGTGTCGGGGAGCAGACGCTCGGGACGCGCCGTCGCCACCGGTCCTGCGAGCCGGCATCCCGCGACCTCGAACACACCGCGGAACCGAGCACCGCCCGGCAGCCGCGATCCCTGCGCCCAGAGGAGGTGTCGCGCATCGGGACTCGCGGTCGCACGGAGCCGACCGACGGCGGGGACCCGGGGGCCTGGCGCCTCCGACCGCTCGACGACGTACGGGACGCGGAGGTGGTCGAAGACGGGGAACGCCGTCGACGAGGTGAACACGTGTCACAACCCGCGGCGTACGGCGAGGTAGGGCGTCAGGGCGAGCTCCATCAGCGCAGGGAGCGGGTCCCGGAGCGACCAGACGGCCTCGGTGTCGATGCCCCGGAGGGTCCTGAGGTAGTCCCGCGGTCGGAGCCTTCCACGCCACATGTCGCGCACTGCGTTGGGCACGTCGGTCTCCAGCCGAATCCACCGGACACCGGGACGTGCGCGCGTCCGTGGCACGTCCTCGCCGAGCTGGTCGCGGAGCAGCAGGTACGGGAAGTCGACCCCGGCAGCCGGCCCCAAGCTGTGGTAGCCCCACGTACGGGCGTTGACGTCGAGGAGCCGAGGGCGCCCGTCGCGGGCGTCACGTTTGAACTCGACCTCGACGAGCCCGTAGTAGTCCATCGAGGCGAGCAGACGGCCGGCGAGCTCGCCCACCTCCGGGAGGTCGACGGTCTCCACGAACGTGCTCGCCCGTCCGAAGTCCGAAGGGTGCTGGCGGCGGCGTACGACGGTCATGTCCGCGAGGGGGGCGCCGTCCTTGAACAGGGCGCAGTAGGCGAGCTGCGAGTCGTCACCTCCGGGCACGAGCTCCTGGACGATCACCTCGTCGGGTCCGACGACCTCGCAGGCGTCCCGGTAGGCCGCCCGCAGCTGGTCGCGGGTGTCAGCCCGCCAGGCCTTCACCTTCGTGCGGTAGACGAAGTGCTCCTTGATGGCGGGCTTGACCACCAACGGTGCCTCCAGGGGCACCTGGTCCAGGTCGCGCTCGGTCCGCGGGAACCAGAAGCGGGGCGTGGGGATGTCCAGGGCCTGCGCCTGCAGGTAGGTCTCCCGCTTGTCCCAGGCGGTCCTGACGACCTCGAACGAGGGGGTGGGCAGGAGGTACCACTGGCTCAGGAGCTCGCGGTGCCGTGACACCAGCACCACGGTCTCCTCCCGGGTCGGGAAGAGGACCCAGTCACGGGCCGGGAGCGAGCGGCCCAGGTCCACCAGCGCCTGCAGGGCCGCCCCGGGGTCGAGCAGGTCGGGCGTGCGTCGGAAGCGGGTCACGTAGCGAGACGCCCGCGCGAGCGAGTGCTCGTCGTCGAGGACCACGACGGGCAGGCCGTGACGTCCGATGCTGCGGGCGATGCCGAGACCCTGGTAGTCGCCTCCGACCACGACGCACCCCGCGCCGCGTGCCGGCTCCGTCGCGCTCGACGGCGTCACCGCGTGGAGAACGGACGTGGGTTCGGCGACACCCGTCACGGCGTCGATCCCGCGAGCTCACGCCGCTGCGGACGGTCGGGGGGCCCCCCGAGGCCCCGGACCAGGGTCTCCGAACCGAACCAGCCGCCGGCGACGAAACGCATCGTCGGCCCGAAGCTCCACGAGGCGGGTGCCCCCAGGAAGTGCAGCCCGGGGACCGAGGACTCCATGGGACCGCGGAGCAGCGGGTACCCACCCGCCTGACGCACCGCGTCCTTCAGCTCGTCGCCGAGGAACGGGTACCTGCGGACGTCGACGCGGTAGCCGGTCCCGAAGAGGACGTGGTCGACCTGCCGGCTGGAGCCGTCGTCCAGAGCCACCCGGACGCCGTCGCCCGCGGGTGCGAGAGCGGTGACGCTCCGGCCGGTCGTGATCGGCAGCGGCTCGAGCCGCGGGCCCAGCCACGCTGCCGCGGCGGGCCGGATGGCACGGTAGGCGAGCGGGTCCTGGACCGTGCGGGGGAGCCGCCGGAAGAGGTGGGGTGCGGCCACCACGCGGGACAGGCCCAGCGGCCCCACGTCGGTGGGAGCGTAGAACAACGGCACGAACCGCCCGAGCTTGCGGTGGTACTTGCCGCCGTGCAGCCAGGTGATCGCGTTGCGCCGCCCGACGACCTCGACGACGGCGCCGGCCTCGTGGAGCAGTGCCGCGGACTCCAGAGCGCTCTGGCCCAGCCCGACGACCACCACGGACCTGCCTGCGAACTGTGCGAGGTCCTGGTGATGGGCGGTGTGGCTGACCAGGTCCGGCGGCAGGCCACGCGCCACCTCGGGCAGGTGCACGAAGTCGGCGATGCCCGTGGCGACCACCACCCGCCGCGCGCGCAGGCTCGAGGCGTCCTCGAGGTGGAGCGTGAAGCCGTCCGTCGAGCGGTCCACGACCTGCACCCGGCGCGGGTCCACGCTCGACAGCACCTGCTGCTGCACCCAGGTGCCGTAGTCGAGGAAGACGTCGAGCGGGATCGGCAGGTGCAGGTCCCGCCCCGACTGCACCCGGTAGCTCTCGAGCGACAGCGGGCCGTCGTACTCGGCGATGCTGGTGGCCGTCCAGTTCGAGCGCAGCAGCATGCCGCGCGGCATCGTCTGCCAGAACGACATCGGATCGCCGATGACGTGGTGCTCGACCCCGGCCCGGCGGAGGCGGGCCGCTGCGGCCAACCCGTGTGGTCCTGCCCCGATGACCACGACGTCGGTGTTGTCCATGATGACCCCCACAATTCGAATCACGAATGCTCTCGGCGTTAGTATCGAGGGTCCCTGCGGAATACGAAAAGTGGGTGCAGGAAATGGGCCGAAATGTGAATCGGAAATGGCGGGCGATATCCGTTGTCGCCCTCGTCGAGACGCTGGCAGCGGTGCTGGTCACCGTCGCGCTGGTCGCCGGCCACGCGGCGGCTCCGGCCCCGGATGCACTGCGGGCCAACCGGCAACCGCCCCCGTCGGACGGGTGGTTCCGGACCCTGCCGGTGGGGTCGTGGTCCGCGCTCCCGTCAGGGCGCCGATGCGCGGAGCGGGTGCACCGGTCGACGTGGGAGCCGCGGCCGGACAACGTGGGCCCCAACCACCGTGTGCCGGACCTCGAGCAGGTCCGCAGCGCCCTGTCCGCGCGGCCTGTGGCGCTGGAGAACGCCTACGACCCGCGGTGGGACTCCTGGCTGCTGCGCCGGGTCACGGGACGGTTCACCGGCACCACCGACGAGATCCTGCAGTGGGCGGCCTGCAAGTGGGGGATCGCCGACAACGTCCTCCGCGCGGTCGCCGTGCGCGAGTCCACCTGGTACCAGTACGACGTCTACGCGGACGGCTCGTGCGTGGAGCACTACAGCTGTGGTGACGTCCTGACCTCGCACAACGCCGACACGGAGCTGTTCTGCGACGAGCTCGCGACCTACGGGCATGACTACCAGGACGACTACGGGCCGGGGCTGTGTCCTCGGACCTTCGGCATCACCGGGGTGATGTCGTGGCAGGCCCCGGCGTGGGGGCCGATGCCCGGCAACCAGAACGGCACGTTCCCCTTCAACCGGGAGTCGACGGCGTTCGCCGCCGACTACCTCGCCAGCCAGCTCCGAGGCTGCCTGGAGGGGTGGCAGACCTGGTTGGGCAACACCGGCACCGGCACCTACCGGCGGGGCGCGCTGTGGGGGTGCGTGGGCGCGTGGTTCGCCGGCGAGTGGCGCTCGACCGAGGCCCTCGGCTACGTCGAGCGCGTCCGGGCTGAGCTCAGGGCGCGGACCTGGCTGACGCCGGAGTTCTGGCGCTTCCGACCGGCGTGCCACCCCGAGCGCGGCTGTGCGCAGGGCAGCTGAGCGTCGCGAAGAAGGCCGCGTCAGGGACTGCGGCGCGCATTTCGCCTCCGATGAGGCTCACCCGTCAATGGCGGCACCGGCCGATTCATGAACGATATCCCAGGACGGGCACCGACGTGGGTCACATGGAAATCGCGAATATCGGATATTTCCTTTCCCGGGCCCGTCGTGGAGCTTCGCCCACGTGTGCCGCTCGAGCGCGCCGAGGGGGCCGCGTGGCACGATCGGCGCCATGACCTTCACTCCCGGAGAGTTCGTCTCTCCCGTCGACGGCACCCCCCTCGCGACGTACGCCTGGACCGAGGTGGCGGACCCCCGTGGCGTGGTGCAGGTCGCGCACGGTCTCGCCGAGCACTCGGCGCGCTACGAGCGTGTGGCGCAGGCCTTCAACGCAGCGGGGTACGTCGTGCACGCGGCGGACCACCGCGGGCACGGGCAGTCGATCTCCGAGGTGCCCGGCGACTTCGGGGACGCCGGGTTCGAGGGCCTGATCGCCGACGTCGCAGCCTTCGGCGTCCACCTGGCCGAGCTGCACCCGGGTCTGCCGCTGGTGCTGGTCGCGCACTCCATGGGCTCCTTCGCCGCCCAGTCGGTGCTGCTCGAGCACTCGCAGCAGTACGCCGCGGTCGTGCTGTCGGGCTCGACGGCCCTCGACGTGCTGGCGGCCGGGATGGCGGAGGCGGCCGCCGCGTCGGACGGGCCGGCCGGGCTCGAGGCCTTCAACGCCGGCTTCGAGCACCGCACGGGATACGAGTGGCTCTCGCGCGACGACGCCGAGGTCGACGCCTACGTGGCCGATCCGCTCTGCGGCTTCGACCTTCCGGAGGCCACCGTGCCGTCACTCTTCGGGGCCGCCGGCACACTGGCCGACCCCCAGCGGCTGGCCACGATCCGGACGGACCTGCCGCTGCTGATCGTCTCCGGCCGGGACGACCCGCTCGCCGGCGGCGGCGATCTCGTCCGGCTGCTGGGGCAGCGCTACCGCGACGCCGGGATCGCCGACGTCACCGTGAGCGTCCACGAGGGCGCGCGCCACGAGGTCTTCAACGAGACCGACCGCGACGCGATCGTGGCCGAGGTCGTCGACTGGGTGCAGGCCCACGGCTGAGCCCGGGACCCCGGGTTCGGCGGGGCCTCACTTGGCGCGGACGTTGACCGCGGCCAGCCCGTTGACCAGGGCCACGATGCTCGACCACGCCCCGATCTCGGCCTCGCCGAGCCAGCCCCAGCCCTTGGCGCTGCCGTAGGCGACGATGATCGAGCCGAGGGCGCACAGCACGTAGACGCTCAGGCGGGTGGGCGGGTTGAGGTTGAGCGTGAGACCTGCGGGCGGGCGGGCGGGGGCGGCGTCAGCGGGTGGGGTGGCGGCGGACATGGTGACCTCCTGGGTGGGTGGACGGGTGGGTGACGGGTCGGTGGACGGGCTGGTCAGCCTCCGGTCGGGGCGCAGGTGAAGGTGGCGACGACGTCGTCGGGACGAGCGGCGTTGCGCGCGACGATGTCGGCGAGCGACCTCGTGCCGGTGATGACCTCCAGGCCCTCGGGCGAGAAGGTGTCGGCGTTGAAGACGCTCCGGGCCAGCAGCGGGTTGGTCAGGGCCTGGGTGAAGGCGTCGTTGGCGACCATGGTCATGAGCAGGTCGCCCATCATCAGGTAGTCGGGGTACTCCTCGGCGAAGATGCCGACGTACCACTCGAGGGCGTCGATGTCGGGGCCGTACAGCGCCTCGAGCCGCTCGCGGACGTGCGCGTCACGGGTGAGGTCCTCGTAGGACCGCGAGCCGGCGCAGGCCGTAGGAGGCTCGGTAGTCGTTGTACGACGCCAGCCGGGCCTTGCGCATCAGCGCCACCGTCCGCTCCTCCAGCGAGGGGTGGTCAGGACGTGAGCGGTCGACGAGGAAGGCCGGGGTGTTGAAGAGCCCGATCTTCGCGGCGCGTGACTGCGAGCACTGGGTCACCAGGGCGTCGAAGCCGCGATCGATCACCAGTGCGTTGTTGTTGAGGAAGTCGGCGGGCTCCAGCCGCGACTCGCCCGTGCCGATGTGCTCCGGCACCAGCGAGTGCCAGCGGTAGAGCAGGTTGAACTCGATCGCGATCCGGTTCGGCCGGTTCCAGCGCTCCTTGTCGGCGATGAACGGCACCGCCTCCAGCGCGAAGTCGAACGGCCCGATGTGGCGGATGTAGTCCTCCACCACGACCTTGAGCAGCAGCACGATGAGGACGTTGCGGGCCGTCTCGAACAGCCGGTCGTCGTCCCAGTCAGGATGCGCGGCGGCGAGGAGACCGGCCACCCGGTTGTGCTCGCGCAGGAACAGCACGTTGAACAGGGTGTTGCCGATGGTGGCGTTGCCGTGCTCGAGACCGACGGCGAAGACGGTGTCGCTGCGCTCGTCGCCGGCGCCGCCGAGCACGGTGTCGATGACGAAGCGCTCGTCGTGGAGACCCTCGAACTCCGGGCGGAACCGTCGCGGCTCGCCGTCCACGCGCTCGCTGAGCAGGTAGGTGGGGAGCTCCTCGCCGTCGATCAGCTGGCTCTTCAGCCGGCCACCGTGACCGGCGCGCAGCATCCGGGTCTGGCGCGGGCCGAGGCCGTAGATCTGGCAGAGGTCGATGTTCTGCGTCGAGGTGTTGCGGCGGAAGTCCTCGCGGCTGGTGCGCAGGAAGCTGTCGGTGAACCACTGGGCGAAGAACATGAACCACACGCTGGTGTCGCTCGAGGGAGTCTCCTCCTCCCGGCGGAACAGCGCGACCACCGCCTTCTCGTCGGGCCAGCCGGCGACCGTCTCGTCGGACGCCGGCGGCAGGTGGCGGCCGGTGTACTGCGCGTCGTTGAGGCCCGTCCAGGTCGTGTAGTCGGCGTGCATCGTCAGCGCGCGGGGACGGGGCGGCGTCGCGTAGGCGTAGTAGTTGATGAAGGTGGCGCTGGCCGCCCTCCGCAGCGCGGGCACCGAGGTGACTCTCCCCAGCACGCCGGGCAGGCGGGAGGTGGGGCCCGCCCCCAGCCGCGGGTACGACGCCCCGAGCCGGCGGGCGAGCCGGGGGAGGGACTCGGCGAGGGGCGGTCGGGGCTGGTCGCTCATGACGGGTCCTGGGGCTGGGTGAGGGGTTGGGGGCTGGGTTGTTGTGCGGACGGGGACGTCCAGCCGTGCCGGGCGAGCGCCGACATCACCCGGCTGGGGCGGGTGGAGGTCGGGTCGGGCGGACGCACGGCGGTGGTGGTCGTGGTGGTCACGCTCGCGCCGGCCAGCTGCTGCACCGGTGCCTGCACCTCCGCCGTCACCGCCTCCGGCGGCTGGTCGTCGACGCCGACCGGGTCGGTCACCACGGTCGCCGCGGTGGCCTCCGCCGGGAGGTGAGGGGCGTACTTGCGCCGCGCGGACACCGCGTCCTCGCCGACGATGCGCAGCACGACGGAGGTCATCGTCGGGCTGTCGTCGTCGAACCCGCCGTGGGTGGTCGACTCCGACTGCTGGTCAGGCGCGGTCCCGGCCCCGGTCCACACCAGCTCGCCGCCCGCCGCCGCGACACGGTCGGCGTACGTGCCGCCCGCGACCTCGGTGGTGGCGAACCGGGCCATCCCCACCAGCGGGACCTCGGAGCGACTCGACTCCGGCTTCTCGAAGCCCCGCGCGACCAGGTAGAGCAGCGACTTGTGGTACGCCGTCACCGGTCCCAGGGGCAGGGAGTCGTCGAGCTCGGCGCCGGGGTCGAGCCCGAACGCGGTGAACCGTCCCACCCTCCCGGACGCGATCTCGGGCAGGACCCGGTCGGTCCAGGTGTCGGTGCGGAGCGCGCCGGCCAGGTAGGTCAGGCTCGCCACCGGCACGCCGGCCTCGGCCAGCCGCTCGGCCACGCCCACCAGGAAGATCGCCCCCGCGCTGTGGCCGACCAGGTGCACCTCGGGACGCGGACCCTGCGAGCCGTCGTCGGGGTAGGTCGCGAGGTAGGCGGCCAGCCGGGCGACGAACATCGACGCCCCCGGCAGGTCGTCGGTCGCCTCGGGGTCCGGCAGCGGTGCGGCAGAGGCGGCGTCGGCGTTCTCCTTCATCTCGCGCCAGATCCAGCGGAAACGGGAGCGCACGCGGTTCTCCACCCAGCGGTCGACGCCCTCGGTGAGGTCGCAGCGACCACGCCGCCGGCGGGCTGGTGCGCGACCGAGCTGGTCGCGCAGCTCGTTCTCGATGGTCTCGGCCAGCCCCGTCTGCCAGGCGAAGGTCACCGGGATAGATCTCGTTGCGCAGCCACCAGTTCGAGCTGGCGCTGGGCGACGTCGAGCGCCGGAACGCTCGCTGTTCAGCCCGCCGTGGGCGTAGAGCACGATCCGCGGGGGAGCCGTGCCGGTCCAGCCCTGGTGCCGCTCGGCCATCCGGGTCACGATGCGGTCGAGCTGGGCCGGGCTGCTGGTGAAGCGTCCGTTCGTCGACAGCCGGCCGTCGTTGCCCAGGTTGACGCACGTGGTCACGGAGGCGCTGCAGGTCCGGCCCGGGAGCGTCGACGAGCAGGCCGCCGGCGGTGGCCAGGATCTTGCGGCGGGTGCGCTCGGAGACCACCGACGGCACCCCGGGCCGCGCCACCCAGGCGTCGTAGCCGGAGTCGAGCCAGTCGTCGTACGGCAGCGTGGCGAACCCGCCCTTGCCCCACTCGGGGCCCCAGGAGTTCTGCACCAGGAAACCGACGTCGTTGTAGCCGACGATGCAGAACGCGTGACCGCCCAGGGAGCGCGAGCCGGGGGTCCGGTCGATGACGGTGCAGCCGCTGCTCGACGCCGTCCACGGTGCGGACCAGGGGGACCGGGTGGTTCCACCCGTCGTGGATGGCGGCGGAGACGACCACGGCCGACAGCTCGGCCACCGCCGACTGGAGGTCGTCGAGCCGCGCGGTGCCCACCCGGTAGAAGGCGCCGAGCGGGTGGCGGACGCGCGGCCGCCAGGACCGCGGCGTCCTGCGAGGTCCGGCTCCGGGCTGGTGTCGAGCGCGCGGCCAGTCGGTGTCGCGGCAGCACCCCGTGGTAGTACCAGCCCTTCAGCGCCCCCCGCAGCGACGAGCCCGCCTCGGCCTCGCCCTCGAACTCGTCGTAGCGGCGGGCCAGCGCGTAGAGCATGTACGGACTGACGTGGACCCCCGTGGTCGGGCGTCCTGCCGCGGCGAGCACCGCGTTGATCATCGCCGCCACCGCGTGCCCGGTGCACGAGCTGCCCTCCTGGCGCAGCACGAAGCGGTCGGCCGGTCGGCACTCGAGCTCCGGGGGCAGCGCCTGCAGCCGGGGCCGGAACTGCAGGTCGCGCTCGTCGAAGACGTCGGGCACGACGTCGGCGGCGAAGGTGCCGTGGTCGAGGACGACCTGCCCGGTGTCCGACGGGTCGTCGGTCGGGGGTCGTCGGTGAGGGTGTCGGGCACGGGTCCGCTCCCGTCTCAGGCGTGGGTACGACGCCAGGCGGCGAAGGCGTTGTCGACCCCGCGTCAGGGCCGGACGCAGCTCGGGGTGGTGGCGCAGCAGCACGCTGGCCATGGAGTTGTCCCGCGATCCAGTCCAGGCCGACCTGGGTGTAGACCGCCGGGGTGTAGTAGTCGGTGAAGAAGCGGTCGCTGTTGAGCCGCCGCGACGCCATCAGCACGAAGACGCGGAAGGCGGTGTCGCTGAAGGCGAAGCCCCGGGGTCGCCGCTCGGCGAACAGCCCGACGCTGAGGTCGACCTTCTCGATGTCCCCGCCGTAGACGTCGCTGATCTCGCGGGCCCACTCCGGCTCGGCCGCCAGCTCCTCGAAGGTCGTGAAGCGGCTCCAGGTGCATGAGCCGGCGGAACTCGTTGTAGCGGGGCACGCCGAGCTCGCGGGTCCGCAGGATGTCGACGGCGCCCAGGTCCATGACGCGTGCCGTCGGGCCGGGTGAACTCCTGCAGGAAGCGCGGGAAGTTGTGCAGCGTGACCGAGCCCGGGAGGCTGGGTGCCGAACGAGTAGAGCAGGTCGGTCAGCCCGTGCTCGCCGATGACGTCGTAGGCCTGCGGTCCCGGTGAGGTCGGCGAAGGTGCAGCTCGCCCGGCACCTCGTCGTCGGCGACCCGGCGCAGCGTCCAGTCGTCGCGCAGCAGCGGGTGCATGCGGTAGACGCGAGGTGAACTCCTCGGTGAGGGAGTAGGGCACGCCGTAGTGGTCGGTCGTGGCTGCCGGGGATGCCGCTGACGATCTCGCTGTCGCTGAGCCGGCCGAACAGCCGCGCGGCGTCGCTCGCCGGCGAGCCCGAACCAGTTGGCCCGCAGCGCCGTGACGGTGGTGGGGTGGCTGATCACGGCCGGCGTCCACTCGACGGTGTGGATCTTGGCCAGCAGCGCGGCGTTGACCAGCCGGGCCCGCTGGAACAGCTCCTCGTCGCTCCACTGCGGGTACTCCCGCCGGAGCCGGTCGCAGATCGCGTTGTGCTCGCGGGCGAACAGCGTCACGAGCATGGCCAGGCCGACCCAGAAACCCGGGATGCGTGGTGGGGTCCTGGGCCGGGTCGGAGGGCCGCGGCAGGTGGCCGTCCTCGGTCAGCCGCAGCTTGCCGTCGACGTGGCTGCGCCGGGCGTGGGCCGCCTCCTCGCTCTCGCCGTAGATCGACGACCCGTCCCACCAGTGGGTCAGCACGTTGACCGTCGTGGGGGGCCCGGTCGTCCCGGCGGGCCGGGTGGGGTCCGTCGCGGGTGCGCAGCACGGTCATCGGCCGGTCCGGCCACGGGTCGTCGTCCTCCAGCTCGACCACCCACGGGTTCTCCTGCGGGCTCGCGCCGTGGCTGAACCAGTCGTGGATCATGAACTGCAGCCACGCCGCGACCAGCGAGTTGACGCCCTCGGCGGCGGCCAGCTCGTGCCGGGTCAGCAGTCGCCGGCTCACCTCGCGCGGGTTGGGCGTCAGCACGTCGGTCGTCGGTGACCTCGGGGATCGCCGTCGAGCGGGATGTTGCGCCCGAAGCGGCTGCCGGCCATGCCCATCGCGGGGTCCTCGAGGTCGTTCCAGCTGCCGTCGGGCGGTGCGCTGGGTCCGCCGTCGCGGGTCCGGTCGCGACGGGACCGGCGGGCGCCTGGGTGGGCAGCAGCTGGGTGTCGGCGAGGTTCTGCTGGCGCAACCGGGTCCGGACCCCGACCAGCACCGCCAGCCCGAGCGGTCGGGGGAGCCGGTGCCACCCACGACGGTGGTCGACGTACTCGGCGACCTTGACGTAGGTCCGCCAGAAGCCCGAGGTGCGGTACGTGCTCATGCGTGCTCCTTGCTGAGGGGTGGGTGGGGCGCCGAGGCACGCTCGTGCGCGCTGCGGAGGATCACGTCGCTGGCCTTCTCGCTGACCATGTAGGTGGGCAGCACCACGAAGAAGCCGGGGATGCGGGGGAAGACCGAGGCGTCGACGACCCGGAGCCGGTCGACACCGTGGACGCGGAAGTCGGTGTCGACGACGGCCATCGGGTCGTCGGATCGCCCGATGCGCGCCGTGCAGGAGGCGTGGTGTCCCCAGGCCTCGTCGGCGACGAAGCGGCGCAGCTGCTCACGGGTGGCGACCGCGGGGCCGGGGACCACCTCCTCGACGAAGATGTCGGAGGTCCTGCGGTTCAGCTCGCGCACGATCTCGACCCCTCGGACGACGTCGTCGAGGTCCTGGTCGACGTCGCCCTGTCCGGGAGGGCCGTCGTCGGCGCCCTCGGCGAAGTAGGAGAAGCACACCGCGGGAGCGTCGCGCGGGTCGTCGCTGCGCAGCGGCACCGTGCCGGCCGTGTTGCCGGTGTGCGCCTTGAGGACGGCCCAGGTGAAGCGCCTCCGGCTCTGCGACAACGAGGCGGAGTAGCCGGGGGCGTAGCCGCGGAAGTCGGCCGGGCATCCCGAAGAGGAACAGGTCCGGGTCGCGCAGCTCCGGGCGGGACTTGTGCACCAGGGCGACGAGCGCCCCGTTGGTGGCGTAGATCCCCGTGCCCTTCTTCCACGCGTCCCAGTGGCTGTCGGGCTCGTCGCCGTCGTGCCAGGGCCGGAAGGCCGCGCCCTCGAGCAGCGCGAAGTCGTCGCGCGCCTCGCTGACCACGCCCACCTCGTAGCGGTCCTGCAGGTTGCGGCCCACGCCGGGGAGCGCCACCCGGCAGGCGATCCCGTGGCGCTCGAGCTCGTCGCGGGGGCCGATGCCCGACAGCATCAGCAGCTGCGGGGTGTTGAAGGCCCCGGCGCTGAGGACCACCTCGTGGCGGGCGTGCACCACCGTCCGGGTGCCGAGGTCGGCCTCGCTGGGCTCCCGGCTGGCCCGGTAGGCAGCGGGGGGCCACGGCGTACTCCACCCCGGTGGCGGTGCCGTGCTCGTCGAGCACCACCCGGCAGGCGAGCGCTCCGGTGCGGATGGTGAGCCGGTCCGGGTGGGCCCGGGCCGCACCGAGCAGCCGCTCGCGGGCGCCGGTGCGCCCGGTGCGGGTGATGGAGGTCGGGACCTGCCACAGCCCCTCGCCGCCGTGCTTGACCGTCTCCCAGTCGTTGGGGTCGGTCTTCGCCGCCAGGGGCTCGTTGGCCGACAGCGGCCGACCGAGCAGCGCCGCCAGCGAGGACTCGAGCGCCTCGATCAGCACCGCGCGGAGCGCGGAGTCGCGCACCACCAGGGCCGGGTCGGCCAGGCGGGTCTCGAGCCAGCCGTCGAAGCCGTGCCGGCTCTTGTTGACGTAGCGGTCCGAGACCAGGGGGAGCTCGGCCAGGATCCGCGCCAGCCACCGGTGGCGCGGCAGCATCCGCGGGCGGTCGCGGTAGGTGCACGCGCTCCAGCCGCTCGAAGTAGCTGCGCATCGCCCCGGCGCGCCAGGAGCGGTCACCGGTGAGCTCGGCGATGCCGTCCCAGTCGCTGTTGTGGGGGTAGACCGTGATCATCGCGTTGTGGGCGGTGCAGCCCCCGAGCGTGCCGGCACGGGGGTAGAGCACGCCCCTTGCCCGGCACCCGCTTCGAGTCGAGGGCCGCGCGCTCCTCGTCGGCGTAGTGCTCGACGAAGACGTCCCAGCTCATCGCCGCGTCCTCGGAGGCCAGCGCGTGGAAGGCCGGCACCGGGTAGACCTCGGGAGTGTCGTCGCCGCCGGCCTCGAGGACCAGCACCTCGTAGCCGGCCTCGGCGAGGTTCGCCGCCAGAGGCGCACCGCCGGCGCCCGAGCCGACGATGACGAAGTCGACGCTCTCCACGGCCGGGCTCAGGCGTGGGAGCGACGGGAGGCCGCGAGGGCCAGGAGGGTGTTCAGGCCGGAGATGCCGATGAGCATCGCGCCGGAGCGTGGTGGCACGGCGCGCTGGACCGTGAGCAGCGTGGCGGTGACCGTGTCGGAGGCGTGGATCAGTGGCGCCTCGGCGACGCTGCGCGAGCGGGCCTCGCCGGGCCGTCTCAACAGGTCCCGGCCGATCAGGACCGTCCGGATCCCGAAGAGCCGGAAGGCATAGACCGCCGCCGGGCTCGGCGGGTCGTCCGGGTCGATCCGGGAGATGAGGGCGTTCGGGGCGACCAGGCCCAAGCCCCCGTTGACGATTCGGATGAGCCCCAACGACGTGCGTGCGACTCGGCCCCAGGAATCCTCGGCCATGACAAACCCCGATCACGACGGCCCGCTCGTTCCGTCCTTCTTGTCATCGTGATGACAACGCGGTCCGCGGTCAAGGGACGATCGGTTCTGGAAGCTTCAAGCGCGGTGAGCTGACAGATGATGTTGTCGATCCACCCGTCCACGGGCACAAGGGACACGAACCCCCCGTGCCAGCACCGCTTCCGGTGCCCCCTGTCCCAGGAGCTCCCATGTCCCGAACCGTCACGTCCGCCCGCTCCCGTCGAGCGGCAGCCGCCCTCGCCCTCAGCCTCTCCGCCGGCCTCGGGCTGGGGGCCTGCGGTGTCTTCGGCGGAGACGCGCCGGAGCCCGTGGCGAGCATCGACGCCGTCACGGGCGACACCACCCAGGTCACGCTGGACAAGGGGTTCGTGAAGGCGCTCGGTCAGCTCGGTCTCCAGCCGGGGACGGTGGGCGACGGCAAGCTGGTCAAGGGGGCTCTCCGCTTCCCGATCACCGGCGGCAACGTCACCGTCTTCGAGCCCGGCGAGGTGTCGCCGTACGTGATCGGCCAGCTGCAGCACGAGGGCTCCGGCTTCTCGCTGGCGGCCGGCGGCACGACCGTGCGCATCACGAACCTCAACGTGGACCCGGGTGTCTCGCGGGTCTACGGCGACGTCAGCGTCAACGGCAAGCAGGCCGCCGCCGAACGCCTACATCTTCCAGCTCGACGGGCGCACGCTGAAGCCGCTGGAGAGCGCTGCGCGCACCGCCACGCTGGAGGGCACCGAGGTGAAGGTGTCGCCGGTCGCCGCCAAGCTGCTCAACTCGACCTTCAAGACCAAGGCGGTCAAGCCCGGGCTCCTGGTCGGCATCGCGAAGATCACCGTCGACACCAGGTCCGGCGCCTGACGGCTCGCCGGACCACCGGGTCCCTCAGGTCGCGCGGGGGAGGGACGCAGTGATGACCGAGCCGTCGCTGCGGCGTACGCCCTCGGTGCCCCAGGGCTTGGGCAGCCCGGGGATGCGGTCCCCGTGCCCGTCGAGAGGTACGACGACAGGGCCGTCGGTGGTGACGCGGACCTTCTGCCCACGCACGACGACCTCGGCGCCCTCGCCGGTCTCCACGTCCATGGTCACCGAGTCCGGCTCGACCCGCACGCGCACCCGCGAGCCGCGCAGGGTGAGCCGGAAGGTCAGGGCCTCGAAGGTCTCCGGCAGCCGGGGGTCGAGGGTGAACACGCCGTCGTGGTCACGGAACCCGCCGAAGCCGTAGACCAGCGCGCTCCAGACCCCGCCGGTCGAGGCCACGTGGACGCCGTCGCTGGCGTTGCCGTGGATGTCGGCGAGGTCGACGAACATCGCCTGGTAGAAGTAGCGCAGCGCGAGCTCGGCGTAGCCGACCTCGGCGGCGATGATCGACTGCACGACCGCCGACAGGGTGGAGTCCCCGGTCGTGATCGGGTCGTAGTACTCGAAGTTGGCGCGCTTCTGCTCGGGGGTGAACGAGTCCCCCTGCAGCAGCAGCGCCAGCACGACGTCGGCCTGCTTGATGACCTGGAAGCGGTAGATCACCAGCGGGTGGTAGTTCAGCATCAGGGGCAGGTTCTCGCGCGGCGTGGCCGGCAGGTCCCAGACCTCCCGGTCGAGGAAGTGGGCGTCCTGCGGGTGGATGCCGAGGTGCTCCTCGTAGGGAACGATCAACCGCGAGGCGGCGCGCTCCCACTCCCCGACCTCGTCGGCCTCCAGCCCCAGCCGCGACACCGCCGCGGCGTGGTCCTCGGGTCGGTGCTCGGCCAGCCAGCGCACGGTCCTCGCGGCGTTGCGCAGGTTGGCGCGCGCCATCACGTTGGTGAACAGGTTGTCGTTGACGACGGTGGTGTACTCGTCGGGCCCGGTCACGCCGTGGATGTGGAACACCCCGTCGCCGTTGCGCCGCCAGAAGCCCAGGTCGGCCCAGAGCCGAGCGGTCTCCACCAGGATGTCGACGGCCTCCTTGGCCAGGAACTCGTGGTCGCCGGTGGCCTCGACGTACTGGTTGAGCGCGTAGGCGATGTCGGCGTCGATGTGGTACTGCGCCGACCCGGCCGCGTAGTAGGCGGAGGCCTCCTCGCCACTGATCGTGCGCCACGGGAACATCGCCCCACGCTGGGTCATCTGCTGGGCGCGCAGCCGCGCGGCCGGCAGCAGCCCGTAGCGGAAGCGCAGCGCCGCCCGGGAGCACGACGGGGTCGTGTAGGTGAAGAACGGCAGGGTGTAGACCTCGGTGTCCCAGAAGTAGTGCCCGCTGTACCCGCTGCCGGTGACTCCCTTGGCCGGCACGCCGGCGCCCTCGGCGCGGCCGGCCGCCTGGGCGAGCTGGAAGAGGTTCCACCGGACGGCCTGCTGCACCTCGGGGGGCCCCTCGACCTCCACGTCGGAGCGCGACCAGTAGCCGTCGAACCACTCGCGCTGGCGTCGGTGCTGCAGCTCGGTGCCCTGGGCCACCGCGCGGTCGAGCGTCCGGCGGCACCGGCTGACCAGCTCGGGGACCGGGACCATCCGCGAGGTGTGGTACGTCGCCAGCTTGACCAGCCGCACGGGCACGCCGACCTCGGCCTCGACCCGGTAGGTGATGCGCGAGGCGTTGGGGTCGTCGTGGTGGTAGTTGGAGGAGAACTCGTTGTCGGTGGTCAGCTCGTGGTCGACGGCCACCGCGATGGTCATGCCCGACTCGGCGCAGCGGAAGCCCTGGACGAACCGGTCGGTCGGCTCCTTGATGCCCAGCGGCTGCGGGATGAGCACCCGGCGGTCGAACACCTCGGTCTTGCGCGGGTCGACCGCCGCAGCGAGGCCGGCGGTGCGGACGTAGTACTCGTCCTCGCCGTCCTGGCGGTTGAGCAGCTGCGAGGACAGCGCGAGGGGGGCGTCCTCGTCGAGCAGGGTGACGTCGAACGTCATCACGACGAGGTGGCGGTCGACCATCGACACCATGCGGGTGGAGTCGACCTGCACGCGCTTGCCGGCGGGGGTGCGCCAGACCAGACGACGTCGGACGAGGCCGTCGCGGAAGTCGAGGGTGCGCGAGTAGCTGTCGAGGTCGGCCACCGAGAGCAGCAGCGGCTCGTCGTCGACGTAGAGCCGGATCGGCTTGCAGTCCGGCACGTTCACCATGGTCTGCCCGACGCGGGCGAACCCGAACGCCTCCTCGGCGTGCTGGATGGTGAAGGTCTCGTGGAAGCCGTTGATGTAGGTGCCGTGCTCGTGGCTGTCGCGGCCCTCCTCGACGTTGCCGCGCAGGCCGAGGTAGCCGTTGGCCACCGCGAAGAGCGTCTCGTTGCGGCCCAGGTGGGCGCCGTCGTAGCGGCACTCGGCCAGGCGCCACGGGTCGATCGGGTAGACGTGCCGGTCGAGGCGGTCGCGGGCGGGGATCGGCGTGGCGGCCGCGCCGACGACGCTCACGTGGTGACCTCCCGCTCGGCGAGCAGACCGGGCACCAGCTCGGCGAGGTCGGCGACGACCAGGTCGGCGCCGTTCTCGGTCAGCGCGGCGACCCCGGCGCCGCGGTCGACGCCGATCACCAGCCCGAAGTCGCCGGCGGCGCCGGCGCGCACGCCCGAGATCGCGTCCTCGACGACGACGGCGCGCGCCGGCTCGGTCTCCAGCAGGCGTCCGGCGTAGAGGTAGGTGTCGGGCTCGGGCTTGCCCGGCAGGCCCTGCTCCTTGGCGACCCGGCCGTCGACGACGGTCTCGAAGCGGTCGAGCAGCCCGGCGGCCCGCAGCACGTCGGGGGCGTTGGCCGAGCTGGAGACGATCGCGACGCGCACACCGCGCTCGAGCAGGCGCTCCAGGAGCTCGACCGAGCCGGGGTAGGCCTTCACTCCCTCGCGGGCCAGCACCTCACCGAAGGCGTCGTTCTTGCGGTTGCCCAGCCCGCACACGGTCTCGGAGTCCGGGCCGTCGGAGGGGTCGCCGTGGGGCAGGTCGATGCCGCGCGAGGCGAGGAACGCCGCCACGCCCTCGTAGCGGGGCTTGCCGTCGACGTGGGCGAAGTAGTCGTCGTCGGTGTACGCCGCCTCGCCGCGAGCGCCCAGGAAGTCGTTGAACATCGTCGACCACGCCCGCATGTGGACCTCCGCGGTCGGCGTGATCACGCCGTCGAGGTCGAACAGCACGGCGTCCAGGTGGGCCCAGTCGGGGCCACCGCTGCGGGGGCTCATGCCTCCAGGGTAGGGACTCGTCGTGTCGCTGGTGTGACGTCAGCAGGAGTGGGGGCGCGTCAGTCGATGCCGGGCACGATGCGCAGGTCGCGGACCGCACCGCCGTCGAGGGCGGCCAGCGCCTCCTGGTAGGCGGGGGAGTCGTGGGCGGCCTGCGCGGCCTCGACCGAGTCGAAGCGGATCAGCACCGAGCGGGTGGTCTGACCGGCCTCGTAGGTGGCCCGGGGCGTTCCCCGAGCCAGGAAGGTCCCGCCGGCACCGGTGAGGGCCGGGCCGGCGAGCTCGGCGTACTTCTTCAGCTTGGCCTCGTCGGTGACCTCGACGTACAGACTGATCCAGTAGGCGCTCATGCGCGCCATCCTGCCCGAGCGTCGTGAGCCGCGGGCGACCGGCTCCTCCACCGGCGGCGCCAGACCTAGAAGATGCCGCTGTAGGCGTTGAGCGCGGGCTGCCCGCCGAGGTGGGCGTAGAGCACGGTCGAGTCGCGACCGATCTCGCCGTCGCGGACCAGGTCGACCAGGCCGGCCATCGACTTGCCCTCGTAGACCGGGTCGATGATCATCCCCTCGAGCGAGCCGGAGAGCCGGATGGCGTCGACGGTCGACTGCACCGGGATGCCGTAGAGGTCGCCGGCCCAGCCCTCGAGCACGGTGATCTCGTCGTCGCGCAGCTCGCGGCCCAGGCCGATGAGGTCGGCGGTGTGACGCGCGATCCGCTCGACCTGGTCGCGGGTCTTCTGCAGGGTGGCGGAGGCGTCGATGCCGATGACGCGGCGGGGTCGGTCCTGGCCGGCGAAGCCCGCGATCATGCCGGCGTGCGTCGAGCCCGTGACGGTGCAGACCACGATCGTGTCGAAGAAGACGCCGAGCTCGGCCTCCTGCTGCGCGACCTCCTGGGCCCACTGCGCGAAGCCGAGGCCGCCGAGCGGGTGCTCCGAGGCGCCCGCCGGGATGCCGTACGGCGTGCCGCCCGCGTCACGGACCTCCTGCATCGCCTCCTCCCACGAGGAGCGGATGCCGATGTCGAAGCCGGCCGGGTCGAGGCGGACGTCGGCGCCCATGATCCGCGACAGCAGGATGTTGCCGACCTTGTCGTTGACGGCGTCGGGCCAGTCCACCCACTTCTCCTGCACCAGCCGCGCCTTGAGGCCGAGCTTGGCGGCGACGGCGGCGACCTGGCGGGTGTGGTTGGACTGGTAGCCGCCGATGGAGACCAGCGTGTCGGCGCCCTGGGCGAGGGCGTCGGGGACGATGTACTCCAGCTTGCGGGTCTTGTTGCCGCCGTAGGCCAGGCCCGAGTTGCAGTCCTCGCGCTTGGCCCAGATCTCGGCGCCGCCGAGGTGGGCGGTCAGCCGGTCGAGGCGGTGCACCGGGCTGGGGCCGAAGAGCAGCGGGTAGCGGTCGAAGCGGTCGAGGTGCACGGGCGGGCTCCCAGCATCGGGTGGTCTCGGGTGGGTGCCCATCCTGGACGTGGGTGGGGGCGGGCCACAATGGGGCCATGACCACGACTCCTTCCCGCCCCGCCCGCACCGCCGTCGTCACCGGGGCCAGCAGCGGGATCGGCGCGGCCACGGCCCGCCACCTCGCTGCCGAGGGCTTCCACGTCGTCTGCGCCGCCCGACGCGTCGAGCGCATCGAGGCGCTGGCCGCGGAGATCGGCGGCACGGCGATCGCCTGCGACGTCACCTCCTCCGAGGACGTGGCGGCGCTGGCGGCGCAGGTGGGCGAGCGGCTCGACGTACTCGTGAACAACGCGGGGGGCGCGTTCGGTGCCTCGCCGGTGTCCGAGGCCAGCGCCGACGACTGGCGCGCGATGTACGAGGTCAACGTCATCGGGCTGGTGCAGGTCACCCAGGCGCTGCTGCCGGCGCTGATCGCCAGCGGAGCGGGCGTCGTCCTCAACGTCGGCTCGACCGCGGGGCGCGTCGCCTACGAGGGCGGCGGCGGCTACACGGCGGCCAAGCACGGCACGCAGGTCGTGACCGAGACGCTACGGCTCGAGCTGTTCGACCAGCCGGTGCGGGTCTGCGAGATCGCGCCGGGGATGGTGCGTACCGACGAGTTCGCGCTCGTGCGCTTCGACGGGGACCAGGAGAAGGCCGACGCGGTGTACGCCGGCGTGGCCGAGCCGCTGACCGCCGACGACGTCGCCGACGCCATCACCTGGATGGTCACCCGTCCCTCGCACGTCAACATCGACGAGCTGGTGATCCGCCCGCGTGCGCAGGCCGCGCAGCACAAGGTGCACCGCGTCCACGACGACTCCTGATCGGCTCGAACATGTGATCGTATTGTGTCGGAGGGTCGTGGCAGAGTCGTCGCATGACGAGGGACGCAGTGACCGCGATGCCGGTGGAGGAGCGCCCGCAGCGCCTGCACCGGTACGCCGGGCGGCTGCTGGCCTCGCTCGACGAGGTCACGTCGGCGGGGGTGCGTGGCCTGCCCGTCGGGTGCCTGAACGCCGTCGAGACCGCGGAGACGGTCCTCGAGCTGGGCCGGGTGATCGCTCGTCTGGAGGGGCTGCGTCTGGCGGTGCTGGCCCACGGCGACGAGATCGAACTGGCCCGCGACCTGCCGGGTCCGGCTGCGGGGAGCACCGCGGGCTGGTTGTCGGCCACCGCGATCGTGCACGGACAGGCAGCTCGCGCCGATGTCCGCCTCGCCGACGAGCTGCGTGACACCTTGAGCGCGACCGCCGACGCGTTGTTGTCCGGCGATCTCGACGTGGCTCAGGCGCGAGCCGTCGCCCACGCCGTCGACGCCCTGCCGTCGTGGGTCGAGCCCGCTCAGCGCGAGGAGGCGGAGCGGCACCTGCTCGAGCTCGCCGCGCGGTTCGACGCCGTGCAGCTGCGCCGAGCGGGGCGACGGCTTCTCGAGGTGATCGACCCGGAGGGCGCGGAGGCCGAGGAGGCGCGACGTCTTCAGGCCGAGGCCGACACGGCCGACGAGACGTGCTCGCTGACGATGTGGGACGACGGCGAAGGTACGACGAGCATCTGGACCAAGGTGCCGACGCGACACGGCGTCATGCTGCACAAGGCGTTGCAGGCCATCGCCAACCCCCAGCTCGCCGATGCGGTCCAGCGGGAGGGCCGGTCCCACGCGCAGGTCATGGGGCAGGCCTTCAGCCGCCTGCTGGAGACCTTCGACCCCGACGCCGTCCCGAGCAGCGGCGGCCTGAACGCCTCCGTGGTCGTGACGATGGACCTCGACACCCTGCTCGGTGGTCTCCGGGCCGCGACCCTCGACTCCGGCGACCCGGTCACACCAGGAGAGGCGCGCCGCATGGCGTGCGCCGCGGGTGTGATCCCCGCCGTCCTCGGCTCCGAGGGCCAGGTGCTCGACCTCGGGCGTCGGGTGCGGCTGTTCACGAAGGCCCAGCGGACCGCCATGGCCGTGCAGCAGGGCTTCACCTGCGCGGTCGAGCGCTGCGACCGTCCCACCGCCTGGGCCGACGCCCACCACCTCGATCCGTGGTCCCTCGGGGGTCGGTCCGACGTCGCCGACGGTGTCCTGATCTGCGCCCGGCACCACACCCTGGCCCACCATCCCGACCATCACGTCCAACGGCTCGGCCCCGGCCGCCTCAGCATCGACCGTGCCCCACGGGCAGCACCCTTGCGCCACTAGACCGAGAGCAGTGGCGCAACAAGCGTCGCAGAGCCTGCGTCAAACAGTCGCGGTGTTGTGTCCGCTTGATCGGACGCCGACAACGAGCGCTGCTGCTGTGGCAGCCTCCAGGGCGATGAACAGACGTGTGGTGCCGTCAGCTTCACCCTCGATCGCGCTCCCCGACGATAGGAATTGGGATGTGACCAAGACCGTCGAGAACAGCGTTGAGGTCCCGGCAGACGTGCGGGTTGTCTGGGGTCGGGTCGTCTCTCCCGAGGGCATCAATCACGAGATGCGACCCTGGATGACGATGACCATGCCAAGAACCGCGACGGGGTTGACCGTCGAGACCGTCCCGCTGGGACGGCCGGTGGGCCGGGCGTGGCTTCGATTGTTCGGTCTGGTGCCCTTCGACTTCGACCACGTGACCATCGTCGAGATGGAGGTAGGCCGCCGATTCTTGGAACGGTCCACCATGCTGAGCATGAAACGCTGGGAACACGAGCGGACCCTGACGCCGATCGAAGGCGGCACTCGCGTGCGTGATCGCGTGACGCTACAGCTGCGTGTGCCGATCCCTGGGCTCGCAGGCGTCGTCGCACGCGTCGTTGACGCCTTCTTCAAGCACCGGCACAGAAGACTGTGTACGTACTTCGCCGCCGAGCAGACGGGTGGGCCAACCTGACGGACACCGCTGCGGTGACCGTGCCAGCTCATGTTGATGTGCGGTCGAGGTGCGCGGCGCAGGCCAGATAACGTGACCGCGTGCCCAACGCAATCCGCTTCAGCTCAGTCACGTTGGCGTGTCCGGATCCGGCGAAACTGGCGTCGTTCTACGCCGATATCACTGGGGGCAAGGTCACGTTCGTGCACGACATGGAGTGGGCCTCCATGCGCTGCGAAGGAACGCGAATGGAGTTCATGGGGGTCGCTGACTACGCGAGACCTCAGTGGCCCTACGACTCCGCCTTGCTCCACATCGACTTCTTCGTCGATGACCTGCATGCGGCCGCGACTCGCGTCGAGCGTGCCGGCGCCACGCGTTACGACCATCAGCCGAACGCGGCCCACTGTCTGGTCTTCAGCGATCCTGCAGGGCATCCGTTCTGTCTTTCTTTGATCGACGAGGTCAGATGACCTATCCGGTCGCTGGCACGGAAAGCACGCTCGTGCCGCTGTCCGCGTGTGGTCACGCCGATGAGCGGACGCGCAGACCGGAACTCGGGCATCATTCACTGATCAACGGTCGCTCCATGTGGCGCGCCGCGCGCCCCCCGCGCAGGAGATCGTCATGACTCGTGAACCCAAGCGTCTGCCGGGAGGGGCCAACCCGAACCCGGGGCCGGTCAACAACCCGGACTGGGTAGCGGGTGGACGTGGCCACGATTATGGGATCGCGCGAGGGATCTTCGCGCTGCTCGACTGGCGAAGGCGTCGCAGACTGCGCAAAGGTCGCCAGCCGTAGAGCGCCCTTCGCGCACGAGGCAGCGTCAAGGACCGCTGAGCGGCCAAGAGGCCCCGTGCACCTCCAGCGGTAACCGGTTGCTGGCCTCGACCGCATCGTTCAGCTGTCCGCTTATGCCTCGTGGGAGCGGCTGAGCTCGCCCGGATGTGCCGCTGATGGTGCCGCCAATCATGCCGACGAGCGGACGCCGTCAGATGCAGGGCCCGGTCGGCGCTCTTTACCTGCATGGTCGCCAGAGTGCTGCCATCGTCATGACATGAGCCTCGATCCCGCCGTCACGAACCCGGAGCACTACAAGGTCGTTTTCGAGAACGAGAAGGTCCGGGTCCTCGAGTACACGGATCGACCCGGGGACAGCACGACACCGCACGTGCACCCCGACAGCCTCATGTACACGCTGAGTTCCTTCCGCCGGCGGCTTGTCTCGGGCGACATGAGTCGCGAAGTTGCACTCGAGGCAGGGACGGTCGGATGGCTACCGGCACAGCAGCATCACGGGGTGAACATCGGCGAGACGGCGACGCATGTGATCTTTGTCGAGCTCAAGGAAACCGACACTGTGTCCAGTCCGCCGAGTGTTCCGGCGCCGGACGAGCTCGGACCCCAGTAGGCCCCGTCGAACTGTTCCACCGCGTTGAGGGCGGCCACGCTCGCCCGGATCTGCCGCTGCAGCGTGCGGGTGGCAACGTCGCCCATTGATCCGGCATGCACCAGGCGGGCAAGCCCACCATCCTTTAAGACACCCGGTGCCCCTGTCGTTGTAGCTTTGCCGGTGTCATAGTTCGCGACATGCCGCATCACAGGGACGACGGGACCGACCAGTGGTTCTCAATGATGGACTGCCCCACTTGCGACAAGTCGGGTCCGCACGGGCCGTGGCACGGTCGCGAGGGCGAGTTCGTTTTTCAGTGCTCACAGTGCTTCATGGGATTCACTGACCGACTACGCACCTAGCCGGGCAAGCCCGTTAGTACACACGACACCCTCTCGCTCAAACGCACGCTCACGCCGATGAGCGAGCGCGCCGTGACTCGTTGGGCACCTCGCCGTTGACCGTACTGTGCAAGCTCCCGCTCCAGTCACAGTCGCAGTCGCGGTGGCGGCGCTCATCGCCTTTGGCGTGCTCGGCCTCGCCGTTGCCTGGCTCGTTCACCCAGCGTGGGATCAATGTGCAAGCAAGGTCGACGGTCGGCTCGTCGAGCACAGGTGTGACGAGGCGCCTCGCTGACCAGTCAGTCACGCGGCACAGCGTGCGCTGACGACGCACGCTCCTGCCGATGAGCGTGCACATCGAACTGCGATGGCACGTAGGTTGGGCCAATGGCAGTGGGCAGGCTGACTCAACTCATCCTGGAGTGCGACGACGCCGAGCAGCTGGCCCGGTTCTGGCAGAAGGTCCTCGACCTGCCCGAGCCCGAGGGCGACTCCGAGTGGCTGACTCTTCGCTGGGAGCCCGTCGGCCGCTTCTCATTCCACCGTGTGGCTGGTTATCGGCCGCCCTCGTGGCCGGGCGAGCGCGGAGAACAACACGTGCACTTCGACCTTCTCGTTGACGACCTGGGTGACGCCAGCCTTGCGGTTGAGATGGCGGGTGCCTGCCCGTTGACCGAGGTCTTGAATCCCGGCCCAAGCGCGTGGCGGATCTATGCCGACCCCGCTGGGCACCCCTTCTGCCTCGTGTCCGTACCCGAGTAGTTCCGCCCGGATCTGCCGCATAGCGTGCGCTCGGAGACGCACGCTCATGCCGCGAAGCGTGCGGGGGGACGACTTCGGCCTTCGCCCGGGCACGCAGGCGGGCAAGCCGATCTGGGTGCACGTCCCTGTTCGCTGGCTCCCGCGAGCAACCTCACACCGTTCGTCCGCGGGACCTGTCCCGGAGGACATGGTGCGCGGCCTAGGGTTTCGATCATGCTGGCGACCAGGCGTGACGGACCCGTGACGGTGCTCGAGCTGCAGCGGGAGGAGCGCCGCAACGCGCTGGACCTCCACCTGTGCCGAGCGCTTGCCGCCGAGTCGCAGCGGGCCGTGGACGACGGCGCCCGCGTGATCGTGGTGACCGGCGCCGGCACGGCGTTCTGCTCCGGCGCCGACCTGGGCGGGGTGTACGGCGACGAGTTCATCGAGGCGCTCTACGGCATGCTGCACGGTCTGACGCGGCTGCCGGTGCCGGTCGTCGCAGCGGTGAACGGGCCGGCCATCGGCGCGGGCACCCAGCTCGCGCTCGCCTGCGACCTGCGTGTCGCCGACGCGTCGGCGATGTTCGGCGTGCCCACGGCGCGCAACGGCATGGCCGTCGACGCGTGGACGATGCGCACCCTGGCGGAGGTCGCGGGCGGGGGAGTCGCACGCCGGCTCATGCTCGCCGCCGAGACGATCGACCGCGACGCTGCGTTGCGGTGCGGTCTGGCCGACCGTTCCGGCACCGTCGACGACGCGATGGGCTGGGCCCACGAGATCGCTGCCCTGGCGCCGCTGACCCTGGCCCACAACAAGCTGGTCCTCAACGGGGGCACCGACGACGATGTTCAGGCGAGCTTCGACGTGTGCTGGGCCAGCGACGACGTACGCGAGGCCGCGACAGCACGCGCCGAGAAGCGGACGCCGGTCTTCACCGGCCGCTGAGACGCGCGGCTCAGCCGCCGGCCGGCTCCCAGGTCACTGTGAGCTCGTCGCGCTGGCCGAACCGCTCCAGGTGACGCGCCACCACCTCGGCGAACTGGACGACGTCCTCGCCGTCGGGGACTGCGACCTCGATGTCGAGGCTGCCCTTGCGCGGGGTGAGGACCAGCACCTGCCCGTCGTGCCAGTCCAGCCGGGACGACGCTCCGTCCTCGCTGAGCGTCCCGCGCTCGGACCAGTGGCTCATCAGCTGCTTCGCGTGGCGCTCCGGGCGGTCGGTCGGCATGATGCCGGTCAGGATCTCCATGGATGTTCCCCTCTCAGACGAAGGCGCTCTCGCCGGTGATGGCTCGCCCGACGATGAGGGTGTTCATCTCCCGGGTGCCCTCGTAGGAGTACAGCGCCTCGGCGTCGGCGACGAACCGTCCGACGTGGTGCTCGAGCAGGATGCCGTTGCCGCCCAGCACCTCGCGGGCCCAGCCGACCGTCTCGCGCATCCGCACGGTGCTGTGGGCCTTGCACAGCGAGGCGTGCTCGTCGCGCAGCAGCCCGGCCTCCTGCAGCTGGGAGGCGCGCACGTTCATCGCGGTCGCCGCGGTCACGTTGGACAGCATCTTGACCAGCAGGTCCTGCACGAGCTGGAACGACGCGATGGGCCGGCCGAACTGCTGGCGCGCCTTGGTGTAGCGCAGCGCGTGCTCGAAGGCGCCGCGGGCGGTGCCGGTCGCAGCCCACGCGACGCTCATCCGGGTCACCCGCAGCACGTCGGCGGTGGCGCGGAAGCTGTCGGCCTTCTGGAGCCGGTTGGTCTCGGGGACGCGTACGTCGTTCAGGTGGATCTCGGCGTTCTGCACCACCCGGAGGGCGATCTTGTCCTCCTGCTTGTGGAACACCATGCCGTCGGTGCCCTTCTCGACGACGAAGCCCTTGACCTGACCGTCGTCGGTGTCGCGGGCCCAGATGATCACCAGGTCGGCGAAGGCGGCGTTGCCGATCCACTTCTTGGCTCCGTTGAGGATCCAGTCGTCTCCGTCGCGGGTCGCGCTGGTCGCCAGGCCGGCGGAGATCGCGGAGCCGACGTCGGGCTCGGTCAGGCCGAAGGCGCCGATCAGCTCCATGCGCGCCATGGCCGGCAGCCAGCGCTCGCGCTGCTCGTCGGAGCCGCAGAGCTGGATCGACCCCATGGCGAGACCGCCGTGGACCCCCAGGAAGGTGCCCATCGACGGGTCCGTGCGCGACATCTCCATGCTGACCAGGCCGTCGACGAGGGCGCCGCGGGCCGGGCAGCCCGGTCCGTCGTACGCCAGCCCGGCGATGTTGAGCTCCGCCAGCCCGGGCACGAGCTCGTGCGGGAACGCCGCCCGGGTCCAGTAGTCGTTGATGACCGGCTCCACCTCGCGGGTCATGAAGGCACGGACCCGGCTCAGCAGCTCGCGGTCCTCCTCCTCGAGCAGCAGCTCGAAGCCCAGGAAGTCGGAGGCGGGGGAGTCGTCGAGGGTCAGGTCCTCGAACCCGGTCTGCTGGTCGGTCATGCGGTCCGCTCCTCGTCCAGGAAGGCGTCGACGACGGGGGCGAGCTCGTCGGCCTCGGTGACGATCCCGAGGTGGCCACCGTCGTACAGGTGGAGGCGGGCGCGGGGGATCAGCCGCGCCTGCAGCTTGGGGTTGGCGACCGGGATGATCGGGTCGTCGACGCCGCCGAGCACCAGGGTGGGCTGCCGCAGCAGGCTCAGGAACGGCAGGCTGGTCCACCCGGCCATCGCCAGCAGCTGGTAGTAGTACCCGCGCCTGGGCCCCGACCGGGTGGCAGCGTGGAGCAGCCGCGCGCCGCGCTCGGGGTGGGTGCGCATCGTGCCGCCGTAGATGTCGGCCGCGATCGCGGCGGCGTACGCCGGGTCGCGGTGGCGTCGGGGCGTCATCATCTTGCCGAGGACCCCGGGCCTGGCCGGCACCATCAGGCAGCCGGTGCCGGTAGCGGCGAGCACGACGCGGCGCACCCGCCGCGGCGCCTGCACGGCGAGCTGCTGGGCGAGGCCGCCGCCCCACGAGAGTCCGAGGACGTCGAAGCGGGGGTGTCCCAAGTGGGTCATCACCGCGGTCAGCCAGGAGGCGAGCCCCGCGATGGCGTAGGGGTACGGCGGCAGCGGACTGCCGCCGACGCCCGGCACGTCGAAGCGGACGACGCCACGGTGCGGGTGCAGCTCGTCGACGAACGGCTGCAACGCCTCGAAGCTGACCCCGATGCCGTTGCACAGCAGCAGGGGCGGCTCACCGATGAGGTCCCCGCAGGCCCGGCGCTCCGAGATGCGCACCGACACGCCCCGCACGGTGATGGTGCGGACCTTGTCCGGGGCGCAGGAGGGCACGTCGGTCATGGCGGGGACGGTCTCCTGGGTCGGGCTCACGCGGGTCGGCTCAGCGGTCGTGGACGTAGGTGCCGGGGGCGTCGCACAGCGGCTCGTACTCCGCCGACCCCAGCCGACGAGGCTTGTTGCGCTCCGCGCCGCTGCGCTCGGCCAGCCACTCCACGTAGTCCTCCCACCAGCTGCCCTTCACCTTGGAGGCCTTCTCGAGCCACGCCGCCGCCTCCGGCGGGTTGGTGCTCGCCGTCTGGAAGCTGGCCTTCTCGTTGCCCGGAGGGTTGACCATAGCCGCGATGTGGCCGCTGGTGGACAGCACGAACTTCGACGTCCCGCCCAGCAGCTGGGTGGTCTGGTAGCACGACTCCCACTTGCACAGGTGGTCGGCGATGCCGGCCACGACGTAGGAGTCGACGTCGACCTTGGACAGGTCGACCTTCGAGCCCAGCATCTCGGCGGCTCCAGGCTCGGTCAGCGCGTTGCGGATCGCGAGGTCCATGAAGTCGCGGTGCATGGCCGCGGTCATCCGCACCGGGTCGGCGTTCCAGTAGAGGATGTCGAAGGCCTTCGGCGCGTGGCCCATCAGGTAGTTGTTGACCCAGTAGTTCCAGATCAGGTCGTTGGGACGCAGCCAGGCGAAGATCTCGGCCAGCGCGCGACCGTCCAGGTAGCCCTTCTCCCGCGACGACCGGGTCGACGCGGCGGCAGCCTTGCGCGACAGCAGGGCGCTGGGCAGACCGGCCTGGTCCTGGTCGAGGACGGTCACGGCCAGGCTGAAGGCCGCGACCCGGTCGAGCTCACCCGTGTCGGCGAGGTGCGCGAGCACCATCGAGGCGATCATCCCGCCCGAGCAGATCGCGAGCATCGCGACCTTCTCCTGCCGGGCGATGTCCTGTGCCACCTGCATCGCCTCGAGGATGGCCTGGCCGTAGGTGTCCAGGCCCCAGTCGGCATGCCGGGCGTCGGGGTTGCGCCACGAGATGCAGAAGACCTGCTGGCCGTTCTGCACGAGGTGCTCGACCAGGCTCCGCTGCTCGGCCAGGTCGATGACGTAGAACTTGTTGATCGTGGGCGGCACGATCAGCAGCGGGACCTGACGGACCTTCCCGGTCTGCGGGGTGTACTGGATCAGCTCGAAGACGTCGGTGCGGAAGACCACGGCACCCGGCGTGACGGCGATGTCGACCCCGACCTCGAAAGCGTCCGGCTCCACCATCGACGGCACCCGCGGTGCGGTGGCGAAGTCGCGCACGAGCCGCCTGCCGCCCTCGGCGAGGTTGCCGCCCCCGGTGTCGAGCGTGCGCTTGATGACCTTCGGGTTGAGGAACGGGTTGTTGCTGGGGGAGGTGGCCTCCACCAGGTTGTCGACGATGAAGCCCATCCGCTGCTCGTCGCCCCAGCCCAGCTCGGCGTCGTCGACGAGACCGCGCACCGCCTGGCTCCACGCCAGGTACCCCTGCAGCGTGCGCTTGAACAGCGGGTTGCGCGCCCACGCCTCCTCCGAGAAGCGGCGGTCCTTGGCGTGTGGCTCCAGCTCGGAGCGCCCGAGGCCGACCTTGGCCAGCTCGACCCCCAGACCGGCCGCACGACCGGCGACCTTGTGCGGGCGACGAGCCAGCCCGGCGGCGAACCGGACGCCCGAGACGCCGGGGAGGAACCGACGCAGCGGGCTCCGGCCGGCGTCGGCGAGCAGCAGGTCGAGCGGCATCGACAGCTCGCTGCTGTCGTCACCCGTCGGCTGCTCCGAGTCGGCCAGGCGGGCCTGGGCCGCGGACTCCTTCTCGGTGGGGGCGGCGGTCACGCGGGGGCCTCTTCCTTCTCGTCGGTGTCGGTGCTGTCGGCGCTGTCGTCGTCCGGGGCGCTGACCTCGCGCCGCAGGATCTTGCCGGTGGGACCCTTGGGCAGCTCGTCGACGAGCCAGACCTGCCGGGGATACTTGTACGCCGCCAGCCGCTCCTTCGCGAACTCCTTCAGCTCGCTCTCGTCGGCCTCCTGACCGTCCTTGAGGGCGACGGCGGCGCCGACCTCCTCGCCGAGCTCGTCGTGCGGGAGCCCGATGACGGCGACCTCGGCGACCGCGTCGTGCTCGTAGAGAGCCTCCTCCACCTCGCGGGGGTAGACGTTGTAGCCACCGCGGATGATGAGGTCCTTCTTGCGGTCGACGATGGTGTAGTAGCCCTCGTCGTCGACCGTGGCCATGTCGCCGCTGCGGAACCAGCCGTCGACGATCGACTCCGCCGTCGCCTCCTCGCGCTCCCAGTAGCCCTTCATGACGTTCTCGCCCTTGATGGCGATCTCTCCGACGGCCCCGTCCTCGGTGACGTCCTCGCCCTCGTCGTCGACCAGCTTCATCTCGACGCCGCGCACGGCGGTGCCGATGGTGCCGGGCTTGCGCTCGAGGTCGGGGCGGTTGAACGAGGCGACCGGCGAGGTCTCGGACAGGCCATAGCCCTCGAGCACGATGCAGTCGAAGGCCTTCTCGAAGTTCTTCATCACCTCGACGGGCATCGCCGAGCCGCCGGAGATGCAGGTCCGCAGCGACGACATGTCGGCGTCCTCGGCCCCGTCGGCGTTGAGGATCCCGGCGTACATGGTGGGGACGCCCTCGAAGACGGTGACCTGGTCGCGCGCGACCACCTCCAGGGCCTTGGCGGCGTCGAAGCGGGGGATGAGGGTGAGGCACGCACCCTTGGCGACCGAGGCGTTCAGACCGCAGGTCAGGCCGAAGCAGTGGAACAGCGGGAGGCAGCCCATGACGACGTCCTCGGAGGTCAGCTCGACGAGCGTCTCGGCGCTGGTGATCGCGTTGGAGGTCATGTTGTCGTGGGTGAGCTCGGCACCCTTCGGCTGCCCGGTCGTGCCCGAGGTGTAGAGCAGGACCATGGTGTCGTCACCCGCGCGCTCGACGATCTCGTCGTCGGGCTCGTGCTCACCGAGGAGGCCGAGGAACCCTTCGGCCTCGACCGGGATGCACTCGATCCCGACGGCCTCGGCACCCTTCGTCGCCTCGTCCGCCATGTCCTGCCAGGCCAGCACCAGCGAGGCGCCGGAGTCCTCGAGGTAGTACTCCACCTCGCGGCCCTTCAGCAGCGGGTTCATGGGCACCACGACGGCGCCGGCGGCGACCGCACCGTAGAAGATGACCGGGAAGTGCGGCACGTTGGGCAGCACCAGGCCGATGCGGTCGCCCGGTCCGACCCCCTTCGCCTTGAGCAGCGCGGTGACACGGCGGGCGCCGTCGAGCAGCTGGTCGTAGCTGAGCACGGTGTCGTCGAGCTTCACGGCGGGGCGGTCGCCGTGCTCCTCGGCGGTGGTGGTGAGCAAGGTCGCGAGGTTCGGCACGGGGCCTCCGATGTGGCGTGAGCGCGGTCACAGTCTCCCTACCCGCTGCGGCCGCGTCGAACCGTCCGCCGTTCTCGACCGTGGGCAAGCGTGGGGGACGCGCGGACGGCCTCCCGGCGGTCCTCAGTTGACCTGGCGCTGCTGGTCGCGCCAGAACGGCTCGCGCAGCTTGAACTTCTGCAGCTTGCCCGTCGCGGTGCGCGGCAGCTCCTCGACGAAGTCCACCCGCTTGGGGCACTTGTAGCCGGCCAGGCTCGTGCGGCAGAAGGCGATGACGTCCTCGGCGGTGACGTCGCCGGCCGCCGCGGCGTCGGGGTCGGTCACCACCAGCGCGGTCACCAGCTCGCCCCACTTCTCGTCCGGGATGCCGATGACCGCCACCTCCTTCACGGCGGGGTGCGACATCAGCGCGTCCTCGACCTCGATCGAGGAGACGTTCTCGCCGCCGGAGATGATCACGTCCTTCTTGCGGTCCGAGATCACCAGGTAGCCGTCGTCGTCGAGGTAGCCGCCGTCGCCGGTGTGGAAGGTGTTCCCGGCCTGCACGCGCTCGGTCTCCTCCGGCTGCTCCCAGTAGCCGTCCAGGTTGTGGTTGGAGGCGGTGAGCACCTCGCCGTGCGGGTCGATCTCGACGCGTACGCCGAGCGCGGGTGCTCCGGCGCGGCCCAGTCTCGCCGCCAGGTCGTGGGTGGACAGCTCGTCCCACTCCGCCCGCTTGCGGTTGACCGTCACCAGCGGTGAGGTCTCGGTCAGGCCGTAGATCTGGTTGAACTCCCAGCCGAGCTCCTCCAGGACCCGCTCGATGGTCCGCGTCGGGGGAGGGGCGCCGGCCACGACGATCCGCACCCGGTCACGGCCGGGGACGTCGCCCTCCCAGGAGGCGGCCGCCTCGAGCGCGGCGCTGATCACGGCGGGGGCGGCGCACATCAGCGTCACGCCGTGGTGCTCGACGCGGCGCAGGATCTCGGCGCCGTCGACCTTGCGCAGCACCACGTGGGGGACGCCCATCGAGGACGTCACGTAGGGCATGCCCCAACCGTTGCAGTGGAACATCGGCAGCGTGTGCAGGTAGACGTCGCGGTCGTTGACGCCGGTGTGGAGCCCGAACACGGTTGCGTTGAGCCACAGGTTGCGGTGGGTCAGCTGCACGCCCTTGGGACGGGCCGTCGTGCCGGAGGTGTAGTTGATCGTCGCGGTCGCGCCCTCGTCCGGGTCGTCCCACGGACGAGGCTCGACGTCGCGCAGGTAGAGCGCGTCGTCGTCGCCGAGCAAGAACTTCTGGGGCACGTCCAGGGCGTCGAGCACGTCCTTCCGCTCGGGGTCGACGTACACGACCTCGGCGCCGGAGTGGGCGACGATGTACTGGATCTCCTTCACGCTGAGGCGGAAGTTCACCGGCACCAGCACGCGTCCCGAGCCGCTGACGCCGAAGAACGAGGTCAGCAGCCGGGCGCTGTTGTGCGACACCACCGCCACGCGACCGCCCACCGGCACCCCGAGCGCGTCCAGCCGCGCGGCCTGCGCCCGGGCCAGGGCCGCCACCTCGCGGTAGGTCAGCGTGCCCAGGCTCGGGGCCGGCTGATCCGGCTCGTCGACCACCGCGACCCGGTCGGGGTAGACCGTCTCCGCCCGGTCGATGAAGTCGCGCACGGTGAGGGGGTAGAACATCGACGGCTCCTTCGCGGCGGCCCGGGGGCCGGAGGGGACGGGTGCGGTGTCATTCCATCCCGAGAACCCGCCCCGCGCCAGCCCGCGGGCGTACGGACGTCCTCACCCTCACCCCGGGCGTGGCTCGACCTCCACACCGGCCGTCGTCCGGGCTAGCCGTCCCCGCGGACCAGGTCGCGCGCGAGGCGGGTCCGGCGGCGGAGGGTGTCCAGGCGGCCCGGTCCTGCGAGGTCGAGGCGGCGGCGCACCTCCTCGGCGCGCTCCAGCAGAGCGATGTCGGGCACGTCGTCGGGGTCGGACGGCCCGCCCGCCTCGGCGGTCCGTGACTCCCGCGCGCTCATCGGTGGGGGCGGGACCGGCAGGAGGTCGGCGAGGCTGCCGTGCACGGTGACCGGGTGCTCGGTCAGCCAGGCGTGCCACCGGTCGGCCTCGGCCGTCGCCCAGTCGCGGCGTCCGGCCGGGAGGCCCAGGCGGGGGGAGCGTCGCTCCTCCAGACCGCCGGCACCGAGCAGCGTGACGATGCGCTGCGCCCGGAGGTCGTCGGCGCGCTCACGCCCGCTGGTCTCGTTGAGCCGCCGCAGGACCGCGGCCTCGACCACGCCGAGCGAGGGGTTCGAGGCCTCCGGACGGCGTGGCCCGGCGCCGGGGTCGCACGCGAGGGCCTCGCAGAAGCGGCGCCACAGCTCGTCCTGGCCACCGCTGACCGGCGGCACGGTGACCAGGTGCACCCGCTCGGGCGGCAGGTCCGCGGACCAGGTGGCCAGCACGGCGGGCAGGTCGAGCGCGTGGTACCACCAGCCGCGGCGGGACTCCGCCAGGTCGAGGAACCGGGCGAAGGACCAGCGACGACCCTGCTTGAGCGACTCCTGCCACGCCGACGCGAGCGCGCCGGCGGGCTCCCGCGCCGTCAGCACCACGTGCACCTCGCGGGTGCCGGTCCCACGGGTGCCGCGGGCACCGGCGAGGTCGGCCAGGGCGCGGCGTACGACGGTGGCGGGTGCGGGGGCGAGGATCTCGTGCGAGACCACGACCGCGGCGGCGCGTGGGTCGACGGCGTCGAGCAGGCGGGGCCATGCGCCGACGGCGTGGCCCGGGGGACCGCCCCAGTCCTGGTCGAGCAGGTCGAGCGCGGCCTGGAAGTGGGCGCGCGGCCGGGGGACCGTGCGGCGGGGCGTGGGCACCTGGACCCCGTGGGCCGCCAGGGAGCGGGCGTTGGCCGCCAGCCGCGCCTGCAGGTACGTCGTGCCCGACTTCGGCGCCCCCACGTGGAGGTACACGCGCTGAGCACCCATGCGGCGAGTCTAGGACCGGACCGGACCGGGCGCCGCCGTGACCGACCCCGGGCTGTCCGGAGTGTCCGGACTCGCCCCGTGCGTCCGGTTCGGCCGCTACTCTCGCAGGAGAGGCGAGTGACGCGGGGGTGGGAGTGCGGCAGGTGGCGCTGGCCGGCATCGTCGACCACCGCGCCAAGTACGCCGTGCTCGTGGTCGCGACCCTCGTGGTCTCGTTCCTGGCCCAGGGCGCCGTCCGTGGCGACAGCCTCGTCGCACCGATCTGGCCCGCAGCGGGTGCGATGGCAGGCACCCTGCTGCTGGTGCCCCGCTCGCGCACCGTGCCGTGGTCAGCAGTGTGGCTGCCCGGCATCCTCGTGGTCCACCTCGCCGGCGGGGTGCCCCCGCTCGCGGCGGCGGGCGCGGCCCTCGTCTGCGTGCTCGAGTCGCAGGTCGTGCGGCGGCTCCTGCTCCCGGCCGACGGCGGGGTCCCGTCGCTGCTCGACGACGGTGACGTCTCGCGCACGGTCCGGGCCATCGCGGCCGGCGCGGGCACGGCCGCCCTCGGCTACGCGGTCGTCGCCGAGGTCGCAGGTCAAGGTGACCCGGCGCTGACCGCCATCGCGGTCCTCGGCACCCACTCCGCGTCGCTGATGGTCCTCCTGCCCCTGTTCCTGCGCACGCCGACCTCGCCCGCGCTGGCATCGGTCCAGGAGCGCGCGCTCCAGTGGGGGCTGGCCCTGAGCACCACGGTGGTGGTCTTCCTGAGCAGCGACATCCCTCCGCTGGTCTTCGTGGTGATGCCGATGTTCGCCTGGCTCGGGTTCCGCGGGACCCTGCGGGAGGCGAGCCTGCTGCTGAGCGTGGTCGCGGTGGTGACCACCGTGCTCACCGCGTGGCAGGTGGGCCCCGTCTGGGGGCTCGAGAGCCGCTACGACCTCGCCCCGGAGCTCGCCTCCGGGTTCCTGCAGATCTTCCTCATCGACTGCGGGCTCATCCTGCTGCCGCTCTCGGTCGCGGTCGCCCAGCAGCGGCACTCGGCCGCGGAGGTCGCCAGCGGCCGGGAGACGCTCGAGCGGCTGGTCGCCTCGGCCACCGGCACCGCCATCATCGCCCTCGACGAGCAGGGACGGGTCACACTGTTCAACCCGGGCGCCGAGCGCATGCTGGGCGTCGTCGGCGCCGACGTGATGGGCTCCGGCCTCGACCGGTTCCACCCCGCCGACGAGCTGGCCCGCCTGGCGCGGGTGGCGGGGACCCGGCCGCGCTTCATCGACATCTGTCGCGCGCTCGTCGCCGGCGGTGAGCCCCGTCAGCTGTGGCGCTTCGTGCGGGCCGACGGTGAGGAGCGCGCGATGCTGCTCAGCCTGGCTGCCGTTCCCGACGCCGACGGGCGCACCGTCGGGTTCCTGGCCACCGCCGAGGACGTCACCGAGCGTGAGCGGGCCCGAGAGGCGCTGGTGCGGGCGCTCGAGCACCAGGCCGCCGCCGTACGCCGCCTCGAGGAGCTCGACCAGACCAAGACCGACTTCGTCTCCACCGTCAGCCACGAGCTGCGCACCCCGATCACCAACATCGTGGGCTACACCGAGATGCTCGAGGACGGTGCCGGGGGAGAGCTCACCGCCACTCAGCGTGACTTCCTCGGACGGGTGAGTCGCAACAGCGGACGGCTCCTGGTGCTCATCGAGGACCTGCTGACCCTGTCGCGCATCGAGTCCTCGGCACTGGAGCTCCAGCTGGTCGGTTGCGACCTGGCCTCGGTCGTGGCCGACGCCTACGAGGGGGTGCAGTCCAGCGTGACCCGCCGCGACCTCGAGATGCGCCTGGAGCTGCCCGAGGGCCCGGTACCGATACAAGGTGACCCGCGCCAGCTCGAGCGGCTGCTGGTCAACCTGCTGACCAACGCGGTGAAGTTCACCCCCGACGGCGGGCGGGTCACCCTGCGCCTGGACGCTTCCGACGACGTCGTCGACCTGACGGTCAGCGACGACGGCGTGGGCATCCCGGAGGCCGAGCAGAGCCGCCTCTTCACCCGCTTCTTCCGCTCCTCCACCGCCACCGCGCAGGCCATCCAGGGCACGGGGCTGGGCCTCTCCATCGTCAAGACCATCGTGACGCTCCACCGTGGGGAGATCGACATCAGCTCGGCGCCGGGCAAGGGGACCGTGGTCAGTATCAGCCTGCCGCGCTCCGCGAACCCCGCACCGCAGCGATCAGCGCTGCCGACAGGATGACGAGGGCGAGGGCGAGGGCGACCTGGAGCGCCCGGACCGGGCTGCCGGTGCCGTCGACCGAGAGCTCGTAGGAGGTCACGAGCAGCGCCGCACCCAGTGAGGCGCCGAGACGCTGGCCCGTCTGCACCGCGCCCCCGGCGGCCCCGCCCATGCGGGGAGGCACGTCGGCGAGCGTCAGGGTGAAGTTCGGCGAGACCACGGCGCCACCTCCGAGCCCGGCCAGCAGCAGCGGCAGGGCGACGACCAGCCACAGCGAGACGCCACCCTCCGAGAGCGGCACGAGCAGGGCCAGCACGACGAGGCCGCTCATCATCAGCAGCAGCGCGACCACGGTCAGGGGCCGGCGGAAGCGGGACACCAGGCGCCCGGCGATCGGGCTGGCCACGGCCGAGCCCATGGCGAACGGCGTGAGCAGCAATCCGGCGTCGAGGGGCGACAGACCGAGGCCGTCCTGCAGGAAGACGCTCAGGACGAGGAAGACCCCGGTGAAGCCGGTGAAGTAGAGCGAGCCGATGACGATGCCCCGGGCGTAGCCCGGCACCTCGCGCAGCAGGGCCAGGTCGAGAAGCGGCGCGCCGCCGCGCGCGACGGTGCGCCGCTCCCAGCGCAGGAACGCCACGACGAGCGCGACGCTGACCGGGAGCAGCACCAAGGGGAGCCGGGCCCCGCCCTCGAGGCTGATGACCGGGAAGAGCAGGCAGAGCACGCTGGCGCCGAGCAGCAGGGCCCCCACCACGTCCAGGCGCGGGTCGGCCCGGTCGGGCCGGGCGCTCGGCACCATCAGCGCGATCGCGACGAGGCCCACCAGTCCGATGGGCAGGTTGACCAGGAAGATCCAGCGCCAGGCGTCCTCGCCTCCGACGGCGGCGATGATCACCCCGCCCAGCACCGGTCCGATCGCTGAGGACACCGACACCGTGAGGCCGAAGAGCCCGAACGCGACCCCGCGCTCGGGACCGCGGAAGAGCGTCTGGATCAGCCCGGAGGACTGCGGCGTCAGCAGCCCGGCGGACAGGCCCTGGAGCAGCCGGGCCGCGATGAGCACCTCGATGCTCGGGGCCAGGCCGGCGGCGGCGCTGCTGAGGATGAACCCGGCCAGGCCGAGCAGCATCAGGCGTCGGCGACCCCAGGCGTCGCCGAGACGGCCGCCGGTGACCAGCACGAGGCCGAAGGCGAGCGCGTAGCCCGAGACCACCCACTGCACGGTGCCCGCGTTCGTCCCCAGCCCGGTGCGGATCGAGGGCAGTGCGATGTTGACGATGGTGACGTCGAGCAGGGCCATGAACCCGACGAGCAGGGTGACCGCGAGGACCCGCCAGCGACGCGGGTCCGGCTCCTGGTCGTCCTGCTCAGGAGCCCGCTCCCCGGTCGGCGTCGTCACGCGGCCACGGTAGCCAGCCGCTCACAGGCGGGGCTCAGTCCGCCTTCAGCAGCGGGGTCAGGTCGGCGAGGCGGCGCTCGGTGCGCAGGCCGGTGCCGGCGAGGTTCTCGAGCTGGAAGGGGTCCCGGTCGCGGTCGAAGAGCACGGGGCCGAGGGCGCGGGTGCGCACGTAGGTCCACCGGCTGGTGCGGGTCCCGCGCCACATCCACGGCCGGGTGAGACTGCCGGCCTGGATGAGCGTCCCGGTCTGGTCGGTCCAGCCGCCGGTGATGTCGAGCAGGTCGGTGCGGCCGTCGACGGCGCGGGTGATCTCGACCCCGGCCAGCGCCGCGAGCGACGGCGCGACGTCGACGATCATCGACCCCTTGGCGCTGTCGCCGGTGCCGACCCCGGGGCCGCGGGCGAGGAACGGCACGCGGAGCGCTTCCTCGTAGTAGGTGTTCTTGCCCATCTGCCGGTGCTCGCCGAGCATGTGGCCGTTGTCGGAGGTGAACACCACGACCGTGCGGTCCAGCTCGCCGCGTCGCTCGAGCGTGGTCATGATCCGGCGGACGCCCTGGTCGACCGAGAGCAGCGACTCCAGGCGTGCCTGGTTCAGCTCTCGCACCGTGAAGGCCGACCCGGCCCGCCGCGCCGCCGTCGGCGTACCTCCGGCGTCCTGGTAGAGGGCCCGCGCCGTCTCGGGCCCGCCGGGCTCCTCGTACGACGGCTTCCCCTCCGACGTCGGCACGACGCCGGCGAGGTCGCCGGCGTGACGGGCGGCGGGTGTGGGAGGCGAGAACTCGCCTGCGGCATCGGTCATCGTGTGCGGGGCGAGGTAGGAGGCCCAGACGAGGAACGGCCGGGCGTCGCGGGACTCCGCGGCGTCGACCCAGGCACGGGTCTCGCGGGTGACGAAGTCGTTGGTGTGCAGACCCGCGGGTGCGGGTGTGACCGTCGCCTTCTGGAGGTACGAGTAGTCGTAGGCGCTGTAGGCGTCGTCCGACGCGGGGGTGTCGGCGCCGTCCACCAACGGCATGAACCGTGACCAGCCGCCGGGGCGGGGCTGGCCGGCGGGCGTCCAGCCGTTGACGAACTTTCCGATCAGTGCGGTGGAGTAGCCACCGTCGCGGAACCAACGGGCGAACGTGTTGTTCTTGGCCCGCAGTGCCTTGTAGCCCGCCCACGAGGCCGCACCGTTGTTGTGGTGGACGCCGTTGTTCTGGCCGAGCTGCCCGGTCAGCAGCTGCGCCCGGGCCGGGCAGCACAGCGGGTGGTTGCTGATGAACTCGGTCAGCTCCAGCTGGCCCAGGAGCTCCTTCGTGTGCCGCATGACCGAGAGGTCGTCGGCGCGCATGTCGTCGACCGTGATGAGCACGACGTTGGGGGCCGGCGGGGTGGGAGCCGCACGGCCCGCCGTGCGCTCCGCGGGCGCCGCCACAGTGGGCGCAGGCCCCAGCACGACCAGAGCCAGGGTCGAGAGCACCAGGGCGACGAGGGCGGCCAGCCGCAGCCGGTGGGTGCCGTCTTCTGTCGAGAGCACCAGGTCACGCTTCGTCATGTCCGATCCCCGTCCAAGCGCCACGGAGGTGTCCGAGCGCGTCGCTGGGTGTCCGCCCGAGCGGGCCGGGACGTCGAACCGCGAAAGTATCAACGAGGGCGGCCGAAGCTCCGGCGAACACGCCCCCGGGACGCTGCGACCTCAGGTCACCGAGCTGCCTCGCGCGGGCGCGCAGCCACCCGGAGCGGCCCGCGCACGAGGCGCCACCTCGTCAGTCGCGGCGGCGGCGGCGCACCAGGGCCGACACGGCCAGGGCCCCGCCCACGAGGCCCATCGGAGCGACCTGCCCGAGCGGCAGGGCGGTCTCGTCGTCGGTAGCGCCGGCCGGAGCGCGCTCGCCGGGCACCCGTACGTCGTACACGTCGAGGCCGCGGACCAGGTCGATGGAGTAGACGACGTCGGTGCGCCGCTTGGTCTGGCGCCCGTTGTCGTAGACCGGGACCCACATGGCGTCCCAGACCTCGGAGGCGCCCCAGACCGAGTGGGCGTAGGGCTTGATGTCGCGCGCGTCGCGCACGTCGAGCAGCTGGGTGCCGCCGCCGTAGAAGCCGGCTGCGACCAGGCCGCCGGGACGGAAGTCGAACCAGTGCGCCGAGCAGAAGGCACCGACCGGCGAGGGGAAGCTGCCGAGGTCGGCCAGCTCGACCTTGTCGAGCGGCACGATCGCCGACGGGCTGCCGTCGAGGCGCTTGACCCACCAGGTCTGGAAGGACCCGGCGGTGGAGCAGTTGGTGTCCTCGTAGTCCTCCTCGGTCACGAGCAGCACGTTGCCGTTCCTGATCGAGGGGGCGGCCCCGGCGCGGAAGTCGTCGGCGTTCGGGCGGAAGGAGTTGTGCAGGATGAAGTCGTTCCAGCCCTCGTGCTTCGGGTCGTCACCGCGGCCTGCGAGCCCGGTCGTGGTCACCAGCCTCGGGTTGCGCGGCTTCGTGGTGCGCCACATCGAGGCCCCGTCGAAGCCGGTGTGCGTGCCGTAGCCGGCCTCGTCGAAGTTCCACTTGTGCCCGGCGGTGGGGGAGGAGAAGGCCTGCACCCCGGCGCGGTCCGTGTCCGCGTCGACCTCGCGAGGCTCGCGCAGGTTGCGCAGGTCGAAGATGCTGAAGCTGTCGGTGCTGTTGTCACCGGCGCTGTACGCCGTCGTGCAGTTGCGCTCGTCGACACAGGCGACCGTGTGCGTGGAGGTCGTGCCGGGCGCCGTGCTGAGGATGCGCGGCGCCGACGGGCGGGTGACGTCGACGACGATGAGCTCACCGCCCCCGACGTTGACGTGCTCGGGCTGCGTGGGTGCGGCGTCGACCAGGTCCACCCCGATGAGGACGAAGCGCTGCACGCCGTTCGCCGTACGTCGCTCGCCGCAGTTCATCGCCTCGTTCTCGAAGACGGCGTTGGCCAGGGTGCCGACCAGGCGTGGCTCCTCGGGGTCGCGCACGTTGAAGACCCGCACGCTCTCCACGCCGCTGGTGACGAAGAGCGGGGCGCTCTTCATGAAGCAGCCGGAGATGCCCGCCGTCCCCGGCTGGGACGGCAGCCCCGGCACCTGGGAGACGTGCTCGATCCGGTCGCTCTCGACCGGGGCGGCACTGGCGCGCTCGCGGAGCGCCGGGCGCTCGTCGAGGTCGGAGCCCCCGTGGGCCGAGGCGGGCACGGACAGGCCGAGGGCGAGCGGAGCCGCGGCCAACAGGGCGGCGGCGCTGGCGAGAGCAGATCGTCGTGTCGTCACGACCCTCCAACGAGCCAACGTGCGAGAGGTCACACAGCGGACCACCGGCGACGCGACCGGCGCGCTTGGCTAGGCTGACCGCTCCGGATGTCTGCCGCGGCTGCGGCCCCGATCCGTCACGAGGAGCTGCATGTTCTCCAAGGTGCTGGTGGCCAACCGCGGCGAGATCGCGATCCGAGCCTTCCGTGCGGCGTACGAGCTGGGGGCGGAGACCGTGGCGGTCTTCCCCCACGAGGACCGCAACTCCGAGCACCGGCTCAAGGCCGACGAGGCCTACGAGATCGGGGAGCGCGGGCACCCCGTCCGCGCCTACCTCGACCCCGAGGGCATCGTCGCGACCGCGGTCCGCGCCGGTGCGGACGCGGTCTACCCCGGCTACGGCTTCCTCTCGGAGAACCCGCACCTGGCCGAGGCCTGTGCCGCAGCGGGCATCACGTTCATCGGACCGAGCGCCGACGTGCTGACGCTGACCGGCAACAAGGCGCGCGCGATCGCCGCGGCCAAGGCGGCCGGCGTCCCGACGCTGAGCAGTGTCGAGCCGGGCACGGACGCCGACGCCCTCATGGCGGCCGCGGCCGACATGTCCTACCCGTTGTTCGTCAAGGCGGTCGCCGGCGGCGGCGGGCGCGGCATGCGACGTGTCGACCAGCCCGCCCAGCTGCGCGAGGCGCTCGAGTCCTGCATGCGCGAGGCCGACGGCGCGTTCGGCGACCCGACCGTGTTCATCGAGCAGGCGGTGGTCAACCCGCGCCACATCGAGGTCCAGGTCCTGGCCGACGCCGACGGCACCGTGCTGCACCTCTTCGAGCGCGACTGCTCGGTCCAGCGGCGTCACCAGAAGGTCGTCGAGATCGCGCCGGCGCCCAACCTGGACCCGGCCATCCGCGAGCGCATGTGCGCCGACGCGGTCCGCTTCGCCACCGAGATCGGCTACGTCAACGCCGGCACGGTCGAGTTCCTGCTCGACGAGGGCGGCGACTACGTCTTCATCGAGATGAACCCGCGCATCCAGGTCGAGCACACGGTGACCGAGGAGGTCACCGACGTCGACCTCGTCCGCGCCCAGATGCGGATCGCCTCCGGCGAGTCCCTGGCCGACCTCGGGCTGAGCCAGGACGACATCCAGCTGCGGGGCGCGGCCCTGCAGTGCCGCATCACCACCGAGGACCCCGCCAACGGGTTCCGACCCGACACCGGCGTGATCACGACCTACCGCTCACCCGGCGGCGCCGGCATCCGCCTCGACGGCGGTACGACGTACACCGGGGCGGAGGTGTCGGCCCACTTCGACTCGATGCTGACCAAGCTGAGCTGCCGTGGTCGCGACTTCACCACCGCGGTGGAGCGGGCACGCCGTGCGATCGCGGAGTTCCGCATCCGCGGGGTGGCGACCAACATCCCGTTCCTGGCCGCCGTCCTCGACGACCCGGACTTCCGTCGCGGCGGGGTCACCACGTCGTTCATCACCGACCGGCCCCAGCTGCTCACCGCCCGGTCCAGCGCCGACCGTGGCACCAAGCTGCTGGCCTACCTGGCCGACGTCACCGTCAACCAGCCGCACGGCGCCTCGCCCGTCGACCTCGACGCGGCCGCCAAGCTGCCGCGGCTGGAGCCGGGGGAGCCGCCGGCCGGCAGCCGGCAGCGGCTCCAGGAGCTCGGACCGGTGGGCTTCGCACGGCACCTGCGCGAGCAGAACGGCGTCGGGGTCACCGACACCACCTTCCGCGACGCCCACCAGTCGCTGCTCGCGACGCGGGTGCGGACCACCGACCTCGAGGCCGTCGCCGGCCACGTGGCGCGGCTGACGCCCGAGCTGCTCTCGGTCGAGGCCTGGGGCGGGGCGACGTACGACGTGGCGCTGCGGTTCCTCTCCGAGGACCCGTGGGAGCGGCTGGCCCGGCTGCGCAAGGCCACCCCCAACATCTGCCTGCAGATGCTGCTCCGCGGTCGCAACACGGTCGGCTACACGCCGTACCCCACGGCGGTGACCGAGGCCTTCGTGCACGAGGCCGCCGCCACCGGCATCGACATCTTCCGCATCTTCGACGCGCTCAACGACGTGGAGCAGATGCGCCCGGCGATCGAGGCGGTGCGCGACACCGGCACCGCGGTCGCGGAGGTCGCGCTCTGCTACACCGGCGACCTGTCGGACCCGGGCGAGACGCTCTACACCCTCGACTACTACCTGGACCTGGCCGAGCGCATCGTCGACGCCGGCGCTCACGTGATCGCCATCAAGGACATGGCCGGCCTGCTGCGCCCTCCGGCCGCCCGACGTCTCGTCACCGCGCTGCGGGACCGCTTCGAGCTGCCGGTGCACCTGCACACCCACGACACCCCCGGTGGCCAGCTGGCCACCCTGCTGGCCGCGATCGAGTCCGGAGTGGACGCGGTCGACGCCGCCTCCGCGCCGATGGCCGGCACCACCAGCCAGCCGTCGCTCTCGGCGCTGGTCGCCGCCACCGACCACTCCGAGCGCGAGACCGGGTTGTCACTCAGCGCGGTGTGCGACCTCGAGCCCTACTGGGAGGCCACACGCCGGGTCTACGCACCCTTCGAGTCGGGCCTGCCCTCGCCGACGGGGCGCGTCTACACCCACGAGATCCCCGGCGGCCAGCTCTCCAACCTGCGTCAGCAGGCGATCGCGCTGGGGCTGGGGGAGAAGTTCGAGCAGATCGAGGACATGTACGCCGCGGCCAACCGCATCCTCGGCAACATCGTCAAGGTCACGCCGTCCTCCAAGGTGGTCGGCGACCTGGCGCTGCACCTGGTCGGGGTCGGCGCCGACCCGGAGGAGTTCGCCGAGGACCCGCGCAAGTTCGACGTCCCGGACTCCGTCATCGGCTTCCTCTCCGGCGAGCTGGGGGACCCGCCGGGCGGGTGGCCGGAGCCCTTCCGCACGAAGGCGCTCGCCGGCCGGGCCGCGCGGCAGAGCGTCACCGACCTGACCGACGACCAGCGCCGCGGGCTGGCCGAGGACCGCCGCACGACGCTCAACGCGCTGCTCTTCCCGGGCCCCACGCAGGAGTTCGCCGAGTCGCGCGAGAAGTACGGCGACGTCTCGGCGCTCTCCACGGTCGACTTCCTCTACGGCCTCCGTCCGGGCCAGGAGCACCAGGTGCGGCTCGAGGAGGGCAAGACGCTGCTGCTCGGGCTCGAGGCGGTCAGCGAGCCGGACGAGCGCGGCATCCGCACCGTCATGTGCACCATCAACGGACAGCTCCGCCCGGTCAACGTCCGGGACCGCTCCGTCGCGGACGACGCCCCCACCGCGGAGAAGGCCGACCCGTCGGAGGTCGGGCACGTGGCGGCTCCGTTCGGCGGGGTGGTGACGCCGCAGGTGGAGGCGGGAGCGACGGTGGCCCAGGGCGACACGGTCGCCACCATCGAGGCCATGAAGATGGAGGCCGCGATCACCGCCCCGGTCGCGGGCACGGTCGAGCGCGTGGCGCTGGCCGGCACGCAGCAGGTCGACGGTGGCGACCTCGTGCTCGTGCTCACGCCCGCGAAGGACTGACCCCGATGGCCCTGCGCCTCCTCGCCACCAAGCCGAACCCCGAGCTGGTCCGGCTGCCGTGGCACCTGCCTCTCGAGGAGTGGGGGGAGGACGTGGTGCTGCCGCTGCCGCGCGGCATCTCGCGCCACGTGGTGCGCATCGTCCGCGTCGGTGAGCACGCCTGCGCGGTCAAGGAGACCCAGGAGCCCATCGCGCGTCGGGAGTACGAGCTGCTGCGCGACCTGCGCCGGCTCGACCTCCCGACCGTCGTGCCGCAGGCCGTCGTCACCGGCCGACGGACCCCCGAGGGGGAGGAGCTGCCCAGCGCGCTCGTCACGCGGCACCTGCGGTTCTCGCTGCCCTACCGCTCGCTGTTCGCCCACGGCATGCGCGCCGACAGCCTGCCCTCGATCGTCGACGCCCTGGTGGTGCTGCTCGTGCGGCTGCACCTGTCCGGTTTCTTCTGGGGCGACGTCTCGCTGTCCAACGTGCTCTTCCGGCGCAGCGCGGGCGAGTTCGCGGCGTACCTCGTCGACGCGGAGACCGGCGAGCTGCGACCGCAGCTGTCCGACGGGCAGCGCAACCACGACCTGACGGTGGCCACCGAGAACGTCTTCGCCGAGCTGCTGGACCTCCAGGCCGGCGGGTTCGTCGACCAGGAGTCCGACCCCACCGAGGTGATCGAGATGCTCAGCGCGCGCTACGACGCGCTCTGGGTCGCACTCACCCGGCCGGAGACGTTCAGCGGCGGCGACACCGGGATGTGGAAGATCGCGGAGTGGATGGAGTCGCTCAACGACCTCGGCTTCGACGTCGACGAGATGGACATCGTCTCCGAGGGTCCGGGGGAGCGGGTCCGGCTGCAGCCCCGGGTGGTCGAGGCCGGGCACCACCGGCGCGAGCTCTGGTCGCTCACCGGGCTGGAGACCGAGGAGGCGCAGGCCCGTCGCCTGCTCAACGACATGGCGTCCTTCGGCGCCCACCTCAACCACGACCTGCCGCGCGAGGCGCTGGCCAACCGGTGGCTCACCGAGGTCTACGAGCCGCTGGTGCAGATGGTGCCGCGCGAGATGCGGGGGCGCCTGGAGCCGCCGGAGATCTTCCACGAGGTGCTGGTCCACCGGTGGCTGCTGTCGGAGCGCGCCGGGCACGAGATCGACTTCTTCGAGTCGGCGCAGGACTACATCGACACCGTGCTGACCCAGAAGCCCGAGGAGGCGGTCACCACCCCCGCCGACGACCCGGAGACGCTGCTGGGCGGACCGCCCCCGGGATAGGGCATCATCGTCGGGTGCCAGCACAGCGAGACACCTCCGGGATCCTCGGCGCCGAGGGCCGCTACCCCCTGCACGAGCCGTCCACGTCGGTCCTGCGGCTGGCCGGGACGGACCTGGTGCCGATCGGCCCCCTGCGCATGTACGCCTGCGGCATCACGCCGTACGACGTCACCCACGTGGGCCACGCGGCCACCTTCGTGTGGGCCGACCTGGTCCGCTCCGTGGTCCGCTCGGACGGCGTGGCCACCGAGGTCGCGCGCAACGTCACCGACGTCGACGACGTGCTCACCCACGCCGCGTGGCGCCAGGGGCTGCCCTTCGACGAGCTGGCGCTGACCCAGGAGTTCCGCTTCGACCGGGACATGCGGGCCCTCGCGGTGGCGCCCCCGACGCAGAGCCCGCACGCGCGCAACCACGTCGGGGCCGTCGTCCGTCTGGCCGCGGCGCTGCTGGCACGGGGGGCGGCGTACGAGCACGGCGGCTTCGTCTACTTCCGCGGCGACCACCTGCCGGAGCAGCACGGCCTCGGCGAGGCCGAGGCGCTGCGCCTGTCCACCGAGTACGGCGACCAGGCCGCCGTCCCGGGCCGGGAGTCCCGGTTCGACGTCCCGGTGTGGCGGCCCTCGACCGAGGACCACCCGGCGTGGCCGAGCCCGTGGGGCTGGGGCCGGCCGGGCTGGCACGCCGAGTGCGCCGCGATGGCGATGAGCTCCTTCGGGAGCTCCGTCGACGTCCTGCTCGGCGGCTCGGACCTCGCCTTCCCGCACCACGTCTACCAGTGCGGCATGGCCGAGGCGGCCACCGGCGTCACGCCGTTCGCGCGCGCCACGATCCACGTCGGCGAGGTGCGCGTCGAGGGCGTCAAGATGAGCAAGTCGATCGGCAACCTGGTCCTCGTCGACGACCTGCTGCAGCGCTACCGACCCGGCGCGATCCGGCTCGCCCTGCTGCACCGGCGTTGGTCGGAGCCGTGGGACTGCGAGGAGCGTGTCTTCGAGGACGCCGACCGGGTGCTCTCCGAGCTCGTGGCCGTGGCCGCCGGGAGCACCCAGGAGTCGCCGTCCGAGCCGGTGCGCGAGCGGCTGCGCGACGACCTCGACGTGCCGTCCTGCGTCGAGCTGGCGCTCGGCGGCGGACGCGACGGCGCGGACGCGGCCCAGACCCTGGTCGGGCTGCTGAAGCTGGCGCCGCAGGCCTGAGGCTCCCTGCTCTCAGTCGGTCAGCAGCGTGTGGACGGCCCGGTCCAACCGGTCGCGGGCCGCGTCCTCCTCGCGCGGCAGGTGGGCCAGCGACTCGTCGATCGTCACGCCGTGCTCGTAGAGGTCCAGGACTCGCGGGTCGACGTAGGAGCTCTTGCAGACCGTGGGGGTGTTGCCCAGCAGCTCGCTGGCGCTGACCACCGCGGAGCGCACCGCCTTCTTGCGTGCGGTCTTCGTGGTGGCGGTGCTGCGCCCGAGCTCGGCTGCGACGTGGACGGTGGCGTGCCAGGTGCGGAAGTCCTTGGCGGTGACCTCGAGGCCGAAGAGCTCGCGGATGTGGTCGTTGACGTCGCCGGCCTGGAGGGGGACCCACCGCCGGCTCATCTGGTGGCAGAGCAGCCGTGCGTCACCGCGTCGACGCCCGGCCAGCAGCCCCAGCACCTTGCAGAGGTCGGGGTCGCGCACGTCGATGTCGTGCTCGACGCCGGCCTTGCCGACGAACGAGAAGGTCCAGCCCTCCTCGCGCCGCTTGAGGTGGCGCCGCTCGAGGGTGGTCAGGCCGTAGCTGCCGTGCTCCTCCACGGAGGAGTCGGAGCCGAGACGGAAGCAGCCGAGGTCGATGAGCCGCACCGCCGCGGCGAGCGTGGTCTCGCGGGCGGTGGTGGCCAGGGCCAGGTCGGCGCGGACACGCTTGCGCACGCGGGGCAGCTGCGCGGCCATGTCCAGGACACGGTCGAACTTCGCCTCGTCCCGCTTGCGCCGCCACTCGTCGTGGTAGAGGTACTGCCGGCGGCCGGCCTCGTCGGTGCCCACCGCCTGCAGGTGACCGTTCGGGTACGGCGAGATCCACACCTCGCGCCAGGCGGGCGGGATGACGAGCGCCTTGACGCGTGCGACGTCGGAGGCCTCGAGGGGCCGCCCCTGGTCGTCGAGGTAGCGGAAGCCTCGGCCGTGGGGGACGCGCGTCCAGCCGGGCTGCTGGGTGGAGACGGTGCGGAGTCGTGGCATGGAGAGGTTCCGGGCGGGAACCGGACGCCGGTCGCCGAGGTCGAGGACCTCGGGGACCAGCGACCGGACCGTCAGACGTTGAAGATGCTCACACCGCCGGGTCCGACGAGCAGACCGACGACGATGAGGACGATGCCGGGGATCAGCCCGCCCCGCACGATCTGGACGATGCCGGCGATGACGAGCACGACGGCGATGAGCCACAGAACGGTTGCCACGATGGTTCTCCTCCCGGGTCGGGCGCCGCGGCGCCCTGTGGTGCCGAGCTCCCGACCCTGGCGGGTCGGGGGATCAGCGTGTGGCCGGGACGGTACCCGCTGCCACGCGCTCCAACCGGAACTCGGTGAGGTCGAGGTCGGCGGTGCGCTCGCGGTACTCCTGCACCTGCCCCGGCCAGTTCGTGGTGACCCGTCCGCCGGGGGTCTGGTACCAGCTGGTGCAGCCCGTCGCCCACACGCTGCGTGAGAGCCGGTCCTGCATCTCGGCGTCGTAGCGCTCGGCGACGTCGCGGCGCACCTCGACGACGTCGGCACGGCCCTCCTGCAGCGCCGACACGGCCTGTCCGAGGTAGCCGGTCTGGCACTCGATCATCGAGATGATCGAGCTGCCGCCGAGGTTGGTGTTCGGGCCGTAGACGACGAAGGCGTTGGGGAAGCCGGGCACGGAGATGCCCAGGTGGGCGTGGGCGCCGTCGCGCCACTCCTCGGCCAGCGGGTGGCCGTCGCGACCGACGACCTCGACGGGTGCGAGGAACTCGGTGGCCCTGAAGCCGGTGCCCCACACGATGACGTCGGCGTCGTGGTGCGTGCCGTCGTCCGTCGCGACGCCGTCCGCGTCGACGCCCGAGACGCCGTGGGTCACCACGTCGACGTTGTCGCGCACGAGGGCGGGGTACCAGTCGTTGGAGAACAGCAGGCGCTTGCAGCCGATGGGGTAGTCCGGCTGGAGCTTCGCCCGCAGCGCGGGGTCGCTCACCTGGCGGCGCAGGTGCAGCCGGAAGGCGGTCTCGAGCAGCGAGGTCATCCGCCCCTGCTCGGCCAGCGTCCGGTTGAGCTGCTCGCTGCCGAAGCGGACGAGCTCGCGGCCGAGCACCTGCGTGAGCGGGACCTTCTCGAACGCCTGCAAGTGCGCGCGGGTGTAGCCACGGTCCGGCTTCGGCACGACGTACGGCGCGGACCGCTGGAAGACCGTCACCCGTCCGGTGTCGCCCACGGCCTCGGCCAGGTGGGGCACGAACTGGATGGCGCTCGCTCCGGTGCCGATGACGGCCACCCGCTTGCCGCTCCACCGCACGGTGTGGTCCCACTCGGCGGAGTGGAAGGCCGGCCCGGTGAAGGCGTCGCGTCCGGGCAGGTCGGGGACCGCGGGCCGCGAGAGCTGGCCCTGGGCGAAGACGAGGACGTCGGTCTCGTACGTCGGTCCCTCGGCCCCGGCGCGGCGGGTCCGCACCGTCCACCGGGAGGCCGTGTCGTCCCAACGGGCCTCGACGACCTCGGTGCCGGTGGTGACGAGGTCGGTCAGCCCCTCCTCGCGGGCGACACGCTCGATGTAGTCGAGGATGTCGGGCTGCGCGGCGTAGCGCCGGGGCCAGTCCGGGTTGGGGGCGAAGGAGTAGGAGTACAGCGAGGACGGCACGTCGCAGGCGGCGCCGGGGTAGGTGTTCTCGCGCCAGACGCCTCCCACGCGGTCGGCCTTCTCCAGCACCGTCAGGTCCGTGACCCCCCGGTTGCGCAGCTCCACGGCGGCGGCGATGCCGCCGAAGCCGGCTCCGACCACGAGGGCCGAGACGCTGCGCGCGCCGGTCGGGGTGGCGTGCCGCGTGCCTGCTGTGCCGGAGGTCGTGTCCACGCCCGTCAGGGTAGGGGAGCGGTCCGGTCGCCGGGTCCGTTCAGCGCAGGGCGGAGCGCTGCACCGGGATCCGCTGCATGACCAGGGAGCGTCCCTGGCTGGCGGCCTGCTCCCACGTGGCGTCGTCGGGCACCAGGCCGGCGATGCGGGCCAGCAGCCCGTGCTCGCGGGCCGTCGGCTCCCAGAGGGCCGGGTGGGCGTGGTGGGCGTCGAGGATGCCGCGCATGGTGGCGTGCTCCTCGCAGAGCTCGTCGTACAGGTCGCGGACGTTGAGCGCCGTGCGCTGCGCCACGATCTGGCCGCGGTGCAGCCGGCTGCTCAGCAGGCGCACCCACTCCTGGTGCAGCTCGGCCAGGACGTCGTCCTCGCCGTCGAAGTGCTCGTCGGTGCTGGCGACCGCGGCGACGGTCTCCCAGGGGGACGCGGCCTCCCCGGCGGCCTCGGCCCGGACCAGCATCGTGCGCAGCGCGTGACGGCGCTGGATCGTCGTGACCCCCACAGTGTTCTCCCACCCCTGGTCGGACCGGCCGGGGAACCCCTTCCCCTGCAGCGCCTTTCCCGGGCGCCTGTCCGGTGCCCGCAGCGACGGCTGCGGTGCGTGTCCAGTATGCCGGTTATCAGCGGGCCGCCACCACGGACCAACGACCCGGGACCCGGCCCGACGTCGTCGTCGCCCGCCAGGGGCCGAGAGATCGGCCCTGACGACGGTGCACGTTCTTCGCCCGGCGTCGGCGTGGCTCGTTGATCCGGGAGGGAAGGGCGAGCACGGTGTGGTGAAGGACACACGGTGTGTGGACACGCGTCGCTCAGGATGAGGACCGGTCGCGCGCACCAGCTCGACTGGGAGGTCAGCGTGGTCACCAAGACCCTCGCCACGGGAGGACGGGCCGACAGCGCCCGTACGACGACAGCGCGCTCGAGTCGCGCGACGGCGTGCCGGTGCGGTCAGCAGCTCGACTGCTGCAGCCGCTCCCACTGTCCCCGGTGCGGGCGGTCCATCCACGCGCCCTGAGCCTGCACGCTCGCGACGGAGCACGACCCGCCGCTCGCCGACCTCTCTCCTGCGTCACGGGTGGGGGTGGGCGCCACTAGGGTGGCGTCGACAGGTCGTATCGGCGCGGTGAGCGGGCAGCGAGGCGAGGCGTGGGCAAGGCAGCACGGACCGGGGGGACCGACGGGTCGACGTCGGACGCCGCGGCCGAAGCGGACCGGTCCGCGCCGCGCCGTCCCGATCCCGCCGACCCGGCCGACCCCGCTGAGCCCGCTGACTCCGCCGACTCCGGCGTCTGGACGGTGCCCAACCTCCTGAGCATGCTGCGGCTGGCTCTGCTGCCGGTGTTCCTGTGGCTGGTCCTGGGGCCCGAGGAGGACGGCCTCGCGGTCGTGGTCCTCATGGTCAGCGGCGTCTCCGACTACCTCGACGGCTACCTCGCGCGACGGTGGGGGCAGACGTCCAAGCTCGGCGCGATCCTCGACCCGGTCGCCGACCGGCTCTCGATCCTGGCCACCGTCGTCGGTCTGGCGATGCGCGACATCATCCCGCTCTGGTTGGCCCTGATCCTGCCGGCCCGCGACCTGTTCCTGTGGGGCCTGGTCCCGATCCTGCGCACCCGCGGCTACAGCGCCCTCCCGGTGCACTTCCTCGGCAAGGCCGCCACGGCGGCGCTGCTCTACGCCTTTCCCCTGCTGCTGCTCGGTGACGGCACCCACCTGGTCGCCGACCTGGCCCGGGTGTTCGGGTGGGCCTTCGCCATCTGGGGCGTCGGCATGTACTGGTGGGCCGGTCTGCTCTACGCGTGGCAGGTCCGGACCCTGGTGGTGAGCACCCCGAGGCGTCGCTCGTGAGCACCCCGCGCGACCCGTCCGGCCGTCCGCTGCCGCCCCAGGTGACGATGGGGCTGTTGAACTACGTCACCTCCCACTCCCTCGACGAGGACTACGAGGTGGTCGCGGCGCAGCGGCGTGAGCGCGGCTCCGTGGAGGAGCCGACGCCCCGCCGTCGCCGCCTGCACCCGCTCGCGCTCGTGGGGCTGCTGGTCTTCGGTCTCCTCGTGGGCGTGGCCTTCCAGCAGGCCGCACGCAGCGAGCCGGTCGGGGAGGCCTCCCGCGACGGGCTCGTGGAGCAGGTCCGCGACCTCCGCCAGGAGCTCGCGGACACCCGCACCCGCACCGCGGACCTGCGCGCCGACCTCGAGGCCGGCCGCACGGCCGCCCTGGAGGCCTCGGCCCGGGGCCGCGAGCTCAGCGACCGGCTCGACCGGCTCGGCACGGCGGCGGGCTCGCTGGCGCTGACCGGTCCCGGTCTGCTCATCGAGGCCGACGACGGTCCGACGGACGTCCCCGACCCGCAGGTCGTGCTCGACACCGACCTGCAGATCCTCGTCAACGGCCTGTGGGTCTCCGGGGCCGAGGCGGTGGCCGTCAACGGCCAACGCATCACCGCCCTGAGCGCCATCCGGATCGCCGGTGACGCCATCACCGTGAACTACCGCTCCCTGGCCCGGCCGTACGTCGTGACCGCCATCGGGGACCCCGACGACCTCGCCGCGCGTTTCGTGGAGTCCGCGGGCGGGACGTGGTGGTTGAATCTGAAGTCGATCTACGACCTGACCTTCGAGATGACCACGGAGGACGAGCTCACCGTGCCGGCCGCCCCCGAGTTCGCGCTGCGCCATGCCCGCGAGGACCGACCAGGCTCGGACCGCCGGGCCGAGGACCCCCGGTGATCGCGGCCGCCGGTCTGCTGGCCGGCCTGCTGCTGGGGCTCTTCCTGCAGCCCGACGTGCCGTTGTGGCTCCAGCCCTACCTCCCGATCGCGGTGGTGGCCGCCCTCGACGCGGTCTTCGGAGCCTTCCGCGCCTTCCTCGACGGCATCTTCGACGACAAGGTCTTCGTGGTGTCCTTCGTCAGCAACGTCACGATCGCCGCGCTGATCGTCTACGTCGGCGACCAGCTCGGGGTCGGCGGCCAGCTCTCGACCGGTGTGGTGGTGGTGCTGGGGATCCGGATCTTCTCCAACGTGGCCGCGATCCGACGCCACGTCTTCCATGCCTGACCCGACCGAGCCGCAGACCGGCCGGGACCGTCTGGTCCGCTCGCTGCGCAGCCCAGGCGGGCGAGGCCAGTGGATCGCGGCGCTGCTGCTCGGCGCCCTCGGGTTCGCCTCAGCCGTGCAGGTCCGCTCGCAGGACGCCTCGGACAGCTTCACCGGAGCCCGTCAGGCAGACCTCATCGCGCTCATCAACTCGCTGACGCTCGCCACCGACCGTGCGGAGTCCGAGATCGCCGACCTCGAGCGGACGCGGGACTCGCTGCAGGTGGACACCGAGGCCAGCAACACGGCCGTCGAGCTGGCGCGCACCCGCATCGAGACCCTCGCCATCCTGGCCGGTCAGGTGCCGGCGACCGGCCCGGGCGTGCGGATCACGGTGCAGGCCGGTCGGGCCGGTGTCGGCACCGACCAGCTGCTCAACGGGCTCCAGGAGCTCCGGGACGCCGGCGCCGAAGCCATCGAGCTGAACGACGAGGTCCGCGTCGTCGCCCAGACCGGGGTGGTGCAGGAGGGGGCCGACGTCGTCGTCGACGGCACCCCGCTGGTGCAGCCCCTGATCGTCGACGCCATCGGCGACAGCGAGACCCTGGCGACCGCCCTCACCTTCGACGGAGGCTTCATCGACGAGGTGGAGGCCATCGGGGGGACGGTCTCGGTCCAGCAGCTCGAGACCGTCGAGGTGTCCTCGACCACCCAGCTCCCGCCGGACCGCTTCGCGGTGCCGGTGGAGTCGCCCGACGAGTAGCAGACGAGTGGCAGACGAGTAGTAGCCTGCCGTCGTCCCGATCCGAGCACCGACCGAGGAGCGCCGTGTACCCCGACGACCTGAAGTACACCCGTGAGCACGAGTGGGTCCGCGAACCCGGTGAGTCCGAGGGGTCGGTGCGCGTCGGGATCACCGACTTCGCCCAGGAGCAGCTCGGTGACATCGTCTACGTGTCCCTGCCCGACGTCGGGACCGAGGTGACCGCGGGCGGCGCCGTGGGCGAGCTGGAGTCGACCAAGTCGGTGAGCGACGTCTACGTCCCGGTGGCGGGTCGGGTGAGCGCGCGCAACGACGCGCTCGACGAGACCCCCGAGCTCGTGAACTCCGATCCCTACGGCGAGGGCTGGCTGTTCGAGATCGTGCCGGCGGAGGCCGGTGACGTGGCGGCGCTGCTCGACGCGAGCACCTACCAGGAGGGCCTGGAGGCCTGAGGTCCGGGCGGCTGCTGCCGGGGTCGCCCCACTGGTACGTTGGGCCACCATCACCTTCGACGTGACCGTGAAGGTTCGACCCTGGTCCGCCGACCGAGGAGGAGATCATGCCGTTCTGCACCGCGTGCGGGCACCAGAACCCTGACGACGCGCGGTTCTGCTCGCAGTGCGGCACGCGCATCGCCGCCCCCGGCCCGTCGTCCCCGGCTCCCGAGTCGACCCCGGCCGACGCACCGGCGGCCCCGGCCGCGAGCGAGACCGGCGAGGTCCGGCGGGTCGAGGCAACCGACACGATGACGTTCCGCAGCCCGGCCGCTCCGGAGCAGGCCGACGACCGGCCCCTGAACGACGAGGACGCCGCCGCCGTCGACGCCCTGCCGCCGGGCAGCGCGCTGCTCGTGGTCCAGCGTGGGCCCGACGCCGGCAGCCGCTTCCTGCTCGACACCGACGTGGTGACGGCCGGACGGCACCCCGACAGCGAGATCTTCCTCGACGACGTGACCGTCTCCCGCAGGCACGCCGAGTTCCGTCGGACGCCCGAGGGCTTCCGCGTCAGTGACGTCGGCTCGCTCAACGGCACCTACGTCAACCGCGACCGCATCGATGACGTCGCCCTCAGCGGAGGCGACGAGGTGCAGATCGGCAAGTACCGCCTGGTCTTCTTCGCCGGGCAGACCGCTGCCGGTCGATGAGGGAGCCGATGGCACACCAGGCCGACCCCGTCCCGCCCCGACGCGGCGACGCGCGGATGAACATCGGGGAGGTCCACACGCGGTTGCGCGAGGACTTCGCGAGCCTCGAGCTCAGCAAGCTGCGCTACTTCGAGTCGATGGGCCTCGTCGAGCCGACCCGCACCGCCGCCGGCTACCGCAAGTACAGCGACCACGACGTCGAGCGGCTGCGCTACGCGCTCACGCTGCAGCGCGACCACCACCTGCCGCTGAAGGTCATTCGCGAGCACCTCGACGCCATCGACCGCGGCCTCGAGCCGCCGGCGCTGCCGTCGGAGCCCCGCGTCCCTCCGCTGGTGCTGGCCGGGGACGGCTACCCCCAGGCCGACAGCTTCGCCGAGGGGTCCCGGCTGCGGCTGACGCGTCGCGAGCTGGTGGCGGCCGCCGAGATCGACGAGGACCTGCTGGGTCAGCTGGAGTCCTACGGGCTGATCCGGCCCCGACCGGGGTCGGCGCCCTACGACAACGACGCCGTGGTCATCGCTCGCACCGTCGCGGACCTGGCGGCGTACGGCATCGAGCCGCGCCACCTGCGCGCCTTCAAGACCGCCGCCGACCGCGAGGTCGGGCTCGTCGAGCAGGTGCTCTCGCCGTTGCGGCGCAGCCGCGAGGCGGGTGCCGAGGGGCGCGCGGCCGAGGCGATGGAGCAGATCGCCGCGCTCTCCGTGCGCCTCCACGCGGTCCTGGTCAAGGCGGGCCTGCGCTCGCTGCGCTGAGCCGACGGGTCGACCGCACGGCGCTCCGCTTCGACCCGGGGCGCGGGGGTACTGTGGCGATGTGCGCGAAGTCGATGTCGTCGGAGTCAGGGTCGAGATGCCCTCCAACCAGCCGATCGTGCTGCTGAGGGAGGTCACCGGCGCGCGCTACCTGCCGATCTGGATCGGCGCGGTGGAGGCGACCGCGATCGCCTTCGCCCAGCAGGGTGTGGTCCCGCCACGGCCGCTGACGCACGACCTGCTCAAGGACGTGCTGGGAGCCACCGGCAACGAGCTCACCGAGGTGCGCATCACCGAGGTCCGCGAGGGGGTCTTCTACGCCACCCTCGTGCTGGCCACCGGCGTCGAGGTGAGCGCGCGTCCCTCGGACTCGATCGCGCTGGCGCTCCGCACCGGCACCAAGATCGTGTGCTCCGAGGACGTCCTCGACGAGGCCGGGCTCGACGTGCCGGAGGAGGACGAGGACGAGGTGGAGAAGTTCCGCGAGTTCCTCGACAACGTCTCCCCGGAGGACTTCGAGGAAGCCTGAACCCGGGGCAACCCTCAACCTCTGGTTGAAGGTGCGACACGCGGTGTCGACGGGGTCGTGGTCTTTGACCGGGCCGACCTGCGGGCCTACGGTGGGGTGTCTTCGTTGTAGTTCCACCGTTGTGGTCCATCCGGGCACCGACGGTCCTTCTCGGAGCTGCGTCAACGAAGAGACGAACCGGAGGACACCGTGGCTGGACAGGGCGACAAGCCGGCGTTGGGCACCGATCCCGACGCGCTGGTGGCAGAGTCGGTGGCGGACGAGCAGGGCCTGCTCTTCGACGACGACGTCTCGCCGCTGCCCGACGACGTCGGCTACCGCGGTCCGACGGCCTGCAACGCCGCCGGCATCACCTACCGCCAGCTCGACTACTGGGCCCGCACCAAGCTCGTCGAGCCCACCGTGCGCGGTGCCACCGGCTCCGGCACGCAGCGGCTCTACTCGTTCCGCGACATCCTGCTGCTCAAGGTCATCAAGCGTCTCCTCGACGCGGGCATCTCGTTGCAGCAGATCCGCACCGCCGTGCAGCACCTGCGCGAGCGCGGCACCGACGACCTCACCCGCGTGACGTTGATGAGCGACGGCGCGAGCGTCTACGAGTGCACCTCCAACGACGAGGTCATCGACCTGCTCCAGGGCGGCCAGGGCGTCTTCGGCATCGCCATCGGCGGCGTCTGGCGCGAGATCGAGGGGTCGCTCTCCGAGCTGCCCAGCGAGAAGGCCAGTGCCCCCTCGGACCTCGCCGACGAGCTCGCCGAGCGGCGGCGGGCCCGCCTCGCCTGAGGCGCTTGCTATCCTCGGCAGTGCTGGTGAACACGCGCGGGAGAGTCTCCCGACGGAGCGCCGAAGGGGCAATTCCTCCCCGGAACCTCTCAGGCACACGGACCGCGCGCACGAGGCAACTCTGAAGCCCGATCAGGGGTGACAGAGGGGGAGGCGACCACCACGTCCCCGACCCTCGGAGTGGATGCCGCCATGGTTCCCGTCGACCCGTCCCCCTTCCGGCCGCTGAGGCCGTTCGTCGAGCGCCACATCGGGCCCGACGACACCGGTCTGCTGTCGATGCTCAAGGAGCTCGGCTACGCCGGGCTCGACGAGCTGATGCAGGCCGCCGTGCCCGCCTCCATCCGCTCGTCGGCCGACCTGGACCTGCCGCCGGCCGTCACCGAGGAGGAGGCCGCGGCCCTGCTGGCCGACCTCGCCGCCTCGAACCGGACGCTGGAGCCGATGATCGGTCTGGGCTACCACGGCACCACCACCCCGGCGGTCATCCGGCGCAACATCCTCGAGGACCCGTCCTGGTACACCGCCTACACGCCGTACCAGCCCGAGATCTCGCAGGGACGCCTCGAGGCGCTGCTGAACTTCCAGACCATGGTCGGTGACCTGACCGGCCTGCCCACCGCGAACGCCTCGCTGCTCGACGAGGGCACGGCGGCCGCAGAGGCGATGACACTGGTGCGCCGGGCGAAGCGTGGAGCGACGGGGCCGTTCGTCGTCGACGCCGACGCGCTGCCCCAGACGATCGAGGTCGTCCGCACCCGCGCCGAGGCGATGGGCATCGAGGTGGTCGTCCACGACCTCGCCACGGGCCTGCCCGACGGTGGGCTGAGCGGCGTGCTGGTGCAGTACCCCGGCGCCTCCGGCGCGGTCCGTGACCCGCGCGCCGTCATCGAGGAGACCCACGCCCGCGGCGGACTGGCCGTGGTGGCGGCCGACCTGCTGGCGCTCACCCTGCTCGAGTCGCCCGGCGCGCTGGGCGCCGACGTGGCGGTCGGCAGCAGCCAGCGCTTCGGCGTGCCGCTGTTCTACGGCGGTCCGCACGCCGGCTTCATGGCGGTCGGCGAGGGGCTGCAGCGGCACCTGCCCGGACGCCTGGTCGGGGTCTCGGTCGACTCCCAGGGCCGACCGGCGTACCGCCTCGCGCTGCAGACCCGCGAGCAGCACATCCGTCGCGACAAGGCGACCTCGAACATCTGCACCGCCCAGGTGCTGCTCGCCGTGGTGGCAGCGATGTACGCCGTGTACCACGGCGCGGACGGGCTGCGCCGCATCGCGCGCACCACCCACGCCAAGGCGGCGCTGCTCGCCGACGCCCTGCGCGGGGACGGCCACGAGCTGGCCTCCGACACGTTCTTCGACACCCTGACGGTGATCGCGCCCGGGCGCGCGGACGCTGTCGTGGCCGCCGCCCGCGAGGCGGGCGTCCACCTGCGGCTCGTCGACTCCGACCGCGTGGGTGTCTCGGTCTCGGAGACCACCGGCGCCGACCACCTGACCGCTGTGCTCCGCGCCTTCGGTGGCGAGGCGGACCTGTCGATCGACGCGTCCGGGACCGCGCACGCGCGGACGGAGCGGGACGGGGAGGAGCAGGTGCTGCGCCTGCCCGAGTCGCTGCGCCGGACCACCGACTACCTGACCCACGAGGTCTTCTCCTCACACCGGTCCGAGACCGCGATGCTGCGCTACCTCGCCCGGCTGTCGCGCCGCGACTACGCGCTGGACCGGGGCATGATCCCGCTGGGCTCGTGCACGATGAAGCTCAACGCCACCACCGAGATGGAGGCCATCGGCCTCCCCGGGTTCGCGAACCTGCACCCGTTCGCGCCGGCCGAGGACGCCGCGGGCTACCACGCGCTCGTCGAGCAGCTCGAGGCCTGGTTGGCCACCGTCACCGGCTACGACCGGGTCAGCATCCAGCCCAACGCGGGCTCGCAGGGCGAGCTGGCCGGGCTCATGGCCATCCGCGGCTACCACCGGGCCCGCGGCGACGAGCAGCGCAGGGTCTGCCTGATCCCGTCCTCGGCGCACGGCACCAACGCCGCCTCGGCGATCATGGCCGGCATGACGGTGACCGTCGTCAAGGCCGCCCCGGACGGCGCGGTCGACCTCGACGACCTGAGGGCGCAGTGCGAGAAGCACGCCGACGACCTGGCCGCGATCATGGTCACCTACCCCTCGACCCACGGTGCCTACGAGGACGGCATCACCGAGCTGTGCCGCGTCGTGCACGAGCACGGTGGTCAGGTGTACGTCGACGGGGCGAACCTCAACGCGCTCCTCGGGCACGCCCGGCCGGGGGAGTTCGGCGGCGACGTGTCGCACCTGAACCTCCACAAGACCTTCTGCATCCCCCACGGCGGCGGTGGCCCCGGGGTCGGCCCGGTCGCGGTGCGTGAGCACCTGGCGCCGTACCTGCCCAGCCACCCGGACCACCCCGACGCCGACCGCCGCGAGGGCATCGGGCCGATCAGCGCGGCGCCGTACGGCTCGGCGGGGATCCTGCCGATCTCGTGGGCCTACGTGCGGATGATGGGCGCCGAGGGGCTGACCCGGGCCACCTCGGTGGCGGTGCTCAGCGCCAACTACGTCGCCAAGCGCCTCGCCGACCACTACCCGGTGCTCTACCGCGGGCACGGCGGCCTGGTCGCCCACGAGTGCATCCTCGACCTGCGCGAGATCTCGAAGCGCTCGGGCGTCAGCGTCGACGACGTCGCGAAGCGGCTGGTCGACTACGGCTTCCACGCCCCGACGATGAGCTTCCCGGTGGCAGGGACCCTGATGGTGGAGCCGACGGAGTCCGAGGACCTCGCCGAGCTGGACCGCTTCGTGGACGCGATGATCGCCATCCGTGAGGAGATCCGCCGGGTGGAGGCGGGGGAGTGGGACGCGACGGAGTCGCCGCTGCGCCACGCCCCCCACACCGCCCAGGTGCTGGCGGTGGCCGACTGGGACCGGCCCTACCCGCGCGAGCTCGGGGCGTTCCCCACCGGCTACGACCCCGACAAGTACTGGCCGCCGGTCGGACGCATCGACCAGGCGTACGGCGACCGCAACCTGGTCTGTGCCTGCCCCCCGCCCGAGGCGTTTGCGCAAGACTGAGCCCCATGGGCCTGGTGACCGAGTCGACCGCACGACGGCTGCTCGCCGTCCTCGCCGAGGAGCAGGCGCTCGGACGCCTGCCCTCGGTGTCGGGGGTGCTGACCCGTGACGGCGGGCTGGCCTGGCGCGAGAGCCGCGGTGAGGCCACCGGGGAGCCCGGGCTGACGCCGGCGGACCTGCAGTACCGCATCGGCTCGATCACCAAGACGATGACCGCGGTGCTGGTCATGCAGCTGCGGGACGAGGGCCTGCTCGCGCTCAACGACCCGGTCTCGACGTACCTCCCGGAGGTGCGGGGCGTCCCGCTGACCATCCGCTCGCTGCTCACCCACAGCTCCGGGCTGCCGGCGGAGCCGGCGGGCCCGTGGTGGGAGCGCAGCCCGGGCCGGTCCTTCGCCGAGCTGGTGGCCGAGCTCCCGGCGGTCGGGCCCTTCGAGCCGGGCCGCACCCACCACTACAGCAACGTGGGCTACGGCCTGCTCGGCGAGGTGGTGGCCCGCCTGCGGGGCCGCACCTGGTGGGAGTGCCTGGCCTCGTTGGTGCTCGAGCCGCTGGGCATGCTGCGCACCAGCTACGACCCGTTCGACCCGCACGCGCGCGGCTACTCGGTGCACCCGTGGTCGGGAGAGCTGGTGACCGAGCCGGCGACGGACACGCGGGCCATGGCACCCGCCGGCCAGGTGTGGAGCACCGTGCTGGACCTGGCGACCTTCGCCGACTTCCTGATCGGCGGTCACGACGAGGTGCTGCTCGCCGACACGGTCGAGGAGATGGTCTCGCTGCAGTCCGGCACGGGCGCCGACGGACTCGACTCGGGGTACGGCCTCGGGGTGCGCCTGGTGCCCGGAGGATCGGGCGTCCGGGTGGGGCACACCGGCTCGATGCCCGGCTTCCAGGCCTGCCTGCTGGTCGACCGGCCCCGACGCACCGGCGTGGTGGTGCTGGCCAACAGCACCACCGGACTGGTCCCCGACCGGGTGGCCGGACGGCTGCTGGACACGCTCGAGCAGGCCGAGCCGACGATGCCGGCGACCTGGCGTCCCACGACGCGGGTGCCGCGGGAGGTGTCGGAGGTGCTGGGCGTCTGGTACTGGGGCAACACGCCTCGGGCGTGCTGGTGGGACGGTCGCCGGGTCGTGCTGGGACCGCTCGAGGGCTCGGCCGGCGGCTCCACGTTCCGCCTGCAGGACGGGGCGCTGGTGGGGACCAGCGGCTACCACCACGGGGAGCACCTGACGCCGGTCCGCCGGGAGGACGGCTCGGTCGGCCACCTGCGCTGCTCGACGTTCGTGCTCACGCGGACGCCGTACGACCCGTCGGCGCCGATCCCGGGCGGGGTCCCGCGACGGGCCTGAGCAGCTCGCACGGTCGGCGGCTCAGGTGCGCCCGTCGCGCTCCTGGGCGCGGTGCAGCGTCTCCGCTGCGTCGTCGGCGCCCAGCCAGGTGGCGGGCAGGACGTCGAACCCCGCCGCGGTGACGGCGGCGATGACGTCGGGGTCGTCGTCGACGACCACGGACACGGGGGCTCGCCGGCGCAGACCGCGGAGCACCTCGACCTTGTAGAGGCGGGCCGGACGGTAGTCGCGGTTCGGTCGCAGGTGGAGCTCGCCCGACGGCAGACCGTGCCGGGTGAACCAGGCGAGGGTGTCGCGGCGGCAGTACTCGGGCCGACCGGAGAGGTACACGATCTCGCAGACCTCGGCGAGCCGGTGCGCGACGTCGCTGCCCTGGCTCAGCAGGGGATCGCGGGGAGCCGCCGCGAAGAACCGGCGGTAGTCGGGCGCGGGCCGCTCGAGGTGGTGGACCCGGTGGCGGACGTCGGCGAGCACACCGTCGATGTCGATCACCGCGAGGGGGCGGATCTCCTCGCTCACGCGACGGTGCTGGCCATCCGTACGGTCGAGCCCGCGCGGGAGGACTCGACGTGCAGCTGGGTGGGGATGCGGGTGCGCAGCTCGCTGACGTGGCTCACCACCCCGACGGTACGGCCCCCGGCCCGCAGCGCGTCGATGCGGTCCATGACGTCGTCGAGGGTGTCGGGGTCGAGGGCGGAGAAGCCCTCGTCGACGAAGAGCGTGTCGACGCGGGTGCCGCCGGACTCCTCGCCCACGACGTCGGCCAGCCCGAGCGCGAGGGCGAGGGACACCACGAAGGTCTCGCCACCGCTCAGCGTGGCGGCGTCGCGGGCCTCGCCGGTCCAGGCGTCGAGGACCTCGAGGCCGAGTCCGACGCGCGTGCCGCCGCGGCCCTCGGAGGTGCGCCGCAGCTCGTAGCGGTGGTCGCGCATCTGGGCCAGCCGCTCGTTGGCGGCGTCGAGGACCTGGTCGAGGCGTGTGGCGAGCACGTACGACGACAGGCGCATCTGGAGCTGGTTGTCGCTGCCCATGCCGCGCACGAGGCGTGCCAGCCGGTCGGCCGTGGCGTGGCGGGCCTGGTGGGGGGCCCACGCGGCGAGGGCGGTGGTGAGGTCCTCGGCGAGCCTGGTGAGGGCGCCGCCGGCGTCGGTGGTGGTCGCGCGCAGGTCCGAGACCCGGGCTGCGCGGGCCCGGGCCTGCGCTGCGAGCGAGCCGAGGGTCGTGGGGTCCTCGGGGGTGCGCCCGTCGAGCGACGCCAGGACGGCGCGGGCCTCGGGGTCCTCGAGCGTGTGGCGCGCCTTCTCCGCGACCCGGTCGAGCTCGTCCACCAACCGGGTGCGCAGCTCGACCTGGTCGGGCGGCAGCAGGGCCGCCCGGGCGTCGTCGAGGTCGTCGAACCCGTGGGCCACGGCCAGGTCGCGGGCCTGGGTGGCGGCGGTGGCGCGCCGGCCCTCCAGCCCGGCCACCTCCTGCGCGGCGGCCAGGACCGCCTCGACCAGACGCAAGGTGCGCTGCTCGTGGGTCAGCGCCTGCTCCACCGAGGTGTGGCCGGCGGTCGCGGCGGTGAGCACCTGCTCCTGCGCCGTGATCTCCTCGGCCAGACGGTCCGCTCGGAGCTCGTGCTCGCGACGTGCCTGCAGCAGCCCCTCGCGGGTCGCAGCCGAGCGGGTCTGCTCGTGCTCCACCGCGTCCAGCTGCGCGACCAGGTCGGGCACCTCGACCGTGGCCGCCTCTGCCGCGACGAGTGCGGTGCGCGCCGCCTCCAGCTCGGTTTCGGCCTCGGCCTCGGAGCGGTCCTCGGCCTGCAGCTCGAGCAGCGCCAGCGCCGTGCCGGCGGCGTCGGCGGTGCTGCGCGCGACGTCCGCCCGCTCCTGCGCCCGGGCGTGCCGGGTCAGGGAGGCGGCCTGGTCGGCCTCGGTGACCACGGCCGCCGGACGGCTGGGCAGCAGCGAGACGCTGAGGGGCAGGGTCGGTTCGTCGTGCGCGTGTTCCGGGGCCTCGACGGCCGGGTGCTCCCGGCTGCCGCAGACGCTGCACGGCTCGCCCGGCTCCAGCTGCCGGGCGAGCTCGTCGGCCATGCCGTGCAGGCGGCGCTCGAACAGGGCCAGGTGCTCCTCGTGCGCCGTAGCGGCGTCCTCGCGGGCCGTCAGGGCGAGGGCAGCCAGGCGCTCGGCCTCGACGCGGGCGGCAGGGACGGCCGCCGCGGCCTCGTGGCGGCGGCGTGCTGCGGCGACCTCGCGCACGAGGCCGTCCTGGCCCGCGGCGCGGTCCCGCGCCTCGTCCAGGGCCGCGACCAGCGCCGAGCGGCGGAGGGGCAGCGCGGCCATCTCGGTCGCCAGCGCCTCCAGGTCGGTGGTGTGCTCGCCGACGGTCGCACGTGCGAGGTCGAGGAGGGTGCGCTTCTCCACGACCTCGTCCGCGAGCGGGGCGAGCCTCCGCAGCTCGGCGAGCCGGCTGAGCAGGGCGTCGCGGCGAGCACCCAGGTCGTTGACGTCGCCCGCGTCGCCGGCGACGGCGGGGCCGAGATGGGCGCGCAGCGCACTGCGGCGGCGGGCAGCGCCGGACCGCGCCTCGGTGAGGGCGCGGTCGAGGGTGTCGAGGGAGTCGGCGAGCGGGGCGACGGCCGCGGCGCGTGCGTGCGCGGCCAGGCCGGCCCGGGCCTCGGCCAGCTCGTCGGCGCGGTCCTCCAGGGCGGCGAGGATGCGCAGGGCCTCGTCCCGGCGGCGTGCTGCGGGACTCTCCCGCTCGGCCCGCGCCAGCCGGGTCTCGAGATCGGTGAGCACGCGCTGCGCTTCGTCGGCGTCCCGGGTGGCGGCCGCGGCTCGGTCGGCGGCGGCGGTCACGACCGTCGCGGCCCAGGAGGCGGCCTCCTGGCTGAGGGCGTCGACGTCGCCGCGTGCGAGGTCGGTCAGGACGTCGGGCACCGGGACGCCGGCCCGGTTGGACAGGGCGCCGAGGAGGTGCGCGACCCGGCGCTCGCCGTCGGTGGACCGCTCGCGCAGGCGTCGGGCCTCGTCGTGCATCCAGTCCTCGATGCGGGAGAACCGCTGGGTGGCGAAGAGCGTCTGCAGGACCTGCTGCCGCTCGTCGCTGGTCGCGCGCAGGAAGGTCTGGAACCGACCCTGAGGCAGCAGCACCACCTGCATGAACTGCTCCGAGGTCATGCCCAGCAGCTCGCGCAGCTCGTGACCGACCTCCTGGATCCGGTGGGAGACGAGCCGCTCGTGACCGTCGGTGAGGTCGACGAGCCGAGCGGCGGCCTGCTCCCTGGTCGTCCCGGTGCCGCGCTTCTTCGCACGCTGCCACTCCGGGGTGCGGTGGATCCGCAGGCGTCTCTCGCCCAGGGTGAGCTCGAGGACGACCTCGGGGCGGGCGTCGGCCGGCGCGTGGTGGGAGCGGAGCGACTTCACGCCGCGGTCGCCCGGCACGACGCCGTAGAGCGCGAAGCAGACCGCGTCGAGCAGGCTCGTCTTGCCGGCGCCGGTCTTGCCGGTCATGAGGAAGATGCCGGCGGCGTTGAGGGACTCGAAGTCGATGACCTCGGTCCCGGCGTAGGGGCCGAACGCGGTGACGCTGAGCCGGTGGAACCTCATCCGGCCACCCCACGGGCGCTCCGGGGCGGGCTCGCGCCGGCGCCACCCACGAGGTCGAGCCGGTGGTCGGCCCCGGGATCGGCGTCGGGGTCCTCACCCGCGAGGCAGGACTCGCAGGCCAGCCGCAGCAGGAGCGCCTCCTCCGTGGTGGGCTCGAGGTCGCGCACCTCGGCGACGAAGCCGAGCGCGACGTCGAGGTCGCTGCGCCCGCTGACGTGGGGGACCACCAGCGGTCGGGGGGCGCGCTCGCCCTCGGGGTCGAAGGCCAGGGTCAACGTGTGGGGGTACCGGGCGCGCAAGCGGTCCATGGCGTGCTCCGGCCGGCGGGCGTCGGTCAGGGTGACCGCAAGCCACGCGCCCTCGACCTCGGCGTGCGCGGCGTCGCCGAGCAGGTCCTCGATCCCGCCGCGCAGGGTCGCCACCGGACGGTGGACCGGCGCCGGCACGAAGTCCGCCCGCTCGAGGCCGTCGGCACCGAGCTCGAGGAGCCAGCCACCCTTCGTGCGTCCGGCCTCGGAGAAGGAGTAGGCCAGCGGCGAGCCGCTGTAGCGCACCTGGTCCGAGAGGCTCGCGGCTCCGTGGAGGTGGCCGAGGGCGGTGTAGGACACCTGGGCGAACACCGAGGTCGGCACCAGCTGGACTCCGCCCACGGAGATGTCGCGCTCGCTGTCGGAGCGCATCCGCTCGCCCTGGTCCGGGGAGCCGGCGACGAAGGCGTGCGCCATCACCACCGAGCGGGCGTCGCGGGTGTCGAGGTCGGCACGCACCCGGTCCATGGCGGCGCGGAGGGCCGCCTCGTGGGAGCGGGCGGGCAGCTGCCAGGCCTGGCGTACGGCGTCGGGCTCGAGGTACGGCAGGCCGTGCACGGCGACGGGGCCGTGCCGGTCCTCGACCACCACCGGGGTGCCGACGTCCTGCCAGCGGGTGCGCAGGTGGATGCCGGCGGCGTCGGCCAGCTCGGCGTGGACGCCCAGGCGGATGGCGGAGTCGTGGTTGCCGCTGGTCACGACCACGCGGGTGCGGAGGCCCGCGAGCCGCGCCAGGGTGGACGAGAAGAGCTCCACGGCGTCGACCGGCGGCAGCGCCCGGTCGTAGACGTCGCCGGAGACCAGCACCAGGTCGACCTGCTCGTCGCGCACCGTCTCGACCAGGTGATCGAGATAAGTCGCCTGCGCGGGCAGCAGGTCGACACCGTGGAACGAACGTCCCAGGTGCCAGTCGGAGGTGTGGAGGATGCGCACCCTCAGACCGTAGGGAGACCTGCCGACAGAATGCGTCTCACACGCCGGAGCGACCGGGGTCGACGTAGACCACGAAGCGTCGCGCGCTGAGGAAGCCCACCAGCCCGACGCCGGCCTCCTCGGCCAGCCGCACCGCGAGCGAGGACGGGGCTCCGATGGCGACCAGGGCCCCGATCCCGGTGACGGCCGCCTTCTGGACCAGCTCGAAGCCGATCCGACCGCTCACGAGCATCACGGGCACGCCGGGATCCTGACCGGCCAGCACGCGTGCGCCGATCACCTTGTCCATGGCGTTGTGGCGACCGATGTCCTCGCGGACCTCGCTCAACCGGCCGGTCGCGTCGACGGCCGCAGCCGCGTGGAGCCCGCCCGTGCTGGCGAACACCCGCTGGTGCTCGCGCAACCGGGCCGGCAGGGCCTGGAGGAGGTCGGGGGAGAGGAGCGGGTGGTCGGGCTCCCCGGCGTCAGCTCCTGCGTCACGTCGGGCAGGATCCTTCTCGGCACCCCTGTCGTCACCCGGGTCACGCCCGTCGGAGGCGGCGCGGCGCCCGGCCAGGGTCAGCACCTCGTCGATGCTCTCGGTGCCGCAGACGCCGCACGCGGAGGAGGTGGCCAGCAGGGTGCTCGTGCGCACGCTGGGCGGTGCCAGGGGGGGCGCGGCGAGGGTGACCGTGACGACGTTGAACTCCTCCTCCGGCGCGAGCGTCACGTCGGTGCAGTAGGCCACGCGGGCCAGCTCGGTCCCGGCGAGCACGCCCTGGCCGGCCATCATCCCGGCGGCGAGCTCGAAGTCGTGCCCGGGCGTGCGCATGGTGACGCCGACCCTCTCAGCGGGGCGGCCGGGCCAGGCCAGACGGATCTCCAGCGGCTCCTCGGTCGCGAGCCGGTCCTCACGACGACGCCACCGGCCCTCGGCGTACTCCCGCACGCGGACGCGGACGGTGGGCCCGGGACGGCGCGCCAGCTTCATGTGACGAGCCTAGCCCGGCAGATGACTCGGACCAGGTTCGCGCGCCAGCATGGTCCGGGGAGCGTCGTCACGGCGCGAGCGACCCCGGCAGCGTTTCGGTTGCGGTCGTCCGGGGAGGCTTACGGCGTAGACACATCTGTCACAGGAGCGTCATGAGCGAGCACACGACCGACCCCGCGACGTCCACCGGCGGGTCCACCCCGCCTGCCGCCGGGTCGGCCGGAGGTGCGACCGGTCCCTCGGCCGCGTCGACCTCCTCCACCCCGTCCACGTCCTCGGACGCGGGCAAGGCGGGGAGCGACCACAAGGACCCGTTGCGTGGTTCCCGTGCGAGCGGCGCGTGGGTCTTCGTCGTGGTCCTCGTGCTGCTGCTCGCGCTGCTGGCGATCTTCGTGCTGCAGAACACCCAAGACGTCGAGGTCGCCTTCCTGAGCTGGAACGGCACCGCCCCGCTCGCGGCCACGCTGCTCATCGCCACGGCTGCCGGGCTGCTCATCGCCGTGATGGCGGGCTCCCTGCGGATCCTCCAGCTGCGGCGGCGGGTGAGGAAGGAGTCGAGGCAGTCGAAGCGTTGAGGACGCCACGCCTCGGCACCCTGACGGATTTCACGACATCTGTCAGGGTGAGCCCATGAGTGGCAAAGACGCGGCGCGCCGCATCGTCCTCGAGGTCGTCGGCTGGAGCCTGGTCCTGGTCGGCATCGCTGCCCTCATCCTGCCGGGTCCAGGCCTGCTGGCGCTCTTCGCCGGCCTCGCCGTGCTGTCGCAGCAGTACGAGTGGGCCGAGCGTCGGGTCCGCCCGGTGGAGAGGGCGGCCAAGAAGGCCGCGGCCGACAGCGTCCAGACCTGGCCCCGCATCATCGCCTCGCTGCTCGGTGTCATGTGGCTCGTCGGGCTCGGCATCTACTGGGGGATCCGGCCGCCGGCCCCTGCGTGGTGGCCGCTCGAGGACGACTACTGGCTCGTGGGTGGCTGGGGGACCGGTGGCACGCTCATCGGCTCGGCCTTCATCGCGCTGGGCATGATCGTCTACAGCTTCCGCAAGTTCCGCGGGAAGTCCGAGGACCAGGTCAGTGCCGAGGTCGAGGCTTCCAGCCGGGGCTGACGCGAGGGGGCCGCTGGGTCCATGATGTGGTGAGCGACACCCGTCCGGGTCAGGTGTGCCTGCGCCGCCGGAGCTGAGGAGACCGCCATGACGACCACCAGGGCAGCCGATCCCGTCGTCGAGAAGGGCCGGTGGGCGTTCCTCACCGACGGACCACCGATCCGCAAGCCGGTGTTCTTCTCGGCCGTGATCGGGGTCCTGGTCATGGCGACCTGGGCGATCGCCGCGCCCGACCAGGCCGAGAGGGTCATCGGCGAGGCGGTGGGCCAGGTCGTGGGGTGGTTCGGGTGGTTCTACGTGCTGCTGACCACGACCGTTCTGGCCTTCGTGCTCTACCTGGCGATCTCTCGCTACGGCTCCATCAAGCTCGGTCCCGACCACTCCAAGCCGCAGTTCTCCACCTTCGCCTGGGCCTCGATGCTCTTCGCCGCCGGGATCGGCACCGACGTGATGTTCTACGCGGTCGCTGAGCCCGTCAGCCAGTACATGGTGCCCCCGTCCGGCGACCCCGAGACCATCGCGGCAGCCCGCGACGCGACGGTGTGGACCTTGTTCCACTACGGGCTGTCGGGCTGGGGCCTCTACGCGTTGATGGGGATGGCGCTGGGCTACTTCACCTACCGGTTGAACCTCCCGCTCGCCGTGCGCTCGGCGCTCTTCCCGATCTTCGGGCGCCGCGTCGACGGCGGACTGGGTCACGCCGTCGACACCGCCGCGGTGCTCGGCACCATCTTCGGGGTCGCGACCAGCCTGGGCATCGGGGTGGTGTTCCTCAACCAGGGGCTCAACGTCCTGTTCGACGTGCCCGTCGGCCTCGGTGCTCAGATCAGCCTGGTCGTCCTGGCCGTGGCGATGGCCGCCGTCTCGGCCACGACGGGCGTGGACCGCGGGATCCGTCTCCTGTCGCAGCTCAACGTCATCCTGGCGCTCGGCCTCGCCGCCTTCGTCCTGCTGACGGGACGTACCAGCTTCATCCTCAACGCCGTCGTCATGAACATCGGCGACTACGCGCAGACGTTCCCCCGCAAGACCATGGAGACCTTCGCGTTCGAGGGACGCGGCCGAGTGGATGTCCTTGTGGACGCTGTTCTTCTGGGCCTGGTGGATCGCCTGGGCGTCCTTCGTGGGACTGTTCCTCGCCCGCATCTCACGCGGCAGGACGATCCGGCAGTTCGTCGCCGGGACGATGATCATCCCCTTCACCTACATCGTCATGTGGATCTCGATCTTCGGCAACGCCGCCCTCGACCGGATCCGTGGTGGCGACGACGCGTTCGCCGACGCAGCGCTGGCCTCTCCCGAGGCGGGTTTCTACACCCTGCTCCAGGACTACCCGCTCTCCGGTGTCGTGATCGCCGTCTCCGTCTTCGTGGGCCTGCTCTTCTACGTCACGTCAGCCGACTCGGGCGCCCTGGTGATGGGCAACCTCTCGTCCGAGCTGCGCTCGGTGCAGGACGACGCGGCGCCCTGGCTGCGCATCGTGTGGGCCTCGGCCACCGGACTCCTGACGATCGCGGTGCTGTCGGTGGGAGGCATCTACGCGCTGCAGTACGCCACGGTGATCTTCGGTCTGCCCTTCGCCTTCGTCATCGTGCTGGTGATGCTCGGCCTGCTCAAGGCGCTGCGGGTCGAGGGTCGGCGCGCCGGGAGCATGCCACGCGGGTTCCCCGTGGTCACCGCGGGCCGCGACCCGATCGCCGAGCGAGACGGTCACGTCGACTCGTCGTGGAAGGCCCGCCTGGCCCGCGCGGTCAACTTCGTCGACGTCGAGTCGGCAACGGCCTACCTCGACGCCGTGGTGCAACCCGCGCTCACCGACGTCGCTCACGAGCTGGAGGAGCGGGGCGTGCCCACCCAGGTCACTCGAGTCGCGGGGAGCGGGGTCGACGACGAGGACGGCGGGCTGGCCTGGGTCGAGCTGCGCACCGTGGCAGAGGACGACCCGTTCGTCTACCGGGTGCAGGTCCACGAGTCCCCGGTGCCGACGTACGGCGGTCGGATGATCGGCGACCGCGACAAGTACGCCCGCCTGGAGGTGCACACCATCGGTGGCGGCCAGGACTACGACGTGATGGGGTACTCCACGACGCAGGTCATCCACGACTGCCTCGACCACTACGAGGGACACCTCGAGTTCCTCCGACTCGCCTGAGCGGCGGCGGGTCGGCGGGAGACAGGTGACACGCTCACACGCGGTCGCCCGTCAACCCGCGACGCACCGCGGGCTCGAAGGCGTCGGCGATCGCTGCGTAGCCGGCGTCGTTGGGGTGGAAGCGGTCCTCGGCGACCCGACCCCGCCAGGTGCTCGGGCCCGACGCCCGCATGTCGACCAGCTGGAGGTGGCCCGCCTCCGCTGCGGCCTCGAGATGACGGTTGGCCTCGGTGGCTGCCGCGCGTGGCTGGGGGAGGGAGGCGACGACCGAGCCGCGGGGGAGGAGCTGCACCATGGCGGCGAACGCGTCGGGCAGGCCGTCACGGAACACCCGTCCCGCGAAGAGGTCGTTCGAACCGATGAGCACCGTCACCAGGTCGTCGGGTCCCGGTCCCAGCGCCTGGAGCGCCGGCAGCTGCTGCGCGACGAGATCGGGCGTCCGGGCGCCCGTTGCCGACAGGTTGACGACCGGGGGCACGTCGACGGCGGAGGACAGGCGACGAGCCAGCTGGTCGACCCAGCCGGCGTCGAAGCGCGAGGCGCCGACGGCCTGGGACATCGAGTCGCCGAGCACGAACCAGTGCGGACCGGGCGTCGCGAGGCTCTGCCGGTTGCGCTCCGTCCACGCGGCGGCGTACGGCGCGACCTGGCGCTGGACGCGACGGACGCCCGGCAGCACCAGCCCCAGCGTGCGCACGACCCGGCCCGGCCCTCGGCCGGTGCTGTTGTCGTAGGTGAAGTCAGAGGCGTCGCGGCTCACGGCACCATTGTCCGGACCCGCCCCAACTCGGGTCCCGGGGCGAGGGGCGTCCGGTCGATGAAACATGATGAAGTATCTACCGTTTGATGAAGAATGATGAAAGACTCGCAGGATGGCTCGTAGTCCCTTCCGTCCCTCCTTCGGCACCAACCCGCCCACCGTCGCCGGCCGCGACGCGATCGTCGCCGAGTTCGCCGACGCGCTCGACTCCGGTCCGGGGGCACGCGGACGCGCCGCCCTCTTCACCGGCAACCGGGGGATCGGCAAGACGGTCATGCTCAACGAGAGCGAGGCGGTGGCGCGCGAGCGGGGCTGGGTGGTGGTCTCGGAGACCGCCACCCCCGGGCTCCTCGACCGTCTCACCGGTGAGGCGCTGCCCGAGCTGGCGGACCTGCTGCGTCAGGGCCCGCGCGAGCACCGTCGGGTCGCCGGGGTGCACCTGCCCGCGAATCTCGGGGGAGTGGACTTCGAGCTTCCGCCCGCAGAGTCGCCCGGGGGTCTCCGGACGCAGCTGAACGCCCTCACCGACGAGCTCGACCGCCACGGCACCGGCCTGCTCGTCACCCTCGACGAGGTCCACAGCAGGCGTGCGCGGGACGACGTGGCCCAGCTGGGCGCCGTGGTCCAGCACGCCTTCCGCGAGGAGCGCCCCGTCGCGTTCGCGGCAGCTGGTCTGCCGGCCGCCGTCCAGGACCTGCTGAGCGAGGACGTCTCGACCTTCCTGCGCCGGGCCCGGCGCTACGTGCTCGAGCCGCTCACGCCGGTGGCGGCCGAGGAGGCGCTGCGGGTGCCGGTCGAGACCCACGGACGGCGGATCGGAGCCGTGGCGCTCAGCCGTGCGGCAGCAGCGACGTACGGCTATCCCTTCCTGGTGCAGCTGGTGGGCGACCAGGCGTGGCGCCAGGACCCGACCGCGGAGGAGATCACCGAGGACCACGTCGCGGTGGCCGTCGCGGCGTCGTTGCGCGAGGTCGGCGCGCTCGTGCACGAGCCCGCGCTCAACGACCTGTCCGAGACCGACCGGGCGTTCGTGAAGGTGATGGTCGAGGACGTGGGGGAGTCGTCGATCGCGGACGTCGAGCGTCGCCTGGGGCGCGACCACGGCTACGTGTCGCGCTACCGCAGCCGGCTCATCGTGGCCGGCATCATCGAGCCGACGCGGCGCGGCTACGTGGACTTCACCATCCCCTACATGCGGGAGTTCGTGCGCGCGAACGTCGACCGGCTCTGACCGGAGCCGCCTCGACGGTCACACCGGAGCGACGCGGTGCGTCAGGGGGAGAGGGCGAGAGAACCCGGGTACGACGGAAGGTGGACGTCATGGACGCGACAGCACGGTTCGAGGGGGAGAGGCCCCGGCTGCTGGGGCTGGCCACCCAGCTCCTCGGGGACCGCGGTGAGGCCGAGGACGTCGTCCAGCAGGCGTGGCTGCGGATGCACCGTGCCCAGGGGACCGACGCGGCCGGCGACGAGATCGAGAACCTGCCGGGCTGGCTGACGACCGTGACGACCCGACTGTGCCTGGACCGCCTGCGAGCGCGGACCCCCGTGCCCGAGGCCGACCCCGACGGCGAGCCGGTCGGCTCCGCGTCGCACCCGGTCGACCCGTCCGAGGCGGTCGCCCTCGCAGACTCGGTCGGGGTCGCGCTCCAGGTCGTCCTCGACCGGCTGCCTCCCCGCGAGCGCGTGGCGTTCGTGCTCCACGACAGCTTCGGCTTCGAGTTCACCACCATCGCGGACCTGCTGGACACCACCCCGGTGGCGGCCCGCAAGCTCGCCTCCCGGGCGCGTGCCCGGATCGGCCAGCCGCAGCAGGAGGACCAGCTGGCGCGGTGGGAGGTGGTCGACGCGTTCATGGCCGCCGCCCGCGAGGGCGACTTCGAGCGGCTGCTGACCCTGCTGGCCCCCGACGTGCAGGTGTCGGCCGACGAGGCCGCCCGGCTGCTGGGGACGCCGGACCGCATCGTCGGCGCGCAGCACACGGCGTCGTTCTTCAACGGAAGCGCCCGGGCGGCGCTCCCGGTGCTCGTGGGGGACCGGCCCGGGGCGGCGTGGTTCCAGCGCGGGCAGGCCCGGGTCGTCTTCGACTTCGACGTGGTCGACGGCCGCGTCCACGGCATCACCTTCCGCGCCGCACCCGAGGTCCTGGCCGGCGTCGCGCGCCGCGACGGGGGCGAGCGACGTACCTGAGCGCGCGGACCGTCACACCCCACCGTCGCCGGTCGTCAACCCTGCAGAAGCCCGACCCGAGAGAAGGAGCAGACCCGTGAAGACCATGACCTGTCAGCAGCTGGGAGGTCCGTGCGACCTCGAGCACCGCGGCGAGACCGCGGACGACGTGATCAACGCGCAGGACCGCCACCTCAAGGAGGCCGAGAAGACCGGCGACGCGAGCCACCAGGAGGCGCGTGAGGCGATGAGGACGCGTTGGCGGCACCCGAAGCGCTCGATGGGTTGGTACAAGGACATGAAGCGTGCGTTCGCCGAGCTGCCTGTGTCGTGAACGTCAGCGTGCGTCGGCGTCCACCCACCACGTGTCGTGGCGGAGCATGAAGTCGGTGCGCTCCTGCTCGCTCATGGCCTCACCGCGAGCGAGGGTCTCGAAGTAGTCCTCACGGGGACCCCCGGGAGCGAACAGCAGCAGCATCTGGGCGTGGTCGCTGCCCCGGAAGCCGTGGATGCCACCCTCGGGCACGTAGACGAAGTCACCGGGCCCCGCCTCCACCCACGTGCGGCCGTCGAAGATGCGGACCGACCCGCTGAGCACGTAGAACTGCTCGGAGATGGTCCTGTGGAAGTGCGGGTCGGGCCCGGACTCGCCGGGGCCGAAGGTCCACCGGTAGAGGCCGAACCGGCCGCGGGTCTGGTCGCCTGTCGCGAGGTACTCGCAGGTCACGCCGTTGCGAGAGCGGGTGTCGGGCTCACCGCCGGGCCGGTGCGCCCAGGCACTGACCTCACCGGTCGTGCCCCGGTAGGTCTCCGGCGGGTACGGCCGGTGCAGCGGCCCGCTCACGACGTCGCTCTCATGGGATCTCCTCCGGCGTTCCGCTATGTAGTCAGACCAACAATTATGCGTACGTCACGATGTCGTCCAGCGACCTGACGCGTCGTACGTCGGCCGCCGGGTGGCGTCCGTGGCGGTCGAGCAGGACCGCCGGCAGCCCTGCCGACACCGCGCCGCGCACGTCGTCGCTCAACGAGTCACCCACCATGAGCGCCTCCGCGGCAGCGATCCCGAGCAGCCGTACGGCGTGGAGAAAGGCATGCGGGTCGGGCTTGCCCGCCGGCAGCTCCGAGGAGGCGACGAGGACGTCGATCTCCGGGGCGAGGCCGGTGCGCTCAGCCTTGGCGCGCTGCTGTGCCGCGTCACCGTTCGTCAACACACCCACGGCGAGGCCGGCCGCGCGGGCACGACGCAGCGCCGGGACCGCATCGTGAAAGGGGCGCCACGCCGCCTCGTAGCACGCGAGATAGTCGGCGAAGTGCGCGTCAGCGCGCTCGTCGTCGAGGTCGCGCCCGAGAAAGTCGCAGACCCGCCGGCGGCGCTGCTCGGCGAAGGTCAGCTCGTGGCGCAGGTAGCGTGCGTAGTGGATCGCGGTGGCGTCTGCCCAACGAGCGCTGGCAAGCGCGTGGTCAGCGCCCAGTGCACGCGCCCACGCCACAACCGCCTCGTCCGCCGCCGACGTGTGGTCGACCAGGGTGTCGTCGAGGTCGAAGATGACAGCGCGCAGCACGCCTCAATCGTGTCACGCACCCCAGGGCAGCACCCGCTGGGGCGGTGGGCCGGGAGTGGGCCTTCGTCGGTGTCGCCTGACATAATGTGCATTATCGGCGGTTCTGGGGGCGGGCGGGTCACGACGGTCAACGAGTCCGCGTCGGTCACCGGCATCGTGTGGACCCGGGCGAGCACCCGGCCCTCACCACTGTGTCCGCTGCGAGCTCGAGACGCTGGTGTGGGTGAACGTGGGCGACCCGGTCGTGCACGTGAACGGCGACCGGGTGCTGTGTGGTGGATCTCACCGGCGCTCACCGGCTATGCGCAGCAACCGGCCCGACGTACGCCGCCAGGTGCTCACCGGTGAGCGTCGAACGGGCCGCGACGAGATCGGTCGGGGTGCCCTCGAAGACCACCCGACCTCCGTCGTGGCCGGCTCCGGGGCCGAGGTCGATGATCCAGTCGCCGTGGGCCATCACCGCCTGGTGGTGCTCGATGACGATCACCGACCTGCCGGAGTCGACCAGACGGTCCAACAGCCCGAGCAGCTGCTCGACGTCGGCCAGGTGCAGCCCCGTCGTGGGCTCGTCGAGCACGTAGACCTCGCCCTTCTCGGCCATCTGGGTGGCCAGCTTCAGTCGCTGCCGCTCCCCTCCTGACAACGTCGTCAGCGGCTGGCCCAGGCTCAGGTAGCCCAGTCCGACGTCGACGAGGCGGTCGAGGATCGCGTGGGCCGGCGGCACCTTGGCCTCGCCGTCGGCGAAGAACGTCTCGGCCTCGACCACGGACATCGCCAGCACCTCGGCGATGTTGCGCCCGCCGAGGGTGTGCTCGAGCACGGCGGCCTGGAAGCGACGGCCCTCGCAGTCCTCGCACGGCGACTCGACGGTGGCCATCACGCCCAGCTCGGTGAAGATCACCCCCGCGCCGTTGCAGGTCGGGCAGGCGCCCTCGGAGTTGGAGCTGAAGAGCGCCGGCTTGACGCCGTTCGCCTTGGCGAACGCCTTGCGGATCGGCTCCAGCAAACCCGTGTACGTCGCTGGGTTGCTCCGACGCGACCCCTTGATCGCGCCCTGGTCGACGACCACGACGCCGTCGCGCCCGGCCACCGACCCGTGGACGAGCGAGCTCTTGCCTGACCCGGCGACCCCCGTCACGACGCACAGCACCCCCAGGGGCACGTCGACGTCGACGCCGACGAGGTTGTGGGTCGCGGCGCCCCGGACCTCCATCACCCCTGTGCGCTCCCGCACGGCGTCCTTGAGCGCGGCCCGGTCGTCGAGGTGGCGCCCGGTCGTGGTGTCGCTCGAGCGCAGGTCGGCGACGTCGCCCTTGAAGCAGACCGTGCCGCCCCCGGTGCCGGCGCCCGGCCCGAGGTCGACGACGTGGTCGGCGATCGCGATGGTCTCCGGCTTGTGCTCGACGACCAGCACCGTGTTGCCCTTGTCCCGCAGCTGAAGCAGCAGGGCGTTCATGCGCTCGATGTCGTGCGGGTGAAGCCCGATGGTGGGCTCGTCGAAGACGTAGGTGACGTCGGTCAGCGACGAGCCGAGGTGCCGGATCATCTTGGTGCGCTGGGCCTCTCCTCCCGACAGCGTCCCAGCCGGCCGGTCCAGCGAGAGGTAGCCCAGCCCGATGCCGGTGAACGAGTCGAGCAGGTGCTGCAGCCCGGCGAGCAGAGGCGCCACCGACGGCTCGTCGAGGGCGCGCACCCAGTCGGCGAGGTCGCTGATCTGCATGGCCGACACTTCGGCGATGTTCGCTCCTGCGATCCGCGACGCGAGCGCCTCACGAGTCAGTCGCGCTCCCCCGCACTCGGGACAGGGTTGGAAGGCCACGGCCCGCTCCACGAAGCGTCGCACGTGCGGCTGCATCGCCTCCGGGTCCTTCGACAGCATCGACTTCTGCATCTTGGGGATGATCCCGTCGAAGGTCAGGTTGATGCCCTCGACCTTGATCTTGGTCGGAGGCGAGTAGAGCATCGTCTCGAGCTGCTTCTTCGTGAACGAGCTGATCGGCTTGTCCATGGGCAGCCCGACGCCCTCGAAGAGGCGTCCGTACCAGCCGTCCATCGAGTAGCCAGGGACCTTCAACGCCCCGTCGCGCAGCGAGAGGCTGTCGTCGTACAGCGCGGTGAGGTCGATGTCGCTGACGTTGCCCATGCCCTCGCAGCGCGGGCACATTCCGCCGAGGTAGACGGCGTCCTTCACCACGTTCTTCTCGACGTGGCCGCCCTTGTCGGTCGACATCACCCCCGACGCGCGCCGGGTCGGCACGTTGAACGAGAACGCCGTGGGCGGTCCGACGTAGGGGTCGCCGAGCCGGCTGAAGAGGATCCGCAGCATCGCATGGGCGTCGGTCGCGGTGCCCACCGTCGACCGCGGGTTCGCTCCGAGCCGCTCCTGGTCGACGATGATCGCGGTCGTCAGGCCCTCGAGCCTGTCGACCTCGGGCCGGGCCAGCGAGGGCATGAAGCCCTGGAGGAAGGCGCTGTAGGTCTCGTTGATCAGCCGCTGCGACTCCGCGGCGATCGTGCCGAACACCAGCGAGCTCTTGCCGGAGCCCGACACCCCGGTGAACACCGTGAGCCGACGTTTCGGGATCTCGAGGCTGACGTCCTTGAGGTTGTTGGCGCGGGCGCCCTGCACCCGGATCAAGTCGTGCTGGTCGGCGGTGTGGGTCACCTGCGCGATGGTGCCAGAGGCTCAGGCGCTCAGGAAGACCTGGAGGATCGTCACGAACGCCTCCGGCTGCTCGGAGTGCACCCAGTGCCCGGCGCCCTTCACCGTCACCGAGCGCACCTTGGGGAAGAGTCGCCGCATCGTCTCGCCGTGCTCGGGCTGGACGTACGGCGACCGCTCGCCGGCCACCCACAGCACCGGCCGGTCGAACGACTCGTCGAGGTCGGGGAAGCCGCCGATGACGTCGAGGTCGCGACGCAGGAGCTCGAGGTTGGCCTGCCAGCGGAACCCGTCGACGCCGCTGCGCAGGTTCTGCAGCAGGAAGCCGCGGACCCGCTCGTCGTCGATGAGCCCGGCCAGCTGCTCGTCGGCCTCCCCGCGCCGTTGCAGGGAGGCGAGGTCGAGCGAGGCGAGGCTGTCGAGGAGGTGCTCGAACTCCCCCGCCCCCTCGCTCACCGCTGGGGCGATGTCGACCACGACGAGCCGTTCCACCAGCTCGGGGTGGCGCAGGGCGAGCACCATGGCGACCTTGCCCCCCATGGAGTGGCCCACGAGGTGGAAGCGGCCCTGGTCGCCGTACCGCTCCCCCAGCACGGCGGCGACGCTCGCCGCCACGGCCTCGTAGCCCAGGTCCTCGGTCCACGCCGAGCGGCCGTGGTTGGGCAGGTCCACCAGGACCGAGCGGAGGTCCGGCGCGAGTGCCTTGGCGACCTGGGTGAAGTTGCGGCCCTGGCCGAACAGGCCGTGGAGGAGCACGACGCGGTCGCCGGAGTCGCCGACCTCGGTGAGGTGCAGCACGGGGCCAGCAGTGTCGGCAGGATCGGCAGGGCTAGCGGGGTCGGCAGGGCTAGCGGGATCGGCGGTCACAACGCCGGAGGCTAGCAAGTCCGGACGGCCCGACGGCCCGGCCGATCCTGTGGATCGACCGGGCCGACGACGCTGGTGCCACGAGGTTCGTCAGTTGGTGAGCTCATCGCTGAAGTCTTGTTCGCACTCGTCGATGGCAGCCGGGTCCTGGCCGGCGTTGCTGATGCACTCCCGCAGGTTCTTGCCCGACTCGCTGTTGAGAAAGCTGAGGGCGCCCACCACGAGCAGCACCGAGATCGCGATGCCCAGGATGCTGAGGACGATGCCGAAGATGGCCAGTCCGCGACCGTCAGCCTGGCCACGCTTCGCCTTGCCCGAGGCGATGAAGCCGAGGACCAGGCCGATGAGGCCGAGCACGATGCCGCCGACGATGGTGAGGCTCGAGAGAAGGGCCAGAACGCCGAGGACGAGGGCCGCGATGGCCAGGCCCTTGCCCTTCTTGGGCTGCTCCTGGTAGCCGCCGCCCTGGTAGCCGCCACCCTGGGGCGGGTACTGCCCGCCCTGCTGCGGCGGGTACTGCCCGCCCTGCTGGGGGTAGCCGCCCTGCTGGTAGCCGCCGGGGGGCTGGTTCCCCGGAGGTTGGTTGCCAGGGGGCTGGTTGCCAGGGGGCTGGTTGCCGTAGGGCTGGTCACCGGGAGGCGGGGGCGGCGGGGGCTGGTTCGACATGGGTTCACCTTTCCGAGACGGTCTCGTGAGCGTCTGTGGGGTCTACGTGAGGGTCCTCGTTGGCTGCGCAGTTACCTGTGCCCGCCGACCGACTTTCTAGTCGTGCCGACATATGAAAGCCATCGTGGCACAGTCTCAGTCCGCTTGCCGGGCGTCGCGCTCGGCGACCTCCCGCACCCGTTCGAGGGTCTGCCGCATGCCCTTCTCGTTGGTCCGGCCGCGGGCCCAGCCGAGAAGCAGCCAGTAGACGCGGGTCGGCAGCGACGGCGGCAGCTCGTAGGACTCGGTGACCTCGGTCCCACCGTTGCGGGGCTCGAGCCGGTAGCGCCAGGTGTTGAGCCGCTTGCCGCCGCCGTAGACCGCGAAGCCGAAGTCCCGACCCGGTTCGCAGGAGGTCACCTTGCAGGCGCTCCAGTAGACCGGCCCGACGCCGTTGCGCTTCACGTGTCCGCGGAACCGGGCGCCCAGCTCCGGCCCGTCGTAGCCCTCGACCCACTCGGCCTCGAAGGTCTCGGGGCTGAACTCGCCGATCCGGGTGACGTCGCTGACGACGTCCCAGACCACGTCGGGTGGGGCGTCCATGAACACGGTGACCGATCCACGCATGACGGTCATCCTCCCGGTCAGCCGGACTTCTCGGGCGGGAATCCGCCGGTCGCGACCGGGCCCCAGCGCTCGACCGTGACGCGGATCAGGGACTTGCCCTGCCGGCGCATGGCGTCGCGGTACTCGTCCCAGTCCGGGTGCTCGCCCGAGATGCAGCGGAAGTACTCCACCAACGGCTCCACCGCCTCCGGCATGTCGAGCACCTCCGCCGAGCCGTCGAGCTGTACGTAGGGCCCGTCCCAGTCGTCGCTGTGGACGACGAGGCTGACGCGGGGGTCACGCCGCGCGTTCGCGGCCTTCGCCCGTTGCGGGTACGTCGAGACGACGACGCGGCCGGACCCGTCGACCCCGCACGTCACGGGCGACATCTGCAGCGAGTCGTCCGAGCGACGGGTCACCAGGGTGGCCTGGTGACGCGGGCGGACGAAGGCGAGCATCTCGTCTCGCCCGACCCGGTCGGCCTGGGCTGTCTTGGGCACCGTGCGCTCCTCCCGGCTCAGCTGCTCAATCGGGGACGTAGTCGAAGGTGTTCGGGTTCGGGCCGGTGCGGCCCTCCTCGCCCCGGTCGAGCCCACCGATACGTGCGACCTCGTCCTCGGTGAGGCTGAAGTCGAAGATGGCGAAGTTCTCCTCCATGCGCTCGCGCTTCATCGACTTGGGGAAGACGATGTCGCCGCGCTCGACGTGCCAGCGCAGGGTGACCTGCGACGGCGTCCTCTGGTGCGTCTCGGCGATCTCGCGGATGGTCGGGTCGTCCACGACCGCACCCTTGGCGATCGGTGACCAGGCCTCCACCGCGACCTGGTGGCGGTGCGAGCCCTTGCGGGCGTCCTCGTTGGTGAAGAAGGGGTGCACCTCGATCTGGTTGATGACCGGAACGACGCCGGTCTCCTCCACGATGCGGTCGATGTGGGCCGGCTCGAAGTTCGACACCCCGATCGAGCGCACCCGGCCCTGCTCCTTCAGCTCGGCCAGCACCCGCCACGTGGAGACGTAGTCGCCGTCGTACAGCGTGGGCAGGGGCCAGTGGATGAGGAACAGGTCGAGCTCGTCGATGCCGAGCTTGTCCATCGTCTCGTCGAAGGCGCGCCGGGCGGCGTCCGGCTCGTGGAAGCCGTTGTTGAGCTTGCTGGTGACGTAGAGGTCGTCGCGGGACAGACCGGACGAGCTGATCGCCTCACCGACCCCGGCCTCGTTCTGGTACATCTGCGCGGTGTCGATGTGGCGGTAGCCGACCTCGAGCGCAGTCGACACGGTCTGCGCGGTCTCGTCGGGCGGAACCTGGAAGACCCCGAAGCCGAGCTGCGGGATGGAGGTGCCGTCGTTCAGGGCAATGGTGGGCACGGTCATACGTTCAACGTTCCCGTCCGGCCGGTCCTCATGCCTTCCGCGGCGCTGTGATCTCGACCCTCTCGACGCAGGTGAGCACGGGCCGGTCGTGCCGGTCGTCGTGCACGTCCCCCGTGGCCCACCACATGTCCAGCCCTCGGTCGGTGACCTCGAGCGTCGCCAGGTTGTTGTCGAACCACGGGCCGCGCAGCCGCTTCCAGCGGAACGGTGGGTCGCCCACCTTCGCCGAACGGGCCGCCAGCGCCCCGAGGACGCCGGCCACCCCGTAGGACAGGACAGCGGTCGCGAAGCGCCAGCGACGCTTGAGCGGGTTGCGGATCGGGCTGCAGACGGCCTGCACGACGATGCTCGCGTCGCGCGGGCCAACGACCTGGGAGACGTAGCTGTGGTGGACGTCGCCGGACAGGAACGTGACCGTGCGCGGCGCCGCGCCGCGAGCGCCCACCGCCACCTCCATGACCATCGAGGCGACCTGCCGGAACCCCTCCTGGAACGCGCCCCAGTGCTCGAGGTCGACGCCCTGGCGGAAGAACTCCCCTAGCCTGCTGCCGGGCCGCCCCCACGCACCCCCGGCCAGCGCCTCGTTGAACGCCTCGAGGTTCTGCAGCCCCTCCGGCAGCAGGAAGGGCAGCGAGGTGCCGATGAGGAGGTGGTCGACGTCGCCGCGCACCTGCTCGTCGAGCCACCGGAGCTCGACGTCGTCGAGGATGGAGCGCCGGTCGTCCTCCAGGACGCGTGCGGCCCGGGAGTCCACCACGACCAGTCGGGTGTCGGCGACGTCGCGCGCGTAGCTCCAGCGGTAGGAGGTGGGCTCCTGGTCGGCCTGGTCGGCGAAGCAGTCGAGCTCGTCGCTCAGGTCGAGCTCGTCGTCGCCCTGGTGCTGGGCGATGCGCTTCCACACCGGGTCCTCGGTCCGCTCCTGCGGGGTGAGATTGCCCAGGTGCTGGTAGACCCAGTAGGACCCGAGCCCGGCCACGATCCGCTCGTGCCACCAGTCGGTCTGCTCCATCTCGCGCCGCCACTGCGCCGAGGTGTTCCAGTCGTCGCGGATGTCGTGGTCGTCGAAGATCATCGCGCTGGGCAGGGTCGACAGCAGCCACCGGGTCACCGGGTCGCTCCACGCCAGCCGGTAGAGCTCGGCGTACTCCTGCCAGTCCTTGAGCTCCGCCCAGGGCGCCTGCTCGATGTCGCGGCGCGACTCGATGAAGTCGCGCATCGCGCGGGTGGTCTCGTCGGCGTAGACCTGGTCGCCGAGGAAGAGCACCATGTCGGGCCAGGGCAGCTCGGCGGGGAGGTCTCCGTCGGGGACGGTGACCCGGGCCATGGCCAGGGCGTAGGCGCGCAGGGCGTCCACCCCGTGAGTCGTGTTGCCCTCCTCGTCGTGCTCGACGCTGGTGCGGCAGGAGCCGAAGGCGAGGCGCAGCGGCTTGCCGGGCTTGAGCGTCGGGATCACCGAGGGCGGCAGCCCCAGGCCGTCCGGGTCCTCGGGCCAGACGTGCCGTCCCCCGATCGTGACGGTGTACGGCGTGATCGACCCCGGCTCCAGACCTTCGCACTCGACGAGGGCGTAGTGGTGGTCGTGCACGGCGAAGGTGCGGCCCGACCAGGACCGCTCCCCCGCGGTGACCGTGACCTCGCACCCGGCGGAGGTCTCCACCCACACCGACGCGGCGGTGGTGTCGACGTGGCGCAGCAGCGGACCCAGGACCAGGATGGGCGCGCCGTCGCCGGCCGTCACGGGCGGAGGAGGACCTTGATGGCCCTCCGCTCGTCCATCGCGCGGTAGCCGTCGGCGACCTGCTCCAGCGGCAGGGTGAGATCGAAGACCGGGCTCGGATCGAGGCGTCCCGCCAGCGTGCGTTCGAGGAGGTCGGGGAGGTACTTGCGCACCGGCGCCATGCCGCCGGCGAGCCCGATGTTCTTGCCGAACATCGTGCGCACCGGCAGCGTCACGCCGTGGGGCACGCCGACGAACCCGACGCCGGCGCCGGGCCGGGCCGCGCCGAAGGCGTCCTTCATGGACCCGTCGGTCCCGACGCACTCGAGCACGGCGTCGGCGCCGATTCCGTCGGTCAGCTCCCGGACGGCCGCGCTGCCCTCCTTGCCGCGCTCCGAGACGACGTGCGTGGCGCCGAAGGTCCGCGCCACGGCCTGGCGAGACTCATGACGCGACATGGCGATGATGGTCTCGGCGCCCATCTCGCGGGCGGCGAGGACGCCGCACAGGCCGACTGCTCCGTCGCCGACCACCACGACCGAGGAGCCCGCGGTCACCCCCGCGGACACCGCCGCGTGCCATCCGGTCGCCATCACGTCGGAGAGCGTCAGCAGCGCGGGCACCAGCGCGTCGTCAGGCACCTCGGGGGTGCGCACCATGCTGCCGGCGGCCTGCGTCACGCGGACGTGCTCGGCCTGTCCCCCGGTGGTCATGCCGCCGTTCAGGCAGCCGGCCTGCATGCCCTTGCGGCACACGGCGCACGTGTTGTCGCTGTGGCAGAAAGGGACGACGACGAAGTCGCCGACCGCGAAGCCCGTCACGTCGGAGCCGAGCTCCTCGACGATCCCGACCACCTCGTGACCGATCGGCTGGGGCTCGTCCGGGAGGTCGTTCTCGCCGCGGTAGGGCCAGAGGTCAGAGCCGCAGATGCAGGCGGCCACGACCCGGACGACGGCGTCGGTCGGCTCCTGGATCGTGGGGGCGGGCCGGTCCTCGAGGCGGATGTCGCGGGGGGCGTGGAGAGTGGCGACGCGCATGCCGATCACCCTAGACCCGAGGTGCTTGCCGCGCTGGTCCGCACCGCGTGCGCGCCGAGTTGCCTCATCTCACACGTGAGATAACGTCAGATCGTGACTGAGGACTACCTGGCCCGTATCGGCTACCTGATCCGCGACGCCCGACGGCACCGAGGCTGGACCCAGAGCCAGCTGGCCGAGGTGCTGAGCACCAGCCAGAGCGCGGTGAACCGCATCGAGAAGGGTCATCAGAACCTCACCCTCGACATGGTGGCCCGCATCGGCGCGGCTCTCGACTCCGAGATCGTCACCTTCGGGACGGGCCCGACCCACCTGCGCGTCACCGGGCCCACCTCCCTGTCGGGCAGCATCGACGTCAAGTCGTCGAAGAACGCCGGCGTCGCCCTGCTGTGCGCGTCGTTGCTCAACCAGGGCCGCACGACGCTGCGCAAGGTCGCCCGCATCGAGGAGGTCAACCGTCTCCTCGAGGTGCTGGAGAGCCTGGGCGTGAGGACCCGCTGGCTCAACGACAGCAACGACCTCGAGATCGTGCCCCCGGCCCAGCTCGACCTGGCCGGCATCGACGCCGAGGCGGCGCGTCGTACCCGCTCGATCATCATGTTCCTCGGGCCGCTGCTGCACCGCGAGCCGCGCTTCGACCTGCCCTACGCCGGCGGTTGCGACCTCGGCACCCGCACCGTCGAGCCCCACCTCACCGCGCTGCGCCCGTTCGGCCTCGAGGTCAAGACCTCCGACGGCCGCTACCAGGCCCAGGTCGTGCCCGAGGTGTCCCCCCAGCGCCCGATCGTGCTGACCGAGCGCGGCGACACGGTCACCGAGAACGCCCTGATGGCGGCCGCGCTGCACCCGGGCGTCACCGTCATCCGCAACGCCAGCTCCAACTACATGGTCCAGGACCTCTGCTTCTACCTCGACCTGCTCGGGGTCCGCATCGACGGCATCGGCACCACCACGCTGACCGTCCACGGGGTGGAGACCATCGACGTCGACGTCGACTACGCGCCGTCCGAGGACCCGATCGAGGCCATGTCCCTGCTGGCGGCCGCCATCGTCACCGAGTCGGAGATCACCATCCGTCGCGTGCCCATCGAGTTCCTCGAGATCGAGCTGGCGCTGCTGGAGGAGATGGGGTTCCGCTACCACCGCAGCGAGGAGTACGTCGCCGACAACGGCCGCACCCGCCTGGTCGACCTGGTGACGCTGCCCTCGACGCTGCACTCCCCCATCGACAAGATCCACCCGATGCCGTTCCCGGGCCTCAACATCGACAACCTGCCGTTCTTCGCCGTCATCGCCGCGACCGCCGACGGGCAGACGCTGCTGCACGACTGGGTCTACGAGAACCGCGCCATCTACCTCACCGAGCTCACCAAGCTCGGCGCCACGGTGCAGCTGCTCGACCCCCACCGGGTCCGCATCGAGGGTCCGACCCACTGGTCGGGCACGGAGGTCGTCTGCCCGCCGGCGCTTCGTCCCGCGGTGGTCATCCTGCTGGCGATGCTGGCGGCCAAGGGCACCTCGGTGCTGCGCTCGGTCTACGTGATCAACCGGGGCTACGAGGACCTGGCTGCCCGTCTCAACCAGCTCGGGGCCAGCATCGAGACCTTCCGGGACCTGTGACCCGGTGAGCGCGCGACCTCCGCGCACGGGGCGTCCCTACCTGGACGAACCGCGCGAGCGCGGAGCGGTGCTGGCGCTCGCTCACCGCGGCGGCGCCGGGCACCCCGGGCTCGTCGGCGCCGAGAACACGATGCGCGCCTTCCGGCACGCCGCCGGCCTGGGCTACCGCTACCTCGAGACCGACGTCCAGGTCACCCGGGACGGCGTGCTGGTGGCCTTCCACGACGACGACCTCAGGCGCGTCACCGACCGCCCGGGCCGCGTGGCGTCGCTGCCGTACGGCGACGTGGCCGGTGCACTGGTCGGCGGCTCGGACCCGGTCCCGTCGCTGCAGGAGGTCCTCGAGGAGCTGCCCTTCGCGCGGCTCAACATCGACCTGAAGACCCCGCGTGCGGTGGCGCCGATGATCGAGCTCGTGGAGGCGCAGCGCCTGCACGACCGGGTGTGCCTGGGCTCCTTCGACGAGCTCACCATCCGCCGCTTCCGCCGTGGCTGCAGCCGCCCCGTCGCCACCACCTGCGGGCTCCTCTCGACCGGCCTGGTGCGGTTCGTCCCCGGCGCCCGGCACTGGCCGGGAGCGGTCCGCGGGGGCGGTGAGGTCTTCCAGGTGCCGGCGCGGCGGGGCCCGGTCCGTGTCGTCGACGCGGGATTCGTGCGGCGCGCCCACGCGATGGGGTGCCAGGTGCACGTCTGGACGGTGGATGATCGTGACGAGATGGAGCAGCTGCTCGACCTCGGCGTGGACGGCATCATCACCGACCGCACCGACGTGCTGAAGCAGGTGCTCGAGGAGCGAGGAGCCTGGGAGGGCCAGTGAGGTCGAGCCGCGAGCAACGGGCCTGGTACTGGTACGACTGGGCCAACTCGGCGTACTTCACCACGATCCTGACCGTCCTGTTCGGGCCGTACATGATCGCGATCGTCGAGAACGCCGCCCCCGACTGCGGGACCCCCGGCTGCGTCGAGACCCTCGAGGTGCTCGGTGTGCAGGTCGCCGCCGGCTCCCTGGGCGGCTACCTGGTGACGTTCTCGACCCTGCTCGGCGCTCTGGTCCTGCCGATCGTCGGCGCCGTCGTCGACCGCTCCCCGCGCAAGCGCCTGCACATGGCGGTCTACGCCTGGGTCGGGTCGCTCTTCGCCGGCAGCCTCTACCTGATGACGGGCGACAGCTGGCAGATCGGCGCCGTCGCCATCGTGGTCAGCAACATCATGGTGGGCTGCTCGCTGGTCTCCTACTCGGCGCTGCTGGTCGACGTCTCCACCGAGGAGGAGCGTGACCGGGTCTCGTCGCGCGGCTGGGCCTTCGGCTACTTCGGCGGCGGTCTGCTGCTGGCGCTCAACCTCGTCCTGGTGACCGGCCACGAGACCTTCGGCCTCAGCGAGGGCCACGCGGTGCGGATCGCGATGCTCAGCGCCGCCGTCTGGTGGGGCGGCTTCACGCTCGTCCCGTTCCTCCGGCTCAAGGACCGTCCGCCGACGGCCCAGGTCGCCGTCGAGGGCTCGCTCCTGCGACGCAGCTTCGGGCAGCTGGCCGACACCTTCCGCGACATGCGCAACTACCCGATGACGCTGACCTTCCTGCTCGCCTACCTCTTCTACAACGACGGCATCCAGACCGTCATCGGCACGGCCGCGGTGTACGGCGAGCGCGAGCTCGGCCTGGAGACCACGACGCTCATCGCGACCATCCTGCTGGTGCAGTTCGTCGCCGTCGCCGGCGCGCTGCTCTTCGGGCGGCTGGCACAGCGGCACGGGTCCCTGCGGGTGATCCGGGCCGGGGTGATCGCCTGGATGGGAGTCGTCGCCGTCGGCTTCTTCCTGCCGCCCGAGCGTCCGCTGCTGTTCTTCGGCCTCGCCGTGCTCATCGGTCTGGTGATGGGCGGCACCCAGGCGCTGTCGCGCTCGTTCTTCAGCCTGCTCATCCCGCCCGGTCGGGAGGGCGAGTACTTCAGCCTCTACCAGGCTCTCGAGCGCGGCACGTCGTGGTTCGGCAGCCTCGTGTTCTACCTGATGTTCCAGCTGACCGGCTCCTACCGGCCGTCCATCCTCGCGCTGCTCGTCTTCTTCGCCCTCGGGGCCTTCTTCCTGGCCCGCGTGGACGCCGAGCGCGGCGTCCAGGAGGCGGGGAACCGGGTCCCGAGCACCCTGTAGCAGGTCCGTGCGAGCCCGTCGGACCGGTCCTGCGGGGTGTAGTCCGGCGTCATCGCGGGTAACCCTGAGAAGCACAGACTTTGCGTGTTCGGGAACTTTTCGGCAATCATCGAACGTTGAACTTCTGCGAGGGCAGACGTCCGATGACGGACCCGGCACCGCTCCCCACGACGGGGGCCGGTGCACACGCCCTCGCCGACCGGCCCTCCCCGAGGGCACAGCGGCAACCACCGGAGGCACAGATGGCTGAGCGCACCCTGCGCGGCGCACGACTGGGCGGACAGAGCTTCGAGGACGAGCGCGGCATCGAGTTCGCAGCGCGTCAGCGCGTGGCCTACGTCTGCTCCCAGGGCCACGAGTTCGAGATCCCGATGGCCATGGAGGCCGACGTACCCCCGCTCTGGGAGTGCCCGCGCTGCGGCTCCGAGGCGCTGGCGCGCGACGTCGAGCGCCCCGAGCCGAAGGCCGAGAAGCCGGCCCGCACCCACTGGGACATGCTCCTCGAGCGTCGCTCGGAGAAGGAGCTCGAGGACATCCTCACCGAGCGGCTCGAGCTGCTCCGTGGCGGCGCTATCGGCCCGGCCCACCTGCACCGCACCCGCAAGAGCCGTACCGCCTGAGCGGCTGGCTCTCAGCGGTCGTCGTCGACGACCTCACCCGGAACGACGTCGGGTCCGCCTCGCGGCGGGCCGGGCGTCGTTCCTGCGTCCGGACGAGGACCCGGACCGGGGCGGAACCCGGGCGGGAAGCCCGGTGGCGTCCCCGGGCGCCCCAGCACCCCGGCCGTCATCCGGCGGGCGACGACGCGCGAAAGCACGGCTCGTGCCAGCGGGCGGGTGAGCGGCAGGACGCAGAACAGCCCGACCACGTCGGTGAGGAATCCGGGCGTCACCAGCAGCGTCCCCCCGACGAGCACGAGGGCGCCGTCGGCCAGCTCCTTCGCGGGCATCCGGCCCGAGCCCAGGGCCTCCTGCAGGGCCCGCCAGGCGCGGCGACCCTCCCGCCGGACCAGCACCGAGCCCAGGAAGCCCGCCGCGACCAGCAGCAGGATGGTCCACCACACGCCCACCACCTGTCCGGTCTGGACGATCAGGTAGATCTCCAGCAGCGGGACCAGCACGAAGACGGCGGTCAGGACCAGCAGCACCGTGCGGCGACGTCGACTCACCGGGACAGCTCCTCGTCGCGGGTGGGGGCGGGTCGCAGCCCGAGCCTGCGGCGCAGCTGGTCACGGCGACGGACCAGGCCCCAACCGGTGATCCGACGCAGCGACTCCGTGGCCACCGAGCCGCTCAGCTTGGACTGACCCCGCTCACGCTCGAGGAAGTCGATGGGCACCTCCACCACACGCAACCCGGACTCGATCGTGCGCACGGCCAGGTCGGCCTGGAAGCAGTAGCCGACCGACCGGACGCTGGGCAGGTCGATCGCGCGCAGCGTGTCGGCGCGGAAGAGCCGGTAGCCGGCCGTGAGGTCGCGCACCGCGACGCCGAGCAGCACCCGGGCGTAGAGGTTGCCGCCGCGCGAGAGCACGCGTCGCAGCGCGTCCCAGTTCACGACGCTCCCGCCGGGCACCCAGCGCGACCCGATGACGAGGTCCGCCCCGTCCAGCGCCTCCCGCAGACGGTGCAGCTGCTCGGGCTGGTGCGAGCCGTCGGCGTCCATCTCGCCGACCACGTCGTAGCCGGCCTCGAGCGCCACGCGGAAGCCGTGCAGGTACGCCGCTCCCAGCCCGGCCTTCTCGGTGCGGTGGACCACCCGGACCCGCGAGTCGGCTGACGCCAGGGCGTCGGCGAGGTCGCCCGTGCCGTCGGGCGAGGCGTCGTCGACGACGAGCACGTGGGTGTCGGGCACGGCCGTCAGCAGCCGGTCCACGATCCACGCGAGGTTGTCGGCCTCGTTGTAGGTCGGGACGACCATGACCATGCGCTCGCCCGCGGGGCTCACCGGGTCCACACCCATCTCACCCGGCCCGGGCGGGGGTGGGCTCCGCGCTCGGCGTCGGCGGGCCGACCCGGCGACGGCGCGCCAGCACGGTGACCGCCGCCTGGGCGAGGACGGCGCCGGCGACGAGCAGCCACTGCACCGAGCCGCCCCAGCGGATGCCGGGGGTGACGCCCTCGACCTGCGCCACGTCGGCCTCCAGGACCGCGGTGGTGCGCGTGGGGGCTCGCTGGAGCACCTCGCCGTCGGCACCGACGACGCCCGAGACCCCGTTGGTGGCCACCACGACGACGCTGCGACCGGTCTCGATCGCCCGGAGCCGGGCGATGGCGAACTGCTGCTCCACCTGGCCGGTGCCCATGTAGGTGGCGTTGTTGGTCTGCACCACGAGCATGCCGGCCGCCTCCGCGGACCCGCCCGGGCCGCCGCCGGAGACGTTGCGGATGGTGTCGTCGTAGGCGACCTCGAAGCAGATGACGTCGCCGATCGTGGTGCCGGCGAGGTCGAGCAGACCCGGCTCGGTGCCGGGCACCATGTCGCGGGGGATCTGGTCGAGCCGCTCGAAGACACGGGCCAGCTGGGCGCGCATCGGGATGTACTCGCCGAACGGCACCGGGTGGGTCTTGGCGTACGACGCCGACGGACCGGTGCCGGGCTCCCACACGATGCCCTGGTTCTCCACGTCGACCGGGCCGGGGCCGCGCACCATCGCCCCGACCAGGGTCGGGACGCCGATCTCGTCCACGGCCGCGGAGATGTCGTCGAAGACGGTCTGGTCCTCGTAGGGGTCGATGTCGGTCGAGTTCTCCGGCCACAGCACGAAGGCCGGGCGGGGGGTCTCCCCCGCCGCGACGCGTGCCGCGAGAGCCTCGGTGGCGGCGACGTGGTTGTCGAGCACCGCCCGACGCTCGGAGAAGGCGTCCATGCCTTCGCCCGGCACGTCGCCCTGGACGGCGGCGACCCGGACCTCTGCGGTGCTGCTCAGGGTCGCCGGCCCCCAGGCGGCGGGCGCCAGGACCAGCAGCACCAGTCCCCCGACGACGGCCGCACCGCGCAGGCTCACCGGACGGGTCCGGACCAGCCAGGCCAGGCCGGTGCCGAGCAGGGCCACCGCGAAGGACGTGCCGGCGGGTCCGACCCACGACATCAACGGGGCCAGCGGGGTGTCCACGGTGGCGAGCGCGAGCCGGCCCCAGGGAAAGCCGCCCCACGGCACGGCCGAGCGCAGCGCGTCGACCGCGACCCACGTGGCCGCGGCCCACACCGGCCAGCCCGGGAGCCGTCCGACCCGCGCCAGCGCCATGCCGAGCAGGCCGTAGAAGGCGGCCTCGAGGATCGTCAGGCCGATCCAGGCGTCGACCCCGATGACCTGCAGCCAGGGCACGAGCACGCCCATGAACGCCACGCCGTACGCGAGGCCGACGAGGACGGCGCGACGACCGCGCAGGCCCTGGGCCGCCAGGGTGAGGCCCAGCACGCCCACCGGGAGCAGCCAGGCGACGGCGTACGGCTCGAAGGCGGCGGCGGCAGCGGCGCCGCTGAGAGCGGCCCCGAGTGTGCGCAGCGCGAGGTTCACCGACGCTCCTGATGTCGGCCCTGGGGAGGGCGGGGTCGTGGCCCCCAACCTACCGGCCGGGCTGCAGACGCCGAAAAGGTCCGGCGCCCTTCGGACCGGCGACGCCCAGACCGGCTGCCTGGGTCATCACCGTTGTCTACTGGGCGCCGGACCTGTCCGGCGTTCCAACCCCGTCGCCTCGGACCGTCTCCCCGACGGCTGCGCAAGCCCACGATCGTGGAACCCGACCGGGTCACGCAGCCATCCGAGAGGGGCTCCAGGCTGCGGCCTGCTCGGTGGACACGCGCACACTGCCGACCTTCCCGGCGTCGCGTCAACCCCCTTCTGACCTGCGGGTTCGCGCATAGACACAGGTCAGGGGCAGTCGTCAGCCGGCCGACGAAGTTGGACCTTCCGGCGTGTCGGACGCGACACGCCGAGACGGGACGACCACCACGCCCGTGGCGGTCGTCGCCACCACCGGGGCGTCGAGCAGCTCGGCGGCCGAGGCCCCCCGGTCGGGGCGACCGCGGGCCACGACGCGCAGCTCGAAGTCCATCGTGCGCGAGCGCGTCCCGACACGGGTCAGCGTCGCCGTCACCTCGATGCAGTCCCCCGCGCGCACCGGCGCGCGGAACTGCACGTCGGAGTAGGACGCGAACAGCCCCTCGTCGCCGTCGCTGCGGATGCAGAGCTCGGTGGCCACGTCCCCGAAGAGGCCGAGCCCGTAGGCACCGTCGACGAGCTCGCCGGCGTAGTGCGCGTGCGAGAACGGCACGTAGCGGCGGTGGGTCACGGTGAGTCCCTGGCGGGGGTCCTGCTCGGTCACGACGCCTCCTGCTCGGGTCGGGTCTGCTTCGCGTGTCGCTGGGTCAGTCGGTGCACGAGGTACGACGCCACGTCGGCCGGCGTGGTGCCCCGCACGAAGATCCGGTCGACCCCGAGGTCGGCGGTGCTGCTCTCGTCGAAGCGGGGACCGCCCACCACCAGCACGGGACGCGTCGCCGAGGGGTAGGCCTCGCGGAACGCGGCCGACATCTCGCGGGTGTTGAGCAGGTGGGCGTCGCGCTGCGTCACGACCTGGGAGACGAGCACGGCGTCGGCCCGCTCCTCCTGGGCCCGGGCCACCAGCTCGGGCACGGACACCTGGGCGCCGAGGTTCACCACCTTGATCTCGCGGTAGTACTCCAGGCCCTTCTCGCCGGCGAAGCCCTTGATGTTGAGGATCGCGTCGATGCCGACGGTGTGGGCGTCGGTGCCGATGCAGGCTCCCACCACGGTGAGCTTGCGACCCAGCAGGCTCCGGATGGCCAGGTTGGCCTCCTTGGGCGCCAGCAGCGGGAAGTCGCGCTCGACGACCTGGACCTTGTCGAGCTCCACCAGGTGGGTGACACGGCCGTAGACGACGAAGAAGGTGAAGTCGGGGCCCATGGGCTTGGCGTGGACGACCATGGCGGCGTCCAGGCCCATCTTCTGCGCCAGCTGGAGCGCGCCGCCCTCGGCGACCTTGGAGTGCGGCACCGGGAGCGTGAACGACATCTGCACCATCCCGTCGCCGGTGGTGTCGCCGTAGGGCCGGACGATCGAGCCGCCCCCGGTGGTCGAGCCGCCCCCGGTGGTCGAGCCGCCCCCGGTGGTCGAGCTGTCTGCGGTGGTCGAGCTTGTCGAGACCATCACTCCTCCTCGAGCAGGTCGGTGGCGGGGTTCGCGTACCCCTCGGCCTTGCGTGCCACCCCGTCGAGGCCGCGGCCCCGGTCGGCAGGACGTTTCATCAGCCCGAAGGTGCCGTCGGCGATGGCGGCCAGCAACGGCGGGTCCCCCGTCTCGTCCGAGTCGGCCGCGATGTCGCCGAGCAGCGTGATGGCCTCGCGCAGCACCTCGTCGGCGCGACGGGCGATGAAGCCGTCCGGCGCGGGGTGGAAGTCCTCGGCGAGCCGGCCGGCGGCGTCGAGGACGTAGCGGACGTTCTGCAGGGCCAGGTCGCGGTCCGAGAGCCACGGCGTCACCACGGCCTCGGTCATCATCCCGACCAGCAGGATGCTCTGCCCGGTCAGCGCCCCGGCCAGGTTGAAGAACGCGTCGAGCAGGTAGCCGCGGAAGACGTCGCCGGTCATGTGCCGGGTCGGCGGCATCCACTTCAGCGGGGCGTCGGGGAAGAGGTGCCGGGCCAGCAGGGCGTGGGCGAGCTCCAGCCGGAAGGAGTCGGGGACCGACGGGTCGATCTCGAAGGCGTGGCCCAGCCCGAGCTGCCAGTCCTCGAGCCCGGCCTCCTTGGCGAAGAACTCGTTGAGCAGCTGGCTGGTGGTGACGGTGTGTGCGGCCTCCACGGCGTCGGCGGTGGTGAGGTAGTTGTCCTCGCCGGTGTTGATGATGATCCCGGCGCGGGCGTGCACCTGGCGGCTGAAGCGCTGGTCGACGAAGGTGCGGATCGGGTTGATGTCGCGGAAGAGGATGCCGTACATCGAGTCGTTGAGCATCATGTCGAGCCGCTCGAGGCCCGCCAGTGCCGCCATCTCCGGCATGCAGAGGCCGGAGGCGTAGTTGGTGAGCCGGACGTAGCGGCCGAGCTCCTTGCTGGTCTCGTCCAGCGCGGCCCGCATGAGCCGGAAGTTCTCCTGGGTGGCGTAGGTGCCGGCGAAGCCCTCCCGGGTCGGCCCCTCGGGCACGAAGTCCAGCAGCGACTGACCGGTGGAGCGGATGACGGCGATGATGTCGGCGCCCTCGCGCGCGGCGGCCTGCGCCTGCGGGATGTCCTCGTAGATGTCGCCGGTGGCCACGATGAGGTAGATCCACGGCTTGCGCGGCGGGTCCCCCCACTCCCGGACCAGCTGGTCGCGCTCGCGGCGTCGCTCGTCGACCCGGGCGATCCCGGCCCCGATCTCGGCGCGGCCGGCGGCCAGCGCCCGGGCCCGGTCGTCGCCGGCGGGCAGCCGGAAGCGGACCGAGCCGGCCGCGGCCTTCTGCGCCAGCGTGGTCAGGTCGGCGGCCTCGCCGCGCACCAGGGCGTCCCAGACCGGCAGCGTGACGCCGTGCTCGAGCCCGACGTCGGCGCGGACCACGTCGAGCAGCCGGTTCGCCCACGGCGTGCCGTCGGGGTCGGCGCCGGTGATGCCGCCGAGGCGCAGCGTGGCACGCTCCACCGAGACGGTGGTGTGGGCGCGGGCCAGGTCGACGATCGGCTGGCCGACCCGGGCGGCCAGCTCGCGGGCACGGCGTACGGCGTCGGGGTCGAGGGTGAGGCTCACAGCGGCACCTTCTTCATCACGGGGTCGTTCCTTCGAGGCGGTCGTGGACGGTGCGGCCGTCGACGACGGTGCGCACGCACGTCGGCAGGGGGGCGCCGGGGTCGAGGACGGGCAGCGGCAGCCCGGGCGGCTGGGTCGGGTCGAGCCCGGCCGGGGTGTCCCACACGGCGTACGTCGCCGGGGCGTCGCGCACGAAGGTGCCCTGCTCGTCGTTGCCGGCGGCGCGCCAGCCGTTGCGGGTGTGCGCCCGGAACGCGTCGGGCGGCGGCAGGGCCTGCGACTCCAGCCACGGGTGCACCGCCGCGCGGACCGTGGCCCACGGGTCGACGGCCGTCACGGGGGTGTCGGAGCCGAAGGCCAGCGTGATGCCGTCGGCCCGGCCGAGCTCGGCGAAGGGGTTCATGCCGCGCCACCGCTCCCCCAGGCGCTCGGCGTACATGCCCTCGGGACCGCCCCACAGCGCGTCGAACAGCGGCTGCACGCTGGCGAAGACGCCGCACGCGGACAGCACGTCGATCGCGCGTCGCGACGGCATCTCGACGTGCTCGAGGCGGTGCCGGGAGCGGCGCAGCGCGTCGTGCCCGACCTTCTCGGCGGCACGGGCGAAACCTTCGGCGATGACGTCGAGCGCCGCGTCGCCGATGCAGTGGAACCCTGCCTGGACGCCCGCCTGGGTGCAGGCGACCACGTGGGCGGCCACCTGCGCCTCGTCGAGGTACGCCGCGCCGGTGGTGCCGGGTGCGTCGGCGTAGGGCTCGCGCATCGCGGCCGTGCGCGAGCCGACCGCGCCGTCCACGTTGAGGTCGCCGGCCAGGCCGACCACCCCGAGCCGGGCGACGGCGTCGAGGGCCCCGCCGACACCGAGCTCGCCCCAGTAGAGCGTCGTGTGCAGGCCGGCCTCCGCGGCGGCGCGGGCGACCAGGTCGAGCTCGTACTCCGGGCCGATGTGCGGCGCGGCGTTCTCGTGGACGGCTGCGATGCCGGCGGCGGCGAAGAGCCGCATGGCCTGGCGGGCGGCGGCCGCGCGCTGCACCGGGCCGATGAGACTGCCCAGGGCGGTGGTGACGGCGTGGGCGGCCTCGCGGGTGACGCGGCCGCTGGCCTCCCACCCGTCGAGGTGGACCAGGCCGGGCACGGCCTCGGCGAGGGCGTGGCTGACGACCGCGGAGTGGGCGTCGATGCGCGAGAGGTGGACGCGACGACCCGGGCAGGCCCGCTCGATCTCGTCCGCGGTCGGGGGGCGGCCCTCGGGCCAGAGGGTGTCGTCCCACCCCGTGCCGAGCACCACCGAGCCCTCGGGGCTCTCGCCGTGGGAGACGTGGTCGTGGAGCCGTTCGAGGGTGTCGGCCAGGCTCGGGGAGCCGATCAGGTCGAGCTCGGTGTGCAGGAAGCCGGTCGGCACGGTGTGGACGTGGGCGTCGACGAACGCGGGGGTGACCAGGCGGCCCTCGAGCTCGACGATCTCCGGCGCTCCCTCGCCGTGCCCGGTCCAGGCGAGAGCCCGGTCCTCGTCGCCGACGAAGACGACGCGGCCGTCCTCGATGCCGAGGGCGGTGGCGGGAGCCGACGGGCGGGCGCCGTGGACGTGGCCACCGCGCAGCAGGAGGCGGGTCGTGGGGGGCGTCGGTCTCACCACCTCATCCTCCCCCGTCCAGCCGCTGCTCGAAGAGCTTCCGTACGCCGTCGTGGCGCCGCAGCACGTCGAGGGCGAGGTCGGCGTGACCGGGCACGTAGCCGTTGCCGACCAGCATGGTGACGTCGGCCGCCAACCCCTCGGCGCCGAGCGCCGCCGCACTGAAGGAGGTGGCCATGGAGAAGAAGACGACCGTGCCGCCCTCGCGGGTGGTCAGGACCGCGCCACCCTCGCATCCGGGGACGTCGACGCAGACGACCGTGACGTGGGCCCCTCCGGGCGCCACGGACGCCACCGCGTCGCGCAGCGCCACCGGGTCGCGGGCGTCGGCCACCACCACGTGGTCGGCCACCCCGGCGTCGATGAGCAGGTCGGCCTCGCCCTGGTGCGGCACCACGCCGACCGTGAGCCGCGGCGCCGGCGTCCTTCGCCGCGGCCAGCGCGAGCGACCCGGACTTGCCGGCTCCCCCCACGACGGCGACCGTCACGGCGGTCGAGACCGAACCTGCGCTGGTCGAGCCCGTCGAGACCGAACCTGCGCTGGTCGAGCCCGTCGAGACCGAACCTCCGGTGGTCGAGCCCGTCGAGACCGAACCTGCGCTGGTCGAGCCCGTCGAGACCGAACCTGCGCTGGTCGAGCCCGTCGAGACCGAACCTCCGGTGGTCGAGCCCGTCGAGACCGAACCTGCGCTGGTCGAGCCCGTCGAGACCGAACCTCCGCTGGTCGAGCCCGTCGAGACCTCGCGCGCCGCCGCGCCGACGTACCCCTCCACCACCCGGCGCGTCAGTGCGGGCGCGCCGCACACGTCCATGACCATGAGGGCCAGCTCGGGCGCGAGGTCGTCGGGCAGCCGCGCGGCGATGCTGCGGCCGAAGAGGACGGCGTACCCGTCACAGGGCACCTGCTCGCTGTGCCCGTCCCAGCGCGCCAGGCCGTCCTCGATCACCAGCGGGGTCAGCGACAACGACACCAGCGTCGCGACCCGGTCCCCCACCGACAGCCCGAGCGTCGCCACGGGGCCGACCTCGTCGACGACGCCGATCAGCATCCCGCCGGAGCCGGTGACCGGGTTCTGCATCTTCCCGCGGGTGGCCACGATGTCCAGCACGGCCCGGCGTACGGCGTCACCGTCGCCGGCGTGCGCGGCCCGGAGCTGGCGGAAGGAGGCGGCGTCGAGGTTGAGCCGCTCGACCCGGATCCGGGTCTCGTCCGGCCACAGCTCTCGTCGGGTGTCGAGACGCTCCGCGGCCTGCGGCAGCACACCGGCGGGCGCGAGCACCCGGTGCATCCCCACGGGGTCGCCGGGGCGGGTCTGCTGTGCTCCAGTCACCGGACGTAACCTCCTCGGAACAAGTATGGGCAGCAAATCGTACGGCGTGCATGTGGACATGCCGAAGAATCTCCCTCTAGCCTGGCAGAAGCGTGCCGGAGTGGACAAGCACGCCCCCGAGGAGGCCCCCCATGACCGTCAGCACCCCGATCGAGAGCGTGCACCCCCAGCCGTACGCGTACCGGCGTACCGAGCTGGTCGAGCCCGACTGGACCCGCTTCCCCGGATGGGCCGGCGTCACCGAGAGCCGAGTGGCGCTCGGCGCAGTGGCAGCGCTCGCACTGCGTGAAGAACGTCCGGCAGCTGCGCGAGCTGTTCGGCGACCTGGTCGACGATCGGTTCTACGCCGACCTCGAGCGCGACCAGCGCGAACGGGCGACCATGTCGATGCTCGTGCCGCCGCAGATGATGAACACGATGGTCCCGCACCAGACGCCCGCCGGTCCCGGGTCGCTGACCGAGGCGCTCTACGCCGACCCCATCCGCCGCTACATGGTCCCGGTGCTCAGCGACCGGCGCACCGACTGGCCCTCGCACCCGTACTCCAGCCGTGACTCGCTGCATGAGCACGACATGTGGGTGGCGGAAGGGCTGACGCACCGCTACCCCACCAAGGTCCTGGCCGAGCTGCTGCCGACCTGCCCGCAGTACTGCGGCCACTGCACCCGGATGGACCTGGTCGGCAACTCCACCCCGACGGTCGACAAGCTCAAGTTCGACCTCAAGCCCGTCGACCGGCTCGACTCGATGATGGCCTACCTGCGCTCCCACCCCGAGGTGCGCGACGTGGTCGTCTCCGGTGGCGACGTCGCCAACATGCCGTGGCCCCGGCTGGAGGACTTCGTCACGCGGCTGCTCGAGATCGAGAACGTCCGCGACATCCGGCTCGCCACCAAGGCGCTGGCCGCCCTCCCCCAGCACTGGCTGCAGCCCGAGGTCGTCGCCGGCGTCGAGCGGGTGGCGCGGCTGGCCCGCTCGCGCGGTGTCTCGCTGGCGATCCACACCCACGTCAACCACGCCAACACCGTGACCCCGCTGGTGGCCGAGGCGACCAGGGCGATGCTGGACGCCGGCGTCCGCGACGTCCGCAACCAGGGCGTCCTCCTCGGCGGCGTCAACGCCGACGCCCACTCGTTGCTCGACCTCAGCTTCGCCCTGCTCGACGGCGCGCAGATCATGCCCTACTACTTCTACATGTGCGACATGATCCCGGCTGCGGAGCACTGGCGGGTCTCGGTCGCCGAGGCCCAGCGCCTGCAGCACCACATCATGGGCTACCTGCCGGGCTTCGCGACCCCGCGCATCGTGTGCGACGTGCCGTTCGTCGGCAAGCGCTGGGTCCACCAGCTCAGCAGCTACGACACCGAGCGTGGCGTCTCGGAGTGGACCAAGAACTACCGGACCTCCATCGAGGCCACGGCCGAGGACGCGCTGAGCCGCACCTACGCCTACTACGACCCGATCCACACCCTGCCGGAGTCCGGCCAGGCCTGGTGGCGCGAGCACGCCGCCGAGGAGGCACGGTCGCACCACCTCTCCCCCGTCTGAGCCGGAGCCCTGCCGGTTTCACTGGGTACCCAGTGAAACCGACACCGCCTCAGCGCAAGCCGGTGAGGGTGTCGACCAGTCGCGCGGTGGGGCTGTCGAGCCCCCAGCGGCCGGCCAGCGCCACGAGCCGGTCGGGGTCGGCGGGCGTCGAGGGCACCCTCAGGTCGGGGTCGCCGAGGTCGATCTCGCAGGCCACCTTGACCACCCGGGGCGCGACGGCGAGGTAGTCGGCGGCGTCCTTGAGCCTGCGGCGCGGGCCGGGCGCCAGGTCCGAGCCGGGGTCCTCGACGGCCGCCAGCAGCGCCGCCATGTCGGGGAAGCGGCCCAGCAGCGTCGCGGCGGTCTTGTCCCCCACCCCCGCCACGCCCGGGAGACCGTCGGAGGCGTCCCCGCGCAGGGTCGCGAAGTCGGCGTACTGGTGCGCGTCGACGCCGTACTTCTCCCGCACCACGTCGTTGGTGACGCGCTCGTGCTTGCTCACCCCGCGCGCGACGTACAGCACCCGCACCTCGCGCTGGTCGTCGACGAGCTGGAAGAGGTCACGGTCGCCGGTGACGATGTCGGTCGGGTCGTCGGACCGGGTGGCCAGCGTGCCGATGACGTCGTCGGCCTCGTAGCCGTCGGCGCCGACCACCGCGATGCCGAAGGCCTCGAGCACGTCGAGGATCACCGGCACCTGGGCGTCGAGGGCGTGCGGCACCTCCTCGACGTCGGGCGCCGTCTTCTTCTCGGCCACCACCCGGTGAGCCTTGTACGACGGCAGCAGCTCGGTCCGCCAGGCCGGCCGCCAGTCGTTGTCCCAGCAGCAGGCCAGGTGGGTGGGCTCGTACTCCCCCACCAGGCGACTGATGAAGTCCAGCAGACCTCGGACGGCGTTGACGGGCTTGCCGTCCGGCGAGGTCACCGAGTCCGGCACCCCGAAGAACGCCCGGAAGTACAGCGAGGCGGTGTCGAGCAGCAGCAGGCGGTCGGGGCGTTCGGGCATGTCGGGAGCATAGGCGCCCCCAGACGTCCCCCGGCGTCGTTGCGCTCGCCCGGCTGCGACGCCCGCTAGCCTGTGGCCGTGGAGGAGACCGATCGCAAGATCCTGACGCTGCTGGCCGGGGACGGACGCATGTCGTTCACCGACCTGGGGCGGGCGACCGGGCTGTCGACATCGGCGGTGCACCAGCGGGTGAAGCGGCTGGAGAGCCGGGGGCTCATCACCGGCTACGCCGCGCTCCTGGACTACGACCGGGTGGGGCTGCCGCTCACGGCGTTCATCTCGATCCGTCCCATCGACCCCTCCCAGCCCGACGACTCACCCGAGCGGCTGCGTGGCATCGACGAGATCGAGTCCTGCTGGTCGGTGGCCGGTGACGAGTCCTACATCCTCAAGGTGCGCGTGGGCACGCCGATCGACCTCGAGGAGCTGCTGGCCCGCATCCGAGCCGTGGCCAACGTCGCCACCCGCACCACGATCGTGCTGTCGACGCCCTACGAGGGCCGTCCCGTCGGCTGAGGGGCGACCGCGCTGCTGGGCGCGCCCGGCTACTCCGTCAGGGACGAGTAGGCCACCACGCCGCGGCGCAGCGCCCCGATCGTCAGCCGGGCGTTCTCCCGCAGCGCGGGCTTGCCGCCGGTGGCGGCCGCGTCGGCGACCTGGCCGGCCAGGTCGAGCAGCTGCTTGACCCAGCGCACGAAGTCGCCGGCGGCCAGGTCGGTCTCGTTCAGCACCTCGTCGAGCCCCGCGCCCATCGCCCAGCGGTACGCCGCCCAGGCGAACCCCAGGTCGGGCTCCCGCAGGAAGTCCAACCGGTTCTCCCGCTCCAACCGGTCCAGCTCGGCCCACAGCGACACCGTGTCGGCGATGACGTCGCGCACCCGTCCAGGCGGCAGCCGCGGGGAGTGCGCGTCGTCGGGCCTGCGGGCCTCGAAGACGAGCACCGACAGGGCGGCGGCCAGCTCAGCCGGGTCCAGGTCGTCCCACAACCCCGCGCGCAGGCACTCCGCGGCGACCAGGTCCATCTCGGTGTGGACCCGCATGAGGGTGCGGCCCGCCTCGCCGACCTCGTCGTCGACCAGGTAGCCCAGCGAGGTCAGCACGTCGCAGACCCGGTCGAACTGCCGGGCGATGGTGTTGGTGCGCGACTCGATCCGACGGCGCAGGGTGGCGGTCTCCCGCTCGAGCTTGTGGTGGCGCTCGGCCCACCTCGCGTGGCATCTCCCGGTCGGGGCACGAGTGGCAGGGGTGCGAGCGGATCGCGGCGCGGGTGCGCGCGATCTCCGGGTCCTCGTGGCCCCCGCTGCCCTGGGCGCGAGCACGCTCGCGCCGCGAGGGCGATCCCGGGTCCAGCTGGCCGGCGCGGATCTGCAGCGTGATGGCCAGGTCGCGTCGTGACTGGGCGTTGCGGCCGTTGAAGTTGCGAGGCACCTTCAGCCGGGTCAGCCGCTCGGCCGGCCGGTTGAAGTCGGTCATGGCCAGCCGGCGGGCGTGGCGCGACTCGGTCACGACGTACGGGCGGGGGTCCTCCCGGCCGGACCGGGTGCCGGGGTCGATGACGACCGCGAACCCGGCGTACTTCCCGGTCGGCACCTCGATGACGTCGCCGGGGCGCAGCGCCTCCAGCGAGGTCACGATCTCCTGGCGGCGGTCGGCCTTGCGCGCCCGGGCCGCCCCCGCCTCGATGTCGGAGAGCCGGCGCCGCAGCCCGGCGTACTCCATGAAGTCGCCCTTGTCGCAGGTGGCCGACTCGGCGTAGCCGGCGAGCCCCTCCTCGGCCTTGCGCAGCTGGCGTGCGAGCCCGACCACGGCCCGGTCGGCCTGGAACTGGGCGAAGGACGACTCCAGCAGCTCGCGTGCCGTGGTGCGGCCGGTCTGGTGCACGAGGTTGACAGCCATGTTGTACGACGGGCGGAAGCTCGAGCGGAGCGGGTAGGTGCGCGTCGAGGCCAGCCCGGCCAACGACTTCGGCTCCATGCCGGGGCTCCACAGCACCACGCCGTGGCCCTCGACGTCGATGCCGCGACGGCCGGCACGGCCGGTGAGCTGGGTGTACTCCCCCGGCGTGATGTCGGCGTGGGTCTCGCCGTTCCACTTGGTCAGCTTCTCGATCACCACCGAGCGGGCCGGCATGTTGATGCCCAGCGCCAGGGTCTCGGTGGCGAAGACGACGCGGCAGCGTCCGGACTCGAAGAGCTCCTCGACGCACTCCTTGAACGTCGGCAGCATGCCGGCGTGGTGGGCGGCGACGCCGCGGCTGAGGCCGTCGAGGAAGTCGTGGTAGCCGAGGACCTGGAGGTCCTCGTCCGGCAGGTGGGCGCAGCGCTCCTCCACGAAGGCGACGATCTCGTCGCGCTCGGCGGGGCTGGTCAGGCGCAGGTTGGCGTCGAGGCACTGCTGGACGGCGGCGTCGCAGCCGACGCGGCTGAAGATGAAGTAGATGGCGGGCAGCAGGGCGTCGCGCTCCAGCCGCTCGACGACGTCGTAGCGGCTCGGCAGGCCACCGCGCGGCGGTGGACGCCGCGGGCCCCTGCCCCGCTCTCCCTTGCCGCGCCGGTCCGTGGTGCGGGTGCGACGCCAGTCGTCGCGTGCCACCCGCTCGAGCTCGGGGTTGACCCGTGAGCCGGGGTCGGCGAACCCGGAGCCGTCCTCGAAGAGGTCGTGGAGGCGTCGACCCACCATCACGTGCTGGTAGAGCGGGACCGGGCGGGTCTCCTCGACGATCGTCGTGGTGGAGCCGCGCACCGTGGCCATCCAGTCGCCGAACTCCTCGGCGTTGGAGACCGTGGCGCTCAGGGAGATCACCGCCACCGACTCGGGCAGGTGGATGATCACCTCCTCCCACACCGCGCCGCGGCTGCGGTCGGCCAGGTAGTGCACCTCGTCCATCACGACGAACCCCAGGCCGGCCAGGGTGGCGGAGCCGGCGTAGAGCATGTTGCGGAGGACCTCGGTGGTCATCACCACGATCGGCGCCTCGCCGTTGACGGTGTTGTCACCGGTCAGCAGACCGACCCGGTCGGAGCCGTAGCGGTCGACGAGGTCGGCGTACTTCTGGTTCGACAGTGCCTTGATGGGCGTGGTGTAGAACGCCTTGCGACCCTGGTGGAGAGCCAGGTGCACCGCGAACTCGCCGACGATGGTCTTGCCCGACCCCGTCGGCGCCGCCACCAGGACGCCGTCGCCGGCCTCGAGCGCCTCGCAGGCGCGCACCTGGAAGTCGTCGAGCGCGAAGTCGTACATCGCGCGGAAGTCGGCCAGCACGGGGTTGCCCTGCTCCGCGCGGAAGCGGGCGTAGCGCTCGGCGGGGGTGCTCACGCCGCCACCGTCCGGGGCTGTCCCACGAGGACCTTGAGCGCCGCCGGCACGGCCGTGACGGTCAGGGGCAGCGGCGCCATCCGCTCGCCGTCGCCGTAGGCGACGATGCCGGGCGCGGCGATCGTGACCTGCCGGACCCGGTGGTGCTCGTAGGCGGGGTGGTCGGTGTGGGTGCCTCGGAACAGCCGCGGGTAGGTGCGCAGCAGGTTGGGCGTCGAGACCGGGTGGAAGAGCACGACGTCGAGCAGCCCGTCGTCGACCAGGGCGCCCTCGGTGATGCGCAGCCCGCCGCCGAAGGACGGGCCGTTGCCGACCGCGACCAGCATGGCCCGCACCCGCTTCGTCGTGCCGTCGAGGTCGAGGACGTAGTCGCGGGGCTCGAAGGTCCGCAGCTCGGCGAGCGTGGCGAGGTTGTAGCGCATCTGGCCCCGCGGCCAGCGCATGCGGTTGGCGCGCTCGTTGACGACGGCGTCGAAGCCGGCCGAGACGACGTTGACGACGTACGTCGGCCCGGCCTTCGCCAGGTCGACGGTGCGGGTGCGACCGGCCACCACGACGTCGGCCGCGGCCTGGGGGTCGTTGCGGGGTACGTCGAACGTGCGGGCGGCGTCGTTGCCGGTCCCGGCCGGGATGATGCCCAGCGCGGTGTCGGAGTGGGCGAGCGCCTGGGCGGCGAGGTGGACCATGCCGTCACCGCCGACCACGACGAGGCTCTCGACCCCGTCGGCCACGGCCCTGCGGGCGAGCTCCTGGGCCTCCCCGGCGTCGGCGCCCTGCAGCTCACGCACCCGGAACCCGGCCTCGGTGAGACGAGGGAGCGCGATCGCCGCCGTGCGGGCGCCGAGACCTTTCCCGGACGTGGGATTGGTCAACAACGCGATCTCCCTGGCCACGCTCCCACCCTAGCCACCGGGTGCGGACGGCCCGGGACGCGCGGCCGACGGACGCCTCAGAGTCGCAGGGTCACGCTGAACCGGTGCGGCGGTGCGCCCACCGCCTTGGCGAAGCGACGCACCGACTCCAGGGCGAGGTCGGCGTCGACGACCCGACCGGGGGCGGCGAGGGTGAGCCGCTCGTCGTAGGTGAGGAGCAGCACCTGCCCCAGCGACCAGGTCTGGTGCATGTCGCGCCGCAGCCCGTCGGCGAGGGCGGCGAACGGGTAGGCGTGGTCGCCGGCGAGGACGTCGCAGACCGTGGTCTCGTCGGGACCGTGCAGAGTGCCCCGGACCAGGTGCCCGGCCCCGAGGCTGTCCCCGGCGACCCAGGTCACCGTCTCCTCGCCGATCCAGCTGGGGAGCTCGAAGGCGTCGACCGGCGCGACCGAGGACGGAGGGCCGGCCGCGGCCATCAGTCGTCCTCGTCGAGGTCGGAGCGACGGACGTCGGCGGGCTGGTAGTCCAGAGCCGACGCGGCGTCGTCGTCCAGGTCGGGGTCCACTCCTCCGAGCGCGGCGTCGCGGCGGCGGCGTCGGTCCACGACACGGGCGATGACCTCGGAGATCAGGAACAGCCCGGTCATGGGCAGCGCCAGCATCAGCATGGAGAACGGGTCCGTGGACGGGGTCGCGGCGGCGGCGAAGACGAACACGCCGATGACGATCCAGGCGCGGTGCTCCCCCAGGGCCCGGCCGGAGACGACGCCGGCGAGGTTGAGCATGATGACGAAGAGCGGGATCTCGAAGGAGACGCCGAAGACCAGCAGCATCCGGGTGAAGAACCCGAAGTAGTCGCCGAAGTTGACCAGGTTCTGCACGGTGCCGGGGGTGAACCCGATGAGCACCTCGAGCCCCTTGGGCAGCACGTAGTAGCCGACCGCGACCCCGGCGATGAACAGCGGTCCCGCAACAGCGGCGAAGACCCGGGTCCACTTGCGCTCGTGCGCGTGCAGACCGGGCAGCACGAAGGCCCAGATCTGGTAGAGCCAGTAGGGGCTCGTGACCACGATGGCGGCCATGGCGGCCAGCTTGAGCTGGAACAGCAGCGGCGCGCCGATGCCGATGAAGACCGGATCGGTCTGGACCTCGTCGCCGAGTGCCTCCTGGGCCTGCGTGTAGGGCCCGCGGACGATCTCCAGGAGCTCGTCGTAGAGGAAGAGCCCGACCACCATGGCCGCCGCCAGCACGACCAGGACGCGCAGGAGGCGCCCTCGGACCTCGCGGAGGTGGTCAGCGAGCGCCATCTTCCCGTCGGAGCCGACGGGACTGGCGGGGGCGACGCTGAAGATGCGAAGGAGTCGGACTGCTCTCACCGTCGGCGACGGTCAGCGCGGCTCAGGGCCGGTGGCACCCGAGGGATCGGCGGCGGAACCGGGCTGGCCCGGCTGCCCCGGCTGGTGGGACGGCTGCTCGTAGCGGATCGTCTCGGCCCGCTGCGCGTCGATCTGCTTCTGCTCCTCGGTCTTGGTCGACTCGTCGTCGTCGTCGAGGAGGCCCTTGGTCTCGGCCTTGAAGATGCGCAGCGCGCGGCCGCTGCCCCGCGCGAGCTCGGGGAGCTTCTTGGCGCCGAACAGCAGCACGATGACGAGGATGACGAGGATGATCTCGGTCGGTCCTAGACCCATGGAACTCCACTCCCGTTCAGTCCGGGCGGACCCGGCTGGTCGTGACGGACAGGTCGTCCGTCCTCCTCATCGTACGCACCACTCATCGATAATTGCTGAGCGCCCTCTGTGCGGTCGCGGTGACCTGCTGAGCCAGCTCGGAGGGCTCGAGCACCGTGGCTGCGCCTCCCATGCGCAGCACCAGGCGCAGCAGCCACGCGGGGTCGTCGAACCGCATGGCCACGAGCAGGGTGCCGTCGCCGACCTCCTCGACGCTCTCGACCGGGTAGTACTCCGCCACCCAGCGGGCGGCGGGGGTCAGCCGCAGCATGGCGGTCCGCGCCTCGGGCGCCGGCCGGAACAAGCCGTCGGCCAGGTCGCGGGGGCGCCGCCGTGCACCCTCGGAGACGGGTGCGTCGAGCACCTCGGCGGCGACGACCCGGTCGAGGCGGAAGAGACGCTGGTCCTGGGCCAGGTGGCACCACGCGTCGAGGTAGGTGCGGCCGGCCGCCGTCGACAGCGCGATCGGGTCCACGTCACGGGTGGTCAGCTCGTCGCGCACCACTGAGGTGTGGGTCAGTCGCAGCCGGCGGTGCGCCGCCAGCGCCCGCTGCACGGCGTCGGCGACCGCGGGGTCCTCCGTCGGTCGACCGGGGTGCAGCTGGACCTGGTGGGCGGCCCGGGCGGCCTCGCCCGCGGCGTCCTCGACCTTGGCCAGCGTGCGGGCCACGACCTCGCGCTCGGTCTCGCTCGTGGTCTCGAGCAGGGTCCGCAGCCCCACCACCAGCGCAGCGGCCTCGGTGCTGTCGAGGCGCAGCGGGCGGGCCAGGTAGTCGGCGTTGCTGAGCCGGATCACGTCGTCGCCCTCGAGGGCGTCGAAGTCCACCTCGATGAGGTCGCCCATGCCCAGCCCGGGCAGACCGCAGAACATGAGCACGCCGATGTCGCGGCGGATGGTCGCGGGGGTGACGCCGAACTCCTCGGCCGCGGCGGACACGGAGATCTCGCCGCGCCCCTGCAGGTAGGGCACCAGCGCCAGGAGCCGGGTGACCTGCGCCGACGCGCCGGCCGACGGCGCGCTCACGCCGACCTCACCACGGCGGCCAGCAGCTCGCGCACCGCGGCGCGGAGGTCCTCCGGCGCGTCCACGACGACGTCGGGACCGTACGCCGCCATCGTCTCGGCCGTCCCGCCCACGTGACCGAACCGCAGCCGCACGGTGTCCCAGCCGTCGGCCGTGGGTCCGACGACCTCGGCGTCCCGGTCGTGGCGCAACGCCACCGCCCGACCGGGGCGGACCCGGATGACAGCGGTGCGGTCGCGGGTCTCGGGCACCGGGGCCAACGCGGTCGTCAGCGACCTGAGGTCGGTGCCCTCGGGCACCTCGAACGCGTGGGGCTCCCCCACCAGCTCCACCGCGGTGGTGACCCGCGACAGCCGGAAGAGCCGCGGGGCGTCGCGCTCGACGTCGTGCCCCGCGACGTACCACCGCGACCGGTAGGACACGATCCCCCAGGGCTGGAGGGTGCGGGTCCGGGCGGCGGGGTCGGCCGCCTTGCGGTAGCCGAACCGGACGGTCGTGCGGGTGGAGACCGCCTGCCACAAGGGCTCGAAGGCGGGCTCGTCGGGCGCCACCTGCGGGCGGACGACGTCGAGCAGCTCCCGGTCGATCTCGACTCCCCCGGCCCGCAGCTTCAGCAGCGCGTCGGAGGTGGCGGCGGCGAGACCGGCCTGCTGCCAGACCCGGGCGGCGAGGCCGAGCACCGCCGCCTCGTCGGCGGCGAGGGTGATCTCGGGCAGCTCGAAGGCGTCGCGGTTCACCCGGTAGCCGTGCTCGTCGTCGAAGCGGGGATCGTTGCCGCCGGTCTCGATCGGGACGCCCAGCGCGCGCAGGTCGTCCTTGTCGCGCTCGAACATCTTGTCGAACGCCTCCGGGGACGACGAGTCCCGGTAGTCCGGGATCAGCTCGCGCAGCTTGGCCTTCGTGACGTAGCCGCGGGAGACGAGCAGCGTGATGAGAAGGTTCATCAGCCGCTCGCTCTTGCGGGCCGTCAGGGTCAGAGGTTTGCTCCCAGCACGTCGATGACGAACACGAGGGTGTCGTCGCCGCTCACCTCGATGTCGGGGTTGCCCTGCTCGCCGTACCCCAGCTCCGGCGGGATGATCAGCATGACGCGGCTTCCGACCGTCACACCCGCCAGGCCCTCGACCCAGCCGTCGATGAGACCGCCGGGAGACAGCGGGAACTCGGTCGGCTCGCCGCGCTCGTAGGAGTTGTCGAAGGGCTCGTTGCCCTCGCCCCACTTGCTCCCGAGGTAGTTCACGGTGATGGTGTCGCCCTCGGCGATCTCCTCGCCCTCACCCTCGACGAGAGGGATGACCTGGAGCTCGGCGGGGTCGTCCTCGGGGGCGTCGGAGAAGTCCAGGCCGGTGACGGCGCCGTCCTCCTCCACGACCTTCGGGGCGTCCGCGGGCGGCTCGACGGACTCGCCCTCGGGACCCGACAGCGGCTGCGCGGCCTCCTCGATGAGGTCGAAGACGAACACGACGTCGTCCTCGGGAGCCAGGCCGGCCTGCGGCGCGCCCTGCTCGCCGAGCACGTCGACGACCGGCGCAGCCAGCACCACGCGGCTGCCGATGGTGGTGCCCTCGATGGCGTCCTTGATGGCGGGCGGCTGCTCGGAGACGGTCAGCGACTCAGGCTCGGGCTGGGTGAAGTTGCTCAGCACCTCGGCGCCGTCGGCACCCTTGGCGACCGCGAAGCGGTACGTCAGCGCGGTGTCGTCGAGCACCTCGGCGCCGTCACCCTCGATGACGACGTCGCTCTGGGCCTCGCTGACGTCGAGACCGTCGACCGTGACCGTGGCCTCCTTGCCGAAGTCACCGGTGACCTCCAGCCCGCTGATCGGGCCGGTGCTGCTCCCGGCGCTCTCCTCGTCCGCCGTGCTGTCGTCCGAGCCGCAGGCAGCGAGCCCGGAGATGAGCAGGAGTGCCGCCGGGACGGCGACGGTACGGCGATGCATGCAGGACACCTCAGGTGGGGTCGGGGGTGGGTCGACTGGTCACCCTAGCCCGCGAAGCCAAGAGATCCCTTGCCGTGTCCTGAGCGGTGGAGAGGGCCGGGCGCGTGCACCGCCCCAGCGGCCTACATGCCCTCGATCAGCTTGTGCACGCGCTCGTCGTGGGACCGGAACGGGTCCTTGCAGAGCACCGTGCGCTGGGCCTGGTCGTTGAGCTTGAGGTGCACCCAGTCGACGGTGAAGTCGCGGCGACGCTCCTGCGCACGCTTGATGAACTCGCCGCGCAGCCGCGCCCGTGTGGTCTGCGGCGGCCGGGTCTTGGCCTCGAAGACGGTCAGGTCGTCGGTGACGCGCGCGACCGCGCCGCGGTTCTGCAGCAGGTAGAACAGGCCCCGGTTGCGGTGGATGTCGTGGTAGGCGAGGTCGAGCTGGGCCACCCGGGCGTGGCTCAGCGGCAGGCCGTTCTGGGCGCGGTAGCGCTCGATGAGCCGCCACTTGATGACCCAGTCCAGCTCCCGCTCGACCAGGCCGAGGTCGTCGGACTCGACCGCCTTCAGCCCGCGCTCCCACAGGTCGAGCGACCGGTCGATGACCGGCGTGCGGAGCTCGCGGCGGTCCACGAAGTCGCGGGCCCGGGAGAGGTACTCGTGCTGGATGTCCAGGGCGCTGGCCTCGCGGCCGTTGGCCAGCCGGACCTTGCGGCGCCCGGTCATGTCGTGGGAGATCTCGCGGATGGCGCGGATCGGGTTCTCCAGGGTGAGGTCGCGCATCACCACGCCCTCCTCGATCATGCGCAGCACGAGGTCGCAGGAGGCGACCTTGAGCATGGTCGTGGTCTCCGACATGTTGGAGTCCCCGACGATCACGTGGAGCCGGCGGTAGCGCTCGGCGTCGGCGTGCGGCTCGTCGCGGGTGTTGATGATCGGACGGCTCCGGGTGGTGGCGCTCGAGACCCCCTCCCAGATGTGCTCGGCGCGCTGGGAGACCGAGTACATCGCCCCGCGGGGGGTCTGGATGACCTTGCCGGCGCCGCACACGATCTGCCGGGTGACCAGGAACGGGATGAGCACGTCGGCGAGCTTGGAGAACTCGCCGTGCCGGCTCACCAGGTAGTTCTCGTGGCAGCCGTAGGAGTTGCCCGCGGAGTCGGTGTTGTTCTTGAACAGGTAGACGTCGCCCTCGATGCCCTCGTCGCGCAGCCGCCGCTCGGCGTCGACCAGCAGCCCCTCGAGGACCCGCTCCCCCGCCTTGTCGTGTGCCACGAGCTCGGCGATGTCGTCGCACTCGGGGGTGGCGTACTCCGGGTGGCTGCCGACGTCGAGGTAGAGCCGGGCACCGTTGCGCAGGAAGACGTTGGAGGACCGACCCCAGGACACGACCTTGCGGAAGAGGTAGCGGGCCACCTCGTCGGGCGAGAGCCGACGCTGCCCCCGGAACGTGCACGTGACGCCGTACTCGTTCTCGATCCCGAAGATCCGTCGGTCCACCGCGTCAGCCTATGCTCTCCGGCGCCCCCGGCAGGAGACCGCGCAGGTCGTCGTCGGTGAGTCGCTTGAACTTGCGCTGCTGCCCGCGGGTGCGGTCGAGCACCGCGGCCTCGAGCTGCTCGACCGCGATGTCGCGAGACGCACCCGACTCGCCGCGGCCGAGGGCGGTCACGGTCAGGTCCATCGCCTCCGCCAGGGTGAGGCCGGGGCGGTAGGCGTCGCGCAGGTGCGTGGTCACCGCCTCCGCGGAGCCGCCCATGGCGGCGAAGCCCTGCTCGTCGGCCACCTGGCCGTCGTAGGTCAGCCGGTAGATCTGGTCGTCGGCGACGGCGTCGCCCACCTCGCCGACGAAGATCTCCACCTCGTAGGGCTTCTCGCTGCCGTGGGAGAAGATCGCGCCGAGCGTCTGGGCGTAGGCGTTGGCCAGCGCGCGGCCCGTGACGTCCTGGCGGTCGTAGGAGTAGCCGCGCATGTCGGCCAGGCGGACGCCGGCGATGCGCAGGTTCTCGAACTCGTTGTAGCGGCCCACCGCGGCGAAGGCGATCCGGTCGTAGATCTCGCTGATCTTGTGCAGTGCGGCCGAGGGGTTCTCGGAGACGAACAGGATGCCGTCGGCGTACTGCAGCACGACCACGCTGCGGCCGCGGGCGATGCCCTTGCGCGCGAAGTCGGCCCGGTCCTTCATCAGCTGCTCGGGCGAGACGTAGAACGGCATGCTCATGCGGGCGGCTCCTGGGAGGTCGGTCGGGTCAGGTCAGCGGGGCGGCGGGACCGTCGGGTCGCTGCATGCGGGCCCCGATCACGCGGTCGGCGATCGCGGCGACGTCGTCGTCGGGCAGCCGGCGGTAGCCGGAGGCGGTGATGACCCCGACGACCGGGAAGATCCGCCGGGTCATGTCCGGGCCGCCGGTGGCCGAGTCGTCGTCGGCGGCGTCGTACAGCGCCTGGACGAGTGCCGTCACGCAGCCGTTCTCGTCGAGGTCGTCACGGTAGAGCTTCTTGAGCGCGCCGCGCGCGAACATCGACCCGGAGCCGACCGAGTGGAACGCGGTCTCCTCGTAGCGGCCGCCGGTGACGTCGTAGGAGAAGATCCGGCCGTGCTCCCGCGCGAGGTCGTAGCCGGCGAAGAGCGGCACCACGGCGAGGCCCTGCATCGCCATCCCGAGGTTGGAGCGGATCAGGGTCGCGAGCCGGTTGGCCTTGCCGTCCATGGACAGCGGGCTGCCCTCGATCTTCTCGTAGTGCTCGAGCTCGGTCTGGAACAGCCGCACCATCTCGACCGCGAGACCAGCCGTGCCGGCGATGCCGACGCAGCTGTACTCGTCGGCGGGGAAGACCTTCTCGATGTCGCGCTGGGCGATGACGTTGCCCATCGTGGCGCGACGGTCACCGGCCATCACCACGCCTCCGGTGAAGGTGGCGGCGACGATCGTGGTGCCGTGCGGGGCCAGGTCGTGCGCGGCGGGTGTGGCCGGCGACGGCCGCCGCGAGGGCAGCAGGTCGGGCGCCTGGACGGCGAGGAAGTCGGTGAACGACGACGAACCCGGGGTGAGGTACGCCGCCGGCAGGCGGGTGTGCTGGCCGCTGCTGGGGGACTCGCTCACTGGCCGCCCTTCTGGATGAAGGACTTGACGAAGTCCTCGGCGTTGGACTCCAGGACCTCGTCGATCTCGTCGAGGATGGCGTCGATGTCCTCGTCGAGCTGTTCCTTGCGCTCGGCGACGTCGCTCTCCGTGGCCTCGGTGACCTCGGCGTCCTGCTCGGTGCCCTTCTTGGGCTGCTTCTGCTCCTGAGCCATCTCGTCCTCCGCTGCTCGTCCTGCTGGACCTGCTGGACCGTGCTGCCAACCTAGCGCCTCAGGTGTCACGCACGGCCGCCACCACGACCGACACGTCGCGCCCGTCGTCGTGGTGCACGGCGACCGACGTCCCGACGCGCTGCAGCACCGCGGCGGCCACCGGAGCCTGGGCCGCGGTGGCCTCGGTGAGCAGGAGGCCGCCCGGCGCGAGCCAGCCGGCGGCCGAGGCCGCGACCCGCCGCAGCACGTCCAGCCCGTCGGCCCCGCCGTCCAGGCTCGCGCGCGGCTCGTGGTCGCGGGCCTCACGAGGCAGCAGCGCCACCGCGTCGCTGGGCACGTAGGGCACGTTGGCCAGCAGCACGTCGACGCGACCCCGCAGCCCGTCGGGCACCGCGTCGAAGAGGTCGCCGGCGACGACGACGCCCGGCGTCCCGGCGGCGCGCGCTGTCGCCCGTGCGGCGTACGTCGAGCGGGGGTCGCGGTCGCTCAGCACGAGCTCCACCGCGCGTCCTCCGGCCCGGAGGCGGCGGGCGAGCGAGACCCCCAGGGCGCCGGTGCCGCAGCAGAGGTCCAGCACGACGGTCCGCTCCCCCGCCGGCTCGCCGGACGCACCGAGCAGCCGGTGCGCGGTCTCCACCAGCGCCTCGCTGCGTCGCCGCGGCACGAAGACGCCGGACGTCACCGGGACCCGCCAACCGTCGAACGCCGCCCAGCCGACCACGACCTCCAGGGGCTCGCCGGCGCAGCGCCGCGCCACGCGGGCGTCGAGGTCCGTCGGGTCGCTCGCGGCCTCGAGCAGGAGCTCGGCCTCGTCCTCGGCGAAGACCACGCCGGCGGCGCGCAGGGTGGTGACGACGGCGGGCAGGTCGCCTGGTCTCGACGACGCTCGCTGCGCTCGCTGCTCGACCACCGGGTCGCGGGCAGGTCGCCGGGTCTCGACGACGCTCGCTGCGCTCGCTGCTCGACCACCGGGTCGGCTCGCTGCTCGACCACCGGCGCTCGCTGCTCGACCACCTCGCTCACCGGGTCAGGGCCGCGAACAGCTCCTCGGCGGTGTCGCAGCGGTCGAGCAGCTCGCCGACGTGGGCGCGGCTGCCGCGCAGCGGGTCGATGGTGGGCACGCGCTGGAGCGACTCACGGCCGGGCAGGTCGAAGATGACGGAGTCCCACGACGCCGCCGCGATCCGCTCGGCGTACTTCTCGAGGCAGCGACCGCGGAAGTAGGCGCGGGTGTCCTCCGGCGGGGTGTGGACGGCCTCGGCGACCTCGTCGTCGGTGACGAGCCGGTCGACCTCCCCCAGCGCGACGAGCTTGTTGTAGAGCCCCTTGCCGGGGCGGATGTCGGAGTACTGCAGGTCGACGAGCTGCAGCTTGGCGTCCGACCAGTCGAGGCCGTCGCGGGAGCGGTAGCGCTCCAGCAGCTTGAGCTTCGCCACCCAGTCGAGCTCGCGGGAGCAGAGCATCGGGTCGGTCTCCAGCCGGGTGAGGACCGACTCCCACCGGGTCAGCACGTCGACGGTCTGGGCGTCGGCGTCCGAGCCGTAGCGGTCCTCGACGTACTTGCGGGCCAGGTCGAGGTACTCCATCTGCAGCTGGACGGCGGTCAGGGTGCGTCCGTCGGCCAGGGTCACCAGGTGCTTGAGCGTCGGGTCGTGGGAGACCGCGCGCAGCGCCCGCACCGGCTGCTCCACGCTCAGGTCGCGGTCGACGAAGCCGTCCTCGATCATGGAGAGCACCAGCGAGGTCGTCCCGACCTTGAGGTACGTCGAGACCTCGGCGAGGTTGGCGTCGCCGATGATGACGTGGAGCCGCCGGTACTTCTCCGGGTCCGCGTGCGGCTCGTCGCGGGTGTTGATGATGGGACGCTTGAGCGTCGTCTCCAGGCCCACCTCCACCTCGAAGAAGTCGGCGCGCTGGGAGACCTGGAAGTCGGCGTCGCGGCCGTCCTGGCCGAGCCCGACCCGTCCGGCGCCGGTGACGACCTGACGGCTGACGAAGAACGGGGTCAGGTGGCGCACGATGGCCGCGAACGGCGTCGAGCGTCGCATCAGGTAGTTCTCGTGGGAGCCGTAGGAGGCTCCCTTGTTGTCGGTGTTGTTCTTGTACAGCACGATCGGTGTCGCCCCCGGCACGGCCGCGGCGAAGCGGCAGGCGTCCTGGGCGACGACCTCGCCGGCCTTGTCCCACAGCACGATGTCGCGCGGGGTGGTGCACTCGGGGGTGCTGTACTCCGGGTGGGCGTGGTCGACGTACCAGCGGGCGCCGTTGGTGAGGATGACGTTCGCCAGGCCGAGGTCCTCGTCGGTCAGCTGGGAGGCGTCGGCGACCTCGCGCGCCATGTCGAACCCGCGCGCGTCGCGCAGCGGCGACTCCTCCTCGAAGTCCCACCGGGCGCGGCGAGCCCTGAGCGTGGAGCCGGCGTAGGCGTTGACGACCTGCGAGGAGGCCACCATCGGGTTGGCACCGGGCTCCCCCTGGACGGAGATGCCGAACTCGGTCTCGGTCCCCATGACCCGGCGCACGCTCATGCCCCGAGCCTACGTGGCGACCCGGGCAGAAATCGTCACGCCGGACTGCGTCACGTTTGCGACTCCGGGTCGTTCCACAAGCACACGTGCCGATGACCGACTCGTGTCACCTTGGGGGTGGAGCCGGTCATCGGCACGTGGCGTGTCCGCGAAGGATCAGTGCCGGCGTCGGCCGGCCATCACCTTCTGGAACACGAAGAACAGCACGACGAGCACGACGATGATGAGCAACCACTTCATGACGGGTTCCCTCCCAGAAGGTGTGTTGCGCAACACCTACCCGGGGCGAGGTCACTCCAACCTCATCCGTCTCGGCGGGACTCCTACAGGTACTGCCCGGTGTTGGCGACCGTGTCGATGGAGCGCCCCGGCTCGGTGCCCTGCTTGCCGGTGATGAGGGTGCGGATGAAGACGATCCGCTCCCCCTTCTTGCCGGAGATCCGCGCCCAGTCGTCGGGGTTGGTGGTGTTGGGCAGGTCCTCGTTCTCCTTGAACTCGTCCACGCAGGCCTGGAGCAGGTGCTGGACCCGGATGCCCTTCTGGTTCTCGTCCAGGAAGTCCTTGATCGCCATCTTCTTCGCGCGGTCCACGATGTTCTGGATCATGGCGCCGGAGTTGAAGTCCTTGAAGTACAGGACCTCCTTGTCACCGTTGGCGTAGGTCACCTCGAGGAAGCGGTTCTCCTCGGTCTCGGTGTACATGCGCTCGACGGTGGCCTGGATCATGCCGGCGACGCACGCCGCCCGGTCGTCGCTGAACTCGCGCAGGTCCTCGGCGTGCAGCGGCAGGTGGGCGGTGAGGTACTTGCTGAAGATGTCGCGGGCGCTCTCGGCGTCGGGGCGCTCGATCTTGATCTTCACGTCGAGACGGCCGGGCCTCAGGATCGCCGGGTCGATCATGTCCTCACGGTTGGAGGCCCCGATGACCAGCACGTTCTCCAGGGTCTCCACGCCGTCGATCTCGCTCAGCAGCTGCGGGACGATCGTGTTCTCCACGTCGGAGGAGACGCCGGACCCGCGGGTGCGGAACAGCGAGTCCATCTCGTCGAAGAACACGATGACGGGCGTGCCCTCGCTGGCCTTCTCCCGGGCCCGCTGGAACACCAGCCGGATGTGACGCTCGGTCTCGCCGACGTACTTGTTGAGCAGCTCGGGGCCCTTGATGTTGAGGAAGTAGCTCTTGCCCTCCTGGCCGGTCTTCGCCGCGACCTTCTTGGCCAGCGAGTTCGCCACCGCCTTGGCGATCAGCGTCTTGCCGCAGCCGGGCGGGCCGTAGAGCAGCACGCCCTTCGGGGGCTTGAGCTCGTGCTCCACGAACAGGTCGGGGTGCAGGTAGGGCAGCTCGACGGCGTCGCGGATGGTCTCGATCTGCGTGAACAGCCCGCCGATGTCGTTGTAGTCGATGTCGGGGACCTCCTCGAGGACCAGCTCCTCGACCTCCGACTTCGGGATGCGCTCGTAGACGTAGCCGGAACGGCCGTCGTACAGCAGTCCGTCACCGGCGCGCAGCGGCTCGTCCTTCAGCGGCGAGGCGAGGCGCACCACGCGCTCCTCGTCGGCGTTGGCGATGCACAGGGCGCGGTCGCCGTCGGCGAGCACCTCCTTGAGGGTGACCACCTCGCCGACGTCCTCGAACTCCAGCGCCGCGACGACGTTGAGGGCCTCGTTGAGCATGACCTCCTGGCCCTTGCGGACCGTGTCGAGGTCGACCGACGGGCTCACGTTGACGCGCAGCTTGCGGCCGCCGGTGAAGACGTCGACGGAGTCGTCGTCGTTGCGCTGCAGGAAGACGCCGAAGCCGGCCGGCGGCTGCGCCAGGCGGTCGACCTCCTCCTTGAGCGAGATGATCTGGTCGCGCGCCTCGCGCAACGTCTGGGCCAGCCGCTCGTTCTGCGCGGTCACCGCGGCCAGCGAGCGCTGGGTGTCGTCGAGCCTCTGCTCCACCACCCGGGACGACCCGGGCGACTCCACGAGCCGCCGGCGCAGGTCGTCGACCTCGTTCTCGAGGTAGGAGACCTGGGCTCGCCAGTCGGCAGGGGTCCGGCCCGATTCGTTGTCAGCCTGCGACATGTCGCTCACCTCCTGGGGTGCACCGTGGGGTGCACTGTGTCCTTCAACCTACTCGCGCGGAGAAAGCCAGGTCGACGCATTCGGCGTCGTTCAGCCCGCGTGTCGTCGCGGCCCCTCGTAGTCGTCGCCGTACGCGCCGGGTGCGGGACGACGGCGCTTCAACGGCGGCGTCTCGCCCGGCGCCATCCGGCGCGCGGTCACCAGGAACCCGGTGTGGCCGTTCATCGAGTGACCCGGCCGGACGGCCAGCCCCTCGACGTGCCAGTCGCGGACCAGCGTCTCCCACGGGTGCGGGTCGGTGAACCCGCCGTGCACCCGGATCGTCTCGACGGTCTTGCTGAGCTGGGTCGTGGTGGCGACGTAGGCGCACACCAGCCCGCCCGGTGCGAGGGCGTCGGCGACGGCGTCGATGCAGTCCCAGGGCGCCAGCATGTCGAGCACGACCCGGTCGACGCGGGTGTCGGTGCTCGAGGCGGGCAGCGCCTCGGCGAGGTCGCCCACCTCCAGGCGCCACGCGGGGTGGGGGCCGGCGAAGAACTGCTCGACGTTGCGGCGGGCGACGTCGGCGAAGTCCTCACGGCGCTCGTACGACGACACGCGCCCGGTCGGTCCGACGGCCCGCAGCAGCGAGCAGGTCAGCGCTCCGGAGCCCACCCCGGCCTCGACCACGTGGGCGCCGGGGTAGATGTCGGCCATGGCCACGATCTGGGCGGCGTCCTTGGGGTAGACGACGGCCGCACCCCGCGGCATCGAGACGACGTACTCGTTGAGCAGCGGGCGGAAGACGAGGTACTGCGCTCCTCCCGAGGAGGTGACGGTGAAGCCCTCCTCACGACCGATCAGCTCGTCGTGCTCGACGTGGCCACGGTTGGCGAAGAAGCGCTTGGCGACGGTGAGCTCGATGTTGTGCTTGCGACCCTTGGCGTCGGTCAGCCGGACCCACTCCCCGGCCTGCAGCGGGCCGCGGGAGACGCCGGACCAGGTGCGGGGAGTCTCGATGCTGCTGGTGTCGAGGTGCCCGGTGGTCTCGGGCGCGTCGGGGCTGTCAGGGGTCTCGGGGGCGTCCGGCATGGCGCGCAGTCTAGGGGCGTGCTGCGCGGGACCGTGCGCCGCGGGTCAGGCCGAGCGGCTGAAGGCGGCGTCGACGTCGGAGGTGACCAGCACGCCGTACAACGTGCCGTCGGGCTCGACCAGGAGGTACTCCGACGACGGCGACGAGCGCATCGACCGGAGCAGCGACTCGCCCTCGAGGTCGGCGGCGAGCACCAGCCCCGGGCCGGCGGTGACGCTGCGGGCGACGACCGAGGTGGGCACCCACGGACGGCGATCAGGCGGGGTCGCCGCCACGGCGGACTCGTTGACCAGACCGACGGGGCGCCCGGCGCCGTCAACCGTCACCAGGGCACCGGCCTGCTCCTGCTGGGCGCGGCGCAGCGCCTCGGCGAGCGGCAGGTCCGGCGGGACGCTGAGGGCGCGCCGGGCGAGCGTCCGGGCGCGCAGCGCGGGCAGCCTCGCGCGCAGCCTGCCGGAGACGATCGCGGCACTGGCCGAGGACCAGAGGAACCAGCCCAGCACGGCGGCGACCAGGAAGTCCACGACCGTGGGTCGGAGACCGAAGGCCTCCAGCAGCAGGGGCGAGGCCAGCGCCAGGACCGCGACCCCGCGCCCGGCCCACCCGGCGATCGTGGTGGCTCGGTGCGGGTTGCCGGTGGCCTTCCACAGCACCGAGCGGAGCACGTGCCCGCCGTCCAGCGGGAGCCCCGGCACGAGGTTGAGCACGCCGACCACCAGGTTGGCGCCGGCGAGGAGGTCGACCGCGAGCGGGAGCAGGCCGTCGTCGGGCAGCACGAACCCGATGGCCAGGGCCACCAGCCCGATGGCCAGCGAGGTGATCGGCCCGATCCCGGAGATCGCGGCCTCCTGCTTCGGGGTCTGCGGCTCGCCCTCGATCGCGGTGACACCGCCGATGAAGTGCAAGGTGATCGAGCGCGCGGGGATGCCGAAACGACGGGCCATCAGGGCGTGGGAGATCTCGTGGAGCAGGAGCGAGAGCGTCAGCAGGATCGCGAACGCGACGCCGGCGACGTACTTCAGCGCACCGAGCCCGGGCTGCGTCGCCTCGACCAGCGGCGCCATGAGGTAGGCGATGAGCACGGCGATGAGCAGCCACGAGGTGCGGACGAAGACGTCGACGCCCGCCAGGGTGCCGATCCGCAGCGTCCCCGGCTGGTTGCGGCTGGCGGGGGAACCCAGCCCCCCGGATCTGCTCTCGGACACCTCGCCAACCTAGCCGACGTCCGTTCCCACGCTCCTGTGCCGGACCTGTTGTGTCGGCGCCGGAGCCTAGGGTGACGGCCATGGCACCGAAGACGACGCTCGCCGCGACACCCGCGCTCCCCGACCGACCGGCACGACCGCAGGTCGCGTCCCCGGGGAGCGAGCCGCGCTCACGTCACCAGGGCACCCCGGTCGACGGGGTCGAGGTGCTGGGGTCGTTGTCGCCCAGCCGTGCCGGTGACTTCATGACGTGCCCCTTGCTCTACCGCTTCCGCACCGTCGACCGGCTGCCCGAGCAGTCCTCGCCCGAGGCCGTGCGCGGCACGGTGGTCCACAAGGTGCTCGAGGACCTCTTCGACCTGCCGGCGCCCGAGCGGACCCCGGAGCGTGCCGCCGACCTGCTGGCACCCTCGTGGGAGACCATGCTGGCCCAGGAGCCGGAGCTGGCGGAGATGTTCGGCGGGGAGGGCCCCGAGATCGGGGCGTGGATGGCGTCGTGCTCCGAGGCGCTCGCGCGGTACTTCACCCTGGAGGACCCGCGCCGGCTGGAGCCCGCCCAGCGGGAGATGTACGTCGAGACCGTGCTGGACAGCAAGCTGCTCCTGCGCGGATTCGTCGACCGGCTCGACGTGGCTCCGACCGGTGAGGTGCGGGTCGTCGACTACAAGACCGGGCGCTCCCCCAGTGAGTTCTTCGAGGCCAAGGCCCTGTTCCAGATGAAGTTCTACGCCCTGGTGCTGTGGCGCTCGACCGGCACGATGCCCACGGTGCTGCAGCTGATCTACCTCGGCAACGGCGAGGTGCTGCGCTACTCGCCCGACGAGGCCGACCTGCGCGCCACCGAGCGCAAGGTCGAGGCGGTGTGGGGGGCGATCGACCGCGCCGCCCAGAGCGGTGACTGGAGACCCAGCAAGGGTCCGTTGTGCGCCTGGTGCTCCTTCCAGGCGCTGTGCCCGGAGTTCGGTGGGACTCCCCCGCCGCTGCCCGAGGTCGCCCCGCAGCAGGTGGTCGACCCGGGCCTGGCCCCCGAGGACGTCGACTGATGAGCGACGCCGGACCCGACCCCGGCGACGTCGCGCTGTGGGACCAGGAGGCGGAGACCTTCGACGAGGCCGCCGACCACGGACTGGCCGACCCGGCGGTCCGGCGTGCCTGGGAGGACCTGCTCACCGACGTCCTCCCGGCGCCGCCCGCACGGGTCGCCGACCTCGGGTGCGGCACCGGCACGCTGTCGGTCCTGCTGGCCCGCCAGGGCCACGAGGTGCACGGCGTCGACTTCTCCCCGGAGATGGTGAGCCGAGCCCGCGCGAAGGCGGCCCGCGCGCCGGACGGCCCCGGACCGCGGCCCCGCTTCGCGGTCGCCGACGCCGCCGAGCCGCCCCTGCCCGCCGCGTCGTACGACGTCGTGCTGTGCCGCCACGTGCTCTGGGCGATGCCCGACCCTGCCGGGGCGCTGGCGCGTTGGATCGCGCTGCTCGTCCCCGGCGGACGCCTGGTCCTGGTGGAGGGCCGGTGGGCCAACGAGGCCGGGCTCACCGCGGCCGAGGCGGTGGCGCTCGTCGAGGCCACTGGTCGGGAGGCCGCGCTCGTCGAGCTGCGAGGACCGGCCTACTGGGGTCGTGAGACCGGCGACGAGCGCTACCTCCTCCTCAGCGGCGCCTGAGGAACGCTCACGCGTCGGTGAACAGCTCGGTCTCGTCGGGATCGACGGCGTGCGGCTTGATGCGGCCGTCACGGATCTCCGCCACCCAGTGGCACGCCACGAGGTGGTCCCCGTGGGCGCCGCCGGGGCCGGACCCGATCGGCGTCAGCGCCGGCACCTCGGTGTCGCAGCGGGTCTGCTGCTTGAAGGGGCACCGGGTGTGGAAGCGGCAGCCGGTCGGCGGGTTCGCCGGGGAGGGCAGGTCGCCCTGGAGCAGGATCCGCTCCCGGCGGGCCTCCACGACCGGGTCCGGCACCGGGACGGCCGACATCAGCGCCTTGGTGTAGGGGTGCAGCGGCTCGTCGTACAGGAGGTCGGCCGGGGCCTGCTCGACGATCGAGCCGAGGTACATCACGGCGACGTCGTCGGAGACGTGGCGCACGACGGCGAGGTCGTGGGCGATGACGAGGTAGGTCAGACCGAGCTGGGTCTGCAGCTCCTCGAGCAGGTTCAGCACCTGGGCCTGGATGGAGACGTCGAGGGCGGAGACCGGTTCGTCGGCGATGACGAAGCGCGGCTCGAGGGCCAGGGCACGGGCGATGCCGAGCCGCTGGCGCTGCCCGCCGGAGAACTCGTGGGGGTACTTCTGGGCCGCCGCGGACGGCAGCCCGACCTGCTCCAGCAGCTCGCGGACGCGGGTCCCCCTGTCGAAGGCGATGCCGTGCGCCCGCAGCGGCTCGGTGAGCAGGGTCTCGACGCTCTGCCGCGGGTTCAGGCTGGCCAGAGGGTCCTGGAACACCATCTGCATGTCCTGCCGGGCGGCCCGCAGCTTCTCGCCCTGCAGGCCGGCGACGTCGACGCCGTCGAAGATCATCTTGCCCGAGGTGATCGGCGCGAGCCGCAGCATGGCCCGTCCGAGGGTGGACTTGCCGCAGCCGGACTCGCCCACCAGCCCCAGCGTGCGGCCCTGCTCGATGGCCAGGTCCACGCCGTCGACCGCCTTCACGTGGCCGACGGTGCGGTTGAGCAGGATCCCCTGCGTGATCGGGAAGTGGACCTTGAGGCCCTCGACCTGGACCAGGGTCGTCATCGGGTCGCTCCCGTCGTGGTGGCGTCGGCCGGCGTGGGCTCGAGCGGGTGCAGGCAGCGCAGCCGCCGTCCGTCGACCTCGGCCAACGGGGGCGGTCCGCTCTCGCAGTCGTCCTGGCGGTTGCCGCAGCGGGGCGCGAACGCGCAGCCGCGCTCCCAGGGCAGGACCTGCGTGGGCGAGCCGGGGATCGGGGTGAGACGGGTGCCGCGCGGCGAGTCCAGCCGCGGGATGCTGGCCAGCAGGCCCCCGGTGTAGGGGTGGCGCGGCTGGGCGAAGAGGTCGCCCCGCTCGGCGGACTCCACGATGCGCCCGGAGTACATGACGTTCACCGTGTCGCACAGCCCGGCGACCACCCCGAGGTCGTGGGTGATCATCAGCAGCGCGGCGTCGGTGTCGGCGACCAGCGACTTGAGCACCTCGAGCACCTGCGCCTGGATCGTGACGTCGAGGGCGGTGGTGGGCTCGTCGGCGATGAGCAGACGGGGCTCGCAGGCCAGGGCCATGGCGATGAGCACCCGCTGCCGCATCCCGCCCGAGAGCTGGTGGGGGTACTCCCCCAGCCGGCGGCCCGGGTCCGGGATGCCGACCTTGGCCAGCAGGTCGCCGGCGCGTCGGCGGGCGTCCTTCGTGCTGACGTCGAAGTGGCGTTCGACGATCTCCCCGACCTGCACCCCGACGGTCACCACCGGGTTGAGCGAGGTCATCGGGTCCTGGAAGACCATGGCGATCTCCTTGCCGCGCATGCCCGACAGCTGGCGCCGCGACAGCTCCAGCAGGTTGCGCCCGCCGTACACCGCCTCGCCGGAGGTGCGGACGCCACGCTTGGGCAGCAGGCCCATGATCGCCAGCGAGGTGACCGACTTGCCGCTGCCGGACTCCCCCACCAGGCCGACGTGCTCGCCGGGCCGGATCTGGAAGGAGACGTCGTCGACGGCCTTGACGGCCTGCCCGCCGCGGACCTGGAAGGTCACCCCGAGGTTGCGTACGTCGAGCAGCGGCTCGCTGCTGCGTGCGGTCGATGGCGTGGGCACGGCCGTCACCTCCGGGTCTTGGGGTCGAGGGCCTCGCGCAGGGCCTCACCGAAGAGGGTGAAGCCGAGAGCGGTCACGGCGATGCAGAAGCCGGGCCACAGGGCCAGCTGCGGGGCCGCGTCGAAGCGGTCCTGGGCGGCGACGAGCATGCGCCCCCACTCCGCGATGGCCGGGTCGGAGTCACCGAGGCCGAGGAACGACAGGGCCGCCACCTCGATGATGGCCGTGGCGAGGTTGAGCGTCGCCTGCACGATGGTGGGGCCCAGGGCGTTCGGCAGCTGGTGACCCAGGACGATGCGCCGCCTGCGGATGCCGAGCGCCTGGGCCGCGAGCACGTAGTCGCTGCGTCCCTGGGCGAGCATGGAGCCGCGTAGCAGCCGGGCGAAGATCGGCACCTGGGCGGCGCCGATGGCGATCATGATGGCGTAGCCGTTCTGGCCGAGCACCGCTGCGATGCTGACGGCCAGCAGCAGGCTGGGCACCGACAGCATGACGTCGACGAAGCGCATCACCGCGCTGTCCACCCACCCGCCGATGCCGCCGGCGAGGATGCCGAGCAGCGATCCGACGCTGAGACCGATCGCGGTGGAGACCACGCCGTACACGAGCGACTGGCGGGCGCCGAAGAGCAGCTGGGTCAGCAGGTCCGAACCGAACCGGTCGAGCCCGAGCAGGTGGTCGTCGCTGGGGCCGGGCACGGACGAGGGCGTGACCTCGCCGGACCACTGGGCGGAGCCGGGCTCGTAGGGGCTCAGCAACGGCGCGAAGATCGCCACGAGCACGAAGGCCAGGATGATCAGCGCGCCGGCGATGGCGGTGGGGTTGCGGCGCAGCCGCCGCCAGGCGCCCAGCCAGAGGCCGCCGCCGGTGGGGCCGTCGCCGGCTCCGGGGGTCCCCGTGCCGGCGTCGGGGGCGCCGGCGCTCGCGGGTGGGAGCGGGATGCTCACGAGACCCTCACTCTCGGGTCGATGACGCCGTAGGCGACGTCGACCGCCAGGTTGATGACCGCGTAGATGACCGCGATGATGATGATGTAGCCCTGCAGGACCGGGTAGTCACGCTGCCCGATGGCCTCGAAGAGGTACTCGCCGATCCCGTTGAACGAGAACACCGTCTCGGTCAGCACCGCACCGGCGAGCAGCAGGCCGGCCTGCAGACCGATGGTGGTCACGACCGGCAGCAGCGCGTTGCGCAGCACGTGGCGCCGGCTCACCACCCGGGTGGACAGCCCCTTCGACTCCGCGGTGCGCACGTAGTCCTCGTTGAGCACCTCGGCCACCGAGGCTCGCGTGATCCGCACGATGATGGCCAACGGGATGGTGCCGAGGGCCACCGCCGGCAGGATCAGGTGCAGGACCGCGTCCCACGCGGCGTCCCACTCCTGGGTCATGAGGCCGTCGAGGACGTAGAAGTTCGTGATGTGCGTGGCGTCGATGCGCGGGTCCTGGCGCAGGGCGGTCGGCAGCCACCCGAGCCAGTCGGCGAAGACCAGCTTGAGCAGGATGGCCAGGAAGAACACCGGCGTCACCACCCCGAGAAGGCTGCCCGACATGACGAGGGTGTCCAGGGCCCGCCCCTGGTGGCGGGCGGCGAGGTAGCCCAGCGGGATCCCGATGACGACCGCGAGGAGCAGCGCGCACACGGCGAGCTCGACGGTGGCCGGGAACTTCTCGAGGAAGCTGGCTGCGACGTCCTGCCCGGTCTTGATCGAGGAGCCGAAGTCGCCGCTGAGCAGCGCCCTCAGGTAGGTGAGGTACTGCTGGATGATGGGCTCGTCGAAGCCGTAGCGCTCGTTGACGGCCGCGATCCGCTCGGGCGAGGCGCGCTCGCCGAGGAGGGCGCGCGCCGGGTCGCCGGGCAGCGCCCGCACCCACAGGAACAGCAGCACGGACAGCCCGAGGAGCACCGGCACGAGCAGCGCCAGCCGCCTCACGATGAATCTCAGCACGCGTCGGTCCTTCTCGTGGCGGTGACGACGGGAGGACGGACCCCGGCGCCCGTCCGGTCAGGGACGAGCGCCGGGATCCGCACGGTCACTCCGAGATGGTGACGGTGTTGAACACCTCGTCGTTGACGGGGCTCTGCTGGAAGCCCTCGACACCGGGCGCGAACGCGAGCGACGGGACGGGGTGCGCCAGCGGGACCCCGGGCAGGAACTCCATCACCTGGGCGTTGATGTCCTCGTAGACGGGGGTCTGCTCCTCGATCGTCGGCAACCCACGCGCCTCACGCAGGGCTTCGAAGAGCTCCGGGTTGTCGAACCCCCACTCCGGGCTCTCCTTGCCGAAGAACACGCCGAGGAAGTTGTCCGGGTCGTTGTAGTCGCCGGTCCAGCCGAGCAGGTGGATGCCGTGGTCGGGTGTGCCCTGGATCTTGTTCAGGTAGTCCGGGTCCCAGCGGTCGCTGGTGGGCTTGACGTCCAGGCCCACCGCCTCGAGCTGGGAGCGGATCACGTTGAAGGTGTCCTCCGGCTGCGGCATGTAGGGACGGCTGACGTCGCTGGGGTAGTTGAACTCGATCGTCGCGCCCTCGGCGCCGGCCTCGGCCAGCAGGTCCTCGGCCTTCTGGGGGTCGTACTCGTACTCCGGCACGTCCTCGGTCCACCCTTGGACCAGGTCCGGCATGAACTCCATCGCTGCGGGCGTGCCCTCGGGCATGGAGGCGTTGATGACGGCCTCCTTGTCGATGGCGTGGGCGATGGCCTGGCGCACCAGGGGGTCGTCCAGCGGCTTCTGCTTCTGGTTCATGCCGAGGTACAGCACGTTGAAGGCGTCGCGGTTCACGATCGTGAAGCCCTCCTCCTCGAGAGGGGCGATGTCGGCGGGGCCGACGAGGTCGAAGCCCTGGATCTCGCCGTTGGTGAGGGCATCGGCGCGCGCCTTCGGGTCGTCGATCGCGACGAAGATCAGCTCGTCGAGCGAGGCCGGGGTGTCGCCCCAGTACTCCTCGTTCTTCGTCAGCGAGACCTGGTTGCCGCGGTCCCAGGTGTCGATGACGAAGGGACCGGTGCCGGTGGGCTCCTTGGTGGAGTACTCCGTGGTGGTCGGGTTGTCGGCCGCGTCGTCCTGGAACTTGTCCAGCGCGGTCGGGCTCTGCATCGAGAACGCCGGCAGCGAGAGGGCCGAGACGAAGCCGGCGAAGGGCTCGTTGAGCTCGATGGTCGCCGTGCCGTCCCCTGCGGTGCAGGACTTGTACAGCGCCGCGTCGGCGGTCGGACCGGTGGCGAAGCCGCGCATGAGGGCGCCGTAGTAGTAGGTCAGGTCCGGCGACTGCGCCGTCTTGGGCGCGTTGTACCAGCGGTCGAAGTTGGCGCAGACGGCCTCGGCGTTGAAGTCGGTGCCGTCGTGGAAGGTGACGCCCTCCTCGAGGGTGAACTCGTAGGTCAGACCGTCCTCGCTGACCGTCCACTCCTTGGCCAGCAGCGGTGCCGGGTCGGCCGTGCCGGGCTCGGTGCCCACCAGGCCCTCGAAGATCTGGCGGGCGACGCGGAAGCTCTCGCCGTCCGAGGCGAAGAAGGGGTCGAGGGTGACCGGCTCGGCCGCTCCCGCGAACACCATCGATCCACCGGCGGCGGCCTCGCCGCCGCTCCCGCCGCTCTCGCTGCCGCTCTCGCGCTCGCTGTCCGCGCACGCGGTCAGCGTGAGCGCGGCCGCCATGAGTCCGACGGCGCCTGCGCGCCACCGACGTGTGTTCAAGGCCTTCACAACTGGCTCCTCACGATCCGTCCGGTCCCGGCGACGTGCCGCGGACGGGCCGAACCTATGTCCTCCGCCGCACCGATATCTACGGACGGGGACGGCCCGCAAGGTCGCGAAATGGCAACGATTTGCGGTCCCCGGCGGCTACGGCAGGGCTCGGTCCCGTCCGGCGGCGGGGGCGTGGGCCCGTCCGGCCCGACGGTCGAGCCAGGGGCCGACGTCCGAGGCCGCCATGGGTCGGGCCAGGCCGTAGCCCTGGTAGAGGTCCACGTGCAGGTCCCGCACCAGCGTGTGGGCCAGGTCGCTCTCGACCCCCTCGGCCACGACCCGGAGCCCGAGGTCGTGGGCCAGCCCGACCGTGGCAGCGATGATCGTGGCGTCCGCCACCCCCTGCTCGATGCGCCGGACGAACGACTGGTCGATCTTCACCTCCTTGACCGGCAGGCGGTCGAGGTAGGCCAGCGAGGAGTAGCCCGTGCCGAAGTCGTCGACGGAGAGGGTCAGGCCGCGACGGCTCAGGGCGGTGAGCACCTCCAGGCTGCGTTCGGGGTCCTTCATGGCGTCGCTCTCGGTCACCTCCAGCACCAGCGCCTCCGCGGGAGTGCCGGAGGCGGCCAGCGCCTGCTCCACCCGCCCGACGAACAGCGGGTCGGCGATGTCGGCGGGGGTGATGTTCACCGCGACGCTCAGGTCGTGCCCGGACTCGCGCCACTGCTCCCGCGCAGCCAGGGCCTGCCTGATCAGGTCGTCGGTGAGGCTGCGGACCCGTCCGGTCCGCTGCGCGACCGCGACCACCTCGGGCGGCGGGACCCACCCGAAGACGGGGTGGTTCCAGCGCATCAGGGCCTCGAAACCGACGACGGCACCCGTGCTGGCCTCGGCCTGCGGCTGGAACCACAGCCGGATGTCCTCGGCCTCGAGTGCGGCCGGCAGGTCCGCAGCCAGCGTCAGGCGCCGGGCGGTGGAGCTGCCCGCCTCCGCCCGGTACACCGCGACGGCGGAGCGGTCGGCCTTCGCCGTGTACATGGCGACGTCGGCCTGGGCGATCAGCTCCTCGGCGGTCGTCGCCGAGGCGTCGAGCTCGGCCACCCCGATGCTCGAGGACACGATGAGGTCGACGTCCTCCAAGGGCACGGGCACCGACAGCGCCGCGTGCAGCTCGTGCGCGTGGGCGAGCCCCTCGTCGAGGTGCATGCCGGGGAGCAGGACGGCGAACTCGTCGCCCCCGAGCCGGGCGACCAGGCCTCGGGCTCGCTGTCTCAGTCGCTCGCCGCTCACCACGATCAACCGGTCCCCGGCGCTGTGGCCGAGGGTGTCGTTGACGTCCTTGAAGTCGTCGAGGTCGAGGAGCAGGACGACGCCGCGCGACGAGCCCGGTCCCTCGGCCCCGCCGGACATGGCGGCCGAGACCGCCTCGTTGAAGGCCCGACGGTTGGGCAGCCCGGACAGCGGGTCGTGGAGGGCGTCGTGGGCGCGCTGCACGGCGAGGCGCTCCAACCGGTCCACCGAGTCGGCCCGCTCGACGGCGATCGCGGCGTGCGAGGCGAGGGTCTCGAAGACGAGCGCGTCCTCGTTGCCGAAGGTCTCCTTGTCGAAGGTCCGGTCGCACACCACGAGGACGCCGCGCACGCCCGTGGCCGTGCGCAGCGGTGCCGCGACGGCGTCGCGCGGGCGCCGGGGCACCCGATCGACGATCCCGGTGCCATTGCTCTGTTCCTGGTCCGGAGCGTCCCCGTGCCCGGCCGGGAGCAGCAGGGAGGCGCCGTTCGTCGTGGCGAACCACCACGGCGGGTCCTCGGGGTCGACCGCCGACGTCGTGGTGACCACCTCCCCGCCAGGGACGAGCGTCCGGCAGGTGACCGTGCCGGCTTCCTGCTCGGTCCCGAGGTCGAGGATGTGGGCGGAAGCGGCGTGCATGAGCTCGGCCGACTCGGACAGGACGACGCGGACGACGTCGTCCCGGCTGCGGGCATCGGCGGTCCGCTCCACGAAGCGGTAGAGCAGCTGGGTCCGGCTGTGGCCGCGCGCGAGGGCGGTGTAGACGCGGTAGCCGAGCACCAGCAGCACGGACATGAACCCCAGCAGGGCCAGGGCACTGGGCCGCTCGACCAGCAGGATGACGACGAGCAGCGCCACGCACGTGTTGATGCAGGCGGCCGCGAACCCGGAGCGGAGGGCCTCGCGCAGGACGTCTCCGTCGAAGACGCCTTCGGTCGCGCTGATGGCGGCCGTCACCGCAGCCGCCGAGAGGAGATCGGTGACCACGACCGCGGCCAGCGCCGCCAACCAGCCCTGGACGGCCACCGGGTCGCTCTCACCGAGCACGGCGTGGAAGACCAGTGCCCCGAGGGCGGCCTCGAACGCGAAGAGCGCGGCGTTGAAGGCGAGCTTGACGCCTCGCATGCGGGTGTAGAGGAACAGTGCCGGGACGGCGCCGAGGACGTAGGCGAGGACGTACTCCTGCGGGGCCAGGAAGGCCAGCCCGATCACGGCCGGGATCTCGCGCAGGGTGTGTCCGTGAGCGTTGCGCAGCGTCGGGAGGTGGATGACCACGACCTCGGCCAGCGCGAACAGCGGGATCAGCGCGAGGAAGGCCCAGGGGCCGAGACGCGTCTCGCCGTACCCGGAGGCGACGTCGAACCAGTCCGGGAGGGCCATGGCCGAGGCCGTCGCGGCGAGGGCCGCCACGAGCAGCCAGACCAGTCCCGCGCGGGGCGAGCGCGAGCCACCCTCCTCCCCCGGCGTTCCGGGGGGAGGAGGGTGGTCCGACGCTGCGACCGCGGCGGGCGGGCTGGCGGTCATCTCAGAACAACGCCCGCCAGCTCCTGGCCTTCCAGGAGTCTCCGCGCCAGCTGCGCGCCTTCCAGTCCTGGCCGCGCCAGCTGCGGGCCTCCCAGCTGCCCGACGAGTCCTGGCGCGACGCCCAGGGGACGCCCGACCAGGACGAGCCCGTCCAGGCTTGGTGCTTGTACTTGTGCTTGTCGAACTTCTCGCCCGTCCAGGTGCGCCCGTTCCACGTGCCCTTGTACCAGGAGGTCCCGGCGGAGGACTTCGCGAGCCACGACTCGGCGTCCCACGCCTGGCCCAGCGCGTCCACCTCGCCGGTGAGAGCCACCCCCGTGGCCGGGTCGACGACGTGCTCCCCGCCCCGTGACAGCTCCAGCGAGCCCCGGCCGGTGGACCACGGGATCGTGCCGGCGGGTGCGGCCGGGGTGGGGGCGGTCGCGGCCGCCATGATGTCGGTGACGCCGGCTCCCGCCGCAGCGCCGCCCCCGGCGACGGGACGAGCGGTGGAGACGAGCAGGGACTTCACCTGGTCCGGTGTGAGCTTGGGCCGCTCCTCGAGGAGCAGCGCGACCTGTCCCGCCACGAAGGCGGTGGCCTGCGAGGTGCCACTGCCGCGGAAGAAGCGCCCGCTGGTGTCACCCTCGATCCTGCCCTCGGGACTCATGACGTCAGCATAGGAGCCGGGGACCCGCAGGGACACGAGCGAGCGTCCGGGAGCAACGACGTCGGGGCGGCGTTCTCCGCTCCCGACGCTGCTGAAGTCGGCGACCCGGTCGTCCCCGGTCGTCGGGGTGCCGTTCAGGTCGACGGCGCCCACGGTCAGGACGTGAGGGTCGAGAGCGGGCATGAGCAGGTTCGGGGCGTCGTCACCGTCGTTGCCGGCGGCCACCACGACGACGATGCCTGCGCGCCAGGCGTTCTCGACGGCGCGGGCCAGGGGGTCGACCTGCCAGGACTGCAGCGAGTGGGTGCCGTAGGCGAGCGAGACGACACGCACGTCCATCCCGCCCTCCTTGCGGTGCTGGACCACCCAGTCCAGGGCTGCGATGACCTGGGACACGTCCACCCCGCCGTCCGCAGCGCCCACCTTCAGGTCGAGCAGCTGGGCATCGGGTGCCACGCCGGCGAACTGGGAGGCGTCGTGCTCCTTGCGGTCCCACTCCTCGTCGCGGCCGGCGATGATGCCGGCCATGTGGGTCCCGTGCCCGAACTCGTCCAGGTGACGCGTGGTCGCGACGAAGCTGTCGAAGGAGAGGTCGGGGCCGTCCATGACCTTGTCGTCCTTGTCGTTGAGTCCGTCGACCGGCGCGATCCCGGTGTCGATGACCGCGACCGTGACGCCCTTGCCGGTCATGCCCTCCCGCCAGGCCGTGTGCAGGCCTTGGCTCTCGGCCAGCGCCGCCATGGACGTCACGTCGCGCTCCGGCCGCCACACGCCGGCACTGCTGGTCGCGACGTCCTCCTGGCGCCGGGTGACGTCACCCCAGTCGGCGCTGACGATGGCGTCACCCTCTCCCGCGGACGTCGGCGACGCGGCCGGCCCCGGCTCCGGGGCCGGGACGTCCTCCCCCGCGGCGACCCCGCCGGCTCCGCCGGTGAACACCGCTGCCAGTGCTGTGACCGCCAGGCCCCGCCTGATGGTGCTGTTCCCCATGATCCACCCCTCAACCGTCGCTGCGCTCCGAACGCGCCTGCCCAGTCTGGCCTACAAAATCGATCAAATGGGATGTCAACGGACATTGTGACCGCCTGTCCGCGCCTCCTGACCTTTCCGGGTCACGTAGCGGGGGACCTTGGTCCTCATTCCATGGGAGGACGCCTGCACCACTCCGCGTGGCTGAGAGTTTTGTCCCTTACGTGACGCGGAGGCGGCCCGCCGTCGTACCGTGATCGCGGCTGTCGTCGTCATCCAGCAGAGGGGCAGCGGACATGAGCGCCGAGACGCAGACGCGCCCGCCGGGCCGTCCCGACGACCTGACGGTCATGGTCGAGGCCGCTGGGGCGCTGGTCGGCTGGGAGGCGGCCACCTTCGTGTGCCTGACGGGCTCCTCCCCCGGCGTCGGGAGGTCCTGGCACGCCTCCGGCGGCCAGGCGACCGCGAAGACGCCCGCCCCCACCTGGGTCTGGGGGTTGGACGCCGACACCTGGACCCACCAGCGCTCCGTCTGGCGTCCCGGATCGCTGAGCGACCGTGACCGCAGCGCCGCCGCAGTGGTGGTGCCGGTGCGGCGTGACGCCCGGCTCGAGGGGGTCCTGGCCTTCCACGGGGCGGGAGTCGAGGAGCCGCCGTTCTCAGCGGTGTCGGTGCTCGAGGGTGTGGCCACGTTGCTCGCTCGCTCCCTCGACTCCGTCCGGTCCGCTCCGAGCGACGCGGCGGGATCCGGGCCGGTGCCGCTCCACGCCCTCCCCATGGTCGACGTTTTCGCCTACACCCTGCGCGTGGCCGACCAGGGCCTGGAGTGGCTCTACTGCGGACCCAACGCGTCTGCCGTCTTCGGCGGCCCCGTCACCACCGACGTCAGCCTGGTGCAGCTGATCCGCGAGCACGCCCATCCCGAGGACCTCGGCGTCGTCGGAGAGCTCGAGGACGCCATGGTGCGCGGTCGGGCGTCGGAGGTCGAGATCCGTGTCATCGGAGGTGACGGGGTGACACGCTGGACGTCGTGGCGGGCGGTGCCCCGCGTCACCGAGGACGGGCTCTGCGTGGACGGCGTGGCCACCGACATCAGCTCGCGCCACTCGCTGGGCGAGGCGCGGCGCCACCTCGCGCTGGCCAACGAGCAGCTCGTCCAGGAGGTGGACGTGCGCCGGCGGCACGTCCTCGCCGTGCGCGACGCCAACGACAACGTGCTCCAGCGTCTCTTCGGGGCAGGACTCCGGCTGCAGATCCTGAGACGCAAGCTCGACGATGCCGAGGCCCACGCGGTCAGCGCGATCGCGTTCCAGCTCGACCAGGCGGCCACCGACCTGCGCGAGCTGATCATCGACCTGAACACCGTCATCGGACACCTGCCCCAGACCGGCCCACCCAGTTCCTGATCCACCGACGCAGGTCGGAGGTGCCCACGCCCTCGAGCCCGGGCACCACGAGGCGGCGCGGACCCTCCTCCACCGGGACGTGGTGCGGCACGACCAGGACCAGGCAGCCGGCCGCCTCGGCCGACGCGGCGCCGGTGACCGAGTCCTCGATCGCGACGCAACCGGCCGCGTCCACCCCCAGCAGCCCGGCAGCGGTCAGGTAGGGCTCCGGGTGGGGCTTGCCGTGGGTGACGGCGTCGCCGGTCACCACCGCGTCGAACGTGCCGGCGGGCAGGTCCGCCACGAGGGCGTCGGCCAGCGGGCGCCACGACATGGTGACCAGCGCCGTCGGCACCCCGTGACGTCGGAGGTCGGCCAGCAGCTCGCGGGCACCCGGGCGCCAGGGCACCTCCTGGCGTGTCCGCTCGATGACGTGGGCCACCAGACGGTCCACGATCTCGTGCGGTCCGGTCCTCACCCCGCCCTCGTCGCGCAGCCGGTGGGCGCACGTCAGCAGGTCGCTGCCCACCATGCTCAGCGCCTGCTCGTCGCTCCAGGTGCCACCGTGCTCGGCGACCAGCGCCTTCTCCGCCTCGAACCAGAACGGCTCGGTGTCCACGAGGGTCCCGTCCATGTCCAGCAGGACGCCGGCCAGGTCGCCCTCGACCATCAGTCCTCCGGCTCGTAGCCCAGGTTCGGCGCCAACCAGCGCTCCCCCTCGGGCAGCGTCCAGCCCTTGCGGCTCGCGTAGTCGGCGACCTGGTCCTGACCCAGGCGCCCGACCACGAAGTACTGCGACTGCGGGTGGGAGAAGTAGAAGCCGCTGACCGCGGCGCCGGGCCACATCGCCATGCTCTCGGTCAGCTGCAGGCCGATGTTCGCCTCGACGTCGAGCAGGCGCCACAGCGCCTGCTTCTCGGTGTGGTCGGGGCAGGCCGGGTAGCCCGGCGCCGGCCGGATCCCGTCGTACCGCTCCTTGATGAGCTCGCGGTTGTCGAGCTTCTCGTCGGGCGCATAGCCCCACAGCTCGGTGCGGACCCGCTCGTGGAGCCGCTCGGCGAACGCCTCGGCCAGCCGGTCGGCGAGCGACTCGAGCATGATCGCGGAGTAGTCGTCGTGCTCGGCCTGGAAGGCCTTGACCCGCTCCGCGACGCCGATGCCGGCCGTCACGGCGAAGGCGCCGACGTGGTCGGGCAGCCCCGTCGCCTTCGGCGCCACGAAGTCGGCCAGCGACCGGTGCGGCAGACCGTGGCGGTGCTCGCCCTGCTGGCGCAGGTGGTGCAGCCGCTCGCGCACGTCGGTGCGCCCCGCGTCCGTGTAGACCTCGACGTCGTCGTGGCCGACCTGGTTCGCCGGGAAGAGGCCGACCACGCCACGGGCGCTGATCCAGTCCTCCGCGATGACCGTGTCCAGCATCGCCTGGGCGTCGTCCCAGAGGCGTCGGGCGGCCTCGCCGCTGCTGGGGTTGTTGAGGATGTCGGGGAAGGCGCCCTTCATCTCCCAGGCGTTGAAGAACGGCTGCCAGTCGATGTAGTCGCGCAGCTCGGCGAGGTCGACGTCGTCGAGGACGCGCACGGTCCCGTCGGCGGCGCCCTCGAGCAGCGGGGCCGGCGGGGCGTAGCCGTCCCAGTCGATCGGCGTCGCGTTGCCGCGTGCCTTCTCCAGCGACGTCATGGGGCGCGCCTTCTGGCGGCTGGCGTGCCGCTCGCGCACCGAGTCGAAGTCGGCCTCGACCCCGGCCAGGAAGTCGGGACGCTGCCGGTCCGACAGCAGCGCGGCGGCGACCGGCACCGAGCGGGAGGCGTCCTTCACCCAGACCACGGGCCCGTGGTACTTCGGGTCCACCTTCACCGCGGTGTGCGCGCGGCTGGTGGTGGCCCCGCCGATGAGCAGCGGGATCTCCAGGCCCTGGCGCTCCAGCTCGGCGGCGAAGCCGACCATCTCGTCGAGCGAGGGCGTGATGAGCCCGGAGAGGCCGACGATGTCGGCACCGTGCTCCTTGACCGCGTCGATGATCTTCTGCCCCGGGACCATGACCCCGAGGTCGATGACCTCGTAGTTGTTGCACTGCAGCACGACCCCGACGATGTTCTTGCCGATGTCGTGGACGTCACCCTTGACCGTGGCCATGACGATCGTGCCCTTGGTGTGCTTGGCCAGCGTGGGGTCGGCGTCCTTCTCCGCCTCGATGAAGGGGATGAGGTGGGCCACCGCCTTCTTCATGACCCGGGCCGACTTCACCACCTGCGGCAGGAACATCTTGCCGGCACCGAAGAGGTCGCCGACGACGTTCATGCCGTCCATGAGCGGGCCCTCGATGACCTCGAGGGGCCGGCCACCGCGCTCCGCGATGACCAGGCGCAGCTCCTCGGTGTCCTCCTCGACGTGAGCGTCGATGCCCTTGACCAGGGCGTGGGTGATGCGCTTCTCGACCCCCAGCTCGCGCCAGGAGTCGTCGGCGGTCTGGGCCACGGCCCCGTCGCCGCGGAACCGCTCGGCGATCTCGAGCATCCGCTCCGTGGCGTCCGGGCGCCGGTTGAGCACGACGTCCTCGATGCGCTCGCGCAGCTCGGCGTCGATCTCGTCGTAGACGGCCAGCGCGCCGGCGTTGACGATCCCCATGTCGAGACCGGCCTCGATGGCGTGGAAGAGGAAGACGGCGTGGATGGCCTCGCGCACCGCGTTGTTCCCACGGAAGGAGAACGAGACGTTGGAGATGCCGCCGGAGACCAGCGCGCCAGGCAGGTTCTGCTTGATCCAGCGGACCGCCTCGATGAAGTCCTGGCCGTACGCCGCGTGCTCCTCGATCCCGGTGGCGACCGCGAAGACGTTGGGGTCGAACACGATGTCGTGGGGGTCGAGGCCGACCTCGTCGACGAGCAGCCGGTAGGCCCGGCCGCAGACCTCCTTGCGGCGCTCGAGGGTGTCGGCCTGGCCGTCCTCGTCGAAGGCCATGACCACGACGGCAGCGCCGTACGCCTTGCAGGCGCGTGCCTGGCGCAGGAACGACTCCTCGCCCTCCTTCATCGAGATCGAGTTCACGATCGGCTTGCCCTGGGTGTTGCGCAGACCGGTCTCGATGACCTCCCACTTCGACGAGTCGATCATCAGCGGCACGCGGCTGATGTCGGGCTCGGAGGCGATGAGCTTGGTGAAGCGGTCCATGGCCGCGACGCCGTCGATCATGCCCTCGTCCATGTTGACGTCGATGATCTGCGCGCCGGCCTCGACCTGCTGGCGGGCCACGCTCAGCGCGGTGTCGTAGTCGCCGGACTTGATGAGGTTGCGGAAGCGGGCCGAGCCGGTGATGTTCGTCCGCTCCCCCACGTTGACGAAGAGCGAGTCCCCGGTGATGGTCACCGGCTCCAGCCCTGAGAGCCGCAGGGCCGCCGGCACCTCGGGGACCTCGCGCGGCGCGAGCCCGGCGACCCGGTCGGCGATGGCCGCGACGTGGGCCGGGGTGGTGCCGCAGCAGCCGCCGACGATGTTGAGCAGCCCGGAGTCGGCGAACTCCCCCACGATGGCCGCGGTCTCGTCGGCGGCCTCGTCGTACTCGCCGAAGGCGTTGGGCAGGCCGGCGTTGGGGTAGCACGAGACGAACGTGTCCGCGACGCGTGCGATCTCGGCCAGGTAGGGACGCATCTCTGCCGCTCCGAGGGCGCAGTTGAGCCCCACGAACAGCGGGCGGGCGTGACGCACCGAGTGCCAGAAGGCCTCGGTGGTCTGCCCCGACAGCGTGCGGCCGGACGCGTCGGTGATGGTGCCGGAGATGCCCACCGGCCAACGACGCCCACGCTCGACGAAGAGCGCCTCGACGGCGCTGATCGCGGCCTTGGCGTTGAGGGTGTCGAAGATGGTCTCGATGAGGAGCAGGTCTGCGCCGCCGTCGACCAGGCCGCGGGCCGCGACCAGGTAGGCCTCGTGCAGGTCGGTGAAGGCGACGTTGCGCATGCCGGGGTCGTTGACGTCGGGTGAGATCGAGGCCGTGCGGGTGGTGGGTCCGAGCGCCCCGGCGACGTACCGGGGCCGGTCGGGGTCCTGGGCGGTGACGGTGTCGGCGGCTGCGCGCGCGAGCCGGGCGGACTCCAGGTTGATCTCGTAGGAGAGCTCCTCCATGCCGTAGTCGCGCAGGGAGACCGACGTGGCGTTGAAGGTGTTCGTCTCGATGACGTCGGCCCCGGCGGTGAGGTACTCCTCGTGGATGGCGCGCACGAGGTCGGGCTGCGTCAGCGTGAGGAGGTCGTTGTTGCCCTGGAGGTCGCTGGGCCAGTCGGCGAAGCGCTCGCCCCGGTAGCCGGCCTCGTCCGGCCGGTCGCGCTGGATGGCGGTGCCCATCGCCCCGTCGAGGACCAGCACCCGCGCGCGCATGACCTCGCTCAGCTCCGCCGTGAGGTCGGGGCGGACGAGCGGGGAGCCGTGCTGGAGTTCGGTCACCTCACCAGGGTAGGAGAGGCGGACGAGGCCGGGCGCCGCCTGCCACCCTGCGGGACGACTGCGGCATAGGGTGGGGACGTGATCGAGATCGAGGAGTTCCCCGCCCTGCGGTCGCCCGTCCTCATCGCCGCCTTCGAAGGGTGGAACGACGCCGCCGACGCCGCCTCCGGCGTGGTCGACCACCTGCTCAAGGTCTGGGACACCCGGATGGTCGCCGTCATCGACCCCGAGGACTTCTACGACTTCCAGGTCAACCGCCCGGTCGTGGGCACCGACGAGAGCGGCATGCGCCGCATCACCTGGCCCTCCACGCAGCTGTCCGTCGCCTCCCCTCCCGGGGCGCTGCGCGACGTCATCCTGCTGCGCGGCATCGAGCCGAACATGCGGTGGCGACAGTTCTGCGCCGAGCTGCTCGCCGGCGCCGACGAGCTCGGCACCCAGATGGTGGTGACGCTGGGCGCGCTGCTGGCCGACACCCCGCACACGCGGCCCATCCCGGTCTCGGGCACCACCACCGAGCCCGAGCTGGCCGACCGGCTCAAGCTCGAGCAGTCGACCTACGAGGGACCGACCGGCATCGTCGGGGTCTTCCAGGACGCCTGCGTGCGCACCGACATGCCCTCGGTGTCCTTCTGGGCGGCCGTCCCCCACTACGTCGCGCAGCCGCCGTGCCCGAAGGCGACCCTGGCCCTGCTGGGGCAGCTCGAGGACCTGCTGGAGATCAGCATCCCGCTCGGTGACCTCCCCGAGGAGTCGCGGGCGTGGGAGCGGGGGGTCGACGAGCTCTCCGAGGAGGACGAGGAGATCGGTGACTACGTCCGCGCCCTCGAGGAGACCCGGGACACCGCGGAGCTGCCGGAGGCCAGCGGCGAGGCGATCGCCCGGGAGTTCGAGCGCTACCTCAAGCGCCGCGACCACCCCGAGGACTGAGCCCGACCGTCGGAGCCCCGGCGGCCCGAGAGGTCAGAGGTCGACGCCGAGGCGAGCGTCGACCAGGTCGCGCACGAGCGTCTCGCCCGAGCCGTCACCGGGGACCGGGCCGGCCGCCCAGGCGTCCAGCACCGCCAGCGCGCGAGGCGCGTCGAGGTCGTCGGCCAAGGCGGCCCTGACCTCCGCGACCAGCCGCTCCGCGGTGGCGAGGTCGGTGCCCGGCACGGCTGCCTGCCACCGGGCGAGACGCGAGGCGGCCAGGTCGAGCTCGCCGTCGAACCACTCCCAGTCCGACCGGTAGTGGTGGGCCAGCAGCGCCAGCCGCAGGTGGCGGGGGTCGAGGCCCTGCTCGCGGAGCCGGGAGACGAAGACCAGGTTGCCGCGCGACTTCGACATCTTCTCGCCGTCGTAGCCGACCATCCCGCCGTGCACGTAGGCGTGCGCGAAGGGACCCGAGGGCTCGATCACGTGGGCCTCGGAGGCGCTCATCTCGTGGTGGGGGAAGACCAGGTCGCTGCCGCCGCCCTGCACGTCGAAGGCGGTGCCGAGGTGGTGGGCCGCGATCGCGCTGCACTCGACGTGCCAGCCCGGTCGCCCCGGGCCCCACGGGGACGGCCACGACGGCTCACCCGGCCGCTCGGCGCGCCACAGCAGGCAGTCGAGCGGGTGCTTCTTGCCGGCGCGCTCGGGGTCGCCGCCACGCTCGGCGAACACCTCGGGCATGACGCCCTCGTCCATCCGCGACACGGCGCCGAAGGCGGGGTCGGCGTGCACCGAGAAGTACCAGTCGCCGTCCACGTCGTACGCCGCGCCCGCGTCGGCCAGCCGCTGCACCGCCTCCACCACCAGCGGGATCGACTCCACCGCACCGACGTAGTGGTCGGGCGGCAGCACCCGCATCGCGGTCATGTCGCCGCGGAAGCGCTCGATCTCCCGCTCGGCCAGGTCGCGCCAGTCCTCGCCGTCGCGGTCGGCGCGCTCGAGCAGCGGGTCGTCGACGTCGGTGACGTTCTGCACGTAGCTCACCGTCAGGCCGGCGTCGCGCCAGGCCCGGTTGAGCAGGTCGAAGGCGAGGTACGTCGCAGCGTGACCCAGGTGGGTGGCGTCGTAGGGGGTGATGCCGCAGACGTAGAGGCGGGCCGAGCCCGGCGGGGACCCGGGCCCCACGCTCGGCACCGGTCCGCCGCGCGCGGTGTCGTGGACCCGCGGCACCGCGGCGTCACCGAGTCGCGCCAGGGAGGGGACGGGGACGGTGGGCCAGGCGCGCATGCCGCGAAGCCTACCCAGCGCCCGAGGTCAGAACGCCGGCCAGGGGATGGCCGGCCAGTGACCTGCCGGGGAGGGCAGCCGGCCCTCCCCCAGCAGGCGCCGGCAGCGTGCCCGCAGGGCGTCGAGCTCGACGTCGGCCACCAGGTCGGCGAGCTCCCCGGCGAGCGGGCCACCGGGCAGCAGCTCCTCGGAGAGCCGTGCCAGCACCTCGGTCTCCTCAGCGGTCAGAGGCTCGTCGGCCCAGCCCCACAGGACCGTGCGCAGCTTGTCGTCGCTGTGGAAGCAGATGCCGTGGTCGACGCCGTAGCGGTGGCCGTCGGCCATGGCCAGCACGTGCCCACCCTTGCGGTCGGCGTTGTTGACGACCACGTCGAAGACCGTCATCCGGCGCAGCGCCAGGCTCTCGTCGTGGACCAGCACGACGTCGTTGCCGGCCCCGTCCTCGGCCTCGAGCACGCTGCGGTAGCCGGCCGGCACCTCGCCGGGCGGGCACAGGTCGACGGCGTCGACGTCCTCCACCGGCTCCTGCCAGACCTGGAGCATGCCGACGCCGTGCGGTCCCTCACGCAGCAGGGTGAGGGGGACGACGTCCCAGCCGGTGGCGACCGAGACGGCGTACGCCGCCACCTCGCGCTCGGCCAGCGTGCCCAGGGGGAAGTCCCACAACGGGCGCTCGCCGGCCACCGGCTTCCACACGCAGGGCACCGGGCCGGCGGGCGTGGCGACCTCGGCCAGGAAGGTGGCGTTGGACGCGGGCATGATGCGGCCCCGGATCTCGAGGGTGCCCACGGTGAGGTCGTCGCGGAGCGCGCGGAGGTCCTCGGTCACGCGACCGGCCTCACCGGCGCCGGAACCCGTTCGCCCGTGGGCACAGGTGCCCGGCCGGGTCCAGGGGGTTGCCGCAGAACTGGCACGGCGGCCGGCCGGCGGCGACGACGGCCTGCGCGCGCTCGCAGAAGGCGCGGGCCAGGGCCGGCGGCAGGCTGACGACGAGCAGCTCGTCGGGCTCGATCTCCTCGACCTCCAGCTCGACGACCTCGCTGGTCCCGGGGACGCCCCCCTCGGACGGGTCGACCTCGGTGACCTCGACCGAGTCCTCGACCGGGAAGACCTCGATGATCACGCGGCCGGCGTCGTCGTCCCAGGCCAACGTCATGGTGCCGGCCCGGAACTCCTCCTCGATGGGCTGCTCGAGGGGCTCGCTGTCCTGCGACCCGGCGGGGGTGACGGCGGGGATGAGGACCTCGCCCTGGGCCTGCATGAGGTCGTCGAGCAGCGACTCCAGGCGCTCGGCGAGCACGAGGACCTGCTGCTTCTCCAGCGCGACGCTGGTGATCCGAACGCCCGAGCGGGCCTGGAGGAAGAAGGTGCGCTGCCCCGGGGCTCCGACGGTGCCGGCCACGAAGCGCTCCGGCGGGTCGTAGCGGTGAACGATCGGCATGACCTCGACCCTATCCCCGGTCCGGTCCCGCGCCGCCGCCGACCGCGGCGTCGCCGGAGCCCGACGTCCGACGCTTCCGGCCGGTGCTGCGCTTCTTCGGCGCCTGCGCGAGGAAGGAGAGGTCGCCGTCGTGGCTGTTGGACATCAGCACGAAGGGCCGGTCGGGGGTGTAGCGAACGACCGAGACGGACGCCGGGTCGACCACGATCCGCTGGAACTGGTCGAGGTGGATGCCCAGCGCGTCGGCCAGGACGGCCTTGATGACGTCGCCGTGGCTGACCGCCACCCAGGGCGCGTCGTCGCCGTGCTCCGCGGCCACCCGCGCGTCCCAGCGACGTACGGCGGCCACCGAGCGCGCGGCCATGCCCGACATCGACTCGCCACCGGGGAAGGTGACGGCGGAGGGGTGGGCCTGCACGGTGCGCCAGAGCGGCTCCTTGGCCAGCGTCGCCAGCGTGCCCCCGGTCCACGCGCCGTAGTCGACCTCGGCCAGCGCGCTCTCCCGCTCGACCGGCCGGGGCTGCGGCTGCTGGCGCTCAGCGATGGCGGCGGCGGTCTCGCGGCAGCGCACCATGGGGCTGGAGACGATGCCCCGCAGCGGGAGGCCGGCGAGCCGCTCCCCCAGCCGGGCCACCTGCTCACGACCGCGGTCGTCGAGCCGCACCCCCGGGGAACGTCCGGCCAGCACGCCGGCGGTGTTGGCCGTCGTCCGGCCGTGCCTGACCAAGATGACCGTCGCCATGCCGCCCAGAGTAGGTCGTCCTCCCGCACCGTCCCACGTCGACGCCGGCGTTGTCCTTACAGTGACGCCATGATCGTCGACAGCGCGTGGTACCGCGACGGGGTCAGGCACCCGCTGGACTTCACGCCCGAGGCCCTGCGCCGCGTGCGCGCAGAGGCCCGAGCGGCGGTCGCGGTCGACGACGAGGGCCCGAGCGGCTTCGTGTGGGTGGGGCTGCACGAGCCCGACCACGCCGAGATGGCCGACCTCGAGGAGATCTTCGGCCTGCACCCGCTCGCGGTGGAGGACTCGCTGACGCGCCACCAACGTCCCAAGGTCGAGCCCTACGACGACATGCTCTTCATGGTCGTCAAGACCCTCTGGTACGTCGATGCGCGCGACGAGGTCGAGACCGGTCAGGTGTCGATGTTCATCGGCCCCGACTACGTCGTCACGGTCCGCCAGGGCGAGGGCGTCGAGCTCGCCGGCGTCCGCCACGACCTGGAGCGCAAGACGCACCTCCACGGCCACGGCCCCTCGGCTGTCGTCTACTCGGTCTGCGACCGCATCGTCGACGGCTACGAGGCGGTGGCGTCCGAGCTGGAGACCGACGTCGACGAGGTGGAGGAGTCGGTCTTCTCCCCCGGTCGCACGCAGGACAGCCGGCGGATCTACGTGCTCAAGCGCGAGATCGCGGAGTTCCGGCGGGCGGTGCTGCCGCTGCGCACACCCATGCAGCGCTTCGCCGCGACCTCCTACCCCTACCTGCACGAGGACTCGGGCACGTTCTTCCGCGACATCGCCGACCACGTCGTGCGGGTGGCGGAGGCGGTCGAGACCCTCGACCAGCTGCTCTCGACGGCCTTCGAGGCCCACCTGGCCCTCATCACGGTGGAGCAGAACGAGGACATGCGTCGGATCTCGGCCTGGGTCGCGATCGCGGCGGTGGCGACGATGGTGGCCGGCATCTACGGCATGAACTTCGTCAACATGCCGGAGCTGTCGTGGCGCTTCGGCTACGCCTGGGCGCTGTCGCTGATGGTCGTGCCGGGGGTCGTTCTCTACAAGATCTTCAAGAGGTCCGGCTGGCTGTGACGGCCCGCCGGAGGGTCGGGGCGTAACGCGGGTCACAGGTGCGTCGTTGGACCCCCATGCCCCTCTCGGGGCGGTCCCACACCGGGCGGCGCCGCGCGCCGGACCGGCTCCCACCTGAAGGAGAGCTGCATGAGAGTGCGCCGACCTCTGAGCGCGACCGCGCTGACCCTCACCCTGCTCACGCCCCTGGCCGTGTCGGCCACCGGCCTGTCGCCCGCCACGGCGACCGACGACCCCGAGGCCTCCACGAGCGCGTCCGTGCCGCCGGACGGCTCGTTCACGCTGGACGGCGCCGCCGCGGCGGCGTACGAGCTGCCGGACGACGTCGAGCGTGTCTGGAGCACCACCTACGCCGACGGGACGACCCAGACCCGCTACCAGCAGGTGGTCGAGGGCGCGGAGGTCCTCGGCGGACAGGTCACCCTCCTCGAGGACGCCTCCGGCCGGACCACGACCGTGATCGGCGCCCACTTCGCCTCGTTGGCGCCCGCGAACCGCGTCACGCTGGCTCCTGCCGAGGCGGTGAAGGTGGCGACCGACCTGCTCGGCGCCCAGGGTGAGCGCACCACGACGCTGCGGCTCGATCCGCGCGACGGCACGCTGTTCTACGAGATCGACACGCGACGCTTCGCTCAGCGACCGGTCCTGTGGCTCGACGCCGCCACAGGCGAGGTCCGCAACCGCTTCGACGCCATCGCCGAGGAGGGCGAGGGCGTCGGCATCAAGGGTGACACCAAGACCATCGACACGAGCGGCCCCGCGGGTGCCTACCGGATGATCTCCTCCGACCACCGTCAGGAGACCTACGACGCGCAGAACCGGCAGAACCACCCGGGCGTCCTGATGACCGACCCGGACGACGTCTGGGACCTGGACAAACCGCAGAACCTCAGCCCGAGCCAGGCCGCTGGTGTCGACGCCCACTACTACGCCGAGCTCGTGGACGACTTCTACGCCGAGACCTTCGGACGCGACAGCATCGACGACAAGGGCATGCAGATCATCTCGACGGTCCACTACGACGCGGCCTACTGCAACGCCTTCTGGAACGGCGAGCAGATGACCTACGGCGACGGCGACACCCCTGAGACCTGCAAGCCGCTGTCGGGCGGGCTCGACGTCGTCGGTCACGAGCTCACGCACGGGGTCACCGAGTTCACCTCCGGTCTGATCTACGAGAACGAGTCGGGTGCTCTCAACGAGGCCTTCAGCGACATGATCGGCAACACGACCGAGTTCTACGCCGACGAGCGCTCGCTCGACCCCGCCGCGGAGCCGGACTGGCTCATCGGCGAGGACGTGATTCCCGCCGGCGTGTACGGCGGCGACGAGGCAGGGTTCCGCGACATGAGCGACCCCGAGGCGGACGGTGACCCGGACCACTACTCGGAGCGCTACACGGGAACCGCTGACAACGGAGGTGTGCACACCAACAGCGGAATCCCCAACCACGCCTACTGGCTGGCGGTCAACGGCGGCACCAACGCCGGCTGCGACAGCATCGGGTCTGGAGGACACCAGCACGCCGTCGACTGCGACGTGCGGGTGCCCGCGCTCGGACTGGACCGGGCGAAGGACATCTTCTACCGCGGCTTCACCAGCCTGACCGAGTACGCCAACATGTGTGAAGCCCGCGCCGGGACCATGGCTGTCGCCGGCGGCGACCGCCGGGCGGTGCGCAAGGCGTGGGCAGCCGTCGGCGTCCGCGGTGGCTGTGAGCCGGCCGTGCCGCCGCCGCCGCCGTGCGTGGGCGACGCCACCGCGAGCCTGCCGTTCGAGTCGCCGCACCCCTACGGCAACAACGGCGACTGCACCTGGACCTACGACAACGGTTCGCCGGGCTTCGCCTTCCACTTCAGCCTGCTGGAGACCGAGGCCGGCTACGACTACGTCTACGTCAAGGACGCCGACGGCAACGTGCTGGCGACCTACGACGGCACGCACCCGCTGCCCGGGGGCGTGACCACGCCGTGCATCCCGACGTCGACGGGATCGGTGCAGCTGGTCACGGACGCGGCCGTGGTCGACCAGGGCCTGACGGTGGACGCCGTCGAGCCCTGCTAGGAGGCTGACCCCGCCGTCGGCGGCTGAGCCCGACTCAGCCGCCGGCGGCCAGCACCCCGGTGCCGACCAGCGCGAGGGTGAGCGCACCCAGCGCGATGCGGTAGATCACGAACGGCAGGTAGGACCGGGTCGTGACGTAGCGCAGCAGCCACGCGATGGCGGCGTACCCGACGAGGAACGACACGACCGTGGCGACCAGCGTCGGCACGGTGCCGTAGGCGTTCTCGCCGCCCGGGATCTCCGGGAGCTGGAACACCCCGGCGCCGATGACGGCCGGGATCGCGAGCAGGAAGGCGAAGCGGGTCGCCGCCTCGCGGTCGTAGCCGAGCAGGCGGGCGGCGCTGATCGTCGCGCCGGAGCGGGAGACGCCGGGGACCAGCGCGAGCGCCTGGGCGCCCCCGAGCAGGAGGGCGTGCTGGAGCGTCATGTCCGTGAGCGAGCGCCGCATCGCCCCGATGCGGTCCGCGACGCCGAGCACGACGCCGAGCACGATCAGCGTGGTGCCGATGATCCACAGGCTGCGGAAGTCGCGCTCGATGACGTCCTTCAGCGTGATGCCCAGGACCACGATCGGCAACGAGCCGACGATGATGTACCAGCCCATGCGGGAGTCCTGGTGGCCGCGCCAGGCCGGCTGGAACAGCGACCGCAGCCAGGCGTTGGCGATGCGCCAGATGTCGTGGCGGAAGTAGAGCAGCACGGCCAGCTCGGTGCCGATCTGGACCACGGCGGTGAACGCCGCTCCCGGGTCGCCCCAGCCGAGCAGCTCCGGGAAGATCCGGAGGTGGGCGCTGCTGGAGATGGGCAGGAACTCGGTGAGTCCCTGCAGCACGCCCAGGGCGACGGCTCGGATGAAGTCGACCAACGCAGGTGCCTCTGGCTCGAAGGGTCGGGCCGCCTCGCCCGCCGGGACGGCCGCCAGCGTACGGCGTCACGGGGTCGCCTCGGCGGAGGACCCTCGGCGAGCCGACGGGCGGGACGGTGCCGTGCTGGTCTACTTTGGACCGCATGGAGCAGCGGCGGCTCGGTGGGACGGGACTCAAGGTCTCGCGCCTCGGACTCGGCACGCTGACCTGGGGCCGCGACACCGACGAGCACGAGGCCCGCGACCAGCTCAAGGGGTTCGTGGAGGCCGGCGGCACGCTGCTGGACACCGCGGCCGGCTACGGCGACGGCGCCTCCGAGGAGCTGATCGGCTCCCTGCTCGGCGACGTGGTGGCCCGTGACGACGTCGTGCTCGCGACCAAGGCAGGTGTCTCCCGGTCCCGAGGTGCGCGCGAGGTCGACGTGTCGCGCGGTTCGTTGCTGCGCACGCTCGACGGCTCGCTGAAGCGGCTCGGCGTGGACCACGTCGACCTGTGGCAGGTGCACGTGTGGTCCGACGACGCGCCGCTCGAGGAGACGCTGAGCGCCCTCGACCACGCGGTCTCGACCGGGCGGGCGTCGTACGTCGGGGTCTCGAACTACGCGGGCTGGCAGATGGCGCAGGCCGCGACCTGGCAGCGGGCGGTGCCCGGGCGGGTGCCGCTGGCGTCGAACCAGGTGGAGTACTCCCTGCTCAACCGCGCGTGCGAGCACGAGCTGGTGCCGGCGGGTCTGTCCTTGGACGTCGGCCTGCTGGCGTGGGCGCCGCTCGGCCGGGGCGTGCTGACCGGCAAGTACCGCACCGGCACCCCGGCCGACTCCCGAGCCGCCTCCCCGCACTTCGGCAACTACGTCGGCGCCTACCTCGACCCGCAGAGCCGCACCGTGGTCGAGGCGGTGGCCCGGGCCGCGGACGGCCTGCAGTGGTCACCGCTCGAGGTCGCCCTGGCGTGGGTGCGCGACCGGCCCGGCGTCGCCTCCGCCCTGGTGGGCGCCCGCACCGCCGCGCAGCTGCGCGGCTCGCTCACCGCCGAGCAGTGCGTGCTGCCCGACGAGATCCGCACCGCCCTCGACGACGTGTCGGGCCGCGCGGGGACCACCGACGGCCCCTGACCCGGCAGGGGCGGGACTCAGGCGGACTGCTCGAGGCTGCGCTGGCGGATGATCTTGCGGCGAAGCACGACCTTGCGCGTGCCGTCGGCGAGGATGCGCACGCGGTCCAGCTCCCAGCCGCCGTGCTCGGCGCGGTCCACGAGCATGCGGGTCACGAAGGACCGGGAGAAGTCACGCGGGATCGTGAGCCGCTCGAACTCGAGCTCCGCGGTGCGGCGCGGACGGCCGAGCACGGTGTCCCGTCGGGGCGAGGTGTGCAGCGGCAGCGCGGACCCGGACGGCATGGCGACATGCTGCCACGACGGGCCAGCCGCTCCCGGCACCTCCCCCGGGGTGGCGGGGTACGCGCAGGTCCGGGGGGTCAGGCGCGCCCGGCCAGCTCCGCGAGCAGGTCGACCGTCGAGGCCCAGACGTCCGAGCCCGGGTCGATGAGCACGAAGTGGTCGCCGTCGACCTCGAGCAGGTCCGCGTCGGCACCGGCCTTCCGCGCGGCACGCACGTAGCCGGTGGACTGCGAGAGGGGCACGCTGCTGTCGCTGCGACCGTGCACGCACCGCACCGGCACGTCCAGCGGGATCTGTCGTCGCGGGTCGAGGTCGTCGTACGCCGGACCCGGGGGCCGTCCGATGAAGGCTCGGACCGCCCCGGCGCCGAGGCCGTCGGCAGCCGCCTCGGTGAGGTCGAGGACCCCGGCCTGGGACACCACGCCGGTGACCCGGACCCGCTCGTCGGCCCACCGCTCGGTGCGCCCCCGGGCGGCGGCCCAGGCCGCGAGGTGTCCCCCGGCGGAGTGACCCAGGGTGAGCACCGTGCCGAGCCCGAGCCCGGCGACGTCGGCGAGCCGGTCGATCCCGGCGGAGACGTCGTCGAACGTCTCCGGGGCTCCCCCGCCGTTGCCCACCCGGCGGTACTCCAGGTTCCAGGCGGTCCAGCCGCGCGCCGCGAGGTCGGCCGCCAGCGGGGCGCCCAGCGAGGCGCCGTACGCCGACTTCCAGAAGCCGCCGTGGACGACCACGACGACGCCCGGCGACGCGTCGGGGTCCTCCGGGCGGTAGAGGTCGGCCCACTGCGACGGGTCGTCACCGTAGGTGAAGCGCTCCGGCGAGCTGTCCCCGGTGGTCGAGCCGTCCCCGGTGGTCGAGCCGTCCCCGGTGGTCGAGCCGTCCTCGGTGGTCGAGCCGTCCCCGGTGGTCGAGCTTGTCGAGACCACGTCTCCTCCTGTGCAGGCGCTGGTGCCGGCTGCGACGGCGATCGCCGAGCGTGCCGGCCAGCAGGGTGCGTCGGCCGACGGGCCTCGGGCTCATTCGTACCCGCCCCGTCGCAGTCTCTTGGTCTCGCCGCGCCGCTTCTTCGCGGTGAGCCGGCGCTCCTTGGACCCGCGCGTGGGCCGGGTCGCGCGCCGCTTGCGGGGCGGCGGCGCAGCGGCCTCGCGCAGCAGCTGGGCCAGCCGCTCGCGGGCGGCCTGCCGGTTGGCCAGCTGCGCCCGGTGCTCGCTGGCGGCGATCGTGACCACGCCGTCGACGAGGCGACCCGCGAGCTGCTCGAGCATGCGCACGCGCAGCGACTCGGGCACCGAGGGCGAGCCCGCGACGTCGAAGGAGAGCTCGACCCGGCTGTCGGTGGTGTTCACGCCCTGTCCCCCGGGCCCCGAGGAGCGCGAGAAGCGCTCGCGGAGCTCGCCACCGGGGATCACCAGCGCGCGGGTCACCGTCAGGTCGTCGGCCATCTCGTCGTCCGTCGTCGGTCCGTCGTCGGTCAGGCGTCGTCGAGGAAGCGGTCGAAGACCCGGGCGCCGAACTCGAGGGCGTCGACCGGCACGCGCTCGTCGACGCCGTGGAAGAGCGCCGTGAAGTCGAGGTCGGCGGGCAGCTTGAGCGGGGAGAAGCCGAAGCAGCGGATGCCGAGCTTGGCCCAGTGCTTGCCGTCGGTGCCGGCGGGCATGAGGTACGGCGCCACCAGCGCCCCGGGGTCCTCGGCCAGCAGGGACCGGTTCATGGCGGTGACGATGTCGCCCTCGTAGGCGGTCTCGAGGGCGTGCTGGTTGCTGATGAAGTCCAGGTCGATCCCCTCGCCGATGAGCTCTTTCAGGGTGCCGAAGAAGTCGTCCTCGTAGCCGGGCAGGAAGCGGCCGTCGAGCTCGGCGGTGGCGGTGGCGGGCACGACGTTGACCTTGTAGCCGGCGTCGAGGCGGGTGGGGTTGACGCTGTGGCGGATGGTGTTGCTCAGCAGCCGCGCGGCGGAGCCGAACTCCTCGATGAGCGCCGGCGCGTTCTCCGGGGTCGCCTCGGTGCCGGCCAGGTCGGCGACCGCGGCGAGCAGCACCTCCATCTGCGGGGTGAGCTGGACCGGCCACTCGTGGGCGCCGATGCGCGCGACGGCGGCCGTCAGCCGGGACACGGGGTTGTCGGGGTTGCGCATCGAGCCGTGACCGGCGGTCCCGCGTGCGGTCAGACGCATCCAGGCCATGCCCTTCTCGGCCGCCTCGATGAGGTAGATGCGCTGGCCCCGGACGGTGGCGCTGAAGCCGCCGACCTCGCCCACGGCCTCGGAGCAGTCGGCGAGCAGGTCGCGGTGCTCGGTGATGAGGTGCTCGGCGCCCTTGTGCCCGCCGGCCTCCTCGTCGGCGGTGAAGGCCAGCACGATCTCGCGGTCGGGGGCCTTGCCGGCCCGCTGGCGGGCGCGGACGACGCTGAGGATGATCGCGTCGAAGTCCTTCATGTCGACCGCGCCGCGGCCCCAGATCGCGCCGTCCCGGATCTCGCCGGACAGCGGGTGGACCTGCCAGTCCTCGGCGTCGGCGGGCACGACGTCGAGGTGACCGTGGACCAGCAGCGGGGGCCTGCCCGAGCCGGAACCAGCCGATCCAGCCGAGCCGCCCCAGCGGGCCAGCAGGCTGGTGCGGCCCGGCTCGGACTCGCTGACCGTGACCTCGATGCCGACCTCCGACAGCAGCGACGCGACGTGCTCGGCGGCCTTGCGCTCCCCCGGTCCGTCACCGTCGCCGGTGTTGGTGGTGTCGATGCGGATCAGGTCGCGACAGATGTCGACGACCTCCGCGGCGGGGTCGTAGGACCGATCCTGGGGGGTCTCGCTCTCCGGTGCGCTCACCCGGCCATGGTGGCACGCGCGCGGTCGCCCGGGGCGGATCCCCGATGCGGGCGACGGGCCTCTCCTTTGCTACAGTTACGGCCGCGATCGACCCTCTTCACGAGGGGTCGGCGACACCTCGTCCGGGTGGCGGAATAGGCAGACGCGCTAGCTTGAGGTGCTAGTGCCCCAAAAGGGCGTGGGGGTTCAAGTCCCCCCTCGGACACCACGCACCAGGACCCCGGGTCCCTCCTCTGAGGGCCCGGGGTCCTGTGCGTCAGGCACGTCCCCGAGTCCGCGGCCCGGTGCGCTCCGCGGAGGGAGGCCGGTCGCCGACGGAGTCGCGGTGCTCGGCCACCACGGGTGAGACTGGCGCCATGATGATCCGACCCGCCGAGCTGGCGTCCATCAAGCGGGGCGAGATCGACCTGGCGTTCCGCCGCTGGGACCGGCCGAGGGTGCGGGTCGGGACCCGGTTGCGGACGGCGGTCGGTCTGCTGGAGGTCACCTCGGTGGAGCAGGTGGCGGTCTCGTCGCTGCGGGCCGAGGACGCGCGGCGGGCGGGGTCCGCGTCGTTGGCGGCGCTCACGCAGGCGCTCGAGGCCCGTGCTGAACGCCCCCTGTTCCGCGTCGGGCTGCGCTACGCCGGCGCCGACCCGCGCGAGGAGCTGCGCGAGCGGGTCCCGACCGCCGAGGAGATCGACGGCATCCACGCCTGGATGGAACGCCTCGACCGGGCGTCGACGGTCGGTCCCTGGACGCGGGCGACCCTGCAGATCATCGACCGCTCCCCCGGCGTGCGCGCGCCCGAGCTGGCCGCCGAGCTCGGCCGCGAGACGCTCGAGTGGAAGCGCGACGTGCGCAAGCTCAAGGAGAAGGGGCTGACCGAGTCGCTGGCCATCGGCTACCGGCTCTCCCCGCGGGGTGAGGCCGTGCTCGACCACGGCGGTCCGGCCCGGGACCGGGTAGCCGCGCGAGGCGGGCACTCCCCTGCCGCGCAGCATCGGCGCGCCCGCCACCCGGGCGCTGCGCGGCCAGGGCGTGACCACCGTCGAGCAGGTGGCGACCTGGACACGCTCCGACCTCGCGGCCCTGCACGGTGTCGGGCCGGTGGCGGTGGTGCGCTTGGGCGAGGCGCTCGCCGACCTGGGGCTGACCTACCTCGCGGAGCCGTCGGAGTGACCGCGTAGGTTGCCGCCATGACCGGAACGACTGGACGGGCGCTGGTCCTCGGCGGAGGCGGCATCACGGGCATCGCGTGGGAGCTCGGGCTCCTCAAGGGACTGGCCGACGCCGGGGTCGACCTGACGACGGCCGACCGTGTCGTCGGCACGTCGGCCGGCTCGGTGGTGGGCGCCCAGATCACGACGGGCCTCACCGTCGACGAGCTGTACGACGAGCAGCTGCGGCCGGCCGACCGCGAGATCGGAGCGCGGATGACACGGTCGATGATGCTGCGGCTGGCCGTGCCGATCGTGCTGCCCGGCCACCCGGTCGCCAAGCGCTCCCGCATCGGCTCGCTGGCGCTCAAGGCCCATCCGCCGGGCGGGGCCGAGCGCATCGAGGTCATCCGCACCCGCATCGGGGTCGGCACGTGGTCCGAGCGCGACCTGCGGGTCACCGCGGTCGAGGCCGAGTCGGGTCGGCTCGTGACGTTCACCCGCGACAGCGGCGTCGACCTCGTCGAGGCGGTCGCGGCGAGCTGCGCCGTACCCCTCGTGTGGCCGGCCGTCACCATCGACGGGCGCCACTACGTCGACGGCGGGATGCGCTCCACCGCGAACGCCGACCTGGCCGTCGGCTGCGAGCGGGTCGTCGTCCTCGCGCCGCTCCCTCAGGCCTTCAGCAAGCACACCGCCATCCACGCCCAGCTCGACCGCGTGGCGCCGCGCACGCGCGCCGTGATCGCGCCCGACGAGGAGGCGCTCGCAGCGATCGGCAAGAACGTGCTGAACCCGAGCAAGCGGGCCGACGCGGCACGGGCCGGGCTGCGTCAGGCGGCCACGGTGGTCGAGAAGGTGCGCAGGGCGTGGCACGGGGACGCCGGTGCCTGAGCGTCCGGGCAGAACGCCCCGGCCTCCGGGTCTCGACTCCCCGGTCGTCAAGAGGCTGCTGAAGCGGGTCTCCCGCACGCAGGTGTGGTTGTACCGACGCACCAACGGGCGCGTCGGCGGCACCTGGCGTGTGGGAGCGGCGTTCCGCAAGCCCGCGCCGGTCCTGCTGCTGGACCATCTCGGCCGTCGCTCCGGGAGCCTCTTCACCACTCCGCTGCTCTACCTCGAGGACGGGGCCGACGTGGTCGTGGTGGCCTCGCAGGGCGGGATGGCCACGCACCCGCAGTGGTACCGCAACCTCCTCGCCACCCCGGACACCCAGGTGCAGATCGGTGCCGAGCTCCGGCTGGTCACCGCACGGGTCGCGGAGCCGGCGGAGCGCGAGCGGCTCTGGCCGGCGCTCGACGACCTGTACGCCGACTTCGCCGACTACCGGGCCTGGACGGACCGCGAGATCCCCATCGTGGTGCTCGAGCCACGGAGGCGGTGACCTGAGGCAGGCGGCCGGGTCGCAGGAGCGGCTGTCTCAGGGCGGTTGTGCGACCACCAGCCGTCGGGCCGACGCCAGCCGAAAGCGAAATCCCCGACACGCTCTCGGGTGTTGGAATCGAACACACGTTCGAGTACCCTTGATCGCATGTTCACCCTCCCAGCTCTCGACGACCTGACGGTCGAGGGGTGCGCGGACGCGCTCGCCGCTTCGGTGGACGCCGTCCGTCGTGCGGAGGCGGAGCGTCTTCTGCTGGCGGTCCACTGGGCCGACGTGCACCCGCCCGGGGAGACCCAGCTCCGTCGGGATCCCGGTGCGTTCGCGGAGTCCTCCGCCGCGGGCACGTCGTGGACGCGGCAGGCCGACGATGCTGCCCTGCGCCGCGTGGGTCGACGTCGAGGCGCCGGCGACCGAGCCACCGAGCGATCGGTGCAGCTGGGCGCCGACGGGATCCCCGCCGTGCGCGAGTTCGCAGCGGTCGAGCTCGGCATGCTGCTCCAGACCACGACCTACGCCGCCGCGACGTTGATGCGCGATGCCCTGGAGCTGCGTCACCGCTTGCCGCGCACCTGGCAGGTCACCGTCACCGGGCAGGTCGACGTGTGGAAGGCGCGTCGCGTCGCCACCGCGACACGTCCTCTCACCGTCGAGCAGGCAGCCCAGGTGGACGCCCGGGTGGCGCAGGCGCTCGTGGGTCTCCCCACGGGGCGGGCCCTCGACGTGCTCGAGGCGGCCGTGGTGACGGCCGACCCCGCCGCGCACGAGGCGCGGCGGCAGTCCGAGGAGGCACGTCGCTACGTCGCGGTCGGTCGCCGCCCCAACGCGGCCGGCCTTCGGTCGCTGATCTGCCAGACGACCGTGGGTGACGTCGCGCGCGTGGACGCGATGGTGGCGCACCTGGCCGACGTGCTCGAACGACTCGGCGACCAGGACCCCCTCCAGGTGCGTCGGGCCAAGGCCCTCGTCGTCCTGGCCGACCCGGCGCGTGCCTGTCAGCTGCTGGCTCGAGGACACGCGCAGAGCCCGACCGCGCAGAGCCCGACCGCGCAGACCCCGACGTGGTCGCACGCCGAGGACGTCGACGCGGAGCCCGAGGACGCGACGCGGAGCCCGAGGACGCGGAGCCCGAGGACGAAGAGCCGCACGCGACCGCGGTGGAGCGTGCGGTGGGGCTCGGTCAGGCACTGACGAGCCTGAGCGGCCGTGCGCTTCGGCGGCTGCGGCCACGCACGGTCCTCTACGTCCACCTTGCCGAGGAGGCGCTCGAGTCGTTGTCCGCGACACCCGGGTGCGGTCGCCCCCACGCCGAGCTGGCCCGCGTGCGAGGGCTCGGCCCCGTGGGTCTGCAGCAGCTGAGGGACTGGATCGGTGAGGACCGGATCGACGTCAGACCGGTGATCGACCTGGCCGGCCAGGTGCCGGTGGACGAGTACGCCATCCCACCGCCGATGGCGGAGGTGATGGAGCTGCGCGAGCCGTTCGAGGTGTTCCCCTGGGGCACCGGCGAGGTCGGGACCGTCGACCTCGACCACACGGTGCCCTTCAAGCCGCAGTCCGAGGGAGGCGGGCATGGACAGACCCGTCCGGCGAACCTCGGCCCGCTCGGCCGCCACCATCACCGCGCCAAGACCTTCGGCGGGTTCTGGTGCCACCAGCCACTACCAGGCGTCTACCTCTGGCAGACCCCGTCGGGCCACTGGTTCCAGGTGGACCACACCGGCAGCATGGCCCTCGGTCGGCAGACCCCGGCGATTCTCACCGCGGCCATGACCGTCGACTCCCCAGTCCTGGGACGGCCAGCCCTGGTCCAGCTGGTTCCGCGACGACCTGGACGACCTCGACGAGCGGGACGACCCTGGCGGGCGCGACGACGCGGGCTGGCGACCGGCGTGGCTCGACGAGCTGGCGTGCGCGGAGGGGTGAGCACGAGCTGAGGGTCCGCGCTGGGAGGCCCCGGGCGAGCCCGACGAGGTGACCGTTCCCTACCAGCCGGCCGGCAGCGGGCGTCCCTCGTGGAAGCCGGCCGCGGACTGGAAGCCCACGACGGCTCGGTCGGCGAACTCTGCGAGGGTGCGTGCCCCCGCGTAGGTGCAGGCGGAGCGCACGCCGGCGCAGATCTGGTCGATGAGGTCCTCGACCCCGGGACGGGCGGGGTCGAGGTACATCCGGCTCGAGGAGATGCCCTCCTCGTAGAGACCCTTGCGCGCCCGCTCGAAGGCGGTGTCGGCACCGGTGCGGTTGAGCACCGCGCGAGCCGAGGCCATGCCGAAGCTCTCCTTGTAGCGGCGTCCGTCGGCGTCCTCGTGCAGGTCGCCGGGCGACTCGTGGGTGCCGGCGAACCACGAGCCGATCATCACCGAGCTGGCGCCGGCTGCGAGAGCGAGGGCGACGTCGCGCGGGTGCCGCACCCCGCCGTCGGCCCACACGCGGCCGCCGGCGTCGCGGGCGGCAGCGGAGCAGTCCAGGACGGCGGAGAACTGCGGCCGTCCGACCCCGGTCATCATCCGCGTCGTGCACATGGCGCCCGGGCCGACCCCCACCTTCACCACGTCGGCGCCCGCGGCGATCAGCTCGCGCGTGCCCTCGGCGGACACGACGTTGCCGGCGACCACCGGGACGTCGGGCGTCAGGGCCCGGACCGCCCGAAGGGCCTCGATCATCCGCTCCTGGTGGCCGTGCGCGGTGTCGATGACGAGTGCGTCCACGCCGGTGTCCAGGATGGTCTTGGCCTTGCCGGCCACGTCCCCGTTGACTCCGACCGCCGCGGCGATCGCCAAGCGGCCACGACCGTCCAGGGCTGGCCGGTAGACCGTGGCACGCAGCGCGCCGGTGCGGGTGAGCGCACCCACCAGCAGGCCGTCGGCGTCCACGACGGGCGCCACGCGGCGGCGTACCTCCACGAGGCGCTCGAAGGCCTCGCGCGGGCTGAGGCCCCGCGACAGCGTCACGGGGCTGGTCGACATCACCTGGTGGACCTGGGTGAAGCGGTCCACGCGGCGGCAGTCGTCCTCGGTCACGACGCCGACGGGTCGGCCGTCGACCACCACGAAGGCGGCCCGGTGCGCGCGCTTGGGGATGAGGGCCAGCGCGTCGGCCACCGTGTGCTCGGGCGACAGCGTGATCGCGGTGTCGACGACGAGGTCCTTGTCCTTGACGTCGGCGACCACGTCGGCGACGACGTCGGCCGGGATGTCCTGCGGGATCACCGACAGCCCACCGCGACGCGCCACGGTCTCCGCCATCCGGCGGCCCGAGATCGCGGTCATGTTCGACACCACCAGCGGGAGCGTCGCTCCGGTGGCGTCGTCGGTGGACAGGTCGACGTCGTCGCGGGATCCGACGCTCGAGTGCCGCGGCACCATGAAGACGTCGTCGTAGGTCAGGTCGTACGGCGGGACGCCGTGGTCGTCGAGAAAGCGCACCGGGACACCCTACGACCGGTGGCGACCGGTCCCCGGCCCCGAGGCCTTCCCTCGCGGGCCGACCGGGACCTACCATGCGCGGGTGCACCGATCCGGTGCCGTCCCGTCCAGGAGGAACCGCCGTGCGTCGTGCACTCACCGTCGGGGCCATGAGCCTCGCCGCCACCGCGGCAGGGCTCGCGCCCAGCCAGGCCGTCACCGGTAACTACCAGAAGGACACGGTCCACACCTACGTCGCCATGCTCGTCTTCTACACCGAGCCGGCCGAGGAGGGCGGGGACCCGTTCAGCCACCGCTGCTCGGGCAGCCTGCTCGACGACGGCGTCACCATCGTGACCGCCGGGCACTGCACCGAGGGCGTGGACGAGGGCCGTGCCTACTTCGCGCAGCAGGCCGCCCCGAACTACGACCCCGAGGCCTTCGGCGGGTGGGGCGGCGACGAGACGACCGGCTACCCCTACGAGGGTGGCGTCACCTTCAGCCAGGCCGACAACTACGGCTTCCACAACTTCGAGGGCTACCCGGAGAACAAGGACGCCGGCGTGGTGGTCCTCGACGAACCGGTGACGACCGGCAACGGGCGGTACGCCGAGCTGCCCGAGGTCGGCGAGCTGAACACCTACGTTGCGGGCTTCAAGAAGAAGCAGAACGTCCGGTTCACCCTCAGCGGCTACGGCCTCAGCGGCACCACGCCGACCCCGACCTCCTTCCGCGAGCGCCTCATGGGCACCTCCTACCTGGTGAACAACAAGGCGCCGGTCACGACGTACAACCTGAAGACCACCGCCAACGCCTCCCAGGGCAAGGCCGGAACCTGCAGCGGCGACTCCGGTGGGCCCGTGCTCGCCAAGGGCACCGACACGGTCATGGCCGTGACGTCGTTCGGCCAGAACGCGAAGTGCCGCGGGCTGGACTTCTCCTACCGGCTCGACCGAGCCGTCGTCCTCGACTGGATCAGGGACCCGAACCGGGAGGACGCCGGCTGACGCCTCGGCCTCAGGCCTGCTTCGGCGGCCAGGGGACGAAGCCGCTGGTGCGCCGGACGTAGTCGACGTAGCCCGGGCGCCGCTCGGCCATGTCCTTCTCCAGCAACGGCTTGCCGGTGCCCTTGGCCAGGAACCAGGTCATGAGCAGCGGCGAGAGGATCGTCAGCCAGCCGGGCAGACCGGCGTCGGCGGCGACGAGGAAGATGCCCCACCAGGCGGTGGCGTCGCCGAAGTAGTTCGGGTGCCGGGTGTAGCGCCACAGTCCGGTGTCGAGGACCTTGCCCCTGCTGTCGGGGTCGCCGCGGAAGCGGTGCAGCTGCCAGTCCCCCACGGTCTCGAAGGTGATCCCGACCGCCCAGACCACCACGCCGAGCCACAGCAGAGGGCCCGGTCCGGAGCCTGCGAACATGGCCACCTGGACGGGCAGCGACACGAACCACAGGATGACGGCCTGAGGCAGGTAGACCCGCTGCACGGCGTACAGGTGGCGACTGCCGGGTGCCCGTGCGAGCAGCTCCACGTAGCGCGGGTCCTCGCCGTGACCGCGGGAGCGGTTGGCGATGTGCGCCGCCAGCCGCAGCCCCCACAGGGCGACGATGCCCAGCACCACGGCGGCGCGCGTGCCGTCGCCGGTGTGCAGGACGTACGCCGTGGCGGCGACGACCGCGAACCCGAGGCCCCACGTGACGTCGATGACCGCGTGCTTGCCGGCCCGCAGCGCGACCGCGAAGGTCAGCCCCATGAGGACCAGCACCGCCCCGAGCGTGGCCGGCAGCGCCACCAGGAGGGCGGAGCCGTCGTAGCCGGTCACCAGCCGCGCACCGGGGGCAGCCCGCTGCGTCCGCTGGGCGTCGCCTTGACGGCGAGGATCTGGTCGACGCCCATCCGGCCCTCCTCGAAGGCCAGCGCGCCACCGACGAGGTAGAGCCGCCAGACCCGCGCCATCTCCTCGCCGACCATGGCGACCACGCGGTCCCAGTTCGACTCGAAGGTGGCGTACCACGCGTCGACCGTGCGGACGTAGTGCTCGCGCAGGGCGTGCACGTCGCGCACCTCCAGCCCCGCCTCCTCGATGAGGCCGACGGTCTCGCCGACCGGGCGCATGTGCATGTCGGGGGCGATGAAGGCCTCGATGAAGGGACCGCCGCCGGGCTTGGTCACCCGCGACATCTGCTGGATCAGCATCCGTCCGCCGGGGGCCAGCAGCCGTTCGATCTGGCCGAGGAAGACCGGGTAGTTCCGCTTCCCGACGTGCTCGCCCATCTCGATCGACGACACCGTGTCGAAGGGACCGTCGACGACCTCGCGGTAGTCCTGCAGCCGGACGTCCACCTTGCCCTGCAGGCCCTCGCGTGCCACTCGCTCGTCGATGTAGGCCTTCTGCTCCTTCGAGATCGTCACCCCGACCACGTCGACGCCGTACGCCGCGGCGGCGTGCAGCGACAGCGAGCCCCAGCCGCAGCCGATGTCGAGATGACGGTGACCCGGCTTCGCCTGGTCGAGGCCGAGCTTGCGGCAGACCAGGTCGAGCTTGTCGCGCTGGGCGTCCTCGAGCGTGTACGACGGGTCGTCGCTGGTGAAGTAGGCGCACGAGTAGGCCTTGTGCCGGTCGAGGATGAAGTCGTAGAACTCGTTGCTGAGGTCGTAGTGGTGCGAGATCGCCTCGGAGTCGCGACGCCGGCTGTGCAGCCGGCCGCGGAGCTGGGCCTGCGTCGCCGGCGGCGCGGGCGGGCGCCCGAGGACCTTGAGCCCGACCACGGCGCGCAGTGCGGCGGTGACCGTGGCGAGGTCGAGCCGGGATCGCAGCCCCCGCTCGCGGGTGGCCGCCCAGACCCGGCGCAGACCGTCGAGCAGGTCGCCCTCGACGTCGATCTCGCCCAGGACGTAGGCCTGGGCCAGGCCGAGCTCGCCGGGGTGGTACAGCAGCCGGGTGAGGGCCTGCGGGGTGGTGACGCGCAGCGCCGGGGCGTCCGCCGGCCCAGCCGTGGAGCCGTCCCACGCCGTGATGCGCAGCGGCGCCTCGCCCCCGAAGACCGTGTCGGCCAGGCCGTGCAGGACCTCGGCGACCGGTTCACCCCCCGGGGTCGGGCGGGTGTCGGGCGGGGTCGGCGCGGTTGCCGTCACGGTGGGGACCCTTCGTCGGTGGACTGCCTGCGTCACACCGTATTCGTCGCCGCCGGTGCCGGGGACGGGTCCCTCGCCGCTCCGGGCTTCAGAGGCCCGGTGCGGGGACGACGCCGAGCATCAGGCCGGCGAACGTCGAGGTCCAGATCAGGTAGGCGGCCAGGCCGAACAGGGCGACCAGCTGTGTCTTCATGGCTCCCACGCTGACGGGCGCGCGTGACGGCACGGTGAACCAGAGGTTGAAGCCGTCCGAAGACTGGACGCGCCCTCAGCCCGGCGTGACCGCGTCGCGGAACGACGTCGCGGGGCGCCCGAGCAGTCGCGGGACGCCGTCACCGACCGACGCCAGCTCGCCGTCGCGGATCGCGGTGTAGGTGCTGATCCAGGCCTCCACCATCCAGTCCGGGGCGCCGTAGTGGGCGCGGCTGGCACGCGCCTCCTCCAGCGTCTCGTCGTGGAAGCGGTGCGGGCGGCCGGTGACGTCGGTGAGCACGGTCGCGATCTCGTCGAGCGTGAGCGCCTCCGGCCCCGTCAGGTCGTACGTCGCACCGGCGTGGTCGGCGGGCGCGCGCAGCACGGCAGCTGCCACCTCCGCCACGTCGCGCCGTGACACGGGCGCGACGAGGCCCTGGCCGGCCGGTCCCCGCAGCACGCCGTCGTCGTCCGCGAAGAGCGGGAACACCTCGGCGTAGAAGTTGTCGCGCAGGAACGTCGCGGCCACACCCGTGCCGCGGATGATCTCCTCGGTGGCGGCGTGGTCGCGGCCCAGCAGGAAGCCGCAGTCGGGGGTGGCGCCGACGAACGAGGTGTAGACGAGGTGCGTGACTCCGGCCTCGACGGCGTGCTCGACGAAGGCGCGGTGCTCGCCCACCCGGTCGTCGGACTCGGCGGCCGAGACCATGAGCAGGACGTCGACGCCGGTGAGCGCCTCGACGGCCGCAGGGTCGCCGTACCGCACCTCGACGACGTCGGCACCCGTCAGCTCCGGGGCCCGGGACGCGTCGCGGACGAGCAGCCGGAGCCGGGTGCCGGCCGGCAGGTCGGCGGCGAGCAGACGCGCGACCTGCCCGCCGATGTGGCCGGTCGCGCCGGTGATGCCGATCGTGGTCTGGTTCGTCACCGTCATGCTCGGCAGAACGACGAACGGCCCGCCGGTAATCCCGGCGGGCCGCTCAGCTGCCCGTGTCGCTCTCCCGTCACGGTGGTCGAGCCGGTCGAGACCTACTTGAGCTCGGTGGAGGACTTGCCCAGGATGCGGCGGGCCACGATGAGCTGCTGGATCTGCTGCGTGCCCTCGAAGATGTCGAGGATCTTGGAGTCGCGGGCCCACTTCTCGAGCAGGTCCTGCTCGCTGTAGCCGATGCTGCCGGCGAGCTCGACGCAGCGCAGCGTGACGTCGGAGGCCATCCGGCCGGCCTTCGCCTTGGCCATCGAGGCCTCCAGCGAGTTGGCCTTGCGGTTGTCGGCCATCCACGCCGCCTGCATCGTCAGCAGGTGCGCGGCCTCCCAGTCGGACTCGAGCTGGATGAAGGTCGCAGCCGCCGCGGACTGCGTGAGCACCGGCCGGTCGTAGTCGATGACGACGCCGGCCTCGGTGAGGAGCTCCTTGGTGAGCTCGAGCGACGCCCGGGCCACGCCCACGGCCATGGCGGCCACGAGCGGGCGGGTGTTGTCGAAGGTCGCCATGGCGCCGGCGAAGCCCTGCTTGGTGTCGACGTCCGGTGAGCCGAGGAGGTTCTCCTTCGGCACGCGGCAGTTGTCGAAGATGATCGTGGCGGTGTCGGACGCCTTGATGCCCAGCTTGTGCTCGAGACGCTCCACCCTCATGCCGGGAGTGCCCTTCTCCACGACGAAGGACTTGATGGCGGCGCGACCCAGGTCCTTGTCCAGGGTCGCCCAGACGACGATCGCGTCCGCGCGGCCGCCGGCGGTGACGTAGATCTTCTCGCCGTTGATGACGTACTCGTCACCGTCGAGCACGGCGGTGGTGGAGATGTTGGCCGAGTCGGAGCCGGCGCCGGGCTCGGTGATGGCCATGCCGGCCCACACACCCTTGAACTTCTCCAGCTGCTCGTCGTTGGCGACGCTGGCGATGGCGGAGTTGCCCAGGCCCTGGCGCGGCATCGACAGCAGCAGGCCGACGTCGCCCCAGCACATCTCCTGGATGGAGAGGACGGAGGCGAGGTTGGCCCCGTTCTTGACGGTCACGTCCTTGCCGTCGTCCTCCTCGCGGCGCACGCCCGACGCACCGGCGCCCTCGGAGGCACCGGAGGCCGACAGGCCGTCGATCATGGCGGCGAGCATGTCCAGCTCGACGGGGTACTCGTGCTCGGCGAGGTCGTACTTGCGCGAGTTCGCGCGCAGCACGTTCATCGCCACCTGGTGGGCCTGGCTGACCAGGCCCTTGTGCTTCTTGGGGGTCTCGAGGTTGATCATGGTGTGTCTCCTGGCAGTCGGTGCGCGGGCGGTACGACGTACGGGTGCGGCCGACGCTCAGACCAGGACCCCTCCTTCCATGAGACCGACGGCGCGCAGGTCGCGGTACCAGCGCTCGACCGGGTGCTCCTTGACGAAGCCGTGGCCGCCGAGCAGCTGCACACCGTCCAGACCGATCCGCATGCCGTGCTCGGAGCAGAGCCGCCGGGCGAGCGCGACCTCGCGGTCGAACGACTTGCCCTGGGCGGCGCGGGCCGCGGCCCGGTAGGTGACCAGGCGCATGCCCTGGAGCTCGATCGCGATGTTGGCGACCATGAACGCGACGGACTGGCGGTTGCTGATCGGCTCGCCGAAGGCCTTGCGCTCGTTGACGTACGGCGTCACGTAGTCGAGCACGGCCTGACCGGTGCCGACCGCGAGGGCGCACCACGCGAGGCGGGACAGGCGGACGGCGTCGCGGTAGGTCTCGGCGTCACCCAACGGGCTGATCGAGCCGACCTGCACGCCGTTGAGCACGAGCTTGGAGAGCCCGGCGGCACGGACGCCCATCGAGGGGTCGGTCTCGACGGTGAGGCCGGTCGTGGACGACTCCACGACGAACAGCTGCGGCTTGCCGTCGAGCTCGGCGCCGACGATGAACAGCTCGGCGTCGACTCCGCGCGGGACGCCCGACTTGGTGCCGGTGAGGACGAAGCCGTCGCCGCTGCGCTCGGCCTTCGTGCCCGGGGTGAGCGGGTCGAACAGTGCCGTGGGCTCGGCGAGCGCCAGCGCGGCGGCCGGTACGTCGTCGCCGGTGAAGGCGGGCAGGTAGGTCTGCTGCTGCTCGTCGGTGCCCCACAGCGACAGGGCGGTGCTGACGGCGGCCGGTGCCAGGGAGGCGACCGCGAGACCCATGTCGCCCTTGGCGAGCGCCTCGGCGACCAGGACCCCGGCCACGGTGGAGCGCTCGGCGGCGATACCGCCCAGGTCCTCGGCGACGCCGAGGACCGGCAGTCCGAGGTCGAGGCCGGCCTTGAGGACGTCGACGGGCGCCTCGCAGGAGTCGTTGGCCTCCTCGGCGGCGGGGGCGAAGACCTCGGTGGCCAGCTCGCTCACGACGTCGACGAGCATCTGCTCGTCCTCGGTCGGGGTCAGGTCGAAGACGCCGGGGCGGTTGGTGCTCGGCACCCGGGTGCCGGCCTGCTTCTTGCCCGAGCGGGAGAACTGGCGGTTCACCGTGCCGACGGTCTGGAACCCGGACTTGGTGGCGGCGTACACCGCGCGCTCGGCGGGCTTGCGCAGCCCGAGCCTGTCGAGCGCCGGGGTCTGGGCCAGCCGGTTGAGGGCGGCCACGGCGTAACCGATCGCGTCGGGGCGGTCGAAGGAGGTCAGGCCGCGTCGTCGCTGCGGAGACGCAGGGCGCTGGGTCTGACCGGGACGGGTCTCACGGGTGCGTGTGCTGTCGGACATGTGGCTACTGTAACTCTGAGTTACACACGGCGCCACACACGCGTCGGGTGGCAGGGGTCACACGCTCGCGTTGCCTACGATGGGGCCATGACGTCCCCCTCCCCCGACGCCACGCCCGACGCCTCGCCCGAAGCCGCGTCCGACAGCCTGCCGACCGGCGGGACCGTCCGCCCCGTCACGCGCTGGGGCGAGCCGGTCATGCACAGGGCGGCCGAGGCCGTGACGGTCTTCGACGACGACCTGCGCGCGCTGGCCGCCGACATGGTGGCGACGATGCGCGCCGCGGACGGCGTCGGGCTGGCCGCCTGCCAGATCGGGGTGGGCCGGGCGATCTTCGTCTTCGACTGCCCCGACGACGAGGGCCGCATGGTCAGCGGCGTGGTCTGCAACCCCACCCTGCGACTGCCCGAGGGACGCGAGCGACGTCTCGAGGAGAGCGACGAGGGCTGCCTGTCCTTCCCCGGCGCCTTCGTGCCGTGCGCCCGCCCCGACTGGGCGGCGGTCGACGGCCAGGGCCTCGACGGCGAGCCGGTCCACCACGAGGGCGACGGGTTGCTGGCGCGCTGCCTGCAGCACGAGACCGACCACTGCCACGGGACCGTGTTCGGGGACCGCATCAACCGCCGTGCCATGAAGAAGCTGACCCGCCAGCACGACGACGAGGCCGAGGCCTACCCCCTCGGCTGGCCCGCCGAGGATGCCTGAGAGCACTGCCGGTTTCCCACGGTATGCAGGGAAACTGACACTCCCCACGGTGCGGACATCATGGGAGGCGCCAGTCCTCCTGCATACCGTGGGAAACCAGCAAGCAGCTACCGCCCGCGGGCGACGTAGCAGGCGACGGCTGCGGCGGCGGCGATGTTGAGCGAGTCCACGCCCCCGGTCATCGGGATCACCGCGTGCGTGTCGGCGGTCTCCAGCCAGCGCGGCGACAGCCCGTGACCCTCGCTGCCGAGCACCAGCGCGAGCCGGTCGACGCCCGCGACGGCCTCGGCCACGTCGACGGCGTCGTCGGTCAGCGCCATCGCGACCGTGGTGAAGCCGGCCGAGCTCAGTGACGGCAGCGCGTCGTACCAGTCGGGCAGGCGGGTCCACGGCAGGGAGAAGACCGTGCCCATCGCCACCTTGACCGCGCGCCGGTAGAGCGGGTCCGCGCAACGCGGAGCCAGCAGCACGCCGTCGACGCCCAGCCCGGCGGCATTGCGCAGGGCGGCCCCGACGTTGGTGTGGTCGACGACGTCCTCGAGCACCAGCACGGTGCGGGCGCCGTCGAGCACCTCGGCCACGCTCGGCAGCGGCGTGCGGTGGAAGGAGCCGAGCGCGCCCCGGTGGACGTGGAAGCCGGTGACCTCCTCGGCCAGCGCCTCCGACACCACGAAGCAGGGGGCGTCGCTCGCCTCCAGCACGGTCGCGAGCCCGTCGAGCCAGCGCGGGGCCATGAGGAAGGAGCGGGCCACGTAGCCGGCATCCGCGGCGCGGCGCACGACCTTCTCCCCCTCGGCGAGGAACAACCCGTGCTCGGTCTCGACCTGGGTGCGGAGCTGTACGTCGCGCAGGTCGCGGTAGTCGCGCAGCCGCGGGTCGGCGGGGTCGGTGATCTCGACGATCTCGGCCATCGGGCGGGCGGTCGGCTCAGCCGTGCACGGCACCGGGGGTGGCGTAGCGCTGCGGGTTCGCCACCGCCACCACCTCGCCGACGACCACGATCGCGGGGGGCCGGATGAACTGGGTCTCCAGGTCCTCGGCGACGTGCTCCAGGGTCGACCACACGGCTCGCTCGGTGGGCATGCTGCCGTCGGCGACGACCGCCACCGGGGTCGAGGAGGGGCGGCCGGCGGCGACCAGACGTGCGGCGATGGCGGGCAGGTTCTGCACGGCCATGAGCAGCACGACGGTGCCCCTCATCTGCGCCACGGCGTCCCACGCCACCAGGGACCCGGGGTGGTCGGGTGGCAGGTGGCCGCTGATGACGGTGAACTCGTGGGCCACGCCGCGGTGCGTGACGGGGATCCCGAGGAGCCCGGGCACGGAGACGGAGCTGGACAGACCGGGCACGACCCGGACCGGGACACCGGCCTCCTGGCAGGCCTGGACCTCCTCGAACCCGCGACCGAAGACGAAGTTGTCACCACCCTTGAACCGCACCACGCGCTTGCCTGCGCGGGCCCGGTCGACGATGACCCGGTTGATCTCCTCCTGCGTGGCGGAGCGGCCGCGCGGCAGCTTCGCGACGTCGATGACCTCGACGTCGGGCGACAGCTCGCCCAGCAGCTCACGGGGGGCGAGGCGGTCGGCCACCACCACGTCGGCGTCGGCGAGCGCCTTGCGGGCGGCCACCGTCACGAGGTCGGGGTCGCCGGGGCCTCCTCCGACGAGCACCACGCCCGGCGTACGGTCCGGGACGTGCGCCGGCAGTGCACCGTCGCGCAGTCCGTCGATGATCTGGTCGCGCAGCGCGGCCGAGCGCCGCGGCTCGCGGTTGCTGACCACCGCGACGGTGACGCCGTCGTGGCGTCCGACCGCGGGAGTCCACGCGGTGGCCTGGCTGGCGTCGTCGGAGCGCACGCAGAAGATCCGCCGCTGCTCGGCCGCGTCGGTGACGGCGGCGTTGACCTCGGCGACGTCGGTCGCGGCGATCACGTACCACGCCTCGTCGCAGTCCTCGGCGACGAAGGGTCGCCGGTGCCAGGTGATCTCGCCCGCGCCGGCGAACGCCTCGATGGCCGGCGTCGCCTCCGGGGACACGACCTCGACGACCGCGCCGGCCGTCAGCAGCGCCGGCACCCGGCGCTGCGCCACCTGGCCCGCCCCCACGACCAGCACGCGGCGACCCTGCAGACGGAGTGCGGAGGGGTACGGCGGGGCGGTGCTGTCCATGCATGCATTCTCCGGCGGTCCGGTGGGCACGATGAGGAGCGACCACCTGACGGAACGCGAACGAGACATCGATCACGAGGAGAACCTCCATGAGCCTGGACCGCCCGGTCGCCCCCGACCCCTACGAGCTGCTGCCGACGGTGCCGTCGTTCGAGGTCACCAGCGACGACGTCTCCGAGGGGCAGTCGCTGAAGGACGACCAGGTGCAGGCCGCCGGCGACACCTCGCCCCAGCTCAGCTGGTCCGGTTTCGGTGACGACACCAAGAGCTTCACCGTGACCTGCTTCGACCCCGACGCCCCGACGCCGTCCGGCTTCTGGCACTGGGTCGTCTGCGACATCCCGGCGTCGGTGACCTCGCTGGACGCCGGGGCCGGCGCCGAGGGTGGTGCCGGGCTCCCGGAGGGCGCGTTCATGTGCCGCAACGACGTCGGCACGAAGGCCTTCGCGGGTGCCGCGCCGCCGGAGGGCGACCAGGTCCACCGCTACTACTTCGTCGTCCACGCGGTGACCGAGGAGCAGCTCGGCGTCGACAGCGACGCCAGCCCGGCTGTGGTGTCGTTCAACCTGGCCTTCAAGACGGCCGGCCGCGCGATCCTCACCGGGACCTACCAGCACTGAGCCCGGCGGCCCCGGACCACGGCATCAGGGGGCGAGGCGGCGGTAGGTCTCCGAGGCCAGGAAGCGCGGCAGGAAGTCGGCCGTGGTCTCGGCCAGGTCGAGCTCGTCGATCCGGGCCGGGTCGACGAAGACGATCTGCCGCCCCTCCCCCACCACGATGTCGTCGTCGGTCAGGTCGGCGCGGCCCACCCACAGCTGCCAGTGGTTGCGCAGACCCGGGACGGCCTTGGTCTCGGGCGTGTGGTCGCCGTCGTACCAGACCTCGAGGACGCCGTCGGGCAGGGTCAGCCCGGTCTCCTCGAGCAGCTCGCGACGCAGGGCGTCGGGCCACCGCTCCCCCGGCTCCACGTGGCCGCCGACGATGCCCCACTGGTTCGCGGCCACCGGGGCGTGCTCGTCGCGCTCCTGCAGCAGCACCCACCCGCGCGCGTCGACGAGGAAGACGCCCGCGACGTCGCACGAGCGCTGGGCGCAGGGCAGCAGGTGGTCGGGATCGGCAGGGGGTGTGGGGCTCACCCGGGCCACTCTGCCTCAGGCCCGGTGGGTGAGAATGCTCGACATGCCTGCCGTTGTCACCCCCGAGGGCCCTGGCGTCGACGACGCCCCCGACCGCCAGGTCGACGTCCTCGGTGCGCCGTACCTCCGCCAGACGCTGCCCCTCGAGCCAGACGACGAGGGCGAGGTCGTGGCCACGCTGGTCTCACGCTCCGACGCTCCGGCGACAGGTCCGGCGGTGCTGCACCTGCACGGCTTCTGCGACTACTTCTTCCAGACCGGGGCGGCGGACTTCTGGACCGAGCGCGGCTACGCCTTCTACGCCCTCGACCTGCGCAAGTACGGCCGCTCGCTGCGCCCGCACCAGACCCCCAACTTCGCGCGCGACCTCGACGAGTACGCCGAGGAGCTCACCGCCGCCTTCCGCATCATCACCGAGCGCGACGGCCACGACCGGGTCCTGCTGAGCGGGCACTCGACCGGCGGCATGATCGGGTCGCTGTGGGCGGCCCGGCACGAGGTGCCGATCGAGGCGGTCGTGCTGAACTCGCCCTGGCTCGACCTGCAGGGCTCGTTCCTGCTGCGCACCGCGGGCACCCAGGCCATCAACCAGGTCGGGGCGCGCCGGCCCTACCAGTCCATCCCGCGGCACGTGTCCGGGCTCTACGGACGCAGCCTCCACGCGGACTTCGACGGGGAGTGGGACTACGAGCTGGCGTGGAAGCCGATCGAGAGCTGGCCGGTGTACGCCGGCTGGTTGCGGGCGGTGCGCCGCGGCCACGCCGCGATCCACCGGGGCCTGGGCCTGACGGTGCCCACCCTCGTGGTCAGCTCGGCCGCCAGCCTGCAGCCGCAGGCGTGGGAGCCGGCGGTCGACGAGTCCGACACCGTGCTCGACGTGGCGCTCATGGCGAAGTGGGTCCACAAGCTGTCGCGCCACGTGACCCTGGTCCAGGTGCCGGGGGCGCTGCACGACGTGACGCTGTCGCGTCAGCCGGCCCGCGACCGGGTCTACGACGAGCTCGACCGGTGGCTCGGGGCCTACCTCAGCGGGTGAGGAAGACGACCAGCGCGGTCGTGCCCATGACGAGGATGAACCCGCGCAGCAGCGCCGGGGGGAGCCGGCGACCGACCCGGGACCCGAGGAGCGAGCCGGCGACCGATCCGACGCCGATCACGAGCACGATCAGCCAGTCGACGTCGGCCACCACGATGAACACCACGGCCGCCACGCCGTTCACGACCGCGGACAGGGCGTTCTTCATGGCGTTGGTGGCGTGCACCGGCTCGCCGGTGGTGATCCCGAGCGCCCCGACGAGCAGGATCCCCTGGGCGGCACCGAAGTAGCCGCCGTACACCCCGGTCGCGGCGACGGCCGGGATCGTCGTCCAGTGGTCGCGCGGCTCGGTGTCCTCCCGGGCTCGGGCGTTGATGCGCCGGTTGATCCACGGCTGCACCGCCACCAGCGCCAGACCGAGCGCGACCAGCACCGGCACGACCGCCTCGAAGGCCTCCGCGGGCAGCACCAGCAGCAGCACCGCGCCGAGCAGACCACCGGCGAAGGAGGCCGGCGCCAGCCGGAGCAGACGCCGCTTCTGGTGGCGCAGCTCCTCACGCCACCCCCAGGCGGCACTGAGCGCCCCGGGGACCAGACCGATGTTGTTGGACACGTTGGCCGTGACCGGGGGGACGCCGAACGCCAGCAGGGTCGGGAACGTCAGGAGCGTCCCCGACCCTGCCAGCGTGTTGACGAAGCCTGCCCCGATCCCCGCCAGCGCGATCGCGGCGAGCTCGAGCCAGGTCACGAAGCCGGGGGCTCCTCACCGGTGGGCGGGGTGTTCGGCGGCACGTCGACCGACGGCGCGGTCGCGGTCTCCTGCGAGGTCGGGTCCGACGTCGCGGGAGCGGCTGCGCCGCCCGTGCCCAGCGACCGCGTGCCCGTCTCCGCGCGGCGCGAGGACGGCGAGGCGTCCGCGCGGGCGGCCGCGATCGCCGCCTGGACGTCCGCCTCGGCCGCCTTGACCGCCGGGTCGGTCTCGGTGGACTCGACGGGGGCGTCGAGGCTGACCCGGGTGCGCGGCCCGTCGGTGCTCTGCGGGATCCCCGACGAGCTGCCGATGGCCGAGCCGAGACCCTCGAGGGCCTTGGTGATCTCCGACGGCACGACCCACACCTTGTTGGCGCCGCCCTCGGCGATCTTCGGCAGCATCTGGAGGTACTGGTAGGCCAGCAACGACTGGTCGGGCTGGCCGTCGTGGATGGCCTGGAAGACCGTCTGGATGGCCTGGCCCTCACCTTGCGCGCGGAGGATGGCCGACTGCCGCTCGGCCTCGGCCCGCAGGATCGCGGCCTCGCGCTCGCCCTGGGCGTTGAGGATCGCGGACTGCTTGTTGCCCTCGGCGGTGAGGATGGCCGACTGCCGGCCACCCTCGGCGGTGAGGACGACGGCGCGCTTGTCTCGGTCGGCCCGCATCTGCTTCTCCATCGCGTCCTTGATCGACGGCGGCGGGTCGATGCCCTTGATCTCGACGCGGTTGACGCGGATGCCCCACTTGCCGGTGGCCTCGTCGAGGACGGTGCGCAGGCCGGCGTTGATGTCCTCGCGGCTGGTCAGCGTCTGCTCGAGGTCCATGCCGCCGACGATGTTGCGCAGCGTGGTCATCGTGAGCTGCTCGACCGCCTGGATGTAGTTGGCGATCTCGTACGTCGCACTGACGGCGTTGGTCACCTGGAAGTAGATGACGGTGTCGATGGAGACCACGAGGTTGTCCTCGGTGATCACCGGCTGCGGCGGGAACGAGACGACCTGCTCACGCAGGTCGATGGTGTAGCGCACCTTGTCGACGAACGGCACCACGATGTTGAGGCCGGCCGACAAGGTGGTGCGGTACTTGCCGAAGCGCTCGACGATGCCGGCGCGTGCCTGCGGCACGATCTTGACGGTCTTGGACAGACCGAGCGCGACCAGCACGAGCAGGACGACGAAGACGATGAGGACTTCCATGGGGGTCCAGCCTTTCCGGTTCGGGGGTCAGGACCCCAGCTGTGGGATCTCGTGGACGTACGCCGTGGCGCCGCGGATCTCGAGGACCTGGACCTTCGCGCCCGACGGGATGACCTCGTGGGGATCGTAGGGGCGGACGGTCCAGATCTCGCCGCGCAGCTTGGCCTGGCCGGACTGCTCGCTGATCTCGGCGACCGCGAACCCCTCCTCGCCGACGAGCGCGTCGTGGCCCTGGACCAGGTCGGGGCCGTGGTGCAGCTTCTTCACCACGCCGGGACGCACCAGTGCGAGCAGGCCCACCGACGTCGCGAGTGCCACGACGACCTGGACGCCGAGGCCGAGGCCGACCAGGTCGGCGGTCATTCCTCCGAGAGCACCGACGGCGAGCATGAGCAGGACCAGGTCGAGCGAGAGCATCTCCGCGCCCCCGAGCACCATGGCCGCCACGAGCCACGCGGCCCAGGCGTTCTCACGCACCCAGTCCCAGTCCATGGACCGACTCTACGGGGCAGGGGTGCGTCAGGCGGGGCAGTCGGGACTCACGTGGCGCGGCGCGCGGCCCAGCGCTCGTCGTGGCGCTCGAGCGCCAGCGGCAGCCCGAAGGTCTGCGACAGGTTGTCCGCGGTCATGACGTGGTCCAGCGGGCCGGCCACCACGACGCCCCCCTCGCGCAGCATCAGGGCGTGGGTGAAGCCGGGCGGGATCTCCTCGACGTGGTGCGACACCATGATCATCGCCGGTGCCTCCTCGTCCATCGCCAGCCCCGACAGGGTGGTGACGAGGTCCTCACGGCCGCCGAGGTCGAGGCCGGCGGCGGGCTCGTCGAGGATGAGCAGCTCCGGGTCGGTCATCAGCGCACGGGCGATCTGGACGCGTTTGCGCTCGCCCTCGCTCAGGGTGCCGAAGGTGCGGTCGGCCAGCCGTGCCACCCCCAGGTCGGCCAGCAGCTCGGCGGCGCGGTCGTGGTCGAGGTCGTCGTACACCTCGCGCCAGCGGCCGAGCACGCTGTAGGAGGCGGAGACCACGACGTCGCGCACCAGCTCGTGGCGCGGGATGCGCTCGGCCAGCGCCGCGCTGGTCAGGCCGATGCGCGGCCGGAGCTCGAAGACGTCGACGGCGCCGAGCACCTCGTTGAGGACGCCGGCCACCCCGTCGCTGGGATGGATGTTCGCGGAGGCGACCTGCACCAACGTCGTCTTGCCCGCGCCGTTGGGGCCGAGGATGACCCAGCGCTCGTCCTCCTCCACGGTCCAGTCGACGTCGTCGAGGAGCGTCGCCCCGCCGCGTCGCACCGTCACGCCCGCGAACTGCAGCACCGGATCCATGGGCGCCAACCTATGACACCGGCGGTGGTGTCCTGGTCGTAGGCTCGTCGTCGTGGACGACGACGCACGCGCGCTCCGCCGCGGGGTCGGCACGGGTGCCCCGGTGAGCGACGAGCTCGACGACGCGACCGTGCTGGCGCTGTGGCTGACCGCCTGGCTGCGGGGCGAGGTCAGCCTCGACGACGCCCGTGACGCGGTGGTCGGCGGCGACGCGGCGCACGACGTGCTGGACCTGCCGGGTGCCTCGGGCGACCCCGGTACGTCGACCCCCCTGATCCTCGCGCTCGGACGTCTCCGGGCCGCCGGCGCGACCGGGGCGTCGCTCGCCCTGCCCGAGCCGGGTGACCCGTTGGGCCTGGCCGGACCGCCGTCGTTCAACACCGAGGCGTTCGACGCCGAGCAGGCCGTCGTCGTGCGCGGTGCCGGGGTCGGGCTGGTGCCGGTGCGAGCCGGAGCCGGTGTGGTGTGGCGCTGCCTGCCGGCGACTCCCCCGCCCCCGACGCACGGGGTGGCCGACGCCGAGCGGGTGCTGAGGCGCACGCTGACCACCACCGCGGACGCGCTGGTCGACCTCGACGTGGCGCGCTGGCGTCCCGAGGTCGCCGACGAGCTGATGGACCTGCGCCGACCGCTGGCGCTGCCTGTCCCGGCGGTCGTCTCCGGCCGCACCCAGGCGCTGCTGGCGCTGGCGACGCGCTGCCGCCGGATCGTGGCACTCGCCCGGGAGGACGACGGCAACGCGATCACCGCCCGCGAGATCGCGGTGCGGCGCGAGGCGCTGCAGCCGCTCGACGCCGCCGCCCGGCGCGCCGTGGTCGCCGCGTGCGACCCCGACGCCCCGGAGCGGTAGCCTTCCCGTCCTATGGACGACGAGCAGGACGCCCCCACGACACTGCTCATCACCCTCACCGGAACCGACCGGCCCGGCGTCACCACCGAGGTGCTGCGGACGCTCGCGGGCTTCCACGTCGACGTGCTCGACGTCGAGCAGATCGTGCTGCGCGGGCGCCTCGTGCTCGGCGTCCTCGTGACCGCACCGCGGAGCTGGAAGCAGCTGCGCGACGCCGTGCAGGACACCGCGACGGAGCTGCAGCTCGAGGTCACCGTGGACAAGGGCACCGGCGACAACCGGGCTCGCGGCCCCGGCCGCAGCCACGTCACCGTGCTCGGCACCCCGTTGAGGGCGACCGCGGTGTCGGCCATCACCGGCCGGATCGCCGACATCGGGGCCAACATCGACCGCATCGAGCGCATGGCGCGCTACCCCGTCACCGCCCTCGACCTCCACGTCTCGGGCGCCGACCCCGACCGGCTGCGCCTGGTGCTGGCCGAGGAGGCCGCCCGCCAGCAGGTCGACGTCGCCGTGCAGCCGGCCAACCTGCTGCGCCACGGCGTGCGCCTGATCGTCATGGACGTCGACTCCACCCTGGTCCAGGGCGAGGTGATCGAGATGCTCGCCGAGCACGCCGGGTGCCTCGACGAGGTCAAGCGGGTCACCGAGGAGGCGATGCGCGGCGACCTCGACTTCGAGGAGTCGCTGCGGGCCCGCGTCGAGCTGCTCGAGGGCCTCGACGCCGGCGCGCTCGACAAGGTGTACGACGGGCTCGTGCTGAGCCCGGGGGCGCGCACGCTCGTGCGGACCCTCAAGCGACTCGGCTACCGCTTCGCGATCGTCTCGGGCGGCTTCAGCCAGGTCACCGACCGGTTGGCCGAGGACCTCGGCATCGACTTCGCTGCCGCCAACGAGCTCGAGGTCGTCGACGGCCGGTTGACCGGCCGCATCGTCGGTGCGGTCGTCGACCGGGCCGGCAAGGCCGACGCCCTGCGCCGGTTCGCTGCCGAGGCCGGCGTCAGCCAGGCCGCCACCGTGGCCGTGGGCGACGGGGCCAACGACCTCGACATGCTCGGCGCGGCCGGCCTGGGGATCGCCTTCAACGCCAAGCCGGTGGTGCAGCAGGCCGCCGACACGTCGGTCAACGTCCCCTTCCTCGACGCCATCATCTACCTGCTGGGCATCAGCCGCGAGGAGGTCGAGGCCGCCGACGCCGCGGCCGGCTTCACCACGCCCGCTCCCCCGCTCTGAGGTCCGGAACCCCTAGCGTGGCCGCATGTCACGCGAACGCGACGTCCTCATCGCCCACCTGCAGTCCGAGCGGGCGCACGTGCTCGCCGCGGTCGACGGTCTCGCGGAGGACGACCTCACCCGCGCCGTCGCCCCGTCGGGGTGGTCGATGGCCCAGCTGCTCCAGCACCTGACCTACGACGACGAGATCTTCTGGGTCAACGCGATCCTCGGCGCGGACGACGACGCGATCGGGCTCGTCCAGGACGGGTGGTCCGTGCCGGTCACCAGCGGTGCCGACGCGGTCGCGGCGTACCAGCGCTGGGCGGAGCGCAGCAACGCGGTCCTCGCGGAGGTGGACCTCGACGCGGCTCCGCGGTGGTGGCCCCCGGCCGAGGTGTTCGGCTTCCCCCGCTTCGCGGACGCCCGCGGCTGCGTCTACCGCGTGCTCGTCGAGACGGCGACCCACGCCGGACACCTCGACCTCGTCCGCGAGGGCGTCGACGGTCACCAGCACCTGGTCGTCTCCTAGCCCGGGCCGCGGCTGGACCGGGCGTGGACGGGGCCCGGGGCGCGTGGTTGGTTGGCAGGGTGACACGCACGATCGAGGCCGACTACCTGGTGGTCGGTGCGGGAGCCATGGGCATGGCCTTCACCGACGCCCTGATCGACCACAGCGACGCCCACGTCGTCATGGTCGACCGCCGGCCCGGACCAGGCGGGCACTGGCGTGCTGCGTACCCGTTCGTCCGCCTGCACCAGTCCTCCACCTTCTACGGCGTCGCCTCGACCCTGCTGGGCGGCGGCCGCGTCCAGACCGACGGGCCGGAGGCCGGGCTGCACGAGCGTGCCGACCAGGGCACGATCTGTGCCTACTACGACCAGGTGCTCGCGGAGCGGATGGTGGGGCCGGGACGGGTGGAGCTCGTCACCTCCGCCGACCACCTCGGCGGCCGCTCCTTCGTCTCGCACGACACCGGGGAGCAGTACGACGTGCCCGAGCACTGCCGGGTCGTCGACGCCCGCTACCTCGCGCCCGAGATCCCCGCCGAGACGACACCCCGCTTCGCGGTGGGCGAGGGCGCCCGGGTGGTCCCGGTCAACGACCTGGTGGTCGAGCAGTCCTCCCCCAGCCAGTACGTCGTCGTGGGCTCGGGCAAGACCGCCACCGACGCCTGCGTGTGGCTGCTCGGCAACGGCGTCGACCCGGATGCGATCTGCTGGGTGCGCCCGCGCGAGCCGTGGATGCTGAACCGCGCCCTCATCCAGCCCGACCCCGAGGTCTACCTCGCCATGGTCGCCGACCTGGTGCAGGCCGCCGGGTCGGCGACCTCGCTCGACGCGCTGTTCCTGCGGCTCGAGGAGCTCGGGATCATGCTGCGCATCGACCGGACGCGCACCCCCACGATGGCCAAGACCCCCACCCTCGGCGTCTGGGAGCTCGAGCTGCCTGCGCTCGATCGAGGACGTCGTACGCCGCGGGCACCTGGCGTCCGTGGAGCGCGGCCGGCTGACGTTCGCCGACGGCTCGGTCGCGGTGGCCGACGACGCGCTCGTCGTCAACTGCGCCGCCGACGGTCTGAAGAACCCACCCCGGGTGCCGATCTGGCGGCCCGACGTCATCACCCTGCAGGCGGTCCGGGCCGGCTTCCCCTGCCTCGGCGGCGCCCTGGCCGGCTACGTCGAGGCGACGCGCCGGGCGGCGACGACGAGAAGAACCGGCTGTGCCCCCCGTCCTCCTTCGGCAACAGCCTCGCCGACTGGGCGCGGATGAACGTGCTGGGCATGCGCAACGCCGCGTCCTTCGGCTCCGCGCCCGACGTCAAGGAGTGGGTGAACGGCGTCGCCCTCAACCCGGCCCGGGTCCCGCCCGAGCACCCCGGGTCACCCGCCCTCGACGACGCGCTGGGTCGGCTGCAGGAGCACAGCGCGCCCGGGCTGGCCCGCCTGGCCGAGCTCGCCGACGTCACCACGGCCACGACCCGCGCTGCGGGCTAGTCGTCCGCCGCGCCGGCGGCGACGAACTCACGGAGCAGACGGGCGAACCGGTCGGGGTCCTCGAGGTGGGGGAAGTGGCCGGCACCCTCGAAGAGCTCGACCCGGCAGTCGGGCAGGGACTCCTTCACGCGCCCGCGCGTGCGCGACCGGGATCATCCGGTCCCTGGTGCCCCACACGATGAGTGCGGGCACCGGGAGTGCGCCCTCGATGTGGTCGTGGGCGCTGATGGTCTGCCCGCCGATGTCGATGACCGCACGAGTGGTGGCGAGGAACGCCCGCCTGCTCTCACGGTCCCCCAGCGAGCTGAACCCCCGCCAGATGGCGGCGAGGTCGGCGCCGGGTCGCCATCCGGTCCGGGACGCGCCCCGCCCGAGGGCCTCGACCTGCGTGAGGACCCGGCGTGAGGCGACGACGCCGAGGACCTGCGCGGCTCCCGGGAGCGTCGCGGAGCGCAGCACGAGGTTGACCTCGCGCCCCAGGCCGCCGCTGGAGACCAGCACGATGCGCTCCACCCGCTCGGGGAAGAGGTAGAAGAACTGCATCGCGATGCCGCCGCCGAGGGAGTGCCCGACCAGGGTGACCCGCTCGATCCCGAGGTGGTCGAGGAGGTCGCGCATGGTGGCGGCGTGGGAGCTGAGCGAGTAGTCACCGTGCGGCTTCGCCGACTCGCCGTGACCGAAGAGGTCCGGCACGACCAGCCGGTGGTCGTCGTCCATCGCGTCGACGAGGTGCGACCACTGGCGCTGGGACCCGAGGATGCCGTGGATGAACAGCACGACCGGGCCGGAGCCGCTGTCGACGTACGACAGGTCGTGCCCGTGGAGCACGACCGTGTCGGGGACCGGGCGGACCACGGAGGCCTCCTCGTGGTGGTCGGACGGGCGGGTGAGCGCTCACGGTACCCGGCACCCGCCGAGGCCACCGGGCCCGCCGATGGGTGGGATCCGGCCCGCATGCACTATCGTCGGTGGTGTTGAAGGGAAGGCCCCACCCGGCCGTCCTCGCCGCGCACCTAGGCGCGGCTGGTATTTCGTACTTCTGATCTTCGGTTCGCTGGACATCAGCACAGCATCGATGTCTTCAGCGGCTCGAGGGCACACCGTCCTCGGCAGACCAAAGGAAAAGATCATGGCTCAGGGCACCGTCAAGTGGTTCAACGCCGAGAAGGGCTTCGGCTTCATCTCCCAGGACGGCGGCGGCGAGGACGTGTTCGTCCACTTCTCCGCGATCCAGTCCAGCGGCTACAAGTCGCTCGACGAGAACCAGAAGGTCGAGTTCGACCTCGCCCAGGGCCCCAAGGGTCCCCAGGCCGAGAACGTCCGCGTCTCCTGATCTGACGCCGAAGGGCCCCGACCGCACGCGCGGTCGGGGCCCTTCGCACGTCCGCGCGCCCAGCCCCGGCGACACTCCCGCGCGCGGGAGCGACGTGCCGGGGCCGGTGGGACTTCTGGGGCAGGATGGGCGCATGAGGAACAAGGGCTGGACAGCACTCGTCGCAACGGTGGGGATCGTGGCCGTGTCGGTCGGACCGGTGGCGGCCCAGGACGCTCGGGTCACGGACCGGCGCGGGGACGCGGACGGGCGCGGACTCGACATCGTCGCCGCCTCCGTCGACAACGGCGCGGACCGGATCGTGGCGCGCGTGCGCTTCGTCGAGGCGGTGCGCGGGGACCTGATCGTGAGCGTCGAGCCGAAGCGGGGCGCGGGCGTGCGGCTGGTCAGCGAGCACCGTCCCGCCGGTGAGACGAGGAGCTACGTCGTCCCCGGGGCCTTCACCGGTCGTCAGGCGGCGTCGGCACCGCGGTGCGACCGGCTGCGGGTGCGGTGGTTCGCCGCCCGTGCGACGGCGCGGATGACGATGCCGTCACGCTGCCTCGCCGGCGGCGACTACGGCGCCGTCCGGTTCGCCGTGCTCACCGAGCGTCGCCGTGACACGGACTACGCGCCCGGCGTCGCCGTCACGGCGTCCGACTGGATCCCGCGCGGCTGAGGGCACGGTGCCGGACGGTCAGGCGCGGGCGGTGTGGACGTGACGGACGCTCACCCCACCGGCCCGGAGGTCCGCCCACGCCGTGGGCACGTCGTACGCCGCGAGGGTGGCCGTGGGGAAACCGCTGACCAGCGCCGCCTCGGCCTCCTGCGGACCCGCGCCGTCGCTGAGCTCGCCGGCCAGGACCTCGGTGTCGGGGTTGTGTCCCACGAAGATCACGACGGCGGCCTCCTCCGGCACGAGGCGGAGGCTCTCGAGGATCGCCTCCGGCGAGGCGCCGTACATCGCGCGTGAGACCTCGACGCTCGCCGTCGAGCCGGAGCCCGACGCGACCGCGGCCCAGGTCTCCTGGGTCCGCTCGGCGGCGGAGACCAGCGCGTGGTCGGGGACGCAGCCGACCTGGGCCAGCCAGCGACCGGCGGCCTCCGCGTCCGCACGCCCCGTCGGCGTGAGCCGGCGACCGACGTCGCCGTCGACGGGCCCGCTCGGGGTGGCCTCCGCCTTGGCGTGGCGCATCAGCACGAGCGTGCGTCGGCGGTCTCCGGTCACCGCCTCAGAGTCCCATGGCGTGGAAGCCGCCGTCGACGTGGACGATCTCCCCGGTCGTGGCCGGGAAGAAGTCGCTCAGCAGCGCCACCACGGCCTTCGCCGTCGGCGTGTGGTCGGACTCGTCCCAGCCCAGCGGGGCGCGGTCCTTCCAGGAGGACTCGAGGTCCTCGAAACCCGGGATCGCCTTGGCGGCCAGGGTCTTGAGCGGGCCGGCGGAGACCAGGTTCACCCGGACGCCCTTCGGGCCGAGGTCGCGGGCGAGGTAGCGCGAGGTCGACTCCAGGCCGGCCTTCGCCACGCCCATCCAGTCGTACGCCGGCCACGCCACCGTGGCGTCGAAGGTCATGCCGACCACGGACCCGCCCTCGGACATCAGCGGCAGGCACGCGGTGGACAGCGACTTCAGCGAGTACGCCGAGACCTGCACCGCCTGCGCGACGTCCTCCCACGGGCCGTCGAGGAACTTGCCGCCCAGCAGTGTCTCGGGGTTGCCGTAGGCGATGGAGTGCACCACGCCGTCGAGTCCGTCGACGTGCTCGGAGATCAGCCCGGGCAGCCGCTCGAGGTGCTCGGGGTCGGTGACGTCGAGCTCGAGCACCGGCGCCTCCTGCGGCAGCCGCTTGACGATGCGCTTGGTGATGCCGAGCGCGCGACCGAAGTTGGAGACCAGCACCGTGGCGCCCTGCTCCTGGGCGACGCGGGCCACCGCGAAGCCGATCGAGCTGTCCATCGTGACGCCGGCCACGAGGATGCGCTTGCCGTCGAGGATTCCCATGCGTGCTCCTGGGTGTGTGCGAGGTGGGTGGGTGAGCGGTGGGGGTCAGTGACCCATGCCGAGGCCGCCGTCGACCGGGATCACGGCCCCGGTGACGTAGCCGGCGGCGTCGGAGGCGAGCCACGTGATGGCGCCGGCGACCTCCGCGGGCTCGGCGTACCGGCCGAGCGGGATCTGCGCCTTGTACTGCGCCTTCTGCTCCTCGGGCAGCACCGCGGTCATCTCGGTGTCGACGAAGCCCGGGGCGACGACGTTCGCGGTGATGGAGCGGCTGCCGAGCTCGCGGGCGATGGAGCGTGCCATGCCGACGAGGCCGGACTTGCTGGCGGCGTAGTTGGCCTGACCGGCCGAGCCGAGCAGCCCGACGACCGACGAGACGAAGATGATGCGTCCGCGGCGCATGCGCAGCATGCCCTTGGCGGCGCGCTTGGCCACCCGGAAGGAACCGGTCAGGTTCGTCTCGATGACGTCGGACCAGTCGTCCTCGCCCATGCGGAGCAGCAGGGTGTCCTTGGTGATGCCGGCGTTGGCCACCAGCACCTCGACCGGCCCCTGCTTGTCCTCGATCTCGGCGAAGGCGGCGTCGACCTGCTCGGGCACGGTGATGTCGCACTGCACGGCGAGGAACCCCTCGGGGGGCTCACCGGAGCGGTAGGTGATCGCGACGTTGTCACCCTGGGCCGCGAAGGCCTCGGCGATCGCCTTGCCGATACCGCGGTTGCCGCCGGTCACGAGGACGGATCTGGACGCCGTGTCGGACACGGGTTCCCCTTTCGTGCAGGTCACATGCTTGGACCCGTTCGACGCTAGGGGCTACTTGTGGGTACCCGAAATCGCCGGACGGCTCAGTCGTCCTCGAGGCGGAACCCGAGCTTGATGCCGACCTGGAAGTGCTCCACCGTGCCGTCGTGCACCTGCCCGCGGACCTGGGTGACCTCGAACCAGTCGACGTGGCGCAGGGTCGTGGCGGCGCGCTCGACGCCGTTGCGGATGGCCTGGTCGATGCCGTCGGGAGAGGTGCCGACGATCTCGGTGACGCGGTAGGTGCGGTTGCTCATGGGGCTCTCCAGAGGTCGGGGACGCGGGGCGGGCCGGGCGGTGGTGGACCGCCCTGCGGATCGTAGACCCGGCACCACCGCGCCGTACGGCGACGGCACGGACCGGCTCCCGAGACGCCCAGGTCTGCCTTGGAACCTCCACGTATTGTGGAGGTGTGGCGAGGAAACAAGAAGACACCCTGAGGATCACCTCCGCCTCCCGGTCCCACAGCGAGGACATGAGCGGGCGGATGCGCCGCTACCTCATCTCGATGGCCATCCGCACCACGTGCGTGATCGCCTGCGTGCTGTCCATCGGGCACTGGTGGACGTGGCTCTTCGCCGCCGGCGCGGTCTTCCTGCCCTACATCGCGGTGGTGGCGGCCAACGGCGGCTCGGCGCCGGACCCGGCCCGCAACGACTACGAGTACCACCCCGACCTGCCCATGATCGAGCGCGGTCCGCGCGACGTCTGAGCGTCGGTCAGCCGCCGATGGCTGACATCGGGCGAGCCGGCTGCAGGAACGTCACGTCGTCGATGCCGTGCCCGGGTCGCTTGCCGACGACGGCCACGCGCCAGCGGTCGGCGAGCTCCTCGTCGGTCGCGCCCTCGCGCATCGCCGTCATGAGGTCGGACTCCTCACGGGCGAACAGGCAGTTGCGGACCTGGCCGTCGGCGGTGAGCCGCACGCGGTCGCAGTCGCCGCAGAAGGGCCGCGTGACGGACGCGATCACGCCCACCGTGGCGGGGCCGCCGTCGACGGCGAACAGCTCTGCCGGCGCGCTCCCCCGCGGCTCCTCGGCGGGTGCCAGGTCGAAGCGCGTGGCGAGGCTGTCGAGGATCTCCTCGGCGGTGATCATCTTGTCGCGGGTCCAGCCGTGCTGGGCGTCGAGCGGCATCTGCTCGATGAAGCGCAGCTCGTAGCCGCGGTCGAGGCACCACTGCAGCAGCTCGGGCGCCTGGTCGTCGTTGACGCCGCGCATCAGCACCGCGTTGACCTTCACGGGCCGGAGACCGGCGGCGTCGGCGGCCGCCAGCCCCGCGACCACGTCGTGGAACCGGTCCCGCAGGGTCAGCTCCTTGAACGTGTCGGACCGCACGGTGTCCAGGCTGACGTTGACCCGGTCCAGGCCCGCCTCGGCCAGCGGCCCGGCGAGCTTGGCCAGGCCCAGCGCGTTGGTGGTCACCGACAGGTCGGGGCGCGGGGACAGCTGTGCGCAGCGCGCGACGATGTCGGTGACGCCGCGGCGCACGAGCGGCTCGCCGCCGGTGAACCGCACCTCCTCGATGCCCAGGTGCGTCACCGCGATCTCCACCAGGCGCACGATCTCGTCGTTGGTGAGGATCTTGTCGTTGGGCAGCCAGTCGAGTCCCTCGGCGGGCATGCAGTAGGTGCAGCGCAGGTTGCAGCGGTCCGTCAGCGAGACCCGGAGGTCCGTGGCGGTTCGGCCGTACCTGTCGACGAGGCCCGAGGTGGAGGTCACAGGGACGAGTCTAGGCCGAGGGCGGTGGCGTGGCCCACGTCCCACGGGGGCGGGCTCGTGACGACAGCCGCCGGGGGCCTAGATTCGTGGTGTGGGATTCCTGCTGAGCCGCCGCTGGGTGCTCTTCGCGATCGCGGTCGCGCTGCTCGCGCTGCTCGCCGTACGGCTCGGGGAGTGGCAGTTCGACCGGCTCACCGACCGTGAGGAGCGCAACGGGTTCATCGCCGCGAACATCGACGCCGACCCCGTGCCGGTCGACCGCGTCCTGAGCACCGACGACGCCGTGCCGCTCGAGCGTGAGTGGCTGCGCGTCACCGCCACCGGGGAGTACGACGACGCCGCCACCGTCGTGGTGCGCTACCAGACCCGGGACGGACAGCCGGGCGTCGACCTGGTGACCCCGCTGCGCACCGACGCCGGCACCGCCGTCCTCGTCGACCGCGGGTGGCTCTCGACCCCGAACACCGGCACCGTCCCCACCGACCTGCCCGCTCCCCCGTCCGGCACCGTCACCGTGACCGGCTGGGTCCGAGCCGACGGGTCCGGGTCCTCCACCGCGGTCGAGGACGGCTCCACCCGGGCCATCTCCGCGGCAGCGATCGGTGAGACCGTCGACTACCCGCTGTACGAGGGGTTCGTGGACGCTGAGTCCGAGGACCCGGCTGCCGGCACCGCCCTCGTGCGGACCGAGCTGCCCGACCTCGGCAACGGTCCGCACTTCTTCTACGGCCTCCAGTGGTGGTTCTTCGGGCTGCTCGCCGTGTTCGGCTTCGGCTACCTCGCCTGGGACGAGCGACGTCGGATGCGTCGCGGCCAGGCTCCGGGGAAGGCTGACCAGGAGTCCGTCACCAGCCGCTGACCGCGCAACGCGCGACCGCCCGACCACTGGAGGTACCCGTGCCCAAGCCCCCGCTGCCCGACGACGTCCGCGAGTTCCTCGCCCAGCCGCACCCCGCGGTCATCACCACCCTGCGCGAGGACGGTCAGCCCGTGTCCGTGGCGACGTGGTACCTGCTCGACGGCGACCGCGTGCTGGTCAACATGGACGCCACCCGCAAGCGCCTGGAGCACCTGCGGCACGACCCGCGCGTGGCGCTGACGATGACCGACAAGGACGACTGGTACACCCACGTCAGCGTCGTGGGGAAGGTCGTGGAGATGAAGGATGATGAAGGCCTGAGCGACATCAACCGGCTCTCGCGCCACTACACCGACCGCGACTACCCCGACCAGGAGTCCCCGCGCGTCAGCGCCTGGGTCGAGGTCGAGCGCTACCACGGCTGGGGCGCCAAGAAGCAGAGCTGAGCCGCCTGCGTCCCCCCACGCGTCACAGCGCCGGGACGACGTCCTCGCGTCGGGCTCGGTCGGCTCGGCGTCCTCACGGAACTGCGTGCGGTAGAGCACGGAGTACAGCCCGCCCTCGGCCAGCAGCTCGGCGTGCGTGCCGGACTGCACGATCCGGCCGTCGTCGAGGACCAGGATCTTGTCGGCGTTGCGCACGGTGGAGAACCGGTGCGCGATGACGAGCGACGTGCGTCCGGTCAGCGCCTCGTCGAGGGCACGTTGCACCGCAGCCTCGGACTCGGAGTCCAGGTGGGCGGTGGCCTCGTCGAGCACGACGATGTCCGGCGCCTTGAGCAGCAGCCGCGCGATGGCCAGGCGCTGGCGCTCGCCACCGGAGAGCCGGTAGCCCCGGTCCCCCACGACCGTGTCGAGGCCGTCGGGCAGGCTCGCGACGAGGCGGCCGACCTGGGCCGCGCCCAGCGCCCGCCAGAGGTCGCGGTCGTCGGCCTCGGGGCGGGCGTAGAGCAGGTTGGCCCGGATCGTGTCGTGGAACATGAACGTGTCCTGCGTGACGTAGCCGACCGCGTCCTCGAGCGACTGCAGGGTCAGGTCGCGCACGTCCGTGCCGCCGACGCGCACGGTGCCGCCGGTGACGTCGTACAGGCGGGCGACGAGGTGGGTCACGGTCGTCTTGCCGGCGCCGCTGGGCCCGACCAGCGCCACCATCTGGCCCGGCTCGATGGTGAAGCTGATGTCGCGCAGCACCTCGCCCGAGTCCTTGGAGTCCTTGCGGGCCACGGCCTCGAGGCTCGCGAGCGACACCTCCTCGGCGCGGGGGTAGCCGAAGCGGACGTGGTCGAACTCGACGCGCGACGACCCTGCCGGCAGCGGCGTGGCGTCGGGCTTCTCGGGCACCGTGGTCGGCAGGTCGAGCACCTCGAAGACGCGCTCGAAGCTGACCAGCGCGGTCATCACGTCGATGCGGACGTTGGACAGGCCCTGGAGGGGGCCCAGGAGCCTCAGGAGCAGCGTGGCCAGGGCCAGCAGCGTGCCCACGGACAGGTCGCCCTGGATGACGAGGTAGCCACCGACGCCGTACACGATGGCCGTCGCCAGCGCCGGGATCAGCGTGAGGGCGGCGCGGAAGACGTTGGTGATCAGGGCGATGCGCACGCCGAGGTCGCGCACCAGCGAGGCGCGCTGCACGAAGGCCTCGTCCTCGCTCTCGCGACGGCCGAAGAGCTTCAGCAGCATGGCGCCGCCGACGTTGAACCGCTCGGTCATGGCGTTGCCCAGGGCCGCGTTGCCGTCCATCTGCTCGCGCGTGAGCCCGGCGAGGCGCACCCCCACCCAGCGGGAGGTGACGACCAGGATCGGGAACAGCAGCAGGCACAGCAACGTGACCTGCCACGACAGCTTGATCATCACGACCCCGACGAACACGACGGCGATCGAGTTCGACACCGTGCTCGACAGCGTCGAGGTGAAGGCGCGCTGGGCGCCGATGACGTCGTTGTTGAGGCGGCTGACCAGCGCGCCGGTCTGGGTGCGGGTGAAGAACGCGAGCGAGAGGCGTTGCACGTGGCCGAAGACCGAGCTCCGCAGGTCCAGGATCAGGCTCTCCCCGATGCGGGAGGACAGGTAGCCCGAGAGCAGCGTCAGCACGGCGTCGAAGACCGCCACCGCGGCCATGGCGCCGGCCAGCCACCACACCAGGCTCGTGTCGCCGGCGCCGATGCCGTCGTCCACGAGCCGCTGGATGAGCAGCGGGAGCACCACCACGAGGGCCGCGTCGAGCACGGTGAGCGTCAGGAACGTGCCGATGAGCCGGCGGTGCGGTCGCGCGAAGCGCAGCACGCGCCGGACCGTCTCGCGGCGCAGGCGGGTCTCGGTGGCGCTCCGGTCGGTGCGCATGTGACGCCACACCGGCCCCATGCCGTGCCCCATCGCCATCGGTCCACCACCTCTTCTCGACCCCGTCCCTCGCATGTAACGCGGGGTTATGGACGGGTGACAACGGTTACAACCCTCGCGAGGCGTCCTTATTCCTCGCTCGGATCCCCCAGCCCCTCCGCGTACGGCGCCCGCGTCAGGCGAGCGCCACCAGCTCGGCGTACTCCTGGGACCAGAGGTCCTCGACGCCGTCGGGCAGGATCAGCACGCGGTCCGGCTCGAGCGCCGCGACCGCGCCCTCGTCGTGGGTGACCAGCACGATCGCGCCCTCGTAGGCGCGGATCGCGCCCAGCACCTCCTCGCGGGAGGCGGGGTCCAGGTTGTTCGTCGGCTCGTCGAGCAGCAGCACGTTGGCCTGCGAGACCACCAGCGAGGCCAGGGCGAGGCGCGTCTTCTCCCCGCCCGAGAGCACACCGGCGGGCTTCTGGGCGTCGTCGCCGCTGAAGAGGAACGAGCCCAGCACGCTGCGGGCCTCGCTGTCGGTCAGCTGCGGTGCGGCGGACTGCATGTTCTCGAGCACGGTGCGCGTGACGTCGAGCGTCTCGTGCTCCTGCGCGTAGTAGCCCAGCCGGGCGCCGTGACCGGGCTCGACCTGTCCGGTGTCGGGCTTGTCGACGCCGCCGAGGATCCGCAGCAGCGTGGTCTTGCCGGCACCGTTGAGGCCGAGGATCACCACCCGGTTGCCACGGTCGATGGCGAGGTCGACGTCGGTGAAGATCTCCAGCGAGCCGTAGCTCTTCGACAGCTCGCTGCCGCGCAACGGCGTCTTGCCGCACGGCGCCGGCTTGGGGAACTTGATGTGCGCGACCTTGTCGTTGGCCCGCTCGGCCTCGACGCCGGACATGATCCTCTCGGCGCGCTTCATCATCGACTGGGCGGCCTGGGCCTTCGTCGCCTTGGCCCGCATCTTGTTGGCCTGCTCCATGAGCGTGGTGGCCTTGCGCTCGGCGTTCGCGCGCTCACGCTTGCGGCGGCGCTCGTCGGTCTCGCGCTGCAGGAGGTACGACGACCAGCCCATGTTGTAGACGTCGACCTCGGCCCGGTTGGCGTCGAGGTGGAGCACCTTGTTGACGCACGCCTCGAGCAGGCCCACGTCGTGGCTGATCACGATGAGCCCGCCCTTGTAGGAGGCGAGGAAGCCGCGCAGCCACACGATGGAGTCGGCGTCGAGGTGGTTGGTCGGCTCGTCGAGCAGCAGCGTCTCGGCGCCGGAGAACAGGATGCGCCCCAGCTCGACGCGTCGACGCTGACCGCCCGAGAGCGTGGCGAGGGGCTGGTCGAGGATGCGGTCCTCGATGTTGAGGTTGGAGGCGATCTGGCGGGCCTCGGCCTCGGCGGCGTACCCGCCTCCTGCGTGCAGCGCCGCCTCGGCGCGCTCGTAGGCGCGCATCGCCTTGTCGCGGACCCGGGTGTCCTCCGAGGCCATGTCCAGGCCCGCCTTGTCCAGGGTCTTCAGCGCCACGTCGAGGCCGCGGGCGGACAGGATGCGGTGCAGCGCGAGCATCTCGGGGTCGCTGGCGCGTGGGTCCTGCGGCAGGTAGCCGAGCTCCCCGGTCCGGGTGACGCTGCCGCCGGCCGGCAGCGAGTCGCCCGCCAGGATGCGGGTGAGCGTGGTCTTGCCGGCGCCGTTGCGGCCCACGAGGCCGATCTTGTCGCCGGGGGCGACGCGGAAGGACACGCCGTCCATGAGCAGGCGCGCGCCCGCGCGCACTTCCAGGTCAGTTGCAGTGATCACGGTGGGCTTTCGGCTCGAGAGCGAGGACAGGACGGCAGATCGCCGACTAGTGAGCGCACCGCATGGGTTCATTCTACGGCCCCGACGGATAACCTCGTGACGCGCTGCGGTCCACGCACCGCTCTCGGCGGCGGAGGTCACACATGAGGTTCAACCCCAGGGCTCGGCTCGACCGCAGCCAGGTGCAGGTACGCCGCGGGGGTGGCCGGGGCTCCGGCGGACGCGGCTCGGGCATGTCCCTGCCGATCCCCACCGGCGGCAAGGGCGGCGGGGTCGGCATGGTGGTCCTCGTCGTCATCGTGCTGGTGGTGCTCGGCCTCACCGGCGGTCTCGGTGGCCTGCTCGGTGGCGGCGGCAGCAGTGGCGCCGTGACCCCGCGCTCGGCCGACGAGCCGGTGTCGACCAGCGAGCTGACCGAGTGCGAGACCGGCGAGGACGCCAACGAGAACCCGGACTGCGCGCGGCTGGCGGTCGTCAACTCGATCCAGTCGTTCTGGCGCGAGGCGCTGCCCGAGCAGACCGGGGAGCAGTACGTCGACGCCGACACGGTGATCTTCACCGGCTCCGTCGACACCGGCTGTGGGGCGGCCGACTCGTCGGTGGGGCCGTTCTACTGCCCGACGCGCGACGACATGAAGGTCTACCTCGACACCTCGTTCTTCTCCGCGATGCTGGAGGACCAGCTCGGCGCGAAGGGTGGCGACTTCGCCGAGGCCTACGTGCTGGCCCACGAGTACGGCCACCACGTCGAGAACCTCCTCGGCTACCTCGGCCGGACCCGCACCCAGCAGGGACCGGAGAGCGACGCCGTGCGCGTCGAGCTGATGGCCGACTGCCTCGGTGGCATGTGGGCGAAGTACGCCACCACCGCCGAGGACGCCGACGGCAACGTCCTCATCCTCGAGCTGACCGACGAGGACATCTCCGAGGCCCTCGACGCCGCAGCCGCTGTCGGTGACGACCGGATCCAGGAGCGGTCCTCCGGGCGCACGAACCCCGAGACCTGGACCCACGGCAGCGCGGCCGCCCGCGAGATGTGGTTCAACGTCGGCTACGAGCGGGGCTCCTTCGAGGCGTGCGACACGTTCAAGGCCGACGAGCTCTACCCGAGCTGAGTGTTCGATGTCCTCCGAGACGACGGTCAGCCAGTGGGTGGCCGCCTCGCCCGAACGGGACCGGCACGTCGGACGCACGCACGGAGCGCCACATGCGTGGGAAAAGCACGCTGCGCGAACGTCCAAGGGTGCTTTTCCCACGCATCTGCGGGGCTGACGGGGCCGGCTCAGGCGTTGGTGACGTCCACCTGGACGGCGAGCGCGTCCTGGACGGCCTGGTCGAGCACGGCCCGCTTGGGGTCGCCCACAGGCAGCCACAGCGTCGTACGACGTGATGCGGCGTGGGCCAGGCGGGTGTCCTCCAGGACGGTGTCCACGGCTCCCTGGTCGCCGCCGGTGACCAAGGCGTCCAGGCGGTGGCCGCCGAGGATGCGGGCAGCGTGGTCCGCGGCCGCCTCGTAGGCCGCTCGGGCCTGGTTGTCGCGGCGCCGGGCGAAGCGCTGCTGGCTCTGCCCGCCGGCCTTGGTGCGGCCCTGGACGTGGCGCTGGCCGATCTTGTGCTCGACCAGCCTCTCTCCCGCCATCCGGGCGACGGCGAAGCCGCCCTTGCGGACCAGCAGCACGCCCCAGGCGCCGGGGGCAACGACCGCCTCGGCCAGGGCCTCAGGGGTGGCGGGCCCGGTGAAGGTCTCGTCGAGCGGCAGCCGCAGCAGGGCCGTCGACCCGTCGTCGGCCCTCACGGACAGACCACCCGCCACCACGGCGTACGTCGGCGACCCGTGGCGCTCGGCGAAGTTCGCGCACCAGCGGACCACCCGCCCGGCTGGCACGAGCACCTCCCGCCTCACGTCGGACCCTCTGCCGGTTTCACTAGGTACCTAGCGAAACCGGCGCTTCCCGAGCGAAACTTCGCTCGGGAAGCGCCAAGATCACTAGGTACCTAGTGAAACCGACCACCCCGCAGCTCAGACGTTGAAGCCGAGGGCGCGCAGCATCTCGCGGCCGTCGGGGGTGATCTTGTCCGGGCCCCACGGCGGCATCCAGACCCAGTTGATGGCGACGTCGTTGGCCATGCCCTCGAGCGCGCGGTTGGTCTGGTCCTCGATGACGTCGGTCAGCGGGCAGGCCGCCGAGGTGAGGGTCATGTCGAGGGTCACGTTGTGGGAGGCGTCGATGTTGACGCCGTAGAGCAGGCCCAGGTCGACGATGTTGATGCCGAGCTCGGGGTCGACGACGTCCTTCATCGCCTCCTCGACCTCGTCCTCGGACAGCGTCGTGGTGCCGGCCGCCGGGGCGGAGGGGACCTCGGGCAGGTCGTCGTCGGTGGTGGTGCGCTCGGGTGCGTCCGTCATCGGGACTCCTCGGTCTCGTCGGTCTGGCTGGTCCGGTTGCTGCTCGCGACCACCTGGGCGGTCGCGTCCTTCCACGCCATCCACCCCAGCAGCGCGCACTTCACGCGGGCGGGGAACTTGGCGACGCCGGCGAAGGCGACCCCGTCCTCGAGGACGTCCTCGTCGGGCTCCACGGCGCCTCGGCTCTGCATGAGCCGCAGGAACTCCTCGTGGACGGCGAGCGCCTCGTCGACCGGCTTGCCGATCACGAGGTCGCTCATCACGCTGACGCTGGCCTGGCTGATCGAGCACCCCAGGGCGTCGTACGACACGTCGCTGACGACGCCGTCCGCGAGGTGCACGCGGAGCGTCACCTCGTCGCCGCAGGTGGGGTTGACGTGGTGCACCTCCGCCTCGAAGGGCTCACGGAGCCCCGCGTTCAGAGGGTTCTTGTAGTGGTCCAGGATGATCTCCTGGTACATCGCATCGAGGTCGCTCATGGTCTCCGCTCAGTCCACCCGGAAGTACTTCTTCGTGTACTCCAACGCCTCGACCAGCGCATCGATTTCCTCCGGCGTCGTGTAGAGGTACGTCGAGGCGCGTGCGCTCGACTGGACGCCGAACCGCGCGTGCGCCGGCTTGGCGCAGTGGTGCCCCGCCCGTACGGCGACGCCGCGGCTGTCGAGCAGCTGGCTGACGTCGTGGGGGTGCACGCCGGCGAGCTCGAAGCTGACCGCTCCCCCACGGTCGGCCATCGTCGTGGGGCCGAGCACCGTGATCCCGCCGACGGACGCGAGCCCGTCGAGCAGGTAGCCGGTGATCGCCTCCTCGTGCTTGCGGACACGGTCCATGCCGACGTGGCCGAGGTACTCCACCGCGGCGCCCAGGCCGACGGCCTCGACGATCGGCGGGGTGCCGGCCTCGAACTTGCTGGGGATGTCGGCGAAGGTGGTCTTCTCCATCGACACCGTGCGGATCATCTCGCCCCCGCCGAGGAACGGCGGCAGCTTCTCCAGCACCTCGCGGCGGCCCCACAGCACGCCGATGCCGGTCGGGCCGACGACCTTGTGGCCGGTGAAGGCCACGAAGTCGGCGCCCAGCGTGGACACGTCCACGGGCATCTGCGGCACCGCCTGGGAGGCGTCGACGACGACGAGCGCGTCCACCGCCTTGGCGCGGGCGGCGATGTCGACGACCGGGTTGATGGTGCCGAGCATGTTCGACACCCAGGTCAGCGAGACCACCTTGGTGCGCTCGTTGATGAGCGAGTCCATGTCGGAGAGGTCGAGGCGGCCGTCGTCGGTCAGGCCGAACCACCGCAGCGTCGCCCCGGTCCGCTCGCACAGCAGCTGCCAGGGCACGATGTTGGAGTGGTGCTCCATCTCGGTGATGACCACCTCGTCGCCCGGCCCGACGCGCAGCGTGGGGTCGGAGCCGGACGTGCCGGCCCACGCGAGCGTGCCGGCCACCAGGTTGAGCGCCTCGGAGGCGTTCTTGGTGAAGATCACCTCGTCGCGCGAGGGCGCGCCGATGAAGGCGGCCACCTTGTCGCGCCCGCCCTCGAACGCCTCGGTGGACTCCGCGCCGAGCTGGTGCACGGCGCGGGCCACGTTGGCGTTGTGGCGCTCGAGGTGGTCGACCATCGAGTCGATGACCACCTGCGGCTTCTGCGAGGTGTTGGCGCTGTCGAGGTAGACCAACGGGTTCCCGTCGGGGAAGACCCGCGACAGGATCGGGAAGTCGGCCCGGATCAGGTCCAGGTCGTCGAGCAGTCCCTCCAGGGGCATGTCAGGCCCCGCTCCCCGCTGTGGCAGCAGCGCTGGTGTAGGCCTCGTAGCCCTCGGCCTCGAGCTTGTCGGCCAGCTCCGGGCCGCCCTCCTCGGCGATCCGGCCGTCGACGAACACGTGGACGTGGTCGGGCTTGATGTAGCGCAGGATCCGCGTGTAGTGCGTGATCAGCAGGACGCCCTTGTCGCCGTTCTCGGCGAAGCGGTTGACGCCCTCGGAGACGATCTTCAGCGCGTCGATGTCGAGACCGGAGTCGGTCTCGTCGAGCACGGCGACCTTCGGGTCGAGCAGCTCCAGCTGCACGATCTCGTGCCGCTTCTTCTCACCGCCGGAGAAGCCCTCGTTGACGTTGCGCTGCGCCATCGCGGTGTCCATCTTGACGCGGTCCATCGCGCCGTTGACGTCCTTGATCCAGGTGCGCAGCTTCGGGGCCTCGCCCGAGACCGCGGTCTTGGCGGTCCGCAGGAAGTTGGCCACGGACACACCGGGCACCTCGACGGGGTACTGCATGGCGAGGAACAGCCCGGCGCGGGCGCGCTCGTCGACCGACATCTCCAGGACGTCGTCGCCGTCCAGCGTCACGGTGCCGGAGGTGACGGTGTACTTCGGGTGGCCGGCGATCGAGTAGGCCAGGGTCGACTTGCCCGAGCCGTTCGGGCCCATGATGGCGTGCGTCTCGCCGGCGTTGATGGTCAGCGTGACGCCCTTGAGGATCTCCTTGGGGCCGTCCTCGGTGTCGACGCTGACGTGCAGGTCGCGGATCTCCAGGTTGCTCATGCGCTCAATTCCTCGATGTTCAGGGGGCTGGCGACGTCGACGAGCACGTCGTCGCCGTCGACCCGGACGGGGTAGACAGGGACCGGCTCGAAGGCCGGCAGGGTGGTGGGCTTGCCGGTGCGCAGGTCGAAGGTCGACCCGTGCAGCCAGCACTCGATGAGGCAGCCCTCGACGTCACCCTCGGACAGTGCGATGTTGGCGTGGCTGCACTCGTCACGGATGGCGAAGAGCTCCTCGCCGTCACGCACGAGGGCCACGTCGACGTCCTCGACGGTCGCCGCGTACGGCGTACCGGCCTCGAGGTCGGCGATCGCGCAGGCGCGGATGAAGGTCACGCCGCGCCTCCGACGCCCGGGGTCACGTTCTTCTCCAGCTCGGCCTCGACGGCGGCCATCAGGCTCTCCTCGAGCTCGGGCACGCCGATCTTGCGCACGATGTCGTTGAAGAAGCCGTGCACGACGAGGCGCCGGGCCTCGTCCTCCGGGATGCCGCGCGCCTGCAGGTAGAACAGCTGCTGGTCGTCGAAGCGGCCGGTGGCCGAGGCGTGACCGGCGCCCTCGATCTCGCCGGTCTCGATCTCGAGGTTCGGCACCGAGTCGGCCTGGCAGCCGTCGGTGAGCACGAGGTTGCGGTTCTCCTCGTAGGTCTCGATGCCCTCGGCCTCCTTGCGGATGAGCACGTTGCCGATCCACACCGCGTGGGCGCCCTGGCCCTGCAGCGCCCCCTTGTAGACCACGTTGCTCGTGGTCTTCGGCGCGTTGTGGTCGACGAAGAGCCGGTGCTCGAGGTGCTGGCCGGCGTCGGCGAAGTACAGCCCGAGCATCTCCGCGCGGCCGCCGGGACCGGCGTAGTCGGCGGTGAGGTCGTGGCGGACCACGTCGCCGCCGAACGAGATCGCGACGTGCTTCAGGGTCGCGTCCCGCCCGATCCGCGCGTGCTGGGTGGAGTGGTGGACGGCGTCGTCGGCCCAGTCCTGGATGGAGACCAGGGTGAGGCTCGCGCTGTCGCCGACCACGATCTCGACGTTCTCGGCCAGCGTGGCCGAGCCCTCGAAGCGCAGGACGACGGTGGCCTTGGCGAAGGCGCCGACGCGGACCACGACGTGGCCGGCGGCGGCGTCCTCGACCCCGAGGCCGGTCAACGTGATCGTCGACGCCTTCTCGACGACCGTCTCGGCCGGCACGTCGACCAGGAAGACCTGGTCGGCCGCGGCCCAGGCGCGCGCCGAGACGCGGTCGGGCGGCACGAGACCGGAGGTGCCGCGGCTCTCGTGGTCGGAGCCGACGACCTCGACGGTGACGCCGTCGCCGGCGTCGACGTCGACCTTGAGCTCACCGGCGCCGAGGGGCGCCTCGGCGTGCAGGCCCCGCAGCCGCTTGAGCGGCGTGAAGCGCCACACCTCCTCGCGCCCCGTGGGGACACCGTGGTCGGCGAGGTCGAACGAGCCCACCGGGTGCAGGTGGGACGAGATCTCGAGGCCCATCAGCCGACGGCTCCTTCCATCTGCAGCTCGATCAGCCGGTTGAGCTCGAGGGCGTACTCCATCGGGAGCTCCTTCGCGATCGGCTCGACGAACCCGCGCACGATCATCGCCATGGCCTCGTCCTGCTCCATCCCGCGGCTCATCAGGTAGAAGAGCTGGTCCTCGGAGACCTTCGAGACGCTCGCCTCGTGGCCCATGGACACGTCGTCCTCGCGGATGTCGACGTAGGGGTAGGTGTCGGAACGGCTGATCTGGTCGACGAGCAGCGCGTCGCACAGGACGTTCGACTTCGAGCCGTGGGCACCCTCGTTGATCTGGATCAGGCCGCGGTACGACGTACGTCCACCGCCGCGGGCGACCGACTTGCTGAGGATGGAGCTCGAGGTGTTCGGGGCGGCGTGCACCATCTTGGCGCCCGCGTCCTGGTGCTGGCCCTCGCCGGCGAAGGCGATCGACAGCGTCTCGCCCTTGGCGTGCTCGCCCATGAGGTAGACGGCGGGGTACTTCATCGTCACCTTGGAGCCGATGTTGCCGTCGACCCACTCCATGGTGGCGCCGGCCTCGCAGGTCGCGCGCTTGGTCACCAGGTTGTAGACGTTGTTCGACCAGTTCTGGATCGTCGTGTAGCGGCAGCGGCCGCCCTTCTTCACGATGATCTCCACGACCGCCGAGTGCAGCGAGTCGGACTTGTAGATCGGCGCGGTGCAGCCCTCGACGTAGTGCACGTAGGCGTCCTCGTCGACGATGATCAGCGTCCGCTCGAACTGGCCCATGTTCTCGGTGTTGATCCGGAAGTAGGCCTGCAGCGGGATGTCGACGTGGACACCCTTGGGGACGTAGATGAACGAGCCGCCGGACCACACCGAGGTGTTGAGCGCGGCGAACTTGTTGTCACCGACCGGGATGACGGTGCCGAAGTACTCCCGGAACAGCTCCGGGTGCTCCTTGAGCGCGGTGTCGGTGTCCAGGAACAGCACGCCCTGGGCCTCGAGGTCCTCGCGGATCGAGTGGTAGACGACCTCCGACTCGTACTGCGCGGCGACGCCGGAGACCAGGCGCTGCTTCTCCGCCTCCGGGATGCCGAGCTTGTCGTAGGTGTTCTTGATGTCCTCGGGCAGCTCGTCCCAGGTGGTGGCCTGCTTCTCGCTGGAGCGGACGAAGTACTTGATGTTGTCGAAGTCGATGGCGTCGAGGTCGGAGCCCCACGTCGGCATCGGCTTGCGGTGGAAGAGCTTGAGGCCCTTCAGGCGCAGGTCGAGCATCCACTGCGGCTCGCTCTTCAGCGCCGAGATGTTGCGGACGACGTCCTCGTTGAGACCGCGCTGGGCGGTCGAGCCGGCGACGTCGGAGTCGGCCCAGCCGTACTGGTAGCGGCCGAGGCCCTGGAGCTCGGGGTTCATCTCCTCGACGGAGGTGAGGGGTGCGTCGGGATGGGTGGTCATGAGGACCGCCTCTCGTTGGTTGCCGACAGGGTGGGGGTGCTGGTGGTGCGCGTGCTGGTCGTGCGGGTGTGCGGGATGCTGGTGGTGCAGACCCCGTCGCCGTGGGCGATGGTGGCCAGGCGCTGGACGTGGCGGCCGAGGACGCGGCCGATGGCCTCGGTCTCGGCCTCGCACAGCTGCGGGAACTCGTGGGCGACGTGCGCGACGGGGCAGTGCTGCTGGCACAGCTGCTCCCCCATGGGGCTCTCGCTGACCGAGGCGGCGAAGCCGCCCTCGCGCATCGCGGCGGCCAGCGCCCGCGTGGGGCTCTGCTCGGGATCGAGGGCGAGCAGCTCCTCGACGCGGGTCTCGAGGACGGCCCACCGACGCCGGGCGAACTCGGTGACGGCCTCGTCGCCGGCCGTCTCGGCCAGGAAGCGCAGGGCCTGCGCGGCCAGGTCGTCGTACTGCTGCTCGAAGAGGTCGTGACCGGCGGCGGTGAGCGCGAAGACCTTGGCCGGGCGGCCGCGTCCCCGGGTGCGCGCCTCGTGCGGTCGCGGCTCACGCAGCTCGACGAGGCCGGTCTCGAGCATGTGGTCGAGGTGGCGGCGTACGGCGGCGGGAGTCAGCAGCAGCTGCTCGGCGAGCACCGACGCACTGCTCGGACCGCGCTCGAGGATGGTCCTCGCGACGCGCTCGCGCGTGGGCGCGTCGGCCCCGACGTCGAGGGTGTCGTTGATTTCCACAACACCAGTGTGCCGTTATTGATCTAGCTGCTTCAAGTAAGGCACCCCTTACCCGGCCCCGCCGGACGTGCCCGCTCCGCCGTGCGCGACGCGTGAGGCACTCCACCCGCCGCGAGGTCGGTCCGGGTGCCCGGCGTCCCTAGACTGGCAGGTGTGCCCCTGACCTCGCCCTCCTCGCCTGCGGTCGAGGTCGACGGACTCGTCATGAGGTACGGCGACAAGACCGCCGTCGACGGGCTCAGCCTGAGCGTCGAGCGGGGCAGCGTCACCGCCGTGCTCGGGCCGAACGGCGCAGGCAAGACCACCACGCTGGAGACCTGCGAGGGCTTCCGGAAGCCCCAGGGCGGCACCGTGCGCGTGCTCGGCCTGGACCCGGTCACCCAGCGGCGCGCGCTGCTGCCCCGCGTCGGAGTCATGCTGCAGTCCGGCGGCGCCTGGACCGGCGTCCGCGCCGAGGAGATGCTCGCCCACATCGCCTCCCTGCACGCCCATCCCCTGCCGGTGCCGCTGCTGGTGGAGCGGCTCGGTCTCGACAGCTGCGGCCGTACGCCGTACCGGCGGCTGTCCGGCGGGCAGCAGCAGCGGCTGTCGCTGGCGATGGCGCTGGTGGGCCGTCCCGAGCTCCTCTTCGTCGACGAGCCGACCGCGGGCATGGACCCGCAGGCGCGACGTGACACCTGGGACCTGCTCGAGGAGCTGAAGGGCGACGGCGTGACGACGGTGCTGACCACGCACTACCTGGAGGAGGCCGAGCGCCTCGCCGACACCGTCCACATCATCGACCACGGCCGGCTCATCGCCTCCGGGTCGCCCTTCGAGCTGACCCGCGGGGTCGGCGAGGTGACCATCCGGCTCGTCGTGACCGAGCCGTTCCCGCCCGACGCCCCGGCGTCGCTGCAGTCCGAGCTGGGTCCCGGCACCGAGGTGCGACCGGTCAACGAGCACAGCCTGCTCATCAGCGGGCCCGCCGACCCGACCACGCTGGCGACCGTGTCCGCCTGGTGCCAGCGCAACGGCGTGGTGCCGGAGTCGCTCAGCCTGGGCCAGCGCAGCCTCGAGGACGTGTTCCTGCAGGTGACGGGGAGGACCTTCGGATGACCGCGACCGGCACCTTCGCCCCGCGACCCGGCTCGGCGCCCCTGGCGCGCCAGGTCCTCGCGCAGGCCCGCATGGAGACCGTGCTGCTGCTGCGCAACGGCGAGCAGCTGCTGCTCGCGCTGGTGATCCCGGTGCTGGTGCTCACCGGCGGCGTCCTGGCCGCTCGCCAGCTCGACCTCTCCCTGTCCTCGACCGCCATCGACGACCTCACGCCCGGCGTGCTGGCGCTGGCGATCATGTCGACGGCCTTCACCTCCCTGGCCATCGCCACCGGGTTCGAGCGCCGCTACGGGGTCCTCAAGCGCCTCGGGGCCTCCCCGCTGCCGCGGCACGGTCTGCTGCTGGGCAAGGTGCTGGCCCTGCTGCTCGTCGAGGCGGTGCAGGTGCTCGTGCTCTCGGCCGTCGCCCTCGGGCTCGGCTGGGAGCCCGCGACGACGCTGCGGGCCGTCGCGGGCCTGCTGGTCATGGCCGCGCTCGGCACGGCTGCCTTCGCCTCGCTCGGCCTGCTGATCGCCGGCTCGCTGCGGGCCGAGGCCACGCTGGCGGCGGCCAACCTCGTCTACATCCTGCTGGCGGCCGGTGGCGGCGTGGTCCTGCCGCTGTCGACGTACGGCGGGTTCGGCGAGGTGCTGTCCCGCCTGCCCTCCGGCGCCCTCGGCAGCGGCATGCGCGAGAGCCTCGTGGTCGGCACCTTCCCCCTCGACCAGTCGCTGGTGCTGCTGGTGTGGGCGGTCGTGGCGACCGCGCTGACGGCCAGGACGTTCCGGTGGGAGTAGACGTGACCCCGCCCCGAGCCCTCGGTGCCCCGCCACGTCGTACGTCGACGGCGCGGTGGTTGCGGCGTGCCGCCATCGCCTCGCTGGTGGTCAACATCGCCATCGTGGTCACCGGCGGCGTGGTGCGCCTGACCGGCTCCGGTCTGGGCTGCCCGACGTGGCCGCGCTGCACCGACGAGTCGTTCCGCCCGCACGGCGCGATGACGATCCACACCGCGATCGAGTTCGGCAACCGGATGGTCACCTTCCTCATCGCGGCCGTCGCGATCGCGACCGTCGTCGCGGTGTGGCGCTCCGGCCGTCGCGACCTGCGGCTGCCGGCGGTGGTGCTGGCCGTCGGCGTGCCGGCGCAGGCAGCGCTCGGCGGGGTCACCGTGCTGACCGACCTCAACCCGTGGACCGTGTCGTTGCACCTGGTCGTGTCGATGGTGATGATCTGCGTGGCCGTGCTGCTGGTGCGCTCAGTGGTGGTCGGGTCGCGTGCCGACCTGGCCGCGCCGAGCCACTCACCGGCACCGGCTGCCGGCGCTGTGTTCGCTCCCACGGTCGGACCGGTCCTCGAGCGGCTGTCGGTCGCCGTGTTCGTCGTCGGTTGGGCGGTGCTCTACCTCGGCACGGTGGTGACGGGCAGCGGGCCCCACGCCGGGGACGCCGACGCCCCCCGCAACGGGCTCGACCCGCGGTCGGTGAGCCAGCTGCACACCGACGCGGTCTTCCTGCTGCTCGGCCTGCTCGTCGCCGTGGTGGTCGCGGTCAGGAGCCTGGACCGCACCCTCGAGGTCGCACGCGCTGCGCGCACCCTGGTCGTCGTGGTGCTCGTCCAGGGCACCGTCGGGTTCGTGCAGTACGCCACCGACCTGCCCGTCGTCCTCGTGGCGATCCACCTGCTCGGCGCCGCGCTCTTCGCCGCCGCCATGTCCTGGCTGCTGCTCGCCGCCCGCGACACCACCGCCACCCGCAACTGACCCGGACCCTGCCGGTTTCCCACGGTATGCAGGTGTACTCGCACTGCCCATGCTCCCGACGCCATGGGGAGCGCCAGGTTCGCTGCATACCGTGGGAAACCGGCAGGCCCGGACGGACCAGGTGGTCGGGGAGCGGGTCAGCCGGCGACGAGGGGTTCGAGGGCGACGCCCACGAACAGCAGCGACAGGTAGATGTTCGACCAGTGGAACAGGCGCATCGGGCGCATCGCGACGACGTCGTCGGTGGCGCGGGTGCGGGCGGAGAGACGGTGCGACTCCACGATGAAGACCGCGCCGAGGACCCCGGCGACCGTCGGGTAGAACCAGGACGTGCCGGCCACCGGCCACAGCACCAGCGAGGTCGCGACCGTGACCCAGGCGTAGACCACGATCTGGCGGCCCACCACGGGGGCCGGGGAGACCGACGGCAGCATCGGCACGTCGGCCGCGGCGTAGTCCTCGCGGTAGCGCAGCGCGAGCGCCCAGAAGTGCGGGGGGGTCCAGAAGAAGACGACCGCGAAGAGCACGACGGGCACCCACGACAGCGACCCGGTGACCGCGGTCCAGCCGATGAGGGCCGGGAAGCACCCGGCGGCGCCGCCCCAGACGATGTTCTGGCTGGTGCGTCGCTTGAGCAGCATCGTGTAGCCCACGACGTAGAAGACGTTGGCCGCCAGCGACAGCAGGGCCGAGAGCGGGTTGACCAGCGTCCACAGCAGCACGGTCGAGACCACGCCGAGGACGAGGCCGAAGACGAGGGCGGAGCGCGGCGACACGGCGTGACGCGGCAGGGCACGCCGACGCGTACGGCGCATCCGCTCGTCGATGTCGCGGTCGTAGACGCAGTTGAGGGCGTTGGCGCTGCCGGCCGAGAGGGTCCCGCCGACCACCGTGGCCACCACGAGGCCGAGCTCGGGCACACCGCCGGACGCCAGGAACATGACCGGGACGGTGGTCAGCAGCAGCAGCTCGATGATCCGCGGCTTGGTCAGCCCCACGTAGGCGCCCACGACGTCGCGGAACCGACCGAGAGGGCTGGATCCCCCCGCGCTCGGGGAGAGGCGCACCTGGGGGTCGACGGCGGTCACGTGTCCTCGCGTCCTCGAGATGGCGGCTGACATGCCCGCGCACGGCGCCGGCACAGCGAGTGTAGTCGCCCCGCGGCGGCGACCGAGCACCCGCGGGGGTGTGCATGCCCACAGGGGGCGTGGGTAGGCTCGGCTGCGCCGGGAGAGCCGCTGCTCGTCCCGGTCTCAGACAACGAGAGGACCCGTTCGTGAGCCCCTCACTCGACTGGAACGAGCTGGACGACCGAGCCGTCGACACGGCCCGCGTGCTGGCCATGGACGCGGTGCAGAAGGTCGGCAACGGCCACCCGGGCACCGCCATGAGCCTGGCGCCGGCGGCGTACCTGCTGTTCCAGAAGGTCATGCGGCACGACCCGGCCGACCCGCAGTGGATCGCGCGCGACCGGTTCGTCCTCTCCTGCGGCCACGCCAGCCTGACCCTCTACATCCAGCTCTACCTCGGCGGTTTCGGGCTCGCGCTCGACGACCTCAAGTCCTTGCGCACCTGGGGCAGCCGCACGCCCGGCCACCCCGAGCACGGTCACACGGCCGGCGTGGAGACCACCACCGGCCCCCTCGGCCAGGGCGTCGCCAACGCGGTCGGCATGGCGATGGCCGCGCGCCGGGAGCGCGGGCTGCTCGACCCCGACGCCAAGGCCGGCGAGAGCCCCTTCGACCACATGGTCTACGCGATCTGCTCGGACGGTGACCTCCAGGAGGGCGTGAGCGCCGAGGCCTCCTCCCTCGCCGGCCACCAGCAGCTCGGGAACCTCGTGCTGATCTACGACGACAACAAGATCTCGATCGAGGACGACACCGCGGTCGCGTTCAGCGAGGACGTCTCGGCCCGGTACGCCGCCTACGGCTGGCACGTGCAGGACGTGGACTGGACCAACGGGGGCACCGAGTACGCCGAGGACGTCCCGGCGCTGTGGCGTGCCGTCCAGCGCGCCCAGAAGGAGACCGGGCGCCCCAGCTTCATCAACCTGCGCACGGTCATCGCGTGGCCGGCTCCCAACGCCCAGGGCACCGGCGGGTCGCACGGCTCGGCCCTCGGCGGCGACGAGGTCGCGGCCACCAAGAAGCTGATGGGCTTCGACCCCGAGAAGACCTTCGAGGTCAGCGACGAGGTCATCGCGCACACCCGCGGACTGCTGGAGCGCGGCAGCGCGGCGGGTGCCGCCTGGGACGAGGAGTTCAACGCCTGGTCGGCGAAGAACCCCGACCGCGCCGAGCTGCTGAAGCGGGTCTTCGTGGAGCGACGCCTGCCCGACGGCTGGGCCGACGCCCTGCCGAGCTTCGAGGCGGACGCCAAGGGCGTGGCCACCCGCAAGGCCTCCGGCGAGGTCCTCAGCGCCATCGCCCCCGTGCTGCCCGAGCTGTGGGGCGGCTCGGCCGACCTGGCCGGCTCCAACAACACGACCCCCGCGGGCGAGCCGTCGTTCCTGCCGGCCGAGCACTCGACCAAGAAGTTCACCGGCAACGAGTACGGCCGCGTCCTGCACTTCGGCATCCGCGAGCACGCCATGGGCTCGGTGATGAACGGCATCGCCCTGCACGGCGGCACCCGCGTGTACGGCGGCACGTTCCTCGTCTTCTCCGACTACATGCGCCCCGCGGTCCGTCTCGCGGCGCTGATGCACCTGCCGGTGACCTACGTGTGGACCCACGACTCCATCGGGCTGGGCGAGGACGGTCCCACCCACCAGCCCGTCGAGCACCTGGCCGCGCTGCGCGCCATCCCGGGCCTCGCGGTCGTGCGTCCGGCTGACGCCAACGAGACCGTCGCCGCCTGGCGGGCGGTGCTCGAGGACACCAGCGGCCCCTCCGCCCTGGCGCTGACCCGCCAGGACGTCCCGACGTTCCCGCGCGGGATAGACGGCTGCGCGAGCACCGACGGGGTCGCCAAGGGCGCCTACGTCCTGCTCGACACGCCGTCGACGCCCGACGTCATCCTCGTCGCCACCGGCTCGGAGGTGGCGATCGCCGTCGAGGCCCGCGAGCAGCTGGCCGAGCTCGACGTCGCCGCCCGCGTGGTGTCGATGCCGTGCCGGGAGTGGTTCGACGCCCAGGACCCGAGCTACCGCGACAGCGTGCTGCTGCCGGAGGTCAAGGCGCGCGTCAGCGTCGAGGCCGGCGTGGCCCAGGGCTGGCGCGAGGTCGTGGGCGACCACGGACGCACCGTGTCGCTCGACCACTTCGGGGCCAGCGCGCAGTACCAGGAGCTGTACGAGAAGTTCGGTCTCACCCCTGCGGCCGTGGTCTCGGCGGCCAAGGAGAGCATCGACGACGCCGCCCGCGGCGTGTAGCCAGACCAGAGCACCCCGGACCGCCCCGACCCGGGCCGGCTCCGGACCGGGTGGCCCGGAACGAGCCACCGCACCGCACAACCGTGGAGGGAAACCATGACATCCGACGCAGGCACCGACCGGCTCGAGAAGCTCTCGTCCGCGGGGGTGAGCATCTGGCTCGACGACCTCTCGCGCGAGCGCATCGAGTCGGGCAACCTGGCCGCGCTGGTCAAGGACAAGCACGTCGTCGGCGTGACGACGAACCCCACCATCTTCGCGGCGGCGGTCGCCGACGGCGAGCGGTACGACGACCAGGTCGCCGGCCTGACCCGCGGCGGCGCCACGGTCGAGGACGTCATCCTCGAGCTGACGACCGACGACGTGCGCAACGCCTGTGACGAGCTGACCGACGTCTCGCACGCCACCGGCGGCAAGGACGGCCGGGTCTCGATCGAGGTCGCCCCCACGCTGGCCTTCGACACCGAGGGCACGATCGAGTCGGCCCAGCAGCTGTGGCGCAAGGTCGACCGGCAGAACCTCCTCATCAAGATCCCCGCGACGGACGAGGGTCTGCCCGCCATCACCCAGACGCTGGGTGAGGGCATCAGCGTGAACGTGACGCTGATCTTCGGCCTGGAGCGCTACGAGGCCGTCATGGACGCCTACCTCGCCGGGCTCGAGCAGGCCCACCGCAACGGCTGGGACCTCGCCCAGCTGCACTCGGTCGCCTCCTTCTTCGTCTCCCGCGTCGACGGCGAGGTCGACAAGCGTCTCGACGAGATCGGCACCGACGAGGCCCTCGCGCTGCGCGGCAAGGCCGCGGTGGCCAACGCCCGGCTCGCGTTCGAGAAGTACGAGCAGGTCTTCTCCGGCGACCGCTTCGCCGCGCTCGCCGAGCACGGCGCGCTCCCCCAGCGTCCGCTGTGGGCCTCCACCGGGGTCAAGAACCCCGACTACGACGACACGATGTACGTCGCCGACCTCGTCACCTCCGGAGTGGTCAACACCATGCCGGAGAAGACCATGGACGCGTTCGCCGACCACGGCGTCGTCACCGGCGACACCGTGCGCGGCACCTACGACGACGCCCGCCGGCTCTTCGACGCGCTGGCCGAGCAGGGCATCGGCTACGACGAGGTCATCACCGCCCTCGAGAAGGAGGGCGTCGACAAGTTCGTCGCCTCCTGGCACGAGCTGACCGAGACCGTCGAGAAGCAGATGGAGTCGTCGAAGTCGTGAGCACGCAGGTGACGGTCCGGACGTCAGGTGAGGCCGAGCGGGCCGTCGCCGAGCACGTGACCACCCTCGTGGAGGAGAAGTTCGCCAGCCGGCTCTTCTCCCGCGACCACACGCTCTGGGGGCCGGACGCCGAGGACGAGGCGTCCAGGCGTCTGGCGTGGGTGGGGCTCCCGGAGGCGTCCCGCCCGCTGCTCTCGGTCTTCCGCCCGATCGTGGACGCCTGCCGCGAGGAGGGCCTGACCCGCGTCGTGCTGTGCGGCATGGGGGGCTCGTCGCTGGCCCCCGAGGTCATCTGCGCCACGGAGGGCGTCGACCTGGTGGTGCTGGACTCCAGCCACCCCGACCAGGTCCGCACCGCGCTGGACGGGGACCTGGGCAGCACCGTGGTCGTGGTCTCCTCGAAGTCCGGCTCCACCGTCGAGACCGACTCGCAGCGGCGCGCCTTCGAGCACGCCTTCGTCGAGGCTGGTCTCGACCCCTCCGACCACGTCGTGATCGTGACCGACCCCGGTTCACCCCTGCAGGAGCAGAGCGACCAGGCCGGGCTGCGCGTGGTCGCGGCCGACCCGGACGTGGGCGGGCGCTACTCGGCCCTGACCGCCTTCGGTCTCGTGCCCAGCGCCCTGGCGGGCGTCGACGTGGCCGGCCTGCTCTCCGACGCCGCCAACGCCTCGGCGCTGCTCTCCGTCGACGCCGAGGGCAACCCGGGCCTGGTCCTGGGCGCCGCCATGGCCGGCCTCGAGCAGGCGCGGCGCGACAAGCTCGTCCTCGTCGACGAGGGCTCGGGCATCGACGGGCTCCCGGCCTGGGCCGAGCAGCTCATCGCCGAGAGCACCGGCAAGCAGGGCACGGGCGTCCTGCCGGTCGTCGTCGAGGGGCCCGACGCACCGGAGGTGCGGTGGTCGGCCGGGGACGTGACCGTCGCCCACCTCGTCGCGGACGCCTCCACGGCCTCGCTCCCCGACGACGGCGCCCACCTGGCCGTCAGCGGCAGCCTCGGCGGACAGCTGATGCTCTGGGAGGTCGCCACCGCTGTCGCGGGTCGCCTGCTCGGCATCAACCCCTTCGACCAGCCCGACGTCGAGAGCGCCAAGACCGCGGCCCGCAGCATGCTGGACGACCCGCCGAGCTCGGAGGAGTCCGGCTCGTCCGAGGCGGTGGAGGTCACCACCCTCGGCGGCGACTGGTACGACGGCTCCGGCTCGCTCGACGACGCCGTCACCGCCCTGCTGGGCCAGCTGGACCCCGAGCACGGCTACGTCGCCGTGATGGCCTACCTCGACCGGTGGGCGCACGCCGCGCTGGAGGAGCAGGTGCGCGCTCCCCTGGCCCGGCGGGCCGAGCGTCCGGTCACCTTCGGCTGGGGACCGCGGTTCCTGCACTCGACCGGGCAGTTCCACAAGGGCGGACCTGCCACCGGTGTCTACGTCCAGATCACCGACACCCCGGCCGAGGACCTCGCGGTCCCGGGTCGCGACTTCGGCTTCGCGACCCTCATCGCCGCCCAAGCCGCCGGTGACGCCACGGTGCTGGCCGAGCACGGTCGACCGGTCCTGCGCCTCCACGTGCACGACCTCGACACCGGGCTGGCCGCCGTACGCGCGGCCCTGACCGGCACGCAGGACTGAGAGAGGACCACGTGAGCCCGTCCCGCGCCCGGAGCAACCCCCTGCGGGACCCTCAGGACCGGCGGCTGCCGAAGGTCGCCGGCCCCTGCGGCATGGTCATCTTCGGCGTCACCGGCGACCTGGCCCGCAAGAAGCTGATGCCGGCGATCTACGACCTGGCCAACCGCGGGCTGCTGCCGCCGGGGTTCTCGCTCGTCGGCTTCGCCCGGCGGGACTGGGCCGACCAGGACTTCGCGAGGGTCGTGCACGACTCCGTGCGCGAGCACGCGCGCACCGAGTTCCGCGAGGAGGTGTGGCACCAGCTCGCCGAGGGCTTCCGCTTCGTTCCTGGCGAGTTCGACGACGACCAGGCCTTCGCCCAGCTGAAGCAGACCATCGAGGACCTCGACCGGGTGCGCGGCACGGGTGGCAACCACGCCTTCTACCTCTCCATCCCGCCGCGCTACTTCGGTGACGTGGTCGGGCAGCTGCAGGAGCACGGTCTCACCGAGGACCGGCCCGACACCTGGCGCCGCGTGGTGGTCGAGAAGCCGTTCGGGTCCGACCTCGCCACGGCGCAGAAGCTCAACGAGACCCTCAGCGGTGTCTTCTCCCCCGAGTCGGTGTTCCGGATCGACCACTACCTCGGCAAGGAGACGGTGCAGAACATCCTGGCGATGCGCTTCGCCAACATGTTGTTCGAGCCGATCTGGAACAGCAACTACGTCGACCACGTGCAGATCACCATGGCCGAGGACATCGGCATCGGTGGCCGTGCCGGCTACTACGACGGCATCGGGGCCGCCCGCGACGTCATCCAGAACCACCTCATCCAGCTGATGGCTCTGACCGCGATGGAGGAGCCCACCTCGTTCGACGCCCGCAGCCTGCACCTGGAGAAGCAGAAGGTGCTGGACTCGGTCGTGCTGCCGCGGCGCCTCGACCTGACCACCGCGCGCGGACAGTACGCCGCCGGCTGGGCGGGCGGCGTCAAGGTCGGCGGCTACCTCGACGAGCCCGACATCGCGAGCAGCTCGACCACCGAGACCTTCGCCGCGATCCGTCTGGGCGTCGACAGCCGCCGGTGGTCCGGCGTCCCGTTCTACCTGCGCACCGGCAAGCGGCTCGGGCGCCGCGTGACCGAGGTGGCCGTGTCGTTCAAGCGGGCGCCCCACCTGCCCTTCGCGCAGGCGGCCGTCGAGGACCTCAGCCACAACGCGCTGGTGATCCGGGTGCAGCCCGACGAGGGCGTCACGCTCCGGTTCGGCTCCAAGGTGCCCGGCACCCAGATGGAGATCCGCGACGTGAACATGGACTTCGCCTACGGCGGCAGCTTCACCGAGGCCTCCCCGGAGGCCTACGAGCGCCTGATCCTCGACGTGCTGCTGGGCGAGCCACCGCTCTTCCCACGACACGAGGAGGTCGAGCAGTCCTGGCGCATCCTCGACCCGATCATCGACTACTGGGCCGACCACGGCCGGCCCGAGCAGTACCCCAGCGGCACGTGGGGCCCGGCCTCGGCCGACGCCATGCTGGCCCGCGAGGGACGCGCCTGGAGGCGACCATGAGCACGCAGCCGGGCCGACGAGGCACCGTCCTGGAGGACACGAACGCCAGCGAGATCGCCTCGGCCATCGTCAAGGCACGGCGCAACGCAGGCAGTCCCGCCATGGGGATGGTGATGACCCTGATCGTGGTGGTCGACCAGGAGGACGCCGAGGCCGCCCTCGACGCTGCGCGCGACGCGGCCCGGGAGCACCCCTCGCGGCTGCTCGGCCTGGTGACCGGATCGGGGCGCGGGTCCTCACGCATCACCGCCGAGATCCGCACCGGCAGCGGCACCGCCGGGGAGCAGGCCCTGATCACGCTGGAAGGACCGGTCACCAAGCACCCCGACTCGGTGCTGCTCCCTCTGCTGCTGCCCGACTCCCCCGTGGTCGTCTGGTGGCCGAGCGGCTCCCCCGCAGACCCCGCAGCGGACCCGGTGGGACAGCTCGGGACGCGCCGCATCACCGACGCCGCCCGCGCACCGACGGCGCGCGCCCGCGCCATGCTCGACCAGTGCCGCTCCTACGCCCCCGGCAACACCGACCTCGCCTGGACCCGCATCACCCCGTGGCGTGCCTTCCTGGCCGCTGCGCTCGACCAGACCGACGGCAGGGTGAGCGCGGTGAGCGTGACCTCCGAGCGGGTCAGCCCCAGCGCCGACCTGCTGGCCGCCTGGCTGGGCGACCGCCTGCGCGTGACCGCCACGCGGCGGCAGTCCGACGGCCCCGGCATCACCGAGGTGGTGCTCACCACCAGCGACGGGGACGTCCGGCTCGCGCGTGACGACGGACGTCACGCGATGCTCTCGGTGCCGGGCCAGCCCGACCGCCCGGTGGCCCTGGTCCGTCGTGAGATCCCGGCCCTGCTGACCGAGGAGCTGCGCCGGCTCGATCCCGACGACGTCTACGCCCGGACCGTCAAGCGGCTGACCCGGATGAGCGCGGGCCGCAAGGGCGGCGCCGCCACCCAGGCCACGAAGAAGTCGGCGGCCAAGAAGTCGGCCCCAAGAAGTCGGCGGCCAAGAAGTCGGCAGCCAAGAAGTCCTCCCGCACGTCCTGAAAGCAGGTGCCAGGTGTCAGCCTCTCCCGACCAGCTCGTGGTGCGGTCCAGCTCCGAGGAGGTGGCCGAGACGGTGGCGCTCCGCCTGCTCGACCACCTGGCCGAGCTGTCGGCCCTCGGCGAGGACCCGCACGTCGTGCTGACCGGCGGGTCGCTGACCCGGCGCCTGCACACCCGTCTGGCCGACCTGGCGGCCGAGCGTGAGGACGTCGACTGGTCACGGGTCTCGCTGTGGTGGGGCGACGAGCGCTACGTGTCGACCGAGGACGACGAGCGCAACGCCGGGCAGGCACTCCAGGACGGTCTGCGACGGTTGCCGCTGAACCGCGACCGGGTGCACCCCATGGCGGCCTCGGACGAGGGCCACGCGAGCCCCGAGGACGCTGCAGCGGCGTACGCCGAGGACCTGCGGATCGCTCGGGGCCACGTGCCCGAGGGCCAGGCCTGGTTCAACGTGCTGCTGCTGGGGATCGGACCGGACGGCCACTGTGCCTCGCTGTTCCCCGGCCGGCCCGAGGTGCACGAGCAGGCCGTCGCGCTGGCGGTCCACGACTCCCCCAAGCCACCGCCGGTGCGGATCAGCCTCGGTCTGCCGACCCTGCAGCGCGCCGATCAGGTGTGGTTCGTGGCCGCCGGGGACGAGAAGGCCGACGCGGTGGCGCGGTCGGTGGCCGGCGGCGACGTGTCCCAGACGCCGGCTGCGGGGCCGCGGGGGCTGCGCCGCACCCTGTGGTTCCTCGACGAGGCCGCCGCCGGGCAGGTCGACCGCTGACGGCGCCCCTGAGGCTGCTTGCAAGCAGACGAGCCGCCGACCGGAGCTCCGGTCGACGGCTGCCTGATCAAAATTGTCGTTGTGCTCAGAAACCGAGCTCGCCGCGCTTGCGACGGTCCCGGAGGGTCTTGAGGGCCTCGTCGAGGATGTCGGCCGCCTCGGTGTCGCTGCGACGCTCCTTCACGTAGGCGAGGTGCGTCTTGTACGGCTCGATCTTCGGCGGCGGCGGAGGGTTCTCCGAGTCCTGGTTGGCCGGCAGACCGCAGCGCGGGCAGTCCCACGACTCGGGTGCCGTCACCTCGACGGCGAAGAAGACCTCGGACGTGTGCCGGTGGGCACAGTAGTAGACGACTCGCTGGCGCGGAGCGGACTCCCCGCGCTCGGCCTCTCCCATCGGACCGGCGCCGACTCGGCTGCCGCGGATGGCGCTTGCACCACCTGCCACGCTCACTTCTCCTTGCTCGGGGGGATGACGAGGGGGGCCTGCCTAGGCGTTGTTGGCCTTGAGCAGCAGTCCCAGGGCGATCACGCTGGCGAACCAGATGAATCCGGCTCCCACGGTGATGCGGTCCAGGTTGCGTTCGGCAACCGAGGACCCACCGAGGCCACTGGACATGCCGCCTCCGAACATGTCCGAGAGACCTCCGCCCCTGCCCTTGTGGAGCAGGATGAGGAGAATCAGCAACAGGCTCGTCAGGACGAGCACGACGGTGAGTGCGATGATCACGGTGGGACAGCCTAACTCACGGGGTGGCGGTTCAGGACGGGGGTCAGAGCTTCGGCATGTCGTAGAAACGCGCGATGCCACCGAACTCGTCGGCGTCGAGGCTGGCCCCTCCGACGAGGCAGCCGTCCACGTCGGCCTTGTCCATGATCCCGGCCACGTTGGCGGCCTTCACCGACCCGCCGTACAGCACGCGCACCGCGTCGGCGGCCTGGTCGCCCCACACCTCACGCACGCGTCCGCGAATCGCCGCGCACACCTCCTGGGCGTCGTCGGGTGTCGCCACCTCACCGGTGCCGATGGCCCAGACGGGCTCGTAGGCGATGACCAGGGCACCCACCTGTGCGGCGTCGAGGCCGGCGAGCGAGCCGTCGACCTGGGCCAGCGTGTGCTCCACCTGACGGCCGTCCTTGCGGACCTCCAGCCCCTCGCCCACGCAGACCAGCGGGGTCATGCCGGCGGCGATCGTGGCCTTGGCCTTGGCGTTGACGAGGTCGTCACCCTCGGCGTGGTACTCGCGGCGCTCGGAGTGACCGGCCAGCACGTAGGAGACGCCGAGCTTGGCGAGCATGCCGGCCGAGATCTCACCGGTGTAGGCGCCCTTCTCGTGGGCGGAGACGTCCTGGGCGCCGTACCGGATCGCCAGCTTGTCGCCGTCGACACAGGTCTGCACGCTGCGCAGGTCGGTGAACGGCGGGATGACGACGACCTCGGCCTTCGCCGGGTCGTGCTTCTTGTCGGCCAGGACGGCAGCCAGCTTCTGCACCAGCACCACGGCTTCGGAGTGCGTGAGGTTCATCTTCCAGTTGCCGGCCATCAGAGGGGTGCGGGACATCGGTCTCTCTCGTTTCAGTGGTCGCGGTCGACGGAGTCGACCGGGTCGTCCAGGACGTCGATGCCGGGGAGGTCCTTGCCCTCGAGGTACTCCAGGCTGGCACCGCCCCCGGTCGAGATGTGGCCGAAGGCGGCCTCGTCGAAGCCGAGCGTGCGGACCGCAGCCGCGGAGTCTCCCCCGCCGACGACGGACAGCCCGTCGAGCTCGGTGAGCGCCTGCGCCACCGCCCGCGTGCCCTCGGCGAAGGCCGGGAACTCGAAGACGCCCATGGGCCCGTTCCAGAAGACCGTGCGGGCGTCGGCCAGTGCGGCCGCGAACGCGCGCTGGGAGTCGGGGCCGATGTCCAGCCCGAGCTGGTCGTCGGGGATGGCGTCGGCAGGCACGACCGTGGCAGGTGCGTCGGCCGCGAACTCCGGGGCCACCACGACGTCGGTGGGCAGCAGGATCTGCACGCCGGACTCCTCCGCGCGCCGGAGGTACTCGCGGCACACCTCGACCTGGTCCTGCTCCAGCAGGCTCTTGCCGACCGCGTGGCCCTGGGCGAGGAGGAAGGTGAAGACCATCCCGCCACCGATGAGGAGCCGGTCGGCCTTGCCGAGCAGGTTGTCGATGACGCCGAGCTTGTCGGAGACCTTGGACCCGCCGAGCACGACGACGTACGGACGCTCCGGGTCCTCGGTGAGCCGGCGCAGCACCTCGATCTCGGTCTGCACCAGCCCGCCCATCGCGTGCGGCAGCAACCGGGCCACGTCGTACACGCTGGCCTGCTTGCGGTGCACGACGCCGAAGCCGTCGGAGACGAAGACGTCGGCCAGGGCGGCGAGGTCGCGGGCGAACGCCTCCCGCTCGCTCTCGTCCTTGCTGGTCTCGCCCGCGTTGAAGCGGACGTTCTCCAGCACGGCCACCTGTCCGTCCTCGAGGGCCGACACCGTGGCCCGGGCACCCGCACCGACCGTGTCCTCGGCGAAGGTGACGCCGGTGCCCAGCAGCTCGCCGAGACGGGACGCGACCGGGCGCAGCGAGTACGCCGGGTCGGGCGCCCCCTTGGGTCGGCCGAGGTGGGCGACGACCGCGACCCGCGCCCCCGCGGCGGTGAGCCGACGCAGGGTGGGGAGGCTGGCGCGGATGCGCCCGTCGTCGGTGATGCGGTCGCCGTCGAGCGGGACGTTGAGGTCCGAGCGCACCAGCACGGTGCGGCCCCGAAGGTCCCCGAGGTCGTCGATCGTGGTCATCGGCGGGTCCTCGTGGCGGCTCAGAGGGAGCTGCCGACGTGGGTGATCAGGTCGGCGAGGCGGTTGGAGTAGCCCCACTCGTTGTCGTACCAGCCGAGCACCTTGACCTGGTTGCCGATCACCTTGGTCAGCGGGGCGTCGAAGATGCACGAGGCCGGGTCGGTGACGATGTCGGTGGAGACCAGCGGGTCGGTGGAGTACTTCAGGAAGCGGCCGTCGGCGGCCTTCTCGATGACGGCGTTGACCTCCTCCACCGAGGTCTCGCGGCCGGCCTCGAAGGTCAGGTCCGTCGCGGAACCGGTCGGCACGGGGACGCGCATGGCGTAGCCGTCGAGCTTGCCCTTGAGCTCGGGCAGGACCAGGCCGATGGCCTTGGCGGCACCCGTCGAGGTCGGGACCATGTTGAGTGCGGCGGCGCGGGCGCGACGCGGGTCCTTGTGGATGTTGTCCTGGAGGTTCTGGTCCGCGGTGTAGGCGTGGATGGTCGTCATCAGGCCCTTGACGATCGTGAACTCGTCGTGCAGGGCCTTGGCCATGGGGGCCAGGCAGTTCGTCGTGCACGAGGCGTTGGAGATCACGGTGTGCTGCGCGGGGTCGTACAGCTCGTGGTTGACGCCCATCACGATCGTGATGTCCTCGTTGGAGGCGGGCGCGGAGATGATGACCTTCTTCGCGCCGGCGTCCACGTGGGCCTTGGCCTTGGTGGCGTCGGTGAAGAAGCCGGTCGACTCGACGACGACGTCGACGCCGAGCTCGCCCCAGCTGAGCTTCGAGGGATCGCGCTCGGCGGACACGGCGAACTCGCTGTCGCCGACCTTGATCGAGGTGTCGGTCGACGACACGTCGGCGTCGAGACGACCCAGGATCGAGTCGAACTTCAGCAGGTGGGCCAGGGACGTGTTGTCGGTCAGGTCGTTGACGCCGACGATCTCGATGTCGGCGCCCGAGGCGCGGACGGCCCGGTAGAAGTTGCGGCCGATGCGGCCGAAGCCGTTGATTCCTACGCGAACGGTCACAGCAGGTCTCCTGGGAAGAATGGGGGTCGGGACTTCTCGACCCTATCGCCCCGTCGTGGGCGTCACGACCCTGAGTCCTCGGTACGGATCGGTAACTTTGGATCGATCAAAATGAGCAGCGGATGGGCTCGCTCGACCCCGGCCGCTCGACAAGTGACGCCGAGCGAGCTCGGGTCACTCGTCCTCGGCCAGCATCTCCGGGGTGAGCGAGGCCTCGGTGTCCGGGACGCCGGTCTCCTGCGCCTTCTTGTCCGCCATCGCCAGCAGGCGGCGGATGCGCCCGGCGATGGCGTCCTTGGTCAGGACCGGGTCGTGCAGCTGACCGAGCTCCTCGAGGGAGGCCTGCTTGTGCTCGAGCCGCAGGCTGCCGGCCTGGCGCAGGTGGTCGGGGACCTCCTCGTCGAGGATCTCCAGGGCACGCTCGACCCGGGCACCGGCCGCGACCGCGGCGCGAGCGGAGCGGCGCAGGTTGGCGTCGTCGAAGTTGGCGAGGCGGTTGGCCGTGGCACGGACCTCGCGACGCATCCGGCGCTCCTCCCAGGCCATGAGGGACTCGTGGGCGCCCAGACGGGTCAGCAGAGCGCCGATGGCGTCGCCGTCGCGGATGACGACGCGGTCGACGCCGCGGACCTCGCGGGCCTTGGCGCTGATGCCGAGCCGACGAGCGGCGCCGACGAGCGCGAGGGCCGCTTCGGGGCCGGGGCAGGTGACCTCCAGAGCGGAGGAGCGGCCGGGCTCGGTGAGGGAGCCGTGGGCCAGGAACGCTCCGCGCCAGGCTGCGACGGCGTCGCAGTTGCCACCGGAGACGACCTGGGGCGGGAGCCCGCGCACGGGACGGCCGCGTCCGTCGAGCAGCCCGGTCTGACGGGCCAGCGCCTCGCCGTCGCGGACCACGCGCACGACGTACCGGCTGTGCTTGCGGATCCCGTGGCCGGTCACCATGGCGACGTCGGAGGCGTGACCGTAGATCTCGGAGATGTCGCGCCGGAGACGACGTGCCGCGGCACCCGTGTCGAGCTCGGCCTCGACGACGATCTGGCCGCTGACGATGTGGAGCCCCCCGGCGAAGCGGAGCATCGAGGAGACCTCCGCCTTCCGGCAGCAGGTGCGCGTCACCGGGGTGCTGGCCAGCTCTGCCTTGACCTGAGCCGTCATCGCCATTCGTCCGATCCTGTCACGCTTCGGTCCCCTCTTCAGCCCCGGTCCTGGGTGGACCGTGGGGCGGTGCTCGTGCAGTCGTGCGGCAGCCGACCCAGGAGGTCGGCGGCAGGTGAGGAAGGGGCCACCCTACGACGCTCCCAACGCCCGCGCATAGGCGGCTGCCAGTTTCTCGGGGTCGTGACGGGGCGAGCCGTCGGCCCGCGCCACGTCCTCGCTCACGAGGCACGCGCCGAGGCGCTCCGCGGCCCTCCGCAGCCCGTCGAGGTCGGTGACGGCGGTGGTGTCGGCCAGCACGGTCGCCACGCTCAGGCCGGGTGCGTGCGCGGCCAGCACCTCCAGGTGCGCCTCGGGGGTGAAGCCTTCGGTCTCCCCGGTCTGGGCACTGAGGTTGAGCGCGACCAGGATCCGCGCGGACGTCGTCTCCAGGGCGCGCCTGAGGTCGGGGATGAGCAGGTGCGGGATGACGCTGGTGAACCACGAGCCGGGTCCCAGCACCACCCAGTCGGCCTCGAGCACCGCTGCCACGGCCTCGGGGCAGGCGGGGGCGTCGGCCGGGTCCAGGGCGACCGACAGGACCTGTCCCGGCGTGACGGCCACCTCCGCCTGGCCGCGGACCGTGGTGACGGCCTGGGGAGCCTCCGGGGACTCCCCCCGGACCTGAGCGGTGATGTGCAGGGGGGCCAGGGCCATCGGCAGCACCCGGCCCTGGGCGCCGAGCAGCCGCCCGACCCAGTCGAGGCCGGCGACGTGGTCGTCGAGCAGGTCCCAGAGGGTGACGATGAGCAGGTTGCCCAGCGCGTGCTGGTCGAGGTCGCCGGCACTGGCGAATCGGTGCTGCAGGGCGCGCGCCCACGTCACGCCCCACTCGTCGTCGCCGCACAGCGCCGACAGCGCCTGCCGCAGGTCGCCGGGCGGCAGGCAGCCGAACTCCCGGCGCAGCCGCCCGGACGAACCGCCGTCGTCGGCCACCGTGACGACGGCCGTGAGCAGGCCGGTCACTCGCCGCAGGGCCGACAGCGAGGCCGAGAGCCCGTGCCCGCCCCCGAGCGCCACCACCCGGACGCCGTCGGGGTGCGCGGTCACTCGCGACCCAGGTCGCGGTGGGCGGCCAGCGCGTCGAGGCCCTGTCCCCGCAGCCGCGCTGCGATCTCCTCGGACATCGCGACGCTGCGGTGCTTGCCGCCCGTGCACCCGACGGCGATCGTCATGAAGCGCTTGCCCTCGCGCAGGTAGCCCTCCCCGACGGCGGTCACCAGCGGCACGAAGTGCTCCAGGAACGCTCCCGCGCCGGGCTGGCCGAGCACGTAGTCCGAGACGCCGCTCTCACGACCGGTGTGGGACCGCAGCTCCGGCACCCAGAACGGGTTCGGCAGGAAGCGCATGTCGGCGACGTAGTCGGAGTCGACCGGGATGCCGTACTTGAACCCGAAGCTCACCACGGTGACCGTCAGCGCGAGCCGCTTCTCGGTGCCGAAGTTGCGTGCGATCTGGGCGGTCAGCTGGTGGACGTTGAGGTTGCTGGTGTCGATGACGAGGTCGGCGTCGCCCCGCAGGTCGGCCACCACCTCCCGCTCGCGCTGGAGGCCGTCGAGGAGGCGGCCGCCCTCCTGGAGCGGGTGGGGGCGGCGGGCCGCCTCCTGGCGGCGTACGAGCACGTCGTCGTCGGCCTCGAGGTAGAGCAGCGTCGTCCGGCGGTCCTCGACCCCGGCCTTCACGACCTCGCGCAGCGAGTCGAAGAACGACCCCGAGCGGACGTCGACGACGACCGCGATCGACTGCGCGACGCCATGGGTGTCGTCGACCATGCGGACCACGTCGGGGACCAGGCGCGGCGGGAGGTTGTCGACCACGAAGTAGCCGAGGTCCTCCAGCTCCTTGGCGGCCGTGCTGCGGCCCGCGCCGGTCATGCCGGTCACGACCACGAGCTCGCCGCGGCTGTCCGGGTCGCCTCCCGGTGAGGTGAACGCCACTGCTACCCCTCCTCGATCTCACCGGTGGCCGTGTTGACCCCCGGAGCCGGTGCCCCCGTCACGAGGGCGTCGGCGATGCGTTGCGCCGTGGACGGGCCGATGCCCGGCACCTCGGCGATGTCCTCCACCGTGGCAGCCCGCAGCTTGCGCAGGGAGCCGAACCGGCGGAGCAGTGCCTTGCGGCGCACCTCGCCGAGCCCGGGCACGTCGTCGAGCAGGCTCTCGACCATGGTCTTCGAGCGTCGCCCACGGTGGTGGGTGATGGCGAAGCGGTGTGCCTCGTCACGCACCCGCTGCAGCAGGAAGAGCGCCTCGCTGGTGCGCGGCATGATGACCGGGTCCTCCTGGGAGGGCAGCCAGATCTCCTCGAGCCGCTTGGCGAGACCGCAGACCGGGATGTCGTCGATGCCGAGCTCGTCGAGCGCCCGCTGGGCGGCGGCCACCTGCGGCGGACCGCCGTCGACGACGACGAGCCCGGGTGTGTAGGCGAAGGACTTGGTGCGCCCGGTGTCCGGGTCGACCAGCATCGGGCCGCTGCCGACGGGCGCGGACTCCCCCAGCTCGGGGTGCTCGACGCGCTCGTCGAGGAGCCGCCGGAAGCGGCGGGTGACCACCTCGTGCATCGCGGCGACGTCGTTCTGGCCGTCGATGCTGCGCACCACGAAGCGGCGGTACTCCGACTTCCGGGGCAGGCCGTCCTCGAAGACCACCATCGAGCCGACCACCTCGGTGCCCTGGAGGTTGGAGATGTCGAAGCACTCGATGCGCAGCGGAGCCTCGGGGAGCTCCAGGGCGAGCTGGATGTCCTCGAGCGCCTGGTTGCGGCTGGTCAGGTCCGAGGCCCGCTTCGTCTTGTGCAGCATCATCGACTGCTTGGCGTTGCGCGCGACGGTCTCCTGCAGCGCCTTCTTGTCGCCGCGCTGCGGCACCCGGACCCTGACCCGGCTCCCCCGCAGCCCGGACAGCCACTCCTCCATCGCCGCGTTGTCCTCCGGCAGCGCCGGCACGAGGATCTCCCGGGGCACGCCGTCGCCGGCCTCCGCGGCGTACAGCTGCAGCAGGAAGCGCTCCATCAGCCCGCCGAGGTCGGCGTCCTCGGTCTTCTCCGCCACCCAGCCGCGCTGGCCGCGCACGCGGCCGCCCCGGACGTGGAAGACCTGCACCGCGACCTCGAGCGGGTCCTCCTCGACGGCCACGACGTCGGCGTCGGTGCCGTCACCCAGCACGATCGCCTGCTTCTCGAGCGCGCGGTTGAGCGCCCCGAGGTCGTCACGAAGGCGGGCCGCCTTCTCGAAGTCCATCGCCTCCGAGGCGGCGTACATCTCCTTCTCGATGCGTTTGGTGAACTCGGCGGTGTGGCCGCCCATGAAGTCGCAGAAGTCCTGCACGATCGCACGGTGCTCCTCGGCGCTGACGTGCCCGACGCAGGGCGCCGCGCACTTGTCGATGTAGCCGAGCAGGCAGGGGCGGCCGACCTGGCCGCTGCGGGTGAAGACGCCGTTGGAGCAGGAGCGCATCGGGAAGACCCGGAGCAGGGTGTCGACGGTGTCCCGGATGGCCCAGGCGTGGGAGTAGGGGCCGAAGTAGCGGGTGCCCTTCTTCTTCGCCCCCCGGACGACCATGACGCGCGGGAACTCGTCGGCCAGCGTGACCGCGAGCCACGGGTAGGACTTGTCGTCGCGGTACTTCACGTTGAAGCGCGGGTCGTACTCCTTGATCCACGAGTACTCCAGCTGCAGCGCCTCGACCTCGGTGCCCACCACGGTCCACTCGACCTTGGCCGCGGTGGTGACCATCGAGGCGGTGCGCGGGTGGAGGTTGGCGATGTCCTGGAAGTACGACGACAGCCGCGCGCGGAGGTTCTTGGCCTTGCCGACGTAGACGACGCGACCGCGCGGGTCGGAGAACCGGTAGACGCCCGGCGAGGTCGGGATCGACCCGGCTGCAGGACGGTACGTCGACGGGTCGGCCACGTCGGCAACCCTACTGTCCGGGTGGGACAGCCGCTCAGGCCGAGGACCCGTCCAGGACGTGCACGGGGACGGTCGCGACGTGGTGCGGCCGGCGCTCCAGGTCGCGCCTCAGGAGGAGCTCCAGGCGGCGGTCCGCGCTCACCAGGAGGACCTCCTCGGGAGAGCGCTCCGCGATGCCGCGGGTGAGCGCGCGCACCAGTGGTCCGACCAACAGCTCGCCGTGGGCGTCGTGCCCGGCGCTGCGCACCAGCTCGACGAGGTCACAGAGGCGGCGGCGGGCCCGAGCCAGCTCGACGTCGCGCTCCTCGTGCGCCCGCATGCTCTGGGCGGGCATCGCGCTCGTCGGCGGCAGGGGGCGCAGGGGGCGCAGGTGCACCTGGCAGATCACGGGTCGGTGCCGCAGGTCGTGCAGTCGCTCCAGCAGCCACTCCTGGCGCTGCCGGTCGAGCTCCGCCTCGGCGAAGACCAGCACCTCGCGCACGCCCGCCCCTTCCGGCGTTGTCCGGGGGCGGGTCGACCGGTTGTCCCCCGCCCGAGGGACACCACCTGTCTCTCCACCACCATGACAAGGCTCGTCCGGGGAGGCCAGCCACGGCGCGAACCGGTTCAGACCAGTGGTTGTGACCGGTCGTCGCGCCGCTGCCGACGTGAGGGGGCGGCGCCACCGGTCAGGCGCGGACCACGTCGCTGCCGTCGACCGTGACGTCCACCGTGCTCAGGTCGGGCGTGCTGCCGGCCGGCCCGCCGTTGGGCCCGACGAGGTTCTCCCCGTCGACGGCGAACTGACTGCCGTGCAGCGGGCAGGTCATGATGCCGTCCTGCGGCTCGCTCAGGGTTCCGTTCTGGTGGGTGCAGCGGGAGTCGAAGGCGCGGAACTCCCCCTTCCTCGGCTGGGTCACCACGACGTTCAGGTCGCTGAGGACCACGCCGCCTCCCACGGGCACGTCGGCCACCGCCACGAGCGTCTCGCCGGGGGACGTGCCGGCAGCAGCACCCCCGGAGCCCTCGGAGGACCCGCTCGAGCACGCGGCCAGCAGCGGTCCGCTGACCCCGAAGAGCGCGGCGCAGCCGATGAGGCGACGCCGGTCGAGGGGGAGGTCGCGGAGCGGGACGAGGTCGGCCATGGGCCCAGCGTAGTGAGCGCCCTGAACTCCGGCTGGCCACGACGGCGCTCAGCGGCTGCGTGCCACCCGCTTCGTCGCCTTCGTGCTCGAGACCTTCTTCGTCACCTTCTTCGTGGCCCTCGTCGACGCGGCCGTGCCCTTCGACGCCACCTCCAGGGCCTTCGCCGCCTGCGTGGTCGCCTTCGTGGTCCGGGGCCGGGTGCCGGTGGGCACGCGGGTCTGCCCGTCGAGCAGGGACTTGAGGAAGCGGCCGGTGTGGCTGTCGGGGTTGGCCGCGACGTCCTCCGGCGTGCCCTCGGCCACGACGAGGCCGCCGCGGTTGCCGCCCTCGGGGCCCATGTCGACGATCCAGTCGGCGGTCTTGATGACGTCGAGGTTGTGCTCGATGACCAGCACCGAGTTGCCCTGGTCGACCAGGCGGCCCAGCACCAGCAGCAGCTTGCGGATGTCCTCGAAGTGCAGACCGGTGGTGGGCTCGTCGAGGACGTAGACCGTCCTGCCCGTCGAGCGCTTCTGCAGCTCGGTGGAGAGCTTGACGCGCTGGGCCTCACCGCCGGACAGCGTGGGGGCCGGCTGGCCCAGACGCACGTAGCCGAGACCGACCTCGACCAGCGTCGACAGGTGACGGTTGATGGCCGGCACGGCGGCGAAGAAGTCGACGGCCTCCTCGATCGGCATGTCGAGCACCTCGGCGATGGTCTTGCCCTTGTAGTGGACCTCCAGCGTCTCCCGGTTGTAGCGGGCGCCGTGGCAGACCTCGCACGGGACGTAGACGTCCGGCAGGAAGTTCATCTCGATCTTCAAGGTGCCGTCGCCGGAGCAGGCCTCGCACCGGCCGCCCTTGACGTTGAACGAGAACCGGCCCTGCAGGTAGCCGCGCATCTTCGCCTCGGGCGTGGAGGCGAAGAGCTTGCGGACGTGGTCGAACACGCCGGTGTAGGTGGCCGGGTTGGAGCGTGGCGTCCGGCCGATCGGCGACTGGTCGACGTGGATGACCTTGTCGACCTCGCCCAGCCCGTCGATGCGTCGGTGGCGCCCGGGGACGGTGCGGGCGTTGTAGACCTGCTTCGCCAGCGACGTGTAGAGGATGTCGTTGACCAGCGTGGACTTGCCCGAGCCGCTGACCCCGGTGACCGCGACGAACAACCCCAGCGGGAACGCGACGTCGATGTCGCGGAGGTTGTGCTCCTTGGCCCCGATCACCTTGAGCTCACGCCCCGGCGTCCGCGGACGGCGTACGGCGGGCAGCGGGATGGACTTGCGGCCCGAGAGGTACATCCCCGTCGGGGAGTCGGGGTGGGTCAGCAGGCCGGCGACGGGTCCGGAGTGGACCACCTGGCCGCCGTGCTCCCCCGCCCCCGGGCCGATGTCGACGGCCCAGTCGGCGACCCGGATGGTGTCCTCGTCGTGCTCGACCACGATGAGGGTGTTGCCGAGGTCCCGCAGCCGCAGCAACGTCTCGATGAGCCGGTGGTTGTCGCGCTGGTGCAGGCCGATCGAGGGCTCGTCGAGCACGTAGAGGACGCCGACCAGGCCGGCGCCGATCTGGGTGGCCAGCCGGATCCGCTGCGCCTCCCCGCCCGACAGCGACCCGGACGGACGGTCGAGGGAGAGGTAGTCGAGACCGACGTCGAGCAGGAACCGGAGCCGCTCCTGGATCTCCTTGAGCACCTGCTCGGCGATCTGCCGCTCGCGCACGCTGAGCTCCACGGTCGCGAGGAACGCGGCGGTCTCGTTGATCGGCATCGCGCACACCTCGGCGATCGAGCGCCCGCCGACGGTGACCGCACGCACGACCGGCTTCAGGCGGGAGCCCTCGCAGACCGGGCACGGCACCTCGCGCATGAAGCCCTCGAAGCGCTCGCGGCTGGTGTCGGACTCGGCCTCCCGGTGGCGACGCTCGATGTAGGGCCGGACGCCCTCGAAGGCGGTGTAGTAGGAGCGCTCGCGGCCGTAGCGGTTGCGGTGACGCACGTGGACCTTGGTGGCGTGGCCGTCGAGGATGGAGCGCTGCGCCTTGGTCGAGAGGTCCTCCCACGGGGTGTCGAGGTCGAACCCGAGCTCGTCGCCGAGGGCGCCGAGCAGGCGCTGGAAGAAGTCGGCCACGTGGGCGCCGGACCAGGCGGTGATGGCGCCTTCGGCCAGGGTCGCCTCCGGGTCGGTGACGACCAGCTCCTGGTCGACCTCCATCCGGGTGCCGAGACCGTGGCACTCCCCGCAGGCGCCGAAGGGCGAGTTGAAGGAGAACGAGCGCGGCTCCAGCTCGTCGACCTCCAGCGGGTGCTCGTTGGGGCAGGCCATCCGCTCGGAGAACTTCTTCTCCCGGCCCGGGTCCTTCGCGTCCAGGTCGACCAGGTCGAACAGCACCAGGCCGCCGGCGAGGTCGAGCGCGGTCTCGACGGAGTCGGTCAGGCGCCGCTTGACGCCGTCCTTCACCGCGATCCGGTCGATGACGACCTCGATGGTGTGCTTCTTCTGCTTGTCCAGCGTCGGCGGCTCGGACAGCGAGTAGGTCTCCCCGTCGACCCGGGCGCGCGAGAACCCTTGCGTGACGAGCTGACGGAAGAGGTCGACGTACTCGCCCTTGCGGCCGCGGATCACGGGCGCCAGGACCTGGAAGCGGGTGCCGGTGTCCCAGGTCATGACGCGGTCGACGATCTGCTGCGGGGTCTGCTTCTCGATCGGCTCGCCGCAGGTGGGGCAGTGCGGGCGCCCGGCGCGGGCGTAGAGCAGCCGGAGGTAGTCGTAGACCTCGGTGATCGTGCCGACCGTCGAGCGCGGGTTCTTCGAGGTGGACTTCTGGTCGATCGAGACCGCCGGGCTCAGGCCCTCGATGAAGTCGACGTCGGGCTTGTCCATCTGGCCGAGGAACTGCCGGGCGTACGCCGACAGCGACTCGACGTAGCGGCGCTGGCCCTCGGCGAAGATCGTGTCGAAGGCGAGGCTCGACTTGCCCGAGCCGGAGAGCCCGGTGAAGACGATGAGGGAGTCGCGCGGGAGGTCGAGGGAGACGTCCTTGAGGTTGTGCTCACGCGCACCACGGATGATCAGCTGGTCAGCCACGAAGGTCCTCGGGGTCGGCAGGTGGAAGCACGGTCCGGCTTCGAACACATGTTCGTCATGCTAGCGCCGAGGACCGACAGGACGGGGTGCACGCCCCACGAAACAGTACGTGTCCCGGGCAACCCCGGCAGCCGCCGGTCCGCAGGCTGGTAGGCAGGCCGGCGTGCTCCTGACATGCTCGGGCGGGACACCGGTCCGAGCGTCGCGGCAGGCGGCGGGAAGTGGAGGCGCACCCACCCATGAGCTACACCGGCAAGGTCACCGAGGGCGGTCCGGCCGACGTCCGCGAGCTGTCACGGCTGATGATCACCAAGATGGTGGTCGGCGACTTCGGCAACAACACCTACCTGCTGCGCTGCCGCCGGACCGACGAGCAGGTGCTCGTCGACGCCGCCGCCGAGCCGGAGCGCATCCTGTCCCTGATCGGGAACGGCGGGCTCGCGAAGGTCGTGACCACCCACCAGCACGGCGACCACTGGGGCGCGCTGGCCGAGGTCGTCGAGGCGACCGGTGCGACGACGTACGCCGGTGCGCACGATGCCGAGGGCATCCCGGTGCCGACCGAGGTGCTGGTCGAGGACGGCGACACGATCACCGTCGGCGACTGCACCCTCACCGCGATCCACCTGGTCGGCCACACCCCGGGCTCGATCGCGCTGCTCTACGACGACCCGGACGGCACCCCGCACCTGTTCACCGGCGACTGCCTCTTCCCGGGCGGGGTGGGCAACACGTTCGGCAGCGCGGAGGACTTCGAGTCCCTGCTGCACGACGTCACCACGAAGCTGTTCGACCGGCTGCCCGACGAGACCTGGTTCTACCCCGGCCACGGCGACGACTCGGTGCTCGGCGCGGAGCGGCCGAGGATCCCGGAGTGGCGCGAGCGCGGCTGGTAGCCGTCGGTCACCTGTCTGCAGCGCCGACGGGAGCCGGCGACGCGCGTCAGCCGGCCACGCCGGGGTCGAGCGTCTCCAGCAGCCAGGCCCGCACCGGCCAGTCCTCGGCTGCCTCCGCCGACAACGGCTCGCCCTCGAACGCCCGCACGTAGGACAGCGCCTTCGTGACGCACCCGGTGCGACGAGCGAGCCTGACCCAGCGCTCCCGGTCGGTGGCCGAGCCGTGGTCGGCGTACACCTCGAGGTAGGCGTCGCGCACGCGCCGGACGCGTGGATCGGCGACTCCGGTGCCGGCGTGGAAGGCGATCGAGTTGAGGGTGGCGAGCAGGGTCGCGAACGGGTGCGACCAGACGGAGTCGCCCCAGTCGAGGACGCGTGCGGTCGCCAGTCCGCCGGACGCTCGGAGGCAGACGTTCGAGGAGTGCAGGTCGTCGCGGCCAGGAGACCGGGCAGGCGGGAGGGACGCTGGTCCGGGATCCCCGTCGCCAGTGCGTCGTGCCCGTGCGTGGCCAGGACACGCTGCGCCTCGGCGTACCGCGGCAGCAGCCGCTCCCAGCGGCTCCACAGCTCCTCGGGCGGCCAGGTCGAGCGCAGCGTCGGCCCGGCGTCGCGCAGCAGCGTCCAGCCCCGGGCGTCGTCGACCGCCAGCACCTCCGGCACGAGGTCGGGGACCAGCTCGCCCAGCAGCAGCGTCAGCCGGGACTCGTGCCGGGTGCCCGGGCCGTTGACCTTGAACCACACGCGACCGCGGCTCGTGCCGAACCGGATGGCGCTGGACCACGGCCGGGCGTGCGGCTGCTCCCACTCCCCCGTCAGCCGCTCCTCGCCGAGCTGGCGTGCGGTCCACGCGCGCGCCTCCCCGACGAAGGCGGGCGAGGTCCACAGGCCGACGGGCATGTCGCGATCCTCACCGGCTGCCGTCGCGACGACAACCGGTTTCAGGCGCCGGTGCCGATCCGCCACCAGCGGCCGCGCTGGTGGACCAGGGGCTCGTCGCCCAGGTCCGCGTCGGAGACCTCGGCGTGCTCGACCACGCAGGTCACCTCCACCGACCAGCCCACCTCGCGCTCCGACTCCAGGCGTACGCCGAGCCGCGCCGGCGCGTCGACCAGGGCCGGCCCGAAGGGTGTCTCCTCGAACCCGGCGTGGGTGAAGGCCCCGCCCGGGGCGGGAGCGGTGCCGGCGAACATCTCGGCCAGCTGCCGGTGCGACCAGGCCAGCACCTGCACCGTCGCGGTGCCGGTGTCGCGCAGCAGCTCGACCACGTCGCTGTCGGGGTCGAGGAGCGCGAGCACGCGCGCCGGCTCGCCGGCCGCCACCATCACCGACGACACCGTCAGACCGGCCCAGGCGCCGCCGGTCGGCTCGGAGCCCGAGCCGGACGTCCACAGGGTGACGCCGGAGGCCAACCGGCCGCGGAACCGGCGCAGGGCGTCACGGTCCTCACGAGGCGGCTCGAACGGGTGGGACCGGTGGATGGTCATGGCTCCCATCATGCCCGCGGGGTGGACGGGTTCGACGAACGGCGAGCGGGCGGCGCGGGGTTCGGGGACACTGGCGCGAGCGGTCCGCCGGGGCCGGAGGAGGCGGGGCGGGTGGCCAGGGTTCTCAAGATCAACGACGCCGGCTGGCTGCTGGCCGAGACGTCGCGGACCCCCGCGCACGTCGGGGTGCTGGCGACCTTCACGATGCCCGAGGACGCCGACGACGACTACCTCGAGGACCTCGTGACGCGCTGGCGCGCGCACGCCACCTTCCAGCCGCCGTTCAACTACAAGCTGCGAGGGCTGGTGCGGGGCGTCGGCCTTCCACGGTGGGAGCAGCTCGCCGACGAGGACATCGACCTCGACTACCACCTGCGGCACTCCGCGGTGCCCTCCCCCGGGGGTGAGCGCGAGCTCGGCGTCCTGGTGTCCCGCCTGCACTCCGCACGGCTCGACCGGACCTACCCGCTGTGGGAGTGCCACGTCATCGAGGGCGTCGCCGAGCGCCAGTGGTCGATGTACATGAAGGTGCACCACTCCCAGATCGACGGCGTGGGCGGCGTACGCCTCGCCAACCGGATCTTCTCCGTCGACCCCGACGCCCGCGGGATGCTGCCACCGTGGGCGGTCGGCACCCGTGGCGCCGACCAGTCCGGGCTCCCGCCCAGGACCACGGAGGTCGCGACGACCGACGAGTCCGGCCCCGGTCTCGTGCGGTCGGCTGCGTCGGTCGCCGGCAGCCTCGCGTCGACGTACCTCGAGAGCGCGACGGGCTCCGGCGACACCAAGCGCGCCGTCCCGTGGCGCGCGCCCCGGTCCGTCCTCAACGGGCGCATCGGCAAGCCGCGACGCTTCGCGACGCAGACCTACGACATGGAGCGGGTCAAGCAGGTGGCGAAGGCGGCCGAGGGCAGCCTCAACGACGTCTTCCTCGCCATCTGCGGTGGGGCTCTGCGGCGCTACCTGCTCGAGCTCGACAAGCTGCCGAGCAGCAGCCTGACCACGATCGTGCCGGTGTCGGTGCGCCAGGAGGGTGTGGGGGTCGGCAACGCCATCACGTTCCTCTACGCCAAGCTCGGCACCGACGTGGTGGACCCGCTCGAGCGGGTGCGGGTGGTGCGCGAGTCGACCCAGAAGGGCAAGCAGCGGCTGCCCACCGCGGCCGGCGCCACCATGGACGCCTACACGGCGCTGCTGATGACGCCGTTCCTGGGCCAGGCCATGCTGGGCATCGGCGGGGTCGGGGTGCAGGCCGCCAACGTGGTGATCAGCAACGTGCCGGGGATGAAGGAGCAGCGCTACTTCGACGGGTCGCGGGTCGAGGAGTACTACCCCCTCAGCCTGCTCTTCCACGGTCAGGCGCTCAACATCACCTGCGTCAGCAACGCCCAGTCGCTGTGCATCGGCTTCACCGGCTCGCGCGACGCCGTACCGAGCCTGCAGAAGATCGCCGTCTACGCCGGCGAGGCCCTCGAGGAGCTCGAGCAGGTCCTCGGGCTGGGGTCATGAGCGACTCCCCGCCCGACGCCGGCGACGCGTCCGACCAGTCGCACCGGGCGCTCGCGGCCGCCGAGGCCCTCGGGCTGGAGCACGTCGTGACCCGGCACGGGCGGGTGCGGTCGTTGCAGGAGGCGGCCGACGCTCGCGGCGTGCCGCCGTCGGCGGTCGTCAAGTCGCTCGTCGTCCGCGTCGCCGACGGCGACCACCGCTTCGTGCTGGTCCCCGGCGACCGGGAGATCAGCTGGCCCAAGCTGCGTGCCCTGCTCGGGGTGAACCGGCTGTCGATGCCGGACGCGGCCACGGCGTACGACGTGACGGGTTACGTCCGCGGCACCATCACCCCGTTGGGCTCGACCCAGCCCTGGCCGGTGGTCGCCGACGAGCGCATGGCCGGCCCGGTGTCCCTGGGAGGCGGCGCCCACGGCGTGGCCCTGACCGTCGACGCCGCCGCGCTCGTCGCCGCGCTGGACGCCACCGTCGCGGACGTCACCGACCCCGTGTGAGCTGCTGCGCTCAGGGGACGACGTCGACGAGGACCTTGCCGACGGCGCCGCTCTCCACGGCGGCGTGGGCGTCGGCGGTGTCCTCCAGGGCGAAGTGGTGCAGGGGTACGCCGTGCTCCTCGCCGACCGTGACGACGCCCTCGGCGATGCCCCGGGACACGTCGCGCACCGCGCGCTCCTTCCATGCCGCCGGCGCGCTGTAGACGAGCACGAACTGCCACCGGGCGTTGAGCAGCATCTGGGGGCGGACCGGCAGCGTCAGGGGCGCCTTGTCGTCGTCGGCGTAGACCGCGACCGCTCCGCCGGCGGCGAGCACACCGCCGACGATCTCGGCGTTGGCCGCGGCCGCCACCTCGACGACGACGTGGACGCCGTCGGGGGCGATCTCCCGCACCGCCTCGACGACGTCCTCCTCGCGGTAGTTCACGACGTGGCGCGCACCGGCCCGGCGCGCCAGGTCGGCCTTCTCGGGACCGCTGACGGTCGTGATGACCTCGGCACCGGACCAGGTGGCGAGCTTGATGGCGGCGTTGCCGACAGCGCCGGCGCCCCCGGAGACCAGGACCGTGACGCCCTCGAGCGCTCCCGGCCCCAGCTCGAGCGGGCCGCCCTCCCCCACGGTCAGGCAGCGGTGGGCGGTCATGAACGGGATGCCGACGCTCGCGCCCAGGTCGAAGGACGCCTCGTCGGGCAGCGGCACGGCCCGGTCGGCCGGGAGCACGGTCAGCTCCTGCGCAGTGCCGTCGGGGCGGTTGAAGGCGGCCTCCCACAGCCACACCCGCTCACCCACGCGACTCGGGTCGACGCCGTCGCCGACGGCCTCGATGACGCCGGCGCCGTCCTGGTGGGGCACCTGGGCCGGCTCGACCGCGGTGCCAGGTCCGGCGCCGCGGCGGTTCTTCCAGTCGCTCGGGTTCACCCCGGATCGGTGCACGGCGACGCGGACCTCGCCCGGGCCGGGCTCGGTCGGCTTCTTGTCGCTGAGGGTCAGGACGTCGGGCTCGCCGGTGGCGGCGTACGAGATGGCGCGCATGGCGCGACCCTAGCCCCGGGCCGGGTGGACGTCAGGCGCCCGGCACCGGCATGACGACCGCGAGCTGCCGCCCGACGACGGAGAACCCGGTGCTCTCGAGGAGGGGCGCCGAGGTCTCGACCCGACCGCGCACGATCGCCAGGGTGGTGCCCCAGTCCCAGCCGGTGGCCAGTCGGGTGCGCAGCACCGCGGCGTACACGCCCTGCCGTCGCGCGGCCGGCAACGTCGCGCCGCCCCACAGCCGCAGCACGTCGCCGACGCGCGACATCCCGCCGGAGCCGAGCGGCTCGTCCCCGCGCCAGGCCACGAAGCGGGCGTCGGTGCGCTCCTCCCACTGGACGCGGCACTCGGCGACCAGGTCGGCCAGGCGTCCGTCGTCCGCAGGCTTCTCGTCGAACACCGCCACGTCGACGCGGTCGAGGCCGCGGGCGTCGTGCTCGTCGAGCACCGGCCGGACCTGCGGGGCGCCCGGCGCGACCGGGGGCGGCGTGCCGGTGAGGGCGAGCTGGGCCAGGGTCTCCTCCACGTGGCCGCGCCCGAGGAGCGCTGCCAGCAGCTCCTCGTGGGCGGGCCGCTCGGCGACGTGCAGCCGGACCTCGGGCTCGCCGGCGCTCCTGGCCAGGCTCGCCACCTCGTCCAGCAGGGTCGCCGGGTCCGGGTCGCCGGAGCCGGTCAGGTGCAGCGTGGCGTGCATGCGCCGCGCGAGGTACGCCGGGAAGCGCACCACCCGCGCGCCGGCCACCTCCCACGTCTCGGACCCGTCCGGCACCCAGAACCAGTCGACGAACGCCTGTGCGATCGCCTCGTCGGACCAGCGGAGTGTCGCGCTCATGGCCCCATCGTGCCCGGTCCAGGGGTCGTGCACCGGCCCCGAAGGAGGTCAGGACCAGTACACGACGACCGTGTCGCCGACGAGGACGTCGTCGTAGAGGCCCGCGATCGCGTCGTAGTCACGGATGTTGACGCATCCGTGCGACGCACCGGCGTACCCGGTGGCGGCGAAGTCCGGCGAGTAGTGCACCGCCTGACCGCCGCTGAAGAACATCGCGAACGGCATCGAGGTGTCGTAGATGCTGGACACGTGGTCACGGCTCTTCTCGGTGACCGCGAACTGGCCCTCGCGCGTGGTGTAGCCGTTGCCGCCGAAGCGCGCGTCCAGCGTGAGCTGGACGTCGCCGTCGACGACCCAGCGCAGGCTGTTGCTCGACTTGTCGATGCACAGCACGCGTCCGGTCAGGCAGCGCGGGTCCAGGGTGGCGCCGTCCGCGGGGTCCACCGGCTCCGGCTCGACGTTGGCCAGCTCGTCCGCGGTCGGCTCGGTGGTCATGGCCTCCAGCCGCTCGAGCGTCACGGTGTCGAGCGAGCCCGTCGACGGCAGGCCGCGCTTGGTCTGGAACCCGGCGACCGCCGCGCGCGAGACGTCACCGTAGTAGTCGGTGACGTCTCCGGAGAGCCAGAAGATCTGTCGCAGACGGGCCTGCATCTCGCGGACCGCCGGTCCCTGGTCGCCGGGGGCGAGCAGCACGGGGGCGGGCTCGGGCGTCGGCTCCAGCGTGACCTGCGGGGCGGGGGTACGCCGCGGAGCGGGCCGCTGAGGGGTCGGGCGCTCGGACGGCCGCGTGTCGGGGTCGGCGGTCGGACCGGGCGTGGCCGACGGGGTCGGGGCGGGGGCGGGAGCGGCCGCGCTGGGACGGGCTCCGTCCAGGGCGGCGCGGTGGTCGGCGTACGCCGAGCCGACGCCCCAGGCGCCACCGGCGAGGGCGGCGGTCGCGACGGCGACAGCGACGGTCCTGCGTGACATGACGTGTTCCTCTCGACGGGGTGTATGACCTCAAGACGCACCACGCGCCTCAAAGGTTGCACACCGGGACTCCCGGGCTGGTCCGCCACACGGTCCGGGCCTGATCCCGGCCCCGACGGGGGTTCCTCCGCTTGAGGTAGTCCCGGGCGACACGACCGGGGCGTGTCGGATGGGGCGTGTGGGGTAGAAACGTCACGTGACCGACCCCAGTCGAGGTCGCTCGCAGGACCTGCGCCGGCTGCCCCCGCGCCCCTCGAGCGTCGCCGAGGCGCGCCATGCCGTCCGTGCCGCGCTCCACGCGTCCCTGCCCGACCCGGACCTGCTCGACACCGCTGAGCTGTGCGTCAGCGAGCTGGTCACCAACGCCGTGGTGCACGCCGGCACCGAGATCGACGTCGCCGTCCTCGTGTACGACGGTGGGGCGCGGGTCGAGGTCCTCGACCGCAGCTCCCACCTGCCGGTCCCCCGCCACTACAGCAGCCTGGCCTCCACCGGTCGCGGCCTGCTCATGGTGGACCAGCTCTGCACGCGGTGGGGGGTGAGCACCCGTGCCGAGTCCAAGACGGTGTGGTTCGAGGTCGGAGGCGTCTCCGACCTGCCCGAGCAGGACCCGACGCCCCTGAGCGGGTCGAGCCTGCTGCCCGCCGTCCCGGTGGTGCTGCGCCGGGTTCCGCTGCTGCTGCACGCGGCCTGGCAGATCCACGCCGAGTCGCTGCTGCGCGAGATCCTGCTCGTGCGTCTCGACGCGGAGTCGTCGGCCGCGCTGGAGGAGCACGCGTCGGCCAGCGCCGCGATCGCCCTGATGGAGCAGCAGATCCGACGCCCCGACCTCGGACAGGCCCCGGACGAGGTGATGGCGGGCGCGGTCGAGCCGCTGGTGTCGGCCGCGGAGATCGTGCTCGAGGTGCCGCCCGGCTCGGTGCAGCACTTCGCGGTCCTCGACCGGGTGCTGGAGGACGCCGTCGAGATGGCCGACTCCGGCTCGCTGCTCACCCCGCCGATCCAGCCGGAGATCCGGGACTTCCGCCGCTGGATCTGCCAGGAGGTGGCCCGGCAGGCAGCCGGCGACGCCCCCGCCACCTGGGACCCGTCGGTGCGCCGCGGCCGTCCCGCGACGGCTCCGCCGCTGAGGTGGGACGCCACGGAGGTCGAGCAGTCGCTCGAGGCCGTCGTCGCCGCCGACGACAGCGGGACCGTGGTCGCGGTCAGTCCGGCGGCTGCGGCGGCACTGGGCTATCCGGACCCGTCGGCCCTGGTGGGCGGCCGGCTGGTCGACGTGATCCCCGAGCGGTTCCGCCAGGCACACCTCGCCGGGGTGACGCTGCACCTCTTCGCCGGCCGCGGCCCGCTCCTCGACACACCCGTGACCGTCCCGGCCCTGCGCGCCGACGGCCGCGAGATCCTCGTCGAGGTGCTCGTCCGGTCCCGTCCGCTCGCCCAGGACCGACGGCTGTTCACTGCCCACATCACCCCCGTCTGACGCCTCCGATGCTTCCGGCGAGGGGTCAGGAGCCGGCGGCGGGATCGTCGTCGCGCAGGCGCTCGTCGAGGATGGTGGCGGCGACGGGGTGCAGCCCGGTGGTCCCGGCGTGCCCGGTGACGGCGGCGAGGAACGGCCCGCGACCCAGCTCGTAGACGGTCGCCGCGCCGTGGGAGGACACGGTCGCGGTCCGCGGCGTACCGGTCAGCAGGGCGATCTCCCCGACGCCGTCGCCGCGGCGCCGCAGACCGAGCGAGCGGCCCCCGCGCTCGATGTGCAGCGCGCCGTCGGCGATGACGAAGTAGGCGTCCCCGGCGTCGCCCTCGCGGATCAGCACCTCGTCCGGTGCGAGCGACCGGCGCTCCATGGCCATCGCCACCGACTCCAGGGCGGGAGGGGGCAGCCCGCCGAACATGCGCATGCCGCGCAGCAGGCTGATCTCCACGACGGGCACGGTCGCCGCCGCGTCCACCGACATCAGTCGTCGGCCGCCGACGAGTGCGACCAGCGGCAGCACCAGCGCGATCCCGATGATGGCCCCGCGGTCGCCACCGAGGGCGACGAGGACCGGCACCAGCAGGGAGCCCACGGCGAGGGCGGCCATCGTGAGCCCCTCCAGCTGGCCGAAGACCCGGCCCAGCAGGTGCGGCGGCACCGAGCGCTGCAGCAGGGTCCGCCCGGCCACGTCGAGCAGGGAGCGGAACGCCCCCACCAGCCCCAGCAGCACCGCGGAGGTCCACACGCCGGGTGCGACGGCGACGAGCGCGAGAAAGACACCAGCAGCCACCGCCGAGCCGAGGATCGGCCAGGCCAGCCGCCGCCCCACGAGCAGTGCGGCGACGACGGTCGCGAGCAGCCCCCCGAGCCCGAAGCCGGTCTGCAGGTAGCCCACCCAGCCGTCGCCGACGCCCAGGACGTCGATGGCGATGACCACGAAGAGCACGTCGAGCCCGCCGACCAGGACCCACTGCACCGTCAGCAGCGCCAGCAGCAGCCGCGCCTCGCGGCCCAGCCGGGGCCGGGGAGCGTCGCCGGGCACGGTGCGTGGGATCTCGTGACCGACCACCACGCGGTGGCCGAGCCTCCACACCAGGGCGCCGGCGAGCAGGCTCGCGACGCCCGCCAGCACCAGCCCGGCGGTCGGTCCGGCCACGGCGAGCAGCCAGCCCGCGACCAGGCCGGAGGCGATCACGCCGAGGTTCTCGATCCAGCCGACCAGCACGTTGGCCTCGGTCAGGTCCTCCGGGGCGGTGGCCAGGCGCGGCAGCAGCGCGGCCTGCGCCGGGCGCGCGGTGACGACGGCCACGGACGCGACCACCGAGCCGACGTACACCCCGACGATGTCGCCCAACGCCGCTGCGCCGCCGGCCACGGCCAGACCGGCCCCCTGCACGACGTACCCGCCGTAGAGCACGGTCCAGGGTGGGTAGCGGTCGCAGAGCCGCGCGATGTACGGCGCCGCGACCGCGGCGGGGGCGAGCTGCGCCAGCGCGACGAGGCCCGCCTCGGTGGCACCGCCGCGCTTGAAGGCGATGACGAGGACGACGACCCAGGCGACGTACTGGCTGACGACGAAGAGACCGTAGGCGCCCACGAGCCGTCCGATGGGTGGCCGCCGACGGGCCAGCGACGCCACGGATCCGAGTCCTCCACCCGGGCGACCGCTCACCCCAGCACGACCTCGGCCACCTGTCGGACCTCCTCGGCCGAGCGGCACGACAGCTGCATGTTGGAAGTGCCGAGCCGGAACTGCTCGGCCTCCGCGACCATGGCACCGACGCCCTCCGGCGGCCCTGCTCCCCAGTAGCCCAGCTGCAGACCCAGTTTCATGTCGGTCACCCTGCCACGGTGCGGTCACGCGCGGGGCTGATGTCGCAGGCACCTGATCTCGCCCGTCGCGCCTCACGGCGTGGCGTAGTCGGGTGCGGGGACATGTGCGCGATTTCGGTGCGAGCGGTGAGGACCGATAGCCTCGGCTCACCATGATCGAGCTTCGTACCCCCGCCGAGATCGAGCAGATGCGCCCCGCCGGGCGCTTCGTCGCCGACGTCCTGACCCGCCTGTCCGCGAAGGTCGGGGTGGGGACCAACCTGCTCGAGGTCGACGCGATGGCGCACGCGATGATCCGCGAGCGGGGCGCCGAGTCCTGCTACGTCGACTACCACCCGTCGTTCGGTGCCAGCCCGTTCGGCAAGGTCATCTGCACCTCGGTCAACGACGCCGTGCTCCACGGACTCCCCCACGACTACGTGCTGCGCGACGGCGACCTGGTCAGCCTCGACTTCGCCGTCTCCGTCGACGGCTGGGTCGCGGACTCCGCCGTCAGCTTCGTGGTCGGCACCGCCACGCCGAGCGACGAGAAGCTGATCGCGACCTCCGAGGCAGCGCTGGCCGCGGGCATCGCGGCCGCCCAGCCCGGCGGCAAGGTCGGCGACATCTCCGCGGCGATCGCGGCCGTGGGGCGCAGCGCCGGCTACAGCATCAACACGCAGTTCGGTGGCCACGGGGTCGGTCGCACGATGCACGGCGACCCCCACATCCCCAACGACGGCCGCGCCGGCCGGGGCTTCCCCCTCAAGCCCGGCCTGGTCATCGCCATCGAGCCGTGGTTCCTGGCCACCACCGACCAGATCTTCACCGACCCCGACGGCTGGACGCTGCGCAGCACCGACGGCTCCCGGGGCGCGCACTCCGAGCACACCATCGCGATCACGCCCGACGGTCCGCTCGTCCTCACCGCCCGCGACTGAGCGGCAGGCACGCCGAGAGCTCGCCGTACGCCACTCCGGGTCAGGGGCGCCGCGACTCCGGCGCCCTGATCGCTGATCTGAGTACTCCTGCTCAGGCGCAGCGGTCCTGACCGTACGACCCTGGAGGTATGAGCACCTCAACTCCCGTGCGAGCCCCGCAACCGCCGCCGCCGGACCCCCAGCGCCCCACCCGTCCCGTCGCGCCCGGCCACCTGGAGTGGTTGCGCAGCGAGGTCGTCGACTGGCAGCGGGAGGGGCTGATCGATCCCGTCCAGGCCCAGGCGCTGGTCGGTCGCTACCGCGCCACCCGCACCCTCGGTCTGGCCCGGCTGCTGCTCGCGCTCGGCGCCGTCTTCGTCGGGTTCGGGTTGATCTGGCTGGTCGCGGCCAACCTCGACCGGCTGACGCCGCTGACCCGCTTCGGCGCGGTCGCGGCGATCTGGGTCGCGGTCACGGTCGGCGCCGAGCTGCTCGCCCTACGACGTGCCCACGGCGGGCCGGTGCCCTCCCCGGTGGTGCACGCCGGACGGCTCCTGGCGGCGCTGCTCTTCGGAGCGGTCGTCTTCCAGGCCGCGCAGAGCCTCCAGGTGCCGGCGTACGAGCCGCGACTCGTCGGTGTGTGGGCGCTCGGCGCACTGCTCCACGGCTACCTCGTGCGGGCCGCCGCGCCCGTCGTGCTCGGGGTGGTCGGCGGGTTCACCTGGCTGGTGTGGAGCGCCGCGCTGGACGAGCCGACGGTCCTCGGCGTCCTGCTCGTGATCTGCTCCGCCGGGGTCGGCGCCATCGCGGTCGGCACCCTGCACGACCGGTCCGGGCCCCGTCTCGTCGGTGCACCTGACCTCGCGACGCCGTGGCGAGTCGCCGGCGTCGTCGCCCTGCTCGGTGCCCTGTTCGCGGCGGCCCTGCCGTTCGTCGAGGGAGACGCCGCCGTCTGGACACCGCGGCTCGTCGTCACGGTCGCGGTCGCGACGCTGCTGGCGATCGCTGCAGTGGTCGTGACGTGGCGCTCCCGGGGCGGCGAGGCCGGCCCCGGTCGTCGTACGCCGCTGCCGTGGCTGGCCTGGGAGCCGCTCGCCGCCCTTGGCGTCACCGGCCTGGCGGTCCTCCTCGTGCTCTGGGACGCCGGCGCCGACGCCGACGACGTCGGTCTCGTCGACTGGGCCCACGCCGCCCTCGCGGTGCTCGGCTACCTCGCGGTCAGCGCAGGGGTCGCCGCCCTCGGGGCGCTCCGCGACCGCACCGAGCTCACCGTCATCGCACTCGTCGCGCTGGTGCTGTTCACGACCGTGCAGAGCTTCGCGGTCTTCGCGCAGATCGTCGACGGCGCCTGGCTGTTCCTGCTCATGGGCCTGGTCCTCGCCGGCTCCGGCTGGCTCGCCGACCGCGGCCGACGCCGGCTCGCGAAGACCCTCGGGGAATCCGGCCCCGAGCCCGACGACGCCGCCGGACGGCCGACCTCCGACCCCACCGCCCGCCCCGACCAGGGAGACCCCCGATGAACCGCGTCTCGACCCGCCTCATGCCCACGCACCGGCTCGCTCTCCTCCTCCCGGTCCTGCTGCTCGCCCAGCTCGGCCTGGTCGCGGCCGGCAGCTGGCCGCAGCTCTCGGCCCGCACGACGGGCGAGGAGATCCAGCTCCGGGTCCGACCGGTCGACCCCATCGACCCGTTCCGCGGCGCCTACGTCGCGCTGACCTACCCCGACCTGCGGGCGAACGGAGCGCGGGGCCGCGACGGCGGACTGGGGTCGATGGAGGACGGCGACACCGGCACCGTCTACGTCACGCTGCGCGAGGACGGCGACGTCTGGGTCGCCGAGGACTGGACTCGCGAGCGGCCCGACGGCGGCACCTACCTGCGCTGCGACGACCGGTTCTGGCAGATCCGCTGCGGCATCGAGAGCTGGTTCCTGCCCCAGGACGAGGCTCTGGCCCTGGAGGAGGCGGTCCAGCGCGGCACCGTGGTCGCCACCGTCACGGTCGACGGGCGCGGCAACGCGGCGATCGTCGCGGTCAGCCGCGACTGAGCCGCCGCGCCGCGCGGATCCGATGATCCGGCCGGGACGATGGACCGACGGGCAGGCAGGTCGGGCCGGAACAGGCGCTGAGGCGGCTGGTCCGGCGCGAGCTGCCTGCCTGTCGGCACGCTCCCCACGAGAGCCACCTCCGCGCGGCGGCGTCGCGCGGACCCTGGATCTGCAGGGTGCCCGGTGCGAGGCTGGGCGAAGGAGGTTTCCCCATGAGTCCGTCACAGACGTTCGACCCGACACTGCACGAGTCCGGCTCGGCCGGCGCGCAAGGGCAGTGTTCCTACCACCAGGACCGCGAGCCTGACCGGTGCACAGGTGAAGCCGTCGTCTCGTTCCAGGACCAGGACGGGCGGTGGCAGGCCGGCTGCTCGCTGGCGCTGGAACAGCTGGTCGACAAGGGCGAGATCGAGCCCCTCGGGCAGGGGGGTTGACCCCTCGGTCACGCGCCGTTCGAGGCCTCGTGCCGGTGGTGGCCGGCTAGGCGCCGACCGCTTCAGCCAGGTCGGTGTACCGCGCGGCGAAGGCTCCGGCCGACTCGACGAACGCGTCGAGGTCGGCCTGTGTCACCGCAAGGCTGAGTGCCAGGTAGCCCCGCTCCGCGATGTAGAAGCCTCGGCCGAGCATCTCCAGGAAGAGCAGGCGTCGCCACCGAGGGTCGACTCCTGCCAGGTCGGACCACCGCGCCACAGGTCCGGGCGTGGGGTGGATCGTCATCATCGACCCGGTCCCGGTCACGCAGAACCCCACCGGGGCCAGGGCTCCTGAGAGCCGCTCGCGCAGCTCGTCACCGCGTGTGTTGAGCTCGGTGAGGGTCTCGGCGTCCAGCAGCGCTGCGACGACGGGTCCGACGGCCATGGTGAACGCGTTGTTGTTGAAGGTGCCGCCGTGGGTCAACCCGCCCCGCGTCGGATCGAAGGCCGCCATCACCTCGCGCGAACCGCCGAAGGCCCCGAACGAGAACCCGCCGCCGAAGTACTTCCCGAGCACCGTCAGGTCGGCTGCGATGTCGTGCACCTCCTGGGCCCCGCCGACGGCGAGCCGCGAGGTCATCACCTCGTCCACGACCAGGAGAGCACCGTGCTCCCGGGTGAGGCTCCGGATGCTCGCGAGGAAGTCGCGTGTGGCGGGGACGCACCCACCCGCGCCGAGCATGGGCTCGACGAGGACGCAGGCGATCTGGTCACCGTGCTGTGCGAGCTCGGCCTCGACGGCGGCGGTGTCGTTGTAGGGGAGCGTGCTGAAGGTGAAGGGCACGCGCAGCGCTTCGCTGCCGGGCAGGAACGTCATCGGGCCACCGTGGTAGGCACCCTCGAAGACCACGACGCGCTCGCGACCGGTGACGTGCCGGGCGGTCAGCACCGCCATCAGGTTGGCCTCGCTGCCCGAGTTCGTGAACCGCACCTGGTCGATCGAGGCGAACCGCTCCACCAGGGCCCGCGCGAACGCGGTCTCGGGCTCGCTCATCGCGCCGTACCCCCAGCCGCGCCGCAGGACGCCCTGCACCGCGTCAGCGACGACGGAGCTGTGCCCCAGCAACCCCGCCGAGTAGTCACCGAGCAGGTCGACGACCCGGGCGCCGTCGGCCGTGGTCAGCTGCGCACCCTCGGCCCCGACGACGCGTACGCCGAACGGCTCGGTGTGCAGCACGGACCGGGTGTTGCCTCCCGGCAGCACCTCCGACGCCGCACGCGCCAGCCGAGCACTCTCCGGGTTGGTCTCGACATAGCGGCGCACTGCGTCTGCGAGGGCCACGTCGACGGCATCAGCCATGTCGGAAACCTAGCCGATGTCGTCGCCACCTCGGCCTGCCTGCGCGGGCGAGGCGACTCGGTTCGCCGAGGCGACCCCGATAGCGTCCCACGGTGGCCAGCCGTCGACGATCCAGCTCGGGCCGGCGCCAGCGCGTCCCCGCGCCGGGGCGGTGCGCGCACACGACCAGCTCAGCGGCCGCTGCCGGTCGCCGGGCCGGGTGAGCGGCTGTGGGTGCTCGACGTCCCCTACGGGACGCAGGTCGACGGCGCCGCCTGGCACCCGGCGGTCAGGACCCACGTGTACGTCGGGCGCGCCCTGCCGGCCCACCTGGCGGCCTACTCCCCCGGTCCCTACACGCTCGGTCGGTTCATCGAGAACCACCTCAACCCCGACGACCGGACGCCTGACCCCGAGGCGACCGACGCGCTCGAGCCCCGGCAGATCCAGTTCGAGGCAGCCGACGCGATCGCGGAGCGTGCCGCGGCGGGAGGACGGCAGTTCCTGCTCGCTGACGAGCCCGGGGTGGGCAAGACGATCTCAGCGGTCCTCGGGGCGACCGCGGTGGGCGACCTCCGCGGTGCGCGGCGGGTGCTGGTGGTGGCCGACCGGCCCGCCGCGATCACGATCGGGCACTGGTGCCGCACCATCACCGCGCTCGGGCACGGCGGCCTGGAGTGGGTCGTGATCACCTGGGACCGGCTGGACAAGGTCACCGGCCACCCCTGGGACGTGATCATCGCCGACGAGGCCCACGCGCTGCGGCGTACGACGACGAAGCGGTGGAAGCTCTGGGCGCGCATCTCCGGCCTCGGGCGACCGCACGACAAGGCACCGTTCGTCATCGCGACCACCGCGACACCCGGACACACCCCGCTCGAGCTGCCCTACCTCGCCCCGGCCTACGCCCAGGCGCTGGGCGAGCCGATCAGGGAGTGGACGTCGGCCACCCAGCCGGCGGACGCCTTCGCCACCGCGCTCGAGCGCCACGGTGTGGGGGTGGAGCGCGGGCGCTACGGCGCGACCTGGACCACCGACCCGGCACGGCGCGCCGCCGACCTCGAGCTCGTGCGCGGCTGGCTCGACGAGGAGCGGCCCCCGGCGATGCTGCACCGGGCCGCGCCGTGGGGACCGGTGCCGATCTCCGGCATGCCCGTGGCGCTCACGCCGGCGGAACGGACGGCGTACGAGGCCGAGTGGGGAGAGTTCTGCCGCGAGATGGACGTCGCCCGGCGCGGACGCAACGTCGCGAAGGGCCGGGCCGCGCTCCTCCGCTTCCGGCAGAAGGCCGGGCTCATCCGCGTCGACTCCACGGTCGCCTGGATCGCCCAGCAGGTCGACGCCGAGCGGCAGGTGGCGTGCTCGGTGGAGTTCGTCGCCACCGCCGCCGACCCGATCGCCGACCGGCTGCGTGACTCCGGCATCGACGTCGCCACCATCTACGGACGCGACCGCTTCGACCCCGAGACGGAGCGGCTGCGGTTCCAGACCGGGCAGGCGAAGGTCTGCGTCTTCACCACGGTCGCCTCGATCAGCCTGCACGCCGGCGAGACGCTCGCCGACGGCCGCCGGGCGAGCACCGAGCCACGGGTCGGGGTCTTCCACCAGGCGCGCTTCTCCGGCATCGCCGGCCGGCAGGTGACCGGTCGTACCCATCGCGACCACCAGGTCTCCCCGTGGCACATCGCCTACGCCGAGGGCACCGTCGAGGAACAGGTCGGCAGGGTGATGGTGGAGCGGATCGCCGCGGCCTCCGACACGGTGGGCAGCGACACCACCGGCCTCGCCGACCTGGCCCAGCTCCTCGGAGCCGACTGGCTGCCGGCCACGACCCTGACGGAGGACGGCGCCTGAGGAGTTGACGCTGCCTGTTCACTGGGGCCATGGCGACACGGCTGCTGGTGGTGGCGGACACGCACGTGCCCAAGCGGGCACGAGAGCTGCCCGCCCAGGTGTGGAACGAGGTGCAGGACGCGGACCTCGTCATCCATGCCGGCGACTGGGTCGACGAGGCACTCCTCGACGCGTTCGAGTCGCGGGCGCGTCGGCTCGTGGCCGTGTGGGGGAACAACGACCACGGCGGGTTCCGCGAGCGACTGCCCGAGGTGGCTCGTGTCGAGTGCGAGGGGATCCGGATCGGGGTGATCCACGAGACCGGCGCATCGAAGGGGCGTGAGGAGCGGTGCAGCGCGCAGTTCCCCGACCTCGACGTGCTCGTGTTCGGACACAGCCACATCCCGTGGGACACCACGACCGCCACCGGTCTCCGCCTGCTCAACCCGGGCTCCCCCACGGACCGTCGCCGTCAGCCGCACTGCACCTACGTCACCGCGACGGCCGACGAGGGGCAGCTCCACGAGGTCACGTTCCACACCGTGTCGAAGGAGACGTCCACGATCCCGGGGCGCCGGGTCGACCGGGGTTAGCCTGCGACATGCCCGAGTTCACCTGGCGAGCGGCCAACGAGGCGACCACCGGCGACGTCGAGGCGGTGTTCGACACCGGCGGCGCCCGCACGTGCCGCTGCCAGGCGTTGAAGGTCCCCGGGTGGATCTGGCGTGACACCACCCAGGAGCAGCGCGACGCCGCCCTGCTCGAGCAGACGGCCTGCGGCACCGCCGGTCCCACGTCCGGCCTCGTCGGGTACGTCGACGGCGAGCCGGCGGGGTGGGTCGCCGTCGAGCCGCGGGAGAACTACCCCCGCATCTGGAGCCGCAAGAAGCCCTGGATGCGGATGGACCCCGAGATGGAGGACGTCTGGTCGGTGACCTGCTTCGTCGTGCGCCCGGGCTTCCGCAAGCAGGGGCTGATGTACGAGCTGGCCGCCGCCACGGTCGAGTACGGCGAGCAGGTCGGCGCCCGTGTCCTCGAGGGCTACCCCACCGAGCCGCCGCCCGGGAAGACGGTGATCTGGGACGAGGCGTCGGTCGGGCTGCTGCAGGCGTTCGTCGACGCCGGCTACGAGGTGGCGGACGCGCCGACCCTGCGTCGGCGCGTCGTACGACACCACCTGGGCGCGAATCCCTGATCGGCTCCGAGGACTCCGCAGCGCTGACATCCTCGAGCCCATGACGGACCTGAGGATCCCGCGCGACCGCGAGGACGACTACGCTCCCGGCCCCATCGAGGCTCGTCAGGAGCACATCCGGTCCCACACCGGGTCGGCGCTCGAGCACACGTCGTCGTACTCGCTGGACCCGGGCACACTGGCCGGCAACGTCGAGAGCTTCTTCGGGGTCGCCCAGGTGCCCATCGGTGTCGCCGGCCCCCTGCTCGTGAACGGCGAGCACGCGCAGGGTGAGTTCCTGGTGCCGCTGGCCACCACCGAGGGCACCCTCGTCGCGTCGTACAACCGCGGCATGAAGCTGTGCCGCGAGGCCGGCGGCGTGACGACCACGATCCTCGACGACCGCATGCAGCGCGCCCCGGTGTTCAGCTTCGACAGCGCCCGCGAGATGCGCGACTTCAAGATCTGGCTCGACGAGCACGTCGCCCAGGTCGCGGCGGCCGCGGAGGAGACGACCAGCAGCGGCAAGCTCGTCGACATCCAGACGTTCCCGGTCGCCAAGATGCTCTACACCCGCTTCAACTACACGACCGGCGACGCGGCCGGGCAGAACATGACCGGCAAGGCGACGTTCGCGGCGTGCGCGTGGATCAAGCAGAACTACCCCGCCGAGCTGCACTTCCTGCTCGAGGGTCAGTTCGCCACCGACAAGAAGACCTCGATCGTCAACATGCTGCACACGCGGGGCAAACGGGTCGTCGCGGAGATCACGCTCCCGTCGGCGCTCGTGGAGAAGCACATGAACGTGTCGACCGAGAAGCTCTTCAACGCGCGGATGCGCGGGCAGCTCGGATCGATGATGTCGGTGACGAACAACAACGGGCTGCACTCCGCCAACGGCATCACCGCGATGTTCATCGCGACCGGGCAGGACGTCGCGAACGTCGCCGAGAGCTCGGCGCTCTACGGCTTCTCCGAGCTGCTGCCGAACGGCGACTACTACGCCTCCGTCACGCTGCCGTCGCTGATCGTCGCGACGTACGGCGGTGGGACGGGCCTCGCCACCCAGCGGGAGTGCCTCGAGATGCTCGGGTGCCACGGCGCCGGCGGGGTGCGGAAGCTGACCGAGATCATCGCCGCCACCGTCATGGCCGGCGAGCTGTCGCTCGGGTCGGCCGTCGTCGCCGAGGAGTGGGTGCAGGCCCACGACGACCTCGGTCGCAACCGCGGCTGAGCGACGGGCGCCCGATCGTCACTCGCGGACCCGACCGGTCTCGTAGCCCCACATCGCGATCTCCACCCGGTTCCGGGCGCCGAGCTTCGCCATGAGGCTGCCGATGTGGGACTTCACCGTGCTGAGGCTGATGTGCAGCTCCATGGCGATCTCTGCGTTGGTGCGTCCCCGTGCGACGGTGAGCAGCACCTGCTCCTCTCGCTCGGTGAGGGGGTCGACGGGCTGGGCGGGCGATGCTGCCCGGCTCGTGCCGGCGAACGTCGACAGCAGCCGACGGGTGATGCTGGGTGAGATGAGCGAGTCACCTCGGGTGGCCGCCCGGATCGCCTCGCCGAGCAGCTCGGGTCCGGCGTCCTTGAGCAGGAAGCCGGTGGCGCCCGCGGACAGTGCCCCGTGCACGTACTCGTCGAGGTCGAAGGTGGTGATCACCACGACGGCGACGGGGTCCTCGACGCCCGGGCCGGCCAGTGCCCGGGTCGCCTCGACGCCGTCGAGGACGGGCATCCGGATGTCCATGAGACACACGTCGGGACGCAGCTCGCGGGCCAGCCGCACCGCCTCCTGCCCGTCGCGTGCCTCCCCCACGACCTCGATGCCGTCCAGGGTGCCGAGGATCAGGCGCAGCCCGGTCCGCACGAGGTCCTGGTCGTCGGCGACGAGCACCCGGATGCTCATGTCGCCAACCGCCGTGGGAGCCACGCGTCGACGGCCCAGCCACCTCCGGGGCACGGTCCCGCCCGGCACGTGCCGCCCAGGAGCAGGGCGCGCTCGGCCATCCCTGCGAGGCCGAAGCCGGCGTCCGCCTGGGCCTCCCCCGGCCCGGCGTCACCGTCGTCGCGGACGGACAGGCTGACGGTCGACCGGTCCCCCGCGACGCGCACGTCGACCAGGGTGGCGTTCCTGGCGTGCCGCAGCGCATTGGTGACGGCCTCCTGGGCGATGCGGAACACGGCGGCGTCGATCGTCCGCGGGAGTGCGGCCACGTCGCCCGTGACCCTGACCTCCACCCGGGGGCCGGTCGGCGCGGACCCGGCCAGCCGCTCGAGGTCGGCCACACCGGGCTGCGGCGCGTAGTCGGCCGGCGCCTCGTTGCGCAGCACCCGGACCATGGCCCGCATCTCCGCGAGCGTGCGCGACGCCTCCACCTCGATGACCTCCAGCGCCTCGAGGGGCGACGACGGGCTGGTCGCCGCGAGGGCGCGCCCGGCCTGGGCCTGGATGGCGATGGCCGAGACGTGGTGGGCCACCGTGTCGTGCAGCTCGCGCGCCAGCAGGACCCGCTCCTCCGACTTCACCTGCTCCAACCGCCGCTCGCCGGCTCCGTGCTGGGAACGCACGGCCCAGCCCAGGGCGCAGGCGGACATCAGCACCCCGACACCGCCGACCGCCTCAGCCACCCCGTTCCAGCTGACGACGATCGCGAGGGTCGCCGGGACCAGGATGACGGCCAGGCCGGCCGCCGCCTCGCGCCCCGATCCCCATCGGAGGAGGGCGTAGGGCAGGACGAGGAAGCAGAGCATCGTGATGCATGTCGAGCGCCGGTGCGGCGAGCACGACCAGGCCGACGTCGACGACCGCGATCACGCCGAAGACGGCCACGACCACGGCGAGCGGGTGCGTACGCCGCCACAGCAGCAGCGGTGCCAGGCCGGCCGTCACCGCCACCGACAGCGCCGGGAGCGGCAGGTCCGCCCGCAGGACGCCCTCCAGCAACGCCGAGAGCGTCACGACCGCCAGCAGCGCCCAGTCACGCCACACCCGGACCGGGGGTGGCGCCGGACGGGGTTCGTCCAGCAGGGACCGCAGCGGATGGCTCACCCCCTCAGCGTAGGGACGCCGCGCCGCCGGCGGACCAGCCGAAAGTCTGACGCTGCTGCGACGTACCCGCCGTGCAGCCGGTCGTGGCGGTAGTCCAGACTGGAGCCTGCGGTCTCGTCAGGGCCGGCTGTGCGGACGTGGTGTAGTTGCAGCGCGCTTCCCTTCCAGGGAAGAGGTCGAGGTTCAAATCCTCGCGTCCGCTCCATCTCCTCGGAGCCCCGACTGCTCGTCCCGGCCGGGCTCGCCCTAGAAGACGGTCCAGTCGGAGGACGTCGTGAACGCGTCGAGTGCGGCCAGCCCCGCCGCCGAGCTGCCGGACGGGCCCAGCGCGGGGCTCCACACGCAGGCCACCCCCCGGTCGGGGATGACGGCCAAGATCCCGCCACCCACGCCGCTCTTGGCCGGAAGCCCGACCCGGTAGGCGAACTCCCCGGCCGAGTCGTAGGTGCCGCACGTCAGCATCACGGCGTTGACGCGCTTGGCCTGCCGCGCGCTGAGCAGCTGGGTGCCGTCGGACAGCACACCGTCCCGGGCCAGGAACAGCCCGGCCAGCGCCAGCTCACGGCACGTCATCGACACCGCGCACTGCGCGACGTACTGGTCGATGACGTCGGGCACCGGGTTCTCGAGGTTGTCGTAGCTGGCGAGCAGGTGCGCGAGCGCCGACGTACGGTGTCCGGCCTCCAGCTCGGAGCCCGCCACCACCGGGTCGCTGCCGACGTCGGCGCGTCCGCTCTCGCGGCGCATGAAGTCGACCAGGGCCGCGCTGGCGTCGCCGGTCAGCGTCTGCAGCCGGTCGGTGACCACGAGGGCGCCGGCGTTGATGAACGGGTTGCGCGGCCGTCCTGCCTCCTGGTCGAGCTGCAGCAGGGAGTTGAACGGGTTGCCCGACGGCTCGCGCGACACCCGCCGCCAGATGCTCTCCCCCTCGGCGGCGATGACCAGCGCCAGGGTGAAGACCTTGGCGATGCTCTGCACCGAGAAGGACACGTCCGCGTCACCGACGACGTGCACCTGGCCGTCGCACGAGGCGACGGCCATCCCGAACTGGTGAGGGTCCACCGCGGCCAGGCTGGGGATGTACTCCGCCAGGCGTCCGCGACCCACCTCCGGCACCGCTGCTTCCTGAGCGTGCAGCAGTGCGTCGGTGATGTCCACGCGCACATCCTCGCGCAGCAGATCCGGCACGCTCCGCGCGGGCTCCCCGCGACCGCGCTGAACGGGACGGTCCCGAAGCGTGACGAATGGTTGGAGCGGTCTAGATCAGTTCGTGCGTGTCAGGGGAAACCCTGATGCGTCCTGTCGGTCCGTGCTGCTCCACTGGGCTCCATGAACCGTCAACTCGCGGGCGCGCTCACCGGGCGGGTCACCAAATGGGTCGTGCTCGTCGTCTGGCTGCTGGTCGCGGCGGGCTCCGCCGGCTTCGCCTCCAAGCTGGCCGACGTCCAGAACAACGAAGCCTCCTCGTGGCTGCCGGAGTCGGCGGAGTCGACCCGCGCCTTCGAGCGGCTCGAGCCGTTCCAGGACCCCAACGCCATCCCGACCACCGTCGTCTACCACCGTGACGGCGGGCTGACGCAGGACGACCTCGCGGCCATCGAGGACGACGCCGCCGAGTTCGCCTCGATGGAAGGTCTCGCCGAGGCCAAGGAGGGCCGTGCCCCGTCGGTCGTGAGCCCCGCGACGGCCGAGAAGCTCGGCTTCCCCGCCGTCTCGGAGGACGGCTCGGTCGCGCAGACCAGCGTGACCTTCGACTTCGGCTCCGAGGGCTGGAACGCCATGCCCGACATCGCCGACGACCTGCGGGACATCGCCACTCTCGACGGAGGCGACGTCTACATCGCCGGCGCCGGCGGGCAGGCGGCCGACTCGGCCGAGGCCTTCGGCGGCATCGACACCACCCTGCTCGCGGGCACCCTCAGCGTCGTGATCCTGATCCTGCTGTTCACCTACCGCAGCCCGATCCTGTGGATCCTTCCGATCTTCAGCGCCATCGTCGGGCTGTTCGTGTCGCAGGCGCTCATCTACTTCCTGGCGAGGTACGCCGACCTCACGGTCAACGGTCAGTCCTACGCCATCCTCACGATCCTCGTGATCGGCGCCGGCACCGACTACGCCCTGCTGCTGGTGGCGCGCTACCGCGAGGAGCTGCGTCGTCACGAGGACCGCCACGAGGCCATGGGCTTCGCGCTGCACCGGGCCGCCCCGGCGCTGCTGGCCAGCGCCGCGACCGTGGCGCTCGGCATGCTGTGCCTGCTCTTCGCCGAGATGAACTCGACCGCCGGCCTCGGGCCGGTGGCCGCCATCGGCATCGGGGTCACCTTCGTCGTGATGGTGACCCTCCTGCCGGCACTGCTCGTCATCACGGGACGCTGGATCTTCTGGCCCCGGCGACCCGCGTTCCGCTCCGCCGAGCCGACGCAGACCGGCATCTGGGCCCGCGTCGGGCGCTGGATCGCGCCGCGCCCGCGCCAGGTGTGGGTGGTCACCTCGGTGCTGCTGGCCATCGCCTGCGTCGGCCTGCTGCGCCTGGACACCAACGGGCTGTCGACCGAGGACTCCTACACGCAGGAGTTCCAGTCCGTCACCGGCCAGCAGGTGCTGGTGGAGGGCGGTCTGGTCGACCAGTCGAACACCGTGATGGTGGTGGCCGACGCCGGCACCGAGGACGCCGTGGCCGAGGCCATGACCGGCCTCGAGAACGTCGAGCCGCCCAAGCCCCCGGTGGCGTCCGGTGACGTCGCGTTCGTCGAGGCCGCGATCGGCTCCGACCCGGCCTCGCCGGAGGCGTTCGCGACGGTCGAGCGGGTTCGCGACGCCGTGCACGACGTCGACGGCGCCGACGCGCTCGTGGGCGGCAACTCGGCGTTCTTCCTCGACACCCGCGACGCCGCCAACCGTGACAACCTCGTCATCATCCCGATCGTGCTGCTGCTGGTCTTCCTCATCCTGATGGCTCTGCTGCGCTCGGTGCTGGCGCCCCTGATCCTCATCGCCACCGTGGTGCTGTCCTTCGGCGCGGCGCTGGGCATCTCGGCGGTGCTCTTCGAGTACGTCTTCGACTTCGCCGGCTCCGACCCCGGGTTCCCGCTGTTCGCGTTCGTGTTCCTGGTGGCCCTGGGGATCGACTACAACATCTTCCTGATGACACGGGTGCGGGAGGAGACGATGCACTCCGGCACGCGCAAGGGGGCGCTGGTCGCGCTCACCTCGACCGGTGGCGTCATCACCAGCGCCGGTCTCGTGCTGGCGGCGACCTTCCTCGTGCTGGGCACGATCCCCGTCGTGTTCCTGGCCCAGCTCGGCTTCGCGGTGGCGCTCGGAGTCATCCTCGACACGATGATCGTGCGGTCCGTGCTCGTCACCGCCATCAACATGGACCTGGGCGGCCGGATCTGGTGGCCCAGCAAGCTCGACACCGAGGACCACCAGCTGACCCCGGACGAGGTGGCGGCACCGTTGCAGACCGTGCACTGACGCCGGGGTCCGCCCCGCCGTGGTGGCGGGCGGGGCGCATGGTCGGGCCCGCATAGGGTGCGGCCATGACCACGGCCCGCACCGTCCCGGTGACCACCGAGATGGACGGCGACGAGCTGGACGCCGAGGACGCCTGGCACCTGCTCCGGCGTCACGGCCTCTGGTCGATCCTGCGCGGGTCGTTCGTGCGCTTCCGCTACGGCGACGGGTTCACCAACAGCCGGGCGCTGGCGCTGCAGACCTGTCTCGCCCTGGTGCCGTTCCTGCTGGCCGTGATGGGGCTCGCTGCCGACATCGACGACGAGCGTCCCGCGCGGGTGGTCGCGGCCACCGTCAGCGCCGTGTCCCCGGCAACCGGCGACGACGACGCGCTCGTCGGAGCCCTGGCGAGCGGGCCGAGCGAAGCCGGGGAGGTCGCGCTGGTCATCGGCCTGCTCGTGGCGATCGTGTCGATGACCACGGCCATGGCGCAGGTCGAGCGCGGCAGCAACCGCATCTACGGCATCCGGCGCGACCGACCCGCGCTGTCACAAGTACCTCCGCGCGGCCGTCTTCACCGCCGTCCTGGCCGTCCCCGTCGGCCTCGGCTTCATGGTGCTGGTCGCCGGAGGTGCGTTCGGCGACGCCATGGTGGCGGAGTACGGCTGGTCGGAGGGCACCCACACCGCCTGGCAGTGGGGACGCTGGCCGGTCGGGCTGCTGACGCTGACCGTCACGATCGCGGTCCTCTTCGACCACGCCCCGCGCCGCCGCCAGCCGGCGTTGTCGTGGTTGGCCTTCGGGTCCGCCGTCACCGTGGTGCTGAGCATGCTCGCGGCCGCGGGGCTGTCGGCGTACGTCAACGTCAGCGGGGCCTTCAGCAGCACCTACGGACCGCTCGCCGGCGTCTTCGCCCTGCTCGTGTGGAGCCTGCTGTCGTCGATCTCGCTGTTCCTCGGGGTCGCGATCTGCGCCCAGCTCGAGGCCGTGCGCGCCGGTGACGACGAGCCGACGTACGACGACCCCGGCCGTCCGCACCACCGGCAGGTCAGCGACTGACGCGTGGCGATCGGGCCAACTCCTGGAGCCGGAGCAAGCCGGCGCCCTAGGCTCGCGCTACCGACGACCACCACGGACCAAGGAGCACCATGCGCAGCGAGCTGTTCGGCGCGAACCTCGAGTCGACGACCAACGACCGCTTCACCCTGCAGAACCCCCGCATGCTGCGGGTGGCCCTCAACGGCGAGGTGATGGCCCGGCAGGGCGCGATGATCGCCTACCAGGGCCAGGTCGACTTCGCCTACCAGGGCGCCGGTGGCATGGGGAAGCTGCTGAAGAAGGCGTTCACCGGTGAGGGCATGCCGCTGATGAAGGTGACCGGGCAGGGTGACGTGTTCTTCGCCCAGGACGCCGACGAGATCCACCTGGTGAACCTGGAGAACGACTCGCTCACCGTCAACGGCAGCAACGTCGTGGCCTTCGACTCCTCGCTGGCGTGGGACATCAAGCGCGTCGAGGGTGCCTCGATGTTGGCCGGCGGCGTCTTCAACACCACCTTCACCGGCACCGGCACGGTCGCGATCGCCGCTCACGGCTCGCCCGTCGTCCTCAACGTCGACGCGCCCACCTTCGCCGACGTCCAGGCCGCCGTCGCGTGGTCGACCTCGCTGCAGACGAGCATGCGTCGCACCGCAGGCGCCGGCGCTCTCATCGGACGCGGCTCCGGCGAGGCGTTCCAGCTCGTCTTCCAGGGTCAGGGGTTCGTCATCGTGCAGGCCAGCGAGGGCAAGGTGGTCCCCCCGCACACCCACTGATCCGCCGTGGCGGTGGACCGCGGGTGGTCGCTAGATTCACCCGCATGCGGTCCCTCGAGCAGCAGATCGCCACCACAGCACAGGACACCGGATTCTCGGGCGTGGTGCAGGTCGACTGGCGCGGCAACACCGAGGTCGCCCTGACCTACGGGTACGCCGATCGTGCCTTCGACGTGGAGAACACGCTCGGCACCCAGTTCGGCACGGCCAGCGCCACGAAGACGCTGACGGCGCTCACGACGCTGGCGCTGGTCGAGCAGGGTCTCCTCGACCTGTCCACCACCGCCCGCTCGCTCCTCGGCGACGATCTGCCTGAGATCGCAGAGGACGTCACGGTGGAGCACCTGCTCGCCCACCGCTCGGGGATCGGCGACTACTTCGCCGAGGACGCCATCGGCGACATGACCGACTACGCCATGCCGGTGCCGGTCCATCGGCTCGTCACGGCCGAGGACTACCTGGACGTTTTGGGCGACCACCCGACGGTCTTCCCTGCCGGCGAGCAGTTCGCGTACAACAACGGCGGCTACGTCGTACTCGCACTGCTCGCGCAACGGGCCAGCAGCACCGGATACCACGAGCTCGTACGCCGGTGCGTGCTCGAGCCGGCCGGCATGGTGGACACGGCTTTCCTGCGCTCGGACGGGCTTCCTGGCCGAGCCGCGCGCGGGTATCTGACCCAGGAGGGGCTCCGAACCAACGTGCTCCACCTGCCGGTCGTCGGCGTCGGCGACGGTGGTGCCTACTCGACTTGCGCCGACCTCCGTCGGCTCTGGGAGGCACTGCACTCCGGTCGCATCGTGTCGCAGCCGATGGTCGAGCTCATGCTGACACCGCACAGCGACTGGCCGGAGGAGTCCCGCCGCTACGGGCTGGGCGTGCACCTGCACGCGACCGGAGCGGCGGCCTGGCTCGAGGGGTGCGACGCCGGTGTCTCGATGACCAGCCTGCACGACCCGTCGCAGGAACTGACCTGGACGGTCATCTCCAACTGGACCGACGGCGCCTGGCCGCTCGTCAACCTCCTGAACGACCAGCTGCGGCTCTGACGGGCGCGGTTCCGGTTGATCAGGCGACGCCGCCGAACGGGCGCACCTCGACCGTGCCGCGGCACGCCTTCGAGCCCTCCGCCGCCAGCCGGAGCGCCACGTCGAGGTCGGGGGCCTCGACGACCCAGAAGCCGCCGAGCACCTCCTTGGTCTCCAGGTAGGGACCGTCGGTCATCACGACCGACTCGCCCTGACCGTCGACCACGGTCGCGGTCGACGCCGGCTGCAGGCCGCCGGCGAACACCCAGTAGCCGTCCGCCCGCAGCCTGTCGTTGAACGCGCCGGTGGCTGCGTGCGCCTCCTCCATCTCCTCGCGCGAGCCGTAGTTGCCGAACTCGTTCATCTCGGCCGGTCCGTGCACGGTCAGCAGGTAGTGGGTCATCACGCGTCTCCTTGCTCCGAGCGGTCCCGTCGACCGCTTCCTACCCACACCACGGTCAGTGGTCGGTCCGTGCGACACCCTGCCCCAAACATTTGTGCGACGGACGGCGCTCAGCGCCACCTCAGGCGATCTCGGTACATTCGACGGCACCATGGACGAGAACAAGGCACGCCGCGTCGTCGACGCCCTGCGAGCGCGCGGGACGCACGCCGACCTCGCGCGCGTCGGGGTCTACCAGTTCGGCATCGACATCAGGCTCCCCGACGGCCGGGTGGCCACGTGGGACTCCGACGGGACCGCCGAGCTCGAGGCGCAGGTCATGCGCAACGGCGTGCTGGTCGGGTTCGTGCCGGTGATCGAGGGCTCCGCGGACTACACCGAGGAGCAGATCATCGACACCATCCTGCGCACGGACTACGACGCACCCATCGCGACGCGGAAGAGGACCGCTCCCCCACCGGCCGAGCCGCTGCCGATCCGCGGTGGGGTCTTCCGACGGTTCCGCGACGGCTTCCGCTACAGGTGAGTCCGCTCAGGCGCAGGTGACGCAGGTGCGGGCCGTCGGCCGCGCCTCCAGACGTGCGTCGGGGATCGCGTTGCCGCACCGCTCGCACACGCCGTACGCGCCCGAGCCCAGGCGGACCAATGCCGCCTCGACCTCCGTCAGGTGCCGCTCGGTGTGACGCACCAGTGTGTCGACCTGCTGGCGCTCGAACGCGATGGTCGAGCCCTCCGGGTCGTGCTCGTCGTCGGCGTTGGAGTCGCGCGAGGCGTCGACCATGCCGGTGAAGTCGCGGCGCAGCGCCGCCAGCCTGACCTCTGCCGCGGCCAGATCGGCCTCGAGGCGTTCGCGTGCGTCCACCAGCTCATGCTGCCCGACGGGACCAGCGGACGCCCGGCCGGGACCAAGATCAGTGGCCCGGGAGGTATCAGCGGGAGCACGCTCGACTCCTGAGGGTCGAGGAGGTGGGGGACGATGCGATTCGTCGACGTTCGGCAGGTGCCGGCACCGGTGGACCAGGTGTGGGCGGCGCTGCACGACATCTCGGTGCTGCGCCGGGTGATCCCCGGCTGCGAGCGGCTCAGCCCGCTGGGGCCGGGCTCGTACGCCGCCACGTTGTCGGCCCGGGTGGGTCGTCTCGCCGACACCTACCGCGGCGACTTCGAGATCGTCGACCTGCACCCGGGGAGGGCGCTGGTGGTCCGGGTCGACGCCCGCGGCCGGTGCGGTCGACTCGAGCTCGACCTCGAGGTGCGGCTGGACCGCGGACGCACGGCCTCCAGCACGGCGCTGTCGTATGACGCGCAGGCCCGCGTCGGAGGGCTCGTGGCCCGACTGGGATCCGCTCCCCTGTCGATCGCGGGTGGCCACCTGACCGGTTGCTTCTTCCGTGACCTCGACCGGACCGTGACCGCCGCGGGAGCCACTCGGGGCGACCAGCGGCTCCGCGCGTCGGCGTAGGAGACCGCCAGGTTCCCACCGATTCCCGACCGGGCGTGCCGGTGAGAGGGTGAGGTCATGGAGACGCGCAGGGAGACGGTGACCGACACCTACCACGGGGTGGAGGTGAGCGAGGACTACCGCTGGCTCGAGGACGGCACCAGCGAGGAGACGAGGACGTGGACCGCGGCTCAGGACGCCGAGACCCGGGAGTGGCTCGCCGACGTGCCGGCACGTGAGCCGATCCGGGCGCGCTTCGAGGAGATCCTCAAGGTCGAGTCGACCGCCTACCACGCGCTCACCGGCGCGGGGTCGGCGTACCTCGCGCTGAAGAGTCAGCCGCCGAAGCAGCAGCCGTTCCTCGTCGTGCTGACCGACCTCGACGACACGGCGTCCGAGCGGGTGCTCGTGGACCCCAACGAGCTCGATCCCGGCGGCACCACCACCATCGACTTCTTCCGGCCCTCCCCCGACGGCACCCGTGTCGCCGTGTCGCTCTCGAAGGACGGCACCGAGATCGGCACCGTCCACGTCTACGACGTCGCCACCGGCGAGGCTGTCGGCGAGCCGCTGGGCTGGGTCAACAGCGGCACGGCGGGCGGGTCCGTCGCCTGGAAGGCCGACGGCACCGGCTTCTGGGCGACCTCCCACCCCGGGCCGGGCGAGGTGCCCGAGGAGGACCTCGGCTTCTTCCAGGTCGTCGCCTTCCACGACATGACGACCGGCACGACCACGACCGAGCTCTCCGGCGTCTTCGCCGAGGACCGGATCGCCGAGAACTTCCTGTCCGCCTCCCCCGACGGCCGCTGGGTCCTCGACTGCGTGCAGAAGGGTGACGGCGGCGAGTGGCAGATGTTCCTGCGGGAGCAGGACGGCGGCGACTGGCGCCGGATCGCCGACCTCGACGACCGGTGGATCCGTGCGACCTTCGCCGGGGACCACCTCTTCGTGCTGTCGGTCCACGACGCCCCGCGCGGGAAGGTCCTGCGCGTCAGCCTGCCGGACGGTGAGGCGGAGGTCGTCGTACCGGAGTCGGACGTGACCATCGAGGGCATCGCAGCCACGGACGGCCGCCTCTGGGTCGTCGATCTCGACGGCGGGCCGTCCGGGCTGAGGGCCTTCACCCACGACGGTGAGCCCCTCGAGCCCGTCGCGGTGCCGGCGATCTCCGCGGTCGACGACCTCCACCGGGTCGGACCCGACTCGGTCGCATGGTCGGTGGAGTCGTTCACCGAGCCGCGGTCGTGGTGGGTGGCCTTCGACGGGTCGGCCCCGCGTCGTACCGCCTTCGGGACGCGAACGCCGGTCGACCTCTCCGACTACACGGTGCAGCGGGTGTTCGCGACCTCTGCCGACGGCACGCAGGTGCCGATCAACCTCATCGCCCGGCCGGACGTCGCGCCGGGGGCGCCGACGCTGCTGTACGGCTACGGCGGCTACGCGATCTCCATGAAGCCGTCCTTCTCCCCCGCCCGGCTGCAGTGGCTCGAGCAGGGCCACGTCTTCGCGGTGGCGAACATCCGCGGCGGCGGGGAGTACGGCGTCGCGTGGCACCACGGCGGCCGGCTGCGGACCAAGCAGAACTGCTTCGACGACTTCGTCGCCTGCGCCGACCACCTCGTCGAGACCGGCGTGACCACGCGCGACAAGCTGGCGATCATGGGCGGGTCGAACGGCGGGCTGCTCATGGGAGCGGTGCTCACCCAGCGGCCCGACCTGGCCTCCGCCGTGGTGTGCGCCGTGCCGGTGCTCGACGCGATCCGGTCCGAGACGACGGCGAACGGGCGCTTCAACGTCACCGAGTTCGGCACGGTCACGGACCCCGACGACTTCGCGGCGCTGCTGGCCTACTCGCCCTACCACCAGGTGCGCGACGGCGTCGCCTACCCGCCGGTGCTGTTCACCGCCGGCGAGTTCGACCCTCGTGTGGAGGCTTGGCACGCCAAGAAGATGGCGGCCCGGCTCCAGGCGGCGACGTCCAGCGGGCAGCCGGTGCTGCTGCGGATGGAGTCCGGAGGGCACGGCATCGGGCAGTCGCTCGACCAGACCGTCGGACTGCTGACGGACTACTACACCTTCATCTCCGACCGGCTGGGCCTCAGACGCTCGTGACCCGTCTACGCCACGCCGGCGTCGACGGCGGGCCCCGCGTGGGCATGGACCCGCCGCACGAGCTCGAAGTCGATGTCGAGCTGGAAGCCACGCCGTCGGTGCTGCGGCGTCACCACGGCGACGAGGTTGCCGTGCCCCGCGCGCACGTCGGGTGCCATCGCGGCGATCACGTCGGCGACCGCCAGCCCCGGCCAGGTGCTGACGAGGGCAGCGGCTCCGCTGCGCTCGGTCCACGCGGCGCCGGCGTCGTGCCACCGGTCCCCCATCTGGCGCAGGGCCGTCGCGTCGGTGCCCGGCTGGGTGAGGAACGCCGTCCACACCGCGTCGCTCGGCCGGACGACGTCGACGACCTGGAGCTCGCCGTCACCGTTGAGCTCGGCCCGCACGACGTCGAGCGAGGCCAGCGGCACCAGGAACGAGCTGGTCTGCAGGGCGTAGGTGCCGCCGCCGGGCCCGGCGTCGACGGCTCTGGCCCACAGCCACTCCCCACGCAGCGGTCGGTCGGGCCCACGGAAACGGATGAGGACTTTCACGAGGTCGTCGGTCATGGTCCGAGTGCACCAGGGACCACCGACAGAACTGCCGCGCGCGTCCTGTCGGCAGCCTGTGCCACGATCGCGTCGTGACCGGTTGCGCCGTCTCCGACGTCGTCGAGCTCGTCGACCAGCTGCCGGAGGTCACGCGCACCGACCACGACCGCTACTGGCGGCTCGCGGTGGCCGGCCGCACCTTCGGCTACCTGTGGCCCGCCACCAACACGGTGGGCCTCAAGCAGACCGTCTCCGAGCAGCTGGCGCTGGTGGCCGAGCGGCCGGACGTCTTCGAGGTCCAGTTCACCGCCGGCGGGTTCGGGTGGGTGGTGGCTCACCTCGAGAGCGTGCCGCGAGACGAGCTGGCCGAGCTCGTCTTCGAGGCGTGGCGACTCACGGCACCGGCGGCCGAGGTCGAGTCGCGCGCCGACGTGCTCCCCACCTGAGTCGACATGCGTGTCGTTCGCCGCCACCGTCGCCGACGCACACGAGGGTGTGCAGGGTGAGCCCCAACCACACGAGCCGGCCATGACAACCGACTACGACGACTTCGCGGCTGCCTACGCGAAGCAGAACGAGACCGGTCTCTTCAACGCCTACTACGCACGGCCGGAGATCCTGCGGCTCGCAGGCGACGTCGCCGGGCGGCGCATCCTCGACGCCGGCTGCGGGTCCGGTCCCCTGGCGGCCGACCTCCGTGACCGGGGCGCGAGCATCACCGGCTTCGACGTCAGCGCCGCCATGGTCGACCTGGCCCGCGAGCGGCTGGGCCAGGACGCCGACCTCCACGTCGCCGACCTCGCGGCGCCGCTACCCTTCGCCGACGCGGCGTACGACGACGTCGTCGCCTCCCTCGTCCTGCACTACCTGGAGGACTGGACGGGACCGCTCGCCGAGCTGCGGCGCGTCATGAGGCCCGGTGGACGTCTCCTCGTGTCGGTGAACCACCCGGCGGCGTACGCGATCGTCTACCCCGAGGCCGACTACTTCGTGCGCACGCAGTACTCCGAGGACTACGACCTCGCCGGGCAGACCGCGATCCTGACCTTCTGGCACCGCCCCCTGCACGCGATGAGCGACGCCTTCGCCTCAGCCGGCTTCCGCATCACCACGATCAGCGAGCCGCGTCCGGTGCCCGAGACTCCGTTCGAGCTGCTGCCGCCCCCGGTGGCGGACGGGTCCTACGAGTCCTTCATCTGCTTCCTGTTCTTCAGCCTCGAAGCCGTCTGATTCAGCTCACCGAGGCTCACACGTAGGGGTCGGTGATCGTGCGCAGCCGCAGCAGGGTGCGCCGCATCGCCTCGAGGTCGTCGGCGCCCAGGTGGGCGACCCACTCGGCCTCGATGCGCACGCTCCTCGGCCCCGGCGACCTGGATCGCCGCGCGGGCGTGACCGGTCAGACGGACGAGCCGGGCGCGGGCGTCGCTGGGATCGGGCACGCGCTCGACGTACCCGGCGGCCTCGAGCTGGTCGACGAGCCAACCGGCGCTCTGCTTGGTGACCTCCGCGGCCTCGGCCAGCGTGCTCAGGCGCGTCCCGTCCGGGCCCACGCGCTGGAGCAGCTTCGCCTGCGCCATCGTGATGGGGAAGCCGGCGTCGACGACCGCCCCGAGGATGCGCTGGTCCAGGTAGCGCGTCGGGATGAACAGCAGCACCCCGAGGGACGGATCCGGCATGGACCACTCCTTGTCAGCGGGACTTCCTGGGTCGATGATAGTCAGACTCTCTGACTACTGCAGGAGGTCGACATGGAGACCGAGAACCGCTGGGCGATGATCGAGGCCGAGCGGCTCTCGCTCGCCGACCTGCTGGAGGACCTCACGCCCGAGCAGTGGGAGCAGCAGTCGCTCTGCTCGGAGTGGCGCGTGCGCGACGTGGCCGCCCACGTGGCGATGACGCCCCAGGGGCTGAAGCTGGCCCCGATCATCGTGGGTGTCGCCAAGGCGCGCGGCGACCTCTGGGCCTTCGGACGCGACGTGGCCCGCGCCCACGCGGAGCGCCCGGTCGACGTCCTGGTCCACGAGCTGCGGCGGGACGCGGCATCACGGCAGATGCCGGCGGTCACCAACGCCAAGAACATCCTCCTCGACGCGATCGTCCACGGGCAGGACATCGCGGTGCCACTGGGCATCGAGCGGGCGGTGCCGGCCGACGCCGCGGCAGCGGGGTTCGAGCGCGTGTGGTCGATGGGCTGGCCGTTCCACGCGCGCAAGCGGCTGCGGGGGTTGCGGCTGGTGGCCACGGACGCCCCGGTGGACGTCGGCGACGGGGCCGTCGTCGAGGGGCGGGCCGGCGACCTGCTGCTGCTGGCCACCGGCCGGACCGAGGCCGCCGTACGACGGCTGACCGGTCCGGGGCTCGCCCGTCTGGGATGAGCCGACCCGGATCAACCGGTGTGCAGCATGTACTGGTGCTCGCGGCCCATCCAGCGGTAGCCGAGCAGCTCGTTCACGGCGATCATGTGGTCGTTCGACTCGGCGTTCCAGGTGTCGACCGTCGCGAGCTGCGGCTCGACCTCGGACAGCCACAGGATCATGCCCGCCTTGAGCAGGAGTCCGAGGCGGTGCCCGCGGTGGCTGCGCACGACGCTGGTGTCGTGCTGGTGCCCGATCGTGTCGCGCTCGGCGTCGACGGCCACCACGCTGTGCCCGGCCAGGACGCCGGTCTCCCGGTGCCGCGCGAGCAGGCGGTAGAGTCGCTGCCCGTTGCCCAGCTGGGCCTGCTCGTACGCCGTGATCCGTTCAGGCGGGAACACCTCGTCGTCGATGTCGAGGTCGTCCAGCGGCGCGTCGTTGATCGCCGCCGACATCTCTGCCACTGCCGGCATCAGGTCGTCCGGGGTGGCCCCGGCGATCCTCACCAGCTCGTAGGCCGACGCCGCCTCAGCGGCCTCGTCGTGGAGCCTGCGGACGTCGTCGAGGGACACCTCGACAAGGTGCTGACGCCGGTTGATGGCCCGCGACCCGCAGGTGAAGCCGCGCTTCTCGAGGAACGCGTTGCCCGGCGAGCCGTCCCACGAGTCAGCACCGAGCTTCGTCCGGCCGGTCGCTGCTGCTCGGTCGAGCAGGAACCGCAGCGCCTCCTCGCCCAGGCCGCGACCCCGGTGGTCGGGGTGCACCGTGAGGTTCAGCCAGGCCAGCTCCGGGTTGTCCCACGAGGGGGCGAAGAAGCTGAGGAGGGCGACCACCTGGTCGCCCTCGACGCCGACGAAGAAGTCGTCGGGCTCGCCGTCCCAGCCGCGCAGGACCTGGTTGCGCATCTTCCGCGCCGTCACCGGGTGCTGCCAGGGGGCGTCGAGCGCCCAGGCGGCGTTCAGCAGGTCGACCACCTGGTCGACGGCTCCGCTGTCCTCCGCGCTGAGCGGTGTGATGTCCATGGCCCCACAGTGCCGGGAGGACGCCCGGTGCGGCCACCCATTTTGGGCGAGCCGCTCGGAGGTGTCCCGTGGCTCAGTCCACCAGCGACCGCTGGAACCCCAGCCCCCGACCCATCCAGCGGTAGCCCAGATCCTCGTTGACCGCGATCATGTGGTCGTTCGACTCCGCGTTGAAGGTGTCGATGGTGCGGACCTGCGGCTCGGCCTCGGCCAGGTGCAGCAGCATCGCGGTCTTGACCAGCAGCCCGAGCCGGTGGCCGCGGTGGGCGGCGACCACGGACGTGTCCTGCTGGTGAGCGATGTGGGGCCGCTCCTCCTCGACCGCGACCACGGTGTTGCCGGCCAGGTCACCGGTCCCCCGGTGCCGGGCGACGTAGCGGTGCAGCCGGAGCCCCGCGTTCAGCTGCGCCGTCTCGTACGCCGCCACCCGCTCGGCCGAGAACACCTCGTCCTCGATGTCGAGGTCGTCGAGCGGCGCGTCGTTGATCGCCGCGACCATGTCGACCATCGGCTCCAGCATCGACTGCGGGGTGCGGCCCTCGACGAGCACCAGCTCGTAGTCGGCCGCGGCGGCGACCGCAGCGTCGTACAGGGCGCGGACCCTGGCGCCCGAGACCTCCTCGAGGTGCTGGCGACGGTTGATCGACTGGAAGCGCTTCGGGTAGCCGTGGGCGGCGGCGAAGTCGGCACCGGGTGAGCCGTCCCACGAGAACGCGCCCGCCTTGGTGCGACCGGCAGCTCGGGCCTCGTCCTCGAGGTGGCGCAGCATCGCGGTCCCGTGGCCGCGCCGGCGGAGGTCCGGGGGCACCGAGATGCTGAACCAAGCCAGGTCGAGGTTGTCGCGTTCGCTGAGCTCGAGGATGCCGTGGGCCACCAGGGTGTCACCGTCGAAGGCCACCACGTGACGCCCGGGCTCGAGGTCCCAGGCCCAGCGGATCTCGGCGTCCAGAGTGCGCAGCGTCATCGGGTGGCGCCAGGGGGCGTCGTGTGCCTCGGTGGCGTTCTCGAGGTCGACGACCTGCTTCATCGTGCCCAGGTCGTCGGGGTCCAGCGGTCGGAAGTCCATGGTGTCCACCATCCCGCCGTCCGTGAGAGCGGGCAACGGGATTTCCGGTGGCCGACCTCACCCGAGGCCGAGCTGAGCGGCGCTCTCCTCGCGCATCTGGACCTTGCGGATCTTGCCGGTCACGGTCATCGGGAACTCGTCGACGACCATGACGTAGCGCGGAATCTTGTAGTGCGCCAATTTTCCGACCGCGAAGGCACGCACGGCGTCGGCGTCGAGCGGGTCGGACCCGTCCTTGACCTTGATCCAGGCGCAGAGCTCCTCGCCGTACTTCTCGTCCGGCACGCCGATCACCTGGACGTCCTCGACATCGGGGTGGGCGTACAAGAACTCCTCGATCTCGCGGGGGTAGATGTTCTCCCCGCCGCGGATGACCATGTCCTTGATGCGGCCCACGATGTTGCAGTAGCCGTCCTCGCGCATGACCGCGAGGTCCCCGGTGTGCATCCAGCCGTCGGAGTCGATCGCCTCGCGGGTCTTCTCCTCCTCGTGCCAGTAGCCGAGCATCACCGAGTAGCCACGGGTGCAGAACTCCCCCGTCTCCCCGCGTGGCAGCGTCTCCCCCGTCACCGGGTCCACGACCTTGATCTCGACGTGCGGGTGGACGCGGCCGATGGTCGCCGTACGCCGCTCGAGGTCGTCGTCGGCGCGGGTCTGGCAGGACACCGGGCTGGTCTCGGTCATGCCGTAGGCGATGGAGACCTCGCTCATGTGCATGTCGTCGACGCAGCGCTTCATGACCTCGACCGGGCAGATCGAGCCGGCCATGATGCCGGTGCGCAGGGCGCTGAGGTCGTGGTCGGCGAAGGTCGGGTGGTTCTGCATCGCGATGAACATGGTCGGCACGCCGTACACGCCGGTGCAGCGCTCCTCGGCGACCGCGCGCAGCGTTGTCTCCGGGTCGAAGCCGGGTGCCGGGATCACCATCGTGGCGCCGTGGGTGGTGCAGCCGAGGTTCGCCATCACCATGCCGAAGCAGTGGTAGAAGGGCACCGGGATGCAGAGCCTGTCCTCGTGGGTGAGGTTGATCAGCTCGGTCGTGAAGAAGCCGTTGTTGAGGATGTTGCGGTGGCTGAGCGTCGCGCCCTTGGGGAAGCCGGTCGTTCCGGAGGTGTACTGGATGTTGATGGCGTCGCCCGGGTCGAGGGAAGCCATCCTCCCGGCGAGGTCGTCGTCGGTGACCGTCTCGCCCTCGGCGACCAGCGCGGCCCAGTCGTCGGTGTCGAGGTAGACGGTGCGTTCCAGGGTGTCGCACTCCCCCGCCACCTCCTCGACCATCGCCCGGTAGTCGCTGGTCCTGAACGAGCTGGCCGCGACCAGGAGCCGCAGCCCCGACTGGTTGACGACGTACGCCAGCTCGTGGGTGCGATAGGCCGGGTTGACGTTGACGAGGACCGCACCCACCTCCGCGGCGGCGTACTGCAGGATCGTCCACTCGGCGCAGTTCGGGGCCCAGATGCCGACGCGGTCGCCCTTCGCGACGCCGGCACCCATGAGGCCGCGGGCCAGTGCCGCCACGTCGCGGTCCAGCTCGGACCAGGTCCAGCGCCGACCGCTCGCCACCTCGACGAGTGCCTCGCGGTCGGCGTACGTCGCCGCGGTCCGGCGGAAGTTGTCGCCGATGGTCTCCTCGAGCAGCGGCACGTCCGTCTCGCCCTGCGCCTCGGACAGCAGTGTCGTCGTGCCAGGGACGTCGGAAGCGCTCGCGGGGTCCATGTCCGGGACCCTAGTCACGCCCCTGCCCTCCCACCAGACCTCGGACCCGCCCACCCCACCCCGTCGAGACGGCGCGTTGGTCGCGACGAGACGGCGCGTTGGTCGCGACGAGACGGCGCGTTGGTCGCGACGAGGCGGCGCGTTGCGTCGCGACGAGGCGGCGCGTGCGTCGCGGCGAGACGTCTCTAGCGTCGGCGAGGAGAGTGGAGCGCCATGCGCGCCCACTCGGTGCGACGCACGCGCCCACTCGGTGCGACGTACGCGCCCACTCGGTGCGACGTACGCGCCCACTCGGCACGGAGGTGGGGTCAGCGGGACGTGGGTGCAGAAGGATTGGAGGGGTTCGCGGGGTTCGCGGGGTCGGCGGGGTGGTGGCCGGGGTCGACCTCGGGGATGGGACTGGTGTCGAGCTCGGGCTCGTACGAGACCTCGTCGTCGAAGGTGACCTCGACGTGCTGGAAGCCCTTGTGGCGCATCGACTTGGCGTAGCTGTCGTAGGCCCGACGGTCGGCCTCGGTCAGCTCGACCTCGTCGGTGAACGGCGTCAGCAGCGCCCGCGGGTAGAGCCGGCGGCGCAGCACCACGCTGACCTCGACGCCGATGACGGCGATGATGCAGGCCAGGTAGAGGAACGCGATCAGCCCGAGGACCAGGGCGAAGACGGCGTTCAGCTCGGTGGCGCGGTCCATCACCCGGCTGACGTAGACGCCGCCGAGCCGCTGCAGCAGGTGCCACCCGACGGCGATGGTGATGCCACCGGGCAGGGCGGTCCAGAACGACGGCCGCCGCGTGGTCGTGTAGCGCATCATCAGGCTGAAGACGGCTGCGGTCACGACCAGCGACATCACCGTGCTCAGCGCCTGCAGCCACCCCTCGGCGTCGACGCCGAACGTCGACAGGTTCGTGAGGAAGCTCGCCGCCACGGTCAGCATGACGACGACGAAGCCGCCGAAGACCATGACGAGGATGCTGCGGAAGCGGCTGACGACCGGGTTCAGCCGGCTGTTGCGCGGTACGGCCCAGGCGGTGTTGAGCACGTTCTGCGCGGCCTGACCGAGCCCGGTGACGCCGTACAGCGCGACCAGGAGGCCGATCGTGATCGACCAGGCGCTGCCCTGCAGCTGCTCCGGCTGGGCCAGCTGCTCGCCCACGATCGGGAACTGTCCCAGCGTGCCGAGCAGCAGCCGCGTCTGCAGCGTCTCGTTGCCGGCCAGCAGCCACCCGAGGAACGAGCTGAGCAGGAGCAGCAAGGGGAAGATCGCGACGAACGCGTAGTAGGTGAGCGCCGCGGACATGAACGGGCCCTGGTCGTCCAGGTACTTGTAGAGGACGGCCAGCGGGACGCCGACGGTACGGCGGCGACGCTGGAACCGGTCGAAGCGACCGACGAGACTGGGCACAGAGGGACGGTACCCGGGTGCGGTACGCCGCAGGCCGCGGCGCGCGTCACAGCTGCGCCATCTCGACGCCCGCCGACTGAGGCCCTACCGTCCGGGAATGGACAACGACGACCTCGCCGCCGGCCTGGGTGGACGCGTGGAGCAGCTGCTCACGTCGTACGCCGTGCCCGGTGCGCAGGTCGGGCTGCTGCGCCGGGGCGAGCGGACGGTCGTGAGCCGCGGGTACTGCGACCTCGAGGGTCGGCGCGCGGTCGGGCCCACCACCGCGTTCCACGCCGGCTCGCTCGCCAAGTCCCTGACGGGGCTGGTCGTGCTCGACGCCGCGCGCCGTGGCGAGCTGGACCTCGACGTGCCGTGCCACCAGCAGGCCGAGGGTCTCTGGGACGACACGCCCCGAGCCCTGCTGACGCAGACCACGGGACGGCCCAACCTGCTGCCCGACCAGGACGAGGACCTCGAGGAGTTCGTGGCGCCGGGTCGGCGCCCTGCCGCGCGTGCACCCACCGGGGCGATTCTCCTACTGCAACGCCGGTTGGTCGGTGCTCGACCTGCTGCTGCGCCGGCGGGCGGGCGTCGGGTTCGAGGACCGGGCCGCCGAGGTGATCGAGACGCTCCTTCACGCTGCCGGCGCCGCCTCGTGGCGGCCCGACTTCGGCCGGCCGGCCGGTGCCTCGAGGTCCCATGCCGTGACCACCGACAGGCACCTCACCGAGGTGCCGGACGACTACGCCACCGCCGCCTCGGCTGCCGGCTCCCGTTGGTGGGCCACCGCGGACCAGCTGCTCGACTGGGCGGCGGTCCAGCTGGCGCCGCCCCCGGGCTGGGGAGACCTGGTCGAGGAGCTGCGGCGTGCCGTGGCGCCGCTGCCGGGCGGCACCGTCTTCGACTCCTGGGCTGCGGGGTGGGCCGTGTGGGACCGGGGCGCTCACCGGGCCTTCGGGTGGGCCGGGTTCACCGGTGGCCACCGCGCCTACCTCCGGTGCTTCCCGGAGCAGGACGCGGCGCTGGTCGTGCTGGCGAGCTCCGCCGGACCGCTCTTCGGCCCGCCCGGCGGCTCCGCCCTCTTCGACGACCTGCTGCCCGACCTGCTCGCCCGGCTCGGCGTGCCCCCACTCCCCGGGCCGCCAGTCGTGGGCACGCCCAGGCCGACCGACACCCTGGCCGGTCGCTACGGACCGATGGTCGTCTCGACCGTGATCGGCGAGGACGACCTGCTCGAGGTGGACGCCCGGTTCATCGGCCAGGCGACGCCGGTGACCTACCGACGCTCCGGCGGCGACCTCTTCGAGGTGGCGGGCACGCCTCCGGGCAGCACACCGCTCGCCTTCGCCGACGACCTGGCCTACGTCGGCCCCTTCGCCCTGCCCCGCAGCTGATGGATCCCGGGGGTTCCTGATCCGCGAGCGTCGCGCGTTAGATACCTCATAGGCCCCGCTGCACCCGTGTGGGCGCTGCTAGCGTCCCGGCCATGCGCAGCGCCAAGGACTTCTTCCGCCCGCTCGCCGTCGGGGCCCCCGAGCCCTTGCGCGAGATCCCCGCCCGTCCCAGCCGGGCGATCCACTTCTTCGACCCGTCGAACGAGAAGATGGCCGGCAAGGTGCCCGGCATGGTGGGCACCGTCGACGTGCTGCTCGGCAACCTCGAGGACGCCGTCAAGGCCGACAACAAGGTCGCCGCCCGCGAGGGCCTGGTGCGGATCGGGCAGAGCACCGACGGGCTCGGCGGCGAGGACGCCTCGACGCAGCTGTGGACGCGCGTCAACGCACTCGACTCCCCCTGGTTCCTCGACGACATGACGACGCTGGTCCCGGCCATCGGCGACAAGCTCGACGTCGTCATGGTGCCGAAGGTGCAGGGCGCCGAGGACATCCAGTACGTCGACCGCCTGCTGGCACAGCTCGAGGCCAAGGCCGGGCTCACCCGCCCGATCCTCGTCCACGCCATCCTCGAGACCGCCCGCGGGATGGTGAACGTCGAGGAGATCTGCGGCGCCAGCCCGCGCATGCAGGGCCTGTCCCTCGGACCGGCCGACCTCGCCGCGGACCGGCGCATGAAGACGACCCGCGTCGGCGGTGGGCACCCCGGCTACGTCGTGCGTCAGGACCCGCCGGTCAACGACCTGGGCGTCGCGCAGGTCGACGCCGACCGCTCGTCGTACCAGCAGGACCTGTGGCACTACACGATCGCGCGCATGGTCGACGCCTGCGCCATGCACGGGATCTTCCCCTACTACGGCCCCTTCGGCGACATCGCCGACGTGGTCGCCTGCGAGGACCAGTTCCGCAACGCCTTCCTGCTCGGGTGCGTCGGCACGTGGTCGTTGCACCCCAAGCAGATCCAGATCGCCAACCGGGTCTTCTCCCCCAGCGTCGAGGACGTCACGCACGCCCGACGGGTGGTGGCCGCGATGGGCGACGGCACCGGCGCGGTGATGCTCGACGGCAAGATGGAGGACGACGCCTCCCTCAAGCAGTGCCTGGTGATGGTCGAGCTGGCCGAGGAGCTGGCGAAGATCGACGACGACCTCCGCGCGGCGTACGACGCGATCGAGGTGGCCTGATGGTCTCGACGGGCTCGACCACCGGGGACAGCTCGACCACCGGGACAGCTCGTCACCGGAGCCAGGGACGCCTTCCGTCCGCGCCGCTCGGTGCTCTACATGCCGTCGTCGAACGAACGAGCGTTGGAGAAGGCCAAGACCCTGCCGGTCGACGGGCTCATCCTGGACCTCGAGGACGCGGTCGCCCCCGACGCCAAGCCCGCCGCCCGCGACAACGCCTGCGCCGCCGCGCGGTCGGGCGACTACGGTCGCCGCGAGCTGACGATCCGCATCAACGCCGCCGGCACCGAGTGGCACGAGGACGACCTCGCGGCCGCCTGCGCCGCCGGTCCCGACGCGATCGTGGTGCCGAAGGTCGACAGCGCCGACGCCGTGCGCTCGCTCGTCGCCTCGATGGAGCGCCACGGCGCCCCCGACTCCACGACGCTGTGGGCCATGGTCGAGACGCCGTACGCGATGCTGCACGCGCACGAGATCGCCTCGGCCTCCGACCGGCTCACCGTGCTGGTGATGGGCACGAACGACCTCGCCAAGGAGCTGTACGCCGAGCACGTGCCGGGGCGGCAGCCGCTCCTGACCGGGCTGGGCCTGGCGCTGCTGGCCGCGCGCGCGGCCGGCAAGGCGATCGTCGACGGCGTCTACAACGACGTGAAGAACACCGAGGGCTTCCTCGACGAGTGTCGCCGGGGCCGCGAGATGGGCTTCGACGGCAAGACCCTCATCCACCCCGGGCAGGTCGCGGGCGCGAACGAGGCGTTCGCGCCGTCGCAGACGGCCGTCGAGGACGCCCGCGGCATCCTGCAGGCGTGGGAGGACGGACGCGGCTCGGGCGTGGTGACCTACAACGGCCGGATGGTCGAGAACCTGCACGTCGAGTCCGCCCAGCGTGTGCTGTCGATGCACGAGGCCATCCAGGAGCTCGCGGCCGACTGAGTCCGCGGCCTCGGGTCTCCCGCCGTCAGTCCCTCAGCGGGGCCGGCACGTACTGCATCGCGACGACCCCGTCGCCGAGGTCGACCCGGTCGACCAGCCGCAGGTCGAGGTACGACGACAGGCCGTCGAGCAGCCGCGGCCCGTGACCGGCGACCCGGGGATGGACGACGAGCTCGTACTCGTCGATCAGGCCGAGCTCGGCGAGCGCCAGCGGCAGTCGGACCCCGCCGAGGAAGAGACCGTCGCCCGGCTGCTCCTTCAGCCGGCGGACGGCCTCGCCCACGTCGCCGTCGATGAGCTCGGCGTTCCAGTCGACCTGCGCCACGGTGCGCGAGGCGACGTACTTGGGTGCGGCGTCGATGGCGCGCGCGAACGGGCCCATCCAGTCCGGCCGCTCCGGCGGTCGGGTCGCTCGGGTCGGTGGGGTCCGCGCCCGGCCGAAGCCGCCAGGCCGCTCCATCATCTGGTAGGTCACACGCCCCAGGACCAGTGCGTCCGCGCGCGCGATGTTCGCGGCCGCGTTGCGGTGGATGCCCTCGCTGGCCGTGCCGGCGAGGTGGTGGACGCACCCGTCGAGAGTGACGTTGATGGAGTAGCGCAGGGGTCGCATCCCGCGACGCTAGCGCCGCGGCGAGGATTGCGACAGGCCCATCAGGTCGGGTCCGCGATCGTCAAGCAGGGTTGGGGACAAGGCCTCTCGGGACGGCCATTGTGTCGGAGGTCTCCTCTAGGTTCGAGGTCATGTCAGCAGCACCCCTCACCTCCGCGTCGGACGCCGAGGAGCGTGTCGAGGTGCTGGACCTGGCGCCTGCCGAGGCCCTGTCCTTCGTCACCGACCGGCGCCGCGCGACCGACCTCGCGGCCGCGCAGGAGCTCGAGGGTGTGGCGCACTGGGCGGACCTGCACCGGGTGGGTCGCGACGACCTGCTGCGAGGTGAGGTCGGTGCGGTGGACCCCGAGTTCCTGGAGGCGCTCCCCTGCCGTCCGCGCGCGACGACGACACCGACCTCGGTCGCGAGCGCGAGCTGCGGCTCGCCGGCCAGGGCGCGTTCATGGTCGAGGAGTACGCCGTGGCCGAGCTCGCCACCGCACTCGGGATGACCGAGTACGCCGGGCGGACCTACGTCGGACAAGCCGTCGAGCTGCGCGACCGGTTGCCACGCTGCTGGGCACAGGTCATGGCGGCGCGTCTTCCTGCGTGGAAGGCCCGGCAGGTCGCGGAGCAGACGATTCCTCTGGCAGACGAGACTGCTGCCGCGGTGGACGCGGCCGTGGCGCCGTTCGCCCATCGGATGACGGTGGGCCGGCTCTCGCGCCTCGTGGAGGCTGCGGTGCTGCGCCACCAGCCCGACCTCGCCGCCGAGCGGGCTGCTGCGGCCGCCGAGCGGCGCGGCGTGTGGTTCGACGACCAGCTCGACGGCACCACCGATCTGTCCGCCCACCTCGACACCCCGGACGCCACGGCGTTGGACCACGCGCTCGACTCGGTCGCGACCACGCTGGGGCGGCTCGGCGACACCGACTCCCGCGCCGTACGACGTGCGCGGGCGCTGGGGGTGCTGGCCGACCCGCAGTACGCGCTCGACCTGGATGCCACCGCTGACGCCACCGGACCGCTCGACGACCCCGCAGCCGCGGCGCGCCGGGTGACGCCGGCGCGGGCGGTCCCGACGTTGCACCTCCACCTGCACCTCGACGCCGTCAGCGCCTTCGACCTCGGTGACTCTCGTGCGGACAGCACGGAGCCCGGCGCCGACCGTGCGGAGGTCGACCTGGTCCGTGTCGATCGGGCCGGGCGCCGGCTCGGTGCTCGCACGCGCGAGACCCTCGAGCGTTGGGTCGCCGGCCTCACGCCCGGCACGCGGCTCCACGTCACCCCGGTGGTCGACCTGACACAGGAGATCGCGGTCGACCAGTACGAGATCCCCGCCCACCTGCGGCGCCAGGTCGTCGAGCGGGACGCCACCTGCACGTTCCCGTGGTGCACCAACGCCGGTCGCCACGATCTCGACCACCGCGTGGCCTACCTGCCGCTGGATGAGGGCGGAACGCCCGGTCAGACGTCGACGTCGAACCTCCACCGCCTCTGCCGCTTCCACCACCGGCTGAAGACCAACGGACGCTGGCGCGTCGACAGACCACCGGGCTCTGACTCTGGGGTCGTGTGGACCTCACCGCACAGCCGCCGCTACCTGGTCACCCCGAACGGCACCACCCGCCTCGATCCGGTCGAGCCTCCACGCCCCTGAGCACGGGCGACCGGGGCCAGGCGACGTCGGCGAGCACTGCCGTCCGACCGCTTCTGCCGGAGGTCGGGTTCCTCCTGCGTACGATGTCGCTGTGGTCCGTCGACAGGTCGCTGGCAGCTCATGAAGGTGTTCCTGGCCGGGGCGACGGGCGTCATCGGGCGCCCGCTGGTGGCGCAGCTGTTGCAGGCCGGACACGAGGTGGTCGGCACGACTCGTTCCCACGCCAAGGCGGTCACGCTGAGAAGCGCAGGAGCCGAAGCGGTCGTCGTCGACGCCTTCGACTCCGCTGCCTTGCGCTCGGCAGTCCTGACGGCGGCACCTGACGTCGTCATCCATCAGATGACGTCCTTGGGCGGCACGCTCAAACCGCGCCGTTACGGCGAGTGGATCGCGACCACCAACCGGCTTCGCGCGGAGGTCACGCCGATCCTGCTCGACGCAGCCCGTGAGGCGGGCGCGCGTCGGGTCATCGTGCAGTCCGTCAGCTTCATGCTGGCCTTCGAGGGGCCACCGGTCGGCGACGAGACCAGCCCGGACGCCCGAGACGAACCTCCGCCGTTCGGGCCCGTGGTTCGCGCCAACCTCGCGATGGAATCCGCTGCCACGACCCATCCCGACCTCGAGGGGCTCGTCCTGCGGTACGGATACTTCTACGGCCCCGGCACCAGCATCGGTCGCGGAGGACAGCAGTACGAAGACCTGCGACGACGACGGATACCTGTCGTCGGCACCGGGGAGGGTCGCTTCTCCCTCGTTCACGTCGACGACGCCGCCTCCGCAACAGTTCGGGCCCTGGATCACGGAACCGTCGGCATCTACAACATCGTCGATGACGAGCCCGCACCCCAGCACGCTTGGATGCCCGCCCTTGCAGCAGCAGCCGGTGGCAAACCACCGAGGCGCGTCCCCACATGGCTCGCCCGCCTCGCTGCCGGCGAGTTCATCGCGAAGATGGCCGAGCACCAGAGGGGCTCATCGAATGCGAAGGCGCGAGCTGAGCTCGACTGGACGCCGCGTTACCCCAGCTGGCGAGAAGGCTTCACTGCGCCCGGCGCGCTCGGCTGATCGCCGCGGCTCCGCCCGGGCATACCGCTGTCGTGCAGTCGTTCTGACTGAACCCGTAGCCAGACGGCGGGACGGCTCGTTTGTCTGACGTGACGACGAACGAACTGGCCATCACCGGCGACCTCTCGCAGCTGGAGGCGCGATCGGTCGACAACCTGAGCCCCGAGGCCCTCGGATACATCCGCGCCGGGGCGGGAGACCGGGACACCACGCGCGCCAACGCCGCGGCGTTCCGGCGTTGGAGGGTCCGGCCGCGCACTGGCCCCGCGCCGGCGAAGGTCGATCTCTCCACCACCATCCTGGGGACGCGCATGCCCGCGCCGCTCCTCTTCGCACCGGTCGGCGTGCAGACGCTCGCGCACCCGGACGGCGACCTCGCCAGCGCTCGCGCGGCAGCCGCGCTGGGGCTGACCTACATCCACTCGACGCAGGGCGCCTACAAGATGGAGGACGTCGCGGCGGCCAACGGGGACGGCTCGCGCTGGTACCAGCTCTACTGGCCCACCGATGACGAGCTGGCGGTTTCCTTCCTGCGCCGCGCCGCGGCGGCCGGCTACACCCACCTGGTCATCACGCTGGACACCACGCTGCTCGGCTGGCGCCCGATCGACCTGGACCTCGGCTACTCGCCCTTCCTCGAGAACAAGGGCATCGCCAACTACACGAGCGACCCGGTCTTCCGGCGCAAGTACATGCCCGCACCTGCGGAGGCCTCCCCGTTGGCGACCGGCATCCAGTTCGCACGCGTCTTCCAGAACCCCGGCCTGAGCTGGAGCCAGCTGCCGCTGATCCGCGACAACTGGGACGGCCCGATCCTGCTCAAGGGGATCCAGAGCCCACGCGACGCCCGGCTCGCCGTCAAGAACGGGATCGACGGCATCGTCGTGTCCAACCACGGCGGGCGTCAGGTCGACGGGGCGATCGCGTCGCTCGACGCCCTGCCCCCGATCGTGAAGGCGGTCGACGGCGCGATGCCGGTGCTCTTCGACTCCGGGATCCGCACGGGCCGCGACGTCTTCAAGGCGGTGGCGCTCGGCGCCGACGCGGTGCTCGTCGGCCGGCCGTACCTGTACGGCCTCGCGCTGGACGGACAAAGGGGCACCCGCCGGGTCATGCGGAGCCTGGTCGACGAGCTCGAGGAGGAGGTCCGCCAGTCGGGCCACCGCAGCCACCGCACGCTCTCCCGCTCCTCCCTGACCCGCGCGCGCTGAAACGGAGCCCCCGACATGACCGAGCAGACTCGTCGTCACTTCCTCGAGGTCGCCGCCGCCACCGCCGCGGCCACCCTCCTCCCGGCGCCCGCGCTCGCCACGCCCCGAGCGGCGGCCGGCGCTGTCACTCCCCTGCCCATGGCGGACTCGCCGCTTCCCGTCGGTCCGGGCGCCCCGTACGGCACCTACCAGTCCGAGATCTACATCGCCGGGATGAGCACGGGCACCGAGCCGATCTTCACCACGAACCTGTCCGACCTCGAGTCAGCTGCGGACGACGTGCTGTCCGAGGCCGCGCGCCGGCATCTGCTCGCGTGGGCGGGCGGCCCCGCCGCCGTACGAGTGAACGCGCGAGCGCTGTCCGCCTTGCGGATCGTGCCTCGGATGTTCATCGACCGCGACGAGCGCGACCTCAGCACGACGGTGCTCGGCGTGGAGATGCCGGCCCCGGTCATCCTCGGCCCGGTCGGACGCCAGGGGCTGGCGCACCCCGACGGCGAGGTCGCCACCGCACGAGCGGCCGCGGACCTGGATCTCACCTACGTCCACTCCTCGCGCGCGAGCAGGTCGCTCGAGGAGGTCGCCGCGGCCGCACCCGACGGCCCGCGGTGGTTCGGCCTGGACTGGCCGGACAGGGGCGGCGTCGACCCCGTGCTGCTGACTCGCGCGCAGGCCACCGGCTGCACCCACCTCCTGCTCTCGCCCCCGCAGCCCGGGCAGGGCTGGGCACCGCTCACGGCGATCCGCGAGGCCTGGGACGGGCCGATCGTCCTCGGCGGCATCCAGAACGTGCCGGACGCCCGGACGGCGGCCCGACGCGGCTTCGACGGCATCGTCGTCTCCAACGAGCGCGGACGGCGCGGCCCCGGAGTCGACGGGAGCGTCAGCGTCCTGCCGCAGATCGCGGACGCCGTCGCCGGCAAGCTCGCCGTGCTGTTCGGCTCGGGTGCCCGCACGGGGACCGACGGCTTCCGGGCGCTGGCCCTGGGAGCCGACGCCGTCCTCGTCGGCCGCCCCTACGTGCACGGGCTGGCGCTCGCCGGTGAGGATGGCGTCACGCACATGCTCCGGACGCTCCTCGCCGAGCTCGAGATCACCCTCACCATCGCCGGCGTCGGGCACCACCGCGACCTCGACGAGAGCGCCCTCGTCAGGGCATGAGCGCCTGCAGCGAGCCGGCCTTGAAGCGGCGCACCTCCTGGGGCCAGCCGCAGCCCACGGCGATCCTCCCCGCCCACGTGCGAGCGGACTCGTCGTCCGGCACGTCCACGATGGTCAGGCCTCCGAGCCACTCCTTGGTCTCCGTGAAGGGCCCGTCGGTCACGACCACCTCCCCGCTCGTGGCGTCCGCACTGGCCGCCTCCTCGAGCTCCTCGACCAGTCCGCCGGCGTAGACCAGGACGCCTTGCTCCTGCATCTCTCGGACGACGGCGGGCCGCTGCGACAACCGCATGCGCACGACTTCGCGCCACCCACCAGCGGTCCTCACACCTCGCGGCAGCGCCTCAGGTCTCGCGGAGAGCGGTGTAGCCCCCACGGTGGAAGAGCAACGGCTCGGGCTGCCGCGGGGCATCGCCGTGACCGAGGTCCTGGACGCGGCCGATGACGACGTAGTGGTCGCCTGCCTCGTGCACCGTCTGCACCGTGCAGTCGACGTACCCGGCGACGTCGTCGAGCAGCGGCGCGCCGGTCTTCGACAGGCTCCAGCCGACACCGTCGAACTTCTCGCTGCCCTTGGTGGCCATCGCGTTGGACAGCTCCTGCTGGCCGTCGCTGAGGATGTTGACGCAGAAGTGACCGGCGCGGTGGATGAGTGGCCAGGCGCGTGAGGCCCGCGAGGGGCAGAACAGGACCAAGGGCGGTGACAGCGACACCGAGGCGAAGGACTGGCACGTCATGCCGACCGGCTCGCCCTCGTGCATCGACGTCACGACGGTGACGCCGGTGGCGAACAGCCCGAGCACGTCACGGAAGCTGCGGGCCTGGGTCAGCGCCTCCGGGTCGTCGGGCAGCGGCGTGTCCTCGCCGAGCCGGAAGTGGAAGTCGGGAGGCTCGAGGTCGTCGGCCATCAGCTGCCGTGCTCCACGTCGAACCCTCCTGGCGACTTCACGATGACCGACACCAGCTGGTCGCTCATGTGTCGTCCCATTGTCGCACTGAACGTTGCGGGGACGCGGGTAGCGTTGATCTCATGGAGATCCTGCTGCTGGTCCTCGTCCTCGCGGCGGTCTGGTACGTCGTCCGCTCCCGCTCGAGCACCGCGCTCGGGGCCGGCGGTTCCCGCCAGTCGGCGCGAGCGGTCCGCGCCGCGGACCTGGAGGCGGCTCGTCGTACGGCGCAGGAGGACGTGACCCGCTTCGGTGAGGAGCTGCAGCGTCTCGACGGCGACGTGGCGATGAGCAGCACCGACGAGGCGATGCTCCAGGACTGGCAGCGCGCCCTCGACTCCTACGAGTCGGCCTCCCGGTCCCTCGAGCTGCTCGGGGACCCCGACGAGATACGTCACGTCACAGCAGCGCTCGAGGACGGCCGCTACGCCGTCGCGTGCGTGCGGGCGCGCCGCGAGGGCCGGCCCCTGCCCACCCGCCGTCCGCCGTGCTTCTTCAACCCCGCCCACGGGCCCTCCAGCGTCGACGTCGAGTGGGCGCCCCCGGGCGGCCAGCAGCGGCAGATCCCCGTCTGTCCTGCCGACGCCGACCGGCTCGCGCAAGGCGCCGAGCCCGACGTCAGGACGGTTCCCCAGGGAGCGGGCCGGGTGCCCTACTGGCAGGCCGGACCGGCGTACTCCCCCTGGGCCTCCGGCTACTTCGGGGCCTACGCCGCCGGCGGGCTGCTGCCCGGCTTCCTGCTCGGCACCCTGCTCGCCAGCAGCTGGGACGGCACCCCGGTCGACGGCTTCGACACCGGGGACGCCGGCGGTGGTGGCGACGCCGCAGGTGACTCCGGCGGAGACGCGGGCGGAGACGGCGGCGGTGACTGGGGCGGCGGCGGCGACTCGGGCTTCGACTTCGGCGGGGACTTCGGCGGTTTCTGACGCGGCCCCCGGGCTCACGACCAGGGCGTGACCGGGCGCGGCACGCGCTGACCGTCGATGCTGAGGTCCACCCGCTCGGTGAAGAAGCCGACGAGGTCGCGCACCGGCAGGGCGTCGTTCAGCGGAGCGCGGTAGGTCCACGCAAGATCCGTCAGCGCACGTCCGTCGGTGCGGACCGACCAGTACACCGCCGTGCCCTTGTAGGCGCACACGGTCCGGGTCTCCGACGGCACGAGCAGGTGCTGCGCGACGTCGTCGACAGGGACGTAGAAGCGCAGCGGCAACGGCGTCTCCATCAGCAGCACGGCGCGCCGGGTGTCGGCCAGCACGGTGCCGTCGATGGATATCTGGACGTGACGTGAGCTCTGCCGGCAGTCGATGCGGTCGAAGGGGTCGTGCGGGTGCCCGACGACGACGTCGTCCTCCTCCCGCCACTCCTCGAAGGAGTCCCAGTCGAGCAGCACGTGGTCGGCGAGGTCGGGGTCGTCGGGGGTGAAGCCCGCACCGGCCAGCTCGACGTCCCCTGACCGCAACGTCCAGGACCGTCCCGGACAGCTGTGGGCGGTGAACGGGGTCCGGGGATCCAGGACCGCCGCTCTGCCCGTCCCATTCGAACCGTGTGCCGGGACCGCGAGCGGCACGGCCTGCTCGGTGGCGACCGGCCCGTCGTAGGGCACCAGCGCGGCGTCCACGTCGTCGCGCGGCACGGCGAAGCACGGCACCACCCGTCGGGGCTCCCAGACCACCTGGGCCCGCACGCTGTCGACCACGGCGCGACCCGCCGAGTAGGCCCGCACCCGCGCCACGGTCGGGTGAGCCCGCAGCTCCGGGAGCGCGGCGACGAGCAGGGCGGCGGGATCGACAGCCATCCTCCACTGTCGCCCCGCCAGAGCCGGACGGCAACCCGGGGTCAGACCGGGTTCGAGGTCAGCAGATCGGGCTCCCGGGCGTCCTCCGGTCGTTATCGTCCTGCCCATGTCCTACCTGTGGCGTCAGCTGGTCACCTCGGTGCTCACCGCGAACGCGATCAAGCCGGTGCCCGGCGCGGCCGCGAGCCTGCCGGCGACGTTCGCCGGCTGGCTGGTCTCCGAGCTCGCTCCCCACGTCATCGCCGGCACCCTCGCGGACAGCGCTCTCGAGGTCCGCCGCACCCGCGGACGCAGCGCCGCTCCGCTCCTCGGGCTGCTCAACGCCCTCGCGCTCACGCACGTCACCCAGCAGGGCCGACGCTCCCAGGCGGCGTTCGAGCGGGGCCTGGACGAGGGCCTCGGCGGCGACCACCTCGACCGCCTCCGGCAGGAGTACGACGACCTCGACTGGCGGACGCCGCTCCGCCAGCTGGTGTGGCCCTTCCGCCTGCCCGTCCCGGGCGTCGAGGTCGTCAAGGACGTGACCTACGCCCCCGGCCACGGCCGGCGCGGACGGCTCGACGTCTACCGTCCGGAGGGGGTCACGGACGACGGTGCCCTGCCGGGACGGCCGGTGCTGCTGCAGGTGCACGGTGGGGCGTGGACCATCGGCGAGAAGGACCACCAGGGGCTCCCCCTGATGAAGCACATGGCCTCGCGGGGCTGGGTCTGCGTCGCGCCGAACTACCGGCTCAGCCCGCGCGTGGCGTTCCCCGAGCACCTCGTCGACGTCAAGCGCGCGATCGCCTGGATCCGCGAGAACATCGCCGAGCACGGGGGCGACCCGTCGTTCGTCGCCATCACGGGCGGGTCCGCCGGCGGGCACCTGGCTGCCCTGGCGGCGCTGACCCCGAACGACCCGGAGTACCAGCCCGGGTTCGAGCAGGCGGACACCACGCTGCAGGCGGCCGTGCCGTTCTACGGCATCTACGACTTCGCCGGCGTCACCGGCAGCAAGGCGGCGCTGCGGATGCGGGACCGGTTCCTCGCCCGTCGGGTCCTCTTCACCGACCCCGAGGAGGACCTCGAGCCCTTCGAGAAGGGCTCTCCGCTGCTCCGGGTGGGCCCGCACGCGCCGCCCTTCTACGTCATCCACGGCGCCAACGACACCCTCGTCGAGGTCGCCCAGGCCCGGACGTTCGTGCAGGCGTTGCGCGAGGCCACCGACCAGCCGGTGGCCTACACCGAGCTCGCCGGCACCCAGCACGCGTTCGACGTGTTCCCCTCGGTGCGCAGCCAGCACTCCGTGCGCAGCGCCGAGCGGTTCCTGCGATGGGTGCACGCTGCTCGGACGGGCGCGCACGCCGACGGCTCCCCCGCCGGAGCCGGTGACTGGGAGCGTTCCGACCCGATCGACGCGTCGTCCGGTCATGACCGACACGGACCGACCCTCGACTGACAACGCGTCCTGGTCGATTGGCTGGTCACATGGCCGGGTAGGCAGTGTGTGAGGAGGGACACACCATGAACGCTGACCGACAGGATCTCGTCGACCTGCTCCGTTCCCGCGGAGAGCACGACCAGGCGCTGAGAGCCGCGTGCTCGCTGCCCCGTCAGATCGACAGCGTGGAGGACGCGAGCCTGCTGAACCGGCTCGACATCCACACCGCAACGCTCGAGATGAGCATCGTCCGCGACTGAGCCACGCACGCGAACGGGCCCCGGAGCGGCTGCTCCGGGGCCCGTCTGCGTGCTCAGCCCGCGAGGAGGCTCACGACTGGAGCCAGGGCTCCCAGACGTCGGGGTTCTCCTCGATCCACTTCGCCGCGGCGTCCTCCTGGGACATGCCGTCCTGGGCGATGTACTTCGCGACCGTGTTCTGGTCGTCGTTGGTCCACTCGAAGTTCTCGACCAGGCCCACCGAGGTGTCGCCCGACTCGGCCCAGTCCGTGCCGACGATCTTCTTCAGCTCGGTCTCCGGGTAGTCGCAGTCGACCTCCGCCGGGTCGTCCTGGCAGCCCTCGGTGTACTCCGGGAGCGCGACCTTCTCCAGCGGCACCTCGGAGAGGAACCACTGCGGCTCGTAGAAGTAGCCGATGAGGAACTCCTTGTTCTGCTCGGCCTTGCGGAACGCCTCGATGCTGGCCGCCTCGCTGCCGGAGAACACGACCTCGAAGTCCAGGTCGAGGTTGCTCACGATCGCCTCGTCGAACTGCACGTACGACGGGTCCGCGCCGAGGAACTGTCCCTTGCCGCCGGACTCGGAGGTGGCGAACTCGGAGGCGTACTTGTTGAGGTTCTCCCAGTCCAGGATGTCGGGGTTCTCCTCCGCCAGCCACGGCGGGACGTACCAGCCGATGATGCCGACGTTGCCGTTCGGCCCCATGTCCATCGCGGAGCCGTCGCCCTGGCCCTCGAAGAACTTCTTCTCCAGGTCGGGGTGCCCCCAGTCCTCGATGACGACGTCGACGTCACCGGTGCCGAAGCCCTGCCAGGCGACGTCCTCCTTCAGGTTCTTGTACTCCACGGTGCAGCCGAGCTCGCTCTTGGCGAGCTCGCCCACGACGTAGGCGCTGGCCTCGAAACCGACCCACGGGTTGATGGCCATGTTGAGGTCGCCGCAGTCGCCGCCGCTCTGCGCGGCCTGCTCCTCGTTGGCCTCGGTGGCCTCGTCGATGGAACCCCCGCCGCACGAGGACAGCCCCAGCGCTGTCACCGCGGCGAGGGAGACGGCTCCCCACGATCGGGCGGTGCTTCTCCGCATGTCGTTCCCCTTCGTCGTCGACCGGCTCCCAGTCGCTGCTGCCACTCTCCACCGGCCCCGCTCGCTGGCCGAGCACGCAACGGTCACAACTGCGTCACGTTTGCCACCGGGACGGTCAGGTACCGGGCGAAACGGGCGGTTTGGAGGTCGTGCCCGACCCCGCAAGCGGGTCGGCCTTCACCCGCGCCGCGCCGCGCATGATGCGGTCGAGCATGATCCCGAGCAGCACGATCGAGATGCCGGCGGCCATGCCCTTGCCCCACTCCTCGCTGCGCGAGACGCCCAGCGCGACGGCGTACCCGAGTGCGCCGGCGCCGACCAGGCCGCCGATGGCGACCATCGAGAGCACGTAGAGCAGACCCTGGTTGGCCGCCAGGACCAGCGAGCCGCGCGCCATGGGGATCTGGACCTTGCGGATCTCCTGCCACCGGGACGTGCCGGTGGACCGCGACGCCTCCAACGTCGTCTCCGGCACCCCGCGGATGCCGTCGGTGACCAGCTTGATCGCGACCGGGGCGGAGTAGACGATCGCGGCCACGATGGCCGCGAACCGGCCGGGCCCGAAGAGCGCCAGCGACGGCAGCAGGTAGACGAACGGCGGGATCGTCTGCGCCGCGTCGAGGACGGGTCGGATGACGAGGTCGGCGCGGGCCGAGCGCGCCATCCACACCCCGACGACCAGCGCCAGCACCATCACGATCGCGGTGGCCACCAGCACCATCGTCAACGTCACCATGGCGTCGTTCCACAGGTCGAGGAGGAGGAGCCCGGCCAGGCAGGCCACGACGACCGGGAGCACGCGCCACCCGCCGAGGATGAAGCCGAGGGCGAGGATCACCGCGGCCATGAGGTACCACGGCGACTCGGCGATCAACGCCTCCAGCGGGTTGATCGTGACGGCGGTGATGCCGTCCTTGATCGAGGACGTGACCGAGGAGTAGTTGTCGGTGAAGCCGCGCACCACGGTGTTGGTCCAGTCCGCCAGCGTCGAGCCGACGGAGGTCTCGGGGAACTCGGCGGCCCAGAGGCTGTAGCGCGAGTAGAGGACCGCCCCGATCGCCAGGGCGCCGGTGACCGCGAGGATCGTCCGGCGGCGGCGCACGTCCTCCCCGCCGGAGCGCGCGATCCGCTCGCGGCGCTCGCTGGCCGCGGTCGTGCTCCGGTCGAGCATGATCGCCATGACCACGATGGCCAGCGACGGCACGAAGCCGCGCCCGATGTCGAGGATGCGCAGGGACTCGAGCACCGGCTCACCGAGACCGGGGCCGTTGACGAAGGCGGCCAGCACCACCATCGAGAGCGCGGCCATCGTGGTCTGGTTGATGCCGACGATGATGGTCTTGCGCGCCATCGGCAGCTGGACGTGCCGCAGCCGTTGCCAACCGGTCTGCCCGAGGGAGTCGCTGGCCTCGATCGTGGTGGTCGAGACCGTGCGGATGCCGTGGCCGGTGATCCGGATGACGGGCGGCAGCGCGTAGATGATGGTCGCGGCGACCGCCCCGGAGGTGCCGATGCCGAAGAAGAGCACCACCGGGATCAGGTAGACGAACGTCGGCATCGTCTGCATGACGTCGAGCACCGGCGTGACGACGTTCTCGGCCCACCGCCGCCGGCCGATGAGGATCCCCAGCGGGATGCCCACGAGCACCGCCACCCCCACCGACGACAGCGTGACCAGCAGCGTGTCCATCGACTCCTCCCAGTAGCCCAGCAGGCCGAAGGAGAGGAACGAGGCGGCCACGAGCACGGCGATGCGCCACGAAGCGATCGCGAACCCGGCCCAGGTGGCCAGCGCGACGACGCCCAGCCAGCCGATCTCGGGCACCGGGCGTGGGAAGGCGGGAGCCGCGACGAGTCCCTGGAGGTACTCGATGAGTGTGGAGAACCCGTCCGAGACCACCCCGGTGAGCTGCATGAAGACGTTGGTGTCGCGGCTGGCGAGCAGGTCGTCGCGGAAGCCGGTGAGCCAGTCGTGCACCGCGGTGCTGTCGCGGCCCGGGAGGACGAGCGTGTCCTGGCCCCGGAGGACCAGCCACACCGCGAGCCAGAGGACCAGGACGACCCCGGTCTTGAGGGCGGTCGGCAGCAGGCGCCACCGCTCCCGCAGGTCCGGTCGCCGCTCGGGGGCCGGACCCGGCCGGCTGTCGCTGGTGGGCCGGTCCTGGAGCATCGTCACGACGTCGCTCCCGCCGTGCCGGCGCTCCGCCGCCGTGGTGCGCCGGGCGGTGTAGCCGGAGTCCTCGGCGACCACCACGCGCAGGATCGCGGCGTCGTCGACGATGCCGATGAGGTGGTCCTGGTCGTCGACCACGCGGAGGGGGTGGTCGGAGGCCAGCGCCGCCTGGGCCGCCTCCTGCACGATCGTGGTCTGCGGCATCACCGGCCCCTCGAGGGAGTCCTCCGGGGTGGGGTCGCGCATGACCCACTTCAGCGTCAGGACGTGGGCCTTGGGCACGTCGCTGGTGAACTCCCGGACGTAGTCGTCGGCGGGAGCGCCGACCACCTCGTCCGGCGTGCCGATCTGCACGATCTCGCCGTCGCGCATGATGAGGATCCGGTCCCCGAGCTTGAGCGCCTCGGACAGGTCGTGGGTGATGAACACGCACGTCTTCTTGAGCTCGTCCTGCAGCCGGATGACCTCGTTCTGCATGTCGCGCCGGATCAGTGGGTCGAGGGCGGAGAACGGCTCGTCGAAGAGCAGCATGCCCGGGTCGCCGGCCAGCGCCCGCGCCAGCCCCACGCGCTGCTGCATGCCGCCGGACAGCTGGTCGGGGTAGGACGTCTCGTAGCCGGTGAGCCCCACCAGGTCGACCACCTCGGCGGCCTTGGCGCGGCGCTCCTTCTTGCCGATGCCGCGGATCTCCAGACCGTAGGCGACGTTGTCGATGACCTGCCGGTGCGGGAGCAGCCCGAAGTGCTGGAAGACCATCGAGACGTCGGTACGCCGCAGCTCGCGCAGCTCGGCGTCCGAGGCGGCCGTGACGTCGTGGTCGGCGAGACGGACCTGCCCGGCGGTCGGCTCGATGAGGCGCGTCAGGCACCGCACCAGCGTCGACTTGCCCGATCCCGACAGCCCCATGACCACGAAGACCTCGCCGGGGGCGACCTCGAAGGAGACGTCCTTGACGCCCACCACGCAGCCGGTCTTCTCCTTGAGCTCGGCGCGCGAGAGGTCGGCGTCGGCGGTCCCGATGATCTTGTCGGCCGTGGGACCGAAGATCTTCCAGAGGTTCTGCACCGAGAGCGCGCTGCCGCCCCGGGTGGGACCGGAGCCCCGGTCGGCGCGGTGCTCGGCGCCGCCGTCGTGGGTGCGGGGCTCGGGGCTGGTGCGGGTCTCGGTCACGGGATGCCTTCGTGTCAGGCCGTCGTGGTCGGCGGCGTCGGCGGGGTGAGGGGCATGCCCGTCCCGTGGCGGTAGAACGGGACGTCGAGCGGAGGCAGCGGGGTGTTGCCGAGGATGAGGTCGGCGGCCTTCTCGGCCAGCATCATCACCGGGGCGTAGATGTTGCCGTTGGTCACGTAGGGCATCGCCGAGGCGTCGACGGCGCGCAGCCCCTCGACCCCGTGCACCTTCATCGTCGCCGGGTCGAGCACCGCGTCCGCCCCGGTGCCCATCTTGGCGGTGCACGAGGGGTGCAGCGCGGTCTCGGCGTCCTTGGCGACCCAGTCGAGGATCTCCTGGTCGGTCTCGACCGACGGCCCGGGCGAGAGCTCACCGGCGTTGAAGGCGTCGAAGGCGGGCTGGTTGAGGATGTCGCGTGCCGCGCGCACCATCTCGATCCACTCCCGCCGGTCGTTCTCGGTCGAGAGGTAGTTGAAGCGCAGCGCCGGGTGCTCGAAGGGGTCGCGTGACTTCAGGGTCACGCTGCCCCGCACGTCGGAGTACATGGGCCCGATGTGGACCTGGTAGCCGTGCTCCGACGCCGGCTGGGACCCGTCGTACCGGATCGCGATGGGCAGGAAGTGGAACATCAGGTTCGGGTAGGGGACCTCGTCGTTGCTGCGGATGAAGCCGCCGGCCTCGAAGTGGTTGCTGGCGCCGACGCCCTTGCGCAGGAACAACCACTCGGCGCCGATGCGCGGCTTGTGCCGGTGCTTGAGCCAGGGGCCGATCGAGACCGGCTGCTTGGAGGCGTACTGGATGTAGACCTCGAGGTGGTCCTGGAGGTTCGCACCGACACCCGGCAGGTCGGCGACCACGTCGATGCCGAGGGCCTCGAGGTCGGCTCGGGGGCCGATGCCGGACAGCAGCAGCAGCTGCGGGGTGTTGATGGCGCCGCCACAGAGGATGACCTCGCCGGCGTGCACGACGTGGTCGCCGCGGCCGGCCCGGTGGTAGCGCACGCCGGTGACGCGGTTGCCGTCCATCTCGAGGCCGGTGACCATCGCGAGCGTCTCGACGCGCAGGTTGGGCCGCTTGCGGACCGGGTGCAGGTACGCCCGTGCCGCGCTCAGGCGTCGGCCGTTGTGGACGTTGCGGTCGAACTTCGCGAAGCCCTCCTGGCGGTAGCCGTTGACGTCGTCGGTGAGCGGGTGCCCGGCCTGCTGGACGGCCTCGAAGAAGGCGCCGAAGAGCGGGCTGGTGGCGGGACCGCGCTCGAGCACCAGCGGACCGCTCCCGCCGCGCCACTCGTCGGCGCCGGCCAGCGTGGTCTCCATGCGCTTGAAGTAGGGCAGGCAGTGGGCGTAGTCCCAGCTCTCCATGCCCGGGTCGGCCGCCCAGCGCTCGTAGTCGAGCGGGTTGCCGCGCTGGAAGATCATGCCGTTGATGCTCGACGACCCGCCGAGGACCTTGCCGCGGGCGTGGTAGACCGTGCGCCCACCCATGTGGGGCTCCGGCTCGGACTCGTACTTCCAGTCGTAGAGCCGGTTGCCGATGGGGTACGGCAGCGCGGCCGGCATGTGGATGAAGGGGTCCATCCTGAGGTCGGAGCGCCCCGCCTCCAGCACGAGCACGCTCGCGCCGTCGGCGCTCAGGCGGTTGCCGAGCGCGCACCCGGCCGATCCCCCGCCGACGATGACGTGGTCGTAGGTCGACCGCTTGGCGCTCACGGGCTCATGCCTCCTGGGGGGTGGTCGCGGCGCCGGCCCGGGGATCCGGGCGCTCGCTGCTGGGGAACCATCGCTGCGGGGCCGGGGCGATGTTGTGCCAGACGTGCTTGGTCTCGGTGTACTCGGCGAGACCGTGGTGACCGAGCTCGCGGCCGTTGCCCGACTGCTTGTAGCCGCCCCACTCGGCCTGCGGCACGTAGGGGTGGAAGTCGTTGATCCAGACCGTGCCCATCCGCAGCCGTCCGGCGACGCGCTGGCCCTTGCCGGCGTCCTGGGTCCAGACCGCGCCGGCGAGGCCGTAGATGCTGTCGTTGGCGAGCCGCACCGCCTCGTCCTCGTCGCGGAACGTCTCGACGGTCAGCACCGGGCCGAACGACTCCTCCTGCACGACCGACATGTCGGTGCGGCAGCCGTCGAGGACCGTCGGCAGGTAGAAGTACCCGTCGGCGAGGGCCGGGTCGTCGGGGCGGGAGCCGCCGCAGCGCAGGACGGCTCCCTCCGCGAGACCGGCCGCGACGTAGGCCTCCACCTTCGCCAGGTGGGTGGCGGAGATCAGCGCGCCGGTCTCGGCGGCCTCGTCGAAGGGAGTGCCGACGACGATGAGCCCGGCCCGACGCACGACCTCGTCGACGAAGAAGTCGTGGATGGACTCCTCCACCAGCAGCCGGGCCCCGGCCGAGCAGACCTGGCCGCTGTGCAGGAACACCGCCGTCGTGGCCATGTCGAGGGCGGACTCGAGGTCGGCGTCGGCGAAGACGACGTTGGGGTTCTTGCCGCCCAGCTCGAGGGCGACCTTCTTCACCGTGTCGCTGGCCGAGGCCATGATGCTGCGCCCGGCCGCGAGGCTGCCGGTGAACGACACCAGGTCGACCCGCGGGTCGGCCACCATCGGCACCCCGACGTCCTGCCCGGTGCCGGTGACCAGGTTGGCCACGCCGGGCGGGACCCCCGCCTCGGTGAGCAGGTCCATGAGCAGGATCGCGGTGCTCGGGGAGAGCTCGCTCGGTTTCAGCACGAAGGTGCAGCCCGCGGCGATGGCCGGGGCGACCTTCCAGGAGGTCTGCAGCAGCGGGTAGTTCCACGGCGTGATGAGGGCGCACACGCCGACCGGCTCGGTCACCACGCGGCTGACGACGTCGGAGCGACCGGTCTCGACCACCCGGCCGGCGTTCTCGCCGGAGAGGTTGCCGTAGTGGCGGAAGACGCCGACCACGTCGTCGACGTCGTACTCGCTCTCGACGAGCCGCTTGCCGGTGTCGAGGGTCTCGGCCCGGGCGACCGCGGCCTTGTCCCGCTCCAGCAGGTCGGCCACGCGGTGCAGGACCCGTCCGCGCTCCAACGGCGAGGAGGTGCTCCAGGCGCCGTCGTCGAAGGCCGCGCGGGCGGCGGCGATCGCGGCGCCGACGTGCTCGGACGTGCCCTCGACGACGTCGCGGACGTGGGAGGAGTCGGCGGGGCACCGGATCTCCCTCGTCGCGTCGGTCGCGGACCGGACCCATTCCCCCTGGACGTAGATCCCTTCCACCATTCCGGCACCCTACTGCGGTCGGGCCCGCCGCAACCCCCTTCGGGGGGTGCCGTGTGGCCAACTCGTTACCGGCGCTGCGCCGGCGGGCTCCCGGTCGCTGCCCGCAGGCTGGCGGCCCCTACGCTGGCGCGGTGCCCGAGACCCCCGCGCCCCAGCCCCTGGACGAGCACCTGCTGGCGGCCTTCCGTGCCGCGCCGGGCTTCATGCCCGAGGACGAGGGGCGCTTCCTCCACACGTACGCCGTGCAGGCGGGCCGGGGCGGGGACGCCGAAGCTCCGGCGACCCTGCTCGAGGTCGGCACCTACTGCGGCAGGTCCGCGATCCTGCTCGGGGCCGCGGCCCGGGCCACCGGCGCGACCGCGGTCACCGTCGACCACCACCGCGGCTCGGAGGAGAACCAGGCAGGCTGGGAGCACCACGACCCCACGCTGGTCGACCCCGGCACCGGGCTCATGGACACCTTGCCCGTCTTCCGTCGCACGATCGCCGAGGCCGGCCTGGAGGACGAGGTCGTCGCCGTGGTCGGCCGCTCGGCGACCGTGGCGCGGCACTGGCGCACCCCCCTCGCCCTGCTCTTCATCGACGGCGGACACGGCGAGGAGCCCGCGCACACCGACCTCGAGTCGTGGGCGCCGTGGGTGGGCGCCGGTGGCCTGCTGCTGATCCACGACGTGTTCCCGGACCCGGCCGACGGCGGGCGACCGCCGTACGAGATCTACCTGCGCGCGCTCGAGAACGGCTTCGACGAGGTCGGCGTGCAGGGCTCGATGCGTGCGCTGCGTCGCGCCCGCGGCGAGGCCGGGGACCGTCTCAGCCCGAGGTGAGCACCTGGTCCGGGCTGCAGGCGCAGTGCAGGGCCAGCGGTGCCGGGTGCGGGCCGAGCCCGTCGCCGCGGAAGATGCCCGAGGCAGCGGTGGTGCGCGAGAGGGCGTCGGCGGCCAGGATCACCGCGGCCGAGGTGTACGTCGTCTGCTCGTTGGGCCAGTTGACGTCGTCGCCGAACACCCAGCCCGTCCAGTAGAGACCGTCGGGGTGGCGCAGGTGCTGCATGTCGGCGAAGACCTCGTGGGCCCGCGGGTCCTCCGCGACGTCGAGGGCCAGCACCAGCTCGCACGTCTCGGCGCCGGTGACCCAGGGGTTCGTGTCGACGCAGCGGGCACCCAGGCCCGGCACGACGAAGTCGTCCCACCGGCCGTCGAGCCGCGCCCGCGCCGCCTCGCCGCGCAGGGGTCCGCCGAGGATCGGGTAGTACCAGTCCATCGAGAAGGTGGACTTGTCGAGGAACTGGTCGAGGTGGCTCTCGAGGGCGTGGCGCAGCCGGCCGGCCGCGAGCTCCCAGGCCGGGCGCGGCTCCCCCACCAGCTCGGCGAGCGCGAGCCCGGCCCGCAGCGCCTGGTAGGTGCTCGAGCTGCCGGCGACGAGCGCCTCACGGTTGACCACTCCGTCGTCCTGCTGCGACCACGCGATGCCACCGAAGGGCAGCTGCAGACCGGTCGTGTAGTCGAGCCCGGCGCGCACGGCGGGCCAGGTGCGACGTACGAAGGCGAGGTCTCGGAGCAGCAGCCAGTGGTGCCACACGCCGACCGCGAGGTAGGAGCACATGTTGGTCTCGCCGCTGGCGTCCTCGACGGTGTCGCCCACGGTCTTCATCGGCCAGGAACCGTCGGCGCGCTGCGTGCGCAGGCACCAGTCGTACGCCGCCTCGGCCGCCTCGCGCTGCCCGCCCACGAGCATCCCCATCGCGCTCTCGACGTGGTTCCACACGTCGATGTGCCCGCCGACGGCCCACGGGATGCCCCCGTCGGCCTGCTGGACGCGCGCGACGGCGGCCGCCGTCGCCTCGACCGCGTCGGCGGTGATGACCCCGGGGACGTGCGGGACGCCCATGCCGCTCACGCCGTCTCGGGCTTCTGCAGGTAGAGCACCATGCTCTTGCCCAGCAGGGGGTCCAGCACCCTCTCGGCCAGCCGGGTCGCCAGCGGGCGCTTGACGATGTCCCACACCAGCACCCGGTGGAACGCCTTCACCGCGGGGTGGTCGTCGTGGGTGACTCCGACGGCGCACTTGAGCCACCAGTAGGGCGAGTGCAGGCCGTGGACGTGGTCGCGTCCCGTGAGGCGCAGCCCGGCCGCCTCCAGCTTCGCGACCAGGTCGCTGCCGCGGTAGATGCGCACGTGACCGCCCTCGACCTCGTGGTAGGCGTCGCTCAGCGCCCAGCAGACCTTCTCGGGCAGCCAGCGCGGCACCGTCACGGCGATGGTGCCGCCGGGGCGCAGCACGCGGACGAGCTCGGCGATGGCGCCGTCGTCGTCACCGATGTGCTCGAGCACCTCGGAGGCGACGACGCGGTCGAAGTCGCCGTCGGGGAAGGGCAGGTTGAGCGCGTCGCCCTGCTTGACGTCGGCCTCGGCGCCGACGGGCAGGTCGCCCTCCTCGCGCATCGCGGCGAACCACTCGCTCACGGTGGCGAGCTCGTCGGCGTCCTGGTCGAGCGCGATGACGTCGGCCCCGCGCTTGTACATCTCGAAGGCGTGGCGGCCCGCGCCGCAGCCCATGTCCAGGACCCGCTCCCCGGCCCGGAGCCCGAGTCGGTCGAAGTCGACGGTCAGCATCGGCACTTCCTCACGTGGGTGGTCGTCATCGTTCTGGTCGGTGTGCAGTCGGAGGTCAGCGCGCGCCGGCGCCGGCGGTGCGGGTGGTCGACGCGGCGTGCCGGTCCACGGCCCGCTGGTACGCCGCAGCGGTGGCCTCGGCGACCGCGCGCCAGCTGAAGAGCTCCTCGACGCGGCGGCGCCCCGCGGCGCCCATGCGCGCCCGGCGCTCGGGGTCGTCGAGGAGTGCGCCGAGGGCGTCGTACAGCTCGCCGACGTCGCCGGGGGTGACGAGGTCGGCACACTCGCCGTCGGGGCCGACGACCTCGGGGATCGCTCCGGCTCTGCTCACGACCAGCGGGGTGGCGCAGGCCATCAGCTCGGCGGTCGGCAGCGAGAAGCCCTCGTAGAGCGACGGCACGCAGGCCACCTCGGCCGAGCCCATCAGCTCGACGAGCTCGGCGTCGGAGACGCCGGACACGAAGCTGACGCAGTCCTCGAGGCCGAGACGCTCGATGAGCTGCTCGGTGCGGCCACCCGGGGACGGTCGGGTCACGAGCACCAGGGACACCTCGCGCTCGGTGCGCAGCTTGGCCAGCGCCTCGAGCAGGGTGGCCACGCCCTTCATCGGGGTGTCCGCCGACGCCATCGCGAGCAACCGGCCGGGCACCCGCGGGCCGGACGGCGGACGGAAGCCCTCGTCGACACCGAGGGGGATGACCTCGAGCCGCTCGGGGTCGACACCGAAGTCGCGGGCGATGTCGCGCTTGCTGCTCTCCGAGACCGTGAGGATCTGCGGCAGCTGGCGGGCGACCTTGCCCTGCATGCGCAGGAAGGAGTACCAGCGACGCAGGCTGAGCCTCTGGCGGCCCGAGGCGTGGGCCAGGTCGACCCGGCGGTCGAAGGTGATCGGGTGGTGGATCGTCGTGACCAGCGGCAGGTCCGCGGCGATGCGCAGCATCCCGTACCCCAGCGTCTGGTTGTCGTGCACCACGTCGAAGTCGTCGCGTCGACCGCGCAGCACCCGGGCCACCCGGATCGCGAAGGTCCGCGGCTCCGGGAAGGCGGCGGTGCACATCGCCAGGAACTCGTAGACGTCCACCAGGTCACGGAGCTCGCGCAGCCTCGGGACCCGGAACGGGTCGGGCTCGCGGTAGAGGTCGAGGCTCGGCACCTTCGTCAGACCGACACCGGGATCCAGCTCGGGGTAGGGCTGGCCGGAGAAGACCTCGACCTGGTGGCCGAGGGCCACGAGCTCGCGCGAGAGGTGGCGGAGGTAGACGCCCTGACCCCCGACGTGGGCCTTGCTGCGGTAGGACAGGAGCGCGATTCTCAACGGCATCAAGGGGAGTGCGGCCTCTCGGGTGTGGTGCGCCCGTCGGGGTGCAGCCCGACCGTGACAAACTGGAACGTGTTCTGATTCCACGCTCAGCCGGTGCTAGCCTACGACGGGACGCGGGCGGGCCCGCACCGGCTCCAGCCCTCGAGTCTGTCCTCCGCGCGGTGTGGAAGGGTCGCTCCGATGAGCAGCACCAGCTCACTCCCCCACGACGGCCCGGGCTCCAGCGCCCAGCGGGAGCGACGCACCCGGATCCTCGACGCCACCGTCGCGCTCGCCAGCCAGGGCGGCTTCGACGCGGTGCAGATGCGTGCGGTCGCCGAGCAGGCCGACGTCGCCCTCGGCACGCTCTACCGCTACTTCCCCTCGAAGATCCACCTGCTGGTCTCAGCGTTCGGCCGCGAGCTCGAGCGCGCCAACCGGGGCATCGACAAGCGCGTCGTCCTCGGCGACTCCCCCGCCGAACGCGTCACGCACGTGCTGCGGCGCGCGACACGCACGCTGCAGCAGGACCCGCACCTGACCGAGGCGCTCACGCGGGCGTTCATGTTCGCCGACGCCTCGGTCACCGCCGAGATCCACGCCGTCGGCACGCAGGTCACCACGCTGCTCCTGCGTGCGATGGCCGACCCGGAGACCTTCGACCACCACGAGCCGACCGAGGAGGAGATCGCGATCACCCAGGTGGTCGGCGACGTCTGGCTCGCCTCCCTCGTGCACTGGGTGACCGGTCGCGCCAGCGCCCAGGACGTCACCAAGCACCTCGACACCGCGATCCACCTGCTGCTGCGCTGATCCGCGCCGGTCTTCCCCGGTAGCTGTCGGGGCGTCGTCATACGCTCTCGCCATGGACCTGCCCGTCATGCCGCCCGTGCAGCCGATGCTCGCCAAGTCCGTCAAGGGCGTGCCCGACCCGGCCACGTTCACCGACGACGAGCACCCGGGTCTGCTCTTCGAGCCGAAGTGGGACGGCTTCCGCTGCCTCGTGTTCAGGGACGGCGACGAGGTCGAGCTGGCCAGTCGCAACACCAAGCCGCTGACGCGCTACTTCCCCGAGGTGGTCGCGGTCGCTGCGCTCGGCCGGCGTGCCCGAGCGCTGCGTGCTCGACGGCGAGATCGTGGTCGCGCGCGACGGTCGCCTCGAGTTCGACACGTTGCAGGAGCGCATCCACCCCGCCGGGTCGCGGGTCAGCATGCTGGCCGAGACCACGCCGGCGCGCTACGTCGCCTTCGACGTGCTGGCGCTCGGCGACGAGGACCTGACCGGCCGCCCCCTCGCCGTACGCCGGGAGCGGCTGGAGGCCGCCCTGTCGTCGCCGCCCGCCGGCGTTCACCTGACGCGGACGACGACCGACCGGGCGGTGGCCGAGGAGTGGTTCGACCAGTTCGAGGGCGCCGGGCTGGACGGGGTCGTGGCCAAGCCGTTGCGTGGTGCGTACGAGCCCAACAAGCGCGCGATGCTCAAGATCAAGCACGAGCGCACCGCCGACGTCGTGGTCGCCGGCTACCGGCTCCACAAGAGCTCCACCGAGCAGCGACCGCTGCTCGGCTCGCTGCTGCTCGCGCTGTACGACGACGCGGGAGCACTGCGCCACATCGGGGTGTCGGCATCGTTCACCGAGAAGCGGCGCGGCGAGCTGTACGACGAGCTCCAGCCGCTGGTGTGCGGGCCGGAGGACCACCCGTGGGGGGCGTGGTCGGAGGTGACCGCCTCCGGCGGCAAGGCGGCGCAGGCCAACGTCAGCCGGTGGAACGCCGGGAAGGACCTGTCCTTCCAGCTGCTGCGGCCCGAGCGCGTCGTCGAGGTCGGCTACGACCACATGGAGGGCGAGCGCTTCCGCCACACCGCCCAGTTCAAGCGCTGGCGGCCCGACCGTGAGCCGTCCTCGTGCACCTACGAGCAGCTCGAGGAGCCGGTGTCCTACGACCTCGCCGAGGTCCTCGGCGGCTGAGCTCGCCGTGCTGTGTCCCCCGGGCAGGGCTTGCGCGCGCCGAGCCCACTACCCTGGACCGATGACTGAGCCGACGACGTACGACGTGGTGCTGCTGGCCGAGCAGGGCCTCACCGAGCAGGACGCCCGCCAGGTCCGCGGCCTCCACGACGACGCCCCTGCGCCGCTGCGCTACCACCTGTTGCTCCCCGTCGAGGACGCCGCCGCCAGGGTCGAGTCGGCGATGGGCTCGCTGTCGACCGGCGAGACGATGATGGCCACGCCCGTCGCCTTCGACAGCCAGGACCTCGCCGGCATCCAGGACGATCTGCTCGACCATGCCCGCGCCGAGGTGCGGGCGTCGGTCGAGGCGTTCACCACGCTCGACGCCGAGATCACGGGCGACGTCGTGACCGCCGAGCCCATCGATGCCCTCGTCACCAAGGCGCGCGCTGTCGACGCCGCCGAGGTCATCGTGCTGACCCGCCCGCACGTGGTGGCTGAGTTCTTCCACCTCGACTGGACGTCGCGGGCGCGCCGCAAGCTCGGTGTCCCAGTGCTGCACCTCATCGAGCACGAGTCGTTCGATGAGCAGGCCGGTGGTCCCGAGGGCATCAGCGGGGCCTGAGGTGGAAGGCATCCTGCTGCTCTGCCTGCTCGTGGTCATGCTCGTCGTGCTCATGATCGTGCCCATCGCGGCGTTCCGCTTCGGTGAGTGGCTCACCCAGCGCTTCCGTCGCGACTGAGCCGCCCGCCGCACGTCACGACACGGTGATCGTCACCGCCCTGCTGGCCCCGAGGTGCAAGGGGGGCAACCCGGAAGCCGCGGGCAGCTGGTCGAGCACGACCACCCGCACCACGTAGGTGCCCCTCCCCCAGCCGAGGCTCGACGGCTTCAGGTCGGCCTGGAAGAAGTCCTTGTCCGCCAGGTAGCGCGCCAGAGTGTCCGTGGACCCCGACGCGGCGCCGACCTTGCCGGCGGTCCGTGCCCAGCTGACGCGCACCGTCCGGGCGGACACCAGCGCCGCCGCCTCGGCGTCCGGAATCTTCCGACCCGCGGCGTCCAGCGCCGAGACCTTGAGCGGCACGGTGCTGGTCGCGTTGCCCGACACCTTGTCCCCCTTCACCGGCGAGCCGAACGCGCTGAAGCCGTACTGCGCCGTGTGCCGGCGTACGGCCGCCACTGCCCCGGGCGTCGTGACGGTGAGGTCGAACCCGCCCACCACGCTCCCAGCACGTGGGGCAGGTGCCGTCACGGTCCCGTCGGCGCCGGTGGCTCCCGTCCACGTCGACGTCGTTGCCGTCCTCGACCCGGGAACCGGGAAGCCGGCGCGAGGCTCCGACGAGGGGAAGGTGAAGGCCACCTCGGCCCCGGGAACCACACCGCGAGCGTCGGTCACCGTCGCCGTCGTCCCACCGCCGTACGCCGTGCCGGCGCGCGCCATCGCGGTGCCCGTCGCTGCCGGCGTGAGCGTGATGGTGGCGCCGTCGATGACGAGGTTCCTGCTGACCGGCTCCGAGGGCAGCAGCGTGCTCCCGATCGGCGGCAGCACCTGGGCGGCCAGGGTGACCGCGCCGGACGGCATCTTCTCGAACTCGGTCAGCGAGTCCTTGACCAGCGGCGCCGGCATCCGCGCCACGCCGTCCGCGTCGGTGGTGCCGACCGAGGTGAGGATGAGGTCCCCACGCGTCAGGGTGAAGTTGACGCCGCGGTCCGCCAGGACGCTGCCCGACGAGTCGGTCACCCGGGCCACGAGGTCGTCGAACGAGTCGACTGCGCCGATGCCGCTCAGGTCGACCAGTGAGTCGTCGACGCCGCTCTCCGCCAGCCGGTAGCCGTTTCCGTCGGCGGCGTCCAGCGACACCGCACCGACGCCGTTCGCCGCCTGCACCAGGAAGCGGAGGCCGGCCGCGCTCTGGTCGTCGGGCAGCGGGAAGGTGGCGCTCCAGCGGGTGGTGTCGAGCGGGTCCTGCACGAGGTCGATCGATCGCCACGTCCCGTGGCCGGCGTCGGAGGGACGCTCCCCGGTCCAGGTCAGCCAGGCTTCCTGCACGCCGGCGGACGGGTCACCGGTGACCCGAGCGCTCACCGTGACCTCGCGGTCGTTGACGGCCCCTGTCACTTCCGACAGCGAAGGCGCGGCAGCCTGGTAGGGAGCGTTGTTCCCCGCTGTCGTGGTGTCGCCGGCGTAGAACAGCCGGAAGCCCAGGTTCGAGAAGGCCCGTCGGGTGTTTCTCGGCACGGCAGCCGCCGCGGTCGCACCTTCGGTGCGGTACTGCGCCGGGGTCAGCACCAAGGACGTCCGACCGTTCTCCTGGGAGCTCACCAGCGAGTCGAAGTAGTTGGGCGTGGCCAACCTCTGCGGGAACCAGACCGGTGATTCGAACGAGGTGTGCGGGGTGCTGGACTCGACGGCGGGAGCGCCGGTCAGCGGGATGGTGCCTCCGGTGTCCGCGTAGTCGCCGGACCGGAATCCGACACCTCTCAGCACGGTGTCCTGGGCGGTCACGTCCTCCACCTGCTTGGGCAGGACCGGCTCACCGGGGGAGACACTGACGCCGTCATCGCCGTTCAGCCACGACAGCTGCAGCGTTGAGGGAAGGCCCGGGTCGTTCGTGCGGACGTCGACGGTCTTGGTCGCTTCACGCACGTCGGTGTCGTAGTCGATGTCGGCGGTGTCGAGGCCGAGCGTCGCGCCGGGCGTTCCGTCCGGCACGGAGCGCGGGTCGGGGCGCTCCGAGGACACCTCGGGGCTCCGGCGGCCCGGAGCGTCCACCGCAGCCATCGGCAGGCCGTACATCGTGGCCTGCATGACGGCCTTCTGGTCGATGCCGGTCACGCTTGTCAGCGACGCGAGGTAGTCGCGCTTGGCCTCCATGAGGGCCTCGCCGACCGCGACCGCATCGTCCCCGGGACGTCGCAGCTCGCGCGCGATGTTCAGGTAGACCCGCTCGCTGTACTCGAGGAACTCGGTGTCGCCGTACTGGTAGCCGGTGCCCCCGATGAGCAGCGCGCGCTGCTGGGCCATCGCCTGGGCCCAGTCGTAGGGATGCGCGTTCTTCTCGTCGCCGGGTACGACGCCGTAGCCGGAGTGGCAGCCCGCGCTGAGCACGAGCGTGTCCTCGAGGAGGAGCGGCTGGCCGTCCACGGGCTCCAGCTCGTCCGCATCGATGTGGGTCGCGAAGTCGGCCGCGAGGGCCTGGTTGGCGTTGAAGTGTCCGGCAAGGTAGACGAGGTCGTGCCGGTTCTCCGGGTCCAGCAGGGCGTCGCGGAGCATGTCGGCGGTCCACGAGTCCTCGTAGGCCTCACCCGGCGCAGCGATGAGCTCGTCGACGCGCTCCGTCGTCGCTGAGTCTCCGTCGTCCACGGCGGCACGGAACTCGTCGTTGACGGCCTCGGCCGCGTCGATCAGGAAGTCGTAGCCCGTGACCAGCGAGCTGGAGGGCACGATCGGTCCGGTCCGGGCGAGGTGGTGCGCCACCGTGGCCGTGATGTCGGCGGGCGACTTGACCAGGCGACCGACCGCGAGGTCGGGCACCGGCAGGATCGCGCCCGCGATCGTCACGTCGGTGCGCGAGCCGTACGCGTCCTGGCTGAGCAGCTGGTCCTGGGCCAGGCTCTCGCCGGCGGCGGTGCCCGCCAGCATCGTGTCCTTGAACTGACTCTCGGGCGCCAGACCGGAGAGGTCTGGGTAGCGGAAGAAGGGCACGATGTCGTCACCACCTGCGACCACGACGGACGTGGTGTCGCCGGTCCGGTGCACGTCGACGAGGTCGTCCACCGCCTGCGCGACCAGGTTCACGGCGTAGGGACAGCCGAGGTTGAGGTCGGCCTGCTCCTTGAGCGCCTGGACCCGCGGCGACCGGGCAAGGTCGAGGACGGTGCCGTTCTCCGCTCTCGCGAGCTCACCGAGAGCGGTGGTCATGTCGGCGACCGAGTCGCCGTCGGCACCCTGGAAGCCGATGGTGTCGGTGAGGACGAGGGTGTCGGACCCACCCGCAGCGTCCTCTCCCGACCAGGCGGGCATGCTCGAAGGAGTCACCCTCGCGCATTCCTCGCCGCCGGTCACCGTGGCCTCGACGGTGAAGTCCTGGTCGTCGGAGAAGTCGTCGTCGTCGTGCCCCTGGACCCGGAGGTAGTAGAAGCCGTCCGTGTTGCCCGACCGTGCCGAGACCGTCTCGACACCGAGACCGGACCTCGAGGAGACCGCGATCAGGCTCTGCTCCTGCGCGGTCGTGAAGGCCTGCTGGAAGTCCGCGTTGGTCTCGATGGCCGGGTCGAAGGACGCGGGGGCGTAGGCCCGCGGCGCGTAGGCGCGCGGGGCGTAGGCGCGCGGCGCGTACGCCCGAGGGGCGTAGGCGCGCGGGGCGTAGGCGCGCGGCGCGTAGGCCCGGGGGGCGAAGCTCGGACCGGACGTGTTCGACGGCGCCGGTCCCAGCGTCCCCTCCGTCACCAGCTCGGGGAACTCGGGGATCTGCGTGCCGCTGCCGGCGGTGCCGGCCGAGGCACCGGCCGCGAGGTTCGTGACGTCTGGATTGCTGGTCAGGCGGTCGAGAGCCTCCTGGATGTCGCCGTAGAGAGCGAGGTCGTAGTCCGCCGGCAGACCGCGCAGGGTCGCGCTCACCGTCTGTCCGGGGGTCACCCGCACCCTGAACCATCGCGACTCCCCTGACTCGCGGATCCGGTCCTGCTTCGATCCCGTCGCGGTCGCCGGGTCGCCCGCCTCGTCCGCGAGGGCCTGCGCCTGCACGCCCTCCGCATCCGGCGGGGGCGGCAGGACGTCGGTCGCCTGGGTCCACTGGCGGTTGTCGCTTCCCAGGCTCTCCAGGTAGGGCTTGGTGCTCAGCGTGAAGGTGCCGTTGAGCACGTTGGTGGAGTCGCTGTTGCGGCCGGTCAGCCGGAAGCCGTACCGGTCCCCGGGCGCCACGTCGAACCTGGCCAGACCACCGTAGGAGAAGCCTGCCGACGGTGAGCTGCAGCAGCTCGCGGGGCCGGCGTCGACCAGCGATGTCGAGGTCCGGGCACCGCCCGGCTCGACCACGAAGGCCTCGAGCTTAGCCGTCACCTGGAAGTAGGCGTGGAAGCCCTCCCACGACCACGGGACCCGGACCTCACGGACCCCGCCCTCGTCCTCGCCGCCCCCTTCGGTCATCGTCCGCTCGAAGACCCAGCTGCGGTCGGCTCCCAGGCCTGCTGGCGACATGGAGTAGGTCATGCCGGCCGCGGAGTCCTCGCCGGAGGAGAGGCTGGTCACGGTCTCCCCCGGTTGCTCGGTGACTGCCCAGCCACCGTCGTCGGCGAACGCCGTCGGAGCGAGCGGGAAGGCCACCACGGTCAGCAGCCCCAGCAGCAAGGAAGTCAGTGCCGTCGACACGGTCCCCCGGCGCAAGCGCCGGTCCCGCAGAGTTGGACGAACCGTCCTCGCTGACCACGCCATGGCGCACTTCCTCCGGGTCGCCTCCGAGCCCCCAGCAGTGGGCGCCCCTCGAGGGCGCGGTCAACCTAACCCGGTGTGTCCTGCTTGTCCGAGTGACCTCAGTCCTGACTACCCCGCCCATCGGCACCAAACGGACGCCCTGGCACGCGACCAACAGCCGCGCCGTGCATGCTGCCCTCGCGCCGCTGTCAGCTGTCCAGCAGTCGCCTCGCCATCTCGACCGCCTCGGCCAGCGTCCAGCTCTCCCCCGCCTCGATCGCGTCTGCCTGCGCCGTCACGCTCCGCCGACGCCGTACCGGCGCGAGCGCCTCCTCCAGCTCGGCCTCCGCCGCGGCGAAGCGGGGCGCACCGATCTCGGTGCGCACCGTGCCGGCCGCCGCGACCAGCGCGACGGCACCGTGGTCGTGGGCCTCGGTGGCGGTCCCGCCGTCGGTCAGCAGCCACAGGGCGATGTCCTCGAGCACCTGGGCGAGGTACCACCGGTCGTCGCGCTCGGCGTAGGCATCCAGCGACGCCCGCAGGTGCCCGGCCGCCGCGCCGAGCTCGCCCACCTGCCGGTCCACGTTGCCCTGGTTGTGACCGACGATCGCCACCATCCACGGGTCACCGATGAGCTCGGCGAGCGCCCGTGCCTCCCTGAAGCGCTCCCGCGCCAGCGTCAGGTCGTCGCGCTCGAGCGCCAGCATCCCCATGTTGACCAGCGCCACCGACTCCGTCTTGCGGTCGCTCAGCGTGCCCAGTCGCTCGAGCGCGTCGCGGCCGATCCGCTCGGCCTCGTCCAGGTCGCCTTCGTCCTCGGCGCACAGCGCCAGGTTCGTCAGCATCGCCGCCACGCCCTCGGCGTCGCCCTCGGCCTGCCGCAGGTCGAGGCTCTCCTGGTACGCCGCCCGCGCCGCTGCCGGGTCGCCCTGCTGGGAGGCCAGGGTCCCGCGCAGGTGCAGCACCCGGGCCCGTCCCGACTTGTCGTCCAGGCCGGCGAAGGCCCGCTCCGCAGCGTCGAGACCGGCGGCCGCGGCGGCGTACCGGCCCTGCTTGCGCTCGAGCTCCGCGCGGGCGACGCGGGCCCGGGCGGCGGACCGGTGGTCCTCGGCGTCCTCGGCCGCCTCGAGGGCGCGGGCGACGGCGTCCTCGCCGCCGGCCCAGTCGCCGCGCGCCTCCAGCGCCTCGGCCAGGGACAGCAGGACCGGGGCGCGTTCCGCGGGATCGACCAGCGGCAACGCACGCTGCAGCAGGTCGACGGCCCGGTCGAGGTCGTAGGTTCTGCGCGCGGCCTCCGCGCCGAGGACGAAGTAGCGACGCTGCTGGGCCAGGTCGTCGCTGTGGCCGTAGTGGTGGACCAGCAGGTCGAGCGACCGCATCGGCCCGTCCTGTCCCGTCGACATGGCTTCGACGGCTTCGATCGCGTCGCCGGCGCGGCCGTGGAGAACCGTGCGGATGGCGTACGGGATCGACTCGTAGGCCACGTCGCGGGTGACCGAGTGGCCGAACGCGAACGTGCGGGCCGCGCGGTCCTCGGGGGCGACCAGCCGGGTCGAGGACACGGCGAGCAGGTGGCCGTCGACCTCGTCGTCGTCGCCGAGGTCGGGGTAGGTGCCGGCCACCAGGCGCGACGCGAAGGAGCGGCCCAGCACGCTCGCCACCTTGAGGGCCTGGCGCGGCCCCTCCGGCTGGGTGTCGATCCGGCTCAGCACCAGGCTGTGCAGGCTCGACGGCAGCTCGTGCGCGTCCGGGTGCTCGTCGCCGTCCTCCTGCGTCGATCGTGCGGCGAGGTAGTCCACGAGCTGCTCGAGGTAGAAGGCGTTGCCCTCGGCGCGCGTTGACGACCAGGTCGACCACCTCGGCTCCGGGAAGCCGTCCGGAGACGGCCCGGTGGCGGGCGGTCACGAGCTCGCGCGCCGCCTCCTCCGGCAGGCCCTCGAGCAGCAGGTCGGTCGCCCGCGCGGACGCTACCGGCATCCCGGCGTACGCCGTGCCGTCGGGGCGCGCGGTGACCAGCAGGAGCACCGGGAGCCCCACGGCCGCCCGGGACAGGACGGAGAGCAGGTCGCGCGAGAGCGGGTCGAGCCACTGCGCGTCCTCGAGATGGATCACCAGCGGCGTGCCGGCGGCTCGGGCTCGGAGCAGGCGTGACAGCAGGTCCTCCAGCGAGGTCTTGCGCAGCTCGGCGTCGAAGGAGGCCGTCAGGTCGGAGTCGGGCACCTGGACGCCGAGCACCGCCTGGAGCAGCGGCGCGCGGGCGGTGAGCCCCGCGTCGAGAGCGGTGACGGCCGCGGTGACCACCTCGGGCGACGCGTTCGACGGATCCACCCCCAGCAGCTCGGCCCACACGTCGCGCCAGCCGAGGTAGGCGGAGCCCGCGACGGCCGACGCCTCGCCCGACGCCACCGTCACCCCTGCGCGTTCCCACGTCTCGGCCGCCCCGGCGACCAGGCGGGTCTTGCCCGTGCCTGCCTCGCCCTGCACGACGACGGTGTTGCCCCGCCCCTCGCGGGCCTCCCCCCAGCGCGCGTGCAGCAGCGCGGTCTCGTCGACCCGACCGACCAGCCTGGCCATGGCCGCGCCCCCCGACGAGCGCCGTGCAGCCGGCACCCGCTGGGCACGTCCTCGCAGCTCGCGCGCTGCCGCCGGTCGGGCCTTGCCCTTGAGCGTCAGGGGCTTCAGCACCTGCCACGCGAAACGCGTGCCGGTGGCGCGCGCGACGTCCTCGTGGACCCAGATCGACCCTGCGGGCGCGTTGCTCATCAGTCGCGCCGCCAGGTTCACGGCGTCGCCGAGGCAGCAGAACGTACGCCGCTGCCGGTGGCCGTAGGTGCCGCTGCGCAGGCGACCGCTCGCGATCCCGACCTGGAGGTCGGTCACGGTCAGCGGCTCCTCGTCAGCCAGCAGGTCCAGCGCGGCGGAGCACGCCCGCACCGCGTCGTCCTCGTGGGCCACGGGGGCACCGAACACGGCGTACAGGTAGGCGCCCTTGTCCCCGATCGTGAGCTGCAGGACGTAGCCACCGTAGGTGTCGAAGACGCGCTGGGTGCGGCGCACGAAGCGGTCGAGGCGCTCGGGTGCGGAGTCGTCCGCCTCGAAGTCGAGGCCGCCGAAGCGCAGGAACACGGGTACGGCGGGACGGAGCTCGGCGAGGAACTCTCCACGTCCGGACGCCATGCGCGCCCAGACCGGAGGCAGCACCCAGGGCCGGACGAGGTCGTCGGCCAGCACCGGAGGGGCGGGCACGGCGCCCGGGTCCGACGCCGCCACCGCGAGGCCGCCGACAACTCCGACGGAGCCGTGCTCGCCGGTGCGCACCGATGAGATCTCCACCCGGTCACCCAACGACACCATCGTTGCGTCGTCGACGACCACGTCGCCGGACTCGGAGACCTGCTCGGCCGAGGCGAGCGACTCGGTCAGCTGCCCGGCCAGGACGTCGATCAGCTGGACGTCGGGCTCGCCCACCACGAAGCGGTGGACGGAGCCGGTGGCGACGGCGACCTTCACGCCCAGCCGGACCTCCCGCCCCTGCGGGGTGCGCACGAGGCCCACGTCGTCCATGACGCGCTGCATCTCCAGCGCGCACGCCACCGCGCCCAGCCCGTCGTCGCCGTCGAGCCAGGCCGTCACCGCGTCGCCGCTGAAGTAGATGACGCTGCCGCCCCACACGTGCAACCGCTCCAGCAGCGCGGAGAACACCCGGTCGAGCGTGGCCGTCAACTCCTCGGCACCGCGACGCTCACCGAGCTCGGTGGCGAGCGCCTCGGTCAGCGGGGTGAACCCCGAGATGTCGACGAACAACGCGGAGCCCGTGGTTCGGCGCGGCAGGTCCTCGCCGCGGGCGAGCGCGCCCCGACGGTCCCCCGGCAGGTAGGCCTGCGGGTTGTCGCCCGGCAGCAGGCGTCTCGCCGAGGTCCGCGCCGTCACCCGGGTGCCCGTCCCGTCGCGATGGCAGGACCAGGACTCACGCGTACCAGCAGACGGGGAGTGGGAGCGTGGGCTCGGCCGTGTTGTCGTGGTCCACAGGGTGCGGGAAGACCGTCACGTGGCGAGCATACGACGACAGACGGGCGCTCGGACATTGGCCGAAGGGCCCGCGATCATCCCCCGTCGGTGCGGTTCGCGTGCCCCTCGACCAAGCCCAGGAGCAGCACCGGACACGACGACCAGCCACTTCCGACTAGGAGCCCGCGACTTCCTGGAAGCGCGCGACGAACACGCGAAGTCCGTCCGCGAGCCGTTCGGGACGGACCTCGATGCTCACCATCACCTCAGTGCTGTCCGCGCGGACCATCGGCACCACCAGAGGTACGCCGAGCAGAACGTCGCGGCCGTTCGTGGCGTTCAGTGTGGTGCCTGCGATGTGGGCTTGGTGATATCGCGCGGGGACGACGGCGATGATGCGTCGGCCGATCAGCTCGGCCCCGTCGAGATAACCGAGCAGGTCGAGGGCGGCTGGGGAGACAGCGACGATCACGCTGGCTTCGTCAGTCGCCAGCAGAGGCTCGTCCACGTTGCTGAGACCGGCGTAGGTCATCGCAAGGTGCTCCTGATCCACGGAGGTGGCCCGCACGTCGGTGCGGGCGAGCCACGGGGTCGCGGTCAGTCGTCCGCCGGCTTGATCAGCCACCTCGGAGCAGATCCAGCTACGCATCTCCTCGATCTCAGGTTGCGTGGGAGGGCCGAGCAAACTGCCGTCGCGCGCCGCAACGGTCGCGGCTCGCAGCATGTCGTCCAGGGTCGCGAACTGACTGACGGCAGCGGCAGGAACCTGCAGGACGACCTCGTCCGCGCTCACGTCGGGCTCCAGCGCCCCGGCCATCAGCGCGGCTGGGTCATCCGAGATGTCCGGAGCCGGCATCTGCTCCATCAGCAAGCTCATCGCCGCGCTCGACTCCGCGTGCTTGTCCAAGATGTCGACGTCGGTCTCCAGCTCGTGCAGCAGGTACTCACGCAGCAGCGCAGCTCCATGCTCCTGCCAGGCCCAGTGCATCAGCAGCGGCGCTCGACGCAAGGTCACCTGATGCACTGCCGCTTGCGCCCGCACGGCCTCACCTGAGCCGGCGTCCGAGGAGACAGCGCTACCGGCGCCTTGGGGAGGTGTCGGGCCGACCGGCTCGCCGACCTCGAACCAGACGACCTTCCCGCTCCCCCCGAGCTCGACGCCCCAACGGTCCGACAGCTCCTCGACCAGCTGCACCCCGCGCCCGGTCCCTGCCGTCTGGGCGTAGTGACGAAGCACAGGCACGTGAACGCTGCTGTCCTCGACCTCCACCCTCGTCCCGGTCGGCGACGACCACACACGCAGCCCGACCTCAGCGCCTGTGTGCACGAGGGCATTGGTCACGAGCTCCGAAACAGCCAGCACGACACTGTCGAGGTCGGCTTCAGCGCCGCTGTCGAACATCGTGTCGCGGACCATGCGCCGAGCGGCGCCGACGTTGCGCACGTCTGCAGCGAGCGTCAGGGAGGCGGTCATCACGATGGACACGTCTTCTCCACTCTGCTGCTGGAACGCTCCGTAGCCTTCCCCTGGTGAGCATCGACCAATCTTCGTGGTCAGTCGCGCCCGGCCGAAACCTATCGGTTCGCTGATCGGGAGGTGAGGGACTCGCGCGTGCAGGTGGATCCGCACGCTGACTGGTCTAGCGGACGCTTCCGCCGTCGACCCGTTCGTCACTGCCTCTGTTGGCGCCTGACCCCGGGCCGTCGCGCGGCCACCCCTGGGGGTGGGGATCACGTGCAGCCGTCCGGGGAACATGAACGCGACGCTGCTGGCGACCCAGGCAGCGGTGGCAGGGCACGCTCGGTGCGGTTCCTCCCAGCCGCTCCGGCCGAGTCCGGCCCCCGTTCACGTCCGGGGGGACGTGGACGGGGGCCTTCCACGTCGACGTCGTGCCGGTCGGCCCTTGACGGCCCCGCTCCGGCGCGCGACGAAAGGCCACCGCGACACGGCCTGAAGGCCGGTCAGTTCCCCGACGCTCTGCCACACTCACCGAACCAGTTTCGGGACGTGAGAGGAGAGAACATGAACACTCGCACCATTGCCGTTGCGGCCCTGGTCATCGCCGTGATCCTTCTGTTGATCCTCCTGCTCTGAGCTCGCGAACGAGCCCCGGTCAGCTCTCTACAGACTGACCGGGGCTCGTTCGTGTCACAAGGTGATCGGGTGGGTCTGCGGAGGAACCCGCCGTCGTCGACGGCAGGTCTGCCTCGAGATCTCAGCCCTGAGGTGTGGTGTTGTCGGTGCCACCCAGCTGGGCCAGGAAGTCATGAGCCCGCTGGGCCCGGGCTGAGTCCTGATCCATGACCTCGCGGAAGAACGAGGCGATCTCGTCCTGGCCCGCATTCTCGGCGTCACGGACGTACCGACCGTAGTCGTGGCCCGCCTTGAGTGCGTGGTGCTGCAGGGAAATCAAATCGAAGGTGACGTCGTCGAAGCCAGTTTCGCCGGTATCCATGCCCGGTGGTGTCATGCCGGCGTTCCGCCGACGACAGGTCAGGTGTCCGTCCAGTTGAGAGGGTTCTTCCGCGACGGCTGGACCCTGGGAGGCTCCCCCGGCATCTTGGGGTAGTCCGGCGGGTAGGGCATGTCGGTCAGGCCACCGGCGATGTCGTCGGCGTACATCTGCAGCAGGGTGTCGAGGCGGCCGGGCTCCTCGTCGATCGCAGCCATCGCGTCGCCGCGCTCGGCCAGTCGCTCCGGCACCGTGTGCAGGTTGAGGCTGCGCGGGTCCAGGCCGTCCAGCTCCTCCCACTCCACGGGAGTGGAGACCGGTCCCCCGGGCTTGGGACGCAGCGAGTAGGCGCTGGCGATCGTGCGGTCGCGGGAGTTCTGGTTGTAGTCGACGAAGATCTTCGCGCCACGCTCCTCCTTCCACCACGCGGTCGTCACGCCCGGCGTACGCCGCTCCAGCTCGCGCCCGAACGCGATCGCGGAGTGCCGCAGGTCGACGAAGTCCCACTCCGGCACGATCCGCACGTAGACGTGGACGCCGCGGTTGCCGCTGGTCTTGGGGAACCCGACGAGACCGGTCTCGGCCAGCAGGTCACGGGCCGCCAGGGCCACCCGGGCGGCGTCGGCGAAGTCGGTGCCGGGCTGGGGGTCGAGGTCGATGCGCAGCTCGTCAGGGTGGTCGACGTCCGCCCGGCGCACGGGCCAGGGGTGGAAGGTGATCGTGCCCATGTGGGCGGCCCAGGCCACGGTCGCGATCTCGGTCGGGCAGATCTCCTTCGCCGTACGCCCCGACGGGAAGGTGACCTCCACCTCCTCGAGGTAGTCCGGCGCCCCCTTCGGCGTGCGCTTGGAGTAGAACGCCTCGGCCTTGTCGTAGGAACCCGAGCCGGCGCGGCCGGTGGACAGCTCCATCCCCTCGCGTACGCCGCTGGGCCAGCGCTCGAGCGCCGTCGGCCGGTCCCGGAGTGCCCGCATGATGCCGTCCTCGACGGCGACGTAGTACTCCGCGACCTGGAGCTTGGTGGCGGCCGGCGCCCAGGGCGTCTCCTCGAAGACCACCCGGTCGGGGCTGCTGACCCGAACGTCGCGCCCGCCCGCCTGCACCTGCGCTGCCTTCGCCGCCATGGACTCACTCTGGCACGAGCCCGGGACACCATCGTGCCCTGGACCGCGTCAGTACCGTGGAACCCATGGGATACGCCGTTGAGAAGTCAGACCAGGAGTGGCGTGAGCAGCTGACGCCCGAGGAGTTCCAGGTGCTCCGCAAGGCCGGCACCGAGCGGCCCTTCGTCGGCGAGTACACCGACACCAAGGCCGAGGGCGTCTACCGCTGCCGCGCCTGCCAGGCCGAGCTGTTCCGCTCCGACACCAAGTTCGACTCCCACTGCGGGTGGCCGTCGTTCTTCGCGCCGCTGGCCGAGGACCGGGTGGAGTACATCGAGGACCGCTCGATGGGCATGAAGCGCGTCGAGGTCCGGTGCGGGTCGTGCGGGTCGCACCTCGGGCACGTCTTCGAGGGTGAGGGCTACGGCACGCCGACCGACCAGCGGTACTGCATCAACTCGATCAGCCTGACCCTCGAGCCGGCAACCCAACCCGCCGAGGGCTGAGCGTCGCCGTCACCGGGTCTCGACGACGGTCGCTGCGCGACCTGCTCGACCAGCGCCTCACCGGGTCTCGACGACGGTCGCTGCACGACCTGCTCGACCACCGGTCGCTGCGCGACCAGCGTCAGGGGAGGTCGGCGAGGAGCTCGGCGACCTCGCGGCGACGGCCGGTGTAGAACGGGATCTCCTCGCGCACGTGACGGCGAGCGCCGGAGGCGCGCAGGTGACGCATGAGGTCGACGATGCGGTGCAGCTCGTCGGCCTCGAAGGCCAGCAGCCACTCGTAGTCGCCGAGCGCGAACGACGCCACCGTGTTGGCCCGCACGTCCTTGTAGTCGCGCGCCATCTGGCCGTGCTCGGCCAGCAGCGCCCGCCGCTCCTCGTCGGGCAGCAGGTACCACTCGTAGGAGCGCACGAACGGGTAGACGCAGACGTACTGCCGCGCCTCCTCGTCGGCCAGGAAGGCCGGGATGTGGCTGCGGTTGAACTCGGCCGGGCGGTGCAGGGCCATCTGCGACCACACCGGCTCGAACCGCGACCCGAACGCCGTGCGCCGGAACCGGTGGTAGTGCTGCTGCAGGTCGTCGGAGGACTCGGCGTGGGTCCACACCAGCAGGTCGGCGTCGGCGCGCAGCCCGGCCACGTCGTAGAGACCGCGCACCACGACGGTGTCGCCCATCTCCTCGAGCAGCTTCTCGACCTCGCGCGCCTCCGCCTCGCGGTCGGCGTCGCCCAGGACGTCGCGGAGCTTGAAGACCGACCACATCGTGTAGCGGATGGAGTCGTTGAGGTCCTTGGCCCGCTTGCCGCGGTTGGGGGTGTGGTCGCTCATGGAGCCAGTCTCACAGGGGCGCCGGGTATTCCCAAGGCGACCTCGGTCACCCGTCCGCCGCGTCCTCGCGCCCGGCGAGGCCGGCCAGCACGTCGCGTGCGGCCCGCTCGCCCGAGGCGACGCAGGCCGGGATCCCCACCCCGTCGTACGCCGCTCCCGCGACGGTCAGGCCGGGCTGACGCGCCACCGCCTCCCGCACCCGCCGCACCCGGTCGAGGTGTCCGACGGCGTACTGCGGCAGACCGCCGCCCCACCGGGTGACCACGGCGTCGACGGGGCGCGCCGCCAGCCCGCTCACGCTCCGCAGGTCCGCCAGCGCCAGGTCGACGAGGCCCTCGTCGTCGCGCTGCAGGTCACGCTCCTCACGGTGCCGACCGAGCGAGGTCCGCATCAGCACAAGGCCCTCTGCGGTGCGCTCGAGCCACCCCCACTTCGACGACGAGTAGGTCGCCGCCTTGATGCTCAACCTCTCGACCGCCGGCACCAGGAAGCCCGAACCCACCGGCGCCGGCAGCTCGCCGGCGCGGAAGGCGAGGGTGACCAGCGCGACCGAGGCGTAGTCGATGCGTGCGAGCTCCGTGGCCGCCGCGGGCACGTCGCCGGCGAGCAGGCGCGCCGCCGGGGCAGCCGGCAGGGCCAGCACGACCGCGTCGGCCTCGATCTCCCCGGGGGCAGTGGTCGGTCCCACGCCGAGCCGCCAGCCGTCGGTGGTCCGGCGCAGCGACCGCACGGTCGCGCCGGTGCGGACCTCGAACCGGTCCCCTCCGGCCGCCGTCGCGGTGTCGGCCACGGCGTGCGGCAACCGGCCGACGCCTCCGGCCAGCCCGGCGAACACCGGCACCGCCACCGGGGACGCGGCCGAGGTGCTGTCGGCCGGCTCCTCGGCCCGGGTCGCGGGCGCGACCGCCAGGGACGCCGCCGCCGCCCGGGTCAGCGACGGGTCGCGACGCAGCAGGTCGAGGGCCTGGGGCAGGGTGGCCCGCAGGGACAGCTCCCGGGCGAGCCCGGCGTACACGCCGCCGAGCAGGGGCTCGACCAGCCGGTCGAGCACCTCGCGACCCAGCCGCTGCTCGATGAGCCAGCCCACGCTCACGTCGTCGTCGGGCAGCGCGGTCGCCGGCAGGTCGCGGTCCTCGGTGGCCCGGGCCAACCCCTCGGGGCTCAGCACCTCCGACTCGGCCAGCCCGTCGAGGTCGGCGGGGATGCCCATCACCGAACGCGGCAGGGGACGCAGCGATCCGCGTGACCAGACGCGGGCGGCCGCCGTCTCGGGGTGCACGACGGCGGCACCGAGCCCCGCCGCCCGCGCCAGGGCCACGCCCTCAGGGCGGCGGTTGAGCATCGACTCCGCCCCCAGGTCCACCGTCACCCCGGCGACCTCCCCCAGACGCAGCTTGCCGCCGAGGGAGGCCGACCCCTCGAGGAGCAGCACCTCCACGTCGGGGTCGCCGGTCACCAGGGCGAGAGCGGCAGCCAGGCCGGTGACCCCGCCCCCGACCACCACGACCCGGGGAGAGCGCGTCGGCGCGTCGGTTGCCATGCCTCCACCTTCGCAAACGCCCCACGCCCGGCGATGGCGGGGGAACCCCGCACGGCGCCGCTGCGTCCCACCGACGTCGGCGGGAGCGGCCCACCGACGCGGCAGGGACCGTGAGGGACCAGCGAGGGACCAGCGAGGGTGGTGGAGACCATGGGCACGACGACTTCTCCGGGGGCACGGACCGCCGGCCGACGAACGGCCGAGCGAGGGGGCGTAGCCGGCCGGGTGGCGGCGCTGCTCGCGGCCGGGCTCGCCGCGATGACGGTGCTGGCCGGCTGCTCGGGGGGCGGCGCGGGTGACGAGAGCATCGGCACCGAGGCGACCTCCGGCAACGACAGCGGCGCCCCGGACTCGCTCGCCGACGACGCCCGGTCGTTCGACGCCGCAGGCTCGGCCGCGGGCGGACGCGCGGAGGAGACAGGTGACAGCACCAGCGTGACAGGACCGGCGGCCCGCGTCCCGGTCGAGGCCGGGCTCTACATCCGCACCGGTCGGGTCGCCCTGGTCACCGACGACCTCGAGTCCGCGCGGGCGTCGCTGGAGCGCACCGTCCGCCGCTACGGCGGTCAGATCGCCTCCGAGCAGACCGACAGCTCCGACGAGGGCGAGCTGCGGTCCTCGCGACTCACGCTCCGCGTGCCCTCGGCCCGGTTCTCGGTCGTGATGTCGTCGTTCGCCGAGCTCGGCGCCGTGCTGGACAGCCGCACGGAGCAGGAGGAGGTGACCACGGAGGTCATCGACGTGGCCTCACGGATCCGCACGCAGGAGGTGAGCCTCGGTCGGCTCCGCGGCTTCCTCGACCGGGCGACCTCGGTGGCCTCCGTCATCCGCCTCGAGTCCGAGGTCGCACGCCGGGAGGCCGACCTGGCCTCGCTGCGCGCCCAGCAGGACTACCTGGCCGACCAGACGTCGTACTCCACGATCGAGCTCGCCCTGCGGGCGGAGGTGGACCCGGAGCCGGCACCGGAGGAGGCGGAGGACGCCGGGTTCCTCGCCGGTCTCAGCGGAGGGTGGAACGCCCTGCTCGACGTGCTCGTCGTCGCGGCCACGGTGGTCGGGGCGCTGCTGCCCTTCGTCGTGGTGGTCGCCCTGGTCGGGCTCCCGCTGGCGGTGTGGCTGCGCGCCACCCGCCGGCAGCGTCGTACGACGGTGGCGCCGCCCGTCGCCTGAGACAGCGCCGTCGGGGTCAGCGGCGCGAGTGCTCGTGGACGAAGTCGGTGAGCCGGGCGAGCTGGTCGGGGTCCGTGGAGGGCATGACCCCGTGGCCGAGGTTGAAGATGTGGCCCGGGGCGGCGCGGCCCGCGTCGAGCACCTCGGCCGCCCGGGCGAGCATCACCTCGGTCGGGGCGAAGACCAGGGACGGGTCGAGGTTGCCCTGGACCGGACGACCGCCGACGCGCCGGATGCCGTCGGCGAGCGGCACCCGCCAGTCCACGCCGACGACGTCGGCGCCGGCCTGTCCCATGAGGTCGAGCAGCTCGCCGGTGCCGACGCCGAAGTGGATGCGCGGCACCCCGAGCTCGCCCGCCGCGGCCAGCACCTGGGACGACCACGGCATGACGTGCGCGACGTAGTCCTGGGGCGCCATCGCGCCGGCCCAGGAGTCGAAGAGCTGGACGGCCGACGCCCCGGCCTCCACCTGGACGCGCAGGTAGGCAGCCGAGATGCCCGCGATCTTGGCCATGAGGGCGGCCCAGACGTCGGGGGCGCCGTACATCATGGCCTTCGTGAGGGCGTGCTCCTTCGAGGGCCCGCCCTCCACGAGGTACGACGCGACGGTGAACGGCGCGCCCGCGAACCCGATGAGCGGCGTGGCGCCGAGCTCGCCCACCAGGGTCCGGACCGCCTCGGTGATGTAGGGGACGTGCTCGGGGGTCAGGTCCGGGATGGCCGCGACGTCGGCCAGGGTGCGCACCGGCTGCGCCACGACCGGACCGACACCGGGCTTGATGTCGAGGTCGACGCCGACCGCCTTGAGAGGCAGCACGATGTCGGAGAAGAAGATGGCGGCGTCGACGTCGTAGCGGCGGACGGGCTGCAGCGTGATCTCGGTGATGAGGTCCGGGCGCATGCAGGAGTCGAGCATCGCCACGCCCTCGCGCAGCTTGCGGTACTCCGGCAGGGAGCGTCCAGCCTGCCGCATGAACCAGACCGGCGTGTGCGGCACGGGCTCGCCGCGCGCGGCGAGCAGGAACGGGGAAGAGGCGAGGTCAGCGGCGGGCACCGGGCCATCCTCGCAGAGAGTCGAACACAGGGCCGAACCGGCGAGGGGGCAGGTTCCCGGCGCTCGCGCTGCCGCGTGTCGGGGGTCGCGCCCCGGCGTGTCGGCCTAGGGTGTGGCCATGGCCACGCGTCACCCTTCCCGTGTGGACGCGTCCCCGACTCCCCCCGAGTTCGCGGACGCCGTCGCCCAGATGCGTGCTGCTCGGCTGCGCCCGGAGGTGCTCTGCGAGGAGATGCCCGCGCCGCAGCGCATCGCTCCCTTCGCCTCGGCCCTCTCGGCCGACGTCACCGTCGACGGTGACGACACCGGCACGGGCCGCCTCGTGCTGCTGCACGACCCCGCCGGCAACGACACCTGGGGCGGCACCTTCCGCTGCGTGGCCTACGCCCGCGCCGAGATCCCCTCCGACCTCGCCGCCGACCCGTTCCTGGCCGAGGTCGCCTGGACCTGGCTGGTCGAGGCCCTGACCTCGCACGGTGCGGAGTACTCCCTGCCCTCGGGCACCGTCACCAAGGTGACCTCCGACAGCTTCGGGGGGATGGCCGAGGAGGGCGGCAGCGCCCAGCTCGAGATCCGCGCCTCCTGGACCCCCGAGGGTGACGTCGGACCGCACGTCGAGGCGTGGGGCGAGCTCCTGTGCACCGCCGTCGGCCTGGAGCCGGTCCCGGTCGGGGTCACGCCGCTCCCGAGCCGCCGGGGCCAGCGTTCCGAACGATGAGGACGCGGGCTTCCGGCATCATGGCCACGACATGACCTCCGCCTCCGACACGTCCGACCCCGCCGACGCCCCGCGCTCCGACGGTGCAGCCGGCACGCCCGAGACCGCGCCCGAGCCCGAGCCGGCTCCCCTGCTGGAGCTGCGTGAGCCGCTGCCGCCCGTGGTCGACTCCGAGGCGGGCGTCGCCGAGGTCGCGGCGCGGCTGGCCTCGGGCAGCGGTCCGATCGCGGTCGACGCCGAGCGCGCCTCCGGCTACCGCTACTCCCAGCGGGCCTACCTCGTCCAGATCCGTCGCGAGGGGTCGGGCACCGCGCTGGTCGACCCCATCGGCATCGCCGACCTGTCGCCCCTCGCCGAGGCCCTCGCGGCCGACGAGTGGATCCTGCACGCGGCCTCCCAGGACCTGCCGTGCCTGGCCGAGCTCGGCCTGCACCCGACCGCGCTCTTCGACACCGAGCTCGCCGGCCGGCTGCTGGGCTATCCCCGTGTGGGGCTCGCCACCATCGTCGAGGAGGTGCTCGGCCGACGGCTGCGCAAGGAGCACTCGGCGGTCGACTGGTCGACGCGCCCGCTCCCGACCCCCTGGCTGGAGTACGCCGCCCTCGACGTGGAGCCGCTCGTCGAGCTCCGCGAGGCCCTGCACGCCGAGCTCGTCGCGGCCGGCAAGTGGGAGTGGGCGCAGCAGGAGTTCGCCCACGTCATGGCGATGCCTCCGCCCACGCCGAGGGCCGAGCCGTGGCGACGTACCTCCGGGATGCACAAGGCGCGGGGACGACGTTCGCTCGCCGCGGTGCGCGCCCTGTGGCACGCCCGCGACGACATCGCGTCCGACCGCGACGTGACGCCGGGCCGGATCATCCCCGACTCGGCGATCGTCGAGGCCGCCTCGGCCGGTCCGCGGGACCGCGAGACCCTGCTCGGCCTCCGTGGTTTCCACGGCCGCGGCGCGGGCCGCTACGCCAAGGTCTGGCTGCAGGCCCTGCGCGACGCCCGCGAGCTGCCCGACACCGAGCTCCCGACCACGAGCGCCCGCTTCGACGGACCACCCCCGCCGCGCGCCTGGGGCGAGAAGAACCCGGCCGCCGCCGCCCGCCTCACCCAGGCCCGGGCCGCGCTGGCTGCGCTGGCCGAGGACGTCTCTGTCCCGGTCGAGAACCTGCTCACCCCCGACACCGCCCGGCGCGTGCTGTGGGCACCACCGGCCCCCGAGCCGGACGCCCTCGCGGCAGCACTGAGCGCCCTGGGGGCCCGCCCGTGGCAGGTCGAGGTCACCGGACCGCTGCTGCTCGAGGCCATCGCGGCGCACCCCGACGGCTGACTCGCCCCGGGGGCCGCCCGAGGACCCGACCGGTCAGCCGTCCGTCGGGCTCGCGGACGGAACAGGCGACCCGGACTCCTCGGGCTCCTCGGTCTCCTCCGGCGCGAGCAGGCGCTCGGTCTGCCGCGCCAGCGACGCCATGCGCAGCGGGAGCGTGACCCCGAGGTCCAGGGTGGGATCGGTGAGGACCTGCTGCAGCACCCGGTCCGCGCGACGGTTCAGCGCGGTCCACTCCGGGGTGTCGGGCAGCGGCTCGGAGCGGCGGACGCCGTCGGCGTACACCCGGTAGTTGGAGGGCAACCGGCGCGGCTGGGTGAACGCCTCCGACGACAGCACGTCGAGCCGGGCCGGGACGACAGCGCCCCGCAGGGCCGACGTGGTGGCGCCCTCCTGGCCCACGGCCCACGCGATGAAGTCGGCGGCGAGCTCGATCTGGCCCGACGACGACGGGACGCAGTAGCCGCTGACGGTGGAGACCGAGCGGGAGCGGCCGAAGCCCGGCAGCGGCAGCACCTGGAACTCCCGGCCCGACTCGCGCAGGACCGGGACGTCGGCACGGGTGCCGACCATCAGGCCGAGCTCGCCGTCGACGAAGCGGTCGCGCGCGGGCTTCCGCGCCACCTGCTGCGGGGTCAGTGAGACGCTGCGGTCCGCGGCGAGGACCGCCACCAACCGCAGCACCTGCAGGGCCTCGTCCGACGTGAGGTCGACCACGCGGGGCTCCTCGACGTCGTCGACGACGTCTCCCCCGGCGCCGCGCACGAAGGCCGTCATCAGCTCCAGCGTCGGCGGCACGTGGACGCCGCGCATGCCCTCGGGCCCGTCCGCGACGGCGACCGCGCGCGCCGTGGCGGCGAACTCGTTCCAGCTCCAGGTCTCGACGGCCCGCGGCAGCTCGACGCCGAGCGAGCGCAGGCGACGTTGGCTGGGCAGCAGCGCCTCGTCGGCGTAGAGCACCGTGGGTGACATCTCGGCCGGCATGCACTGCAGGGCCGCCTCCGCGCTCAGCGAGGACAACGCCACGCGCTGGTGGTCGTCGCCGAACTGCACGTCGCGCTCCTCGAGGAGCTCGTCGAGCGGCTGCAGGAAGTCCGGGGCCCGGGTCGTGACCTCGGTCAGCGCGCTGCCGTCCATGAGGAAGACGTCGGCAGGCGCCTCACCGGACTCCACGGCCCGCAGCGCGGCGGCCGCCGTGCGGTAGCCGGTGGTGACCACGTCCACGTCGGGGTCGGTGCGCTCGTAGGCCCGGGCGACGTCGGCGTACGACTGCTGCTGCGCCCGGGTCCCGAAGACGGTGAACCGGAGCTCGGTGCGCTCGGGACCGGCCGACGAGGGCTGGGGGGACGGTCCCGGCTCGGGCGGGTCCTCGCTCCCGGTGCAGGCGGAGAGCAGAAGACTCCCCGCCATCGCCGCGACCACCAGACGCGTCCCCGTCCTGCACATCAGCGCCGTCCGCACCGCGGGCACCCCGCCTCCTCCAGTCGAGCCCGACTGCCTCGGCCGCGTCGGTGGGCCCACCGTAGCGGGTCACCACCTACGCTGGTGCGATGGCCGACACGCCCCGCCATCACCGCCCGGCACTGCTGGGCGCCGCGCCCTTCGAGGACCTCGTGGGCGACGTCGACCCGGCCGAGCGCACCGAGGCGGCCGACCGTGCGGCGACGCTGCTGGTGCGCGGGCCGCGTGAGCAGCAGGACGACGCGGTCGTCGAGCGCGTCGTCCGGCTGGCCGAGCTCGAGGGTCTGGAGGGCATCGCCGAGCTGTGGTCCGGCTCCCCCGCCGACTCGCTGGCCGGCTGCCTGTGGCGGCTCTACCTGCTGCGCGCCTGGGTGTACGCCGACCCCGCCGGGGCGGCCCGCGAGTTCGACACCGGGCGTCACCACACCCCGGTGCACGAGGTCGTGGCCGGTGTCACCGACCCGCCGGGGCCCGACGACGTGCGGGCTCTGGTCGACACGGTGCTCCGCGGGGTCCGGGTCGGCGACTTCGCCGACACGCTGTTCCGGGCGGCCGCCTTCGCCCGCGTCGCGGCCGCCGGCCGGGCGCACCACGACCACCCCACGAGTCCCGCCGACCACGCCTCCGACGTGTCGGCCGCGCGGCTCATGACGCTGGCCTCCCAGCTCGAGCACGCTGCCCGTCTGGAGCTCGACGGCCGGCTCGGCTGAGTCCCGGTCGCAGCACGGACACCGGTCGCGGAGGCGCTCGCGCCGTCCGCCACCGCGCGCTCCACCCCTGTCGTACACTCGGACACGCGTCGGGCCGCGGCAGCCCCGGGTCCCACAATTAGCCGCTACGAGCGGCCACGCGCCGTGAGGCGCTCCCGGCCCGACGCACCACTTCTCCTCGAGGCGCCCCGGTCAGCCCAGTCGCACGTCGGCGACCAGCCCGGCGTGGTCCGAGGGCCACCGTCCGCCCACCCGCTCGGCGCCGACGCGGGTGCAGGTCTCGGCCCGGGCGCCGCGGGTGAACACGTAGTCGATGCGCTGGTGCAGCCGGCTCTCGGCATTGGCCAGGTCCGCGGCCTGGCCCGAGGTCCAGCCGGCGGGGGTGTCGGTGGCGTGACCCGTGTCGACCCAGGCGTCACGCCAGACCGTCGGCATCCCCACCTGGTCGGGCGTCGCGTTCAGGTCGCCCACCAGCACCACCGGCCGACCGGGCGGGGCGAGCGCGTCCACGGCGACGAGCAGCTCGTCGCGCTGCCGGTCCCGCGCCGAGTCCTCGTGGGCCTCGGTGTGGGTGGTGACGACGACGAACCGGGCGCCGTCGTCCCCGAGGCGGCAGTGCGCCGCGCACCACCCCCGGCTGACGGTCCGGCGCTGACCACCCATCAGGTCGACGTGGAGGGTGCGGCCGAAGGTGCCCAGGTGGCTCGACTCGACACGCACCGGGCTGTCGCGCCGCGCCAGCAGGACGTCGTGCCCGGTCAGGGTGACGCGTCCGCCTCCCAGCACGACGGGCAGGTCGGCGGCGCCGCTGAAGCTCGCCTGCCGGGTGACCACGTCGTACTCCTCGCCGAGTGCGGCGAGCTCCGCCAGCAGCAGCGCCTCGAAGTCGGACGCGACCGCGCCCTCGTGGGTCCAGGTGCAGACCTCCTGCAGGCCGACGAGGTCGGGTGCGTGCTCCGCCAGCGTCCGCGCCACCAGCGGCGCCCGGTGCTCGAAGCCGGTCGCGGTCAGCTGCCGGACCACCTCGGAGAGGTCGGCGTCGAAGTCACCCGTGCGGCCGGAGCCGAACAGGGTCGACAGGTCAGCCCCCAGGTACAGGTTCCAGGTGGCCACCCGCACGCGGCCCGACCCTGCCCGAGCCTCCGCCGCCCGACGCTCACGCACGCCCATGGCTCACGGTAGGCCGCCTCCGAGCGGCTCCTGCGGCGACGCGCGGGTGCGGCGCACGAAGGCGAGGAAGCGTGCCGCAGCAGGCGCCAGGACGCGGTCGCTGCGCCAGGTCAGGCCGACGGTACGTCGCGCCGCCGGCGTCGTCAGCGCCACCCCGACCGTGCCCGAGACCCCGGCGAGCTGCTCGGGGACCAGGGCGACACCGAGCCCGGCGGCGACGAGGCCCTCGATGGTGGCGAGGTCCGCGCTCTCGAACGAGACCCGCGGCGCCACCCCGGCGCCGGCGAGCAGCCGGTCGACCTGGTGGCGGAAGCCGAAGCCGACCGGGGTCGTCACCAGGTCCTCCAGCGCCAGCTCGGCGAGGTCCACGCGGCGACGACCCCGCAGGCGGTGCGACGGCGGCACGACCAGGACCAGCCGCTCCTCCTGCAGGGGCAGCCAGCCGTGGCCAGGCTGCGGGCCCGTGGTGGTGACCGCCAGCTCCGAGGCGCCCGACTCCAGGTCGGCGAGGATCTCGTGCCCCGGCTCCTGGGTGAGCAGCACCCGGACCCGCGGCGCCTCCTCGTGGAAGTCGCGCAGCAGCTGCGGGACGAGCGAGGTGGCCATCGAGTCGAGGAACGCGAGCCGCACGATCCCGGACTCCGGGTCCCTGCGCGCCTCGAGGTCGACCACGAGCTGGTCGTAACGGGCGGTGAGGTCGCGGGCCGCGGCGAGCACGAGCTCGCCGTCGGGATTCGGAAGCACCCCGGTGGGCACCCGCTCGAACAACCGGGCGCCGAGCTCGGCCTCGATGCGCGCCAGCGCCCTTGACAGCGTGGGCTGGCTGACGCCGAGGCCGGCCGCGGTGTCGGTGACGTGGCGGTGGTCGGCCAGCGCGACGAGCCAGGAGAGATCGCGCATCTGCACGTCCTCACCGTACCTCCTCCATACGCGTCACGTATGGAGGTCAGAGCCGCTTGGCATTGGACGTATGACTCCCGGTCGCGCATGGTCGGACAGTGACCTCTGCACAGATCTCCCCGGCGTCGGGGGGACCCGACGAGCCGGTCACCGACGCCGGTCGCGGCCACGTCCCGGGCTCGTCGGCGTACCGCCGCATCGTCGGCGCTCTCTTCGTCGCCGGGCTGGCCACCTTCGTGCTGCTGTACAGCACCCAGGCGCTCTTCACCGAGCTGGCCGCCGACTTCGGCGTGACCCCCGCCCAGAGCACGCTGTCGCTGTCACTGACCACCGGCGGACTGGCGGTGACGATCCTGCTGCTCGGCCCCCTGTCGGACCGGGTCGGTCGCACGCCCCTCATCCACCTCTCGCTGGGCCTGGCATCGGTGGTGGCGATCGCCTGCGCCGTGGCCCCCACGTGGCACGCGCTGCTCGGGCTCCGGCTCGCCCAGGGCGTGGCGCTGGCCGGACTGCCCGCCGTCGCGACGGCGTACCTGCGCGAGGAGCTGCACCCCGCCAGCCACGCCCGCGCCGCCGGCCTGTACATCGGAGGCACGGCGATCGGCGGCATGGCCGGGCGCCTCGTGACCGGCCCGGTGGCCGAGGTGGCCGGCTGGCGCTGGGGCCTGGCCGCCGCGGCTGGCCTCGGCGTCCTGGGCGCAGTCGTCGTCCGGGTGCTGCTCCCGCCCTCGCACGGGTTCGTGCCCGCCGACTCCGGTGGCCGGGCCGCCGCCCGCCGCCTGCGCCGGGCACTGGGCGACCCGGCACTGCTGGCGCTCTACGGGATCGGCGCCACGGGCATCGGCGCCTTCGTGGCCGTCCTCAACGCCACCGGCTTCCGGCTCGCCGAGGCGCCGTTCTCGCTCGGCGTGGGCGCCGCCAGCCTCGTCTTCCTCGTCTACCCGATCGGGTCGGTGGGCTCGGTCGTGGCCGGTCGGCTCGCCGAGGTGCTCGGACGCCGCGCCGTCGTCCCGGTGGGCTGCGCGCTCGCGATCGGCGGCCTGCTGCTCACGCTCCCGGCGACGCTGCCCACCCTGGTCGGCGGACTCTTGCTGATGACGGCAGGGTTCTTCGTCGTGCACGGCACCGCCTCGGGGTGGGTGACGGCGCGCGCGCACGCCGGCGGGGTGGCCACCGGCCAGGCGTCCTCGCTCTACGTCTTCGCCTACTACGTCGGATCCTCGGTCTTCGGCACGCTCGCCGGTCACGCCTGGTCGTGGGGTTCCTGGCCGGCCGTCGTGGCCCTCTCGGGCGCCCTGCTGGTCGTGGCGACGCTGCTGGCGTTGCGCCTGCGCAGCACGCCGACGCTGCTCGCCGCCTGATCGGGCCGCGTCGGGCAGGATGGCGTCCATGACGACCTACTCCCCCGAGGCAGACGGGCAACCCGACCCCGGCGAGGTGGTGTGGACCTGGGTGCCCTACGAGGAGGACGCCTCGCAGGGCAAGGACCGGCCCGTGGTCGTGCTCGCCCGCGCCGAGGCGCCCCACCCGCCCGGGCAGCTGCTCTGCCTCCAGCTCACCAGCCAGGACCACGACCGTGACGCGGAGGACGAGGCCCGCTGGGGTCGCTACTGGATCGACATCGGCTCCGGTGACTGGGACCCCGAGCGTCGTCCGAGCGAGGTCCGCGTCGACCGCCTGCTCGTGCTGCCGGAGGCCGACGTGCGGCGTGAGGGTGCCGCGCTCGACCGGACGGTGTTCGACGCCGTGGTCGCCGAGGCGTCGCGGCACCACCCCGAGCTGTCCGGCTGACGGTCCCGGTCAGAGGCGCGCGAGAGCCTTCGCGACACGCTGCTCCGAGACCGGCCGCCCGGTCCCGAGCTGCTGGGCCCACAGGCTGACCCGCAGCTCCTCGAGCATCCACCGCACCTCGACCAGGCCGGCCGGCACGACAGCGGGATCGGTCAGCGCCGCCACCCGGTGCAGGTAGGCGTCCTGCAGGGCGGTGACCCGGTCCATCAGCACGCGGTCGCGGTCCGGCGCCGCCCCTCCCGCGTTGAGCTTCTCGACCCGCACCTCGGCGGCCCGCAGGTAGCGCGGCAGGTCCCGCAGCCGCGCGGCCCCCACGTCGGCCACGAAGCCCGGTCGGACGAGCCTCCCGACCTGGGCCTGCAGGTCGGTCAACGCCGGCAGCAGCCGCAGGTCCACCCGTCCGCTCAGCGCCCGGTCGACCTGTCGCCACGCCGCCAGCACCCGCACCACGTCCTCCAGCACGCCCGCGGACGACTCCGCCAGCTCGGCGCGTACCGCCGTCTGCAACGCCCGGAAGGACTGCTCGTCGCGGACGGGCCCGTCCGTGTGCCGGTCCATCAGCTGCTCCACCGCGGCGAGCACGCAGTCCTCCAGCAGCGCCCCCACCGACGGGTACGGCGAGCCGGCCAGGGTGAGCTTCCGGGCGTTGTCCCAGTCCCGGGTCAACCGGTTCGCCGGCGAGGGCAGGGTCAGCGCCAGCAGCCGCCGTACGCCGAGCCGGTGGGCGGCCGTCCGGGTGGCCTCGTCGCCGAAGACCCGCAGCCCCACGGTCCCGGTCCCCTCGTCGACCAGCGCAGGGTAGCCGCGCACCGGCTGCCCGGCCCGCACCTCCTCGAAGGAGGGCTCGATCGTGCCGAAGACCCAGTCCCGGGCGCCGGAGGCGGTGCGCTCGGCCGCCGCCGACTGGAGCGCGTCGGCGAAACGGGCGCCGAGCGGCTGCTTGAGCGCCGCCAGGTCCTTGCCCCGGCTGACCTCGGTGCCGGTCTCGTCCACGATCCGGTAGGTCGGCTGCAGGTGCGCCGGCACCTTGCTCCAGTCCCAGGCGTCGGCGGGCACGTGCACGCCGGTCCGTGCCCGCAGATGCCTCTCCAGCGCTTCGATCAGGGGCTCACGGCCGGGCGCCACGCTGGCGAGGAAGTCGCGGGCATGGTCGGGAGCCGGCACGAAGGCGACCCGCAACGGCTTGGGCAGGGACCGCAGCAGCGCCACCACCAGCTCCTGCCGCAGGCCCGGCACGTGCCAGGTGAGCGAGGCGTCGCTGACCTGGTTGAGCGCCGTGAGCGGGATGTCGACGGTGACGCCGTCGCGCGCGCCGCCGGGATCGAAGGCGTAGCTCAGCGGCAGCGGGACCGGGCCCTCCTGCCAGGCGTCGGGGAAGTCCTCGGCCGAGACGTCGGCGGCGCTCTCGTGCAGCAGCATCGCCGGGTCGAAGGTCAGCAGGTCGGGCTCCTCCTGCCGGGCCTGCTTCCACCAGGTGTCGAAGTGGACGCCGGAGACGACCTCCGCCCCGACCCGGGCGTCGTAGAAGTCGAAGAGACTGTGCTCGTCGACCACCAGGTCGCGGCGCCGGGCACGGTTCTCCAGCTCCTCGGCCTCCTCGAGCAGGCGCCGGTTGTGGGCGAAGAAGCGGTGCCGCGTCTGCCACTCCCCGTAGACGAGGGCGTGACGGATGAACAGCTCACGGGCGAGCGCTCGGTCGACCGAGCCGTAGCTCACGAGCCGGTCCGCCACCAGCGGCACGCCGTACAGGGTGACGCGCTCGCGCGCCATGACCGCGGCGCGGCGCCGCGACCAGTGCGGCTCGGAGTAGGTCCGCTTCACCAGGTGGGCGCCGACCTCCTCGGCCCAGGACGCCTCGATGGCGGCGTTGGTGCGCGCGAACAGCCGCGAGGTCTCCACCAGCTCGGCCGACATCACGACCTCGGGCTGGCGCTTCGCCAGGGTGGAGCCCGGGAAGAGGGCGAAGCGGGTGTTGCGTGCCCCGAGGTACGTCGAGACGCGGCGCCCCCGCTGCGCCCGGGACGTGGCGTCGCCCCGCGGGCGCGCCGCCTGCTCCTCGGCCTCGCGGTCCTTGACGCCGACGTGCGACAGCAGCCCGGCCAGCAGCGCCCGGTGGATGCCGTCCTCGTCACGCTCCCCACCGTCGGGACGGTCCCGCCCGCCCGCCGCCGTCGCCAGCCCGACCTGCTTCGCGGCCCGGCGCAGCTGGGACTCCAGCTCCTGCCACTCCCGGATGCGCAGGTAGTTGAGGAGCTCGGCGCGGCACAGCCGGCGGAAGGCGCTCGAGCTGAGCTCGCGCTGCTGGGTGCGGACGTGCTCCCACAGGTTCAGCAGCGACAGGAAGTCGGAGTGCTCGTGGCGGAAGCGGGCGTGCAGCTGGTCGGCCTGCGCCTGCAGCTCCAGCGGTCGCTCCCGCGGGTCGGGCAGGGAGAGGGCGGCGGTGATCACCAGCACCTCACGCAGCACCCCGCGGCGGTCGGCCTCCAGGATCATCCGGCCCATCCGGGGGTCGACCGGCAGTGTCGACAGCCGTCGCCCGGTCCTCGTCAGCCGCTGGCCGGCCTCGAGCGCCCCGAGCTCCTCGAGCAGCTGGCGCCCGGCCGCGACCTGGCGGTGGTCCGGGGGCTCGACGAAGGGGAAGCGCGCGAGGTCGCCCAGGCCGAGCGCCGCCATCTGGAGCAGCACCGAGGCGAGGTTGGTGCGCAGGATCTCCGGGTCGGTGAACTCCGGGCGGGAGTCGTGGTCCTCCTCCGAGTAGAGCCGGATCGCGATGCCCGGGGAGGTGCGACCGCACCGGCCCGAGCGCTGCCGGGCGGACGCCTGGCTCACCGGCTCGATCGGCAGCCGTTGGATCTTGCTGCGGGCGGAGTAGCGCGAGATGCGCGCCACCCCGGTGTCGACGACGTAGCGGATGCCGGGCACCGTCAGCGAGGTCTCGGCGACGTTGGTGGCCAGCACGATGCGGCGCCCGGTGTGGGCGGCGAAGACCCGGTGCTGCTCCGCGCTGGAGAGCCGGGCGAAGAGCGGCACCACCTCGGGGTCGACGCCGCGCCAGGTGGCACCGGCCAGCGCGTCGGCGGTGTCGCGGATCTCCCGTTCCCCCGGCAGGAACACCAGGACGTCGCCGGGCCCCTCGGCGGCGAGCTCCTGGCACGCGGCCACCACCGCCTCGGTCTGGTCACGCACGACGGGCTCGCCGTCCTCGTCGTCGTAGCGCTCCTCGACCAGCGGCCGGTAGCGCACCTCGACCGGGTAGGTCCGCCCGGACACCTCGACGATCGGGGCCGGGCGGCCCTGCGCGTCGGCGAAGTGGGCGGCGAACCGCTGCGGGTCGATGGTCGCCGAGGTGATGACGACCTTGAGGTCGCGACGACGCGGCAGCAGCTGCTTGAGGTAGCCGAGGATGAAGTCGATGTTGAGGCTGCGCTCGTGCGCCTCGTCGATGATGAGGGTGTCGTAGCCACTGAGCTCGCGGTCGCGGTGGAGCTCGGCGAGCAGGATGCCGTCGGTCATCAGCTTCACCAGCGTGCTGCGGTCGGCCCGGTCGGTGAAGCGGACCTGGTAGCCCACCGCCGCGCCGAGCTCGACGCCCAGCTCGGCGCTGATGCGCTCCGCCACCGTGCGGGCGGCGATGCGTCGCGGCTGCGTGTGGCCGATCTGGCCCCGGACGCCCCGGCCGAGCTCGAGGCAGATCTTCGGGATCTGGGTGGTCTTGCCGGACCCGGTCTCGCCGGCCACGATCACGACCTGGTGGTCGCGGATGGCCGCAGCGATGTCCTCGCGCCGGGCGCTGACCGGGAGCTCGTCGGGGTAGGTCACCGCCGGCACCGCCGCGGCCCGCGTCCTCACCTCGGCCTCGCTGTACGGCGCCGGGGTGGGCCGGCGGGGCGGCCGACCGCGGGGACGCCGCTTCTTCGCGCCGGCGGGCGGGGTCTCGGACATGGCCGGGACAGCCTACGGGGCGGGTTCTGGTCCGGGTCCCGGTACGGGCGCCGCCTCGGGTGCGGCGCGCGTCAGCGGTCGCGCTGGCGCGAGAGGGGCGGCCAGATCTCGCCGCCCTCGCCGGCGTGGTAGAGCGTGGCGGGGCGGCCGCGGCCGCCGGCGGTGCGCCAGCCGCTGTCGGTGACGAAGCCCGGGGTGCCCAGCACCTTGCGCTGGAAGTTGCCCGGGTCCAGCGGGCGGCCCCACACGGCCTCGTAGACGCCGCGGATGTCGGCGATCGTGAACTCCTCGCCGAGGAGTGCCGTGGCGACCGTGCTGGTCTCCATCCGCCGTCCCAGCGACGCGACGGCGTCGGCCAGGATCGTGGCGTGGTCGAAGGCCAGACGACGCGAGGTCGACCGGGCCTCGTCCAGGGCCCACCACTGCACGTCCGCGGCGTCGTCCGAGGCGAGCGCCTCGGCGTCGGGCGCGGCCAGGGTCCAGTAGGACATCGACACCACGCGGTGACGGGGGTCGCGCCTGGGGGCGGTGTAGGCGCCGATCTGCTCGAAGGGGCGGCGCCCGACGACCAGGCCGGTCTCCTCCTTGAGCTCGCGGCGCGCGGCCTTCGCGGCGTCCTCGTTCTCGTCGACGAAGCCCCCCGGGAGGGCCCAGCGGCCCTTGAAGGGGGCCTGCCCCCGCTTGATCAGCAGGACGGAGAGACCGGTGTCCTCGCGCATGCTGAAGACGACGACGTCCGCGCACAGGTACACGAAGGGGAACTCGGAGGTGTAGACCACAGGACGACGCTATCTTGTCGGACTGACAACCGCACCGAGACCGGGCAGAGCGCCGGCCATGACCTCGAGCAGCGTCTCCCGGGTGACCCCCTGCGGGCGCTCGAGCCACGTCAGCAGCATCTCCTCGACCAGCGAGCTCCACCCGCGGACCAGCAGCCGGAGCAACGGGGTGTCGACGAGGCCCATCTGCGCGAGGACCTCGGGGGTGGCGGTCGTGAAGATGCGGTCGGTCAGGGCGTGACGGGCCTGCTCGTGGATGTGGCGGAAGTCCTCGTCGCCTCCGGCGGCTCCCCGCACGAACGAGCGGTAGGCCTCGTGGTGCTCGACGACGAAGTCGACGTACGCCGCGAGGCCGAGGGCCAGCTGCTCCTCCGGTGGGTCGTCGGCACGCGGCGCGGTGACCTCGACGATCTCCTCGGCCATGCGCTGGAGCACGGCGAGACGGAACTCCCGCTTGTTCGGGAAGTAGTGGTAGAGCAGACCCCGCGAGATGCCGGCCTGCTCGGCGATGGCGTCGATCGAGACGTCGTCGAGCTGACCGGCCGAGACCATCCGGCGCCCCAGGTCGAGCAGCTGCTCACGCCGGGCCGCGGGAGCGAGCCTGGTGCGTGGGGCGGACATGGCTCGAGGGTAGCGACCGTCACGTCGGAGATCTATTGACGCTCGTTCAATAGACCTCGTAGTCTTGAGCCATGCCTACGAACCGCACCACACCCCTCCCCTCGCACGTCGGCGTGCTCGTCGTCGGCGCCGGCTTCGGCGGCCTCGCGACGGCCATCAAGCTGCACGAGGCCGGCCGCGAGGACTTCCTCGTCGTCGAGCGCGGCAGCGACGTGGGCGGCACCTGGCGCGACAACACCTACCCCGGCGCCGCGTGCGACGTCCCCTCGCAGCTGTACTCCTACTCCTTCGCGCTCAACCCCGACTGGTCGAGCTCGTTCTCGCCCCAGCCGGAGATCCAGGCCTACATCCGCAAGGTCGCCGAGCGCTCGGGCACGCTGGACCGCTTCGCCTTCGACACGGCGCTGGAGGCAGCCGCCTGGGACGAGGCGGCAGGTCGCTGGCAGGTGCGCACCAGTGCCGGCGAGCTCACCGCCGACGCCGTCGTCTCCGCCGCCGGCGCCCTCTCGGACCCCAAGGACCCCGACATCGAGGGCTTCGACTCCTTCGGCGGCCAGGTCTTCCACTCCGCCCGCTGGGACCACGACGCGGACCTGACCGGCAAGCGCGTCGCCATCATCGGCACGGGCGCCTCGGCGATCCAGATCGTCCCCGAGATCGCGGAGCGCGTGGGCCACCTCGACGTCTACCAGCGCACCGCCCCCTGGGTGATCCCGCGCAACGACCGTCCCTACACCGGCGTGGAGAAGCTCGGCTTCAAGGTCCTCCCCGGTCTGCAGCGGATCTATCGCACGGCCATCTACTGGGGCCGGGAGATGTACGTCCCGGCCTTCACCAAGAACCCCAAGCTGGCGTGGCCGGCCCAGCAGCTGGCCCTGCTCAACATCCGGCGCGGCATCGACGACCCCGAGCTGCGCGCGAAGGTCACCCCGGACTACACGATCGGCTGCAAGCGGATCCTGATCTCCAACACGTGGTACCCGGCCCTCAACCGCGACAACGTCGACCTCGTCACCGACGGCATCGCCCGCGTGACCCCGCAGGGCATCGTGACCCGGGACGGTGAGGAGCGCGAGGTCGACGTCATCATCGTCGCGACCGGATTCCACACCACCGACCTCCCGATCGCGGAGAAGATCACCGGTCGTGACGGCATCCGGCTCGACCGCCACTTCGCCGAGCACGGCATGCAGGCCTACAAGGGGACGACGGTCCACGGCTTCCCGAACCTGTTCTTCGTCGTCGGCCCCAACACCGGCCTGGGGCACTCGTCCATGGTGTTCATGATCGAGTCCCAGGTCGCCTACATCCTCGACGCGCTGGGCCACCTGGAGAAGCAGCGTCGCCGGCGCGGCGTCGCCGCCCTCGAGCCGCGGCCGGAGGCGCAGCGGGCCTACGTCGACGGGCTGCAGGACAAGATGGAAGGCACCGTCTGGAGCGCCGGGGGCTGTGCCAGCTGGTACCTCGACTCCCACGGACGCAACGTCACGCTGTGGCCCGGCGCCACCTTCACCTTCCGCCGGCTCACCTCCCGCTTCGACCCCGAGAAGTACGTCGAGCTGCGCACCGACCAGCCCGACGACCAGCCCGCCCCGACCGCCGAGGAGATCTCCGCATGACCCGCATCGACAGCAGCACCGTCGTCGTCCTGACCGGCGCCGCCTCGGGCATCGGCCGTGCCCTCGCCCTGGAGCTCGCCGGTGCCGGCGCGCGCCTGGCGATCTCCGACGTCGACGCCGCCGGCCTGCAGGAGACCGCCGACCTGGTCCGCGAGGCCACCGGGCTGGAGGCCCGCCTCGACAAGCTCGACGTGCGCGACCGGGCCGCCTGGAAGGAGTACGCCGACGCCGTGGTCGCCGACCTCGGCAGTGTCTCCATCGTGATCAACAACGCCGGCGTCGCCCTCAACGGCGACGTGGTGGACATGAGCGACGACCAGCTCGACTTCGTCATGGACGTCGACTTCTGGGGCGTGGTCAACGGCACCCGCGCCCTCCTGCCCCACGTCATCGCCTCGCGCGGTCACGTCGTGAACATCTCCAGCCTCTTCGGGCTGCTGGCCGTGCCGGGGCAGTCGGCGTACAACGCGGCGAAGTTCGGCGTCCGCGGCTTCACCGAGGCCCTGCGCCAGGAGATGGTCATCGCCCGCAACGGCGTGTCGGTGACCTGCGTGCACCCCGGAGGCGTGAAGACCGCCATCGCCCGCAACGCCGCCTCCGCCGGCGCCACCGACCAGCAGCGCAGTGCCGACTTCTTCGACAAGCACCTCGCGAAGACCACGGCCGAGCAGGCCGCCGCGATCATCGTCGACGGCATCCGCAAGGACCGCGCCCGGGTGCTCGTCGGTCGCGACGCCAAGGCGCTGGACCTGCTGGTCCGGCTGACCGGCTCCGGCTACCAGCACGTGGTGAGCCGGGTCGTGGGGCGAGCCAACAAGCGCCTCATCGGCATCGTCTGACCCGATCCTCTGTCAGACGGCCCCGACGGGCCGCAGGATGGACCGGGTGAAGGCTCCTCGTCGTACGCTCCTCGCCCGGCTGGTCCTGACCGGCGCCCTCGTCGGCGGCGCCGGACTCTGGCTGGTGCCGGGCTCGTCGTCGCAGTCGGTCGACGAGCCACCGCTGCGCCCCACCCCGCAGGCACGGTGCAACGACGGCTCGCGGCCCGAGACCTCGATCCAGGGGCGCGTGCCGTCGCGCGACTACGACTCGGGCCGAGCGGCGCGTGGCTACACCTGCAACACGCGCACGGTGTCGCACACCAACGGCTCGGGCGGCTTCAAGGTCTTCCGGTACGTCGACGACGCCGGGCACGTCTGCGCGGTCTACGACTCCACCCTGCTCTTCCCCACCGACGTGCCCTACAACGTCGGGCGTGAGGGCCTCGGGACGATCGTGCTCGACATGAGCGACCCGGCGCACCCGCGCCAGACCGCGAACCTGCTCACCCCGGCGATGGAGAGCCCCCACGAGTCGCTCTACCTCAACCAGCGCCGCGGTCTGCTGGCCGCCGTCGCCGGCAACCTCGCCACGGCCCCCGGCCAGGTGGACCTCTACGACCTCTCCGGCGACTGCCGCGAGCCGGTGCTGCTCTCCTCGCTGCCGGTCGCCGGCCTCGGGCACGAGAGCGGCTTCGCCCCCGACGGCAGGACGTTCTACGTCTCCTCCACCTCCGGCCAGAGCCTCACCGCCATCGACGTGAGCCGACCTCGGACCCCGCTGCCGATCACGACGAGGACCGGCGTGAACTACCACGGCCTCCGGCTCAGCCCCGACGGCCGCACGATGTACGTCGCCGAGATCGGCAACACCACGCCGGGCGGTCCCACGTCCGTCGGCGGCCTCGCCGTGCTGGACGTCAGCTCGATCCAGGACCGTGAGGGCACCCCCACGTTCCGGCCCGTCTCGACCGTGGACTGGCGACAGCGCTCGATCCCCCAGGCCGCCGACCCGATCGTCATCGACGGGCGGCGCTACCTGCTGGAGGCCGACGAGTTCGCCAACTTCACCCTCGGGCCCGACCTCGTGCTGGAGGGCGGCTACCAGGCCGACGCCCCGGTCGGGGCGTCGCGCCTCATCGACGTCCAGGACCGTCGACGGCCCCGCGTCGTGTCCAACCTGCGGCTCGCGGTCCACCAGCTCGCGAACCGCGACGGCCCGCAGAAGGACGACCCGGGCGCCCGGAGCCCGGCCCAGGGCTACGCCGGCCACTACTGCTCGGTCCCCCGCTACCGCAACCCCGGCATCGTGGCGTGCAGCATGATCGCCAGCGGTCTGCGCATCTTCGACGTCCGCGACCCGCGCAACCCGGTCGAGGTCGGCTACTACAACCAGCCGACCGTGCCCGACGTCGCCGACCCGGCCCGCGAAGGGGCGTACGCGATGTCGGCGCCGGCCTACGACCTGGAGCGGCGCCAGGTCTGGTACTCCGACGGCAACAGCGGCTTCTACGTCGTCCGGCTCGCCAAGCGCATCGTGCCGCGTCACTACTGGGACTGAGCGGTCGAGGCCTCCGGAGGCGCCATCTCCGCCCGTACGCCGAGCAGCCTCACCGCGCGCGTGTGGTCGAAGCGCTCCAGCAGCTCATCGGCCGCCGCCGCGATGTCGTCGGCCTCAGCGGTCGGCGATGGCAGGGTGAGGCTGCGCTGGCGGGTCTCGAAGGGTACGTAGCGCACCTTGACGCCCACCCGGACGGCCGGACGCCCCTCGCGGCGCAGGTCCTCGGCCACGGTGGCGGCGAGCGCGCGTGCCTCGCGCGCCACCGCCGACCAGTCGGTGAGGTCGACCTGGAAGGTGGTCTCCCGGCCGTGGGCGCGCGCCACCCACGGCGTGGGGTCCACCGTCGCCGACGCCACCCCTCGCCCCAGCCGTCGCAGCCAGGGCCCGGTCGTCGGTCCGAGCGCGTCCGCGAGCCGCTGGGTGTCGGCCGCGCCCAGCTGCGCCACCGTGTCGATCCCCAGGTCGGCGAGGCGGCGGGCGGTCTTGGTGCCGATCCCCCACAGCGCCGTCGTCGGTCGCTCCCCCATCACCGCGTCCCAGTCACCGCTGGTCAGCCACCCCACGCCGCGGGGCTTGCCGAAGGACGTGGCGATCTTGGCCTGCAGCTTGTTCTCGCCGACGCCCACCGAGCAGTGCAGCCCGGTGCTCTCCAGCACTCGTGCCTGGACCTCACGCGCCAGCGCCTCGGGGTCGTCGGTGACGACGCCGAGGAAGGCCTCGTCCCACCCCAGCACCTCGACCGTGACCGGGAACGACCGCAGGACCGCCATCACCTCGGCGCTGACGGCGTCGTAGACGGGCTTGTCCACCGGCAGGAACACGGTGTCCGGCGGGAGCCGTCGGGCGGCGACGCGCAGCGGCGTACCGGAGCCGACGCCGTGCTCGCGGGCCTCGTACGACGCGGTCGCGACCACGCCCCGCTCGGTCGGGTCACCGCGGCCGCCGACCACCACCGGGCGGCCCGCGAGCTCGGGGTGCCGCAGCACCTCGACCGCGGCGATGAACTGGTCGAGGTCGACGTGCAGCACCCAGGCGCGTGCGTGCGAGCTCACGGGCCGAGTCTTCCAGAGCGCGCCGGGAGTAGCCTCCCCCTCCATGGACAGCGGACGCCACGACGACCACGACCCGCCCCCGGACCACGCACCCGACCCCGCCGGCGGGCGCGCTCGGACCGCGCTCGTCGTCGGCGCCGGCCCCGGGGTCAGCGGGTCGCTGGCCCGGCTGCTGGCCCGCGAGGGCTACGTGCTCGCGCTCGTCGGCCGTGAGGAGCCCGTGCTCGCCGAGCTCGCCGACCAGGCGGTCGCGCTCGCCCCGCACGCCCCGCGACCCCTGACGTCGGTGGCGGACGTGACCGACCACGTCGCGGCCGGCGCGTCCCTGGCCGGGCTCGCGGAGCGGCTCGGCCGGGTGGACCTGCTCCACTTCAACCCCAGTGCCTACCGGGCCGCCTCGCCGCTCGAGCTGACCCCGGCCGAGCTGGCCGAGGACGTCGCCCTGGGTGTCGGCGCGCTGCTCACCGCCGTCCAGGCGGCGCACCCGTTCCTGTCCGCCGACGCCCGGATCACCGTCACGGGCAGCGCCGCCGCGGACTCACCCGACGCGTCGGCTGCGTCGCTGGGGGTCCAGAAGGCGGGCGTGCGCAACCTCGTGCGGAGCCTCGACCGCCATCTCGCCGACACCGGCGTCCGAGCCGTCACGGTCACCGTCGACGGTGTGCTCGCGCCCCGGGACCCGGAGTCGCCCTTCCACCCCGACGCCGTCGCCGCGGCACTGCTGGCCGCTGCCCGCCAGCCGGCAGCCTCCTGGTCCGCCGAGGTCCGCCACCCGTCACGGTGACCCGCGGCCGCGTCAGAGCTGCGTGACCGCGAAGGCCAGCATCACGAGGATCAGCACCAGCGCGATGGCGTAGATCCAGCCGGTGCGCACGTGCCGTGGCGTCGAGACGTGACCCTCGATGTCGGCCACCGCGTCCGCGCCGTGCCGCTCGCGCAGCACCGCCTGGATCCGCTCGAGGTAGTCGTCGACGGACCGCATCTGGTAGCGGCGGCGCACCCGCGTCGCCTTGAAGCGGGCGTCGGCCACCTCGTACGGCGCCATCGCCGGCTGGGGACGGTCCAACGCCTTCCACAGCTCGGCCAGGAACGCGTCCACCTCGTCGGCCCGGTAGCCCACGCCCAGCCCCTTGGCCCGCCGCGGCGGCTGGTCGGGCAGCTCAGCCGGAGCGGTGGAGTCCTCGGATGCGGACTCGTCGCGAGCGGAGGTTGCTGCGGCGTTCTCGTCGTGGTCGGGCACGCGTCGATTGTGAGGCATGACCGCGACCGCGGCAGCACAACGGCGGTGTCGCGCCCCGCCGGACCAGGCTCGCCCGGACCGCCGCACGCCGGGCTCGACGACGTCAGCGGCGGCCGAGCGGCGGGATGGCGTCGGTGGCCTCCAGGCTGCCCATCCCGGTGATGCGGAGCAGGTCGGCGATGATCGAGCGCAGCTGCGCCAGCACCACCTCGGCGGACAGCTCGTCGGTGCGCTCCACCCGCGAGCTCGCTCCGGCGAGGCTCACCAGCTCCGCCTGCAGCTTCTCGGGGTGCAGGTCCCCGCGCAGCTCCGCGGCCAGCCGGTCCACGAGGTCGGCCAGGTCGACGCACAGCACGGCGTACCCCGCAGGCACGGGGTCGCGCCGGTAGGCCGCGACGGCGGCCCGGCGCACGAGCACCCGGGTGTTGCGCAGCGCCAGGTCGAGGGGCTCGACGAGCTCCGACATCTGGCGCACGGCACCGCGGTGACGCAGCCGGAACGGCGACGAGGCCACCACGGACAGTCCCTCGCCGGCGGCCTGGGTGAGCTCCCCGATCAGGACGTCGGTGGTGCGGGCGTCCGAGAGCAGGTCGAGCAACCCCTCGACGTCGCCGTCGCCGAGCCCCCGGCCGGCGCCGCGCAGCAGCCCCGCGATCCTCTCGAGCACGCGGGCCGCCTGCAGTCCCGGTTGGCGAAGCGGCGCGCGCGGCACCACGGTGGCCGCGACCAGGGCGACCGCTCCTCCCACGAGCGCATCCGTCCAGCGCAGGAGCGCCTGGCTCGGGTCGGTGATCAGCGAGGCGACCACGATGGACTGGACGGCGGCCTGGGTCACGAAGACCACGCCCGCGTCGAGGAGCAGCGCCGCGGACATCGCGAGCGCCACCACCACGCTCAGCTGCCACCAGCCGCTGCCGATCCAGATCACGACGAGGTCGGCGACGAGCACCCCGATCGCCACGCCGAGGGTCACCTCCGCCACGCGTCGCAGCCGCTGCCCGTACGACGTCCCGAGGCTCACGACCGCCGCGATGGGGGCGAAGAACGGGTTGGGGTGACCGAGCAGCTCGGCGGCGACGTACCAGGCGGCGCCGGCGGCCAGCGCGGCCTGTCCGACGTGCCACGACTTCGACCGGAGCCGGGCCATCCGGGCGCGCACCGACGACCGGCCGCGGCGTACGGCGAGGTCCCACGCCGGTGTCCCGTCCGGCCCCCCGGGTCTGCTCGCCGTCATGCCCCCATGGTCCCGCGCGCAGCCCCGGCTGGCGAACCGGGACCGTCGCGGGCCCAGAGGTCGGTACCGACGTCACGACGGCGACGGAGCCGGCCAGGTCGGTACCGACGTGTGGACGGTGGCCGGAGGTCGGCACCGACGTGTGGACGGTGGCCGGAGGTCGGCACCGACGTGTGGACGGTGGCCGGAGGTCGGTACCGACGTGAGGACGGTGTGACACCTCTCGGGGCGTCCTGACGTCGGTACCGACGAGAGGACGGTCGGCCATGGGTCGGTACCGACGTCAGGACGGGTGCAACCGCCGGGCGGCCGTCAGTCGCGGAAGAGGGCGCGGACGTCGTCGGCGGTCAGCGGGGTGCCCGCTCCCCGCCGCCGTCGAGCACCCGGGCGAAGAGGTCGGCCTTGCGCGCCTTGAGCTCCATGACCTTCTCCTCGACGGTGTCGACCGAGACCATGCGGTAGACGATCACCGGTCGGGTCTGCCCGATGCGGTGGGCCCGGTCGACGGCCTGCGCCTCCACGGCCGGGTTCCACCACGGGTCCATCACGAAGACGTAGTCGGCCTCGGTGAGGGTCAGCCCCACCCCGCCGGCCTTGAGGCTGATGAGGAAGACGCCGGCGTCGCCCGTCTTGAACTCGCTGACCACGTCACCCCGACGACGGGTGGCGCCGTCGAGGTACGTCGAGGTGATGCCCTCGGCGTCCAGCCGGTCCCTCACCCGGCGCAGGAACGAGGTGAACTGGCTGAACACCAGCGCCCGGTGCCCCTCGGCCAGGACCTCCTGCAGGTGGTCGACGAGCGTGTCGATCTTGGCCGAGCCGGTGCCGGCGTACTCCTCCGAGAGCAGGGAGGCGTCGAGGCTCAGCTGGCGCAGCCGGGTGAGCGAGGTGAAGATCGCCATCCGCTGCTTGTCGAAGTCACCGAGCAGGCCGAGCACGTTCTGGCGCTCCCGCTGGAGGTGGGTCTGGTAGATCTTCCGGTGCCGCGGCGTGAGCGTGACCTCGAGGACCTGCTCCTGCTTGGGTGGCAGGTCGCGCGCCACCAGGTCCTTGGTGCGGCGCAGCAGGAAGGGCCGGATGCGGCGGCGGAAACGGTCGAGGACCTGCTGGTCGCCCTCCTTCTCCACGGGGTCCGCCACCGCCTCGCGGAACCGGTCGGGATAGGCGTAGAGCCCGGGCGCGACGATGGACAGCAGCGACCACAGCTCCATCAGCCGGTTCTCCATCGGGGTCCCGCTGAGCGCCAGCCGGAACGGCACGTCGAGACGCCGGACGGCCTGGTAGGTCTTGCCCTCGTGGTTCTTCACGGTCTGCGCCTCGTCGAGGACCAGCCCGCCCCAGGTGCGCGCGGCGTACTCCGCAGCCTCCATCCGGTAGAGCGTGTAGGAGGTCACCACGAGGTCGGCGCCGTCGACGACCTGGTCGAGCCCCACCCCGCGGCGGGCGCGCGACTCGGTGACGGTGCGGGTGGTCAACCCGGGCACGAACGTGGCCGCCTCGTGGGCCCAGGTCGCCACCACGGAGGTGGGCGCGACGACGAGGAACGGCGCGGCCCCCTGCTGGCGGGCGTGGGCGACCAGCGCCAGGGTCTGCAGCGTCTTGCCCAGTCCCATGTCGTCGGCCAGGATCCCGCCCAGCCCGCTGCTCCACAGGAACGCCAGCCAGCGGAACCCGTCGAGCTGGTAGGGACGCAGCTCGGCCCGGACGTCGGGCTCGACCTCGGGCAGATCCGTCAGGTCGCGCAGGGCCAGCGCCGCGCGCGTCCAGGCAGAGGCCTGGGCGTCGACCACGCCGAGGTCGGCGAGCTCGGCCCAGAGCCCGAGGTCGGAGCGGGACACCCGCACCCCGTCGGTGGGCTGCTCGACCAGCTCGCGCGCCGCGGTCACCAGGGCACGGAGCTCGGCGAACTCGGGCCGGTCGATGCGGACGTGCGCGCCGTCGCGCAGGATGATGCGCTCGGCGCCGAGCGTCATCGCCTCCAGCACCTGGGCCAGGCCGAGCGGGCGCGTGCCGACCCGGATCACCACCTGGAGGTCGAGCCAGTCCGTCGGGCTGCCCGGCCCGGCCTGCTCGGGCGCCGAGGTGAAGCTGACCTCCGGCTGGTCGTGGAGCTCGGTGAAGTCCGGACGGTGGCCGGTCTCCTCGATCTCCACCTGGCCCGACGCCTCCAGTGGCACCAGGGTGTCGTCGACGAACCCGATGACCGCGGGCCCGCTGATCACCTGCTCGCCGACGAGCCCGTGCTCGCGACGTCCGCCGCAGAGCCGGTAGGTCTGGTCGTCGTCGAGGGACAGGGCGGCGAGGATCCCGGCCTCCTGCTCGGGGGCCCGGATCCCGCGCAGCCCCCGGGTGTCGCCCAGGGCGTAGACCCGGTCGTCGGCGCCGACCCGGTAGCGCCAGGACCACGACAGCGCCACCTCGTCGACCGCGACCCACGTGAGCTCGAGCGCCAGCCGGGGCCGCGGCGCCTCGGCGACCACGACGCTGGCGTCGGAGGACCCCACCGGCAGGTGCCGCTGCAGGCGGGGCAGGTAGTCGCCGGTGAGCCGCTCCCGCTCCTCCCCGGGTACGACGAACCGGCCACCGGCCCGCAACGCCCGGCCGACCCGGGCCCCCACCGGCCGGTCGACCGGGGCGAGGAGCACGTCCCACACCCCGTCCTCGCCGTCCCACAGGGCCACCCCGTGCCCGGTGGGCGCGGCGGCGCGGGCGGATCCGGCCACCGGGGCCAGCACCTCCACCCGGCCGCCGGGGTGCCACTCACCGCCCAGCCGGACGCCCAGCCGCACGCCCAGCCCGCCCCCGGGACCCGCCGCCACGTCGTCCGCCGGACCACCCTCGTGCCCGCTCACGTCGAGGGCCACCCGCGCCCGCTCCCCGGCCAGCCGCAGCGACCGGACGTCCTTGCCGGGCACCAGCACGACCCCCGTCGCGACCGCCGCCTCCAGCAGGGACCACAGCGACGGACCGAAGGACCCCAGGGCGAGCTGCGGCTCCGCGCCCGGCCAGGTCTGGCGGTTGGTGACCTGGTGCGCGGCGAGCAGCTGGGTCAGTGCCCGGGCCTGCGCGACGTCCACGTCGGCGCGGTGCTCGAGGTTGGGCACCTCGGTCCACGACACGTGGGTGCGCACCCAGGTGCCCTTGAGGCTGCGCTGCACCGGCCGCACCCGGAGCCGGCCGGGCGCAGGAGCGTCGTCGGTCGCGGCCGCGCTGGTGCGCCCGCCGCCCCACGCGCCTCGCCCTGCACCCGCCGTGGCCTGGGACAACCCGATCTCGAGCCCGAGGTCGCGGGTCGGGGTCGCCTGCTCGCCGGCGGCGTCGGCCAGCTCGTCGAGCACCTCGTCGAGGACCCGCTCCCAGTCGTGCCCCGCGCGCGCCCCGGTCTCCTCCCGCTGGCGGGCGGCCACCACGACCGCGACCGCGTGCTTGCACAGCCGGCTCACCGGACACGTGCACCGGGAGTCGAGCCACGGCGACCCGGGCTGGTCCACGAGCGTCACGCTCGTGGCGTAGTCGAAGCTGCGGCTGCCGGTGACGTCGCCCTGGACCAAGGTGACGGCCGCGCCGGAGTCCTGGACCTCGAGGCCCTGGACGGCGCCGGACAGGGCGTAGTCGCGCCCCCGCTCGTAGGTCGCGCGGCCGAAGGTGCGGATCAGCTCCGGCTCGTCGAAGTGGCTCCAGATCGACATCAGGGCGACCCTATGCGGCCACACCCCCACGACGGTCGGGCGTCCGGTCACGGGTGCGGGTCGTCGTCGGGCCACCGGCGTCTGCGGACACCGGCAATCGACTGACAACGGCGGCGTACCGGTGAAGGCTGGGTGAACAGGGCGGCGTAGGCCGTCACCTTTGCGCAGAAAGTGGGTTGGTGTTCGTATGACCCCCCCGACCACCCCGTTCACGCTCGACCGCCGCACCCTCATCGCCACGGCCGGAGCGGCCGGCGCCGCGCTGACGGTGGCCGGTGCCACCGGCGGACCCGCGTCCGCCGCCAGCCGCCACTTCCGCCACGGCGTGGCCAGCGGCGACCCCCGTCCGCGCAGCGTGCTGCTCTGGACCCGGGTCACCCCGACCGAGGCCGCCCAACCGGGCAGCGGCGCCGGGCCGACGGTCACGGTCGGGTGGCAGGTCGCCACCGACGCCGACTTCCGCCAGGTCGTGGCCTCCGGACGCGTGCGCACCGGCTCCGGGCGCGACCACACCGTCAAGCTCGACGCCCGCGGCCTCAGCCCGGCCACCGACTACTTCTACCGCTTCACCTACGGCGGCGGCACCAGCCGCACCGGCCGCACCCGCACCGCGCCGGCCGAGGGCGCCGACAACGGCAACCTCCGCTTCGGGCTGGTCTCCTGCTCGAACCTCCAGGCGGGGTTCTTCTCCCCCTACCGCCACCTCGCCGAGCGCGACGACCTCGACGCGGTGCTGCACATGGGCGACTACATCTACGAGTACGGCCCCGGTGAGTACGGCTACGGCCAGGGCGAGGAGGACATCCGCCGCCACGACCCGCCGAAGGAGATCGTCAGCCTGCGCGACTACCGGCGTCGGCACGCGCAGTACAAGCAGGACCCCGACCTGCAGCGGCTGCACGCCAAGGCCGCCTTCGTCACCACGTGGGACGACCACGAGGTCACCAACGACCAGTGGCGCCGCGGGGCGGAGAACCACGACGCCTCCGAGGGCGACTACCTCGCGCGCCGAGCCCGGGCCCACCGCGCGTACGACGAGTGGATGCCGACCCGCATGGGCGACGCCGCCGACGTCGGGGACGGCACCCGCCTCTACCGTCGCCTGCGCTTCGGGCGGCTCCTCGAGCTCTCCATGCTCGACCTGCGCACCTACCGCTCGAAGCAGGCCGCCGCTCCGGTCGAGCCGGCCGTCGACGACCCGGCACGCACCATCACCGGCGATCGGCAGATGACGTGGCTCAAGCAGTCGCTGGCCGAGGACCGTGCGCTGTGGAAGGTCGTGGGCAACCCGGTCATGATCGCGCCGGTCCGCTTCGCGAACCTCCCCGCCGACGCGCTGAAGGGCATCCAGGACACCACCGGGCTGCTGCCGCCGGAGGGGGTGCCCTACAACGTCGACCAGTGGGACGGCTACACCGCCGACCGGCGCGAGGTGCTCGCCCACCTGCGCGACCACGGCGTGCTGAACGCGGTCTTCCTCACCGGTGACATCCACTCGGCGTGGGCCTGCGACGTGCCGCTGGACGCCAGCACCTACCCGCTGACGGAGTCCGTGGCGACCGAGTTCGTCTGCACGAGCGTGACCAGCAACAACCTCGACGACATCACCGGGTCACCTCCGCGCACCACCAGCGTCGCGGTGGAGGAGGCGATCAAGACCGCCAACCGCCACGTCAAGTACCTCAACTTCGACGACCACGGCTACTCGGTCGTCGACGTCACCCGCGAGCGGCTGCAGGTCGACTACTTCGTCATCAGCGACCGCCGCGACCGCGACGCCGGCAGCCGGCGCGAGCAGAGCTGGGCCACCACCGTGAACTCCCAGAGCGTCACCCGGGTCGCGAAGGGGATCGACGACTGATGTGCGACCTGCAGAGCACCTCGTCCTCCGGTCGCTTCGGCACGGACCTCGACCGCCGTACCCTCCTGCGCGTCGGCGGTGCCGCCGGTGCCGCCCCCACGCTCGTCAGCGCCGCCGTCGGCGCCCCGGCGTACGCCGCTCGCGGGCGTCGGCGCGCCTACGTGCTCGTCGTGGACGGCTGCCGGCCCGGGGAGATCACCCCCGCACTGACGCCCACCCTGGCGAGCCTGCGGGCCGACGGCTTCGACTACCCGCGCGCCCAGTCGCTGCCGGTGATGGAGACCATCCCGAACCACACCATGATGATGACCGGCGTGCGTCCCGACCGCACCGGCGTGCCGGCCAACTCCGTCTACGACCGCGAGCTGGGCGAGGTGCGCACCCTCGACCGGCCGTCGGACCTGCGCTACCCCACCGTGATCTCGCGGCTGAACCGGAACGGCTTCACCACCGGCACGGTGCTGTCGAAGGAGTACCTCTACGGGATCTTCGGGGGCCGTGCGACCTACCGCTGGGAGCCGCAGCCGATCATCCCGGTCAGCGGTCACGCTCCCGACGTCGCGACCATGGACGCCACCCTCGACATGGTCGAGGAGATGGACCCCAACCTGGTCTTCGTCAACCTCGGCGACATCGACCGCTTCGGCCACTCCGACCTGACCGGGACCACCCTGCAGCTGGCGCGCCGGCTCGCGCTGGCCGACACCGACCTCCAGGTCAAGCGATTCGTGGACCTGCTGCGCAGCAGCGGTCGCTGGGAGCGGTCGCTGGTGGTGGTCCTCGCCGACCACTCGATGGACTGGTCGACGCCCGACGCGGTCATCAACCTGCACTCGGTGTTCGAGGCGGACGCGTTGCTGGCCGGACGCGTCGCGATCGCCGACAACGGCGGCGCCGACCTGCTGTCGTGGACCGGGCCGCGGACCCGCCGTGACGACGCGCTGCGGGCGATGCGCCGTCTCGCCTCGGCGACGCCCGGCGTGCTGTCGGTGCACCGTCCTGCCGAGCTGCGTCTCGGGCCGAACGCCGGCGACCTGGTCGTCTACTGCCGCGCCGGGTGGCGGTTCTCCGACCCCGACTACACCTCCAACCCGATCCCCGGCAACCACGGTCACCCCGCGACGCTGCCGATCCCGTTCTTCCTCGCCGGCGGCGCGGACGTCGTACGGCGTGGGTCGTCCACCGCTCGGGCGCACACGATGGACGTGGCCCCCACCGTCGGGCGCTTCTTCGGCCTCGGCGCGCCCCGGGGCGGCTACGACGGACGCTCCCGCCTGCCCTGAGGACCGGCCTGGCGTCACAGGGACGCGGGCAGCTCGCTGACGATGCTGTCGACGACCGCCTGCAGGTCACCGCCGGTGGCCTCGGCCACCCGGCGCTGCCGCTGGTAGGAGGCGCCCCGCTCCACGAGGTCGGCGACGGAGGCCAGCTCGCCGGAGCAGTCGAGCCGCTCGGCCACCGGCGCGAGGCGCTCGAGCAGGTCGCGCAGGTCGTCGGTCACGAGACGCTCGGTGCTGTGCTCGTCGAGGATCACGATCGCGTCGAGGCCGTAGCGCGCGGCGCGCCACTTGTTCTCCTGCACGTGCCACGGAGGCATGGTCGGCAGGGTCTCCCCCGCGGCCAGCCGGGTGTCGAGGTCGACCACCAGGCACTGCACCAGCGCCACGAGCGCGGTCAGGTCACGCAGGTCGGAGACCCCGTCGCAGACCCGGTTCTCCAGGGTCCCGAGGTGGCAGGCGGGCCGGACGTCCCAGCGGATCTCCGACAGCGTGTCGATGACCCCCGTGACGGTCTGGTCCCCGGCGAAGCGCTCGAACTCCTCCCAGCGGCTGAACTGGAACGGCAGCCCGGCGGTGGGGAGCTGCTGGAACATCAGGGCGCGGTTGGACGCGTAGCCGGTGTCGGTGCCGGCCCACAGCGGGCTCGAGGCCGACAGCGCCAGCAGGTGGGGGTAGTGGTTGAGCACCGCGGAGAGCACCGGCATCACCCGATCCCGGTCGGGCATCCCGACATGGACGTGCACGCCCCAGATCAGCATCTGCCGACCCCACCACTGGGTGCGGTTGATCAGCTCGGCGTAGCGGTGACCCTCGGTGAGCTGCTGCTCCGACCACGACGCGAACGGGTGGGTGCCGGCACCCATGAGGTCGACCCCCAGCGCGTCGGTGGTCCCGAGCACCACCTCGAGGGTGCTGCGCAGGTCCTCGGCGGCCGCACGGACCGTCGGACAGATGCCGGTCACCACCTCGACGGTGTTGCGCAACAGCTCCTGGTGCAGCCGGCCGGGGTCGGGCAGACGCGGGCGTGCGGAGGCCAGCAGGTCACCCGCGGTGTTGGACAGGTCCCGGGTCGAGCGGTCCACGAGCGCGAGCTCCCACTCCACACCGAGGGTGGGCGCCGGGGAGGGCGTGAAGTCGATCCGCACCTCACCAGCGAAGCACACGGTCCCGAGCCCCGGGGCCCAACGTCCTGCATGTCGTGACGAAGACCCCGACAATCGGACATTCCTCGCAGACTGGTGTCCGGGATCACGTTCGATCCCCTACCCTTGGCGAGCAGATTCATTCTCTTCTGGGGGGACCCTTTCCGTGATCGTCAAGCGCACCCGTGCGGCAGCCGGGCTTGCCACCGCCTTCGCCCTCATCGCCGTCACCGCTCCGGGGGGACCGGCGTCGCTGGTCAGCTCGTCCGAGCCCGTCGACACGGTGGTGCCGCCGACCGCGGACAGCGCTGACAGCGGCTTTGCCACCGGCGGGATCGACTACGAACCGAGCGAGCGGGTCTCGGTGGAGGTGCCGGCGGTCGCCGGTCGCGACCTGGCCGCCGCCAGCCGCACCGTGGTCTCGCGCATGCAGGACCTCGAGGCCGGCGACATCGCCGACCGGGCCCTGGGCTCCTACGTCTTCGCCGCGCAGGCCATGCAGAAGGCCGACCCCGACTGCCAGGTGACCTGGTCCCTGCTGGCCGCGATCGGTCGCATCGAGTCGGCTCACGGCACCAAGGACGGCGCGAGGCTGCGCAACAGCGGCAAGGCCGACCCGGCCATCCGGGGCGTCGTGCTGAACGGCCGCGGGGCCCTGCCCAAGGTCAAGGACACCGACGAGGGCCGCCTGGACGAGGACCGTCGCTGGGACCGCGCGGTCGGCCCGATGCAGCTGCTGCCCTCCACCTGGTCCTACGTCGGCGTCGACGGCGACGGCAACGGCAAGCGCACTCCCGACGACCTCGACGACGCGGCCCTGGCGGTCGGCGTGTACCTGTGCGCGGCGGCCGACAAGGCGGGCGACACGGGCAAGAAGGCCGACGACGCGAGCAGGGCCGACCGGCAGGCGGCCGCCGACAAGGGCATGCGGACGGCCCTGAGGTGGTTCAACCCGTCACCGGCCTACAGCGTCCTGGCCACCCGCCTCGAGGCGGAGTACCTCGAGTCCTACGGCGTCACGCCGTACAGCGCCGCTCCCGGCGCCACCAGCCTGCAGGCGATCTCCCTGATCGCCCCGATGGCGCCGACGCTCGCCGCCGACACGGCCGCCCGCACGGCGGTCACCGTGAAGGCAGCCGTGAAGGCGGCCGACGGATCAGCGGACAAGGGCGACACCGGAAGGACGAGCGGCACCGGCCCCGGCACGGACACGGACACCGGCAACGCTCCCGGCGACGGCAGCACGCCCCCGCCGGCGGGCCCCGCGAACCCGCCGACCGACGGTGTCGACCCGACGGACCCGCCCACCGACGGCCCGATCGACGTGCCCACCGACGGTCCGACGGAGGAGCCCACCGAAGGCCCGACCGACGGCCCGACCGACGGCCCGACCGACGGCCCGACGGACGGCCCGACGGAGGAGCCCACGGACGGCCCGACCGAGGAGCCGACCGAGGAGCCCTCCGAGGAGCCGACCGACAGCATCACCGGCCTCCTCGAAGGGGTCGCCGGCGCCTACACCGTCGGCGGTGTGGCGATCGACGACTCTCAGCTGGGCGACATCTCCATCTACGTCGGCCGGGAGGTCGTCGTGACCTTCAACCCGTACGACCTCGTTCCGCAGTGACGCACCACGTCGACGCCTGACCCAGCGCGCACGACGAAGGGGCTGACCGGTTCTCCGGTCAGCCCCTTCGCACGTCTCGGCGCGCTCCGGCGCTCAGGCGCCCTTCGGGCGCTTCGGCAGCTTCGGCAGCTGGCTGGCGCCGCCGTGGAGCGCGTTGACGAGGGTGGCCAGGGTGGTGTCGGTCTTCGCGGTGCGCGTGAAGGTGGTCAGCGCCAGCGGCGGCTTGAAGCGCTGGCGCGCCACGGCCTTGGCGTAGGTGAACTCCTTGAGGCCGTCCTCGCCGTGGATCCGCCCGAACCCGGAGTCACCGACCCCCCCGAACGGCAGGGACGGGATGGCGGCGAACGTGATGACGCCGTTGACGGCGGTCATGCCCGAGCGCAGCCGACGGGCCAGCTCGGGTCCGCGCGCCTTGGAGAACACCGTGGAGCCCAGCCCGTACACCGTCGCGTTGGCCAGCTCGACGGCCTCGTCCATGTCCCGCACCCGCGTGACCGCGACCGTGGGTCCGAAGGTCTCCTCGGTGATGGCGGTGGAGTCGGCCGGCACGTCGGTCAGCACGATCGGCTGCACGGTGCGGCTCCGGCCCAGGTCACCGACGTCGCCGAAGGTCACGGTCGCGCCCTTGGCGACGGCGTCGTCCACCTGGCCCTTGATGACGTCGACCTGGCTGGGCATCGTCATGGGGCCGTACTTCACCCCGTCGCCGGAGCCCGCCCGGACGTCGCCTGCGAGCCGGGTCACCTCGCCCACGAAGTCGGCGTACACCTTCTCGTGGACGTAGACGCGCTCGACGCCGATGCAGGTCTGCCCGGCGTTGGAGAACGCGCCCCACACCGTGGCGTCGGCGGCGGCCGCGACGTCGGCGTCCTCGTCCACGAGCAGCGGGTCCTTGCCGCCGGCCTCGATGAGGACGGGGGTGAGGTTCTCGGCGCAGGCGGCCATCACCTTCTTGCCCGTCGCCGTGGAACCGGTGAACGCGAGCTTGTCGATGGCCGAGCCGCACAGCGCGGCACCGGTCTCGCCGCGACCGACGACGACCTGCAGCAGGTGCCGTCCGGGCACCACCTCGCGCAACGCGTCAGCCAGCCAGACCCCGACCCCGGGCGTGAGCTCGCTGGGCTTGAAGACGACGGCGTTGCCGGCGGCCAGCGCGTAGGCGATGGAGCCCATCGGGGTGAAGACGGGGTAGTTCCAGGGCCCGATGACCCCGATCACCCCGAGCGGGAGGTACTCGAGCGTGGCGGCCTGGTTGGCCATGAGGGGGCCGGAGGAGACCTTGCGCGACCCCAGCACCTTGGGCGCGTGCTTCGCGGCCCAGGCGAGGTGGTCGGCGGTGAGGGCGATCTCGAGCATGGCGTCGGAGTGCGGCTTGCCCGTCTCGCGGTGCACGACGTCGGCGAGCTGGCCCGCACGGCGGGCGATGACGCCGCGCCACTGGTCGAGGATCTCCTTGCGGCCCGCGAAGCCGAGGCCGCCCCACCAGGCGGCGTCCTCGCGGGCGCGGGCGACCGCAGCCCGGACGGAGTCCTCGTCGTCGACGGCGTAGGCACCGACCAGGTCGCCGGTGGCGGGGCTGCGGACCTCGAGCACGTCGTCACCGGTGGCACCCTGGGCGTCCAGCGCCTCGGGTCGGCTCAGCTCGGGTCGGGTGCGCTCGGGGCGGGTCAGCGAGTCGGTCATCGGGCGTCCTTGACGTGGGAGGGGGTGAGGGCTCGAGCAGGTGCGGTGCGGCCCCGCAGCAGGTCAGCCGCCTTCTCGCCGATCATGACGGTGGGGGCGTTGGTGTTGCCGCGGGTGACCACCGGCATCACCGAGGCGTCCGCGACGCGGAGACCCTCGACGCCGCGCACCCGGAGCTCGGCGTCGACGACGGCCTGCTCGCCGCTGCCCATCGCGCAGGTGCCCACCGGGTGGTAGAGCGTCTGGGTGTGGGACCGGACGAGCTCGACGAGGTCCTCGGTCGTCGGCTTGGACGCGGCCGGCAGGAACGGCGCGGCCAGGTGCCGGGCGAAGGGGCCGGACGAGGCGATGTCGAGCATCCGCTCGAGACCGGCCACCACGGCGTCGAGGTCCGCCTGGTCGTCGTAGTAGGCCGGGTCGATCTCCGGCTGCCAGCGCGGGTCGGCCGACCGCAGCCGCAGCTGGCCGCGGCTGGCCACGCTGACCAGGGTGGCGGCCGTGGTGACCTTGCGCGTGGTCGGCTCGTGGAGGCCGTTGTCCCAGAACCCGGCCGGCGCGACGTGGACCTGCAGGTCCGGGGCCTCGAGGTCGTCGCGGGTGCGCCAGAAGGCGCCGCCCTCCCCCACGTTGCTGGTCAGCGGACCGCGGCCGGCCTTGGCGAGCAGCAGGTTCTTGAGGTTGAGGAACTCCGCGACGTCGGTGGTGTCCTTGGTGTGCCAGATCATCGGCACCGCCGGGTGGTCGTGGAGGTTCTGCCCGACCCCCTCGAGGTGCGCCACCACGTCGATGTCGTGCTCACGGAGGTGGTCGGCGGGACCGATGCCCGACAGCATGAGCAGCTGCGGGGAGTTGACCGCTCCGCCGGACAGCACCACCTCGGCACCGGCCCGGGCGACGTGCTCGCGGCCCTCCCGCTCGTAGGCCACGCCGACGGCGCGGCCACCCTCGACCACCACCCGGGTGACGTGGGCGCCGGTGAGCACCGTCAGGTTGCCCCGGTCGAGGGCCGGCTCGAGGTAGCCCTTGGCCACCGACCAGCGGCGGCCCTTCTTGCAGGTGACCTGGTAGAGCCCGGCCCCCTCCTGCTCGGCACCGTTGAAGTCGTCGGTCGGCTTGATCCCGGACGCCACCGCCGAGTCGACCCACCACTGCGTCAGCTCGTGGGTGAAACGGCGGTCCTCGACGTGCAGGGGGCCGTCCTGGCCGTGGAAGGGCTCCCCCAGCCGCGTGTTGCCCTCGGCCCGGACGAAGTAGGGCAGGACGTCGTCGTACCCCCAGCCGGTGGCGCCGTGAGCGTCACGCCAGCCGTCGTAGTCGGCGCGGTTGCCGCGGATGTAGATCATGGCGTTCATCGACGAGCAGCCACCGAGCGCCTTCATGCGCGGCCAGTAGGCCCGCCGGGCGTGCAGCTGCTTCTGCTCCGACGTCGAGTAGTTCCAGTCCCACTTCGTCTTGAAGAGGTTGGGGAAGGCGGCGGGGATGCTGATCTCGTCGGCCTCCGCCTCGCCCCCGGCCTCGAGCAGGAGCACCGAGACACCCGGGTCCTCGGTCAGCCGAGCCGCGATCACCGCCCCTGCGCTGCCGGCTCCGACGATGACGTAGTCGTGCGTCTGTGGGTCCACGGCCCGAACCTACGCGGCGGGCGTGTGACCGACAACACGAACGACGCGAAGCCCCCGGCAGCGACGTCCCGACGGCGCCTAGAATCCCCACCATGGCGTCGGACCTCCCCACCACCCCCGGATCACCTCGTCGCTGGCTCAACGCCGCGGTCGTCGGGCAGGAGGCCACCCGCGAGACCTACGCCCTCGCGGCGCGCGAGAAGCTCGAGGAGACCGCCGTGACGTACGGCGCCACGGTCACCCTGCGCGAGCTCGCCGACTTCGTGCAGGAACGCAGCCTCATCCGGACCAAGCAGCTGCCCATGAGCTGGATCGGCGACGTCCTGGGCCGCGTGGCGCGCGAGTGCGTGGAGCGCCGCGAGCCGCTGCTGTCGTCGCTGTGCGTCGACGCCAAGGGGCACGTGAGCCCGGCCTACGCGCTGTCGGCCGAGGTGCTGCGCCACGAGCAGGTGGACGACCCCGACGTGCACGCCTCCCACGAGCGGTTGGCGTGCCACCGCTGGTTCGGGGCCGAGCTCCCCGAGGACGGCGGCGGACCGGTCGTCACCGTGCGGGCCGCGGCTCCGCGGCCCGTGCGCCCGGCACGGGTCCCGGGTGCCCGGTCGGCGCCATCCCGGGCTGCGGCCCCGTCGCGATCCACCGGTGCGAGCACCGCGAGGACGGCGCCGGTCGCGAAGCCGCTGGCGATCTGTCCCGTGCACTTCACGGAGCTGCCCGCCACCGGCGTCTGCGACGACTGCGACTGAGCGTCTCGGCCCGATGGGGCCGAGCCGGTCAGGTCGGGATCAGCGGCCGCGCGAGCGGTTGCCGGAGAACGAGGCGGCGCTGTGCGACCCACCGGACGAGCCGGTGCGGGTCGCGGACTGGCCACCCCGACGCGAGCGGTTGCCGCTGGAGCCGCCGGAGCCCCCGGTGCCTCCGGAGCGGCCGCCACCTGAGCGACCACCCGAGCGACCGGCACCCGAGCGACCGCCACCCGAGCGACCGCCGGAACGGTGGCCCGGCTGGTTGGGCACGTTCGGGGTCGACGCCGCGATGGTGGCGGCGTCGGCGAACGTCCGCTCGCCCGGTGCGATCGTGCGCAGCAGCGGGTGCGTGCCGTCGACGCGGGTGCGCGTCGCGCTGATCCCGGCCTTCTTGGTCATGGCGCGGACCTCGGAGCGCTGGTGGTCCAGCACGATGGTGACCACGGTGCCGGCGGCGCCGGCGCGGGCCGTGCGGCCCGAGCGGTGCAGGTAGGCCTTGTGCTCGGTCGGCGGGTCGGCGTGGATGACCAGCGAGACGTCGTCGACGTGGATGCCGCGGGCGGCGATGTCCGTGGCGACGAGCGTGCCGCCGTCGCCCTCGGAGAAGGTCGCGAGGTTGCGGGCCCGCGCGTTCTGCGACAGGTTGCCGTGCAGCTCGACGGCAGGCACCCCGCCGGCGTTGAGCTTGCGGCTCAGCGCCTTGGCGCCGTGCTTGGTGCGGGTGAAGATGACGGTCCGGCCGGGTGCGGCGGCCAGGTCGGAGATGACCGTCATGCGTGCGGCGGTGTCGACCTCGAGCACGTGGTGCTCCATGTTCGTCACCGGCGACTGCGCGGTGTCCACGCTGTGCACGACCGGGTCGGTCAGGAAGCGCTTGACGAGCACGTCGACCGCGTTGTCCAGGGTGGCGGAGAACAGCAGCCGCTGGCCGTTGCGCGGGGTCTGGTCCATGAGGCGGCGGACGCCCGGCAGGAAGCCGAGGTCGGCCATGTGGTCGGCCTCGTCGAGCACGGTGACGGCGACGCCGCCGAGGTCGACCGCGCCCTGCTGCATCAGGTCGGTGAGACGGCCCGGGCAGGCGATGACGATGTCGACGCCGCGACGCAGCGCGTCGATCTGGCGACCGGCCGAGACACCGCCGAAGACGGTGGTGCTGCGCAGCCCGGTGGCGCGGGCGAGCGGTGCCAGCGCGGTGTCGATCTGCGTGGCGAGCTCACGGGTGGGGACGAGGATGAGGCCGCGCGGCTGCTTGGGCCGGCGGGCGGCGCCGGACTGGGACAGCCGGGTCACCAGCGGCAGCAGGAAGCCGTAGGTCTTGCCGGAGCCGGTGCGTCCGCGGCCGAGGACGTCGCGTCCGGCGAGCGCGGGCGGCAGCGTGGCCGCCTGGATCGGGAACGGCTCGGTGATGCCCTGGTCGGCCAGGGCGGTGACGACGGCGGCCGGGAGGCCGAGGTCGGCGAAGGTCGCGGGGGTGGACAGGGTGGACGGGGGGCGGGAGTCCGCCATGAGGTGTCTCCAGAAACTCGGTGGGTCGTCCTGCCCGGCGCGGGCAGAGGGCCCGCGGCGCTGGTGGATGACGAAAGTCGACGGCCCGAGGCAGAACAGAAGGGGCCGGACGCGCCCGTTGCCGGGCAGACCCGAGCCTAGCGTGCCGAGCGCCGTTCCTCCTCATCGCCGCCCCCGGGGCGTGGTGCATCACACACCCCGGGGACCGCGATCAGCTCCTGCTCCGGGTCAGCCGCGACCCTGCACCACGGTGTCGGTGCCCGAACCGCCGTCGAGGACGTCGGTGCCGTTGCCGCCCCGCAGCACGTCATCGCCGGAACCTCCGAGCAGCCGGTCGGCGCCGTTGCCACCCTCGAGGACGTCGTCACCTGCGCCCCCGCAGACCACGTCGTCGGCGTTGAGACCCGTGACGGTGTCGTCGCCGCTCAGCGCGTGGACGACGTCCGGCCCAGCCGTGCCCCGCAGCACGTCGTCGCCGTGGGTGCCGAGCAGCGTGGGGACGCGTCCGCCGCAGGGGTACGCCGCCGGGGTCGGCGTCTCCAGGTCGAGGCCCAGCACCAGCGGGTCGTGGTCGCTGGACCGGTACGGGTCCGCGGCGTAGAGAGCCGGGTCGCCGACGTACTGGTAGGCGAACGACTCCACGGCGTTGATGTTCCAGTGCGCCAGGTCGGTGACCTTCTCGGTGAGCGACGCGGTCGACAGGGCGTGGTCCAGCGAGCCCGACTGGTCGTCGAAGACGTAGCTGTAGCGCCCCGCGTCGAACAGGTCGCCGAGGTCCTCGAAGCCCGCCGTGCGCAAGCGCTCGATCGGGTCCTCCCGCGTGTAGGCGTTGAAGTCGCCGAGCAGCAGCACGTCGTCGTCCTCGGTCTCCTCGCGCAGCCGGTCGGTGAACGCGGCCAGCGAGGACGCCTGCCGGGTCCGGTCTCCGTTCCACTCGCCCTGCCCGTCGCCGGTGTCGACGTTGTCGCCGGTCGGCCTGCCGGGGCTCTTCGACTTGAAGTGGTTGGCCACCACGGTGACGACGTCGTCCTCGGCCGGCGTGCGTCCGGTGAACGTCTGCGCGATCGGCTCGCGCGCGTTGAACCAGACGTCCTCGTCGACGAGACCGACGGGGTCGCCGACGGGACGGACCGCGGCCGGCCTGAAGATGATCGCGTTGCGGATGGCGTCGCGATCGACGTCGTACAGCTCCTCCGGGAGCGGGACGTAGTCCCAGGTGTCCGTGCCGGCGTCGGCGTTGAGCCGGCGCACCAGGTCGGCCAGGGCTGCGTCGGCGTTGCCGACGTCGTGGCCGGTGGAGTCGGTGTCCTCGATCTCCATGAGCGTCACCACGTCGGCGCCCAGGGCGTTGATGGCCGGCACGATCTTGCCGGCCTGCTTCTCGAGCTGGGCCGCGCTGCGCGCGCCGCGGGCGTCGGGGCCGGTCAGCGTCAGGAAGTAGTTGAGGACGTTGAAGGCACCGACCTGGACGTCGCCGCCGACCGCGTCCGGGCTGGCGGGTCGCGTGTTCTGCGGGGCGAAGACACCCTCGGCCGTGCCGTCGGCCGGCTGCAGGCGCCACTGGCTGAAGCCGTAGCCCAGCACCAGCGGCTCGGTGAAGGTGAGCTCGTCCCCGACGCGGACGGGTGTGGTCGGGGACAGGTACGGCCGGGTGGTCGTGCTGACGCGGGTGCTGAGCCCGTCGTCGAGCACGATGCGGCGCAGCGTGTTCTGCTCCTCGACGGCGTCGGCCCCCGGGCCCGGGCGGGCCAGCTCGGTGGGCTGCACGAGGAGTCCGCCCTCGGAGAGCGTCAGCTCGCCGAAGCTGGTGAGGTCGAAGACCTCACTCACTGTGAGCTCGTCGGCCGGAGCGACGAGCATCCCCTCGACACGCTCGCGCTCGTCGTCCTCGGCGGGCAGGTCCAGCGCCGCGGGCGCGGGAAGGTCGGCGAGGCCCCTGTCGACGCACACCTCCACGTCGTCGCGCGACGTCACCTGGGTCTGCGCGAACTGCTCCGTGGCCGCGCCGGCGACCGCGACCTCGTCGCCGAGACCGACCTGGGTGCCGGGGCTGTAGACGAAGAGGCCGTCGCTGGTGGCCGCATCGCCGTCACCCGCGTCCTGGAGGTAGAAGCCGTCGAGGCCGGGGGTGTCGCCGACGACGGTGCCGCGGAGCACCACCTGCTGCCCGCCGAGCGTCGTGGAGTCGCCCGAGCCCTGGACGTCGCCGATGCGGTGCGTGGGAGCGAGATCGCAGACCTCGGGGTCGGGCTCGGGCTCGGTCGTGCCGCCGCCGTTGACCTGCCCCTTGCTGGCTGCCTTCGGCCCCGACCACGACAACGAGTCGGACGCGGCGTCGTACGTGCGCTGCAGTGACTGCCCTACCGGCTCCGTCCCCGTCTCGGACACCCCGATGTCGGTGCTCGTCATGCCGAGGGCCGGCCCGTTGGAGGCGGTGAGCACACCCTCGTAGGACAGCAGCTCGATCACCTCGCTGCCGCGGACGAGCGCGAGGCCGTCGTTCGCCCCGTTCTGCACTCCCGTGCCCGGTCCAGCCACGGCGATCGCCGTCGCGGCGCCGGTCGCGGTCACGTCCTGCGGCAGGGCGAGAGTGCCGTAGGTGGTAGCGGCAGAGGGGGAGCTGCCGTTGTAGAGCACGATGCTGAGCCCCGCGCTCGACGTACCGGCGGGAAGAGTGACCTCGACGAACTCGTCGACGTCGGCGCCGGCGTTGTCGTAGTGGATCTCCGAGATGTACGGCGAGGTGGGGGCGGCGGCCGAGGCCGGCACGGGACTGATATGTCCGGTGACGACTGCCGCCGTGGTGCCGAGAGCCAGGACGAAGGGTGCTGTCCGGGTGCGTGGGCGCACGGGTGAGCCTTTCCGAGGGGTGGATGACCCCGCGGACGCTATGTCACGGAAGTGACGAATGGGTAGACCGGGACCGAAGACTGATGCGGTTCCGTGACTGTCACGAACTACACATCTCGCCCGATCCCGCTCAGGCGCCCCCGCCGACGGGAGGGGGACGTAACGCGACGGTCGTCACATCGTTGAACCTTCCACGCGAGGTGATGTCGACGGAGGGTGAAAGACGTGCGAGGAACGACCAGGACCGCCCGAGGCCTGCTGGCCACCGCAGTGGCTGCCGCCGGACTGACCGCGCTGCCGCTGACCGGTGCCGCCCTGCCGGCTGCCTCGGCCGCCGGCACCCGGGTGACCGACGGCTGCATCAGCAGCGTGCCGGACCCGGGCACGAGCGAGCGGGTGAACATCTGCTACACGCTCTTCCAGCCGGCTCGGGCCTCGTCGGACCGCAAGGTCCCGCTGATCATGCACAGCCACGGCTGGGGCGGCTCACGCAACCAGGACCCCGCCGACTTCCAGCGCTTCCTCGACGCCGGCTACGGCGTGCTGTCCTACGACCAGCGCGGCTTCGGCGAGAGCGGCGGCCAGGCGTACGTCGAGAACCCCCGCGTCGAGGGGCACGACGTCCGCCGCCTCATCCGCCTCGTCGCTCAGCAGCGGTGGGTGAAGAAGGACGCACCGGGAGACCCGCGCCTCGGCGCGATCGGTGGCAGCTACGGCGGCGGCTACCAGTTCCTCGGCGCGTTCGAGAGCCTGCGCCTGAAGGGCAAGCCCGTGTTCGACGCGCTGGCCCCCGAGATCACCTGGAACGACCTCAACCGCAGCCTCGCCCCGGAGGGCGTCGTACGCAGTGAGTGGGCGCTGGCGCTCAGCGGCGCCGCCGTGCCCAGCGACTCGCTGCCGCCCCAGATCTACAAGGCACTCGTCGAGGGCGCCGCCACCGGCGAGTGGCCCGACGGCAGCGTGCCGGGCGGCGAGAACCTGGTCGCATTCTTCAAGCGCAACGGACCGAAGTGGCACGTCGACCACGGGCGGCGCCTCGACATCCCCGTGCTCATGGGACAAGGCGCCACCGACTCGCTGTTCAACCTGCAGGAGGGCCTGACCAACTGGCGCACCGCGCTGACCGACCGCGCCCGCCAGAACAGCATCTTCGTCGGCTACAACGGCGGTCACGTGCTGCCGTCCGCCTTCCCTGCCGGCGTCGAGGTCAGCGGCGACCCCTGCAGCACCGAGCTCGCCGGGGGCAGCTTCGAGCAGCTCTCGCTGCGCTTCTTCGACGAGAAGCTGCGCGGGCGCGACACGGGACTTGGCGGCTACGGCCGATTCCACCTGGCGACAGCCGGCAACACCTGCACGACGGTGGGGTCGGTGACGCCGGACACGACGAAGGCGCTCGGCAGCATCATCACCCCGACCGCGGCCGGGCCCGCCCAGGCGACCCAGATCGCCGCCGGTCCCTACCGGATCGCCGGGTCGTCGCACCTCACTGCCGACGTGACGACGTTGACGCCGAGCAGCCGGGCCTTCTTCGGTCTCGCCATCGGCACCTCGCCGGCCGACGCCAAGCTGGTCCAGAAGAACGTCATGCCGCTCAACGAGGAGACCCCGGTCTCCGGCGAGCGTCGCCGGATCGAGCTGCCGGCGGTCGCGGTGGACGTGCCCGAGGGACAGAACCTCTACCTGCTGACCTCGGCGCTCAGCGACTCCTTCGTCGGCTTCGGCAGCCGTACGGCGGGCGTCATCACGCTCGACAACACGCGGGTCCACCTGCCGAGGGTCGGCTGACCGGTCCTCGGCCGACGCCCGGTCACCAGGCGTAGGCCTCGGGGGCGGGCCCGCCGGGTCCGGGGAAGATCTCGTCGAGGCGTGCGAGCTCGTCCTTCTTCAACCGGATCTCGGTGGCCCGGAGGGAGCCGTCGAGCTGCTCCATCGTGCGCGGCCCGATGATCGGCCCGGTCACGCCCTCCTGGTGCAGCAACCAGGCCAGCCCGACGTGGGCCGGGAGCTCGCCGATCTCGTCGCAGAAGTCCTCGTAGGCCCGCAGCGCCTTGCGATGGGTCTTCAGCGCTTCCTTGGCGCGCCCGGTGAGACGCCGCTGTCCCTTCTCGGTCTTGCGGATGATGCCGCCGAGGAGGCCGCCGTTGAGCGGCGACCACGGGATGACGCCGAGACCGTAGCCCTGGCAGGCCGGCAGCACCTCGAGCTCGACATCCCGCTTCAGCAGGTTGTAGATCGACTGCTCGCTCACCAGCCCTGTCTGCTGCCGCCGCCGGGCCGTCTCCATGCTCTGGGCGATGTGCCAGCCCGCATGGTTCGAGGAGCCGAAGTAGAGCACCTTGCCCTGCTGACGGAGCACCTCGAAGGCCTCCCAGATCTCGTCCCAGGGCGTGCTCCGGTCGACGTGGTGCATCTGGTAGAGGTCGATGTAGTCGGTCTGCAGCCGCTTCAAGGACGCGTCGCAGGCAAGCCTGATGTTGCGTGCTGACAAGAACGTGTCGTTGGGCCACTGGCTCATCGAGCCGTAGAGCTTGGTCGCGATCACCGTCTTCTCGCGCCGCTCCCCTCCGCGGGCGAACCACCGACCGATGATCTGCTCGGTCACCCCCTCGCCCGGCACCCAGCCGTAGACGTTGGCGGTGTCGAAGAAGTTGATGCCGAGCTCGAGAGCCCGGTCCATGATGTCGTGGCTGTCCTCCTCGGAGGTCTCCGGACCGAAGTTCATCGTGCCCAGGCAGAGCCGGCTGACGGAGAGGCCGCTGCGGCCGAGGTGGGTGTAGTCCATGGGGCCATCCTGCTCCCCGTGTCCAGCCCCGTGACCGGCCCGTCAGACGCCGCTGTCGTTCGGGTCGCGCCAGCTGCGCTCGAAGGGCAGCCGCCACGCCCGCGGGGCGATCAGCTGGTGGATGGCGTTCGGGCCCCAGGTCCCCACGCCGTACGACCGGACCGGCGGCGGGTCGCTGAGCAGCGGCTCGGAGAGCTCCCACAACCGCTCGATGCCGTCGGCGGTGGTGAACAGCGTGTGGTCGCCGCGCATGGCGTCGTGGATGAGCCGCTCGTAGGCCTCGAGCACCTGGTCGGAGTTCTTGTTCTCGTGCATGGCGAACTGCATCGACAGCTTGTCCAGCTTCATGCCCGGGCCCGGACGCTTGCCGTAGAACGACAGCGACATCCGGGACTGGTCGGCCAGGTCGAACGTCAGGTGGTCCGGGCCCTGCAGCCCGACGCCGGAGCCCTGGGGGAACATGTGGCGCGGCGGCTCCTTGAACGCGATGGAGATGATGCGGGCGCCCTCGGCCAGCTTCTTGCCGGTGCGCAGGTAGAACGGCACCCCGGCCCAGCGCCAGTTGTCGATCTCCACCTGCAGGGCGATGAAGGTGTCGACGTCGGACTCGTCGTCGACCCCGTCGAGGTCGCGGTAGCCGACGTACTGCCCGCGCACGGTCTGCGAGGGGTCGATGGTCTTCATGGAGCGGAAGACCTTGACCTTCTCCTCCCCGATCGGGCCCGGCGCCAGCGCCGTGGGCGGCTCCATCGCCATGAACGCGAGCACCTGGAACAGGTGGGTGACGACCATGTCCTTGTAGGCGCCGGTCGACTCGTAGAACTCGGCACGGGTCTCGAGGCCGAGGGTCTCCGGCACGTCGATCTGCACGTGGTCGATGAAGTTGCGGTTCCAGATGGGCTCGAAGAGGCCGTTGGCGAAGCGGAAGGCGAGGATGTTCTGCGCCGCCTCCTTGCCCAGGAAGTGGTCGATGCGGAAGATCTGCTCCTCGGAGAACACCTCGTGCAGCTCGGCGTTGAGCGACTGCGCACTCTCCAGGTCGGTGCCGAACGGCTTCTCCATGACGATCCGCGAGCGCTGGGCCAGGCCGGCCTCCTCGAGCATGTGCACCACGGCGAGCGCCGCCTTGGGCGGCACGCTCAGGTAGTGCAGCCGCTGCACCTCACCCTTGTCCGCGATCGCTTCCTCGCAGCGGGCGACAGCGTCGGCGAGCCCCCGGGCGCCCTCCTGCTGCGGCACGAAGGACAGCATCGAGGCGAACTCGTCCCACCGCCCGTCGGCGCCGTCGCCGCGACTCTCCTCGCACGCCTCGCGCGCGATGGCGACGAACTTCTCGTCGTCGATCTCGTCCAGGCTGCTGCCGATGATGCGGGTGTCGTCGAGCAGCCCGGCCTCGAAGAGGTGCAGCAGGCCCGGGAGCAGCTTGCGACGCGCGAGGTCGCCGGTCGCGCCGAACAGGACCACGACGTGCGGGCGGGACGAGGGGGACTTCTCCTGGCGCGACATGGCCACACTGTAGGCAGGACGGGTTGCCGCCGTGTGACGTCGGGTCACGCCGGCGGGGTCGGGCGCCGCATCTCGTGGTCGCGCAGGCCCTGGTCGACGATGCCGTCGTACGCCGCTCCCTGGGCGCGGGCCAGCGCGAGGTCGAGGTACTGCCGGGTCACCTGCGCGTCGTAGGCCACGCCGGCCCAGCCCTCGACGTCCCGGACCCGCAGGACGGTGCGCTCGTGGTCGAGGTGGCGCACCCGTTCGACGGCGACGAGCCACCAGTCGCGGGACGCGGCGCCGCCGCCGCCCACGAAGGCCAGCCGCTGGTCGGTGACCACCACCTCGCCGCTCCCACCCTCGAGGGCGGCGTCGGCGCCGCCGCTCTCGACCATGTCGACGAGCCGGGCGGACGCCGACCACAGCGCCACCTCGCCCGGCAGGAGCGTGAAGCCGACGGGCAGGTGGAGGTCGTCGGGCACGTCGCCGTGCGCGACGTGGACGAGCCGGGTCAGGGCCTGGTGCTGCGAGACCCAGGCCTCCTCGGCCCGCTCGTAGGCGGCGCGGTCCTCCTGGGCGGACAGCCGCGGGCCGAGCGCGCGCCGCTCCTCCCGTCGGTCCTGCCGCCGACGCCAGAGCCGGCGCGCCACCAGGAACAGCGCGAGCAGCAGCACCAGCAGGACGAGCCCGGCCAGGGCCAGGGTGCGCGGGGTGAGGGGGTCGGAGGCGACCGCGACCTCGGTCTGCTGCTCGGCGGTCCGGTCGAAGATGTCGGAGGTCGAGACCTCCACCGTGTAGGTGCCCTCGTCGACGTCGCGGTCGATGACCTCGGGGGTGACGGAGGCGATGAAGGTGCCCAGCGTGACGACCCGGCCCGCGGTGTCCAGCACGCGCCAGTCGACCTCGCTGCCCTCCTCGGCCGTCACCTCGAAGGCCAGGCGGCCCTCCTCCGCGATCCCGTCCACGAGTGCGAGCTCCAGCTCGGGCAGCGTGGTGTCGACCGCGAAGCCGGTCAGCTCGGTGGACCCCTCACGCCCGGTCTCGTCGGACACCGTGACGACCGCACCGTCGTACTCGCCGTCGGCGAGGGACAGCCGCACCGTCGCCGTGCCGTCCTCGGCGACCTCGAAGGACTCCGGCGGCTGGCCCGCGACCTCGACCGCACCGGTGGCGCCCGGCGTGGCACGGATGTCGACGACCTGGCTGAGGTCCGTCGGCTCGCTGGTCAGCCGGGCTCGCACGAAGAGGTCGCCGACGGCGACGACGAGCACCTCACGGTCCTCGGTCGTGTTGCCGGTCTCGTCGCTGAGGTCCACCTCGACCGGGTAGCGCCCGTCGGCGAGGTCCAGCGTCCGCTCGATCACCTCCCGGCCGGTGTCGGCCGTCGTGCCGGAGGCGACGCTCTCGCCGTCGACGGTGACGTCGTACGTCGTGCCGGGCTCGGTGACCAGCAGCACGCGGCTCCGGGGGTCGCGGGCGTCGCCCGAGGTGACCTCGAAGCGGCGTACGACGGGCGGGTCGGCGTCGACCTCGATCGTGACGGTCGCCGGCTCGCTCTCGTTGCCCTCACGGTCGGTGGCGGTGACCGCGTAGGTCCGCTCCCCCGACTCGGCGGTCCAGCGCAGCTCCTGCGCCTGCGCGTTGGCGCGACGCTGCGCGACCGGTTGGTCGCTCTCGGCGTCCTCGCCCGTCTCGACCACCTCCACCAGCGAGCGGTCCTCGGCGGCGAAGGCCAGCGTGATCTCGCCGCCCGGCTCGACCTCCGGCTCACCCAGGTCCGGCGGCGGCGGGGCGACGGTGTCCGGCGGTGGCTTCGGTGGCTTGGTCGGGCCCGGTGACTCGGTCGGGCTCGGTGACTCCGTCGGGCCCGGCCTCCCGGTGGGCCTCGCCCCGTCCGGCGGGGGCTGGTTGCCTGCGGGCACACCGGGCCGGGCCACCGGCGTCGCGAGGGCCTCGGGACCGGCGGCGACCGCGGTGAGGAGGACGGCGAGCGCCGCCAGGCTGACGCCGGAGGTCGCGACAGCCGCGCGGAGCCGCGTCACCGTGCCCATCCCACCTCCCGAACCGGGTGTACGTCCGAGGTGGAATCTACTCAGAGGCGGCTCCCGACGCTGCGCGCCGCGCAGGTGACGGGACAACCGCGGCTCGAACCGGACGCGCGCCTACAGGTGGTCCGGTACGTCGAGCCGCTCCGGGTCGGCGCGCGGGGGCACGTGGCTCAACGCCGTGCGCACCAGCGCGACGCGGGTGGCGACCACGACCTTGCGGCGCAGGCGACCGGCACCCTCGGGGAGCTTCTCGTCGACGACGGCGGTGATCTCGGCGTCGTCGTAGGTCGGTCGCTCCCCCACCGGCACGTCCCGGTCCGGCAGCGCCATCAGCACGGGCAGGATCTGGTCGCCGAGCGAGTCGAGGAGCTTGAACCGCTGGTAGCGGTCCATCTCCTTCCACAGCGTCTCGATGTCGGTGCGGCCCTTGCGCACGTCGCGGCGCTGCGCGGCCAGCACGGTCTTCGCCGCGCCGTTGAGCGCAGCGGTCATCTCGTGCTCGGTCAGCTGCATGCCACCAGCATGCCAGCGGCGACGCCCTGGCCGGCTGGGACGTCGCCCGGGTCGCTAGGTTGGCCCGGTGGAGACCGACGACGTACTCGCCCTGCTCAAGCACGTGGCCGACGAGGTCGTGAACCCGCGCTTCGGACAGCTGGCCTCCGACGACGTGTCGACGAAGTCGCACCCCGGTGACCTGGTCACGGTCGCCGACCGCGAGGCCGAGGTCGCGATCGCCGCCGAGCTGCGGGGCGCGTATCCCGACGCGCTGCTCCTCGGCGAGGAGGCCACGGCGGCGGACCCGTCGCTGCCCGAGCAGTTCCGCTCCGCGGCGCACGCGTTCACCATCGACCCGGTCGACGGCACCCGCAACTTCGTCAAGGGCTCGCCCGACCACGCCCTGATGGTCTCCGAGGTCACCGGCGGCGAGGTGGTCCGCAGCTGGATCTGGCAGCCGCAGCACGAGGTGGCGTTCGTCGCCGAGCGCGGCGCCGGCGCGTGGCGCAACGGCGAGCGCGTCCACCGCCCGCCGCCGGGCGAGGACCTGCGCGGCGTCACCTCCCGCCGGTCGTGGATCGGCCGGGCGCTGGGGACCCTGCGCGAGCTCGGCATCACGTGGGTGTGCTGCGGCGTCGACTACCCCAAGCTGGTGGCCGGATCGGCCGACTACGCGCTGTACCGCAAGGCGCTGCCGTGGGACCACTGCCCCGGCTCGCTGCTGCTGACCGAGGCCGGCGGGTACGTCGGCACGTTCGCCGGCTCGCCGTACCGGCCGCAGGCAGACGCCCCGAGGGGCCTCATCGCCGCCGGCGACCGGGAGACCTACGACCTGGTCCGCGGGCTGGTGCACAAGCTGCCCTGACCCCGCTCGTCGACCGGCTCACTCCCACTGGCGGCGCATCACCGCACTGACCTCGAAGGGGTCGGTGCCGACCTGGGCCGCCAGCACGCCGGCCCCGTCCGGGGTCGCGGCTCGCACCGCCCGACCGCCGCCGACCCAGCGGCGCCACCCGGCGACCAGCGCCTCGACCCGGCCGGCGTTGGTGCCCAGCACGCTCGGCACCGCGTGCCAGGCCTCGCCCGTCGGACGGACCTGCTGCTCGGCGCGACGGACGGCCTTCTCCGTGGGCGCCACCCAGGTCGGGGTGGAGCCACGACCGGCGACGTGACGTGAGATCAGGTAGCGGGGCGAGGCGATCGGGGCCACCAGCTCCTCGAGGGCCGTGGCGAAGACCTCCGACTCGTGCTCGGGGACGTCCCCGAGACGAAGGCGGTGCTCCCCCGTCCGGGTGACCTCCACCCGCACCGCCTCGGCTCCCCGGGCCACCAGGCCCGCCCCGTGGAGGCCGTCGGCCAGCGCCCGCGCCACCTGCGTGAGGCTCGGCGCCCGGGCCGCGTCGGCCACCCGCTCCCGCAGGGCCACCGCCGTGGCGCGTCCGGAGACCTGCCACCCCCGTGCCGCGGGCACCGCGGCGCCGAGCCCGAGGATCGCGGCCAGGACGAGGAACGGGGTCGACGACCGGCCGAACGCGGCTGCCACCACCACCCCGGCCACCACCAGGACCGCAGCGAGGGCGAGTCCGAGGCGCCAGGCCCGGTCGTCCGGTCGAGGATCGAGGTCGCCGGTCAGCCCGCGCGGACCGAGGAGCAGCTCGCGCCGGGTGTCGTCGACAGGCAGGGGGCGGTCGGCGTGCGGGCGCAGGCGCAGCGCCACAGCCGTCCGGTCGGCGTAGGGCTGCCCCACGCGCCAGGCTCGCGCGATGCCGGCACGGTCCTCGGCCCGCACCAGCATGCGGGCGTTGACAGCGGCGAAGTCGGCCACGGGCGGCGGGGCGTAGGGAGAGAAGGCGGCGTCGAGGTGGGCGACACCGTCGGCCACCGTGCCGTCGGCGTCCACGCCGTGGAAGCCGGTGTGCTTGCGGACCAGACGGTCCCAGTCGTTGCCTCCGCGCGGGTGCCGGTCGCTCACGCACGTCACGGACCAGGTGACCGCGACCTTGTCGGGCCAGGTCGGGTCGGTGCGCAGGGCCCGGCCCCGGGTCTGCACCACGGCGGTCAGTGACGTGGCCGTCGTGAGGTCGACGAGGCCGCTGACGCAGCGCGCGTCCCAGCCTTCCCCGAGGAGCCCGCGGGTGCCCACGAGGACCTGGGTGCCACCTCCGGTGAACAGCTCCGTCACGTGACGCACCCACTGTCGCGAGGACCAGCGCCCGTCCAGCCGGTACGCCGCCGCGTCGTCCCCGGGCGGGGCGTCGGGGTCGTCGTCGACCCGGCTGGGGGCCAACGGCCTGCTGTCCAGCGGCACGATGCGCAGCGTGCTGGCGACGTCAGGGCTGGAGTGGCGGACCTGCTCACGCAGTGCCGCCAGTGTCGCGTGACCTCCCGCGACGGTGCTGCCGGTGACCAGGAGCGGTTGCAGGGCGCGGGTGCCGGGGTCGCGCAGCAGCTCGTCGAGCACCGCTCGTGCCGATCCGGCCTGCTGGTCGAGCACCCCGACGAGCGTGGCGGGCACCGTCGCACCGGCGCGCTCGTGGTCGCACAGCACCAGCAGCCGCAGCCGCTCACCGAGGGTGGCGTGCTCGGCGGTGGCGATGTCGACGGCGGCCGAGGCCTTCGCCACCGAGCGGGCCAGCACCCGGTCGGTGGGGGTGCGTCCTCGTCGTACGCCGCGGCGGGTCCAGGAGTAGCCGACCGACGGCAGCGCGCGACGCAGCGCGTCGGTGACGTCGGCGTCGTCGAGACCGAGCGCCCACGCCTCGACGAGGCCCATCCAGTCCTCGACGGTCGGCGGGCGACGGTGCTGCTCGCTCAGGCGGGCTCCCTCGGGCAGGTCGAGCAGCCCGGCGTGATGCATCCGCAGGGCCGCGTCGGCCAGGCGGGGCTCCCGCGTCACCACGTCGGCCCAGGTGAGCGTGGCGGGGACGGGATCGACGTACCTGCGCCGCAGCCAGTCGAGGAAGTCGACCTCGGCGAGGCCGGGTCGGGTCAGCGCCGTGGTGAGCTCGGTGAAGCGCACGGCCTGCTCGTCGAGCCAGTCCTGCTCACCGGGCGTCGGCTGCACGAGCCAGGCCAGCTCGGCGAACGGCACCAGGTCCCCCTCCTTGACCACCGCGGGGATCGAGGCCCGGAAGGCGACCTCGCCGAAGAGGTGCTCCACGAGTGCGGCCTGCTCGCGGGTCAACGCCTCGGCGGGGGTGGCGGTCAGTCCGAGCACGCGGGCGTGGGGCATCGAGTCGAGGATCTCGCCGAGCAGCCGTCCCCACACCTCGAGCAGGTGGTGGCACTCGTCGAGGACGAGCAGCAGCCCCTCGGTGCGCTGCAACCCCTCGAGGAGCCGGCGGCCGTTGACGTGGAGTGCGTCGATCAGCGACGGCTCGTCCTGCGGGTCGTCGCCGACCTCGTTGTCGGGGTCGAACACGGCGAGCGACTGGTAGGTCAGCACCGTCACGGGGGTGTCGAGGTCGCGGTCGTCGTCGCTGGCCAGTCCGAAGCGCGTCGCCTGCTGGTGCCACTGGCCCTGGATCGCGGTGTTGGGACTGAGCACCACGACGTGGCTGACCCGGCCCGACGTGAGCTGCTCGGCTGCCGCGACCAGGCCGACGAGCGTCTTGCCCGCTCCGGGCGGCAGCACGACCCAGGAGCGGAGGTGTCCCTCCTCGTCTCGTCGACGCAGGGCGCCGAGGGCGGCGGACTGGTGGGTCCGCAGCGAGAACCCGGCCGGCAGGACCCCCGGTGCCGTGGACGTCATGACTGCAACCTAGCGGGCAGCGGGGCCGAACCCATCCGGGTGTCGCAGGGTCTGCTCACCCGCCGAAGAGGCCGCGCCGGGTCGCGAGCAGGTCGCGGCTGAGCTCGGCGTCGTAGCGCCACAGGTGGGTGACGATCGGGACGAGCCGGTCGAGGTGCATCTCGGTGAGATCGACGTGACCGGCCTCGAGCGACTGCCGTGCGCGCGACAGGTGCCCGCCGGCCCGGTCCAGCGACTCGTCGGTGGCACCGGTGCGACGCTCGTCGAGAGGTCGGGCACGCTCCGCGGCCAGGTGGTCGGCGAGCACCGCCAGCCGCCCGAGGGCGTGGTCGAAGGCGTAGGGCAGGTCGTCGTCGGAGACCGTCCTGAAGAGCCCTTCCTCGATGCGCCGCTTCGCCGCCACCTCCCGGGCGGCGCGGGCCGCGGCCGCTGAGCCGTCCGTCGGGCTCAGACGACGCTGCTTGCGGACGGCGCGACGCTCACGCCCGATCGCCGTCAGGGCGAAGAGCAGCGGTTGCAGGAAGAGCACGAACATCAGGCCGTTGACCTGGGCCGGCAGCCCGAGGCGCTCGAAGAACCCGCCGAGCACCAGCGCGAGTCCCAGCAGCGCGATGAGCACGAGTCCGCCGAGCTGCACCATGCCGAGCACGGTAACGGCTCACGCGGCCCAGGCGAGGTCGCGGATCAATCGTTCGAGCGGGGTGCACCGATGTCGGTGGGCGGTGCCGGGCGGATCCGGCGCGCGACTGCGGTAGCGGTGCCCGGTCGGGGTGATGGTCTCGACCTCTGCCCCGGCCCCCAGGTCGGCGTCGGCCCAGGCACGCCAGCCCGGCGCCTCCTTGGCCTGGTTGCAAGCGGCGCACAGGCCCTGCCCGTTCGCCTCCGTGGTCGCTCCTCCCAGGTCGGCGGGCAGCACGTGGTCGCCGTGGCGCACCGGCGCCCCGCACCAGGGAGTGCGGCAGACCTGGTCGCGGATGACGAGGAACTCGGCGAGCGCCCCGTGGAAGCGCCGGCTCGTGGACTCCATGGCGACCAGGCGCCCGCGCGGGTCGGCGTACAACCGTCGCACCCACACCGCAGCCTTCTCGTCGGCCACGCGGACCAGGCGACGGGCGAGCTCCGCGGGCACGGTGCCGGCGCCGACGAGGTGGGCGGGCTCGTCGCTGTCGTCGCCGGTGTTGAAGAAGGTCTGGTCCGTCATGACGAGCTCGACGCGGACGGACACGGCGTCGGCGGAAGCGGAGCCGGTGACGCGCTCGACGAGGGTGTCGGCCATGATCTGGTCCCTCGTGCGTTCGTCACCCTGGCCGCGCAGCGAGTCGGCGTGCTGCCGGAGCGCGGCGAGGACCCCGACGCCCTGCCCCACCGGGAGCGAGGCGCTCAGGTGCGTCATGCAGTCCGGCGCGGGCCGCAGCGTCACGCGGCGGTCGCGCTCGGCCTGCGAAGCCCGACCGAGGTAGCCGTGCGGGTCGAGGCGGTAGGCGCGCTTCTTGACCTCGGCCTCGACGCGCCGGTCGCCCCACTGCTCGAGCAGCGGCCCGAGCTCGTCGTCGATCGCGCGCCGGTGCTCCCGCCCGAGCCAACCCGTCTCGCGCGCCACGATCTGAGCACGCCACTCGGTGATCCGCCCGGCCTGCAGCGCGGCGAAGGTCCGCGGCAGCTCGGTGACCAGGATCGTGGACCAGCCCACGAAGCGGCGCGACCGGGTGGGCGACTCGCGTCGCGCCAGGGCGACCTGGCTGGCCACACCTCGCCCCAGCTGCTCGGCGGGCACGCCACGCTCGCGCTGGTCACGGACCTGCGAGGCGTGGAAGTCGGCGACCACCTGCGCCTGGGCTGCCGCTGCGGCCGACTTGAGCTCCTCGAGCAACCGGATCTGGTCGATGCGCTCGGCGTCGGAGACGTCGGCGTCGAGCAGCGCGAGGGCGTCTCGCACACCGCGCAGGAGCTCGGTGCCTGTCACCGTCGGGTCGTCGTCGAACATGTGTTCGATGCTACGAGAAGCCTCCGACACAACCCGGAACCCAGCTGCCGCGCCGCTGGCACGTGCCGCGGCCTCACGGGTCGTGCCGACAACCTCCGCCCCACACGCCCCGCCCGCCCCGACCCCCTGTCGCGGAGGCGCACGGCAGCCTACGATCTCCCGAGCGCCATCCCACGGTTGACGCCACAACTCCACATCCAGCGCGGCCACGCCGAGTCCTGCCCGCCGCTGCTGGTCCGTCCGAGCACAGCGGGCAGGAGCGGGGGACCCAGGTTCCACGCGGCCGCCGACCCTTCCCGGGGTCGGCGACCACTCGGGGCGCAGCCACTCCGGTGGCGGAGCACCTTTCAGCTCCAGCCCGACAGCTCACCTCGCAGGCGCGGAAAGGGATCCGTCATGCCTGCCCCCACTGTGTTGCCTGCTCTGTCTCTCGCGCCTACTCCCACCGTCCGGGCCCGTCTCGTCGCCTGCGTCGTGGCCGCACTGGCGCTCGTCGTGAGCGTCACCGCACTGGCCTCCCCCGCCCGTGCGCACACCGGGCCGGGCAACTGGGACTGCCTGGCCCACTACGAGTCGACGCACCGCTGGCACATCAACTCCGGCAACGGTCACTTCGGCGGGGTCCAGTTCTCCCTGTCGACGTGGCGCTACTACGGCGGTCCGAACCACTCGGGCAACGCCTACCCGCACAAGGCGACGAAGTCCGAGCAGATCCACGTCGCCAAGCGCGTCGCGTGGCACGGCTGGAACGGTCACCGCGCCCAGGGCGGGCGCAACGCCTGGCCGAACACCTGGTCCCGCTGCTTCTGAGCGGGTCCGGTCATCCGCAGGCAGGACCGGACGCGCTCGGTGAGCGCTGCCGCTCCTGCGCCTGGCCGCTCGTTCGCTTCTCGACCTGCCGATCGCGCGCGGCCTCTCGACCGGCCCGCTGGTCCCTGGCCCGCTGGTCTCCGGCCCGCCGACGCTCGGCCTTCGCACACGGATCTTCCTCCGCTGCGGGCCCGAACCCACTGACGAACCACTCGGAGAAGCGAGACGCCACCGGCGGCAGCACCGTCGGGCCGTAGACCATGAGGCCCAGCACCATCGCGAGACCCAGCGCGGTGCGTGCCAGGGCACGGACGGGCCCACGGCGGCCACGAGCCGGCCGAGCGGGCCGAGCGGGCCGAGCGGGCCGAGTCGACCGAGCCGACCTCGATCTCCGCCCTCGACTCCGACCGAGGGACGCGCTCGGGGCAGGTGCCTCAGCCCGAGCTCCGCTCGTGCTCGCCGAGCGCAGCTGCAGGTCGAGACGGGTCGCAACCTCCCGGACGCGCTGCGGCACGAGCACGGGTGGTCTGCTGGTCAACATCGCGACGAGGTTCGCCGACGAGCAGACCATGACGTCGCGCACCCATCCGGAGAGGTCCTCGTCGCGCGTGAAGCACAGCACCGGGCGCACGAGACTCGCGAACGGCGGGGCCAGCTCGGCGACAGCGAGAGCGGCATCGGCCGCCGAGGCAACCGCCTTCTCGCGCGATCGTCCGTTCTGCCGGAGGACGGCGCGGTCATCGACCCGCAGGGCGCCTGTCCAGTTCTTCGAGTCGATGATGAAGATGCCCCCGGGGCCGACCACCACGTGGTCGATGTTGGCGAAGCGACGGCCGGGCCAGCGGTGGTCGTGCATGACCACCCAGTCGGGACCCAGCGCCACCAGGGCTGCGGCCGTGCGCGCCTCGCCGTCAGCTCCCTGGTCGAACAGGTCGGCGCGACGCCTCAGTCGCTCCGCTCGCTCCCTGGCGCGACGTGCTTCCCGTCGGGCCGACTCCCCCGCTGCCATGACCGCGTCCTCTCGTCCGAGGCACCACGGTAGGTACTGGAGGGGCCCGACGCCGCAAGGTCTGACAAATGAGACATCCGCGCTGCGCAGGCTCCGTCTGCGGAGTCGAGATCCACGCCCCGGGTGGGTCCGCAGTTCACTGTCACGAACCCGACGCAGATGCCGACGACCCCGCGGCTGGGAGAAGCCGCGGGGTCGTCGGGTGGTGCGCACCGTCCGGTCTGGGGCCGGGCGGTGACGTGCTCAGCTGCAGCCGCTGGTCGAGCCGCAGCCTTCGCAGACGTAGCAGGAGCCGGCGGGACGCATCTTGGTGCCGCAGGTGAAGCAGAGCGGGCTGTCGACCGCCGTGCCGGTGATCTTCTCCATCAGCTCGGCGCTGGTGTGAGCACCCTGCGGTGCCTCCTTGACCGCAGCGGCCTCGACCGACGGGGACGGAGTCTCGACAGGCTCGACCACCGAGGCGGTCTCCTTCAGCGACTCCGCCTCGCTGAGCTCGACGTCCTCCTCGGCCACGGCCTCGTAGGACCCCGTCTCGAGCTGGCGCTGCCGCTCCTCGGCCGAGTAGATGCCGAGCATCGACCGGTCGTCGAAGCCCATGTAGTCGAGAGCCAGACGACGGAAGATGTAGTCCATGATCGACTGCGACATCCGCACGTCCGGGTCGTCGGTCAGACCGGCCGGCTCGAAGCGCAGGTTGGTGAACTTCGAGACGTACGTCTCGAGCGGAACGCCGTACTGCAGGCCGATGCTGACCGCGATCGAGAAGGCGTCCATCACGCCGGCCAGGGTCGAGCCCTGCTTGCCGAGCTTGAGGAAGATCTCGCCGAGCTCACCGTCAGGGTGGGCGCCGGAGATCATGTAGCCCTCGGCGCCGCCGACCGTGAACGAGGTGGTGCGTGAGGTGCGCGACTTCGGCAGCCGCTTGCGGAAGGGCTTGTGCACCTCGACGACCGTGGCCTCGACCTCGGGCTCGGCGTCCTTGGCCTTCGCCTTGCCGTCGGCCAGCGGCTGACCGACCTTGCAGTTGTCGCGGTAGATCGCCGTGGCCTTCAGACCGAGCTTCCAGGACTGCAGGTAGACGTCCTCGATCTCCTCGACGGTGGCGGACTCCGGCAGGTTGACCGTCTTGGAGATCGCACCGGAGAGGAACGGCTGGGCGGCCGCCATCATCCGCACGTGACCCATCGGGGCCAGCGGGCGCGCACCCATGGCGCAGTCGAAGATCTCGTAGTGCTCGATCCTCAGGCCCGGGGCGTCGATCACGTGGCCGTGCTCGCCGATGTACTCGACGATCGCCTCGACCTGCTCCTCCTGGTAGCCCAGCTTGCGCAGCGCGCGCGGCACCGTCTGGTTGACGATCTGCATCGAGCCGCCGCCGACGAGCTTCTTGAACTTCACCAGCGAGAAGTCCGGCTCGATGCCGGTCGTGTCGCAGTCCATCATGAAGCCGATCGTGCCGGTCGGCGCCAGCACGGAGGCCTGGGCGTTGCGGTAGCCGTTGCGCTCCCCCAGCTTCACGACCTGGTCCCACACGTCGGTGGCCAGGACGTGCACGTCGCGGTCGTGGCTGTGCACGCTGCGGACGGCGTCGTTGGCGGCCTGGTGCTTGCGCATGACCCGCTTGTGAGCGGCGGCGTTGCGCGCGTAGCCCTGGTAGGGACCCACGACCGCGGCGAGCTCGGCCGAGCGCTTGTACGACGTACCGGTCATGAGGCTGGTGATCGACGCCGCCATGGCGCGGCCGCCGTCGGAGTCGTAGCCCAGGCCCATCGCCATCAGCAGCGCGCCGAGGTTGGCGTAGCCGATGCCGAGCTGGCGGTAGTCGCGCGTGGTGTCACCGATCGACTCGGTCGGGAAGTCGGCGAAGCAGATGGAGATGTCCATCGCGGTGATGATCACCTCGACGGCCTTCGCGAAGAGCGCGCCGTCGAAGGTGTCGTCGTCCTTCAGGAACTTCATCAGGTTCAGCGACGCCAGGTTGCACGAGGAGTTGTCGAGCGACATGTACTCCGAGCACGGGTTCGAGGCGGTGATGCGACCGGTCTCGGGGTTGGTGTGCCAGTCGTTGATCGTGTCGTCGTACTGCAGGCCCGGGTCCGCGCACTCCCAGGCCGCGACCGCGATCTTGCGGAACAGCTCACGGGCGTCGACGGTCTCGATGACCTCACCCGTGCCGCGCGCACGCAGGCCGAAGTCGGTGCCGTCCTCGACGGCGCGCATGAACTCGTCGGTGACGCGGACCGAGTTGTTGGCGTTCTGGTACTGCACCGAGGTGATGTCGCGGCCGCCCAGGTCCATGTCGAAGCCGGCGTCGCGCAGGGCGCGGATCTTGTTCTCCTCGCGCGCCTTGGTCTCGACGAACTCCTCGATGTCCGGGTGGTCGACGTCGAGGACCACCATCTTCGCGGCCCGACGCGTCGCGCCGCCGGACTTGATGGTGCCTGCGGAGGCGTCCGCGCCGCGCATGAAGGAGACCGGGCCGCTCGCGGTGCCGCCGGAGGACAGCAGCTCCTTGGAGGAGCGGATGCGGGAGAGGTTGAGGCCGGCGCCGCTGCCGCCCTTGAAGATGAAGCCCTCCTCCTTGTACCAGTTCAGGATCGAGTCCATCGAGTCGTCGACGGAGAGGATGAAGCACGCCGAGACCTGCTGCGGCGACTTCGTCCCGACGTTGAACCAGACCGGGGAGTTGAAGGAGAAGTACTGGTGCAGCAGCAGCCAGGTCAGCTCGTGCTCGAACACCTCGGCGTCGGCGGGGGTGGCGAAGTAGCCGTGGTCGGAACCGGCCTTCGTGTAGGTCTTCACGACGCGGTCGATGAGCTGCTTGAGGCTCCACTCGCGCACGTCGGTGCCGACCGCTCCGCGGAAGTACTTCGTCGTCACGATGGTCGAGGCGTTGGCGGACCAGAAGTCCGGGTACTCGACACCGCGCTGCTCGAAGACGGCCTCGCCGGTCTTCCAGTTCGTCTGGACGACGTCGCGACGCTCCCAGGTCACCTCGTCGTAGGGGTGCGCGCCCTCCGTGCTGAACACGCGCTCGATCGCGATCCCGGCCGCCTTGCGGCCCCGCTGCTTCGCGGGTCCGGACACCGTCTCCGTCATGCCGACTTCCTCTCCCTTGAGTGGTCTGTTCTCCATGGTGGCCGACTGCTCCGACACTTCTCGGTCGAGCTGTCGTCGTGCTGACTGCAGGGGAAGCCTGCGAGGGAAGTGGTACGCCCGGCACACAGCTTCCCCACTGTGTGCCGGGCGGTCTGGGGTCAGCCCGACGCGGGCTGGGCGGGGACGGGCTCGGCGTCCCGGGCGCCGTCGAGGCGCAGCAGGGCGATCTCGGCCTCGAAGTCCGCGGCGGACTCGAAGGCGCGGTAGACGCTCGCGAAACGGAGGTAGGCGACCTCGTCGAGGGCGCGCAGCGGACGCAGGATGGCGAGGCCGACCTCGTGGGCGGGCACCTCGGCCCACCCGTCGGCGCGCAGGGCCTCGTCGACGCACTGGCCGAGGACGGCGAGCTGGTCCTCGGTGACCGGGCGCCCCTTGCACGCCTTGCGCACCCCACTGATCGCCTTCTCCCGGGTGAAGGGCTCGGTGGCACCGGAGCGCTTGACCACCACGAGCTGCATCTGCTCGACGGTGCTGAAGCGGCGCGAGCACTCCGAGCAGGTACGGCGACGCCGGATGGCGCCCCCGTCCTCGGCGACGCGGCTGTCGAGGACCCGGGTGTCGGTGTGCCGGCAGAACGGGCAGTGCATCGGTCCGGATCACCTCCCGAGAGCCGTTCCAGGGCCTCCGCTGTGGAGGAACCTGTGTAGTGAGTGGGGATAAGTGGTCACCGCCTGTGGAGTACCGACCACAATCTGTGGAGAACTACACCGCTGTAACTACTAGATGTAGGGAACCGTACGCCCGGCGCCCCCGACGCGCAACCATTCGCGTCGACTTCCGTTGCTCACGCTCCGGGGGCGGGTGGTCCCACACGGTAAAACCGCTGGTCACCCCCGCGTTGTTCCCCTCCGACGTCGCGAGATCCGCTCGGCGCGCCGTGGATCCCGGGCGCGTCGCTGCCGTCTCGGCCACCATGGACCCGTGACGCCACCACGCGAGCCGGGACGACGGACCACGTCGTCGACCACCGCCGCCCGTCTGGGCACACGGGTGCCCCGCGAGTACGTCGCGCTGGCAGTCCTCGACTCCGCCCTCTCCGGCTCGGCGCCCAGCGTGCGCGTCGCGTCACCAAGCCGCTGCTGATGCCCGTCCTGGCCCGCGGCTACGCCGAGGCCACCCGCGGCAGCCCCCTGCCGGTGCGTCGGGCGACGCTCGCGGCCCAGCTGCTGTCCGGCGCGGGTGACGTCGCACTGCTCGGCCATGGCGATCGCGCGTTCCTCGCCGGGCTCGGGAGCTTCCTGGGTGCCCACGTCGCCTACACCGTCGGCTTCATCAGCGCGCCCTCCCGGGACCCCCGGGACCGCGCGTCGCCGCGCGGGGCATGGCTGGCCGCGGGAGGGTTCCTGGCGGGTGCTCCTGTCCTGGGTCACGCCGCCGGGCGCACCTCGCCCCGCCTGCGGGCGCCGGTCGTCGCCTACGCGGGCGTCCTCTGCGCCATGGTCGCAGCCACCAGTCGGCTGGGGGGCCCGCCGTCCGCACGGAGACGGACGACCGCCGGAGCGGCCCTGTTCCTGCTGTCGGACGGCCTGCTCGGCGCCCGGGAGTTCCTGCTCGACGGCAGCGACGCCGTCCCCGTCCGGCGCCTGCTCGACGTCGGAGTGATGGTCACCTACACGGCTGCACAGGGTCTGATCGCCGCCGGCGTCACCGACCTGGTGCACGCCGGCCCGGGCGACGTCGTGCACGTCCAGCAGCCCGACGCCACGCCCTGATCAGGCGGCAGGGACCGCGAGCACCTGACCCTCGACCAGCACGCTGCTGTCGAGATGGTTGAGCTGCTCGATCTCGAGCATGACGGACCGGGTCTCGCCGGGGCCGCCGACGCGGGTCGCGATGCCCCACAGCGTGTCACCCTGCTCGACCACCACCTGCTCGGTCGCCGGCGCGCCGCGCTCGCCGGTGGCCACGGAGCCGGAGCTCACGACCAGCGACAGGCCGAGGATGGCGCCGAGGATCAGCAACGTCACGACCCAGCGGCCGCGGCGGGTCAACCGCACCCCCGAAGCCGGGCGCTGCACACGGACCGCCGCCGGCGCGGTGCGCACCGCGGGGACCGTGTGGCTCACCGGACGGTGGCGCACGTCCGTGGCGGCGTGCGCCACCGGGGTGGTGCGCGCGGAACGGGTCGAGCGGGTGGGGCGGGTCATCGTCATGGTGCTCATCTCGGGCCTCCTCGCCTGAGGGGCGGCGGTCGCCGCCCGGTCGGGATGTCTGTCGTCCACGACCCCGGTTCTAACGAGGCCCTCCGACACATCCCGGGGACGGACCCATGGGAGAGATGTCGAACGGACGTTCGATCGAACCTGTGTTCGACCATAGGGCCCCTCCGTGCCGCACGCAAGGGTTTCGTCGAACAGGTGTGCGAACGCCTGCAGCACTCACGAGCGCCGGCGGCGGCCGGAGCGGCCGGGCGACGCGACACGCGCGGTTCGAACACATGTTTGAAGACCGTGAGAGGGACGACTAACGTGCCGATCACGAGTTCGCCAGAGAGGGAGCACCATGGCCACGAGCGGGGACACCCCCACCAGCAAGCGCACGAGCACCGGCCGCGGACGAGCGGGGAAGGCCGGCGGCGGAGCTGGTCCGGTGGTCCGGGAGCTCCCGGACGGCCCCCCGGACGCCAGCGGCCTCACCCCGCGCCAGCAGCGGGTGCTCACCGTGATCCACGAGTCGGTCAGCAGCCGCGGCTATCCCCCGAGCATGCGGGAGATCGGGGAGAAGGTCGGGCTCACGAGCTCGTCGTCGGTCGCGCACCAGCTGCGGACCCTCGAGGAGAAGGGCTTCATCAAGCGCGACCCGAACCGTCCGCGCGCCCTGACGGTGTCGCTGCCCTCGGAGCAGGACGAGACCGGCATCAACGACGCCCGCCCCACCCCGACGTACGTCCCGGTCGTCGGTCGCATCGCGGCCGGTGGACCGATCCTGGCCGAGGAGCGCGTGGAGGAGGTCTTCCCGCTGCCGCGCGAGCTGGTGGGGGACGGCACCCTCTTCCTGCTCGAGGTCGTCGGCGACTCGATGATCGACGCCGCCATCTGCAGCGGCGACTACGTCGTGGTCCGCCAGCAGCCCACCGCCGAGAACGGTGAGATCGTGGCCGCGCTCATCGACGGCGAGGCGACCGTCAAGACGTTCCAGCGCAAGGACGGCCACGTGTGGCTGCTCCCCCACAACGAGGCGTTCGAGCCGATCGACGGCACCCACGCCACGGTCCTGGGCAAGGTCACGACGGTGCTGCGTCGCATGTGAGGGCCCCCGCACGACCCGCTCGCCATCGAACCGCCGGGAGCCTCTCTCCCGGCGGTTTGTGCGTTCAGGTTGCAGCGGGGGGCCGCTCCGCACAGGATAGGAGCACCCCGCCCGGTGGCAGCAGCCCCCGCGTCGCCATCCCTCCCCGATCTCCGAGGACTCGTCGTGCGCCTGTCACCGCCCCTGCGTCGCGTGTCCGCGACGGCCGCCGCCGTCGCCACGCTGACCGCGCTGCTCAGCGCCGCCCCCAGCGCGTCCGGCGCCGGCGACACCGCGCCAGGAAGCGCCTCGGCCGCGCCCGGTCGACTCTTCGACCGCTCCAGCGGCCCGGTCGTCCGCGGACGACCGGCGACTCGCTGCGCGTACCCTGGCCGAGGCGCGCGCCCTCGGCTCCCGGCCCGCCACGACCCTCGAGGGTCGCGAGGCGAGCATCCTGCTGCGGGACCTCGCGCTCAGCCAGGACGCGCTGGCCCCCGACGACCGCGAGGTCGCGCAGCGCATCCTCGCCCGCCCCACGGCGAGCGGCGGCGACGGCTACCTCGACTACGCCGACCGACGCGGACGTGACCAGCGACTGCGCCGTCGAACCCCGTGCCGTCGTCGCAAGCTTCTGCGTCCACTGGGCGCGACGCACCGCCGACGCCCCTCCGTCGACCGACAGTGACCGTGACGGTGTGCCCGACCAGGTCGAGACCACGCACCAGGTCCTCGACACGGTCTGGGGCCGCATCGTGACCCAAGGCGGGTACGCCGCGCCGCCGGCCGACGGCCAGGGCCCGGGTGCCTTCCGCGACCGCTTCGACGTCTACCTCGGCGACATCGGGGCGGACCCGCAGCGGCTCTACGGCTACTGCACCCCCGAGAAGCGGCCTCACCGCCTACCGGGCCACCAGCTACTGCGCGCTCGACGACGACTTCAGCACCAGCCAGTTCCCGGGCACCCCTCGCGGCAACCTCGAGGTCACCGCCGCGCACGAGTTCTTCCACGCCGTGCAGTTCGGCATCGACTACACCGAGGACGGCTTCTTCCTGGAGAACTCGTCGACGTGGATCGAGGACGAGATCTTCGACGCCGTCGACGACAACCGCAACTACCTCGACGACAGCGCGCTGGCCTGGCCCGGGGACCCGCTGGACCTCGCGGACAACTGGTACGGCAACTGGATCTGGCTCCGCTTCCTGACCGAGAGGTTCCCCGAGGACGACGGCACCGGGCTGCCCGTCCTGGTCAAGCAGGCCTGGGACCGGACCGACGACTCCGCCGGGTCGTTCTCGGTCCGGGCCCTGGCCGAAGCCGTCGCCGCCCGCGGAGGGCAGCTTCCCCGAGCTCGTCGCCGACTTCGCCTCCGCCAACCGGTCGCCGGCTCCTCCGTCCTACGAGGAGGGCGCGGCCTACCCGTCGGCGCCCGCCGCCCGCACCGTCACCGTCGCGTCCCCGGTCAGGGGCAGCGCCACGATCGACCACCTCGCCGCCGCCACCGTCGAGGCGCAGCCCTCTCGCACGCTGCGGACCGGGACGGACCTGCGGGTCGTGATCAACGCCCCGAGCCTGCCCGCTGAGCTGCAGGTCAACGTCACCCGCCGACTCTCCGGCGGGCAGGTCGTCACCCGCGACCTGACCCTGAACCGTGACGGCAACGGCAAGCTCCGGCGTGCCGTTCGCCACCGGGGACACGACCGCGGTGGACGTGACCATGGTCAACGCCGGTCGCGACTACCGCTGTCGGGTCGGGGGCCCGTTCGCGTGCCAGGGCGTCTCCCGCGACGACAACCGCCGTTTCGAGTACACGCTGCGCACCGTCGCCCCCTGACCGCTGGCCCCGCTCACGCTCAGCCGGCGGCGAGTCGGGCGAGCGCGCCCAGCACGACGGTGCGGTCCGTCGTGCGCCACAGCGGCGGCAGCGAGGCCTGCAGGAACCGGGCGTACGTCGTGCCGGAGAGCCGGGGGTCGAGGACGGCCACCACGCCCCGGTCCTCGGAGGTCCGGATCAGGCGGCCGGTGCCCTGCGCGAGCAGCAGCGCGGCGTGGGTCGCCGCGACGGTCATGAACCCGTTGCGTCCTGCCCGGTCGGCGGCTCGCTGCCGCGCCGACATCAGCGGGTCGTCGGGCCGGGGGAACGGGATGCGGTCGATGACGACCAGCTGACAGGTGTCTCCGGGAAGGTCGACGCCCTGCCAGAGGCTCACCGTGCCGAACAGGCACGTGTGCGGGTCGGCGACGAACTGCTTGGTGAGCTCGGGCAGCTGCGCCTCGCCCTGCGCCAGGATCGTCAGGTGCGGCAGCCGTCCCCGCACCGCCTCAGCGGCGACCGTCGCGGCCCGCCGGCTCGAGAACAGCCCCAGGGTGCGGCCGTCCGCAGCGTCCACCAGGTCGACGATCTCGTCGATCTGGGCCGGACCGAGGCCGTCGCGTCCGGGACGAGGCAGGTGCGAGGCGACGTACAGGATGCCCTGCTTGCCGTAGTCGAACGGAGAGCCGACGTCGATGCCGCGCCACGGCTGCGCCCCGTCCCCGTCGGCTCGGTCGGTTCGGTCGGCTCGGTCGGCTCGGTCGGCTCCGTCGTCCCGCGGCCCCTCCTCCACCGCCACGCGCTCCCCCGCCACCAGGCCCAGCGTTGCGGCGAGGGTGTCGAAGTCGCCGCCGAGCTTGAGGGTGGCGCTGGTGAAGACCACGGTCTTGCTGGCCAGCAGGCGGTCGCGCAGCTGCCCCCAGACCTGCAGCGGGGCCACGGACAGGCCCGGACCGCCGCGCGCCGGCTCGCGGTCACTCGTCCACACCACGTCGGTCGACAGCTGGGCCGCCATCCGCTCCGCGGTGGCGAAGACCTCCTGCACCCACGCCTTGGCCTGGGTGGCGCCGGCGTCGTCGCCGGTCTCCTTGCCGAAGCCGGAGACCAGGGCGCGCGCGGCGTCGCGGACCTGCGCCAGGGCGTCGGCCAGCTCCTCGGGCATCGTGTCGACCCGGCCCGGCGGGCAGCCGGCGATGGCGTCGCGCAGGGTCTCCGCGGCGTCCCCGAGGTCGTCGGCCTCGATGCCGCTGACGTGCCGCTCGGCGCGACGCGTCGCGCGCTCGACCTGCGTGGGGGTCAGCTCCTGCGTGGAGGCCTGGGTGACGCGCGCAGTGAGCTCGTGCGCCTCGTCGACCACCACGACGTCGTACTCCGGGATCATCGGCACGCCCTCGATGGCGTCGATGGCCAGCATCGAGTGGTTGGTGACCACCACGTCGGCCCGTGCGGCCTCCTCGCGGGCCCGCTCGGCGAAGCACTCCGCGCCGAACGGGCACCGCGCCGCTCCCAGGCACTCACGCGCCGAGACCGAGACCTGGCGCCAGGCTCGCTCGGTGTGGCGCGGCGCGGCGTCGCGGTCACCTGCCCCGCGGCGCTCCGCCTCCTCCTCGGCCCAGGACCGCAGCTCCAGCACCTCCGAGCCCAGCGAGCCCGTCGGCAGCTCGACCAGCGCCCCCTGGTCGTCGGGCACGCCCTCACGGATGCGGTGCAGGCACGCGTAGTTGGAGCGCCCCTTGAGCACGGCGTACGCCGGGGTCCGCGCCAGCACGTCCTGGGAGGCGGAGATCAGCGCCGGGAGGTCGCGCTCGACGAGCTGGTGCTGCAGCGCCAGCGTCGCAGTGGCGACGACCACGCGGTCCTCGTGCAGCAGCGCCGGCACGAGGTAGCCCAGGGACTTGCCGGTGCCGGTGCCGGCCTGCACCAGCAGGTGCGTGCGGTCCTCCATGGCACCGGCGACCGCTTCCGCCATCTGCACCTGACCGGGGCGTTCCCGCCCGCCGAGGGACGCGACCGCGGCCGCGAGCACCTCGCGGACCGTCGGGTCCGCGACGCGTTCCTGCCCGGGCTCCGGGCTCGACTCCTGCGGTGGCACCGCTGCACCCTAACGGGGCCCGGCGGCGGTCCCGACCTCCGGGCGCGGACCTGTTCACAACCCGCGCGGTCAGGCGCCCGCCCAGGCCTCCAGGACCGTCGCCACGGCCTCGGCGCCGGGGTCGACGACACCGTCGAGCTGGTCCTCGCGCACGTAGCTGGAGCGCCCCGCCTTGGCCGTGGTCATGCGCCCGGTCGCGTCGGCTCCCTCCCGCGCGGCCCGTGCTGCCGCCTCGACGCCGTCGGGCAGCGCCTCGAGGGCCGGCTCGAGCGCGTCGACGAACGTGCGGTCACCCACCCGGGCGCCGCCGTGGTCGCGCACGCTGGCCAGCCCGGCACGCAGCGCCGTCGCGGCGTCGGCGCCGCCGGAGAGCTCACGGGCGGTGGTGGTCAGCAGGATCGAGACGAGCACGCCCGAGGACCCGCCCATCCGGCGGGCCGCGATGCCGGCGAGCTCCTCGGCGAGCACCGAGGGCGAGCCGGTGGAGAGCCGGTCGTGCTCGAGCCCGTCGAGGACGGCTGTCGGCGCCTTGCGCCATCGTCGTCCCGGCGTCGCCGTCACCGGTGCGGGCGTCGAGGTCGTCGAGTCGCCGGCGGGCGTCGCGCACGGCCTCGGCGGCGGCGCGCAGGCGTGCGGCCACCTGGGTGTCGCGCTCGCCCGCACCCGTCTCGGCCTGCTCGGAGAGCCGGGGCTCGAAGGTGTCGACCCGGCCCGGGGTGGACGTCCCGGGCCAGTCCGGCACCCCGACCGGCGCCTGCAGCGCCTCGGCGTGCTCGTCGCTGTGGGGCAGCAACGTGACCGAGAAGCCGTGCATGTCGACCGACGTCATGAGGGCCGAGGGGCCGACCAGCAGCCGCAGGCGGTCGCCGCCGAGCTCCAGCAGGTCGTGGGTGAGCACGGCGAGCTCCTGGGTGGAGCAGCCTCCGGTGTCGTTGAGGAGCGCGACGTAGCCGGTCCCGTCGCCGTGGGCCGCGTCGAACGCCGCGAGGAGCGGCTGCATCACCCTGCGTACGGCGTCCGCGGCGCCCTGGGGCTCGATGGTCTCGGCGCCCGGCTCGTTGTGGATGCCCAGCCCCAGCTCGGCGTCGCGGCGCTCCCCCTCCGCCCCCGGCAGGCGGGCCGAGGACAGCGACAGGCTCAGCGTCATGGCGCTGCCGGCCACCGCCCGGGCCAGCTCGGCGACCTCCGCCAGCGGCCGACCCTCGCGCGCCGCGTGCCCGGCGATCTTGTGCACCAGCACGGTGCCGGCCAGGCCGCGCGGCTGCGGGTTGTCGGGCAGGGCCACGTCGTCGGCCACCGTCACGATCTCGACGTCCAGACCCTCGGCGCGCGCCTGCTCGGCCGCCAGCCCGAAGTTGATGCGGTCGCCGGTGTAGTTCTTGACCACGAGCAGCGCCCCGGCGGGACCGGTGGCCTCGCGGATGGTGGCGAGCACCGCGTCGACCGTGGGCGAGGCGAAGAAGTCGCCGCACACGGCGGCGCCGAGCAGCCCGTCGCCGACGAGGCCGGCGTGCGAGGGCTCGTGCCCGGACCCACCACCGGAGATGAGCACGACGCTGATCCGGGTCGAGGTCCGCCCGGACCACCGCACGCACCCCGGAGCCGGTCGCGCTCAGCCGCAGCGGGCGGGTGCGGGCCAGGGCGTCGAGCATCTCGTCGACGGTCTCGGACGGGTCGTTGAAGAACGCGGCGGTGGACGTCATGGGAGGTGTCTACCCGCGCGGGCCGGTCGGGACACCCGGCCGCGTGACGCCGCGTGACACCACACGCGCTTGTCATGACGTCATAGTGGTGTCATCATGGTGCGCATGGACATCACGCCGTACGTCGAAGGCCTGCGTCGCGACCTGCTCGATCGCCGCCGAGGGAGCCGGCGAGGAGGTGCGCACCGCCGTCGAGCGCCTGACCTACGCGCTCGACCCCTCTGCCCGACTCGCCCTGATGGAGGCCATCAGCCAGGCGGCGGCCGAGATCACCGCCGCCCTGCCGGAGACGGTCCCCTCGGCCGGCGTCGACGTCCGCCTCGACGGACGCGAGCTCGACTTCGTCGTGCACCCGGCCGTCCCGGCGATGCCGCCGGCGCCACCGGCGACGCCGACCACCCCGGCCGTCCCGGCCCCCGACACCGACGACGGTGTCGTCCGGCTCACGCTGCGCATCCCCGAGTCGCTCAAGGCTCGCGCCGAGGAGGCCGCCGAGCAGGCCGGCCAGTCGCTGAACACCTGGCTCGTCGGAGCCGTGCGCGACGCGACCCGGACCGACGCCGTCCGCATCGACGTCGACCTGTCGAGCATCCCCTTCGGCGAGGGCTTCCCCTTCCACCGCGGCGGTCGCAACGCGCGTCGCATGACCGGGTGGGTCTGACCCACCCCGGCAACCCCGACCACGAGGAGCAACGACATGACGCAGCACCGATTCACCACCCCGGCGGCGGTGACCCTGGACGCCGAGAACGGCAGCGGCCGGGTGACCGTCCACGCCGGTGACGTCACCGAGACCACGGTCACGGTCGGCGGACGCCACGCCGAGGAGGTCGAGGTCCGCCACGAGGGCGAGGTCGTGAGCGTCCGAGCCCCCCGCACCCGGCTCGGCTTCTTCTCCGGCGACCAGTCGCTCGACCTGGAGGTCACGCTCCCCGCGGGCAGCCGGCTGGACCTCCGGGTCGGCAGTGCCCAGGTGTCGGTCGACGGCACCGTCGGCGAGGCACGGGTCCGGTCCGGATCCGGTGACGTCACCCTGGACGAGGTCACCGGGTCGGCCTCGGTCGAGACCGGCTCGGGGACCAGCCGGGTCGGCCGGGTGAGCGAGGACCTCGCCGTGCGCAGCGGGTCCGGCTCGGTCGCCGTGCGCGAGGTCGGTGGCACCCTCAACGTCATGTCCGGCTCCGGCGACGTCACCGTCGGCACGGCCGGGACGAAGACGGTGGTCCGCACCGGCTCCGGCGACCTCGAGCTCGGCGAGACCTCCGGTGCCGTCACGCTGACCACCGGGAGCGGCGACCTCACCGTGCGCCACGCCCGCAGCGGGCGTCTGTCGGCCAAGGGCGGATCCGGCGACGTGCGCGTCGCCGTGCCACGCGGCCTGCCGGTGTGGACCGACATCACCTCCATGACGGGCCGCGTCCGCTCCGACCTCGAGAGCGTCGGCGCCCCGGCCGAGGGCGACCCGCACCTCGAGGTGCTCGCTCGCACCATGAGCGGCGACGTCGTCCTCACCCACGTCTGAGCAGCACCCACCCCGAACCAGCCCGACCCGCGCCCGAACGGAGCACCTCATGGATCTCGACAGCGAGCTGTCCACCCAGGCCTACCTGGCCCGCCGACGCAGCGAGGCGAGCACGGCCCGGCGCGGCGGTCGGCTGGTGCGCGAGCGGCGCCTGTCCCGACGCGCGGAGAGGGCGGCGGAGGCCGCGCGTGTAGCGGCCTCCCGCTCCGTGTGAGTCCCCCAGGGGATCAGCGGCCGACAGCCACCGTTCTCAGACCAGGTAGGGCTGCAGCTCCCCCGCCAGGTCCTCGTTGACCCGCCCGGTCACCACGGTGCCCTCGCCGGTGTGCTCGACCGTGGCGACCTCGCCGCTGGTGTGGATCCGGTTGAGGAGGTCACCGCGCTCGTAGGGCAGCAGCGCCTCGAACTCGACCCCCGGACGTGGCAGGTCGGTCTCGATCGCGGCCAGCGCCTCGGCGATCCCCTCACCGGTGCGCGCCGACACCACCACGGAGTGCGGCTCCGCGGCCAGCACCCGGGCGACGACCAGGGGGTCCGCGGCGTCGGACTTGTTGATGACGACCAGCTCCGGGACCTGGCTGGCGCCGATCTCGGCGAACACCTCGCGCACCGCGGCGAGCTGACCCTCCGGGTCGACGTGGGACCCGTCGACGACGTGCACGATCAGGTCGGCGTCGGCGACCTCCTCCAGCGTCGAGCGGAAGGCCTCGACGAGCTGGTGGGGCAGGTGCCGGACGAAGCCGACGGTGTCGGACAGCGTGTAGACCCGGCCGTCGCGCGTCGTCGTACGCCGCGTGGTGGGGTCCAGCGTCGCGAACAGCGCGTCCTCGACCAGCACGCCGGCGTCCGTGAGCCGGTTGAGCAGCGACGACTTGCCCGCGTTGGTGTAGCCGGCGATGGCCACCGCCGGGATGGCGTGCCGCTTGCGCTCCGAGCGCTTGGTGTCGCGGGTCGTGCGCATGTGTCGCAGCTCGGCGCGCAGCTTCGCGATCTTGGTGTTGATGCGACGACGGTCGGTCTCGATCTTGGTCTCACCGGGACCGCGACCGCCGATGCCGGCGCCGCCGGCGACACGGCCACCGGCCTGGCGCGACAGGTTGCCGCCCCAGCCACGCAGCCGCTGCTTCATGTAGCTGAGCTGCGCCAGCTCGACCTGTGCCTGCCCCTCGCGCGACTTGGCGTGCTGGGCGAAGATGTCGAGGATCAGCGCCGTCCGGTCGACGACCTTGACCTTGACCTTGTCCTCGAGGTTGCGCAGCTGGCTGGGCGCGAGCTCGCCGTCGAGGATCACGGTGTCGGCGCCGGTGTGCTGCACGATCTCGCCGAGCGCCTCGACCTTGCCGCGCCCGATGTACGTCGCCGGGTCGGGCTTCTGCCGGCGCTGGTAGATCGCCTCCAGCACCTCCGAGCCGGCCGTCTCGGCCAGCGCCGCGAGCTCGGCCAGCGAGTTCTCGGCGTCGGTGTTGCTGCCCTCGGTCCAGACCCCGACGAGCACGACGCGCTCGAGCCGGAGCTGGCGGTACTCGACCTCGGTGATGTCCTCGAGCTCGGTCCGCAGGCCGCCGACGCGCTTGAGCGCGTAGCGGGCCTCGAGGTCCCAGTCGCCGTCGGTCTCCTCCGGGTCGTCGCCCCAGTCGTCGGTGTCCTCGGAGTCCAGCGAGCCGTCCGCACCCGGGTCGTCGTCGATGTCGTCATCGTCGTCGAGCTCGTCGTCGAGCGCGTCCGCCTCGAGGGCGTCGGGCGTCCAGGTGTCGTCGATCTCCACCGATCCGTCGCCGGGAGCCGGGGTCTCGGTGTCGAGAGCGAGGTTCTTGCGCGTGGTCATGTGCCTCCTGTGTCTGCGACCCAGGGTCGCACGAGGTACAACGTCAGGCGAACCAATAACCTTCCGCCACGAGCACGGCGGGCCCGGTCAGCAGCGTGCGTCCGTCCTCGGTCCAGGTCACCTCGAGGCGCCCGCCCGGCACGTCCACGACGTACGTCGAGCCGGGTCCGTTCCCGTCGGCGAGGGCGCTGGCGACCATGACGGCGCAGGCGCCGGTGCCGCAGGAACGGGTCTCCCCCGAGCCGCGCTCGTGGACCCGCATCGCGACGTGGTGCGGCGCGACCCGGACCACGAGCTCGACGTTGACGCCGTCGGGGTAGACGGCCCGGTCGTGGCCCGGCTGCTCGATGAGGGGGCCGGCGTCGGCCAGGTCGTCGACGAAGGCGACGGCGTGCGGGTTGCCCATGCTGACCGTGCGCGCGGACCAGCGACCGCCGTTCGCCGTCACCCAGGTGGGCGCGTCCGCGACCTCGGGCGTGCCCATGTCGACGGTGAAGCGGCCCTCGGACCAGGTCAGCGTGCGCACGCCTCCGCGGGTGGCGATCGGCACGGGAGCCGCGGCGTCGACGGCACCCTCGCGGCGCAGGTGCTCGGCGAACAGCCGGATGCCGTTGCCGCACATCTCGGAGGTCGAGCCGTCGGCGTTGTGGTAGTCCATGAACCACTCCGCCTGCCCGCGCGCGGCGACGGCGGCGGGGTCGTCCGTGGCAGCCGTGCGCACGACGCGCATCACCCCGTCGGCGCCCAGCCCGGCGCGGCGGTCGCACAGGGCGCGCACCAGCTCCGGGGACGGTTGACCGAGGACGCCGTCGGGGTCGGGGAGCAGGACGAAGTCGTTCTCGGTCCCGTGCCCCTTGAGGAAGCGGATCGCGTCGGTCACGCCCCCAGGGTAAGGCCGGTGGGCGCGCGCGGGTCAGCCCGCGGGCTTGGGGCGGGCGACCTCGGCGAGCCGGGCCAGGCCCTTCTCGAAGTCCTTGCCGACGATCTTCTCCATGTTCATCACCGGGCTCAGCAGCTTGAGCAGCAGCGGGCGGGGGCCGGTCATGCGCCAGGTCACCTGGGAGCGGCCCTCCTCGGCGCCGGCGGCCGGCTCGAGCGGGTCGATGGTGAAGACGGTGAGGTTGCTGGACCTGAACGGCTTCTCGAACTCGAGCGCGATCTCGACGAGGCGGGGCTCGTCGGCGCGGCTGATCTCCATGCGCCCCGAGCCGGCCTTGCGGTTGCCGGCCCAGCTGTAGACGGCTCCGACGCCCGAGTCGGCGCCGCTGTAGCGACGCTCCATCTGCGGGTCGACGTCCTCCCACGGCGACCAGCGGGTCCACTGCTCGAAGTCCGCCACGAGCTGGTAGACGCGGTCAGCGGGCGCGTCGACGACGCGGGAGCGCTCCACGGTGTAGGTCGAAGACATGGGTCCTTCCTACCGCACCGGGCCGCCTCGTGCACCGCCGACCACGCGGCGCCCGACGTCACGCACCGCCTCGACGGCCCGCTCGGGCAGGTCGGGAGCGTCGTGGGCGAGCCAGGTGACGCGCTCGTCCTTGCGGAACCAGGACTCCTGGCGGCGCACGAAGCGCCGGGTCGCCAGTGCGGTCGCGGCGCGGGCCTGGTCGGCGGTGAGCGCGCCGTCGAGGTGGTCGAGCGCCTCGCGGTAGCCGATGGCACGCCCTGCGGTCGGTCCGTCGCGCAGCCCTCGGGTCTCCAGGTCGCGGACCTCGTCCAGCAGACCGTCCTGCCACATCCGCTCCACCCGGCGCTCGACACGGTCGTCGACGCTCACGCGGTCGGCGTCCACGCCGAGCTGGAGCGTGAGCGGCTCGACGTACTCCTTGAGCGGGAGGGTGGCGCTGAACGGGCGACCGGTCACCTCGATGACCTCCAGGGCCCGGACGATGCGCCGCCCGTTGCTGGGCAGCACGGCGAGGGCCGCCGCCGGGTCGGCCTCGGCCAGGCGCGCGTGCAGCGCAGGCGCACCGGCCCGCTCGAGCTCGCGCTCCCAGCGCGCCCGGACCTCCGGGTCGGTGCCGGGGAACTCGAAACGGTCGAGCACGGCCCGGGTGTAGAGCGCCGAGCCCCCGACCAGCACCGGTACGACGCCGCGGGCCCGGCAGTCGGCGATCACGGCTCGCGCCTCCCGCTGGAAGACCGCGACCGAGGCCCGCTCGGTGACCTCGAGGACGTCGAGGAGGTGGTGCGGCACCCCGCGGCGCTCGCTCGTCGGCAGCTTGGCCGTGCCGATGTCCATGCCCCGGTAGAGCTGCATCGCGTCGGTGTTGACGACCTCGCCACCGAGCCGCACCGCCAGCTCCAGCGCCAGGTCGGACTTGCCGACCGCGGTGGGCCCGACGACCGCCACGACCGACGGCAGGGCGCCCTCGGCGCGGGGGTGGGTGCTCACCGCGCCAGTCTCGCGCACCGCCCGGGCACACGGGTCGGGGCGTCGGCCGACCGCGCTAGGTTGGACCTTCGTCCACCGGCACCACCCGCCCGACCCGCTCGAGGAGCAGCCATGGGATTCCTGGACAAGGCACGCAAGGCGGCGACCAAGGCCGTCGACCAGCACGGCGACAAGATCACCCAGGCCATCGACCAGGGCGCTGCGATGGCCGACAAGAAGACCGGTGGCAAGCACCGCGACAAGATCCGCAAGGCCCAGGGGCAGGCGAAGGTCCAGCTCGACAAGCTGGACGGCAAGAACGACGACCTCCGCTGAGCGGCTACCCCGCGGAGCAGCCCGGCTTCCAGGTCGTGCCGGCCGCCTACGTGCTGTTCACCCGTGACGGTCCGTCGGGCCTCGAGGTGCTCCTGCAGCAGCGCGGCCCCGCGACGACGTACATGGCGGGCCACTGGGCCACCGCGGCTGCGGGACACGTCGAGGCCGGCGAGTCCGTCCTGGGCGCCGCCGTGCGCGAGGCCCGCGAGGAGCTGGGCGTCGACCTCGACCCAGGCGCACTCGTGCCGTTGACGGCCATGCACCGCACCGACCCCGGCAACCCCGCCCCCATCGAGCAGCGGGTCGACTTCTTCTTCACCGTGCGCTCGTGGTCGGGCGAGCCGGCCATCCAGGAGCCGGACAAGTGCGTCGACCTGCGCTGGGTCTCGCCCGCTGCGCCTCCCGCACCGATGGTGCCCCACGAGCACGCCGTGCTGGCGCTGCTCGCCGCCGGCCGGGTTCCGGCCGTCGTCACGTTCGGGTTCTGAGCCGCTGCGGGCCGGTGCGTGGGTGGTCCGGGTGTGCTCGGGCGCCGTGTCGGGCAAGGTGGAGACATGAGCGACGAGGACCGCGAGGTCGAGACCAACAAGCAGGGTGACGTCACGAAGGTGCTCGCACCCTCCGACGACCCGGACCTGCCCGAGGCGCGGATCGACGAGGACGTGGACCGCGCCCCCGGCGGTGCCGACGCAACGGTCATGGAGTCCGACGTGGGCGCCGGCGACCACAGCTCCGACGAGCTGCTGACGGCCGACCAGCCGCTGTCGGCGCAGACGCAGGAGACGGACGTGCCGGACGCGGTCCAGGAGCCCGAGGACACCGACGAGAGCGCTGAGGGCGACGCCGCCGACCCCGAGTCCAGCAAGCCCGACTGACAGCCGACGCCGGTCGAGCTCGTCGAGACCTCAGGAGGATCGATGGAACACACACCCGATCAGGACGTACCGCCGGTGACCTCGAAGGAGTCCGGCGAGGCGCCGGTGCCCTTCGAGAACGAGGCGTCGACACCCAACAGCACCGGCCCCGAGGGCGCCGCGGGTCGCATGGGCGTCAGCAGCGAGCGCACCGGGCCCGACGGCCCCGACCCCCGCGGCCAAGGTGCACCCGGCAGTGTCGAGGGCATGGGCACCGTGGGCACCGCCCGCACCCGCACCGACGGGGAGCTCGACGTCACGCCGGGCGCGTGGGACGCCACCGACGTCTCCCAGCGCGACCTGGCCGAGCACGAGCGGCCCGACCCGGACGCCGAGAACCGCGGCGGCACGCCGTGGGACGTCGACGAGCCGCAGCCGGCGCCCATCGCGGACGAGAAGCTGCGCCGCGAGACCTGAGACAGGGGCCGGCCGGGTCGCGTTCCGGCCCGAGGCTTCCCGCGACGGGTCTGGTCGGATCAGCCCGCTGCGGGCCGGAGCGCCTCGGAGGCGCGCTGCCGAGGCACGACCCCGACGTGGGCAGCGTCTCCCAGCATCCCGGCCGGGGCAGCCGGCGTGGCCGGTGCCGGCAGCAGCGACGGGCTGTGGTGGTCGGCGCCCACCGGCGCGGAGGCCACGGAGCTGAGCACCGAGAGCAACGTGGTCATGCCTGCGACGGCCAGCACGGTCGTCCACTGCACCTCCCACAGCCCGGCGCCGCTGGCACCCAGACAGGCGGCCAGGGACTGGGCGAAGGACTTGACCGCGCGCTCGGTCGCGGATCGCCAGAACATCCAGGTGAACATGGGGCCCACCTCACTCTCATCAGGACGGATACCTGTCAGGAGCGACGTGCGCCGGTGCGTGATACCCCGGTGTGGACCGTTGGACCGTGCGGCTGGTCAGCCGCCGACCGAGCAGCCCGAGGTGGAAGCCGGCAGCGGGGCGGGCACGCCCACCTGCGGGAGCCCGAGCAGGGTGCCGGTCTGCTGGGGGCCGTGGGTCCGGGCCTCCCAGGCGTCGCCCGAGCGGGTGCGCCGCAGGCTGCGCAGCGGCGCGTCCGACATCAGGTGGTGGGGCGCGGCGGAGGTGATCTCGACCTCGACCACGTCCCCGGGCCTGGGGACGGCGGTCGAGCCCGTCGAGACCCCGTGCGGGTCCAGCTCGAAGTGCACCAGGCGGTTGTCGCGGGCCCGGCCGGTGCGGCGGTGGGTGGCGGCGTCCTTGCGGCCCTCCCCCTCGGAGACCAGCAGCTCGACCACGGTGCCGACGAGCTTCTTGTTCTCCTCCCAGGCGATGTCGTTGACGAGGGCGACGAGCCGCTCGTAGCGCTCCTGCACGACCGCCTTGGGCAGCTGGTCGGGCAGGTCGGCGGCCGGCGTGCCGGGGCGCTTGGAGTACTGGAACGTGTACGCCCCGCTGAAACGTGCACGACGTACGACGTCGAGGGTGTCGAGGAAGTCCTCCTCGGTCTCGCCGGGGAAGCCCACGATGATGTCGGTGCTGATCGCGGCCTCGGGCATCGCCTCGCGGACGCGGTCGATGATGCCGAGGAACTTCGACTGGCGGTAGGAGCGGCGCATCGCCCTGAGCACGCGGTCCGAGCCGGACTGCAGCGGCATGTGCAGCTGCGGCACGACGTTGGGGGTCTCGGCCATCGCGTGGATGACGTCGTCGGTGAACTCGGCCGGGTGGGGGCTCGTGAAGCGGACGCGCTCGAGGCCCTCGATCTCGCCGCAGGCGCGCAGCAGCTTGCTGAAGGCCTGCCGGTCGCCGAACTCGACGCCGTACGCGTTGACGTTCTGACCCAGCAGCGTGACCTCGCTGACGCCCTCGGCGACCAGCGCCTCGATCTCGGCGAGGATCTCACCGGGGCGCCGGTCCTTCTCCTTGCCGCGCAGGCTCGGCACGATGCAGAACGTGCAGGTGTTGTTGCAGCCCACGGACACCGACACCCACGCGGCGTACGCCGACTCGCGGCGGGTCGGCAGCGTGCTCGGGAACACCTCGAGGGACTCGAGGATCTCGACCTGAGCCTCCTCCTGGACCCGCGCGCGCTCCAGCAGGACCGGCAGCGAGCCGATGTTGTGGGTGCCGAAGACGACGTCGACCCAGGGCGCCTTGCGCGTGATCTCGCTGCGGTCCTTCTGGGCCAGGCAGCCGCCGACGGCGATCTGCATGCCGGGGTTCGCGGCCTTCACCGGCGCCAGGTGCCCGAGGTTGCCGTAGAGCCGGTTGTCGGCGTTCTCCCGCACGGCGCAGGTGTTGAACACGACGACGTCGGCCTGCGCCTCGCTCGGCGCCTTGGCGTAGCCGGCGTCCTCCAGCAGCCCGGTGAGGCGCTCGGAGTCGTGGACGTTCATCTGGCAGCCGTAGGTGCGCACCTCGTAGGTGCGCGGGCGGGCGGCGCCGGCGGAGGCGGCGGGGACGGTCTCAGGCGTGGCAGTCATGACCGTGCCAGGGTACGGCGCCGCGTCGGGCGCCCCACCGCAAGGCCACGCACGTGCGCACACGGGGGCCCGTCCGACGAGCTCCTACTCGCGTGCCTCGGCCTCCTCGGCCAGCTCGTCGACCTCGGGGCGGGCGAGCGGTCGCTCGCCGTGGTCCTCGCCGCGGGTCGAGGCGTGCGGCTCGGTGGCGACGCCGAAGCGCGAGTCGACCGTGTCCGACGACTCGGCGGCCAGCGCCTCCTCGACGACCAGCACGCGGTCGGCGGGGTCCGGGGGCGCCAGGTCGGGCACGCCGCCCTGCCCGGCAGCCGGAGGGGCCGTGGGGTTGGCCGGGTCCGGGACGGTCGTCTTCAGCGGCGTCAGGGTGGGGGTGGGGGACGTGTCGGCCGCGGGCTCCGGCGTACCGACATCGGACCGCGCGGCGGGAGCGTCGCTCGCAGCCTCGGGCTCGTGGTCCACGGTGTCCGTGGGCGGTCCGCCCTGCGTCCGGGTCGCCACCGTGTCGGCGACGATGCCGGGGGCCATCCGAGCCGCGTGGACCGCGCCACGCGCCAGCCCCACCACCTTCGCGGCGCCGGCCACCGGGTGACGGGCCGTGTTCACCGCGGTGGTGACGGCGGACTGGGCCAAGCGGATCGGGGTCACGAGGGTCTCCTTCGTCGGGCGAGTGCTCCAACGAGTCGAGTGCCCGCCAGACGGCGCCCTAAACGGCGTACTCCCCATGGGCACCTGGCACTCCCCCTGCTCCGGACACCGTGGGGAGCGCCGGCACGCCTGCATACCGTGGGAAACCGGCAGCCGCCGGACTACTTGGGCTGCATCCGGATGCCGCCGTCCACCCGGATCGTCTCGCCGTTCAGGTAGGAGTTGGTCGCGGCTTCCAGCACCATCGAGGCCAGCTCCTCCGGCGCGCCGAGGCGCTTGGGGAAGAGCACCCCCTGCTCGAGGTGTGCCTTGAAGCGCTCGCTGTCCTCGCCCTCGCCGTAGATCGGCGTGTCGATGAGGCCGGGCGCGACCGTGTTGACGCGCACGCCGATGGCGGCGAGGTCACGGGCGACCGGCAGCGTCATGCCGACCACGCCGCCCTTCGACGCGGAGTACGCCGCCTGGCCGATCTGACCGTCGAACGCGGCGATCGAGGCGAGGTTGACGATCGCGCCCCGCTCCCCCGACGCGTCCAGCGGATCGGTGCGGCCCATGGCCGTCGCGGCGATGCGGATGGCGTCGAAGGTGCCGATCAGGTTGATCGCGATGACCTTGGAGTACGCCGCCAGGTCGGCGGCGGAGTCGTAGGTGCCGTCCTTGCCGACGGTGCGCTGGGCCCAGCCGATGCCGGCGCTGTTGACCAGCACCCGGACCGGGCCGAGCTGCTCGGCGGCGTCCACGGCCGCCACGAGGTCCTCGGTCCGGGTCACGTCGACCCGCACGAAGGCACCGCCGATCGCGGTCGCGACCTCCTGGCCCTTGGTCTCGTTCAGGTCGGCCACGACGACCGTCGCCCCGGCCCCCGCGAGGGCCCGCGCGGCTGCGGCGCCGATGCCCGAGGCGCCTCCGGTGACGACTGCACTTGCTCCGGTGATGTCCATGGCCGGGCACGCTACCGGGGGCCCGCCGACCGCGCGCGGGCTGGACCCGAAGTGCAACCAAGGTCACGATCCGGTTGCGAGTTGGCCGCTCGCCACGGTGCGGCGGGTGCAGACACGCCGGTCGCCGCGCTACGTTGCGACGATGAACGCCGCTGCCTCGTCCACAGGTGAGCCGCTCGTCGTCCTCGACAAGGTCGACAAGTGGTTCGGTGACCTGCACGTCCTCCAGGACATCAACCTGAGCGTCAAGCGGGGCGAGGTCGTCGTCGTCATCGGGCCCTCCGGGTCCGGCAAGTCGACCCTGTGCCGCGCCATCAACCGGCTCGAGACCATCGACCAGGGCAGCATCACCCTCGACGGCCAGCCGCTGCCGCAGGAGGGCAAGGCACTGGCCAACCTGCGTGCCGAGGTCGGCATGGTCTTCCAGTCCTTCAACCTCTTCGCGCACAAGACGATCCTCGAGAACGTCACGCTCGGACCGATCAAGGTCCGCGGCCAGGACAAGAAGGCCGCCGACGAGCGCGCCCAGCAGCTGCTCGAGCGCGTCGGTGTGGGCCACCAGGCGTCGAAGTACCCCGCCCAGCTCTCCGGAGGTCAGCAGCAGCGTGTGGCCATCGCCCGTGCGCTGGCGATGGAGCCGAAGGTGATGCTCTTCGACGAGCCCACCTCCGCGCTCGACCCGGAGATGATCAAGGAGGTCCTCGACGTCATGGTCGAGCTGGCCGAGGGCGGCATGACCATGGTCGTGGTCACCCACGAGATGGGCTTCGCCCGCACGGCGGCCAACCGGGTCGTCTTCATGTCCGACGGCGCGATCGTCGAGGAGAACACCCCGGAGGAGTTCTTCACCAACCCGCAGTCCGAACGCGCCCAGGACTTCCTCGGCAAGATCCTCAAGCACTGAGCACCGCCCCTTCCCGCACGCACCCGTTCCTCGTCCATCCATCGCCACAAGCACCAGGAGAAGAGATGCGCAGAATCCCCAGGAAGTCCCCCATCGTCGGAGCTGCCCTGCTCCTCGCCTCGCTCGGGCTCGCCGCCTGCGGCGACGCCGGCAGCGACAGCTCCGAGGGAGCGCCCGAGGTCGACGTCGCCGAGGACGCGGCGTCCGAGTTCGAGGACGGCACCCGCATGAAGGAGCTCGCCGAGAGCGGCGAGATCACCATCGGCGTGAAGTACGACCAGCCCGGCATCGGCTTCAAGAGCGCCACCGCCGACGAGCCCGAGGGCTTCGACCCCGAGATGGGCAAGGTGCTCGCCGCCTCGCTCGGGATCGCGCCGGAGGACATCACGTGGAAGGAGACGATCTCCGACAACCGCGAGCCGTTCCTGCAGTCCGGAGAGGTCGACCTCGTCCTGGCCTCCTACTCGATCACCGACGAGCGCCGCGCTGTGGTGGGCCAGGCCGGGCCGTACTACGTCACCGGCCAGCAGCTGCTGGTCAGGTCCGACTCGGACATCGAGACGCTCGACGACGTGAAGGGCACCGAGGTCTGCTCCGTGACCGGCTCGACCTCGCTGGAGAACATCGAGGCTGAGGGCGCCACGCCGCGCGGGTTCGACACCTACTCCGAGTGCGTCGACCAGGTGGCCAGCGGCACGGTGGACGCGATGACGACGGACGGCGCGATCCTGCTGGGCTACGCGGCCGAGGACCCCGACAACCTGAAGGTCGTCGTGGAGCCCTTCTCCGAGGAGCGCTACGGCGTCGGCTACTCCAAGGACGCGCCCGAGATGTGCCAGTGGATCAACGACACCATCGAGGCCTCCTACGAGGACGGCACCTGGGAGGAGGCCTTCCAGGCCACCCTCGGTGAGGCCGGCGTCGACACCCCGGAGCAGCCCGAGCTCGACCCCTGCGAGGCCTGAGCCCCGCTGGACCCCTTGAGTGCTGGTCGGGTGGGGCACGGCGTACGTCGCGCCCCACCCGACACCTCGACTCCCGCTCCGCAGATCCACGCTCGACGATGAGGAGGTGACCGGTGGACGCTGTCTTCGCGGACTTCGACCTGTATCTCAAGGCCTTCTGGCTGACCATCCAGCTCTTCTTCTGGTCCGCTGTGGCCTCCTTGGTCCTCGGCACCGTCCTGGGCGCCCTGCGCGTCGGCCCGGTGGCTGTGATGCGCCGTACGGCGAGCACCTACGTCACGGTGGTCCGCAACACGCCCCTGCTGATCGTCTTCATCTTCATCTTCGTGGTCGCGCCGTCACTGCAGTGGTTCGTGGGCACGCCCTTCCTCGTCAAGGGCGTCATCGCCCTGACCATCTACACCTCCGCCTTCGTGTGCGAGGCGGTCCGGTCCGGCATCAACGCCGTGCCGCTGGGCCAGGCCGAGGCCGCGCGCGCCATCGGGATGACCTTCGGCGACTCGATGCGGCACGTGATCCTGCCGCAGTCGTTCCGCGCCGTGGTGCCGCCGCTGGCCAGCGTCCTCATCGCCCTGCTGAAGAACACCTCGGTGGCGGCGGCGTTCGGGCTGCTCGAGGCGACAGCGCGGATGCGCGGGTTCACCAACGCCAACGCCGACGTCCGGCTCGAGATCTTCGTGCTGTTCGCGATCGGCTACATCGTGCTGGTCGAGATCATCTCGGCCGGCGCCTGGACGCTCGAGCGTCGCTGGAAGGTGGCCTCCCGATGACCTCGATCCTCTTCGACGCCCCCGGCCCCCGCACCCGGGCCCGCCACCGCCTCTACACGCTGGCGACGCTCGTCGTCCTCCTCGCCCTGCTCGGGCTGCTGCTCGCCCGCCTGGTGGAGTTCGAGCAGTTCGCCTACGAGAAGTGGGAGCCGTTCCTCACCCCGAGCTACATCGAGGCGATCCTCGTCGACGGGCTGGTCGAGACCCTGAAGATGGCCTCGCTCTCGGTCGTCTTCGCGGTCGTGTTCGGCCTGTTCTTCGGGGTCGGGAAGATGTCGGACCATGCCTGGCTCCGCTGGCCCAGCTGGTTGGTCGTCGAGTTCTTCCGCGCCGTACCCGTGCTGCTGCTCATGATCTTCATCTACTTCTCCTACGGCGTCGGCGACGGCTTCGGCTCGTTCTGGGCCGTCGTCTTCGCGCTGACTCTCTACAACGGCTCCGTGCTGGCGGAGGTCTTCCGCGCCGGGGTCAACGCCGTGCCGCACGGCCAGGCCGAGGCGGGCTACGCCATCGGGCTGCGCAAGACCCAGGTCATGAACATCCTGCTGCTGCCGCAGGCGGTCAAGATCATGCTGCCCGCGCTGGTCAGCCAGCTCGTGGTGGCGCTCAAGGACACCAGCCTCGGCGCCTACGTCCTGGCCCCGGGCCTGACGTTCGTCGGCGCCTCCATCCAGGACGAGTTCCGCTCCTCGCGCCTGCAGACCTGGACGGTCATCGCTCTCATCTACATCGTGGTCAACCTGCTGCTGACCGCGCTCGCGACCTGGCTGCAGCGCCGGCTGGTCGGCCAGAAGGACCCCTTGGCGACCACGGGCATCCCGGGCGAACAGTCGACCAACACCGGTGCCGGCGGGATCTGACCGAGGCCTCACACGTGCCGGCAGCGTCGGCTAACCGGCTGACGGCTCGCTGACCTTCGCCGGCTTGGGGGTCACCCAGAGCCGGATGACGCCCTCGACGACGACCGTGCCGTCCTGGCGCACCCCCTTCACGCGCACGGGCAGGTCGGGGTCGTCGCCCTCCCACTGCGAGGCGTCGGTCTCGGCGATGCACCGCACGTCGCTGTCGGCCTTGGCGGTGTAGGAGATGTCCATGCCCTTGGGGATCCAGCGCTTGTCCGCGGGGATGCTGACCTCGGCCAGCGCGCCCATCGCGGCCTCCAGCCCGTTGCACAGCGCGATCGCGTGCACCGTGCCGATGTGGTTCTGCACCCCGCGCCGCTTCTTGATGCGCAGCTCGGCGTAATTGGGCCGCAGCTCGACGAACAGCGGACGGACCGTCGCGAAGTACGGCGCCTTCTGGCTGAACGCCAGCGAGAAGGCCCGGCGGCCCTGCGGCAGGGACGAGGCACGGTTCCAGAGGGTCAGCAGGCTCGGCATGCCTGCATGCTACTCGTCGGTAACTGTCCTTCGGCGCCGCCGTCCCCACGGCGGTACCGACCTCGAGCCACCGTCCTCAGGTCGGTACCGACATCTGGCGTCCGTCCTCACGTCGGTACCGACACCACGACGGCTCATCGGACCTGCAGGCGTCCTCACGTCGGTACCGACATCCGACCACCGTCCTCACGTCGGTACCGACCTAGGGCCGCCCGTGGGCCGCCGATCGGCAACGTGTCAGCGTGCGACCTCGGTGGCCCGGCTCTCACGGATGACCGTCACCCGGATCTGCCCCGGGTAGGTCAGCTCCTCCTCGATCTGCTTCGCCAGGTCGCGGGCCAGCACCTGGGCCGCGAGGTCGTCGACCACGTCGGGCAGCACCATGACGCGCAGGTCGCGACCCGCCTGCATGGCGTAGACCTTCTCGACGCCGCGGTGGGTCAGGGCGATCTCCTCGAGCCGCTCGAGGCGCTTGACGTAGGACTCCAGCGACTCGCGGCGCGCGCCGGGGCGGCCCCCGCTGATCGCGTCGGCGGCCTGGGTCAGCCACGCCTCCACGGTGCGCGGCTCGACCTCGTTGTGGTGGGCCTCGATGGCGTGCACGACGTCCTCGTGCTCCCCGTGGCGACGCGCGAGGTCGGCCCCGACGATGGCGTGGGAGCCCTCGACCTCGTGCGTCAGCGCCTTGCCGATGTCGTGCAGGAAGGCACCGCGCACGCACAGGGTCCGGTCGACGCCGAGCTCGTCGGCCAGCAGTCCGGCGGCGTGCCCCGACTCGACCAGGTGGGCCAGCACGTTCTGCCCGTACGACGAGCGGTAGCGCAACCGTCCCATCGTCAGCACCAGCTCGGGGTGCAGGTCGGAGATGCCCATCTCCAGGCACGCCCCCTCCCCCGCGCTGCGGCACAGCTGCTCGACCTGCTCCTGGCTGCGCTGGTGCACCTCCTCGATCCGGGTCGGGTGGATGCGCCCGTCGGCGAGCAGCTCCTCGAGCGCGACGCGCGCCACCTCTCGGCGGACCGGGTCGAAGCAGCTGAGCACGACCGCCTCGGGGGTGTCGTCGATGACCAGGTTCACCCCGGTGATCTGCTCGAAGGCCCGGATGTTGCGTCCCTCGCGCCCGATGATGCGGCCCTTGAGGTCGTCGCTGGCCAGGTGCACCACCGAGACGGTGAGGTCGGCACTCTGCTCGGAGGCCAACCGCTGGATCGCGGTGCTGAGCACGCGCTTGGCCTCGCTCTCGGCGTCCCGCCGCGCAGCAGCCTCGATGTCGCGGGTCAGGGTGGCGGCGGCCAGCCGGGCCTCGTGCCCGGCGGCGCTCAAGACCTCGGACCGCGCCTCCTCGACGCTCAGGCGCGCCACCCGCTCCAGCAGCGCCGTGCGCTCGGTCGCGGCGTCGGCGACCTCCGCGGCCCGCTCTTCCAGGCGCCGGCGATCCTCGTCGGTGCGCGCCTCCCGCTCGGCGAGGCGGTGCTCACGACGCTCGATGTCGACCCGCTGCTCGTGCAGGTCGCGGTGCAGCTCGGCCTCCCGGCGCGCGGTGAGCTGCCGCGAGACCAGCAGCACGGCCACACAGACCAGCAGCACCACGACCACCGCGACGCCGAGCACCCAGACCAGCGTGGCGGACAGGAGCAGCGGGGCGGCGGCGGTCGGAGGCATGATCCGTCGAGGCTAGGGGCGCCCGGCGCCCACGGGCAACACGACCGGGTCGGGACGCCGCCTCAGAGGTCGGGGTCGAGCAGCTCGTCGGCCGCCGCGACCTCCTCGCGCACCACCTGGAACACCACCGACGGCGGGTATCCCTTGCGGGCCAGCATGCCCGTCAGGCGCCGCACCACGGTGGCGTCGTCGTACCGGCTGAGGCTCCGCAGCCGGCGCCGGACCAGCTCACGGGCGGCGGCGTCCTCGTCCTCGGCGCTGACCTCGCTGACGGCCTCCGCGATCACGTCGCTCGCGACGCCCTTGCGCCGCAGCTCCCCACTGAGGGCCCGCTTGGCGAGCCCGCGGCTGGCCTGCCGCGACTCGACCCAGTCGCGCGCGAAGGCGGCGTCGTCGACGAGACCGACCTCCTCGAACCGGTCGAGCAGCGTCTCGGCGACCTCCGGCGGCACCCGCTTGCGGGCCAGCTTCGCCGCCAGCTCGGCCCGGCTGCGTGCTTGCCCGGTCAGCTGGTCGAGCAGGACCTTGCGGCCCACGCTCTCGGGGTCGGCCTCCGGCCCGAGCCACTGCTCGTCCGGAGGACCGTCGTCGTCGGGCCGCTCGCGCGGCTCGGCGCGGCCCGCGACGAAGCCGCGCCCCAGCCCGGAGCCGGACCGGGGGCGCGACCGCGCGCCGTGGCGGGACTCAGAACTGGACGTTGACCGGCTCATCGGGCACGACCTCGTCGGTCACCTGGGGACCGATCCCGAGCTTCTCGAGGATCTTCTTCTCCAGCTCGTTGGCGAGGTCGGGGTTGTCGCGCAGGAAGGTGCGCGCGTTCTCCTTGCCCTGGCCGAGCTGGTCGCCCTCGTAGGTGTACCAGGCGCCGGCCTTGCGGACGAGGCCCGCGTCGACGCCGACGTCGATGAGGCCACCCTCGCGGCTGATGCCCTGGCCGTACATGATGTCGAACTCGGCCTGCTTGAACGGCGGCGCGACCTTGTTCTTCACGACCTTGACGCGGGTGCGGTTGCCGACCATGTCCTGGCCGTCCTTGAGCGTCTCGATCCGGCGCACGTCGAGGCGCACCGAGGAGTAGAACTTCAGCGCCCGACCACCGGTCGTGGTCTCGGGCGAGCCGAACATGACGCCGATCTTCTCGCGCAGCTGGTTGATGAAGATCGCGGTGGTCTGGGAGTTGTTCAACGCGCCGGTCATCTTGCGCAGCGCCTGGCTCATGAGCCGGGCCTGCAGACCGACGTGGCTGTCACCCATCTCGCCCTCGATCTCCGCGCGCGGCACCAGGGCGGCCACGGAGTCGATGACGATGAGGTCGAGCGCGCCGGAACGGATCAGCATGTCGGCGATCTCGAGGGCCTGCTCGCCGGAGTCGGGCTGGGAGACCAGCAGGGCGTCGGTGTCCACACCGAGGGCCTTGGCGTACTCCGGGTCGAGCGCGTGCTCGGCGTCGACGAACGCCACGATGCCGCCGGCGGCCTGGGCGTTGGCCACGGCGTGCAGCGCGACCGTCGTCTTGCCGGACGACTCCGGGCCGTAGATCTCGACCACGCGGCCACGCGGCAGGCCGCCGAGACCGAGGGCGATGTCGAGCGAGATCGCGCCGGTGGGGATGACCGACAGCGGCGCCCGGGTGTCGTCGCCGAGACGCATCACCGAGCCCTTGCCGAACTGCTTCTCGATGTTGGCGAGCGCGGCGTCGAGGGCCTTCTCGCGGTTCGTGGCTGACATGGGTGCCGTCCTGTTCTGCCCCCGGCTCACGGGGCTCTCGCATGGGAGGTTGATCTGGTGCGCTGGACTCTAGGCAGGACCACCGACACAACGGGGAGCGTCCTCCCGGGCTGGGGAGAACCGGCGGGTCCGCGACCCGGAGCCGAGCCGCAGGACCAATCTAGCCCGAACACGTGTTCGACCCCGGGCGACACGCCCGGTCGGTCCGGCGAGGTGGTTCAGCGACGTTCCCGCCGGCCCGTCAGCCAGCCGACCAGTGCCGCGCCCACCACGACCAGCACGGCGAGCCCGAGCCAGCCGGCGACGTACGGCCGGTCCAGCAGGGAGGGGTTGTCGGGCTTGGCACCGAAACGCCCGAGCACCGGCACGGCCGTGACGGTGACGGTGCCCAGGACGAGCAGCCCGGCTGCCGTCGCGGCCCGCCAGGGCCGCGAGCGCAGGGCGAGCAGGACCAGCGCCCCCACCAGCACGGTGAGGGGCGCCAGCACGGCGTCGTGGACCAGGACCCCGCCGGCCATCCACACCGCGGTCGCGACCAGGTTGTCCCAGCCGAGCTCGAGCAGCCGCAGCACGCCGTACGCCGCGAGCAGGACCCCGACGCCGCCGACCGCCAGACGTCCCCTCATGCCGGCACCTCGATCCGGCCGACCCACTTCGTCTGGAGCACGCCCGGACGGTTGGGGGCGATGATCCGAGCCGGGTACCCGTGGTCGATCGACAGGTCCTCGCCGTCGAGCTGCAGCGCCAGCAGCGTCGCGTCGTCGGAGACGAAGTTCGCCGGCAGCAGCGTGGTCGTGTAGGGCCCGGAGGTCTGCAGGGACCTGACGACGACGTCGTCCGGCTCCGCGCCGACCTCGGCCAGCAGGTCCTTGACCCGCACGCCGGTCCAGGTGCCGGACGCGCTCCACCCCTCGACGCAGGCGATCGGCAGCTCCTCGGTGACCTGGGGCATCGCCAGCAGCTGGTCGCGCGTGAGCCGCACCGTCGTGTCGCCGCGGACGAGCTCGAGGGCGTACGACGGCGAGAGTGCCGTCGAGGTCACTCCGGCGGCACGGGCCGACTTGTTGACCGGGAGTCCCTGCGGGCCGTCGCCGGAGCGCACGCCGAGCACCGACACGTCACGCAGCAGCGGCACCGTGCTGCCGGCCGAGGCGAGGACCGCGAGCCCGGAGGCGACCCACGTGCTGCGCAGCAGCCCACGACGCGAGAGCGCGCCGCCGGCGTCCGTCCCGGCCCGGTCCTGCCCCTCGTCGTCCACGTGGCCGGTCAGGGCCGTGCGGATGACCGGCAGCTTCACCGCGACGTGCACCACCAGGGCGCCGATCGCCACCCACGCGACGGCGAAGTGGGTGGCGCGGAAGCTGAAGTCCCAGGGGTACCACTGCGCCGAGTTCATGAGCCCGGTCGACAGCTGGAAGATCGAGGCCGCGACGAGGACCGCGATCGACAGCCGTTCCAGGGCGGAGACCGCGAGCTGCCGGGCGCCGCGACCGAGGGAGGCGAAGAGGCGCGGGTAGACCGTCCAGAGCTTCACCAGCAGCAGCGGGATCGCAGCCGTGCCGCTCATCACGTGCAGGCCCTGGGTGACGCGGTAGCCCCAGGCGGGACGTGAGGGGAAGGGCAGCCACGGCGTCGGCGACTGCGCCCAGTGGCTGACGACGCCGGTCAGGAAGGCGACGGTGAAGGTCACGCCGAGCCACAGGCCTATCCGGGCGGCCACGGCAGGGCTGCGCAGGCGGGAGGTGAAGTCCCCCTCGGCGGGGGCGGGCGGACGGCGCTCCGCCGTTCGGCGTACCGCCTGCAGGATCGTCATCGTTGCCCTTCCGTCGCCCTCAGACTAGGACCCGGGGCGTGACGGGCGTCGGACCAGCGCCGCGCGCCGCTACCGCTGACGCGTCGTCTCACGCCAGAGGCGGGCGAACCGGGTGGTCGGGGCGTCGGCGGCCACGGCGGTGGCCTCGACGACGGTGTCGACGTCACAGAGCACGGGCGCGTGCGCCACGGTGAGGCCTGCCGCCTCCAGAGCGCGCTCCGTCTCGCGGCACGTGGTGCCGGTGGACATGGGGACGTCGACGAGCACCTCGCCGCGCGTGCCGTCGGCCAGCGCCAGCACCCACCAGCCGCCGTCCTCGGCCGGTCCCAGCACGGCGGGGCGATGCGCCAGACGCGTCACGACGTCCTCCAGGAGCCGGGCGGTCACCTGCGGGGTGTCCATCCCGACCTGCACGACCGGGCCGGGACCGGTGGCGGCGACGTCGGCGTGGGCGTTGGCCAGCCGCTCCCCCAGACCTTCTCCCCGTTGCTCGTGCACCGTCCACGCCGCCAGCCGGTCACGGATCTCCAGCCCCTGCTCGGCCGCCGCGAGGTCACCCGTCATCGCGACGTGCCGGTGGCCGGGGCCGAAGGCGACCTCGAAGGCGTCGAGGGTGTCGAGCAGGGCGGCGGCGGCCAGACGGGCCGCCACGTCGAGCCCGACGTCCGCGCCCAGGCGCGTCTTGACCTGCCCCGCGACGGGGGCCTTGGCGACCACGAGCCCTCGAGCAGGCGCGCCGTCGGGGCCGAAGAGCGCCTCGCCCGTCGTCATCGGATCACCTTCGCGAAGTCCCGGGCCGCCCGCAGCGAGCCCTTGACCGAGCCCGACACCTTCGACCTCGTGCCCTCAGCGCGCGGGTGGTAGGCCACGTCGCGCTCCGAGAAGCGCCAGCCGGCGGCGTGGGCGCGCTGCAGCAGCTCCACCGGGTAGCCGAAGCGGCGGTCCTCGACCCCGAGGTCGACCATCGCCTGGCGTCCGCTGACCCGCATCGGCGCGATGTCGCGCACCGGGAGGCCCGTCTTGCGGCGCAACCACCACAGCAGCACCGTGTTGCCGGCGCGGGCGTGCCACGGCCAGACGCCGGAACGGACCGGGCGGCGGCGCCCGAGTGCGAGGTCGGCGCGGCCGCTGACGACCTCGTCGAGCAGCGGCAGCAGGTCGTCGGGGTCGAAGGAGCCGTCGCCGTCCATGACGGCCAGGAACTGGTGCCGGGCCGCCACGACTCCGGCGTGGACGGCGGCGCCGTACCCCGGGCTCTGCTCGCGCACCACCCGCGCCCCGAGCCGCTCGGCGACCGCGACGGTGTCGTCGGTCGAGCCGTTGTCGACGACGATCACGTCGAAGACGTCGGGGATGCGGGGCAGGAGCTCGACCAGAGCCGGCCCCTCGTCCTTGCAGGGCAGCACGAGGTCGCAGCGCGGCCGCTGCTGACCGGCGTGCTGTGGCGTGGCGGGGATGTCGGACGGCATGGGCAGCCACGCTAGAGAACGGTCGCGCCTCCCGGCGCACCGGCCCTGGCTAGAGTCCGGACATGCCCCCGCGCACGCTGTCGCACGACCGACGACCCCAGGCGCCCTGGCGCACCCGCCTGCCTCTCACGGGGCTGCTCGTCTCGCTCGCCCTCATGGGTCTGTGCATGGCCGTGCCGGCGGTCTTCGACTGGAACGTCCGCGTCAACGACTTCCCGCCGATCCACGCCGAGTGGATGCCCCGGGTGGGTCCCGCCTCGGCCGTCGCGCTCGTGCTGGCCGGTCTGTTCGGCTGGAAGGCGGTGGACTGGGCCGAGACGCTGCCCTGGGGACGGCTGCTGCTCGCGACGTACGTCGCCGCGCTCGCCTGGATGCTCGCTCTCGCCCTGCTCGACGGGACGAGTGGCATCCGCGACGTCATGGACGACAGCTACGAGTACATGAACACCGCGCGCCGGGTGACCGACTTCCCCGCCACGCTGGCGGAGTACGTCAGCCGCATCTCCTACGACGCCGAGCCCCGGAACTGGCCGGTGCACATCGCCGGCCACCCGCCGGGTGCGCTCGCGTTCTTCGTCCTCCTGGTCCGACTGGGGATCACGGACGGCTTCGCGGCCGGCCTCGTCGTGTCGGTCCTCGCCGCCACGACGCCCGTCGCCGTCCTCTGCACCCTCCGCACGCTGGGCGCCGAGCAGGTCGTGCGCCGCGCCGCGCCGTTCCTGGCGGTCGGACCCGCCGCCATCTGGATGTGCGTCTCGGGCGATGCGCTGTTCGCCGCCGTCGGAGCCTGGGGCCTGGCCGCGCTGGCGGTGGCCGCCACCCGGCGCTCGACCGGCCCGCAGGTGGCGTGGTCGGTGGTGGCGGGCCTGCTCCTCGGGTACGTCGTGATGATGTCCTACGGCCTGCCCCTGCTGGGCATCCTCTGCCTGGCCGTGCTGTGGCTCGGCGGCTCCTGGCGACCGTTGCCGATCGCCGCCGCGGCAGCCGTCGCGGTGGTGCTGTCGTTCGCCGCCTTCGGCTTCTACTACTGGGACGCGCTGCCCGAGCTCCACGACCGGTACTGGGAGGGCGTCGGCGGACGCCGTACGCCGTTGTACTGGATGTGGGGCAACCTCGGCGCCTTCCTCTTCTCCGCCGGCCCGATGGCCGGGGCAGGCGTCGCGTGGCTGCTCACCGACAAGGCGCGCCCGCGTCTGCCGGGCAGCGACGAGCCCGCGCGCGGGCACCGCGGAGAGAGCCGGCAGCGCAGCGTGGACGCGTCCGCCTCAGGCGGGCCGGCCCTGCTGGCCCGGCTCCCCCGCTTCCCGGCAGGACGCAGCCCGCGCCACGCCGTCTACGTGATGGCGCTGGCGGGCCTGCTCACCGTGCTGACGGCCGACCTGTCGCAGATGAGCAAGGCCGAGGTGGAGCGGATCTGGCTGCCGTTCGTGCCGTGGGTGCTGCTCGCCTGCGCGTTGCTGCCCGAGCGGTGGCGCCGCCGGGGCGTGTGGGTCCAGCTCACCGCGGCGCTGGTGGTCCAGCACCTCCTCCGCACCACCTGGTAGCCGCTCGCGGGCGTCAGGTGCGCAAGGGCTCGTGCACGAAGGCGGCCAGGCCCTGCGCCGGGCCCACCTGTGCGCTGAAGCCCAGGACCTGACGCGCCCGCTCGGGCGAGGCGACCACGTGCCGCACGTCGCCCAGCCGGTACTCGCCGGTGACCACCGGGTCGATGCCGCTGGCGGCCCCCAGCATCTGCGCCACGTCGCGGATGCTGACCGGCTCGCCGGAACAGACGTTGAAGGCCTCGTACGGCGCCAGCTGGTCCGCCGCGACCGCCTCGATCGAGACGAGGTTCGCGCGGGCGACGTCGGTGACGTGGACGAAGTCGCGCATCTGCCCGCCGTCCTCGAAGACCCGGGGCGCCTCGCCGTGCTCGAGGGAGGAGCGGAAGATCGCCGCGACCCCGGAGTACGGCGTGTCCCGCGGCATCCGGGCGCCGTAGACGTTGTGGTACCTCAGCCCCACCGCCCGGGCGTCGGCCTGGCGGACCCACGCCGAGGCGTAGTGCTCGGTGGCCAGCTTGGACGCGGCGTAGCTGCTGCGCGGGTCGAGGCGGGCGTCCTCCTCGACGAGCTCCCAGCCCAGCGCCTGCCCGCAGGTCGGGCACGGGTTGTCGAAGCGACCGGCCTCGAGGTCGGCCACCGTGCGCACGCCGGGAGCCACGTGCCCGTGCGTGCCGCAGACGTAGCGGCCCTCGCCGTAGACGACCATCGAGGAGGCGAAGACCAGCCGCTTCACGCCGGCCTCCTCCATCGCCGCCAGCAGCACCGCGGTGCCGAGGTCGTTGTGCGAGGCGTAGAGCGGCATGTCGGCCACGGTCACGCCGGCGCCGACCATGGCCGACTGGTGGCAGACGACGTCGACGCCGCGGAGCAGGTCGACCCAGGTGTCGGCCTGGCGCACGTCGAGGCGGTGCACGCTCTCGTCCGGCTCGGTGTCCGTGCCGTGGGCCTGCGGGATGAGGGCGTCGACGGCGACGACCTCGTGGCCGGACTCGTCCAGCAGGTCGCGGATCGCGGAGCCGATGAAGCCGGAGGCGCCGGTGAGCAGGACCTTCACGGGAGCTCGTAGGGGATCTCGAGGCCGTCCATCCAGGTGTTGCAGCCGCACGGCCCCGGCTGCGGGGCGGCGGCGACGGCCTCACCGATGAGGCCCTTGAGCCGGTCGATGTTGGCGGCGAACATCGCGAACACGGCCTCCATGCTCACCGACTCGTCCTCGGCCGAGACCCCGGCGTCGACGTCGGTCACCAGCGCGATCGCGGCGTAGCAGAGACCCATCTCGCGGGCCAGCGCCGCCTCGGGCAGCCCGGTCATGTTGACCAGCGACCAGCCCTGCGCGGCGTACCACTGCGACTCGGCGCGGGTGGAGAAGCGAGGGCCCTCGATGACGACCATGGCCCCGCCGTCGACCGCGTCGGGCGCCGCGCCGAGCAACGAGCCGCGCAGCTGGGGGCAGTAGGGGTCGGCGAACGGGATGTGCAGCGCCCCGGTCTCGACGAAGGTGCCGACCCGGGACGTGGTGCGGTCGACCAGCTGGTCCGGCACGACCAGCGTGCCGGGCTGGGTGTGGGGCTGCAGCCCGCCGACGGCGCAGGGAGCGAGGACCTGGCGCACGCCCACCGAGCGCAGCGCCCAGACGTTGGCGCGCACGTTGATCTTGTGCGGCGGCTGGGCGTGACCCGTGCCGTGACGCGGCAGGAAGGCGACCCGACGGCCGCCCACCTCGCCGATCGTGACGGGGGCGGAGGGGGCGCCGTACGGCGTGTCCACCTCGACCGTCTCGACGTCGTCGAGGAACTCGTAGAAGCCACTGCCGCCGATGACGGCGAGGGTGGGTCGCTCAGCGCTGGTCATGGCACCCGACCCTAGAGGGCGTCGGCCGGCGCCCCGGCGGCGGACCGGGGCCCGGCGGCGACTGCCGCACCGGCCACACCGAGGACCAGGACCGCCGCGAAGGCGTTGAGCGCGCCGTAGCCGAGGAGCCCGACCACCAGCCCGCCGCCGACACCTGCCGCCGCCGCCGCGAGGTTCATCAACAGGTCGGCCGTGCCCTGCACGCCCGTGCGGTGGGCCAGGGGCGTGGTCAGGGTCAGCAGCGCAGCGGCCGCCACGGTGCACAGCGACCAGCCGAGACCGAGCAGGAACAGGCCGGTGCCGATGCGCACCGACGCCCCCTCCGGCGCCGTCCCGCTGAGCGTCAGCGACCCCCAGAGCACGAGCGCACCGAGCGCCAGGACCGCACGCGGGCCGACACCGTCCACCAGCGCTCCCACCAGCGGGGACAGGAAGAACATCCCGAGCACGTGGATGCTGATGACCAGGCCGATGACCTCGAGGTCGGCACCCCCGTGGTCCATGTGCAGCGGGGTCATCACCATCACCGCGACCATCACGGCGTGGGCGGACGCGAGCGCCAGGACCGCCGCCGCGATGCCCGGGTGGACGTGCAGCAGCTCCCGCCGCTCGCTGCGGGTGAGGCGTGCCGGCGGACCGTGCAGGTCCTCGCCCGAGACCTCACGGGCGAGCAGGAGCGGGTCGGGTCGCAGCAGGACGGCCACGACCAGCGAGGCGGCGAGGGTCGCGACCAGGCTGACCAGGAAGGGTCCGGTCAGCACGGGCAGCCCGACGGCGACAGCGAGGTCGCCCGCGGGTCCCACGAGGTTCGGGCCCGCGACGGCTCCGACCGTCGTCGCCCACAGCACGAGCGAGAGCGCCCGGCCCTTGCTCCGGGCCGGTGCGAGGTCGGCCGCCGCGTAGCGGGAGGCGAGCGAGGCGGCGGTGTTGGCCCCCAGCAGCAGAGCCCCGGTCAGCAGCAGCGTGAAGGAGCCGATCGCTCCCCCGACCACGCAGAGGCCGGCCCCCACCGCTCCCAGCAGGTAGCCCAGCGCCAGCCCCGGGCGTCGTCCGTGACGCCCCATCACCCGCGCGAGGAGGTACGCCGCACCGGCCGAGCCGAGGACCTGGACGGTCTGCACGAGCCCGGCGAGGGAGGCGTTGCCGGTGATGCGCTCGGCCAGGACCGACGCCACGGCGATGCCGATCGTGGTGCCCAGCCCACCGAGGGCCTGGGAGCCGACCAGCACCCGGATCGTGCGGGTCTGTGCCGCGGCCACCTCGGCGGCCCGCGGCGGAGCCTCCGCGGCCGGCCCCGTCACCGGGTCATCACGAGTCGTCACCGGGTCACCGCCGGCTCTCGGGCACCCCGAGCACGGCTGCGACGGCGTACCAGACCTGCTTGGGTGGCACGCCCTGCTCCAGCGCTGCCTCGGGCGTGCGGCCGCCGAGCGCGCCGAGCACCTGCTGGCGCGCCCAGACCGGGGCGTACGCCGCCCCCAGCTCGGCCTCCATCCGGGCCCAGAACTCGGTGTGTCTCACGGTCCTCCTCGGCTCTCACGCGGCGGGCGGGTCGGGTCAAGTCGGGTCGGCATCAGCTCAGGAGCAGCTTGCCGATGCGGCGCCCAGCGACGGTCATGCCGATGATGCCCATCGTGGTCAAGTAGGCCACCGAGACCAAGGAGGCCTCGCTGAGCAGTCCGGTGGAGAGCTCGCGCATGAGCACCACGGCGCGGTAGAGCGGCGTGACCTCCACCAGCCAGCGCCAGTCGCCGTAGGTCTCGACCGGGAAGAACGTGGTCGAGAACAAGAACATGGGCATGATCGCGAGCAGGATGAAGTCGAAGTCCTGCCAGGACTTCATGAACGTGGTGACTGCCATCCCGACGCCTGCGAAGGCGAAGCTCACCAGCAGAGCGGCCGGCAGCGCGAGCAACGCCCACCAGGAGGAGAGCAGACCCATCGCCAGCATGACGACGAGGAACCCGCCCGCGTAGAGACCACCGCGCGAGACCGCCCACCCGACCTCTGCACGGGCGACGTCACGGGGGCCGAGCGGAGTAGCGAGCACCGCGTCGTAGACCTTCTCGAAGCGCAGCTTGAAGAACACGTTGAACGTGGAGTCCATGATGGCGCCGTTCATCGCCGAGGCCGCCAGCATGGCCGGTGCCACGAACTCGCGGTAGGGCACCTGCTCGCCCTGCACGGTGAAGCCGCTGACGATGGCGCCGATGCCCACCCCGATCGAGAACAGGAAGAAGACGGGCTCGAAGAACCCGCTGGCGACCACGAGCCAGCTGCGCCGCAGGACCCAGTAGTTGCGCAGCATCAAGGTGCGGGAGCCGCCGTGGTCGGGTCGGGGGACCGAGCGGACGAGGGCGGCCGCGACGAACGACATCCTCACACCACCAGCCGTCGGGTCAGCCGTCGGACCGCCCACCAGGCGCCGGCCAGCACCAGCGCCGCGAGGTAGGCGGTGTGGCCGAGCCCGGGCAGCAGCTCCAAGGACCCCTGCGCCGCGCCGCGGCACAGCTCGACCCCGTGGTACAGCGGCAGGACCCGCGCCACGGCCTCCAGCGGGGCCGAGAGGTTCGACACCGGGAAGAACGCACCGGAGAACAGGAACAGCGGGACCACGCCCACGCGGTAGATCAGGGCGAAGGACGCCTCGCTCCTCGCCCCGGCCGCGAAGGCGTAGACCGGGAAGGCGAAGGCGACCCCGGTCAGCACGGCACCGAGCAGAGCCACGCCTGCCCCGAGCACCGAGCCGAAGACGCCGAACAACGCCACGACGCCGGTGAACACGCAGGAGGTGAAGGCGAGTCGGACGACGATGAAGGCGAGGTGGCCGGCGGCGATGTCGCTCACGCGCAACGGCGTGGCGATCATCCCGTAGTAGGTCTTGTCCCACTTGAGCGCCCCGAAGACCGGCCAAGTGGCAAGACTGGTCGCCACCTGCATGGCGGCGGCGGCCATCATGCCGGGGGCCACGAAGTCCAGGTACGACGGGCCGATGCTCGCCGACTCGGCCTGGTCGACGTACTGCCCCAGCAGCACGCCCATGGCGAGCAGGTACAGCACGGGCTCGAGGAACGAGGCGATCAGCGTGCCCCGGAAGGTCCTGCGGTAGCGGATCAGCCAGTAGTCGGCCTGCCGACCCACCATCCTCGTGGTGCCGGGCGACGGGGTGCTCGCCGAGGGAGCAGCGCTGGTCATCAGTCCACCAGCGTCCGGCCGGTCAGGCGCAGGAAGACGTCCTCGAGGGTGGAGCGGCGGACCAGCGCGGTGACCGGCTGCAGGCCGCGCTCGTGGACGTCGGCCAACGACCTCTCGCCGTCGTGGGTGTAGAGCAGCAGCCGGTCCGGCAGCACCTCGACCCGGTCGGCGAGGTCGGCCACGCGGTCGACCAGCGCCTCGTGCTCCCCGACCGGGAAGCGCAGCTCGAGGACCTCGCGCGTCGAGTGCTCGCGGATCAGGCCCAGCGGCGTGCCCTCGGCGACCACCAGCCCGCCGTCCATCACCACGAGCCGGTCGCACAGCTGCTCGGCCTCGTCCATGTAGTGGGTGGTGAGCACCAGCGTCACGCCCTGCTGCTTGAGGCGGTAGAGCTTGTCCCACAGCACGTGGCGCGCCTGCGGGTCGAGCCCGGTGGTGGGCTCGTCGAGCAGCAGCAGGTCGGGGTCGTTGATGAGCGACCGGGCGATCGTGAGGCGCCGCTTGAGACCTCCGGACAGGCTGTCGACCTTGGCGTCGCGCTTGTCGGTGAGCTGGAAGAACGTGAGCAGCTCGTCGGCGCGGGCGGCGATCACCTTGCGCGCGATGCCGAAGTAGCGCCCGTAGATGAGCAGGTTCTCGCGCACCGTCAGCTCGTTGTCGAGCGTGTCCTCCTGGGGGCACACGCCGAGCCGGGCGCGGACGGCGGAGCCGTCGCGCACGGGGTCGCGCCCCAGCACCTCGAGGTCACCGCTGGTCGGCGGCGACACCGCCGCGATCATCCGCATGGTCGAGGACTTGCCCGCCCCGTTCGGGCCGAGGAAGCCGAAGGCCTCCCCGCGGTGCACGGTGACGTCGATGCCCTTGACGGCCTCGAAGTCGCCGAACCGCTTGGTCAGGCTCCGAGCCGCGACCATGGTGGCGGGCAGGTCCGAGCGGTCGCCCCCACGGCGTACGTCGGTGCCGGTGCCGGGCCGTGCCGGTGCCGGCGCCGGCCGCAGGCACCTCGGGCGACCCGGGACCGGGTGGGGTGGAGGAGGTCATGGAGGCAACCTAACGCGGGTCGCCGACAGGTCTCATCCGGGTTTGCCGGGCCGCCCTCCGACCCGGCCGGCCCCCGCGCCGCGCGTGGTTGTCGGTGCCGTCGGACAAGATGGTCAGCACGCGGGCGACGACGTGCCGGTGCCATCTCGGGCACGGGCGACCGCGAGGACAGGAAGCGACGGGTGCGAGCGTGAGCGAAGAGGTCTGGGCGGGCTTCGGCGAGGCGACACGGACGTGGTTCGGGGCAGCCTTCGCCGAGCCGACCCCCGCGCAGGTCGGCGCCTGGCGCGAGATCGCCGCCGGACGCAACGCGCTCGTCGTCGCGCCCACCGGGTCGGGCAAGACGCTGAGCGCCTTCCTGTGGTCGCTCGACCGTCTCGCCCAGGCACCCACCCCGCCCGCCAAGGAGCGCTGCCGGGTCCTCTACGTCTCCCCGTTGAAGGCGCTCGCCGTCGACGTCGAGCGCAACCTCCGCGCGCCCCTGACCGGCATCCGGCACACCGCCGCCCGCCTCGGCCTGCCCGAGCCCGACATCCGGGTCGGCACCCGCTCGGGCGACACCCCGGCCAACGAGCGGCGCGCCCTGGTCTCGAAGCCGCCGGACATCCTCATCACCACGCCCGAGTCGCTGTTCCTCATGCTGACCTCGCAGGCGAGGGAGGTGCTGCGCAGCGTCGAGACCGTGATCGTCGACGAGGTCCACGCCGTGGCCGGCACCAAGCGCGGGGCCCACCTCGCCCTGTCGATGGAGCGCCTGGACGCGCTGCTGCCGAAGCCGGCCCAGCGCATCGGGCTGTCGGCGACCGTGCGTCCCCTCGACGAGGTCGCCCGGTTCCTCGGCGGCAGCCGGCCGGTGGAGATCGTCGCCCCGCCGGCGCAGAAGCAGTGGGACCTCAGCGTCGTCGTCCCGGTGGAGGACATGTCCGAGCTCGGCGCGCCCGCGGCCGACCAGGAGGGCCCGGCCGCCGGGGAGGAGCGTCGCACCTCGATCTGGCCCTCCATCGAGGAGGAGGTCGTCGACCTGGTCGACCGGCACCGCTCGACCATCGTGTTCGCCAACTCCCGGCGGCTCGCCGAGCGGCTCACCGCCCGCCTCAACGAGATCGCCACCGAGCGCGCCGCTCCCGATGAGGACGACCGGTCCCCCCACGCGCCGCCCGCACAGGTGATGGCGCAGTCCGGTGCGTCCGAGGGTGCCCCGGTGGTCATCGCCCGCGCCCACCACGGGTCGGTGTCGAAGGACCAGCGCGCGATCATCGAGGACGACCTCAAGCGCGGCCGGCTGCCCTGCGTGGTGGCCACCTCCAGCCTCGAGCTCGGGATCGACATGGGCGCGGTCGACCTCGTGGTCCAGATCGAGTCGCCGCCCAGCGTGGCCTCGGCCCTGCAGCGCGTCGGTCGCGCCGGCCACCAGGTCGGCGAGGTCTCACGCGGGGTGCTGCTGCCCAAGCACCGCGCCGACCTGGTGCACACCGCCGTGGCGGTCGAGAGCATGCGCGCCGGTCGCATCGAGGCGATCCGGGTGCCGGCCAACCCCCTCGACGTGCTGGCCCAGCAGGTCGTGGCGATGACGTCCCTGGAGGACTGGAAGGTCGACGAGCTCTACGACCTTGTGCGCCGGGCTGCGTCGTACGCCGCGCTGCCGCGAGCCGCCTTCGACGCCACCCTCGACCTGCTGTCGGGGCGCTACCCCAGCGACGAGTTCGCCGAGCTGCGTCCGCGCATCGTCTGGGACCGCGTCGCGGAGACCGTCGCGGGTCGCCCGGGGGCGCAGCGCCTGGCGGTCACCAGCGGCGGCACCATCCCGGACCGAGGCATGTTCGGCGTGTTCCTCGTCGGCGAGAAGGCCAGCCGGGTCGGCGAGCTCGACGAGGAGATGGTCTACGAGTCGCGCGTCGGCGACGTGTTCGCGCTCGGCGCCACCAGCTGGCGCATCGAGGACATCACCCACGACCGGGTGCTGGTCTCCCCCGCTCCCGGGCAGCCGGGTCGGCTGCCGTTCTGGAAGGGCGACCAGCTGGGCCGCCCGGCCGAGCTCGGCGAGGCCATCGGGGTGTTCACCCGTGAGCTCGGCACGCTCGACCGGGCCGACGCGGTGACCCGCTGCCGTGACGCCGGCCTCGACGACTGGGCCGCGGAGAACCTCGTCCGGTTCCTCGACGAGCAGCGCCAGGCGACCTCGGTGCTGCCGTCGGACCGGACGCTGCTGGTGGAGCGGTTCCGCGACGAGCTGGGTGACTGGCGGCTGGTGCTCCACTCCCCCTACGGCGCCCAGGTGCACGCGCCGTGGGCCCTGGCCATCGGGGTGCGGCTCGCCGAGCGGTACGGCGTCGACGCCCAGGCGCTGGCCTCCGACGACGGCATCGTCATGCGCATCCCGGAGAGCGACCAGGACCCGCCGGGCGCGGACGTGGTGGTCTTCGACGCCGACGAGATCGAGGACCTCGTCACCGCCGAGGTGGGCGGGTCGGCGCTGTTCGCCAGCCGGTTCCGCGAGTGCGCGGCCCGGGCCCTGCTGCTCCCGCGCCGCGACCCCGGACGCCGCTCGCCGTTGTGGCAGCAGCGCCAGAAGTCCGCGCAGCTGCTCTCGGTCGCCTCCAAGTACCCGTCCTTCCCGATCGTGCTGGAGGCGGTGCGTGAGTGCCTCCAGGACGTGTACGACGTCCCGGCGCTGGTGGGACTGATGAAGCGGCTGTCCTCGCGAGCGGTCCAGGTCTCCGAGGTCCACACCGACCAGCCGTCGCCGTTTGCCCGGTCGCTGCTGTTCGGCTACGTCGCGGCGTTCATGTACGAGGGCGACAACCCGCTGGCGGAGCGGAGGGCGGCAGCACTGTCGCTCGACCAGGGCCTGCTCGCCGAGCTGCTGGGCCGCGCCGAGCTGCGCGAGCTGCTCGATCCGGCCGTGCTGGCCGCCGTCGAGCTCGAGCTGCAGCGGTTGGACCCCGAGCGCCGGGCCCGCGGCCTGGAGGGCGTCGCCGACCTGGTGCGTCTCATCGGCCCGCTGAGCACCGCCGAGGTCGTGGCGCGCGTGCCCGACGAGTCGGCCGACGAGGCCGAGGGCTGGCTGATCGCGCTGGCCGAGGCCCGCCGGGTGGTGCAGGTGCGGGTCGCCGGGGAGGCCCGCTGGGCCGCCGTCGAGGACGTCCCGCGGCTGCGGGACGGCCTGGGCGTGCCCGTGCCGCCCGGCACCCCCGACGCGTTCCTGGACGAGGTCGTCGACCCGCTCGCCGACCTGGTGGGGCGCTACGCCCGCTGCCACGGACCCTTCACGGTCTCCGACGTCGCGGAGCGGTGGGGGCTCGGCTCCGCGGTCGTGCGGCAGACCCTGCTCCGCCTCGCCGGGACCGGCCGGGTCGTCGAGGGCGAGTTCCGTCCCGCCGGCAGCGGGTCGGAGTGGTGCGACACCGAGGTGCTGCGCCGGCTGCGGCGCCGGAGCCTGGCGGCGCTGCGCAAGGAGGTGGAGCCGGTCGAGCCGGCCACCCTCGGCCGCTTCCTGCCCGCCTGGCAGAACGTCATCATCGAGACCCCCGACCCACCCGCCGGGCAGCGCAACGGCCGTCCCCCGGCGAGCGCGCCACGCTCACGGCGATCGGGCCTGCGCGGCGTGGACGGGGTGCTCTCGGTCGTCGAGCAGCTCGCCGGCTGCGCCGTGCCGGCCAGCGCCCTGGAGACGCTCGTGCTGCCGAGCCGCGTCGAGGACTACCTCGGTGCCCACCTCGACGAGCTGACCGCCACCGGCGAGGTGGTGTGGGCCGGCCAGGGCAGCCTGCCCGGCAAGGACGGCTGGGTCAGCCTCCACCTGGCCGACAGCGCCCACCTGACCCTGCCCGAGCCGACGGCGTACGACGAGACGCCACTGCACCGGTCCGTGATCGACGCCCTGGAGGGTGGCGGCGCCTACTTCTTCCGCCAGCTCTCCAACGCCGCCGGCGCCACCGACGACACCGCGCTGCTGGCCGCGCTGTGGGACCTGGTGTGGTCGGGACGGATGACCAACGACACGCTCGCGCCGCTGCGCCTGCTCGGGTCCTCGGGACGCACCGCCCACTCCGGTCCGCGTCGGGCGGCGCGGCCGCGGCGCTCGTCGCGACCCGGGCGCCCGCGTCCCGACCTGCCGACCCGCAGCGGTCCCCCGACCGCCGCCGGTCGCTGGTCGCTGCTGCCCGAGATCGAGCCCGACCCCACCCGACGGAGCCACGCCTCCGCCGAGGCGATGCTGGAGCGGCACGGCGTCGTGACCCGCGGTGCCGTCGTCTCCGAGCGCGTGCCCGGCGGCTTCGCCGGCGTCTACAAGGTGCTCTCCGCGTTCGAGGACTCCGGTCGCTGCCGGCGTGGCTACTTCGTCGAGGGCCTGGGGGCGGCGCAGTTCGGCGCCCCCGGCTCGGTCGACCGGCTGCGCACGTTCTCCCGCGAGCTCGGGGGCGAGGGCGATCCGCAGGCCGCACGCGCCACGGTCGTGCTGGCTGCCACCGACCCCGCCAACCCGTACGGCGCCGCGCTGCCCTGGCCGGACCGCTCGGGCGAGGCGGCAGGCCCGGACGGCACCGCCCCGGACGGCGCCGCGATCGGGACGGCCGGCGGGAGCGGCGCAGGGAGCGGCGCGGGCCACCGACCGGGCCGCAAGGCCGGCGCCCTGGTGATCCTGGTGGACGGCTCCCTGGCGGTCTACCTCGAGCGCGGAGGCAAGACCCTGCTGACCTTCACCGACGACCACGACGACCTGGCGGCGGCCATGACCGCGCTGGCAGGCGCCGTACGGCGGGGCGCCATGGGGAGGCTGACGGTCGAGCGAGCCGACGGCGAGCCGATCCTGGGCAGCACCGAGCCGTTGCGCGAGGCCCTGGCGCAGGCGGGCTTCGTGGCGACACCACGGGGGCTGCGGATCCGTGGCTGAGCAGCGTGCCTGAGGGCGACACCGTCTGGCGCACCGCCCGGTCGCTGGACCGTGCGCTGAGCGGGCACCTGATCACCTCGTCGGACTTCCGGGTGCCGGAGATCGCGACCGTCGACCTGGCCGGCCAGCCGGTGGTGGAGACCGTCGCCCGCGGCAAGCACCTGATGACGCGCATCGGGGAGCTGCACACCCTCCACACCCACCTGAAGATGGAGGGCTCCTGGCACCTGTACCGACTCGGCACCCGGTGGCGTCGTCCGACCCACCAGGCCCGCGTGGTGCTCACCACCGAGGACTGGACCGCGGTCGGTTTCAGCCTCGGCGTGACCGAGCTGGTCGCGCGCGCCGACGAGGAGCTCCGTCGTCGGCCACCTCGGCCCCGACCTGCTCGGTCCGGACTGGGACGAGGCGGAGGCGCTGGCGCGGCTGACCGCCGCAGCCGGACCGGCCGCTGGTCGAGGCCCTGCTGGACCAGCGCAACCTGGCCGGCATCGGCAACATGTACGCCGCCGAGCTGTGCTTCCTGGCCGGCGTCCGACCGCACGCGCCGGTCAGCGCCGTCGTCGACCTGCCGCGTCTCGTGCGTCGCTCGAAGGCGCTGCTCGAGGTCAACAAGGAGCGTGCCCAGCAGGCCACGACCGGCGACCTGCGGCGCGGCCGCACCCACTACGTCTACAGCCGGGCCGGCCAGCCCTGCCGTCGCTGCCGCACACCCGTCGAGCGAGGCACGCACGGCACCGCGCCCCGTGACCGCGTCACCTTCTGGTGCCCCACCTGCCAGCCCGGCTGACGGTGCAGCGTCCGCCGTGCGGCACAGCCGCGTTGCTACCGAGAGGTGAGGACGGGCTCCACGTCGACCTGCATCAACAGGTCGGCGATGACCCGGTGACCCTCAGCCGAGGGATGCACAGTGTCAGGAGCCAGCAGCGTGCCGGCGGGCTCGAGGCCCTGCGGCCCGTTGAACGCGTGGTAGCTGTCGAGGCACACCGCGTCCGCCTCGCGGGCCGCGTCACAGGCCGCCTCGGAGAACGCGTCCAGCGTGGTCGTCGTCGGCCGCGTCGCCGCGACCGGGACACCGCTCACTCCGATCCAGTCGTTGTAGACCGTGGTCACGACCTGCACCGTCGGCTCGCCTCCGCGCAGCTCGGACGCCTCCGAGAGGAACAGCCGCAGCTGGCGCGCCTGGTCGCGAGCCTCCGTCGTCATGCACGGCTCCTGGTAGTCGCTCCACACCGGCTCGTCGCCGGTCGGACCGTCGCAGCTGTCGTCGTCGACCGCCCAGGGCGTGTCGTTGTGGCCGATCGAGACCACCAGGACGTCCGCCGCCTCGACGCCTTCCCTGTAGTAGTCCTCGGTTCGTAGGCGCTGCACCAGCTGGGGGCTGGTCAGGCCGTCGTGGGTCGACAGGTTGTCCGCCTGAACCGGGAGTCCGAGGCGCTCGCCCAACGCGTCGGCGTACAGGTCGACGAAGGAGACACACCCCCCGCAGTCCGCCTGTCCGTAGCCGATTGAGTCCCCGATGACCGCCACGTGCAGCTCGTCGGACCCCGTCGCGCTGTCGGACTGCTCGACGGTCTCCGCCGGCGCCGGGGTCGCCTCATCGCTCGTGCCTCCGCACGCGGCGAGCACCAGGGAGGCGGAGAGCACCGCCGCCACGCGTGCTGGGGAGTGCGGGAGGTGTTCGCCGGTGGAGGTCATGCCTCGACCATCCTCGTGCTCGTCGCACAGGGCAACGAGTTTTATTGCCGCAGAGCGCACCGGAGCCTGCGACAGGGGCAGAAGCGGGCGTGCGGATCAGGCGGCGGAGGCGACGACGTCGCCGTCGGCGGCCGGGCTGGAGACCTTGTCCGAGCGCAGCTCGAGGGGTCGCACGCGGACCAGCGCGGCGGCCTCGGCCAGCGCCACGGCGTCGGAGACCTCGGAGAGGATCTCGGACAGCGGCACGTCCAACGCGGCGCAGATCGAGGCCAGCAGCTCGCTGGACGCCTCCTTCTGCCCGCGCTCGATCTCCGACATGTAGCCCAGGCTCACGCGGGCATCGCCGCAGAGCTGGCGCAGCGTGCGTCCCTGCTCGAGACGGCGGCGGCGGAGGACCTCACCGAGGAGCCGGCGGAACAGCACCATCTCGCGCTCCCGTCGTCTCGGTCGGGCCGGTGGTCCGGCCCCGTGGTTGCACCAACCTACTACTCAACCCCAATGCGTTCGTGCCCATTCCACCGCCTGTCCGGCGGTCGTGTCGCGGGGTGGCTACGGTAGCGGCCATGCCCCTGCCCATCGAGGACTACGCCCTGATCGGCGACACCGGCACCGGCGCCCTCGTCGGGAAGGACGGCTCGGTCGACTGGCTCTGCCTCCCCCGCTTCGACTCGCCCGCGTGCTTCGCCGCGCTGCTGGGCGACCGGGACAACGGTCGCTGGCTCATCGGCCCGGCCGCTCTGAGCGAGGGTGACGACGACGAGGTCGAGGTCTCCCGTCGCTACGTCGGCGACACCTCGATCCTGGAGACGACGTTCACGACGTCGACAGGCACCTTCACCGTCACCGACGCCATGCCGATCGGCGACGGGCGCGCCGACCTGGTCCGCGTCGTCGAGGGGGTCGAGGGCACGGTCCGGGTGCGCCACGAGTGGATCGTGCGCTTCGGCTACGGCGGCATCCGACCGTGGGTGCGCCGCGAGCAGCAGGACGGCCAGGAGATCATCATGGCCGTCGCCGGCCCGGACCGGCTCGTGCTCCGCGGCTCCCGGCTGCCCACCCGTGAGGACGGTCACCACGTCGACGAGTTCGACGTCGGCGCCGGCGACCGCCTGGAGTTCGCCACCGTCTGGAACGCCTCCCACCACGACGTCCCCGGTGCCGGCGACGTCGAGGCCCGGATCGAGGAGACCCGCGAGCTGCTGCAGGCCTGGGCCGACCACTGCAGCTACGACGGGCCCCACCGCGACGCGGTCGTGCGCTCGCTGCTCACGCTGCGCCTGCTGACCCACGGCGGCACGGGCGGCATCGTGGCCGCGCCCACGACCAGCCTGCCCGAGGACTTCGGCGGCAGCCGCAACTGGGACTACCGCTACTGCTGGCTGCGCGACGCGTCGATGACGCTGGTCTCGCTGCTGCGCTCGGGCTACCGCCACGAAGCGAGCCTCTGGCGCTCGTGGCTGCTGCGCGCAGTCGCGGGCGACCCCCAGGACCTGCAGATCGTGTACGCCGTCGACGGTGGCCGCGACCTGCCCGAGCGCGAGCTCGGGCACCTGGCCGGCTACCAGGGGTCCACCCCGGTGCGCATCGGCAACGGGGCCGTCGGCCAGCAGCAGGCCGACGTCTTCGGTGAGGTGCTGGCGGCCCTCCACCTGGCCCGGTCCACCGGGCTGGAGGACTCCGCCGACTCCTGGTCGCTGCAGCGGGTCCTCGTCGAGCACCTGGCGGAGCGGTGGCAGCAGCCCGACCACGGGATCTGGGAGATCCGCGGCGAGCAGCAGCACTTCACCCACTCCCGCGTGCTGGTGTGGGTCGCCTTCGACCGTGCCGTCCGCGCGGTCGAGGAGGACGGGCTGGAGGGGCCGGTGGAGCGGTGGCGCCAGGTGCGCGACGAGGTCCGCGCCGAGATCCTCGAGCGGGGCGTGGACCGCGAGCGCGGCACCTTCACCCAGCACTACGGCACCACCGAGGTCGACGCCTCGCTGCTGGTGCTGCCCGGGCTGGGCTTCATCGACGGCGACGACGAGCTCATGACGGGCACCATCCGCGCCATCGAGGAGGACCTGCTCGAGGACGGCCTGGTGCGCCGCTACCGCACCGCCTCCGGGGTCGACGGCCTCACCGGCGACGAGTCGGCGTTCGTGGCCTGCTCGTTCTGGCTCGTCTCGGCGTACGCCGCTGCCGGTCGCCACGACGACGCGACCGCCCTGTTCGACGCAGCTGCTCGATCGACGCAACGACGTCGGCCTGCTGGCCGAGGAGATCGACCCGGTCTCGGACTGCCAGGCCGGCAACTTCCCGCAGGCGTTGTCGCACCTCGCCCTGGTCGACGCCGCCCTCGACCTCTGGGGCGACGACATCGGGGCCCGGGAGGCGCAGGTGAAGCCGTGATCCCGGGCGGCCGTTGCCTGCAGACGCTCAGGCGGTGCTCTGCCGGTCCTGGCGGCGCTGCGCGCGGATGGTGTCGCGGACGTACTCGACGCCCGTCCACACGGTGAGGGCGACGGCGGCCGCCATCGCGGCCAGGCCGATCCACCAGACCACGAGCCCGACCGGCTCCCAGAACCCCTCCAGCTGGCGCAGCGGCATGATGAGCAGCCCGAGGGCCAGCGTCTGCACGACGGTCTTGAGCTTGCCGCCGCGACCGGCGGGCATCACGACCCCGCGGCGGATCAGCCAGAACCGCATCACGGTGATGCCCCACTCGCGGATCAGCACCACTACCGTGACGGCCCACCACAGCTCGCCGATGATCGAGAGGCCGACGAAGGCCATCCCGGTCAGTGCCTTGTCGGCGATGGGGTCGGCGATCTTGCCGAAGTCGGTGACGATGTCGTGCTTGCGGGCCAGGTCGCCGTCGACCTTGTCGGTGATCATCGCGGCCGCGAACAGCCCGAAGGCGATCCAGCGCCAACCCGTGGAGCCACCGTCGTCGATCAGCAGGGCCCACGCGAAGAACGGCACCATGACGATGCGCAGGGTCGTCAGCGCGTTCGGCACGTTCCAGTTGCTGGGTGCCGGTCGCTCGCTCATCGCTGGCCCTTCGTCCACCCGGCTCATCCTGCCCTCTCCGCCAACGCGGTCGCCAACAGGTCGACGCCGTTGGACCCAGTGACGCGCGCGCGCAGAAGGTCTCCGACACCGACCGGGGCGGTCAGCGCGTCGAGCCCGCCGACGGTCGTCGTGCCGTCGACCTCGGGGCCCTGCTGCTCCACGCGGCCCTCGACCTCGTCGCCGTCGATGCGCTCGACGAGCACGGCGACCTCGTCGCCGACCCGGTCCTCGGCACGCTGGGCGGTCAGCTCCTCGACCAGCTCGGTGACGTGGCGGACCCGCTCGGCCACCTCGGACTCGTCGATCTTGCCCTCGAAGCCGGCGGCCTCGGTGCCGTCCTCGTCGGAGTAGCCGAAGACACCGACGACGTCGAGGCGTGCGCGCTCGAGGAAGTCGGTGAGCACGTCCACGTCGTCCTCGGTCTCGCCCGGGAAGCCGACGATGACGTTGCAGCGCACGCCCGCGGTCGGGTCGAGGGTGCGGATGGAGTCCAGCAGCCCCAGGAAGCTGTCGGGGTCGCCGAAGCGCTTCATCCGGCGCAGCACCGTGGGTGAGGCGTGCTGGAAGGACAGGTCGAAGTACGACGCCACCCCCGGCGTCGTGGCGATGGCCCGCACGAGGTCGGGCCGGGTCTCGGCCGGCTGCAGGTAGGACACCCGCACCCGCTCCACGCCGTCGATGCCGGCGAGCTCGGGCAGCATCGTCTCCAGCAGCCGCAGGTCGCCGAGGTCCTTGCCGTAGGACGTGGAGTTCTCACTGACCAGGAAGAGCTCGCGCACGCCCTGCTCGGCCAGCCAGCGCGCCTCGCCGAGCACGTCCGAGGGCCGGCGCGACACGAAGGAGCCGCGGAAGGAGGGGATGGCGCAGAAGGTGCACCGGCGGTCGCAGCCGCTGGCGAGCTTGAGGGGGGCCATCGGACCGGTGTCGAGGCGCCGGCGGACCGGGCGCGGCCCGGAGGCGGGCGCCACGCCCGCGGGCAGGTCCGGGGCGGCCACGGTGTGCCCCGGGACGACGACGTCGACGGCCGCTCCTCCCCGCTCGGCCGGTGCGATCGGCAGCAGGTGGCGCCGGTCCTGGGGGGTGTGGGCGGCGTGCGTCTCGCCGGCCATGATCCGACGCAGCCGGGAGGAGATGTCGGGGTAGTCGTCGAAGCCCAGGATCGCGTCGGCCTCCGGGAGCGCCTCGGCCAGGTCCTTGCCGTAGCGCTCGGCCAGGCAGCCCACCGCCACGACGGACCGGGTCCGGCCGGACTCCTTGAGGTCGGAGGCCGCGAGCAGGGTGTCGACCGAGTCCTTCTTGGCCGCCTCGACGAAGCCGCAGGTGTTCACCACGACGGCGTCGGCGTCCTCGGGGTCGGAGACCAGCGCGAACCCGTCCGCGGCCAGCCGTCCGGCCAGCTCCTCGGAGTCGACCTCGTTGCGGGCGCAGCCCAGGGTCACCAGGGCGACCGTGGTCGGAGCCTGGGGGGTGGAGCCGCTCACGCGGAGTCGCCGCGTCGGGCCTGCTCGCGCATGCGCCGGATCTCGGCCGCCTCGCGCTCGTCGTCGGTCATCTCGTGGTCGTCCATGGGGTCCATCGTCTCGTCCCGGCTCCGCGGCGCCTCCACCGGGCGGGCGTAGGGGAACGCCTCTGGCTCCTGCGCCCCCCGACCGGGGAACACCTCGACCGGCTCGTCGTACGTCGTGGGCTCGGTCGCCGGGCCCGTCGCAGGCGTCGCCGGGCCCGTCGCAGGCGTCGCGCGGGGCGCCGTGCCAGCAGCGTGCCCCTCGGGCGGCTCCTGGTCGCGGTCCGCCGCGAAGAGGTCCCGGTCGGCGGCGAACAGGTCGCGGTCACGGGTCGCGACCGCGTCGTCGACCCCGCCGTACCCCCGTCCGGTCGCCTCGTCGGCCCAGCTGCGCCAGTTCTCGGCCGCCTCGGTCCACTCGTCCTTGGAGCGGCGGGGCTCCCCGCCGGCACCCACCCGGGCCGGTCGCGACCACAGCTCCTCGGCCTCCCAGGGGGCCGGGCCGTCGGCGGTGCTCACCGGGAACGGCGTGCTCGGGTCGTCGGCGTCGACGGGAAGGGGCGTGCCCACCGTCGTGGGCAGCGGCTCAGCCGCCTCGTCGGACCCGGCGTCGGACGGGTCGGGCCGGGCGGCCGGGGGCGGGACCGGGACGTCCTCCCACACCTCGACGCTCTCGCGGCGCACGCCCCACACGACCACGGTGGCGGCGCCCAGCAGGGCCGACAGCACCAGGATCGGCCACAGCTGGCCCAGGAGCCACGTCATGAGGTGCTCGCTCCAGTCTCTCCGGGTGCCTCCGACGGAGCCGACGGGGACGACGGGGACGACGCCTGGGGCAGCACGCGTGCCAGCACCAGCGCGGCGACGGCCGCACCGGCTCCGAAGCAGAGCACCACCAGGAAGGCGACCTCGACGTACCAGCGCCACATGTCAGCTGCCCTCCGCACTGATCTCGCCCCGCTGGTTGCGCTGCACCGCGGCCGCGGTGTCGGCCTCGTCGAGCGGGAACTGGTCGCCGTAGCCGCGCGCCTCCAGCCGGCCGCCCTCCACGCCGTTGCGCTTGAGCAGGTCGACCATCACCTGCGCCCGCTGCAGCGACAGCGTCGAGAAGTCAGGGGTGTCGTCGTCGGAGTGACCGCCGACCACGACGTCGCCGACGGGGCACTCCTTGAGCACCCGGGCCGCCGCGACCACGAGCGCCTGTCCTTCGGAGGTGAGCTGGGCGGTCGACCCGGCGAAGGGGATCCGCTGGCCGTTCGTGGCCCGGTCGAGCTCGCGGCCGAGCGTCTGGCAGGTCCGGCGCTGCTTCGCGCTGGCGAACGCCTGGGTGGTCTCGACCGCCGCCACCCCGCTCACGCCCGCCACCACGCGCTCGACCTTCTCCTCGTCCCCACCGGCCGGCACCGCCGCCGTCACGGTGCGGCCCTCGAGGGTCACCGTCACCTTGCCGAAGCCCTTGGCCGCGAGGCGCCTCTCGACGTCGGCGGCCAGCGCGGTCTCCGCCCCGTCGAGCTGCGTGTACGTCGCCCCGCCCGCCAGGGCGGCCGCCACCAGCAGCGCGGTGAGCCAGAAGGCGCCGCCGAGCGGTCGACGGACCGGGCGACGGCGCGTGACCAGGCGGCGCTCGGTCTGCGAGGCGTCGTCAGGAGCGGTGCCGGCGACGGCTCCGTCCTGTGGCGACTCCGCGGTCGACTCGTCTGTCATCCGACGCTCCTGAGAGGGAACGGTGTGACGCCCGGTGCGAGTGGGACGTCTCCCGACGGCATCGAACGTAGCAGCGAGCGGGCTCCTGAGGGGCGGAAGAGACCGATCCGCGACCTCACCGGGAGGGAGCCTGGAACACCTTCGTCGCCGGCTGACCGGTCTCGCCGAGGAAGCCGAGGTCGCGTCCGGCGACGGTGACCGACACCGCGCCTCCGTCGTCGGTGGTGACCGTGACCGGCGGGGTCACGGTCAGGGTCTTGACCTCGCCGATGACCAGGTCGCCCTCGAAGACCAGGGCGCCACCGGCGTCACGGACCTCCACGTTGGCGCCCGCCTGGACCGCCGCGACGACCGCCTGCACGGACGCCGCCGGGGCGGCCGCCTCCGGCTCGCCGAAGCCGTTGCCGAGGCCCGAGGACCCGTTGAGCACCGGCGGCGGGGTCTCGAAGGCCGTCTCGGAGTCGACCGAGAACAGACGCACGGCGCTCCAGATCAGCACCAGCGTCAGCACCGCGCCGATCATCAGTGCCCAGTTGGGACCGCCGCGGGTGCTGCGCATGCTGCCGGTCAGCCCGGTGGCGAGCTCGGCCTCGAACACGCGTCGGGGGCTGATGGGTGCGGTGGCGTAGCGGCTGTCGAAGGCGGCCAGCATCGGCGCCGGGTCCTTGCCCAGCACGCGGGCCAGGGTGCGGATGTGGCCGCGGGCGTAGAAGTCGCCGCCGCAGGGGGTGAAGTCGTCGACCTCGATGGACTCGATGACGTGCGGCCGGATCCGGGTCCGGTCGGCCAGCTCGTCGACGCTGAGCCCCACCCGGGTGCGCGCGGCGGCCAGGTCGGGCCCGATGACCGGGTCGTAGGCGGGGTGCGGCTCGAACTCCTCGATGACCAGCGGGGCCACCGGCTCGCCGAGGCGAGCGATGGCTCGCACCTTCGACGAGGCGTAGGCCGACACCTGGCTCGGCATGCTGGCCTGCGGCTCGAGCGGACGGACCCCGTCGCGCTCGGCACCCACGCTCGGGTCGGGGACCGGCTCGGTCGTGGGAGGGACCTCGGGTGCGGCGTGGAACGCGGCCGCGGTGCCGAACGCGGGCAGGGGCGCCCCGGTCGCGACGTCCTCGTCGGGGTCCGTGTCGAGCGGCTCGACCGACTCCTCGACCTCGGAAGCGGTCTCGTCGGTCCGCGGGCTGCGACGCAGCCACCGGAGACGACGGTCCGAGGCGGGGCGAGGCTCGTCCTCGGCGCTGTCGACGAAGGCGGTGGCATCGAAGGCGTTGGCGTCGGTGGCGTCGGTGGTCTCGCAGCTCGTCGGCCCTGTCGGTGCCGACGGGCTCGTCCGTGTCGTGGTCGGGGCGGCGGGCAGCCGGCACCGTCTCGTCGTCGGGCTCGACGTCCGGCTTCCGCTCGGGCAGCAGGGTGACGACCTCGGCGCGGCCGTGGGCCAGCTCGGCGAAGCGCTCCTGCAGGGTGTCCTGGGTGGCGTGGTTGATGCGGGTGGTCAGGCCCAGCGGGACGGCGAGGACGGCGCCGTACATCTTCTGGTTGAGGCGGGCGTGACGGCGCGCACGACCCTCGATGCCCTCGATGGCGCGGTGCATGTGGTGCAGCGACACGACCAGCCGGCCGTCACGCAGGGCACCGCGGCGTGGGGTGACGGTGATCCGGTCCACGGCCTCCCACGGCAGGCCGCGCCACTGGCGGCCCAGCCGGAAGCGGACACCGAGCTCGTCGGCCACCAGCAGCGGCAGCCGGGCGTCGAGCAGGTTGCGGAACAGACCCACGCTCAGCACGGCGAGGAACGCGCACAGCAGCCAGTCGAACGTCGCACCGGTCGAGACCGCCCGCCACAGGTAGGCGATCGCGATCGCCGACGTGGCGACCCCGAGGAGCAGCGAGACCGCGGCCTGGTGGCGCACCTCGATCTGCTCGGGGGCGCTGCCGCGCTCGGGCACCGGGCCGCCGGGGCCCTCGTCGGGCTCCAGACCGTCGGTGGCGGACTTCTCGATGGGCTGTGCGCTCATTGCTCTCCCTGCACAGTGGCGATGACCCCGTCCAGGTCATCAGGCTTGATGAGGACGTCGCGGGCCTTGGAACCCTCGCTGGGGCCGACCACGCCCCTGCTCTCCAGAATGTCCATCAGACGACCCGCTTTGGCGAAGCCGACACGCAGCTTGCGCTGCAACATCGAGGTGGACCCGAACTGCGTGGACACCACGAGCTCGATCGCGGCGACCACGAGGTCGAGGTCGTCGCCGATGTCGTCGTCCAGCTCGCGCTTGGCGGCGGCCGGGGCGGTGACGTCGTCGCGGTAGGCCGGCTGCAGCTGCTCCTTGCAGTGCTTGACGACCTGGTGCACCTCCGCCTCGGTGACCCACGAGCCCTGCACCCGCACCGGCTTCGAGGCACCCATCGGCAGGAACAGCCCGTCGCCCTGGCCCACGAGCTTCTCCGCGCCGGGCTGGTCGAGGATGACCCGGCTGTCGGCGAGGCTCGAGGTGGCGAAGGCCAGGCGGGAGGGCACGTTGGCCTTGATGAGGCCGGTGACCACGTCGACGCTGGGCCGCTGGGTCGCCAGGATCAGGTGGATGCCGGCGGCGCGGGCGAGCTGGGTGATGCGCACGACGGCGTCCTCGACGTCGCGCGGGGCGACCATCATGAGGTCGGCGAGCTCGTCGACGACGACGAGGAGGTAGGGGTACGGCGCCAGCACGCGCTCGCTGCCCTGGGGCACCTGCACCTTGCCGGCCCGGACGGCCTTGTTGAAGTCGTCGACGTGGCGGAAGCCGAACGCCGCGAGGTCGTCGTACCTCATGTCCATCTCGCGCACGACCCACGCCAGCGCCTCGGAGGCCTTCTTGGGGTTCGTGATGATGGGCGTGATGAGGTGCGGGATGCCCTCGTAGGCGTTGAGCTCGACGCGCTTGGGGTCGACCAGGATCATGCGGACCTCGTCGGGCGTGGAGCGCATGAGCAGCGAGCTGATCATCGAGTTGATGAAGCTCGACTTGCCGGAGCCGGTCGCGCCCGCCACCAGCAGGTGGGGCATCTTCGCGAGGTTGGCGACCACGAAGCCGCCCTCGACGTCCTTGCCCAGCCCGACGATCATCGGGTGGTGGTCGTTGCGGGCGTTGTTCGACCGCAGCACGTCGCCGAGGGAGACGATCTCCTTGTCGATGTTGGGGATCTCGATGCCGATGGCGCTCTTGCCCGGGATCGGCGACAGGATCCGCACGTCGGCCGAGGCGACGGCGTAGGCGATGTTCTTGCCCAGCGCGGTGACCTTCTCGACCTTGACGGCGGGGCCGAGCTCGACCTCGTAGCGCGTGACCGTCGGCCCGCGGGTGTAGCCCGTGACCTGGGCGTCGATGTCGAACTGCTCGAGCACCTCGGTCAGCCGGGCCACCACCTCGTCGGAGGCCTTCGACCTCGCCTTGTGCACGCTGCCGGGCTTGAGCACCTCGTTGCCGGGCAGCGAGTAGGCGATGTCGCCGGACAGCGCGAGCTGCTCGACGCGGGCGGGCAGCGGGGTGTGCGGCGGCGGCTCCACCTGCTCGGAGGGCTCGTCGCGGTCCTCCCCCAGGCCGGCCATGGCGACCGCGACCGCGTCGGGCGCCGCGGCGACGGCGTCCGATGCGGTCGAGCCGGACCGTCCGCGCTTGCGGCGGCCGACCGAGGGGTCCGGCTCGACGGCCACCGGGCTGTCGTAGGCGGGGTCACCCTCGGGGGTCCAGTCGTCGTCGGCGCCGGCCAGGGAGCCCTGACGGCGGCGGGTGCGGCCGCGACGGGTGGGCTGCTCGGGCACGACGGCGGCGGCCTGCTCCTCGGTGTCGCCGTGGCGACGGCCGAGCATCAGGTCGCGGGCGGCGGCGAAGCGCTCGGGGATCTTGTACACCGGTGTCGCGGTGACCACCAGCAGCCCGAAGAGGGCCATGAGGACGAGCAGCGGCACCGCGACGTACGTGCTGCGCAGCAGATCGGTCGACAGCGAGCCGACGACGAAGCCGACCGCTCCCCCGGCCTCGTGCAGCGCCTGGGTCTGGGTGCCGCGCGGGCTGCCGTGGCTGATGTGGACGAGGCCCAGGACGCCGAAGAGCAGCGAGCTCCAGCCGATGACCTGGCGACCGGCCGGGCCGGTGCTCTCGGGGTTGCGCAGGGTGACGACGCCGATGCCGACCAGGGCCAGCGGGACGAACCAGCCGAGCAGGCCGACCGAGCCGTTGACGACCGTGCGTGTGGTCTCGCCGACGCCTCCGGGCAGCCGCCACCAGACCGAGGCAGCCACCACGACGGCCAGGCCGATGAGCATCAGCCCCAGGCCGTCGCGACGGTGGTCGGCGTCGAGGTCGCGGGCGGCGCCGGTGACCCGGCGGACCGCGCCCCCGACGACGTGCGCGATACCGAGCCAGATCCCGGCCAGGCCGTGGCCCAGCGCGGTGAAGGCACGGAGGACGGGGCCAGGACCGCTGCGTACGGCGCGGGGTGCGGGGCGCTTCTTCGACGAGGAGCCCTTGCCCGAGGTACGACGTGCCTGGCTGCCGGACGACCGCGACCTCGAGCTGCCGGTGCTCCGCGAGCTCGATCCGGAGGTGCTCCGGGTCGAGGTCTTGGTGCTGCCGGTGGCCCGCGACCGCGGTGGGGAAGACGTACGGGTCGCCATGCCGGCGAATCTACGCGACCGTCACTCCTGTCACACGGTTCCCACGCCGCATGGCGGGACCTCGCCATGTAACGCGGGGTTATGGACGCCGGGCAAGGCTCGCAACCCGTGCGAGGCGTCCACAACCCTCGCGCGGAAGGGACGGCCGCCCCCGCCGTACGACGAGCCGCCGCCGGACCCGCGTCCGGATGGCGAAACGCCCGTGACCCACGCGGACCCGCCCCCTAGCCTGATGCCGTGCAGCGCTCGTGGACCTATTCCTTCGCCCGCCGCTCGGGGTGCCCGAGCAGCCGGCTCGGCTAGACGACGCCTGCTGCTCCATCGACGCCCCTGGCTCGCGCGAGGGGCGTTTCGCATGTCTCGAGCCGCGCCAGGGGCGACCCACCCATCCCGGTCACCCGGGACCACAGAGAAGAGGAACCCATGGTCGTCGTGATGGCGCCGGAGGCCACGGACGCGGACGTCGCGCACGTGGTGGAGAAGGTCGAGGGCGTCGGAGGGTCGGCGTTCGTCAGCAAGGGGCTGGTGCGCACGATCATCGGCCTGGTCGGTGACATCGACTCCTTCCACGGCCTCAACCTGCGCACCCTGCCCGGGGTGGCCGACGTGCACCGCATCTCGGACCCGTTCAAGCTGGTCAGCCGCCAGCACCACGCCGACCGCAGCACCGTCTGGGTCGGCCCCCGCGGCCACCAGGTGCCGATCGGTCCCGACACGTTCACCTTCATCGCCGGCCCCTGCGCCGTCGAGTCCGAGCAGCAGACGCTCGAGGCGGTCGAGATGGCCAAGGCCGCCGGGGCCTCGATCATGCGCGGCGGCGCCTTCAAGCCGCGCACGTCGCCGTACGCGTTCCAGGGGCTCGGGATCCGCGGACTGGAGATCCTCGCCGGCGTGCGCGAGGCGACCGGGCTGCCCGTGGTGACCGAGGTCGTCGACGCGCGCGACGTGCCGGTGGTCGCCGAGCACGCCGACATGCTCCAGATCGGCACCCGCAACATGGCCAACTTCGGGCTGCTGCAGGCCGCGGGCGACGCCGGGAAGCCGGTGCTGCTCAAGCGCGGGATGACCGCGACGATCGAGGAGTGGCTGATGGCGGCGGAGTACATCGCCCAGCGCGGCAACCTCGACGTCGTCCTCTGCGAGCGCGGCATCCGCACCTTCGAGCCCGCCACGCGCAACACCCTCGACATCTCCGCCGTGCCGGTGGTGCAGGCCAAGAGCCACCTGCCGATCATCGTCGACCCCTCCCACGCGGCCGGGCTGCGCGAGCTCGTCGTACCCCTGTCGCGGGCGGCTGTCGCCGTGGGTGCGGACGGCGTCATCGTCGACGTCCACCCGAACCCGGAGGAGGCGCTCTGCGACGGCCCCCAGGCGCTGTTCGGCAGCGACCTGCGGTCGTTGGCCCAGGCGATGCGCCAGCTCCCGCCGGTGCTCGGCCGTCACGACGCCGGGGCGAAGGTGCGTACGACGGCCTGACCGGACGTGTCTCGGGCGCCGGCGGCCCTCATCCGACCGAGGGTTGTGGACGCCTCGCAAGGGGCGTGCGCCTTGCGAGCCGTCCATAACCCCGCGTTACATGCCTGACCGCCGGGGTCAGCCCAGGAGGGGCGGGAGGATCGCGGCGGCCCGGTCGACGGCGGCGCGGTCGACGTCGAGGTGGGTGACGAGCCGCAGGGACGTGGCGCCGACGGCGCTCACGAGCAGGCCCTCCTCACGGGCCGCGGCCACGACGCGGGCCGGGTCGGGGTGCGGGACCACCACGATGTTGGTGTCGACCCCCGCCGGGTCGACCCCGCACGCCTCGGCCAGGATCGCGGCGTGCGCGTGGTCCTCGGCCAGCCGCTCGAGGTGGTGGTCGAGGGCGTGGATGCCGGCGGCGGCCAGCACCCCGACCTGGCGCATCCCTCCCCCGAGGCGCTTGCGCCAGACGCGGGCCTCGGCGATGACGTCGGTGGACCCGACCACCAGGGACCCGATCGGTGCACCGAGCCCCTTGGACAGGCAGACCGCCAGGACGTCGGCCACCTCGCCGTACGCCGTGAGCGGGGTGCCGCTCGCGACGTGGGCGTTCCACAGCCGCGCCCCGTCCAGGTGTACGCCGACCCCGTGGCGGTCGGCGTACGCCCGCAGCGCGCGGAGGTCGTCGATCCCGATGACCGCTCCGCCGCCGAAGTTGTGGGTGTTCTCGACCGAGACCGCGCGGGTGGGCACGAAGAACGGCCCCATGTCGGGGGCGAACATCGACGCGATCGTCTCGAGGTCGAGCGGGCGTCCGACCCAGGTCCGCATGGTGAGGCCCGTGACGGCGGCGTGCACGCCGAGCTCGGCGCGGGCGATGTGGGCCGACGCCTCGCAGAGCACCTCCTGGCCGACCCCGACCAGCGACCGCACGGCGAGCACGTTGGCCAGGGACCCGGTCGCGGTGAACAGCGCCGCCTGCTTGCCCAGCAGGCCGGCGACCTTCTCCTCCAGGGCCCGGACCGTGGGGTCCTCGCCGTAGACGTCGTCGCCCACCTCGGCCTCGGCCATGGCGCGGCGCATGGGGGCGGTCGGGCGGGTGACGGTGTCGCTGCGGAGGTCGATCACGTGAGCCACCCTAGGCAGGCGGTGGTGCGGACCGCCGCCCGCCTCAGTCCTCGGTCGGGACGTGGACCTCGGAGAGCATCTCGGCCACCAGGAACGCCAGCTCCAACGACTGCACGCGGTTGAGCCGCGGGTCGCAGACCGACTCGTAGGAGTGCACCAGGTCGGCCTCGAGCAGGTCCTCGCCACCGCCGACGCACTCGGTGACGTTGTCGCCGGTCAGCTCGACGTGCAGCCCGCCGGGCCAGGTGCCGAGCGCGCGGTGGACGTCGAAGAAGCCCTGGACCTCGTCCATGACGTCCTCGAAGCGACGCGTCTTGTAGCCGCTGGAGGCCTCGAAGGTGTTGCCGTGCATGGGGTCGCAGACCCAGGCGACCTGGATGCCGGCGGCCGTGACCTTCTCCACCAGCTCGGGCAGCGCCTCGCGGATGCGCCGGGCGCCCATGCGGGTGATGAAGGTGAGACGGCCCGGCTCGTTCTCCGGGTTGAGCTTCTGCGCCAGCGCGATGGCGTCGTCGGCCGAGGTGGTGGGGCCGAGCTTCACGCCGATGGGGTTCTGGATGTGGCTGAGCATCTCGACGTGCGCGCCGTCCAGCTGTCGGGTGCGCTCGCCGATCCACAGGAAGTGGCCCGAGACGTCGTAGGGCTTGTCGGTGCGGCTGTCGATGCGGGTCAGCGCGTGCTCGTACTCGAGGATCAGTGCCTCGTGGCTCGAGTGGAAGTCGACCCGGTGGAACTCGTCCGGGTCGGCGCCGATGGCCTCCATGAAGGTCAGCGCTCGCTGGATCTCGCGCGCCAGGCGCTCGTAGCGCTTGCCGACCGGCGAGGAGCGCACGAAGTCGGTGTTCCAGTCGTGGACCTGCCGGAGGTCGGCGTACCCGCCGGTGACGAAGGCGCGCACGAGGTTCAGCGTGGCCGCGGAGGTGTTGTAGACGTCGAGCAGGCGCTCGGGGCGGTGCTCGCGCGCCTCCGGGGTGAAGTCGTAGCCGTTGACGGCGTCACCGCGGTACGCCGGCAGCGTCACGCCGTCGCGGGTCTCGAGGTCGGACGAGCGCGGCTTGGCGTACTGCCCGGCGATCCGCCCGAGCTTCACCACGGGCACGGAGGCGGCGTAGGTCAGCACGACGGCCATCTGCAGCAGCACCCGCAGCTTGGCGCGCACGTTGTCGGCGGTGGCGCCCTCGAGGGTCTCGGCGCAGTCGCCGCCCTGGAGCAGGAACGCCTCGCCCCGGGTCACCGCGGCGAGCTTGGCCTTCAGGTCGTCGCACTCGCCGGCGAACACGAGCGGGGGTACGGCGCGCAGCCGGGCGTAGGTGGCGTCCACCGCGTCCCGGTCGTTCCACGTCGGCTGCTGGGCCGCGCCCTGGGCGTGCAGGGTCGCGAGTTCGGGGAAGGTCACTACCTCATCTTCATCTAGGCGCCGTACGGGCCCCGGCTGTCCCGCCTCCTGGCGGCGGGACGGGCGACGCGATCGCCCCGCGAAACGCAGCCGGTCAGCCGGCCGGCAGGTCAGCCGAAGAAGACCTCGGCCTCGGCGTACTCCTCGGGCGAGACGACCTTCAGCTCGCCGGTGCCCTCGATCAGCGGGACGCGGACGATGTCCTTGCCGCGCAGCGCGACCATCGTCCCGTAGTCGCCCTCGGCGACGGCCGTGACGGCGTGGAGGCCGAAGCGGGTGGCGAGCCAGCGGTCGAAGGCGGTGGGCGTGCCGCCGCGCTGGACGTGACCGAGGACGACCGCGCGGGCCTCCTTGCCGGTGCGGTCCTCGATCTCCTTGGCCAGCCGGTCGCCGATGCCGCCGAGACGGACGTGCCCGAAGGCGTCCTTCTCCCCGCTGACCAGGGTCATGTCGCCGCCCTCGACGGGGACGGCGCCCTCGGAGACGACGACGATGGGCGTGTACTGCGTCTCGAAGCGGCGCTCGACGTACTCGCAGACCTTGGCGATGTCGAAGGGCTTCTCGGGGATCAGGATGATGTTGGCGCCACCGGCCATGCCGGCGTGCAGCGCGATCCAGCCGGCGTGGCGGCCCATGACCTCCACGACGAGCACGCGGTGGTGGGACTCCGCGGTGGTGTGGAGCCGGTCGATGGCCTCCATCGCGATGTTGACCGCGGTGTCGAAGCCGAAGGTGAAGTCGGTGCCCGACAGGTCGTTGTCGATGGTCTTGGGCACGCCCACGACGTTCACGCCGGCGTCGGCGAGCTTGGTCGCCACGCCCAGGGTGTCCTCGCCGCCGATGGCGATCAGGGCGTCGACGTCGTTGGCGGCCAGGTTCTCCTTGATGCGCTCGACGCCGTTCTCGACCTTGAACGGGTTGGTGCGCGAGGACTTCAGGATCGTGCCGCCGCGCGGCAGGATGCCGCGGACCTGGTCGACGCCCAACGGGGTCGTGAGGTTCTCCAGCGGTCCGCGCCAGCCGTCGCGGAAGCCGACGAAGTCGAAGCCGTAGGTGCCGACCCCCTTCCGCACGACGCCGCGGATGACCGCGTTGAGTCCAGGACAGTCGCCACCACCGGTGAGCACTCCGATACGCATGACAGCACCGTAGCGGGATCGGGTTGGAACGTTCCAGTGGTCACGGCGCTACGGTCGCCCCCATGACCTTCTCGATCGTGGCCCGGTCCGCCGACGGGAGCGCCTGGGGCGTCGCCGTCGCCTCCAAGTTCCTCGGGGTCGGCTCGGCCGTCCCCGCCGCCGTCGCCGGCGTCGGAGCCGTCGCCACCCAGGCCTCGGCCAACGTCGCCTTCAAGCCCGTGGGGCTGTCGTTGATGGACGAGGGCGCCACCGCCGCCGTCGCGCTGGAGCGGATGATCGCCGACGACGAGGGCCGCGACCACCGCCAGGTCGGCATCATCGACGTCGACGGCCACGCCGCGTCCTACACCGGTACGGCGTGCCTGGACTGGGCCGGCGGGATCGTCGACACCGACGTGGCGGTCCAGGGCAACATCCTCGTCGGGCCCGAGGTGGTCGAGGCGATGCTCGAGGCCTGGCGCTCCTCGGACGAGACCCTCCCCCTCGGACGCCGCCTGCTGGCGGCGCTGCAGGCCGGGGACGCGGCAGGGGGCGACCGGCGCGGACGGCAGAGCGCCGCGCTGTTCGTCGTCAGCGAGGGCGCCGGGTACGACGGCGGGGACGACGTGGCGGTCGACCTGCGGGTCGACGACCACACCGACCCCTGCGCCGAGCTGGCCCGGCTCGTCGACCTGCACGAGCTCTACCTGACCGCCTCGACCGAGGACGAGAAGGTCGCGGTCGACGACTCGCTGCGCGAGGAGCTGGAGACCCGCGCCACCGCGCTCGGGGCGCGCGACTTCGACGCCTGGGTCGGCACGGAGAACTACGAGATGCGCGTCGGGCCCGACTGGGTGGACCGCCGCGTGCTGGCGATCCTGCGCGAGCGCTCGTGACCCTGCTGTCGGTGCACGTCCGGTCGGGCTCGATCACCGCGACCGTCGCCGGCGGCGGCGCGGCCGTCTTCGACCTGACACGCCAGTCGCCCTCCGAGGGGCGCTCGGAGCAGTCGCCCGAGGACGTCTGGCGTGCGCTGCTGGCCGTCACGCGGTCGGTGCTCGACCACAGCCCGGCGCCGACGCGGGTCACGGTCGTCAGCGACCCCACCCTCGTGGTGTGGGACCAGGAGACGCTCGGCGCAGCCCGCCCGGCGGTGCTGTCCGAGGACGAGCGTGGGGCGGGGACGGGCCGGACGTCGGGCCCGGGCGCCGTGCTGGCGTGGCTCGCGGTCAACGAGCCGCACACCTGGGCCCTGGTCCACGAGGGCCGCTACGCCGTGGGCACGGTCGAGTCCTACGTGGTGGCGCGCATGACCCGCGGCACCTGGCACGTCACCGACCCCGGCCACGCCCGCCGCCTCGGGCTCACCGACCCCGCGACCGGGTCGTGGGACGCGCCCCGCTGCGCCGTGCTCGACGTACCTCTCGAGGCGCTGCCGGAGATCCTTGCCCCGGGCGAGGGCGCCGGCGTCACCGACCCCGCCTGCTTCCACGGCCTGCGCCTGCCCGTCACCTTCGCCTCCCCCTGACCGTCCGGGCTCGACTCAGGACAGCGCGTCCAGCGCCTCCTGCGTCGCGGCCAGCCGCGCCCGGACGGACTCCTGCTTGGTGCTCGCCCGCTCCAGCTCGGCCTCGGCGCGCGCCAACCGCGACCTCGCGGTGGCGACGTCCTGCTCGAGCCGTGCCACCTCGGAGTCCGAGGACCGTACGGCGCGCTGCTCGGTCTCCAGCACCTTCTGCAGGCGGGTGCGCTCACGGGTACGCCGGCGCTCCTCGGCTGCTCGCTCCGTCTCGCGGCGGGCGGCCTCGCGCTCCGCCGCCTCGCGCTCCTTCGTCGACCCGCCCCCGGCGTCCGCGCCGCCGTCATCGGCATCGTCGTCGTCGTCGGTCCGGTCGGCCTTCTCCGCCCGCCCGGCCGGCCGCTCCCGCACCAGCTCCAGGCGCGCCGCCCCGGGGATCGCCTGCACGTCCGCCAGCGACGACATCCCGGTCGAGCTCAGCGGCTGCACCAGCAGCCCCGACCGCAGCACCTCGGCGAGCTCGGCGTCGACGACCGCCGCCAGCAGGGTGTCCTCGACCTGGCGTCGTGCGGCCTCGCTCAGCGCCTGGCCCTCGTCCTCGACCGCGGACGCCGCAGCCTGGGTCACCCGCGCGACCACACGACGCCGTTCGCGGGTGAGCTCGCGCAGGGTGTCGGCGTCGAGGGAGGCCTGCGCCTCGCGCAGCGACGCCCCGAGGTCCAGCAGCTGCCCGACCAGCTCGCCCTGCTCGCGCACCAGCAGGTTCACCGCCCAGGCGGCCTGGACCGGTCGGCGCAGCTGCGCCACCGCGTTCGCGGTCGCCTTGTCGCCGGCGGCCTTCAGCCGCTTCACCGCGGCGGCACGGGTCGCCACGAAGTCGCCGGGCGCACCGCCGTACAGGTCCTCGGCGACGCGGCGCAGCTCCGCGGAGTCGACGTCAGCCACGTCGGCCACGACACGCCCGCCGGCGCGCCTCAGGAGGCCTTGAGGTCGGGATCGCGCGACTCGGCCGCGGCTCGCTTGGCCTCCTTGGCCTTGTCCGCGGCCTCCTTGTCGAGCTGCTTGGCCCGCGAGGCGTAGAGGTCGACGTACTCCTGGCCCGAGAGCCGCATGATCTCGTACATGATCTCGTCGGTGATCGACCGCAGGATGTAGCGGTCGTTCTCCAGGCCCTCGTAGCGCGAGAAGTCCAGCGGCTTGCCGAAGCGCACGACCGGGCGGGTGTAGGAGCCGTACTTCTTGCCCGGGGGCGCGACCACGTCCGTGCCGACCACGGCCACCGGGATCACGGGCACGCGGGTCTCGAGCGCGAGCCGGGCCACGCCCGTCTTGCCGCGGTAGAGCTTGCCGTCGTGGGACCGGGTGCCCTCGGGGAAGATGCCGAAGAGCTCGCCCTGGTCGAGGATCCGCTTGGCCGAGCTGAGCGCGCCCTCGGCTGCGTCCGCACCCGAGCGGTCGATGGGCACCTGGCCGGCGCCGGAGAAGAACTTCTTCTGCAGCCAGCCCTTGACGCCGGGGGTGTTGAAGTACTCCGCCTTCGCCACGAACGTGACGCGCCGCGGGATCGTCAGCGGCATGAACAGCCAGTCGCTGTAGGACAGGTGGTTGCAGGCCAGGATGGCTGCGCCGTCCTCCGGGAGGTGCTCCTCGCCCTCGACGCGTGGCCGGAACACCAGCCTCAGCACCGGTCCGAGCAGAACCAGCTTCAGCACCCAGTAGAACACCAAGACCTCCCGTTTCCTCAGGGGGCACCCTAGCCCTGATCGGTCCCGCGTGACACGATGCAGCGTCTGCTTCTGTCTCGCACCACTCGGGAGTTTCCGTGAGCGTGTCCCCCGCTGTGGAGGCCTGGTCGGCCGAGGGGTCGGCGCTGGCGGACGGCCGTCGCGTCGGGGTCCTGCTGTGCCACGGCTTCACCGGCTCGCCGGCCTCCGTGCGCCCCTGGGGCGAGCGCCTCGCCGAGGAGGGGTACGCCGTCGCGGTGCCGCGCCTGCCGGGTCACGCGACGTCGTGGCAGGACCTGAACACCACCACCTGGCAGCAGTGGTACGGCGAGGTCGAGCGCACCTTCGACACGCTGTCCGAGGACTGCGACGCGGTCGTCGTCGGGGGGCTGTCGATGGGCGCCACCCTCTCGCTGCTGCTGGCCGCCGACCGCGGACCCGAGGTCGCCGGGCGTCGTGTCGGTCAACGTCTCGATCGACAACAAGGACCCCCGCCGCTTCGCCGCACCCGTCATCAAGCGCCTGATGGGCTCCTTCCCCGGCATCGCGGACGACATCAAGAAGCCCGGCGTCACCGAGCAGGGCTACGACCGGCTCCCCCTCAAGGCCTCCCACGAGGTGCTGCGCCTCTACCGGCACCTGCGTCCCCGGCTGCCGCAGGTGACCCAGCCCCTGCTCGTCGTACGTTCGGCGGAGGACCACGTCGCCGACCCGGGCTCCCACGACCTGCTGCTGCGCTCGGTCTCGTCGCGCGACGTCACCGAGGTCGTCCTCGAGGACAGCTTCCACGTCGCCACGCTCGACAACGACGCGCCGCGGATCGAGAAGGAGTCCTCGGCCTTCGTGGCACGGGTGACCGCGGGGCCCGCGTGAGCGCCGCCGGCGACCGACCGGAGGACCTGCCCGAGGACCAGGCGGACGAGCGGACCGACGGGTCCGGGCACGACGGCTCCGGCGAGGACGATGCCGACGACGCCCCCTCCGGGAGCGCCGACGACGACTTCGAGGCGGCCTTCCGCTCGATCGTGGAGAACTACGGCGACCGGCCGGCCGTGCCGACCCCCGAGCCCGAGGCGTCCGCGGCGGCGGAACCGACCGATGACGCGACGGACCCACCCGTCGTCTCCCCCGGGCTCTTCCGCCTCGCCGGCGAGGCGGAAGCCCCGCCGCCGGCCGAGCACCAGGACCACTTCGTGCCGCCGGAGCCCCCGCCGGTCCCCTGGCCCGAGCCCAAGCGGGGTCTCGCGTGGCTGGCGCTGTTCGGGAGCCCGGTGATCATGCTCGCCACGCTGCTGCTCAGCATCGCCGTGCCGTCGTGGGTCACCAGCATGCTGGGCTTCACCTTCATCGGCGGCTTCGTCTACCTCGTGGCCACCATGCGACGTGGGCCGAGCGACGGCTGGGACGACGGCGCGCGCCTCTGACCCGCACGTGCGATCAGTCGTCGGTCCAGTCCGGGCCGTCGTCGAGATCGATCTTCTCGACCCCCGCCTGACGCCGCCTGGCCTCGTCGGGGACCGGCGTCTCCATGGCGCTCATGGCAGCGTGCAGGAGCGACGTCGCCGCCGTGGTGAGGTGGGTCCTCACCTCGGGTGAGGTGGCTCGGACCATGCCGATGACGCGGCACACCGGGCAGTAGGTGCAGTTCTCCCCGGCGACGTGTCCCTCGAGGTCCTTGGCCAGGTCGGCCAGCCCCGCCACCGAGGCGGCCGCCCCGCCGGCCGCGGTGTCGCCCTGCTCGCGTGCCCAGCCCGAGAGCACCCCCATGAGCTTGGCCGCCTCCTCGGCGACCGTCCCCACCTCGGGTCCGTCGGGCTGGTCTCCGGGCTGGTCCTCGGGCTGGTCGCCGTGAGAGGTGTCCTCGGGTGCGGTCATGGCGTCTCCTCGATCGGTTCGGCGCGGAAGCGCACCTTGAGCGCGCCCGGCTCCACGCGGGCGCCGCTGACGGTGAGGCGGGCCAGCGAGGCGGGCAGCGCGAGCAGGCGACGGTAGGAGCCGACGCTGATGACCAGCTCGTCCCCGTGACGGGCGAGGTCGACGTCGCCGCGCTCGGCGAACGGCAGGTCGATGCGCAGCAGCGCCCCGTCGTCGCGTCGGGTGATGGTGAGGGGTCCCTCGCCGATCGGCAGCGCCAGCGGGTCGTCGCCGGCGTACGCCTCCTCGACGAGGCGGTGCAGCTCGTCGACACCGACGGGCTCGCAGGCGCGATAGCTCGAGCGCCAGATGGGCAGCTCGGGGAAGGACTGCTCGATCTCGGCCATGACGCGCGTCTGCGCGGCGACCCACTGCTCGCGCCACGGGTCCCCCGCGTGGTCGGGGAAGATCCGGTTGGCCACGACGCCGTCCACGCGGTAGCCGAACAAGGACAGGGAGGTCAGGGACCGGCGGGCCTCGGCGACCACGACCGTCTCCGGGGTGAGCACGAGGCGGACGCTCGCCTCCTTGCCGGTGAGCAGCTCGTGCACCTCGAGCAGGTCACCGTGCAGTCGCTGGAGGGCGTCGAAGACGGAGTCCTCGGGCATCGGCACTCCCGTCGCCCGCGCGAGCACCGGCTTGAGGGCCTTGACGATGCGGCGCTCCACCGGCAGCACCCGGTCCATGTACCAACCCAGGGCTTCGGGGAGCGCGAGCAGACGAAGGGTCTCCGCGGTGGGGGCGCAGTCGACCACGATGACGTCCCAGCGCTCGGAGCGCGCCTGCGCCCGCAGCTCGAGGAGGGCGAAGACCTCCTCCGCGCCCGGGATGACGGTGAGCTCCTCGGCGGTGATCGGGTCGACGCCTGTCGCCTGCAGCGCGGTGGAGAGGTAGCGCTGGATCTCTGCCCACGACTGCTCGAACCGGCGCTGGGCGTCGACGTGCTGCACCCACAGGCCGGGCTCGACCTCGCCGGGCTCGGCCGACGCCGTCACGCCGAAGGCGTCAGCCAGGGAGTGCGCCGCGTCGGTGGACAGCACGAGCGTGCGCTCGCCACGCCGCGCCGCGAGGGTCGCCGTACCGGCAGCGGCGGTCGTCTTGCCGACGCCACCCTTGCCGGTGAAGAGAACGATGCGCACGACCGAGACGACCTGACCTCGTGTGACTGCCCGGGACCGACCGACAGGTCAGGCCAGGGACTCCACGCGCTTCTTGAGCCCCTTGAGCGCGGTGTCGATGATGACCTTCTCGGCCTTGCGCTTCAGCATGCCGATCATCGGGATGCTGACCTCCACCGCCAGCCGGTAGGTGACCTCGGTGCCCTTCCCCGCAGGCGTCAGCACGTAGGAGCCGTCGAGGCGCTTCATCATCTTGCCGGAGTCGAGCTTCCAGTCGACCGACTGCTCACCGTGCCAGTCGTAGACCAGCGTGTAGGCGTCCTTGATCGGGCTCGCCTCGATCTCGAAGAACACCTCCTTGGCGCGTCCGTCGGGGAAGGTGGACCGGACCTCGGCGGTGCGCATCCCCTGGGCCCACTCGGGGTAGCGGGGGAAGTCGGCGATCACGGCCATGACCTGCTCGGGGGGCGCGTCGACGACGATGCTCGAGCTGGTCTGGTCTGCCATGGATGGAGCCCTCCGGTGACGGTGCACTGACCCCTGGAGACTACCCACCGCGGCACCGGTGGCGGGAGCCGCCCGCACGGTGGCCCTCACCACGCCGAGCGGCGCAGCGCTCTCCCGGACCGGGCGGCTCACGGACGGTACGGTCGGTCTTCGGCCGACCGGTACACAGACGAGGAGCAGCCAGGTGCGTGAGTACGCAGCGCCACCGATCCCCCGGCCTTCCCGCTGGAGCCGGCTGACGGACCCGGTCGTGACGCACGCCGAGCAGGAGCCCGGGGCACCGCAGTTCGCCCTCCGGGTGACCGACGAGGGTGAGGGTGGCCCACGGTGGGAGGACGTCAGCAACGCCGAGTTCCGCACCCGTGTCGAGGAGGTCGCGCGCGGCCTGCTCGCCGCCGGGCTCCAGGTCGCCGACCGGGTGGCGCTCCTGGCGAGGACCCGGCTGGAGTGGACGGTGGTCGACTACGCGATCTGGTGGGTCGGAGGGGTCTCGGTGCCGGTCTACGCCACCTCCTCCGACGAGCAGATCTCCTGGATCCTGAGCGACTCCGGCTGCCGTTTCGCGGTCGTCGAGGACGCGTCGTACGCCACCCGCGTCGCCACGCTGCGCTCGGCGGCACCCGCCCTGGAGCAGGTCTGGGTGATCGACGAGGCCGGGGCCACGGACGCGTCGACCCTGGGCGACCTCGTGGAGCGCGGGGAGGACGTCGACGCCGACGACCTCGAGCAACGACGTACCTCGGTCGGGCGCGACGACGTCGCGACCCTGATCTACACGTCCGGGACCACCGGCCAGCCGAAGGGCTGCGTCCTCACGCACGGCAACTTCCTCGACGGTTGCGAGGCGACCGCCACCGAGCTGGACGAGCTGTTCGACGCCGAGGGGGCAGCCACGCTCCTGGTCCTTCCGCTGGCCCACGTCTTCGCTCGCGTCATCCAGGTCGGCGCCGTCAACCGCAGCATCCGCCTGGGCCACGCCCCGGACCCGCGCCGGTTCCTCGGCGACGTGGCCACGTTCCGGCCCACGTTCGTGCTCGGCGTGCCCCGGGTGTTCGAGAACGCCTTCACGCAGCTCAGCCAGGAGGCTGCTGCAGCCGGCCGAGCCCGCGGCTTCGAGCGGGCGGTCGAGACCGCCATCGCGCACAGCCGCTCTGCGGGCCGGCCGGGACGCGTGCTGAGCGCGCGCCACGCCTACTACGACCGCACGGTCTACCGCCGCATCCGCGACGCGCTGGGCGGTGCCTGCGCCTTCGGCATCTCTGGAGGCGCACCGTTGGGCGACCGGCTGTCGCACTTCTTCCGGGGCGCCGGCGTGCCGATCCTCGAGGGCTACGGCCTGACCGAGACCACCGGCGCCTCCACCGTGAACACGCCTGACAACCACCGGGTCGGGACCGTGGGACGCCCACTGCCCGGCACCGCCGCCCGCATCGACGACAACGGCGAGCTCCTGCTGCGCGGACCCCACGTCATGCGGGGGTACTGGCACGACGGCGAGATCGAGCCCGTCACCGACGACCGAGGCTGGTTCGCGACCGGCGACCTCGCCGAGATCGACGCCGAGGGGTTCGTCCGCGTGACCGGGCGCGCCAAGGAGATGATCGTGACCGCCGGAGGCAAGAACGTCTCCCCCGGCCACCTCGAGGAGCGCATCCGCTCCGGCGCCCTCGTCAGCCAGTGCCTCGTCGTCGGCGACGGCCAGCCCTTCGTGGGGGCGCTGATCACCCTCGACCCCGACGCCTACGCGGCGTGGGCGAAGACGCACGGCAAGGGATCCCTGCGCAGCCACACCCAGGACCCGGACCTGCGGGCGGAGATCCAGAAGGTCGTCGACAAGGCGAACGCGACGGTCTCGCAGGCCGAGTGGATCCGACGCTTCGAGATCCTCGCCGTCGACTGGACCGAGGACTCCGGCGCACTGACGGCGAGCAGGAAGCTGCGCCGCAACGTGGTTGTGAGAGAATTCAGGCGGGAGATCCGGGAACTCTTCCGATAACGCGGTTTGGATTGCGACATTCTGGGACAAGGGTCCAGGTTGGGGGTTCACTAGACCCATGCGCGGCTGCCGGCCCTGGGAGGGGACCACGAGCTCGCGTCACCGGGAGGGTGGCGCGGCCGCAGTCGAGTTCGCCCTGATCGTGCCGCTGCTCTTCCTGATTCTCTTCGGCACGCTGCAGTACGGCTTCTACTTCTTCTCGCTCCAGGCCGGCAACCAGGCGGCTCGTGAGGCCGCGCGTCGTGCCGCCGTCGGGGACATGCCGACGTGCACCGCGTTCGTCGACTACGTGAAGGCCCGGGTCGGCCGCGCGAACTTCGGGAACACGATCACGGTGAAGCGGAGCTACTCCAACGCGCCGCCCAACACCCTGCCCCTGACCGAGGTCGGCGACCTGGTCACGGTCACGGTCAGCTACCGCAGCGTCGACATGAACGTGCCGTTCATCCCCACGCCGGGCGGCAACGCCCAGATCGAGACCAGCGCCGACACCCGAGTGGAGCGGGTCGAGGCCTTGCCCGCCCTCCCGCCGGAGACCTGCTCATGAGCCGCCGTCGCTCCCCCTCCGAGAGCGGGGCCGTCGCGATCGTCGTGGCCCTGAGCGCCACCATGCTGTTCGCGATCGCCGCCATCGCCGTCGACCTGGGCAACGCCTTTGCAGCGCGCCGCGATCTCCAGACCCAGGCCGACCTGGCGGCCACGTCCGCTGCCGGACTGCTTCCCAAGGGCGATGCCACCAACCAGGCCAAGATCGTGGCTGAGGTGGTCAACTACCTCAACCGGAACAAGGCCGGCGTCAACCAGAGCTCGGTCACGAGCGCACAGCTCACCGACACCCAGCTGGCCAACGGCGAGGTCACCTTCCCCACCGACAACCAGATCCGGGTGATCACCCCGTCGTCGCGGGTCGACTTCGGCGTCGCGCGAGCGATCGGCGTCTCCTCCAAGACGCTCGACGCGAGCGCCACCGCAGAGAAGCGTGCTCTCGTCCCCCCCGCGGACGACGTGCTCCCCATGTGGCTGCCGTCCTCGTGCGCGTACGGCGCTGTGGGCGGTGACACCGGCCCCGGACCGACGACGCCTGCCGCCAACCCGACGTACGACCCCGGCAACAGCAACGTCGACAGCAAGTTCCACATCACGGCCATCAGCGTCAACACAGCGCCGTACGGAACGAGCACGGGCTCGATCGACGTCACCCTGACCAACGACGACACCGTCGCCATCGGCACAGCAGCCAGTCCCCGGCGGGGGGCGATCGTGTTCACCTTCGGCGCCCCGACCAGCTGGGTCACCGCGACCACCGTCTACCCCGTCAACCTCGCCATCCCGCGCCGAGTGGGTTCGACGCTGGGCACCCAGACCGTCACGATCCCTGGAGTCGGCTCCGAGGTCACGAACACCGTGGGCAAGTGGGAGGTCTGGGGCACGTACAACACCGTGGCCGACAAGGTGGTGCCGGGCACAACGAAGTTCAGCGCCGACCCGAACGGGTCGAACCCTGCCGAGCCTCTCGCCTTCGAGGTCACCGGCGGAGGCGGCGAGGTGGCCTGCAGCGTCAGCGAGCGTGGCAACTTCGGTCAGCTGGACAGCCCTCGGACGGGGTACCCGCTGCCAGAGCGCTACGCAGTACAACCTCGCCTTGGGCCTGAACCACAAGCTCGCTCCGTTCAACGCCCTCGAACTACCCCGCCATCACGACCAACTCCGAGTGCTTCAACGACGGCAGCTCCCACGGGCGCCCAGATCGACAACTTGGAACGAGACGGCAACAACTGCATCTACGTGCAGTCCGGGAACGATCCCGGAGGTCTGACCAAGGGGTTGCTCACCGGAGTCGATGCGGGGTCCGGACGGCGCTCAAGGCCTGGACGCTTGTTCACCGCTCCCACCAGTCCTCGGTGCAGCGCCAACGGGCGTGTCGCCCCGGCCAGGCCTCCGACCCGCACGTCGCCTGGTCGACCATCAACCGCGACACCCTGAGCTGCTTCCTGCTTCCCGGCAGGACGCTCGCCGACATCGCCTCCGACACGGCACCGGCGGACGTCATCGACCGGTCCATCCTGGACTCGCCACGCTACTTCCAGGTGCCGGTCGTCCACGCCAACGACCGTGCGGACAAGAAGTACATCGCGATCAAGCAGTACGCCTCGGTGTTCCTCACCGACGAGACTCCGCTCTGCAACCTGGTGCTGCCGACCTACGGCGGTCCCGGATGTGCCACCGCAGACAACGGCATCACCATGAACGGCGGCGGCACCCAGATCTTCGCGGTCCAGCTCTTCGGCTTCAACACGTTCGCCATCACGACCCCGCCCAACGGCGCGGACACGGAGTGGTTCGAGGGCGGAAAGCCGGTAATCCGGCTGGTGGACTGACCGTGCCGACACTTGTGTGGCCTGTGTGCAGGCCGGGGCCAGAGGTGCCCAATATGCCGATTCGACGCACGCGATCCCTCGAAGTAGGGAAGCCTTTGACCTGCGAGCCCTCCATGGGCTCGATCGTTGGAGCCACCCGCGCACGCGCGACCGAGCTGAGAGATCAGGTCTGACATGGGGCGCAGAACGATTCTGCTGATCGTCGCTGCCGTCGTCGCGGTGCTCGGGAGCCGGGATGGTCTACCTCTACGTGCAGGGCGCCGACGACCGAGCGCAGGCGGAGCAGGTACCCGTCGAGGTGCTCAAGGTGATCGCGCAGATCGAGCCGGGCGAGACCCTTGCCGACGCCCAGGCGGCGCAGAAGGTGGAGCTGCAGCCCGTCCCCAGCGAGCAGGTGCTCGTCGGTGCCCTCACGTCGGTCGGGGACCTGGGGACCCAGGTCGCGCTGCAGCGGATCTTCGTGGGCGAGCAGGTCACCGCCTCGAAGTTCGGCAGCGCCGGCGAGCAGGACGCCCTCACGCTCGACGACGGGGAGATCGCGGTCAGCGTGACGCTGTCCGACACCGGTCGGGTGGCGGGATTCGTCAATCCTGGTGCCGAGGTCGCCCTCTTCTTCAACGGTGACGGTCGAGCCCGGGCGGCGACGACGGTGTGCGCGTGCTGCTGCCGAGCGTCAAGATCATCGCGGTCGGGCAGACCACCGTCACGACCGCCACCACGACGACGGCGGCGGGGGCCCAGACGGTCGAGGACCTGCCCAAGACCCTGATCACCCTCGGTCTGAAGCAGGCGGACGCGCAGAAGGTGATGTTCGCCAGCACCCGCGGCGAGCTGATCTTCGGTCTGAAGAACGAGAAGTCCAAGGTGCGCCCCGGCGCAGGGCGTCACGATCCAGAACCTGTTCGGCTGACGTCATGCCCCTCATCGTCGAGAGCAACCCCGCCAACGCCGAGGTCATGGCGTCCATCTCCGGTCCGCACACCCTGGTGGTGGCCTCGGTGGACGAGCTGCGACGCATCATGGTCGACCACCCGGAGGAGCACGCGATCGTGCTCGGGCCCACCGTCGACATGGAGACGGCGTCGCTGCTCGCGGAGGACCTGCGGGTCAGCCGTCCGGGCGTCAGCGTCATCCTCATGCGGCGTCGCGTCGACACCCCCGTCCTGGCCGAGGCGCTGCGCTCGGGCATGCGGGAAGTCGTCGAGGAGCGTGACCTCAGCACGCTCGGGGAGGCGATCAAGCGGGCGCAGCAGGTCTACCGCGCGGTCACGGGCCCCGCAGGACCCGAGCACCGCTACGGCAAGCAGGTCACGGTCTTCTCGCCCAAGGGCGGGGTCGGCAAGACCACCATCGCGGCCAACCTGGCCGTTGCCCTGGCTGCTCGCAAGAACCTCCGTGTGTGCCTGGTCGACCTGGACCTCGCCTTCGGCGACATCGCCATCACGCTGCAGCTCTTCCCGGCACGGACGATCGCGGACGCCGTGCTGCTGCAGGACGCCCTCGACTTCTCCGTGCTCGAGCCCCTGTTGACGCCGCACAAGCTCGGGTTCTCGACCCTGGTCGCGCCGGTCCAGCCCGACGCCAAGGACTCGATCCCGGCCTCGCTCGTGGCGCGGGTCCTCGACACGTTGAAGAAGAACTTCGACGTCATCGTCGTGGACACCTCCCCCGCCTTCGACGAGCACGTCCTCCAGGCCTTCGACGAGACCGACGAGCTCCTGCTGGTGACCACGCTCGACGTCCCGACCCTCAAGAACGTCAAGATCGCCTGCGAGACGCTGGACCTGCTCAACTTCCCGAAGCAGCAGCGCCACCTGGTGCTCAACCGTGCGGACGACAAGGTCGGGTTGGCGCCCGAGAAGGTCGAGTCCACGTTGGACATGACGATCGAGCAGCGCATCCCGACGTCCGCCGAGGTCGCCAACGCCACCAACTCGGGCGAGCCCATCGTGGCGTCCCACCCCCGTCACGCGGTCAGCCAGGCCATCATCCACCTGGCCGACCTCGTCGTCGGTGAGCCGGTGGCGAGCCGGCAAGGGCAAGAAGGTCAAGCCGGAGTCGTCGCGCCGCGGTCTGCGGCGCAGGCAAGGGAGGTAGCGATGAGCAGTCTCGCTGATCGGCTGGCGGCGGCGTCCCGGGACCGTGCTGCGAGCCAGTCCGCCAACACGGACGTCGAGACGACCGGTGGTCGTCGCAAGGCCAAGGTGACCGAGCGGGACCCGTTCGCCGACCTCAAGGTCACCGTCCACAACCGGTTGCTGACCCAGCTCGGCCCCAAGCTCTACGACGCCAACCTGACCCAGGGCGAGCTCGAGCGGATGGTCCGAGGCGCGCTGCAGGAGGCGATGCAGGAGGAGGACGTCGTCCTCACGCCCGCCGACCGCACCCGGATCGCGCAGGAGATCGCCGACGACATCCTGGGCTACGGGCCCGATCGAGCCGTTCCTGCGCGACCCGGACCTGACCGAGGTCATGGTCAACGGCTGCGACGACATCTGGATCGAGCGCAGCGGCCGGCTGCAGCGCGTCGAGGGGCACTTCACCGACGAGGCCCACCTGCGCCGGACGATCGACAAGATCGTGTCCCGCATCGGCCGCCGCGTCGACGAGTCGAGCCCCATGGTCGACGCGCGTCTTCCCGACGGCTCGCGTGTGAACGCCGTCATCCCGCCCCTCGCCATCGACGGCTCGCTCCTGACGATCCGCAAGTTCTCCGCCGACCCCTACACCTCCGACGACCTGGTGGCCTTCGGCACCTACAGCGCCCGGACCGCGGACTTCCTGTCGGCCTGCGTGCGGGGCAAGCTCAACATCGTCGTCTCCGGCAGCACCGGCGCCGGCAAGACCACCACCCTCAACGTGCTGTCCTCCTTCATCCCCAGCGACGAGCGCATCGTCACCATCGAGGACGCCGCTGAGCTGCAGCTGCACCAGGACCACGTGCTGCGACTGGAGTCACGCCCCGCCAACATCGAGGGGCGAGGCGCCGTCGAGATCCGCGACCTGGTGAAGAACTCACTGCGCATGCGGCCCGACCGCATCGTCGTCGGCGAGGTCCGTGACGCCTCCGCCCTCGACATGCTCCAGGCCATGAACACCGGTCACGACGGCTCGATCTGCACCGTGCACTCCAACGGTCCTCGCGACACGCTCTCCCGCCTCGAGACGCTGGTCCTCATGGCCGGCATGGACCTGCCGATCCGCGCCATCCGGGAGCAGGTCGCCTCCGCCGTCGACCTGATCGTGCACCAGGCCCGGTTGCGCGACGGGTCGCGACGCATCACCCACGTCACGGAGGTCGAGCGGATGGAGGGCGACATCATCACGCTGCAGGACATCTTCCTCTACGACCACTCGCTCGGCTTCGACGAGAACGGGAAGACCCGCGGCTCGATGAAGGCCACAGGCCTTCGCCCGAAGTTCGTCGAGAAGCTCTCGCACAACAACGTGAGCGTCGACCCGATGCTGTTCGCGCGCGACGGGGGCTGAGCGTGCGCCCCGGACGTCGTGCGCTTCGTGCGCTCCTCCTCCTTCCGCTGGTCGGTGGGCCCACCCTGCTCGTGGCCTCACCGGCTGCCGCCGCCAGCGCATCGATCGACTACTCCGAGCCGGACGGCGGCTCGCTTCAGCTCGTGCTGTCGCTGTCCGACCTCGCGCCAGGTGAGACCCCCGATCTCGACTCGCTGTCCGCCAGCTTCGAGGGCCAGCAGCTGGACGCCTCGATCGAGGCGATCGACGACGCGTCGGGCGAGGAGAGCATCGCCAGGACGGCGGTCCTGGCTCTCGACGTCAGCAACAGCATGCGAGGCGCGAAGTTCGAGGCGGCCAAGAGCGCAGCCTCCGCCTTCCTCGACGAGGTGCCCTCCGACATCGAGGTCGGCCTGGTGACCTTCGCCAGCGAGGTCACGGTCGCGCAGGAGCCGACCACCGACCGTGACGCCGTGCGTGCCGTGATCGACGACCTCGAGCTGAGCGCGTCGACCAGGCTCTACGACGGCGTGCTGGAGGCGGTGGCCGTCAGCGGTGACCAGGGGTCCCGATCGGTCCTCCTGCTGTCGGACGGTGCCGACACCTCCGACACGCCCCTCGCCGAGGTCGAGTCGAGGGTCGAGCGCTCCGAGGTCGTGGTCGACGTCGTCGCGCTCGCGCAGAACGCCGCCGACACGGGGACGCTGAGCGGCATCGCCCGAGCCGGCAACGGCCAGGTGCTCGCCGCCGACGACCCCGCTGCCCTCACCGAGCTCTTCGCCGACCGCGCGGCCGACCTGGCCAGCCAGTACCTCGTGACGGTCACGCCCCCGGCGGAGCTGGCCGGCGACGAAGGGACCCTGTCCCTCGCGCTCGAGGTGGCGTGGACAGCCCGTGCTCGATGACGCCTTCGTGACCTTGGCGGCTGCCTCGGAGGCGCCGGCGGAGGCGGCGCCGGCCACCCCGCAGCCGGTGGACCCCGGTCTCACCGTGCCCGTCGAGTACATGTACGCCGGTATCGCGGCGGCTGCGATCGGCTTCCTCGCCGTCGTCGGCCTGCTCGTCTCCGGCGGACGCGAGGCACGCCAGGACGCTGTCGACCGAGGCATCGAGGCGTACACCCGCAAGGGTGCCAAGCGGCTCGCCGAGGCGAACCGCGCCAGCGAGAACCAGTCGATGACCCAACAGGCCGTCGCCGTGGCCGAGGGCGTCCTCGAGGGCCGTGAAGGCCTCGAGGTGAAGCTGGGCGCGAAGCTCGATGCCGCGGGCCTCGCCCTCAAGCCCGCCGAGTGGCTGCTGGTGCACGCCGGTGTCACCGATCGTCTTCGGCCTGGTGGCGCTGCTGCTGAGCGGCGGGAACGTGCTCTACATGCTCGGCGGGCTGTTCCTCGGCGGGGTCGGTGCCTGGGTCTTCCTGTCCTTCAAGCACCGCCGGCGCCTCAAGGCCTTCAAGAACCAGCTCGCCAACACCCTGCAGCTGATGTCCGGCGCCCTGTCCGCGGGTCTGTCCCTGGCCCAGTCGGTCGACACGGTCGTCAAGGAGGGCACCGACCCCATGGCCAGCGAGTTCCGACGCGCCCTGATCGAGACGCGGCTCGGGGTCGAGATCGAGGACGCGCTGGCCGCCATCGCCGAGCGCATGGGCAGCGTCGACTTCGAGTGGGTCGTCATGGCCATCCGCATCCAGCGTCAGGTCGGCGGCAACCTGGCCGAGCTGCTCAACAAGGTGGCCGAGACCATCCGCGAGCGGGAGTACCTCGAGCGGCAGGTGCTGGCCCTGTCGGCCGAAGGCCGGCTGTCGGTGTGGATCCTCGGCGGTCTGCCCGCCGGTCTTCATGCTCTACCTGGTGCTGACCAACCGGTCCTACGTCGGCGTCATGTTCTCCACCCCCCTCGGGTGGGCCATGCTGATCGTGATGACCGTCCTGCTCACCGTCGGCATCTTCTGGATGAAGAAGCTCGTGAAGGTCGAGGTGTGACGTCGTGAGCGCGCTGATCCTCGTCGGCGGCCTGGTCGGCATCTTCGCCGCCATCTTCCTCGCCCTCACCGCGGTCGGCGTCTTCACCAACGAGGCGCGCGGGGTCAGCAAGTCCCTGGCCGTGATGGAGGCCTTCTCGACCGCCCCCTCAGAGATGCAGCGCGAGCTGGAGCCCGGGTTCCACGACCGTGTGCTGGGCCCGCTCGCCGACAAGGTGCAGGGCATCGCGCACAAGCTCACCGCCCACGACCACGTGGAGAACATCCGCGCCAAGCTCGAGCTCGCCGGCAACCCACCCGGCTGGTCGCCGGACCGGGTGGCGTCCTTCAAGTTCCTCGGCTTCATCGGCGCGTTCGTCATCGGGTTCGTGCTGACCCAGCTCTTCGGTGCCGGGCTTCTCGTCACCCTCGGCGTGTGCATCATGTTCGCGCTCGCCGGCTTCATGGCTCCGAACATGTACCTCTACCAGCGGGCCTACGACCGGACGCAGACCATGCAGCGAGCCCTTCCCGATGCCATCGACCTGCTGACCATCTCCGTCGAGTCCGGGCTCGGCTTCGACGCCGCGCTCTCCCAGGTGGCGCGGAACACCGACGGCGCGTTGGCCGAGGAGTTCGCCCGGGTGCTCCAGGAGATGCAGATCGGCATGGGCCGCTCGGCCGCCCTCCGAGCCCTCGGTGAGCGGACCAACGTGCCCGAGGTCAAGGGATTCGTGTCGTCGATGGTGCAGGCCGACGCCCTCGGCATCCCGATGGCGCAGGTCCTGCGGGTGCAGTCGCGAGAGATCCGCACGAAGCGGCGCCAGCGTGCCGAGGAGAAGGCGCAACAGGTCGCGATCAAGATCCTCATCCCACTGATCTTCTGCATCCTTCCGTGTCTGTTCATCGCCGTCCTCGGCCCCGCCGGCATCTCCATCTACGAGTCCTTCTCCGGGCGCCTGTGAGCGGGGCTGTCCGGCTCTCCCTGGCGGCACGCGCCTTCTTCGTCGCCACCGTCCTCGGGCTCTGGCGCTGATCTTCCTCGAACCCCGGGTGTTCCAGGCCCTGGTCTTCCTCGCGGTGGTCGCCGCGCTGGCCACCGCTGCCAACCACCTGCTCGGTCGGCCAGGACCGCTGGGTGGCCCTGCTCGAGGGTGTCCTGGCGCGGACTCATCATCGGCATCAGCCTCCCTGAGGGCGCCATCCTCATGCCCTACCTGATCGCCCCACCGCTGCTCGCCGGTGTCGCCGCGGGAGCGCGCGCGGTCATCACCGTCGCAGGGGGGCAGGTCTTCGGGCTCCTGCTCGTCCTGACGCTGGGAGCATCTGCCACCACCGCGCAGCTCGGCATCGAGCTCACGGCACCATGGGCGGCGGCCAGCCTCGGGGCCGGCCTCATGGGCACCTGGGTCAACGCCCTTCGTGGCTACCCCGGTCGGGGCGACGACGCGTCGTACGAGTCCGCGCGCCGGTTGCTCACCCAGCTGCGGAAGGTCACCCGACGACTGTCGTCCGGCCTCGACCCGGTCGACATCGGCACCGAGATCCTGCAGACCTGCGAGGACGAGCTGGGGAGCTCCCGCTCGTCCTTGTTCGTGTACGGCGACGTCGAGGGCCTGGTCCCCCTGGTGCACCGCGGGCGCGACCCTCGACAGTCCCTCACGCCCGACGGAGCACTCGTCGACGCCGCGGTCGACACGCTCGAACCTCAGCAGTCCCCGCAACCCAGCGGCCTGGCCGAGCGGCGCCACCGCCTGGTGCTGCCGGTGATCTCCGACGGCCGTCTCATCGGTGTCGTGATCGCCGAAGCCGGCTCGGCGGCGCCGACGCGACTGCTCGACACCCTGCTCAGCATGTTGGAGGACCGGGCGCTGCGTCTGGAGACCGCGCTCGCCTTCGACGAGGTGCGCGCCCTCGCCACCGTCGAGGAACGTCAGCGGCTGGCCCGGGAGATCCACGACGGAGTCGCCCAGGAGATCGCGTCCCTGGGCTATCTCGTCGACGACCTCGCCGCCAACGCCGCTGGTGACCGTCAGCGGACCAAGCTGCACGCTCTCCGCGGGGAGATCACCCGGGTCGTCAACGAGCTTCGCCTGTCGATCTTCGACCTGCGGAGCGACGTGAACACCTCGACCGGCCTGGGGTCGGCGCTGTCGGACTACGTCCGCACGGTCGGCGCGCGGTCCGGGCTGACCGTCCACCTCACGCTCGACGAGGGCCACCACCGGTTGCGCAGCGAGGTCGAGACGGAGCTGCTCCGCATCACCCAGGAGGCGGTGACCAACGCCCGCAAGCACGCCGAGGCGCACAACCTGTGGGTGAACTGCCGGGTCCGCCCTCCCTTCGCCGCAGATCACGGTCGAGGACGACGGTCGGGGGCTCGGACGTCCGCGAGCGGACTCCTACGGCATCAGCATCATGAAGGAGCGCGCCCACCGCATCGGCGCGACGCTCCAGATCAGGCAGAGAACCGCCGGAAACGTCCAGGTCGGGACTACAGTCGCGGTGACGCTCGGCGATGCCGACGAGTAGCCCAGGAGGCGACGTGTCCACAGCCAGGCAGACGGACTCCCTGTCGGTCCTGCTCGTCGACGACCACGAGCTCATCCGGCAGGGCCTGGCGCGCGCCTTCGAGCGCGCGCACGACTTCACCGTGGTGGCGGAGGCCGGATCCGTCGGAGAGGGCCTGTCGTTGGCGCGACGCCACCTCCCTCAGGTGGTGGTGACAGACGTGCGACTGCCGGACGGCACCGGTCTCGACCTGGTCCGCGCGCTGCGGTCCGAGCGCCCCGAGGTGGGCCTGGTCGTGCTGACGATGTACGCCGGCGACGAGCAGCTCTTCGGAGCGCTGGAGGCGGGCGCCTCCGCCTTCGTCGCGAAGGACTCCCCCTCCGACGACGTCATCGCGGCAGCACGCCACGCCAGCGTGTCACCGCGGTCCTTCACCGCAGCCGACCTGGCCGACGCCATGCGCCGCAAGCTCACCCCGACCGGACCGCAGCTGTCCGGGCGCGAGTCGCAAGTGCTCCACCTCCTGGCCGAGGGCCACGGCGTCGCCTCCATCGCGCGCGAGCTCTTCGTCTCCGAGTCGACCGCGAAGACCCACATCTCCAAGATCTACGAGAAGCTCGGCGCGGCCAACCGGGCGCAGGCCATCATGCTGGCGATCCGTGCCGGTCTGCTGTCCGACGCCCGCGACTGACCGGCCCGCGCCGGTGGTGACTAGTCAACACGGACTACTCCCGCGGCGGACTGTTCAGCCATTTAGCAGAGGCACGCTACCCAATCCGCCGATGGATATATCCTCGGTGTGCTGCACTATTTCTTGTGAGTGGGGGTTACCCGAACCCGCCCCACGAATCAACTGGGAGATCATCATGCTTGAGCACATCCAGCGGCTCGTCCGTCGCGACGAGGAGACCGGAGCCTCCGCCGTCGAGTACGGCCTGCTCGTCGCCGCCATCGCCGCCCTCATCGTCCTCATCGTCTTCGCGCTCGGTGGTGTCGTCGAAGGAGGTCTTCACCGACACCTGCACGACGATCAAGGCGAGCGCGTCCACGACCGCCAACTGCAGCTGACGAGCCTCGTTGAGGGGTGGAGCCGTCAGGCTTCACCCCTCAGTGTCTTGCGGCACCACTGAACGCGGAGGCACGGCACGTGGGTATCCGTCATGACGACGAGCGGGGAGCCAGCGCTACAGAGTACGGGCTTGCTCGTGGTTGCCATTGCGGCTGTGTCGTCATCATCATCTTCGCCTTGGGCGAGCAGGTCGTCGGTCTCTTCCAAGTGACCTGCGACGAGATCACCGGACAAGCTTCGACGGCTGCCAGCTGCTAGCTCCGCACGGTGCGCAGCCGACACGGGCTCACCTGTCGTTGGGACTAGCGTCGAGCGGCCTCGCTCGTGCCCCCGCTACCAGCTGCCCGCGAGCCTCGAGTCCACAGGCTGCCGCCTCGGCGTAGACGATGCCGAAGGCTTCGACCTGGAGGCCGAACCAGCGAGATCGCGCCGGCATCGCGAAGACGTCGCCCGCGTCGAGGTGCGGCGGCATCTGCTCGAACGGAACCGCGCCGGTGAACACCACCCGGTGGCCGCACGCCCAGCGCTCTCGCCATCCCCCGGAGCCGCTGCCGATCGGGCCCGTCGCCGACGATGAGCAACCAGGCGTCGGGAAAGGCCTCGAGCACCTCGCGCCACAACGCGATCAGCGTGTCCTGGCCCTTGCGGCGCACGAGACGCCCCGCGCAGACCACCACCGGCGCCGTGGCAGGGATGCCCAGCTCCGCGCGCACCTCCGCTCCCCCGCAGCCCGGGCGGAAGCGCTCACGGTCCACCTCGATGACGTAGCGGCGGAACCTCGCTCGGGCCGCCGGGCTCAGCGCCGGCGCGATGCGGTCGCGGCAGTACTCACTGACGTAGGTGAGGTCGTCGGTGCTGTCGCCGATCCGCCGGAGCAGCTGTCGGGTGCCGGGGAGCGCAGCCCACCAGACCTCGTGCCCGTGCGTCAGGGCCTGGACGTGCTCAGCACCCGCGTCGCGCAGGGCGGGGCCGAGAAGCCCGAGCGGTGCGCTGGCCCCGAAGACGACCCGGTCGCAGTCGTGGCGTCTGAAGGTCTCGACGACTCTCCGTCGGACCGCCGGTGTCGGCAGCAGCATCCGCGCGGGGTCGCGCACCACCGGGTAGGCCAGTCCTCGGTCGAACGCACGATCTCCGGGGGTCGACGACGTGTGGACGACCACCCGGTCGGCAGGCAGGTCGCTCGCACAGCTGGTGCACCAACCTCTCGATGCCACCGAGGCGGGGCGGGAAGTCGTTGGTGACCACCAGGACGCGGCGGGCTCGCGCGTCACCGCTCATCGGGCCAGCGCGACGAGCTGGGCGCTCCACGCCTTCGTGAAGGCGCGCTCCGACGTGCCGAGGGCTCGGAACGCCCCGTCCGTGCCGCCGTCGCGGTCCGCCCGCTGGTAGAAGTCGTCGAGAGCCGGCTCGCCGTACTTCTGTGCGATCAGTCGCGCCGCCAGCCAGGACGACTCGTACCACGCACCCACGTCGGGGTTGGCCCCGTCGAACTCGTCCGGGCCCGGGAGCGCCCGCGGCGCGCCGTCCCGGCGGACCAGCTCGCGGATCTGGGCGGCGAGCACGTCGACCGAGATGTCGCTCCGCCGAAGGGCCACGTAGTCCGCGTACCCCTCGGACAGCCAGAGCGGCATGGCCGAGGAGGCCGCACCCACCGCGACGTGGGTCAGCTCGTGGCTCATCACGATGCTCTGCCCCACGGCACCCAGGGGCCCGTAGACGCTCTCGTTGAGCAGCACGCGCTCCGGGCCGCCCTCCAGGTCGACCACGGCGCTCGAGGTCGTGACCGCGGCGAGCCCGCGGGCCGACGACGTGGCGAGCCCGGTCGCGCGAGCGAAGCGGGCGACAGAGCCCGGCACCTCGACCACGGCGCGGCCGTCCCAGCGAGGGAGAGCGTCGCGCACGGTGCGGACACCCTCACGGGCGATCCGGTCGACGGGCGTGGTGGAGCTGCGTGAGCGGACGACCAGGAGGTCGGGTGACGGTCGTCGCACGTCGACCGCGTCGTTGAACCAGATCGGCGCGCGGTCGGCCGGGGTCTCGCGTGCCGTGACGAACCAGGTCCTGCTCCCGTCGTCGCGCAGCACCACCGGCACGTCGACGGACGAAGGAGCGTCGTCGAAGCCGCGCACCTGCCAGGTCAGCTCCACGTCGACGGCGAACCGGTCGGACCCGTCGGAAGCATCGTCCTCCGACGCGCCCAGCGCGGCGACGTACCGCAGGTCGAGCTGGGCGAGACCGACCTGCCGGGCGGCGACCACGAGGCTCCGCAGCTCCCGTGCGGCGCCGGGCTCATCACCTGCCAGCGACGCGGCGCGCGCAGGTCGACCCGCGAGCAGGTCCTTCTCGAGCGCCTCGACCAGCGCAGCTGCACGCGCGTCACGGTCGTCCGCGGGTGCCGCCGACCGCTGCGGGCCGGAGAGCCGCGCCGACTGCTCGCCCGGCGCCCACCAGCGCACACCGATGAGCAGCGCCACGACCAGCAGCAGGGCGAGCACGAGGCCGACAACGACACGAGGACGCCCCGACGACCGCGCTGCGGTGGTCGGGACGTCCTCGTCCCGATGCGTTGGGTGGTGGTTGTCAGCCAGGGCGAACGGCTCCCACAAGAGGCATCTGGTGCAACGGCGCCGTGGTGACGCCGATGGCCGGGTTGCCGGCATGGACGATCTGTCCGTCACCAACATAGATGCCGACGTGGCTGACCGGGCTGTAGTAGAACACCAGGTCGCCGGGCACCAGCGAGTCGGTGGAGACGGGGGTGCCCGACCCCATCTGGGCGCCGGAGTTGTGCGGCAGGCTGACGCCGGCCTGGGCCCAGGCCGCCATCGTGAAGCCGGAGCAGTCGAACGAGTCGGGTCCGACGGCGCCCCAGACGTAGGGGTCGCCCACCTGGGCCCGGGCGTAGGAGACGACCGCGGAGGCTCCGGTGGCCGCCTCGGCGGCCTCCTGCTGCTCGGCCCGCTCGGCGCGCTCCGCGCGCTCGGCGGCACGGCTGGCGCGCTCCTCGCGGATCTGCTCCACGAGCTGCACGGCCTGGTCGGCCCGCTGCTGGGCGGCCGCGACCTTCGGCTGCTGGCGGTCCCGGGTGACGTCGAGACGTCGGAGCTGCATCTGCAGCTCCTGCTCGCGCTCCTCGAGACGCTCGACGGCGCGCGCCGCGCGCCGCTGGGTGCCGACCAGGTCGGTGTCCTTCTCGGAGACCAGCTCGATGTCGAGGTCCTGGGAGCCGGCGAAGAGGTCGAGGGCAAGCTCGTTGCTGCCGGAGGCGGCGTCGTCCAGGAGGGTCGAGACGATCTGGCTGCGGGCCTCTCGACCCGTTGCGCGTACGTCCTTGAGCTGGGCCTGGACGCGCTCGAGCTCGCGGGTGCTGCCGCGCAGGTCGGTGGTGACCCGCTCCTGCGCGGTGCTCAGGCGCTGCGCGGTGGCCCCGAGGGCTGCGGCGCGCTCGCGCGCCTGGTCGTAGGGGGCGGCCACGGCGGGAGCCATGGTCGCGATGACGGTGAGGCCAGTGAGCGCGAGGGCTCCGGCCGTGCGTGTTCGGCCGACGGTCACGGCGGCGTTCTCCTTTGTCCTGCGCCTACCGGGTTAGCTGACGGATTCGGGCGGCAAAGAGACCCTACGAAGGTCCGCGGCGAGCGCGAACTGCTCCGATTCACCCCAGGAACATGGTTCCCCGGCTCCGCGCCAGGCGCGGACTCGACGTGGTGACTGCGCCGGGCGGAGGCCCAGCAGCCAACAGACACCAGCCGCTCACCCTAAGGGGTGAACCCGCTCGACCCCAATCGAGCAGCGCCGTCAGCGGTGTGGAGGTCGTCACACCAGCGCCTCACCATCCCGCGACGTCGGCGACCTCGTCGGGGAGGTCGTCGGCGAGCTCGTCGTCGACCAGGTGGGTCGCCACGGCGTCGACCATGCGCAGCTTGGGCACCAGCCCGGAGTCGGCGAGCACCGACAGCGCACGCTGCTCGTCGTCGTCGAACCCTGTCTCGGGGGGCGGCCCGAGCAGCACGGTGACCACGCAGTCGTGGCAGGCCAGGCCGCGCACCAGGCAGGTGTCGCAGTCGATTCGAAGTCCCATGTCAACCTCCACGTCGGTGATGTGCCTGGAGGCTGGCAGAGGGGGCCGACAGATCGACGGTCGCCGCTGCAAGGGGCCTCGAACGCAGCGGGAGCGAGACGACGTACCGCGCGTCGGCGCGCAAGTGTCGGACGGTTTACCTACCGTCGTCCACATGACCGCAGGACTCGCCTCCGACCTCGTCGGGACCTCCCGCTGGGCGGAGCAGCAGTCGTTCGAGGAGCTGGGCCGCCCGCTGCGGGACCTCACCTTCTGCGTCGTCGACCTCGAGACCACCGGCGGCTCGCCCGCCGGCGGCTCACGGATCACCGAGATCGGCGCGGTCAAGGTGCGCGGCGGTGAGGTGCTGGGCGAGTTCCAGACCCTGGTGAACCCCGAGCAGGCGATCCCTCCCTTCATCGCCCTGCTCACGGGCATCAGCGACGCGATGGTGTGCTCCGCCCCGCGCATCGAGGTGGCGCTGCCGGAGTTCCTCGCCTTCGCCCGCGACTGCGTGCTGGTGGCGCACAACGCCCCCTTCGACGTCGGCTTCCTCAAGCACGCCACGGCGCAGCAGGAGCGAGCCTGGCCGCGCTTCGACGTCCTCGACACCGCGGTCCTGGCTCGCCGGGTCGTCCACCGGGGAGAGGTCCGCAACCACAAGCTGTCGTCGCTGGCACAGCTGTTCGACGCTGCGGTCACCCCGAACCACCGCGCCCTGTCCGACGCCCGAGCGACTGTCGACGTGCTGCACGGGCTCATCGGCCGCCTCGGCAACCTCGGCGTGCAGACGCTCGAGGAGCTGCAGACCTACACCTCGCGGGTCACCGCCGCCCAGCGCAAGAAGCGCCACCTCGCGGAGCACCTCCCCCACGCCCCGGGCGTCTACCTCTTCCGCGACGCCCAGGACCGGGTCCTCTACGTCGGCACGTCGAAGGACCTGCGCAAGCGGGTGCGTTCCTACTTCACCGCGTCGGAGACCCGCTCACGCATGGGTCAGATGGTGACCCTCGCCTCACGCGTGGAGGGCATCGAGTGCGCCACCGCCCTCGAGGCAGCCGTGCGTGAGCTGCGGCTGATCGCCGAGCACAAGCCGAAGTTCAACCGCCGTTCGCGCTTCCCCGAGCGGGTCCACTGGGTCCGCCTCACCGCGGAGGCGTGGCCTCGGCTCTCGATCGTGCGCCGGGTCGAGGACGACAGCCCCGTCATCGGCCCCTTCGCGAACAAGCAGTCGGCTGAGCGCGCGGTGGCTGCGGTGCAGCACGTCTTCCCGCTGCGCCAGTGCTCTACCCGGATGCCACGCCTCCCCCGCCTGTCCGCCTGTGCGCTGGCCGAGCTCGGCCGGTGCCTGTCCCCCTGCGACCAGTCTGTCGACGCGACGACGTACGCCGATCTCGTCGGGGCGGTCCGCGACGTCATCACGGGCTGCCCGACCCCCGTCGTCGAGGCCCATCTGGCGCGCATCGGCGACCTCTCTGCGCAGGAGCGCTACGAGGACGCCGGCGCCACGCGCGACCGCATGACGAGCTTCGTCACCGGCGCCGCGCGCGCCCAACGCCTGACAGCCCTGACCCGGTGCGCCGAGGTCGTGGCCGCCCGGAAGGAGGCGGGTCGCTGGGAGGTCCACGTCGTCCGAGCCGGTCGTCTGGTGGCGGCCGGAGTCATCCCGCCGGGTGCGGATGCGGCCGCCTGGGTGCTCGGCCTCCGCCGCGACGCCGAGACCGTCCTCGGGGCCGGTGGGCCGGCCCCTGCCGCCTCCGTCGAGGAGACCGAGCGACTGCTGCGGTGGCTGGAGAGCGACGGGGTCCGTCTGGTGCACGTCGACGGCGAGTGGAGCTGCCCGGTCGTGTCCGCGTTGAAGCACCGCGAAGAACCGATCGCCGGCTTCCGACGCGATAGCGTGCCCGCATGATCACGGCCATCGTCTTCGTCAACGCGGAGGTCTCGAAGATCCCCGAGGTCGCCGCTGCGATCGCTGACCTGGAGGGCGTCAGTGAGGTCTACTCGGTCACCGGGCAGATCGACCTGATCGTCATGGTCCGCGTGCGGACCCACGAGGAGATCGCACTCGTCGTCGCCGACCACCTCAACAAGGTTCCCGGTGTCACCGCCACCGAGACCCACATCGCCTTCCGCAGCCACTCACGCCACGACCTCGAGGCCGCCTTCTCCCTCGGGCTCGACTGACTCAGAGACCCGGGTCCGAGGGTCGACGGTCCCGCCCCCGGCGTGTTGGGAGATCGCCAAATCCCTCCACCCGCGCCGCATGTGGGGTTGAATCACGTCACTGAGGCTGAGGAGGCGGACGATGTACCGCGACCTTCGTGTGGCGATCGTGGTTCCGGCGCACAACGAGGAACGACTGGTGGGGCGCGTCGTCACGACAGCACCCGACCTCGTGGACCTCGTCGTGGTCGTCGATGACGCCAGCAAGGACGAGACCTCCCAGGCTGCGAGCGACACCCTCGACCCTCGCTTGGAGCTCATCACCCTCACGGAGAACCAGGGCGTCGGAGGGGCGATCCTCGCGGGGCACCGCCGAGCCCTCGAGCTCGGCGCCGACGTGTGCGTGGTCATGGCCGGTGACGCCCAGATGGACCCGACCTTCCTCCCTGCGCTCCTCGACCCGATCGCCGACGGCGCCGCAGACTTCACCAAGGCCAACCGGTTCTTCGGACCTGGATCGTTCCGCGGCATGCCCCGGCACCGCATCCTCGGCAACGTGGTGCTCTCGTTCCTGACGAAGGCCGCGTCGGGCTACTGGAACCTCTTCGACCCCCAGAACGGTTACACCGCGATCCGCAGATCAGCCCTGGAACGTCTCGAGTTCGACCGGATCGCCCATCGCTACGAGTTCGAGAACGACCTCCTCATCCAGCTCAACGTCCTCCGCGTCCCTGCGAAGGACGTCCCCGTGCCCGCCAGCTACGGCGACGAGGTGTCGGGCATCCGGCTGTCCTCGGTGGCCCCCCGCATCCTGCGGCAGCTCTGGAGGGGGTTCTGGTACCGCATGTGGTGGAAGTACGTCGTCCAGTCCTTCTCCCCGGTGGCCCTGATGTTCTTCTCCGGCCTGGCCTTCGTCCTCTTCGGCCTCGCAGTGGGCGTGTTCGTCGTCGTCAACACCCTGGGCCCGCCGGTAGCGAGCCCCGGCACCATCATCTTGTCGTTCGGTCCGTTGTTGACGGGCTTCCACCTGCTCATCACGGCGCTCTACCTCGACATCCAAGAGAACAGCCCGTGATCGATGACCGGAGCGTGCAGGAGAGCTCGAAGGGCAGCGCAGGGAGCACGAGGATTCCCTCGGTCCGCCTGATGGCGGCCGGGCTCTTGATCCTCCAAGCCGTCTGGATCCTCGCCGTCCCCCCGTTCCGGGCGAGCGACGAGTTCGACCACGTCTACCGCTCCGCGGCAGTCGCTCGCGGCGACATCCGCGCCGACCCGAGTGACGCGACGCGCGGGACCGGAGCTCTGGTCACCGTCCCGGACGACATCGTCCGGGCGGCGTACCCGGAGTGCAAGCGTCTCGGCTACACGGACGAGGCCGACTGCGTCGGGACCGAGCGCTCGGACGGCACCGAGGTGGCCACCGGTGCCGGGCGCTACCACCCGCTCTTCTACGCGCTCGTCGGGGTCCCGTCGCTCCCGTTCGACGGCGCCGCGGCTCTCTACGCCATGCGGATCGCCGGGGCGCTCCTGTGCTGGGGACTGATGGTCCTGGGGCTCGTCGCGCTGCGCTCCACGGCCCGGACCGGCTGGCCGTATCTCGGAGCGGCACTGGCCTGCAGCCCCGTCATGGTGTTCAGCACGTCCATGGCAGCGCCCAACGGCCTCGAGATGGCAGCGGGCCTCGGCCTGTGGGCCGCGCTCCTCGGCCTGGTGCGCAGTGATGACGTCCCTGCCAGGGGTCGGTTGCTGCTGATCGGGACGGTGTCCGCGTCGGTCCTGGTGACGATCCGCTCGCTCGGCCCTCTGTGGGCCCTCCTCATCCTGGCCGCCGTCCTGCTGAGCGCGCCCGATCGCCGCGCGGCCTTCCGTCGCCTCGTGACCGACCGAGCCGTCCTTGTTGCTGCCGGTGTCGTGCTGGTCGTCACGCTGCTGAGCCTCGGGTGGATCGTCACGTCGAGCTCGCTCACCATCGGCAAGGTGCCCGACGAGCTCGACATGAGCGTGGGCGAGAAGACCGAGGCGCTCGTCAAGTCCCTGATCGCCTGGACCTTCCAGAGCATCGGGGCCTTTCCCTACCGCAACGTTCCAGCGCCGATGGCGGTCTATGCCTTCTACCTGCTCGTGGTCGTGTGGTTCGTCGCCATGGCCTACCGGTTCGCAGTGCGCTCGGAACGCCTGGCGATCAGCGTCGTGATGGTGCTGGCGCTGCTGGTCCCCCTGGGCCTCACGATCGGCACGTTCGACGAGTACGGCATCGCGTGGCAGGGCCGATACACGATCCCCTTCTCCCTGGGTTTCTTGATGCTCTGCGGCTCCGCGATGGACCGCGCCTCCGTCTCGCTCTGGAAGCCGGCCGCGTTGGCCGCCGGGGTGCTGTACACGTTGGCCCAGGCTCTGAGCCCCGCGGTGACCGCCGCTCGCGAGATCCCTGAGAGCCCGGGGATTGCGAACGGTGACTGGGTCCTCGTCTCGCCCTGGGTGCTCGGTGCCGTTGCAGCCCTGTCGGCGTACCTCCTGTGGCACGGTGCGGCGCAGCCGACGTCGGGCGCGTTCCTGAGGAGGCGCGATGCTCGAGCAGACCGCTGACGTCGCGCCCGATGCCGTCATCGGCTCGACCTCACGGGTGTGGGGCCTGGCCCAGGTGGGTGCCGGGGCGCGCATCGGGGAGGAGTGCGTGGTCGGGCGCGGCGCCACGATCGATGCCGGCGTCGTGGTCGGCGACCGCGTGAAGGTCCAGGCGGCTGCGCTCGTCTACCGTCCGGCCGTCCTGGAGGACGGCGTCTTCATCGGACCGGCCGCCGTGCTCACCAACGACCTCCACCCCCGCGCCGTCGACCCCGACGGCCGGGCCAAGACGGGTGCGGACTGGCACCCCGTCGCGGTCGTCGTACGTCGTGGCGCTTCCGTCGGCGCCCGGGCCGTCTGCGTGGCGCCGGTGACCATCGGACGCTGGGCCATGGTGGCCGCCGGAGCGGTCGTGACCCAGGACGTGCCCGACTTCGCCCTGGTCGCCGGCGTCCCTGCCCGGCGGATCGGCTGGGTCGGACCCAGCGGACGACGCCTGACGCCCACGGGCGAGGGCGCCTGGACCTGTCCTGTGACCGGGCAGCGCTTCACCGAGGTCGACGACGAGCTCCGGGAGATCTCGTGACCCAGCAGACCGTCGACGCCGTACGCGTCGTCCTCGGCGCCGAGGAACAAGCCGCCGCCGCAGCGGTGCTCGCCAGCGGGCGGCTGACGCAGGGGGCCGAGGTCGCGGCCTTCGAGCAGGAATTCGCCGACGCCTTCGGCGCGCAGCACGCCGTCGCGGTGAACTCCGGCACCAGCGCGCTGCACGTGGCGCTGCTCGCGGCAGGCATCGGCCCGGGCGACGAGGTCGTCGTCCCCGCCTTCACCTTCGCCGCGACGGCGAACGCGGTGGCGCTGACCGGAGCCACCCCCGTCTTCGCCGACATCGACGCCGACACCTTCTGCCTCGACCCGGCCGCGGCGGCGGCCGCCATCGGGCCCCGGACGGCCGGCATCGTGCCCGTCCACCTCTTCGGGCAGGTCGCTGCCATGGACGACGCTCGCGGCCCTGGCGACCGGCCACGGGCTGTTCCTGCTCGAGGACGCCGCGCAGGCCCACGCCGCGCGGAGCCGAGACGGATACGCCGGCAGCCTCGGCGACGCCGGGGCCTTCAGCTTCTACGCCACCAAGAACCTCACCACCGGTGAGGGCGGACTCATCACGTTCGCCGACGCGGAGCTCGCCCGCCGGGCCCGGATGCTGCGCAACCAGGGCATGGAGACGCGCTACGCCAACGAGCTCGTCGGGCTGAACAACCGCATGACCGACGTGGCCGCGGCCATCGGGCGGGTGCAGCTGCGGCGCCTCCCGGAGCTGAACGCCCGCCGTCGCGCCGTCGCGGACGCCTACCGCCACGGGTTGGAGGGACTGCGGCTGCCGTTCGTCGCCGAGGGCAACGAGCACGTCTACCACCAGTTCACGATGAGGGTGACCGCTCGCGACGAGGTGCAGCAGCGCCTGCTGGCGCGCGGCATCCAGACCAACGTCTTCTACCCGACCCCGGTCCCCCGGCTCCCGGCGTACGACGTGCAGGTCGACCTGCCCGCGACCGAGCTCGCCTGCGCCGAGGTGCTGTCGTTGCCCATGCACCCCTACCTGTCCGACGACGACGTGGCCCGCGTGATCGCAGCGGTCCGTGAGGAGGTGCCCCGATGAGCGAGCTCCGCGCCGTGCTCGTGGGCCTGGGCCAGATGGGACGCCACCACGCCCGGGCCCTCGGCGCGCTCGAGGGCGTCGACCTGGTCGGCGTCCACGACCCCGCCCTGACGGGAGAGCGTGCCACCGCCACCGACCTTCCCCTACGGGACAGCGTCGACGACCTGCTGGCCCTCGAGCCCGATCTCGCCGTGGTCGCCACCCCCACCTCGACCCACCTCGACCTCGGTCGACGGCTCGCGGGCGCGGGGGTGCACACCCTCATCGAGAAGCCCGTCGCTGCTTCCGTCGACGACGGTCGCGCCCTCGTCGAGGCCTTCGCCGGGACCGGGCTCGTCGCCGGCGTGGGTCACATCGAGCGCTACAACCCCGCTCTGCAGGAGATGCGGCGACGGCTCGACGACGGGCAGGTCGGCGAGATCTACCAGGTGGCCACGCGGCGCACCGGCCCCTACCCGGCCCGCATCGGCGACGTCGGGGTCGCTCTCGACCTCGCCACCCACGACATCGACCTCACCGCATGGGTGACGCGCTCGGCGTACCGCTCGGTGAGTGCGCACACGGCGCACCGCTCCGGGCGCGCCCACGAGGACCTCGTCACGGCCGTCGCGATGCTCGACAACGGCATCGTCGCCAACCACGTCGTCAACTGGCTGTCTCCGCTCAAGGAGCGGATCACCGTCGTCACCGGCGAGCGCGGCAGCCTGGTCGCCGACACGGTGGCGATGGACCTCACCTTCTACGCCAACGGCGTCGCGCCGGTGGAGTGGGAGACGCTGCGGTCGTTCAAGGGGGTCGTGCAGGGCGACGTGATCCGCTACGCGATCGCGAAGCCGGAGCCCCTGGCCGTGGAGCTGACCTGCTTCCGCGACGCCGTCCTCGGCCTGCACGACCACGTCGTCGGCCTCGCCGAGGCGACACGCGTGGTGGAGGTGGCCGAAGCCCTGCTGGCCTCGGCCCGCTCCGGCTCGACCGTCACGCTCTGACCGCGTGCCGGCGCGGGGGCGAGCGCCGCCGCCGACCGCTAGGGTGACGCGCATGAGCTGGCTCGACGCGCTCGGCTGGGCCGGGTCGGTGCTGCTGGTCGTCTCGTTGCTGCAGGCGCGGGTGATCCGCTTCCGGCTCCTGAACCTCGTGGCCTCCCTCGTCCTCACCGGCTTCAACGCCCTCATCGAGGTGTGGTCGATGGTCGCGATGAACGGCGTGCTCACCCTCATCAACGCCTACTACCTCGTCGTGCTGATGCGCCAGCGCCACGACACCACGGCCTTCTCGGTCATCGAGGTGGGCCCCGAGGACGAGTACCTGCGCTACACGCTGCGCCAGCACAGCGAGGAGATCCTCACCTTCCAGCCCGACTTCGTCTGGGACGGAGCCGCCGCCGGCCGCCGCGCCTTCCTCGTGCTCCACGGCGACGAGACCGTCGGCGTCGTGCTCCTGCACGACGACGACGACGGCACCGCGCACGTGCTGCTCGACTTCGTGACGCGCCGCTACCGCGACTTCTCCCCCGGCGAGTTCGTCTGGCGACGCAGCACCGTGCTCCGCGAGGCCGGCTTCCGTCGCGTCGTCACCCCGCCCGGGATGGTCGCGCCCTACTACGACCGCGTCGGCTTCCGCCGCGACGGTACGACGTACGTGCTCGAGCTCGACTGAGCCGGCGGCCCGGACCGTCCAGGAGAGTCAGGCGCGGGTCGCGGCCACCCAGCGCTCCAGCAGGCCGGCGGCCCGACCGCTGTCGATGGCGGCCTCGACCTGCGGCCTCGCCGCGCGCAGCTGGTCGACGACCTCACCCTCGCCCCCGGCGTGCACCGCCACCCCGGCGGCGGCGTTGAGCACCACGGCGTCCCGCACCGGACCCGGCCGCCCCGCGAGCAGGTCGCGCACGACCTGGGCGTTGTGGGTCACGTCGCCACCGCGCAGCGACTCGGGGGCGCTCTGCTCGAGACCGACGTCGCCCGGGGTCACCCGCGCCTCCGTGACGGCTCCGCCGCGCACCGCCCACACCCGAGAGGCGCCCGTGGTCGTCAGCTCGTCGAGGCCGTCCTCGCCACGGAAGACCCAGGCGTCCACGCCGCGACGGGCGAAGACGCCGGCCATCAGCGGCGCCATCCGGACGTCGGCGCAGCCGATCGCCTGGGCCGCCGGACGCGCCGGGTTGGCCAACGGCCCGAGCACGTTGAAGGTGGTCCCGATCCCGAGCTCACGGCGCGGCACGGCCGCGTGCCGCAGCGCCGGGTGGAAGGCGGGGGCGAAGCAGAAGGTGATGCCGACCTCGTGGGCGACCCGCGCCACGTCCTCCGGCGACAGGTCGAGCCGGACGCCGAGCTCCTCGAGGACGTCCGCGGTGCCGGCCTTGGAGGAGGCGGACCGGTTCCCGTGCTTGACCACGGGGGCGCCCGTGGCGGCGGCCACGATCGCCGCCATCGTCGAGATGTTGACCGACATCGACCGGTCTCCCCCGGTGCCGACGACGTCCAGCCAGCGGCCCGGCAGGTCGAGCGGGCGGGCGTGGGCGAACATCGCGTCGACGAGGCCGCCGAGCTCCTCGACGGTCTCGCCCTTGGTGCGCAGCGCGACCGCGAACCCGGCGATCTGCGACGGGCTGGCCGCGCCGGCCAGGATCTCCTCCATGGCCCACGTCGCCTGCGTGCTGGAGAGGTCGGCGCGTGCGGTCAGGGCCGAGAGCACCTCGGGCCAGGTGGAGGTCACCGGGTGCTCAGCGTGCGGCCGGGACGCGTCCACGCAGCAGCCGGATCACGGTCTCGGCCAGCAGCAGGGGGTCCAGCGGGTGGGGTACGGCGGCCTCGGCCCGTGACCAGGTGGCCAGCCACGCGTCCTCCGGGCGGCCGGTGAGCACCAGGACCGGGGGGCAGTTGAAGATCTCGTCCTTGAGCTGCCGCGCGATGCCCAGCCCGCCGACGGGGACCGCCTCGCCGTCCAGGATGGCCAGGTCGATGCTGCCGGCGTCGAGGTGACGGATCACCATCGGCTCCGTGGCGACCTCGATGTAGTCCACCGGGGGGAGGTCGGGGTGCGGCCGCGTGCCGAGGGCCAGCATGACCTGCTCACGCGTGTGGCTGTCGTCGCTGTAGACGAGGACGGACAGGGGCGTGGTCGGCTGCGGGGCGTCGGTCACGCGACGATGGTACTCGTCGGGACCTCGGGCAGGTGGCGGCCCCGACGACGACGCGTGGCCCGCAGAGCCCGCGGCACGTCGTACGACCTGATCGGGGTGTGCAAGCTCGAAAACAGGTCCGACCCATTTATCCACAGCAGTGCCCAGGGATCGGGCAATCCGGACAGCCCTGCTGCGTCTACGTCACGGTGTGAAGAAGATGACCAGTTCGGGGCGGGGGTCGGGGTGCCTCCGGCGAGGGTTCACGACATAATGGCGCTCGTGGCGACATCGACAGCAGTCATCCCCGCGTCCCGGCTCCACGGGCATCACGACCGACCGAGCATGGTCAGCGTCGGCACCATCGTGTGGCTCTCCTCGGAGCTGATGTTCTTCGCTGCCCTCTTCGCGGCCTACTTCACGATCCGTGCGGTGAGCCCCGAGCTGTGGGCGCAGGAGACCGAGCTGCTCAACATCCCGTTCTCCACGACGAACACCGTGATCCTGGTGCTGTCGTCGGTGACCTGCCAGCTCGGCGTCTTCGCCGCCGAGCGCGGCCACGTCGGCCGGACCGGCAAGCTGTCCAACGTCCGGGGCTGGGGGCTGCGCGAGTGGTTCATCCTCACCTACGTGATGGGCGCCGTGTTCATCGGCGGCCAGGCGCTGGAGTACACCGAGCTCGTCCACGAGGGCCTCACGCTGTCGTCCTCCGCCTACGGCTCGTCCTTCTACCTCGCCACCGGCTTCCACGGCCTCCACGTCACCGGCGGCCTGATCGCCTTCCTGTTCGTCCTGGGCCGCACCTACCTGGCGCGCAAGTTCACCCACGAGCAGGCGGTCACCTCGATCGTCGTGTCCTACTACTGGCACTTCGTCGACGTGGTGTGGATCGCGCTGTTCTTCACGATCTACGTCCTGCAATGAGCCATCCGCACACCCCGACCGCACGAACACTGAGTAGAGGGACAACGAGGACAGACAAGTGCGAATCCTGAGTGCTCGACTTTCCGCCGGCCGGCGCAGCCGAATCGCCGGTCCCGTGGTGCTGCTCCTCGCCCTGCTCATGACGGGCGGGTTCTACTCCGCCTTCGCGCCGGCCTCCGCCGAGGACGCGGCCACCGAGGACCAGGTGACCCAGGGACGCGAGCTGTTCCTGGTCGGCTGCTCGTCGTGCCACGGCAAGAACGGTGAGGGCATCACCACCGAGAGCGGTCAGTACGGCCCCTCGCTGGTCGGCGTCGGCGCCGCCGCCGTCGACTTCCAGGTCGGCACCGGCCGCATGCCCATGGCCGCCCCCGGCGCGCAGGCACCGGACAAGGCGACGGTCTACACCGAGGAGGAGACCGCAGCGCTCGCGGCGTACGTCGCCAGCCTGGGCCCCGGCCCGGCCATCCCTGACGCTGAGCTGTACGACCCGGAGACCATCCCCGAGGAGGAGCGCGAGGAGGCCATCGTCCGCGGTGGCGAGTTCTTCCGCACCAACTGCACGGCGTGCCACAACTTCGCCGGCACGGGCGGCGCGCTGCCCGGCGGCAAGTACGCCCCCACCCTGGTCGGCGTCGAGCCCGTCCACATCTACGAGGCGCTCATCACCGGCCCGCAGCAGATGCCGGTGTTCTCCGACGAGGTGCTCTACCCCGAGCAGAAGCGCGACATCATCGCCTACCTGCAGAGCATCGAGGACGCGCCGAACTACGGCGGATCCGCCATGGGCGCCCTCGGCCCCGTGAGCGAGGGCATGTTCGCCTGGGTCGTCGGCATCGGCTCCCTCGTGGGCTTCGCGATCTGGATCGCCTCCCACACCGCACGAACCTCCCGGAAGGGGGCACAGGCGTGACCGAGATCGACCGCACCAGCGGCACCGGGCAGACCCCCGCCGAGCGCGACACCCGCGACGGCGTCGGCCCGATCGCGGACCCGGGCATGCCCGCCCACCAGCCACGACCCACCGACGTCGACCCGCGGGCCGAGAAGCGCGCGGAGCGGCAGATCGCCGGCCTCTTCGGCTTCGCCACGGTCATGTCACTGGCGTTCTGCGTCGCCTACTTCGTCTTCGACATCGGCGACGAGCCCACGATCGTCCTCGGCTTCGGCGCCTCCAACGTCGCCCTCGGCGTCACCCTGGGCCTGGCGCTGCTGTGCATCGGCATCGGCGCCATCCAGTGGTCACGCAAGCTGATGAACGACGAGGAGATCTCCGAGGACCGTCACGCGATCCGCTCCTCCGACGCCGACCGTGAGGAGGCCATCGGCGCCCTGCAGCAGGGCATCGACGACTCCGGCATCGCCCGTCGTCCCCTCATCCGCAACTCGCTCCTCGGCGCCGTCGGCGCCCTCGGGCTGCCCGCCATCGTGGCGCTGCGCGACCTCGGCCCGCTCCCCCCGAAGGAGTGGTACAAGACCGTCTGGACCGAGGGCATGCGCGTCGTCAACGACGTCGCCGGCACCCCGATCAAGCCCGAGTTCGTCGAGATCGGTCAGCTCATCAACGCCGAGCCCGAGATCTTCTACAACGGCGAGCCCTACGGCGAGGAGACCATCGAGGGTCACGACCAGCTCGTCGAGAAGGGCAAGGCGGCGATCATCGTCGTACGCATGGAGCCCGACGACATCACCCCCGACGAGGACAAGGCCGACTGGGGTGTGGGCGGCATCCTGGCCTACTCCAAGATCTGCACGCACGTGGGTTGCCCCATCTCCCTGTGGGAGCAGCAGACGCACCACCTGCTCTGCCCGTGCCACCAGTCGACCTTCGATTTGGCAGACAATGGCAAGGTTATTTTCGGACCCGCAGCGCGGGCCCTTCCCCAGCTGCCTCTGGCAGTTGACTCCGAGGGTTACCTGATCGCCACCAGCGATTTCCTGGAGCCCGTCGGCCCGAGTTTCTGGGAAAGAGGCTGATCCATGAGCACCAGCACCACCGCCGCCAAGTCACCGCGCAAGCCGGCCAAGAAGAACCCCGCCGGTGCCGTCGCCAACTGGGCCGACGAGCGCACCGGCATGGCCACGCTGAGCAAGAAGCAGCTGCGCAAGGTCTTCCCCGACCACTGGTCCTTCATGCTCGGCGAGATCGCGCTGTGGAGCTTCGTGGTCCTGCTGCTCACCGGCGTCTTCCTCACGCTCTGGTACAAGCCGAGCATGGGCGAGGTCATCTACGACGGCTCCTACCAGCCCTACCGCGGCCTGGAGATGTCGGAGGCCTACGAGTCGACGCTGCACATCTCCTTCGACGTCCGCGGCGGTCTGCTCATGCGGCAGATGCACCACTGGGCCGCCATGCTCTTCGTGGCCGCGATGTTCGTCCACCTGATCCGCGTCTTCGTCACCGGTGCGTTCCGCAAGCCGCGTGAGCTGAACTGGATGATCGGCGGCGTGCTGCTGCTCCTGGGCATCCTCGAGGGCTTCGCCGGCTACTCGCTCCCCGACGACCTGCTCTCGGGCACCGGCCTCCGCATCGCGGACGGCCTGGTGAAGGCCACACCGGTGGTCGGCACCTACATGTCGTTCTTCATGTTCGGCGGCGAGTTCCCGGGCGAGGTGATCATTCCACGGCTCTACATCGCCCACGTGCTCCTCATCCCAGGGTTGTTGCTGGGGTTGATCGGCGCCCACATGATGCTGCTGGTCTTCCAGAAGCACACCCAGTGGCCCGGGCCCGGCCGCACCGAGAAGAACGTCGTCGGCTACCCGATGATGCCGATCTACGCCGCCAAGGCCGGCGGCTACTTCTTCATCGTCTTCGGCGTCACCGCCCTCATGGGTGGCCTGCTGTCGATCAACCCGGTGTGGAAGTACGGCCCCTACAACCCGGCCGAGGTGACCGCGGGTTCCCAACCGGACTGGTACATGGGTCTGGCCGAGGGGCTGCTGCGCATCTTCCCGGGCTGGGAGACCTCGATCTTCGGGGTCACACTCAGCTGGAACGTCATGATCCCCGGGCAGATCCTGCCCTTCGTGATCCTCGGCGCGATGATGGCGTACCCGTTCATCGAGGCGTGGATCACCGGCGACAAGAGCGAGCACCACCTGCTGCAGCGCCCGCGCAACGCTCCGAACCGGACAGCGTTCCTGGTCGCGATGATGACGCTCTACGGCCTGCTCTGGGCCGCCGGCGGCAACGACATCCTGGCCAACCTGTTCAGTCTCGACCTGAACACGATCACCTACTTCATGCGAGGTGCGGTGTTCGTGGCGCCGCCGCTGGCCTTCATCCTGGTCCGTCGCTGGTGCATCTCGCTGCAGCGCCAGGACGCGGAGAAGCTCCTGCACGGCTACGAGACCGGCGTGATCATGCGCTCCCCCGAGGGCGGCTACTCCGAGCGGCACCTGCCGATCTCGGTGGAGTCGGCGTACACCCTCACGGCGGGTCACCGCGACGAGGTCTACCACGCGCCGTCGGAGACCGACGCGAACGGCGTCAAGGCCCGTCAGCTCAAGGTCATGCAGCTGCGCTCGCGGCTGTCGAAGCTGTGGTTCGCCGACAACGTCGCCGTGCCGACCCGTGACGAGCTCGAGCAGGCGCACCACCACGCCGATCACGAGCTCGAGGCGGAGAAGCAGGCGGCCCTCGCCGGTCACGCCGCGGACGGTCACCAGTACGACGGCCGCTCGGTCGGCCCCGCCGAGGAACCCATCCGCCCCGGTCACTGACCCACAGCACGACGAACCACCGGACGCCCCCGAGCAACGCTCGGGGGCGTCCGCTGTCTTTGCTCACCGAACAGGGCCGAGTGGCCCTCGACAGGTCCCGGGTGGCGCGCTGCAGGATGAGGGATGGCACACATCATCACCAGCGGGTCAGGGGAGATCCTCGGTCCGCCCGCGGGCTGCCGGGATCGCTTCCTCGTCGACTCCGACGACTTCGGAGGTCGCGTCGGTCTGGTCGAGCACCTGCTCGCCCCCCGCAGCATCGCCGCGCCCATGCATCGGCACAGGCACGAGGACGAGTTCAGCATGGTCCTCGAAGGCACGGTCGGGTTCAGCGCCGGGGGAACCGAGCTGACGGCGAACGCGGGAGACCTGGTGGTGAAACCACGCGGTGAGTGGCACACCTTCTGGAACGCCGAGGACGCACCCGCCCGACTCTTGGAGATCATCACTCCCGGAGGACTCGAACACGCCTTCCACCTGATCGACCTCGCGGACGAGGACATGGATCTGGAGGCGCTGCTCGCGCCGTTCGGCTGCGAGGCCGACCTCGGGGCCACGACGCCGATCCTGGAGAAGTACCAGCTGACCTGGGGATGAACGGCCGAGCCGCAGCCGGGGCAGCGCAGCTCACCAGCGGACCAGCTTCCAGATCTCCGGGCGAGGCTGCTCCTCGACGCCGACGTCGGTGAAGATCCGCGCCGCCGCCTTCAGGTGCTCCATCGCCTCCTCCCCACGGCCCAGTGCATGGAGCAGGTCGGCCCGGTTGTTGTGCAGCGCCGCCTCGCGGTGGCGGTCACCCAGCCTGTTGCAGAGGTCCAGGGCGGTCGTGGTCAGCTCCAACGCCTGGTCCAGCGTGCCCCGAGCCCGATGGGCGAGCGCGAGGTTGTTGAGCACCGCCACCAGGAGGTCAGGGTCGTCCAGGCCCTCGGCGATCCGCCGAGCCTGAGCGAGGTCGGCCAGCGCCTCGTCCGTGTCGCCGTCGGTCGTCGCCACCATCCCGAGCAGGTTCCTCGCCTGCCCCAGCACCCGGGGGTCCCGCGCCCCGTCCGCGAGCGCGACCGCCGTTCGAGCGAGTGAGCGGGCACCGTCGCGATCGCCGAGCGCATGGGTGGCCAGGCCCAGGTCCGTGGTGAGCGAGGCCCGCGCCCGAAGATCGGCCTCGGGCGTCCCGTCGAGCGCAGCGAGCAGGTGGGCCCGAGCCAAGGCATGCTCCCCCCGGCGGTGGTGCAACCGGCCGAGATGGTGCTCCACGCCGCCCAGCTCCTCGGGCGCACAACCCGCGGCCGCGACCTCCAGGCTCGCCAGGGCTCCGGCGTAGTCCCCCAGCCTCGTCTCGAGGTCGGCGACGATCACGTGGAGGCGGGTGCGGTCCGGGTGGCCGAGACTCAACGCGGTCCGCACATGACCGAGCGCCTCGTCGTTGCCGAACAGCGCTCGCGCCTCCTCCCCCGCCTCGAGGTAGGCCAGCGCGGCGTCCGCCTCCCGGCCGGCGAGCTGGAGGTGGCGACCCAGCGCGGCCGGCGGACCGGCGATCGCGTCGGCCGCCCGAGCGTGCAGCAGCCTGCGCCGCGCGAGACTGGTCTCCTCGGTGACCACGGCGCGCACGAGGTCGTGCTCGAAGTCGAAGGCGTCGTCCCGACGGCGCAGCACGCCCCGCTGCACGAGCTCCCGCAGGGCAGAGGCGGTCTCGTCCTCGGTGCGGCCGCTGACCGCGCGCACCACCTCGAGGTCGAACCGTCGCCCGAGCACGGCGGCGGCAGCCAGGACCTGCCGCCCCTGTTCGCTGACGTCGGCCAGCCCGGCACGGACCAGCGCATGGGTCCCGCCCGGTCGATCGGTCTCGTCCTCCGGCCTTCGGAGCCGCTCGACCAGCTGGAGCGGCACCCCGCGGGTGGACTCCCACAGGCGTCGAACGGCGGACGGGTCAGGCGTCTCGGAGCGCACCGAGGCGACCATCTCGGCCACCGCCGCCTCATCCAGTCGGTCGGGAACGACGTGCACCGATCCACCGGCCCGGGTCGCGGCGAGCGCGGCACGGCGTACCGGGTGGTCAGCAGGGGTGCGCCAGCCGATGACGACCAGCAGCGGCCGACCGGCCAGCCGGCGGATGCCGTAGGCGAGCAGTCGGAGCGTCGCCTCGTCGGCCCACTGGGCGTCGTCGATGGCCAGGACGCCCGGCACCGGCCCGGTGGTCGCGTCGGTCAGCAGGTCCCACACCGCGGCCAGGAAACGGCTCTCCGCCCCCGGTTGGTCGAACGGCTCCGGCGGCCGCCCGCCGTGACTGCCGGCGAGCTCGGGAAGCAGCCGAGCTGCCTCGGTCCGCACCATGCTCCCGACCTCGGGGACCCAGGTGTCGTCGTGGCGGAGCCGGTCCCGCAGCAGGTCGACGACGGGACCGAAGGCCAGACCGCTCTCGTCCTCGTAGCAGCGTCCGCTGAGCACGACTCCCCCGGCGGCACGCACGACGGTGAGCGCCTCGTTGACCAGCCTCGACTTGCCGATGCCCGACTCACCCTCGACGAGCGCCACTCGCCCGTCGGAGGCGACGCCACGATGTGCGGCCAGGAGGTCAGCCAGGTCCTCGTCACGACCCACGAAGGCAGGGACGAGCGGCGGCAGCGGTGCTGCGATCCCAGCAGACAGGTCGGGGCCCGGGGATCGCCGAGGGTCCGCGAAAGAGCTCGAACCCACGAACCCCCGGCTGGCTGCCTCGTAGAGCTCGGTGGTCGCCGTCAGGGGCCGCACCCCGAGCTCGCGAGACAGCACCCCCACGCACGCTCGGTACTGTGCCACCGCGCCCGCTCGGTCACCGGTGGCGGCGTGGAGCCGGATCAGCGCCTGGTGTGCCGGCTCGTGCAGAGGGTCCAGAGCCAGCCACCGCCGGACCGCCGCCATGGCGCCCGGGAGGTCCCCCGCGGACTCCTTGGCGGTGCCGAGCCCGGCCAGCGCCTCCGTCAGCTCCCGCCGGAGCGACTCGTCGGCTCCCTCCACCCACGCCTCGAAGTCCGGCGCCCCCCGCACGGAGAACCCCTCGAGGAACGCGCCGCGGAACTGTGCCACCGCCGCATCGAGGTCCCCCGCTGCCCGCAGCTCGCGGAAGCGGCTGACGTCGACGAGCATCCGGGGTCCGGTGACCAGGCGGACGTGGTCGCGCGTGGCCTCGAGATGCTCCGACCCGATGCCGCTGCGCAGGCTGGACAGTGTGCGCCGCAACGCCGAGCGGGCACGATCCAGCTCCGCGTCCGGCCACAACAGGTCCGCCAGCGCGTCGCGGGGTCGGGGAGCCTCAGCGAGGGCGAGGTGCGCCAGCAGGGCCATCGCCTTGCGGGTGTCGAAGACCACTGCGACGTCGTCGCGCATCACCCGCGGTGGTCCCAGGAGCTGAAGGTGGATCACACCAGCCCCCTCACCGGTACGGCGAACTCCGCGTCGCCAAGGATCGTAACGAAGCCTGCTCCGCGGCGGCGGTAATGCGTGCTGGCGACCCGTCGTCGTACCGCCGTAACGTTTCCCGGACGGACACGGACGACGGTGACAGGCGACCGTGACCGATGACCAGGGGTGAAGGAGGTCGTGTGCGGATGCGGCCGTCGAGCGGAGACCCGCGGCGAACCCGAGCGCTCGCCTGGCCGCTGCTCGCCCTCTGGGCGGTGCTGGCGATGGTGTCCGCAAGCCTCCAGCTCGCCGTGTCCGAGCCGGTCGAGGCGGTGCTGGTCGGTCTCCTGGTCGTGCTCGCGGGCGTCGGCGCGCTGCTGATGCGTCGGGCGCCGGGGAACCCGATCGGCCTGATCTTGATGACTCTGGCTCTCCTCGTCACCGCGAGCACGCTGACGAGCGGCGTGTACCTGCGCGTCGAGGACAGCACACCGCCCACGGCGGTCGCGCTGCTGGTGTGGTTCGACGAGTGGGTGATCGACCTCTGGTTCGGCCTGGTGGCGATCCTGCTGCCGCTGCTCTTCCCTGACGGACACCTGCCGTCGCGGCACTGGCGCCCGCTGCTGTGGCTCGGCCTGGTCGTCATCGGCCTGGGGGTGGTCGGGTCGGCCTTCGGGACCACGCGGCTGGAATGGAACGACAACGGCTCGATCGCGAACCCGCTCGCCCTCGGGGGCGCTGGGGGCGCTGCGCTGCGGCAAGCCGCGACCGTGAGTGACGTCGCGTTCGTGCCCGTGCTCCTGGGCACGCTCACGGCTGTTGCGATGCGACTGCGTCGATCGCGCGGGACGGAGCGACAGCAGCTCAAGTGGTTCGCCTACGCCATCGGGATGCTCCTCATCGGGCTGGCGGCGGCCGCGGTCAGCGAGCTCACCGGCTACGAGGCGCTCGGGAACGCCGGCTGGTTCGTGTTCCTTGCCTCCCTGCTCATCGGGATGCCGCTGGCGATTGCGGTGGCCATCTTGCGCCACCGGCTCTACGACATCGACGTCGTGATCAAACGGACCCTGGTCTACGGGTCGCTGACGCTGCTCCTCGCCGCGACGTACCTCGGGCTGGTGCTCAGCCTCCGGGTGCTGCTCGGGACCGCTGACGGGCGAGTCCGACCTCGCCGTGGCCGCCTCCACCCTCGCGGTGGCCGGTCTGTTCCGGCCTCTGCGCGCCCGGGTCCAGCAGGTCGTGGACCGGCGATTCTTCCGCCGACGGTACGACGCCGCCCGCACCGTGGAGGCGTTCTCCGGCCGGCTGCGCCAGGAGGTCGACCTCGAGACGGTCAGTGCCGACCTCGGCGTCGTCGTACGAGACACCATGCAGCCCGCCCACGTCTCGCTGTGGCTGCGGAGTGCGGGATGAGCTCCACCGGACGGTCGTCGCAGCGCTTCTCCCAGCGCGAGGCGCAGGTCCTCGCCTGGGGGCTGTGCGCGGTCTTCGTCGTCGAAGCGGTGACGACCCTGTCCCTGGTGCTCTCCGGCAGCGGCACGGTCGACCAAGGTTTCGTCGTCGTGGCCGTGTGCTTCCCGGTGGTGGGAGCACTGATCGCGAGCCGTGAACCGGAGAACGCGGTCGGATGGCTGCTCCTGGCGATCGCGGTCGCCTTCGGTTTCCAGGGGCTGGTGGACGCCTATCTCGGCGTCCCGGGCCGACCCGCCGAGGTTCTCGTGGCCTGGGTCAGTGCGTGGGTCTGGTACGTCTGGCTCTACCTCGCCGGACTCATCCTTCCGCTGGTCTTCCCCGACGGCCGCCTGCTCTCCGCACGCTGGCGCGTCGCGGTGTGGCTGGCTGCCGCGGCCTTCGTGCTGGCGGTCGTGTCGGAGGGGTTCGTCGACGGGCAGCTCCACACAGAGTCCGCGCGGCCCATCGCCAACCCTCTCGGCCTCGACGGGTGGGCCGGCACGCTGGCGTCCGCCGCGGGTCTCGTCGGACAGGCTCTGGCCGCGACAGGCTTCGTGCTGGCAGGGGTCTCGCTCGTCCTGCGGCTGCGAGCTTCCACGGGCCGCGAGCAGCAGCAGCTCAAGCTGTTCGTCTACGTCGCAACCTTGGCACTGGGCGGACTCGTGCTGGCGACGATCGTGGTCGTCGCCGGAGAATCGGTCTCCGAGCAGCCGCCGACCTGGGCGTTGGTCCTCGGCGCCTCCGGATGGATGACAGCACTCCTCCTCATCGTCGTCGGGCTGCCGCTAGCCGTCGGCACTGCGATCCTGCGGCACCGCCTCTACGACATCGACCTCGTCATCAAGCGGACCCTGGTCTACGGATCGCTCACGCTGCTCCTCGCCGCGACGTACCTCGGCCTGGTGCTCAGCCTCCGGGTCCTGCTCGGACCGCTGACGGGCGAGTCCGACCTCGCCGTCGCCGCCTCCACCCTCGCGGTCGCAGGCCTGTTCCGTCCCCTGCGCGCCCGCGTCCAGCAGGTCGTGGACCGGCGATTCTTCCGCCGACGGTACGACGCCGACCGCACGGTCGAAGCCTTCGTCGGGCAGCTGCGCCAGGAGGTCGACCTCGAGGCCGTGAGGGCCGACCTCGGCATCGTGGTACGAGACACCATGCAGCCCGTCCACCTCTCGCTGTGGCTGAGGGGCACACGATGAGGCGTCTTCCGCTCGTCGTCGTCACCGCGTGCCTGGGAGCGATCGGGACTGCGTTGCTGATTCCGCCGACGGCGTACTCCGAGCCGGGCATCACGCTCTTCTTCTCGCTCTTCGCCGTGGCCTACGTCGTCGTCGGCGGCGTCGTGTCGGCCCGACGGCCCGACAACCGGGTCGGGTGGTTGATGCTGGGGATCGGCGTCCTGTTCACCGCGCCGGTCCTTCTCGGTTCCTACGCCGGGTACGCCCTGCTGGCCCCCGGCTGGCCGTGGGGACGAGGCGCCGCCTGGGTGACGACCTGGGCGTACCTCCCGGCGTTCTGCGCGATCATCCTGCTGTTGCTGATCTTCCCGCAGGGACGCCTCCGAGGTCGTTTCCGCGTCTGGGGCGCGCGCGTCCTCGGCGTGGCCGGTGTGGCCGTCACCGTCGCGGCCGCCTTCGCGCCGGGGCCGATGGACGGCTTCGGCCCGGTCACCAACCCCCTGGGGGTGGACTCGCTGGCCGGCCCGCTGGACACGCTGCTCGGAGTGTCCGGGACCGTCCTCAGCGGCGTGTTCCTGATGACGCTGGGCTCGATCTTCGTGCGCCTGCGCCGCTCCGACGGTCAGGAGCGGCTGCAGCTCACCTGGGTGGCCTACGCCGCGGCGATGATCGTCCTCGTCGAGGTCCCCAACGTCCTGCCCCTGGGTCTCGACGACTCGTGGTTCGGGCTCGTCGGAGTGGTCGTGGCGCTGACCGCCCTTCCGACGGCGATCGCCGTGGCTGTCCTGCGACACCGGCTCTACGACATCGACGTCGTGATCAAACGGACCCTGGTCTACGGGTCGCTGACGGTGCTCCTCGCCGCGACGTACCTCGGGCTGGTGCTGAGCCTCCGGGTGCTGCTGGGACCGCTGACGGGCGAGTCCGACCTCGCCGTGGCGGCCTCCACCCTCGCGGTGGCCGGTCTGTTCCGGCCTCTGCGCGCCCGGGTCCAGCAGGTCGTGGACCGGCGATTCTTCCGCCGACGGTACGACGCCGCCCGCACCGTCGAGGCGTTCTCCGGCCGGCTGCGCCAGGAGGTCGACCTCGAGACGGTCAGTGCCGACCTCGGCGTCGTCGTACGAGACACCATGCAGCCCGCCCACGTCTCGCTGTGGCTGCGGAGGCAGGCGTGAACTCATTCGCCCCCTGGCCCGAGACCAGGCTGCGTCGTGCCGGCTGGGCGACGTGGCTCTTCTGGGTGGCGACGCTGGTGCTCGCCCTGGTCCTCTCGCTGCTCGCCCCGGCTTCGGCGACCCAGTCGTCGTGGGGGACCCCCGGATTCCTCGCTGAGCTGGCGTTCACCCTGATGGCCTTCAGCTTCCCGTGCGTCGGCCTTCTGATCATCCACCGGCAGCCGGCGAACCGGTTCGGGTGGCTCCTCCTGCTCGGGGTGGGCACGGCGATCGGGCTATCGACCCTGATCGACAGCTACGCGGTGTACGGACTGGTCGTCTCGCCGGGAGCCTTGCCGGGCGCCGCTGTGGCAGCGGCGATCAACGAGGGCAGCTGGGTCTGGCTGATCGGCGCCATCGGGATCTTCGTGATCCTGCTGTTCCCCGACGGTCGGCTGCCGTCGCCGCGCTGGCGCTGGCTGGCCGGACTCGCTGGGATCGTCATGACACTGATCACGGTCGTCATCGCCCTCGGCCCCGGCAAGCTCACCGAGGGCCCAGTGCCCGGCATGGTCAACCCGATCGGCGTCGAGTCGTGGGAGAAGCCGCTCTTCGGTCTGCTCATGGTGACGCTGCCACTCCTGCCCGGCTGCATCGTCGCGGCCGCCGTTGCACTCGTGCGCCGGTTCCGGCGCTCGCGCGGCGTGGAGCGGCTCCAGCTGAAGTGGCTGGCCACAGCGGGTGGCCTGGTGGCCACGATCTACCTGCTCGCCATGGTGGGACAGTTCGTCAAGCCCGGCGCGTTCTCGGGTGGAGCCGATCCCACCTGGCTGCTCGTCTTCCAGAACCTCGCGATCGCTTCCTTCGCACTGATCCCAGCGGCCATCGCGATGGCCATCTTGCGCTACCGGCTCTACGACATCGACCGGCTGATCAACCGCACGCTCGTCTACGGCGCTCTGACCGCGATGCTGGTGGCGACCTACCTCGTCTCGGTGCTCGTCCTCCGCCTGGCGCTCGACCCGCTCACGGGTCAGTCCGACCTGGCGGTGGCGGCCTCGACCCTCGCGGTGGCGGGGGCGTTCGGACCGTTGCGCTCGCGAGTGCAACGGGTGGTGGACCGGCGCTTCTTCCGCTCCCGGTACGACGCGGCCCGCACCGCCGAGGCGTTCTCCGGGCGGCTGCGCCAGGAGGTCGACCTCGAGGCCGTCAGCACCGACCTCGGCAGCGTCGTACGCGAGACGATGCAGCCGACCCACGTCTCCCTGTGGCTGCGGAGCACGCCATGAGCGCCCCCCGACTCGCGCATCCGGGTCCCGTCGCCTGGGGGCTGTTCGCGCTCTTCGTCACGATGAGCACCTCCGGGATCACCCTTCTGGTGCTGGTGCCCGACGCGGCGTTGCGCGACCAGGGCGGCTCGCTGTGGTGGTCGACGATCTTCGTCGCGGTCATGACCGTCTTCGGACTCGTCGGCGCTGTCGTGGCGCAGCACAGTCCGGCCAATCCCGTCGGTTGGCTGTTCCTGGCAAGTGCCCTCACCGAGGGGTGGTACGAGCTGGCTGTCGGCTACACGCACTATTCCCTGGGGGCGTCCCCCCTCCCCGGCACCGACTGGTCCGCGTGGCTCTCCACCTGGCAGAGCGCGCTGTCGCCCCTTCTGCTCTTCCTGGCGATCCTGTTCTTCCCGGACGGGCGGTTGCCTTCGAGGCGCTGGCGCCCAGCTGTCTGGTTCTCCGTGCTCGGGACCGTCCCGGTGCTCGTCGTCGCCACGCTGGCGCCGGGTTCGATCACTGACTTCGCCACGTTGGCCAACCCGGTGGGCCTGGAGGGCCTCAGACCTCTGCGCGGGGTGCCGTTCGACGTCGCCGTCCCGGTCTACCTGCTGCTGAGCGCGGCGTCCGTCGTCGTACGGTTCCGCCGGTCTAGCGGCGTCGAACGACAGCAGGTGAAGTGGTTCGCCTGGTCGGGCGCGATGCTCGTCCTGCTGGTCGTCACGGCCGGGATCGTCGAGACCCTGCGGGGTGGGCCAGGACAAGGGGGCGCGGCCTTCGAGATCATCGGCCCCCTCGCTTTCGCCGTGGCGCTCTCCGGGCTGCCGATCACCGCCGGCATCGCGATCCTGCGCCACCGGCTCTACGACATCGACCGGCTCATCAACCGGACGATCGTGTATGGCACCTTGACGGCGACGCTGGCAGCGACGTACCTCGGTGCCGTGCTGCTCTTCCGCTTCGCGCTCGACCCGCTCGTCGGCGGGTCGGACCTTGCCGTGGCCGCCTCCACCCTCGCGGTGGCCGCCTTGGTCGGGCCCATGCGCGCGCGGCTCCAGACGTTCGTGGACCGGCGGTTCTTCCGGTCCCGCTACGACGGCGAGCGCACGCTGAACGACTTCGGCTCGCGGCTTCGCGCCGAGATCTCCCTCACGGCGGTCGGCAGCGATCTGCGCACGGTCGTCGGCGACACGATGCAGCCGACCCACGTGTCCCTGTGGCTGCGTGAGACCTCCCGATGAGCGACCGGTCCCGCGCCTGGCTCCCGTGGCTGCCATGGGCGATCACGGTGCTGCTCGCCGCGACCGCGCTCCTGCTTCCCCCCAACCGGTCGGTCCTCCGAGATTCCGTCGACGACGGGTGGGCGTTCTTCCTCCTGCTTCTCCTCCAAGCCTTGACGTTCGCCACCGTCGGCCTCGTCCTGGTCCGCGCGCGTCCCGACAACGCGGTGTCCTGGCTGTTCGTGTTCGTCGGGTTGTCGGTCGGTCTCTACCTGGTGTCCGAGCGCTACCAGTACCTCGCCCTCGTGGTTCGGCCCGGGCTGCCCTTCGGGGAGCTCGCCGCCTGGCTCCAGTCCTGGACCTTCGTGCCTGCGCTCGGTGTCATCGTGACCCTGCTTCCCCAGCTGTTCCCTACCGGCCGGCCACTGTCCCGTCGGTGGTACCCAGCACTGGCGCTGGGCATGGTCGGCTCCCTGGGGCTCCTTCTCGCCGATGCGCTCAAGCCGGGGAAGCTGGACCAGAGCTCGATCGCCAACCCCTACGGGATCGACCCCCAGCACTACGCAGCGCTCGAAGAGGTGGCGCCCAGCCTGTATGTGGTGGCGGCCCTGGTCGGCTTCGTCTGCCTCCTCGTTCGCTGGCGCCGTGCCCAGCGCGACGAGCGGCAACAGCTCAAGTGGTTCGCCTACTTCGCGGTCTTCCTCCCCCTGTTCGTGCTGAGCAACGTCGTCGTCGAGCTGTTCGGTCTGCACGACACCCCGGCGGCCGCTCTCCCCCTCGCGCTGGCCGTCGGCGCCTTCCTCGGCCTTCCGGTCGCGGTGGCCGTGTCGATCCTGCGCTTCCGGCTCTACGACATCGACCTGGTCATCAACCGGACGCTGGTCTACGCGATCCTCAGCGCCGTCCTGGTGGCGACCTACCTGGGGTCGGTGCTCGCGTTCCGCGTGGTCCTCGACCCGCTGACCGAGTCAGTCGGACCTGGCCGTGGCGGCCTCCACCCTGGCGGTGGCGGCCCTGTTCCGCCCGCTGCGCGGTCGGGTCCAGGCCGTCGTGGACCGGCGCTTCTACCGCTCCCGGTACGACGCCGCGCGCACCCTCGACGCCTTCAACCAGCGGCTCCGTCACGAGGTCGACCTCGAGCACCTGGGCACCGACCTTCGCTCCGTCGTCCACGACACCTTGCAACCGGTCCACCAGAGCTTGTGGCTGCGGAGCGACCGATGAGACGAGCGTGGACGACCTGGGTCGTCTGGGGACTCTGGGCCTTCGACATCCTCGTGGTGGCCACTCTGCTCGCTTTCGGCGTGGGCGGATCAGGCGGCTGGGGATCCGCAGCGGGGGCCCTCTTCATCGCCGCGTTCGCCACGACGGGTGCAGCGATCAGCTCTCGGGTCCCGAAGAACCCGGTGGGGTGGATCCTGTGCCTGGCGGCCTTCGCGTTCAGCGTCGGCGGGCTGTGCGAAGAGGTGTCGTCGCGGGCCCTCGACGACGGGGAGGCAGGCGCGGGGGCCGCGACGGCCGCCGTAGTCGGCACCTTCGTCTGGATCCTCGGGCTCGGACCGGCAGCGACGCTGGTTCTCCTGCTCTTCCCCGATGGTCACCTTCCCTCGCGTCGCTGGCGGCCGGTCGGCTGGGCCTCGGCCGCCGCCGTGCTGCTGTGCGTGACGGGACTGGCACTGACCCCCGGCACCATCGCGGACACCCATGTGGTGAACCCCCTCGGGCTCGGCCCGGAGGGTGGGATCCCCGAGATGATGACGAACACTGGGCTCGTCCTGCTCTTCGTGAGCATCCTGGCCTGCTGCGCCTCGCTGCTGGCGCGCTACCGGTCCGCCGCTCCCGACCAGCGACAGCAGCTGAAGTGGCTCGCCTGGTCGGTTCCGATGGTCCTCACCTGGCTCGCCGCCTCGATCGTGGTCGAGAGCACCCAGGCGGGAGAGCGGGCGATCGACATAGCGAACGCTCTGTCGTCGCTCGGCCTGTCGATAGTCCCTGTCTCCATCGCCGTGGCGATCCTGCGTCACCGGCTGTACGACATCGACGTCGTCATCAACCGCACCCTGGTGTACGGCGGACTGACGGCCGTGCTCGTCGCGGTGTACCTCGGCCTGGTGCTCACCTTGCGCCTCGCGCTCGACCCGTTCACCGGTGAGTCCGACCTGGCGGTCGCGGCTTCCACGCTGGCGGTCGCGGCGCTCTTCCGCCCCCTGCGGTCGCGCATCCAAGGGTGGGTCGACCGGCGGTTCTTCCGATCCCGGTACGACGCCAGCAGACGCTGGAGGCGTTCAGCGTGACGCTGCGTCAGCAGGTGGACCTCCGGACGACCGGCACCGACCTGCTCGCGGTCGTCCACGACACGATGAGTCCCGCGCACCAGAGTCTCTGGCTGCGGAGCCCGAGCGTGAAGCGCGTCGGGTACGGCATCGCGGCTCGCCGCGATCGCGCTGAGTGTCCCCGGTGCTGTCGCGACCACCTGGGTGCAGTGGAGCGGCTGGGCGGACCTGCCCTTCGGCATCGCGTTCGCGATGATGGGCACCCTCAGCGCGGTCACCGGAGCCGTCGTGGCCGCCAGGGTGTCCAGCAACGCGATCGGCTGGATCGTCCTGGCCCTGGGCCTCGGCGTCGGCCTGTTGCTCTCCCTCGGGGCGTACGCCGAGATCGGCGTCCTGACGTCTGCCGGACCGCTACCGGCCCAGGCGATCGCCGCGTGGCTCTCCGACGTGCTCGGTATCCCGCTCTTCTTCGGCGTGACCGGCTTCCTCCTGATGCTCTTCCCCACCGGTCATCTCCCCACCCCGCGGTGGCGCTGGTTCGCCTGGATCTTCGGCGCCCTCGTCTCGGTCGCGACGCTGAGCTACGGGATGCTCCCCGGGACGATCAGCCCGGGTGTCGACAACCCCTTCGCCGTCGAGGGCGATGCGGGCGAGCTGGTCCGATCGGTTGCCGACGTGACCGACTGGACAGCCCTGCCGGCGATGTTGCTGTGCGCCATGGCGCTCGTCGTCCGGCTGCGGCGAGCACGCGGGATCGAGCGGCAGCAGCTCAAGTGGTTCACCTACAGCGCCACCGTCGCCGGCGTGGGGCTGGGTCTGACCATCGTCACCCCGGGGGTCCTGGGCGACCTCGCGTTCTTTGCCGGGCTGAGCGGTGTCGTGCTGCTCCCGGTGACCGCCGGCATCGCCGTTCTGAGGTACCGGCTCTACGACGTGGACCTCGTCATCAAGCGAACCCTGGTCTATGCCACCTTGACCGCGCTGCTGGTCGGCACCTACCTCGTCCTGGTGCTGCTCCTGCAGGTCCTGCTCGGACGCGTCGCCGGAGACTCCGACCTCGCCGTCGCCGTGTCGACCCTCGCCGTCGCAGCCCTGTTCCGTCCCCTGCGCAGTGCGATACAGAGCCTCGTCGACCGGCGCTTCTTCCGCTCCCGGTACGACGCCGCCCGCACCCTGGAGGCGTTCTCGGATCGCTTGCGTCACGAGCTGGACCTGGCCACCGTCGGCGCATCCCTGCGCGCCGTCGTGCGCGACACGATGCAGCCGACCCACGTGTCTGTCTGGACGCGAGGCACCCGCGATGACTGATCGACCCGCCGTAACGATTGATGGACTGTGCGGTGGCAGTCTCCACCACACGAAGGAGGACCAGTCATGACCAGGTTCGGACACAGCGTGGAGATCGATCGACCTCTCGAGGACGTGTGGTCCTTTGTCTGCGAGGTCGGCAACAACCCTGTCTGGCAGGGGCCGATCATCGAGGTCCGGCGAGGTGCCGGCCAGGAGCTCGCGGTCGGGACCAGGATCGAGGAGGTGGCGCACTTCCTCGGCAAGCGGTTCGAGATCACCTTGGAGGTCACCGAGCACGAGCTGCTGAAGCGCAGCGCAGTGCGGACGGCGGCGGGACCGGTTCGACTGGATGGGACCTACCGCTTCGAGTCCTCCGGAGGCGGAACGCGGTTCACCAGCGAAGGAGAGGTCGAGGCACCGGGTTTCTTCCGGCTCGCCGAGCCGGTGTTCGCTCGCGTGGCAGGCCGGGAGTGGGCGACGAGCTGCGAGACGCTCAAGGAGCTGCTGGAGGCCGGAGCCGCCGAGTCGCCGTCATGATGCCCGGACAACACCCGTCGAGAAAGGTCACGCCATGACGACACTGACCAGCTCCCTGCGCCGCCGGTTCCTCGGCCGCTCGGCCGAGCGGTCGCACGCGTCGACCGAGCTCGGCGAGACCGAGCACCCCATGGACGACGAGGTCGCCCCGGTCGACATCGGTCCCAACGACCCGCTGCTCGCCTACCTCCAGAGTGCCAGCGGAGCGGTCGACGTGGAGGAGCTCGAGCTCCAGTCGCCCGCGCTGAGCGCCATGAAGGCTGCCGGCGTCAAGCTCGCCGTTCCCCTGGTCAGCCAAGGCGAGCTCATCGGCGTGCTCAACCTGGGGCCCCGCCGGTCCGAGCAGGACTACTCCACCGACGACCGCAAGCTGTTGGACAACCTGGCTGCGCAAGCTGCGCCGGCGCTGCGGGTCGGCCAGCTGGTGCGCGAGCAGCAGGCCGAGGCGGCGACGCGCCAGCGGTTCGAGCAGGAGCTCGAGGTCGCCAAGCTGATCCAGCAGAACTTCCTGCCCAAGCAGCTCCCCGAGCTCGAGGACTGGCAGGTGGCCGCCTACTACCGCCCCGCCCGCGAGGTCGGCGGCGACTTCTACGACGTGATCCCGCTCTCCGAGGGCCGGCTCGGGTTCGTCATCGGCGACGTCACGGACAAGGGCGTCCCGGCTGCCCTGGTGATGGCGGCCACGCGCAGCGTGCTGCGGGCCTCCGCCCAGCGCATCGTCAACCCGGGAGAGGTCCTCCAGCGAGTCAACGAGCACCTGTGCCCCGACATGCCCGAGAAGATGTTCGTCACCTGCCTCTACGGCGTCCTCGACCCGAACACCGGGCACTTCCGGTTCGCCAACGCAGGCCACGACCTCCCTTACGTCAAGACTGCCGGAGGATCCGTGGAGCTCCGGGCGCGTGGCATGCCGCTGGGTCTGATGAGCGGCATGCACTACGAGGAGAAGGAGATGGTCCTCGCCCCCGGCGACTCGCTCCTGCTGCACTCCGACGGTGTCGTCGAGGCTCACGACGCGTCCCGACAGATGTTCGGCTTCCCTCGGCTCAAGGAGGCCGTGGCGAACTACCCCGGCGGTCAAGAGCTGATCGACCGGGTGCTGGCCGACCTGCGCAGCCACACCGGGGACGACGCCGAGCAGGAGGACGACATCACCATGGTCACGCTGACCCGGTCACCGGTCTGCTCGAACGGAGCGGCGGGACACGGGCCGCCGTCGAGCCGCCAGCTGATCGAGTTCGAGGTGCCCAGCGCTGAGGGCAACGAGCGGTTGGCGCTCGAGCGGGTGAGCGCCATCGTGGCGCCGCTCGGGTTGGAGCAGGCTCGCCTCAACCGGCTCGAGACAGCGGTCGCCGAGGCCACCATGAATGCGATGGAGCACGGCAGCTCCTACCGCGAGGACCGCCCCGTGAGGGTGCGGGTGCTCACCGACGCCGAGCGTGTGCGGGTGCAGATCGTCGACCAGGGCGGGGCGACGTCCGACCGCGATGCGGAGATCCCGGACCTCGAGGCCAAGCTCGCCGGCCTCCAGCGCCCGCGCGGCTGGGGTCTGTTCCTCATCAAGAACATGGTCGACGAGGCGCACGAGCAGACCGACGGACCCGAGCACGTGCTCGAGCTGGTGATGCACCTCGCGGAGCCGGCCGAGAACCATCGAGAGCCAGGAGGCAGTGATGACCACCAGTGACGTGACGCAAACGGCGGTGAGGCATCGGGACGAGACCGCTCTCATCGACCTCGTGGGCGACATCAATGCCCGGGCCGAGCAGTCGCTCGACGCCGCCTGGGCCGAGGCGATGGGCCTGGCGCCGGCCGCGGTCGTCTTGAACTTCGAGGGTGCCGGATACATCAACTCGACCGGCATCGCCCTCGTCGTCGGGATGCTGGCGAAGGCGCGCGCCCACGGCGTCCCCATCCGTGCCTACGGACTGACCTCGCACTACCGCGAGATCTTCGAGATCACCCGGCTCGCCGACTTCATGGCGATCAACCCGGACGAGAACAGCGCCCTCAAGGGCGCAGAGGGGAGCACGACATGACCGAGGCAACCGCCACCTTCGACGTACGTCGCGAAGGACCAGCGAGCTTGGTCGACATCAAGGGTGACGTGACCGCGGGCTCGGAGAGCGTCCTCATGGGCGCCTACGACGAGGTCGGCGACGCGAAGGCGATCGTGCTGAACTTCTCCGGGCTCTCCTACATGAACAGTGGCGGCATCGGACTCCTGGTCACGCTGCTCGTGCGCGCCAACCGCCACTCCCAGCAGCTCCTCGCCTACGGGCTGAGCGATCACTACCGGCAGATCTTCGAGCTGACCCGTCTCGACGAGGCGATCGGCATCCACGACGACGAGCGGGCCGCGCTGCGCGCGGCCGGCGTCTCCTAGGAGGGAGCACGACATGAGTGAACCGATGCGACAGGACCACCCCGCAGCGGGGCCAGGAGAGTCGGGCACCACCGAGGTCACGGCGCGGGACGCGGCGCACTGGGCGAAGTCGGTGTCGCGTCTCAACGTCTCCGAGGTGCCCGACGGCGCCACCGGGATCAACGTCTCGGGCAAGCGGCTGACCAGCCCGATCCAGGGTTTCGGGAAGATGTGGCAGAAGACCTACCAGGTGCGCCTGCCCGGCTCCCGGACCTCCTCCGCGGACCTGATCGCCACCTGGAAGCAGCGCTTCCCCGACTTCTGGCCGGCGGGCAACCACTTCTACGGCCCGCTGACCGGCATCGCTCCGGGCGAGGTGGCCCTCATCGACGCGACCCTGCCAGGGCGGTTGAAGCTGTCGACCGGCGTCATGGTGCTGTACGCCGACGACGAGTCCTTCACGCTGATGACCCCCCAGGGCCACATGTTCGCGGGTTGGATCACCTTCAGCGCCACCGACGACGCCACCGAGACCGTGGCTCAGGCACAGGTGCTGATGCGTGCCTCCGACCCGATCTTCGAGCTGGGTCTGATCCTGGGCGGCCACCGGCAGGAGGACCGGTTCTGGCAGGAGACGCTGACGAACGTCGGTCGCCACTTCGGGGTGGAGGACGCCGAGGTCGACACCGCTGTGGTCTGCGTGGACAAGAAGCGGCAGTGGCGCCGGTGGACCAACGTCTGGCACTCCTCCGCCATCCGGTCGACGCTCTACACGCTCAACGCGCCGTTCCGCGGTGTGGCTGGGCTGTTCCGCCGTTCAGGTGCCCGCTGAGCTCCGGGGCCGCGACGCCGTCGTCGTGGGGTCGGGCCCCAACGGGCTCAGCGCGGCGATCACCCTCGCTCAGGCGGGCCGGACGGTCACCGTGGTCGAGGCCGCGCCGACGCTGGGGGGAGGCTCACGCTCGGCCGAGCTGACCCTGCCCGGCTACGTCCACGACGTCTGCTCGACGGTGCACTCGCTCGCGGTGGCCTCACCAGCACTGTCGGCGTTGCCTCTCGCCGAGCACGGGCTCCAGCTGGTGCACCCGGAGCTCCCGCTGGCCCACCCGATGGACGACGGGAGCGCAGTCCTCCTGCACCGCGCGGTCGCCGACACGGCCGCGACCCTGGGGGGAGATCAGCGGGCCTACGAGTCTCTCGTGGGCCCGCTGGTCCGCCGCTCGGACGCGTTGATGCATGAGCTGCTCGGCCCGCTGAGACCTCCGCGGCACCCGCTGGCCATGGCGGGGTTCGGCTTCGTCGCGCTGCGCTCGGCCGTCGGCCTCGCGCGTGCGCGGTTCGACGGCCCCCGCGGTCAGGCTCTGCTGGGCGGCGCGGCCGCTCACTCGATGATGCGGCTCGACCAGGTGCCGACGGCGGCGGTGGGGCTGGTGCTGATGACGGCTGCACACGCTGTGGGTTGGCCGTTCGCGCGCGGCGGCTCTCAGAACGTGGTCGACGCGATGGCGTCGTACCTGCGTTCGCTCGGGGGTGAGGTGATCACCGACTGGCGCGTGGAGGACGTCGGTGAGCTCGACGACGCCCGTGCCGTGCTGCTGGACGTCACCCCTCGCCAGCTGCTCTCGCTCGCCGGCCACCGGTTGCCTCGGCGCTACTCACGCGCCTTGAGCCGATACCGGTACGGTCCTGGGGTCTTCAAGCTGGACTGGGCTCTCGCCGGACCGATTCCTTGGCGCGACGAGGCGGTCGCCCGCGCCGGCACGGTGCACCTCGGCGGCACCCTCGAGGAGCTCGCGCGCTCCGAGGACGACGTGAACCGCGGGCGTGTCCCCGAGCGACCCTTCGTGCTGCTGACGCAACCCAGCCTGCACGACCCGACGCGCGCGCCGGCGGGCAACCACGTCGGGTGGGCCTACTGCCACGTGCCGGCCGGCTGCGACGAGGACATGACCGGGCGGATCGAGGCTCAGGTCGAGCGCTTCGCCCCCGGCTTCAGGGACCTGGTGCTCGCCCGGGCGTCGATGTCCGCACCGCAGATGGAGGCCTACAACCCCAACTACGTCGGCGGCGACATCAACGGCGGTGTCCAGGACCTGCGCCAGCTCTTCACCCGCCCCGCCGTCCGACCGGTCCCCTACTCCACGCCGGATCCTCGGTTGTTCCTGTGCTCCTCCTCCACCCCGCCCGGCGGGGGCGTGCACGGCATGAGCGGCTACTTCGCCGCTCGCGCGGCGCTGCGAGGAGTGTTGTCGCAGCCGTAGGCACGTGTGCGTGGGTGGGGCAGGGGCTAGAGGGCGGAGCCGTCCTGGTAGTCGGCCCACGACAGGTTCCAGTCGCCGAAGCCGTTGGAGAGCTCCATGGAACGGTCCGTCCCGGTCACGTCGACCACGTCACCACGCTGGGTGAGCGAGTACAGCCAGCCGGCGTTCTCGGTGCTCATGCCGACACAGCCGTGGCTGACGTTCGCCGAGCCCTGCGAACCCACCGACCAGGGCGCAGCGTGGATGAACTCACCCGAGTAGGTCACGCGCTGGGCGTACTGCACGTTGCTCAGGTTGTAGTACTCCGGGTCGTCCTCGGAGATCCCGGTCGTCGCGGCGTCCATCCGCTTGCTCTCGAACTTCTCGATGATCACCTTCACCCCGGAGCGGGTGGTGAAGCCGGGCTTGCCGGCGCTGATCGGGATGGTGCGGAGCAGACGGCCGTTCTCCACGACCTCCATCGTGTGCGCCTGCACGTCGATGTTCATGAAGAGCGAGTCACCGACGGTGAAGCCGGCCTCGCGGTCCTCCTGGCCGAAGACCCCGTTGCCGGCGTTCACGCCGTTCACGTCGGCGTCGACGGTGACCTCGGTGCCGGGCTTCCAGTAGGTCTTGGGTCGCCAGTGCACCTCGGTGTCGGACATCCAGTACCACGAGCCCTGCTGGGCGGGGCTCGACTGCACGTCGAGGTGGCGCTCGATCTCGGCCCGGTCGGTCACCGGGATGTCGAAGGTCACGATGACCGGCATGCCGACGCCGACGGTCTCACCGTCGAGCGGGGCGATGCTGGCGTAGGTCTGGTCGTCCAGGGTCAGGTCGGCGGTGCGGAAGGTGCGCGACAGCGTCTTGGACAGGCCGTCGGCGTCCTCGCCCTTCGCCTGCACCCGGTACGTCGTGCCGGGCTCGAGACGCTCGGACGCGGTCCAGGCCGTGCCCTTCTTGTTCATCTCCCCCGGCACGGCCGCACCGCGGCCGGTCGTGAAGGAGACCTTGTCCAGCGACCCCGACTCGGCCGAGACCGCCAGCAGGGTGTCGACCGGCACCGGCGCCTTGGCGCGCGCGGGGAGGTTGAGGTCCAGCCGGACCGCAGACCGCGGCTTCGCGGCCTTGCCCTCGGACCTCGCACCGGACCGGTCGGAGGAGACGCGCTCCTGCGACGGGCGGCTGCCGTCACCCTCGATGATGCTGCAGGCACCGAGCAGCCCCACCGCGGTCACGGCGGCGGTCGAGAGTGCCACGGAGCGGCGGAGCGTGCGTGCGGAACGAGCACGACGGGACGGCATGCGGGGATTCCCCCTCAGGGATCGACGGCTGTGCCCCCACCGTAACAACCGACCGCAGGTGACCCTCACGCACGAGGCGTGGCGCGCGTCACTGCCGCGGATCAGTGCGCGTGCTCGCCCTTGTAGTACTCGAAGATCAGTCCGCTCAGCGCCGAGGCGCCGATGATGCCGCCCAGGATGAAGAGCCACCAGGCGGCGTTCGCCACGGCGAAGACCATCACCGCCAGGCAGAGCCCGCACCACAGCGGCCACCAGGAGTAGGGCGGGAAGAACCCGAGCTCACCTGCGCCGTCGGCGATCTCGGCGTCGGAGCGGTCCTCCGGACGCGGGTCCAGGCGGTTCGCGTGGAAGTAGAGGTAGCCGAACACCATGGTGGCCAGCAGCGCGGTCATGACCAGCGCCGAGGTGCCCGTCCAGTCCTCCGACATGACCCAGTACAGCGGGCTCACCAGCCACACGAAGATTGCGCAGATCCCGAAGATCCAGGACTCGGTCTTCACCCGTGCACGCCCCTTCCACCACCGACACCGGAGGACTCCGGGTCACTCTCGCCCAGCTCCATCGCCGCCACCTCGGGGTGGTGGAGATCGAAGGCCGGGGACTCCGAACGGATCCGCGGGATGGTCACGAAGTTGTGACGCGGCGGCGGGCAGGAGGTCGCCCACTCGAGCGAGCGGCCCCAGCCCCACGGGTCGTCGACGGTCACCTTCGGACCGCGCGAGGACTTGTAGACGTTGTAGAAGAACGGAAGCATCGACGCAGCCAGCACGAACGAGCCGACGGTCGAGACCTGGTTGAGGAAGGTGAAGCCGTCGCTGGGCAGGTAGTCGGCGTAGCGACGCGGCATGCCCTCGGCACCGAGCCAGTGCTGCACGAGGAACGTCGTGTGGAAGCCGACGAACAGCATCCAGAACTGGAGCTTGCCGAGGCGCTCGTCGAGCATCTTGCCCGTCATCTTGGGCCACCAGAAGAAGAAGCCCGCGAACATCGCGAACACCACGGTGCCGAAGACGACGTAGTGGAAGTGCGCCACGACGAAGTAGCTGTCGGAGACGTGGAAGTCCAGCGGCGGGGCCGCGAGGATCACGCCGGTCAGGCCTCCGAAGAGGAAGGTCGTGAGGAACCCGATCGACCAGAGCATGGCGCTGTCGAAGGACAGCGAGCCGCCCCACATGGTGCCGATCCAGTTGAAGAACTTCACACCCGTGGGTACGGCGATCAGCAGCGTCATGCCCGAGAAGAACGCCAGGTCGACGGCGCCGGTGACGTACATGTGGTGCGCCCAGACCGCCACGGAGAGGAAGGCGATGGCCAGCGTGGCGCCGACCAGGCCGACGTAGCCGAAGACGGGCTTGCGGCTGAAGACCGGCAAGATCTCGGTCACGATGCCGAAGAACGGCAGCGCGATGATGTAGACCTCCGGGTGGCCGAAGAACCAGAACAGGTGCTGCCACAGGATCGGACCGCCGTGGACGGCGTCGAAGATGTGGGCCCCGAACAATCGGTCGGCCTCGAGCATCAGCAGCGCGCCGGCCAGGATCGGGAAGGCGATCAGCACCAGCAGGCTGGTGACCAGCGTGTTCCAGGTGAAGATCGGCATCCGGAACATCGTCATGCCCGGAGCCCGCATGCAGATGATCGTGGTGACGAAGTTGACCGCACCGAGGATCGAGCCCAGACCGGCCAGCCACAGGCCCATGACCCACAGGTCACCGCCGACGCCCGGGCTGCGCACGGCGTCGGACAGCGGCGTGTAGGCGAACCAGCCGAAGCCGGCCGCACCGGACGGCGTGAGGAAGCCGGAGCCGGCGATCAGGCCGCCGAAGAGGAAGAACCAGTAGCTGAGCATGTTCAGCCGGGGGAACGCCACGTCGGGCGAGCCGATCTGCAGCGGCATGATCACGTTGGAGAAGCCGAAGAACAGCGGCGTCGCGAACAGCAGCAGCATGATCGTGCCGTGCATCGTGAAGAGCTGGTTGTAGAGCTCGTCGTTGACGAACTGCTGGCCCGGTGAGGCCAGCTCCGAGCGGATCACCAGCGCCATGACGCCGGCGGCCAGGAACCAGGCGAACGACGTGCCCAGGTAGAGCTTGCCGATCAGCTTGTGGTCGGTGGTGGTGAGCACCCGGACGACCTGCTGACCCAGCGTCTTGCGCGGAGCCGCGGTCCGCGCGGTCGTGGGGTTGCTGGTGGTGGTCACTCGCCCTCGCTCTCCTCGTCCAGTCCTTCTTGGCGAACCGTGTTCTCGCCGCCGAGGAGCAGTCCGACGTTGCCCTCGTCCTCGAGCTCGGCGAGCTTGGCGGCGTACTCCTCGGCGCTGACGACCTCGACCTCGAAGAGCATCCGCGAGTGGTAGGTGCCGCAGAGCTCGGCGCACTTGCCGGCGTAGGTGCCCTCACGGGTGGGGGTCATCGTGAACTCGTTGTCCCGGCCGGGCACGACGTCCATCTTGTAGGTGAACGCCGGCACCCAGAAGGAGTGGATGACGTCGGGCGAAGAGAGCTCGAAGGTCACCGACTCGTCGACCGGGAGGTAGAGCGTCGGCGGATCGGCGGGGGTGCCGGCCTCGTAGACGGTGGTGGAGCCGTCGAGAGCGTCGTCCTCGACGTAGTTGAACGTCCAGGACCACTGCTGCCCCACCACGGCCACGGTGTGGTCGGCGTCGCCCTCGGCGGCCTGGACCTCGTCCTGGGTGTTGATGATGAAGTTGAAGAACACCAGCACCATCACGACGGGGGCGACGGTGTAGAGGATCTCCATCGGCAGGTTGTAGCGCGTCTGGATGGGGATCTCGTCGTCGCTGCGGCGGCGGAACTTGATCACCGCGTAGGCGATGAGCCCCCACACGAGGAGACCGGTGGCCAGGGCGGCGACCCAGGTCCACTGCCACAGCGTGATGATGGCTTCGGAACGGTCGGAGGCGCCCTCCGGGATGGCACCGCGCTGCCAGGCGTCCTGCTGGTCCTGCGAGCAGGCCCCCAGCAGGAGGACGGGCAGGACCAGTGCGACGCCCGCGAGGGCCCTGCGCACACGTCGGGGCAGCTGCAGACCCACTGAGAAGGCCTCTCTCCTCGAACAGACGGACATCGAAACCCTACTACTCACCGGTTCCTCAGAGGACCCTAGGGCCGCACACATCGGAGGGTGTTCCGTCACGTCCTCCACACCGCTGCCCCCAGAGGGTCCCGAGTCGGACACACCTCGCTGCTCAGGGTCGTGCGGTGCGCACGCGGGCGGCCACCTCGGCGGCCGCCTCGTCGCCGTACGCCGAGGCGAACCGGTCCACGAACGCCTGGTGGTGCAGGGTGTACTCCTGGGTGCCCACCCGCTCCACGACGTACGCCGCCAGCGCGCAGCCGAGCTGGGCGGACCGCTCGTGCGACAGGCCCCACTCCAGCCCGGCCAGGAAGCCGGCGCGGAAGGCGTCGCCGACCCCGGTGGGCTCGACCGGCACGACCCCGGGCACGGCTCCGACGTGGACGGGCTCGGAGCCCGCGGTCTCGATGCGCACGCCCTGGGCGCCCAGCGTCACCACCCAGGTGCCCACCCGCGACAGCACCTCCTCGGCGCTCCAGCCGCTCTTCTGGGTGATGAGGGCGGCCTCGTACTCGTTCGAGAACAGCAGGGTGGCCCCGTCGACGAGGTCGCGGATCATCTCCCCGTCGCCGAAGGCGAGCTGCTGCGAGGGGTCGGCCAGGAAGGCGTAGCCCCGGTCCCGGCACTCCTGGGTGTGGCGCCGCATCGCCTCGGGGTCGTTGGGGCCGATGAGCACGGCCGGGCGGCCGTCCCACGCGTCGTTGCCGAGGTGCTCGCCCAGCCGGTCGACGATCGGGCGCAGCTCGATGTCACGCGCCTCGGTCATGGCGCCGGCGTAGAACGAGGCGATCTGCGCCATGGTGGCGTCGTTGGTGCACACGAAGCGCGCGGTGTGCCTGCTGCCCGACACGTGGATGGCGCTGCAGTCGACGTTGTGGCGCTCCAGCCACGAGCGGTAGTCGACGAAGTCCTCGCCCACCGCCCCGACGAGGACGGGGCGCAGCCCGAGGCTGCCGAGCCCGAAGGAGATGTTGGCCGCGCACCCGCCGCGGCGCACCTCGAGGTCCTCGACGAGGAAGGACAGCGCGATCTTGTCCAGCTGCTCGACCACCAGCGAGTCGGCGAACCTGCCGGGGAAGGACATCAGGTGGTCGGTGGCGATGGAGCCGGTGACGAGCAGGGACACGAGTACCTCACGGGGCCGGGACGCAGGGGGACACAGGGCCCTCGAACACTACTTGTCGGTACGAGTGGGTGGACCCGTCGGTAACCCCTACCGTCGAAGCATGCGCACCACCAGACTCGCCTACGACGACGCCCTCACCCTCACCGACATGCTCGGCGACGCCCGCGCCGTGACCACCGCCCTGCACCTGCCGCAGCAGCGCGCCGACGTCCCGGCCCACGCCGCCACCCCCGGCGCCGGCACCCCCACGATCAGCGACTCGCTGGCCGCGCACGCCGCGGACCTCGAGCTCCACCTCGCCTGAGCCCTCTCACCCCGCCCGGGTTGCCGCACCGGACTAGCGTCGGGTCTGCGATGACCCCCTCCGCCTACGACCACCTCCACCCGGACGACCGGCCGCCTGCGCCGGTCGAGCCCGTCCCGCGCCGCACGAGGCGACCGACCGGCCTCCTCGCGATGGTCGCGGTCATCGGGTTCGTGCTGATGTGGTGGCTCTTCAGCGGCAACGGCCCGCAAGGACCGGACGGCAACGACCCGGTCCTCGCCGTCCCGGACGTCGACGCCTCCGGCGACGCGGACAGCAGCGACGGACCGGTCCCGGTCGCGCTGAGCAACGGCCTGCGGCTCACGTCGTACGCCGTGGTCGACGGCGACCGTCTCGAGCTGGAGGTCGACGTCCCGCGCGGCACCTGCCCGGACCTGCGGTCCCCGCGCCTGGTGGAGAGCGAGGTGTCGGTGACCGTCACCGTCACCCACGCGACCGAGCCGGGATGCGCGCCGACCGCCCGCGACCTGACCGACACGGTCTCGGTGCGGCTCGACTCGCCTCTCGACGGCCGCGCCGTCCTCGACGGAGCGCTCACCCAGCAGGTGCGGGTCGAGCCCGCCCCCTGAGGACCGAGCCCGCCCTCGGGACACCGAGAACGCCACGAGCCGCCCCCGCCGAGGCGGGAGCGGCTCGATCAGGTCCGACCGGTGAGCGGTCAGGCCCGGTGGCTCAGTGGAACGAGTCGCCGCAGGCGCAGGATCCGCCGGCGTTGGGGTTGTCGATGGTGAACCCCTGCTTCTCGATGGTGTCCACGAAGTCGATGGTGGCGCCGTTGAGGTACGGCGAGCTCATCCGGTCGACCACGACCTCGACGCCGTCGAAGTCGGTGACGATGTCACCGTCGAGGTCGCGCTCGTCGAAGAACAGCTGGTAGCGCATGCCGGAGCAGCCACCGGGCTGGACGGCGATGCGCAGCTTGAGGTCGTCGCGACCCTCCTGGTCCAGGAGGCTCTTGACCTTGGCGGCGGCCCCCGTGGAGAGGTTGATGCCGTCCGCCCGGATCGGGGTCTGGGTCTCGACCTGCTCGGTCACGGTGCAGCTCGCTTTCGTCGAGAGGAGTGCGACGGAGGTCCCGTCGATCACCTCAATCGTCGCACACCGACGGTTATTCCTCTCACCGCGACCACGAGCGCGCCACGCGCTCGGCCACGGTCGCCAGGCTGCCGGCGGGGTCGGCGAAGGCGGCCTCCTCCCCCACGACGTCGACCAGTGCGTAGGCCGCCTCGACACCCATCGTCCGCATCTCGCGCGAGCCCAGCAGCACCGCGCCGGCGATCGCCACGCACGGGCGCACCGCGGCCGCGGACACCGCGGCCACTCCGGACGGCACCTTGCCCGAGCGCGAGGAGAAGTCGAAGGCCCCCTCCCCGGTGATCACGAGGTCGGCGGCCCGGGCCCGCGCGGCGAGTGAGCAGGCCTCGGAGACCACGTCGATGCCCGGCCGGCGCGCCGCCCCCAGGGCGATGAGCGCGAAGCCGAGACCACCGGCGGCGCCGGCCCCCGGCGTCGAGATCGAGCGCGGCGCGGTCGCCCTCGCGAAGCCCTCGAGCAGCGCGTCGAGGGTGCTGATCCGCTCCTCGGCGACCCCCTTCTGCGGTCCGTAGATCTTGGTCGCCCCCAGCAGGCCGAGCAGCGGGTTGTCCACGTCGGAGGCCACGAGGACCTCGACGTCGCCGAGCCGGGCGCGAGCCGGCGCCAGGTCGACGGCGCTCACGCCCTCGAGCCCGAGCGGGCCCTCCTCCAGGGTGCCGCCGGTGTGGGTGGCCCCCAGGGCGGCCAGCAGCCCGGCGCCGGCGTCGTTGGTGCCGGATCCCCCGAGACCGAGCACCACGCGCGACACCCCGGCGTCGACGGCGGCCGCCAGCAGCTCCCCCACGCCGTACGACGTGGCGCGCTCCGGATCGCGACGCTCGGCCGGCACCAGGTGGAGCCCGCAGGCCTGCGCCGCCTCGACGTACGCCGTGCCGCCGTCGCCCTGCTCCCGTGCGAGAAGGAACGCCGCCGGGGTGGGGGCGCCGGCGGGACCGCGCACGGTGACGACCTCGAGCTCCCCGCCCAGCGCGGTGTGCACCACGTCGACGAAGCCGGGACCACCGTCGGCCATCGGGGCGAGGTCGAGCTCGTCATCGGGGGCGTGCCGGCGCCAGCCCTCGGCGATCGCCTCGGCGGCCTCGACAGCGGTCAACGTGCCGGCGAACTTGTCCGGAGCCACGAGCACCCTCATGTCAGCTTCCCTTCACCTCGGAGGCCGGGTCACAGACCCGGGGCGCCCCAGAGTGCCATCCAGCGACTGAGGTCCGCCTCGACGGGCAGCTCGCTGCGCAGCAGGTCGCGCACCTGCAGCTCGAGCACGTTGTCGCGCTGCTGGCCCTCGAGCGGCGCGAACGGGTAGAAGCTCCCGCTCTTGTGCAGGTAGACCAGGGCGAGGACCCGGCCGGTCGCGTCACGGAAGCCGACCTGCGAGCAGAGGATCTGCGCGGCGAAGCCCTGCACCTCGAGGCTGCCCACCACCGTGTGCAGGTCGGTGACCAGCGACTCGACGTCGTCCTGGCGGGAGACGAGCCAGGTGAAGCCGTAGCTGTCGGTGACGAGCTCGACCGGCAGGTCGTCGTCGGCGTCGAGCAGCTCGACCAGGTCGCTCAGCGTCTGCGCGAACGCCGGCCCCTGGGCACCGCGGAAGCAGATGCCACCCGTGCCGGTGGGCACGAAGGACGCCGCGGACTGCAGGGTGATGGCGGCCGAGGGCAGGGCGAAGAGCCCGTCGAGCTGTGGCCCGCGGACCGAGCGTCGTCCGCGGAGGCTGTCCCAGAGACCCATGCCGCGCCTCAGCGAGGAGGCCCGGCGGGGCCGGTCGGCCCGGACGGGAAGCCGCCGTCGAGCGGTCGGCCGAGCTCGGTCGCCACCTGGGCCAGCTGCGCGAGCCGCTGCTCCAGCGAGGGGTGGGTCGAGGTCAGCGTCTTCCACGACACCCCGGCCACGGCCGGGGCGATGAACAGCGCGTTCATGGGCTCCGCGGCGCGCAGGTCCTTCTTCGGGATGACGGCGATCTCGCCGCTGATCTTGGTCAGGGCGCTCGCCAGGGCCGACGGGTTGCCGGTCATGAAGGCGCCCGCGCGGTCCGCGGCGAGCTCGCGGTAGCGCGAGAGCATCTTGGTGGCCACGAAGCTGATGGCGTAGACCACGATGCTGGCCAGCAGGATCAGCAGCCAGACCGGTACGCCGCTGCGGTCGTCGCGCCGCCCGCCCATCATGCCGAGCCCGCCGAACTGGGCCCCACGGAGCACCATGCCGGTGATGATGCCGGCGGTGGAGGCCAGCGACATCACCATGACGTCGCGGTGCGCGACGTGGGACAGCTCGTGGGCGAGCACCCCCTCGAGCTCCTCGATCGTCAGCCGGTCGAGGATGCCGGTGGTGACGCAGACCGCCGAGTGGCTCGGCGAGCGACCGGTCGCGAAGGCGTTCGGCAGGTTCGTGTAGGCGATGGCGACGGTGGGCTTGGGCATGTCCGCGAGCGTGCACAGCCGGTCGATCATGGCGTGCAGCTCCGGCGCCTCCTGGGGGCTGACGACGCGGGCTCTCATCGCCTTGAGCGCGAGCTTGTCGGAGTTCCACCACTGCCACCAGACGAAGCCCAGCGCGGCGAGGCCGATGACCAGGCCCAGCCCGCGACCGGCGAACAGGATCGCGCCGACCACGACCGCCACGAAGAGCAGCCCGAGCAGGAACATCGTGGCGGTCATCCGGGCGGTCAGCCCGTGGTCGGGGGCGAAGCGGGTGCGGCTCACTGCTTGTCCTGGTCCTCCACCGGCTCGGCGACCGGCTGGGCGGCGGGCTGGGTCGGCTGCGCGGTGGCAGCGGGTCCGGAGGCGTCGATGGCCTGAGGGGCCGAGGCGCTGTCGATGGACTGCGGCGGCTGGACGCCGGCCTTCAGCTGCGCCAGCTCCGCCTCGACCTGCGAGGTCGACGACATGGCGGCGAGCTCGCGGTCGATGTCGTCACCGCCCCCACCCACGCGGTCCTCCAGCGCGCCCGAGGCGATCAGCTCGTCGATGGCGCCGGAGCGGGCCTGCATCTGCGCGGTCTTGTCCTCGGCCCGCTCGATGGCGAGACCGACGTCGCCCATCTCGTTCGAGATGCCGGAGAAGGCCTCGTTGACCGAGGTCTGCGCCTTGGCGGCGTTGTAGGTCGCCTTCAGCGTCTCCTTGCGGGTCCGGAAGGTCTCGATCTTGGTCTGCAGCCGCTGCGAGGCCAGCGTCAGCTTCTCCTCCTCCGCCTGCAGCTGCGCGTGCTGCTGCTGGAGGTCGGAGAGCTGTCCGGTCAGACCGCTCTTGCGGGTCAGCGCCTCGCGGGCGAGGTCCTCTCGACCCTGCGCCAGCGCGGTCTGAGCCTGGGTGGTGAGCTTGTCCGAACCCTGCTGCAGCTGGGTCATCTGGATCTCCAGACGCTTGCGGCTGGTCGCCACGTCGGCCACGCCGCGGCGTACCTTCTGCTGCATCTCCAGCATCTTCTGGTAGCTGTAGTCGAGCGTGTCGTTGGGGTCCTCCGCACGGTCGAGCGCCTTGCTCGCCTTCGCGCTGAAGATCATGCGGAACCGCTGCCAGAGAGCCATTGCTCTGCAGCCCCTTTCGATGGGACGGACGTGCCTACCGTCCCCAGCCTACGAGGCCGGAGCACGTCGCGGTACACACGGAGGTAGCCTGACCCCGTGTTCTCCCGACGACGCTCCGGCTCCACGACCGCACCGGCCCGTACGACGACCGCAGGCGTGACGACCTCGACCGGCTCGGCAGGCGTCCAGGAGAAGAAGGGCCGCCCGACCCCGACCCGTCGCGAGGCCGAGGCTGCCGCCCGGGCCCGCGCCAAGGCGGCCCTGGACCCCAAGGCCTCGCGCAAGCAGCAGCGTCAGTTCCAGATGGAGAAGAGCCGCACCATCCGCCAGGGCATCAAGGAAGGCGACGAGCGCTACCTGCCCGCCCGCGACCGCGGCCCGATGAAGCGCTTCATCCGGGACTACGTCGACCACCGGCTGTGCATGGCGGAGTTCGCGATGCCGCTGCTGCTCGCCAGCCTGCTGCTCTCGGCCTCCGGCGTGGTGGCCGCCGGCAACGGCATCATGAACGCCACCCTGCTGGTCGTCGTGCTGGACTCGGTCCTGCTGCGCTTCCGGCTGCGTCGCGAGCTGAAGCGTCGTTTCCCGGACGAGAGCCACAAGCGGACCACGCTCTACGCCCTGATGCGCTCGCTCCAGCTCCGCTTCATGCGGCTGCCCAAGACCCAGGTCAAGCTGGGCCAGGCGCTGCCCGCGCACTACCGCTGAGGCGGTCCGCCAGGGTTTCGCCCCTCACCCCGCTGGCTACGGTCGAGGAATGAAGACACGAAACCTCGGGGCCAGCGGCCTGAAGATCAGCGAGATCGCCTACGGCAACTGGCTCACCCACGGCTCCCAGGTCGAGGCCGACGCGGCCACCGCCTGCGTGCACGCCGCCCTCGAGCACGGCATCACCACCTTCGACACCGCGGACGTCTACGCCAACACCGCGGCCGAGACCGTCCTCGGCGAGGCCCTGAAGGGCGAGCGCCGCGAGGGGCTGGAGATCTTCACCAAGGTCTACTTCCCCACCGGTCCGGGCGCCCACAACGACCACGGCCTGTCCCGCAAGCACATCCGCGAGTCCATCGAGGGGTCGCTGCGTCGCCTGCAGACCGACCACGTCGACCTCTACCAGGCCCATCGCTACGACTACGAGACGCCGCTCGAGGAGACCATGGAGGCCTTCGCCGACGTGGTGCACTCCGGCAAGGCGCACTACATCGGCGTCTCGGAGTGGCGGGCGGAGGAGCTCCGGGCCGCGCACGAGCTGGCCCGTGAGCTGCACATCCCGCTGGTGTCCAACCAGCCGCAGTACTCCATGCTCTGGCGCGTCATCGAGGACGAGGTCGTCCCGACCAGCCGCGAGCTGGGCATCGGGCAGATCGTCTGGTCCCCCATCGCCCAGGGCGTCCTGACCGGCAAGTACAAGCCGGGCGAGGACCTGCCGACGGGGTCGCGCGCGACGGACGAGAAGGGCGGCGCCGACATGATCAAGCGCTTCCTCGACGACGACGTGCTGACCCGGGTGCAGCAGCTGGTCCCCCTCGCCGAGCAGGCCGGGCTGTCGATGGCCCAGCTCGCGGTGGCGTGGGTGCTGCAGAACGACAACGTCTCCGCCGCGATCATCGGCGCCTCGCGGCCCGAGCAGGTCGCTGACAACGTCGGCGCCTCCGGGGTCACCCTCGAGGACGACCTGATGACGCAGATCGACGAGATCCTCGGCGACCGCGTCGAGCGCGACCCGGCCAAGACCCAGTCGCCGGCGACGCGCGACTTCGGCTGAACCGGTGGTCGAGCTCGTCGAGAATCGGTGGTCGAGCTCGTCGAGACCAGCTCAGGTCTCGACAGGCTCGAGAATCGGTGGTCGAGCTCGTCGAGACCGGCTCAGGTCTCGACAGGCTCGACCGACGTGCCGCTCCTAGCTGCCGGCCGGGCGCAGGCTCATCGGTCCGTAGACCTCGCGGTCCCCGTCCATCAGCACGACCTGCTCGACGCCCGCGTCGAGCAGGTCGCGCCAGGTCTCGCCCACCCAGGTCTCGGCGTCGCTCTGCGACGGGAAGCGCGGCTGGTCCGCCTCGCCGCCGTCCGCCGGCGCGACGGTGCCGCCTGAGGAGTCCTCGCGCCGCCACCACCACGTCGACTGCGCCGAAGGGCGGTCCGAGGCGAACGCCGATTCCATGCCGATGCTCATGGGCCCACCGTAGTCGGCCGTCGTCGGCCTTCGTCGGCGTTGCCGTCAGCGCACGGACGGCTGGACGAACGGCGGCTTGGTGACCACGAAGATCTCGCGGCGCCCGCGCACGTCGACGGCGACCTCGGCCCCGTCGGTGACCTGGGCGTCGATCAGCGCGAGCCCGACGCTCGTGCGCAGCGTCGGGGAGAAGGTGCCCGAGGTGACGGTGCCGACCGGGACGTGCTCGGAGAGCATCACCCGCATGCCCGGACGGGCGATGCCGCGCCCCTGGGCCACCAGCCCGCGCAGCACGCGCGCCGGCCCGGCCTCCTTCTGTGCCAGCAGCGCGTCGCGGCCCCAGAACGCCGGCTTCCTCCAGCCCACGGCCCACCCCAGGCGCGCCTCCACGGGGCTGATGTCGAGCGAGATGTCCTGCCCGTGCAGCGGGTAGCCCATCTCGGTGCGCAACGTGTCGCGAGCGCCGAGGCCGCACGGCAGCACGCCGTACGACGAGCCGGCCTCGAGCAGTGCGTCCCACAACGCCGGCGCCCGCTCCGCGCCGACGATCAGCTCGTAGCCCCGCTCGCCGGTGTAGCCGGTGCGGCACACCGTCACGGGCGTGCCGTCGAGCTCGGCGACCTGGAAGCTCATGTAGTCGTGGCCGGCGGGCAGGCCGAGCGCGGCCAGCGTCTCGTCGGAGGAGGGGCCCTGGACGGCCAGCACGGCGAGGTCGCGGTGCCGGTCGGTGACGGTGATCCCTGCGGGCGCCGAGTCGGCCAACCGGCGAGCCACCTCGGCACTGTTGGCCGCGTTGGGCACCAGGCCCACCTCGTCGTCGGCGTACCGGTAGGCGATGAGGTCGTCGACGACGCCGCCGCTCTCGTCGCAGCACAACGTGTACTGCGCACCACCGGGACCGACGCGGTCGAGGTCGGCCGAGAGCGTGCTGTTGACGTAGGCGGCCGCACCCTCGCCGGAGACCATCAGCTTGCCGAGGTGGCTGACGTCGAAGACGCCGACCCGCTCCCGGACCGCGGCGTGCTCCTTGAGCACCCCTCCGTTGCCGTACTCCAAGGGCATCTGCCATCCCCCGAAGGAGGCGAGCTTGGCGCCGAGGGCGACGTGGCGGTCGTGCAGCGGGGAGGTCAGCTCGCTCATGGGTCGAACCTACTGCGACCCGCTCCCCACTAGCATGCGCGGGTGACCTCCTACATCCTCCGCAAGGCCGCTGCCGACCGCACCGGAGCCGACGCCCTCGTCGTCGGTGTCCTCTCCTCGGGCTCGTCGGGCTCCTCAGGCAGGGGACCGCAGGTCGCGCCCGGCGGCGAGGCCGTCGCCGACGCCTACGGCAAGAAGCTCAAGCCTCTGCTGGCGACCCTCGGGTTCACCGGCAAGGCCGGCCAGGTCGCCACGGTCCCCACCAGCGGGGTGGTCAAGTCGCCGGTGCTGCTGCTCGTCGGCCTGGGCGAGGAGGTGTCCACCACGTCCGTGCGCCGGGCGGCGGGCACCGCCGCCCGCGCCGTCACCAACGCCACCTCCGTCGCGCTCGCGCTGCCCGCCGACGAACCGGCGCTCGTGCGCGCCGCCGCGGAGGGCTTCGCGCTCGGCGGCTACGACTTCGACACCTACCGCACCTCCGACCCCGCGGACCGCCCCAGCGACGTCATCGTGCTGTGCGAGGGCGCCCGGCGCGCGGAGTACGTCGAGGCGCTGCGGACGGCCGAGGTCGTCGCGGCCGCCGTGTCGCGCACCCGCGACTGGGTCAACACCCCGCCCGGCGACCTGACCCCCGCCGCCTTCGCCGACGCGGTGGCGGCCACCCACGCCGACCTCGGGGGCGCCACGGGCAAGCGCGGCAAGAGCGCCACCGGCACCGCGGCGGTCACCCTCACCGTCTGGGACGACACCGAGCTCGCGGAGGCCGGCTGCGGCGGCATCCTCGGCGTGGGCCGGGGCTCCGACGCCCCGCCGCGGATGGTCCGGCTCAGCTACGAGCCGCAGGGCGCGACCGCCCACCTGGCGCTGGTCGGCAAGGGCATCACCTACGACTCGGGCGGTCTGTCGATCAAGCCCGGCGCCTCGATGACGACGATGAAGATGGACATGGCAGGGGCGGCCAGCGTCGTCAACGCGATCCTCGCCATCGCCGAGCTCGAGCTGCCGGTCCGCGTGACGGCCTTCGCGCCGATGGCCGAGAACATGATCTCGGGACGTGCGACCCGCCCCGGTGACGTGCTGACGATGTACCGCGGCAAGACGGTCGAGGTCCTCAACACCGACGCCGAGGGCCGCCTCATCCTGGCCGACGCCCTCGGTCACGCCGTCGAGGCCGAGCCCGACCTCGTGGTCGACGTCGCGACCCTGACCGGCGCCTGCATGGTCGCCCTGGGCGACCGCGTGAGCGGCCTGTTCGGCAACGACGACTCAGCCCTGTCCCGCTTCGAGGCGGCCAGCGACCGCGCCGGCGAGGCCTTCTGGCACCTGCCGATCCCCGACGAGTTCGGTGAGAAGGTGCGGGGCAACTCCAAGATGGCCGACCTCGCGCAGCACAACGCCGAGCGGTGGGGCGGGGCGTCGTACGCCGCGGCGTTCCTGCGCGAGTTCGTCGACGAGGTGCCGTGGCTGCACCTCGACATCGCCGGTCCCGCCTACAACGACAAGGCCGCCTACGGCCACGTCACGGCCGGCGGCACAGGCGTGTCCGTCGCGACGCTGGTCGAGCTGGCGCGCGACCTGGCCGACGCGCGACCGACTCACCGGAGGCCTGATCCGTCAGGACAGGTCGGGGTCGCCCGGCTTGCGGGCCTGGCTCTGACGGCGGTTGTAGGCGCGCATGCGCTCGGGGTAGCCGACCACCGCGGCGTCGTACGACGGCATGCCCTGGTCGTTGCAGAACGCGTGGGCCCACTGCACCGACGGCACGCGGCGCCGCGTCCACTCGCCGTCGTGCGCGACGAGCAGCATCGTGATGTCGCTGATGGCCGTGCGCGGCTCGACGAAGCCCTCCACCCCGCGACGGCTCCGTGCGAACTCGACGAGGTGCGCCTTGTCGGCCGAGTCCGACCCACGCACCGTCGTGAAGCCGCCGTTGCGCGGTCGGCGCTTCTTCCCCCGCAACCTGTCGAGCATTCCCATGGGCATCAGTGTGACCTATTCGTGAAAGGTGCAAGGATGGTCCGGACCCCGACAGCCGGGACCCGGGCCCGGTGCTGTGGCGACACCCAGGTCGCACCTGGATCGCAGCGCCCCCGACCTCTCACGCAGAGCGCAGAAGGAGCGAGAACACCGCATGGCGACTCCCGTCAACCTCCCCGAGCTGGGCGAGTCCGTGACCGAGGGCACGGTGACCCGCTGGCTCAAGTCGATCGGCGACGAGGTCGCCGTGGACGAGCCCCTCCTGGAGGTCTCGACCGACAAGGTCGACACCGAGATCCCCTCCCCCGTCGCCGGCACCCTGCTGGAGATCAAGGTCGAGGAGGACGAGACCGTCGAGGTCGGCGCCGAGCTCGCCGTGATCGGTGACTCGGACGAGGCCGGCGAGAGCTCCGACGGCTCCGACGACTCCGGAGACGCTGACGACTCGGGAGACGCTGACGACGCCGGGGACGCCGACGAGGACGAGCCGGCCGACGACTCGGAGGACGACAGCGACGACGAGGACGAGGACGACGCCGACGAGGAGCCGGCCGAGAAGGCCGCCCCGTCCGGTGGCACCTCGAAGAGCGGCTCCGGCGGTTCCGGCGGGGGCAAGCCGGTCGTGCTGCCCGAGCTGGGCGAGTCGGTCACCGAGGGCACCGTGACCCGGTGGCTGAAGTCCGTGGGCGACGAGGTCGCCGTGGACGAGCCCCTCCTGGAGGTCTCGACCGACAAGGTCGACACCGAGATCCCCTCCCCCGTCGCCGGCACCCTGCTGGAGATCAAGGTCGAGGAGGACGAGACCGTCGAGGTCGGCGCCGAGCTCGCCATCGTGGGTGACGGCGAGCCCTCCTCGGGCGGGTCGGACGACGCCGAGCCGGAGCCGGAGCCGGAGCCCGAGCCCGAGCCCGAGCCGGAGCCCGAGCCCGAGCCCGAGCCGAAGAAGGACGAGCAGACGGCCTCCGCGAAGGAGACCGCGAGCGAGCCGAAGACCGACGAGAAGGCCCCGGCCCCGTCGAAGGTGACGCGCCAGGACACCGGCCAGGAGCGCGGGGAGTCGTCCGAGAAGTCCTCGTCCGGCTCGAGCCGCTCGTCGTCCGACGGCGACGCCTACGTCACGCCGCTGGTGCGCAAGCTCGCCCAGCAGCACGGCGTCGACCTCAGCGGCCTCGAAGGCACCGGTGTGGGCGGACGCATCCGCAAGCAGGACGTGCTCGACGCCGCGAAGGCCGCCGAGAAGTCGGCCGAGCAGCCGGCCGCAACGCCCGAGGACAAGCCGGCCGAGAAGTCGTCCGGCGGCGCGGGCGGTGGCAAGCCCGCCGAGCCCAGCCCGTTGCGCGGACGCACCGAGCCGCTGAGCCGGCTGCGCAAGGTCATCGCCAAGCGCATGGTCGAGTCCCTGCAGGTCAGCGCCCAGCTGACCACGGTGGTCGAGGTCGACGTCACCAACATCTCGCGGCTGCGCGACGCCCACAAGGCGGAGTTCGCAGCGCGCGAGGGCGTCAAGCTGTCCTTCATGCCGTTCTTCGCCAAGGCGGCGATCGACGCGCTCAAGGCGCACCCGTCGCTCAACGCGCGCATCGACACCGAGGCCGGCGAGGTCACGTACTTCGACCACGAGAACATCGCGGTCGCGGTGGACACCGAGAAGGGCCTGCTCACCCCGGTCATCAAGAACGCCGGCGACCTCAACGTGGCCGGCCTGGCGCGCAAGATCGCCGACGTCGCCGAGCGGACCCGGTCGAACAAGATCGGGCCCGACGAGCTGTCGGGCGGCACGTTCACGCTGACCAACACCGGCAGCCGCGGCGCGCTCTTCGACACCCCGATCATCAACCAGCCGCAGGTCGCGATCCTGGGCACCGGCACCGTCGTCAAGCGTCCCGTCGTGATCTCCGACCCGAACCTGGGCGAGACGATCGCGGTGCGCCAGATGGTCTACCTGGCCCTGACCTACGACCACCGCCTGGTCGACGGCGCCGACGCCGCTCGCTTCCTCTCGGAGGTCAAGGAGCGTCTCGAGGCCGGCTCGTTCGAGGTCTGACGGAAGGACCCATGCAGTTCCTGATCGCCGGCGCGTCCGGCTTCCTCGGCCGCGCCTGGACGGAGTCGTTGCGGGCCCAGGGTCACCGGGTGGTGACCCTGGTGCGCCGCGACCCTCCGGCCCGGACGAGTCCCGCTGGGACCCGAGCACCGGTCGCCTCGACACGTCGCTGGTCGAGTCCGCCGACGTGGTCGCCAACCTGGCCGGTGCCGGGCTCGTCCACGTCCCGTGGAACGAGTCCTACCGGCGCACGTTCCTCGAGAGCCGCACCACCACGACCCGCACGCTCGCGGAAGCGGTCGCAGCGTCGCAGCGGCGGCCGTCGTTCCTCGCCCAGAACGGCATCTCCGGCTACGGCGACCGCGGCGCGACGACGATCACCGAGCACTCCCCCACGGACGCCGAGGGGTTCATGGCCGACGTGACGCGGCAGTGGGAGGACGCGGCGGCGCCGGCCGTCGACGCCGGCATCCGGGTGGCGGTCATGCGCACGGCCGTGGTGCTCAGCAAGCGCGGCGGTGCGCTCAAGACCATGCTTCCGGCGTTCAGGGCCGGGGTGGCCGGTCCGCTGGGTCCCGGGACGCAGTACTTCGCGACGATCTCGTTGACCGACTGGTTGGGTGCGGCGACGTACCTCGCCCACTCCGACGGTGCGAGCGGCGCCTACAACCTCACCGGGCCCGAGCCGTCGACGAACGCGCGGTTCACCGAGGAGCTGGCCACGGCGCTGCACCGGCCGGCGAAGATCAAGGTGCCGTCGTTCGCGCTGCGCAACCCGCTCGTGGGGCCGATCGGCGGCGAGGTGCTGGCCTCGCAGCGCATCGAGCCCCGGCGTCTGCTCGACGAGGGCTTCGCCTTCGCCCACAACGACATCCACGACCGGATCGCGGACGCGTTGCGCTGAGCGGCACCACCCAGTCGTCCGCGCCGGCCACCCCTCAGCCGGCAGCCACCCGCTCGACCCGCCAGCCGGTCGTCGAGTGCACCAGCGTCACCACGCGCGCCTGTGCGCGGGTGCGGGCGCCCGGGTGTGCCTCGGTCACCCGCAGCCGCACGCGGTCGTCGCGGCGCAGCTCCAACGCGGCGTCGAGGATCCGAGGTGTCGTGCCGTCGACGGACCAGCCGCGGGCGGCGTACCGCTCCAGGAGCGCGACGTCGCGTCGCCCGGCGAGCGACCGCGCGGTGTAGAGCCGCGCCAACGACACGCTGTCCCCGCGCTCCCAGGCGCGCGTCCGTCGTGTGTCCCAACGGTGCAGCAGCCGGAGCGCCTCGACGGTGGCGCGCCGCTCGCGGACCTCGCTCCGTGGCACCGGACGCGCACTGTCGGACGGCCTGTCGGACGGCCCGGCGGACGGTGCCGCGGCCACGGTCGTCGGCGCCTGCGCCGTGTCACGGCCGGGGAGCTCGACGACGCCGAGCTGCAGCGCGACCGCCGCCCCCACGAACGCCCCGGCGAGCGAGGAGGTGGCTGCGACGACGTGGGGCGAGGGGCGCATCGACGCATCCTCACCCGTGACCGGCCCCGCCCGCTCGCTCTCTCCACAGGCGTAGGCTCGGCGCCGTGAGCGAGACGCGAGGCGACCTGGAGCTGCGCACCGTCGGCTTCGGGCCCGACGCCGTGCCGTACGTCGAGGCCTGGGACCTGCAGCGCGAGGTCCACGCCGGCGTGGTCGCCGGCGGCGCCGACACCGTCCTGCTGCTCGAGCACCCGCCCGTCTACACCGCCGGCAAGCGGACCGAGCCGCACGAGCGGCCGACCGACGGCACCCCGGTCGTCGACGTCGACCGGGGCGGCAAGATCACCTTCCACGGCCCCGGTCAGCTCGTGGGCTACCCGATCGTGCGCCTCCCGGGTCACGTGTACGTCGTCGACTACGTCCGCCGTCTCGAGGAGGCCCTGATCCGGGCCTGCTCCGACCTGGGGGTGACGACGGCGCGTGTGCCCGGACGCAGCGGTGTGTGGCTCCAGGCGGACGCGACCGGCCCCGAGCGGAAGGTCGCCGCCATCGGCATCCGGGTCTCGCAGGGCGTGGCGATGCACGGGTTCGCGATCAACTGCGACGTCGACCTCGGGTGGTACGACCGCTTCGTGCCCTGCGGCATCAGCGACGCCGGTGTGACCACGCTGAGCCGGGAGTGCGGGCGTCGGGTCGGCGTCGAGGAGGTCGCCCCGCTGGTGAGCACCCACCTGCGGGCCCTGCTGGCCTGGGAGCCCTACGAGCGGACGCCCGACTACGAGGCGCGGCCCGAGCCGGGTCGCCGTACGTCGGCGGGGCCGACCGTGCGTGTCCCGGTCCTCAATCCCCAACGCTGAGCACCGGCTGCGGCAGAGTGGTCCGGGTCCCGACCCACGACCGGAACGAGCCATGACCGACCACGTCATCGAGACCGACGGGCTCCGCAAGGAGTTCCGACGCGTCCGCGGCGGCACGCACGTGGCCGTCGACGACCTCGCGCTCGCGGTGCCCCGCGGCGGGGTCCACGGATTCCTGGGTCCCAACGGCTCCGGCAAGACCACGACGATCCGGATGCTGCTCGGTCTCTCGCGCCCCACCGCCGGCACGATGCGCCTGCTCGGCGAGGAGGTGCCGCGCCGGCTGCCGGCGGTGATGGACCGCGTCGGCGCCATCGTCGAGGAGCCGAAGTTCCTGCCGACCTTCACCGGACGTCGCAACCTCGCCCTGCTGGGCCGATCGATCGGTGTCCCCCGGTCCCGCGTGGACGAGGTGCTCTCCGAGGTCGGGCTCGAGGGCCGCGACGGCGACCGCTACCGCACCTACTCCCTCGGCATGCGGCAGCGCCTCGCGATCGCCGCGGCGCTGCTGAAGTCACCGGACGTGCTGATCCTCGACGAGCCCACCAACGGTCTCGACCCGGCCGGCATCCGTGACATCCGCCGGCTGGTGCGCGACCTGGGGGCCTCGGGCGTGACGGTGCTGCTGAGCTCCCACATCCTCGCCGAGGTCCAGCAGGTCTGCGACTCCGCGACCATCATCGGCAACGGCCGCGTGCTGTCCTCGGGCAGCGTCGAGGAGCTGGTCGGCCGCGAGGCCGCCCCCGGCGTCCGCGTGCGCGTCGGCGATCCGGAGCGGGCGCGACACCTGCTCGAGGACGCCGGGCTCACGGTCACCCCCGACGGCACCCGGTTGTACGTCGAGCAGGTGCAGGACCCTGCCCAGGTCACCCGCGTGCTCGCCGAGGCCGGACTGTTCGTGTCCGAGCTGGTCCCCGACCGCGCCGACCTGGAGCAGGTGTTCCTGCGCCTGACCGGTGGCGAGGGTCTCCCGGCGTCCGGCCGCGTCGAGCGGGAGGACCGGGCATGAGGGCGCTGCTGGTCGAGCTGAGCCGCTGGCGCAGCCGTCGCGCCGTCGTGGCGCTGGTCCTCGTCATGCTCGGGCTGACCTTCGTGGTGCTCGCCGCCATCGTCTACGAGACGCGTCCTCTCACCGGTGCGGAGATGACGCGCGCCGAGCAGCGCTTCGAGCGCGAGCAGGCCGACGCCCTCCCGCAGATCGAGGAGTGCCGCAAGGACCCGAGCCAGTTCTTCGGCGGCCCGGTCGACGCGGACGAGTGCGAGACGATCGGACCCCAGCTCGAGTGGTTCACCTCGCGGCCGGCCCTCGACGTCGGCGAGACGGTGCGGACCACCGCTCCGGGCATCGGCGTCCTGCTGGCCGCGATCTCGGTGCTCGTCGGCGCCACCTTCGTGGGCGCCGACTGGGGCAGCGGGTCGATGACCAACCAGCTGCTCTTCCGTCCCCGCCGGCTGCGGCTGTGGCTGGCCAAGGCGGCCGCGGTCACGCTGGGCGCGACCGTGGCCGCGACCGTGGCGGTGGTCGGCTTCTGGGCCGGCCTCGTCGCCGTGGCGGAGGCGCGCGACATCGCCGTCACCGGGCCGCTGTGGCGCGGCATCGTGCTGACCTCGCTGCGCTCGCTGGCCCTGGTGGCCGCGGCAGCGCTCGGCGGCTACGCGATCACCATGTGGCTGCGCCGCACGAGCGGCGCGATCGGAGCCATGTTCGGCCTCACCGTGGTCGTCGAGCTGCTCGCGCTGACGCTGCCGTTCGAGCGGATGACGCAGTGGTCGCTGCTCAACAACCTCACGGCGTGGGTCGGCAACGGCACCGAGGTCTACGACGAGAGCATCTGCGGCTCCGGATCGGCCGCTTTCGGGGGCGGCTGCGACCCCACCTACGTGCTCTCCCTCGAGCACGGGGCGGTCTACCTCGGCGTGCTGCTGCTCCTGGCCGTGGGGGTCTCCCTGCTGTCGTTCACGCGCCGCGACATCTCCTGACCGGTCCGCCCGCGGAGGGCCCGCCCGACAGGCGTCGGCGATTCGGGACGTGCTTGCTCGCGGCGTACGATCGGGCTCGTGACTTCCGATCTCGAGCGACGTCCTGAGCGCACCCCCGAGCGCACCGCAGCCCGCCCCAGCGGGGGCACCGCCGCCCCCGAGGGGCGCAAGCTGCTGCGCCTCGAGGCGCGCAACGCCGAGACCCCGATCGAGCGCAAGCCGGAGTGGATCAAGACCCGCGCGCGCATGGGGCCGGAGTACACCGAGCTGAAGGCGCTGGTGAAGTCCGAGGGACTGCACACGGTGTGCCAGGAGGCGGGCTGCCCCAACATCTACGAGTGCTGGGAGGACCGCGAGGCGACGTTCCTCATCGGCGGCGACCAGTGCACCCGGCGTTGCGACTTCTGCCAGATCGACACCGGCAAGCCGCAGCCGCTGGACCGCGACGAGCCCCGCCGCGTGGCCGAGAGCGTGCAGAAGATGCAGCTGCGCTACGCCACCATCACCGGCGTCGCCCGCGACGACCTGCCCGACGGCGGCGCCTGGTTGTACGCCGAGACCGTCAAGCAGATCCACGAGCTGAACCCCGGCACCGGCGTGGAGAACCTCATCCCCGACTTCAACGGTGACCCCGACCAGCTCCGCGAGGTCTTCGAGTCGCGCCCCGAGGTGCTGGCCCACAACGTCGAGACCGTGCCGCGGATCTTCAAGCGCATCCGGCCGGCGTTCCGCTACGACCGGTCGCTGGCCGTGCTGACCTCCGCGCGCGAGTTCGGTCTCGTCACCAAGTCCAACCTCATCCTGGGCATGGGCGAGACCCGTGAGGAGGTCTCGCAGGCGCTGCGCGACCTCCACGACGCCGGCACCGAGCTGATCACGATCACGCAGTACCTCCGCCCGTCGCCTCGCCACCACCCCGTCGAGCGCTGGGTGAAGCCCGAGGAGTTCGTGGAGATGGCGACCGAGGCCGAGGAGATCGGCTTCGCCGGGGTGCTCTCGGGCCCGCTCGTCCGGTCCTCCTACCGCGCCGGGCGCCTCTACCAGCAGGCCCTCGACCGACGCGGCGACCTCGGCGCGCAGCGACCCGTGCAGGCCGTAGGATCCTGACCCATGGCACGTGACAAGTCCGGCAAGCCCGGCAGGATCAAGCAGATCCGTGAGGCCTACCGCCTCACCAAGCCGGGCGACCCCCGTCTCGGGCTGGTCCTGCTGGGGACGTTCGTCTTCGCGGCGCTGGTCGGCACGGCGCTGATGGTCCTGATCCCGCCGGCCATCCTCGCCATCGACATCGTCATCGGTCTCATGGTCGGCCTGCTCGCCACGCTCATCGTCTTCGGGCGTCGCGCCACCAAGAGCCAGGTCAAGCAGATCGAGGGCAAGCCCGGCGCCGCGCTGGCCGTGCTCCGTGTGCTCCGCCGGCGCTGGCGCACCGACGAGATGATCGCGTTCACCAAGCAGCAGGACGTCGTGCACCGCCTCACCGGTCCGCCCGGCATCGTCCTGCTCGGCGAGGGCGACACGCAGCGCGTCAAGCAGCTGATGACGGCCGAGCAGCGTCGCCACCAGCGCGTGGTCGCCGACGTCCCGGTGCACCAGGTCGTGGTCGGCAACGGCGAGGGCCAGATCCCCCTGGGCAAGCTGGCCCGGCACCTGACGAAGATGAAGAAGCAGATCACGCCGGCGCAGATGACCGACATCGTCGCCCGGCTCCGGGCCATCGACGCCTCGCGCCCGGCGGTCCCGCTGCCGAAGGGCCCGGTGCCGACCAGCATGAAGGGCATGCGCGGCCAGATGCGTGGGCGCTGACCCATCCGGGCCGGCGAGAGGCACGAACCACTCACATGACCACCCTCCAAGGCTCCGCCGTGCCTGAGCGCCCCACCGTGGCGGTCGTGGGCGCCGGGGTCTCCGGACTCAGCGCGGCGCACGCGCTGCAGGCGACGCACCGGGTCACCCTGCTCGAGGTCGAGAGCCGGCTCGGGGGGCATGCTCACACCCACAGCGTGGACCTGCCGGGCGGCGGTCAGGTGCCCGTCGACTCCGGCTTCATCGTGCTCAACGACCGCACCTACCCCGGCCTGCGCCGCCTCTTCGCCGACCTCGGGGTGGCCACGCGTCCCACCGAGATGAGCATGAGCGTGACGTGCGCCGGCTGCGGTCTGGGCTACGTCGGCGGCCGCTCGGCCCGCGGCATCTTCGCGCAGAAGCGACGCGTGGTGGACCCGCGGTTCTGGCGTCTGCTGCTGTCGGTGCGCCGGTTCCAGAAGGCGGCGCTCGCCCTGCTGGAGACCGGCAGCGACCTGTCCTACGGCGAGTTCCTCGAGCGCGAGGGCTTCAGCCCGTTCTTCGTCCGGCACTACGCCCTGCCGATCGTGTCCTGCGTGTGGTCCATGGGTCACGAGGAGGCGCTGGGCTACCCGGCGGCGTACCTCTTCGCGTTCCTGCGCAACCACGGCTTCCTCGTGCTGCGCGACGCCCCGACGTGGCACACCGTGGTCGGCGGGTCCCGGGCGTACGTCGAGGCCGTGGCGGCCCGGCTCGACGTCGTGCGCACCGACGCGCGTGTGACCGGCGTGACGCGGACCCCGGACGGCGTCCGCGTGGACACCAGCGCCCCTGACGGCTCGACGCAGAGCGCCACCTACGACCACGTCGTGGTGGCCACCCACGCCGACACCGCCCTCGAGCTGCTGACCGAGCCCACCAGGGACGAGCAGCGGGTGCTGGGCGCCTTCGGCTACTCGACGAACCGGACCTTCCTGCACCGCGACGAGTCCTTCCTGCCCGCCCAGCACGCCGTGCGGGCGAGCTGGAACTACCGCCTCGACTCCTGCGACGCGGTCGAGGACCGGACCCGGGTCTCCTACTGGATGAACCGGCTCCAGGGCCACCCCGAGCAGGCGCCGCTCGTGGTCACGCTGAACCCGGGCGACGACGCGCTGCCCGCCGACGTCATCGCCGAGATGAGCTACCAGCACCCGACCTACACCACGCGATCGGTGGCCGCCCAGCGGGAGCTGCCCGGCCTCAACGACGGCCGCGTCGCGTTCGCCGGCGCCTACCACGGCTGGGGGTTCCACGAGGACGGCTGCCAGGCCGGTCTGCGGGCGGCTGCCTCGCTCGGCGCGGTCGTGCCCGACCTCCCGCCGCGGGCCGATGACGTCCTCGCCGCGCGCGACGAGCGCGACGACCTCGTGCGGGCGGTCCGGTGACCCTCGCTCCCCCGTACGTCGTGAAGGCGACGGTCGCGCACCGGCGCACCCGTCCCTTCGACTACGCCTTCACCCACCGGACCACGCAGTGGCTGGTGGACGCCGACGACCCCGAGGCCGGCATCCCGCGTCGCTGGCGCTGGCTGGCCGGCATCCGGGCCGCCGACCACCTCGGCACCCGAGGGACGTCGCTGCCCGAGAAGCTGCGGGTCCTGCTCGACGAGCAGGAGCTGTCCTGGACCGCCGAGCGCGTGCTCGTGCTGACCAACGCCCGCACCGCCGGCTACGTGTTCAACCCCCTGACGACGTACTTCGTCCTCGCCGCCGACGGCGTGCTCGAGGGCATCCTCGCCGAGGTCCACAACACCTACGGCGAGCGGCACGTCTACCCCCTGGCTGCCGACGCCGCCTCCGGCGGCGCACGGACGGACAAGGAGTTCTACGTCTCCCCGTTCTTCGCGGTCGAGGGGCGCTACGACATCCGGGCCCGTCTCACCGACGACCGAGTGTCGGTGGCCATCACGTTGACCCAGGGCGACGAACAGGTGTTCACCGGCTCGGTCGCCGGGCGCCTCCAGCCGGCCACCCGACGCACCGCCCTGCGCGCGATGCTGCGCGACCCCCTGGCCTCCCAGCGCGTCAGCGCGCTGATCCGTTGGCACGGCGTACGCCTCTGGCTGCGCCGCCTTCCCGTCGTCTCGCGCCCCTCGCACCGGGCTCCGAAAGGAATGGCATGACCACCACCCAGCCACACTTCGACGTCTCCGACTCGTTGACCTCCGGCGAGACCGCCCAGGCGCGGCCCGTGCCGGAGGCCCCCACCTACGGGCCACGGGCCCGCGCGGCGAAGTTCGCGCTGCGTCGCATCCTGCGCAAGGTGCCGGTGGCTCTCGACCTCGCCGACGGCTCGCACTTCGGCGGTGACAGCACGGCGCTGCCCCGCCTGGTGCTGCACGACGACCAGGCCTTCTTCGCGCGTCTCGGCCAGTCCCCCCTGATCGGGCTCGGCGAGGGCTACATGTCGGGTGAGTGGGACGTCGCTCCCGGCACCGACCTCGCCGACGCGCTCACGCCCTTCGCGGAGCGGCTGACGAACCTCATCCCGCCGACCTTCTACCGGCTGCGCCACGTCGTGCTGCCGAAGCTGCTGAGTGCCGAGGAGAACACCAAGGACGGCTCGCGGCAGAACATCCACCGGCACTACGACCTGTCCAACGAGATGTTCGCGCAGTTCCTGGACCCGTCGCTGTCCTACTCCTGCGCGCTGTTCGACACCCTCGACCCGGCGCCGAAGCAGGACGACCACGAGGCCGCTCAGCTGGCCAAGATCGACGCCGTCCTCGACGCCGCGGGCGTCACCGACGGCACACGGCTCCTCGAGATCGGCACCGGCTGGGGCAGCCTGGCCATCCGCGCCGCCGAGCGCGGCGCCACGGTCACCTCGATCACCATCTCCGCGCAGCAGGCCGACCTCGCCCGCGAGCGCATCGAGGCCGCCGGTCAGAGCGAGCGCGTCACGGTCGAGCTCCGCGACTACCGCGACGAGGACGGCACGTACGACGCCGTGGTCAGCGTCGAGATGATCGAGGCGGTCGGGGAGAAGTACTGGCCGACGTACTTCGCCAAGATCGACGAGGTGCTCGCCCCCGGCGGCAAGGCCGCGATCCAGGCCATCCTGCTCGAGCACCACCGCATGGTGGCGACCAGGAACACCTACACCTGGATCCACAAGTACATCTTCCCCGGGGGGCTGCTGCCCTCGACCGAGGCCATCGAGGACGTGCTGACGCACCACACCTCGCTGCGGACCAGCGCGGTGGACTCGATCGGCCCGCACTACGGCCACACGCTGCGACTGTGGCGCGAGCAGTTCCTCGACAACTGGGCGGAGATCGAGGCGTTGGGCTTCGACGAGATCTTCCGCCGGATGTGGGAGTTCTACCTCGCCTACTGCGAGGCGGGCTTCCGCAGCGGCTACCTCGACGACGCCATCATCACGATCGAGCGTCCCGCCTCCCCCACCGCCTGACCCGTGGGTCTGCGCGCCGACGCCACGGCGTTGCTCCTGCAGCGCTCGGCGGCGCGTACTGCGCGGTACGGCGACTCCCTGCGCTTCTCCGGCACCGACCTCCCCGACCCGACGCGACTGACGGTGCCGACGCGTCGGGGCGAGGTGACGTGCTGGGTCTACCGGCCGGCCGGCGAGCCGGTCGGCGCCTACGTCCACCTGCACGGAGGCGCGTTCCTCATGCGCTACCCGCAGATGGACGACTTCTTCTGCCGCCACGTCGCCGCCGAGTGCGGGCTCGTCGTGCTGAACGTCGACTACGACGTGGCCCCGCAGAAGCGCTACCCCGTCGCCCAGGAGCAGGCCCACGACGTGCTGGCGTGGGTGGCGCACCACCCGAGCCGCACGGGCGTGCCCGGTGTCGGCGGGTGGGCCGAGGTGGCGGTCGGCGGGTTCAGCGCCGGCGGCAACCTGGCGGCCTCGGCCGCCCTGCAGGCCCGCGACCTCGGGTCGTGCTCGCCGAGGCTGCAGCTGCTGGGAGTGCCGTCGCTCGACGTCGCCGAGGACGCGTCCGCCAAGACGTCGGTGCTGGCCCGGCCCATGGTCGGCCCCGAGCTGCTGGCGCTCGTGCGTGCGACGTACTTCAAGGACGCCGCGCGACGGCACGAGCCCTACGCCTCACCGTTGCGCGCGCCCGACCTGTCGGGGCTGCCCCCGACGGTCCTGCTGACCGCCGAGTACGACGCGTTGCGCGCCGAGGGCGACCGGTACGCCGTACGTCTGGAGGAGGCGGGCGTCCCCGTGACGCACCGGGTCGTGCCGCGGCGCGACCACTACTTCCTCGACGGTGACCGCGCACAGGCGCGCGCGACCCTCGAGGTGATGACCGACGCGCTGAGCGCTGCCGTCCGCTAGCGCTCCTCGCGCGGAGCTCAGCGCTCCAACGCGATCGTGCCGACCACGAGGTCGTGGATGCCGCGACGGTCGGGGTTGAAGACCACCGGCGGGATGACCAGGCAGATCAGCGCCGTGCGCACCATCGCGTTGAGGATGCTCACCGGCTGACCGTCCAGGCGCGCGATGCCGACGCGCACCGCGAGCTGGCCGAACGAGCCGCCCACCAGGCCCGTGAAGAGCGAGACCTCGGCGAAGAAGACCGCCAGGGTGAGCCACTCCTGCAGCAGGCTCGTGCCGGTGACCGAGATGAGGACGTAGGCCACGAACGACGAGGCGAACCAGTCGATGAAGAGGGCGCCGACCCGACGGCCCCAGCCCGCGGCCGACCCCGGGCCGGTCTCCGGAAGGCCGAGGCGGTGGCCCGGGTACTGGCTGTCGCTCGGGACGCGCTGGGAGCTCATGGCCCGAACCTATCGGGACGCGCGTGACCCGGTCCGACCTGTGTGCTCGGCGTAACACGCGCGAAACACGTGGGATACGGTCGGGAAACTGGCGCTGCATACCTTCGGCGCAGTGGTGCAGCGTCGCATCGGTTGGCTCCCGCCCTAATCCCAAGCACACGCAAGACCCGGATCCCGAGTCCGGTGTCGAGGAGGACGAATGTTCGCGAACAGCGATGAGCTGCTGAAGTTCATCAAGGACGAGGGCGTCGAGATGGTCGACGTCCGTTTCTGTGACCTTCCGGGGATCATGCAGCACTTCACGGTTCCCGTGTCGTCGTTCGACCAGTCGGTCTTCGATGACGGCCTGAACTTCGACGGGTCGTCGATCCGCGGCTTCCAGGCCATCCACGAGTCCGACATGTCGCTGTTCCCGGACCCCACCACGGCGTACCTCGACCCGTTCCGGGCCGCGAAGACCCTGGTGGTCAACTTCTTCATCCACGACCCGCTCACCGGCGAGGCCTACAGCCGCGACCCGCGCAACATCGCGCGCAAGGCGATGGCCTACCTCTCGAGCACCGGCATCGGCGACACCGCGTTCTTCGCGCCCGAGGCCGAGTTCTACGTCTTCGACAACGTGCGCTTCGAGACCAAGGCCAACGCCGGTTACTACGAGATCAACTCCTCGGCCGGCGCCTGGAACACCGGCGACGCGTTCGAGAACGACAACCGCGGCTACAAGGTGAAGTACAAGGGCGGCTACTTCCCCGTGGCGCCGACCGACCACTTCGGCGAGCTGCGCGACGAGATGGTGATCGAGCTGGAGAAGTCCGGCCTCACCGTCGAGCGCGCCCACCACGAGGTCGGCACCGCGGGCCAGGCGGAGATCAACTACAGGTTCGACGAGCTGCTCAAGGCCGCCGACGACGTCATGAAGTTCAAGTACATCATCAAGAACACCGCGTGGCGCAACGGCAAGACCGCGACCTTCATGCCCAAGCCGATCTTCGGCGACAACGGCTCCGGCATGCACGTGCACCAGTCGATCTGGAACGACGGCTCGCCGCTGTTCTACGACGAGACCGGGTACGGCGGCCTGTCCGACATCGCCCGCTACTACATCGGCGGCATGCTCAAGCACGCCCCGTCGCTGCTGGCCTTCACCAACCCGACGGTGAACTCCTACCACCGGCTGGTGCCGGGCTTCGAGGCACCGATCTCGCTGGTCTACAGCCAGCGCAACCGCTCCGCCTGCGTGCGGATCCCGATCACGGGCACCAACCCCAAGGCCAAGCGCGTCGAGTTCCGGTGCCCTGACCCGTCGGCCAACCCCTACCTCGCCTTCTCGGCGCTGCTGCTGGCCGGCCTGGACGGCATCAAGAACAAGATCGAGCCGCCCGCTCCGATCGACAAGGACATCTACGAGCTGCCGCCGGACGAGATGGCCGAGATCGACCAGGTCCCGACGTCGCTCAACGCGGTGCTCGACAACCTCGAGGCCGACCACGCCTTCCTCACCGAGGGCAACGTCTTCACCCCGGACCTGATCGAGACCTGGATCGACTTCAAGCGGACGCAGGAGATCCTGCCGGTGCAGATGCGTCCGCACCCGCACGAGTTCGAGCTCTACTACGACATCTGAGTTCGCTCAGCTCTACCCGTGGCGCACGCCACGCCGGGCAGTGAGGAAGCGGCCCCTGACCAGCGAAGACACCGTCCGCGGGTCTCGCAGTCAGGGGTCGTTCCTCGCCCGGGCGCCGGATGATCCGACGTTCGACATCCCGCCCTGGTTCACGCAGTGCCGGGCAGGTCGTGGACAAGCCGGTAGTAGCCCGGGGAGGGCTCGACCGCGTCCACCGTGCCCGCCCCGCACGTCATGCGGTGCCCGCCGACGCGGGACTATGCGGCCGGAGTGATGTTCTGGTTGATCCGGAAGAGATTGCCCGGGTCGTAGGTCTTCTTGACCGAGGCCAGGCGGTCGTAGTTGGCGCCGTAGTTGGCGCGGATGCGGCCCTGATCGTCGCCGGCCATGAAGTTGATGTAGCCACCCTCGCTGGTGTGCGGCTCGAGCGCGGCGTGGTAGTCACGCACCCAGCGGATGTTGGCATCGTTATCGGCCGGGTCGGGCCACATGCCGGCGATCACCGGGGCGAAGTTCGCGCTCCGGTAGGCGAACGCGGTCGCGTCCGCCGCGACGTCGTGGACGGCGCCGTCGATCGGGTAGAGGTGCATGGTGGACTCCATCGCTGGCACCTTGGGGCCGTGCTCGACGTGGGCGGCGATGACACCGGCGGTGAGCTCGGGCAGGAAGGCGGCCTTCCAGTAGTGCTGCAGACCCTTCGGGAGCAGACCGTCGAAGGCACTGTTCAACGCCGGGTACGGCATCCGTCCCACGTGTTCGGCGACGGGCGTTCCGACCGACCGCAGCTCTCCCAGCAGCGCCTCGGCGTCCTGGTCGCTGCCGTTGAAGCACGACACCAACAGCGCGAACGGCTCCCCGACCCGGTCCTTGGGGACGAATGGCAGCGGCGGGGCGATCTGGAAGGCCGGAAAGGCGCTCATCTCGCGTGGTGCCGATGCGATCCACGTGGCGTAGGTCCGGAACAGCTCCTCCGCGACGTCGAGCTCGAAGAACATCGGCCCGCCGTAGATGGTGTCCACCGGGTGGAGGTCGAACTCGAGCTCGGTGACCACGCCGAAGTTCCCGCCACCCCCGCGCAGCGCCCAGAACAGGTCGGGGTGCTCCGTCGCGTTAGCGGTGACGAAGCTGCCGTCGGCGAGCACGACGTCGGCCGACCGCAGGTTGTCGATGGACAACCCGTGCGCCCTGGCCAGGTAGCCGATGCCGCCGCCGAGGGTGAGCCCGGCGACACCGGTGGTCGAGATGATCCCGCCCGTGGTGGCCAGCCCGAAGCTGCTCGCGGCATGGTCGAAGTCGCCCCAGTCGCAGCCGCCCTGGACGCGGGCGACCCGCTTCTCCGGGTCGATCCGGACCCCCTTCATCGAGCTGAGGTCCAGCACGATGCCGTCGTCGACCGTCCCGAACCCCGGGACGCTGTGCGCGCCGTCCCGGATGGCGAGTGGCAGCCCGCTCTCGCGGGCAGCGTTGACGGCGATACGCACATCGGCGACGTCTGCCGCGCGCACGATCGCGAGAGGCCGCCGGTCGATCATCGCGTTGTAGACGGCGCGCGCCGCGTCGTACCCGGACGACTGGGAGGTGATCACGTCGCCGCGTACGGCGTCGAGGATGGTGAGAGCTGGGGTGCCGTTCATGGTGTCTTCCTGATTCTCGAAAGCGCAACTGACAGGATTGGAGCCGGCGACGTCGCCCGACGGATCAGCCGAAGACCCGCAACGCGTGCTCGTGGAACTCACGCATCGGCGCGACCGGGCCGATCTCGATGAAGATGGCGCCGTCCGAGGAGGTGGCCGTGTGCCCCGAGGGCCAGTAGTAGACCTCGCCCGCGCTCGCGGTCTCGACGGTTCCGTCCGCGTGCTCGAGTCGGACTGAGCCTTCCAGCACGATCCCCCAGTGGGGGCTGGGGCAACGGTCGTTCGGGAGCCCCTTCAGGACGGGTCCGAAGTCGGTCCCCGACGGAATCCGTGCGTGCCGGATCGCCATGTCGCCCAGCTCTACGTACTTGGTCTCCAGGTCACCCTGGGCGACCTCGACGGGCAGGTCCTCGATCGCTGTTGCCATGGGGATGCTCCTTTGCGGTGGATTGTCATCGGCACCGACGACGCTACGGAGCAGCGAGCCCGGGCGCCTGACCTGATCTGGCCTTGTCACCCGCGAGGCCCCAGGGGTCAGATCTGACTATCTCGACGAGCGCGGGATCGGGCTAGGGTCGAGAAGTGATGGAACCTGCTCCGGTGGGACCAGCCGCGGAGCCCGTGCGGAGCCGGACCGCCTTCGTCGGGCGCCGGGCAGAGATCGAACGCCTCGAGACGACCTGGGCGGCCGTCGAGGACGACCGACGCCAGGTCGTCTTCGTGGGTGGCGAGCCCGGGGTGGGCAAGACCCGGCTGGTGGCCGAGGTGGCTGCAGCCCTGCGCGACCACGGAGCCACCGTGCTGTGGGGTGCCTGCCGCGAGGAGTTCAACACCCCCTACCGGCCCTTCGTCGCGATCATCGAGCAGGCACTGGAGCAGATGCCGCCGGAGTGCCTGCGCGGCATCACGCCCCAGGCGGCGGCCCCGCTCCTGCGTCTCACCACCGCCGCTCTGGTCCCTTGGCCGACCGCCGCGAGCTTCGTCTCCAACGACGGTGACTCCCGGCCGATCCTGTTCGACGCTGCCCTGGGCGTGCTGCTGGCCGCGGCGGAGCAGAAGCCGACGGTGCTGGTCCTGGAGGACCTGCACTGGGCACCGGAGCCGACCCTGGCCATGCTGTCCCACCTGGTCGAGTCCACGGCAGGGGAGCAGCTCCTGGTCCTGGCCACCCGCAGGACCACCGCTCCGGACCGTACGGACACCGTCAGCTTCGCCCTCGCGGACCTGCACCGCCTCGACGGCGTCGCCCGGATCGACCTGGTCGGGCTGGCCACCGAGGACGTGGCCGAATACCTCTGCCGGGAGGCCGGGGTCTCGCTAGGCGCGGCCCGGGCCGCCGCTCCGGTGTTGCGCGACCACACCGGCGGAAACCCCTTCTTCCTCCAGGAGTACTGGCACGATCTGGAGTCCCGGGGTGGTCTCGACGCCGTACGGTCCGGGACCGCCCAGGCGCCCGGGTCGGTACAGGACGCCCTGGCCCGTCGACTGGCAGCCTTCGACACCACCCACACCCGGGTGATCGAGCTGGCCGCCGTCGCCGGCGACACCATCGACCCCGGCCTCCTGGCCCAGGCCAGCGATCTCGAGCCCTACGCGGTCCTCGAGGGGATCGATCTCGCCGTCCGTGCCGGGCTGCTGGTGGCCGATGTCGACACCTACGGCTACCGGTTCGCGCACTCGCTGGCCCGTCAGGCGGTGCTCGACCAGATGACCGCCGCCGGCCTCGCAGGTGCGCACGCCCGGGTGGCCGAGGTCCTCGAGCGGTGCCTCGGCGAGGACGACCCGGGGCTCGTGGCCCAGCTGGCGCACCACTACGTCCAGGCCAGGGCCCTTGGCTACGGGGACAAGGCTGTGCGCTACCTGGTGCTGGCAGCCGAGCACGCGGTCCGAGGCATCGCCCACAGCGAAGCGGCCGCGTTGTACGAGCGGGCATCGCAGCTTCACGTCGCGCAGGGCCCACCACGGGTCGAGCTGCTCTTCGCCGCGGCACGCTGCCACGTGCACGCGGGTCACTTCCCGACCGCCCGGCAGATCTACGAGGACCTGGGCTCCGACGAGGACCCCCGCGTCCGGCTGCTGGCCGCCATGGGGCACGAGGACGCGTCGTGGCGCCCCTCGGAGAACGGCGAGCGCTCGCTGGCGATGCTCAGCCAGGCCCTGCACGGCGCAGCGCTGGATCCCCACGATCCCCTGCACATCCGGGCTCTTGCCAGCATGGGCCGGGCCGCCTCGTTCACGGGTGACCGCACGCGGGCTCGCAGCCTTGGTGAGGAGGCGCTGCAGCGGGCTCGCGCCAGCGGCGACGAGGCACTTGTCGCGCATGCCCTCGTTGCCACCCTGTGGCAGGGCCTGACCCCGGAGCTGGCCCCCCAGCTGTTGGCCCGGGCCCTCGAGCTGCATGAGATCGGCTCGCGCCTCGGCAACGACGACCGCCTCGGGCCGGCAGCCTTCCACCGGGGTGCCTTCGCCTACATCGTCGGCGACGAGCCCGCCTGGAGCAGCGCCCAACGGGACCTGACGGAGATCGCACTGTCGCGCGGGCAGCCGTTCTTCCGGTACGTCGCCGGGTGCTCCCGCTATGCCCATCGGTACGCGGTCGGGGACTTCGCCGGCGCCGAGCGCATCGTGGCGTGGCTCGACGACCAGTTCAGCCAAGAGTTCGGTGGCGCGACCGAGGGGTCGTGGGGGGTTCAGCAGTTCATGCTGCGACGGGTCACCGGTGGCCTCGAGCAGGTGCGTCCCCTCATCACCGGCGACGAGAGCTACGAGGACCACTGGTTGCCGGGTCTGTTGGCCCTCTACACAGACCTCGACATGTCGGTCCCCGCTGCCCGTCTGCTCAGACACCTGTGCGATCGGCTCGATGACTATCGCGCCGGGGCGCAGTGGGCAGGTGTGCTGGCGTTCACGACCGAGGCTGCGGCGAAGCTGGACGACCCCGTTGCCGCGGCGTTGCTGCGACCGCCCCTCACCGACTACGGAGGTCACAACCTCATGGCCGGTGCCAACGCCGCCGTCTTCGGCTCCGGCGACCGCTACCTCGCCCAGCTCGACTCGCTGCTGGGGGCTCCCACCGCCGACCAGCACTTCGAGCGTGCCCTCGAGATGGACAGGCGGATGGGCGCGGTCACCCACCAGGTGGAGACCCTCGCCGCGTGGAGCTGGCACCGGGACCGCCGCGGTGGCCCGGTAGACGGACAGGCGTCACCCGATGCCACTCGGCTCGCCGACGAGGCACGCGCCCTCGCCCGGCGCATCGGTCACCACCGGGTGCTCCGCGACCTCGACGACGTGGGCCCGCATCCCCGGGCCGAACGTGCGGCCCTGCCCAACGGACTGACCGAGCGCGAGGTCGACGTACTGCGCCTGGTCGCGGACGGGCTGTCCAACCGGGAGATCGGCGAGCGGCTGTTCATCAGCGCCAACACCGCGGCCAACCACGTGCGCAGCATCCTGATGAAGACCTCCGCGCCGAATCGCACCAAGGCCGCGGTCTTCGCCACGGAGCACGGCCTGCTCCAGCCCTGACCGCGGCTGGTCTACATCGGGGCGAAGGTGCCGTCCGAGGACAACGTCCCGGACAGCTCCATGATCGCGTCGGCCGGGATGCCGGCGCGGACGGCCGCCGTACGGATCGCCTCGACGTCCTCGGCCTCGTAGAGGCAGAACGTCTTTCGCTTGTCCGACGACAAGAAGGACTTGAGCCAACGCACGCCAGCCTCGTCATTGATCCGGTTGATCGCCGCAGCCGTCTGCGGCGCGACCTCCAGCTGGTCAGCAAATCGTCGCTCCACCATGAATACGGGCATCCGCTTCCTTTCGATGATGATCGGATGCGTCCACACGTAGGCACCGATCAGCACTCGTCGGCTTCCCAACGTAGACGGCTGGGGTGCCATCAGGCCAGAGGCACGAAGTGAGACGGGACTGACGGCTGTTTGCAGGTCAGGCACCGGCGCCCGGTCCACCTGGGGTGACGTGGCGACCTCCGGGACGTCCTGACCCACGCCCTCGACTCAGGCCAGGGCCAGGAAGAGCTTCTCCATCTTCTTGACGTCGACCCCGTCAAGATCCTCGTCGCTGGCGGTGAGGCACTGCTGCAGGCCGGTGGCCACGATGGCGTAGCCGGCCCGGGAGAGCGCCTTGTTCACGGCGGCGAGCTGGGTGAGCACGGACTCGCAGTCCGAGCCCTCCTCCATCATCCGGATCACGCTGGCCAGGTGGCCGTTGGCGCGCTTCATCCGGGTGATGATCGCCTTGATCTCAGTGGGCTCCAGGTCCATCAGGCTGTTCCTTCCACTGCGGCGAGGGCGGCCGAGAGCCGCTCGCGGGCGTCGGCGGCGACGACGCGGATGGCGTCGCCTCCGGGACCGTCGGCGTCACCGAGCCCGACGGTCATCATGACGTCGGGGTCGAAGACCTCGACGACGGTGGTGGTGTCGTCGAGCGCGCGCACCACGACGTTGCACGGCAGCAGTGCGGCGATCGAGGGCTCGACCTGCAGCGCCTGGTGGGCCAGCTGCGGACGGCACGCACCGAGGATCACCTGAGGCACGACGTCGACGTCGAGCTTCTTCCTCAGGGTTTCCTTCAGGTCGATCTCGGTAAGAATTCCGAAACCGGCATCGGCCAGCTGCTCGCGCACTGCGGCGACGGTCTCGTCGTACGGCCGGTCCAGAGTGGTGGTGATCGTGTAGCTGCTCATCGGCGTCCTCTCGCAGTTCGCCACCCAGGTGGGGGGCTCGGTGCGTACGACATCGACCATACATCCCCCCAGGGGGTTGTGCTACGTTGGGGACATATCCCCCCCAGGGGTTCGAGACGAGCCCCGGGACCCACGACCACCGAGGAGACCGAATGCGAGAGATCGACATCGACCAGGCCGCCGCGGCACTCGACCAGGGCGCCACCGTGGTGGACGTCCGGGAGCCCGCGGAGTACGCCGACGGCCACCTGCCCGGCGCCGTGAACATCCCGATGGGCCAGCTGCCCAGCCGCACCGACGAGCTCGACAAGGACGCCACCACCTACGTGGTCTGCGCCTCGGGCAACCGCAGCGGCGCGATGACCGACTTCCTGACCGGGTCGGGCTTCGACGCCGTCAACATCGCCGGCGGCACGTCCGCGTGGATCCGCGCCGGCCGTCCGACCGAGAAGTGAGGAGCACCATGAGCGAGCACACCCAGCAGAGCGACCTGATCGTCCGGGTCATCGAGACCTCCACGCTCGGCGACCGCAGCTACGTCGTCCACGACGGCGAGGTCGCGCTCGTGATCGACCCGCAGCGCGACATCGACCGGGTCCTCGAGATCCTCGAGTCCGACGGCGTGCGGCTCACGCACGTCTTCGAGACCCACATCCACAACGACTACGTGACCGGCGGGCTCGCGCTCGCCCGTGAGACCGGCGCCGCCTACCTCGTCAACGGCGAGGACGACGTCTCCTTCGAGCGGACCCCCGTCGCCGACGGCGAGGTCGTCGAGGTCGGCGATCGGATCGCGGTGCGCGCCATCGCGACTCCCGGACACACCTTCACCCACCTGTCGTACGCCGTCACCGACGGCGGCGAGCCGCTCGCCGTCTTCACCGGTGGCTCGCTGCTCTTCGGCGCGACCGGCCGGCCCGACCTGATGGGCCCCGAGCACACCGACGCCCTCGTGCGTCACCAGCACGCCTCGGCGCACACGCTGGCCGAGGAGCTGCCCGACGACGCCGAGGTCTACCCGACCCACGGCTTCGGCTCGTTCTGCTCGGCCACCCAGAGCGACGCGACCTCCTCGACCATCGGCCAGGAGAAGGCGCAGAACCCGGTGCTGACCCAGGACGAGGAGACCTACGTCCGCGAGCTGCTCGACGGCCTGGGCGCCTATCCCGCGTACTACGCGCAGATGGGCCGCCGCAACGCCGAGGGCCCCGACGCACCCGACCTGAGCACCCCCGAGCGCGCCGACGCGGCCGAGCTGCGCCGACGTATCGAGGCCGGCGAGTGGGTCGTCGACCTGCGCAACCGCACCGCCTTCGCGGCAGGCCACGCGCCGGGCACGGTGAACTTCGGGCTCGACGGCGGATTCGCGACGTACCTGGGCTGGCTCATCGAGTGGGGCACCCCGGTGACCCTGCTCGGCGAGAGCTCCGACGACGTCGCCAAGGCCCAGCGCGAGCTGGTCCGCATCGGCATCGACCGCCCGGCCGCGCACTCGACCGGTGGTCCGAAGGACTGGACCGACGGCGACCTCGGCAGCTTCGAGACCGCCACCTTCGCCGACCTGGCGCAGGTGCGACACCACCGCCCGGTGGTCGTGCTCGACGTCCGTCGTGTCGACGAGCACGAGAAGGCCGCGATCGACGGCGCCGTGAACATCCCCATCCACGAGATCCCCCGCCGGGTCGACGAGGTGCCCGAGGGCGAGGTCTGGGTGCACTGCGCCGGCGGCTACCGCGCCTCGGTCGCCGCGTCCTTCCTGGCTGCGGCCGGTCGCGACCTGGTCTCCATCGACGACACCTTCGACAACGCCGAGGCGGTCGGGTTGCACCTGGTCGGCCCCGAGGCCTGAGGGTGACCTTCGTCCTCGCCGTCGCCGCCGGCGCGCTCATCGGGCTGTCCCTGGGCGCGCTCGGCGGGGGCGGGTCGATCCTGGCCGTGCCGGTACTGGTCTACCTGCTCGACCAGTCCGCCAGCCAGGCCACGACCGGCTCGCTGGTGGTGGTGGGGGTGACGTCGTTGGCCGGCGCCGTCTCCGCGCATCGCCAGGGCAACGTGCTGCTGGGTCGCGGCGTCGTCTTCGGCCTCGTCGCGATCGGCGGCGCGGCCGCGGGCGCCACGGGCGCCGCCGCGGTCAGCGAGGAGGTCCTGCTGGCCTGCTTCGCGGCCCTGATGCTGCTCGTGGGCGCACTGATGGCCTGGCGACGGCTGGGCCACGGCGACCCGACGAAGCCCGACACGGGCGACCGGCCGGGTCTCGACGATCCGATCATCTCCGTCAGCCCCACCTTCGCCTGCAACTGCCCGCGCGCGCTCAAGGTGCTCGTCACCGCCACCGCAGTCGGCCTGCTGACCGGTTTCCTCGGCGTGGGCGGCGGCTTCCTGGTCGTGCCGGCACTGCTGCTGGCCCTGGCGCTGCCGATGAAGTACGCCGTCGGCACGTCGCTGGTGGTCATCACGATCACCTCGGCCTCGGCTCTGGCCGTGCGCGCCGGGACCGGCACCAGCCCCGACTGGTTGCTCGTCCTGGTCCTCACGATCGCTTCGTCGGTGGCGGCCGTGCTCGGCGCTCGACTGGCCGACCGCGTCGACACCGACAAGCTCCAAGGAGCGTTCACGCTCCTCGTCCTGGGTGTCGCGGTCTACACCGCGGCCCGTGCCTTCCCAGCGCTGATCTGACATCCAACCGGCACGAGCGTGCCGGCCCCCTTCCCTGCTCTGACGACAGAACGGACAGACATGAGCACCACCACGACCCCGAGCCACAAGGCCGGGACGTCCCCCGACGACTCCGCACCGCCCGCCGCCGGCCCCTTGGGCCGCCTCGGCCTGTGGGTCACCGGCCACGGCAAGCTCGTGGCGATCGTGTGGGCCCTGCTGATCGTCGGTCTGGGCGTCTTCGCCCCGTCGGTGGAGAAGAACCTCTCCGGCGCCGGCTGGCAGAGCGACAGCTCTGAGTCCGTGGCGGCGCGTGAGCTGGCCCAGGACAGCTTCGGCGGCAACGCCTCGTCGGCGATCCAGGTCGTCGTGCACTCCGAGGACGGACCGGTCACCGAGGGTGCGGGCAAGAACGTCCTCGCCGAGGTCACCGCCGTCCTGGAGGACGAGTCGCGCATCGCCGACGTGATCGCCCCGCAGCCGGGCGCCACCCTCTCGGAGGACGGCTCGACCGCCATCGTCCTGGCCGGCGCCGGCGTCGACACCAACGAGATGGTGCGCGTCGCGACCGACATCAAGGAGGAGCTGCAGGAGCTGTCGACCGAGACGATCCAGGTCAACCCCACCGGTTCGTCGCTGCTGTGGTCGGACTTCAACGAGGCCAACCTCGAGGCGATGCTGCAGTCCGAGCTCATGTCGTGGCCGGTGACGATGGCCATCCTGGTGCTGGCCTTCGGCGCCCTCGTGGCTGCCGGGCTCCCGCTCATCCTGACGTTGTCAGGCCTGGTCGCCTCGGCGGGCTCACTGGTGCTGATCAACGAGCTGGTGCCGGTCTCCATCTGGGCGATGAACTTCGCGATGATGTTCGCGCTGGCGCTCGGGATCGACTACGCGCTGTTCCTGGTGATGCGCTACCGCGCCGCCCGGGCCGCGCGACCGCACGACAAGCCGTGGGCGATCGCGCAGATGATGGACACAGCCGGCAAGGCCGTGCTCCTGTCGGGCCTGACCGTGCTCGTCTCGCTGTCCGCGGTGATGATCGTGCCCTCCCCATCGTTCCGGTCGATGGCCGGCGGCATCATGATCTCGGTCGTCTTCATACTTGCCGCCACGTTGACCCTGCTGCCACTGGTGCTGCACAAGCTCGACGACAAGATCAACAAGGGCTCGCTGCCGTGGGCGAAGTCCGGTGAGCACCGCTCGCCGCGCTTCGAGGCCTGGGGCGAGCGCTTGTGGAAGCGCCCCCTGGTGTGGGGCCTCGCCTCGCTGGTGATCCTGCTCGCGCTGGCGGCGCCGGTCATGGGCCTGAAGACCGCGATGCCTTCGATCAAGGTGCTCCCCGAGGAGTCCTCGGCCCGCGTGGGCTACGACCTGGTCCAGGAGTCCTTCGGTGAGGGCGCTCCCGGCACCCTCCAGGTCGTCGCCGACAAGGCCGACGCCGAGGCGACGACGAAGGCGCTGAACGCCGACTCCGGCATCGCCGGAGCCATGCCCCCGATGCCGGCCAGCGACGACAGCGACCTGGTCCTGATCCAGGCCGTTCCGACCGTCGACCCCTCCGACCCCGAGCTCGGCGAGACCGTCGACCGGTTGCGGGCCGACCTTCCCGAGTCCGCGCTCGTCGGCGGTGCCGCGGTCGAGAACCTCGACCTCAAGGCGCAGCTCGACGAGTCCACCCCGCTGGTGATCGGCATCGTGATGGTGCTCGGCTTCCTGCTGCTGCTCTTCGCCCTGCAGGCACCGCTCATCTCCCTGCTCGGCACCCTGGCCAGCCTGCTCTCGACGGCCGCAGCCTTCGGTGTGGCGCGGCTGATCTTCCAGGACGGCTATGGCTCCGACCTGCTCGGCTTCGAGCCGCAGGGCTTCCTCGACGCCTGGGCACCCGTGTTCTTCTTCGCCATGATCTTCGCGATCGCGATGGACTACACGGTCTTCCTGCTCGCCTCGGCCAAGGAGCACTACGAGCGCACCGGTGACCCCAAGGACGCGATGGTCGGCTCGCTGGCCCACTCGGGCCGGGTCATCTTCGCGGCCGGCGCGGTGATGGTGGCGGTGTTCTTCACCTTCGCCCTCTCCGGCCCGATCCCGCCGAAGGAGATGGGTGTGGTGCTGGGCATCGCGGTGCTGCTCGACGCCTTCCTGGTGCGCCTGGTGCTGCTACCGGTGATGCTGCGCCTGACCGGCAACGCCGCCTGGTACACCCCGGCCTGGCTCAAGAAGGTGCTTCCGAACATCACCTTCGCCCACGACTGACCCACCTGCTCCACCACCCACTGAGCTGCGGCGTACGCCGCGGAGAGGAGGCAGCCATGTGCCGCCCCACCACCTGCAAGATCTGCAAGAAGACCACCTGGGCCGGCTGCGGCAACCACGTCGCCCAGGTCAAGGCGTCGGTGCCCGCCGGCCAGTGGTGCTCGGGTCACTCCCAGGCCGAGCAGGCCGCAGCCAAGGCCAAGGGCCGGGACACGGTCCGGACCGACGGCACGCGGAGCGGCTGGTTCAGCCGACTGCTCAAGCGCTGAGGCACGAGATCCGAGCGCAGCAGGCACCCCGGCCGTGGCGATCTCGCAGCCCCCTCGTCGACCAGCTCGGCGTGGTGGGCAAGGCCTCCCGCCCCAGGTGGCTCGAGTGGCGCACCCACGGCCATCCGGCGGAGATGGGCGCATGACCAGCTGGACCGCGCTGCGCGGCTTCTCGCCGCGGCGCTGGGCCGTGGCCGTCGCCTCCGGGACTGCCTTCGCCCTGGTCGTGGCCATCCCCACTGATCTCGTCGACACCCCGCTCTTCGGCCGCGAGATCCCCCCGACCTGGTGGGCCTGGCCCGCCCTGCTCGTCTCGTCGGCCCTGGCCGGACTGCTCGTGGCGACGTACGTCGCCGCGCCGCTGCAGGACACCGACGTGGCCGGTCGCGGCGGCTGGATCGGCGGCACCCTGACCTTCTTCGCCGTCGGTTGCCCGGTGTGCAACAAGCTCGTGCTGATCGCCCTCGGCAGCGCCGGCGCGATGACGTGGTTCGAGCCCGTGCAACCCGTGCTGCAGCTGCTCGCGGTCGCTCTGCTGGCGTGGGCGCTGCGCCGCCGCCTGCTCGACCAGATCGGCTGCGCCTTGCCCACCACCACCCCGATCCCCCGGACCGTCCCCCACCACAGCCCTGGCGACGTGCGTGACTGAGGAGCACGACGGCGTCCACGACTGCTTCACCCGATCCCGCGGGGCCCTCTGCTCCGGCTCACCACTAGTGTCCGCTGTGTGAGCGCCACCCTCGTCGCGAAGGACCTGTCCGGCGGGCACGGGCACCGGGTCCTCTTCGAAGGACTCGACCTCACCGTCGCGCCGGGCGACGTGATCGGCGTGGTCGGCGCCAACGGCGCGGGCAAGTCCACCCTGCTCTCCCTGCTGGGAGGGACGGCGACACCGCTGGCGGGCTCGGTGTCGCGCACGCCACGTGACGCCTTCGTGGGCTCGCTGCCCCAGGAGCACGAGCGGGTGCCGGGCGAGACGCTCGCGGCGTACGTCGCCCGCCGTACCGGAGCCACCGACGCCACCGCGGCCATGGAGGCCGCAGCTGCCAGCTTGGGGTCCGGCGCGCGAGGAGCCGACGACGCGTACGCCGTGGCGTTCGACCGCTGGATGGCCAGCGGCGCCGCCGACCTCGACGAGCGCATCGCACCGGTGCTCGACGACCTCGGCCTCGACGTCGGACCCGACGCCCTGATGACCTCGCTCTCCGGCGGGCAGGCAGCCCGTGTGGCGCTCGCGGCCCTGCTGCTGAGCCGCTTCGACGTGGTCCTGCTGGACGAGCCCACCAACGACCTCGACCTCGACGGCCTCGCGAGGCTGGAGGCCTTCGTGCGGGGACTGCGCGGCGGCGTCGTCCTCGTCTCCCACGACCGCGAGTTCCTGGCGCGCTCCGTCACCCGCATCGTCGAGCTCGACCTCGCCCAGAGGCAGGTGTCGGTCCACGACGGCGGCTACGACGCCTTCCTCGAGGAGCGCGCCATCGCCCGGCGCCACGCCCGCGAGGCCTACGAGCAGTACGCCGCCACCCGCGGCGACCTCGTGGCGCGCGCACGCACCCAGCGCGAGTGGAGCTCGCAAGGTGTTCGCAACGCGGTGAGGAAGAGCCCCGACAACGACAAGATCCGCCGCAGGGCCGCGACCGAGTCGGCGGAGAAGCAGGCCCAGAAGGTGCGCCAGATGGAGTCGCGGATCGCACGGCTCGAGGAGGTCGAGGAACCCCGCAAGGAGTGGGTCCTCCGCTTCGACATCGCCGCCGCACCTCGCTCCAGCACCGTGGTCGCCACCCTCAACGAGGCGAGCATCCGGCTCGGCGACTTCTCGCTGGGGCCGGTGTCCGCGCAGGTCGAGGCCGGTGGCCGGATCGGCATCACCGGACCCAACGGAGCCGGCAAGACCACGTTGCTGCGGCTGCTCCTCGGCGACACCTCCCCCGACACGGGATCCGCCTCGCTCGGCGCGTCGGTCGCGATCGGTGTCATCGACCAGGCTCGGACGACCCTCGACGACGCGGTGCCCCTCGGCCGTGCGATCGAGACCGCCGTTCCGCAGCTCACGCCGGCCGAGGTCCGCACGCTGCTGGCCAAGTTCGGGCTCAAGGCCGACCAGGTCGCCAGCGAGGTCGGCCGGCTGTCGCCCGGTGAGCGCACCCGCGCCGCGATGGCGCTGCTGCAGGCGCGCGGGGTGAACCTGCTGGTCCTCGACGAGCCCACCAACCACCTCGACCTGCCGGCCATCGAGCAGCTCGAGCAGGCCCTGGCGTCGTACGACGGTGCGCTGCTGCTGGTCTCCCACGACCGTCGACTGCTGGAGAACGTGCGGCTCGACCAGCGCTGGGAGGTCGACGCCGGGAGGGTCGTGGTCCGGCACGTGTGAGAGGGGTCGCGGAGGCGAGGGGACGTTCGTCCCTGTCCCCCAGCGCGTTGGTCGACATACGTTCCAAGTCCGATATCTCTGGATCGCGGGGGTTTGCATGCGCAGGGTCTTCGGCCGTCTTGGGTCTGCTGGTGACCTCCCTGCTGGCGACGCCGCACGCGGAGGCCGGTGAGGTGCCGCCCGTCGTCCAGCTCGACCGGGTGTGGAGCGTGGCCGGCGGTGCCGCCGTCGAGATCGCGTACGTCGTCACCTGCCCCGATCCGTCCGATGCGGCGCACGGCTACCGTCACGCCCTCGCGACGAACTACGGCTACCTCGAGTTCCGCTGCTCCCCGCAGCCGCAGCGGGTCGTCCTGCTGGCTGAAGGTGCGGCTGTCGCCAAGGGCAAGCCGATCACGGTGGAGGCCACCGTCTACAGCCCGCAGTGCCTGTACTGGGACACCTCGGAGCTGGCCAACGGCGAGCAGGGCTGCTGGAAGGTGTCTCGGTCGGACACCACGCGCGTCAAGGCGGGCCGGTTTGTGCCCGAGAGCACCGTGGACATCGGGGGCCACGTCGACGTCACCGACGTGCGCCGTACACGCGCCGGCGGGCTGCAGCTCACCGCGGACTTCTCGTGCGTCGGGAGCAGGATCTTCGGCTACTTCACCTTCGACGTGCGCCAGATGACGCGTGCCGGGCTCACCACTGCGTCCAGCCCTGTGGCGAGCGAGGTGGCGTGTGCTGACGAGTCGTTCACCCGCACGTTCGTCGTCCCCCGCAGCTCGATCGACCGCCCCTTCACCAAGGGTCACGTCGTGGTGAGCGCGGAGTGGGTCGAATGGTACGAGGGCGGACCCCTGGGCGTGGCACTCCGGGGTGCAGCGCCTGAGGTGAGCACGGGCGGGAACGCTGCGCGAAGGCGGCCGTAGGCTGGCTCCGCTGTGACCTCTCCCTCCTCGTCCCGCCGCGTGCTCCTCGCCGTGGACGCTCCGTCGTTGCTCCACCGCAACCACCACGCGCGGGCGTACACGGACCTGCGCGACCGGGGCGGGCGTCCGGCGTGGGCCCTGCACGGCATGTTGCGGCAGATCCTCGAGGCGCTGGACCGCTTCGCCCCCGACGCCCTGGTCTTCGGTCTCGACGACCGTCGGGCGTCGGTCAGGGAGGAGCGCTACCCGGCGTACAAGGCGGGGCGGGCACCGAAAAGCGCGCTGCTCGTGGAGCAGCTCGAGCGGTGCAAGGCGTTCCTCGACGCGCTCGGACTGCACGCCGTGCAGCCGGCAGGGCTCGAGGCCGACGACGTGAGCGCGTCAGCGGCGACCTGGGCCGGGCGGAACGGGTGGGACTGCGTCATCGTGACCTCCGACCGTGACACCTTCGCCCACATCAGCGACCACACCAAGGTGCTGCGGCTCATCAGCGGAGGCATCCACGGCTCGCCCTTGCTCGACCCGGCGCGGCTGCGGACCATGTACGGCGTGCCTGCCGAGCACTACCTCGACTTCGCGGCGCTGCGCGGGGACGTCAGCGACAACCTCCCCGGTGTGCGCGGGATCGGCGAGAAGTCCGCGGCGCTGCTGCTCGCGGAGGTCGGACCGATGGAGGCGGTGTGGGCCGACGTCGAGCACTGCGATGGGGCATCGGTGGTGGCGGCGCTGGACTCGTGGGCCGAGGAGACGGGCAACCGACGCATCGGCCGCTCCCTGGTGGCCCACCTGCGCTCCCCGGGTGCCCGTGAGCAGTTCGAGTTCAACCGGACGATGATGGCCGGGCACACCGACGTCGACCTCGGGCTCCGGCCCGACGAGCCCGGCTCCCCCGGCCTGCTGCCCCTCGACCACGCCCGCGTTCGGACCAGCGTCGGCCACCTCGGCGTACCGGCCACCACCGACCTCGCGCTCCGTGTGCTCACGGAGCCACCTGCCTCGCGGATCAACTGACGCCGTCGGCGCCCGTCGTCGTGACCGGAGGTCGCTGTCGACGCCACCTCCGGGTCGTTTCACTGTTTGTGGGTGCTCGCAAGCGCCTGGCGGACGACAATGGGACCGTAGACGAGACCGAGTCCGGTCCACTCGGCCCGCAACGACGTCGGCTGTACCCGGACGTCAGCCTGACGAGGGTCCGTGGCGATGTACGACGAGGGGGTGGCCCGTGCCGGTCGATACCGCCCTCGGGCTGCGCAGCCTGGGCAACATGGCCCGCGGGCTGAGCATCTCAACCGCCTTGCATCCTCTTCTGGAGACCGCCGCCGAGGAGGCACTTCTCGCGCTGCGGGCCGCGAGCGTGTCGATCGGTCGATTCGACCCCGGCAGCCGTCTGGTGCGCGTCCTGATCAACGTCGGCGACCTGGCCGCCGACGAGGTCCGGTGGCCCGTGGACGAGACCTACGCGCTCGACGAGTGGGATCGCCTCGCGCTCGTCCTGACCGACGCGACCACGCGCACCGACCACCTGGGGGCCGACACGTGCGACCCGAAGGAGGCGGCGCTGCTCACCGCGTTCGGCAAAGGATCGTCGGTGACGGCTCGCCATCCTCGTGGACGGAGAGGTGTGGGGGGAGTTCTACGCAACCCGACACCTCGGCGAGGCCCCTTTCCTCGAGAGCTCCGTGGACTACGTCGACGTCCTCATGGCGATCGTGGGGGCGGCGATCTCCCGGTCCCTGCGCGAGAGCGCGTTAGAACAGCTCGCGTTCCACGACGCCCTCACCGGGGCGTTGAACCGGCGAGGGTTCGACCGGGCCGCGGCGCACGTATTCGACCTGCCCGACGGGGCGAGGCGTGCGGTCACGCTGGTCGCCTTCGACATCAACGGCCTCAAGCGGGTCAACGACCGACAGGGACATCCGCGCGGCGACGAGCTCATCACGACGGTCGCGCGGGCCCTGCACGTCACCTTCGCGCCCTACCCGGGCAGCTTGGTGGCGCGGGTCGGAGGCGACGAGTTCGCCGTGCTCGTCCCGCACCACGACGCGGGCCTCGTGGCACGGACCGTCGAGACGCTGTGCCGCGACGCTGGCCGGACCTGGTCCTTCGGCCCAGAGACCGGCCTCAGCGCCGGAGTCGCTCACACGCTTCTGGGTGGCGAGGAGGATGTCACCCAGCAGGATCTGGTGGCAGCAGCCGACCGAGCCCTCTACCGAGCCAAGAGGCACCCGCACTCCACCGCCGTGCTCTCCGACGAGCTTGCAGCGAGCCGTCGCGGCGGGCGCCGAGCCGGGGACCGCGAGAGGGACCGCCAGGAGACGGATCACCGACGCGCACACGCGGACGTCGAGGAGTCCTGCTCGAACAAGGACGGCTGAGCCCGCGTCCGTGCGTGAGCACCCGAAGGGCTTGACGAGTTCGAACATGTGTTCGATGCTTGGTCGATGTCCGTCCGCCACCTTCGCCGCACTCGACCCGGGCCGTCCCGTGGTCGATCAGCTGCGCGAACGGGTGGCCGCCATGGAGCGACGTCCCGCCGCCGAGACGGTCCCCACCCTGCCAGGACTCACCGACATCCTGCCGCTGCGTGCCGGGGCGACGTACGGCGTCGACTCCGCCTCGCTCGGTCTCGCCCTGGCCGCAGGGGCCTCCCGGGCCGGGGAGTGGGTGGGCTTCGCCGGGTGTCCCGACTTCGGGGCCGAGGCAGCCGCCGAGCTGGGCATCGAGCTGTCGCGCACGGTCCTGGTGCCCGACCCCGGCGAGCACTGGCTGGAGGTCACGGCCGCGCTCGTCGACGTCCTTCGCGTGGTCGTCCTCAGGCCGCCGGCCTCGGTGGGCGAACGGTCCGCGGGCATCCTCGACTCGCGGCTGCGCACCCGCTCCGCCGTGCTGGTGGTGCACGGCGCCTGGCCGCGGGTCGAGGCCCGGCTGAGCACCGAGACCTCCGTCTGGCGCGGCCCTGACCGGGGCACCGGGCAGCTGGTGGACCGGCGCGTCCGCGTCGCCGTGCACCGAGGTGCGCGTCCGCCGCAGCGCGCCGACCTGGCCTGGCCCGGGCTCGACCGGCTCGACCGGCTCGACCGGTCGACGGCTGCCGGGCTCCGGGCCTCGGGGTGAGCCACTGATGAGGGTCATGGTGGTGTGGTGCCCCGACTGGTCCGTGGTCGCGGCGCTCGACGAGGCCGGGGCGGCCACCCGCTCCCCCGCGGCCGTCCTGCACGCCAACGTCGTCGAGGTCTGCAACGGCCCCGCCCGGGCCGAGGGGGTACGCCGCGGCCAGCGCCGACGCGACGCCCAGGCCCGGTGCCCCGACCTGCTGCTGCTGCCGGCCAACCCCGACCGGGACGCTCGGGCCTTCGAGCCGGTGCTGACCGTCGTGGAGGACCTGCGCCCCGGGGTGGCCGCCCTGCGCCCGGGACTGCTCGCCGTACGTGCGCCCGGGAGCTGGTACGGCAGCGAGACCAACGCCGCCGCGACCGTCAGCCAGGCCCTGGTCGAGAGCGGGGTCTGGGACGTGCGCCTCGGCATCGCCGACGATCTCTTCACCGCCGAGCAGGCCGCACGCACCGCCGACTCGCAGGCGTGGGTGGTGGTGCCCGAGGGCGGCTCCGCGGCGTTCCTGCGCGGACGGCCCGTCCACGTGCTGGCCGACGACGGGCCGCGGGGTCGGGAGCTGGTCAGCCTCCTCGAACGCCTCGGGCTGCACTCGCTCGGTGACCTCGCCGACCTGCCGGCCGAGGCCGTCGAGCACCGGCTCGGCGCCTACGGGGCCGTCGTACGGCGACGGGCTCGCGGCGAGGACCGCGCACTGTTCGACGCCCGCACCCCACCGCCCGAGCTCGAGGCCCAGGTGTCCTTCGAGCCCGCTCTGGACTCCGTCGAGGCCATCACCTTCAGCGTGCGCACCACCGCGGAGCGGTTCGTCGCCCAGCTCGCCCACCGCCAGCTCGTCGCCACCGGGGTGCGCGTCGAGGCCGAGTCGGACGGTGTCGTGTGCTCCTCGCGCGTCTGGCTGCACCCCCGGCACTTCGGGGCCCGCGACCTGGTCGACCGGGTCCACTGGCAGCTGCAGTCGGCCGACCTCGGCGGCTCCCTGCGAGCGCGCAAGGAGTCCGGCGCCGTGCGCGCTCCCATCGAGTTCATCCGCTTCGCCCCCGAGGTGGTCGAGCCCGCCGCGGCCCACGGCGAGGCGCTGTGGGGCAGCGCCTCGAACGACCTCGTCGAGCGGGGCGTGGCCCGGGTGCAGGGCATGATCGGCTTCGACGCCGTCCGCCGTCCCGTGCTGCAGGGCGGTCGCAGTCCCGCGGTGAGACAGGCGCTCGTGCCGTGGGGCGAGAAGGCGGTCGACCTGCGCCCCCGCGACCGCCCGTGGCCGGGCCGGGTGCCCGGGCCGGCGCCGGTCCGGGTGTTCGCCACTCCTCCGAGCGCCGAGGTCGTCGACGACGCCGGGCAGGAGGTGGCCGTCACCGAGCGCGGCGTCGTGACCGGAGAGCCCCGTCGCTTCCGGGTCCGCGGTGCGGCCCGGGACACCGCGAGGGACGGTGCTGGGGCTCCGGCGGGTGGCCGGGTCGAGGGTGCGACGCTGCCCTGGCAGCCGGTGACCGCGTGGGCCGGGCCGTGGCCCACGGACGAGGGCTGGTGGTCCGGCGGGGCCGGGCGGTCCGCCCGTTTCCAGGTCGTCGGCGCCGACGGACGCGCCTGGCTGCTGCTGCGCCACCCCGAGGGCTGGTCGTTGGAGGCGGCGTATGACTGAGGGTCTCGACACGCCTCCTCGCTGCGCTCGTCGACTGCTCGACCACCGGGTGACACGCCTCCTCGCTGCGCTCGTCGACTGCTCGACCGACGGGCGGGAGGTGGCTGATGGGCTGGAACAACCCCACCATGAGGTGGGCCGAGCTGGAGCGCCGGCTCAGCGGCCTGCCGGGCGCCGACGATGCGCCGGTGTCCCGACGCAAGCACGCCGCGACGGCGGCACGCCCCATCGAGCGGCCCGCCGCCGTCACGCCGTACGCCGAGCTGCACTGTCACAGCCACTTCAGCTTCCTCGACGGTGCCAGCTCCCCCGCCGAGCTCGTCGAGGAGGCCGTCCGCCTCGGGCTCACGGCCCTGGCGATCACCGACCACGACGGCTTCTACGGTGCCCCGATGCTGGCCGAGGCGGCGGCGGCGTACGACCTGCCCACGGTCTTCGGCGCCGAGCTGTCCCTCGGACTGTCGGGTCCGCAGAACGGCGTGCCCGACCCCGAAGGAAGCCACCTGCTCGTGCTGGCGCGCGGGGTCGAGGGCTACCACCGGCTCGCCGCAGCGATGACCGACGCTCACCTGCGCGGTGACGAGAAGGGTCGCCCCGTCTACCACCTCGACGACCTGGCCGAGCGCGGACGGGACCACTGGGTGGTGCTGACGGGCTGCCGCAAGGGCGCGGTCCGACAGGCGCTCGCGACCGGGGGCGAAGGCGCAGCGGCCGAGGCGCTCGACCGGCTGACGTCGCTGTTCGGCATCGACAACGTGCTCGTGGAGCTCTCGCCCCGCCCCGGGGAGGACGCGACCAACGCCGCGCTGGCGCGACTGGCCGGGAACCACGGGCTCGACCTCGTCGCGGCCGGCAACGTCCACCACGCGACCCCGCAGCGGCACCGGCTGGCCTCGGCGATGGCGGCCGTGCGGTCGCGCCGCAGCCTCGCGGAGCTCGACGGCTGGCTCGACCTGTCGGGCTCGGCGCACCTGCGCAGCGGGGCCGAGACGGCCGCCGCGCTGTCGGCGTACCCCGGCGCGGTCGCCCGCAGCGCGACCCTGGCCGAGCAGCTGGCCTTCGACCTGCGCAAAGCCTCGCCCGCCCTGCCCAAGCAGCAGATCCCCGACGGCCACAGCGCCGACTCGTGGCTGCGCGTGCTCGCGGAGCGTGGCTTCGCCGAGCGGTACGCCGGTGTCCCCCACGAGCAGGAGGCCCGGGATCGGCTCGAGCACGAGCTGCGTGTCGTCGCCGAGAAGGACTTCGCGGGGTACTTCGTCATCGTCCACGACATCGTCGCCTTCGCCCGCGAGCGCGGCATCCTGTGCCAGGGCCGCGGATCCGCCGCGAGCTCCGCGGTGTGCTACGCCCTCGGCATCACCGCGGTCGACGCGGTGTTCTACCGGCTGCCCTTCGAGCGGTTCATCTCCGCCCACCGCGACGAGGAGCCGGACATCGACGTCGACTTCGACTCCGACCGCCGCGAGGAGGTCATCCAGTGGGTCTACGACACCTACGGGCGTCGCAACGCCGCCCAGGTGGCGAACGTGATCGCGTACCGGCCGCGGATGGCGGTGCGCGACGCTGCGAAGGCGCTGGGCTTCTCGCCCGGGCAGCAGGACGCCTGGTCCAAGCAGATCGACGGCTGGAAGTCCGTGGTGGCCGGCGACCAGGGCGACCCCGCGGCCCACGACGTGCCGGCCCCGGTCGTGGCGCTCGCCGAGGAGCTGATGGGGGCGCCGCGCCACCTCGGCATCCACTCCGGCGGGATGGTCCTCACCGAGCGGCCCATCGGCGAGGTGTGCCCCATCGAGCGAGCGCGGATGGACAAGCGGACGGTCCTGCAGTGGGACAAGGACGCCTGCGAGTCGATGGGTCTGGTCAAGTTCGACCTGCTCGGCCTGGGCATGCTCGGGGCGCTCGACCACATGATGCGGCTGGTCGACGAGCACCTCGGCGAACGGTGGGACCTCGCGACGATGCCGAAGGAGGAGCCTGCGGTCTACGACATGTTGTGCCGTGCCGACTCGATCGGGGTGTTCCAGGTGGAGAGCCGGGCGCAGATCGGCACGCTGCCGCGGCTGCGTCCGCGCGAGTTCTACGACCTCGCCATCGAGATCGCGCTGATCCGACCGGGGCCCATCCAGGGCGGTGCCGTCCACCCCTACGTCCGCCGGGCGACCGGGGAGGAGGAGGTCACCTACGACCACCCCGAGCTGGTGCCCGTGCTCGAGCGCACGAAGGGCGTGCCGCTGTTCCAGGAGCAGCTCATGGCGATGGCGGTCACGCTCGGAGACTGCAGCCGCGACGACGCCGACCTGCTGCGCCGCGCCATGGGGTCCAAGCGCGGTGTGGAGCGGATCGAGTCGGTCAAGCAGAAGCTGTACGCCGGGATGGAGCGCCGCGGCATCACCGGCGACCTGGCCGACTCGATCTACGTGAAGATCCTGTCCTTCGCGAACTTCGGCTTCGCCGAGTCCCACGCCCTGTCGTTCGCGCTGCTCGTCTACGCGTCGTCGTGGTTCAAGCTGCACTACCCCGCCGCGTTCCTCGCCGGGTTGCTGCGCAACCAGCCCATGGGTTTCTACTCACCCCAGTCCCTGGTGGGGGACGCCCGGCGGCACGGGGTCGACGTACGTCGTCCGGACGTGACGCGCTCGGCGGCCCGGGCCGAGCTGGAGCCGCTCGGCACGGGCCCCGTGGCCGGCACCGGGCTGGCGGAGTGCTGCCGCCCCCGCTTCGACCGCGTCGAGTGGGTGCCCGGGACGCCCGACCCGGTGGCCACCCACCGGCGTGACGGTGCGCTCGCCGTACGCCTGGGGCTCGACTCGGTGCGCGGCATCGGCCCGGAGGTGGCGCGCCGCATCGTCGCGGCCCGCGAGGAGGCTGCGTTCACCGACGTCACCGACCTGTCCCGGCGCGCCGACCTGACCTCCGCCCAGCTCGAGGCGCTCGCCACGGCCGGCGCCTTCGACGCGTGGGGGCTGGGGCGCCGCTCGGCGCTCTGGTCGGCCGGGTTCGCCGAGAGCGCGCACCACCTGCCCGGGACCACGCCGGCTCCGACGGCCCCGACCCTCCCGGGGATGAGCGAGGCCGAGATCACCCTCGCCGACCTCTGGGCCACGGGCGTCTCGCCCGAGCGGCACCCGGTGGAGCACCTGCGCGAGGAGCTGCGACGTGCCGGTGTCCGCTCGATCGCCGAGCTCGAGACCACGGAGTCCGGTCGTCGCGTCCACGTCGGCGGCCTCGTCACCCACCGGCAGCGGCCGGGGACCGCCATGGGGGTCACCTTCCTCAACCTCGAGGACGAGACCGGCATGCTCAACGTCGTGTGCTCCATCGGTGTGATGAAGGCGCACCGGCAGGCCGCCCGCAACCGGGTCGCGGTCGTCGTCCGTGGTCGGCTCGAGCGCAACGAGGGCGTCACCAACCTCGTCGCCGACCGGGTCGAGCCCATCGACGTCGTCGTGGCGGGTGCCGGAGCAGTCCTCCAGGCGCGGGCCTCGTCGCGGGACTTCCGCTGACCCACGGAGAGGGGGACGTGTGACGCCCCGGCACAATGGGGGCATGTCACGCATCTCGATCCTGACCGGACTGGCCCTCATCGCTCTCGGGGTGCTGGTCACCGTGGCGTCGGACTCGCAGTCCGTCACCTCGCTGATCCCCGCGTTCATCGGGGCCGTCTACCTCGTCCTCGGCATCGCGGGCACGGCGAGGCCCGCGGTGAACCACCACCTCATGCACGCCGCAGCGGCGTTGTCGCTGCTGGCCGTGCTCGGCAGCCTGGGTTCGCTGATCGGTCGCGGCTCGTCCGGCTGGGCAGCCGTCGCCCAGGTCGGCACCGTGGTCGTCGCGGGCGTGTTCCTGGCGCTGGCGATCCGGTCCTTCCGCACGGCTCGCCGCGACCGGGAAGCCGCAGCCGTCAACGCCTGACCCCTCACCCCTCGCCGGTCCCGCCGGCCGGTCCCGCCGGCCGGTCCCGCGGGCCGGGTTCTGGTCACTGCCTGCAGGCCGGCCGGCTTGTGGTCCCTCGCTGCGTCGTACGACGGCGTGTCGCTGAGGCGACCGACCAGACTCGGGCGTTGCTGCGGGGAGTGACCAGAAACCGGCCTCAGGGGCGGCCCACGGGGCGGATGCGGCCGCCGGCTTCCTCCGGCGGCTCGACGAGGACCGCCCGGGCCCGGGCCACGACCTCGTCGGGCATCGGTGCCGGCGACCCGTCGCGCACGTGCACCCCGAGGATCTCCTCGGTGGCGCGCAGCCGGTCCTCGACCCAGAGCTCGTGCCAGATCCAGAGCAGCTTCGGAGCCACCCCGATGACCGACGACCGGACCTCCAGGTCGCTCCCGCCCGGCACCTCCTCGCGGTAGCGCACGTGCGCCTCGACCGTGTAGAGCGACGCGTTCTCCGCCGACCGGTAGTCGGGGCCGAGCCCCACCGCCTCCATCACGGCGTCGGTGGCGTGGCCGAGCACCAGCACGTAGTAGGCCTCGGAGAGGTGGCCGTTGTAGTCGACCCAGGCGTCCTGCACCGGCTCGCGCCACACGACGGGCGTCGCCGACGTCATGCCCGGCCCAGCGCCCGGAGCACCGCGATGACGCCGCGGTCGCGCTCGGCCACCAGGTCGTCGATCGTCCGACCGTCCGCCTCCCGCTCGCAGCCCTCGACCACCGCGTCGCGCAGCTCGCGGGTGAGCTCGGGTGCCACGAGCCGCGTCCACGGTGACAGCAGCGACGGCCCGAAGTGGTCGAGCATGTGCGCCATCCCGCCCTGTCCCCCGGCCAGGTGGAAGGTCAGCAGCGGACCCATGAGCGGCCAGCGCAGGCCCGGCCCGTCGGTGATCGACAGGTCGATCTGCTCCACGGTCGCCTCCCCCGCCGCCACCATGTGCAGCGCCTCGCGCCACAGCGCCTCCTGGAGCCGGTTGGCGATGAAGCCCGGCACCTCACGATCCATCTGGATCACCGACTTGCCGGCGAGTCGGAAGAAGTCGGCCGTCCACGCGACCACGGCGGGATCGGTGAGCTCGCCGCCCACGACCTCGACCAGCGGGATGAGGTACGGCGGGTTGAAGGGGTGGGCGACCACCGTGCGACCCGGCTCCACGCAGTCGACCTGCATCTCGGTCATGGCGTAGCCCGACGTCGACGAGGAGACCACCACGCCGGCCGGGGTGGCGGCGTCCAGGTCCGCGAGCAGGCGCCGCTTGAGGGCGAGGTCCTCCGGGGCGGACTCCTGCACGAGGTCGGCCTGGGCGCAGGCCGACCTCAGGTCGGGCTCGAACGACAGGTGCGCCCGGTCGGCGCCCTCGGCCAGGCCGAGCTCGGTCAGGGCGGGCCAGGCCGTGTCCACGAGGTGCCGCAGCCGGCCCTCGGCCGCCGGGTCGGGGTCCCACGCGACGACGCGGTAGCCCCGCGCCAGGAACCAGGCCACCCACCCGCCGCCGATGACGCCGGCGCCGGCGCAGACGACGGTGCGGACGTCCTCGGGCGACGGACGCACCTCAGCCCCGCGGCTTCAGCCGGAGGATCTCGCGCGCCTGGTCCGGCGTCGCGACCGAGGCGCCCATCGCCTCGATGATCGTGCGCGCCTGGTCGACCAGCTGCGCGTTGGTGGCCTTGACTCCCTTGCGCAGGTAGAGGTTGTCCTCGAGGCCCACCCGCACGTGGCCGCCGAGCAGGATCGACTGCGCCACCCAGGGCATCTGCATCGCCCCGAGAGCGAACGACGCCCAGACCGCCCCGTCGGGCAGCTGGTTCACCATGGCGGCGAGGGTCGCCGCGTCAGCAGGGGCGCCGTAGGGGATGCCCATGCAGAGCTGGAACATCGCCGGAGCGTCGACCAGCCCCTCGGCGACGAGCTCGCGGGCGAACCACAGGTGCCCGGTGTCGAAGATCTCCATCTCGACCCGTACGCCGAGCTCCTGGATGCGCTTGGCGCCCTCGCGCAGCATGTCGGGCGTGCTGACGTAGACCAGGCTGCCCTCGCCGAAGTTGAGGCTGCCGCAGTCGAGCGTGCAGATGTCGGGCAGCAGCTCCTCCACGTGCGCCAACCGCTCGACGCCGCTGACCAGGTCCGTGCCCTCGACGAACGTCGTCGGGTCGTGGGGGTCGAGCACCAGGTCGCCCCCCATGCCGGCGGTGGTGTTGACGACCACGTCGACGTCGGAGGCCCGGATCCGCTCCACGACCTCCCGGTAGAGCGAGACGTCCCGCGACCCCTGGCCGGTCTCGGGGTCGCGCACGTGGATGTGGACGATCGCGGCTCCCGCCCGCGCTGCGGCGATGCCGGACTCGGCGATCTCCTCGGGGGTGACCGGCACGTGCTCGGAGCGGGAGGTCGTGTCCCCCGCTCCGGTCAGGGCACAGGTGATGATGACGTTGCGGTTCACGGTCGCGTCACTCCTTCGTCGGGTTGTCGGGCGGGTCGCCCGGGTCGAGGACGTCCAGCAGGCGCTGGAGCCCGAGATAGCTGAGGTCACGGAAGTGCCGGTCCGCCCAGGGGTCGCCGTACGGCCACTGCGAGGTCTTGACCGCGACGGCACCGGTGCGGCGGTCCACCACGACCAGCTGTCCCCGGCTGCCGTCGGCCGCCAGGCGTCGACCGGCGTCGTCGAGCGGCCACCAGTGCCGGCCGAAGCCGACGTGGCCCGAGATCGTGCTGGGCAGGCGCCCCGGCGCGGTGAAGGCGTACGCCGGACGGGCCGCGTCCGCGCTCCAGGCGGGATCGTGGAGACGGCGGCCGGCATGTGCGCCCGACGTGCCCGTGGCCGCCAGCCTGCCGAGCCGGGCCCAGTCGCGGGTGGTGGCGGCCAGCGCCCCACCGGCCAGCGCCACCCCGTGACCGTCGACCCCGACGACGGCGTCGTCCTCGCACCCGAGGTCGGCCCACAGCGACGTCAGGTCCTCGGCGAAGGTGCGGCCGGTGGCGCGCTCGCGCACCCAGTCGAGCACCTGGGAGTCGGCGGTGCAGTAGGACCAGCGGGTGCCCGGGGCGACCCCCGCCCGGATCCGGCGGAGGAGGGCGCGCGAGTCTCCCCCCTCGGCGAAGCAGCCGAGCAGCGCCGACGCGAGCGAGCCGGGGTCGCGGTGGTCCTCGACCCAGTCGACGCCGGTCGTCATGGTCAGCGCGTCGAGCACGCGGGTCCCGTCGTACCCGGTGCCGGCCAGCTCCGGCACGTGCGCGCAGACCTCGTCGTCGACACCCAGCGCACCCGTCGCGGCGGCCCTCCCGACCAGGTGGGCGAGCGCGGACTTCGTCATCGAGGCCCCGAGGAAGCGGGTCCGGGGCCCGAGGCCGGGGGCGTACCACTCGTAGGCGACAGCGCCCCGGACCAGGACCAGCAAGGAGGTCGTCCAGGTCTCCTCGCGCCACGCGTCGAGGGTCCACGTCGTCCCCGCCCCTGCGACGTCGGCGACCACCGCACCGCCGGACCCCGACAGCGGCACGCCACCCACTGCCGGTACGACGACGTGACGCCACCCGGCGTCCTCGTGCGGGTCGGCGAACCGCAGGCGGGACAGCAGGGGGCCCGGGGGCGAGGCCGGCACGGTCCCCTCAGTCGATCCGGGGGCTGTTGCTCAGCAGCGTGCGGGTGTACTCCTCACGCGGGTTGTCCATGACGTCGACGACCGGGCCCGACTCGACGATCCGGCCGTGCTGGAGGATCTCCACCCGCGCTGCGATGGAGCGCACCAGCGCCAGGTTGTGGGTCACGAACAGCAGGCTGATGCCGCGCTGGAGCCGCAGCCCCTCGAGCAGGGCCACGATCGAGCCCTGCACGGACACGTCGAGGGCGGAGGTGATCTCGTCGCAGACCATCACGTCCGGCTCGGCCGCGAGCGCGCGGGCGATCGCGACGCGCTGGCGCTCACCGCCGGAGAGCCGGCTCGCCTGGTAGCGCAGCATCGTCGGCCCCAACGCCACCTGGTCGAGCAGCTCGACGACGCGGTCGGTGGCCTCCGTGCCGGAGGCGATGCCGAACAGCTCCATCGGGCGCTTGACGATCTGCTCGATGGTCAGGCGGGGGTTCAGCGAGAGGTAGGGGTTCTGGAAGATGTACTGGACCCGCTTGCGGTCCAGCGCGCTGCGTCGGCGCGCCCCCTTCGCCAGCGGCTCGCCGTCGAGGCAGATCTCCCCGGTCCAGTCCTTGTGCAGCCCCCCGACCGAGCGGGAGATCGTGGTCTTGCCGCTGCCGGACTCGCCCACCAGCGCGACCACCTCGGCCTTGGCGAGGTCGAAGGTGACGTCGTGGACGACGTGCCCACGGCCGTAGAAGACGTCGAGGCCGTCGATCGACAAGATGATCTCGCGGGCCTTGCTCGGGTCGGCGTCGGGCACGGCGCCGCGCGAGATGTCCCAGCGGCCGATGTCCTGCACCCGGATGCAGCGGACGTCGTGGTCCGCGCCCACCGTCGCCAGCTGGGGGACCTCGCTGCGGCACGGGTCGATGGCGAACGAGCATCGGTCGTGGAAGCGGCAGCCGCCGGGACGGGCTCCCGGCGCCGGCGTCCGCCCGGGGATCCCGGTCAGTGCCCGCGCCTGGCTCAGGTGCGGGATCGAGTCCAGCAGGGCGCGCGTGTAGGGGTGCTTCGGGTCGGTGAAGACCGCGTCCCGCGGTCCCAGCTCGACGATCTGGCCGGCGTACATCACCGCGACCCGGTCGGCGATGTTGGCGACCACGGCCAGGTCGTGGGTGACGTAGAGGGCGCTGACGCCGTGGGCACGGCACAGCTCGGCCATGGTGGCGAGCACCATCGCCTGCGTGGTGACGTCGAGACCGGTGGTGGGCTCGTCGAGCACCAGCACCTTGGGCTTGGGCAGGAACGCCATGGCCAGCGCGACCCGCTGCACCTGCCCGCCCGAGAGCTGGTGGGCGTAGCGGCGCAGGAACTCGTCGTCGTTCGGCAGGCCCACCTCGGCCAGGCCCGCCCGGGCGGCCTCCAGCCGCGACTCCGTCGTGCCGACGCCGCGCAGCTGCAGCAGCTCCACGATCTGCTTGCCGATCCTGATGCTCGGGTTGAGCGCGGAGGCCGGGTCCTGGGGGACGTAGGCGATCTCCTCCCCGCGCACCTGCCGCATCTCGCGCCACGGCATGGAGAGCACGTCGCGCTCGGCCAGCATGACCCTGCCGGCCGCGATCCTGGCCCCGGCGCGGGAGTAGCCCAGCAGGGACGTGCCGACCGTCGTCTTGCCGGAGCCGGACTCGCCGACCAGGCCGACGACCTCGCCGGGACGCAGCACGAGGTCGATGTCGTCGACCACGTCGACGTCGCGGCCGGTGAGGACGACGCCGAGGTCCTCGACGACGAGTCCGCCCGCGGCAGGCTCACCGGGGCCGCTCACCGGTGTGGGGCCGTGGTCGGTCGCGGTCATCAGGAGTCCCCTCGCTGCGCTACCTGGGCGATCCCGTCGGCCATCAGGTTGGTGCCGATGGCGAAGATCGCGATGACGAGGACCGGGGCCAGGACCGCCCAGGGCTGGGTGGCCAGGCCCAACCTGTTCTCCTGGATCATCTGGCCCCAGTTGGCGGCACCGGGGTCGGTGGAGAACCCCAGGAAGCCCAGCGAGCCGACGAGACCGATGGAGTAGGTGAGCCGCAACCCGCCCTCGGCCAGCAGCGGGGCGTTCATGTTCGGCAGCACCTCGGCGAGGATCACGCGGGTCCGCTTCTCCCCCAGCGCCTCGGCGGCGATGACGAAGTCGCGGCCGACGATCCCGAGCGCGACGCCGCGGGCCAGCCGCGCGACGCGGGGCGCGTGGGAGATGCCGACGAGAGCGATGAGGATCCAGGCGGACGGCTGGCTGATCGCCGTGAGGACCACCAGCGCCAGCAGGATCTGGGGGAAGGAGAGCACCACGTCGTTCAGACGCATGATGACCTCGTCCCACCACCCGCCGGCGTACGCCGCGACCACGCCGACCGCGATGCCCAGCACCATGCCGAGGACGGTGCCGCCCACCGCGATGAGGAGGATCTCCTGTCCCCCGTGCATGACGCGGGAGAGCACGTCCTGGCCGAGGTAGTCGGTGCCCAGGAGCCCGTCCTTGCCGTAGGGCGGACCGGCCGTCTCGTTCTCGCTGAACGGTGCCAGCCAGGGTGCGATGACCACGAAGGCCACCAGCAGCAGGGTGATGCCCAGACCGACGGTGAACCGTTTCTGGTGCAGGGCCTTGCGGAAGGTCGACGGCTCGGCGGGCTCGGCTTCCTGTGTGCTCATGACGAGATCGCCGTCCTCGCTCGGGGGGTCAGCAGGATGGACAGCAGGTCGGCGACGAGGTTCACCACGACGTAGACCCCCGCGATGATCATGCTCAGCGCCTGCACCACGGCGACGTCGTGGTTGCGCACCGCGTCGACGAGCTGCAGGCCGACCCCGGGGTAGGAGAACAGCGTCTCGACGATGACGACACCGCCGGCCAGGAAGGCCAGCTGGAGCGCCACGACCTGGATCCCCGGGACGATCGCGTTCAGCAGCGCGTGCTTGCGGATCACCACCTTCTCCGGGATGCCCTTGAGACGGGCGAGCTCGACGTAGTCGCTGTCGATGACCTCGAGCAGGGAGGCGCGGACGATGCGCGACACGTACGGCGTCACCCACAGCACCAGCGTCAACGTCGGCAGGATCATGACGTCGGGGTTGTCCCACGGGTTCCCGGTCGGCGACGTGATCGTCACCGCCGGCAGCACGGTGAGCACCGAGGTCGCCAGCAGGGCGATGAGCAGCACGCCGATGACGAACTCGGGCAGCCCGGCCATCGCCAGCAGGATGGTCTGGATGACGGTGTCGGGGCGCCGGCGCCGGTAGTGGGCCGAGACCATCGCGAGGCCGAAGGCGAGCGGGATCATCACCACGGCGGAGAGCAGCACGAGCACCGCCGAGTTGACCACGCTGTCCGAGATGAGCTCCGCCACCGGCTGGCCGCTGGCCAACGAGACGCCCGGGTCGCCGGTCAGCAGGCCGCCGAGCCAGTCGAAGTAGCGCGAGACCACGCTCGCGTCGGCGTTGAGCAGGCTCTCGAGCTCCGCCACGCGGCCCGGGCTGGAGTTGTAGTCGCGCCCCAGGATGGCGCGCACCGGATCGCCCAGGGTGGCGGTGGCCAGGAACACCAGGACGGAGACCAGCCAGAGGGTCAGCGCCGCGAGCAGCAGCCGGCGGCCGACCCACGTCGCCCACGCAGCCGCCCCGTGTCGGCCCTTGGGCGGGGTCACCCGCGCGAGCGGGTCCGGCAGCGCTGTCGCGACGTCAGTCATCTCCCGGCTCCCCTCCCGGCACTACTGGACCGAGACGTTCTGGAACTTGTAGGAGCCGAGCGGGAGGTACTTGCTGGGCTCGAGGCCCTGGACGCCCTGGGCGAAGCCGTCGACCTGCTGGCGGAACCCCCAGATGATGAGGCCGCCCTCGTCGTACTCGATCTGCTGGGCCTGCTGCAGCAGCTCGGCACGCTTGGTCTCGTCGAGCTCCTTCGCCGCGGCGTTGACCAGTCCGCGGTGGTCCTCGTTGTCCCAGTGGGTCTCGTTGTACGTGCCGCCCTGGTCGGGCGGGAACGTCCCCACCACGGCCTGCGGGATGTAGTTGCGGGTGTTCCAGAAGTCCTGCGCGAACGTGTAGGACAGGTAGTCGTCGTCGTAGAACGGCGACTTCTTGGTCACCTTGACCTCCACCCCTGCGGCCTTGGCCTGCTCGGCGAACAGGCCGGCCGCAGCCGGGGCGACCGATCCGATGTCGTCGCCGGTGAAGAGCTCCACCTGCAGACCCTCGGCGCCCGCCTGCGCCAGGAGCGACTTGGCCTGGTCGATGTCCTGCTCGCGCTGGGGCAGGTCGCTGGCGTAGGCCTCGTCGAACGGCGCGTAGAGGTCGTTGCCCAGCGAGCCGTAGCCGCTCAGCGTCTGGTCGATCATCTGCTGGCGGTCCACGATGAGCCGCATCGCCTGTCGCACCCGGACGTCGTCGAACGGGGCGACGTCGACGCGCATGGTGAACGGCACCCAGGCACCGGTGTCGGAGACGAGGACGCCGCCACCGGCGCCCTCGATGGTCTTGATGAGGTTGTAGGGCAGGTTGTCCACGGTCTGGATCTGCCCGGCCTGGAGCGCGTTGACCTTGGCGCTGTCGTCGGCGAAGTCCTGGATCTGCAGCTCGTCGACGAAGGCCGCGTCGCCCCAGTAGTCGGCGTACTTCGTGAAGGTGCTGGTCTTGCCCGGCTGGAAGGACTGGAAGGCGAAGGCGCCGGTGCCGACCGGGTTCTTGATGTCGAAGTCGGTGGGGATGATGCCGAGCGTGTACTCCGCGAGCAGCGAGTCGAGGATCGCGTACGGCGTGTTCAGCACCAGCTTCAGCGTGGTCTCGTCGACGACCTTCGTGGCGTTGAAGTCGATGATCTGCGACAGCTGCCCACCCGCCGACAGCGGCGCCTTCGGGTCGGCCACGCGCTGGATGCTGAACCAGGCGTCCTCGGCCGTCACGGTCTTGCCGCTGTGGAAGGTGACGCCGGGGCGCATCTTGATGGTCCACTCGGTGGCGTCGCTCGAACCCTCGATCGACTCGGCCAGCGCCGGCTCCAGCTCGTAGTCGTTGTTCCAGAAGAAGAGCGGCTCGTAGAGGTTGCTCACCCGGGCGATGTCGGGGTTGGTCACCGGCGCGTGGGGGTCGAGCGTGTCCTTGCTGCCACCGCCGGTCGCGCCGTGGATGAGCACGCCGCCGCTGCCCTGCGCGCCTCCGCTGCCGCCGGAGCCGCCGCTCCCGCCGCTGTCACCCCCGCACGCGGCGAGGAAGCTGCTGCCGGCCACCGCTGCGGCGCTGATGCCGGAGTAGCGGAGCAGCTCTCGACGGGACATCTGCCAGGTGCGGCGTTCGTTCTGGTTCACGTCGTGACTCCCCTGTTGCGCAATGCGAACGGCCGGTGGATATTTGCAACTTAGGGGGCAATGGAGTGACGGTCAACGACTGAAGGGCCCGGTTTCTGCCGATGTCGTCAGGACGAGTGAGGACCGCAGCGGCGCGGGTCCAGTCGGTCGAGCGAGCCGCGTCGCTGCTCCGTGCGGTGGCTGAGGCGACCGGGGCCGACGGCACTGCGACCGCCCTGGGTGAGGCCGTGGGCCTCAACCGCACCACGTCCTGGCGCCTGCTCACGACCCTGGAGCAGCAGCGGCTGGTGCGGCGCGACGAGACCAGCGGGACCTACTCCCTGGGCCCCGGTCTGCTCGATCTCGTCGACCTGGTCTCGGGCGCCGCGCTCGCGCAGGTCGCCGAGGACGTGCTTCGCGACCTGGCCCTGGAGGCCCAGGAGACCGCCGCCCTGGCCGTGGTACGCCGCGGCGCGCTCACCTACGTCGCCGAGGCCACCACCGACGCGGTCGTCGCCGCCGGGTGGCGGGGGCGGGCGGTGTCGCTGCACGCCACCTCAACGGGGAAGGTGCTGCTGGCCTTCTCGCCCGCCGAGGACCGTCGCACGATGCTCGGGCTGCGCGACGGCGAGGCGTTGCCGCGGCACACGCCGACCACGATCACCTCGCTCGCCGCCCTGGAGGACGAGCTCACCCAGGTCCGAGCACGCGGGTACGCCGTGTGCCGCGGCGAGTTCGAGAGCTCCGCCTGGGGGGTGTCCGCCCCCGTCCTGGACCTCGTGGGCCGCCCGCTGGCCGTGCTGAGCCTCTGGGGACCCGGCGAGCGCCTCACCGCGGACCGGTTCGACGCGCTCGGACCGCTCGCCGTCGTCGGCGCGGCGGAGATCGCCCGACGTCGCAGCAGGGCGCAGGATGAGGCGGCGGATGCGTCGGGCGAGCGGCTCGCCGACCCCACGAGCTCAGGAGGGCCCACTCGGTGAGTGCTGGACACCCGGGACCGTCAGGCGGACCCGACCGCACCCGTCTGCCTCTCGAGGTCGACACGGCGGCACGACCCATCCGCCCGGTGGAGGCCGTCCGCGGCGCCCCCAACGTGGTGGTCGTCCTGATCGACGACATGGGGTTCGGCGCGTCCTCGACGTACGGCGGGCCGTGCGAGATGCCGACGGCCGAGCGGCTCGCGGGCGAGGGGCTGCGCTACAGCCGCTTCCACGTCACGCCGCTGTGCTCGCCGACCCGGCAGGCGCTCATGACCGGACGCAACCACCACTCCGTGGGCATGGGCGTCACCAGCGAGATGTCGACGCCCGAGCCCGGCTACCACGGCTACCGCCCGGCCAGCGCCGCCACGATCGCGCAGATCCTCAGCGGCAACGGCTACTGCACGGCCGCGATCGGCAAGTGGCACCAGACCCCGCCGGTGGAGGTCAGCCCCTCGGGGCCGTTCCCCCGCTGGCCCGTGGGTGAGGGCTTCGACTACTTCTACGGCTTCATGGGCGCGGAGATGAACCACTGGTACCCGCAGCTGTACAAGGGGCGCTACGCCGTGGAGCCGGACCGGCTCCCCGAGGACGGCTACCACCTCACCGAGGACCTCGTCGACCACGCCATCTCGTGGATCGAGAACCAGCAGGCGATCACACCGGACCGGCCGTTCTTCACCTACGTCGCGCTCGGCGCGACGCACGCGCCCTTCCACGTCGCGCCCGAGTGGCGCGAGAAGTACGCCGGACGCTTCGACGACGGCTGGGACGTGCAGCGCGAGCGCACCCTGGCCCGGCAGAAGGAGCTCGGTCTGCTCCCGGAGAGCACCGAGCTCGCACCGTGGGCCGCGGGCGTGCCGCACTGGGACGAGCTCGACGAGACCGAGAAGCGTGTGGGCTCGCGCTTCATGGAGACCTACGCCGGCTTCGCCGAGCACGCCGACGTGCAGATCGGTCGCCTGGTCGACGCCCTGGAGCACCTCGAGGTGCTCGACGACACCCTGATCTTCTACCTGCTCGGCGACAACGGCGCCTCCGGCGAGGGCGGTCCGCGCGGCACCTTCCGTGAGCACCTCGTCGGGCACGGGATCCAGGACGAGACCGCCGACATGGCCGCGCGCCTGGACGCCCTGGGCGACCCCACGACGTACGGGATCTATCCCGCCGGCTGGGCGCTCGCGATGAACACGCCGTACCCGTGGACCAAGCAGGTCGCGCACCTCGGCGGCACCCGTGACGGGATGATCGTGCGGTGGGGCAACGGCATCGCCGCCCGCGGCGAGGTGCGCCACCAGTGGCACCACGTCATCGACGTGCTGCCGACGATCCTCGAGGCGACCGGGCTCGAGGTGCCGGAGACCTTCGGCGGGGTCACGCAGCAGCCCGTCGAGGGCACCAGCCTGCGCTACACCTTCGACGACGCCGAGGCGCCGGACCGCCACACCACGCAGTACTTCGAGATGATCGGCAACCGCGGCGTCCACCACGAGGGCTGGACCGCGGTGACCCGCCACGGCGTGCCGTGGGAGATGGTCGGCGGCGGGCGCGTGCCGTTCGACGAGGACGTGTGGGAGCTCTACGAGCACGCCGCCGACTGGAGCCAGGCCCGCGACGTGGCCGCCGAGCACCCCGAGAAGCTGCGCGAGCTGCAGGAGCTCTTCCAGCGCGAGGCCGAGCGCTTCCACGTCCTGCCGCTCGACGACCGCGTCACCGAGCGCGAGAACCCCGAGGTCGCCGGCCGTCTCGACCTGCACCTGGGCCGCTCCTCGCTCTCCTTCGGCCCCAACGTCGGCCGGCTCACGGAGGAGACCGCACCGAACGTCAAGAACCGCTCGCACGTCATCACCGCCGACCTCGAGCTGGTCACCGGCACCGGCGGGGTGATCGTCGCCCAGGGGGGCCGGTTCGGAGGCTGGTCGCTCTACCTGGTCGGCGGGGTGCCCCACTACGCCTACAACTTCGTCGGTCGCGACCTCACCGTCGTGCGCGGCGGCAAGCCGATGCTGCCGGGACGCCACGACCTCGTGGTCCGGTTCGACTACGACGGCGGTCCCCCCGGCAGCGGGGCGGCCGTCCGGATGGAGGTGGACGGCGTCATGGTCGGCACCGGCCGCATCCCCGCCACCACGGCCTACTACTTCTCCTTCGACGAGACCTTCAACGTCGGGGTGGACCGCGGCACGCCCGTCGTCGACGACTACCTCCCTGTGCGCAACCGGTACGAGGGCCTGATCCACCGGGTCCGCTTCGACCTCGACGAGGTGGTCGACCCCGGCACGCCCGAGGGTCGCGAGCGCGCGGTCCTGATCCACCAGTGAGCGGGTGCTGCACCCCGTCGGGCACCGGCACGGCTGCCGACCGGACCGCCGACCGGGGCCATGACCTGGTGCGCAGCCGGTCGCGCCCGGACCCCTCGCTCAGCCACGAGCTGGTCGTCGTCGCCGGCGGCCTCGCCCGCGTCGGCAGCCAGGACCCCGACCACCCCGAGGAGTGGCCCGAGCGCGAGACCCGGCTGGCGTCGTACGCGATCGGCCGCTGCGCCGTCACGAACACCGAGTTCGACACCTTCGTGCGGGCCACCGGCCACCGCACCGACGCCGAGGCGTTCGGCTGGTCCTTCGTCTTCGGCGGCCTGCTGCCCGAGGACTTCCCGCCCACCCGCGGCGTCGCGGCCGCTCCGTGGTGGCGCGAGGTCCCCGGCGCCGACTGGGCGCACCCCGAGGGCCCGCACTCCGACGTGGCCGGGCGCCCGGACCACCCGGTGGTCCACGTGTCGCGCCGCGACGCCGAGGCGTACGCCGCGTGGCGGGGCGGGCGCCTGCCGAGCGAGGCCGAGTGGGAGCACGCGGCCCGCGGAGGCCTGGCGGGCCAGCCGTTCCCGTGGGGCTCCGAGCTCGAGCCCGACGGCGTGCACCGGATGAACGTGTGGCAGGGCACGTTCCCGGGCGACGACACCGGCGCGGACGGCTGGCGCGGCACCTGCCCGGTCGACGCCTTCTCGCCCAACGGCCTCGGGCTGCACAACGTCTGCGGCAACGTGTGGGAGTGGTGCGCCGGACCGTGGGCCGCCGGTTCACCGGACGGGGTCAGCCGTGGCGGCTCCTACCTCTGCCACGCGTCGTACTGCCGTCGCTACCGCGTCTCCGCCCGTCAGTCCCACTCCTCCGACTCGACAGCGGGGAACCTGGGCTTCCGTCTCGCCGCGGACTCGCCCGCATGACCGGCCCCGCGACCATGCGGGCCGTCGTCTACGACGAGATCCGCGGCACGCCGTACGTCGACCGGCTGCCCGTCCCGCTGCCGCCGCCGGGCGGTGTCGTGGTGAGGGTCGAGGCGACCGGGCTGTGCCACAGCGACTGGCACGCGTGGGCGGGCCACGACGACATCACGCTCCCCCACGTGCCCGGTCACGAGCTGGCCGGCTCGGTGCACGCCGTCGGGGACGGGGTCCGCGACTGGCGGGTGGGTGACCGCGTCACGTCCCCGTTCGTGGAGGGCTGCGGCGCCTGCACCTGGTGCGCCTCCGGCCAGGCGCAGGTGTGCCCGCAGCAGGAGCAGCCGGGCTTCACCCACGCCGGCTCCTTCGCCGAGCACGTCGTGCTGCACGCCGCGGACACCAACCTCGTCGGCCTCCCCGACTCGGTCAGCACGGAGGCTGCCGCAGGACTGGGCTGCCGGTTCGCCACGGCCTACCGCGGGCTGGTCGGTCGCGCCCGCCTCCAGCCGGGCGAGTGGGTGAGCGTGGTCGGTGCCGGTGGCGTCGGGCTGAGCGTGGTCCAGATCGCGACGGCGCTCGGCGCGGCCGTGGTCGCGGTCGACCGGGAGGAGCGGGCGCTGGAGCTGGCCGCACGGCTCGGCGCGAGCCGCACGGTCCTCGCTGAACCGGGCGTCGACGTGCCGGAGACGATCGCTCAGCTGACCGGGGGCGGCAGCCACGTGAGCGTCGACGCCGTCGGCAGCGAGCAGACCGCTTCCGACGCCCTCCGGTCCCTGCGGCGACGGGGCCGTCACGTGCAGATCGGACTGCTGCCCGCCGTCTCGGGCCACCCCCGCCTGCCCATGGACCGCGTCATCGGCTGGGAGCTGGACCTGCTCGGCAGCCACGGCATGGCCGCGGCCGACTACCCGGGGATGATGGCCCTCGTCGAGCGCGGGGCGCTGCGGCCCCAGGACCTCGTCACGCGCGTCGTCGGCCTGGCGGAGGCCGCCGCCCTCCTGCCACGCATGCACCAGGATCCCGCGACCGGCGTCACCCTCGTCGACCCGCGCCGCTGACGTCCGGGAGCCGCTGGGCCCCGTGCGCGATGCTGGGTGCATGACGGAGCCGACGCAGCGCCAGGAGCTCAACGTGCTCGACGCGCCGCTGGAGCCCTGCGGCACCGAGCCGATGACCGGCTTCTACCGCGACGGCTGCTGCTCGAGCGGCCCCGAGGACCGCGGCAGCCACACCATCTGCGCCGTCGTGACCTCGGAGTTCCTCGACCACCAGCGCTCCATCGGCAACGACCTGTCCACGCCGATGCCGGCGTACGGCTTCCCGGGGCTGACCCCCGGGGACCGGTGGTGCGTGACCGCGCGGAACTGGGCCCGGGCGTACGCCGACGGGGTCGCTGCACCGGTCGTGCTCGCCTCCACGAACCGGGCGGTGCTGCGCATCGTGCCGCTCGAGGCGCTGCGCCAGCACGCGGTCGACGTCCCTCCCGACCCGGGTGGCCTCGCCTCCTGAGACGTCGTCGACATCGTCGGCTCGGGTCCCCTGCCTGCACCGGTCAGCCGGGCAGCCGCAACCGGAGCACCGTGCCGGGCTCGCGCGGGTGCAGCGTGAGGGTGCCACCGTGCGCCTCGGCGATCGCGCGAGCGGTCGCCAGCCCGATGCCGTGCCCGGAGGGCGCCGAGTCCTCCTGCTCGCTCCCGCGGTCGTGGCGGAGGAAGACGCGGCGACGGTCCGCCTCCGGCACGCCACGTCCCTCGTCGGCCACCTCGACGACCCAACCCCCCGCCTCTTCGTCGCGGACCGCCGTGACGTGGACGCGCGCAGGGACCCCGGGGCGGGTGAACTTGAGCGCGTTCGACACGAGGTTCAGCATCAGGGAGTAGACCTGCTCCGGATCGGCCCGGAGGACCGGCAGGTCGCCCCGGGTCACCTCGGCTGAGCTGCCGTCGATGGCGGCGGCGAGATCGACCAGCACGAAGTCGACCACGTCCCCCAGGTCGACCTGCTGCAGGTCGACCGGCAGCTCGTGGTGAGCGCCGCGGAGGATGCCCTCGATCTGGCCGCCCATGCGCCGCGTCATCGCCGCGGTCCGGCTCAGCATGCCGTGCAACGCCGAGCCCTCGACGACCTCGGGCTGCTCCTGGGCGAGCTCGAGGTAGAGCAGCATGGCCGACAGCGGCGAGCTCAGGTCGTGGCCCACCTGACTGGCGAAGCGGGAGAGCCGGGCGTTCGAGGTCTCCAGGTCGACACTGCGCCGCCGCAGCTCCAGCAGGTCCATCCCCCGGGCGGCAAGGACCTCGAGGGCGTCTTCCTGGTCGCCGGTCAGCTTCCGCGGCTCCGTGTCGAAGATGCAGAACCGTCCGATCACCACCCCCCGCGAGGAGACCAGGGGCGTCGAGGCGTAGAACCGCAGCTCGTCACGGCGGCCGTCGACGAAGGGGTTGCTCGCGAAGCGCGGATCCTCCACGGCGTTGCCGACCGACAGGGTCGGCTCGTCCAGCACGACGGCGCACATGGACTCCTCCGACGTGCACACCGTCGCCTCCACCCCGACGACCGCGACCTGGTGCTGCGCGTCCTCGGTCACGATGTTCACCGCCGCGCTCGAGACCCCGCAGAAGTGCACCGCCAGCTCGAGCAGCGCCCGGAGGTCGGGAGCGACACTGCCGGGATCGAGCGCGCCGAGGACACTGATCTCCTGAGCGCGCGCCTGCCGTCCGGGGATCGACCACGGGTCCGTCACCACGCCACTGTGCAGCACCGAACCGGCCCCACGGTCGGGATCGACCCTCGCCGGGGCCTAGGTCCCGAGCCCGACACCCGAGACGTCGGCTGCGGCTCGCGCGCCCGTTGCGACACGCGTCGCCTGCGGAGCCCGGATGGCGGCCGGATCGGGGCCTCACGGTTGTAGCGTCTCGTCCCGGTGCGTCCTGTGACCTGCACCACGCCGCCCTCTGCGGCTGACCATCGCCCCTCCTCCTGACCTCGACCCCTTCCCCGCTCGTTCGACCCCGGGAGATCACGTGACACCCCCACGCCGTACTGCGTTCCTCGTCGCCACCGCGACGTCCACCGCTCTCGTCCTGTCCGCCCAGCCCGCCCAGTCCGCCCCCGCCGACCGCCCCTCCTCCGAGAGGGCCGCGGCCTCGAGCCGCGCCAGCCTGGCGGAGCGCATCGCGAAGCCGTCCCTGCGTGACGCGCTGACCGACCAGAACTTCTACTTCGTCATGGCCGACCGCTTCAACAACGGCGACGAGACCAACGACACCGGTGGCTACGGCGACCTGAACGAGGACGGCACCACGGACCGTCGCGACCACGGCTTCGACCCGACGAGCAAGCGGTTCTACCACGGTGGCGACATCCAGGGCCTCCAGGACAAGCTCGACTACCTCGAGGGACTGGGCACCGAGGCGATCTGGTTCACCCCGATCTTCAAGAACAAGCCGGTGCAGCCCGAGGACGGCCCGGCCGGCACCGACGGCTCGGCCGGCTACCACGGCTACTGGATCACCGACTTCACCCAGATCGACCCCCACCTGGGCAGCAACGCCGAGCTGCGCGAGCTGGTCGACGCCGCGCACGCCCGGGGCATGAAGGTCTTCTTCGACATCATCACCAACCACACCGCCGACGTCATCAGCTACGAGAGCAACCCGCGCGAGGGCTACCTGAGCAAGGACGTCGAGCCCTACCGCGACGCCGCCGGCACCCCGTTCGACGACCGGGAGTACGCCGGCGACGAGGACTTCCCCGCCCTCGACGCCGAGGAGTCCTTCCCCTACCTGCCCACGCTGGAGGCCGACGAGGAGGACCTCAAGGTCCCCGGCTGGCTCAACGACGTGCGGTACTACCACAACCGCGGCAACACCGACTTCCAGCGCGAGGACGAGGACCAGCAGTACGGCGACTTCGCCGGGCTCGACGACCTCTTCACCGAGCACCCCCGCGTCGTGGACGGGATGGAGGAGATCTACCAGACGTGGGTGACCGAGATCGGCATCGACGGCTACCGCATCGACACCATGAAGCACGTCAACGACGAGTTCTGGCAGGAGTTCGGCCCCGGCGTGCTGAAGTACGCCCGCCGGAACGGCAAGCCCGACTTCTACATGTTCGGCGAGGTCTACGACGACCGCACCACCGAGGCCGGCAAGGCCTTCCTGTCGAAGTTCGTCACCCGCGACAAGATGCAGGCCATCCTCGACTTCGGCTTCCAGGCCTCGGCCCGCAACTTCGTCTCCAAGCAGCAGGGCGCGGCGGCGCTCGTCGACTTCTTCCGCGACGACGACTACTACACCGACCGTGACTCCAACGCCTACCAGCTCCCCACGTTCCTCGGGAACCACGACATGGGTCGTATCGGGCACTTCCTCACGACCGACAACCCGGACGCCTCGGACGACGAGCTGCTCGACCGCTCCCTGCTCGCCCACGAGCTGATGTACCTCGTGCGCGGCAACCCGGTCGTCTACTACGGCGACGAGCAGGGCTTCACCGGCAGCGGCGGTGACCAGCTGGCCCGCCAGGACATGTTCGAGAACACCGTCGAGGACTGGGAGGAGAACGCGGGCCCCTTCGACTCCGACAACATCGGCAGCGAGGAGACCCCCGACGACGACAACTTCGACGCCGACCACCCGCTCTACTCCGCACTGGCCGACCTGTCCGACCTGACCGAGACCCACCCGGCGTTGCGCGACGGCGTCATGCAGGCCCGCTCGGGTCGCGGCGCCTTCGCCTTCTCCCGCATCGACCGCGACAAGCGCCGCGAGTACGTCGTCGTGGTCAACGCCTCCGACGAGGACCGCACCACCGAGGTGTCGACGTTCGTCCCGCGCAGCGGGTTCACCCGCATCTACGGGGACGGGCCCGAGGCGCTGACGTCGGGTCGCGACGGGTCCGTGTCGGTCCCGAGCAGCGCGGTGTCCGCCACCGTCTACCGCTCCGACCGGCGCATCCCGCTCTCCTCACGCGCACCCGGCATCCAGCTGCGCTCGCCGTCGCCCAGCGACGTCGACCGCAGCCGCACGAAGGTCGAGGCCGACGTGGCCGGCGACGACTACGCCGAGGTCACCTTCCAGGCGCGGCCCGAGGGTGAGCGCTGGCGCAGCATCGGCACCGACGACAACCGTCCGTTCCGGGTCTTCCACGACACGGCCGCCTACGACCCGCAGACCCCCGTCCGCTACCGAGCGGTGGTCGCCGACAACAACGGTCACGCGCGCCTGAGCGGGGTACGCCGCTCCGAGGTGCCGTCGCCCAGCATCCAGGTCGTCAACCCGTCCGCCGGTGAGATCACCGGGTTCGACCCGCTGCTCGTCGAGGCCCAGGTCAACCCCGAGCGCACCACCCAGCGGGTCCGCTTCGAGCGCAGCGTCGCCGGTGGCGACTGGGAGACCGTCGGCATCGACCGGTCCTCCCCGTGGTACCGCGTCACCGACGACGAGGTGCCCGACCTCGGCCTGGCCGACGGCGACCGGCTGCGCTACCGCGCCGTGCTCCTCGAGCCCGGCTTCCCGTCGGTCACCAGCGACACCGTGACCATGCGGGTCGCCGAGCCGGAGCCGGCGTACGACTCGGTGACCGTCGCGGGCACCTTCCAGGAGGACATGGGCTGCGACAGCAACTGGATGGCCGAGTGCGACATCACGGACCTGGAGTTCCAGCCGAACGGCACCTGGACCGGCGTGCTGACGGTCCCTGCCGGGGAGCACGCCTGGAAGGTGCCGGTGAACGACAACTGGAACGTCAGCTTCGGGCCCAACGGCGGTGGTGGCGACTACAGCCTCTCGGTGCCCACCACCGGCGACTACGAGTTCGTCTTCAACCAGACGACGAGGAACGCGACCGCCACCCGCGTCCAGCCCTGAGCCCAGGCGCTGGCCCGGTACGACGGAGCCCCGTCACCCCGCTGGGGTGGCGGGGTTCCGCCGTTCCCGGGCTGGCACACTCGCCGCCATGAGCGACCCGTCACCGTCCCCCGCCCCGTCGACACCCGCTCGCGCCGTCCGCCCCGACCCCGACGCCGCGGCAGTGACCGGCTCCGGGTCGGTCGTGGTGGCGGAGGTGGTCCGCAGCACGGTGGTGGAGGGACGTCACCACGGGAGAGCCGTCGCGCTGGACGCCGAGGGGGCGGTCGCCTGGTCCCTCGGGGCGCCCGACGCGATCCTGCTGCCGCGCTCGTGCGTGAAGCCCCTGCAGGCGCTGGCGCTGGTGCGCCACGGGCTGGACCTCCCCGACGACCTGCTGGCGATCGCCTGCGCCTCCCACTCCGGGGAGCCGGTGCACCTCGACGCGGTCCGCCGCGTCCTGGGCGGGGTGGGGCTGTCCGAGGCCGACCTGCAGACCCCCGAGGACTGGCCCTTCGACCCCGAGGAGCGTGACCGGGTGCTGCGCGCCGGTGGCACGCGGACCCGGATCGCGATGAACTGCTCGGGCAAGCACGCCGCGATGCTGGCGACCTGCGTCGTGAACGGCTGGCCCACGGCGACGTACCTCCAGCCCGACCACCCCGTGCAGGTCGCGGTGCGCTCCACCCTCGAGGAGCTGACGGGCGTCGCGGTCGAGGCGACGCTCGTCGACGGCTGCGGCGCCCCCCTGATGAGCACCACGCTCACCGGGCTGGCCCGGGCCTTCGCCGGCCTGGCCACCGCGGCCGACGGTCCGGAGCGGCGGGTGGCGGACGCGGTCCGCCGTCATCCCACGCTGGTGAGCGGCACGCGTCGCGACGAGGCGGCGCTGCTGTCGGCGCTCCCCGGCGCCATCGGCAAGGTGGGGGCCGAGGCGTGCTACGTGGTGGCCCTGCCCGACGGACGCGCCGTGGCGCTGAAGATCGAGGACGGAGGCGACCGCGCCCGCCCGGTCGTCATGGCCGCCGCCCTGGAGCGACTGGGGGTGCTCGACGAGCCGGGCGTCGACGCCGAGGCGGTCCGGGCGACGGGACGACACGTGCTGCACGGCGGTGGTCACCCGGTCGGCGCCGTCCGCGCCGCCTTCTGACCGCGGGTCAGGAGCCGGACGGCGAGCGGTCGTTCCAGAAGACCTCGTCGACGACCGCGCGGGCCCGACGGGCGGCGCGGAGGTAGTCGTTGGTCAGCTCGTCGCTCTCCCCTGCCGGGTAGCCCAGCGCGAAGGCGAGCGCGGTCATGTCGCGGACGTCGCGCGGCAGCTGGTCCGAGGACTTGCCCCGCACCAGCGTGATCGCGTTGCGGATCCGGCTCACGAGCCGCCAGGTGTCCTGCAGGGTCGTCGCCTCGTCGTCGGTGAGCAGGCGGCAGTCGGCCAGCCGCTGCAGCCCCTCGAGGGTCCGGGTGGTCCGCAGCTCGGGGACGTCACCGGCGTGCCGCATCTGCATCAGCTGGACCGTCCACTCGATGTCGCTGAGCCCGCCTCGACCGAGCTTGAGGTGGGTGGCCGGGTCGGCGCCGCGGGGCAACCGCTCGTTGTCGACCCGGGCCTTGATGCGACGCACCTCCCGCACGTCTGCGGGCGAGATCCCGCCCGCGGGGTAGCGCAACGGGTCGACGAGCGCGATGAACTGCTCGCACAGCTCGCGGTCACCGACGACGGCCTCGGCCCGCAGCAGCGCCTGCGCCTCCCAGGCGTCGGACCACTTGGCGTAGTAGGCGGCGTAGGACTCGAGGGTGCGCACCAGCGGGCCCTGCTTGCCCTCGGGGCGGAGCCCGGCGTCGACCTCGAGCGGCGGGTCACCGCCGGGCAGCGCGAGCAGCTTGCGCATCTCCAGGGCCACCGCCTGCGCGGCCCGCGCTGCCGCCTGCGCGTCGGCGTCGGGCAGCGGCTGGTGGACGAACATGACGTCGGCGTCGCTGCCGTAGCCGACCTCGTGCCCCCCGAGCCGACCCATCGACACCACGGCCAGGCGGGTCGGCAGCGTCTTCTTCGTCTCGAACTCGACGACCTTGACGCCGATGGACAGCGCCGCCTCGAGGGTCGCGCAGGTGGTGGCGGTCAGCGCCTCCCCGACGTCCTCGACCCGCAGCATCCCCGCGAGGTCGCCGGCCGCGACGCGCAGCAGCTCACGGCGCCGGATCGCCCGGACCTGGGTGATGGCCGCGCCCCGGTTGTCCTGCCGACCACCGGTGGCCAGCATCTCCGCCTCGAGCGTGCTCCGGTCGCGCGGCCGCATCTCGTCGGTGGTCAGCAGCCTCACGCCGGCCGGCTCGGTCTCGAGCAACGTGGTGGCGTAGCGGCTCGCCGAGAGGATGCGGGCCATCCGCTCGGCGACCTCGCCCTCGTCGCGCAGGGTCCGCAGGTACCACGGCGTACGTCCGAGGGCCTCGGAGATGCGGCGGAAGCCGAAGAGACCGGCATCGGGGTCCGGCGACTCGGCGAACCACTCGAGCATCGCCGGGAGGAGCTGGCGCTGGATCGAGGCGCGGCGTGACACCCCGGCCGTCAGCGCCTCCAGGTGCCGCAGCGCCGCCTCCGGGTCGGCGTACCCCAGCGCGTGGAGCCGCTCGGCCGCCGCCGCGGGGCTCAGCCGCACGTCCTGGCTCGACATGCGGGCCACGGTGTCGAGCAGCGGGCGGTAGAAGAGCTTCTCGTGCAGCCGGCGTACGTCGCGCCGCTCGTCGGCCAGCGCCCGGCGCAGCTCCTCGACCGGCGTCTTGACGTAGCCCAACGACCGGGCCAGCCGTCGCAGGCCCACCTCGTCGTCGGGGATCAGGTGCGTCCGACGGAGGCCGAAGAGCTGGAGCCGGTGCTCCACCGTGCGCAGGAAGGCGTAGGCGCGGTGCATGGCGGCGCCGTCCTCGCGCCCGACGTATCCGCGTTGGGTGAGCAACGCCAGCGCCGACAGCGTGGTGGGCACGCGGACCGTCTCGTCGGTGCGGCCGTGCACCAGCTGCAGCAGCTGCACGGCGAACTCGACGTCGCGCAGCCCGCCGTGGCCGAGCTTGAGCTGGCGCTCGGCCTCCTTCACCGGGATGTGGTCGATGACGCGGCGGCGCATGGCCTGCACCTCGGCCACGAAGCCGTCGCGCTCGGAGACCTTCCAGATCATCGGCTCGACCATCGCCACGAACTGATCGCCGAGCGTGAGGTCGCCGGCCACCGCCCGCGCCTTCAGCAGCGCCTGGAACTCCCAGGGCTTGGCCCAGCGCTCGTAGTAGCCCTGGTGGCTGGCGACGGTGCGCACCAGCGGCCCCGACCTGCCCTCCGGTCGCAGGCCTGCGTCGACGGGCCAGATCGTGCCTTCGCCCGTGTGGTCCGAGCACACGCGCATGAGGTGCGAGGCCAGCTGGTTCGCGGCGCGCAGGGCTTGCTGCTCCTCCGCCGGGTCGCAGCCCTCGCACGGCTCGGCGACGAAGATGACGTCGACGTCGCTGACGTAGTTGAGCTCGTGCCCACCACACTTGCCCATGGCCACCACCGCCAGGCGGCACTGCTGCGCGGCGTCGCCGACGCGGGCCCGGGCCACCGCGAGCGCCGCCTCGAGCGTGCCGGCGGCGAGGTCGGACAGCTCGGCGGCGACGTCGTCCACCCCGACCTCGTGCGCCAGGTCGCGCGCGGCGAGGCGGAGGAGGATGCGGCGGTACTCCACGCGCAGGGCGTCCACGGCCGCGGCATCCGGCACGGTCGCGACGGGGGCGGCGTCGGCGGGGTCGGCCCCCACGGCCTCGAGCAGGCTGGCCCGCATGACGTAGCCCGGCGAGCGCGTGCTCCCCAACGTGGGGTCGGTCAGCTCGCGCCACTGATCGGGGTGGCGCATGAGGTGCTCCCCGAGAGCGCGGCTCGCGCCGAGCACGGAGAGCAGCCGCATCGAGGACCCCTCGTCGTCGATGAGCGCGTCGAGGAAGGCGCGCCGGGCCTCGTCACCCTGGTCGCGACCGATGCGCTGCGCGAGGTCGGCCAGGGCGTCCACCGCGAGATCGGGGTCCGCGGTGCGGGCCAGCAGCGCCAGCAGCGGCTCGCACCACCCTCCGAGCCGCTCGAACGCCTGGGCCCCGCGCTCCGAGTCGAGGAACCCGGTCCGCATCATCCGGCTCCGCAGGCTCTCCGGCCGCCCCGCGCTCACCGGACCGCCTCTCGACGGCCCGCTGCTCGACGTACGAGGTCGGCGAAGGCGTGCCCGAGGGGTCGCCAGGTCTCGCGCAACGTGTCCGCGGACTCAGCGGCGTCGGCGAGGAAGCCGTCGACGTCGACCCCGGCGGCGCGGTGCGGCTCGCCGTCGTCCTCGGCCCAGCGGGTGAGGATGCCCGGCCCCGCCTCGGGGTGGCACTGCACGCCCCACACCGTGTCCGCCAACCGGGCCGCCTGGGGAGCGTCGTCGGGGGTGCGCGCGAGCACCCGGCTCCCCTCGGGCAGCCGGGTGGCGACGTCGACGTTCCAGTGCGAGGCGCGGGTCGCGCCGGTCACGGCACCGAGGAGCGGGTCGTCGGCAGCCTCGTCGAGCCATCCCACCGGCATGACCGCGATCGTGGTGCCCGCGGGGTTGCGGCCCACCTCGCCCCCCAGAGCGAGGATCGCGAGCTGGTGGCCCAGGCACAGCCCCAGGGTCGGCACGTCGTGCGCGGACGCGTGGAGGACCAGGTCGCGCGTCGGCGCCAGCCACGGGTGGCCGGCGTCGTCCCAGGCGTCCATGCCGCCCCCGAGCACGACCAGCGCGTCGTGCTCGCTCAGGTCGGCCGGGAGGTCCGGTCCGATCTCGGCGTACGGCCGGCGCACGTCGAGCTCGAGGCCCTCGTCGAGGAGCCACTCCCCCAGCCAGCCGGCGGGGGCGCCCTCCTCGTGCTCCACGACCAGGACGCGCGGTGCCCTCATGATCGCCGTGGCCCTCTCAGATGACCGGGAGCATCTGGTCGCGCTCGAAGGCCGAGACCTGACCGCGGTACTGCTCCCACTCGGCGCGCTTGTTGCGCAGGTAGAAGTCGTAGACCCGCTCGCCCAGCGTGTCGGCGAGCAGCTCGCTCTCCTCCATCACCGTGATCGCCTCGGCCAGCGTCTTCGGCAGCGGCTGGTAGCCCATCGACTTGCGCTCGCGGTCGGTCAGGCTCCACACGTCGTCCTCGGCCTCGGGCGGCAGCTCGTAGCCCTCCTTGATCCCCTTCATGCCGGCGCCGAGGATGGCGGCGAAGGCGAGGTAGGGGTTGCAGGCGGCGTCGATCGTGCGCAGCTCGACGCGGGTCGACTGGCCCTTGTTGGGCTTGTACATCGGCACACGGACCATGGCCGACCGATTGTTGTGACCCCAACAAATATATGAGGGGGCCTCGCCGCCACCGATGAGCCGCTTGTAGGAGTTGACCCACTGGTTGGTGATCGCGGTGATCTCCGAGGCGTGCTTGAGGAGCCCGGCGATGAACTGCCTGCCGCTCCGGGAGAGCTGGTACTGCGCGCCCGGCTCGAAGAAGGCGTTCTGGTCGCCCTCGAAGAGCGACACGTGGGTGTGCATGCCCGAGCCGGGGTGGGTGGTGAACGGCTTCGGCATGAAGCTGGCCCAGATGCCCTGGCCCAGCGCCACCTCCCGCACGACCGTGCGGAAGGTCATGATGTTGTCCGCGGTCGAGAGCGCGTCGGCGTACCGGAGGTCGATCTCCTGCTGGCCCGGGCCGCCCTCGTGGTGGCTGAACTCCACCGAGATGCCCATCTGCTCGAGCATGGTGATGGCCTCGCGACGGAAGTCCGAGCCCTTGCTCTGCGCGGTGTGGTCGAAGAAGCCGCTGCGGTCGACCGGGACCGGCTCGCCACCCGGCTCGGGGACGTTCTTGAAGAGGTAGAACTCCACCTCGGGGTGGGTGTAGAAGGTGTAGCCGAGGTCGGCGGCCTTGTCGAGGCCGCGCTTGAGCACGAAGCGCGGGTCGGCGAACGACGGCGAGCCGTCGGGCATGACGATGTCGCAGAACATCCGCGCCGTCGCCGGGCCGTCCCCGCGCCAGGGCAGGATCTGGAACGTGCTCGGGTCGGGCTTGGCGAGCATGTCGGCCTCGTAGACGCGCGCGAAGCCCTCGATGGCCGAGCCGTCGAAGCCGATGCCCTCCGCGAAGGCACCCTCGAGCTCGGCCGGTGCGACCGCCACCGACTTGAGGAAGCCCAGCACGTCGGTGAACCACAGCCGCACGAAACGGACGTCGCGCTCCTCGAGAGCGCGGAGCACGAAGTCTTCCTGCTTACCCATGCGGCCCACTATGGCGCATCAGGCGCGAGGCACCCGCTCCAGGTCGGCGAGCCAGGCGGCGGCGTTGCCGTCGCTCGGCGCGCGCCAGTCCCCGCGGGGGCTCAGCGACCCGCCGGCCGACACCTTCGGGCCGTTGGGCAGCGCGCTGCGCTTGAACTGGCTGAAGGCGAAGAACCGCTTGACGAAGACCTCCAGCCAGTGCCGGATCTCCTCCAGGTCGTACGCCGTCCGGCGCGCCTCCGGCAGCCCCGGTGGCCACTCCCCGGTGGTGACGTCGGACCAGGCGTGGTGGGCCAGGAAGGCGATCGTCGAGGGGCGGGTGCCGAAGCGCAGGACGTGGAAGAGCGTGAAGTCCTGCAGGGCGTAGGGGCCGATCGTGTCCTCGGTCGCCTGCGGCTTCTTGCCCTCCTCGGTCGGGACGAGCTCGGGGGTGATCTCCTGCTCGACGATGACCTCGAGGATGTCGTTGACGGCCGGCTCGAAGAGCCCCTCGGAGACCACCCACCGGATGAGGTGCTGGATCAGCGTCTTGGGCACCCCGGTGTTCACCGCGTAGTGCGACATCTGGTCGCCGACACCGTAGGTGCACCACCCCAGCGCCAGCTCGGACAGGTCGCCGGTGCCGAGCACGATCCCGCCGAGGTGGTTGGCGAAGCGGAACAGGTAGTCGGTGCGCAGCCCGGCCTGCACGTTCTCGAACGTCACGTCGTAGACGGGCTCGCCGCCGGAGAACGGGTGGTCGAGGTCGCGCAGCATCTGCTCGGCGGCCGGGCGGATGTCGACCTCGGCGAAGCTGACGCCGAGGCTGGTGGCCAGCCGGGTGGCGTTGCCGCGGGTGTGGTCGCTGGTGGCGAAGCCCGGCAGGGTGTAGGCCAGGATGTCGCTGCGCGGGCGCCCGAGCCGGTCCATCGCACGCGCGGCGACGATCAGGGCGTGGGTGGAGTCGAGCCCGCCCGAGACGCCGATGACGACCTTCGGATGGCCGATCGCCCGCAGCCGCTGCTCGAGCCCTGCCACCTGGATGTTGTAGGCCTCGTAGCAGTCCTGGGCGAGTCGCTCGACGTCGTCGGGCACGAACGGGAAGCGGTCGACCTTGCGCCGCAGGCCGATGCCGCCGGCGGGCGGGTCGAGGGTGAAGGACACCTCGCGGAACGTCCGTCCGGCGGACGGGCTCGCGGTGTCCTGAGCCTCTCGAAGGGTCGAGATCCCGTGGGTGCGCCGGTTGTCGTCGAAGGTGCCCATGCGCAGACGCTCCTGCCGGATCCGCCCCAGGTCGACGTCGGCCACCGAGCGGCGGGGTCCGTCGGGGAAGCGCTCGGTCTCGGCCAGCAGCTCGCCGATCTCGTAGACCATGGTCTGGCCGTCCCAGGACAGGTCGGTGCTCGACTCGCCCTCACCGGCTGCGGCGTACAGGTAGGCCGCCAGGCAGCGCGAGCTCTGCGAGCGCACCAGCAGCCGACGGTCCTCCGCCCGGGCCACGGTGATCGGGCTGCCCGACAGGTTGGCGAGCACCGTGGCGCCCGCCAGCACGGCCTCCGCGCTGGGCGGGACCGGCACCCACAGGTCCTCGCAGATCTCCACGTGCAGCCGCAGGTCGGCGACGTCGGTGGCGGTGAAGACGAGGTCCGGGCCGAACGGCGCGCGCTCGCCGGCGAGCTCGATCGAGCCGCCGCGCTGGTCGTCGCCGGCGGCGTACCAGCGGCGCTCGTAGAACTCGCGGTAGGTCGGCAGCGCGGACTTCGGCACGACGCCGAGCACGCGCCCGCGGTGGATGACGACCGCGCAGTTGAAGACGCGCGTGCCGTTCACCAGCGGCGCACCGACCACGAGCACCGGGAGCAGGTCGACGCTCGCCGCGACGACAGTGTCCACGGCGTCGCGCACGGCTCCGAGCAGGCTGTCCTGCAGCACCAGGTCGTCGATGGCGTAGCCGCTCAGGCACAGCTCGGGGAACAGCGCCACGGCGACGCCGTCGTCGTGGCAGGCGCGCGCCTCGGCGAGCACCGAGCGGGCGTTGGTCGCCGGGTCGGCCACCGCGACCGGCAGCGTGCACGCAGCCACCCGCGCGAAGCCGTGCGCGTACACCGAGGAGAAGTCCACGCCACCAGTGTCCCAGAGGCCCCATCCGTGCATCAGCACAACGGTCATCGTGTGCACGGTCACAGCGCGGGGGCGGCCCGTCCGGGTCTAGATTGACGGGCATGGTCGAGCAGTCGAGCGAGCAGCCCGCGCCGTACGGCGGTGTCCCCGGCGCCACCGGCGTTCCCGACTCCCCCGCGGAGGCCACCGCCCCTCGCCGGCGGGTGCGGATCCCGCACCTGCAGCAGATGAAGGAGCGCGGGCAGAAGTGGGCGATGCTCACCGCCTACGACATGTACGCCGCCGCCACGTTCGACGAGGCCGGCATCCCCGTGCTGCTGGTGGGCGACTCCGCGTCCAACAACGTCTACGGCAACGAGACGTCGCTGCCGGTGACCGTCGACGAGCTGATCCCCCTCGTGCGCGCCGTGACGCGGTCGACGTCGTACGCCCTGGTGGTCGCGGACCTGCCCTTCGGTTCCTACCAGCGATCGCCCGAGCAGGCCTACGACACCGCGGTCCGCTTCATGAAGGAGGCCGACGCGCACTGCGTGAAGCTCGAGGGCGGCGCCGAGATGGCGCCGCAGGTGGAGCTGCTGACCAACGGCGGCATCCCGGTGATGGCGCACATCGGCTTCACCCCCCAGTCCGAGCACGCCCTCGGCGGCTACCGCATCCAGGGCAAGGGGGCGGGTGCGGAGAAGGTGCTCGCCGACGCCGCCGCGCTGGAGGCGGCCGGCGCCTTCGCCGTCGTCATGGAGATGGTGCCGGGCGACGTGGCGGCCGAGGTCACCGAGAAGGTCGGCATCCCCACCATCGGGATCGGCGCAGGCAACCGGACCGACGCGCAGGTGCTCGTCTGGCAGGACGCGCTCGGGCTGCGCACCGGTCGGATGCCCCGCTTCGTCAAGCAGTACGCCGACCTGCACGGCGTCATGCTCGAGGCCGCGAAGGCGTACGCCGCCGACGTCGCCGGCGGCACCTTCCCCGGCCCCGAGCACACCTTCTGAGACGCCGACCGGCGCCGTGACCTGGAGGTCACGGCGCCGGTGCCAATCAGTGCTGTCGCGGGTCAGCCGGTGTAGGAGCCCCCGGCCCGGCTCAGGCGCGGGCTCAGCTCGAGCGACTCCTCGTCGAAGCGGAACCCACGCTTCAGGGCGTCGTCGACCAGGAACTGCTCGGTCTGGCGGAACAAGCCCGTCACCGTGGCGTGCCCGACCTTCACCCAACGCGGGTTGCCCACGCACCCGCGCGGCAGCGAGAGCGTGAAGACGTTCCGGCCGTAGTCGAGCCGGAAGTCCGTGCCGCCGCACCCGGTGCCGTCACCGAACGGGAAGAACTCCCCGCTCCAGTTCTCCGGACCGGCGGCCACGAGGAACTGGTAGGAGCCCGTCGGGGTCTCGACCTGGACGAACTGCTCCAGGCCCTCGCCCTCGCGGGCCAGGTCGCGGAACGTCGCGCGCAGGGTGACGTTGCGACGGGCGTGCTCGAAGCGCACGTCGCGGATGTCTCCGTTCTTCACATCGGGTCGCGGGCCGTCGGGCGCGGCGACGTCGCGCGCCGGATCGGTGTGGCGGTAGGTCTCGGCGGAGGCGGGTGCCGCGACGGCGACCGTGGACAGGACGGCCGCGAGGCCGGCGGTGGCCGCAGCGGCGCGGCGCAGAAGAGAGGTAGTCATGACCGGAGAACGTAGCGAGGGGCGCGACGCTCACGGCTCCGAATCGCGGGCCCCGGCACCGAACGGACCATGAAGTCTGACCGAACGGCCAGGTTTCAGGCGTCCCAGCCCCAGAGCACCTCGCCGCCGAGCAGGAAGGCGAACCACAACGCGACCGCGCCGACGGGCAGCCAGAAGACCCGCACCGGGTGGTCGACGAACCAGCGGCACGCCTGCACGAAGATCGCCAGCCAGGCCACCACGAGGAAGGTGACGCCCCACCAGGGCAGCACGCTCGCGGCTGCCAGGTCCATGAACAGCACGACGGCCAGGCCGGCCATGCCGATGAACGAGCCGGACTTGTGCAGGTCGAAGCCCATCGGGGTCGATCAGCCGCCTGCGGGGCCCGACGGCCCGGAGCCAGGGAGCGTCGTCGTTCCAGTCCGGGTCGTTGTCCCAGGACTCGTTGCGCTCCTCGACCTTCTCGAGCGCGTGGGACGCCTCCTCGCGCGTGGCGTACGGCCCGAGGCGGTCGGCGTTCTTGCACCCGTCACGCGGCTCGACCGTCTTGTGGGTCAGGCAGTACCAGTACTCGTCGTCGTCGCTCATGGCTGTGATCCTTCCGTCGCGAGGGCGAACCTACACTCGTCGGCGTGACTCCGATCGCTCCCGCGGCCCTCTCCCCGCGCCGCGCCGTCCCTGCGGCCGTCGACCGCCCCGAGTACGTCGACCAGCCCGCTCCCCTGCCCTTCCGCGGCTCCGAGGTCAAGGACGCCGCGACCATCGCGCGCATGCGGGTGGCCGGCCGGCTGGCAGCGCAGGCGTTGGCCGAGGTGGGCCGTCACGTGCAGCCCGGCGTCACCACCGACGAGCTGGACCGCGTCGGTCACGAGTTCCTCCTCGACCACGGCGCCTATCCCTCGACGCTCGGCTACCGCGGCTTCCCGAAGTCGCTGTGCACCAGCGTCAACGAGGTGATCTGCCACGGCATCCCCGACGGCCGGGTCGTCGAGGACGGCGACATCGTCAACGTCGACATCACCGCCTACCTCGACGGCGTGCACGGGGACACCAACGCCACGTTCCTGGCCGGTGACGTGGCGGAGGAGACCCGCCTGCTCGTGGAGCGCACCCACGAGGCGCTCCACCGCGCCATCCGGGCGGTGCGTCCGGGGCGACGGGTCAACGTCATCGGGCGCGTGGTCGAGGCCTACGCCGCACGCTATGGCTACGGCGTGGTCCGCGAGTTCACCGGCCACGGGATCGGCACGGCGTTCCACTCCGGTCTGGTGATCCCCCACACCGACGAGGACCGCTACGACGACCTCATCGAGCCGGGCATGACGTTCACCATCGAGCCCATGCTGTGCCTCGGCACCGCCCAGTGGGACATGTGGGACGACGGCTGGACCGTCACGACGAAGGACAAGCGACCGAGCGCGCAGTTCGAGCACACGCTGCTGGTCACCACCGACGGTGCCGAGATCCTCACGCTCCCCTGACCCGTCCGGACCTAGGCTGGGCCCATGGCCCGATTCGTCGACGTGCACCCTCAGGACCCGCAGCCGCGGCGCATCGCGCAGGTCGTGGAGATGCTGCGTGACGACGCCCTCGTGGCCTACCCGACCGACTCCGGCTACGCCCTGGGGACGCGTCTGGACAACCCGCAGGGCACCGAGCGCATCAAGAGGATCCGCCGGCTCGACGACAAGCACCACTTCACCCTGGTGTGTGCCGACTTCAGCCAGCTCGGTCAGCTCGTGCAGCTGAGCAACGCGGCCTTCCGCGCGGTGAAGGCCGCCACGCCGGGCCCCTACACCTTCATCCTTCCGGCCACCCGCGAGGTGCCGCGCCGGCTCTCCCACCCCAGGAAGCGCACGGTCGGGGTCCGCATCCCCGACCACCCGGTCGTGCGGGCGCTCCTCCGCGAGCTCGGCGAGCCGCTGCTGTCGAGCACCCTGCTGCTGCCCGACCACCCGGAGCCCCTGACCGACGGCTGGCAGATCAAGGAGGAGCTCGACCACGTCGTCGACGTCGTCATCGACGCCGGGGACTGCGGCACCGAGCCGACCACGGTCGTGGACTGGTCCGAGGGCGCCCCCGACGTCACACGCGTCGGTGCGGGCGACCCCGACCGGTTCGCGTGAGGACGACCAGGAGCTCGCTGCAGAAACCGGCAGTGCATGTTTTCCCCCTTACGTGACCCCTTGACCCGCTCTGTCCGAGTTGGAAGGGTCGCACCGGTGCGGTCACGAGCCGCATGAACGCGACTCGTCTCGGAGAGGACTGACTGCATGAGGCACCTGAAGCGCCCGACCGCCCTGACCGGGGTCACCGGAATGCTCCTGGCGGGGCTGCTCGCCGCCGGCAACGCCACCGCCGAGGCGGCCCCCGAGCGCGACCCCCGCGCCGCCGTCGTGAGCCAGCGCACCGCCGCCGCCGGCGACGCCGCCGCGGCCGAGCGCATCCGCGACTACTGGACCCCGAAGCGCATGCGCGCCGCCCAGCCTCTCGTGGTGTCGCCGACCACCTCCGTGGGCTCCACCTCCACGGTCGAGCGCGGCACTCCCCGGACCGTGGCGGGCAAGGTCTCGAAGGGCAAGCCGGGCGGCGGCGGCAGCGGCTACCTCGGCGGCCCCTGGACCGGCGGCGGCAACGTCGTCAAGACCACCGGCAAGGTGTTCTTCACCCTCGGCGGCTCCAACTACGTCTGCTCCGGCAGCGCGGTCACGTCGTCCAACGAGAGCACCGTGACGACGGCCGGGCACTGCCTCAACGAGGGCCCCGGCGCCTACGCCTCGCGCTTCACCTTCGTGCCGGCCTACGACAACGGGGCCGCCCCCTACGGCGAGTGGGTCGCCACCGAGCTGCTCACCACCGCGCAGTGGGCGACCGCCGGTGACTTCAACTACGACGTCGGCATGGCGAAGGTCGGCCTGAACGGCGCCACGCTCACCGACACCGTCGGCAGCCAGGGCATCGCGTTCAACCAGGCCCGCGGACAGTTCGTGCACGCCTTCGGCTACCCGGCCGCGTCGCCGTACGACGGTCAGGAGCTGGACTACTGCTCGGGCACCACCACCAACGACACCCGCGGCACCCAGGACCTGCGCCTGGCGTGCAACATGACGGGCGGCTCCTCCGGCGGCCCGTGGTTCCAGCAGTTCTCCGGCGGCAACGGGATCCAGATCTCGGTGAACTCGTTCGGCTACCGGGGCGAGAAGAACGCGATGTACGGGCCGTACTTCGGCTCGGTCATCCAGTCGCTCTACAACGCGGCGTCCACAACCTGAGGTCCCGCCGCGGGTGGGCGACGAGCCCCCCGATCCGGCACCGCGTGACGGCCGCGCACCCCTTCCTGCGGGGGTGAGCGGCCGTCGTCGCGTCCGGCCCGGTTGAGCTGAGCGCGGCGTCTGTCGTTCCCGGGTTTCCGGAGGCCGATCCGTGGCAAGGTCCCTGACGAGGCGATCCACTTTCCGGGAGGACAGGTCCATGAGCGACTCCGAGCACGACGACAGCAGCACCGAGACCGAGAGCCAGGAGCCGTCTTCGACGAGCGACGAGAGCGCGTCGGACAGCAGCACCGGGAGCGACTCGTCCGAGAGCGGCTCGGGCAGCAGCCAGGACAACGGCTACGACCCCGCCGAGAAGGAGCCCGGCTCGGACGAGGGCCGCGGCGCCTCCGAGGAGGACAAGGTCGGGAAGGTCGAGTCGGAGGGCTTCGACGTCGACGAGGTCGAGATCGACGACCGCGACCGCACCGAGGACGACGAGGGTGAGATCGAGAAGGAGCGCGACGAGCGGCTCAAGGCCGAGAACCGCCCCGAGAACGCCGAGGTCGACAACACCCAGCGCACCTTCCTCCCCGAGAAGGGCGTCTTCGAGGACAGCCCGGACGAGGCGCGACCCGAGGGCGACCCCACCTTCGTGGAGGAGTCGATCACCGAGGGCGACGATGACGACGACAGCGGCGACGACGACGCGGACGGGAACGACACGGACACCAAGGACGACTGACCTCGGCCGGGTGCCACACTGACCCGGTGAGTCGACCCGACCCGGACGCCTGGGACCCCCAGCGGTTCGTCACCGAGCCACCGGTCCCCCGCCCCAACCGGGATGCCCTGGGGCAGAGCCTGCGCGCCGCGTGCGCGTTGATGCTGACCACGCTGGTCGCGCTCGCCCTGGCGCTGCTGCCGGAGGTGGACCGGGCCGTACGGGTCGCGGTGGAGTTCACCGTGCTGCCGTTGCTGCTGGCGGCGGTGTTCGTCGCCCTCGTCGCCTGGTCCAGCCCGCGCGCCTGGCGGGCCCGGACCTATGTGGTGGGGGTCGGCGCGTTCGGGGCAGTCGTCATCACCGTGGTCCTGGTGGCGACCGAGCGGTCCTGAGTCGCCGAGGCGCATCGGCTCCGATCTAGGCTGGCGGCGTGCGCATCGTCTCCCTGCTGCCGTCGGCCACCGAGATCCTCTTCGGCCTGGGCGCCGGTGACGACGTCGTCGGCGTGACGTTCGAGTGCGACCACCCGGCCGAGGCCCGGCAGCGACGGATCGTGTCGACCACTGCTCTGCCCCCCGGCCTGTCCCCGCGCGAGATCGACGCCTTCGTCGCCGGGGCGGTGGCACGTGGGGAGGACCTCTACCACCTCGACGCCGGGTCGCTGGGCGACCTGGACCCCGACCTCGTCGTCACCCAGGACCTCTGCGCGGTCTGCGCGGTCGACGTCGACACCGTGGACGATGCGTTGCAGCACCTCGGGTGCCGGGCGGACGTGCTCACGGTGGACCCGCAGACCCTCGAGGAGGTGCTCGGGTCGGTGCTGACGATCGGAGCCGCGACGGGTCGTTCGGAGGCAGCCGGTGCCGCGGTGGCCGCAGCGCGGGCGCGGCTCGACGCCGTACGACGACGGGTGGCGGGGCGCCCCCGCCCCCGCGTGCTCGTGCTGGAGTGGACCGACCCGCCCTACTCCCCCGGCCACTGGATCCCCGACCTGGTCGAGGCAGCCGGCGGTGCCGTGGCGCTGGGTGCGTCCGGGACGCGGTCGTCCCGGATCACCTGGGACGACGTACGGTCGGCAGCCGCGGACGTCGTCGTGGTGGCGCCGTGCGGCTTCGACCTCGACGCTGCGGCGGGCCTGGCCGCGCAGCTGGTGGACGACGGGTCGCTGGCTGCCGACGTGCCGGTCTGGGCCGCGGACGCCAACGCGTCGTGGACCCGACCGGCGCTGCGCCTGGTCGACGCCGTCGAGGACCTGGCGGCGGTGCTCCATCCCGCCGAGGGGTTGCCCGCGCCGGCCACGCTCGCGGCCGTTCACTCCTCGAAGAGTCGTGCCTCCGCCTGACCCGAGGAGAACTGCAGACCGACGCGGGCCACGTCGGTGGGCGGAACGCCGACGCGCTGCAGCACCACCTGCACCTGCGCGACGAGCCAGACCTGGCCTTGCAGGGCTCGGGCCTCGGCCTCGGTGCGGGTCCGGAACCAGAGCACCGGATGACCGTCGCGTCCCGGCAGCCAGTGCCCCTCGTGGACGCCCCACGGTCCCAGCGACGCCACGAGCGGGACGATCGCCGCGTCCACGGCCCGGCGGGTGGCCTCGCTGCTCATCCCCGCAGGCTAGCCCTCGCCGCCCCTTCGGGTCGTGGCCGCGTGGCACCACGCTGCTACCTTCGCCGAGACCCAGCGGGAGGACCCCATGCTCCACGTCGAGATCGACAGCGCCTCGTCGGTGCCGCCCTTCGAGCAGCTCCGCAGCGCCCTCGCCGGCGCCGTCGCCCGCGGCGAGCTCGCCGCCGGCACCCGCCTGGACACCGTGCGCCAGACGGCGTCCGACCTGGGCCTGGCCGCCAACACGGTGGCCAAGGCCTACCGGCTCTCGAGGCCGACGGCATCGTCACCACCGAGGGTCGCCGCGGCACCTTCGTGCGGTCGCGGCACCTCGAGAAGACGTCCGGCGCCCTGGACGAGCACGCGGCGACCTTCGCACGCTCCGCTCGTCGCGAGGGTCTGTCCCGCGAGGAAGCGGTGCGTCTGCTCGAGCGAGCCTGGGACCGGGCCTGACCGCGGACGGCACCCTGACCGGTGCGTCTACCGGCTCAGCCGCGCCGACACGTAGTCGTCGTTGCAGCGCTCGAGCTCGCCGTTCGGCCTCACGTCGCAGTGCGGGCCGTGCATCCAGCCCTTGGTGACCGTGTAGAGGTCGAGCACGGCCCGTTCGTTACCGGGCTTCGGGTCGTGCGCAGCGTTGTCGACGGTCATCGTCACCCGGTCGCGGGCGAGGTCCCAGCGTGAGGTGACAGGCACCGACATCTGCGAACCACCGGCGGTGAAGAAGGTCCCGCGAGTCACGCGCCGTCCGTCGCGGTAGGTCGTCACCACCCGCAGCATGCTGTCGTCGGCGTAGTAGACGCTGCCCCCGACCCACGTGCGCTCCCGGCTGACCTGCTGGATGCGTGCGGTCAGCTTCGTCTGCTCGTGCGTGTAGGTCAGGGTGCCGCGGATGAGCTGGTACGCCGGGCCCTGCAGCGCCGGGCCCCGCTCGTCCTCGACGGTCCTGGTCTCGGCGTGCGCCGGGCCTGCGACCAGGCCGAGGATCGCGAGGGCGGCGACCAGCAGGCCACCTCGGGTGCGGAACGTCCTGTGCGTGCTCATGACGCCATCGTCCCGCGCGGGACGCACGGTGTCGTCCCTCCCAAGGTCCCGAGTTCGGCGTTCCCGGTGAGCCACGTCAGCAGGGCAGGCGCAGCCGCCTCTCACCTCACCACGATGCTGACGTCGTCACGACGAGGGACCAGCTCCCCCACGACGGGGTAGCCCGGCACCTCGCCGGCGACGAGCAGCCCGCCGGACGTCTGGGCGTCTGCCAGCAGGAACATGTCCTCCTCGCCCACCTGCGCGTCCACGTGGGGGCCGACCCAGGCCAGGTTCCGGCTGCTCCCCCCGGGCGTGTGGCCGGCGGCGTAGGAGGCGCGTGCACCGTCGAGGAAGGGCACGGCTGAGCTGTCGACCACGGCCGAGACACTCGAGGCGCGGCACAGCTTGTGCAGGTGGCCGAGGAACCCGAAGCCCGTCACGTCGGTCGCGCAGCGGACCCCCGCACGCAACGCCGAGCGGCTGGCGTCCCGGTTGAGCGTGGTCATGGTGGCCACTGCCTCCGGGAAGACCTCACCCGTCGCCTTGTGACGGTTGTTGAGCACACCCAGCCCCAGAGGCTTGGTCAGGGTGAGGGGGAGCCCGGGCACCCCGGCGTCGTTGCGCAGCAACCGCTCCGGATCCGCCGTGCCGGTGACGGCGAGGCCGTACTTCGGCTCGGGGTCGTCGATGCTGTGGCCACCCGCCAGGTGACAGCCGGCCTCCGCACAGACGTCCTGCCCTCCCCTCAGCACCTCGGCAGCGAGCTCGAAGGGCACCTTGTCGCGCGGCCAGGCGAGCAGGTTGACCGCCAGGAGGGGGTCACCACCCATGGCGTAGACGTCGGACAGCGCGTTGGCGGCCGCGATGCGGCCCCAGTCGTAGGCGTCGTCGACGACAGGCGTGAAGAAGTCGGTGGTCATCACCAGGGCGCGCCCGGCATCCAGCCGTACGACGGCGGCGTCGTCTCCGCTGTCGAGCCCCACCAGGAGGTCGTCGCCCGGCACGGCCCGTCCGAGGCCGGCGACCACCCTCTCCAGCTCGCCGGGCGGCACCTTGCAGGCGCAACCGCCGCCTGCGGCGTACTGGGTGAGGCGGATCGCGGCCCCCGGAGATGCGCTCATGTCGTCATGCTGCCACCCGCGGCTGCGTCCGTCTCCGCCTGGCGGGCGCGCAACCGCTCCCGCTGGGGCACGACCGTGTACTTGGGGTCCCGGGCCGAGTCGCGGCCGGCCTCGAAGACACCGAACCTCAGCGCGAGCGACCCCGCCGCGAGGGCGAGGCCGCCGAGACGCCGCACGCCCGGGAGCCTGCTCCCCGCCACCGTCGCCACCAGGCCCGTGACGGTCAGCGCCTTCGACGCCTGCATGATCCGGCCCGTGCGGCCCTTCGAGTACGGCTCGGCCACCATCCCGGCCCGTCGCACCATCACCTCGGTGGCGGCCAGCTCGAGGACCGCGCCCACCGAGGCCAGCCGGGCGGCGGGAGCGGCTTCGTCGGCCGGCGCGAACATCTGCGCCACTCCTCCGGCCGCGGCCGAGGCGGAGCCGCCGAAGACGAAGGGCAGCTCACGGTGCACCTCGTGCCAGGCCGGGACAGCGGTGTTGGCCAGCAGCGCTGCGGTGTAGGTGGCCAGCGGGGCACCGAGCGCGGCGGCACCGAGACCGGCCAGCCGGCCGACGACCGGGAGCCGCCCGCTGAGGGCGGACGCAGCCGCGGCGCCCGAGAGCGCTCCGAAGGGGGCGAGGATGTAGGAGCCGACCGACAGCGGCGACGTGGGCTTGAAGACCCGCAGCATGTTGAGGAACCGCTCCGGTCGACCCAGGTCGTGGATGAGAGCCACCGTGCCGACGACGGCGCCCGAGGCCGCGGCGACGCGGCACACCTCCTCGAGGCCGGGGCGACCGGTCGCCGCCGCTCCCTCGGCCAGGATCGCGGTGCCTCCCGCCACTCCCCCCACCCACAGGTAGATGGGGACGTCGGGGGTCTTCCAGGTCGGTTCCTTGAGGATGGGCCGGCCGTAGTAGCGACTCGAACTCCGGCTCGGGGACCATCGCGCGCTCCCTCACCGACGTCTCCCGGCGAACGCCGCGACACCGAGCCCCACGACCGTGGCCGCAGCGGCTCCGACGTGCCCCCAGATCGAGCCGAGGTCGCGCGTGGTGACCACGGGGTCGGGCGGCAGTCCGTAGACCTCGGGCTCGTCGAGGAGCAGGAAGAACGCGCCGTCACCGCCGACACCGTCCTCCGGGTCGGCACCGTAGAGGCGTGCGACGTCCACGCCCTGCTCGTGCAGCTGCGCCACGCGCGTGTCGGCGCGCTGCCGCAGCTCGCTCAGCTCGCCGAACTGGATGGACTCCGTGGGGCAGGCCTGGGCGCACGCCGGGGTCTGGCCGTCCTTGAGCCGGTCGTAGCACAGCGTGCACTTGAAGGCGCGACCGTCCTCCTTGCGCTGGTCGATGACGCCGTAGGGGCAGGCCGGGACGCAGTAGCCGCAGCCGTTGCAGATGTCGGGCTGCACGACGACGGTGCCGTACTCGGTCCGGAACAGCGACCCGGTGGGGCACACGTCCAGGCAGGCCGCGTGGGTGCAGTGCTTGCACACGTCGGAGGACATCAACCACCGGATGCCGCTGTCGCCCGACTCCGCCCCCTGGTCCGCTCCGGCGGGGGGCGCCGGCGGTCCCATGCCCGGCATCCCGAGGTCGGCCGCAGGGGCGGCGCGGGCGTCCACCGGCTGCTCGATGAACGCCACGTGCCGCCAGGTGCTCGCGCCCAGCTGAGCGGTGTTGTCGTAGGACATCCCGGTGAGCAGGTAGCCGTCGTCGGGCACCTCGTTCCACTCCTTGCACGCCACCTCACAGGCCTTGCAGCCGATGCAGACCGAGGTGTCGGTGAAGAAGCCCATCCGCGGCGGGTGGTCGTCGTACCCGGCGTCGCCCGTGGCGTCGTCGAGCCGCCCTGCGAATCGTCCCATCAGTCAGCTCCACCTTCATCGGGGCGTGAGAGCTCCACGCCTGCTCTCCTGCGGTAGTCGTCGACGTACGCCGTGAGCTCCTCACCCCGCGGCCGTCGCCCTGGCCTGATGTCACAGGTGCCGACCTTGTCCTGGATGTAGACGTTGGGATCCATCGTCACGTTGACCAGGTCGTTGGGCGAGTCGCCCTGGGTGATGCCGTTGCGGCCCCAGTGGTACGGCAGACCGACCTGCTCCACCCACCGGTCGCCGAGCCGCAGGGAGCGGAGCCGGTCGGTGACCAGGACCCGGGCCTCGATGGCCGAGCGGGCGGTGGCGATCGTGGCCCACTCGCCGTGGGTCAGCCCCCGCTCCTCGGCCAACCGGGGCGAGACCTCGCAGAAGGGCTCCGGCTGGAGCTCGGTGAGGTACGGCAGGGTCCGGCTCATCGACCCGGCCGTGTGGTGCTCGGTGAGCCGGTAGGTGGTGAAGACGTAGGGGAACACCTCGCTCAGGCTGGGGTTGATCGGGTTGGCGGGGTGGACCAGGGAGCGCCGAGCAGGGTTGTTCTGCTGTCGGTAGAGGGGGTTGGCCACCGGTGACTCCGGCGGCTCGTAGTGCGCCGGCAGCGGTCCGTCGGCCACCCCCAGCGGCGCGAAGAGCCATGCCTTGCCGTCGGTCTGCATGATGAACGGGTCGCTGCCGCCGATCGCGTCCGGCCCCTTGGCGCCCTCCTCCGGTACGTGGCCCGGCGGGCGGTCGGCGACGAAGTCGGCCACGTCGGAGCCCTGCCAGGTCCCGGCCGCCTCGTCCCACCACAGGTAGCGCTTGCGCTCGCTCCACGGCGTCCCGTCCGGAGCCGCCGACGCGCGGTTGTAGAGGATGCGCCGGTTCATCGGCCAGGCCCAGCCCCACTCCGAGGCGACGTCGTCCTGCTCCCAGTGCGGCTTGCGACGCCGCGACTGGTTCACGCCGTCGGCGTACACCCCGCAGTAGATCCAGCAGCCGCACGACGTCGTGCCGTCCGCCTTGAGAGCCGTGTAGTTGTCCAGCGGCTCACCGTCGGGACCGGTGCCGTTGATCTCGCGGAGCACCGCGTCCGTGCTCACCTCGCCGTGCTCGTCGCGCGGGTAGTCCCAGGCCAGGTCGAGCAGCGGTCGGTCCATCTCGTCGGTCGACCCGGCCAGCTTCTCGCGGATCCGCTCGCCGAGCTCCACGTAGAAGTCGGCCTCGCTGCGGCAGTCCCCCGGCGGGTCGACCGCCTTGTCGCGCCACTGCAGCAGCCGCTGGGTCTGGGTGAAGGAACCGGCTTTCTCGACGTGGGTGGCCGCAGGGAGGAAGAAGATCTCCGTGCCGATCTCCTCGGTGACCAGCTCACCGGTCTCGATCTCGGGGCCGTCCTTCCAGAAGGTCGCGGACTCGATCATCTGGAGGTCGCGCACCACGAGCCAGTCGAGGTTGGCCATGCCGAGCCGCTGCATCTTCCCGTTGGCCGACCCGACGGCGGGGTTCTCGCCGACCAGGAAGTACCCCTTGCAGCGCCCCTCGATCTGACCCTTGACGGTGTTGTAGGTCGAGTGGTCGCCCGTGATGCGTGGCAGGTGGTCGAAGCAGAAGTCGTTCTCCGGAGTCGCAGCGTCCCCGAAGTAGGCCTTGAGCAGGCTGACGGCGTACGCACGCGACTCACCCCAGAAGCCGGCCTTGCCCTCGTCGTCGCGGACCCAGTCGTCGAGGGACTGGTGGTGCTGCGCGTTGGGCATCGGCAGGTAGCCGGGCAGGATGTTGAACAGCGTCGGGATGTCGGTGGACCCCTGGATGCTGGCGTGGCCGCGCAGCGCGAGGATGCCGCCGCCGGGACGACCGATGTTGCCCAGCAGCAGCTGGAGGATCGCTGCCGCGCGGATCATCTGGGCGCCGACCGAGTGGTGGGTCCAGCCCACGGCGTAGGCGAAGGCGGTGGTGCGCTCCCGGCCGCTGTTGCGCGTCAGGGCCTCCGCCACCCGGTGGAACTGCTCGGGCTCGATGCCACAGACCTCCTGGACCATCTCCGGGGTGTACCGGGCGAAGTGGCGCTTGAGGATCTGGAAGACGCAGTGGGGGTCCTCGAGGGTCTCGTCCCGAGCGCCCTTGTAGGGCACCGACGCCCCGCCGCTGCCGTGGGTCTCGGTCTTGGCCGCGATGTGCGAGGCCTTCGCCTTGGCGCCGACGTCGGTCTCCTCGCTGTCCAGCTGCTCCGCCAGGTCGTCCTCCCCCGGCGCGGGGTCGGTCGGACGGGAGTACCGCCACGTGATCGGGTCGTACTCGCCGGCCTCGGGGTCGAAGCCTGAGAACAACCCGTCGAGGTCCTCGGTGTCGGCGTAGTCGGCGTCGATGACGTTCGCGGCGTTGGTGTAGGCCACGACGTAGTCACGGAAGTAGAGGTCGTTGTCCAGGACGTAGTTGATCAGCCCGCCGAGCCACGCGACGTCCGAGCCGGCCCGGATGGGGACGTGGATGTCGGAGACGGCCGACGTGCGCGTGAACCGGGGGTCGACGTGGATCACTGTGGCCCCGCGTCGCTTGGCCTCCATCACCCACTGGAAGCCCACCGGGTGCGCCTCGGCCATGTTGGAGCCCTCGATGAGGATGCAGTCAGCGTTCTGCAGGTCCTGCAGCTGTGTCGTGGCACCGCCACGGCCGAACGAGGTCCCCAGACCGGGGACCGTGGAGGAGTGTCAAATGCGGGCCTGGTTCTCGATCTGGACCGCGCCCATCGCGGTGTAGAGCTTCTTCATGAGGTAGTTCTCCTCGTTGTCGAGGGTCGCTCCTCCGAGGCTGGCGATGCCCTGCGTGCGGCGCACGCGGTTGCCGTCGACCTCCCACTCCCAGTACTCCTTGCGGGTCTTGACGACCCGGTCCGCGATCATGTCCATCGCTGTGTCGAGGTCGAGGTCCTCCCAGTCCGTGCCGTGAGGTCGCCGGTAGCGGACGGTCGTGACGCGGCTCGGCGAGGTCACCAGCTGCTTGCTGGCACTGCCCTTGGGGCAGAGCCGCCCGCGTGAGATGGGGCTGTCCGCGCTGCCCTCGATCTGGATGACCTGCTCGTCCTTGACGAAGACCTTCTGGGCGCAGCCCACGGCGCAGTAGGGGCAGATGGAGTCCACGACGCGGTCGGCACCCACCGTGCGTGGGCTCAGCGACGTGCTTCGCGCGCTCTGGACCGCGGCACCGCGGCCCCAGCGGTCACGACCCCGGAGCTGCCGCAGCAGCGGCCACGAACCGATCGACGGGGGTCTGCCCACGGTTGCCTCCCTGGTTCGTGCCGCCTGTTGCCGACACCAGTAACCCGATCACGTCACCTCAAACCTCGCAACCCTCTCCACGATGCGAGCCGTGCCCGGGACGGACGGCAGTCGACCCAGCACGTACCATCCGGGGCGGAGGCGTACCTCGTCTGGTGACGGGCTCGGTCTTCAACACCGTAGGGGCCCGGCATCCGGGCCCGGCGGGTTCGATTCCCGTCCGCCTCCGCCACACGTTTTCCGCCGCACCGAGCCCGGGTGAGGAGAACCATGACCGATCCGCGTCGTTCCGTCCCCCGCACGGACACGGTGCTCGCCGCGCCGTCGCTCGTCGGCGCGACCCGACGCCTCGGCCTCCCCCGGGTGAAGGCAGCCGTCGCCGCCGAGCTCGAACGGTGCCGTCGAGGCGAGCTGGCCCCGGAGCAGGTGGTCGACGCGGTGAACGCAGCGCTCCCCCTCAATGCCGGCTCGCTGCGTCCGGTGGTCAATGCCACCGGGGTGGTGGTCCACACGAACCTGGGTCGGGCACCGCTGTCCGCCGCTGCGGTCGAGGCCCTCGGCGTGGCGGCCGGCACGACCGACGTCGAGATGGACCTGGCCACGGCCCGCCGGGGACCGCGTGGCCGCGGAGCGCTCGACGCGTTGGCTGCTGCGGTTCCGGCCGCGGAGGGCGTCCACGTCGTCAACAACGGTGCGGCCGCGGTCCTGCTGGCGACGACCGCGCTGTGCAGCCCCGGTCGCTGCGATGTGGTCGTCTCCCGCGGTGAGCTCGTGGAGATCGGAGACGGCTTCCGCATCCCTGACCTGCTCACCTCCGTCGGCGCCAGGTTGCGGGAGGTCGGCACGACCAACCGGGTGCACCTGCACGACTACGCCGAGGCCATCGACGACTCCGTCGCGCTCGTGCTGAAGGTGCACCCGTCGAACTTCCGCGTCGAGGGGTTCACCAGCAGCGTGTCGGTCTCCGCGCTGGCGCAGCTCACGCGACGGCACACCGACGTCCCGCTGGTGGCCGACATCGGCTCGGGACTGCTCAGCCCGCACCCCCGGCTGCCGCAGGAGCCGGACGCGGCGTCGACCCTCCGCGACGGAGCCGACCTGGTCACGGGGTCGGGCGACAAGCTCCTCGGCGGCCCGCAGAGCGGTCTGCTGCTCGGACGCGCCGATCTCGTCCTGCGTCTGCGCCGTCATCCGCTGGCCAGGGCGGTGCGCGTCGACAAGCTCACGCTGGCTGCCCTCGAGGCGACCCTGGCGGGACCGCCCACGCCGGTGTCCGCGGCGCTCGACGTCCCGGTCGCTCGGCTGCGTCACCGCGCCGAGCGCCTGGCGACAGTGCTGGGCGGCGATGTCGCGGTCGTGGACACCGACGGGAGGATCGGCGGAGGGGGCGCCCCGGGGGTCCCGCTGCCGAGCGTCGCCCTGTCACTCCCGGTCGGGCTCGCGACGGCGCTGCGGACCCGGGCCCACCCCGTGGTCGGGCACGTCACGAACGGTCGTCTGCTGCTCGACCTGCTGGCCGTCCCCGCCGAGGACGACGGTGTCGTCCTCGAGGCCGTCCGTGAGAGTCGCCGCCTCCACGCCGCCACGCAGGCGCCCTGAGTGCACGTCATCGCCACGGCCGGTCACGTGGACCACGGCAAGAGCACCCTGGTGCGCGAGCTGACCGGCATGGACCCGGACCGTCTCCACGAGGAGAAGCGTCGCGGGCTGACGATCGAGCTCGGCTTCGCTTGGACGCGGCTCGCGGACGTGGGGGACGTCGCTTTCGTCGACGTACCCGGCCACGAGCGGTTCGTACCCACGATGCTGGCCGGTGTGGGCCCCGTTCCGGTCGCTGTGCTGGTCGTCGCAGCCGATGACCCCTGGATGCCGCAGGCGCAGGAGCACCTGGCGGTCCTCGACGCGCTCGGGGTGCGGCACGGCGTCGTCGTCGTGAGTCGTTCGGACTGCGCCGACCCGTCACCCATGATGGCGCGAGCCGCGGCGGAGGTCGAGCGGACCAGCCTGGCCGGGGCGCCCGTCGTGGCGGTCAGCGCGCGGACCGGAGCCGGCCTCGACCACCTGCGCTCGACGGTGGCGGACGTCCTCCGCACGGTTCCGTCCAGTGATCCTGCGGCCGACGTCCGCCTCTGGGCCGACCGCAGCTTCGAGGTCCGGGGGGCGGGCCGCGTGGTGACCGGAACTCTCTCTGCCGGCACGGTGAGGGTCGGCGACGAGCTGCTCGTCGGCACACGGCGCGCCCGCGTCCGCGGGCTCCAGACCCTGGGCCGCACGGTGGACGTCGTCGTCGGGCCCGCACGGGTCGCCGTCAACCTCGGCGGATCGCCGATGGTCACCCGAGGGACCCCGCTCCTGACCCCCGGCGCCTTCGCGTCCAGTCAGCTCGTCGACGTCGCGGTCCCGGACAGCCGTTCCCTGCCGAGCGCTGCGACCCTGCACGTCGGTACGGCGCGTGTCGGGGCCTCGATTCGACCGCTCGGGCCTGGTTTCGCCCGCCTGCGCCTCGAGCTGCCCGTTCCCCTTCGGGTCGGGGACCGGGTCCTGCTGCGGGACCCGGGCAGCCGAGCGGTCTGGGGCGCGACGGTGCTGGATCCCGCGCCGCCGAGTCTCAGCCGCCGCGGAGCGGCCTCAGCTCGCGCCTCGGACCTGGCGTCGCTGGACGGATCGGCCTCCGCCCACCTCTCGCTGCGGGGAGCCGCGAGGGTCGACGACCTGCGGCGCATGGGTCTGGACCTGCCGGCCGGCGCGGTCCGGGTGGGGCCGTGGGTCGTCAATCCTGCGCAGCTCGACACCTGGCACGGCCAGCTCGTCGAGCTCGTCGCCGCCGCCCGCACGAAGGGACGCCCCGGTGCCACGACAGCCGCCGTCGTCGCGCACCTCGAGCTTCCGGACCCGCACCTCCTGGCGCCGCTCATGCGCGATGGGCTCGTCACGCGCGACGGCTACGTCATGCCGTCGGTCCCCGAGAGCTCGACCCTGCCGGACTCGGTGATCTCTGTCCTCGACGACCTGCGCCAGGAGCTGACCGACCGCCCTTTCGCGGCGCCGGGAGCGGGTGACCTGGCGTCGCGGGGCCTCGACGACCGCACGGCACGGATGCTGCACGGCCGCGGCCTGCTGCTCCGTCTGGCCCCTGGCGTCGTGCTCCTACCGGGAGCCGACGACGAGGCGGTGAGAAGGCTCGGTGCACTCGACCAGCCCTTCACGACCAGTGCGGCTCGGCAACACCTGGAGACCTCCCGGCGCGTCGCACTGGCACTCCTGGCGCACCTCGACGCCACCGGACGCACCCTCCGGCTGGCCGACGACACCCGAAGGCTCCGCAACCCGAGCATGGCAGGAGAACCGGTCCGCCCCGGCTCATGACCCCCGGCGCTCTGGGTACCGGTAGGGCCTGTCACGGCCCACGTACCCGCCCGGAACGACGCGTCGGCAGTCCACGGGTCGCGAAGATCGACGACCCCAGGAGCAACCGTGAAGGGACGAGGACGCGGTGGTGCGATCGGCGGCGCTCCCCCGATCGACACGGTCCGTCTGGCCACGCTCGCGGTGATCGTGCACTGCATCCGCACAAGCCGCCCCAAGTCCGCGCCCGAGACGCGCGGCCAAGGCCATTCCCAGTGCCCGCAGCGTCTTTGACCGCTCAGCCTCTCGACTTCGCGGGGTTGCACGCCGTCCCCGGCGTGCCTGGCGCCGGGTTGATGACGCCCACCTGCGCGTCGAACCACACCTCGTGCGGGGTCTGGGTGCGAAGCGGGGACTCAGCGATGTCCTCGAGCCCTGAGAAGCCGCACTCCGACTTCGCATGTCCCTTCATTCCCGTGGGGTCGCCGTTCCCGGTGACCTCACCTGCCGCGACGGGCGAAGCGCCCACCACCATCAGCACACCGCAACCGACCCCGACTGCCACAACGTTCAATGCCCTCATCAAAAGCCCACCTTCTCCGTCGTATCCACCTCCTTGGGACGCTGCCACCAAGTATGGAGAGCGTCAACGGGGCCTAGTCCAGTTGGCTGCGACGCGGGTCGGGTCAGCCCCCTCTTGCTGGTCGGGGCTCGCCTAGCGGCGCACAGGTCGAGTGGTGAGCCCCACCTACCGCGAGGTAGGTGGGGCTCATCGGTGCGGTCGGGCCCAAGACCTCTCAGGGCGGTTGATCGAGAGGTCTTCGATCCGGCCACGGGTGCCGCCACCGACGGCAACCCGACCGGTACCCACGGCTCGCCGCTGCATTCGTCGTGGACGCGCCCTTCCGGGTGCGGACGAGAACCTGTGTGTGCGGATGAACCGACTTGTGGGCCGGGAACTACTCGCGGCACTCGAGCCTTCCGCCCGCGGTGATCGTGCACCGGACCCGCGACCTCCCGGACCTCGAGAGCGAGCGTGTCGTCGTCGACGACATCGCGGCGCGACGTCAGCGCCGCAGCCGCACCGTCGCCGAGCGCACCAGGGATGCTCAGCACCCACCGCCCTCGTCCGGGTGGATGACGGGCATCTGCACGACCCTACGACCGCGCCCGAGACGAACAGTCGAGACCACAGGTCCCGCACCGTCCTTGACGGCTCAGCTTCTCGATGTGGCGAGCTTGCACGCCGTCCCCGACGTGCCGGGCCGGACAGACGAGCCCACCACGGCGTCGAACCACCTGGGGGTCTGGATGCGGATCGGGGACGCAGGTGCCGCGCGTCCCCGTCAGCGGCACTCAGTCGAAGTAGAACTTGTATCGGTCGGGCCCGTCACGGTCGACGACCACCATCTCCCCGTTCACGCCGCTGAACTCGCCGGTGCCACCGGTCACAGCGAGCGAGAAGCTGTCGCCGCTGGTCTCCGAGAAGGTGATCGCGCCCTGGATGGTGATCTGACCGCGCCCCCTCATCGTCATGGTGCCGACGCACTGCATCGTGAACGACCTCCTCGTCACCCGCTTGACCGTGCACTCCACGGCATCACGCCCCACGCGCTCTCCATGCTGGAACAGCTTCTCGGTGAACCCGAACTTGTCCCCCGGGCTCTCGCCTCGCGGCCCGTTGTCGACGAAGTACTCGGTCCACGGCTTGGCCGTGACTTGAAGGTCCGGTGCCACCGCGCCCGCTTCCGCAGGTGCCGGAACCACCCAGCAGGTTGCAGCGGCCAGCGCTGCCGCCGTGGCTCGTCGTGCGAATTTCATCGTGCCCCCTCTGTGTCAGGCGCTCAGAGCCCCCACAGGCCAGCCCACCCCGGGCGAGCGCTCTCCAAGAAATACTCCCCTGCAGCCCCCTTGAACAGCGCTGCCTAGACCGCTCGCCCGCACCCTTCATGCCTCGCGGCACCACGACGCCTCCCTCCCGTCCGACACGGCGAGTCGATCATGACGGTGCAGGCACGCCTCGGCCACAAGACAGCAGCAGAAACCTCGGCGCGTGCGCGAACCTGCGGACCGACGCAGGCGCTGAGGGATGGACGCAGATGAGAGCCCTAAGTGCGGATGAGCTGACCTGTAGGCCGGGTTCTGTCCTCGCCGACCTCACGGTCACTGGCGATGTGCGGCCATCCATCTGGGACCGCCGTTGCCGGCAGCCTCGTGCGATCTACCCGTGAGCTCGGGCGGGCCGCCCTCGGACGCTCACGCAGGCCGGTCCAGGACCGGCCCTCTTGATCTTGCTCCTGGTGGGGTTTACCGAGCCGCTCCGGTCACCCGGAGCGCTGGTGGTCTCTTACACCACCGTTTCACCCTTGCCCCCGCTCGGCCGGAGCCGAGCGACGGCGGTCTGTTCTCTGTGGCACTGTCCCGCGGGTCACCCCGGGTGGGCGTTACCCACCACCATGCCCTGTGGAGCCCGGACCTTCCTCGACGCCGGTCTCCCGACGCCGCGACCGCCCGGTCAGCTCATCCGCGCCCCCAGTGTACGGCGAAGCGCGGTGGGCCGACCTCAGCTGTAGCGGTGGCTCTTCTCGCTGTGCCCGGCCGCACGCGTGCAGCTGCGACCGCCCATGTTCCTGTGTCCGCAGAGGGCCTCGACGGGCTCGGCGGCCGACGTCTCGGTCGCCTTCTCGGCGCGGTCGGCGGCCGGCGGTGCGACGGGAGGTCGCGTCGCCGCCGTCGTACGTCGTGCCGGTTGCGCTCCGCGGGCGGCACCGCCGGCGGTTGACCTCTGGGCCTGCTCGTAGCGCTCTTCCCGCATCGCGCGGAGGGCATCCATCTTGCTCATCGTGTCTTCACGTGCTGAGCCTAGGCCGAGCCACCGACAGGTCCTCACAGGCGCGACCGAGGACACGTCGCCGCCTGCTCACGCCGCCGGCGCGAGCACACTCGCCGTCCGGACGCACGACGAGGCCCCAGGAGCGGTGCTCCTGGGGCCTCGGTCGTTCCGATCGGGCGCGCGGCCCGACCGATGTGCTCAGTCGCCGACCTTGGCGGTGGCGTCCTTGGTGGCCTTGGCGGCCGAGGTGGCCGTCTTCCTGGCCGCGGTGCCGGTCGCCTTGGCGCTGCTCGACGGACGCGTCGACTGCTTCTTGGCGGTCGTACGGGTCGACTTCGCGCCGCTCTTGGCGGTCGACGCGGTGGACTTCGCCGCGCCCTTGGCGGCCTCGGCAGTCGAGGCGGCCTGGCTCTTGGCCGTGTTCGCGGTGGAGGTCGCGGCACCCTTGGCCTGGCTGCGCGTGGTGCCGGCAGCCTTCTTGCCCTGGGTGCGGGTGGTCTTCGCCTTCGACGACGTGGTCCTGGCGTTGCGCCTTGGTCGTCCTGGGTGGAGCCCTGGCGACGGATGCGCTCGACCAGGGTCTCGCCGCGGTCCACGAGCTGGCCGTAGGTGAGCTCGCGCTCGCTCAGCTCGGCGGTGATGCGGGCCTGGATGCGGCTCGGCACCGACTGGACGCTCTTCTGCAGCTCGGTGATGCGCGCCTCGACGGCGGCACGGCGGGCCTTGGCCTCGCGGGTGACCGTGTCGAGGTCGATCTGGCGGGCGTCCGCCTGGACGTCGTTGATGCGCTTCTGGCTCTGGGCCAGCGAGCCGCGGACGGCCTCGACGGCGCGGTCGGTGACGCCGACGCCGGCGTACAGCGGTCGGGTGGCGGGCTGTGATGTCGAACTTGGCGTTAGCCATGTGGACTCCTTCTCTTCCCGGTTGAACACCGGGTCGGGATCGTGTCGTTCTGGTCTGGGCGGGCGCCGTGAACAAGCGCCTCTACTTTCTAGTATCCCCAACCCCACAAGGACAAACTCGATTCCCGGTGTGTGCCAGGACACGTCACCGCATGAGCCGCGCGCGAGGCCTGCAGGCACCTCCGCAGCACCATCGCCTCGCGGCACAACACGGCGATCTCGGACACCACCGCGCCCGTCGCGCCCCGTGCACCACCGACGATCACGTCCGCCCCGCACGCCCCACACCTCCCCCGGTACGTCGACCCCGTGGCGGACCGCGCGAGCGGCCCGGCGCTCCACGAGCCGCCTCATGGCCACCACCGACTCCTCGGCCACCTCGAGCAGCTGCACCGACGAGGGCGACCGGCTGGTGGTCGTCGACCGGGCCGGGTCGACCTCGGTCCACCGGCAGGTCCGCGAGGTCGCCGACGAGGTGGCGCCCGTGTCGACGCTCACGGCCTCGCGGGTCCGCTCGTTCCACGACAGCGCGAAGTCCGCGGTGCGACGGTCCAGCAACGGCCGCGCCTCCCGGTCGCTGCGCGCCGCCAGCACCCGTCCCGGCCAGCTCCTCGCGGACGGTCGCGTTGTAGTCCGACAGGCCGAACCGTCCCCGCACCGCCGAGGCCCCCGGTGGAGCCGTCGGTCCGACCGCGCGTCGGCCAGCTCGGCGTTGACCAGCCGCAGCAGCTCCGCCGAGGCGTAGCCCAGCGACGTGTTCGCCGTCGTGTCGCGTCCCTCCGATCCGAGGGTCGAGGCCGACCGCCTCGCTGAACCGCTGCCACAGCACCGACCGGTCGCCTCCCGGGACGGGCACCGTCACCACGTGGATCCGCTCCGGCGGCACGAAGCGTCGCCAGACCTCGAGCATCCGGGCGACGTCCTGGGCGTTGCGGAGCTTGACGGCGGCCGGGTCCGCGATCCGGCCGGGACGGGCGCGCCGTCCGTCGGCACGCCGAGCGCCTCGTCGGAAGGCGTGCCACGACAGGGTGGAGCCGTTCCTCACCATGGTCTGCCACTGGGCCGGGACGGTGCGGGCGGCGTCCCGGACGGTGAGCACGACGTGGACCTCGGCCTCGCCCAGCGAGCTCATCACCCGGCGAGCCTGCTCGGGACCGGCGTGGCTGAGGAACTCCATCGAGACCACGGACGGGCCGCGGTGGCGCAGCACCTCCCGGGTGAGGTCGCGCCAGGCGCCGTGCGCCTGGGCCTGGATCGTCGGGTCCCCGTGGGTCGAGCCCATGACGTCCTGGACGGCGCGGACCTGGTGGCGCCACGTCTCGCCGGGGAACAGCACGCCCTGCTCGGCGAGCTGCTCCTTGTGCCGCGTCAGGACGCTCTGCACGTAGGTCGTGCCGGTCTTCATCGTCCCGATGTGCAGATGCACCACCGGCGTCGCCGGAGGTGTCCGGCGGGCTCGGGGCGACGCGTGGAACGACGCCGGTGTCAGGGACCGCGGGGACGTCAGGGAGGAGGTCACACCTCCAGCGTGCGGCGCCGCTCCGTGCGGGGCGAGGGGCGTCGCCAGGTGTTCACCCGATCGTGGTCGTCGCGTCCCCGCCGCGTCGCTGAAGGGCGAACTCGACCCGCCGACCGACCGGGTCGGCCTCGGTCAGCCGGACGACGACGTCGGTCCCCAGCGGCAGCGGGGCCTCCCCCACGACCGGCGCCTCGACGGCAGGTTCGCGCAGCACCACGTCGCCCCGGGTCGGCCTGCGGTCGTCGACGTCGACCAGCATGGCGGCGAAGTCCTCCCCCACCCGGTCGCGCAGCACCGCGGCCTCGACCAGGTCGAGCACGGCCCGCTCGTAGGCGTTGGCCCGGCGGGTCGACTCGCGCATCGTCGCGGGCAGGGCCTCGAGCTCCGCGAGGACCCACTCGGGCACCGGCTGTCCGGCCGACAGCGCGACGCACACCTCCCCGGCGTACCGGTCCACGAGGCGACGCAGCGGCGCCGTGACGTGGGAGTACGTCGACGCGATGGCGGCGTGCGTCGGCTGCTCGGGGAGCCCGTCGGTGAAGGTGACGTAGCCCGAACCGCGCAGCAGGACCGTGCTGGCGTCGAGCATGGCTGCCTCCGCGGCCTTCGACGCGTCGAGACGCCGGATGAAGTCGGGGTAGCCCTCCGCGGACGGCCAGGCGACACCGAGCCCCTGGGCCACGCGCCGCAGCCGCTTCACGTCACGCGGGTCCGCCGGTGCGAGCGTGCGCAGCACCCCGACCCCCGCCTCCCCCATCAGCCGGGCGGCGGCCATGCCGGTCAGCAGCGAGATCTGGGCGTTCCACTGCTCGACGTCCAGCGGCCGGCGGAACGACAGCTCCCAACGACCGTCGACCTGGGTGACCTCCTGGTCCGGCAGCGGCAGGTTCACCCCGCCGCGCGCCACCTCGAGGGCCAGCCGCAGCTCGCCGACCTCGCGGAGGAGCTCGAAGACGGGCTCGGCGGTGCCGGCGTCGAGGTCGGCCTGCACGCCCTCGTAGGACAGCTTCGCGCGGCTGCGCACCATCGCCCGCTCGACGGCGACGTCGGTGAGCTCGCCGGTGGCGTCCAGGCCCAGGGTCCACAGCAGGGCGGGCCGAGGCCCGTCGGGCAGCAAGGAGGCGGCGGCCTCGGAGATCGCCCTCGGGTGCAGCGGCACCTTGGCGTCGAGGCCGTAGAGGGTCTCGCCGCGACGGTGCGCCTCCACGTCGACGGCCCCGCCGGGGGCGACGAAGGCGGCCACGTCCGCGATCGCGTAGTGGACGACGAACCCGTCGCCGTCGCGCTCGAGGTGCAGCGCCTGGTCGAGGTCCCGCGCCGTCTCGGGGTCGATGGTGACGAACGGCAGGTCGGTGCGGTCCAGTGCCGGCAGCCGTGGCGCACGGGCGGACGCCTCGGCCTCCGCGTCGACCGCGGCAGGGAACTCGGGCGTCACCCCGAGCTCCTGCTGGAGCGCGGCGATGCCACGGCGCAGCAGCTCGCCGTCGGCCTCCAGCCCGCTCTCGGTCACGTGTACGACGCGTCTGGGCACGCTCGGCTCCCTCCCCCGCCCCCGGGACCGGGTGGCGACCCCCTCACCCTAGGGTGGGCGCCGTGCTGATCCTGCTGCCGCCGTCGGAGGGCAAGTCCTCTCCACGCCGCGGCAAGCCGCTCGACCTCGCCGAGCTCTCCTCGCCGGTCCTCACCGACGCCCGGAGGACGGTGGTCGACGCCCTCGTCGAGCTCTGCACCACGCGCCCCCCGGCGGAGGCGGCGCGGACGCTCGGGCTGGGGCCGTCCCAGACCGACCTGGTGGAGGCCGACGCCGCGCTGGAGCAGTCGCCGACGGCCCGCGCCGACGCTGTCTACACCGGGGTCCTCTACGAAGCGCTCGACCTCGCCTCCCTCGACGCGCCAGCCCGACGACGGGCGTCGGCCTGGGTCGCGGTCACCTCGTGCGTCTTCGGCCTGGTGCGCCCCGGGGACCGGATCCCGGCGTACCGCCTGTCGCCGCAGGTGACCCTGCCCGACCTCGGGACCGTGAGCGCGCACTGGCGTCGCCACCTCGCGCCCGCCGTCGACGAGGCACGCGGCAAGGGGCTGGTGGTCGACCTGCGCTCGGGCTCCTACGTGCCGTTCTGGCGTCCCGCGTCGAGTGACCGCGCTGTGGTGTCGGTGCGCGTGCTGCACGAGCAGGGCGGGAAGCGGTCGGTGGTCAGCCACTTCAACAAGGCCACCAAGGGCCGCATCGTGCGGGCCCTGCTGCAGGACGGCAGCAGCGTGGGCACCCCGGCGCGCCTGGCCGAGCAGCTGCGCGACCTCGGGTGGGTCGTCGAGGCCGACGGCCGACGCCTCGACGTGGTCGTCACCGACCTCTGAGCCCAGGCCGGAAGGGCGACGGACGGGCGATCAGTGAAGGGGTCAGCCCACGCCCGCGCCGGTGCCCAGCGCGGGACCACCTGGACGGCCGTTGAGCAGTCGCACGACCGCGCGCCCGTCGGGGTACCACGCCAGCACCGTCACCGAGGCCGGCGAGATCTCCGTCTTGAACACCGACTCCATCGGCAGCCCCAGCACCTCGCTCACCAGCATCTTGATCGGCGTCAGGTGGGTGGCCGCGACGACGACACGAGCGCTGTGCGCCTGCAGCAGGCGGTCGCGCACGACGCGCATGCGCTCGGCCATGCCGTTCATCGAGTCGCCCGTCGTGCCCGCGCGTCGGTCGGGGTCACCCAGCCAGGCGGTGAAGAGCTCCGCGTCGCGCTCGAGCACCTGGGTGTAGTTCAGGCCCTCCCACGTCCCGAACCCCGCCTCGACCAGCCCGTCGTCGACGACCGGCACGAGGCCCGCTCCGGCCTCGCCCAGCTCGCGGGAGATCGCCTCGACGAGCACGGCCGCCGTCTCCCGGGTGCGCCGCAGCGGCGAGGTGAGGACGACCGGGGGCTCCTCGAACAGCGGCGCCAGCCAGGACGCCGCCGCCGCGACGTGGGCGCGGCCGAGCGCGTTGAGCTCAGGGTCACGACCCGAGTGACCGCTGAAGAGGCGGGCGCTGGTGTCGTCGGTCTCGCCGTGACGGACGAGCACCAGCACGGTCGGGGCACCCTGCTCCCACGGCGGGGTGGGCACGGGCTCCGCGTGGTCGGGGTCGACCTCGTCGGTGCCCGCGGCCGCGGACGCGGTGACCTCCGCGTCCAGCGCGGCGTCGCGCGGCCCGAGGGCCTCGCCCACCACCACGCCCAGGGGGCCGTCGAGCGCCTCGTTGGCCAACCGGTCGGCGTGGGTGTTCTCCCCTCGCGGGATCCACGTGTACGTCGTGCCGGCGGGCGCGAGCTCGCGGGCCCGGCTCGCCAGCGGACGCATGTCGGGGTGCTTGATCTTCCAGCGCCCCGACATCTGCTCGACGACCAGCTTGGAGTCCATGCGGACCTCGAGCTCGGCCCCGTCGGCGTGGGAGCGGTAGAGCTCGAGGGCGGCGATGAGACCGCGGTACTCCGCGACGTTGTTGGTCGTGACCCCGATGCGCTCGCCCCGCTCGGCGATCAGCTCGCCCGTCGAGGCGTCCCTGAGCAACGCGCCGTACGCCGCGTTGCCGGGGTTGCCGCGTGAGCCGCCGTCGGCCTCGGCGACCACCCGGGTCGGCCCGGTTCGGCCCGGGGAGTCGTCGGTGTCACCGGGCCCGGAGGTCATCGGAGGCCGGACTCCTCGGTGCGCACGAGGATGCGACCGCACTCCTCGCAGCGGACCACGTCGTCGGCCGGCAGCTTGGAGACCGCGGCGAGGTCGCCGCTGTTGAGCTCCAGGCTGCACCCGCCGCAGCGGCGCTGGCGCAGCAGCGCGGCACCGACGCCGTTCTTCTGCTCGCGCAGGCGTTCGTAGAGCGCCAGCAGGTCGGCCGGCACCGTCGCCGCCACCTCCTTGCGCCGAGCGACGACCTCCGCGCCCTCGGCCCGCAGGCCGGTCAGCCGCTCGAGGCGGGTGGCGTCGAGCTCCCCGGCCTTCGCGTCCTGCTCGACCAGGTGGGCCTGCACCTCGGCGAGGTCGCGCTGGGCGTCCTCGAGGTGCGCCATGATCTCGAGCTCGGTGTCCTCGAGCTCGCTGATGCGACGGTCCAGCGAGACCAGCTCGTGCTGCAGCCGCTCGAGGTCCCTGGGGTTGGTGACCTGACCGGAGTCGAGGCGCTGCTGGTCACGGACCCGGCGTCCCTTGACCTGCTCGACGTCGTCGTCGGCCTTGCGCTGCGCCCGCGTGAGGTCGTCGACCTGGATCTGCAGGTCCGCGGCCTGGTCCCGCAGCGCTGCCCGGCTGCTCTCGAGATCACGCAGGGCCGGCCCCTCTGGAGGGTGGGAGGCCTGGTGGCGCAAGGCGTCGAGGCGGCTGTCGAGCTCCTGGACGTCGAGGAGCTGCAGCTGGGCGGACGGGTCGGCTTTCAGGGCGGGCTCCTCGGTGCGCTGTTCTCGGTCGGTGCGGTGCTGCGGGGCGGTGCGGCAGTGCCGACGGTCCCGGTGCTGCGGGTGGTGCGGGCCGGCCTCAGACGCGGAACGTCCAGGGGTCGGTGACCCGGTGGCTGACGTGGGTCACCACCGTAGTCCCCGCCGCCGCGGTGGCGCGGGCGACCTTGTCGGCCACCACGGGCAGCCAGGTCCACTCCGCGGCCCAGTGCGCCACGTCGACCAGGGCCGGGCCGCCGTCGGCGAGGAACTCGCCGGCCCGGTGGTGCTTGAGGTCGGAGGTCAGCACGACGTCGGCGCCCGCCGCGTCGGCCGCCTCCAGCAGCGACTCACCCGAGCCGGCCAGCACCGCGACGCGGCGCACCTCCCGCCCGGGATCGCCGGCGACGCGTACGCCGTGGGCCGTCTGGGGCAGCACCCGGGCCACCAGGTCGGCGAAGCCGCGCAGCGTCAGGGGGTCGGCCAGGTCCCCGACCCGACCGTGTCCCCGGACGGAGGTCGACGCGCCGCCGGTGACCGGTCCGCCGGGCACGTCGGCCAGCTCGACCAGGTCGAAGGCCGGCTCCTCGTAGGGGTGGGCCGCCCGGAGGGCGGCCACGACCGCCGCGCGCTCGGAACGCGGGTAGAGCGTCTCCACGCGGATCTCGCTCACCACCTCGATCTCCCCGACCCTGCCGATCGCCGGGTCGGCGCCGGCGAGAGGTCGGAAGCGCCCCTCGCCGGGCGTCGAGAAGGTGCAGGAGTCGTAGGCGCCCAGAGCGCCCGCCCCTGCGCCGACGAGCGCCGCGCGCACCGCGTCGACGTGCTCGTCCGGGACGAAGGTGACGAGCTTGTCCAGAGCACGCGCGCTGGCGTCGTCCGTGGGCCGCAGCACGGTCGCCCCCCGCAGGTCGAGGGCGTCGGCGATGGACGCGTTGACGCCGTCCGCGGGGACGTCGGCGTTGGTGTGCGCCGTGAGCAGCGCCACGCCTCCGCGCACGAGCCGGTGCACCACCCGGCCCTTCGCCGACGTCGCCGCGACCGAGGAGACCCCGCTCATCAACAGGGGGTGGTGGACCACGAGCAGGTCCACGCCGAGCTCGAGCGCCTCGTCGACCACGGTCTCGACCGGGTCGACCGCGAACAGCACGGAGCCGACCTCGTCCTCGGGATCGCCGCAGACCAGTCCCACGGCGTCCCAGGGCTCGGCCCAGGCAGGGTCGTACCAGTCATCGAGCAGCGCGACGATCTCGGCCAGACGCATGACGCGCAGCCTAGTGGCGCCCGACGGCTGCTCGTCCTGGCTGGTGCCGCTCCACCTCACGCCGGGGTCGCTGCGGCGGGGTCGACCATCCTGCCGTCGCGCAGCTCGTGCACGGCGTCGGCGACGTCGATGAGGCCGGGGTCGTGGGTCGCGACCACAGCGGTGACGCCCTCGCTGACCACGATCGCCCGCAGCAGCTCCATCACGGCGCGGCCGGTGGCCGAGTCCAGCTGGCCGGTGGGTTCGTCGGCCAGCAGCAGGCTCGGACGGCCGGCGAGCGCGCGGGCGACCGCGACCCGCTGCTGCTGTCCGCCCGACAGCTCGCCGGGCCGCTGCTCGGCGTGGTCGGCCAGCCCGACGAGGCGCAGCAGCCGCTCGACCTGCTGCTCACGGTCGGCGGCGGGGGTGCGGCTCAGCCGCAGCGGCACGCCGACGTTCTCGCGCGCGGTGAGGATCGGCACGAGCGCGAAGGTCTGGAAGACGAAGCCGACGTGGTCACGTCGCAGTGCCAGCAGCCCGTCCTCGTCGAGCCCGGTCACCTCCGTGCCGTCCACGACGACGCGACCCGCGTCCGGACGCTCCAGGCCCCCGATGCAGTGCAGCAACGTCGTCTTGCCCGAGCCCGACCGCCCGGTGAGGGCGACGAGCCCGCCGCGCGGCACGGTCAGGTCGACGCCGTCGAGAGCGGTCACCTCCGCGTCGCCGCGGCCGAACCGCTTGGTCAGCCCGCTGACCTGCACCATCGTGCCCGGGTGCCCGCTCGGGTGCTCCTTCGTCTGCGTGTTCACTGCTCCCCCTCGCGCTGCCGGTCCGGCCACACCCCGATGTGGTCCTGCTCGAGCTCGAGGCGCACGCGGCGGTCCATGGCCAGGGCCGCGGTGAAGTCGTGCGGCAGCTGCAACCGGCCGACCCGGTCGAGCACGGCGTACTCCTGGGCGACGACCTCATGGCCGTCAGCGCCCTCCTCGGTGTGACGCAGCACCTCGCTGGAGGTGCGTCCGTCGCGGATGCCCACGGTGCGTTGCACGTGCTCGGAGACCGAGGCGTCGTGGGTCACCACCACCACGGTGACGCCCAGCTCACGGTTCGCGGTCTGCAGCGCGGTGAAGACCTGCTCGGAGCTGTGGGTGTCCAGCTCCCCGGTCGGCTCGTCGGCGAGCAGCACCTCGGGCGAGTTGGCCAGCGCCACCGCGATCGCCACGCGCTGCTGCTGGCCCCCGGAGAGCTGCGCCGGGCGCCGGTCGGCGAGGTCGCCGACCTCGAGCAGGTCCAGCAGCTCCGCGACCCGACCCGGCCGCTCGCGCCGTGGCGAGCGCGACGCGACCAGCGGCAGGGCCACGTTCTCCGCGACCGTGAGGTAGGGAAGGAGGTTGGACGAGGTGCGCTGCCACACGAAGCCGACCACCTCGCGGCGGTAGCGCAGCCGCTGGGTCGGCGACATCGCCAGCAGGTCCTGGTCGGCCACCCGCGCCAACCCTGCGGTCGGGGTGTCGAGGCCGGACAGGATGGTCAGCAGCGTGGACTTGCCGCTGCCGGAGGCACCGATGATCGCGACCAGCTCGCCGCGGTCGACCAGCAGGTCGAGCCCCTGCAGCGCCACCACCTCGACGCTCTCGGTGCGGAAGATGCGCACGAGGTTGTCGCAGGCGATGTGCGCGCCCGCGCCGAACACCGCGGCGGGCGCCGCGCGGCGCTCGAGAGCACCCAGGGACGTCCCTGCGGTGCTGGTGGGGTTGCTGTCGCTCACGGCTCGTCTCCTTCTCGCAGAGTCTCTCCCAGCCCACGTCGACGCTCCACCGCCGACACCCCCGCGACGGTGGCGACCACGAGCGCGGTCAGGCCGGCCACCAGGCCAGCGGCCCGCAGCAGCCCCAGGCGGGTCTCGGGTGCGGCGGCTCCCCCGGTCAGCGGTTGCAGGTCGAGCGCCGGGAGCAGCAGCGCCACCAGCAGCAGACCTGCTGCGGCGCCCGCCACGAGCATGACGCCGATCAGCGGTGCCACCTCCAGCACGGCCAGCCGACTCAGCCCCCGGGGACCGGCGCCCAGCATCCGCAGCGTCGAGGCCAGCCGGGCCCGCGAGCGGGCGGCCAGCACCAGGGTCAGGGTCAGGGCCAGCAGGCAGTACGCCGCGGCCGCCGCGGCTCCTGCGGCGAACAGGGCCTGGGTGGACCCGACGAAGGGCGAGTCGGCGAGGTCCTCGAGCTCCGCGCGCCGGTCGGTCAGGACCACCCGCTGCTCGAGGTTGGCCACCGCGGCCTCGAGCTCCGGAGCGGCCTCCGGAGACCCGCGGACCAGCAGCGTGTTCGGCCGGATCGGGAACGACTCGCGCTCCTGCACCGAGGGCAGGTCCAGCACGACCAGCCCGAGCCCGCCGTCGAGCGGGAACGTCGCAGGCGTCGCGGTGACGGCGACCTCCGTGCGTCCGAGGCTCGCGGTCGGGTCGATGGGGCCCTCGTCGGCTGCCAGGGCGGCCCGGGCCGGCGCGGTCGCCAGCGCCGACAGGGGCGCCTCCGGACCGACCGGCTCCGCCAGGCGTCGTACGGCGTCGGGGTCGGCGCCCGAGCCGGGGTCGCGGGCCAGCAGGTCGGCGTAGCCGGCCGCGTCGACGACCAGCACGTTGCCGTCGGTGGCGCGCCCGGCGGGATCGAAGAAGGTGGCGCGCTCCCGGCGCAGCGCCGGCACGACCTGGTCCACGCCGGGCAGGTCGGCGAGGGTCGCGAGGTCCTGGTCCTCGAAGTACTCCGCCTGCAGCAGGTAGTCGGCCCCCACGTCGCGCCACGCAGCCCGTTCCTGCCCCTCGTCGACCGTCGCGGTGACCCCGGAGGCGAAGACGGCGAAGCCCAGCCCCAGCAGCAGCGTGGACAGCGGCAGCGCGACGGCGAGTGGCTGTCGGGCGGCCCGCGCCAGCGCCAGGAAGGGCACCAGCCCGGCACGTCCGGCCGCGACGGCGGAGGCGCGACGCAGCACCGCGGGAAGCACGCGCAGCACCACGACGACCACCGCCAGCACCACCAGCACGGGCGCCAGCACGAGCACGGGGTCCGCACCGCCACCCGCGCCACCCGCGCCCGCCTCGGCGCTGCCGAGACCGCGACGGCGCACCTCGAGCACGGCGAGGGCGCCGGCCACGAGCACCGACACCTCGGTGGCCGGGCGCCACGGCACGCGGGAGGACCGGGCGCTTCCCGGGAGCGTGCGCCACGTCGCTGCGCCCGTCAGCAGCAGCGCGGCCACGCCCACCAGCGCCGCCAGCAGGGCCGACGCACCGGACGCCCGGTCACCGCCGGCCACGGTGGCGAGGACGGCACCGGTCACCGCCCCGGTCGCCACCACGGCGGACACCTCCGCGACCGAGGTCGCGGTCAGGGCCCCCCGGGACGCGCCGCGCGCGTGGGCCAGCGCCAGGCCGGGCTCGCGGCGACGTACGACCACGGCGCAGGCGAGCGCGAGCACCGCCAGGGCGACCACGAGCACGCCGCCCAGGACCAGGGCGACGAGCGCGGACGTCGCCTGCGCGCGGCCCTGGTGGGCGCGCAGCAGGTCCACCAGGCCGCTGGAGAGCGCCACCGAGTCGGCTCCTCCGGTCAACGACGCCGACGAGGAGTCGACGAAGGCGCCGCGCGCCACCACCTCCTCGAGGTCGGCCAGGACCGGGGCGGCGTTGTCGGCGTCCAGGGCGCCCGGCTCGACCGGGTAGTGCCAGTCGTAGCGCAGCAGCGGGGAGGCAGCACGCAGGGCCTCGAGCTGGTCGCCGTCGACCAGCGCGGCGGCGTACTCGGCCACCAGCTGGCCGTCGGCGCTGTACCGCTGCCCGAGCGTGGTCAGCAGCGGTGCGTAGCCCCAGGTCCGCGCGCTCGCCTCGCGGGGCTCGAACAGCCCGGTCACGCGGACGGCGGTCGTGCCGTCGCCCAGCGGCGCCACCTCGAGGGGCTCGAGCGTCACCGTCTGACCGACCCGGAGCTCGAGCTGCTCCGCGAGGGGGGCACCGAGGGCCACCTCGAGCAGCGGAACCCGCTCTCCCTCCGCCGTCCGGACCGCGGCGTCCTCGCCCGGGGAGCGTGGGGGGCGCCCCTCCGACCCAGGTGACCTGGTCGAGCGCGCCGGGCTGGTGGCGCAGCTGCAGCCAGGTGAAGGGCTTGTCGCGGACGGGATCCCCCACCCGGTCCCGGGCGTCGTAGAGCCCGGTCGTCGCGCCGCGACCACTGTCCGCGACCACGTCCCGCAGGCCTGCGGTCAGCGACTCGCGGACCTGGGCGTCGACGGTCCGCAGCTGGTCGACGCCCTCGTCGTTGGTGGTGCTGGCCGAGATCTCGAGGCTCTCGGGGGGCGCGTCCGCGAGCGCGGCCCGCAGCGCCTGGTCGGAGGTGGCACTGAGCACCCGCGGCACCGACGCAGCGAGGGTGGCCGTCACGGCGACCAGCAGGGCCAGGGCCAGCAGCGACGCCAGCTCGGCACGGGCCCGTCGCCGCAGCAGGCGCAGCGTCCCCACGGTGCGGCTCACGTGTCCTCCCCCGCGCGCAGCTCGTCGCCCATCGGCCGGGCCGCCACCCGGCCCGCGGCCGCCACCACCGCCGCGGCACCCAGCACCGCCATCACCAGCAGCACGAGCACCACCCCGAGGGCCGGGCCCGCGCCGAGCGCGGCGGCCGGGGCCGGCACCGGGACCGTCGCGGCCTCGGTCAGCACGAGGCGAGGGCCGAGCACCCCCGCCACCGCGGTGCCCACCGCTGCGCCCAGGACCAGCGCGACGACCAGCAGGCCGAGCCGCTCCAGGACCAGGGCGCCGGCGACCTGACGCCGGGAGAGCCCTGTCGCCCGCAGCGCGGCCGTCTCCGTGCGGCGGCGTCGCAGCCCGACGGCGGTCGCGGCCACGAACCCGACCGTGCCGAGCACCGCCGCGGTGAGCACCGCCAGCACGAGGGCCGCCCGGACCCCCGCGCCCACGGGTCCGTCCTGCCGGTCCGCCGTGGCCGACCAGCGGTCGGCGACCGTGAGCTCCGAGGGCCCGACCGCGGGCCCGCCGTCGTCCGCCGGAGCGAGGTCGGCGAGGGCAGTCTCCAGCGGGTCGACCGCGTCGCGTGGCACGCTCGCCCACACCTCGGTCTCGGTGTCGACCGCCAGGGCCGGGCCGACCACCCGCGCGAGAGTGGTCACGTCGAGCACCAGCCCGACGCCCGTGGCGGCGCGGCCCGTGCCTGCCCCGGCGCCGAGGGCGTCGGCCTCCGGACCGGTGCCCGGCACGGCCCCGGTCCGCGCCACGACGTCCAGGGCCACGTCGACACCGGCGATGCGCAGGCGCGCGCGGGCCTCGTCACCGGCCTGCGCGGCGATGGTCGAGGCCGCGAGCGCGGGCACGGGCCCGACGCGGGCGCCGACCGGCGTCCTCAGCGCCTCGAGCATGACGGCGTCCAGGGTGCCGTCCGGATCCGCGGCCAGCACCTGCGCGGCCGCCGGGTCCCTGACGTCCAGCGCCAGCGCCTCCACGGGCAGGTCGCCGAGGGCGGTGCGGTCCCGCAGCACGACCAGGGCGGAGCCCCCGCGCTCCTCGACGAGCTCGACGACCCGAGCAGCCTCGTCGCCGCCCGACAGACCACTGACACGGAGGTCGCTGCCGACGGCCAGGCGGGCCTGGGCCTGCTGGGAGTCGGCGTACGTCGCCGCCTGCCCGCCGGCGAGGGTGACGACCGCGGAGGCGAGCAGCGAGCCGACCAGCAGCGCCCGGTGCTCGTCGGCCCGACGGGCGACCTGCCAGGCGGCCAGCGCGGCCACCGTGCCTCGGGCGCGTGCGGCGACGCCGGCGCCGAGCAGCAGCAGTCCGCGCACCAGCCGACCCGACCAGCAGCCCCGAGGCCAGCACCACCAGGGGGACGACGAGCACCAGGACGGGGTCGAGACCGGAGCCGGCGAGGGCCGCGTCGGCTCCGGAGGCCAGCGCGCCCTCGTCGTACGCCAGGAGCTGCAGGGTGCCCAGCACGGCGAGCGGGACCGTCACCAGGTCGAGCCCGGCCCGGTCCCACGTGGCGGCGAGCCGTCCGCGTGCGGCGTCACTCGTCCCCTGCCGCGCCAGCAGCAGCACCACCACCAGACCCGCGACCACGGCCACCACCCAGCTGCCGACGCCCAGGCTCACCGAGCCGACCACTGCCTCGGCCCCCGTGAGGTTCGCGACGGCCCGCACCGTGAGCCAGGCCAGGACCGGCGCGAGCCCCACGGCGGGCAGGACCACGACGAGGGCCTCGAGCGTGTGGGCGGTGCGGAGCTGGACCGGGGAGAAGCCGCGCGAGGCCCGCAGCCGGGCGTCGGTACGCCGGTCCGCCTGCGCCAGGCGGGTCACGAGCAGCACGGCGCTGACCCCGAGCAGCACGACCAGAGCCAGCGGGAGGCCCACCGCCGAGCGGGCCACGGCCACCGGGGCGGCCACGCCGGCGAGGGTCTCGTCGAGGTCCGTCTCCACCGTGAGGGCTCGCTGTCCTGCCGCGGAGCCCTCCTCGGGCTCGCCGGCCAACGCCGCTGCCGCCGCGGCGCGTCGCGGTCCCCTCCTCCTCGAGCAGGCTGCCCAGCCTGCTCCGCACGTCGCCGACCTGCTCGGGCGTCAGCGCCCCCAGGCTCGGCTCCGCCCGCCACCGCAACGTCGGGTCGGCCACGACGCTCTCCGTCCCGGCCCCCGTCACGAAGGGGCCGTAGGTCACGAAGCTGGTCCCCCGGTCGACGCCGGTGGTGCCGAGCAGGTCGCCGGTCCAGTACGCCGACGCCGTGTCGTCGGGGCGCCACGTGCCCACCAGGCGCACCCGCAGGGTCGAGTCGTCCAGGGTGTTCGTCAGCGTCAGCCGGTCGCCCGGTGCGAGCCCGAGCGCGTCGGCGGCCGTCGCGTGCAGCGCCACCTCGACCGCCGTCTCCGTGCCACCGGGGACCGCGCCCGGCCAGCGGCCCGCGACGAGGTCCGCGTGCTCGGTCAGCGCCTCGTAGCCCGCGACGACGGCCAGCCGCTGCGGGGCGTCCTCGCTCGGGGCCCCCGGACCGGGTCCGGGGAGTCGGTAGGAGCTGCTCAGCACCCGGCGGGTCACCGTCCCCGCCGACAGCGCCGGGCCCAGCACCCGGTCCAGGAGCGCACGCACCTCCCCGTCGGCCGTGTCCAGGCGCTGCTCGGTCTCGGCCGACCCGGCGGAGGAGCCCGCCGGGAGCTCCAGGTCCCCGGAGACGTCGACGACCCGGTCTCCGACCGCGGACCTCTCCAGGTCGGCGCCGACGCTCCCGCGACCGGCGGCGACCAGCAGGAGCGCCGCGGCACAGACGACCGTCACGGCGACCAGGGTCGTCGCGGCCACGGCGGCCAGGAGCACCCGGCGCGCGAGGAGGCGTCGCCTCACCAGGCCCGCGGCGTCGATGGTGCGCCCCCGTCCCGAAGCCCGATCCGCCCGGCGTCGCAGGCAGATGCCCGAGCCCTCGCTCGGACCGGGTCACTATAGGCATCGAGGCACCCGGGCACCCCGCGGCGACGTGCCCCGCGTGCCGCGCGAGCACCGAGCGCGCGGTCCGTGGGTTCCGAACATGAGAGCTCTCTCATGGTCCTCTCACGACGTCGCCACGGACCTGCTCCAGGATGGCGCCATGATCCCGAGCAAGATCCTGGCGCCGATCCTCGCGTCGGTGGCCTTCGTCGCCGGCGCCGCCGTGGCGCTGCCCACCCTCGTCGCGGGCGAGGAGCCCGCGCCCCAGCGCGAGCCCCTGGTCCTCGAGGAAGCCGCCCAGACCTCCGAGCCGCAGCCCACGCTGAAGCCGAGGTCCCGCGACGACGGCGGCGTCGGGCCTCGGCAGGGACCCGCCACCCAGCCGGGCGACGACAGCGGGCGCGACGACCGCGACGATCGCGAGAACGGGGACGACCGGGGCGACGTGACAGACTCCGATGACGACGACGGTGACGACGTCGAGGTCGTCCGGCCGCAACCGGACGACGACGATGACGACGACGAAGCGGACGACGATGGCGACGACGGGGACGACGACTGACGCCTCGCCCGCCGACATGGACTCGCCCTCCTCGGAAGACCGCCGCACCGGTGGTCTCCGCCGCCGTGCAGGACGATCGGGCGGACCTCGTCTCCGGGGCGTCCGGCGGCGGCTGACGGTCCGTACCCGCATCACCGCCGCCGTGGCGCTGCTGACGGGGCTGGGGCTGGCCTCCGCCGGAGCCCTGGTCTACCTGCTCGGCGTCCAGCAGGCCAAGGAGGGCGTGCGCGACGACGTCGCCCAGGAGATGGCCGAGCTGGTGCAGCTGCAGGAGCGCGGCATCGACCCGGTGACGAAGGCCCGGTTCGACTCCTACCAGCGCCTGGTGCGGGTCTTCCTGCTGCGCAACGTGCCGAGCCCCTCGGAGATGATGGTGGGCGCCTGGGACGGCGGGCTCCGGATCTCGTCGGCCTCGAGCCGCAGCGAGCTGCGCAGCGAGCCTGCTTTCGTCGAGGCCGTCCTGCAGCGCCTCGAGACCGGCGGGTCGACCACCATCGAGTCGCCCCGGTTCGGCGAGGTCTACCTCGAGGTGCTGCCGCTGGCAGCGGGCGACGATCGCGGCGCCTTCGCCGTGGCGTTCTTCGTCGACGACGAGACCGACGCCCTCGGCTCGACGATGCAGACCTACACGCTGGCCGCTCTCGTGGCCCTGCTCGTCGTCTCCGGCGTCGCCTTCTGGGTCGCCGGCCGCCTGCTGTCGCCGGTGCGCGCCCTGGACGAGACCGCCCAGGACATCACCGAGACCGACCTGTCGCGGCGCATCCCGGTCACCAGCAACGACGACCTCGGCGACCTGACGACGACCTTCAACGCCATGCTCGACCGCCTCGACGGCGCGTTCCGCGGACAGCGGGCCTTCCTCGACGACGCCGGGCACGAGCTCCGCACCCCCTTGACGATCCTGCAGGGACACCTCGAGCTGGTGGACCCCACCGACCCCGACGACGTACGCCGTACCCGCGACCTCCTGCTCGACGAGACCGAGCGGATGTCGCGGCTCGTCGAGGACATGATCCTGCTGACCAAGTCCGAGCGTCCCGGCTTCGTGGTGCCCGCAGCGGTGCGGGCCGACGAGCTGACCGACCGCGTCGCCGACAAGGTGCGCGGGCTGGCCGACCGGGTGTGGGTCGTCGACGACCGCGCCGACCTCGAGATCGAGGTCGACGAGCAGCGGCTGACCCAGGCACTGGTGCAGCTGGCGCAGAACGCCGTCAAGCACACCGGCACCGCCGACACGGTCGCCGTGGGCTCCGCCGTCGGCCCCGGCGGCACCGTCCGGTTCTGGGTGCGCGACAGCGGCCCCGGCGTCCCGGACGCCGAGAAGACCGCCGTCTTCCAGCGGTTCGCCCGCGGAGCCGACGCCGTCCACGACGAGGGCAGCGGCCTGGGCCTCTCCATCGTCTCCGCCATCGCGGCCGCCCACGGAGGCACCGCGCACGTCGAGGACGCGACCCCGCCGGGCGCGCTCTTCGTCATCTCCCTGCCCCGTCAACGGAAGGACGCTTCGTGGCGCGCATCCTGATCGTCGAGGACGAGCCCCGCATCTCCTCGTTCATGTCCAAGGGCCTCAAGTCCGAGGGGCACAGCCCCACGGTGTGCGCCGACGGGGTGTCCGGGCTGGACTACGCGCTGTCGGGCGAGTTCGACCTCATGGTGCTCGACATCGGCCTGCCGCGCCTCGACGGCTACGGCGTGCTCGAGGGGCTGCGTGCGCAGGGGTCGACGATCCCGGTCATCGTCCTCACCGCCCGTGACTCCGTCACCGACACCGTGCAGGCGCTCGACGGCGGTGCCGACGACTACATGGCCAAGCCGTTCCGCTTCGCCGAGCTGCTCGCACGCGTCCGGCTGCGGCTGCGCCAGCAGCAGGGCGACGGCGGCGCGGCCCGTGAGGACTCCCTCACCGTCGGCAACCTGCGGCTCGACCTGCGCGAGCGGGTCGCCACCCAGGACGGCCGGCGCATCGAGCTGTCGGCCCGGGAGTTCCAGCTGCTCGAGCTCTTCATGCTCAACGTCGGGATCGTGCTGTCGCGCGAGCAGCTGCTCTCGCACGTGTGGGGCTACGACTACGACCCCGGCTCCAACGTCGTCGACGTGTACGTCGGCTACCTGCGGCGCAAGGTGGGGTCGACGGCGATCTCGACCGTGCGAGGCATGGGCTACCGCTTCGACGCCAACCCTGCCTGAGCCGGGGTACGCCGCTTTCGCGCGCGTCCGCGTCGTACCGGGTCCGGACACGCTTAGGTGGCGGCTGAACAGGCGTATCACCCGTCCAGCCGCCACCTAGAAGTGGCGGCCCGTCAGCGGGCCAGCGCCTCCTTGAAGCCGCCGAGGCGCCCGCGCGGGAGGGACTCGAGCACCGGGCCGAGCGTGTCGCACACGTCGGCGGGCGTCGGGCGCTTGTCGGGGTCCGACGCCAGGCAGGCCATGACGATCTCGACGACCTGCGGCGGCGTGCGGTCGGGCAGCAGGTACGGCTCGTCGACGAGCTGGGGGTAGCGGACGGTGATGTCGTCGCTGCGCTGGTCGCCGTCGTCGAAGGCACGGTGGCCGGCGATCGCCTCGAAGAGGGTGACGCCCAGGCCCCAGACGTCCGCCGCGGCGCCCGGTACGCCGGAGCGGGGCGGGTCACACTGCTCGGGCGCCATGTAGGAGTCGGTGCCGATGCCGTAGGTGAGCGCGGCCGCGTCCTCGAGGGTGCGGGCGACGCTGAGGTCGATCAGCCGGGCCGGGGCGCCCATGATGATGTTGCTGGGCTTGATGTCGAGGTGCACGATGCCGTGGCGCCGGAAGTAGTGGGCCGCGGCGCCGACCTCGATGCCGAGGGGGAGGTACTGCGCCGGCTCGAGGGCGCCGTAGCGGCGGATGAGCGTGGACAGGCGCGGCCCGTCGAGGTTCTCCAGCACGACATGGGGCTTCTCGCCCTCGAGCTCGGCGCGCAGCATGCGGACGACGGCCGGGTGACGGACCGCCTCGAGGGTGTCGACCTCCCGGCGCAGCCCGCGCAGCGTCCCCTCGCGGAGGACCTGCGCGGGCCGCACGAACTTGACCACGACGGGGGCGTAGGTGACCTCGTCGAAGGCGAGGTAGGCCTCGTAGGCCGATCCCCCGCCCAGCAGGCGCAGCGCGGTCAGCTCAGAAGTGATCTGGTCACCTTGGTGCCAGCCCCAGCTGTCGGTCGGTGTGCCCATCGTCGTGCCTGCCTCTCGCGGTGATGTCTCGGTCGGTGCCGGGTCGCCCTGGTGGTGCGGGTCGAGCTGGTGGTGCGGTCGAGCCGGTGCCGTCAGCGGCGGGTGTCGTTGCGGCTGCGGTCGTTGGTCTGGCCGGCCGAACGGTCGCGGGTGCGGTCGCCGCCGTCACGGGTCCAGTCGCGCGTCTTGTCGCCGCGGCTGAGGTCGCGGTCCCGGCTGACCGCCGTGACGTTGCTGCGTGTGTTGTCGTTGGTCGCGCGGCTGGCTCCGGTGTTGGTGTCGTTCGTGTTGTCGTTGGTGTCGTCGTCATCGTCGTCGGCCACCAGCGCGAGCTCGGTGATCCGCTCGTCGCGCTTGTAGACCTCGTCGGAGTCGGCGGACGCGGCGGTGGTGACCGACGGCCACGCCAGCACGCCGACGCCGACCAGACCGGACAGACCGACGACGCTGCCTCGAAGGACGTTCATGATGTGCTCTCTTTCGGTGGGGCCCTGTGGGGCGGGCGGGGGGACGGGTGACCGTCTCCCCAGATGGTGGTGGGAGGGGATGAAGCGTCGGTGAGACCTGCGTGAGAGGCCTCTCATGCAGCGCCGGCTCAGCGGGTGGCGTCGCGGGTGGCGTCGCGGGTGCTGTCGTTCGTGGCGTCGCCGCGCGTGACGTCGTTCGTGACGTCGCCGCGCGTGGCGCTGTTCGTGACGTCGCCGCGTGTGGCGTTGTTGGTGACGTCATTGGTGGCGTCGGCGCGCGTCGCGTTGTTCGTGGCGTCGGCGCGCGTCGCGTTGTTCGTGACATCACCGCGCGTGGCGCTGTTCGTTACATCACCGCGCGTGGCGCTGTTCGTGACGTCACCGCGCGTGAAGCGGTCGCGGGTGCGGTCGTTGGTGTCGTCGTCGTCCAGGTCGTCGTCGGCCAGGACCAGGTCGACCGACCGCTCGTCGCGCTTGTACAGCACGCTCTCGTCGCTGGTGTCGGCGCTGCTGACCATGGGCCAGGCGAGCACGCCGCCGCCGATGACGCCGGCCAGTCCGATGACGCTGCCTCGAAGGATGTTCATGATGTGCCTCTCTCGTCGGCCCCGTCCGGGACCCGTGGGTGTCTGACGAGAGAGACTCTGACCGTCCCTGATGAAGCCGCTGTGAGCCCCGCATGAGCGTCGTCTCATGCTCCGCTCCCCCGATGAGAACCTCCTCACGAGACGTCACGTCGGTCGCGTCGAGACGTCACGTCGGTTGCATCGAACCGGCGCGTGCGTGCTCCGAGACGTCACCACCGTCGACGAGCGGCGCGCGCGCGGCGAGGCCGGCAGGGACGACCGGTCGTGTCTCCGTTACGCTCCCAGCGACGCTTCGGCGTCCCCCTCGGGCGTATAGCTCAGCGGTAGAGCTCTGGTCTTACAAACCAGCGGTCGTAGGTTCGATCCCTACTGCGCCCACCAGGAGCCCGCGAGCAAAAATGAAGCAGCCGCTGGCGTCTCGGGTCACCAGCGGCTGCGTGACAGATTGTGCCCTGCCGAGCGGCTCCCTGTCACCCCAACGGCCGGGGTTCTCAGGGAGTTCTTGCTTTTCTGGCCTGCTCCAGCGCTTCCAGCTGGTCCGCGACGGGCCGCGACTCGTGCCGCGGCACGTGCAGCGACCAGCGCACCTCGCCCTGCGGACCGATCACGAAGCTCGAGCGGTGCGGTGCACCGGTGGCCGGGTCGAGGACGCCGTACGCCGCAGCCGTGGCGCCGTGCGGCCAGAAGTCCGACAGCAGCCGTACGCCGAGCCCGGCCTGGTCGGCGTACGCCCGTAGCGCGTGCATCGGGTCGCAGCTGATCGCCAGGACCGTCGAGCCGGCCCCGTGCGGCCCCTCGAGCTCGGGCCCGGCACGGTCCAGCGCCTCGAGCTCACCGCCGCACACCCGGCTGAAGGCGAACGGGTAGAACATCAGCAGCACCGCGGTGCCCCGCAGGTCCTCCAGGGACGCAGTGGCGCCGTGCTGGTCGCGCAGCGCGAACCCCGGAGCCGTCGAGCCGACCGGGAGCGGGTCGCTCGCGACGGTCACGACGCGGCGCTCTCCTCCGGGGTGCCCGAGTCCGCATCGCCAGCGTCTGCATTGCCCGCGTCCGCGTTGCCCGAACCCGCGTCGCCCGCGTCCTCGTCGCCCTGGGACTTCGCGTCCTCGCCGTTCTCCTCGAGCTCGCGCTTGAGGAGCTTGCCGGTGGCGTTGCGGGGCAGCTCGTCCATGAAGACGATCTCGCGCGGCACCTTGTAGCGGGCGAGGTTGGACTTCACGTGGTCCTTGAGGTCGTCCTCCGACACGTCCTTGCCGTCGACCAGCGCGACGAACGCCTTCAGGCGCTTGCCGTAGTCGTCGTCGTCGACGCCGATGCAGGCTGCCTCGTGCACCGCCTCGTGGCGGGTCAGGCAGTCCTCGACCTCGTTGGGGAAGACGTTCTCGCCGCCGGAGACGATCATGTCGTCGTCGCGTCCCTCGACGAACAGCCGGCCGTCCTCGTCGAGGTAGCCGACGTCACCGCTGCTCATCAGCCCGTCGATCATGTCCTTGTGGCCGCCGCCGGTGTAGCCCTCGAACAGGATGCCGTTGCCGACGAAGATCCGCCCGGTCTCGCCCTGCTTCACCGGCTCGTCGTTCTCGTCGTAGATCCGCACCTCGGTGGCGTGCGGCGTGCGGCCGGCGGTGCCGGGCGCCTCGCGCAGGTCCTTCGGGTCGGCGATCGTCGCGTAGGCGACCTCGGTGGAGCCGTAGGTGTTGTAGAGGTTGTCGCCGAAGCGGTCCATCCACTCCACGCCCAGGTCACCGGGCAGGGCCGACCCGGAGGCGGCCACCACCTTGAGCGACGGGAGGTCGTAGCCCTCGAGCGTGTCGTCGGAGAGCTTGAGGATCCGCTGGAGCATGACCGGGATGACGACCAGGGAGTCGCAGCTGTTCTCCTCGACCGTCTTCAGGCACTCCTCGGGGTCGAACTTGCGCCGCAGCACCACCTTCGACTCCAGCAGCATCGCCAGCGCCATGTGGGCGAAGCCCCAGGTGTGGAACAGCGGCGCCGCGATGTGGCAGGTCCACCCGCGGCGCAGCGGCATCCGAGAGAGCAGCGAGACCGCCGCGTCGACGCCGGCGTTGCTGCGCGGCGCACCCTTCGGCGTGCCGGTGGTGCCCGAGGTCAGGATGATCAGCCGGCTCTCCTTCTCCGGGTGCGGCAGCCGCGCGTCCTTGTCCCCCTTCTCGATCAGCTTCTCGACGGTGTCGCGGTCGCCGACGTCGCCGTCGGTCCAGGCCACGACGTGCTTGACGTTGTCGACCTCGGCCAGCAGCTCGCTGAACTCCTCGTCGTACACGACGACCTTGGGGTCCTCGCGCTCGAGCACCTCGACCAGCTGCGGGCCCGCGAAGGCAGTGTTGAGGAACAGGATGTCGGCACCGAGCTTGGCGCCGGCGACGGTGGCGTCGATGAAGCCGCGGTGGTTGCGGGCCATGATGGCCAACCCCTCGCCCTGCTTGACGCCGAGGCCGGTGAGTGCGTCGGCCAGCGCCGTGCCGCGGTCGTCGATCTGCCGGTAGGTGAGCTCACCCAGCTCGTCGACGAGCCCGACCGCGTCGGGGGAGCGTACGGCGAGCGCGGCGAAGCCGCCGGCCGGACCCACGCCCCAGTCCTTGACCGTCTTGGCCAGCCGGAACAGCGTCCGCGGCGAGTAGGGCCGGATGATGCCGCTCCCGGTGAGGACCTTCGCCTTCACGACCTGGTCGGAGAGGACTGCTGTCACTCGGTTCGTGGGGGGCATGCGGCTCCTGCTTTCGTCCGAGAGGTGACGCCGAGCGCGCTGATCAGCGCGCCGGGGACTTGGGGGCGGCGAGACGCGTCGCTGTCCAGTCGTGACCAGCCGCCAGCGTGGTCGTCACGGCGAGGCCCGCCACCGGGGCGGCCTCGGTGATGTCGGCGGCGTCGACCGCGTTGGGCCGACCCACCTTCGGCGTCAGCAGCCAGATCGTTCCGCCGGAGGCCAGGTCGGTCAGTGCGTCGACCAGCGCGTCGACCAGGTCACCGTCGTTCTCGCGCCACCACATGACCACGGCGTCGACGACGTTGCCGACCTCGCCGTCGACCATGTCGCCGTCGATGGTGTCCTCGATCTCGACGCGGATCGCGTCGTCGACGTCCTCGTCCCAGCCGAGCTCCTGCACGACCGTGCCCGGACCGAACCCCATCCTCACGCCGGTGTTCTTGGTGTCCGCGCCGCCAGGGGTCGCGCTCAACTCGGGCTCCTTAGTCGTGGTTGCTGGGGATCGTGCCGCACCAGCACCCCGAAAAACAGCGGACCACCGGTGTCGCTCGGTGACAGTCCAGCGGACTTGGGCCGCGTGTGCAACACAAACGCTCCAAGTCGGGCCCGGCGGGGCCGCTGTGGCCGTACTCGCGAGTACTTCCCCCGGGTGTCAGGATGGTCAGGTGGCGAACCAGGACAAGAACACCTCGGGAACCGACGGCATGGGCACGCAGGGCGGCCCCGGCACGCCGGGCGGCAAGGCCGTCGACAAGGACAAGGCGGCGCGCGTCGAGCGCGCCACCGTGATCCACGAAGGCCTGCCGACCCAGCTCCCCGACATCGACCCCGACGAGACCCACGAGTGGCTCGAGTCGCTCGACGAGATGATCGACGGCCGCGGTCGGGAGCGGGCCCGCTACATCATGCTCAAGCTCCTCGAGCGCTCCCGCGAGCGGCAGGTCGGCGTACCGGCCCTGCGCAGCACCGACTACATCAACACCATCCCGCCGGAGCGGGAGCCGTGGTTCCCCGGTGACGAGGACGTCGAGCGCCGGATCCGCGCGTTCCTGCGGTGGAACGCGGCCATCACCGTCTCCAGCGCGAACCGCAAGGGACTCGAGGTCGGCGGTCACATCGCCACCTACCAGTCCTCGGCGTCGCTCTACGAGGTCGGCTTCAACCACTTCTTCCGCGGCAAGGACCACCCGGGCGGCGGCGACCAGGTCTTCATCCAGGGCCACGCCTCCCCCGGCATCTACTCCCGTGCCTACCTCGAGGGCCGCCTCACCGAGGACCAGCTGCTCAAGTTCCGCCAGGAGGTGCAGCACGGCGTCGGCAAGGGCCTGTCGTCGTACCCGCACCCCCGCCTGATGCCGGAGTTCTGGGAGTTCCCGACGGTCTCCATGGGTCTGACCGCGATCAACTCGATCTACCAGGCGCGGTTCAACCGCTACCTGCAGCACCGCAGCATCAAGGACACCAGCGACCAGCACGTCTGGGCGTTCCTCGGCGACGGCGAGATGGGCGAGCCGGAGTCGCTGGGCGCGATCAACATCGCCGCCCGCGACGAGCTCGACAACCTGACCTTCGTCATCAACTGCAACCTGCAGCAGCTCGACGGGCCTGTCCGCGGCAGCGGCAAGATCATGCAGGAGCTGGAGTCGATCTTCCGCGGCGCCGGCTGGAACGTCATCAAGGTCGTGTGGGGCCGCGAGTGGGACCCGTTGCTGGCCCGTGACGTCGACGGCGCGCTCGTCAACAAGATGAACTCCACCCCCGACGGGCAGTACCAGACCTACTCGGTGGAGTCCGGCGAGTACGTCCGCGAGAACTTCTTCGGCGGCGACAGCCGGCTGCGCAAGATGGTCGAGCACATGAGCGACGAGCAGATCCGCAAGCTGCCTCGCGGTGGTCACGACTACCGCAAGGTGTACGCCGCCTTCGACGCCGCGTCCAAGCACGTCGGGCAGCCCACCGTGATCCTGGCCAAGACCATCAAGGGCTGGACGATCGACGCGCTGGAGGGCAAGAACGCCACCCACCAGATGAAGAAGCTGACCAAGGACGACGTCAAGAAGTACCGCGACCGGCTCTACCTGCCGATCAGCGACCGCGACATCGACGAGTCCTACGACCGCACCGGCACCGCGCCACTGTTCCACCCCGGGGCCGACTCCCCCGAGGTCGAGTACATGCTCGAGCGCCGCAAGGCCCTCGGCGGCTCGTTGCCCAAGCGGGTCGTGCGCGCCAAGCCGTTGAAGCTGCCCGGTGACGAGGTCTACTCCGAGCTCAAGCAGGGCTCCGGCAAGCAGTCCATCGCCACGACCATGGCGCTGGTGCGGCTGCTCAAGGACCTGATGAAGGACAAGGAGATCGGCCACCGCATCGTGCCGATCGCCCCCGACGAGTTCCGCACCTTCGGCATGGACTCGATGTTCTCCAAGAACAAGATCTACAGCCCCCACGGGCAGAAGTACGAGGGCGTCGACCGCAAGCAGCTCATGGCCTACAAGGAGGCCACCGACGGGCAGCTCCTGCACGAGGGCATCTCCGAGGCCGGCGCCATGGGCTCGACGACCGCCGCGGGCTCGGCGTACTCCACGCACGGCGAGCACATGATCCCGTTCTACATCTTCTACTCGATGTTCGGGTTCCAGCGGACCGGTGACTCGATCTGGGCGATGGCCGACCAGCTGGCCAAGGGCTTCCTCATCGGCGCCACCGCCGGCCGCACGACGCTGACCGGTGAGGGCCTGCAGCACGCCGACGGACACTCGCCGCTGCTCGCGCTGAGCAACCCCGCGATCGTGCACTACGACCCGGCGTTCGCCTACGAGGTCAGCCACATCGTGCAGGACGGTCTGCGCCGGATGTACGGCTCGACCGACGAGCACGAGCACGGCGAGGACGTCATCTACTACGTCACCGTCTACAACGAGCCCTACCAGCACCCGGCCGAGCCCGACGACCTCGACGTCGAGGGCCTGCTCAAGGGCATGTACCGCCTCGCCGACGCGCCTTCCGAGGCCCCGTCGGACGCCCCGAAGGCTCAGCTGCTCGCCTCCGGTGTCGGTCTGCCGTGGATCACCCGCGCCGCGAAGCTCCTCGCCGAGGACTGGGGCGTGGCCGCCGAGACCTGGTCGGTCACCTCGTGGAACGAGCTGGCTCGCGACGCGGGCCGTGCCGAGGAGTGGAACCTCGTCCACCCCGACGAGGACGCCCAGGTCCCTTACGTCACCTCCAAGCTCGCCGACGCCGAGGGCCCGGTCATCGCGGTCAGCGACTACATGCGCGCGGTCCAGAACCAGATCGCCAAGTGGGTCCCGACCGACTACCACGCCCTCGGCACCGACGGCTTCGGCTTCGCCGACACCCGGCCCGCGGCCCGACGCTACTTCCGCGTCGACGCCGAGTCGGTCGTCGTCGCCACGCTGGCCGCCCTGGCCGAGCGCGGCGAGGTCAAGCAGTCCGTGGTCAAGGAGGCCTTCGACAAGTACCGCATCGACGACCCGACCGCGGTCGCCGACGTGTCCCAGACCGGCGGCGACGCCTGACGGTCCTCCGCTCGAGACCGACTGTGTGGTGGTTCTGCAGGCCATAGGCCTGCGAAGCCGCCACATAGTCGTGTGGGTGGCTGATTGGGGTGGGGCCCGTCCCGGTAGCCCCCGCCACGATGGTCCCGACCCCAGGCAACCGTCCCCACGTCGGTACCGACCTCAGGCAACCGTCCCCACGTCGGTAACGACGTACGACCGCCCGGGGACGCCACTCGCCAGTCCTCACGTCGGTACCGACCTCAGGCAACCGTCCCCACGTCGGTACCGACCCCAGGCAACCGTCCCCACGTCGGTACCGACCCCAGGCTCGCGGCGGGCGGGGTCGCGCGCGGGCGGGTGCCCGTCCGGGGCACTCAGGAGGCGTGGCGTCCCGTCGCCCGTCGTGACCGGGCAGGGAGCCACCGGACGACACGGTCGACGCCCCGGTCGGGCACCCGCCCGCACCGGCGCGACCTCGCCCGACGCGACCCGGACGCGCCTCAGGCGATGGTGACGACGCGGGAGTCGGGGATGACGAGGCCGGCGGGGGCGCCGTTCTTGAGCATGGTGCGCCAGCGACCGCGGTGGTAGACGGCTGGACGGGTCCGGGAGACGAACCGGTTGAGCGTCTTGACGAACTGGTCGGGCTGGTCCTTGTGGGGGAAGTGCCCGGCGTTGCCGACCATGGAGACCTGCGCGGTCTCGGCGATGCGCTTGACGTGGTCGGCGTGGGAGGAGGGGATGACCCGGTCGTGGGTGCCCCAGATGACGCACATCGGCATCTCCTGGGTCAGGTAGGCCCGGTCGACCATGGTGATGATCTGCCCGCGCAGGTCGACGCAGGCGCGGACGACGTGCTGGAGGGCGCGCCGGGCGCCGGGATCGGCGATGTTCTCGACGATGTCGGCGATCTCGTCGAGGTCGCGGGCGCCGGGGAAGGTCGAGCGGGCGAGCCCGCGGAGGGCTCCGACGGTCAGGTGCCGCACGCCGGGCATGGTGGCCAGGCCCATGACCTGGTGGAAGCCGGGCAGGGTGACGGCGCGGATGATCGAGGTGACCTCAGGGCCCAGGCCGCCGGGTGAGACCAGCACCATGCGCTCGGTCCGCTCGGGGAACTGGTAGGCGAACTGCATCGCCACGCCGCCGCCGAGGCTGTGACCCACGACGGTCACCTTGTCGATGCCGAGGACGGTCAGCAGGTCGCGCATCGCGTTGGCGTAGCCGCCGACGCTGTAGTCGGCGCGGGGCTTGTCGGACAGCCCGTGCCCCAGCAGGTCGGGGGCGATGACGGTGTAGCGCTTGGCGAGCCGCTCGATGACGGGGCTCCACGTGGTGTGGTCGCAGCCCATGCCGTGCAGGAGCAGCAGGACCGGGCCCGCCCCGACCTTGACGAAGGCTCGCCGGTGGCCGTGGATGACGACGTACTGCACCTCGGGCCCCGTCATGCGTGCCCCTCTCGCCGTCGGACCGGTGGTTGAAGGGTCAGGTTTCCACGCCCGCGACCCCGCGGAAAGGGCCCACGCACCAAACGGCCAGGATGTCTCCGCTTCGTGACCTCCGTGGCGACCCCTGTCGCGGTCGTGCGCCGACTAGTCTGGCCCGATGACCAGGGCCCGCTCCCGGGCGCAGATCGCCCAGCAGCTGCAGCGGGCCGTCGGCGGCCTCACCAAGAGCTCGTTGGGGCGCATGGAGCGCGAGATGCCCTGGTTCGAGGAGCTGTCGGCCGAGCACCGGGCCTGGATCGGCATGATCCTCCAGGCCGGCTACAACAGCTTCATCACGTGGTTCCGCGAGCCGAGCACGCCCGACCCGGCGCTGGCGGCCGAGGTCTTCGGCACCGCCCCCCGCTCCTTCGCCGGCATCATCACGCTGCAGCAGACGGTGGCGATGATCCGCCTGAGCATCGACGTCGCCGAGGCCGAGATCAGCACGGCGGTGGCGCCCGAGCACGCCGAGGAGGTGCGCACCAGCATCCTGCGCTACGGCCGGGAGCTGGCTTTCGCCACCGCCGACATCTACGCCCACGCCGCCGAGCTGCGCGGCGCGTGGGACGCCCGGCTGGAGGCGCTGGTGGTCGACTCGATCATGCGGGGCGACGCCGACGAGTCGGTGCGCACGCGTGCCAGCGCCCTGGGCTGGCGAGGGGCCGGCAACGTCACGGTGGTGGTGGGTCTGGCCCCGGATGCCGAGGGCGAGTCGTCGCAGAGCCTGGTCGACGAGGTGCGCACGGCCGCACGAACGGCCGAGATGGCGACGTTGGGTGCGGTCCAGGGCGACCGCCTCGTGGTGGTCCTCGGCGGGGTCGTCGACGCCGACAAGGCCGGGGCGGTCATCGCGCCCTTCTTCGGCGAGGGCCCCGTGGTGGTCGGACCGCTGGTCGCCGACCTGCTGCAGGCCCACGTGTCGGCACGTGAGGCGGTCGCCGGTCTCCACGCCGCCGCGGGCTGGCCCTCCCCCGCCGTGCCGGTGACCAGCGACGACCTCCTGGCCGAGCGGGCCCTGGCCGGTGACGAGCTGGCGCGACGCGATCTTGTCAAGAACGTCTACGTGCCAGTACGCGACGCCCGGTCCGAGCTCCTCGAGACCGCGACCGCCTTCCTGGACCAGGGCGGGTCGGTCGAGGGGACCAGCCGCGTGCTCTTCGTGCACGCCAACACGGTCCGTTACCGCCTCAAACGCATCCTGGAGATCACTGGGCTCGCCCCCGGGGACGCCCGCCACGCCTTCACGCTGCGGGTGGCGCTCGTGCTCGGCAGGCTCCAGGACGCGACCACACCGCCCGACGCGGATTTGTAGGGTTCCTCCAAAGGCCCGCGCCCAATCTCGTGCGCCACGGGGGTGAATCGATGCCCCGTTCGCACAAGACTGAGGACATGCTCGTCATCCTCGCTCCCGGTCAGGGGGCCCAGTCCCCCGGTTTCCTCGAGCCGTGGCTCCAGAGCCCGTCGTACGCCGACCGCCTGCGCTGGCTCTCCGCGGTGGCCGAGATGGACCTGGTCCACCACGGCACGCTGGCCGACGCCGACACGATCCGCGACACCTCGGTGGCCCAGCCGCTGCTCGTGGCCTCGGCCCTGGCGAGCCTGGACGAGCTCGTCGACGGCCAGCCGGACGCCGCCGCCTCGATCGGGGCCGTCTCGGGCCACAGCGTGGGCGAGCTGGCCGCCGCCGCAGCCGCTGGCGCACTCACCTCCGAGCAGGCGATGGTGCTGGTCCGCGAGCGCGGCAAGGCGATGGCCCAGGCCGCCGCCACCACACCCACGAGCATGACCGCCGTCCTCGGCGGCGACCGCGACGAGGTCCTCGCCGCCATCGACAAGCACGGGCTGACCGCCGCCAACGACAACGGCCCCGGCCAGATCGTGGCCGCCGGCACCGTGGACCAGCTGGCTTCCTTCGCCGAGGAGCCGCCCGCCCGCGCGCGGCTCGCGCCGCTGTCGGTGGCCGGCGCCTTCCACACCCACCACATGGAGCCCGCGGTGGACGTGCTCGCCGGCCTCGCTGGGGCGGTCAGCACCCACGAGGCGCACACGCCGGTGATCTCCAACCGCGACGGACGGGTCGTCACCGACGGCGCCGACGTGCTCGGACGCATCGTGTCGCAGATCGGCAGCCCGGTCCGCTGGGACCTCTGCATGCAGACGATGCTCGACCTGGGCGTGACCGGTGTCCTCGAGCTGCCGCCGGCCGGCACGCTGACCGGGATCGCCCGGCGCGGGCTGAAGGGCGTGGCGACCTTCGCTCTCAAGACCCCCGACCAGCTCGACGAGGCCCGCGCGTTCGTCGCCGAGCACGGCACCGGCCCCGTCTCCGCCCCGTCCTCCGAGAAGGTGTCGGCATGACCGAGCTCGCGAGCGTCTCCGGCGCCCCCCACACCGCCATCCTCGGCATCGGCTCCTACCGGGCCGGCCGTCTGGTCCCCAACGCCGACATCGTCGAGGCCATCGACTCCTCCGACGAGTGGATCCAGCAGCGCTCGGGCATCAAGACCCGACGCTTCGCCGAGCCCCACGAGACCGTGCAGCTGATGTCGGTCGAGTCGGCCAAGGTCGCGATCGAGCGGGCCGGCATCGACCCGGCGCAGGTCGACGGCGTGATCGTCGCCACCGTCTCCCACCTGCTCCAGACGCCGGCGGTCGCCACCGCGGTGGCCCACGAGCTGGGTCTCGAGCGGCCGGTCGCCTTCGACATCAGCGCCGCCTGCGCCGGGTTCTGCCACGGCGTCTCGCTGGCCTCGGACATGGTTCGCTCCGGAAGCGCGAAGTACGTGCTCGTGATCGGCGTCGAGCGCCTCTCCGACATCACCGACAGCACCGACCGCGGCACCGCCTTCATCTTCTCCGACGGCGCGGGCGCCGTCCTCGTCGGACCCTCCGAGGAGGCCGGCATCGGACCGGTCGTCTGGGGCTCCGACGGCGAGCAGTTCGACCTGATCCGGCAGCGCGAGGACTGGCGCGACGTGCTCGCCTCCGACAGCCCGCGGATGCCCCACCTCGTGATGCAGGGCAACGCGGTCTTCCGCTGGGCCGCCTTCGAGATGGCCAAGGTCGCCCAGGCGACCCTGGACCGCACCGGCATCACCGTCGACGACCTCGACGTCTTCGTGCCCCACCAGGCCAACATGCGCATCATCGACGCGATGGCGCGGGCGATGAAGCTGCCCGAGCACGTCACCATCGCCCGCGACGTGGCCGACCAGGGCAACAGCTCGGCCGCCTCGGTGCCCCTTGCCCTGGACCGGCTGGTGCAGGAGGGTCAGGCGAAGAGCGGCGACACCGCCCTGCTCATCGCCTTCGGCGCCGGCCTGGCCTACGCCGCCCAGGTGGTGACCGTGCCCTGAGGCACCACCCCCACTGATCCCCTGCTCCGGGCACCCGCCCCGCAGGCGTCGCCGTACCCCTCACCGGGACGGTGACCGCAGGACCGGAAAGACCGCACCACCCGCACCATCCCGTACGACGAACCCGTCACGACTCACCAGGAGCCCTCATGGCCAGCAAGACCGAGATCCAGACCGACCTCGCCACCATCGTCGAGGAGATCGCCGGCGTCCCCGCCGACGACGTCCAGCCCGACAAGGAGTTCATCGGCGACCTCGACGTCGACTCGCTGTCGATGGTGGAGATCGTCGTCGCCGCCGAGGAGAAGTTCGGCGTGCGCATCCCCGACAACGACGTGAAGAACCTCAAGACCGTGGGCGACGCCGTCGACTACATCGACAACGCCCAGGCCTGAGCCACCCCGCTCGGAGCCGGCGCCCGCGCCTCCGCACGACCCGGCCGACGCCGCACGCGGCGGCCCACGAACAGGAGAACCCATGACCAGCAACCGTGTCCTGGTGACCGGACTCGGCACCACCTCGCCGCTCGGCGGTGACGTGGAGTCGACGTGGTCCGGTCTGCTCGAGGGCCGCTCCGGCGTCGACGTGCTCAAGCACGACTGGGCCGAGCAGCTGTCCACCCAGATCGCCGCCGAGGTCGCGGTCGAGCCCGGCGACGTGCTCGACCGGGTCAAGGCCCGCCGGCTCGACCGGTCCGGCCAGCTGGCGCTGGTCGCAGGCCTCGAGGCGTGGGCCGACGCGGGCTTCGGCGACGGGGGCGACTCCGTCGACTCCGAGCGCCTGGCCGTCGCCATGGCCTCGGGCATCGGCGGCGTCACCACGCTGCTGAGCAACTACGACAGCCTGCGGGACAAGGGTCCGCGCCGGGTCTCGCCGCTGGCGATCCCGATGCTGATGCCCAACGGACCGGCGGCCGCGATCGGCCTCAGCATCGGCGCGAAGGCCGGGGTCCACACCCCCGTCTCGGCCTGCGCGTCGGGCAACGAGGCGATCGCGCTCGGCATCGACCTGATCCGTCTGGGTCGCGCCGACGTCGTGGTCGTGGGGGGCACGGAGGCCGCGGTCCACGCGCTGCCGATGGCCGCGTTCGGTCAGATGATGGCGCTGTCGAAGCGCAACGACGAGCCGGCTCTCGCCTCCCGCCCGTGGGACAAGGGTCGCGACGGCTTCGTCCTCGGCGAGGGTGCCGCGGTGCTGGTCCTCGAGTCGGAGGCGCACGCCACCGCTCGCGGCGCGAAGGTGTACGCCGAGGCCTCCGGGGCCGGCGTGACCGCTGACTCCCACGACATCGCCCAGCCGGACCCCGCCGGGCTGGGAGCGACCCGTGCGATGAAGATCGCCCTGCGCGAGTCGGGCCTGTCGGCCTCCGACATCGTGCACATCAACGCCCACGCCACCTCGACCCCGCAGGGCGACGTGGCCGAGGCGGGTGCGATCAAGAACGCCCTCGGTGACGCCTCCGGTGGCGTGGTGCTGACGTCGACGAAGTCGATGACCGGCCACCTGCTCGGCGCCGCCGGCGCCCTCGAGTCGGTCTCCGTCGTGCTGGCCCTGCACCACCGGGTCGTGCCGCCGACGATCAACCTCGACGACCCCGAGGACCTCGGGCTCGACATCGCGACCGAGAAGCGCGACCTGCCGGCCGAGGGTGACCTCGCCGCGCTGAACAACTCGTTCGGCTTCGGTGGCCACAACGTCGCCGTCGCGTTCAAGTCAGCCTGACCACGGGCGGTACGCCGCGGAGGCCCGACCCTCTGACCGAGGCTGATGGACGCCTCGCACGGGTCGGGTCCCTTGCGCAGCGTCCATAACCCCGCGTTACATGCGGTGTCATGAACGTGCAGCAGCGCCGGGCGCGCGTCGTGGGCCGCCACCGGCTCGACGGGTCGGCCGGCTCCGTGGCGGAGGCCGCCGGGTGCGTGGTGGCGCTGCACGCGACCGACCCGGCGACGGTGTACCTCTCCGCGCTGGTGCGGGCCGGCTCGCTGAGGCTGGCCGACGTCGAGCGGGAGATGTACGACGAGCGCGCGGTGGTGCGGCTGATGGGCATGCGGCGCACGCTGTTCGCGGCGCCCACCGCCACGGTCCCCGTCGTGCAGGCCGCAGCGGCCGCCGGCGTCGCCCGGACCATGCGCCGCACGCTGGTGAAGCAGCTGTGCTCGCTGCCCACCGAGCCGGAGCTGCCCTCCGACCCGGCCGCGGCCGAGGCCTGGCTCGACGAGACGATCGCGCTGACCGAGACGGCTGCAGCCCGGCTGGGCCAGGCGTCCGGCGCGCAGCTGGGGGCGGCTGAGCCCCGCCTGCGCACGGCGATCCTGCCCAGCACCGACAAGGCGTACGACGTACGCCGCACCGTCACCTCGTCGGTCCTGACCCTGATGGCGTGCGAGGGCCGACTCGTCCGCAGCCGGCCGCTGGGCTCCTGGACCTCCCGGCAGCACACCTGGGAGCCCCTCGCTGCTGAGGCGGAGCCGTGGGACGAGGCAGAGGCGCGGGCCGAGCTGGTGCGGCGCTACCTCGCCGCCTTCGGGCCCGCCACCGAGACGGACGTCGCGTGGTGGACCGGCTGGGCCAAGGGCGTCACCCGCGCGGCGCTGGCCCGCCTCGACCTCGAGGAGACGGCGGCCGGCTGGGTGCTCGCCGGCGACACGGCGACCGAACCGCCCGCGTCCCCTGTGGCGGCGCTGCTGCCTGCGCTCGACCCCACGCCGATGGGCTGGAAGGAGCGCGACTGGTTCCTGCCCGCGGACCGCACGCCCCTCTACGACCCCTACGGCAACGTCGGCCCGACGATCTGGTGGGACGGCGAGGTCGTCGGCGGCTGGGCCGTCCGCGCCGACGGCAGGGTCGCCACCGAGCTCCTCACCGACCGCGGACGGGCGTGCACCGACGCCGTCGCGGCCGCAGCGGCCGCCCTCGAGCCTCGTCTCGAGGGGGCGCGCATCACGCCGTCGTTCCCGACGCCGCTGGAGAAGCGGCTCCGCACCGCCTGACGCCGTGGGAGGGCGGCGTCAGGCGGCTCGATGGGCCAGGGACGAGATGCCCCCGGCCTGGTCGCGGAACCAGGTCACGACGTCCCCCTGCGGGGTGCGCCAGAGACCGGCGTCGTCGACGACGGCGTCGTCGACGCGGGCGAGCTCGATGTCGGCCTGCAGCGCCACCTCGGTCGTCGCCGGGTGGTCGTCGCTGCTCGGGTGCCCGTCCACGCGCGACGCACCGTCGCCGCGGGGGGTCGGGACCTGCACGAGGGTCACGCTCAGGGCCGCGCGGGTGTCGCCGGGGTCCCCGGGCGCGCGCACCACGCACACCTCGGGGCGCTGCGACGTGGGCGCCTCGACCAACGACGAGCCCAGCGTGTCGACGTAGAACGCCAGTGCGCGGTCGAGGTCGTGCACCGCGACGAACGCCATCCCGCCGGCCCCCGGGTCGACCGGCACACCCGGCACGCTCACACCACCTGGTGCAGCCAGCGGACCGGCGCACCGTCCCCGGCGTACCGGAAGGTCTCGAGCTGGTCGTCCCACGGCTTGCCGAGCAGCGCGGAGATCTCGTTCTCGATGGTGGTCTGGCCCGCGGCCGCCTTCACCACGGCGGCCTTGAGCCGGTCCTCGGGGATCATGATGTCGCCGTGGATGCCGGTGACGGCGTGGAAGACGCCGAGGTCGGGGGTGTAGGAGTAGCGCGAGCCCTCGGTGGAGGTCGTCGGCTCCTCGGTGATCTCGAAGCGCAGGTGGTTCCACCCACGCAGCGCCGAGGCCACCGACGCGGCGGTGCCCGGGCTGCCGAGCCACGAGAACTCCGCGCGGTAGCTGCCGGCCTGGGCCGGCTGCGGGGTCCACTCCAGGCTCACGGCGTTGCCGAGCACGCCCCCCAGCGCCCACTCGATGTGCGGGCAGAGCGCAGAGGGCGCCGAGTGGACGTAGATGACGCCCCTGGTCGCTTGACGTGTGGTCACGAGGTCCTCCTGTTGATCCGGCGTCGAGGTACGCCTTCCCCAGCGGTCTCGAATCGGTGATCAGCAGGTGTCGTGGTGAGCCACGGCCTGAGCCTGTGAAGTTGTGTGTCGAGCGACCCGTGCACCACAGGTCACAGGACCATTGTGGGGCACGTGCGTCCCTTTTGCCACATCTTCCCCACAAGAAGTCAGGACACCGTGTCAGCGGGGCCTGAGCCGGGTGTTCGGCAGCGGCGGTGCCAGCAACCGGTCGCCCTCGAAGTCGGCCACCCGACCGAAGCGCTCGGGCACGGACTCCTGTCCCGAACCGTTCCAGGCCTCACGCTGCTCGACGATCTCGTCGTGGCTGCGGCCGATGAAGTTCCACCACATCACGATCTCCTCGGTGAAGGGCTCGCCCCCGAGCAGGACCGCGATGGCGGGCTCCTCCCCGGCCGACAGGCGCACGCTGGACCGGCCCTGCCCGAGGTAGGACAGCCGCTGCGAGCTCAGCGGGTCGCCGTCGATCCCGATCTCCGCGCCCACAGCGAGGACGCCGTGCTCGAAGTCCTCGCGGATGCCGATCTCGATCGAGGCGCCGGCCTCGAGCCGGACCTCGGCTCCGACCAGCGGTGTGTACGCCGGCGCGGGCGACGTGTGACCGGCGAGGTCGCCGACCAGCACCGTGACCCGGGCACCCTCGGCCTCCCAGCCCGGCAGCTCGGCCAGGTGGGTGAAGTCCGCCGGGGTGCTGTCGCGCGCGGAGTCCGGCAGGACGACCCACAGCTGCAACCCGTGCAGCGTGACCGGCGCGTCGTGCGGCGAGACCTCGGCGTGGCAGATGCCGTGCCCGGCCGTCATCACGTTGAGCTGGCCGGGACGGATCAGCTGGTCCGAGCCGAGGCTGTCGGTGTGCCGACCGAGCCCCTCGAAGAGCCACGTGACGGTCTGGAGCCCGGTGTGGGGGTGCGGAGGCACCCACATCCCACCGGTCTCCTTGATGTCGTCGGGACCGTAGTGGTCCAGGAACACCCAGGCTCCGATCTTCCGGCGCTCCTTGTGCGGCAGGAGCCGACGGACGTGGGTGGTGCGTCCGATGAGGACGTCACGCGGCTCGAGATACTCGTGGACGGTGCTGTTCGTGCTCACCAGCCCAGTCTGACGCGCACGGCCCCGCCCGTCACCCCGCGCGTCGACGCGGCGGCCGTCCGGGGTCGCGACCACCGCCACCACGACTGCCACTGCGACACGCGGATGCCGCCGAAAGCGTCCCCTGGCGCGTCCCGAGGTGGACCATGTGCGGTATCTCGGACGCTCGGTCCGGGCGGAGGTCCGGGGAGCTCCCATGGCTGAACCCACCGCGTCGACCGGCCAGCGTCACGACGAGCGCCCCGACGAGCGCTCGCCGCTCAAGAAGGTGATGGGGCCCAAGCTGCTCCTGCTCTTCATCGTCGGCGACATCCTCGGAGCCGGGGTGTACGCCGTCACCGGCGACATCGCCGCCCAGGTGGGCGGGATGGCCTGGCTGCCGTTCCTGGTGGCCTTCACGGTCGCGGGCCTGACCGCGCTGTCCTACCTCGAGCTCGTCACGAAGTACCCGCAGGCGGCCGGCGCCGCGCTCTACGCGCACAAGGCGTTCGGGCTGCACTTCGTCACCTTCATCGTCGCCTTCGCCGTCATCTCCTCCGGCATCACCAGCGCCTCGACGTCCTCGACCCTGCTGTCGTCCAACCTGCTCGCCGGCCTGGACGCCACCCTGGGCGACGACGGCGGCCTGAGCTGGATCGGCATCCCCACCGGTGACACCGCGGCCCTCCTCGTGGCGCTCGGCTTCATGGTGCTGCTGGCCGCGATCAACCTGCGGGGTGTCGGCGAGAGCGTGAAGTTCAACGTGGTGCTGACGCTCATCGAGCTGACCGCGCTGGCCATCGTCATCGGCATCGGCCTGTTCGTGATGAGCCGCGGCGACGGTGACATCGCCCGGGTCACCGAGCTCACCAGCCCTGGCGACGTCTCGGCGTTGGTCGCCATCACCGTCGCCACCGCCATCGCCTTCTTCTCCATGGTCGGCTTCGAGGACTCGGTCAACATGGTCGAGGAGTGCAAGGACCCGCGGGGCGTCTTCCCCCGCGCCATGCTGACCGGTCTCGGCATCGCGGTCGTGATCTACATGCTGGTCGCGATCGCCGTGGTCACCGTGCTGACCGCGGAGGAGATCACCAAGGGCGCCGACAGCGAGACCGGTGTCCTGCTCGCGGTGGTGCGCGAGGGCATGCCCGGCTTCCCCGTCAGCACGATCTTCCCGTTCCTCACGGTCTTCGCGGTGGCCAACACCGCGCTCATCAACATGCTGATGGCCAGTCGGCTGGTCTACGGCATGGCCAACCAGCGGGTCCTGCCCAGCGGGCTCGGCAAGGTGCTCCCGAGCCGCCGTTCCCCTTGGGCCGCGATCGCCTTCACCACGGGCCTCGCGCTGGTGCTCATCGTCGTGGTGGACAACCTCGCCGAGAGCACCGTGACCGCCCTGGCCGGCACCACCGGCCTCCTGCTGCTCTGCGTCTTCACCGTGGTCAACGTCGCGGTCGTCGTGCTCCGGCGCGACCCGGCCCCCGAGGGCACGTTCCGCGCGCCGACCATCACGCCGTACATCGCCGGTGCCGCCTGCCTGTACCTCGCCGGACCGTGGGCCCGGCTGTCCGACCAGCAGGTGCAGTACAAGATCGCCGGCGGCATGCTGCTCGTCGGCGTCGTCCTGTGGGCCGTCACCTGGGTCGCCAACAAGCGCGAGGACCGCGGCAGCGAGTTCACCGACGTCGACCGCCTCGACGGCTGACCCCTCGGAGGTCGAGCAGCGAGCCCCCTCGGAGGTCGAGCAGCGAGCGCCAGCGAGCCTCCCTCGGTGGTCGAGCAGCGAGCGCCAGCGAGCGTCGTCGAGACCCCTGGTGAGCGAGCCGCTCAGGTGAGCGCGGCGACCAGGGCGCCGGCCAGTCCGAGGACGGCGCCGGCGGTCCGCACCAGGTCGGCCCGCGTGAGCCGGCGCGCGAGCGCGTCGGTACGGCCCCTCGCGAGCCGCCCGTGGGTGGGCGCAGCCACCAGCGCCGTCGTGAGGCCCGCGAGCGCGGCCCCGCCGAGGGCGACGAAGGAGGCAGCGTCGAGCTCCCCGACCACCAGCCGAGCGGTCCCGGAGGCGACCAGGGCGCCGTACACGACGACGACGATCGGGGCGATGCCGCGGCTGTGGCGGGCGTGTGCGGGCGCGAACGGCTCCGCCCGCAGCAGTGCGGGGTAGACCAGCGCCGAGACGGTGAGCTGGAACCCGGCGTGCAGGGCGGCGGACGCCAGCACCAGCACCTCGACGGTGGGGAGGCTCGACCCGGTCACGGCGCCAGCCTAGGGAGCGGCTCCACACACGACGTTCGCCTCGCTGCCACTTCCTGTCACTCTCTGCCACGCTTCGGGCATGGCAGAGAACGAGGGCTCCGGCGAGGGCACGGTCCAGCAGGACGTCGAGGAGGACCGGCGCTCCCGGGACGGGTCGGACGTCGACCACGCCGACCAGGACCGACGCGAGCAGGGCGACACCGAGGGGCCCATGGAGGACGAGCTCGAGCAGGCCTTCGACCGCCAGGTGGAGCAGGGCGTGCAACGGCTCAGCCGCGGCTGGCGCGAGATCCTGGCCACCGGGTTCGTGGCCGGCACCGACATCGCCTTCGGTGTCATCGCCTTCGTGCTCGTCATGGACGAGACCGGTGACCAGCTGCTCGCCGCCATCGCTTTCGCCATCGGGCCGCTCGCACTCATGCTGGGACGCAGCGAGCTCTTCACCGAGGGCTTCCTCGTGCCCGTGGTGACCGTGGCGGCCAAGAAGGCCCGTCCGGCGCAGCTCGCGAAGCTGTGGTCGGGCACGCTCGTGGCCAACCTCGTCGGCGGCTGGCTGATCATGTGGCTCATGGTGCTGGCGTTCCCGGCGCTGGAGAGGACGATGATCGACAGCGCGGCGCACTACGCCACCGCGCCGCTGTCGGTCGAGACCTTCTGCCTGTCGCTGCTCGGCGGGATGGTGATGACCCTGCTGACACGCATGCAGCAGGGCACCGAGGACATGGTCGTCCGGGTGGTCGCCTCGCTCGCCGCCTCGTTCCTCCTGGTCGGGCTGCAGCTGTTCCACGCGGTGCTGAACTCGCTGCTGGTCTTCGGGGCGCTGCACACCGGGCAGGCCTCCTTCGGGTACGCCGACTGGCTGGTCTTCTTCGCCTACTCACTCGTCGGGAACGTCGTCGGTGGGCTCGGACTGGTCACGCTGCTGCGCCTGGTCCGGAGCAAGGACAAGCTCCAGGACGAGCGGCGGGCGGAGGAGAGCACTGAGAGGCGGGCCTAGACTCCGAGGGTGCCGGAGACCACGGAGACAACGACCACACGTCCCGAGAACGCGTCCCTGCGCCTGGCTCGGGAGCTCGCACCGATGATGATCGCGCTGCGACGCGACGTGCACGCGCACCCTGAGATCGGCAACCACCTGCCTCGCACCCAGCAGGCCGTCGTCGACGCCCTGGCTCCCCTCGACCTCGAGATCACGCGGGGCCGCAGCGTCACCTCCGTGGTGGCCGTGCTGCGCGGCTCGGCGGAGCCGGAGAGCGGACCGCGCCAGGTCGTCCTGCTGCGCGGCGACATGGACGCGCTCCCCGTCGACGAGGAGGTCGGCGGTGACCACCGGTCTCTCGAGCCCGGGGTCATGCACGCCTGCGGGCACGACCTGCACGTCGCCGCCCTGGTCGGCGCCGCTCACATCTTGTCGGCCCGACGAGAAGAGATCCCGGGCGACGTGGTGCTCATGTTCCAACCCGGCGAGGAGGGACCGGGAGGCGCCGAGCCCATGATGGCGGAGGGACTGCTCGACGTGGCCGGTCGCCGCGTCGACGCGGCGTACGCCTGGCACGCCTACTCCTCGGAGCTACCCCGCGGGACCTGGACGTCCCGTCCAGGGCCGCAGTACGCCGCAGCCGACGAGCTGCACGTCACCGTGCGCGGCGAGGGCGGTCACGGCTCGGCCCCGCACCGGGCCCGGGACCCGATCACCGCGCTGTGCGACATGGCGGTGGCTCTCCAGACCGCGGTGACCCGCTCCTTCGACGCGCTCGACCCCGTGGTCATCACCGTCGGGCGCATCGCCGGCGGCACCAAGGAGAACATCATCCCGGACACCGCCGAGCTCGAGGCGACCGTCCGCACGCTCTCGCACGAGCAGCGCGAACGCGTGCAGCGGGTGCTGCCGCGGGTCCTCCAGGGCGTCGCAGCAGCACACGGGGTCGAGGTCGACGTCGACTACCGCCTCGGCTACCCCGTCACCGTCAACGACGACGCGGAGCACGCCTTCGCCGTCGACGTGGTGCGCGACCTGTTCGGCGACGCCGCCTGGCGACCCAAGCCCGAGCCCGAGCTCGGCGCCGAGGACATGTCGTTCGTGATGAACGAGGTGCCGGGGGCCTACCTCGTCCTCGGTGCCTGCCCGACCGACGACCCCGACACGGCACCGGACAACCACTCCCCCCGGGCCGACTTCGACGACAGCGTGGTCCCGGACGCGGCCGCCTGGCTGGCCGAGGTCGCCGTACGCCGCCTCGCGCACCCCGCCCGGGGCGCCTGGACCCCGTGATCCTCATCGACCCGCCGCTGGTGGAGGCGCACGGCCGGGTCTGGTCCCACCTCGCGAGCGACACGTCGTACGACGAGCTGCACGCGTTCGCCCGACGCATCGGCGTGCCCGAACGGGGCTTCGACGGCGACCACTACGACGTCCCGTCCGAGTGGTACGACGAGGTGGTGGCTGCCGGGGCGACCCCGGTGTCCTCGCGCGAGCTCGTCACGCGCCTGGCCCGTGCCGGACTGCGGCGGCCCAAGCCCCGCACGCTCCTGCCGCGCCCGACCGGCCGGGCGCTGCTGCGACCGTCGCGGCTGCGGACCGGCGACCTGGTGGCCGTCGTCTCCCCCGCCGGACCCACCTGGCCCGACCGGCTGGCAGCCGGGGTCGCGGTGCTTGAGTCCTGGGGCCTGCGGGTGCGGGCGGAGCCGGGCGCGGAGACGCGCGAGCGGTGGCTGGCCGGCGACGACCCTCACCGCGCGGCGGCCTTCAGCCGGGCCTGGGCCGACCCCGACGTGGCCGCCGTGTGGACCGCGCGCGGTGGCTTCGGCACCCAACGGATGCTCGACCTCGTCGACTGGGACGCCCTGGCCCGCGTCACCCCCAAGCTGCTCGTCGGCTTCTCCGACGTCACCGCCCTCCACCAGGCCGTCGCCGTCCGGTGGGGCCTCGCCACCGTCCACGGCCCCGGGGTGGCCGGCCTCGGCGACGGAGACCCCGCCGCGGTCGCCGAGGTCCGCGCGCTCGTCATGGACGGCGCTCCGCTGACGCTCGCCGGCCGACCCACGGGCCGGGGCGGCACGGCGGAGGGCACCGTCACCGGCGGCAACCTCGCCGTCCTGGCCAGCGGGGCCGGGACGTCGCTCGTGCGTCCCGCCGCCCACGGCATCGCGCTGCTCGAGGACGTGGGCGAGCCGCCGTACCGGCTGGACCGCTGGGTGACGCAGCTGCTGCGCACCGGCTGGTTCGACGACGTGCGTGGGGTGGCGCTGGGTCAGCTCACCGGCTGCGGGGAGCCCGGCGAGGCCGAGGCGCTGCTGCTGGACCGGCTGGCCCCCCTCGGCGTCCCGGTCGTCACTGACCTCCCCGTCGGGCACGTCCCCGGCAACCGTGCGCTGCCCCTCGGGGTGAACGCCCGGCTCGACGCCGACGCCGGCACGCTGTCCTTCGCGCGCACGCTGCGCTGACGCCCGAGCGCGTCAGGCCAGGTGATCGAGCTCGCGCTGCAGGTTGGCCCGCGCCGTCTGCTCCCAACGGTCCCGGGCGGCGTCGGTGTGGAACAGGTGCGGCTTGTCCGCCAGCCCCGCGAGCACCGCCCGCCGTCCCTCGCGGAAGTCGCCGTCCCCGACGTGGGCGTACTCCCGGCGCACGCTCGCGACGTAGGACGCGTAGCGCTCGGGGTCCGCGGCCAGGATGCCCAGGTCGGCGTCGCTGAGGGCGGCGCCGTTCGTGTCACCGTCGTCGGGACGATGGTCGACCGTCACGAGCACCAGCCGCACCACCTCCGCGACGACCTCGGCCGCGACCCCCGCTTCGGCGAGCTCGTGGGCGGCCAGCCGGGCCGACCGCTCCTCGTCGTCGGCGGCCCCCGCGTAGACGGCGTCGTGGAACCAGGCGGCCAGGCGCACCGGCAGCGGGTCGAACGGCTCCCCCGCCGCCTCGAGCTCGTCGAGGCGGTCCAGCACCTCCGCCAGGTGGACGCGGTCGTGGTAGCCGCGGGCGGCGTCGCCGTACGCCGCCAGCAGGCGGTCGCGCAGCTCCTGCGACCCGACCAGCGGCCAGCGGCCCTCCAGCTCCATGCTGCGATTGAACCACCGCACGGCCGGTTTGGCCGAGGCGCCAGCCGCGCACAGTGCAGGGGTGGACACGACACGGACCCTGAACGACGGACGGACCATCCCTGCGGTGGGCTTCGGCACCTACCCGCTCTCCGGCGAGGACGGGATCACCGCGATCACCAGCGCGATCGAGGTCGGCTACCGGCTGATCGACACCGCGGTGAACTACGGGAACGAGCGCGAGGTCGGCGAGGCGATCCGCCGCTCCGGCGTGCCGCGCGAGGAGCTCTTCGTCACCAGCAAGGTCCCCGGCCGCCACCACGGCTACGACGACGCGGTCCGCAGCACCCACGAGTCCCTCGAGCGGCTCGGGCTCGACCACCTCGACCTGCACCTCATCCACTGGCCGAACCCGAGCGTCGGGAAGTTCACCGAGGCCTGGCGGGCGCTCGTCGACCTGCGCGAGCAGGGGCTGGTGCGCTCGGTCGGCGTCTCCAACTTCACCGAGGCCCACCTCGAGCGCGTCATCCAGGAGACCGGCGTGACCCCGGCGGTCAACCAGGTCGAGCTGCACCCGTCCTTCCCGCAGGAGGGCATGCGCGCGGTCCACGAGCGGCTCGGCATCGTGACCGAGTCGTGGAGCCCGCTGGGCAAGCGTCAGGCGAGGTACGACGAGCCCGCGGTGGCCGGGCCTGCGGAGCGGCTCGGTGTCACTCCCGGCCAGGTCATCCTGCGCTGGCAGGTGCAGCTCGGCGCGATCCCGATCCCGAAGTCGGCCGACCCCGAGCGTCAGCGGCAGAACCTCGACCTCGTCGGCTTCGAGCTGACCGAGGACGAGATGGCCGCCATCACCGCGCTGGGCCGGCCGGACGGTCGCCTCTTCGGTGGCGACCCGGACACGCACGAGGAGATGTAGTCCCCTCGACCGCCCGGTCTCAGCCGCTCCCGAAGAGGCGGGCGCGCTGCGCGTCCAGCTCCGGGGTGTCGCGGTAGTAGAGACGACCGTCGACCACCACGCCCTCGAGCAGGTCGAGGGTCCGCGCGAGATGGTCGACGTAGTCGTCCCGCCGCCGTTGCAGGTCGGGGTGGACCCACGACGGCTCCACGGCCCGACAGGTGTCGAGCGCCTCCCGCACGCGCGGCAGGTCGTCGACGGCGGCCTCCGACATCGCCACGTAGAGGCTGTCGCGGGCCTCGATCGGCACCGAGAGCAGCCCCGGGCGCAGGTAGTCGGCCATGGAGGCCAGCGACCGCTCCGTGGTCGCCACCTGCTCGGCCGCCTCGGAGCGACAGCGCTCCAGCGCGGTCTCCGTGCTCCCCCGCCAGCGGTCCTCGACCAGCCATGCTCCCGCGAGCAGCAGCGCCACCACCGCGGCCAGCGTGGACCACGTCCGCCGCGACCAGGCGGGTCCGCGTCGCGCGCGCGACGACCCGCCGACCTCGAGGACGTCGGCGCCCTCCGGGCGTCACCCCGCTCACGCCGGGTCCGCCGCTCGCTGGCTCGTGCCGTCCATGGCCCCAGTCTGACCCGCGGCCGGTTGGGCGTCGGTGGTCCCGGGCCAGGCGCCTGGTCGCGGACTACCGTGGCGCCATGACCAGCCAGCCCCGGAGCGGCGCGCCCGACCGCAGCCGCCCGACGGTGCTCATGCTGCTCACCCTGCTGGTGCTCCTCGCCGTCACGGCCGGCTGCACGAGCACCCCCGAGCGGGCTCCCGAGCCGGGTCCTTCCCTCCCGGAGGGCACCAGCGGTCCAGACGCGGGCACGGGCTCCGGCACCGGGCCGGTCACCGGGGAGGCTCCCGGGGGCGAGGCCGACCGGGTGCCGGCGGCACGGCGTACCGAGCCCCCACCGTGGGTCACACGGCCCCGGATCACCCGGCCCCCGGCCGACGGGGCGAGCGATCCGCTCGCGGCGGACACCGGTGGGGGCGCCTTTCCGCGCCCGGCCGACCTCGGTCCGGGGTGGACCTACCGAGGGTCCTTCGGCGAGCCCGGGTACGTCGACGGGCCCGCTCCGGTGCGCCGCCTCGACCCGCGGGACGCGGTCCGCGAGACCGTCCCCCGGGGCTGCCCCGTCCCGGTGACCGGTCCGACGCGGGCGTCGGGTCGGGGATCCTCCGCGCTGCAGGCGGTGTCGGTGGCCTACGCCGTCTCCGGCGACTGGGTCGACGCCACCCGGATCACCTTCGCCGCGCCGCGTGCTGCCACGGGACTCGCCCGGGACCGCCGCCGTGCCCTGGTGTCCTGCCGCGGCAGTGACGGCGGCTCCTCGCTCGGGCCGCTCGTCACCCGGGTCCAGGCTCTCGGCGCCGGCGCGACGCTCTCGGACCGCACGCCCCGCTCCGACGCCTACGCCGACGTCGCACTGGTCGACGGCCGGAGCCTCGTCGTCGTCACCCGGCGCACCGAGGAGCAGCCGACGCTCCGGGCCGCTCGCGCGCTGGCGGCGGCGTTCGCCGGCACCCGGGTGCCGGGCGGACTGAGCTGACCGGACCACCCCGGACCAGGCTCACGGCTGGGGCATGCTGGAGCCATGGGTCCCGGTCCTCGCGCGAGCCGCACCGTCTACTACACCGCCACCACCCTCGACGGCTTCCTGGCCGACGAGCAGGACTCCCTCGACTGGTTGCTGTCGCAGGACATCGACCACGACGGGCCGATGGGCTACGCGTCGTTCATCGACGACGTGGGCGCCCTGGTCATGGGCGCGACGACGTACTCCTGGGTGCTGGACCACCAGCGACGGACCGGCGAGTCGTGGAGCTACACGCAACCCTGCTGGGTGCTGACCCACCGCGACCTGCCGCAGGCCGCCGACAACGTGCGCCTGGTGCACGCCGACACGGTCGAGGAGCTGCGTGCGGTGCACGCGGAGGCGCGAGCGGCCGCCGGCTCCAAGGACGTCTGGCTGGTCGGAGGCGGCGGCGTCGCCGCGGCCCTGGCCGACCTCGGGCTGCTCGACGCGCTCATGGTGTCCGTCGCCCCGGTCACCCTGGGCGCGGGCAAGCGGCTCCTCGAGGGACGCACCGACCTGAGCCTGACCCGCGTCGAGCGGAACCGGGCGTTCGCCTGCCTCTGGTACGACGTGCAGCGGCCCGGCTGAGCACCCGGCTGTGGCACCCACCTGGGACGGGGACCCCCGAGCGGGGCCCCCGTCCGGGAGGCTGGGAGTGCCTCCGTGGTGACGTGGACGACCTGGGGGTGGGATCCCGGATGGTGGGGGTGGGAGACCGGGATCTCTGCCGTCCGACAGGTCTAGTCTGCCCGACCGAAATGTCCGAATGTGGCACATCTGCTTGCGCGTCTACGCGATGCACGATTCTGCAACTCGTCGGGTTTCGACGACGGCCGGGCCACCCGGTGTGCCTGCGGCGGCGCACCCCCCGCCCGTAGGGTCGGCACATGACCGACATCGCAGGCACCGGCCGCAAGCGGCGCACCACCGACTACGACGAGTCGCAGCTGGAGGTCCACGACCGCAAGGAGGCAGCCGCCGGCGCCACCGCCGTCGCGGTGTCGATGAAGCGCTCGCTCGAGCGGATGGGCCCCAAGCGCACGGCGCAGACCCTCCTCAAGCTCAACCAGGCCGACGGCTTCGACTGCATGTCCTGCGCGTGGCCCGACCCGGACCCCAAGAACCGGCACGCCGCCGAGTTCTGCGAGAACGGCGCCAAGGCGGTGGCCGAGGAGGCCACCAAGGACCGGGCCACCCCCGAGTTCTTCGCCCGCCACTCCATCGCCGAGCTCGACGCCCACAGCGAGCTGTGGCTGGGCCAGCAGGGGCGCATCACGCACCCCATGGTCAAGCGGCCCGGCGGCACGCACTACGAGCCGATCGACTGGGACGACGCCTTCCGGCTCGTCGCCGACGAGCTCAACGCGCTGGAGCACCCCGACGAGGCGACGTTCTACACCTCCGGGCGCACGTCCAACGAGGCGGCGTTCGTCTACCAGCTGTTCGTGCGAGCCTTCGGCACCAACAACCTGCCCGACTGCTCGAACATGTGCCACGAGTCGACCAGCGTCGCGCTCGCGGAGTCGATCGGCATCGGCAAGGCCAGCGTGGTCATGCAGGACGTGTACGACGCCGAGCTCATCGTGATCATGGGCCAGAACCCCGGCACCAACCATCCCCGCATGCTCAGCGCGCTCGAGATCGCCAAGGGCAACGGCGCCACCATCGTCGCGGTCAACCCGCTCAACGAGGCGGGCAGCATCCGCTTCAAGAACCCGCAGACCCCCCAGGGCATGACCACCGGCACGCAGATCAGCGACCTGCACCTGCCCATCAAGGTCAACGGCGACCTCGCGCTGCTGCAGGCGCTCGGCAGCCTGCTGGTCGAGTGGGACGCGCTGGACCACGACTTCATCGCGCGCCACACCTCCGGGTTCGAGGAGTGGAAGGAGCACGTCAGCGCCGTCGACTGGGACGTCGTGACCACCTCCACGGGCCTGACCAAGGAGCAGATCACCCGCCTGGCCGAGATGCTGCGCGACTCCGACCGCACCGTCTTCTGCTGGGCCATGGGCCTGACGCAGCACCGCAACGGCGTGGCCACGATCAAGGAGATCGCGAACCTCGCCCTCGCCCAGGGCAACCTCGGCAAGCCCGGCGCAGGACTGTTCCCGGTGCGCGGCCACTCCAACGTGCAGGGCGACCGCACCATGGGCATCTGGGAGCGGCCCCCGGCCCACTTCCTCGACGCGCTCGAGAAGGAGTTCGGTTTCGACCCGCCGCGTGACCACGGCATCGACGTGGTGGACTCGATCCGCGGGATGCGCGACGGCACCGTCAAGGTCTTCGTGGGCCTCGGTGGCAACTTCGTGCAGGCCACCCCGGACACGGACGTGACCGTCGAGGCGATGCGCAGGACGTCGCTGACCGTGCAGGTCTCCACCAAGCTCAACCGGTCCCACCTCGTCACCGGCGACACCGCGCTGATCCTGCCGACGCTGGGCCGCACCGACCAGGACAACCAGGCGTCCGGCGACCAGACCATCACCGTGGAGGACTCGGTCTGCGCGGTCCACTCCTCCCGCGGGCCGCTGTCTCCCCCCAGCCCGCACGTGCGCTCCGAGGTCGCCATCGTCACCGGCGTCGCCGAGGCGACGCTGGGTGAGCGCCACGACCTGCCGTGGAAGGCGATGCGCGACGACTACCGCGTCATCCGCGACCACATCTCCCGGGTCGTGCCCGGGTGCGAGGACTACCACGAGCGGGCCCACCAGCCCGGCGGCTTCCTGCTCCCCCACGGTCCGCGCGACTCCCGCACCTTCGACACCGAGTCCGGCAAGGGCGAGTTCGCCGTCTCCCCCATCGAGCTGCTCCACGTGCCCGACCGGCACCTCGTGCTGCAGACCCTGCGCAGCCACGACCAGTTCAACACCACCATCTACGGCCTGTCCGACCGCTACCGCGGCATCGAGGGCGGCCGGCGGGTCGTCTTCGCGCACAAGGAGGACATCGCTGCGCTCGGGTTCCAGCCCGGCGACGTGGTCGACCTGGTCTCGCACTGGGCCGACGACGACATCGTGCGCTGTGCCCCGTCGTTCCGGATCGTCGAGTTCGACACCCCCCGCGGCACGGCGGCGGCGTACTACCCCGAGACCAACCCGCTCGTGCCGCTCGACAACACCGCGCTGCACAGCAACACGCCGGTCTACAAGGCGGTCATCGTCACGCTGGTGCCGGAGGGCACCGGGCTGGAGACCGACGGCGAGGGCAGCCAGGACTCCCGCGGGTCGGACTCCGGGCACAAGACGCGCCAGCAGCCGACCCACCTGTCCTGACCCCGCCTGCACCTGGTCACTCCCGGCAGGGCTGCCTGCTCCTGGTCAGGGCTCGACGGTCACCTTGATGGCCTCGCCGGCCTTGACGATGGCGAACGCGTCGAGAGCCCGCTCCAGCGGGATGTGCTCGGTGATGAGGTCCTTGACCGGCACCTGGCCGGTGGAGATGTACTCCAGCGCCCGCTTGTTGTGCTCCGGGGCGGAGCCGTTGGCGCCGTGGATGTGGAGCTGGCGGTAGTGCACGACGTTGGAGTCGCAGGTGATCGTCGGGTCGGTCTTCGGCAGCCCGCCGAAGAAGGAGATGCGCCCGTTGCGCGCGGCCATGGCGATGGCCTGCTCCTGGGTGACGTTGGCCGCCGTCGCGGTGATGACGACGTCCGCGCCGCGGCCGCCGGTCAGCTCCATGACCTTCTCGACGACGTCGACCTCGGCGCCGTTGATGGTCTCGTCGGGCTGGACCGCGTCGGCCGACATCTTCAGCCGCTCGGCGTTGACGTCGACGAGGTAGACCGGGCCGACCTTGTGGACACCGCGCGCGATGCGGATGTGCATGCAGCCGATGGGGCCGGCTCCGAAGACCACGACGGTGTCGCCCTCCTCGATGCCGAGCAGCTCCTGGGCGTTGATGGCGCAGGCGAACGGCTCGGCGGCCGACGCCTCGTCGTACCCGACGTTCTCGGGGATGCGGTTGAGGCCGTCGACCTTGAGCACCTGCTCGGGCACGACCATGTACTCCGCGAACCCGCCGTCGTACTGGTAGCCGACCGAGGTCTGGTTGGCGCACACGGCCATCCATCCCTTGCGGCACTCGTGGCAGTCGCCGCACGGGACGGCGGCGATCACCTGGGCACGGTCGCCGACCGACCAGGAGGCACCGAAGGCGGACTCGACCTCGGCGCCGACCTCGACCACCTCACCGGCGATCTCGTGACCGATGGTCCGCGGCGGGGTGAGGTTCTGGTGGCCGTTGTGGAAGATCTTGACGTCGGTGCCGCAGGTCGAGCAGTTGCGCACCTTGAGCTTGACCTCACGGGGACCGCAGGTGGGCTCGGGGACGTCCTCGAGACGGACGTCCTCAGGGGCGTAGAAGCGCAGGGCCTTCATTCGGGTGTCCTCCAGCTGACTCGTCGGGTGGTCTGTGACCCAGACCATACCGCATTTGCGTTGCTTTCTCTGTGAACGTGTTGCGTTCAGGGTCTTGACCGGGCCTTCTGGCCGGAGATATAAAGGCAATCACAGATTCACGTGACGGCAGTCACAGCCCCGCCAGGCCAACGTAACGCGTGCGCGTCAGCGTCGGACCGGGCCTTCATCCAGGAAGGTGTCATGGCAACCACGACCCAGACCCACTCGAGCGGACGCGGTGGCGCCCGTCTGCACGTCCAACGCTTCGGCACGTTCTTGTCCAACATGGTCCTGCCCAACATCGGCGCGTTCATCGCCTGGGGCCTCATCACGGCCCTGTTCATCGAGAACGGCTGGCTCAACCTCGGCGGCGGTGACAACGCCTGGCTCGACCCCGGGAGCGCGGTCGCCAGGTTCGGAGGCTGGGGCGACTTCGCGGACGGCGGCATCGTCGGCCCGATGATCACCTACCTGCTCCCGCTGCTGATCGGCTACACGGGCGGCCGGATGATGTACGACGACAACATCCGCGGCGGCGTGGTCGGCGCGATCGCCACCATGGGCGCCATCGCCGGCACGGACGTCCCGATGTTCCTCGGCGCGATGATCATGGGCCCGCTCGGCGGCTGGTCGATGAAGAAGCTCGACGGGTTGTGGTCGCACAAGATCCGCCCTGGCTTCGAGATGCTCGTCAACAACTTCTCCGCCGGGATCTGGGGCATGGTCCTGGCGATCCTCGGCTTCCTGGTGGCCGGACCCTTCGTCACCCGCTTCTCCGAGCTGGCCGGCAACGTCATCGACGTGCTGGTCGACAACTCGCTGCTTCCCCTGACCTCGATCTTCATCGAGCCGGCCAAGGTGCTCTTCCTGAACAACGCGATCAACCAGGGCATCCTCACCCCGCTGGGCACCACCGAGGCGGCCGAGGAGGGGCAGTCGATCCTCTTCCTGCTCGAGGCGAACCCGGCCGCCGGCGCCGGCCTGCTGCTGGCCTTCATGTTCTTCGGCAAGGGTGCCGCCAAGGCATCGGCCCCGGGCGCGCTGCTGATCCACTTCGTCGGCGGCATCCACGAGATCTACTTCCCGTACGTCCTGATGAAGCCCAAGCTGATCCTGGCGATGATCGCGGGCGGCATGACCCAGATCTTCATCAACCTGACGTTCGACTCCGGCCTTCGGTCCCCGGCGGCGCCGGGCTCCATCATCGCGGTCCTGGCCGCGACGCCCGGCGGCAGCTACGTCGGCGTCATCCTGTCCGTGATCGGCGGCGCCGCGGCGTCGTTCGCGGTGGCGGCGTTCCTGCTGAAGACCGACCGGTCCGACGACGGTGACCTGGCCGGCGCCACGGCGAGCATGGAAGGCATGAAGGGCAAGAAGTCGGTCGCCTCCTCCGCGCTGGCCGGCTCGGCCGCGTCCGAGCACACCGGCCCGATCACCTCGATCGTCTTCGCCTGCGACGCCGGCATGGGCTCCTCCGCCATGGGCGCCTCGGTGCTGCGCAAGAAGGTCCACGGCGCCGGCTACACCGACGTCACGGTCGTCAACAAGGCCATCTCGAACCTCCGCGACGAGTTCGACCTGGTCGTCAGCCACCAGGACCTGACGCCCCGGGCCCGGCAGAGGACGGGATCGGCGGTCCACGTCTCGGTGGACAACTTCATGAACAGCCCGCGCTACGACGAGATCGTGGAGCTGGTGCGCGAGCGCAACAGCGGCGCGGGAGGGGACGCGAGTGGGAGCGGCGTCCCCGGGCCGGGAGGGGCCGCGGCGGTCCAGGACACCGACACGATGGGTGGCCTGCTCGCCCCCGAGTCGGTCGTCCTGGACGCCGCTGACCGGACCCGCGACGAGGCGATCACCCGTGCCGGTGAGCTGCTCGTCCAGGCCGGCGCGGTCGATGCGGCCTACATCGAGGGCATGCACGCCCGCGAGCAGTCGGTGTCGACGTACATGGGCAACGGTCTGGCCCTGCCCCACGGCACCAACGAGGCCAAGTCGGCCATCCAGCGGACGGCCATCTCGTTCGTCCGCTACTCCGACGGCCTGGACTGGAAGGGCAAGCAGGTGAAGTTCGTCGTCGGCGTCGCCGCGCTCGGCAACGACCACCTCAAGCTGCTCGGCCGGATCGCCGAGGTCTTCCTCGACGCCGACCAGGTGGCTCGTCTGGAGGCCGCGTCCTCGACCGACGAGGTGCTCGAGGTGCTGGGCCAGGTCCAGCCGGTCTGATCCCGCTCGACCCGTCAGTGCGGCAGGCATCCCCACCGGATGCTTGTCGCACTGACATTTTCTCGCTCAGGTGACCTCGCCGACGTAGACCCAGCGACCGGCACGCCGCTCGAAGCGGCTGGTCTCCCGCATCGTCCGCAACCCTGGCGCGTCCTTCCCGCTGCCGGCCGGCCGGTGGTCCGCCTCGAACTCGACCACCCCGACGGCGTCGTCCGCCCCGCCGGCCTCGGTGCGCAGCACCCGCAACCCGCACCACAGGAGCGCGTCCGACGCGAGCGGTCCGTCCGGTCGGGTGCGCGGGTGCCAGGTCCGGAACAGGTGGTCCTCCAGGCCGAGCGCGTAGGCGGCGTACCGCGAGCGCATGAGCGCCACGGCCGTCACCGCCGTGCGCCCCGTCGTGCAGCGGTCCGCAGCACGACGCGTAGCCGACCCCGGACCCGCAGACGCACGCCTCGCCGCCGAGACCGGGCCGAGGGAGGTTCACGCCGCCATTCTGCCTGTGGGCGGGATCACCGCGTCAGAAGTTGGATCGATCCAAGTCACGCGGGATGATTGTCAGTACATGAACAGCAACCTGGAGGTGAACGACATGGCCCACACCCTCGTCGAGGAGCTCGACGCCCTGCACGACGACTACGTCGTCGCGGTCAACGAGGCGGTCGCCGCCAACGACCTGGCCCGGGTCGAGCGCCTCGCCGCCGACTACGACCACGACGCCACCACGCTCGTGGCCGAGCGCGAAGGCCGCACGCACCTGCTCCCGCTCGTGCGCGCCCGGCAGCAGCGCAGCGCGCTGCGCCGCCTCGCGCGCCGCGGCCGCGCCGCCGCCTGAGCCCACCGCACCACCGCACCCCTGCACCACCGCCCGACCAGGCCGCGCCGCCCCGGGTTGCTTCCCCCTATGGCCCTGCCGACCCGCTCAGCGAGCGGCCGCCGGCAGGGCCGCGGCGTCCCCGGTCAGGAACCACCCGTGCCCGTCCTCGCGCGCCGCGAGGTCGGCGACCTGCGTCACGCACCACGGCGAGACCTCGCGCGTGCCGTCGCGGACCTCGTCGCGGAACTGCGACCACGGCACCCAGTCGGCCGCCTCCACCTCGGAGGGGTCGACCTGCTCGCGTCCGACGGCCCGCGCGACGTGCACCGGGCACAGCTCGTTCTCCACGACCCCGTTGTCCATGACGGCTCGGTAGCGGAACGCCGGCAGGACCAGCTGCACGTCGGTGATCTCGAGCCCCAGCTCGTCCGCGGCGCGACGTCGCACCGCGTCCGCGAGGTCCTCGCCGGGTGCGGGGTGGCCGCACACGCTGTTGGTCCACACACCCGGCCACGTCACCTTGCTCAGCGCGCGCTGCGTCACCAGCACCCGACCGGCGTCGTCGAAGACGTAGCAGGAGAACGCCAGGTGGAGCGGGGTCGCCTCGTGGTGGACGGTGGCCTTGTCCTGGGTGCCCACCGCCCGGCCGTCCTCGCCGACCAGCACGACGAGCTCCGCCTCGCCGTCGCGCGGGGCGCTCATGCCGGCCTCGCCAGCGCGCCCACGGCGGCGGAGAACGCCCACGGCAGGCGGGTCGCGGTCGGGACCAGCCGGCGTCGCACCGGCCCCAGCCGGGTCGCGCGCACCAGTCCCTCGGTCAGCACCCGGTAGCGACGGGTCACCCGCACCCACTCCTTCTCGTAGCGTCCGGCGTCGTCGGCCAGCACGGCGGCCACCGCGGCCCGCGCCTGCGCCAGGGCCAGCGCGACGCCCTCCCCGGTCAGGGCGTCCACGTAGCCGGCGGCGTCACCGACCAGCATCACCCGCCCCGCCGTGCGGGCCGTGGCGTGCTGCCGCAACGGGCCGGCCCCGCGGACGTCGCTGGCGCTCCCGGCGCCGTCGATCCGGGCGCTGACCTCGGGGAACGCAGCCAGGTGGTCGGCGTAGGACCCGCGCGTGGAGGTCAGCACCGCCACCCCCACCCGGTCGGCGGCCACGGGGGTCACGTAGACCTCGGCGTGCTCGCCCCAGTGCACCTCGACGTACGACGTCCAGGGCGCGACCGCGTGGTGCTGCCGGAGGCCGTAGCGCGCCGGAGCCGCTCGTGCACCCACCCGTCGTTGCCGGGCGCGGTCGTCCGAGCGCTCCAGCCCGAGCGAGCGGCGCAGCGGCGAGTGGAGCCCGTCCGCCGCGACGAGGTAGCGACTCCGCTCCCCGTCGACGACCACACCGGCCCCGTCCTGCGTCACGGTCCCGACCGCCCGCTGCTCCACGGGCACCCCTGCGGCGTCGACCGCCGCGCGCAGCGCCGCGTGCAGCGTCGTCCGGCGCACGCCGCGCCCGGAGCCGCCGCGGAACGGCGCCTCCACCTGCCGGAGCCCGGCGAGGTAGCGGATGCCGGTCAGGTCACGCCCGTCCGGGTCCACGCCGAGGCCGTGGAGGGCGGCCAGCGCGCCCGGCATGAGCCCCTCGCCGCAGGCCTTGTCCACCGCGCCCTCGCGCGGCTCGCGCACCACGACGTCGAGTCCGGCGCGGGCGGCGTACAGCGCGGTGGCCAGCCCGGCGGGGCCGCCGCCGGCGACCACGAGGTCCCTCGTCGCGCTCATGACACCGCCGGCTGGGTGCGGGGCAGCGAGGCGAGCGCGGCGTCCTCGCACCGGATCCGCACGGTGAGCAGCGCGGCGTTGGCCACCGTGAAGACGAGCGCGGTGATCCACGCGGAGTGCACCAGCGGCAGCGCGACACCCTCGACGACCACGGCGACGTAGTTGGGGTGCGAGAACCAGCGGTAGGGCCCGCCGGCCACCGGCGCCAGACCGGGTACGACGATCACGCGGGTGTTCCAGCGACGGCCGAGCGTCGTGATGCACCACCAGCGCAGCGCCTGGGAGGCAACGGCCAGCGCCAGCATCGTGAACCCCAGCAGCGGCAGGAAGTCGGGTCGGAGGAGCCACACCTCGACCAGCATCCCGGCCAGCAGACCCGTGTGCAGCACCACCATGAACGGGTAGTGGCCCTGGCCGGTCTCCACTCCGCCGCGCTCCAGGCTCCAGGCGGCGTTGCGCTTCGAGACCACCAGCTCGGCCAACCGCTCGAGCCCGACCGCGGCGACCAGGACCGTGAACCAGACCTCGGAGCTCATGTGCGGGGCTCCGGGGCGCGCAGCAGCACCAGCTCGGAGCAGAACCCCGGACCCATCGCCAGCATCAGGCCGTAGGACCCGGGACGCGGGGGGCGGGTGGCGAGCGTGTCGGCCAGGACGTGCAGGACCGAGGACGACGACAGGTTGCCGATGGCCGCGAGCGAGTCCCAGGTGACCTGCAGCGCCTCCTGCGGGACCCCGAGGGTCTCCTGCATGGCCTCCAGCACCTTGGGGCCGCCGGGGTGGGCGACGTACCACTCGATGTCGGCCTGGGTCGAGCCCGTGGTCGGCGAGGAACGCCGCGACGTCGCCGCCGACGTAGCGCGTGACCATCTGCGGCACCTTGCTGTCGAGCACGATCTTGAGACCGGTGGCGCCGACGTCCCAGCCCATGGTGCGCTCGGAGTCGGGGTAGAGCCGGCTCCGGCTGGCCAGCACGTCGGGCTGCGTCGGTCCGCGTCCCTCGACCTCGGCGTCCGCGAAGTCCGCGGCGCGGTCGGCACCCACCGCGACCACCGCGGCGGCGCCGTCGCCGAAGAGCCCGCTGCCCACGAGGTTGGCCATCGAGGTGTCGTCGCGCTGCAGCGTCAGCGAGCACAGCTCGACCGACATCAGCACCGCCACCTTGTCGGGGTGCCCCACGAGGTAGTCGTGCAGCCGCGCCACACCCGCGGCGCCGGCCACGCAGCCCAGCCCCACCAGCGGCACCCGGACGACGTCGGGCCGCATGCCGATCAGGGCCGCGACCCGCGCCTCCAGGGTGGGGACGGCGAGCCCGGTGACCGTCGCGGAGATGATCAGGTCCACGTCCTGGGGTGTGAGGTCGGCCGCCTTGAGCGCGTCGGTGACGGCGCGCGCCCCCAGCTCGACGCCGACCTCGATGAAGGCGTCGTTGGACTGGCCGAAGTCCTCGAGCTCGGCGTAGGCCTCGATCGGCAGCGCCAGGGACCGGTGCTCCACCCCGGCGTTGGCGTGCAGCCGCTCGCACCACCTTGTGGTCCACCGCGCCGCGCAGCATGGTGCGGGTGAACATCTCGGTGATCTGGTGCTGCGGGTAGCGGTGCTCGGGCAGGACGCCGGCGACGCTCACGATCCTCATACGGGTGTCTCCTGTGGGTGGGCGTGCGGAGGGGTTCGGGTCGCCAGCGACGTGGCGAGACCGCGGGACAGGGTCGGGGTGAGGGTGCCGCGGGCGAGCCCGAGCTCGACGAGGTCGTCGAAGACCCGCTGGTCGCGGGCGGAGGCGCGCAGGCCGGCGTCGAGCACCCGGTCGTGCAGCGACAGCCGGGCCGCCAGGGCGGTGTGGCGCAGGTGGCGGGCCAGCAGCCGCCGGACCCGCCGGGTGTACGTCGCTCCCGCGGCGGTCTCCGCCGCTCCCGCCGGACGTGCCCGGTCCGCGCCGGCGTCGCGCACGGCCTCCGCGGCCGCCCGTCCCGCGAGCAGACCGGTCGCGACGGCGTAGTAGATGCCCTCCCCCGTCAGCGGGTTGACCAGCCCGGCCGCGTCGCCGGCGAGCAGCACCCGTCCGTGCGCCGGCCGCAGCGGGCGGGCCGTCGAGAGGGGCAGGTGGTGCCCGCGCCAGTCGACGGCGTCGAGGGTGGTCCCGGGCAGCAGGTGCTCGAGCTGCTCGAGGAGCTGGCGTCGGGTCGGCGGCTCGCGGCGGGCCGTCAGCAGCTCGCCGTACCCGACGTTGCTGGTGCCGTCGCCGCAGTCGAAGGCCCAGGCGTAGGACGGCTGCCGGCTGTCGCCGAACACGATGGTCTGACCGCCGCGACGTTCGGCCGCCGTGGGGGCGTAGCCCCGGATCGCCAGCGCCCGCGGGCCGTCGGGCCGCCCCAGGGCCCGCCGCACCACCGAGTGCGCGCCGTCGGCTCCGACGAGCAGCCGACCGGCGACCTCCCCGTCGAGGACCACCGCGTCGTCGGTCACGACCACGTCGCGGACGCGGCGTCGCTCCAGCCGGGCGCCGGCGGCGAGCGCGGCCTCGAGGAGTCGGGCGTCGAGGACGCGCCGCGGGACGACCCACGCGGGCCGGGCCATCCGACGGTCGACCGCCAGGCCGCCGCGCTGCAGGCGGAGCCGGGTGACCGGGACCCGGTCGTCGAGCAGACCGGTCACGCCGACCTCGGCGAGCAGGTCGAGCACGTGAGGTGCCACGCCGTCCCCGCAGGACTTGTCGCGGGGGAAGTCGGACCGGTCGAGCAGCAGCACCGACAGGTCGGGGTCGACGGCGAGCGCTCCGAGCGCGGCCGCCGTGCCGGCCGGGCCGGCACCGACGACGACCAGGTCGTGGGTCACGCGGTCGCCACGTCCGGACGCGCCCGCGGTCATCCGGCCGCCACCAGGACGACGTCGACCAGAGCGATCGCGACGGCCGCCCGGAACGGGGTCCGGCCGCGGCCACGCAGGCTGACTGCTGCGAGCCCGAGCACGAGGACGAGCAGCGCCCAGCCCCAGGCGCCAGGGGCACCGTCACGCCCGAGCAGCGCCGCCAGCGACGCCACGACCAGGAGGGTGGTCGCCGTCACCCGGCTGGCGGTCTCGCCGATGCGGTGCGGCAGACCACGCACGCCGGTCGCGGCGTCGTCGGCCAGGTCGGGGACCACGTTGAGGAAGTGCGCCGCCACCCCGAGGGTGCCGGCCGCCAGCATCAGCCACGGCTCGGGCCATGTCGGGTCTGCGCCGGCGAGGGTGACGACCGCCGGGAGCGTGCCGAAGGCGACGGCGTACGGCACCCAGGACCAGGCGGTGGCCTTGAGGCCGAGGTTGTAGGCCTGGCCGGAGCCGACGACGAGGACGAGGTGGACCAGCGCGCTGCGCCACCCCAGGGCGAGCGAGAGGCCGACGGTCGCGGCGGCCGCCAGCGCGAGGGCGGTGCGCACCGCCGCGACCGGGAGCTCGCCGGTGGCCAGCGGCTTGTCGGTGCGCCCGACCTCCCGGTCGCGTCGCAGGTCGACGAGGTCGTTGACCCACCCGATCGTGAGCTGACCGGCGAGCACGGCGCCGACGAGCAGCAGACCGGCCTGCCACCCGACGCCTCGACCGCCGGCGAGCACCGCGACCAGGGTCGTGACCGCCAGGGTCGGACCGCCGTGGGCTGCGCGCAGCAGCACCAGGGGTGCGGCTCCGAGGCGTGGACGCGCGCGCGGGCGTGAGCCCGGGCGTCGCCGACGACCGAGACGTCCGGTACCCGCCTCGGGAGGCCGCCATGGTCCGACCCTAGGTGGCAGACGCAAGCCGGCCGCGGCCGGACCTCGTCGGTCCGTCCGGAGCCTCTCGCGTCAGGAGCGCGAGACCGACTCGCACTCGGTCGTGCGGTCCGCGGAGTCGACCCAGGCGCTGTCGGGGCCGCCGCCGCAGGCGACGAGGTCCTGGCCACCGCCGGCGGTCAGCCGGTCGCTGCCCGGCCCGCCGCCGACACGGTCGTCGCCCTCCCCGCCGTCGATGGTGTCGTTGCCGTCGACTCCGACGAGCTTGTCGTCACCACCCTCGCCCACGAGGGTGTCGTCGCCGATGCCGGTGCGGATCCAGTCGTCGCCACCACCGCCCCAGACCTTGTCCGCGTCCTGGGCGCCGTTGACGAAGTCGTTGCCGGCCCCGGTCCGCACGACGTCGCGTCCGCGGTCACCCAGCACCCACATGCGGAACGTGCTCGGCAGCGACGAGCCGTCGATGGCGTCGTCGCCCAGGCGCGGCCAGATCTCGAGGAACATGCTGTTGGGGCTGTCGTACTGCGCCGGCACGGAGCAGACCGCCTGGATGCCGACGTCGACCGACCTGCGGTTGCAGGTGCCGGGGATGTCGCGCAGCTCACGGGTGCCCCGGTCGCTGTAGACGAGGTTGCCGTCCACCAGCCGCACGGTCAGGTCGGAGTGCTGCTGGCCGGCGATGTAGCGGTAGCCCCACTCGGTGCGCAGGATCATCGCGGCGTTCTTCAGCGGGATCGGCTTGGGGCCGTCGCCGAGCAGTGCCTTCGGGGGTTCACCCCCGGCCGCCTGGGCGGCTCCCGGCAGTGCGGCGCCGGAGACGGTGGCGGCCCCGAGGGCGGCCACGGCGAGCGTGAGACGAGCAGAACGATGGAACACGGCATCCTCCCAAATGCGACGAAGCCCCCAGACTAAGGTCCCGAATCGGTCGGGACCTCCGCATCTGATCACAACGGCGAGATCCGGTCCAGACCGGTCCGCCGCACGACCGGCCCCCCGACGGACGGTCGGCGCCCGCCCGCCCGGCATGCTGGAGCGATGCCCTCCACCACCCAGGTCCGCCTCGCCCAGCGCCCCGTCGGCACCCCCGACGACGCCACCTTCGACATCGTCGAGCAGGAGCTCCCGGCGCTCGAGGACGGGCAGGTCCTGCTCCGCGTCGTCTACCTCTCGCTCGACCCCTACATGCGAGGTCGCATGAGCGACGCGCCGTCGTACGCCGACCCCGTGCCGGTGGGTGGGCTCCTCGTCGGGGGCACCGTCTGCCAGGTCGAGGACTCGCGGTCCGCGGACTGGAGCGAGGGCGACTGGGTGCTGTCCTACTCCGGCTGGCAGACCCACGAGATCAGCGACGGCACCGGCCTGCGCCGGCTCGACCCCGCCCAGGCGCCCGTCTCCACGGCCCTCGGCGTTCTCGGCATGCCGGGCTTCACCGCCTACGCCGGACTGCTCGAGATCGGCCGGCCCCAGGCCGGCGAGACCGTGGTGGTCGCTGCCGCCACCGGCCCCGTGGGCTCCGCGGTCGGACAGATCGCGAAGGCCCGCGGCGCCCGCGCCGTGGGAGTCGCGGGCGGCGAGGCCAAGTGCGCGGCCCTGCTGGACGAGTTCGGCTTCGACGCCGCCGTCGACCACCGCTCCCCCACCTTCGCCGAGGACCTTGCGGCCGCCGTGCCCGACGGCATCGACGTCTACTTCGAGAACGTCGGCGGCGAGGTGACGCGTCAGGTGCTGCGCCACGTCAACAAGTACGCCCGCATCCCCGTGTGCGGGCTGGTCTCGGGCTACAACGCCACCGAGGTGCCGGAGGGGCCGGACCGGCTCCCGGGGTTCCTCGGACTGGTGCTGCGCCGCAGCCTGACCGTGCGCGGCTTCATCCAGGACGAGTTCCTGCGCACCCATGGCCGCGACTTCGTGCGCGACATGACGGGCTGGCTCGCCACCGGCGCGGTCCACTACCGCGAGGACGTCGTGCAGGGGCTCGAGAACGCCCCCGAGGCGTTCCGCGGCCTGCTGACGGGCGCGAACTTCGGCAAGCTGGTCGTCCAGGTCTCCGAGGACCCCCACCGCACGACCTGACCGCCGGGGACTCCACCCGCGACGTCGCGTTGTCGGCCGAACCCGCCCGGAGGGGACCGGGGCCGACCTACCGTGGAGCGATGCGGACAAACCGGACATCGCGCGCGCCCAGGTCGCTCTCCGTGCTTCTCGGCCTCACCCTCGGCCTCGCCTCGTTGCTCGTCGCCCCCACCGGTGCGGTCGCCGCGACGCGGACGAGCATCACCGGCTGGTCCACCACCGCGGACACCGTCGCCCCTGCGACCGAGGTCCGCCGGGCCGTCACCGTGCTGACCGGCGGCCGGCCCGTCGAGCGCCGCGTGGTCCTGCAGCACCGTCCCACCGGGAGCCGCACGTGGCAGGTGCTGGTCGGCACCCGCACCGACCCCCGCGGGGTCGCGACCCTGGTCGCCCCGGCCGTGCCGCGGAGCGGCTGGCTGCGCGCCCGGGTGCCGGCCACGCGTACGGCGGCGGGCGCCGTGACCGCGCGCCAACCGGTCGCCGTCACCTCACCGGCCCAGCCCCCGACCGACCCTCCGGCAGACCCGTTCGGGACCCCGACGGCGTTCGAGGCCGAGGTGCTGCGCCTGACCAACGAGCTGCGGGCCCGCGGCACGACCTGCGGCAGCACGACGTACGGCTCGAAGGCACCGGTGCGGCTGAGCCCGGAGCTGACCGAGGCCTCGCGCGCCTACGCGGTGCGGATGGGCGAGGAGCGGTTCTTCGCCCACGTCTCCCCCACCGGTGACGACCCCGGCGACCGGGCGAGCGCCGCGGGCTACGCGTGGCGCGGCTACGGCGAGAACATCGCCGCCGGCTACAGCACCCCGGCCGCGGTCGTCGAGGGCTGGCGGACCAGCGTGGGGCACTGCCACAACCTCATGGGTGGCTTCGTGCACCTCGGCGTCGGTCACGCCCAGGTGCCCGGGTCGCCGTACGGGCACTACTGGGTGCAGATGTTCGGCAACCCGCGCTGACCTCCACGTCACCGACGGGGACGACGGCGGCGGGCACGCGAACTCTCAGACGTGCCCGGACAGCTGCGCCATCCGCGCCTCGAGGGCGGCGAGGTAGGCGTCGCGCTGTGACCTCGACACCGCGGAGCCCTTCTCCAGGTGGCTGCACACCGGCAGCACGTCGACCGACAGCTTGGCGGCTCCCGCCAGTGCCCGCAGCTCGTCGAGCCGGTTGCCGAACTCCGTGCCGCTGCCCGGCGAGTAGCGGGACACGACGTCCTCGACGGGCTCGTCGAAGAGGTCGACCTTGGTGACCACGACGACCAGCCAGGTGGGCCGCTCGCGGCGTACGGCCATCGAGGCGATGCGGTGCGCGGTGACCGTCCAGTCCTCGAGCTCGGCGGCGAGCTGGTCCTCCCGGGAGACCGCGACCGTCCCGGTCGTCCCGGCCGGGCGGCGACCGGTGGCGTAGCCGTTCGCCACCACGTGCAGGACCCCGTCGACCGGAGCGTCGTGGAAGACCTCGTCGAGCCCGCCGAGGCGGGTGGCGGCGTTGACGCCGGGCACCACCCGGAAGCGGAAGCCGCGCAGGAGCCGCCCGCGTCGGACCCGACGCTCGACGACCGCGGAGCCCGCCTCCGGCACGCCCTCGGGCCGGGCACGCCCGGTCATGTGGTCGACGAGCTCGGACTTCCCCACCCCGGTCATGCCGGTGACGGCCACGCTGGGGAACCGGCGCTTGGCCACACCCGCGACGCGTTCGCGCCCGCGGGCCAGGGCTCCGGGGACGTCGCGGACGCCGCGTCGGTGCTGCTGGGACATGAGGGCTCCTCGGCCTGGCGTGGTCGGTCCGGGCGTCGGCTGCCGGGGGCCGCTGAGCACTCCGGTACGTCCGGTAGGGTTCGACGCTAGCGGACCGGTCTAGCCGAGATTTTCGCGACTTTGGGCAAGTTGTCCCGCTCAGGACCTTGGTCACCTACAGTCAGGACAAGAGTCTTGATCTGGGAGGAACCAATGTCTCGCACCATCTTCGCGCGCACCGGAACCGCACTCGTGGCCCTGTCCGCGCTCGCCGCCGGCCTCGTCAGCACCAGCGCCCCCGCCCAGGCGGAGGAGTACCACGACGCCACCATGGACCTGCCACGGTCCACCTCGCCGTGGCCCGGCATCGGTCCGACGAGGCCGTTCGTGCAGTCGATCAACATGGGCGGGGTGGTGCCGCTGAAGAACCAGGCGATGATCAACCGCACCGACGAGGGCCTGCTGTTCCGCGGCGGTCAGCAGCACAACAACACGGTCATCACGCAGAGCAACGGTCAGGTCCGCTTCGTCGACACGGGCACCGCGTCGTGGAAGTACCTCGACCCCTCGTGCACCAAGATCTCGGTCCCCCAGGGCGTCGGCGCGACCTGCACCGTCGCGCCGAAGTTCACCGACGCGGCCCCCATGCTCATCGAGGTCTGGCCGCGGCTCGGCGACGACACCGTCGACTCCAGCGCCCTGTCGGGCCTGTTCGACATCTCGTTCCTCGGCGACCGCGGTCACGACGTGGCGATCCTGGGCGACGGTGACGACTTCGTCAACGGCGCCCAGGACAACGACCGTGCGAGCGGTGGAGCCGGTCGCGACTGGCTGCGCACCAACATCGGCGACGACTGGATCGACGGTGGCGCCGACGGCGACTACCTGGTCGGCGTGGACGGACACGACGTCATCTACGGCGGCTCGGGCGACGACATCCTCATCGGCCTCGCGGGCGCCGACAAGCTGTTCGCCGGCGAGGGTCACGACAAGGTGAGCTGCGGCACCGGCTCGGACTCGGCCGAGGCCAAGAGCACCGACAAGGTCCTCAAGTGCGAGACCGTGACCCGCTCACGCTCCTAGTCGGACGTCGCAGGCTTCCCGGCCGGCACGTGGGCGCCCCTCCGGTGCCCCGTGCCGGCCGTCTGCACGTCTGAGCGCGTCCTCGCCGGTCACCCCTGCTGAGGACCATGGACCCTCCCACCCAGGCGGCGACCGGCGCATCCTGGCGGTGAGGACATCGGCACGAGGGGTGGTCGATGAGCACGCCGGAGACGTCACGTCCGCACGGACCAGGGGGGCCCACGTCCCCGGACCGGCCGCGGGCCCTTCGCGCCGCGATCGTCACCGGTCTCGCGATCGCTGGGCTCGTCGTGTCCGGGGCCCTTCTGATCCCCCGCACCGCGGTCGAGGAGTCGGCGCCGCAGACGGTGGGCCGCGCAGCGAGCGCCTCCCCCGGGCCCGCGGCCGAGGGGCCGCGGTGGGTGGCTCGCGCCGCAGGACCGGATCCCCGGGGCGACGTGCCCGTCGCCGAGCGGCCGAACGTCGTGCTGATCACCGCCGACGACATGGCGGCCACCGACCTGCGCTGGATGCCGCGGACCCGGCGGCTGCTCGGCGACGGCGGTGTCCGGCTCACGAGCTTCCTGAGCAACCACCCGATCTGCTGCCCGGCCCGCGCGGAGATCCTCACCGGGCAGTACGCCCACAACAACGGGGTCCACGACAACGACGGCCGCTACGGCGGGCACCAGGCTCTGCGGCGACCGCACGACACCCTCGGCGCCTGGCTGCGGGACGCGGGCTACCGCACCGCGTTCGTCGGGAAGTACCTCAACGGCTGGGAGCTGGCGCCCGACCGCCAGGTGGGCTGGACGGTGTTCAACCCGCTGCTGCGGGGCGTCTACCGCTACTCGGGGTTCACCCTCTTCAACGACGGCTCCCCACGGACCTTCCCAGGTTCCTACTCCACCGACGTCATCGGCCGCTTCGCGCAGGAGACGGTGCGCCGCTTCTCGCGCAAGGACTCCCCGTTCTTCCTGTGGGTCGCCCCGGTGGCGCCGCACAACCGCATGTCGCCCGGCGGGTGGCGTCCGCCCGCGGCCGCGCCACGCCACCGCGACGTGCTCGGCTCGGTGGTCCCGCCGGGAATGCAGGCTCCGTCCTTCAACGAGAAGGACGTGAGCGACAAGCCGTCGTACGTCGCCCGCCTCCCTCTGCTCCCGCCCGACCGGGCACGCACCGACCACCGTGCGCGGGTGCGGTCGCTGCTGGCCCTCGACGAGCAGGTCGCCCGGATCGTGAACGTCCTGGACGCGACCGGCGAGCTGGACGACACCGTGGTGGTGTTCACCTCCGACAACGGCTACCTGCTGGGCGAGCACAGGATGCACGGCAAGAACCTCCCCTACGAGGAGTCGCTCAAGGTGCCCCTTCTCCTGCGAGGCCCCGGGCTCCCTGCGGGCGAGGTGCGCGGCGCCCAGTACGGCCTCGTCGACCTGGCCCCCACGATCCTCGACCTCGCCGGGGCCCGGTCACCGACCCGCGTGCTCGACGGCCGGTCGATGCTGCCGACGCTGCGCCACGGCGGCGGCGGCTACCGCACCTACCTCATCCAGGCCAGCACCAGGAACGTGCCGTGGTGGTGGCGAGGCGTCCGGTCGAACCGGTTCGTCTACGTCCGCTACACCACTGGGTTCCAGGAGCTCTACGACCTCGAGCTCGACCCGGCCCAGCTGGTCAACCTCGCCACCGACCCGGCGTACGCCGACGTCCTGGCGCGGCTCGCGGCGCGGCTCGACCACCTGGCCACGTGCGCCGGCCGGTCCTGCCGGTCCCGGTCGGCCCCTCCCGCGGGTCGTTGATCGAGCGGTCCGCACACCAACTACGACGAGGGCCACGCTCACATCGACGACATCAAGCTCTTCGTCGCTGCCTAGACGGTCCTGGGACCTATGTCCCGAATGCTGACGAACATGGGCCATATCCCGGAAAAGCGCGCGCAGCTGTCGCCGGGCGCCGCCACGCTGGTGCACGACCAGGGAGGGTCGGGAGGACACAGATGATGACGTCGATGAGCACCAGACGAGCTGCTGCAGTGGCGTGCTTCGCGCTGCTCGCCAGCAGCGCCCCCGGGGCGGCCCATGCGGGTCTGCTCTCCAACCTCACGACGACGGTGGTGGGCCACGTGCCGATCGTCGGCCAGGGGATCGTCAGCTCCTTGTGGGGCGACGTGACCCCGGAGCAGGAGCGCGCCGCCCTGGACGCGAGCGGCAGCTGGTCCGCGGCACGCGACGTCGGGTCGCTGCACTCCCTGACCGCACGCAAGGGCATCCAGTCCGCGTGGAAGGCAGGCATCACGGGCAAGGGCGTGACCGTCGCCGTGATCGACACCGGCATCGCCCCCGTGCCCGGCCTGAACGGCACCAACAAGGTCGTCAACGGTCCCGACCTGTCCTTCGACAGCCAGTCAGCCGGCGCCCGCTACGTCGACGGCTTCGGTCACGGCACGCACATGGCCGGGATCATCGCCGGACGGGACGCCGGGTGGGACCCCTCGTCCCCGAACCCTGCGACGTTCGCCGGCGTCGCGCCCGAGGCCCAGCTGCTCAACATGAAGGTCGGCGCCGGCGACGGTGCGGTCGACGTCTCGCAGGTCATCGCGGCGATCAACTGGGTCGTCCAGCACCGCACCGACCGGGGCATGAACGTGCGTGTCATCTCGCTGGCGTACGGCACCGAGTCCACCCAGTCGTGGCAGGTCGACCCGCTGGCGCGAGCGGTCGAGGACGCCCAGAAGGCCGGCATCGTGGTGGTCACGGCCGCCGGCAACGACGGTCTGGACGATCCCCGGCTGCTGATGCCCGCCATCGACCCGAACGTCGTCGCCGTCGGCGCCGTCGACGTCCGGGGCACCAGTGCGGTCCTCGACGACGTCGTCGCGGACTTCACCAACGGGGGCAGCCTCTCCCGCCGCCCCGACGTGGTCACCCCGGGCCGGTCGATCGTGTCGCTGCGCGTCCCGGGCTCGTACGTCGACCAGATGGCCCCGGGCGGCCGGGTCCTCGGTGACGCAGCCGGCCGCTTCTTCCGCGGCAGCGGCACCTCGCAGGCCACGGCCTTCGTCGCGGGCGAGGCCGCCCTCCTGCTCCAGAAGCGGCCCAACCTGACGCCGGCCCAGGTCAAGTCGCTCCTGCGCTCCACCGCGCGTCCGCTCGCCCTGGCGCACCCGGCCATGGGTGCCGGGGAGACCGACGCGATCCGTGCCTCGCAGTCGCCCCTCCCTCTGCTCACGCCGTCGTGGCCCTCGTCGTCCGGCACGGGCACGCTCGAGGCAGCGCGTGGTGGATCCCACGTCGTGGACCCCAGGAGCGGTGTGGCCCTGACCGGCGAGGTGGACGTCCTCGGATCAGCCTGGAAGGCGAGCACCTGGGCGCAGAAGTCCGGCGCCGGCACTGCCTGGAGCGGCGGATCCTGGAACGGCAAGACCTGGACCGGCAGCGGTTTCGACCGGAAGGGCAACTGGTTGGCCGCGACCTGGAAGGGCACGACGTGGGGAGGTGTCGCCTGGAGCGACCACCGAACCACCGCGACCTGGGAAGCCCGCAGCTGGCGCGACCAGAACTGGGAGGCCCGCAGCTGGCGCGCCGAGTCCTGGCTAGCACGCAGCTGGCGCTCGTTGTACTGAGCGTCGCCCCCCCGACGTCGTACAGCGGGGCCCGTAGGGCGGGTGGGGCTCGAACCCACGACCCAAGGATTATGAGTCCTCTGCTCTGACCGGCTGAGCTACCGCCCCTCGAGACCGCACCCTAGAGGACGAGCGTCGGCGGTGCCTCGACGAGGTACGACGGCGATGCAGTCGGACCGGAATACCCGCGCCCCGAGGCGACGTTGTGCTTCCAGTGACCGACTTCCCGCGCCTGTCCGTGCTCGACCTCGTCCCGGTCCGCAGCGACCAGACCTCGAGCGACGCCCTCGCTGCCATGCGTGAGCTGGCCCGTGCCGCCGACTCCCTCGGCTACCACCGCTACTGGGTGGCCGAGCACCACAACATGCCGGCCGTGGCCTCCACCAACCCGCCGGTGCTGATCGCGATGATCGCCGCCGCCACGGAGCGCATCCGTGTCGGCTCGGGCGGCATCATGCTGCCCAACCACGCCCCCCTCGTGGTCGCCGAGCAGCTCGCCCTGCTCGAGGCCGCCCACCCGGGCCGCATCGACCTCGGCCTCGGTCGCGCGCCCGGCACCGACCCGGTCACCAGCTTCGCGCTGCGTCACGGAGCCGGGGGCGTCAGCGAGGACGCGGTGTCCCGCTTCCCCGAGTACGTCGACAACGTGCTCACGATGATGGCCCCCGAGGGCGCGCACATCAGCGTCCGCGGGAACCAGTCGGTCCTGCGGGCGACCCCCGTGGCCGGCGGCGTGCCGCAGGTGTGGCTGCTCGGGTCGTCGGACTACTCCGCCCGGCTCGCCGCCTCGCGCGGACTGCCCTACGTCTTCGCCCACCACTTCTCCGGGTCCGGCACGGCCGAGGCGCTGGAGCTCTACCGCTCCACCTTCCAGCCCTCGGAGCACCTCGACGCGCCGCGCACCTTCCTCACGGTCAACGCCTCGGTGGCCGAGTCGGCCCAGGAGGCACGTCGCCGGGCCCTCCCCCAGCTGCAGATGATGCTGGCCCTGCGCACCGGGCAACCGCTGGGTCCGCAGGCGCTGGTCGAGGAAGCCGAGAAGGTCGAGGCGCCACCGGCGCAGGTCGAGCTGCTCGACAAGATGGCTGCCCGCTACGTCATCGGCGACGCCCAGCAGGCGCGGGCGCGCGTGGCCGAGCTGGCCGCGTCGTACGACGTCGACGAGGTGATGGTCGTCCCGATCGCCGGCGCCCACGTGGGGACCGAGCCGCGCACAGCGCCCAACCGCCTCGAGACGCTGCAGCTGCTCGCCGGCTGACTCGCCGGCTGAGGAGCCGGAGTCAGAGGTCGTCGTGGCCGTCGTACTCGTAGGGCTCGGGGCGCCGCGTCGGCGTCTCGTCGAAGTCCAGCCGGCGTCGTCCGCTGAGGACGCCGAAGTTCGCCACGGTCGACGCGATCGGCGGGATCACCGCCGCGACGACGGTCATGACGGCTGCCGCGACCAGGGACACGTCCTTGACCACGGTCCACGCCAGCACGATGAGGGCCACGCAGAACCCCATGAGCCAGAAGTAGGCGCGTTTACGGTCCATGGCCACCCCTCAACGCTACGCGACGTGGCAGGATCGGCCCGTCCCACGCGTCGACCGAGCCAGGGAGCCCGATGACCACCTCCGCGCCCGACCCGTCCTGGGTGGAGCTGCTCCGCACCAACCGTGAGGCGGTGCTGTCCCGCTGGGTCGACGTCGCCGCCGCGACCCTGGCCGGGCGCATGACTCGCTCCGAGCTCGAGCGCGACTGCCGCGACATCTTCGACGGCATCGTCGCCGCCGAGGAGGCGGCCGCCTCCGGTAGCGGCGGGGTCTCCGGTGACGCGTACGCCGACGTCCGCGGGCTGCTCGCCGAGGTCAGCCGCACCCGAGCACGTCAGGGGTTCACCCCCACCGAGACCGCGGTCGGCGTGTTCGGTCTCAAGGAGGCGGTGCTCTCGGTCCTCGAGGCGCAGGACGCCACCGACGGCTACCGCGGCTTCGCCGGCCTCTCCCGCCGCGTCGACGACCTCGGCCTCTTCATGCTCGAGACCTACGCCGCCACCCGCGAGAGCGTCATCGCCGAGCAGGCCGACACCCTCATGGAGCTGGCGACCCCCGTCGTGAAGCTGTGGGACGGCATCGTCGCGCTGCCGCTGGTCGGCACCCTCGACTCCGCCCGCACCCAGGTCGTCATGGAGAGCCTGCTCCAGGCGCTGGTCGACACCGGCTCCGAGCACGCCATCATCGACATCACCGGCGTCGGGGCGGTCGACACCCAGGTCGCCCAGCACCTGCTGAAGACGGTCCAGGCCGCCCGGCTGCTGGGCGCGGAGTGCATCATCTCGGGCATCCGCCCCCAGATCGCCCAGACGGTGGTCGGTCTCGGCATCGACTTCGGCGACATCTCCACCAAGTCGAGCCTGGCCGACGCGCTGCTGCTCGCGCTGCGCGAGTCCGGGCTGGACATCGTCGCGCGCGGCGGGGCGCGGGCCGACGGATGAACCGCATCCCGGTCCTGCGCATCGGCGACGTCCTGCTGGTCAGCATCCAGGTCGACCTGGAGGACCACACCGCCACCCAGCTGCTGGAGGACCTCGGCGAGAAGCTCGTCGCCACGGGAGCGCGCGGCGTGCTCATCGACATCTCCGGGCTCGACATCGTCGACAGCTTCATCGGTCGGATGATCTCGATGATCGCCTCGACCTCCCGGGTCCTGGACGCCCAGACCGTGCTGGTCGGCATGCAGCCCGCCGTGGCCATCACCCTCGTCGAGCTCGGGCTCACCCTGCCCGGGGTCCGCACCGCGCTCGACGTCGACCGTGGCATGGACCTGCTGGACCGCCTGCTCGAGTCCGAGCGCCGGGGTCGGGTCCTGCGCTCGCGCGTGCGATGACGTCCCGCCTCGGGGAGCGGCCCACCGAGAGTCATCCGGTCACCGACGACGCCGACGTGGTCCGGGTCCGTCAGGCCGTCCGCACCCAGGCGGTCGCCGCGAAGCTCTCCCTCATCGACCAGACCAAGCTGGTGACGGCCACCAGCGAGCTGGCCCGCAACACCGTCATCTACGGCCGCGGCGGCACCGTCGTCATCGAGCACGTCAGCCTCCACGACCGCGCGGGCATCCGCGTCACCTTCAGCGACGTGGGCCCCGGCATCTCCGACCTCGACAAGGCGCTGACGGACGGGTGGACCAGCGGCACGGGCATGGGCCTGGGGCTGTCCGGCGCGCGCCGCCTGGTCGACGAGTTCGACATCACCTCCACGCCGGGCGAGGGCACCACCGTCACCGTCACCAAGTGGTCCAGGTGACCTCCCCGCACGACCTCGGCTCCTCCAGCACCGACGAGTCGGTCTGGATCCGGGTCGAGGAGCCGAGCACCTGCGCGTCCGTACGCCGCCGCGCAGCCGAGATGGCGCGGCAGGTGCAGCTCGGCGACGACCAGGTGGAAGAGGTGGCGGTGGCCGCCTCCGAGCTGGCCTCCAACCTGGTCAAGCACGCCCGGGAGGGGACCGTGCTGCTCCGGGTGCTGCGCCGCGGCGGGACGGCAGGCGTCGGCGTGCTCACCCTCGACCACGGGCCGGGGACCCGCGACATCGCGGCCCTCAGCGTGGACGGGGTCACCACGACGGGCACGCTGGGCATCGGCCTGGGCGCCGTACGCCGCTTCGCCGACCGCCTCGACCTGCACTCCGTGCCCGGGCTGGGGACCGTGGTCAGCGCCGAGTTCTGGCGCCGCGGCGACGGAGACGCCGACCCGACTGTCGGCTCCGACCTCTTCGGCGGGCTGCTGCGCCCGCTGCCCGGCGAGAGCGTCTGCGGCGACGCCTACGCGCACCGGGCGGTGGACGACGGCAGCATCGTCATGATGGTCGACGGGCTCGGCCACGGACCGATGGCGGCCCGCGCCTCCGACGCCGCCGTCCGGACGTTCCTCGCCAGCCGACGGACCTCGCCGGGCCACCTCCTCGAGGAGCTCCACGAAGCGCTCCGCGACACCCGCGGAGCGGCGGTCGCCGTCGCCCTGGTCGACCACCGGAGCCGGACCCTCACCTACGCCGGGATCGGCAACATCGCCGGCCGGGTCGTCGACGCCTCCGCCAGCTCGCAGCTGGTCTCCCAGCCCGGGATCGTGGGGCACAACGCGCCCGCGGTGCGCGAGGTCGACGTACGCCTCGAACGCGGTCAGTGGTTGGTGATGCACAGCGACGGGCTCACCGACCGGTGGAAGGTGCAGGACCTTCCCGGGGTCCTGGCCAGCTCCCCCGTCGTCCTGTCGGCCGCGGTGCTGCGTGCCGCCGGCGGAGGGCGCGACGACGCGGGGGTGCTCGCACTCCGGCTCGACGGAGGCGGCTCGCGTGAGGAGTGACGACCTGGGACACACGGTGGAGGTGACCGGCGAGGTCGACGTCCTGCGCGCTCGTGAGGCGGTGCGCACCACGGCCCTCGCGCTCGGCTCTCCGGATATTGTCGCGACACGGCTGACCGTCTGCATCGGCTCCCTGGCGCACGACCTGGCGGTGGTCGGCGGAGGACGCGTCGAGCTGTCCGCCGCGCCCGGGGAGCCGCTGCAGGTCCGGTGCACCCCGACCTCCTCGGCCGCCGCCGCCGGGCGCGAGCACGAGCCGGTGAGCTGGGCCGCGAGTGCTCCGGCGGTGGCCCTCCTGGTCGACCGGACCAGCCTCGGCGACGACCAGGACGAGGCAACGGTCGCGCTGACGGTCGAGGAGCTGGTGCACTCGCTGACGGCCCCGGAGGTGGCGACCCTCCTGCGGCGGCTGGCCGAGCCGAGCCGGTCCACCTGGTCCGACCACCTGCACGACCAGGGCCGTGACCTGATGATGGTGCTGGCGCAGCTGCAGTCGCGCGACGAGAGCCCGCGCGAGCGCATGGAGGCGGAGTCGGCCGAGGACGCCGACAGCATCATCGGGCTCTACCACGAGCTGTCCGAGGAGCTGGAGCGCACCAACCAGGGCGTGGTGGCGCTCTACGCCGAGATCGACGACAAGAGCCGCCAGCTCCGGGAGGCCAGCGAGGCCAAGACCCGGTTCATGCGCAACATCAGCCACGAGCTGCGCTCCCCCAGCAACTCGATCATCGGGCTCGCGCGCCTGCTGCTCGACTCCGGCGCGGAGTCACAGCTCGACGGGGAGCAGCGCGAGCAGGTGAACTTCATCGAGGCGAGCGCCCGTGACCTCCTCGGGCTGGTCGACGAGCTGCTCGACCTCGCCGCTGCCGAGTCGGGCCGGAGGGACGCCACCCCTGACGCCGTCGACCTCGCCGAGCTCTTCGAGGAGCTGTCGGGCGTGACCCGCCCCCTCCTGCGCCGCACCGTCGCGCTCCACGTGCGGGCACCCGAGCCGGGATCGGTGCTGCACACCGACCGCACCCTGCTGCGCCACATCCTGCGCAACCTGCTGAGCAACGCCGCCAAGTTCACCGCCGAGGGCCACGTCGAGCTGACGGCCCGGACGACGCCGGACACCGTGGTCCTCGAGGTGGCCGACACGGGCATCGGCATCGCCGAGGAGGACCGGGCCCGGGTGTTCGAGGAATTCTTCCAGGCTCGCAGTCCTCTCCATGCGGAGGTCAAGGGCACCGGTCTCGGGCTAGCCTTTGCCCAACGCATCGCGCTCACCCTGGGCGGCTCCCTGGAGCTCGCCAGCACTCCTGGTGAAGGGAGCCGGTTCAGCGTGCGTCTGCCTCGGGACCCGTCCGTGGCGCCAGCGGTTGGGGGAGGTCCCACATGAGTCCAGCACGCACCACGGTGCTGGTGTGCGACGACACCGCGGCCAAGCGCTACGTCATCAGCAGCTGGCTGCGACGCGCCGGGTACGACGTCATCGGGGCGAGCTCGGCCGCCGAGGCCATGCGCACGGTGGCGACACGCTCGGTCGACCTCATCGTCCTCGACGTCCACCTGCCCGACCGCAGCGGGCTCGACGTCGCGACGGAGCTCAAGACGACGGCCTCGACGGCCGCCATCCCGGTGGTCCACATCTCGGCGGTGGCCAGGGAGCCCGAGCACCGCAGCGCCGGGCTCGACCGCGGCGCCGACGCCTACCTCGTGGACCCCATCGAGCCGCAGGAGCTGGTCTCGACCGTCGGGGCGCTGCTGCGGTCGTCCGGGGCCCGACGCCGTGCCGAGTCGCTGGCCACCCGCCTGGGCCGGCTCAACCGCGCCATCCTGCGTCTGAACGTCGCCACGACCGTGCCCCGCCTCTCCGACGCCGCCGCTGCCGGCGTCCAGCTGGTCTTCGGCGGGCGGGGTGCTGCCCTCGTGACCAGCAACGACCCGTCGGTGCCCACCCAGCTCATGCGGCGCGCCGACGGGTTGTCGCCGCGCCACGTCGTGACCGTGGACCCCGAGACGCTGCGGACCATGCTGGCGTCGGTGCCCGACCTCGGCCGGGTCGACCTGAGCGACCTCACCTGGTCGGTGCTGGCCGCAGACACGTCCTCGACCGGTGCCGGTGCCGCGGCGGTGGCTTGGTGGCGCAGCGCACTCCGGACACGTCGGCATCGGGGACGTGTGCCGTCGCCGCGATCCGCTCCGGGTCCGATGTCGTCGGGCTTCTCGCGGTCGACAGCGACCTGGTCTCCGACCACGACGACGAGCGGATGCTCGCCGAGCTCGCCCAGGCCGCCGGGGTCGCCGTGGAGAACCTCCGCGCGATGGAGGCCGAGCACCGCACCGCGTTGATCCTGCAGCGCAGCCTGCTGCCGGCGATCCTGCCGCCTCTCGACGGGCTCCAGCTGGTGGCGCGCTACCGCGCCGCGGACGGGCAGTCACAGATCGGCGGCGACTTCTTCGACGCCTTCGTCACCGACCAGGGCACCGCCCACGTGCTCATCGGCGACGTCCAGGGCCACTCGCTCGAGGCGGCGGTGCTCATGGCCGAGCTCCGGTACACGCTGCGCGCCTATGCCCAGGACGGCCACTCCCCCCGCGACGTGCTCGAGCGGCTGGACCTGACGCTGCACCGCAGCCGGCCCGACATGACTGCGACCCTGTGCCTGCTGGCTTTTGGTCCCCCGGCTGTCGACGGCGCCCGGACGGTCGAGGTCGCCAACGCCGGGCACCTGCCGCCGTTGCTGGTGCGCGACGGCCTCGGGGAGTACCTCGACGTCTCCGGCCCGCTCCTCGGCGGGCTGCTGGGGCCGCCGGAGACGCTCACCGTCGAGCTGCGACCCGGGGACCGGCTGGTCCTCATCACCGACGGGCTGGTGGAGCGCCGCGGCGAGGACCTCGGCGCCAACCTCGACGCGTTCGCCGCAGGCGTCACAGCTTCGGTGCTCTCGTCCGAGGCGCTCAGCGACGTGCTCATGGCACAGCACGGGCGTGGCCACGGCCCGCTCGACGACGACTCGGCGCTGGTGCTGATCGACGTGGCGACGCCCGTTTCCCTGTGAAACGCGGACGACCTGTCCCTAGACGGGGCTGACTCGCGGTCACACGAGCCCCTTCAGGTATCAACTGTCACATCGCATCAGCCGTTCGGTTGGAATCACCCCCCTCCACGATCAGGACCATGGTCGCTGGCTGACCATGCGCCGATGCGGTGGAATGTCCGAGTTCACAGACCATTCCTCGCCGGGCTCGATCTCGTCGCCGCGTGGCCGCATGTGCGGGTGTGGGCGCTGGGAGAGCTTGGGGGCAAGCGATGTCGAACGGTCATGTCCGCACGGGTGCAGTCGGGAACCAGTCGGGCGGTCACGACCGTCGACGTCGACCGGCGGCGCGGGGGCGCCGCCTCGGCGTCACGACCGCGCTGACCGGGCTGGTGGGGATGGCACTCGTCGCTACCACCACGCCTCCGGCCTCCGCCGCCGACCCGACGCTGTCGGCGCAGGCCAAGGCGACCAGCACCGCAGTGCAGAGCCTGTCCCTGACGCTGGACCAGCTGGCAGCCACTCCGACCCTGCAGGCTCGTCTGCCCCTGGCCGGTCAGTCGGTCAGCGACGTCCTCGGGCTGGACACCCTGTTCGCCAGCACGCTCGGAGCGGCGGCCTCGACGTTCGCCGCTTCCGGAGGCGGCGCCGGTGGGCTGTCCGACCTCGTGTCTGCGCTGGACAAGGCCGGGGCCCCCCGCGGCATCGACGTGTCGCTGGACCCGGCGGGCGACACCGTCGTGATCGACCTCGCGGGCACCACCGACGGCTTCCTCTACGCCCTCCACTCCGACGAGCGGCTGTTCCTCGACGGCACCAACGGCGACACCGGGCGGACCCCTGTCACAGGGACCATCGACGGCACGCTGCGTCTCGACATCGCCGCGGATGACTCGGTGACCCTGGACCCGACGAACAGCGCGATCGGCGTGGAGCTCGACGGCTCCCGCGCCGACCTGGCGGTGGCGTCGCGCTACGGCTTCAGCGACGTCACCGCGAAGGGCGCGACCGACTACCGCGTCACGGCCGACTTCGACCTCAACGACCCGGACGGCAGCCTCGCGATCACCCCGTCCGAGTGGCAGACCACGCCGTTCACCGAGCTGGCCTTCACGACCGTCGGCGGGGCGGTCGACATCGGCCTCGGTCTGGACAGCGACCTGGTGCCCGGCACCGGCAACGGCACCGTGACGCAGGCGCTGACGGCCACGCAGATGAAGCCGACCGCACGTGGCGACGGCTCATTCTCCTTCGATGCCCCGGAGGTCACCGCGGACGCCGGGCTCACTGACCTCGCCAAGGTGACTGCCGGCGACGCCATCGTCGCCCTGTCGCAGATGGCGGCGGCCTACAGCAACGCCCAGGCCCGTATGGACCCACGCCTCCCCCTCGTCGACACCGCGGTGTCCGAGCTGGGCTCCGCCGCCGAGCCGCTCAACAAGCTCATCGAGAGCCAGGGAGCAGCGGCCGTCTCCTGCGGCCGGGCGAACACCAGCCCTCCGGCAGCCACCACCGTGCCCGGCACCACGTGGTACTGCCAGGCCCGCACGGCCGAGCCGATCGCAGGCAAGGTGAAGTGGTCGGTGACCGGTGGTGGCGCGATCCAGGCCAACGGCGAGAACGCGGCCACGGTCGGCACCAACCCGACGCAGAACGTCGCCATCACCGGCTCGGCGGTCGAGCCAGAGGTGTCGGTGACCTTCGACGCCACGAGCGGCGACGGCACCACGGCCTCGTTCACCGCCCAGCGTCGGATTCGCACCGCCCAGGAGCTCGCCGCTCGCCTCAGTGCGCTGCCCGGCGAAGCCGTGACGAAGGCGGCCTACAACGCATCGGCGCGTGCGCTCACGTTCCCGGTCGTCAGCGCGAGTAACCCGGACGCCGCGAGCCTGTCCTACAACTTCGCTGATCTCTTCCGTCCTGACGCCCGCCTTCGCGGCATCAGTGTCGACCCCGGCACGGACCTCGCTCCTGGTCCTCGGATGAGCGTCGACCTCGGCACGGTCTCCATGGCGGGCACTCTCGGTCTCCTCCTCGAGAAGACCTCGACCGACGCGACGCCCGTCGCCGTCTCGGACCGCGCCTTCCTCGCGGTCGACGGCTCCGACCCCGAGGTGTCGGTGGCCGGCATCACCGCTAACGGAGAGTTCTCTGCGGACAAGGCGACCGGCATGGTCGGCATGACCAAGGTCGCCCTCAAGGGGTCGGGGCTCGCGCTCTCCACGAGCGGCGCCACACCGCTGCGCGCCGACATCAAGGCGGCGTCCTCCATCGGCGGCAGGTCAAACGCCGCGATGCTCTCCGACGTGCTGTCGGGGGTGGACGATCCCGCGAGCGTCGAGACGGTCGGGTCGGTGGCCCTCTCCGCCGCCGGCACGTTGACGGCGTCGGCCGACGAGCTGCCCGGCGGCACGTACACGGCAGAGCTCGACTACCCGGTCGACCTGAAGGACACGGTCAAGGACCAGGCGAAGCCGGCAACGGTGACTTTGTCCGACGGCTGGCGCGACACCCTCAAGCCTCAGGACGTCGCCCCCCAGGTCGCCGGCGCCGCCACCTCCGCCGACGCCACCGGGAAGGTGCTCACGGACGAGACTGCGAACTTCCTGGACGGTGTTCTCGGACCGAAGCTGGTGTCCGGGACGGTCCTCACCCTCAGCCTCGTCAACCTGCGCACCGGGGCGCAGTGCTCTGCGTTCCAGGTCGCCGCTACCACCCTCACCTGTGTCGAGCAGGGCGAGACGACTGGTGGTGACCTCACCCCGACGTGGCGTGCGAGCGCCCTCGCCGGCGGGAAGATCGAGGACCCCGACGGCCTGAAGACGGCTGACAACTTCGACAACTACAAGACAGACAATGCTTGGCTGGCCGGCGACCCCTACGTGATCGAAGGTGACCCGACCGCGGTCCGCTCGGTCGCGCTCGGGGGGCTGTACGACGCCGCCGACGGCATCCAGCAGAGCCAGCTCGCGGGGTGGATCACCCCCATCCCGCTGATCGGGATCGCGCCGTCCGCGTTCGTCCCGCAGCTGCAGGACGTCCGCGAAGCGGCGGCCGCGATCAACAACCTGGCCGACGAGCCGCGCGAGGAGTGCGACCAGCCGGGTGGATGTCCGGGGACGGGCGCACTGGAGACCGCACCCGCCGACCTCGATGCCCTCCGCGACCGCGTCGCCACGAAGCTGAAGGCCACCGTCCCGGGCGCCACCGTCGCCCTCGACGTGCAGAGCGTCGACGGCAAGCCGGCCCTCGTGCTCGACGTGACCGCGCCCGACAGTGGCAGCGAGCCCGACCTGGCTCTGTCCTTCCCCGTCGAGAACGGCACCGAGTACTGGTTGCGCCAGCTCGAGGGTGGCACGGCCGTGAAGCCCACCTGGTCGTCGGAGGTCCGCCTCCGGATCGCCGTGCCCACGAACCCGGACACCGCGCTCGACCAGGTCAAGGTCCTCAAGGGCTCGGGCGTGACCAAGATGCGTGTCCAGGTCGGCAGCGAGACCGTCGACCTGCGCGCCGGCCTCGGTCCTGCCGACGTCCAGCTCGGGGTCAAGGGCGGGCTCACCGGCACGGCCCAGGACCCGGACCCCAACCCCGTCTCGAAGGTCACCGGCACCGTCGCGGTCAGCGGCACCAACACCGGCACCGGGACGACCCTGCTGGACGCCACGACCAAGCTCGCCAACCTGTCCGGCACGACGACGAAGGCCGTCCGCGGCTCCGACAAGCTGGAGTGCACCGGGGCCTCCGCCAGTGGCGACGGACTGTCGTGCACCCTGCCGCCGGACACCACCACGACGCCGGAGGTCGCTCGCAGCTGGGCCTCGGGCGAGGCCTACACCCTCACCTACACGAGCCCCACGTGGCTGACCGACACCGCCGCGGACTTCATGGCCAAGGGCGTCGTCATCGGCGACGTCGTCCGCACCTACAAGGGCGCGGGCGCGACGCGCACGGTCGAGGGCGCCTGCGTGGTCAAGACCGTGCTCCTGCACCAGCTGGAGTGCACCAGCGCGCTGACCAACGCCAAGTCGTTCACCAACGGGGTGGCCTACCAGGTCCTCCCGAACGTGCTCGTCGACCCGGGCCGCGGGTTCGAGGGCGCTGGACTGATCGGCAAGGAACTGACCAACACGACCACCGGCGCGACCTGCACGATCGCCAGCGCGAAGGCGGACTACCTCGCCTGCGAGGGCGCGAAGCTGACCGGCACCGGCCGCACCTGGTTCGAGCCCGGTGACGGTTACTCCGTGCCTGCGTCGTCGACGATCAAGGCCGACGTCGCCTTCACCATGGTCGGCGCGTCCGACGCTCTCGTGCCGGCCTACATGACCAGTCTGACCCCGAAGCTGGGCAACGGCGCCGGCGCTCCTGTGTCCTGCGGCACCGGTGTCAGCGGCGCGCTGTGCGCGGCCGTCTCGGCCAGCACCGTCAAGGCCTCCGACGGCACACTCGGCCAGGTCCTGGGCGACGTGACGTACGCCGCGACGATCGACGGCACCGGCATCGTCACCCCGACCGTGAAGGTCGCCGACAACGTGAAGAACCTCGACGACGGCACCACCCCGCTCGCGCTCGGGAGTCTCGGTGACGTCTTCGGCGACGCCGGTGGGGCCGTCTCGTCCCTGGCCGACTCCGCCACGGACGGCGCCGACCTGCCCTTGGTCGGCTCCGACGCCACCGCCGGGTCGTGGCTCGTCCCGCTCCTCGACGCCTACGGCCTCGAGCTCGGCGAGACGATGATGAAGGGCGCGCTCGGCAACCTGCCCGAGGACACCCCGCTCAACAACATAGACAGCAAGTCAACGAGCTACCCCGCCGCGCTCGAGAAGGCGGCCCGGGACGCTGCGGGCGAGGTCGTGACGCCGGACGGCACCACCATGGGCGACGTGCTGTCCTTCAGCACGAAGCTCACCTGCGGCACGGCCGCGTGTGACCTGTCGAAGAACACCGTCGGCGACGTCACCGGTGTCGAGATCCCGTTGAAGCTCGGCAAGGACAAGGCAACGACGTACCAGGTGCCGTTCGAGTCGGGCCTCGCCGGCCTGCCGCTCGCGGCCGACTTCCGCCTGAACTCCGCCGTGACGTGGGACCTGAACCTCACGCTCGGCATCGACCGCACCACCGGCCCCTACCTCGACCTCACCAACAGCAAGCTGGGGTTGACCGCCGCCATCGAGCTGCCCACGTCGTACGAGGCCGGCGACGGCTGCCCCGTGAACCCGGTGTCGACGGCCTTCGACAGCGGCAGCCCCTTCGCCGGCTACAACCCGAAGAGCTGCCAGTCGCTGACCCTCGGTCTGCTACAGGCCACGGCGTACGACGGCAAGGACGGGGAACGGAGCCAGGCAACGATCGACCTCGGCATCGACCTCGACAAAGCCGTCAACGGCACCGCGAAGGCCATCGCCGCCGGCGAGCTCAAGGACCTGACGGTCTCGCAAGGACTCGCGAAGGTCGAGGGCGTCGACCTCGTGGCCAAGGGCCGGCTCAACATGTACTTCGTCACCGGCGTCAACCCCCGCAACGGCAACCCCGACGCGGCGCTGCCCTCGGTGCACGGCATCATCGACATGAAGTTCAACCAAGCCGGCGACCCGATCTGGACGGTCGCCAAGGACCTGGACAAGGCCTGGTCAGTCGAGTACCGCAGCCTCTACCTCGACGCCGGCACCTTCGTCGACAAGTTCGCCGGTGACGTCATCCGCGGCGTCGCCAAGCAGGTCAAGCCCTACAAGCCTCTCATCGACGCCGTACGCGCTCCCGTGCCGGTGATCTCCGACATCGCCATGCTCATGGGCCAGGAGCAGGTCTCGCTGCTCGACATCCTGTCGGGCGCGTCGGGCTCGAGCCTGGGGTTCGTCCGCAAGGCGGTCGAGGTGCTCGACATCGTGGCCAACATCAGCGACGCGAAGCAGAACCTGCTGATCCCGCTCGGCGCCTCCCCCGTGGACGAGTACGACCCGGTGAAGATCGGGATCGACCTCCCCGACCTGCCGGTGCCGGACGTGAAGGCAGCGGGGTCGTTCAAGACGAAGCCCAAGCAGAGCAAGTCAGGTCCCTGCGGCGGCGCCATGACCCTCAACCCCAACCCGCAGGCCGCGGGCGCCAACGGCGTCAACGCCACCGGCACCCAGAAGTCACCGCAGGCGACCAAGACCGAGCGGCGCATGCCCAAGGACTGCACGTCGACCGACAAGGGCGGCAGTGTGCTGCGCGGCAGCACCAAGGTCATCCAGACCCAGCCGTGCGCGTCGACCGGCTGCACCGGCAAGGAGCGCGCGACGACGATCAGCAAGGCGATCGGCAAGCCGAAGCTGACCGGCACCGCGATCTCGTTCCCCTTCATGGAGGACTTCTCCGAGGTCTTCGGACTCCTGCTGGGCGAGGACGCCACCCTGGTCCGCCTCGACCTCGGCACGCTGCGGGCGACCGCGGGCATCGGGCTGAAGTTCGGGCCGTTCATGGCCGGTCCCGTGCCGGTCGACATCGGCGTGGGTCTCAGCGTGACCTTCGGCGCCCACCTGGCGCTCGGCTACGACACCCTCGGCCTGCGCAACGCCCTGCTCAACGACCCGGGCACCTTCGACCCGTCGGCGATGCTGGACGGTCTCTACATCGACGACTACGACGCCGCCGGCAACGAAACCCCCGAGATGACCTTGACCCTGGCGGTCCAGCTCGAGGGCTCGGTGTCGATCAAGATCTTCCGCGTCGGCATCTACGGCGGGGTGAGCATCACCCTGGCCGGTGACCTCAACGACCCGAACAAGGACGGCAAGCTCCGCATCAAGGAGATCCGCGCCGTCGACAACCCGATCTGTCTCTTCGAGCTCAGCGGCTGGATGGACTTCTTCCTCGGCTTCTTCGTCGAGGTGGACCTCTTCATCAAGACCTTCCGCTACGACGTCGAGCTCTACCGGCTGAAGCCGCCGCTCAAGCTCTTCGAGATCAGGTGCGAGCCGAAGCCCCCGGTCCTCGGTGTGGAGTCGGGCGGCAACCTCGTGCTGAAGATGGGCACGAACAAGACCGGTCGCAACGTGTCGGAGGACGAGCCGAAGGAGCGCTTCAAGATCAAGCAGCTCGGCCCGGTGGTCCAGGGCCAGCAGACGCCGGTCTCGGTCGAGGCGTTCGGCATCTACCAGGAGCTGAAGGTGCCGGCCGGTGGTCGCATCGTCGGCAACGCCGCTGACGGTGACGACACCGTCGAGGCGGGTGCCGGCGTGGACCTGGCTGGCAAGACGCACCCGTTCACCGTCCCCATGACCATCGACGGCGGGACGGGCAACGACACCATCACGACGGGAGCCGGGAACGACGTCGTCAACGGTGACGACGGCAACGACCGGATCGCCGGCAACAGCGGCGACGACCAGCTCAACGGCGGCGCCAACGACGACATCGTCTCCGGCGGTCTCGGCACCGACTCGATCACGGGTGGGGAGGGCGCGGACAACCTCAGCGGCGACAACGGTGGGGACACCGTGGCCGGCGACGACGGCGACGACCAGATCAGCGGCGGGCCCGGCCTGTCAAGGACCGAGCTCACGAAGCTCCAGGGCCGCTGGGAGAAGGCCGGCAGCAAGGGCACCAAGCCCGGCGACGAGCTGATGGACCTCGCCGACACGCTCTCGGGCGGCACGGGTAACGACCGGATCACCGGTCACGTCGGCAACGACACCATCTTCGGTGACGGGTTCGTCTCCGGCAGCTTCCGCGACAAGGCGTGCGCTGACAGCGTGGGATCCGGCGGACCCGGTCTCGACACGCTGGACGGCCAGGCCGGTGACGACTGGATCGCCGGTGGGCCGTCCGCGGACGCCGTGACTGGCGGTGAGGGCGACGACACCCTGTGCGGCAACGAGGGGGACGACACCCTCGAGGGCGACGAAGGTCCGGCCTCCGACGGCACCACCGGCGGCCAGGACGAGCTGCGGGGCGGAGACGGCAACGACCGCGTCTTCGGTCGTGGCGGGCGTGACTACGCCGACGGCGGCCCCGGCCAGGACCTCATGGCCACCGGCACGGGATCCGACGTCGCGCTGGGCGGCACGGGCTCCGACGCCGTGAACAGCGGCGGCGACGGTGACATCGTCCTCGGCGACGGCGGGACCGTGTCCGGGATGAGCTACACCGCGACCGCTCCCCCGGGCTCCGCCGGACTCACCTCGAACGGGCTGGTCGGCACGCCGACCGGACCCGAGCTGGAGAGCAAGGTGTCGAACCACGACGCCGGCGGCACTGACGGCGCCATGTCCAGCTGTCTGTCCCGAGTCATCGTTCTCAAGGGATCCGGGACGGGGCCGCAGGGTCGGGTCGACCTCGACGGCGACGGCGCGATCACCTCCGCGGACACCGGCCGGGTGGACGGTTACGCCGTCTCCGGCGGCAAGCTCGACCTCGACGGCGACGGCAACGTCGACAACGACGCGGACGACGCCGGCGTGGTCGGTGACCGCGTGGTGACCGCCGGACTCGTGGACGTCCCGGTCGACACCGCGCTGGACACCCTCGGGTGGAAGGGCACCGGCGACGCCGACTGCCTCTTCGGTCAGGACGGCAACGACGCGATGTTCGGCGGCGCCGGAGGCGACTCGATAGCCGAGGGTCTCGGTGACGACCTCGGCGTGGGCGGCGCGGGCAACGACACGGTCCGCGGCGAGGACGGTACCGACCTGCTGCGCGGCTCAGCCGGTAACGACGAGCTGCTCGGTGACATGGGAGAGGACCGTCTGCTGGGCAACACCGGCGACGACACGTTGTACGGCGGCCTCGGCAAAGACGCGTTGGAGGGCAACGAGGACGACGACACGCTCTACGGCGGGGAGGACGTCGACGTGCTCGTCGGCGGCACCACCGGCACGGGCGCGGCCGACGGCGACGACACCGTCTATGGCGGACAGGCGAACGACTTCATCGCCGGCGACAACGCCCAGCCGGCGCGCGACGGCGGAGGGAACGCGATCGGGCTCCAGCTCGAGGACGTCCTCGTCGACAAGGCGTCCGGCGACGACCGGCTCTTCGGCGGCAGCGAGAACGACCGCATCTACGGTCAGGGCGGTGCCGACAGCATCCGTGGCGAGGGCAACGACGACGACATCGAGGGCGGTCCCGGCAAGGACACGATCCACGGTGACGACGGCTCCGACGCCGTCACCGGAGGCTCGGGCGTCGACACCCGGCTCGACGGCACGGCGCGCACGTGGGAGACGACCACCGACACCGGTGACGAGCTGTACGGCGACGCGGGCACGGACACGATTCTCGGCGACAACGGCGTCGCGAAGACGCGCACGCTGTTCGACGTGCCGTCCGAGGGCTCCGAGCCGGCGGCGGGCAGCTACGGCGACGACGTCGTCAGCGGCGGCACCGAGGGTGACCGGGTGTTCGGCCAGTCCGGCGACGACACGCTCGCCGGTGACGGCGGCAACGACGTCGTCGACGGCAACAGCGGCGCCGACACCCTGCGGGGCGGCACCGAGGACGACGTGCTCGTCGGCGGTTCTCAGCAGGGCGCCACCGAGGCGGTCATGGGCGAGAAGATCGACGACAGGGACCGACAGCCCGCTGGGGAGATGACGGCTCGCGGTGACCTGGTACGCGGCGACGCCGGCAACGACGTGGTCCTCGGCGACAACGGCCGTGTGACCGGGTTCGGCGCCACGGCGAGCGTCGAGGAGTACGACGTCTGGCGCGCCTCGCAGTCGGCCGCACCGGCGAACGCCTCCGGAGCCGACCAGCTCTACGGCGACAGCGGCCTCGACCGGATGTTCGGCCAGGGGCAGAACGACTTGATGTCCGGCGGGGACGACGACGACGTGATGTCCGGCGACAACGGCGCGGACACCATGAGCGGCAACGCCGGGGCGGACGACATCGTCGGTGGCTCCGGTCTGGCCCAGGCCCCGACCGACTTGGCCGGCGTCCGAGACGACGGTGACCTGTTGTTCGGTGGTGACGAGGCCGACGGCACCGACGGCGCCGACGTGATCCTCGGTGACAACGGCCGCATCACGCGGTCGGGGACCGACGCCAACACCAAGCAGGCTGCACGGACGGTGACGCTCTACGACCTTGCGGTCGTGGCTAAGACCTCGCCGTCGACGATGGTCTCGGGCAACGACGTCATCCGGGGCAACGCCGACCGCGACCTGGTCTACGGCCAGGGCGGGGCCGACACGATCGCCGGGGACGCGGGCGACGACTGGCTCGAGGGCAACACCAACCCCGGGGGGTCGTCGGGTTCGCCTGACTTCATCAAGGGCGGCGACGGCGACGACGACATCCTCGGCGGCTCGTCCAACGACGTCACCACAGCAAACGGCTTCACCGGCTTGTTCGGCACCGCCGGCAAGGGCGGCTTCCCCACCTCGCCGAACAAGGTGTTGGACGGCGGCGACCGTCTGTGGGGCGACGCGGGCAACGACGCCGTGCTCGGTGACAACGGCAAGGTCGAGCGCACTCCGACCAACGGTGTGTGGACCTACCAGTCGTACAAGGGCTCCGGCGAGTCGACGACGGGCAAGCTGCTCGTCCGCAAGGTCTTGTCGGCCCGCGGCGACGAGGGCACCGGTGCCTACGGCGACGACGAGGGCCACGGCAACGACGGTCACGACGAGCTCTACGGCCAGCTCGGCAACGACAAGCTCGAGGGCAACGCCGGGGACGACTCCGTGCTCGGTGACCTCGGCGAGGTCGTCACCTCCGTGCGCGCCACAGCCAGCAAGCCGTTCGAGGCCGACGGGTTCATCCGCGAGCAGATCGCGGCCGGCACGCTCAAGCGCACCACGACGACGTACCCGGTGCCGACCTCGGTGACCAGCGGCGGCGTGGGCGGGACCGACGTCCTCCTCGGTGGCCTTGGCAACGACGTCACCCACGGCGGGTCCGGCAACGACCAGATCTGGGGCAACCGAACCTTCGTCGGCGACAGCTACGCCACGCTGGTGCCGACCAAGGAGGCGTCGCCGGTCGGGACCTCCGGGCTCGACGACGACGTGATCTTCGGCGGTCACGGTGACGACCAGGTGTGGGGCGGCTGGCAGCACGACCGGCTCTACGGCGGTCACGGAGCCGACAAGCTGGACATGGTGACGGTGCTCAATGGGAAGACGACCGGCGACAAGACGGTGGACTTCAAGGGCATCGACTTCATGTACGGCGGCTGGGGTCCCGACGGCATGCAGGCCGACGTCAGCAAGCCGAGCCCGAGCAACCAGACCGACAAGATGGTCGACGCCACGGGTGCCTACAACGGCTACTTCGTCTGCGAGGGCGCCTACGGCGGAAACTCGGTGATGCGGCTGCTCTCGCCGTCGATGCAGTCCTTCTGGCAGGGCCTCGCCGCGGAGGACGGTCTCGTCTCGCCGACGTCGTCAAAGACGTCCGGGTGGTGGGAGCTGTCGATGGTGTTCAACTCCGACCGCGGCTCCAACGCCAACCCGACGTACAGCATCAACCCGGCGAACTTCGTCTGCGACAACTGAGCCGGGCACGGCGGATTACCAAGGGATGCAGGCATCCTGACGGGTCTGCGGCGGATCGAGTCCATCAGACGGACCGGATCCGCCGCAGAACGCCGGACACACGGCCGTCCGACCGACTGGCACGCCTCAGCGACGACCGCGACGGGCCCGGAGGTAGTCGGCGACGACGTACTCCCCCAGTCGGCCGATGTCGGGGGTGAAGACCCGACCACCGGAGCGTCGCGCGATGGCGTCGACGAAGCGAGCCAGCCCGGGGTCCTCGCCCAGCATGAACAGGTTGAGGCTCGCCCCCCACCGGGTGATCTCGTCGACCTGCGTGACGGTGGCGCGCAGCGTCTCGCGGGTGGTGGGCCAGCGGAACTCCGGGGTGCCGTCGGGCCACAGGTGGGCCGTCGGCTCACCGTCGGTGACGACCATGACGACCGGCTCGGCGTCGGGGTGGCGTCGCAGGTGGCGGCCTGCCAGCATCAACGCGTGCTGGAGGTTCGTCCCCTGCACCCACTCCGGCTCGGCCTCGGCCAGCTGCACGGCCGTCATCCGCCGGGCGGTCAGGTTGAAGCCGATGATCTCCAGCGCGTCCTGGCGGAACCGGGTCTGCACGAGGTGCGACAGCGCCAGGGCCGTCTGCTTCATCGGCCCCCACCGGCCCTCGTTCACCATGGAGAACGACAGGTCGACGAGCAGTGCGACCGCCGCCGAGGTGCGCTTCTCGGTCTCGACGACCTCGAAGTCGTCCACGAGCAGCAGCGGCCCGGTGGTCGAGCGCCCGGTGGTCGAGCCCCCGGCAGTCGAGCCCCCGTGGCCGAGCGCTCGGTGGTCGAGCCCCCGGCGGCCGAGCCCTCGGTGGTCGAGCGCTCGGTGGTCGAGCTCGTCGAGACCAGACCCCCGCGCCGTACGGCGTTGGAGACGGTGCGGACCGCGTCGAGCGGAAGGTCGTCGCCGAACTCCCACGGCCGCGTCAGCCCCGTCGGCTCGTCGGCCGACCCCGTGCGCCGGTCGTCGTGGTCACCGGACCCGGACGCGGCGATCTGGTCGAAGACCTTCTTCAGCGCGGTCTCCCCCAGCCTGCGGACCGCCCGGGCCGTCAGCCGCAGCCCGTCGTCGCCCGAGGTCAGGAACCCCTGCCGCTCCAGCTCGCGCTCGAGCTCGCGCAGCGCCCGCATGTCGGCGGCCGCCTCACCGCCGAGCTGCTTCTCCAAGGTGTCGACGTCGACCGCGTCGAGCGACCCGGGCCCGCCGGCCTCGGAGAGCTGCTGCTCGAGCGCCTCGAGGTCGGCGAGGTCCGCGATCGCCTCCACGGCGGCGCTGTAGCCCATCGGCTCGCCGCCGCCCATCTGTGCCGGTCCGCGCTCCATCCCGGGCCGCAGCGCGCGCAGGTTGTCCGACAGCTGCGCCATCTGCGAGGCCAGGTCGGGGTCGCTCATGGCCTGGCTCATCAGCTGGCCCAGCTGCTCGCGCTGCTCGGGTCGCAGGGAGGCCATCATCCGGTCGGCGGCGGCCTGGCGGCGGGCGAGGGCGTCGATCAGCTCGTCGACGTCCGCCGGGTTCTCCGGGAACATCTCGCCGTGCTTGTCCATGAAGTCGGCGAAGCGGTCGGTGGTGTCCTCGCCGCGTGCGTGCGCGGCGAGCAGGTCGTTGAGGTCGGCCATCATGTCCTTGACGGCCCGCATCGCCTCCGGGTCGCCGTCCTCGAGGAACCGCTTCATGCCGGCGAACTGCGCGTCGAGGACCTCGCGCTGGAGCATGTCCTTGATCGCCTCGTACGTCGCGCGCGCCTCGGGCGAGCGCCACGGGTACGGGTCCAGCGCCCGCACGGCCCCGGCGGTGTCGTCGGGCAGCGTGGCCAGGTCCATCTCGGCCAGCCGCGCGTCAGGGTCATCGGCCCCGGCGAGGGTCTCGCGCTCGGCTGCCAGCGCCTGGTCCAGCGCGGCGCGGACCTGGTCGAGGGTGCCGGCCAGGTCGCCGCGCCGCTGGGCGGCCTTGCGCATCCGACGGGCCCGCTGGCGCAGCTCGTCGAGGCCCCGGCGGCCGTCGACACCGCGGCGCATCAGGTCGCGCAGGGCCTCGCGCAGCGACCCGCCGGCGAGCACGTCCTGGCCGATCTCGTCGAGCGCCCGCCGCACGTCGTACGGCGGCGCGAGGGGGTCCGGACCCCCGTGCCAGGGGCCGTAGCGGAAGCGGGGGTCGCTCACGCGCCGTAGACCGTCCGGCCGCCGACGCTCTCCTTGTCGACCCGGCGGGTCAGGTGCAGACCCTCCAGGACCAGCTCGACCCCGGCGGCGACGTGGCCCAGGTCGACCGCGACGTCGCTGTCGTCGCCGAGCCGGTCCAGCACCTTGGCCAGGCCCGACACCGGGCCGAGCTGGCTGAGCAGCTCCTCGGTGGTGACCAGCTCGCCGGTCTCGACGACCGCGCCCTCGGCGAAGAGCTCGGTGAAGCCGGACAGGTCGAGGCCGAGCAGGCGCTCGCGGAAGGTCTCGGCGACCGCGATGCGCAGCAGGTGGCGGACCACCTCGACCTCGCGGCCCTCCTCGCCCATCTCGAACTCGAGCTTGCCGAGCAGGGTGGGCAGCACGGCGGGCACGTCGCAGACCCGCGCCACCGCGTGGGTGTCACCGGTGCGGGCGGCGCGGCGCAGCGCGCTGGCGGCCACCCCCTCGGCCGCTGCGATGGCGAAGCGGGCGCTGACACCGGCGCGCTGGTCGACCGAGGACGACTCCCGCAGCCCACGAGTCAGCCGGGCGAGGACCTCGAGCAGGTGCGCCGGGACCGGCGCCACGAGCTCGGCCTCCTGCGCGATCACCGCCACCTCCTCGGCGACCTCGACCGGGTAGTGGGTGCGGATCTCGGCGCCGAAGCGGTCCTTGAGCGGGGTGATGATGCGCCCGCGGTTGGTGTAGTCCTCAGGGTTGGCGCTGGCCACCAGCAGCAGGTCGAGCGGGAGCCGGAGGCTGTAGCCGCGGACCTGGATGTCGCGCTCCTCCAGGACGTTGAACATCGCCACCTGGATGCGCTCGGCGAGGTCGGGCAGCTCGTTGATGCCGAAGATGCCGCGGTTGGTGCGCGGGATGAGCCCGTAGTGGACGGTCTCCGGGTCGCCCAGGGTGCGCCCCTCGGCGACCTTGACCGGGTCGACGTCGCCGACCAGGTCGCCGACGCTGGTGTCCGGGGTGGCGAGCTTCTCGACGTACCGGTGCTCGCGGTGCATCCAGGCGACCGGCAGGTCGTCACCGGTCTCGGCCGCCAGCCGACGGCAGCGCGAGCAGACCGGCGCAGCGGGGTCGTCGTTGATCTCGCAGCCGTCCACCACCGGCATCCACTCGTCGAGCAGGGTGCCGAGCGTGCGCATCAGGCGGGTCTTGCCCTGCCCCCGCTCGCCCAGCAGGACGAGGTCGTGGCCGGCCAGCAGCGCACCCTCGAGCTGCGGCAGGACCGTGTCGTCGAAGCCGACGATGCCGGGGAACGCCGGGACGCCGGCGCGCAACCGGGCCAGCAGGTTCTCCCGGAGCTCCTCCTTCACCGAGCGGGAGCGGTAGCCCTGCTGCAGCAGGGCTCCCAGCGTCGTGCCGTCCGGCGGGGCGGTGCTCGACGTGGTCTGCGCAGCGCGGCTGTCCGTCATGGTTTCGAGCCTATGCCCGCGTCCCTGAGCCGCAGTCCGAGTACGACGTACCGGGGTGGGGCAGAGTGGTGGACGCGCCCCCGCCGAGAGGAACCACATGAGTGACGACAAAGCCGAGACGACTGACACGACCGCTCGCGCCACCATCGGCGTGACCGGCCTGGCCGTCATGGGCCGCAACCTCGCCCGCAACATCGCCCGCCACGGTCACGTGACGGCTGTGCACAACCGCAGTGTCGAGAAGATGTCCGCCCTGGTCGACGAGTTCGGCGACGAGGGTGACTTCGTGGCCTGCGAGTCGCTGGAGGACTTCGTCGCCGCCATCGAGAAGCCGCGCGCGATCATCGTCATGGTGAAGGCGGGCGAGGCCACCGACGCCGTCATCGACGACCTGGTCCCGCTGCTCGACGAGGACGACATCATCGTCGACGCCGGCAACGCCCACTTCGACGACACCCGCCGCCGCGAGAAGGCGTTGGCCGACAAGGGCCTGCACTTCGTGGGCTGCGGCGTCTCGGGCGGGGAGGAGGGCGCGCTGAACGGTCCGAGCATCATGCCGGGCGGCTCCGAGCACGCCTACGAGCGGTTGGGGCCGATCTTCGAGGACATCGCCGCCGAGGTGGACGGCTCACCGTGCTGCACGCACGTCGGCGCGGACGCCGCAGGACACTTCGTGAAGATGGTGCACAACGGCATCGAGTACGCCGACATGCAGCTGATCGCCGAGGCCTACGACCTGCTCCGCCGCCGGCTGGAGATGACGCCGAAGGACGTCGCCGGTGTCTTCGAGGAGTGGAACGGCGGCGACCTCGAGTCGTTCCTCATCGAGATGACCGCCGACGTGCTGGCGCAGGACGACCCCGGCACGGACACGCCGTTCGTCGACGTCGTGCTCGACCAGGCGGAGCAGAAGGGCACCGGTCGGTGGACGGTGCAGTCCGCCCTCGACCTCGGCGTACCGGTCACCGGCATCGCCGAGGCCACCTTCGCCCGCTCACTGTCCGGCCACGCCGACCAGCGCGCGGCCGCGCGCGAGACGTTCGCCGACGTGTCCGTCTCCTCGGACGTGGTCGATGACCGTGACGCCTACGTCGACGACGTGCGCAAGGCGCTCTACGCCTCGAAGGTCGTCGCCTACGCGCAGGGCTTCGACCAGATCGCCGCCGGCAGCCGCGAGCACGGCTGGGACGTCGACCCCGGCGCCATCGCGCGCATCTGGCGGGGCGGCTGCATCATCCGGGCGAGGTTCCTCGACCGCATCACCGAGGCGTACGCCGAGGACGCGGGGCTGGTGAGCCTGCTGGTGAACCCCTACTTCGCCGACGCGGTCAGCGACGGGGTGCAGGCGTGGCGCCGCATCGTGGCCGACGCCGCCCTCCACGGCATCCCGACACCGGCGTTCGCCTCGTCGCTGTCGTTCTTCGACGGGCTGCGCGCCGAGCGGCTACCCGCAGCGCTGATCCAGGGGCTGCGGGACAACTTCGGTGCCCACACCTACCAGCGGGTGGACCGGGAGGGCACCTACCACCTGCTCTGGGCCGGCGACCGCACCGAGGAGCGACAGGACTCCTGACCCCCCACTCCGTCTCGCCCGACCCCTCCCGCATGTAACGCGGGGTTATGGACGCCTCGCAAGGGTCACAACCCCTGCAAGGCGTCCACAGCCCTCGGTCACATGACGGGTCCGCGGGATCAGGCGTCGATCGACTTCTGCTCCGACGAGCCGACGCTGATCTCGACCTTGCGCGGCTTGGCCTTCTCAGCCACCGGCACGCGCAGGAGCAGCACCCCGGCGTCGTACGACGCGTCGATGTGCTCGAGGTCGAGGTTGTCGCCCAGGACGAGCTGACGGCTGAAGTGGCCCGTCGGCCGCTCGCCGGCGAGCATCTCCCAGTCGCCGTTGCGGCGCGGCCGCTCGGCCCGGATCGTCAGCACGTTGCGCTCGACGTCGATGTCGATGCTCTCGCGGCTCACGCCGGGCAGGTCGAACTCCAGGACGAACGTGTCGCCCTCGCGCCAGGCGTCCATCGGCATGACAGCCGGACGGGACGTCGTGCCGGCGCCGAACACCTGCTGGGCGAGACGGTCGAGGTCTCGGAACGGGTCGGTCCTCATCAACATGGTCTTCACCTCCGAACGTGGCGTCGCGGTCCTTCCGCGATCTGTAATGCTTGGTATAGATTATATGAACCGTCCACGACCGAGTTCAAGCCCTTGATGCCAGGAGGCCCGATGACGCAGCGATCACGCCAGCGGCCCGGGCACCATGCCGTCTACGCCATCTCCGTCGCGGCCGACATCGTCGGGACCAACGTGCAGAACCTGCGGGTCTACGAGCGTCGCGGGCTGCTCGAGCCGCAGCGCACCGACGGCGGCACCCGGCTCTACAGCCAGGACGACCTCGACCGCCTGGTCCGGATCGTCGAGCTCCTCGAGACCGGGGTCAACCTCGCCGGCATCGCCCTGGTGCTCGACCTCGAGGCCGAGAACGCCCGGCTGCGCCGTTCGCTCGAGCGCGCCTGAGGTGCACGGCGTACGTCGTACCGGGTGCGCCGCGCCCCCGGTGGCTCGTCCGCCCGAGGCTTGTGGACGCCTCGCCAGCGTTCCACGCCTGGGTACCAGTCCATAACCCCGCGTTACATGCAGCGGGAGCGGCCTCAGGCCATGGCGCCGATGGGCTCGGGGGTCAGCGAGGGGAAGATCGTGGCGCGGTTGCCCGAGACGTCGGGGAAGCGGGTCGACAGCACCTCCCACAGCACGCTGCGGTAGTCGCGGGTCACCCGGAGGTCACCGTCGTCGAGGTCGGCCAGTCCCGGCCACGACCCGTGCACGGTGCCGCCGCGGACCCCGGCGCCGAGCAGCAGCATGACGTTGCCGTAGCCGTGGTCCACGCCGTTGTCGCCGTTCTCCTTGACCCGCCGGCCGAACTCGCTGAGCGTCACCACGGTCACCCGTGAGGCCGCCGGCCCCAGGTCGGTGAAGAAGGCCGCGAGGGACCCGGCGAGGTGGCGGACCTGGTCGGCCATCCACCCGCGCGTGGGGTCGGCGCCGCCCAGGCCGTTGTGCATGTCCCAGTTGCCGTAGTCGACGGTCACCATCCGGGTGCCGACGTCGGCTCGGATGAGGGCGCTGGTGTTGGCCAGCACGCTGCGCAGCGGCCCCTCGGGGAAGGCGGACTCGTGGACCGAGGACCCTCCCGGGGCGTCGTCGTCGGCCGCCGCGACCGCCGGCTCCAACCGCTTCACCGTGGCCAGCGTGCCGCGCATGCTGCGTCCCAGCAGGCCGCTCTGGTTGCCCCACATCTCCTGCAGCGACGCCTGCCGGGCGGTGCGGCCGGCGCCGAGGTCGTAGAGGCCGAGGTCGCCGACCCGCGCGGCCCCGATGGCGTCCGCGGGCCCGACCAGGGAGGTGGGCAGCAGCGACGACCCCAGCTGGACCGCGGTCTCCTCCACGGCGGTGGCGTCGAGGCCGATGGTGCGGTTGATCCACCCGACCCGCTCCGAGGTGCCCGGGTCGGCGTCCTCGATCGTCTGCATCGCGTCGAAGTGGCTGCGGTTCGGAGCGGGCAGACCGACGGCGTGGACGGCCCCGAAGCGGCCGTCGGCCCACATCGGCGCCAGCGGCGCGAAGGCCGGGTGGAGGCCGAAGGCCGGGTCCGTTCCGAGCAGGCTCTCCCGCGGTACGACGATCCGCGGACGCAGGGCGCGCAGGCGGTCGTGGTCGGTGGCCCCGCGGGGCACGACCAGGGACAGCCCGTCGCAGCCACCTCGCAGCGACAGCACCACGACGACGTTGCCACCCGGGGCGGCGCCGTAGGCGACCTGGCGGTGGGCGTCGCCGAACAGCGACCCGGCGGTCAGCGCCCCCGCTCCGGCCGCAGCGCCGGCGAGGAAGCGACGACGGCTGAGCGTGGTGCGCGCGAAGTCGGGGCAGCCGCACCCGGTGGAGTCCGTGGTCATGACGCTCCTCAGCGGTGCAGGTGGGTCGGGGAGTCGAGCAGGGAGGCGATGATCGCGTAGATCCGCATGTCCCAGAGGTCGCCGCGACCGACCCGGCGGGTCACCGACATCCCCAGCAGGGTCGCGATCCCCCGGCGCACCGGCGCGGACGGCCGCTGCCCCAGGAGCTGGCGACCGATGTGGTCGATGACGGCCCCGAGCGTGGCGGGCAGCGGGGGCAGCCAGGCTGCGGCGCTCGGCCGCTGCGCCTCGGAGGCCGGCCACCAGCCGGCGGCGAGGTTGACGTGGTGACGCATGCCGCCGAGCAGACGTCCGGCGCTGGTCCAGGCCTCCCCCGCCTCCGGGTAGCCGTCGGGCGCCGGCCACTCGTAGGGCGCCTGCCCGAAGCCGACGTACTGCCAGTACATCGCGTTGACGAACGACCGGTCGTCGACCGGGCGCTGCAGCACGACCCGCATCGCGCGCACCGTGGCGACGTAGTCCTCGGTCGGCAGCCGCACCTTCGCCCCCGCCGAGGCCGCGAAGTCGGGGTGGTCGACGAGCGCGAGGAGCGTGGGTCGCACGGCGGTGCCGTTCTTCAGGTACGCCGTCGCGACCGCGTCGACGAGCGCGGCCGAGGGCCGGTCCGAGACGAACCGGACCGCGAGACGCCGGGCGATGCGCTTCGCGGTCGCGGGGTGCCGGGCGAGGTAGCGGAGGTAGGCCTCGGTGGCGGCCCGGCCGTCGGGGTCGGTGTTGGGGTGGCTGAAGCCGAGGACGTCGATGCGCCCGGTGGCGTGGGCCGACGGGTCGTAGAAGGAGCGGAACTCCGGCCACCACACGTCGGCGCGGTAGCCGGTGAGCATCCGGCTGGAGGCCTTGACGTCCGCCTCGGTGTAGCCGCTGCCGTGGCCGACCGTGTGCAGCTCGAGCAGCTCGCGGCCGAGGTTCTCGTTGGGGTTGTCCTTGGTCGAGACGGCGTTGTCGAGCGAGAGCCCCATCGCCGGGTGGGTGATGGCCGCGCGCAGCAGGTCCTCGAAGGTGCCGAGCGCGTGCTCACGCAGGACCCGGTCGTAGTCGACGCGCCAGAAGGCTGCGACGTCGTCGCCCAGCGGCACGTGCAGCAGGTTGGACCAGAAGTCGACCATGACCTCGCGGACCTGCCGGCGGCTCTGGATCCGCCGGGCCACCGTCCACCGGCTCAGGTCCCACATGACCTCCCAGGAGCCCTGGACGTCGGAGCGCTGCCGCTCGAAGATCTGCTTCGGCGCGTAGCCCAGGCTCGGGAACCAGGTGTCGATGTCGTCCCCGGGCGCGTCCGCGACGGACGCCGACGACAGCTGGGAGACGAGCCACGCCCTGCCTCCGCCGGCCCGGCGCACGTCGATGGCCAGACCCCGGCTCAGACCGCCGCTGAAGCGGCGTACGAGGTGCAGGTCAGCCGCCGACAGCTGGGGCATCGGCGCCACCGCGGCGGTGCCGGCAGCGCGCACGCGGGTCGCGGTCCCCGGTGGCGGCGTCGTCACCGACGGCGCCTCAGGGGGCGACGCGAGCTGCTCGTATCGGGCAGAGTAGTCAGCGGCAACCACGGTCTCTCCCACGTGCTCCCGTGCGCGGTCCCGGGGGTACGACGTCGCACGTCCCGGGTGAGGTCCTCCCAGATCTCGCCTCGAGCCTAGGCGACCACCGACAAAACGGGACCAAAGTCCCCAAAATGCACCAGGAGATCTGATGACCGATGCTCCCCCGCCGCTCCGACCGCTGCCGGAGGACTGGACCACCGCGGTGGCCATCGTCGCCCATCCCGACGACATGGAGTTCGGCGCCGCCGCCGCGGTCGCGCGCTGGACCGGCCAGGGCAAGCGCGTCGTCTACGTGATGGTGACCAGCGGCGAGGCCGGCATCGACGGCCTCGCCCCTGACGCGTGCCGCCGGGTGCGCGAGGCCGAGCAGGTCGAGTCCGCCCGGGTCGTCGGTGTCGACACCGTCGAGTTCCTCGGCTTCCCCGACGGAGTGGTGGAGTACGGCCTGCCGCTGCGTGCCGCCGTCGCCCACGTCGTACGCCGTCACCGGCCCGAGATCGTGATGACCGGCAACTTCCGCGACACCTTCGGGCCCGGCGCCCTCAACCAGGCCGACCACATCGCGGTGGGCCGGGCCGTGCTCGACGGCACGCGCGACGCCGGCAACCGCTGGATCTTCCCCGAGCAGCTCGTCGACGGTCTCGAGCCGTGGGGCGACACCCGCGCGGTGTGGGCCACCGGCTCCCCCGACGCCCGGCACGGCGTCGACACCACCGAGACCTTCGACGTCGGCGTCGCGTCGCTGCAGGCCCACCGCGCCTACATCGACGGGCTCGGGTGGGACGGCTTCGACGAGCGCGAGATGCTCGAGGGCTTCGGGCGGATGGCCGGCAGCCGGATGGGCGTCGCCTTCGCGGCACCCTTCGAGGTCTACTCCCTCACCTGGGGCGGCGGCGACGAGGACTGAGCCGGGAACGGCGCGGAGCCCGGCCCCACGAGGTGGGTCCGGGCTCCGACGGTGCCGATGGCTCCCCCGGTTGGACTCGAACCAACAACCCTCCGGTTAACAGCCGAATGCTCTGCCAATTGAGCTACAGGGGATCGCCTGGCGGACGTGTCCGCGGCCCGCACAGGTTAGCAACTCAGCCCACGCACCGCACATCGAGGTGCACCTCGGCGGCCGCGGGCCGGACGTGGTGCTCAGCGCAGTCCCAACGACTCCTGGGCCTCGACCAGCGCGGCCTCGGCCAGGGCGGCGACGGCGGGGTCGGCGGGGTCGACGCCCGGGTCGAACTGGTGCGCCCAGGTGACGGAGCCGCCCCCTCCCGGCGGTCGCCGAGCGATCACCGTGAAGCCCTTCTTCCTGCGCACGTCGACGCGTCGCTGCAGCACGATGCTGGCGGTGACCCGCTCGCGCAGCAGCACCAGCAGGGACCCCGGCTCGCTCAGCCGGTGGGTCCAGGGGGCGGTCGGGCGGCCCCACTCCTCCACGCGCTCGACGCTCAGCGTCCGCTCCTCGGTGTCCCAGTCGGCGCGGTGCACCTGCTCCCACGGCAGCACCAGCGGCTCCCCGTGCGGCGGCACCTGCACCCAGGCGTCGCGGGTCCCGGCCAGCCAGGTCCCGTCCTCGGCCTGCACCCAGGCGAGCACCTTGCCGCCGGCGGCACGACGTACCGGCTCGGGGACGGACGGCCCCCGCGAGAACAGGCCGGCCATCAGCTGTCGACGCCGATCGCCCGCTCACGCAGGGTGCGGCGGTGGCTCTCGAGCGCGACGAGCTCACCGAACATGCGGTTGTACTCCTCCGCGCGCTCGACCGGGTTGGTGCGCTGCAGCTTGGACTTGAGGTCGGCGATGGCGCGCATCGCGGTCAGCTCCTGGAGGCGGAAGACGTGCTGGGCGGCGTACGTCGGCGACGGCTCGCCCGCCGCCAGCAGCGGCTCGACCACCAGACCGTTGAAGGCCGAGACGATGGGGTGCTGCGCGGAGGAGTACTGCCCGACCAGCGAGTCGCGCAGCGTCGCCGCCCAGGTGTCGGCGTCCCCGGCCTCTCCCGGGCCGCCCAGGGCTGCGACGGTCTCCCACACGGCCAGGTAGGCCGGGTGGGTGAAGTCGTTGTCGGCCAGGTCGCCGCTGAAGCGGGCGGTGAGCAGCGGCTGCTGCACGACGAGCTTGAGCGTCTCGCGCTCGAGGCTGAAGCGGGGGTCGCGCAGGTTCGGCATCTGCGGCACCGGTGCGACCGGCGGCGCCTGGGGCGCACCGGACCCGGCGGCCGTCCCGGGGCCCGCGCCCTGACCCGGGCGAGCGCTGCCCGACATCGGGCCGGCCGCGGTGCGCTGGTCGTGGGCGGCGCGCTCAGCGCGACCCGAGGCGCGGCGTACCTCCGCGCGGGCCTCCTCCACCTCGATGCCGACCATGCCGGCGAGCTCGCGGGCGAAGGCGTCGACCTTGGACCTGTCGCGCACCGACGAGACCAGCTTGGCCGCCTCGCGCAGCGCGTCGACGCGGCCGTCGGCCCGGTCGAGGTCGTAGCGGGAGACGACGTTGCCCAGGACGAAGCGGTAGAGCGGGGTCCGTCGGGCCACCAGCTCGCGCACGGCGGCGTCGCCTGACTTCAGCCGCAGGTCGCAGGGGTCCATGCCGTCGGGCTCGACGGCGACGTAGGTCTGGCCGACGAACTGCTGGTCGCCGCCGAAGGCGCGCAGCGCGGCCTTCTGGCCGGCCTCGTCGCCGTCGAAGGTGAAGATGACCTCGCCGCGGAACTCCTCGTGGTCGTGCAGCAGCCGACGCAGCACCCGGCCGTGGTCCTCACCGAAGGCGGTCCCGCAGGTCGCGACGGCCGTCGGGACACCGGCGAGGTGGCAGGCCATGACGTCGGTGTAGCCCTCCACGACCACGGCCTGCGAGGCCCGCGCGATGTCGCGGCGTGCCAGGTCGATGCCGTAGAGCACCTGGCTCTTCTTGTAGATCGAGGTCTCCGGGGTGTTGAGGTACTTCGCGTCGATCCGGTCGTCGTCGAAGATGCGACGAGCTCCGAAGCCGATGGTCTCCCCCGAGACCTCACGGATCGGCCACAGCAGGCGGCCCCGGAAACGGTCGTAGTGGCCGCGCTGCCCCTCAGCCACGAGCCCGGCGGCGACCAGCTCGGCATCGGTGAACTGCTTCTGGCGCAGGTGCTTGTAGAGCGCGTCGCCGTCGCGGGGCGCGAAGCCGAGCCCGAAGGTGTCGGCGGCCTCGCGGTCGAAGCCGCGCTCGTCGAGGAAGGTGCGGGCCTTGACGGCGTCGGGTTGTCCGAGGCGGCCGGCGTAGAAGTCCTGCGCGAGCCGGTTGGCCTCGACCAGCCGGTTGCGCTTGTTGGGGTCGCGGCGCGGGGCCGTCCCGTCGCCCTCGGTGTACCGCAGCTGCACACCGGTCTTGTCGGCGAGGTACTCCACCGCCTGGGTGAAGGCGAGCCCGTCGTGCTTCATCAGGAAGGCGATGACGTCGCCGCCTTCCTGGCAGCCGAAGCAGTTGCCCGTCAGGATGTTGTCCTCGAGGACGAAGGCGTGCCCCTCCTCCACCTCGGCGCAGAAGACCTCTTCGACCCTGTCGGTCTCCTCCACCGACCGCACGACCCAACCCTTGCGGGCGTACATCTTGTTCGCCGCCACGAACCGCTCGCGGTGCTCGGGGATGAGGAAGAAGTCCGCGGGCAGGTCGTCGTTGACGAAGTGGACGCGATGGAGCGCACTCGGCGCCCGGCCGGGAAACCCCTCGCGCATCTGCGTCGTGATCCCGTAGGTAGCGATCCCCAGTCGCGTGCACAAGGCGCGAACGAACTCGAGGTGCTGTCTCCGCGCCGAGTTGAGCATGACCGTGCCGTCCGCGGCGACGCAGCCGTCCGCAGCGAAGTAGCCGGCCAGCCACCCGAGCAGGTACGGCGCCGACTCCTCGAGCGACGGTGTGCTCTTGAAGAAGCCCGGGAGGTGGTGGACCAGGAGGTTCGGCCCGCTGGCCGAGGTCACGCTGTTCGGGAACCACTTCAGCATCACCTCATCCTTGGGGGGGCACAGAAGCGCCATCGATCCGCGCTTGGCCCGCGTCCCGTCTCCGAACGTGAAGCCGTGCGCGACGCCGAACGGCGAGAGGGTCGTCTGGCTGATGCGTGACGACGGGAAGGTGCTCCGCAGCCGGTCGCCGGCCTTGAGCGAGGTGGTGACCTCCTCCCGCTCCGACAGCTGGTCCTTGCCGGAACGGACGAACCAACGGTGACCGTCGGTGGCGAACAGCTCCTTGACCTGTCGGTTGCGAGTCAGGGTGATCTTCCACAGCTGCTGCGTGCCGTAGGACCTGAACGGCGCATCGTGCCACCGCGCGTCGCGACCGAGGATGCGGTGCGTGGCACCGGCGAGCTCGGAGATGGGTCGCACGCCCTCCCAGGTGATCACCCGGGTCTCGCCCGCCAGGCAGTGGAATCCCCGGCCCGGCCGCACGTGGAACGACGGCGACTTCTCGTCGTGGAAGGGGCAGAGGCCCTTGAGGGCGCCGCCGCCGGCGGAGCGGAGGGTGACGTACTGCCCGATGATCTCGGCGAGGTCGGCACGCTCGCGCACGAGCGCGATGTCCTCCTCACGGATCAGCCCAGCCACGGCGTGAGTCTACGGGTCACCACCCCCACCTCCCGGGCGGGCGGCCCACCCTGGGGACAACAGGTCGACGGCTCAGTAGTCGCCGGTCATGACGTTCTCCAGGCGCTCCCCGGCGGCCCAGCGGTGGAGCTGGTCGCGCACCAGTCGGTGGGCCCGCGGCCACATCGCGCTGGAGGGTCCGCCGACGTGCGGGGAGAGCAGCAGTCCCGGGGCGGTCCACAGCGGGGAGTCCTCCGGCAGGGGCTCCGGGTCGACCACGTCGAGGGCCGCCGTCACCTGCCCGGCGTGCAGGGCCGCGACCAGGTCGTCCTGCACGACGATGCCGCCGCGCGCGACGTTGACCAGCAGCGAGCCGGTCCGCATCCGGCCCAGGAAGGAGGCGTCCACCAGGCCGCGGGACTCGTCGGTCAGCGGCAGCACCAGGACGACGACGTCGACCTCGGGCAGCAGGGCCGGCAGCTCGTCCAGGCCGTGCACGCCTTCGCGGGCGGTGCGCGCGACCCGGACGACCTCGACCTCGAACGGCAGCAGCCGGGCCTCGATCGCCTTGCCGATGGCGCCGTGGCCGACGACCAGGACGCGCTTGTCGGCGAGTGCCGGTCGCCAGTGCGAGCGCCACTCGCCGCGGTCCTGCTGACGCACGAAGTCCGGGACGCCTCGCAGGGACGACAGGATCAGGGTGAGGGCGAGCTCGGCCGTGGAGCTGTCGTGGATGCCGCGGCCGTTGCACAGCGTGACCCCCGCGGGCACCTGCGAGCGCACCGACTCCACACCGGCGGTCAACGTCTGCACCACCTCGAGCGAGCCCATGCGCGGCAGCACGTCGGCGACGTCGGGAGTGGTCCGGTACGGCGTCACGTAGAACGCGACCTCGGCGACGGAGCCCGGGACCTCGTCGGAGGGATCGACCACCTCGTAGCGCAGGCCCGCAGGAGGGTCGCCGAGGTCGCTGGGCTCGAACGGCAGCCAGACGAGGGGTTCGCTCATGGCCGCGACGCTAGCCGCTGCCACCAGGTGACCGCGCTGGCGTCGGTCAGCGAGGCCACCTGGTCCACCACCGCCCGCAGCCGCCCGGCGTCGTCACCGGCCACGGCCCAGTCGTCGGCGAAGGCCCGCTCCAGCGCCTCCGGCCCCCGCTGCACGAGGGAGGCCACGAGATCCTCGAGCAGCTCGCGCTGACGCTCCATCGCGGCCATCCGGTCGTCGGCCTGCATGACGTAGTGCGCAGCGATCCCCTTCAGCACCGCGATCTCGGCGCGGGTGGCCTCCGGTACGACGAGGTCGGCGCGGTAGCGCACGAACGGACCGTCCGCGGCGGCGAAGGTCGCCTCCTGGACCGCCCCGCAGAAGCGGCCGATGAGGTCGCTGGTGAGGTTCTTCAACGCCGCCGACGCCGCTCGCGACCCGTCGTACGGGTGGGTCGGCCACGAGCCCATCGCCCGCAGGCGGGCGAGCACGGCGTCGAGATCGTCCTCGGTGGCGTCGGGGAGGTACCACGCCCGGGTCGTGTCCCACAACGCCGCCGGGTCCAGCCGGGTGAGGTCCACCCGTGCGGCGGCCACGCCGTCCTCGACGTCGTGCACGGAGTAGGCGACGTCGTCGCTGAGGTCCATGACCTGCGCCTCGAGGCAGCGCCGGCCGCTCGGGGCGCCGCGGCGCAGCCAGTCGAAGACCGGCTGGTCGTCGTCGTACACCCCGAACTTGCGGATCTCGCGCGGGCTGCCGTCGGCGTAGGTGCCGTCGGGGTCCGTGGCCTCCCCGCGCGGCCAGGGGTACTTCGCGCAGGCGTCGAGGGTGGCCCGCGTCAGGTTCAGGCCGACCGACCGGCCCTCGGCGTCGACGGTCTTCGACTCGAGCCGCGTCAGCAGCCGCAGGGTCTGGGCGTTGCCCTCGAAGCCGCCGCAGCTCTCGGTCAGGTCGGCCAGCACCCGCTCACCGTTGTGACCGAACGGCGGGTGGCCCAGGTCGTGGGCCAGCGCAGCCGTCTCGGTCACGTCGGGGTGGCACCCCAGCGCACGGGCCAGGTCGCGCGCGACCTGGGCCACCTCGAGACTGTGCGTCAGCCGGTTGCGGACGAAGTCGTCGCTCGCGGGCCCGACGACCTGGGTCTTGGCCGCCAGCCGCCGGAACCCGGCGGCGTGCACGACCCGGGCGCGGTCGCGCTCGAACGCGGTCCGCTCCGGGGCCTCGACGCGCTTCGGCGGCTCAGGGACGACGCGCTCACGGTCCGCCTCGTCGTACCAGCCGTCAGGCCCGCTCACCGTCTCGTCCATCGGAGCCGATGCTAGGCGCCGGGGCCGTCAGTACGTCGTGACGTGCACGTGGTCGTAGTGGTTGGCCGTCGTCGAGCCACGGTCCTCCATGCCGCGCCAGCCCTCGCCGGCCCGGTCGACCGACCAGATCTGCTGGGAGTAGATCAGGTAGCTGACGCCGAGCGACGAGTAGTTGCTGCGCACGAACTCGGCGACCTGCCAGCCGCGGTCACCCGACACCATGATGTCGACGGCCAGGCCCTGGCCGTGCTCTCCGTCGGACCGGAAGGTGCCGTAGGAGGTGATCTCCGGGAAGTTGGCGCACACCGCCTCGTGGACCGCGACCACGTTGGGGCTGACGCCCGACGGCACGGAGGTGCCGTTGGTGCAGCCGGCGGTGGCGGCGGGGGCGGAGGCCGAGCCGGACGCCGAGCCGGACCCGGAGCTCGCCGGCTTCGGTTTCGGCTCCGGCTTCGGCTTGTTCTCGGCCAGGTAGCTGGCGTTGACCCAGCGGGCCACACGACCGCGCTCGGGGTTCGTCAGCAGGATCTCGGCCCAGGTGCCGACCTGCTGGCCGGTGACGGCGACCTTGGTGCGCTCGTCCAGGACACCGATCTTGGGTCCCTGCTCGCGCGGACCGCGCCAGATGTTCAGCGGGGCGGTGGCGAACTCACGGTCGACGGCGGTGGGCCGCAGGGCGATGCGGTCGGCCACCTGGACGGTGCGACCGGCGGAGCGCGAGAGACGCTCCTGGCGCTGGGCGTCCATCGCGTCGACGTCGAGCGAGGTGACCGTGGTGGGGGCAGCGGTCGCGGTGGTGGCCGGGTCGTCGCCGGCGCGGGCGAAGGCGCTCACCGCCACGAGTCCGGACACGAACAGCGTGGCGACGAGGACAGGGGCGAGAAGGGCTCCGAGAGGCCCCTTCCGCGCGGCGGAGCGGTGGTCCGCTCGGTGTCGCGCTTCGGGCATGGGTCGAGCTCCTCGACAGTCGGGGTCAGGGGGCAGGCCGACGACAGGGGTGGACGCTTGTCGGCACAACGGTCATCGAGTAAACCCCAGGAGAGCGCAAAGGTCACGTCGAGACCCGCTTGTGTGCGCCGCTTCACAAGCACGTGACGCCTCGATCGTCCTGCCGTAGTGCGTCCGCACCACGGATTCCCTCGGTCTCAGGGTCATCGAACGACGGATCCGCTGGTTCTAGGTCGACTGTCCACAAGGACAATGGGGTCCGGGATCAGCCGCCGGACGTCTCGCCCGCCTCCTCGGCGAGCCCGAGACCTGCACCGTCGACGTCGTCGAGCCAGCCCTCGGGGAGCACCACCCGCCGCGGCGATCCCTGACGTCCCCGGGGGGTGCCCAGCGTGGCGACCGGGAACGGCTCGGAGGCGTCGAGCTCGCCCAGCAGGCGGTCGAGCGTGGCGAGCGAGTCGATGAGCCCGAGGTTGCGTCGCAGCTCGCCCCCGGCCGCGAATCCCTTGAGGTACCACGACACGTGCTTGCGGAACTCCCGGCACCCGCGCTCCTCCCCCATGAGCTCGCTGAGCAGCTCGGCGTGCCGGCGCATCATCGCCGCCACCTCCCCGAGCGTGGGCAGGGTCGCCACCTGCTCGCCGGCGAAGGCCGCGGCGAGGTCGCGGAAGAGCCACGGGCGGCCGAGGCAGCCGCGGCCCACGACGACACCGGCCGCCCCGGTCTGCTCGACCATCCGCAGCGCGTCGGCGGCTTCCCAGACGTCGCCGTTGCCCAGCACGGGGATCTCGACCGCTGCCGCCAGCTCGCCGATCGCGTCCCAGTCCGCGCGGCCGGAGTAGGCCTGAGCGACGGTGCGCCCGTGCAGCGCGATCGCCGCCACGCCCGTCTCCTCGGCGATACGACCGGCGTCGAGGTAGGTCAGGTGGTCCTCGTCGATGCCCTTGCGGGTCTTCATCGTCACCGGCACGCCGTACGGCGCGGCGGCGGTGACCGCGGCGGTGAGGATCTCGCCCAGCAGGCCGCGCTTCCAGGGCAGGGCTCCCCCGCCGCCCTTGCGGGTCACCTTCGGCACCGGGCACCCGAAGTTCAGGTCGACGTGGGCCACGCCGTGCTCGGCGCACAGGATCTCGGTCGCCTTGCCGACGTACGCCGGGTCGGTGCCGTAGAGCTGCACCGAGCGCACCTTCTCGGCCGGGTCGAAGGCGAGCATGTCGAGCGTGTGCTCGTCCCGCTCGACCAGGCCGCGGGACGTGATCATCTCGCAGACGTAGAGCCCGGCTCCCTGCTCGGCGCAGAGCCGTCGGTACGCCGCATTCGTGATGCCGGCCATCGGGGCGAGCACCACAGGCGTCTCGACCGCGAGCGGTCCGAGCTGCAACGACGTCATGCCCCGATTGTCCCTCGTCGTCGGCGCCGCGGCGAAATCACCGGTTCCCACGCTCCTCCTCAGAGGTAGAAGTCGCGCTGGGCGCCCGGGAAAACGACGCTGAACACCCCGCGCACGGGCTCGTCGGCGCACGCGCCGGTGCTCAGCGAGCAGGTGGTGAGGAAGCCACGGCTGGGGTCGTCCCCGCTGAGGTCGACCCCGGTCAGGCGCCGGTCGGTCGCAACGAGGGCGATCAGGTCCTCGCCGACCCACGCGCCGAAAGTCGCGAAGCGGTGGCCGATCTCCAGCCGCACGGGTCGCCCGGTGCGGGCGTCGCTCACCCGCGACGTTCCCAGGCCGCCGGTCAGGACGATGGTGTCACCGTCGGGCGACAACGCGCCGCTGGGACCGCCGAACCCGAGTCGCTCCACCCGTCCGTCCTGCACTGCGACGGCGGTGCCCGCGTAGCGGTCGACGGGGCGGCCGCGCTGGACCGGCCCGGCCCCACCCTGCACCTCCTTCTCCGCGGTCTCCACCCCCGTCGCCTCCGACCACCGCAGCCGGCCGGCCGGCGCCTGCCAGTAGGCGAAGGTGTCGTCGAACCCGAGGAACGTCGGGGGCAGCTCGGAGTAGAGGTCGCCGACGTCAGTGTCCTCGTCCTCGCCCCCCATGCCGGTGGAGTCGTCGAGCACCACCCGGCCGGTCGTGAGATCCACGACCACGACCCGGGCGACCTGGCCGCCCGGCCGCTCGGGGCCGTCGCGGTCGATCCATCCCGCCCACCGACCGTCGGCCGACGTGGCCACGAAGTCGACCCGCTCGCCCAACGGTGTGGTCCGCTCCCCGTCGAAGAACACCCAGCTCGGCTTCTCGTCCAGCGAAGGGCTGTCCGCCACCTCCAGGAACCAGCCCGACGAGGCCGCGGCGATGCCGCGGATGCTCGTGGCCCCCGTGTCCAGGGTCCGGTCGCCGTAGTGGAGGGTGCCTCCCTGGGCCCAGGTCAGCCGCACCTCGTCGTACGTCGTCCCGCCCGGTGACAGGACGCGCTCGCCCGTCAGAGCCCCCTCCTGCGCATCCAGCGAACCGCCGGATGAACCGCACCCGGCGACGGCGACCACCGTGAGGGCGGCCAGAGCCGAGCGAGCGGTCCGGACCCGGGTGCGTGACCGTGGCCGGGGGCCCGTAGCCGTGCTCGAGGAGGTGGTGCTGTCGGTGCACATCGCTCGTGCTCCTCTCAGAGGGACGTCACAGAGAGGACGCACCGCAGCGGCGTCCGGTTGCCGGGTGGACCCGGCTCAGCCGTTGCCCGAGCCGTCCTGCTTGCCGGCCGGCTTCTTCTTGGCGTTCTGCTTCTTCTTGCTGTCCTTCGCGCCGCCCTTCTTCTCGACGTCGCCGCGCCACTCGATGGGCGTGACGTCGACCGTGGGTCGGTAGCTGACACCCTCGAGCGCACCCTTGCGGGGCGAGAGGAAGACCAGGCAGGTGGAGAACTTCGCCCCCGGCTTGAACGTCGCGGGCAGCGTCTCGGTGGGACAGGTCTTGAACGACGAGGTGAACTTCACCGGAGGGAGCAGGGTGTTGGCGCCGCTGATGCCCCACAGGGGGACCTCGGCGCTGCCGAACGGCTTCTTGCCGGCGTTCTCGACCTGCACCCGCACGTAGTAGAAGCTCGCGTTGCGGACCAGCGGGTCCTCGGTGTCGAAGCCGGAGAAGTCACCGAGCGCGCCCTTCTCGGCCGACTTCACCGTCAGGTCCAGCAGCGCGGTGCGGCCCTTGGCCTCGTACTCCACCGTCGCGGTGTCGCCGAAGACCAGCTGGGTGCCCGGGGAGGTGACGTCGTCACCGGCGGGGGACGCCGACGTCGACTCGGAGGTGCTCTGGGTCGGCGTGCTGCTCGCCTCCGTCTCCGCCACCGGCTCGTCCTCGCCGCCGCTGCAGCCGGCCAGCAACAGTCCCGAGGCGAGGAGGGCGGCCAGGGCTCGGGTGGGTCGCTTCGTCAGCACGTCGTCCATGTCCGTGATTCTGCCTGCTCGGAGCATCAGCAGCCGAGGAGGCGCTCCGCGAACCAGGAACGGACCCCGTCGAGGCCCACCCGCTCCTGCGTCATGGTGTCGCGGTCGCGGACGGTCACCGCGTCGTCGTCGAGGGTGTCGAAGTCGACGGTGACGCAGTACGGCGTACCGATCTCGTCCTGGCGGCGGTAGCGGCGACCGATGGCCCCGGCGTCGTCGAAGTCGACCGTCCAGTGCTCGCGGAGGTCCGCGGCCAGCTTCTGCGCCTTGGGCGTGAGGTCGGCGTTGCGCGACAGCGGCAGCACCGCGACCTTCACCGGCGCGAGCCGCGGGTCGAGCCGCAGGACCGTGCGCTTGTCGACACCGCCCTTGGTGTTGGGGGCCTCGTCCTCGGAGTAGGCGTCGATGAGGAACGCCATGAGGCTGCGGGTCAGGCCGGCCGCCGGCTCGATGACGAAGGGCACGTAGCGCTCGTTGCTGGCCTGGTCGAAGTAGGACAGGTCCTTGCCGGAGAACTCGCTGTGCTGCTTGAGGTCGAAGTCGGTGCGGTTGGCGATGCCCTCGAGCTCCTCGAAGTCCCGCCCGGAGAACCCGAACCGGTACTCGATGTCGACGGTGCGCTTGGAGTAGTGCGAGAGCTTCTCGGCCGGGTGCTCGAAGTGGCGCAGGTTCTCGGCCTTGATGCCGAGGTCGGTGTACCACCGGGTGCGCTCGTCGATCCAGTGCTGGTGCCACTCCTCGTCCTCGCCGGGCTTGACGAAGAACTCCATCTCCATCTGCTCGAACTCGCGCGTGCGGAAGATGAAGTTGCCCGGGGTGATCTCGTTGCGGAAGCTCTTGCCCATCTGCGCGATGCCGAAGGGCGGCTTCTGCCGGCTGCTGGTCAGCACGTTGGCGAAGTTGAGGAAGATGCCCTGGGCGGTCTCCGGGCGCAGGTAGTGCAGCCCGGACTCGTCCTCGATGACGCCGAGGTAGGTCTTGAGCATCATGTTGAACGCCCGCGGCTCGGTCCAGGCGTTGCGGGTGCCGCAGTTGGGGCAGGCCACCGACTCGTTGATGTCGACGGCGTCGGGGTCGTCGAGACCCTTCCGGGTGGCGAAGTCCTCCTGCAGGTGGTCCTCGCGGAAGCGCTTGTGGCACGACTGGCACTCGACCAGCGGGTCGCTGAAGGTCTTGAGGTGACCGGAGGCCTCCCAGGTGCGGGTCGGCAGGATGACGCTGGAGTCCAGGCCGACGACGTCCTGCCGGCGCTGCACCATCGCGCGCCACCACTGACGCTTGATGTTCTCCTTCAGCTCCACCCCGAGCGGGCCGTAGTCCCAGGCCGAGCGCGTGCCGCCGTAGATCTCCCCGCACGGGTAGACGAAGCCGCGCCGCTTGGCGAGACCCACGACGCTGTCGATGGTGGCCCCTGACTTGGTGGACACGCTGGTCGCTCCTTGTGCTGTCGTGGTCCGACGGCCTGGCTGGCCGCCTCTGACGAAGGCCCCACCCTAGTGGGGCCTCTCCGGCTGCGACGCCAGGGATCCGGTCAGTCGGTGACGCGCGGGCGGGCGTCGTTGGCCCGCTCCCCCGGCTCGAGCGTCTCGTAGGCGCTGGGCTCGTCGACGGCACGTCCCAGCACGGGCCACGCCTCGACCTTCACGTCGTACGCCGACAGCGCCCGGCGGTAGGCGCCCGGCCCCTCCCACCGTGTGGTCAGCACCCACCGGGTCGGGTCGTCGACGTTGCGCCCGACGGCTCCGTCGAGGAACCCCTTCTGCGCGGCCAGCACCGCGCGGGCCCGCTCGATGTCGGCCCGGAAGGAGTCGGTGTCGTGCTCGACGACGAAGCGGTTGATGACCATCACGGGGCGATCGTAGGCCGGGCCGCGCATCAGTGACTTGACAACGGTTCTCATTCCTGTTGAGAATCGTTGTCATGTTCACCCGCCGCCTGGCCCTCCCCGCCGCATCCTTGCTGCTGCTGCCCCTCGCCGCGTGCGGCGACGGCGACGCCGGCGCGAGCGGTGGCGACACGGTGACCGTCGTGACCTCGATGTACCCGCTGCAGTTCCTCGCCGAGCGCATCGCCGGCCCGGACGCCACCGTGGTCAACCTGACGAGCCCCGGCCAGGAGCCTCACGACCTCGAGCTCGGGGTCCAGCAGACCGCCGACCTCGCCGAGGCCGACGTGGCTGTCCACCTCGCCGGCTTCCAGCCCGCGGTCGACGAAGCGCTCGAGCAGAACGGGCCCGAGCGGATCGTCGACGCCGCGGACTCAGCCGACCTGCTCGCGGCCGATCCCCACTTCTGGCTCGACCCCGAGCGCATGTCGTCGGTGGCCGCCGCCGTCGAGGAGCAGCTCGCCGACGCCGACCCGGACAACGCCGACACCTACGCCGCGAACCTGACGGCGCTGCAGGACGACCTCGGCGCGCTGGCGGAGGAGATGCGCTCCGGGCTCGCCTCCTGCACCACCGACACCGTCGTCGTCAGCCACGACGCCTTCTCCTACCTCGGCGCCTACGGCATCGAGGTGGCCCCGATCGCCGGCATCTCCCCCGACGCCGAGCCGTCCCCCGCCCGCTTGGCCGAGCTGCAGGACGTCATCACCGACGAAGGCGTGACGACCGTGTTCTACGAGACCCTGGTCAGCCCGGCACTCGCCGAGACGCTGGCCGGCGACCTCGGCATCGAGACCGCCGTGCTCGACCCGATCGAGGGGTTGACCGACGAGACCGCGGGCGAGGACTACCTTTCCCTCATGGAGAGCAACCTCGAGGCCATCCGGACGGCGAACTCCTGCTCGTGACGCCACCGCCTGCTTCTCCCCCGAGCACCACCCGGCCGTCGTCGAGATCTCCGACGGCGGCGTGGTGCTGGGCGGACGCCCGGTCCTGCGCCACCTCGACCTCGCCGTGCACGCCGGCGAGGTCGTCGCGGTGCTCGGTGCCAACGGCTCGGGCAAGACCACCCTGGTGCGGGCGCTGCTCGGGCTGACGCCCCTGCGCACCGGCTCGGTGCGGCTCTTCGGCACCGAGCTGTCGCACTTCACCGAGCACCGCCGGGTCGGCTACGTCCCGCAGCGGATCACCGCCACCACCGGCGTCCCGGCCAGCGTCCGCGAGGTCGTCACCGCCGGCCGCCTGGCCCACCGTCGTCCCTGGCAGCCGCTGCGCAGCGTCGACCGTCGCGCCGTGCAGGACGCGCTCGAGGCCGTCGACCTGGCCGACCGGGCGAAGGACGGCACCGCCATCCTCTCGGGCGGGCAGCAGCAGCGCGTCCTCATCGCCCGTGCGCTGGCGGCCGAGCCGGACCTGCTGGTCCTCGACGAGCCGACCGCCGGGGTCGACCTGACCAGCCAGGAGAGCTTCGCCGCGATCATCGAGCGACTCGTCGCCCGCGGCACGACGATCGTGCTGGTCGCTCACGAGATGGGTCCGCTCGCGCCGCTGATCACGCGCACCGTCGTGATGCGCGAGGGCCGCGTCGCCTACGACGGCGACCCCCTCGGCACCTTCCACGACGTGCCGCACTCCCACGCGCACCACCCGCCGGCCCACCGCGCTCACGACGACTACTCCCCCGACGTCCGAGGGCCGTTCGAGGTGCGGCGCGCCCAGGTCGACGGGTCACCGCGCTCCGGCGACCAGGAGGACCGCCGATGAGCATCCTCGCCCTCGAGTTCGTCCAGCGCGCGCTGCTGGCCGCCATCGTCACCGGGCTGGCCGCCCCCGCCGTCGGCACCTACCTCGTGCAGCGTCGACAGGCCCTGATGGGCGACGGCATCGGTCACGTCGCCGTCACCGGCGTCGCCATCGGGCTGCTCACCCAGACCTCCCCCGTCCTCGCCGCCGTCGTGGTCGCGATCATCGCGTCGGTGGTGGTCGAGATCGTGCGCGACCGCGGGACGAGCGGCGACGTGGCGCTGGCGCTCATGTTCTACGGCGGCATCGCCGGCGGCGTGCTGCTGACCGGGCTCGCCGGGCAGGGCGCGAACACGCTGAACCGCTACCTCTTCGGGTCGATCGTGACCGTCGACGACACCGACCTGTGGATCGTCGTGGGTCTGGCCACGGCGGTGGTGGCCCTCAGCGTCGGACTCGCGCCGCGGCTGTTCGCGATCACCCAGGACCCCGACTTCGCGCGGGTCGCGGGCGTCAACGTGCGGGCCTACAACATGCTCGTCTCGGTGCTGGCCGCGGTCACCGTCACCGTCGCGATGCGCACCGTCGGGCTGCTGCTGGTCAGCGCGCTCATGGTCGTCCCCGTGGCCACGGTGCAACAGGTGACACGCACGTTCCGCTCGACCCTGTTCGCCGCGATGGTCGTCGGGACGGTCGCGTCGGTCTCCGGGCTGCTGGTCTCGGCGTACGTCGACGTCCAGCCGGGAGCGACCATCGTGCTGATCGCGCTGGCCGGCTTCGCCCTCGCCTGGCCGGTGGGCATGTGGTCGCGCTCGCGGCTGCGGCGACGCCAGCCGTTCGGCCACGACACCGACGCCTTCGAGCTCGACGACACCCACCACGTGGTGCCTGAGGACCACGGCCACCTCCACGGACCCGACTGCGGTCACCTCGCGGTCCGTCACGGTGACCACGTCGACTACGTGCACGACGGACACCGCCATGCACCCCACGGGAGCCACTATGACGAGCACTGAGCCCGGCACCGACCTGACCGGGGGCCGACCCACCCGCCAGCGCCGGGCCGTCGCGGCCTGCCTGGCGGGGCTCGAGGACTTCCGCTCGGCGCAGGAGATCCACGACCTGCTGCGCCAGGGCGGCGACCAGGTGGGCCTGTCGACGGTCTACCGCACCCTGCAGGCGATGGCCGAGAGCGACCAGGTCGACGTGCTCCGCGCCGAGGACGGGGAGGCGCGCTACCGCCGCTGCAGCGGCACGCACCACCACCACCTCGTGTGCCGCGGCTGCGGCCGCACGGTCGAGGTCGAGGGACCCACCGTCGAGCGCTGGGCCACCTCCGTCGCCGACGAGCACGACTTCGCCGACGTCAGTCACACCCTCGAGATCTTCGGCACCTGCCCCGCCTGCCGCTAGCCCCGCTTGTCCAGCCCCTCCCCCGCCCTCCAACTGAGCGCCATGTAACGCGGGGTTATGGACGCCGACCAAGGCGCACGACCCTGGCGAGGCGTCCACAACCCTCCCGCAGATGCGCCGAACCCCGCGGTACGTCGTGCCGCGGGGCTCGGTGTTCGGGGAGAGGTGGGATCAGCGACCGGTGATCCGGTGACCCTCGACCTCGTCGTCCTCGTCGGCAGGCAGAGCGCGACCGGTGATCCGGTGGCCCTCGACCTCGGCGTCGTCGGCGGGCAGACCGCGACCGGTGATCCGGTGGCCCTCGACCTCGGCGTCGTCGGCGGGCAGACCGCGACCGGTGATGCGGTGGCCCTCGACCTCGGCGTCGCCGTCGTCGTCGGGCAGGGCTCCGCGAACCGGCAGCTTGTGGCCGGTCACGTCGTCGAACGTCTCGTCGCCTGGCTGGAAGGTGCTCATGATGTCCCCTCGGGGTGTGTGGGTGGGCGCTGCCTGTGAGACCACTCTCGCCGTGCAACGACCTTCGGACCGTCTGATCGCTGACACAACCACCGTTCGATCCAGAACACCAGGGCCTGCCGTCAGTCGGCGTTGTCCGCGATCGCGTGCAGGACCGCCTTCATCTGGAACGGCGTCAGCCCGGGGTGCTTCGACAGGATCCGAGCCGCCATGCCGGCGACGTGCGGGGTGGCGAAGCTGTTGCCGGTGGCGTTGATGGTGGTGCCGCCGGTCCAGGCGACGTCGAGGTCGAGGCCCCGGGCGCCGAACTCCACCGGTGGCGACGTGTTGTAGGCGAGCGCCTCGGACCGGTCCCCACCCAGGGCGGCCACCGAGAAGACCGAGGCGAACTGCGAGGGGTACGTCGGACCCGGCATGTTGTTGGCCGCGCAGACGAGCATCACGTCGGCGAAGTAGGCCTCGTCGACCACCTCGTGGAGCGCGGCGTACCACTGGTCGCTCTTCGAGCTCAGGCTCATGTTCACCACCTGCATGCCGTTCTCGACGGCCCAGGCGATGCCGCCGTAGAACGCGGACGTCTTGCCCTTCAGGTTGCTGCCCAGCACCCGCACGCTGTAGATCTCCGCCTCCGGTGCCAGGGCCCGGATGATCCCGGCGCAGGCCGTCCCGTGGCCGTAGAGGTCCTCGTGGTCGCCCTCGACGACGCGGTAGCCGTCCTCGGCCTCGGCGTCCGGCTCGATCGCGACGGCTCCGGCCAGGTGGCGCACGGCGGGGTGGGAGGCGTCGACCCCGCTGTCGACGACCGCCACCTTCACCCCGGCGCCGGTGGCGCCGCCCCAGGCCCACGCGCGGCGCTCGTGCGGCAGAGGCAGGCCGGTCGTGCGTCCGGGTCCGTCGCCCAGGAACGCCGCCGACCACTCGGGCAGCACGGTCATCGGCGGGGACGCCCGGACGTGCGGGCCGACCGCCCGGCGGACCGACCGGGCTGGTGCGCGGTCTGGCGGACATAGGTCGCCACCTCGCTCAGCACCCGCTCGGCCATGCGGGCCGCGGCGGGCCCGGATGCGGCGAGGTCGTGGAAGGCCTCGGCCACGCCCTGCAGGGCCACCCCGGCCTCGGGGTCGGACACCGCGGCGAGGGCCTCGTCGAAGGCGCCGCCGGCGTCGGGGTCGACCAGGGTCCGCAGCAGACCCGTGCCGACGGCGTCGTACAGCGCGGACAGCCGGATGATGGAGCCCAGCTGCGCGGCCAGCAGACCCAGGATCGTCAGGTCGCGACCCGAGTCGCGGCCCGGGCCGCCCGCCGGTGCCTCGGCCGGATCCAGCACCTCCACGACCCCGGCGATGTCGCCGTGGGCGTCGAGCACGGGAGCGGCCATGATCGTGGTGGGCACGTAGTGGGTGGACTCGGCCACGTCGCGGGCGAAGCGCTCGTCCGTGGCGACGTCGGCGACCTGGATCGGCTCCCCTGACATCGCGACCCACCCGACGATGCCGCGGCTCACCGGGAGGGTCACCCCCACGATCTCCTCGGCGCCGACACCGTCGGCCGCGGCGAAGCGCAGGGTCGCCCCGTCCGGCTGGACCTGCGCGAAGGAGCAGGCCGCGGCACCGAACGCCTCGCGGATGCCGGAGGTGGCTGCACGCAGCTCTCGCTCCAGGTTGTCGGGGCGGATCGCGGTGCCCAGGGCGTCGCCGAGGCGAGCGGCCAGTCCGATGTCGTCGGGGGCAGGGGCGCCCGTGGGTGGCGTGCCGTCGGTCGTCATGGCGGCAGTCTTGCAAACCGTGCGCCCGGGAAGGCTGCGGTGCGCCCGTCGGCGCCGGACCCCTGTGGTAGACCTTCGCCATGGACTGGCCCTTGCTGGCACCGCTGTCGCCCGAGGCTCGGTCCGCGTTGCTCTCCGCCGCCCGCCACCGCACCTTCCGCAAGGGCGAGGTCGTCTTCCACGAGGGCGACCCCGGCGACGCGCTGCACCTGGTGATCGCGGGCCACCTGGCGGTCCAGGTGGCCACCCCGGACGGTGAGCGCGCGACGCTCAACGTGCTGGGTCCCGGAGCGCACGTCGGTGAGCTGGCGCTGCTGCCCGGCCAGCAGGCGCACCAGCGCTCGGCCACCGTGCTCGCGCTCAGCCCCGCGGAGACGCGGGTGCTGTCCGCCTCGGCCTTCCACACCGTGTGCGCACAGATCCCTGCGGTCAACCAGATCCTCGTCGACCTGCTGGCCGAGCGGGTGCGCGAGCTGAGCAGTCGCTTGCTGGAGTCGATGTACGTCGGCCTCGACCGTCGTGTCTACCGCTGCCTGCTCCGCCTCCAGGAGGTGTACGACGACGGCACCGCGTCCACGGTCGTGCCGCTGACCCAGGACCAGCTGTCCGACCTCGTCGGGGGGACGCGACCGTCGGTCAACCAGGTCCTCCAGCGGCTGCAGGAGCAGCGGGTCATCGAGCTCGGCCGCGGCCGGGTCGTGGTCCTGGACGGCTCCACCCTGGCGCGCAAGGCAGGCATGTGAGCGGCCGCCGGCCGGACCGACCGTCGCTGCTGACCAGCCTCCGGCACCGCGACTACCGCTTCTTCATCGGCGCGTTCACCACCTCGTGCATCGGCTCGTGGGCCTACAACGTCGCGCTCGCCGTCTGGCTCATCGACGAGACCGGGTCCGCCGGCTGGCTGGCGGCCGCCACCGCCGCCCGCTTCGGTCCCGCGCTGGTGGTCAGTGCCTACGGCGGCGTGCTGGCCGACAGGTTCGAGCGGGTCCGGCTCATGGTCGGCCTCGACGTCTTCCTCGCGCTGGCGATGGCCGTGCTGGCGGTGGAGATGCTGCTGGGAGCGCCTCCCGCTCTCGTGCTGGTGACCGTGGGCGTCACCGCGGCGACCTCGACCGTCTACGAACCGGCCGCCACCGCGATGACACCGCTCCTCGTGCCGGAGCGGGACCTCGGGTCGGCCAACGCGCTGCGCAACACCGTCGACAACGTGTGCGTGGTCGCCGGTCCCGCCGTCGGGGCCCTGACCCTGCTCGTCGCGGACCCCTGGCTCGCCGTCGGCTTCAACGCGCTCACGTTCGTGATCTCGGCGCTCCTGGTCGGCCGGGTGCGCACGCGCAGCCGCCCCGTCGACGTGACCGACGGCGGCGAGGCCGGCCCGCTCCACCAGCTCACCGTGGGGATCCGCACCATCGGCGAGTCCGCCGGGACCGCCGTGCTGGTCGCCTTCAGCGTCGTGGCGACCTTCGTCTACGGCACCGACACGGTGCTCTTCGTGGTGGTCTCCGAGGAGGTCCTGGGCACCGGGGCCGAGGGCTACGGCTACCTGCTCGCCGGCCTCGGCGTCGGCGGCATCGCGGCCGCCGGGCTCGTCACGCGGCTCGAGCGGCGGCCACGGCTGGGGCCGGTGATCCTCCTCGGGATGGCGCTCTACTGCCTGCCCACCCTGGTCTTCCTCGTCAGCGACGAGCCCGCGGTCGGCTTCGCGGCTCAGTGCCTGCGCGGCGCCGCCACCCTCGTGGTCGACGTGCTCGCCATCACCGCGCTGCAGCGCTCGGTGCCGGCCGAGCGCCTCGGCCGCGTCTTCGGCGCCTTCGACGGGCTCTGCCTCGGTGCCATCCTGGTGGGGTCGGCCCTCGTGCCGCTGGGCATCCGGCTCCTCGGCCTCGACGCCATGCTGTGGTTCACCGGGATCGGCGTACCGGTGCTGTGCCTGTTCGGGCTTCCGGCGTTGCGTCGCTTGGACGCCGAGTCGGCGGCGCGCCGAGCCGAGCTCGCTCCCCGTCTCGCCCTGCTCTCACGCTCGGGGTTGTTCGCCTCGGTGTCGGAGGGCGCCCTCGAGCAGCTCGCCGCCCAGGCCGTGCGCGAGGAGGTGCCGGCCGGCGCGACGCTCATCAGCCAGGGAGAGGCGGCCGACGCGTTCTACGTGGCTGAGGCCGGCGAGTTCGGCGTCAGCGCCCGCAGCGAGGACGGGAGCGTCGTCGAGCTCCCGACGATGGGCCCCGGCGCCGGGTTCGGCGAGATCGGGCTGATCGAGGGCATCACCCGCACGGCGACGGTGCGTGCCGTCGGCGACTCCGTCGTGCTCCGCATCCCCGGTGAGGCCTTCGTGGCCGCACTGACCCAGGAGACCCCGACCGCCGCACTCCTCGACGGCGCGTCGCTGCGGCTGAGCCGCACCCACCCCACGCGGCGCCTGACGCAGGCCGGGATCCCGCGCGAGGACTGAGCGGACGCACCGCCATCGAGCCGTGCACGGTCACGGCCGGGGCGACAACCCTCCCGGAACCGCAACGGTCCCGACCTCCTCGCCGTACGTTTGAAACCGGCACGCAAGGGACAGGGTTCCACGAACCGCCACGTGCACACGGGCCACGCAGGGCGGCCTGGTTTCGGGACTCGAGGGAGCGCACATGACCGACGTACAGCCGCAGGGACTCAGCGAGGCCGACCTCATGGCGGAGGGCGTGACCGCTCTCCCGGACAAGGAGGTCGTGTCCATCCTCGACCTCAACGCCGACGTGGACCTCGCCATCGACGCCGCCGCGCCCATCGACCTCGCGGTCGCGGCCAACCTCAACGTGGCGGCCCCCATCGACGCCGCGGTCGGCACCAACATCCTCTCGGAGGGCTCGACCGCCCAGGCGCTGAGCGACCAGGGCGTGATCATCGACCAGAGCGTGGACGCCGATGCCGTCGCGACCGCCGAGCAGGACAGCGCGATCGACCAGGGCAACGACATCATCGACGACGGCACCGAGGCCGGCACCGCGCCGGCCGACGCCACGGCTGCCGCGACGACTGCCGACGCCGGCACCACGGGCGTCACCGCGGACGCACCGACCTCGGTCTCCGAGCCGCTCGACGGCGCCACGGGCACGGTCGGCGGCACCCTCGACGGTGCCACCGGCACCGTGGGCGAGACCGTCGACGGCACCACCGGCACGGTCACCGACACCGTCGACGGCGTGGTCGGCGGTGACACCGGCGGCACGGTCGACGGCGTGGTCGGGGGCACCGACGGCGCCGGTGGCACCGTGGACGGCGTGACCGGCACCGTGGGCGACACGGTCGACGGCGTGAACACCAGCGGCCTGCTCGACGGCAACCTGCTGAACGTCAACGTGAACGTCGACGCCGACGCCGACCTGTCCGCGCCCATCGCGGGCTCGGTCGCGGCCAACGCCAACGTGGCGGCGCCCATCGACGCCGCGGTCGCGGCCAACATCGGCTCGGTCGACTCCCAGGCGACGGCGGTGTCCCAGCAGGACGCCATCATCACCCAGGACATCACCGGCAGCGCCGAGGCCACCACCGAGCAGGACTCCGAGATCACGCAGTGACCTCGCGCCGGCCCCGTGCCGGCGCTGGACCCGGCTGGGAGGCCTGAGTGACCGTCGTCTCGGACGTGCCGACACGCCCCGACGGGCTGCAGCTGATCGGGGAGATGGAGGGGTCGGGCTACCGCTCCCCTCCCTCCCTGGTCCGTCGCGCCGACGGCCAGACCCTCCAGGTCACCCCACTGCTGTACGCCGTCCTCGAGGCGGTCGACGGCAGCCGGGGGTACGACGAGGTGGCGGACGCCGTACGGGAGCGGACGGGCAAGCCGGTCACCTCGGACAACGTGCGCACGCTCGTCGACTCCCAGCTGCGCCCGCTCGGGCTGCTGCTCAAGGCCGACGGCTCCGCCCCGGAGCTCAAGCGCAGCAACCCGCTGCTCGGCCTGCGGGCCAAGGTCTCGGTCACCGACCCCGAGCGGACCCGGCGCATCACCGACCCGTTCCGCGTGCTCTTCTCGCCCCTGGTGTGGATCCCGCTCATGGTGGCCTTCGTCGTCGTCAGCTGGTGGCTGCTGCTCGACAAGGGCCTGGCCTCGGCCACCTACGAGGCGTTCCAGAAGCCCGGCCTGCTGCTCCTCGTCGTGGCGGTCACGGTGCTCTCGGCCGGGTTCCACGAGTTCGGCCACGCGGCCGCTGCCCGCAAGGGCGGTGCGGTCCCCGGGGTCATGGGGGCCGGCATCTACCTGGTCTGGCCGGCCTTCTACACCGACGTCACCGACAGCTACCGCCTCGGCCGTCTCGGCCGGATCCGCACCGACCTCGGCGGGCTCTACTTCAACGCGATCGTCGCCGTCGCGATCGCGGCCGTGTGGTGGGGCACCGGGTGGGACGCGCTGCTGCTGGTCATCGCCACCCAGATCCTGCAGATGATCCGTCAGCTCACCCCGTTGGTGCGCTTCGACGGCTACCACGTGCTGGCCGACCTGACCGGCGTACCCGACCTCTATCCCCGCATCGGGCCCACCCTCGCCTCCCTGTGGCCCACCCGCTGGCGCGACCCGAAGGCCGCCGAGCTCAAGCCGTGGGCACGCGCGGTCATCACCGTCTGGGTGCTGGCGGTCGTGCCCCTGCTCGCCTTCGCCCTGCTCACCATGGTCCTGACGCTGCCGCGCATCCTGGGCACGGCCTGGGCGAGCACGTCGCAGGAGGCCACGAAGCTGGGGGCAGCCGTCGGCGACATGGAGGTCCTCGCCTCCGCAGACGCACTGGTCTCGATGATCGCCTTCTCCTTCCCCGTGCTGGCGATCGCGCTGATCCTCTACCGCCTCGGCACGAGCGTCGGCACCGCGACCTGGACCCGCACGGCCGGCAAGCCGTTGCGCCGCGGTGTCGCGATGGCGACCATCGCCGCCATGGTCGCGGGCCTCGTCTGGGCCTGGTGGCCCGACGCCGAGCGCTACCGCCCCGTCCTCCCCTTCGAGGGCGGCACACTGCAGCAGGCGGCCGCCGCTCCCCTGCAGCGGGTGGGCATCGAGGTGCCGACGTCACAGGCACTCGAGGGCGGCCTGGCTCGCACGGTGCTGCCGGCCGACCAGCCGCTGCCCACCGAGGACGCGCCTGTCCCGGCCCTGGTCCTCGTGCCCTCCGGCACCGGCACCGTCGACAGCGGGGGCACCGTCGCCGAGCCCGGCGACGAGGACACCGCGGTGGACCCCGATGCCGGCAGCGAGACCGACGGCGGCTCGACCGACCCCCAGGCGCCCACGTGGGTCTTCCCCTTCAACCAGCCGCTGCCACCCGACGAGGGCGACAACCAGGCTCTCTCGGTCAACACCACCGACAGCTCGGTGAAGTACGACGTCGCCATGGCGATGGTGTGGGTCGAGGACGACCAGGCCCTGAACACCAACGAGGCGATCGCCCTCTCGAGCTGCTCCAACTGCGTGTCGGTCGCCGTCGCCTTCCAGGTCGTGGTCATCGTCGGTGACGCCAACGTCATCGTGCCGCAGAACCTCTCGACCGCAGCCAACTACGACTGCTTCGAGTGCATCACCGCGGCGGTGGCCAGCCAGCTCGTCGTCACGGTCGACGCGCTCCCGGGCGAGGCCCAGCAGGTCGCACTGGCGGACCTGTGGGCGGAGATCGCTGAGTTCTCCGCCACCATCCCGACGCTGCCGCTGGCCGACATCATCAGCCGGCTCGAGGAGTACAAGGACGAGATCCTGGCCATCCTGGGGGTCCAGGTCGCCGAGAACGCGCTGGACCCCGCGGAGGTCGAGCCGGTCCCGTCCACCAGCCCGAGCGCGAGCCCGAGCGCGACCCCCAGCGACGGCTCGTCCCCGACCGGGTCGGCGACCCCGACCGCGGGCACGAGCCCGTCACCCACCACCTCGACCGGTGGGACCACCGGGAGCACGACGGACGGGACCACGGACGGGACGGACGGCTCGACCGGCTCGGGAACCTCCTCCGGAAGCGACTCCGGCACCGACTCGAGCTCCGGCAGCACCGGTACGACGCCGGCGCCGTCCCCGACCAGCTCGCCGTCGGTCGCGACCAGTCCCGCGGCCAGCGCCCCGGCTCCCTCGACGAGCCCCTGACTCGTCGTACCTCGTGCTTCCCGCACGAAACCGGCGCTTCCCGAGTGTTGCAACGCTCGGTAAGCGCCGGTTCCACTAGGTACCTAGTGAAACCGGCAGCCCCGTCGGAGGAAAACGGCGGCTCAGACCCAGGGAACCGGCGGCGCCTAGGCGGAGCCGTAGCGGCGGTCGCGGCGGGCGTAGGTCTCGACCGCACGCCAGAGGTCACGACGGTCGACGTCGGGCCACAGCACGTCGGTGAAGACCATCTCGGAGTAGGCGGCCTGCCAGAGCACGAAGTTCGACAGCCGCTGCTCCCCCGAGGTGCGCCACACCAGGTCGGCGTCGGGCAGCTCGGGCACGTAGAGGTAGCGCGCGAAGACCTTCTCGTCGACACGGTCGGGGTTGACCCGTCCGGCGGCGACGTCGCGGGCCAGCGCCCGCGCGGCGTCGGCGATCTCGGCCCGCCCGCCGTAGTTCACGCACATCGTCAGCGTCAGCACGTCGTTGTCGCGGGTCAGCTCCTCGGCGACCTGCAGCTCCTTGATGACCGAGCGCCACAGCCGCGGCGCCCGGCCGGCCCACCGGACCCGCACCCCGAGCTCGTGCATCTCGTCGCGTCGGCGCCGGATGACGTCACGGTTGAAGCCCATGAGGAAGCGCACCTCCTCCGGCGAGCGCGACCAGTTCTCCGTCGAGAAGGCGTACGCCGAGATCGCCCCCACCCCGAGCTCGATCGCCCCCTCGACGACGTCGAACAGCGAGCTCTCGCCCTCGCTGTGACCGGCCGTGCGGGGCAGCCCGCGCTCGTTGGCCCAGCGACCGTTGCCGTCCATCACGATGGCGACGTGGTGCGGCACCAGCTCGGCCGGGATCGCCGGCGGCCGGGCCCCCGACGGGTGCGGGGTCGGTGGTCGGACCTCCCGGCGGGGGGCGGTCGGGACCGCGCGGCGGCGCGAGCCCCTCACCGGTCCACCAGCGGCAGCGACCGCAGGCCGCGCTCGAGGTGCCAGGAGAGGTAGCCGGCCACCAGACCGCTGGCCTCCCGCAGGTGCCGGGGGTCGCCGGCGTCGACGAGGTCCCAGTCGCCGGCCAGCAGCGCACCGAGGAGCACGACGGTGCCGGTCGCGGGCCGGGCCGAGCCGGGCAGGCGACAGGGCCCGCAGAGCATGCCGCCGGCGGAGGGGTGGAACGCGACGTGAGGGCCCTCGACGCCGCAGCGCGCACAGGCGTCGAACGACGGCGCGTAGCCGGCCACGGCCAGCGAACGGAGCAGGAACGCGTCGAGCACCTGCGCGGGTGCCCGTCCGACCTCGCACATCGCGCGCAGGGCACCGACGAGCAGCAGGTACTGCTGGAGCGCCGGCTCCTTGTCCTCGACCACCAGCCGCTCGGCCGTCTCCAGCATCGCGGTGCCGGCCGTGTAGGCGGCGTAGTCGCGCCCCAGCCGGTCGGTGTAGGCGTGCAGGGTCTCGGCCTGCGTGATGACGTCGAGGGTGCGGGCCTCGGCCAGCTGGACGTCGACGTGGACGAACGGCTCGAGCCGGGCCCCGAAGCGCGAGCTGGTGCGGCGTACGCCCTTGGCCACGGCTCGCACCCGCCCGTGCGAGCGGGTCAGCAGGGTGATGATGCGATCGGCCTCACCCAGCTTCTGGGTGCGCAGCACGACCGCCTCGTCGCGGTAGGTGGGCACCGGACCATTCTGCCCGGTCCGGCGAGCCCGACGGCGCTAGCGGTCCCCGACGCGCGAGGCGGCCCCGCCCACGGCCGGCCCCTCGCCCCAGACCGCGCGGGCGAAGGTGGTCGCCTCGTCGTCGAGACGCTGCGGTCGCAGCCGCCACTCCAGGATGCTCGAGGCGGCCAGGTGGGTGGCGTTCGGCAGCTCCTCGGCCAGCATGACCGCGTCGGCGGCGAGGTGGATCGGGTCGTGCGGGTGCCCGATGACCAGGGCCGGCGCGGTGATGCGCATCCGGTCCTTGCGGGGCGGGGCGACGCGGCCGAAGAACAGACCGTGCACGGCCGCCGACATCGGTCGCGGGCGCTGCAGCATCGTGTCGAGCACCACGGCGCCCCAGTGCGGCACGATCCGCCGCGGGACCAGGCGGCTCAGGGTCGCCAGCCCGGTGATGGTGAAGGGCAGGTAGCGACCGAGGTAGATCAGCGGCGCGAAGGCCACGATCCCGGCCTCGAGGGCGTTGTCGAGGACCGGCATCTCCAGCAGCAGCCCCTTGACCCGCTCGGGGGCGGCGTCGGCGACCTCGAGGCTGACGTTCGCCCCCAGCGAGGTGCCGCCGACCAGCGCCTGCTCGATCCCGAGGTGGTCCAGCAGCGCCACGACCTGCTCCCCCCACGCGGTCATCGAGTAGACGCGGGGGTCCTCGGGCCGGTCCGAGCGGCCGTGGCCGAGGAAGTCGAGCGTCACCACGTGCATCCCGGCCGAGGCCAGCACCCGCGCGAGCGGCCCGTGCATCGAGCGCGGCATCAGCTGACCCGGCAGCAGCACGACCCAGTGGTCCCCGGCGCCGTACTGGGTGTACTCCAGCCGGTAGGGGCCCATCATGAACTGTCCGACCTGCTCCGAGGCCAACGTCGCCGCCATCCGTCCAGTCTCCCAGAAGTGGAAACCGGTGGCACCGGTCGGGGCGGGGTTGGTACAACCGGGCGGGTGACACCCTCGTCCCCCCGCCCGTCCCGACCGACGTCCCGGCTTCCGGCCGGCCTCGTCGTCGAGCGCGTCGTGCCCGCCGACTGGGAGATGTGGCGCGAGGTGCGTCTGCGCTCGCTGCGCACCGACCCCGACGCGTTCGGGTCGGCCTGGCAGCGGGAGCGGGACTTCACCGAGCGAGCTCTGGCGCGAGCGTCTCACCACGTCGTACGCCGCGGTGGCGCGCGTGCGCGACGGCACCGCCGACCCGGCGCCGCCGACCCCGTCGGGGTCCTCGGGATGGGCGGGCTGTTCGCCTCCGCACCCGGCGAGACGACCGTGGTGGCGATGTGGGTGCCTCCTGCGAGCCGGGGCCGCGGCGTGGGGCGCGCCGTGCTGGAGCACCTGCTGTCCGCTGCACCCCCGGGCGACCGCCTCGGGCTCTGGGTCGCCGACGGCAACCCGGCCGAGCGGCTCTACCGCGCGCTGGGGTTCGAGCCGACCGGGGCCCGCGAGCCGATCCGCCCCGGCGCCACGCTCATGAAGAGCGAGCTGCAGCGTCCCCGGCGCCCGGGGGGTCCTGCGCGGGCAGCCGCGGGAGGGTGACCTCGAAGCGGGTGCCGCGCCCCGGCTCCGAGCCCACGTCGATCGTCCCGCCGTGCGCCTCGACGATCGCCTTGGTGATGGCCAGCCCGAGCCCCGCCCCCTGGATCGCCAGCGTCTCGGCCGCCGGAGCCCGGAAGAACCGGGTGAACAGGTGCTCCTGGTCGGCGACGTCGATGCCGATGCCGGTGTCGCTCACCTGCAGCACCACGCGGTCGCCGTGGTCGGTCAGGCTCACCTCGACCACGCCGCCCGGCGGGGTGTACTTCACCGCGTTGCTGACGAGGTTGTCGACCATCTGCCGCATCCGCGTCTCGTCCATCTCGAGCTCGACCAGCGGCGCGATCCGGCGCTCCAGCCGGACCTCGCCGTCGCTGGCCTGCAGCACCACGTCGTCGACGGCCTGGGTGACGAGCTCGGAGAGGTCGCGGAGCCGACGGACCAGCACGAGCCGTCCCTCGTCGGTCTGCGCCGCCATCAGCAGGTCGCTGACGAGCCGCAGCAACCGCTCGGAGTTGCGCTTGACGATCGAGAGCTGTGCCCGCGTGCTCTCCGTCAGGGACTCGTCGGTCTCGGTGACCAGGTCCAGGAACCCCATGATCGAGGTCAGCGGGGTGCGCAGCTCGTGGGAGACGGTCGCGACGAAGTCGTCCTTGACGCGGAGCGCGGACACCAGCTCGGTGACGTCCTTGTAGACCAGCACCGCGCCGTCGAAGTCGCCCAGCGCGTCGAACATCGGGGCGGCCGACACCGAGATCGCCAGCTGCCGGACCGCCGGGTCGCCGACCCAGATGACGTAGTCGGTGAACCGCTCGCCGCGCAGCGCGCGGGTCGTCGGCATGTCACGGGTGCGCAGCGGAGTCACCCGGTCCTCGGCGAAGACCATCCCCTCCTGGCCGGCCTGTCCCCGGTGTCCATGGGGATAGCCCACCTCGAGCAGCTCGCGCTGCTTGCTGTTGAGCGAGGTGTAGGCGCCGCTGCGGTCGATCATCACCAGCCCGACGTCGATGGTCGCGGCGATCAGCTCCTGGCGTGCGGCGACCAGGTGCTCGTGCTCGTAGGTCTTCTCCAGCTCCTCGTGCTTGATGGCGAGCCGGTGGGTCTGGCGGGTCCACCGGCGGGCGAGGGCCGCCCCGGCCATGGCCACGTTGGCCGCGACCACCGGCAGCAGGACCGCGCGCGACCAGGAGTCCGCGCCCGTGCCGAAGACCACCAGCTGCGGCACCGACACCGTGGTGAGGGTGAGCACGGCTGTCAGCAGCACGCCGCGCTCGAGCAGGTCGACGCCGAGCCACATCGCCGGGAGCACCACGAGGACACCGACCCCGCCGTTCTCGGTCACCAGGCGCAGCGCCCCGACCGCCAGCAGGTCGAGGACCGGCACGAGCCACAGCAGGCGCGTGGGGAAGCGACCGGTCTCGTTCGCCACGGCGGCCACGGTCGCCAGCACCACCAGCGCCAGTCCCCCGAGGTAGGCGTCCCCGGCACCGAGCGCGACCTGTCCGGTCGGCAGGATGAAGGCGGCGTTGAGCAGGACCGGGACGACGAACAGCAGCTGACGGTGCATCACGGAGTCCATGAGGACCCGTCGACCCCCTTGCCTGCTCGGCACCTGCTGTGCCTCCCGATCTCCAGGGCGCCGGCGTGCGCGACGCCCCCACAGCGTGCCAGAGGCGCCCGGCCCAGCGGGTCGCAACGACGGGGAACGGGAAGGAGGTCCCGCCCGTCCCCGCGTGTCGTGCTCGCGCCCGTCAGCCGCGGTTGACGGCGCTGGTCACGGCCCGCAGCGACGCGGTCACGATGTTGGGGTCCAGGCCCACGCCCCACACGACCTGTCCGTCCACGGCGCACTCGACGTACGCCGCCGCGATGGCGTCGCCACCCGAGGACAGGGCGTGCTCGGCGTAGTCGAGGACACGCACGTCGTACCCGACGCCGGACAGCGCGTCGCAGAAGGCCGCGATCGGGCCGTTGCCCTGCCCGCGCAACGTCTGCAGCTCGCCGTCGACGTAGACGTTGACCTCGAGCTGGTCCTTCTCCCCCGCCGCGGATGAGGTGTGGACGGAGTTGAGCCGCAACGGCGTGGTCGGGTCCAGGTAGGTCTGCCTGAAGTAGCTCCACATGCTGTCGGCGGAGACCTCCCCGCCCTCGTTGTCGGTGTGCTCCTGCACGACCCGGGAGAACTCGATCTGCAGCCGGCGCGGCAGGTCCAGCTTGTGCTCGGTCTTCATGATGTAGGCCACGCCGCCCTTGCCGGACTGGCTGTTGACGCGGATCACGGCCTCGTAGCTGCGTCCGACGTCGGCGGGGTCGATCGGCAGGTAGGGCACGGCCCACGCGTGCTCGCCCACCGGTACGCCGGCCGCGGCCGCGTCCCGCTCCAGCGCCTCGAACCCCTTCTTGATGGCGTCCTGGTGGGAGCCGGAGAACGCGGTGTAGACGAGGTCGCCGCCGTAGGGATGGCGCTCGGGGACGGGCAGCTGGTTGCAGTACTCCACCGTCCGGCGGATCTCGTCGATGTCGGAGAAGTCGATCTGCGGGTCGATGCCCTGGGTGAACAGGTTCAGCCCCAGCGTCACCAGGCAGACGTTGCCGGTGCGCTCGCCGTTGCCGAACAGGCAGCCCTCGATGCGGTCGGCGCCGGCGAGGTAGCCCAGCTCGGCGGCGGCGACGGCGGTGCCCCGGTCGTTGTGGGGGTGCAGCGACAGCACGACGTGCTCGCGGTGGTTGAGGTGGCGGTTCATCCACTCGATGGAGTCGGCGTAGACGTTGGGCGTGGCCATCTCGACCGTGGCGGGCAGGTTGATGATGACCGGCTTCTCTGCACTCGGCTCGAAGACCTCGATGACCTGGTTGCACACGCGGGCGGCGAACTCGAGCTCGGTGCCGGTGTAGGACTCCGGGGAGTACTCGTAGTAGACGGTCGTCTCCGGGACCGACTCCTCGAACTTCCTGCACAGCCGCGCACCCTGGACCGCGATGTCGGCGATGCCGTCCATGTCGAGGCCGAACACGACGCGACGCTGCAGCGTCGACGTCGAGTTGTAGAGGTGCACGATCGCCTGCTTGGCGCCGCGGATCGACTCGTAGGTCCGCTCGATCAGGGGCTCGCGCGCCTGGGTCAGCACCTGGATGACGACGTCGTCGGGGATCAGGTCGTCCTCGATCAGCATCCGCACGAAGTCGAAGTCGGTCTGGCTGGCAGCCGGGAACCCGACCTCGATCTCCTTGTAGCCCATGTCGACCAGGAGCTGGAACATCTTCTTCTTGCGGGCCGGGCTCATCGGGTCGATGAGCGCCTGGTTGCCGTCACGCAGGTCGACCGCGCACCAGCGCGGCGCCTCGGTCATCCGCCGGGTCGGCCACGTGCGGTCGGCCAGGTCGACGGGGATGAAGGGCTCGTAGCGCGTGTGCGGCATGCCGCTCGACCGCTGGGGATTGGACTCGTACAGGGTCATGGCTGGGTCCTCGCTGGCTGGATGGGTTCCGGAAGCGACACGAAACTCCGCAGCGAGGGGGTCCGGGTCAGCGAACCTCGCTGCGGCACCGAAGGAGGAGGCCGCGGGTCATGGTGTCCCCGACACTACCGCACCCACCCGGACCGGTCACCGGCCTCGTCCGGGATCCGGGCGGCGGTCGGACAGCGGTCGGACGGCCGACGCCCGGCGTCCGGTCCGCGCTGGCTAGGGTCCTGCCCATGCCCCGGCTGCTGGTGGTGCACCACTCCCCGACCCGGTCCGTGCAGGACCTCCTCGCCTCGCTGCTGGACGGAGCCCGTCACCCGGACGTCGAGGGTGTCGAGGTCGCCGTACGACCGGCGCTGGAGGCGACCGCGGACGACGTGCTGGCCGCCGACGGCTACCTGCTGGTGACGCCGGCGAACTTCGGCTACATGTCGGGCGCGCTCAAGCACTTCTTCGACAGCACGTTCCTCGCGGTCGGGGGCGCGCTCGCCGACGACGGGTCCGCGGGCGAGGGCAGCGGCGACGGCACCGCGAGACGACCGTTCGGGTTGCTCGTGCACGGCCGGTACGACGTCGCCGGTGCGGTCCGCTCGGTGCTCGCCATCACCGGGGCACTGGACTGGCGGCAGGCGGCCGCGACCGTCGAGGTGCTGGGCGAGGTGGACGAGGCCGACCGGGACCGGGCCACCGACCTCGGCGGCACGCTGGCGGCGCTGCTCATGCCCGACGCCTGACGCGTCGGTGCACGCGAACCGCCGCGGGGTCGGCGTACCCCTCGGTAGGGTGAGGCGGGTTTCGACGGGGCGAGGTGAGGGAGGGTCGTGCGCGCACCAGTCCTTCCGCGCGGGCGGGTTCTCGCCGTCGCCGTGGCGTTGGCAGTCGTCGTGCTGAGCGGGTGCGACCAGAGCTCGCCGTTGGACGAGGTCTCCTCGCCCGAGGACGGCAGCTCCTCGTCGAGCAGCGAGCAGGTGGACACCCCCGTCGAGGCGCCGGAGAACGGCCTGTGCCGGGTGCTCGACGTCGAGGCGATCAGCCAGCCCAGCGACGACACCGAGCCGGTGGACTGCCGCGAGGACCACACCGCCGAGACCTTCCACGTCGGTGAGCTCCCCGACGACGCGGAGTACGACGACCCGGCGCTGGCGGGCCTGGTCTACGACGCCTGCCAGGAACGGTGGGCGAAGTTCACCGGCGCCGACGCGAGCCTCACGCTGCGCTCGATCGTGTCGTGGGCGTGGTTCCGGCCCTCGGAGTCGGCGTGGGACGACGGGGCGCGGTGGTTCCGCTGCGACGTGGTCGCCGGCGAGGAGCGCCCCGACGGCCTGGTGCCGCTGCCGAAGACGGCGAAGGGCGTGCTGCTCGGCATCCCGCCCGACCGGTGGCTGGCCTGTGTGGACGCCGAGGCCGTGCAGGACGCGCCGTACCTCTCGTGCGACGAGCCGCACTCCTGGCGGGCGGTCTCGACCATCGTGGTCTCGGAGAAGGAGAAGTACCCCGGCGACCGGCTCGTCGAGGTGCTCAGCCGCGACTTCTGCTCCGACTCGGTGCTGGCGTGGCTGGACTACCCCCCGCAGTACGACTACGGCTACACCTGGTTCGGTGAGGCCGAGTGGGAGGCGGGCAACAACCGCGCGGTCTGCTGGGCGCGCACGACGGAGTGATCATGCGTCTGTCCCTCGTCACCCTGGTGGCCGCGGTCGTGCTGGCCGGCTGCTCCTCCGAGGCCCCCGAGGCAGCACCCACGGAGTCGCCCTCCCCCGGCGAGAGCTCGTCCGCGGCCCCGCCGCCACCGCCACCCCCGCCGCCGAGGTCCGGGTCCTGCTACGACCTGACGGTCGCGGCGGCCGACGACGCCTCCTCCGACGCGGACCCGGTGCCGTGCACGAAGGCCCACACCGCGCGGACCGTGCACGTGGGACGCCTGGCCGCCCTGGGTGCCGGCGGCTCGGTCACCGACCCGCGGGTCGGGCGACGCCTGGCGACGGAGTGCCCCCGCCGGGTCGACGCCTTCCTCGGCGGCGACCCGGTGACCCGCAACCTCAGCCGGTTCGTCGCCATCTGGTTCGTGCCCACCGAGGCCGAGGCGGAGGCCGGGGCGGCGTGGTACCGCTGCGACGTCGTCGCCTTCGGTCGTGGCGACGCCTTCGCCACCCTGCCGCAGCAGCGACTCGCGGGCGTGCTCGCCTCCGACGGGGCCCTCGACACCTTCGGCACGTGCGGGACCTCTGCCCCCGGGTCGCGGGGCTTCGAGCGGGTGATCTGCTCGCTGCCCCACTCCTGGCGGGCGCTGACCACCCTCCGCATCGCCGACGCGGAGCGCTACCCGGGCGCGGCGAAGGTGCGCTCGTCGGGCGACGGCGCGTGCGCCGACTACGTCGAGGGCCAGGCCGGGTTCACCACCGAGATCGACTACGGCTGGGAGTGGCCCACCGAGGCGCAGTGGGAGGCCGGGCAGCGCTACGGCTTCTGCTGGGCTCCCGCCTAGGACGCCGGTCGAGCTCGTCGAGACCCCGGCGCACGGTCTGGGAGGATCGGACGGTGAGCGACGCCCCGCAGACCCCTGAACCGAGCCCCTTCCCGTCCGAGAAGGCCGCGGGGTTCCGCAGCGGATTCGCCTGCTTCGTGGGCCGACCCAACGCCGGCAAGTCCACGCTGACCAACGCCCTGGTGGGCACCAAGGTCGTCATCACGTCGTCGAAGCCGCAGACCACCCGCACCGTGGTCCGCGGCATCGTGCACCGCTCCGACGCCCAGCTCGTGCTGGTCGACACCCCCGGGCTGCACCGGCCCCGGACGCTGCTCGGTGAGCGCCTCAACGACCTGGTCACGACCACCTGGGCCGAGGTCGACGTCGTCGCCGCCTGCTTCCCAGCCGATGCGAAGATCGGCCCCGGCGACCGGTTCCTGGTCACCGAGCTGGCCAAGGTGCGTCGTACGACCCGGATCGCGGTGGCGACGAAGACCGACCTGGTGAGCCCGGAGCGCCTCGCCCAGCACCTGATGGACATCCAGCAGCTCGGTGTGGAGACCCAGACCGACTGGGCCGAGATCGTGCCGGTCTCGGCCGTCTCCGGCGACCAGGTGCAGCTGCTGGCCGACCTGCTCGTGGCGCGCCTGCCCGAGGGGCCGGCGCTCTACCCCGACGGCGAGCTCAGCGACGCCCCCGAGACGGCGATCGTGGCCGACCTGATCCGCGAGGCCGCGCTGGAGGGCGTGCGCGACGAGCTGCCGCACTCGATCGCGGTGGTGGTCGAGGAGATGAACCTGCGCGAGGACCGGCCGGCCGACAAGCCGCTGCTCGACATCCACGCCAACCTCTTCGTCGAGCGGGACTCGCAGAAGGGCATCGTCATCGGCCACAAGGGCTCCCGGCTGCGCCAGGTCGGCTCCGACGCCCGCAAGGGCATCGAGGCGATGCTCGGCACCCCGGTCTACCTCGACCTGCACGTCAAGATCGCCAAGGACTGGCAGCGCGACCCACGCCAGCTGCGCCGCCTCGGCTTCTGAACCCGGTCCTCGCGTGTCTCGCATGTAACGCGGGGTTATGGACGGGCACCAAGGCGCCAGCGCCTTGCGAGCCGTCCATAACCCCGCGTTACATGGGGTTGGTCCACCGGATCAGAGGCCCCAGTCGGGGCGGAGCGGGAAGTCCGCCGCCCCGTTGGTGTGCGGCTTCACCGCCAGCACCTGGTGCAGCTGGATGTCGTTGATCTCGAACCCGAGGGCGCACCCGGCCAGGTAGAGCCCCCACACCCGCGCCGTCGCCTCACCGGCCTCGGCGACGCACGCGTCCCAGTGGGTCGCCAGGTTGCGCGCCCACGCCCGACAGGTCAGCGCGTAGTGCTCGCGCAGGTTCTCCTCGTGGCGCACCTCGAGGCCGGCGTCCTGCATCTCGGAGATGATGCGACCTGACCCGATGAGCTCACCGTCGGGGAACACGTAGCGGTCGATGAACGCCCCGGTCGAGGTGGGCCGGTTGTGCGGTCGGGTGATCGAGTGGTTCAGCACCCGGCCCCCGGGCACCAGCCAGTCACGCAGCCGCCCGAAGTACGCCGGGTAGTTGCGGATCCCGATGTGCTCGGTCAGGCCGATGGAGCTGATGGCGTCGAAGCCGGACTCGACGACGTCGCGGTAGTCGGCGTGACGTACCTCGGCCGCCCCCTCGAGCCCGGCGTCACGGATCGCTCGCTGCGCCCAGGTCGCCTGCTCGCGCGAGAGCGTGACGCCCAGCGCGGTCACGCCGTAGTGGGTCACCGCGTGGCGGACCATCCCGCCCCAGCCGCACCCGACATCGAGCAACCGCATCCCCGCACGAAGCCCGAGCTTGCGCGCGATCAGGTCGTACTTGAACGCCTGCGCCTCCTCCAGGCTCGCCCCCGCGGTCGGGTAGCAGGCGCACGTGTAGGTCATGGACGGCCCGAGCACCAGCTCGTAGAACCGGTTCGAGACGTCGTAGTGATGCTGGATCGCCTCTGCGTCGCGGGCCGGGCTGTGCCGGGCCCCCTCGACGACGCGGCGCCAGCGCGGCAGCGCCTCCTGCGGAGGTGGTGGCGGGGGAAGCAGCTGGCCCAGCCCCAGGGCACGCACCACCCGGACCGCCTCGGCCGGCGACGGACGCCGGAAGGTCAGCCGGCTCATGAACAGACGGAGCGCGTCGTACGGGTCGCCGGGGTGGACGCCCTCGAGCACCAGGTCGCCCTGGACGTAGGCGCGCGCCATCCCCAGATCGCCCGGGGCGGTCATCAGGTAGGCCAGGCCGCGCTCGGTGGCCAGGTGGAGGCGGACCGGGGCGTCCGGCGGACCGGCCCCGCTCCCGTCGTACGCCGTGAGCCGGAACGGCAGGTCGTGGGCGAAGAGCAGCTCGAGGGCCGGCGCGATCGCGCTCGTGCGCTCGGGTCGCTGGAGGGTCGTCATCGTCGTCGCACCGCCTTGTCGTAGAGGGAGGGCAGCCGCCCCGCCGGATCCAGCTCGCGCGCGCAGCCGGTCGAGGTGGTCGGTGCCGTAGAGCGAGGCGAAGGTCGCCTCGTCGTAGAAGGAGTCGGAGTAGAGCGACTTGTGGCCTCCGAGGCGGGTCACCTCGGCCTCGATCGCGCGGTTCCGGTCGCCGTCGGCCTCGCCGGGCGCGAGCAGGACCGTGCCCCAGAACCCGACGTTGACGTACGTCGTGCCGGGGCTCAGCGGGTAGACCGGCCAGCTCCGCGCGCTGCCGGGACCCCTCGGCTCGCGCAGCCGCAGCGGGCACAGCCACACCGGACGCATCCCGACGGCCTCGTCGAACCAGGCCACGAACTCTGCCAGCCGCTCGACCGGCACCTCGACGTCCTGCACCACCCGCTCGCGCCGCACTCCGCGGCGTCGGTCGAGCCGCGCCGTGATCCCGATGCGGGCGTCGAGCGCGACGAGCCGGTGGTAGACGTCGCTGCGCCGCCACCGGCGCGGCCACACCCGGCGCACCCGCGGGTCGTGGAGGCCGAACGCGCCCGAGCACCAGAACCAGTCGGTGTCCCAGCGCCACAGGTAGTCGTGGGTGGTGAGCAGGTCGGTGGCGCGCTGCTGCAGCGAGCGGAAGTACGGCGTCGGGCCGGTCCAGTCGCTCGTCTCGCCCGGCTCGTCGGTCCAGCGCGCCAACGTCAGGTAGCACTCGCCGGAGGCGAACACGACGCCGTCGAGACCGTCGACGCGCTCGCCCTCCCAAGAGTGGTCGACGCAGATCCGCCTGACGGCCGCGGCCAGGTCGCTCACGTCGTGGAAGCGGACGTGGCGCAGGGCCACCGTCGGTCCGATCTGCTCGAGCTCGATCCGCAGCCGGGTGGCGTAGCCCAGCGAGCCGTAGGAGTTGGGGAAAGCGTCGAAGAGGTCGTCGCCCGGCTTGACGGTCAGCACGTCGCCGGCCCCGGTCAGCACGTCCATCTCGAGCACCGACTCGTGCGGCAGCCCGTGGCGGAACGACGTCGACTCGATGCCCAGACCGGTGACCGCTCCGCCGAGCGTGATCGTGCGCAGCTGCGGGACGACGAGCGGCACCAGACCGTGCGGGAGGGTGGCGGCGACGAGGTCCTCGTAGGTGCACATGCCCTGGACCTCGGCGGTGCGGCCACCCGGGTCCACCTCGACGACGCCGGCCAGCCCGGTGACGTCGAGCCCCGCGCTCGGCGTACCTCCGCCCGCGGGGTCCCTGCGGCGGAAGAGGTTGGAGGTGCGCTTGGCCAGCCGCACCGGGGCGTCCGCGGGCAGCGCGGTGTACGACGCCCGCAGGCGCTCCACGCCCCGCTCGTGAGCGGGCCATCCGACGATGCCGACCACCCTTTCAGGCTAGCGCCGAGGTGCTACACCCAGGCGAACCGGCACGGGCAGAGATTTCCGGACCGTCGACCCAACCTGCCGGGCTCCTCGACCGTCTACGGTGCATGAGGATCTCTGCACCGGGAGGTACGCCGTGAGCGGGCGACGCGACGCGGACTTCGAGGAGCTGTACCGGAACACGTGGGCCCACCTGTTCCGGGTGGCGTACGGCGTCGCCGGCGACCGCACCGTCGCCGAGGACGCCCTCCAGGCGGCCTACGCCAAGGTCTACGCGTCGTGGGGGCGGGTGCAGGCGGCCGAGAACCCCGAGGCCTACGTGCGCCGCATGGCGGTCAACGAGGTGCTCACCACGGTCCGTCGGCCGTGGTTCCGCGCCGAGCGCCCCACCGAGGACGTGCGACCGACGGCCGTCGCGTCGCACGAGGCCTCGACCGTCGAGCGTGACGCGGTCTGGCGCGCCGTCCGCGCGCTGCCCCCACGTCAGCGGGCGGTGATCGTGCTGCGCTACTACGAGGGCCTGTCGGAGGCCGAGATCGCGCGCACCCTCGGGTGCAGCGCCGGCACCGTCAAGTCCCAGGCCTCGGCCGCGTTGACCAACCTCCGGGCCCGCGGCCTGACCTCCGTCCTGGCAGGAGACCTCGCATGAGCACCGACCAGCTGTCCCGCCTCCTCACCGACCACCTCGACGGGGTCGCTCCCCCGCCGCTCGACCTCGACACGGTCCGCGCCCGGGGGCGGGGCGTCCGCACGCGTCGGCGGCTCCTCGGCACCGGTGCCCTGGTCGGCGCCGTGGCCGCTGCCACCTTCGGCTTCTTCCAGCTGGCCGAGGGCGCCGCGGAGTTCATCCGCCCGAGCGAGGAGGTCGCCGTGCCCGGTGGCTTCGACATGGACGACGGTCTGCGTGCCGTGTTCTCCCCCGGCGTCAGACTCTTCCTGGGCGACACGTCGGTGCCGATCGATGGCGAGGAGTTCTTCTGGCTCGACACCGACGGGGCGATGTCGTCGTACGGCGTGCTCTTCACCGACACCGACGGGACGATCCAGCTGCTGGAACCCACCGGCACCGTCCGGCCGCTCTCCGAGCCGGGCCGGGTGCCGCGCGGGGCGCACCCCACCATCAAGGTCGACCCGGCCACCGACCTCGCGGCATGGATGACCTACGACGACGGAGAGCCGACGCTGGAGGTCTACGACCTCGCCGCCGACGAGACCGTCGCCACCACCGCTCCGGACTGCATGGGTTCGTGCGACGAGCTCGTGATCGACGCCGTCTCCGACGGACGCGTGCTGCTGCGCACCGCTGCCGGCACGCTCGCCTGGACCTGGGAGTCCCCCGACCAGGAGTGGATGCCGCTGGCCGGTCCCGCCACCCGTTTCGCCGACGTGCAGAACCGGGTCGCGCTCTACGACGGCGCACGACCGACGCGACTGCCCGAGGGCTGGCGTGCGGTGCGGGGTCCGGTCGACGGGTTGCTCACCCATGACGGGGCCCACGTGGTCGCCTGGGACCGGGTCCTCGAGCCGACGACCCCGGGCGGCACGCCGATCCGGCTCGACGACGTCGGCGCCGTCTTCTTCACCGTCGACACCGACGGCTCCGTGCTGGCCGCGGCCTTCGGCGAACCGGACAACCGGGCCTTCGACTGCGACGTCGTCACCGGCGCGTGCGAGAAGTACGCCGACATCCCGCCCGGTGGGGGCGACCCGCACTTCCCCGGCACCGACATGTGAGCCGGTCCCGGCGCTTTCCGCTGGCCGGCGTCCTCACGTCGGTACCGACCTCAGGCCGGAGTCCGCACGTCGGTACCGACCTCAGGACCGTCGTCGACCAGCGTGGCCCGTCCTCGTGTCGGTACCGACGTCTGACACGCGTCCGCACGTCGGTACCGACCTCAGGACTGTCGTGGACCCGCGACCCGCCGATCCGGCTCAGGTGGTGGCGCGGGACTGCACCTGGCCGCGACGGTCGGCCCGGAGCACCGGGACGTCAGCGCCGGCGAGGTCGCGCACGGCGTCGAGGTCCTCGGGGCGTACGTCGTCGGCGTCGGTCACGAGCGCGACCGCCTCGAGGCTCCTCGCCCCGCTGCTGACCGCCATGGCGACTGCGACACCGACCGCGGAGACCTGCAGCGACGGCAGGTCGACGGCCGCGCCCGAGTAGGTCCGCCCGTCCTGGTCGCGGACCGCGGCCCCCTCGGGGGCTCCGGTCCGGGCCCGCGCGGAGCGGGCCAGCGTCACGATCTTGGCGTCCTCGGGGGCGAGCTCGTCAGGCATGGTTCTCAGCGTAGGAGTCCTGCGACGCCGCGTCGTCCTCGGGGCCGTCGTCGAGCCTGGTGACGACGACGGTGCCGATGCGGTTGCGGCGCCCGGCCGGCCCCTCGGCCTCGAAGCGCAGCCCGTGGGCCTCCACGACCGACCCGGCGATCGGCACCCTCCCGAGGTGCTTGCCCATCAGCCCGCCCACCGTCTCGACGTCGTCGTCCTCGATCGCCACCCCGCACGCCTCGTGCAGGTCGTCGACGTGGAAGCGCGAGCTGACCCGGACGGCCCCGGTGGCGAGGTGCTCGACCTCGACCTCGGCCTGGTCGTACTCGTCGGTGATCTCCCCGACGATCTCCTCCAGCAGGTCCTCGATGGTCACCAGGCCGGCGGTCCCGCCGTACTCGTCGACGACGACGGCGACGTGGGTGCGCTGCGACTGCATCTCGCGCAGGAGGGCGTCGACCGGCTTGGAGTCCGGGACGTACATCACCGGCCGCAGCACGCGCTCGATGCGCTCGGTGGTCTCGGCCTCGTGACGGTCGAAGACGCGCTTGGTGACGTCCTTGAGGTAGGCCACGCCGATGATGTCGTCGAGGTTCTCGCCGACCACCGGGATCCGGCTGAAGCCGCTGCGCAGCGCCAGCGACATCGCCTGGCGCAGCGTCTTGTGGTGCTCGATGAACACCACGTCGGTGCGCGGCACCATCACGTTGCGCACCAGGGTGTCGCCGAGCTCGAAGACCGAGTGGATCATCGCCCGCTCACCGGACTCGATGACCTGGCTCGCCTCGGCCATGTCGACCAGCTCGCGCAGCTCGGCCTCCGACGAGAACGGCCCCTCGCTGAAACCGCGTCCGGGGGTGATGATGTTGCCGAGCACGATGAGCAGCTGCGGCAGCGGGCCGAGGATGCGCGTGAAGACCACGACGGGCGCCGCGCTGAGCAGCGCGACGCGCTGGGCGTGCAGGCGACCGACGGTGCGCGGGCCCACCCCGATGGCGACGAACTGCACCACCAGCATGAGCAGCACGGCGACCAGGACGGCGAGCCGCTCGTCGTCGAGCCAGCCGAGCACCACCTCGGTCATGAGCACGACCGCCGCGATCTCGCACAGCATGCGCAGGAACAGCGCGGTGTTGAGGTAGCGCGGCGGGTCCTGGGCGATGGTCAGCAGGCGGCGCGCGCCGCCGACGCCCTCGTCGAGGAGCTCCTGGGCCCGCGCTCGCGACACCGAGGCCAGCGCGGCGTCGGCGCTGGAGAACACCCCGGCCACGACCACGAGCAGTGCGGCGAGCACGACCAGCCAGGTGTCCCCGGTGTTCACGGTGTCCCCGGTTCCTCGGTCAGGTCACTCGGCACGGTCATCGGGCCGCTCACTCGGGGCGGTCGCCGGCGAGCACGCTCTGCCACTCGGTCAGCAGCTGGGCCTGGAGACCGAACATCTCGGCGTGCTCGTCGGGCTCGGCGTGGTCGTAGCCGACGAGGTGCAGGATGCCGTGCACCGTCAGCAGGTCGATCTCGTCGGTGGTGGTGTAGCCGTCCTGACCCTTCTCCCGGGCCTCGGCCGCCTGCCGCTCGGCGATCTGCGGGCACAGCATGATGTCGCCGAGCACGCCCGGCTCCGGCTCGTCGTTGACCAGCCCCGGTCGCAGCTCGTCCATGGGGAAGGCCAGCACGTCGGTGGGACCCTCCTTGTCCATCCACTGCTCGTTGAGCTCGGAGATCGTGTCCTCGTCGACGAGCTTGATGCACAGCTCGGCGAGGGGGTGGACGCGCAGCCGCTCGATGACGAAGCGGCACAGCTGCACCATGCGGGAGGCGTCGACGGCGGTGCCGGACTCCTCGAGGACCTCGACGCTCATCGGCCGCTCATCGGAGGTGCACCCGGACACGCGCTCGGGGACTCATCGCGAGCGGCCGCCGGTCCAGTCGGTGCTGGGGGTCGCGCGCGCCTCGAACTCGTCGTACGCCGCGACGATGCGCCCCACCAGCCGGTGGCGTACGACGTCGTGGCTGGTGAGCCGGTTGAACGAGAGGTCCTCCACGCCGTTGAGGATCCCCTCGACCACGCGCAGGCCGCTCTGGACCCCGCCCGGCAGGTCGACCTGGGTGATGTCGCCGGTGACCACGATCTTGGAGCCGAAGCCCAGCCGGGTCAGGAACATCTTCATCTGCTCCGGCGAGGTGTTCTGCGCCTCGTCGAGGATGATGAAGGCGTCGTTGAGCGACCGGCCGCGCATGTAGGCCAGCGGGGCGACCTCGATGGTGCCGGCGGCCAGCAGCTTGGGGATCGTCTCGGGGTCGAGCATGTCGTGCAGCGCGTCGTAGAGCGGACGCAGGTAGGGGTCGATCTTCTCGCTCAGCGTGCCCGGCAGGAAGCCGAGCCGCTCGCCGGCCTCGACCGCAGGTCGCGTGAGGATGATCCGGTTGACCTGCTTGTTCTGCAGCGCCTGGACCGCCTTCGCCATGGCCAGGTAGGTCTTGCCGGTGCCGGCCGGGCCGATGCCGAAGACGATCGTGTGCTTGTCGATGGCGTCGACGTAGCGCTTCTGGTTGAGCGTCTTCGGCCGGATCGTGCGCCCGCGGTTGGAGAGGATGTTGAGGCTCAGCACGTCCGCCGGGCGCTCCTGCGACTCCGCGCGCAGCATGCCGGCGGCGCGCTCGACGGTCTCGGGGGTGAGCCCCTGGCCGGTGCGCAGGATCGTGACCAGCTCGTCGAGGAGGCGCTCGGCGAGGGCGAGCTCGGCCGACTCGCCGCGCATCGTCACCCGGTTGCCGCGGACGTGGATGTCGGCGTCGAAGGCCTTCTCGATGATCGCGAGGTGCTCGTCGTTGGGCCCGAGCAGCGAGACCATGTTGATGCTGTTGGGCACGTCGATGATGTGCTGGGGCTGGTCGCGGCGGGCGTCGCGGGAGCCCGCGCCGGCGGCGGTGTCGTGGGATGTCGTGTCAGTCATGGACGGGCCTCGACGGCCAGGCCTCCTCGATCAGGGAAACGGTCACGACCATGCTACGGGAGCCGGCGACGCCCGTCGTGGTCGTTTCCGCTCAGCCGCATCACGCCTGCGTTCAGCCCGGAGGCCACTGCATCGCACGGCCGCCCAGGACGTGCAGGTGCACGTGGAACACGGTCTGCCCGGCCCCCTCACCGGTGTTGAGCACGAGGCGGTAACCCTCGTCCAGCCCCGCCGCCCGCGCGACCTCGGCGGCGGACGCCACCAGGTCGGCCATCACGGACGGCTCGGCCGCGGCGAGCGCAGCGGCGTCGCGGTGGTGCGCCTTGGGCACGACGAGCACGTGGGTGGGCGCCTGCGGATTGATGTCGCGGAAGGCCAGGGTCGTGTCCGTCTCGTGCACCACGTCCGGGGTCGGGTCGCCGGCCACGAAACGGCAGAACAGGCAGTCGGAGTCGGTCATGCCGCCACCCTTCCACGTGTCCCCCGTTCGTCGTACGCCGTGCGCGGGATCACACGCGATCGGGCCGGTTCGGGGATGAACCCACACGCTTGGATCGTTAAAATCAATGACAGACGGCGACGCCGCACCACCGCTCGCCCCCCAGACATCTCACCTCGATCAGGAAGGACCCGTCATGAGCATGGCGACCACCCTGCCCCCCGTCCCGACCTCGCGCCGCGCCCGACGTGCCCTGCGCAAGCTGAACGGCTACACGCTGTGGGCCTTCAACCCGCAGCCGCCGCTCACCTACCCCACGCGGCGCGACCAGCTCTGAGTCACTGGCTCTGAGTCACTGAGCCTCAGCCACTGGCTCGGCGTCGCTGACGCAGCGCCCACCCGTCGTCCTCCAGGACGGCGGGTGGGCGTTCGCACATCCGCACGTGGCAGCCGTGCAGGACAGTCAGTGGGCCAGCTTGAGGCCGATGACGCATCCGATGAGACCGGCGAGGAGCAACACCTTCACAGCCGTGACCGACTCCGCTCCCGAGGCCATGCCGTACGCGACGGTCAACGCCGCTCCGGTCCCCACCCAGACGGCGTAGCCGGTCCCGACAGGGAGGGTCCGCAACGCATAGGCCAGCCCGGCCATGCTGAGCACGATCCCGCCGAGGAAGACGAGCGAGGGCACCAGCCGCGTGAACCCCTCGGACTTCCCCAGGGCGACGGCCCACACGGCCTCCAGGACGCCTGAGAGGATCAGGACCAACCACGCCATGACGGACTCCTCGGTGGCCGTCTTGTCGCGTTCCGGGTACGGCTCCCTCGTCCGGTCGAGCCGGTTGGGCTCGGACCGATCCTACGACTCCGCGCTGGTCCCACGGCGGCCGCCTGCTGGGTCGTCGTGAACCGGGAGAAATCACCCACGCGCGTCGCGCGTGTAAACCGGCGGGGCGAGCAGCGCGTGGAACTAGCGTGACGAGTGTGATGACAGAGGCTCCGCGGTCCGCGGGTTCGGCGTGGGACGCCGACACCGCGGTCGAGCAGCTGTACGCCGCGCACTACGCCTCCCTGGTCCGGCTGGCCGTTCTCCTGGTCGGGGATCGCGCCGCCGCCGAGGACGTCGTCCAGGACTGCTTCGTGGCGATGCACGGCCGCTGGCGCCGCCTCCGCGAGCCGGACAAGGCGCTCGCCTACCTCCGGCAGTCGGTCGTCAACCGCTCCCGGTCGGTGCTGCGCCACCGCGGCGTCGAGCGGCGCCACGCGCCGACCCTGGCCACCGATGCCGGCGCCCTGGTCGCCGACCCGGCCGAGGACGGCGTACGCCGTGACGCGGTGCTGTCCGCTCTCGGGCGGCTCCCGTCGCGCCAGCGCGAGGTCCTCGTCCTGCGCCACTACCTCGACCTCGACGAGGCGGCCATCGCCGCCGAGCTCGGCATCAGCCGCGGCGCGGTCAAGAGCCACGCCTCGCGCGGCGCCGCCACCCTGCGCCGCCACCTCGACCGCGACGGCGGCACGCCGTCCGCGACCCCGGAGGACCGCCCGTGAACGAGCGCACGCCCCCCGACGACGCCGACCTGCGGCGCCTCCTCCACCACGCGGTCGACGACGTCGACCCGGCTCCCGCCCTTGACCACATCCGCGACCGAACGAAGGCGACCCCCATGAGCGACAAGCGACCCTGGATCTACGGAGCCCTCGGTGCGGCCGCGGCGACCGCCGCCGTCGTGGTCGGGGTGAGCGTCCTGAGCGACGACGAGACCACACCGGTGGCGGGCCCGGGCCCCGAGTCCTCCGCGACGGCCGAGCCCTCCGGGACGGCCGAGCCGTCGACCCAGCCGTCGACCCAGCCGTCGGACGAGGCGTCGGACGAGGCGTCCCCGGAGCCGTCGCAGCAGGCCGGCGAGGGGGCGACCCAGGTCGTGCCGGTCTACTACGCCGGGCGCACGTCAGCCGGGATCGGGTTGTTCCGCGAGTTCCACCGCACCAGCTCTGACGGCGACGCCCTGTTCGAGGCGAGCGAGGAAGCAGTCGGCGGCACTCCCCTCGACCCCGACTACTTCACGTTGTGGGGCGACCTCGACGTCGCGGTCGACTTCACCTTCACGGGCGGGACCGCGGTCATCGGGCTCACCGGCAGCTCGCTCTCGGAGCGACCCGCCGGTTTCGGTGCGGACGAGGCGAGCCTCGCGGTCCAGCAGCTCGTCTACACCGCCACCGCCGCGCTCCAGCGCAATGTCACGGTCGAGTTCGAGCTCGACGACCGTCCCATGGCCACGCTGCTCGGGGTCGACGTGTCGGAGGGCGTGGGCCGCCGTGGCGAGGCCGAGACCTTGGCGCCGGTGTGGGTCACCAGCCCCCAGGACGGCGACACCGTCGGCTCGACGTTCACCGTCGAGGGCCAGGGCGCGTTCTTCGAGGCCACGGTCTCGTGGCAGCTGCTCGACGACGCCGGCGACGTGGTCGAGGAAGGCTTCACGACCGCGCAGGAGTGCTGCGTGATGTCGCCGTACCGCTTCCAGGTGAAGGGCGTCGACCCCGGCGACTACACCCTGCGCGTCTACCAGGCCGACACCTCCGGCGAGCCCGGCGCCGTCGAGACCGAGGACACCAAGCGCCTCACCGTCGACTGACCCCTTGGGAACTGTCGGTTTCTCACGGTATGCAGCCGAACCGGCACTCCCCATGGCGTCCAGAGCACGGGAAGTGCCGGGTTCCCGTGGGGAGTAGGTGCACCCCGGCAGCCGGCGATCCCGCCGTACGACGTGCAGGCCACCGGCTGTCGGCGTACGACGAGCTCCGGTGGCAGCCCGTCGAGGTCGCACTCGCGGCCCCGATCACCGCTCCTGACCGTCACCCCTCGACTGACATCGCCTGCCACCCCACGACGTCCCAGCACTCCCCACGCTCCCGACACCATGGGGAGCGCCAGCTCGGCGACATACCGTGGGAAACCGGCAAGCCCCTACCCCTCAGCGCCAGCGGGGCGTCCGGGCGAGCAGGGCGGCCGCGGCGGCGACGCCGGCGGTCGAGGAGCGGAGCACCGAGGACCCCATGCGCAGCGGCTCGGCGCCGACGGCGGAGAACGCCTCGAGCTCCTCGTCGGTGATGCCGCCCTCCGGTCCGACCACGATGACGATCTGCCCGCGACCCGGCACCGGCACGTCGGCCAGCGGCCCCGACGCCGCCTCGTGCAGCACGACACGCACCGAGGCGGAGGCGAGCAGCGCCACGACGTCCTCGGTGCTCGCCAGGTCGGCGACCTCGGGGAACCACGAGCGGCGCGACTGCTTGGCCGCCTCGCGGGCGGCCGAGCGCCACTTCGCGAGCGACTTCTCGACCCGGTCGCCCTTCCAGCGGGCGATCGAGCGCGACGCCGACCAGGGCACGATCACGTCGACGCCGACCTCGGTCAGCATCTCGACGGCGAGCTCGCCGCGCTCGCCCTTGGGCAGCGCCTGCACGACCACGAGCCGCGGCATCTCCGCCTTGTGCGTGGTGACCTCGAGCACGTCGAGGTCGAGCCAGCCCTTCCCGGCCTCGACCACCCGGCAGCGCGCCACGTGTCCCCGACCGTCGGCGAGCGTCACCTGCTCGCCCGCCGCGACGCGGCGTACGACGGCAGCGTGGTGACCCTCCTCGCCGTCCAGGCGCAGCCTGTCCCCCGCGACGGCCGGGGCGACGTCGGGGTGGACGAACGTCGCCAGGCTCATCGCGGTCCGAACGCGTCGCGCAGCCGGCCGAAGACGCCCTTGTGCGAGGAGCTCTCGACCTGACCGGCCGGCTTCTCCTCGCCGCGCAGCTCGGCGAGGCGGCGCAGCAGGTCGGCCTGCTCGTCGTCGAGACGCGTCGGCGTCTCGACCACCACGCGCACGATGAGGTTGCCGCGGTTGCCGCCGCGCAGGGCGGGCACGCCCTGGCCGGGCATCACGATCTCGGCGCCGGACTGGGTGCCGGGCTTGATCTCCACGGCCAGGTCGACCGGCGGCGGGCCGGAGAACCCGGCCTCGGCGGCCTCGGCGTCGCCGAGGTCGGCCTCGAGCGTCGGCAGCCGCAGGGGTACGCCGAGGGCGGCGGCCGTCATGGGGAGCGTGACCGTGCAGAGCAGGTCCTTGCCGTGCCGGACGAAGACCGGGTGGTCGTTGACCCGCAGCTCGACGTACAGGTCGCCGGCCGGGCCGCCGCCGGGGCCGACCTCGCCCTGCTCGGACAGCTGGACCCGGGTGCCGGCGTCGACACCGGCGGGGATCTTGACCGTGATCGTGCGGCGTGAGCGGATCCGGCCGTCGCCGGCGCACTCGCGGCAGGGCTCGGGGATGAGCTGGCCGTAGCCGCGGCAGGCGGCGCACGGCCGCATGGTGCGGACCTCGCCGAGCAGCGAGCGCTGCACGTGGAAGGTCTCGCCGCGACCCTGGCAGGTCTCGCACACGACCGGCCGCGTGCCGGGCGCGGTGCCGTCACCCGAGCAGGTCGAGCACAGCACCGCGGTGTCGACCTTGAGCTCGCGGGTCGTGCCGAACGCCGCCTCGGCGAGGTCGATGTCGAGGTTGATCAGCGCGTCCTGCCCGCGACGCACCCGGGGCCGGGGGCCGCGCCCCTGGCCACCACCGGCGCCGCCACCGAAGAAGGCGTCCATGATGTCGGTGAAGGAGAAGCCCGCGCCGGCCCCGGCGCCTCCGAAGCCGCCGAAGCCGCCCTCGCCGCCGCCGAGGTCGTACTGCCTCCGCTTCTGCGGGTCGGACAGGATCTCGTAGGCGCGGCTGACGTCCTTGAACCGCTCCTGCGTCGCCGGGTCCGGGTTGACGTCGGGGTGCAGCTCGCGCGCGAGCTTGCGGTAGGCCTTCTTGATGGTCGTCTCGTCCGCGTCGCGGGCGACACCGAGGACCTCGTAGGGGTCGTGACTCACACAGAACTCTCAGACACGTCGTAGGTGAAGGGACAGCTGACCAGGCACGGCGTACGGCGACCGGGGGCCGCCGAGGTGGCCGTCATGCCTCGTCGAGGATCTTGGACAGGTAGTGCGCGACCGCCCGGACGCTGGCCATCGCGCCCGGGTAGTCCATGCGGGTCGGACCCAGCACCCCCATGGTGCCCAGCGACTCGGCGCCGGGGCCGTAGCCGCTGGCGACCACCGAGGTCGAGACCAGACCCTCGTGCGGCACCTCGTGGCCGATCCGAACCGTCAGCGCCGACGGCGAGCTGGCCTCGCCGAGCAGCTTGAGCAGCAGCACGTGCTCCTCGAGCGCCTCGAGCAGCGGGCGGATCGTCACGTCGAAGCCGTCGCCGAAGCGGGCCAGGTTGGCGGTGCCGCCGACCATGACGCGCTCGTCGGAGCGGTGGTCGCTCATGGCCTCGACGAGCGCCGCGACCACCACGCTCAGCACCGGCCGGTCGGCCTTGTCGAACGTGCCCGGCAACGCGGCGAGCTTCTCGGTGGCGTCCGCGATGCGCTCGCCCATCACGGCGCGGTTGACCGCGCGGCGGAAGGAGCCGACCTGCTCGTCGTCGAGGGTGGCGGGCAGCTCGACGACGCGCTGCTCGACGCGGCCGGTCGACAGGATCAGCACCAGCAGCATCCGGGTGGCGCTGAGGGTGACCATCTCCACGTGGCGCACGGTCGAGCGCGAGAGCGTCGGGTACTGCACGATCGCGACCTGCCGGGTCAGCTGCGCGAGCAGCCGCACCGAACGGGCCACGACGTCGTCGAGGTCGACCGCGCCCTCGAGCAGCGTGGTGATGGCGCGGCGCTCGGCGGTCGAGAGCGGCTTGATGGCGCTGAGCCGGTCGACGAAGACGCGGTAGCCCTTGTCGGTCGGGATGCGGCCGGCGCTGGTGTGGGGCTGGGCGATGAGCCCCTCCTCCTCGAGCGCGGCCATGTCGTTGCGCACGGTGGCCGGAGACACCCCGAGCTGGTAGCGCTCGACGAGCGACTTCGAGCCGACCGGCTCCTGGGTGGAGACGTAGTCCTGCACGATCGCGCGGAGGACGGCCAGCTTGCGTTCCTCGACCACGGCTCCTCCTCACTGCTGTTGGCACTCACATTGTGCGAGTGCCAATCCTAACGCGCCGGGCGCCAGGAGGCAGGTCCGCAACGTGTGGTCCAGCCCTCGTCCCGGCGCCCGCCCGGCCTCCGCCCGACGTCCGCCCGACGTCCGCCCGACGTCAACCCGGGCTCCCGCCGACCTACAGTGGCGGCCATGGCCTCCTCCCAGCGCTACGTCCGGCAGCTGACCGAGATCGCCGACCGCGTCTGGGTGGTCCACCACGAGTGGATGGCGCTCAACGTCACCGTCGTGGCCGGCGAGCGCGGGCTGGCGGTCGTCGACACGCTGGGCTCCGCGGCCGCGGCCGCCGGGCTCGTCGAGGACCTCCGGTCCCTGCCGTACGCCGAGCGCGGGCTGGTCGCGGCGGTCAACACCCACGAGCACTGGGACCACGTCCTGGGCAACGCGACGCTGCGGGAGGCCTGGCCGGACGCGGCCCTGCACGCCCACGAGGAGGCGGCGGCCCGGACCCGGGAGGCGACCGAGCGGGTCCAGGGCTACTTCCGCGACGACGCCGACGACCCCTACGGCCCGGACGTGCTGGACACCACCGTCCTGCCGGCCGGGACCACCTTCAGCTCGGTGGGCGTCGTCGACCTCGGCGACCGGGTCCTGGAGCTGATGCACCCCGGGCGCGGCCACACCGGTGGCGACCTGGTGGTCCGGGTGGGCGACGTCGACGTCGTGGTCTTCGGCGACCTGGTCGAGGAGGCCGGCCCGCCGGCGTACGGGAGCGACTCGTTCCCCCTGGAGTGGGCGGCGACGCTCGACACCGCGATCGGGCTGACGACCGAGGCGACCACGGTGGTGCCCGGTCACGGCGCCGTGGTGCCCCGCTCGTTCGTCACCGACCAGCGCGGCGACATCACGACGGTGGCCGAGAACATCCGCGCCACCGCCGCCCAGGGGCTGAGTGTCGAGGAGGCGTTGCGCGACGCGGAGTGGCCGTTCCCCGCCGAGGGGCTCGAGCACGCCGTACGCCGCGGCTTCGCACAGCTGCCCGCCCCCGTCACGCCCGGTTCGGCGCGCCAGCTCCCCCTCGCCTGAGGCTCCGCGCACCCGGCCCGGCGCGTCCGCGCGACCGGCTCGGGGCGGTCGCCGTAGCGTTCGCGCCATGTCCCACGACCGCTACGGCTCCGACGTGCTGACCGACGACTGGCGCCGGCCCCGGAAGGGCCACTCCGTCGACACCCCGGCCGAGAAGGGGATGGTGGTCGAGGACGCCACCACGGGGTTCTGCGGCGAGATCGTCAAGGTCGACCGCGACATCGGCACCGTGACCCTGGAGGACCGGCGCAACCGGCGCAAGGTGTTCCCGCTCGGCCCCGGCTTCCACCTCGACGGCAAGCCGGTGACGCTGCGCCCGCCCGTCCGGGCGTCGGCCCCGGCGGCGCCGACCCGTACGGCGTCGGGGTCGATGGCCGTGCAGGGCGCGAAGGCGCGCGTGGCACGGGCCAGCCGGATCTACGTCGAGGGCCGTCACGATGCCGAGCTCGTGGAGAAGGTGTGGGGCGAGGACCTGCGCCTGGAGGGTGTCGTCGTGGAGTACCTCGGCGGCGTCGACGACCTGGGCTCGCACCTCAAGGACTTCGGCCCCGGGCCGGGCCGGAAGGTCGGCGTGCTGGTCGACCACCTGGTGCGCGGGTCGAAGGAGAGCCGGATCGCCGACGCCGTGCGCCGGGGGCCGAACGGCACGCACGTGCTGATCGTGGGCCACCCCTACGTCGACGTCTGGCAGGCGGTGAAGCCGCAGCGCCTCGGGCTGGAGAAGTGGCCCGCCGTGCCGCGCACGATGGAGTGGAAGCACGGCGTCTGCGCCCATCTCGGCTGGCCGCACCGCACCCAGGCCGACGTCGCCCAGGCCTGGAAGCGGATCCTCGGCCGCGTGAGCTCCTACGCCGACCTCGAGCCGGCCCTCCTCGGCCGCGTCGAGGAGCTCATCGACTTCGTCACCACCGACTGACCGCCGAGACGGCGCGTACGTCGCGCCGAGACGGCGCGTGCGTCGCGGCGAGACGGCGCGTGCGTCGCGGCGAGAGGGCGCGTACGTCGACGCCGGTCCGGTCTCAGCCCTTGACGTACGACCGCTTCTCGCAGATCCGGCCGTCGCGGAACCGCAGCACGTCGACCCCGCGCACGTGTCCCGGGCCGTCGTCGGCGGTCCAGGAGTAGCGCCAGGCGAGCACCCCGCGATCGCCCGCGACGACGAGCTCCTCCTCCTCGAAGCGGGCACCCTCACCGGAGAAGAGGTCCGTCCACACCGCACGGAGGGCGTCCGCGCCCACGACGACGTCCCCGTCCGGCGGGGAGGTCGACTCGAAGACGCAGTCGTCGGTGAGCGCGGCCATGATCGCGTCGACGTCGCCGCGGCCGAAAGCGGCGGACAGCCGGGCCAGGACGGCGTGGTTGGGTCCCCAGGCCGGGTCGCGGCCGAACCTGGCGAGCAGCCGAGCCTGTGCGTCGCCGCCCGCGACCGCCCCCGCCGTCGGGGCGCCCACGACCCCGGCGCTGCGGTACATCTCCTCCCGCTCGGCGAACCACGTCGCCACCTCGTGGACCAGCGTCGGGTCCAGCCGCGGGTCACCGCCGGTCGCCACCGCCAGGTCCCAGCCGTGGACGAGGTGGTCGGCGGCGAGCTGGTGCAGGTACTCCCCTCGACCCTCGTCGCCGTACGACAGGTGCACCGGCTCGTCCGAGGGCAGGGTCTCGCGGACCACGGTGGTCGCGTCGGCGGCCGCGGTCAACGAGGCTTCGATCGGATCGTCGCCCAGGAGGTCGCCGTCGAGCTGCCCGCCCACCTCGTCGGGCGTGCTCCCGCGCATCAGCGGCACGGTCCAGCGGTCCTCCCCGGTGACGTGGTTGGCCAGGTCGCGCACCGACCACTCGCGGCACGGCGTTGGCAGGTCCCACTGCTCGGGGCGTACGGCGTTGACCCGGTCGGCCCAGGTCTCGACGCTGCGGTGGTAGAGGGTGAACACGTCCACGGCCGGTGACCTCCTCGTCTCCCCCTCGGCCCAGCGTGGCACCGCCCGGCCCGCGCCACCAGGCTCGACTGGACCGGCCGGCGCCAGCAGCGCACGGCGACGTTTCGGGCTCCCCGGTAGCGTCGCCACGAGGTCCCCGACCGCGAGGAGCTGGCTGTGCGCACCCGACTCGGTCTCGTCTCCGCCCTGACGGCCGTCGCCCTGCTCACCGCCTGCACCGGCGACACCACGGAGGCCGCACCGAGCGAGGGGCCCCGGTCGAGCAGGAGCGCCTCGGAGCCGCCGAGCCCGTCACCGAGCGCGAGCCCGTCACCGAGCGCGAGCCCGTCGCAGACCCCGAGCCCGGCGTCGGGCGGCAGGTCCGACCGGTCGGACAAGCGCCCGGCCCCCTCACGCACGCCGCTTCCGCGCCCGGTGTCGGTCGAGGCGCTCGACGCCGCCCAGCACCGCGGCGACCGGTTGACGCTGGGTGCGGTCCGTGAGCGCACAGCGGCGTACACGTCGTACGACGTCGCCTATCGCAGCGTCACGATCGACGCGCGCGGCGAGAAGCAGATCTACCGCATCACGGGCGTGCTCAACGTGCCCACCGGCCGGGGGCCCTTTCCGGCCGTCGTGCTCGCCCACGGCTACATCGACCCCGCCTACTACGTGCGTGGGCAGGGCATGACGCGCGAGCGCGGCTACCTGGTCGCGCGTGGGTACGTCGCGCTGCACGTCGACTACCGCAACCACGCCGGGTCCGACGACGCGCCCGACGGCGAGAACGACCTGCGCCTGGGGTACGCCGCCGACGTCGTCAACGCCGTCAAGGCCCTGCAGGCCAGTCGTGACGTCCCTGTCGACGACGACCGCATCGGCCTCTTCGGCCGCTCCATGGGTGGTGGCGTCGTGCAGAAGGCGCTGATCGCCGAGCCCGGCCTCGTCGGAGCCGCCTCCGCCTGGGCGTCCGTCTCGTCGCTGGAAGGCGAGAACTACGACCAGTTCCAGCGCTCCGACCCTGAGGACGCCGGCCTGCGCGACGTCATCGAGCGACGCTACGGGTTGCCGGAGGACAACCCCGACTTCTGGTCCGGTGCTTCCGCGCGGCCGTACTTCGAGCGCGTCACCGAGCCGGTGCTGCTGGTGCACGGACGGTACGACGACACCTGCCCCCCGCGCTGGGCGTCGGCGACGCAGCGCGCCATGACGAAGGCCGGCGTCGACTCGCAGCTGGAGTGGTACGACGACGGGCACGCCTTCGGGCCGGCCTTCTTCGCCGCGATGGACCGCACCGTGCGCTTCTTCGACGCCCGTCTCGACGCCTGAGCCGCCAGCGGTCTCAGGACCGCAGGGGCCGCCCGTCGGAGTCGACCGGGTCGCCGACGAGGATCAGGATGCCGTCGATGAAGGGCCAGAGCGCGCCGATGCCGCAGGTGACGAGCGTGACGACCAGCTGCGCCACCCCCACGCCCACGTCGCCCATGTACATGCGGCCGATGCCGAGCGGGAGCAGGACCTGGAGCAGCCCCGCCACGAGCTTCTGCTTCTCCGAGAACGGTCGCCCGGTCTTCGGGTCGACGCCGTACGGTGCGCCCGGCTGCGGACCGTAGGGGCTCGGACCCTGCCCGTACGCCTGGCCGTACTGCTGGCCGTATCCCTGCCCGTACGGCCGTGCTGGCCGTATCCCTGCCCGTACGCCGGCTGTCCGTACCCCTGCTGGCCGTACCCCTGCTGGCCGTACCCCTGCTGGCCGTACCCCTGCTGGCCGTGGCTCTGGTCGTACCCCGGCTGGCTGTCACCAGGGGCGCCGTAGCCGGGCGCCGACGGAGGAGCGGCCTGCGGGTCCGACGGCGTCTCGGGCTGCTGTCCCCAGGAGGGAGGGGGCGGCGGCGGGCCGTCGCCCTCGTCCTCCGGACGGTCGGGCGGGGTGGAGGTCATGGCGGAAGCGTATGCGCCGCGCCCGACCGATCGTCGAGGGACTCGCGCACCGGTCCCGGGCCGCGGTCGCTCAGGGGACGAGGTCGCGGACGACGGCGTCGGCGAGCATGCGGCCCTTGAGGCTCAGGACCACCCGGTCGTCGGAGCCGGGCAGGCCCGAGCCGACGCCCGACGAGCCGAGCGGCTGGACCAGCCCGTTGTCCACCAGGTCGGGCAGCCACGACCTGCCCTCGTCGTCGAGGACGTCGACCGCCAGCCCGTCGACCAGCCGTGTCTCGAGCAGGATCCGCTCCACCCGCCGGGTCTCGTCGTCCAGCACCTCACGCGCCTGCGCCGGGCTCACGCCCGCTGCGAGCCGCTCGGCGTACGCCGCGGGGTGCCGCACGTTCCACCACCGCACCCCACCGACGTGGGAGTGCGCACCCGGACCGACGCCCCACCAGTCGCCCCCGCGCCAGTAGAGCAGGTTGTGCCGACAACGGGCTGCCTCGTCGCGCGCCCAGTTCGACAGCTCGTACCAGCCCAGCCCGGCGGCCGCGAGCACCTCGTCGGCCATGACGTACTTGTCGGCCATCTCGTCGTCGTCGGGCGTCGCCACCTCGCCGCGTCGCACGCGCCGCGCGAGCCCTGTCCCGTCCTCCACGATCAACGCGTACGCCGAGATGTGGTCCGGTCGACAAGAAAGGGCGGCGTCGAGCGACCCGGCCCAGTCCGCCAACGACTCCCCCGGGGTGCCGTAGATCAGGTCGAGACTCACCTGCTCGAACCCGGCCTGCCGCGCCCACTCGACCACCCGCGGCAGCCGCTCCGGGTCGTGCGTGCGGTCGAGGACCTGCAGCACGTGGGACACGCTCGACTGCATCCCGAACGAGATCCGGTTGAACCCGCCCTCCCGCAGCCGCTCCAGGTCGGCGAGATCGACGCTGTCGGGGTTGGACTCGGTCGTCACCTCGGCGCCCTCGACCAGTCCGAAGGACGAGCGCACGGTGTCGAGCATCCCGACCAGGTCGCCCGGCGGCAGCAGGGTGGGCGTGCCGCCCCCGAAGAAGACCGTCGAGGCCGGACGCACCGCGGCCCCCAGCACCGATGCGGCGAAGCGGGTCTCGGCGTTCGCCGCCGAGGCGTAGGAGTCGCGCGACGCCCCGGGCGGCGCCCCGGCGCCCCCGAGCTCGGCCGCGGTGTAGGTGTTGAAGTCGCAGTAGCCGCACCGGGTCGCGCAGAACGGCACGTGCACGTAGAACCCGAGCGGTCGCTCAGCGGCGTCGAGGAGGGCGGAGGCAGGCAGCGAGCCGTCGCTCGGAGCCGGCTCGCCCTCGGGTGGGACCGACGGCATGTCACCATCCTCCACGCCCGGGACCACTCACCCCAAAACGCGTCGCGCCCGGCCACCGGGGCCGGGCGCGACGGGGGTGAGCGATCAGGCGTACAGCTTGTCGATCTGCTCCTGGTTGTTCTGCTCCACGACCTTGCGCTTGACCTTCATCGACGGGGTGAGCTCCCCGGACTCGACGGTCAGGTCGTGGTCGAGGATGACCCACTTCTTGATCGACTCCCAGCGGTTGAGGCGCTTGTTCAGCTCCTCGACCTGCTCGTCGACCACCTTGACGAGCTCGGGGTCCTGGACCAGCTCGGTGTAGGACTTCTCGCCCTTGCCGGCGTGGTTGCCCCAGTCGGCGACAGCGTCGGGGTCGAGCGCGATGAGCGCGACGCAGTAGTTGCGCTCGGCGCCGTGCACGATGAACTGGCTGGCCAACGGCGAGATGGCCTTGAACTGAGACTCGATCGCCGACGGGGCGATGTACTTGCCGCCGGAGGTCTTGAACAGGTCCTTCTTGCGGTCGGTGATCTTGAGGTGGTCGCCGTCGAACTCACCGATGTCGCCGGTGTGGACCCACCCGTCGACCAGCGTCTCGTCGGTCGCCTCGGCGCGGTTGTGGTAGCCCTCCATCACGCCGGGGCCCTTGATCAGGATCTCGCCGTCCTCGGCGATCTTGATCTCGGTGCCGGGCATCGGGATGCCGACCGTGCCGAACTTGTAGTCCTCCGGGTGGTTCACCGCCGAGCCCGCCGAGGTCTCGGTCATGCCGTAGCCCTCGAGGATGAGGATGCCGGCGACGTGGAACCACTCGGCGACCTCGCGGTTCAGCGCGGCGGCGCCGGAGATGAAGAACCGGACGCGTCCTCCGAAGCGCTCGCGGATCTTGCTGAAGACCAGCTTGTCGAAGAGACCGTGCAGGACCTTCAGGTGCGGCGGGATGCTCTTGCCGGCGGCCTTGCGGGCCTCGACCTGCTTGCCGACCGAGAAGGCGGCGTTGAAGATCTTCTCCTTCAGGCCGCCCTCCTGAGCCTGCATGGTCATGATGCGGCCGTGGGCCTTCTCGAAGATGCGCGGCGCGGCGCCCATGAAGGTGGGCTTGACGACGGCGAGGTTCTCGATGATCTTCTCGACGCGGCCGTCGACCGCGGTGGCGAAGCCGATCGCCAGCTGGGTGCTCAGCAGCACCTTGCCGAAGGAGTGCGCCATCGGGAGCCAGAGGTACTGCAGGTCGTCCTCGTGGAGGATGTCCTGCGCCTGGATGGCCGCACCCTCGTAGGTCCACGACTTGTGTCGCAGCCGCACCCCCTTGGGCCGCCCGGTCGTGCCGGAGGTGTAGATCAGGGTCGCCAGCGAGTCGCCGTCGGTGCTGTCGATGCGGTCCTGGACGGCTGAGCCGTTCTCGTCGAGCAGCTCCTCACCGAGCTTCTCGAGGTCGGCGAGACCGATGACCCAGTCACCGTCCGCCGTGCCCTCGAAGGTGACGACCTTGTCGACGTGCGGCAGCTCGGACTTCTTCTCCCGCAGCTTGGCGATCTGGGTGTCGTCCTCGGCGAAGACGATGCGGCACTCGGAGTCCGAGAGGATGTAGGCGACGTCGTCGGTCATCGTCGAGGGGTAGACGGTGGTGGTGGCCGCACCGGCGCACATGATGGCGAGGTCGGCGTAGATCCACTCCACGCGCGTGCCGGAGGCGATGCCGACGCGCTGCTGCGGCTCGATGCCCAGCTTGACCAGGCCTGCGGCGAGGCGGGTGACCTTGGCCCCGACCTCCTTCCAGGAGATCGACGCCCAGTCGTCGCCGTCGGGGAAGCGGAAGGCCTCGCGGTCCCCTCCCGCGGCCACACGGTCCATGAACTGCTCGCCGACCGTCATCGGACGGTCCTCGACGACGCTTGCATCCTTGACGATTGGGGACACCCCAGCACACCTCTCCGGCTCCGTGGGTCGACCACGTCACCCCGGTGTGACGGCCGCCTCAGTTGTGTTGGAGCGAACCCTAGTTCACGGCGCTTACCGGTGGGTAGGTACCCGGGTCACGGTCCGGTACCAGCCCGTCCCGGCGTACGGCGAGCCGCAGGTCAGCGCCGGGCCAGGCCCTGCTCGGCACGCTCGTAGACGTGCAGCGGCAGACCGTCGACCTCCAGCAGCAGGGGCAGCAGGGCCGGCTCGGAGGTCAGCGCACGGAACATCGTGCCCGTGGTCAGGCCGTGGCTCGGCTGGTCGACGACCGTGACCATGTCACCCTCCTGGACCCAGCCCCGCTCCAGGACCGTGAGGTGGACGCCGGCCCGCCCGTGCTGGGTGAAGCGTTCCGTCCACCGGTCGTTGTCGAAGCCCTGGAGCCCCATCCAGCGGGCGAAGGTCGCCCCCGGCGTCCGCACCGAGGAGACCTGGAAGCGTGCGGTGCCCACGAGCCACTGCTCCCCGACGATGCACGCGTTGAGGTCGAGGTCGAGGGTGGTCAGGTTCTCGCCGAACAGACCGGGTCGGACGTGGCGCCCCAGGTGCTGCGTCCACCAGGCCAGGTCCTCGGAGGCGTAGGCGTAGACCGCCTGGTAGGTGCCGCCGTGCTGCCGGGTGTCGGCCACCTCGTCGCCGGCCAGCGACTGCTCGCTCACCTCGACGGTGCCGCGCGCAGGCAGCTTGTCGATGGCCGAGACCAGCAGCGGCTTGTGCTCGAGGGTGCGCGCGGTGCCGACGTTGACCGAGGCGAGGCGCGGGAAGCTCATGTCCCCCAGTGTGGGGCGCACCCGGCCCCGCGGGGGCCTTTCGGTCGGACGCGTCAGTCCTGGACGGCCTTGGCGACCGTCACAGCGGTCGTCACAGCGGTCGTCACCGCGGACGTCCTGGCGGCGCTCCCGGGCTGCGTCCCGTGCCGTCCACGGTGAGGTCGTCGAGCGCCGTCGCCATCTCCCGCAGCACCACCCAGGCCCGGGCCCGGTCCTCGTCGAGCTCGGCGTGGTCGACGAGGGTGAAGAACCGCTCCCGCACGGCCTCGCGCACGTCACCGCTCGCGACCACCTCGTCCCAGCGGTTCCCCAGCATCGGAGCGACCTCCGCGTGCGGGTCGCCGCTCACCGGCTTGGGGTCGGTCACCAGCCACGGTCCCCGCTCGGCGGCCCGGACGTTGCCGACGTGCAGGTCGAAGTGGAGCAACCGCCCGTCGGTGCCCGGGTCGCCGGCCAGGTCCTCGGCCAGCGACGCGGCCTGCTCGACGAGCCGGTGCGGGACCGGCGCGCTGCGCGGCAGGGCGCGCAGCCGTGTGCCCCAGCGCGCCGCGCGGGTCGACAGCAGGTCCAGCTGGGGCGGGGCCGGCACGTGCAGGTCCGCGTAGAGCCGGGCCACGACCTCACAGGCCTCGATCGCGTCCACGCTGCCGAGGGTGCGGTCCTCGAGCCGCTCCAGCAGCAGCGCCCGCCGCCGCGGGTCGGCACGGACCAGGCGCACCGCCCCGTGCCCCTGCCAGGTCCGCAGCGCCAGGTGCTCGTACGCCGACTCGTCGTCGGGACAGGCGATCTTGAGCACGACCGGGTGCTCCTGACGGTCCCGGACCGGCACCACCAGTGCCGTGCCGCCGTGCTGGGCCAGGCCGTCCTGGCGCAGGTCCCACTCCGCCAGCAGGTCGTCCGCGAGCCGTGGCAGGGCGCGGACCCAGGCGGCCCAGGGCTCACCTCGATCGGCCATGCCCCGCACCCCCGCGGGCAGGTGGACCATCAGCGCGTGCCGGGCGGGAGCGGCCGCTCGGGAGCCGCGTCCGTCGCGGACGCGACCGGAGCGGCGTACGCGACCTTGCGTGCGGCCCGACGCAGCGTGGCCAGCACCGCCGGCCCCAGCAGCAGGATCGCCACGGTGTTGGTGATCGCCCGGCCGGTGTCCCAGCCCCCGGTCGAGGTCAGCAGCGTGTAGACGCCGAAGCGCTGGAGGTTCTCGACCAGGGGCGCACCCGGCACGTAGGACAGCGTGCCCTCGAAACCAGGGACGGCGATGCCGAGCGTGTAGGGCCACGACGAGAGATTCATCAGCAGGCCGAAGAGGTAGGCGCACACGATGCCGTAGACCACGAGCACGGCGAGCTCACGACGGCCCAGCAGCGGCCGGCCGAACGCCCGGCGCGGCAGCAGACCGGCACCCAGGCCGACCCAGGCGGCGCACAGCATCTGGTACGGCAGCCACGGTCCGACGCCCGAGGTCAGCAGGGCCGAGGTGAACAGCGACGTGCAGCCGAGCACGAAGCCGAAGCCGGGTCCGAAGACACGTCCGGCCAGCACCAGCAGGAAGAAGACGAGCTCGACGCCGGCGACCCCTGCGCTCAGGCTGCGCAGCGCCGCGTTCACCGCGGTGAGCACGCCGAGCAGGGCCATCGACCGGGCGTCCATGCCGCCCTCGGAGAGCTCGGCGAGCACGACGAGGACGACCACGGGCAGCAGCGCCAGGAACAGGAAGGGCGGGGCCACCTGGGCCGCGGCGGGGTCCGGCACCAGCAGGAGCGGCCAGGCGAACATCATGAGCCCGGCAAGGGAGGCGAGGCTCAGCACCGCGGCGGAGCGACGGCCCAGCGGGAGCAGGTGCCGTCCCACCGGGTCGGCACCCCGGGCGGCACGAGTGCCCGGGCGGGCGGGGCGCAGCGTGCTCACGCGACCACCGCCCGGACCTGGTCGACGGTCAGCCATCCGTCACCGAGGATCTTGGTGGTCTGCGGCGCGAAGGCCGGCGACTCGGCCAGCACCGCCGCGGTCGGGCCCGACGAGACCGTCTCCCCCGCGGCCATCACGACCACCTCGTCGGCGACCTGCGCGATGAACTCGACGTCGTGGGAGGCCGTGAGCACGGCCCGGCCCTGCACGGCCAGCCGCCGCACGATCCCCGCGAGGTGCGCCTTGGCCGCGTAGTCCAGACCGCGGGTGGGCTCGTCGAGCACCACCACGGGCGGGCTGGCCACGAGCACGATCGCCAGCACGAGGCACAGCCGCTGGCCCTCGGAGAGGTCTCGCGGGTGCCGGTCGCCGGGCACGTCGGCCACGAGCTCGTCGAGCAGGGCCCGGCAGGAGCCCACCGCGGCGCCGGTCTGGCGGTCCGCGGCCGCGCACTCGGCGGCGACGGTCTCGAGGTAGAGCAGGTCGGTGGCCGACTGCGGCACCAGCCCCACCAACCGGGCCGGTACGTCGGCCTGGGCCGGGTCGGCGCCCTCGACCAGGACTCGCCCCCCGTGCCGGCGACCGGTGCCCTGCAGCGCCCACAGCAGCGAGGACTTGCCCGACCCGTTGCGCCCCATGATCGCGGTCACGCGGCCCGCGTGCGCGTCGAGCGAGACGTGGCGCACCGCGACCGTGCGGCCGTAGGTCACGACCACGTCGGTGGCCCGCAGCACCGGGACAGCCGCGGGGGCGCCGGTGCCGGCGCTCGTCGGACCCGCCGTACGTCGCTCCGGGGGCGGTGCCGCGGCCAACCGGTCGCTGAGCGCACGGGAGCGCCGGCGGGCCTCCCGGACCGACAGCGGCAGCGGGCTCCAACCAGCGAGTCGTCCGAGCTCGACGACCGGTGGCGCGACCACCGAGGTCTGCAGCAGCGTCGCGGGGTCGCCGGCACGCACCGTGCCGTCCTCGACGAGGACGAGGCGGTCGGCGAAGGGCACGACCCGCTCCATGCGGTGCTCGGCGAGCACGACCGTGAGGCCGAGGTCGTCGACGAGCCGGGCCAGGGTGCCCAGCACCTCCTCGGCCGCGGTCGGGTCGAGGGCCGAGGTGGGCTCGTCGAGCACGAGGGCGCGTGGGTGCATGGTCAGCACCGCTCCGATCGCGACCCGCTGCTGCTGCCCGCCCGAGAGCGTGCGCAGGGAGCGGGAGCGCAGCTCGGAGATGCCGAGGAGGTCGAGGGTCTCCTCGACGCGGCGGCGCATCGTGCCGGGCGCGACACCGAGCTGCTCCATGCCGTAGGCCAGCTCGTCCTCGACGACCTCGGTGACGAAGGACTGCACCGGGTCCTGCCCCACGAAGCCCACCAGGTCGGCCAGCTCGCGCGGGCTGGCGTCGCGGACGGACCGCCCGCCGACCACCACGTCGCCGCTCAGCAACCCCCCGCTGAAGCGCGGGACGAGCCCGTTCAGCGTGCGCAGCAGGGTCGACTTGCCGCTGCCGGTGCGCCCGGCGACCAGGACGAGCTCGGACTCCTCGATCTCGAGGTCGACGTCGCGCAGGACCGGATCGGCGTCCGGCTCGTAGGCGAACGAGACGTCACGCCACGCGAGCAAGACGCTCACCCCCCTCGGCGGTGCGGTCGACCGACCCGGTGGTCGGGCCGAGCACGGGCGGTGGGGTCGCGACGGCCGGCACCAGCCCGACCAGGCAGGCCAGCAGGGCCAGCGGCGAGAGCGGGGGGACCCGCGACGGGTCCGGCAGCACGACGACGAGGTCGCGGGCCGCGACCGTCATGAGCACGGCGGCCACGAGCCCGGTGACGGCGGTCAGCACGTCGGCGGCCAGCCAGCGCGGCGGGCGGTAGCGGGTCCGGGCGACACCGCGTCCGGCGGCCAGGAACCCTCCGGCGGCCAGGGTCAGACCCGCCACCAGCATGGGCCAGGCCAGCACCCGGGGCGCGGTGGTGTCGAGGTAGGCGTAGGAGCCGACGACGAGCCCGAGCAGCCCCAGCAGCAGGAAGGCACCGGTCACACGACGGCGGCTCGGCGCGCCGGACCGGCCGTAGCCCCGGGCGTCCATGCTGGCGGCGAGAGCGACCGAGCGGTCCAGGGCGTCCTCGAGCACCGGTACGACGATGCGTCGCAGGGCCCGGACGCCCCGCCCGGTCTCGCCGCGGAGGCGACGGGCTCGTCGTACCCGCTGGACGGACTCGGCCAGCTGCGGGAACAGGGAGAACGCGATCACCACGGCGGTGCCCACCTCGTAGAGCGCCGCCGGCAGCGAGGCCAGCAGCTTGCGCGGGTCGGCCAGCGAGTTGGCGGCCCCGACACAGATGATCACCGTCGCCAGGCGCATGCCGTCGTAGGCACCGGCGAGCAGCGACTCCAGCGCGACCGGCCCGAGCAGGCTGATGCCGGCCGCCCAGTCAGGCAGCGGCACCGCCGGCAGGTCGAGCAGCACGGTCTCGCCGTAGCCGCTGCCGAAGAGGATCCGGAAGAACACCCGCAGCAGCACCACGACGGCGCCGAGAACCAGGTAGAGCCGGAACGACAGCGCCCACGGCGCGTCGGTACGTCGCGCCAGGACCGTCACCGACGCGACCAGCACGATGAGGACGAGCAGCCAGGGGTTCGTGGTCCGCGTCGCCGCGGCGGCCAGCCCCAGGGCCCACACCCACCAGGCGACCGGGTGCAGGTCGCGCGGCAGCCGCCGACGGCGACCGGTGGTGGTCGCCGCGGCGGCTGTCGTGGCGGAGCCGGCGCCCGTGGGCCCGGTCTCCGGTGGGTGCGTCACGCCGGGTCAGGACCTCCGACGTCGTGCCATGACCAGCGCCGAGGCGGCGAGGCCGGCGATGCAGACGCCGGCCACCCCCAGCAGGGCGAGGTCGCTGCCCGTCATGCCCCCGGGCTCGGCGCTGACCGGCGTGGCGAGCTCGCCGGAGGTCACCGCCTCGTCCTCGGACGCGTCGACGAGGTCGTCCGAGTCGTCGCGGTCGCTGCCGCGCTGTTTGGCCCGGGACTCGTCGTCGTCCTTCCTCGTGTCCTTCTTCTGCTCGCCGGCCTTCTTGTCTGACTTCTCGTCGGACTTCTCGTCGCCGGCCTTCGTCGTCGCAGCCTTCTCGCCGTTCGTGAGCTCGGCGGCCGAGGCGCTCGGGGCGCTGGTCGCAGGGGCCGAGGTCGACGGAGCCGGGGCCGAGGTCGACGGCGTGGCCGACGGCTGGCTCGGCGTCGGCGAGGGCTTCGTGCTGCCCCCGGACCCACCGGCCGGCTTCGACGGCGACGGGGCGGGCCTCACGGCTGGCGCCTGGTCCGGCGCCCCTGAGCCGCCGCCCTGGTAAGCCCACCCGACGGACCCTCCGGTCGGCACCTTCAGGGCGGCGTAACCATAGGAGCTCGCGCTCCAGCTGGTCGAGCGGCCGTTCGACCAGTACAGCCGCCAGTAGGCCTCGGCCGGTGGGGTCTCGGCGCAGCTCTGGGTCGACGGGGACGGGTGTCCCTCGATGCGGCACACGAACCCGGGCTCGCTGCTGACCTCTTCTTTCGAGACGGGCGCGGCCTCCATCGCCACCTTGACCGTCTTACCGCCGCTGCTCGACGCGCAGTACTCCGCTCCGTCGACGTTGTCGCCCGGGTTCCGGTCGACCACGATCGTCACGCCCGTGCCCGGCGAGCACGGACCGGCAGAGGCCGCTGCGGGGGCGCTGACGCCGACGACGGGTGCGGCCGCGAACGCCGCCGCGAGGGCGGCGATCACGACCGCCGCCCTCGACGGTGCGAGTCGCAGCTGCATCAGCCGAGAAGGTTCTGCGAGACCAGCGCCTGCGCAGAGGCGTTGTGCCAGTAGTAGAGCTTCTCCGCGCTGATGTCGCGCCGCTTGGCCTCGGCGAAGTCGGCTGCCGTGAACGCGATCGCGCCCACGTCGGCCTTGTCGAGCGCCGACCGGTTGGCGACCTTCGTGGTGACCCGCTGCCTCGCGACCCAGCGAGCGGCGTCGCGGGCGGCGGCGGTGCGACCGAGCTCCGCCATTGCCTGCGCGGCCAGACCGGTCGAGTTGCTGTTGCGTTCCCCGCCGTCGGCGTACGAGCCGTTCCGGGCCTGGCTGGCCAGCAGCCAGCGACGGGCGTCGGCGAGAGCGCCGCTCACGAGCGCGTCTCCCCCTCCCTCGCGCTGGACCTCGCGCAGGGCCAGCACGGCGAACGCGGTCGCGTCGACGCTGGGCCCGCTCTGCCCCGTGGTGCCGCCGTCGCAGGTGCCGTCGGTCGACTCCATGTAGAGGCGGAAGTAGCCGGCGTCGCACTGCTGCTTGACCAGGAACTCCACCGCGTCCTCGGCGCTGACGCTGCCGGCGTCGTCCAGCGTCAGCGCGCGCACCACGAAGCTCTGCGTGACCGTGTTGCTGTAGTCGGTGCCGCCCTCGTCCACGCCGCGTCCCTGCTGGGCCCCGCTGGCCACGAGCCGGTCCTCGAGGCGGTCGTCGAGACCGGGCTCGAAGGTGTCGGCGTCGACGCCCTCGCCCAGGACGAAGGTCAGCGTCTTGCCGATGCCTCCTGCGGAGTCGTTGCCGCCGGGGGCGTAGTAGTCGGCGCCGTCGCGCTCGAACCGGTCGAGGACCCGGTCCCGGGCCGCGGCACGGATCCCGACGGTCTGCATCGCGGTGGCGGCGTCGAGCGTCACGCCCGGGCTGGAGTACTGCACCCCGGCGTAGGTGGTGAACAGCATGCCGTCCTGCAGCTGCGAGGTCAGCCAGCCGCCGGTGGCCGAGGCCGGGGCGGTGGCGGCTTGGGCGGCCGGGCCGACGAGCGTCGTACCGGCGGCGACAGCCAGCGTGGTGAGTCCTAGGAGGGCTCGGTGAGCAGTGCGCTGCACGCGCATGATGGGTTCCCTTCCCGCTGCAGTGCAGGCGGGACCCCGAGAGGGAGTCCACCTGCGTTCCGCGACAGCGTGGATGTCAGATCCCCTCGCCGCAGGTGTTCCGGCTCCCCTCCCGGAGGAGGGCTACGGTTGCGGGTCAGCGCCGGACTTGGACCGGCTTCCCCTGGCAGGCGAGGTGAATGAGTTGTGTGCCACCGGACGGCGGCGCCTCACCTTAACACCGGCTGAGGGACCTTCCGGTGTGGCGTACGTCGCCCCGCGAACGCTCCGCGGGAGGCCGCTACTTCTTCTCCTTGGGACCGGGGTCGCTGGTGTTGAGGGCGGCGATGAACGCCTCCTGGGGGACCTCGACACGGCCCACCATCTTCATCCGCTTCTTGCCGGCCTTCTGCTTCTCCAGCAGCTTGCGCTTGCGGCTGATGTCGCCGCCGTAGCACTTGGCGAGGACGTCCTTGCGGATGGCGCGGATCGTCTCGCGCGCGATGACGCGGCTGCCGATGGCGGCCTGGATCGGCACCTCGAACTGCTGGCGCGGGATGAGCTCCTTGAGCTTGCCGACCAGCGAGACGCCGTAGGCGTAGGCGGCGTCGCGGTGCACGATCGCGCTGAAGGCGTCGACCGGGTCGCCGTGCAGCAGGACGTCGACCTTGACGAGGTCGGCGGCCTGGTCGCCGGTGGTCTCGTAGTCGAGCGAGGCGTAGCCCTTGGTGCGCGACTTCAGGTTGTCGAAGAAGTCGAAGACGATCTCGGCCAGCGGGATCGTGTAGCGCATCTCCAGGCGTTCCTCGGACAGGTAGTCCATGCCCTGGAGGTTGCCGCGCTTGGCCTGGCAGAGCTCCATGATGGTGCCGATGTGCTCCTTCGGCGTGAGGATCGTCGCCTTGACGACCGGCTCACGGACCTCGGCGATCTTGCCGGCGGGGAACTCGCTGGGGTTGGTGACCTCGGCTGTCGACCCGTCGTCCATCGTCACGTCGTAGACCACGTTGGGGGTGGTCGAGATCAGGTCGAGGTTGAACTCGCGCTCGAGCCGCTCGCGCACGATCTCCATGTGCAGCAGGCCGAGGAAGCCGCAGCGGAAGCCGAAGCCCAGTGCGCCGGACGTCTCCGGCTCGTAGGCCAGCGCCGCGTCGTTGAGCTGCAGCTTGTCGAGCGCCTCGCGCAGCGTCGGGTAGTCGTCGCCGTCGATCGGGTAGAGCCCCGCGAACACCATCGGGTTCGGGTGCTTGTAGCCGCCGAGCGGCTCGGTGGCGCCGTTGTTCTGCCAGGTGACGGTGTCGCCGACGCGGGACTGGCGCACCTCCTTCACCCCGGTGATGAGGTAGCCGACCTCGCCGACGCCGATCTCGGCGGACTTGATCGGCTCAGGTGAGATGACCCCGACCTCGAGCATCTCGTGCACCGCACCGGTCGACATCATCTTGATGCGGTCGCGGTGGGTGAGCTTGCCGTCGAAGACGCGGACATAGGTGACCACGCCGCGGTAGGTGTCGTAGACGGAGTCGAAGATCAGCGCGCGCGCCGGGGCGTCGGCGTCACCGGTCGGGGGCGGTGTCTGGCGCACGATCTCGTCGAGCAGCTCGGGGACGCCCTCGCCGGTCTTGGCCGAGACGCGCAGCACCTCCGACGGGTCGCAGCCGATGATGCCGGCGAGCTCCGCGGCGTACTTCTCGGGCTCGGCGCCGGGCAGGTCGATCTTGTTGAGCACCGGGACGACGTGCAGGTCGGCGCCGAGGGCGAGGTAGAGGTTGGCCAGCGTCTGGGCCTCGATCCCCTGGGCGGCGTCGACGAGCAGCACCGCCGCCTCGCACGCCTCGAGCGAGCGCGAGACCTCGTAGGTGAAGTCGACGTGGCCGGGGGTGTCGATCATGTTCAGGACGTACGTCGTGCCGCTCTCGTCACCGCTGCGGGCGGTCCACGGCATGCGGACGGCCTGGCTCTTGATGGTGATGCCGCGCTCGCGCTCGATGTCCATGCGGTCGAGGTACTGCGCGCGGGCGCTGCGGGCGTCGACGACCTCGGTCAGCTGCAGCATCCGGTCGGCGAGCGTCGACTTGCCGTGGTCGATGTGGGCGATGATCGAGAAGTTGCGGATGATCGACGGGTCGGTGCTGCCCGGCTGAGGCGCCGCGGGACGGCTCGAGGACTTGGACACGACTCCCTTTTCGACGACGGGGCGCGGACGGTGCGCGTGGGGCGGGGTCCGGGGTCGGCGACGCGCCGGACGACCCCAGTGTCCCACGCAGCCGGGCCCCGGTCGGACGGTGCGGTTCAATGGCCGGGTGCCCGGCTCCTCGACGTCCGTCCTGACCGCGCCCGCGGTGCCGCACGGCCGCACCGCCCGGCGCCTGTCCTGGCTGCACCTCCCGGCCACCCTGCGCGCCGAGGTCGAGGACCGTCTCGGCTCCCCGGTCGTGTCCTCGCAGTCGCAGGGCACCGGGTTCACCCCTGGTTTCGCCTCCCGGTTGCACACCGCCGACGGGGGCCGGCTGTTCGTCAAGGCGGCGAGCAGGGTCGCCCAGCGAGCCGTCGCCGACTCCTACGCCGAGGAGGCGCGGGTGCTGACGCGCCTGGCGCCGTACGCGGTGCCCGCACCGGAGCTGCGCTGGACCCACAAGGAGGACGAGTGGGTGGTGCTCGGCATCGAGGACGTCGGCGCGCTCACTCCCGAGCGGCCCTGGCGCGACGACGAGCTCGACCGCACTCTGGGGCTGCTGACGCTGGTGGCGGAGTCCACCGCGACGGTGGCGGACGCCCTCGGCGACGAGCTGCCCCCGGCCGTCGAGGCCTTCCCCGGCCTGGCCGCGGCCTGGCAGGTCCTCGAGGCCCGCTCGCCCGACGACCGCCACGTCCGCTCGGCGGCCGCGATGGCGGCCCGCCTGCCCGACCTGCCGCGCCAGGGGTTCGTGCACGGAGACGCCCGTGACGACAACGTCCTGCTCTGCGCCGACGGCCGCACCCTGCTCTGCGACTGGAACTGGCCGTGCCGCGGGCCGGTGTGGCTCGACGTGGTCGACGTCCTGGTCTCCGCGTACGGCGACGGGGTCGACGTCGAGCCGCTGCTGGCCGACCACCCGCTCACCGGGGACGTCCCGTCCGAGGAGGTCGACGTGTGGCTGGCGGCCTACGCCGGCTGGATGCGGCGGGCCGGCGAGCAGCCGCTCCGCGCGAGCTCGCCCTTCCTCGGCGTCCACGCCCGCTGGAGCGCCGAGGCGGCCTGGTCCTGGCTCTGCGCCCGCCACGGGTGGGAGTGACCCGTTGTCGGTTTCACTAGGTACCTGGTGAAACCGGCGCTTCCCGAACGAAGTTTCGCTCGGGAAGCGCGAGGATCGCTCGGGAAGCAGCTGCTGCGCAACTCGATTTGGGGCCGATCCGGCGCCGCTGCTAAGATCACCTGTCGCGTGCGCGCCGACCGGGTCGTCCCGGGTGCGCCGCGCCCCCGAGCATCCCGACCTGTCAACGCAATCGAAAGCACTGAGGCCTGCCCCGTGGCGAACATCAAGTCCCAGATCAAGCGCAACAAGCAGAACCTGGCTGCGCACGAGCGCAACAAGTCGGTCAAGTCGGCCCTGAAGACGGCCATCCGCCGCTTCAAGGAGGCCGCCGACTCCGGTGACGCCGAGAAGGCCCGCACCCTGGCCGCCGACGCCAACCGCAAGCTCGACAAGGCCGCCTCCAAGGGCGTCATCCACAAGAACCAGGCCGCGAACCGCAAGTCGGCCATCGCGAAGCAGGCCTCCTCTCTCTGAGGCTCGCCGCAACGCCGTTCAGGAAGCCGCTGACCTCCGGGTCGGCGGCTTTCGTGCGTCCCAGGGTCCCGTCGATCGTCCCTCCCGGTCGGTCGAGCAGCGAGCGCCAGCGAGCGTCGTCGAGGCCTCGCAACCCGAGACAGCGACTCAGCGTCCGCCGACCCGTGCGCCGGCCAACGTCAGCACCATCCGCTCGAGCGAGTAGCCGGCGTGCGCCCCGGCTCCCTTGACCTCGGCGTCGGCCGTGGCCACCGCGCCGACGGCCACTCCGAGCCCCTGCTCGTCCCACCCCCGCAGCTGGTCGCGCAGGTGCCGGATCCGGAAGGGCGGCACCCCGACCTCGCGGGCCAGGTCGGCGTCGCGCATGCCGCGTGCGGCACCCTTCAGCCGAGCCAGCGACCGCACGGCCGAGGCGAACGACCCGGTGATGGCCGGTCCCCCGACGCCTGTCTCCAGCGCCCAGCGGAGCTCCTCGAGCGCCTGCGCCGTGCGCCCCGACAGGGCGTGCTCGGCGATGATGTATCCCTTGACGTCCGCCCGTCCTGAGAAGTAGCGCCCGACGATCTCGGTGGTGAGCGGCTGGCCCGGGAAGTCGTGGCTGAGCTGCTCGACCGCTGCCGCCAGCGCGCGCAGGTCGCCGCCGATGGCCTCGACGAGCGCGTCGGCGGCGTCACGATCGACCTGTCCCCCGACCTTGCGGCCCTCCTCCATCACGAACCCGACGAGGTTGGTCGGCTTCACCTGCTCGGACCTGTGCTCGTGCACGCTCGGCAGCTTGCGCAGCCGGTTGAGCAGGCCCGAGCCCTTCTGCCCGCCGGAGTGGACCAGGACGAGCGCCACGTCGGCGTCCGGGGTGGTCGCGTAGGACACGATGCCGTCGTGGCTGTCCTCGGGCACGTCCTCGAGCTGGCGGACCTCGACGAGCCGGGTCGTGGCGAACAGCGACGGCGCGGTCAGCTCCCCCAGCGAGCCGCGCGTCAGCTCGTTGGCCTGGACGACGGTCAGGTCGGCGTCGGGAGCGGCACGTCGTACGGCGGCGCGGGCCGCGCGCACCACCCGGTCGTTGAGGAGCTCCTCGGGCCCCGTCACCAGCGTCACCGAGCCCAGCGGGTGGGTGTCGGCGGAGGCGCGGGGACTCATGCGGCGAAGCCTGCCACACGGTGCGGACACCCTCGCGCCGGCGCTCACCCCCGCGACACCACGCCCCAGCCGTCCTCGTCCACGACGACGGCCACGTCGCCGTCACGGTCGGTGCGGCGTACGTCGACGCCTCCGTCGGCGAGCCACGAAGTCAGGCCGGGAGCGGGGTGGCCGTAGTCGTTGCCCGCCCCCACCGACACCAGCGCCACCTGCGGCTGCAGCCCGGCGATGAACCCGTGGTCCTGGTAGCGGCTGCCGTGGTGGGCCACCTTGAGCACGTCGACGTCCCCGATGCCCGCCCTCTCGAGCTGGCCCTGCTCCGGCGGCTCGGCGTCACCGGCCAGCAGGATGCTGAGCCCGCCGGTCGCGACCAGCAGCACCAGCGACGCGTCGTTCGGGTTCTCGCCCAGCACGCGTGGCGGCCCCACGACCCGCCAGCTCACCTCGCCCCTCGTCGCCTGCTCATCGATCGCCGGCACGCGCACCGGTACGCCGAGCTCGCCGGCGAGCCGGTCCACCTCCTCGGCGCCGTAGGCGGGCTCCCGCAACGACGTCACCTGCACCTCCCCGACCTCCCGCGCCTCCAGCACGCCCTCCAACCCGGCCACGTGGTCGGCGTGGAAGTGGGTGAGGACGACCGCCGGCACCCGCGTCACGCCGAGGTCGTCGAGGCAGCCGTCGACCAGGGCCGCCTCGGGTCCGGCGTCGATCACCACCGCCTCGTGAGGACCGGTCCGCAGCGCCAGGGCGTCGCCCTGCCCGACGTCGCACATCACGAGCACCCACCCCTCGGGAGGCCATCCCGGTGACGGCACCGGCCGCAGGATCGTCAGCAGCAGCAGGACCGCCGCGACGACCGTGAGCCAGCGGTGCCGCATGACCCACGAGGCACCGACGAGACCGGCCAGGCTGAGCAGGACGAGCACCACCATGGCGAGCGAGCCGCTCGGCCAGGACACCTCGGCGCCCGGCAGGTCGGCCGCGCGCTCGGCCACCGCGAGGATGACCCAGGCCGAGCAGCACCCCAGCCAGCCGATCACGCGTCCCAGGGACGGCACGACCAGGCCCACGATCCCGCCGCCGAGACCCAGCACGGTGGCCGGACCCACCGCGGGCGCCACCAGCAGGTTCGCCACCACGGCGACCAGGGACACCTGGCCCGACAGACCCGCCACCAACGGCGTGCACGCCATCTGCGCCGCCCACGGCACGGCGATCGCCTCCGCGAGCCAGCGCGGCAGCCACGACGCCAGCGCGTCACGGACCGCCGGCGCTCCCACGAGGATGCCCGCCGTGGCACAGACCGACAGCGCGAAGCCGGGTGAGAGCGCCATCGCCGGGGTCAGTGCGAGCAGCACCACCACGGCCGCGCCCAGGGCTCGCACACCGGCGGCGCGGCCTCCGCTGCCGAGACCCACGAGGGCCACCGACCCCATGACGGCGGCCCGCAGCACCGACGGCTCGGGCCGCGCCACGAGCACGAACCCCACGACGCAGAGGGCGCCGACGACCAGCAGCCCTCGTGCTCGGACCCCGACCCACCGGGCCAGGAGCAGCACCGAGGCCAGGACGAGCGTCAGGTTCGTGCCTGACACGGCGGTGAGGTGGGTGAGCCCGGCGGTGCGGAAGTCCTCGGTCACCTCAGTGGGCAGCCGCTCGTCGTCGCCGGTCACCAGCGCCGGGACGAGCGCGTCGGAGTCGCCGGGCCCGTCCCGGGTCGCGGTCCGGACCGAGGTGCGTACGGCGTCCGCCCCCGCCATCACGTCCGAGCGCCCCGCCCGGATGTCGGGGTCTCCCACGGCGCTGAGGACCCCCGCCAGGTCGTGGCCGTCGGCGGGCTCCAGTCGTGCGACGGCCTGCACCGTGTCCCCCCAGGCGACCTCGCCCCACGACTCGTCACCGATGACGAGCACCGGTGCGGTCACCCGGGCGCTGTCGCCGCGCACCGTCCACTGCGCCCCCTCGGCGCGCAGGATCGCGAAGCGACCGTGGTCCCCCTCGCGCACGACCGCGTCGGCCGTGGCTCGCAGCTCCACGGTGACGATGGGGCGCTCCTGGGCCCATGCGGCGACCGGGCCGGAGTCGAGCCGGTCGACGGTCAGGGCGGCGTGACCGCACAGTCCCGCGGCAAGCAGGCAGCAAGCGGCGACCAGCCGACGGCGGCGGACCACAGCCGCCGTGGCCAGCGCGAGCAGGGTCACGGCCGCGACGGCCACCGTCCCGGGCGTCAGCAGCCCGACCACACAGCCCGCCCACGCCGTGGCCGCGAGCTGAGGGGCGCGCAGGTCGCGCGGCGCGAGGGCCGTCCCGTCGGTGGGGGCTGCCTCCACCGGCGCCGGACGTGCCGGTCGGTGCAGGGGGCGAGGGCCGTCCGGCTGCACCGCGTCAGATCGTCACGTGCGGGGCGATCTCCGCGAGCGTGGCGTCCCCGATCCCGCTCACCTCCAACAGCTCCTCGACCGCGGTGAACCCGCCGTGCTCCGTGCGCCACTGCAGGATCGCTGCGGCGGTCACCGGACCCACGCCCGGCAGCGTCTCGAGCGCCACCTGGTCGGCGGTGTTGAGATTGACCGGGGCGGCCGGCGCCCCGGGAAGGGACCCGGGCAGGGACCCACCGGTCGTGCCGGACGTGGCGGGTGGCGCGGACACGGCAGTCGCACGACCCACCACGATCTGCTCGCCGTCGGCGAGCGGACGGGCCAGGTTCAGGCTGTCGGTGCGCACCCCGGGCCGGGTGCCTCCCGCAGCCTCCAGCGCGTCGACCACCCGTGACCCGGCGGGCAGGACGGCGATCCCGGGGCGTCGCACCCGGCCGACCACGTCGACGACCACCTCGGACCCGCTCGTCGGGCTCGCCCCGGCCTCGGCGGCGCCGGTCTCCACGGACTCCGCCGGCCGAGTCGCCGCGCCACCGCCCACGTCGTCCGCGCCGCCCCCGTCGGTGGAGGGTGCGGCCAGCGTGGGAGCGGCCACCGGCGCCCGCTCCACCGAGCCCCGCATGGTGTGCCAGGCCCCCAGCGCGAGGCTGGCCGCGACGAGCAGCGCCACGACCGCCAGGTGGGCGGCCCCGAACTGGCCGCCGCTCCCGGAGCGCTCGGTCAGCCACAGCCCCAGACGCTCACGCCACGGAAGCCGCGGCAGCGCGTGACGCCCCGGGCCCCGGTGGACGGGCTCACCCGGCCCCTCGGCTGCACCACGCGGCACGGCCTCCTCGATGACCCACGACGCCGACCGCCGCCGCACCGGCGGGCTCGCCCCGTGCGCCGCACCGACGGCGACCCCGACCCGGGCCTCGCGCGGATCCTGCTCGGCGGTCGGCGGACCCTCCGGGTCGTCGCGGCTCCCGTCCAGGCCGAGCTCGCGGCTGAGCGCCTCGAGGCGACGTCGGGCGACCTCGGTCGCGTGGGCATCAGCGGCGGGTCGTCTGCGCATCCGGGCACGCTAGGCGCGCAGCAGGCCGTCGTGGGTCGTCCACGGGGCCACTGTGGAGAACCTGGCTGTTCCCTTTCGCGCCAGATACGTGGGAAAAGCACCCCGCCCGCCGCGGCGCGCGTGCTTCTCCCACGCATCTGGCGGAACTCACCCCCCGCGACGGGTGGGCCGATCAGTCCTCGCGGTGGGGCGGCAGGAGCGGCGCCACGACGACGCCGACGACGCCCGGGCCGACGTGGGCACCGAGCACGGCCGCCACCTCGCAGACCTCGATCTCCCGGCCGTCCAGGTTCTCGGCCAGCCGCTCGGTGAGGCGCTCGGCCAGGCCGGTGGCCGCGGACTCGTTGGCCAGGTGGCAGACCGTGACCTCCACGTCGTACGCCGCTGCGCCCAGCACGGCGAGCTCCTCGAGCCGGGCGAGCGCTCGCCCCTGGGTCCTCACCTTCTCGCGCGGCGCGACCCGGCCCCCGGTGACCTCGAGGATCGGCTTGACCGCCAGCGCCGATCCGAGCAACGCGGCGGCGGAGCCGATCCGACCGCCCCGGCGGAGGTACTCCAACGTGTCGACCGAGAACAGCGCCGTCGTGTGGTCCGCCCGTCGCTGGGCCGCGTCGGCCGCCTCGAAGCCGGACGCACCCTCGGCAGCGGCTCGGGCGGCGGCGACCGCGGCCCAACCGGTGCCGGCGCCGATCTGGCCGGTGTCGACGACGCGGACCGGCACCGGTGACCTCTTGGCCGCAAGCAGCGCCGACTCGTGGGTGGCGCTGACCTCGGCTGAGACGTGGACCGAGACGATCTCCGTGGCCCCGTCGGCCGCTGCGCGCTCGTACGCCTCCAGCAGCACCTCCGGGCTCGGCCGCGACGTGCTGACAGGGAGGTAGTCGCGGAGCGCCTGGGCGACCGATGCCGGGCTCGCCTCCGGGTCGACCCCGTCGGCGTACGACGTCGCGCCGATGACCACCTGCAACGGCACCACGACGATGCCGAGCGCCTCGGCGGTGTCCGCACGCACCCCGGCCGTGGAGTCGGTGACGACGACGACCGGGGACATGGTGCGAAGGATAGGCCAGCGACGTCACGGCGACGTTGCACGCCCGCACCTGACGGGTACGCCCAGCAGAGTCCGCCGGTCAGCCGGCGACGATGTTGACCAGCTTGGGGGCCCGCACGATCACCTTGCGCACCGTCCGGCCGTCCAGCGCCCGCTGCACCTGCTCGTCGGCCAGCGCCGCGGCCTCCAGGTCGGCCTCGGAGATCTCCGGGGAGACCTCCAGGCGTGCCTTGACCTTGCCCTGGACCTGCACGACCGCGGTGACCGACTCCTGCACCAGCAGCGCTTCGTCGACGACCGGCCAACCGGCGCGGGCGACGGTGGGCTCGTGGCCCAGCCGCTCCCACATCTCCTCGGCGGTGTAGGGCGCGACCAGCGACAGCAGGATCGCCACCGTCTCGGCCGCCTCGCGCACGGCCGGGTCGTCCGGGCCGCAGCCGGAGTCGATCGCCTTGCGGGTGACGTTGACCAGCTCCATCGTCCGCGCCACCAGCACGTTGAAGCGGTGGCTCTCGATCAGCTGCTCGACCTCACGCACCGTGCGGTGGGTGACCTGCCTCAGGGCCGTGTCGCCGTCGGCCGCCGGAGCACCGACCGTCGAGGTCACGTCACCCGACAGCCGCCACGCCCGCTGCAGGAACTTCAGCGACCCGCCCGGGCTCATGTCGGCCCAGTCGATGTCGTCCTCCGGCGGGCCGGCGAAGACCATCGTCAGACGGACCGCGTCGACGCCGTACGCGTCGATCATCTCGCCCAGGTTGACACCGTTGCCCAGCGACTTGCTCATCGCCTTGCCGCGGTTGATGACCTGACCCTGGTTCAGCAGCGCGGTGAAGGGCTCGGTGAAGTCGACCATCCCCAGGTCGTGCAGCACCTTGGTGAAGAACCGGCTGTACAGCAGGTGCAGGATCGCGTGCTCGACACCGCCGACGTACTGCGCGGCGGGCATCCACTCACGCACGGCCTCGGGGTCGAAGGGGCCGTCGGTGTACTGCGGCGAGCAGTAGCGCAGGAAGTACCACGACGAGTCGACGAAGGTGTCCATCGTGTCGCTGTCGCGCTTGGCCGCTCCCCCGCACTGCGGGCAGTCCACGTCGACCCAGTCCTCGGCCGCAGCCAGCGGTGAGACGCCCTTCGGCTTGAGGTCGGAGCCGCGCAGGTCCGGCAGCTCGACCGGCAGCTGGTCCTCCGGTACGGCGACCTCGCCGCACGTCTCGCAGTGGACGATCGGGATCGGCGCGCCCCAGTAGCGCTGACGGCTCAGCAGCCAGTCGCGCAGCCGGAAGTTCACGAAGCGGGTGCCGGTGCCCTTGGCCTCCAGCCAGTCGATGATCCGGGTCTTGGCCTCCTCGATGCCCAGGCCGTCCAGCGAGATCTCGTCGTTGGAGGAGTTGATCGCCGGCCCCGCGCCGGTGAACGCCTGGCCCCCGGACTCCTCGAAGCCGTCGGTGGGCTGCACCGTGCGCACGATGGGCAGGTCGAACTGCGCGGCGAACTCCCAGTCCCGCTGGTCCTGGCCGGGCACTGCCATGATCGCGCCGGTGCCGTAGTCGGCCAGCACGTAGTCGGAGGCCCAGACCGGGATGCGGGCGCCGGTGACCGGGTTGACCGCCGTGACGCCCAGGTCGACACCGGTCTTGGGCCGGTCGGTGGCCAGGCGGTCGATGTCGGTGGCCTTGCGGACCTCGACCAGGTAGTCCTCCAACGCCTGGCGACGCTCGGGCGCCGCGATCTCGGCCGCCAGCCTCGCGTCGGCGGCCACGACCATGAACGTCGCGCCGAACAGCGTGTCGGGGCGCGTGGTGAAGACCCGGATCGACTGGGTGGTCGAGCTCGTCGAGCCCTGGGTCTCGACAGGCTCGACCGGCGAGACGACGAAGTCGACGTGCGCGCCCTCAGAGCGACCGATCCAGTTGCGCTGCATGGCCAGCACCTTCGAGGGCCAGGTGTCCTCCAGCGGCACCATGTCGTCCAGCAGCCGCTGGGCGTAGTCGGTGACCTTGAAGTACCACTGCGACAGCTCGCGCTTGGTGACCTCGGCGCCGCAGCGCTCGCAGGCGCCCTGGACGACCTGCTCGTTGGCCAGCACGGTCTGGTCGTTGGGGCACCAGTTCACCGGGGAGAACTTGCGGTAGGCCAGGCCCTGCTCGCGGAACTTCAGGAACAGCCACTGCGTCCAGCGGTAGTACTCCGGGTCGGAGGTGTTCAGCCGGCGCGACCAGTCGAAGGAGATCGCGTAGCGGCGGAACGACTCGGCCTGGGTCGCGATGTTGGCGTAGGTGTAGACGGCCGGGTTCTCGTCGTTGCGGATCGCGGCGTTCTCGGCCGGCAGGCCGAACGAGTCCCACCCGATGGGGTTCAGGACGTCGTAGCCGCGCTGCCACCAGTAGCGCGCGATCACGTCGTGCAGCGCCATCACCTCGGCGTGGCCCATGTGCAGGTCGCCGCTGGGGTAGGGGAACATCGTCAGCGCGTAGCGCTTCTCACCCTCGCCGCGGATGCCGCCCTCGCCCGCCGTGAAGGGGTGCTTCTCCCACACCTTCAGCCACTTCTCCTGCACGCCGGGCACGTCGTACGTCGCTCGCTCGGCAGGCCCGTCGTGGCGCTCGGACGTCTCGTCGGCGCGAGGGGCGCTGGTCTGGTGCTCGCTCATCGGTTCGGGTCTCCTGGGTGGTCGCTCCGGGGCACAAAAAAACCCTCCGGGCAGGAGGGTGGCCGCTCTGGGGTCGATCTCGGTCGACTCAGAGCGGCTGTCCAAGAAGCAGACGGCTGGTCACGTCCTCAGGTTACCGCACCGGCCGGACCGGGCTCCCCGTCGGCGGGGGCGGGCTGGGCTAGGGTCGCTGACCATGAAGGTCCTGGTCACCGGCGGCGCCGGCTACATCGGTTCGACGACGTGCAAGGCGCTGGAGGCAGCCGGCCACACCCCCGTGGTGCTGGACTCGCTGCTGACCGGCCCCCGGGTGTTCGTGAAGGACCGCATCTTCTACGAGGGCGACATCGCCGACCGCGACCTGCTCAGCAGGGTCGTCGAGGAGCACCCCGACATCGAGTCGACCATCCACATGGCCGCGCGGATCGTGGTGCCGGAGTCGGTGGAGCAGCCCTACGAGTACTACCGCGACAACGTCGCGAAGTCGCTCACGCTCTTCGACCAGCTCACCCAGCTGGGCAAGCCGCGGGTGCTGTTCTCCTCCAGCGCCTCGCTCTACGCCACCAAGGACGGGTTCGAGGTGACCGAGGCCGACCCGCTCGACCCCGGCTCGCCGTACGCCCGGACGAAGCGGGTGATGGAGATGGTGCTGACCGACATGGCGGCCGCCACCGACCTGCGCGCGATCATCCTGCGCTACTTCAACCCGATCGGCTCCGACCCCGACCTCGAGTCCGGCATCTACGCCCGCGAGCCCTCGCACGTCCTCGGCCAGCTCGTCATGGCTGCGCAGGGCCTCAAGGACGCCTTCACCATCACCGGCGTCGAGCACCCGACCCGTGACGGCACCGGCATCCGCGACTACATCCACGTGTGGGACCTGGCCCAGGCGCACGTGCGCGCGGTCGAGACCTTCGACGAGGTGCTCACGACCGTCGACGCCCCCAGCACCATCATCAACGTCGGCACCGGCGACGGGGTCACCGTGCGCGAGCTGGTCGCCTCCTTCGAGCGGGTGTTCGGCGAGGAGGTGCCGGTGCGCGAGGCTCCGCCACGGCCGGGCGACGCCGTCGGCGCCTTCGCCAACGTCGACAAGGCCCGCGACGTCCTCGGCTGGACCGCTGACCTCACCATCGACGACGCGATCGCCTCCGCGCTGGCCTGGGGCCGCAAGCGCAAGGAGATCCTCGGCTACGAGTGAGCCGTCCCGTTCCCGCCGGAGCCTGACCGCGCGACACCCCCCTCTCACCCCAGGAGTCCCCATGAGCGTGCTCGACCTGTTCCGCCTCGACGGCAAGGTCGCCGTGGTGACCGGGGCGTCGTCCGGGCTCGGTGTCGCCTTCGCCGAGGCGCTGGCCGAGGCCGGGGCGGACGTCGCGCTGGGCGCACGGCGCGTCGACAGGCTCGACGAGACCAGGGCCACGGTCGAGGCGCTGGGTCGCCGTGCGATCGCGGTCGCCACCGACGTCTCCTCCCCCGAGGACTGCCAGGCGCTGGTCGACGCGGCCGTCTCCGAGCTCGGCCGCGTCGACATCCTCGTCAACAACGCCGGCATCGGCACTGCCGTGCCGGCGACCCGCGAGACCCCGGAGCAGTTCCGCCGGGTCATCGACGTCAACCTCAACGGCTGCTACTGGATGGCCCAGGCGTGCGGCCGGGTCATGGAACCGGGCAGCAGCATCGTCAACATCTCCTCGGTGCTCGGCCTCACGACGGCTGCGCTCCCGCAGGCGGCGTACTCCGCCTCGAAGGCCGCGCTCATCGGCCTGACCCGCGACCTCGCCCAGCAGTGGACCGGTCGCAAGGGCATCCGCGTCAACGCGCTGGCTCCAGGCTTCTTCGCCAGCGAGATGACCGACCAGTACCCCGACGGGTACCTCGACGCCATGGGCCAGCGGATCCCGATGGGTCGCAAGGGGGAGGCCGCCGAGCTCGCCGCCGCGCTGGTCTTCCTCGCCGGCGACGCCGGTGGCTACGTGACCGGTCAGACCCTCGCGGTCGACGGCGGCATGACCATCACCTGATCCGCGGGCCTCAGTCGCGGTCGAGGTGGCGGGCCCACAGGAAGCAGTAGAGGCCGTAGCACCCGAGCCCGAGAGCGACCCCGATGAGCAGCGGGCGCCCGAAGGGCTGCTCGAGCACCGCCTTGAGCGCCTGGTCGAGACCGCCGGACTCCTTGGCCTCGTGCTGGAGCGCCGCCGAGACGAAGAGCCCGCCGATCACCGCCAGCGCCACGCCCTTCGCCACGTATCCCACGGTGCCGAGCACCACGACCGGCGTGCGGCGGTCACCGGTCTTGCCGTCGGCGTCGATCCGCTTGGTGAACTTGCGCGAGACGCCCTTGTAGGCCAGGTAGCCACCCGCGGCGATGACCGCGAGCCCGACGGCGCCGACGAGCAGCTGTCCTCCCGGGGCCGACATGACCTGGGCGGTGACCGTGTCCGTGCCCTGCGAGCGGCCCCCGCTGCCCGAGGCGATCTTGACCGAGGAGAACGCGAGGGTGGCGTAGACGACGGCCTTCACCCCCGACGCGGCCCGCTTGAACGTCCGCTTCCCGCCGTCCTCGGACCGGTGCCCGGCCACGGCCTCGGCTCCCTGCCAGAAGACCAGGGCGGCGAATCCGACGGCGACGAGGTACAGCGACACGCCGCCCATGCTGTCCTGGGCCAGCTGCTGAAGCGCCCCGGACTGGCTCGCCGACCCGCCGGAGTCCCCCAGCGCGAGCTGGATCGCCGTCCACGCCACGACGAGGTGGACGATGCCGTAGGCGATCAGCCCGAGCCTCACCCCGTGGTCGAGAACGTCGCTGCCGTCGATGTCCGGGCTCGTCATGGACGAGGGAGTAACCGCCATGGCTGATGGTCTCACCCTCCGAGCACCCCGGCGTCACATTCGTCAGCGACGCCGAGGTCGGGATCAGTGCGCGGGGCGTCCGTCCTCGCCGGAGCCCGCGGTCTGCTGGTCGTGCTCGGGCGGCACCACCACGGGCCGCAGCCTGGCCCAGGCGATGAACACCGCACCGGCGATCAGCAGGGCCACGCCGGTCCAGACGTTGACGTTGAGCCCGTCGGCCTTCGCCAGCGCGGCGTCGTCGGTCGCGAACAGCCCGGTCGGCAGCAGGATCAGCCCGTAGAGGCCGAGCAGACCGCCGATGAAGTTGCGGACGTCGAACGCCCCGGCCTTGTGCGGCTTGTCCGAGCCGGTCGACCCGTCGTCGTGGCCGGAGGTGGGGTTCGTGTGCTCGCTCATGACGGTTCCTTCACCAGAAGAGGAGGTTGAGGACGAGAACGGTGGCGAGTCCGACACCGGCGAGCGGCACCGGCTTCTGGAACCAGCGAGCGCCTGGTTCGTCGGTGTGGCTGATGTCCTCCTTGGGCGTGAGCTTCCAGACCAGCCCGCGCAGCTCGGAGTCCGACTTGAACCGACGGCTGAGCATCGTCACCAGCACGCCGACGACGATGCTCGCCACGAAGGCCGCGCCGGCGGCCACGAAGCTCGCCCCCTGTCCGGCGAAGGGCAGCACGCCGATGCTCAGGCCACCGAAGGTGTCCTGGGAGAGCCACCCGACCACGCCGGCCGCGGCAGGCCCGGCCACCATCGCCGTCCAGCCTGCGGCCGGGGACATCCGCGCCCACAGCAGACCGAGGATGAAGGTGGCGAAGAGGGGGGCGTTGAAGAAGCCGAACAGGGTCTGGATGTAGTTCATGATGTTGGAGTACTGCGAGGCGATGAACGCCGTGCCGATCGCGACCACCGTCGCAGCCACCGTCGCGAGACGGCCCACCGACAGGTAGTAGTGGTCGGGCTTGTCCTTGACGACGTAGGTCTCCCAGATGTCGTAGGAGAACACCGTGTTGAAGGCGGAGATGTTCGCTGCCATGCCGGCCATGAAGGACGCCAGCAGGCCCGCGAGGGCGAGGCCCAGCATGCCGTTGGGCAGCAGGTCGCGCATCAGGTAGAGCAGCGAGTTGTTGTAGTCGAACGTCCCGCCGCTCTCCTTGGCCTGCACCACCTCGGAGACCGCGACGGCGGCGATCATGCCCGGGACGATGACGATGAACGGCATGAACATCTTCGGGAAGGCGCCGATGATCGGCGAGCGTCGCGCCGCGGACATCGAGCTGCTGGCCATGGCGCGCTGCACCTCGACGAAGTTGGTCGTCCAGTAGCCGAAGGACAGCACGAAGCCGAGACCGAACACGATGCCGATGACCGACAGCAACGGGCTCTCGATCCCGGTGAGCGTGGTGCCGGGCCACGACGACATCTCCTCGGCGCCCCAGCGGCTCTCGACCTCGCTGGTGAGGCCGTTCCAGCCGCCCACCTTGTACAGACCGACCAGGGTCAGCGGGGCGAGCGCGGCGACGATGACGAAGAACTGGAGCACCTCGTTGTAGATCGCGGCCGACAGGCCGCCGAGGGCGGTGTAGGACAGCACGATCGCGGCCGCGATGACCAGTGAGACCCACAACGGCCAGCCCAGCAGGATCTCGACGATCGTGGCCAGCAGGAACAGGTTGATGCCCGCGATGAGCAGCTGGGCGAGAGCGAAGCTGAGGCCGGTGACGAGGTGCGTGCCGGGCCCGAACCGTCGCAGCATGAACTCGGGGACCGAGCGCACCTTGGAGCCGTAGTAGAACGGCATCATCACGACGCCGAGGAAGAGCATGGCGGGGACGGCGCCGACCCAGAAGTAGTGCGCCGTCGCGATGCCGTACTGCGCACCGTTGGCGGACATGCCCATGATCTCGACAGCGCCGAGGTTGGCGGAGATGAAGGCCAGGCCCGTCACCCACGCCGGAAGTGAGCGGCCCGAGAGGAAGAAGTCGATGCTGCTCGAGACCGACCGCCGCGCCAGGATGCCGATGCCCAGCACGAACCCGAAGTACAAGAAGATGAGCAGGTAGTCGATCCAGTTCGTGTCGAGCCGCAGCTCCGACGTCGCGCTCAGAATCACCCGAGGCTCCTTCGCCCGCCCCGCCCGATGCGGGGGCTCGGACCAATATGCCCCAGCTCTGTGGTCACAGCCACAAGAACACTCCGGGAACCTCCCGGACGGGTCAGACCATGACGCGGTGGACGCCCAGCGCCGTACCGATCTGCTCCTCCTCGTAGCGGAAGTGCGACTCGAGCAGCCCCCGGAGGTGCTCGAAGTGGGCGTAGACGTCGGGCAGCCCGCCCTCGCCCTCCCCTCCACCGTCCCCGGCGGTGGCCAGGGCGACGAGCACCCGGTCGAAGCGCTCGAGCACGTCGTGGATGACGCGGTGCTCCAGGTCGAGACGGTCGAGCACGGGATCGAGCGAGCTGTCGGCCGCCCGCAGCGCGGGGTAGAGGTGCGCGTCCTCGATGCGGTGGTGGGTCTCGACGCTCTGGCACAGCTGGCCGCAGAAGGAGCCGAGCTGCGCGAAGGTGACGCGTACGCCGAGCGCGTGCACGGCCCCGCGCGCCTCCCCGACCGACAGCCGGCCGGACCGGACCTGGTCGAGGACGTCGGAGACCTGGGCCAGGCTGCGGCGGTACATGTCGTGGACCATCCGCAGGTGCTCGCCCTGCGACCGCTCCGCGGGGGTGGCGTCCGGGTAGCCGGCTCCCCGCGGCCGCGCCGCCTCGTCCCAGGTGGGCAGCTCCTTCGCCACGTCGCTCACCCCCTGATCCTGCCAGGCGGGTGGCGGCGACCCCGATGGGTACGGTCCCGGCGTCCAGCCGTCTCGCACCACCACCTCCCGAAGGAGCGTCGTGCGCACCATCGGCATCGAGGAGGAGCTCTTCCTCGTCGACCCCGCGACCGGCGAGCTGACGGCGGTCGCGCAGAGCGCGGTCGAGTCGCAGGCCGCGACCAGCGCTGAGACCACCATCGAGCGAGAGCTCTACCAGCAGCAGATCGAGCTGGCCACCCCGCCCGAGACCGACCTGACAGCCTTGCGCCGGCGGGTGGTGGAGGCACGCTCAGCGGTGGTCGCCGCCGCCGGTGCCGCGGGCGCCTCGGCCGTCGCGATGCCCGTGCCGGTGCTCTCGGTCCCCCGTCATCCCGACCTGACGCCCGACGAGCGCTACGCGCGGATCCGCCGCGACTACGGCCGGCTGGCCCAGGACGCTGTCGCCTGCGCCATGCACCTGCACGTCGACGTCGCGGACGACGAGGTGCTCGGAGTGGTCGACGGCGTCCGGCCGTGGCTGCCGGCGCTGCTGGCCGTCAGCGCCAACTCCCCCTTCCACCGCGGCGAGGACACCGGCCACGCGTCGTGGCGCAGCCAGGTCTGGTCGCGATGGCCCTCGGCCGGACCGCGGCAGGAGTTCGGGTCCTCCGAGGAGTACGACCGCACCACTCGCCTGCTCGTGGAGTGGGGCGCCTCCCTCGACGAGCCGATGATCTACTTCGACGTCCGGCCCGGCAACGGTCTGCCGACCGTCGAGATCCGCGTGGCCGACGTCTGCACCGACGTGGACGACGCGATCCTGGTCGCCGCCCTCGGTCGGGCCCTGGTCGCGACGGCCGCGGCGGGCGGCACGTCCACCCAGGGCTGGCGGGCCGACCTGCTCCGCGCGGCCCAGTGGCGCGCCGCCCACGACGGGCTCGCCGGGGCTCTCGTCGACCCGACGACGTGGAGGCTGTCGGCCGCCGCCACCGTCGTCGACGCCCTGGTCGAGCACGTCCGCGACGCGCTGGAGGACACCGGCGACCTCGACCTCGTCCGGGAGCTGACAGGTCGGGCACTGGCCGACGGCGGTGGGGCGTCGCGCCAGCGCGCGCTCGTCCGCGACGGCGCCACGATGCCGGAGGTCGTCGCCGACCTGGCCCGTCGGACCGCGGCGAGCTGACCCGGTGATCGAGCAGGGCGCGCCTGACCCGGTGATCGAGCAGGGCGCGCCCGACCCGGTGATCGAGCAGGGCGCGCAGCGCCCGTTGTCGAGATCCGGCGACCCACCCACCCTCGTCTGGTACGCCGCCTACGGCTCCAACCTGCACCTGCCGCGCCTCACGTGCTACCTCGCGGGCGGCACCCCGCCCGGCTCGCGACGCACCTACCTCGGCTGCCGGGACCCCTCGCCGCCACAGGCCGTCGCGCCGGTGTGGCTGCCGGGGCGGGCCCGGTTCGCCGGCGACTCCCCCGTCTGGGGCGGTGGTGTCGCCGTCCTCCACGGTGATCGAGCAGGGAGCGCCACCCTCGGTGATCGAGCAGGGAACGCCACCCACGGTGATCGAGCAGGGAGCGCAGCGACCGTGTCGAGATCCGGCGAGGTGGCCGCCACCGCCTACCTCCTCACCCACGAGCAGGTCTGCGACGTCGTCGCACAGGAGACCCGTCAGCCGGTCGGCGCCGTCACCGACCTCGACCAGCCGCCCGGCGGTTCCGGCTGGTACGACGCCGTCGTCACGCACACCTTCGATGGCCGCGACCTCCACGTGCTCGTCGCCAGCGCCCCTCCCCCACCCGTCCCACCGGGAGCGGCGTACCTCGCGATGCTGGTGCTGGGGCTGAGCGACTCCCGGGGCTGGTCACCGGAGCGTTGCGCCGACTACCTGCTCACCTGGCCGGGCGCCGAGACCTGGAGCCGCGAGGCCCTCGTCGCGTTGGCGCGGCCGACTACCGGGTCGTCGTCGCTGATGTCGAGCGCCGCTCGTCCTGCAGCGCCACCGGCGCCTTGGTCATCGAGAGCAACCGGTCGAGCAGATCCCCTCCCCCGTGGCGAAGCCCGCCGTGGAGGTACTCGTCGGTGACCCAGGTCCGCAGCGACGGCACCATCGCGGCGGTCTCCAACGACAGCCCGCGCTCGACGAACGGGTCCTCGGCGTAGACGACGGCAGCGGCCGGCACGTCGATCTCGGCCAGCACGGCCGGGTCGAAGAGACGCGGCCACTGCTCCTCGGCGAGGACGTCGGCCACCGCGGCGTACGGGCGCAGGCCGGGGGTGTCCTCGAAGTGCCAGCGGAACAGGTGCTCGCCGGTCAGCAGCAGCGAGTCGTCGGCGGCGAAGTCCGCCGGCTGCACCCGCTCGGCCGCCCACCGGGTGGCGACGCCGTCGGCGTAGCTGGACTCGTGGATGACGGCGTACATCGGGTTGCGCGCATCGAAGGGAAGCATCGCGACCAGGTCGTGGGCGAACGCCGGCGACCGGGGGTCGCGCTCGAGCAGGTAGTGCAGCTCCTCGTCGCCGCCGTTGAAGCCGAGGCGGTTGCCGATGGTGCGCACCAGCCGGCGCGTCAGCGGCTCGCCGTTCGGGTCACACAGCTCACCGTTGTCGCAGAGCTCGAGCACCCGCGCCAGCCGGTCCCGGTCCTCGGGGTAGCGGTGGTGGTGGAGCGCATCGAGGCGCCGCATCTGGTCGAACGTCGCCGTGTAGACGTCGTCGACCTCGCGCCCGACGACCGGCAGACCACCGGTGAAGATCGCGGCACGCACCGAGTCAGGTGCACTGCTCAGGTAGTGCAGCGTGCAGAAGCCGCCGAAGGACTGTCCCAGGAGGGTGACCCGCTCCTCCCCCAGGTGCTGACGGAACGCCTCGGCGTCGCGCACGATCGCGTCGGCGCGGAAGTGCCGCAGGTACGCCGCGTCGGTGGCCGCCTCGGCGCTCGGGGCGCCGTACGGCGTGGAGTTGCCGGTGCCGCGCTGGTCGAGCATGAGGACCCGGTGGTCGACCAGGGCCCGCTCCAACCACGCGGGACCGGCCGGGAAGCCGGTCGGTCGCGGCGCCTCGTGGCCGGGGCCGCCCTGCAGGAACACCAGCAGCGGACGGTCGAGCCCGCCCGGCGCCGCGACCTCGCGGGCGAAGACCTCGATGGTCCCGCTCGTGGGGTCGTCGTGGTCCAGCGGCAGGTCGAGGACGTGGTCGGTGACGATGAGGCCGGCGACCTCGCGGCGGCGGCCGGCAGTGGGGTGCGCGCTCATGGCGCTCACTCTGCCTGGTCGCACCGACAGCTGGTGTGAAGTGCCACGATGAGGGCACCAAGACGGTGACCGGCCCGACGCACGAGGAGAGCCCATGCGCATCGCCATCACCGGAGCGACCGGGAACCTCGGCACGGCGCTGCTCCGCCGACTCACCGACGAGGGCGAGCACGACCTGGTCGGGGTGGCGAGGCGCCGCCCCGACGACGTCCCGCCGTACGACGCGGTGCAGTGGTCGACGCTCGACCTGACCAGGCCCGACGACGAGCCGGCCCTCCGGGCCGCGTTCGCCGGGGCGGACGCCGTGGTCCACCTGGCGTGGGGGTTCCAGCCGACCCATCGCGAGGACCACCTCGAGGAGCTCGGCGTCGGGGGCACCCGACGCGTCATCGAGGCCGTGCAGGCCGCCGGTGTCCCGCACCTCGTGCACCTGTCGTCGGTGGGCGCCTACTCCCCCAAGCAGGACGACAGCCCGGTCGACGAAGGGTGGCCCACGCAAGGCGTCCCGAGCTCGATGTACAGCCGGCACAAGGCCGCCGCCGAGCGGCTGCTCGACCGCCTCGAGGCCGACTCCCCCGACGTCGTCGTCACCCGCATGCGCCCCGGGATCGTGGGTCAGCAGGACGCCGGGAGCGCGCTGCTGCGCTACGCGCTGCCGGCGCTGGTGCCCGCGTCGGTGCTCGACCACCTGCCCGTGCTCCCCCTGGACCGGAGGCTGGCCATCCCCATGGTGCACGCCGACGACGTCGCCGACGCGGTCGTCCGGGTGCTCGAGCGCAAGGTCCCGGGCGGCTTCAACCTGGCGGCCCCGCCGGCCGTCACCGCCGACGACATCGCCGTCGTGCTCGGTGCCCGCCCGGTGCACGTTCCTGCGGGCATCGTGCGCGCGGCGGTGTCGTTGAGCTGGCACGCCCGCCTCCAGCAGCTCGACGCCGGCTGGATCGACCTGGCCTACGCGGTGCCGCTGATGGACACCTCGCGCGCCACGACCGAGCTCGGATGGAAGGCCACGAAGGACGCCGTGAGCGTGCTCGCCGAGACGGTGCAAGGCATGCGCGAGGGCGCCCACGAGCGGTCCCCGGTGCTCCGGCCCCGCGACGTGCCCTCGGCACTGGGCCGGTTCGTGCGCAACGGCCCGGTGAGCCGGCGGCGCGTCCCCTGAGCCCTGGCGCTCTCGAGGCGCGAGCACGGCCGGCCGCGCACGGGAGAAGCAACGAAGGGCGGCCCGCGAGGACCGCCCTTCGGTGTGTTCGGTGGAGCTGAGGGGACTCGAACCCCTGACCCCCTCCATGCCATGGAGGTGCGCTACCAGCTGCGCCACAGCCCCGCCGCTTCGATCACCGGTGGTCTCCCGCCCGGCTCGAGGCAACCAGGGAATCCTAGCCAATGGTGGTGGCGGATGCGAAATCGCCCACCCCGTAGGCGACCAGCCGGCGCGGTCGCCCCTCCCCCGGCGCCAGCACGGTGGCCCAGTGGCAGTTGTCGAGCACCGCCAGGGAGCGCACGGCCTGCTCGTCCCAGCCCAGCAGACCGCCCAGCGCGAGCTTGAGCGCGGCGCCGTGGGAGACCGCGATGCCGGTCTCGCCCCAGGCCAGGGCGGCGAGGCAGTCCTCGACAGCCGGCACGATCCGCCCGCGCACGTCGTCGTCGCTCTCGGCTCCTGGGACGCCGCGCAGCCGCTCGCCGAGCGTGACGCCGTCGGTCATCTGGGGGAACTCGGCGACCGCCTCGTCCCAGGTCATGCCCTCGCGCTCGCCGACCGAGAACTCCCGCAGCCGTGGGTCCTCCTCGACGGCCAGACCGGTCGCGGCGGAGACGTGGTCGGCGGTCTGACGGGCGCGCGCCAGGTCGGAGGACCACAGCCGGACCGCGCCCACCTGGGCGAGCCGGGGGGCGGCCGCCTGCGCCTGGGCGTGGCCGACCTCGTCGAGCGGCACGTCCGCCTGGCCCTGGGCGCGGCGGGTGTGGTTCCACTCGGTCCGGCCGTGGCGGAGCAGGAAGAGCCGCTTGGACGGCTGCCGGGACACGGGTGGCGCCGGCGTCAGCCGGGACGACGGTTGCTGGTGACCGACGCCGGCAGCTCGATGAGCGGGCAGTCGCGCCACAGCCGCTCGAGGGCGTAGAACGCGCGCTCCTCCTCGTGCTGGACGTGCACCACGATCTCGGCGTAGTCCATCAGCACCCAGCGCCCGTCGCGCTCGCCCTCGCGGCGTACCGGCTTGGCGCCGAGCTCGCGCAGCGAGTCCTCCACCGCCTCCACGATCGCCTTGACCTGTCGGTCGTTGGAGGCGGAGGCGAGGACGAAGGCGTCGGTGATGACGAGCTGGTCGCTGACGTCGAAGGCGATGACGTCCTCGGCGAGCTTGTCCGACGCGGCCTGGGCGGCGGCTCGGACGAGCTCGAGGGCATGGTCGGTGGCGGTCACGAGACTCCCTGCGGGGTGGTGCGGTCGGTGGGTTCGGGGTCCGGCCCGAGCGCCTCGGGGGCGCTGGGTCGGTCGGAGAGGTAGAGCCGGTGCTTGGTGATGTACTGCACGACGCCGTCGGGCACGAGGTACCAGACCGGCTCGCCGCGCGCCGTGCGTGCCCGGCAGTCGGTCGAGGAGATGGCCAGGGCCGGGATCTCCACGATGGTGACCCGGTCGTGGGGCATCCCGGTGAGCGTGCCGTGGTCCATCGCGTAGCCGGGGCGCGTGCAGCCGACGAAGTGGGCGAGCCCGAACAGGTCGTCGGCCGATCGCCAGCCCAGGATGTCCTGGAGCGCGTCGGCGCCGGTGATGAAGTAGAGGTCGGCGTCGGGGAACACCTCGGCCAGGTCGCTGAGCGTGTCGACGGTGTACGTCGGGCCGCCGCGGTCGATGTCGACGCGGGAGACGGTGAAGCGCGGGTTCGAGGCCGTCGCGATGACGGTCATGAGATAGCGGTGCTCGGCCGGGGAGACCGACCGCTCCGCCTTCTGGTACGGCTGGCCGGTCGGCACGAACACGACCTCGTCGAGGTCGTACCACGCCTGCACCTCGCTGGCGGCCACGAGGTGGCCGTGGTGGATGGGGTCGAAGGTGCCGCCCATCACCCCGATCCGGGCACGACGCGACGCGGGCGCGGGCTCCCCCGACACCTCCGGCGTCGCGGTCACCTCGGGCTGCACGTCACCCCAGGACGCTCAGGAGTGCTCACGGCCGCCGCCGATGGCGACGACACCGGCCAGCAGGCCGAGCAGCAGCAGCAGGACGAGTCCGCCGATGACCCACGGGTTGGGGCCACCGCTGTGGGCCTCCGCCTCGGAAGCGAACGTGATCAGGTTGAGCGCCATGGGTCGAAGCCTATCCTGCCCGGCCGACGGGCTCGGGCCGGGCGGGCACCGGCAGCCCGATCTGCGACAGCCGCGCGAGTGACACGACCTTGAGCACCAGCAGCGCGGTCGCGATGACCACTCCCACCGCCACCCAGCCGGTCACCAGCAGCAGCACCGCGAACAGCGAGGAGTTGACCGCCTTGCCGGGCTTGGACCAGTTCCACAGCCACAGCTGCCGGTCGACGGCGAAGAAGTAGTTGGGGCTGCGGATCGGCCACGCCAGGAAGGCCAGGCTCAGGAAGCAGTCGACGACCATGAACTCGGCGAGGTAGATCAGGATCGCCGGCGCGTAGCCGGGCTCCAGCCACATCAGCCCGATGTAGAACGCGGCGGCGCAGAACCGGTCGGACAGGATGTCCAGCGACGCCCCGATCCGCGTCTCGCAGCCGCGCAGGCGAGCGACGTACCCGTCGAGGCTGTCGCCGACCCAGTAGACGACGAGGCAGGCGACCAGCAGCTCCAGGCTCTCCTGGTGCGCGGCGAGGCCGGCGAGGACGACCGCGGCCACGGTGCGGACCCCCGTGACGACGGTGGCCGACGTGCCGATCCGCTCACCCGCGACATCGGTCCAGATGTCGAGGGTGGCGGGGTCAGCGCGTGTGTCCATCACCGGTCACGACGTACTTCGACGACGTCATCTCCGGCAGCCCCATGGGGCCGCGGGCGTGCAGCTTCTGGGTGGAGATCCCGATCTCGGCGCCGAAGCCGAACTCGCCTCCGTCGGTGAAGCGGGTGCTGGCGTTGACCACGACCGCCGCGGCGTCGACCTCGGCGGTGAAGCGGCGCGAGGCCTCCAACGACCCGGTCACGATCGCCTCGGTGTGGCCCGAGGACCAGCGCCGGATGTGGGCGACGGCGTCGTCGAGGGAGTCGACGACGGCGGCCGACAGGTCGAGGGAGAGGTACTCGGTCTCCCAGTCCTCCTCGGTGGCCGGTACGACGCCGGGGTGCGCGGCGACCCGCTCGTCGCCGTGGACCGTGACCCCGGCCTCCGCCAGGGCCGCCAGCACCCGGGGCAGGAACGCCTCGGCGACGTCGGCGTGCACGAGCAGCGACTCGGCGGCGTTGCAGACCGAGGGCCGGTGGGTCTTGGCGTTGAGCACGATGGCCAGCGCCATGTCCAGGTCGGCTGCCGCGTCGACGTACACGTGGCAGTTGCCGACGCCGGTCTCGATGACCGGCACCTGCGACTCCGTGACCACCGAGCGGATCAGCCCGGCGCCGCCGCGCGGGATGAGCACGTCGACCAGGCCGCGCGCCTGCATGAGGACCTTGGCGGCGTCGTGGCCCTCCCCCGGCACCAGCTGGACGGCGTCCGCGGGCAGCCCGGCGCCGGCGGCGGCGTCACGCAGGACCGCGACGATCGCCTCGTTGCTGCGACGCGCGCTGGAGGAGCCGCGCAGCAGGACCGCGTTGCCGGACTTGAGGCAGATCCCGGCGGCGTCCGCGGTGACGTTGGGCCGGGCCTCGTAGATGATGCCGACGACCCCGAACGGGACGCGCACCTGGCGCAGCTCCAGGCCGTTGGCCAGCGTCGAGCCGCGCAGCACCTCCCCCACCGGGTCGGGCAGGGCGGCGACCTCGCGCAGACCGGCGGCCATGCCCGCCACGCGGGGGACGTCGAGGCGCAGCCGGTCGACCATCGCCGCCGGCGTCCCGCGCTGCTCCGCGGCGAGCACGTCCTCGGCGTTGGCAGCGAGCACCTCGTCGGTGTGGGCCACCAGCGCGTCCGCCATCGCCAGCAGCGCGGCGTCCTTGGCTGCTCGGGAGGTCACGGCGAGCGGGTGCGAGGCGGTGCGGGCGCGACGGGCGGCCTCGAGGACCGCCTCGTGGGTGTCTGCGTGCGCGTCGGCGTCGGCCGGGTGGGGCGTGTCGGGCATGGCGACCAGCCTACGGTCCCGGGCGGCTCTCAGAAGGGCTGGGCCTGCAGCTTCAGCTCGGTCAGGTCGGCCGGGTCACCGGCCTCGGCGCGCCGCTCGCGCTCGGCGACGTCGAGGGCCACCACCTCCCAGGTCGGGAGCTTGGCGCTCTCCCGGTGCTCGTTCCACAGCCGCAGCGCCAACGAGGCGGCGTCGACGAGGGTGTCGGCCTCGTCCCAGTAGGAGATCTCAGCCGTCGTCGCGTTGAAGCGGATGGTGCTGATGAAGGGCCGCTGCTGGGTGAGGCGCTGCAGGGCGGCGCGCACGAGCAACAGCTCCACCGGCGCACCGGCGACGGTGACGGTGACGTGCCACAGGCGCGCTTCTTCGATCACAGGTGTCCTCGACAGGGGGTGTGGAGCTCCGGTCACAAGTGTCCCCCCGCACCGGGCACGCCGTCTGCGGAGTGGCCAGATGGGAGCCACGAAAGTCCGTCAGTGCACAGGTGTCGCGCGCGGCGGGCGGCGAGTCGTCAGGGCCGGCGCAGGAGAACCAGGTCGTCGCGGTGCACGACCTCCCGCTCGTACGCCGAGCCGAGGGCGCGGGCGAGCTCGCGGGTGGACCGACCGATCATGCCGGGCAGGTCGACGGCGTCGTAGTTGACCAGCCCGCGGCCGATCACCTGCCCCTCCGGGGCCACCAGGTCGACCGGGTCACCGGCGACGAAGGACCCCTCGACCGCCACGATGCCGGCCGGCAGCAGGGAGGCCCGTCGCTGGGTCAGGGCCAGCACGGCCCCGTCGTCGAGGACCACCCGGCCACGCGGCTCGGTGGCGTGGGCCAGCCACAGCAGCCGGGTGGAGCGACGCTTGCCGGTGGGGTGGAACAGGGTGCCGACCGGTGCTCCCGCGAGCGCCAGGGCGGCGTCGGGGGCGGCGGCCAGCAGGGCGGGGATGCCGGCCCCCGTCGCGATGCGCGCGGCCTCCACCTTGGTCTGCATCCCCCCGGTGCCGACGCCCGAGGCGCCGACCGACCCGATCTCGACCGCGGCGAGGTCGGACTCGTCGCGGACCTCGGGGATCCGGACAGCGCCGTCCGCGCTGGGCTTGCGGTCGTAGAGACCGTCGACGTCGCTGAGCAGGAGCAGCAGGTCGGCGTGGACGAGGTGAGCCACCAGGGCGGCGAGCCGGTCGTTGTCGCCGAAGCGGATCTCGGTGGTCGCGACGGTGTCGTTCTCGTTGACGATCGGCAGCACTCCGAGCTCGAGCAGCTTGGCGAAGGTGCGGTAGGCGTTCTGGTGGTGGCTGCGCCGCGTCACGTCGTCGAGGGTGAGCAGCACCTGACCGGTGACCAGGCCGTGCCCGGCCAGCGCCTCGGTGTAGCGCTGCACCAGCAGGCCCTGCCCCACCGAGGCCGCGGCCTGCTGGGTCGCCAGGTCGCGGGGGCGCCGGCTCAGCCCCAGCGGTGACAGTCCGGTGGCGATGGCGCCGCTGGAGACGAGCACGACCTCCGCGCCGCGCGCCCGCAGAGCGGCCAGGGTGTCGACCAGGGCGGTCAGCCGCTCCGGGTCCAGCCCACCGGCGGCGGTGGTCAACGACGACGAACCGACCTTCACCACCACGCGCCGGGCGGAGACGACCGCCTGGCGCACGGCGTCGGTCGAGTCAGGGAGCTGCGCGTGGGGCCCGGTCACGACCGGTCCCGTCGTGCGTCGTCCTCCCGCCGCGCCACGTCGGCCCGGGTCTCGCCCTCGCCGCGGTCGTCGTACGCCGTCTCGATGGCGCGACGACGCTGCTCGCTGGGGCGTCGCTCCTCGAACCGGTTGTCCTCGCCGCGGCGGCTGCCGAGCACCGAGGCGCCGGCGTCGACCATCGGCTTGAAGTCGAAGACGACGCCACCGTCGAGCGACCCGATGACGACCGCGTCGCCCTCGGCCGCGCCGAGCGCGAGGAGCCGGTCCTCGACGCCGAGCCGGTTCAGGCGGTCGGCGAGAAACCCCACGGCCTCCTCGTTGCTGAAGTCGGTCTGGCGCACCCACCGCTCGGGCTTGTCGCCCTGCACCAGCCAGACGTCGTTCTCCTGGCTGATGGTGAACTCCGAGTCGTCACCACGGCCGCGGGGGCGCAGCACGATGCGCGGCGCCTCCTCGACCACGTGGGCGGCGCGCTCGGCCGCGACGATCTCAGCCATCGCGAACGACAGCTCCCGCAGGCCCTCGCGGCTGGCCGCCGAGACCGGGAAGACCCGAAGGCCGCGCGCGCGGATCTCGTCGATGACGATGTCAGCCATGTCCCGGCCGTCCGGGACGTCGATCTTGTTGAGCGCCACGATGCGCGGGCGCCCCTCGAGCCCGCCGTAGCGGCTGAGCTCGTTCTCGATCACGTCGAGGTCGGCGACCGGGTTGCGGTCGGGCTCCATGGTGGCCATGTCCACGACGTGCACGATCGCAGCGCAGCGCTCGACGTGGCGCAGGAACTCGTGTCCCAGGCCCTTGCCCTCGCTCGCTCCCTCGATCAGCCCGGGCACGTCGGCCACGGTGTACGTCGTGTCGCCCGCCGTCACGACGCCCAGGTTCGGCACCAACGTGGTGAACGGGTAGTCGGCGATCTTGGGACGGGCGCGGCTCAGGGCCGCGATGAGGCTGGACTTGCCGGCGCTGGGGTAGCCGACCAACCCGATGTCGGCGACGACCTTGAGCTCGAGAGCGACCGTGAGCTCCTCGCCGGGCTCGCCGAGCAGGGCGAAGCCGGGCGCCTTGCGCTTCGCGCTGGCCAGGGCCGCGTTGCCGAGCCCGCCGCGGCCACCCTGGGCCACGACCACCTCGGTGCCGGCGCCGACCAGGTCGACGATCGTCTCGCCGCGCTCGTCGAGCACGAGGGTGCCGTCGGGCACGGGCAGGACCAGGTCGTCACCGTGACCGCCGTTGCGGTGGCCTCCGGCTCCCTGGCCGCCGTGCTCGGCACGTCGTACCGGGCTGTGGTGGTAGTCGATCAGCGTCGTGACGTCGGGGTCGACCCGCAGGATCACGCTGCCACCGGGGCCACCGTTGCCGCCGTCGGGCCCACCCAAGGGCTTGAACTTCTCGCGGTGGACGCTGGCGACACCGTTGCCACCACGTCCGGCGTGCACGTGCAGCACGACCCGGTCCACGAACGTGGGGACCGCCATGGTTGCTCCTCAGCTGACGTGCACGGAAAAGGGCAGACGCCCTGCCTGATCAGCAGGGCGTCTGGGAGAACCGGGGAGGTGACGAGGTCACTGACCCGCAACGATGTTGACGACCCGGCGACCGCGCTTGGTGCCGAACTCGACGCTGCCCGGCACGAGCGCGAAGAGGGTGTCGTCACCGCCACGACCGACGCCGGCGCCGGGGTGGAAGTGGGTGCCGCGCTGGCGCACGATGATCTCGCCCGCGCTGACGACCTGGCCGCCGAAGCGCTTGACGCCCAGACGCTTGGAGTTGGAGTCGCGGCCGTTCTTGGTGGACGCCGCGCCCTTCTTGTGTGCCATCGATTCAGTCCTTTACGCCGTGGTGGAGGGTGGCCGTCAGCTGGCCGAGATGTCGGTGACCTTGACCTGGGTGTACTTCTGACGGTGCCCCTGGCGCTTGCGGTAACCGGTCTTGTTCTTGTACTTCAAGATGGTGATCTTCGGGCCCTTGGTGGCGCCGAGCACCTCGGCGGTCACCGACGCCTTCGCCAGCGTCCCGGGGTCGGTCGTGACCGACTCACCGTCGACGATCATCAGGACGGGGAGCGTCACCGACTCGCCGACACCCTGGCCGACCTTGTCGATCTCGACGACATCGCCGACGGCGACCTTCTGCTGGGTCCCGCCACCACGCACGATCGCGTACACCGCGACTCACTCTCCTCGTCACTTCATCAGTCTGGACGCCGGGCAGCATGCTTGCGCCCGGTGGATCGATGGGGGCACGCGCTGCGCACGACGGTGGGCGCGCTCGGCGCGCCAAAGGTCGAGTTTACGGTTCGACCCGAGCGTGGGTCAAAACGCGCACCTCCGGGGTGTCACCGCTTGCGTGTGCCCTTCTTCTTCACGGGCACGTGAGCGGTGATCGACTCCCCGCCTTCGGAGCCCTCGGGGGCCTCCGACGACGCACCGGCTGAGCCGTCGGTTGCCGGCACGGTGCTCCCCGCCGGCGGCCCGGCGGCCCGACGGGCCCCGATCCGTCGGGTCGAGGTCACGATGCGGGGTGCGGCCGGCGGTGCCGGTGGTGCCACGGGTGCCGACTCGGGCGCCGACTCGGGCGCCGACTCGGCCGTCGGGACGTCGGAGCTCGTGCCGCCCGGCGCGGGGACGGTGTCCGTGACCGAGTCCGGGGTGGAACCCGGGCCCGCGCCCGGTGCAGCGCCCGTGACGGCCTCGTCCAGCGTGCCGTCGAGGGCCTCCGGGGCCGCCTCGGTGACCGCCCCGACCTCGGCCGGGGTGGTCGCCGGTGCACCCGGCGCCGGGCTCGTGCCGGCGTCGTCCGAGGAGGTGTCCTGCGGCTGGCTGACCTGGGGGCTGCTCACCGACGACTGGTCACCGTTGCCGCTGCCGCCGCTGTCCTCGCTCGCAGGAGCGGTGGCGTCCGCGTCGCGCTCGGCCTTCTCGGCGCGCGCCATGGCGGCGAACTCGGCCGGCGTGGGTCGACGCGGGGTCTGCGCGGAGCCCTCGGAGTCGTCGCGTCCGGAGCCGCTGCGTGAGCCGTCGCCACGCTGGTCACGCCCGCCGGAGCCGTTGCGGGACCCCGAGGACCCGCTGCCCGACCCGCCGGAGGAGCTGCTCGAACCGTTGTCGTCGTCGTCACGTCCCCGGCCTCGCGAGCGCCGGCCCTTGCGGGGCTCGTCGTCGGTGGGCTTGCGGCGCGACTCGACCGGCTCCGGGTGGAGCACCAGGCCGCGGCCGTTGCAGTGCTCGCAGCTCTCGCTGAACGCCTCGAGGAGCCCGGTCCCGATCCGCTTGCGCGTCATCTGGACCAGCCCGAGGGAGGTCACCTCGGCCACCTGGTGGCGGGTGCGGTCGCGCCCCAGGCACTCGATGAGGCGGCGGAGCACGAGGTCGCGGTTGCTCTCGAGCACCATGTCGATGAAGTCGACGACGATGATGCCGCCGATGTCGCGCAGGCGCAGCTGCCGGACGATCTCCTCGGCCGCCTCCAGGTTGTTCTTGGTGACGGTCTCCTCGAGGTTGCCGCCCGAGCCGGTGAACTTGCCGGTGTTGACGTCGACCACGGTCATCGCCTCGGTGCGGTCGATGACCAGCGAGCCACCGGACGGCAGCCAGACCTTGCGCTCGAGGGCCTTCGCGATCTGCTCGTCGATGCGGTGGTCGCTGAAGGCGTCCCCGGCGCTGTCGTCGTGGCGTTCGAGCCGGTCGGCGAGGTCGGGGGCGACCTGGTCGACGTAGCTCCGGACCATCTCCCAGGCCTGGTCGCCGGAGACGACGAGCTTGGCGAAGTCCTCGGTGAAGAGGTCACGGACGACCTTCAGGGTGAGGTCCGGCTCGCCGTACAGCAGCTCGGGCGACTTGCCCGACTTGCTGGACTCGATCTTCTTCTCGATGTCCTCCCAGCGCGCCTTGAGACGGGCGACGTCGTGGGTCAGCTCGTCCTCGCTGGCGCCCTCGGCCGCGGTGCGCACGATGACGCCGGCGGTGTCCGGGACGATCTCCTTGAGCAGCGTCTTCAGGCGGTTGCGCTCACCCTCGGGCAGCTTGCGCGAGATGCCGGAGGTGCTGCCGGCGGGCACGTAGACCAGGAACCGGCCCGGCAGGCTGATCTGGCTGGTGAGCCGGGCACCCTTGTGGCCGATCGGGTCCTTGCTGACCTGCACCAGCACCGGCTGGCCCGGCTTGAGGACCTGCTCGATCTTGCGCTGGTTGCCCTCCTTGGCGCCGAGGGCCTCCCAGTTGACCTCACCGGCGTAGAGCACGGCGTTGCGGCCCTTGCCGATGTCGACGAAGGCGGCCTCCATGCTCGGCAGCACGTTCTGGACGCGACCGAGGTAGACGTTGCCGATCAGCGAGGTCTGCGACTCCCGAGCCACGTAGTGCTCGACGAGGACCTTGTCCTCGAGCACCGCGATCTGGGTCAGGTCGTCGCGCTGGCGGATGACCATGGTGCGGTCGACCGCCTCGCGGCGGGCCAGGAACTCGGCCTCGCTGATGATGGGTGCGCGGCGGCGGCCGGCCTCGCGTCCCTCGCGCCGACGCTGCTTCTTGGCCTCGAGACGGGTCGAGCCGGAGAAGCTGGTGATCTCGTCCTCGGCGCTGCGGGCCTTCCGGACGCGGGTGACGGTGTTCTCCGGGTCGTCCCCGCCGTCGTCGCCGCCCTCGCCGGACCGGCGACGCCGACGCCGGCGCCGGCTGGTGTTGCCGTCGCCGTCCCCGCCCGAGCGGTCCTCGCCCTCGGACGGACCGGTCGAGCCGTCCTGGTCACCGGAGGAGTCGGCGTCGTCGCCGCTCCTGGTCTGGTTGCTCTTGTTCTGGCTGCCCTGGCCGTTCTGGTTGCCACGGCCGCCCTTGCCGCCGCGTCCGCCCTGACCCTGCTGACGACCCTCGCCCTGCTGCTCGTCCGACTCGGCGTCGTTCGGGCCTCGCTCGTCGCGGTCGCCGCCGGAGTCGTTGCTGTCGGCGCCCGAGCCGTTGCCGCCCGAGCCCTTGCGACGACGACGTCCCCCTCGACGGCGACGACGGCGCGGCGAGCCCTCGCGGTTCTCGTCGGAGTCCTCCTCGTCGTCGTCCGAGTCCTCCGCCTCGTCCGAGTCGTCGGAGTCCTCCGAATCGTCTGCGGAGCTCTCGGTGGTCCCCTCCGCGACACCCTCCCGTGCGGCGGTGTCGACGGTGTCGACGCTCTCGAGGTCACCGTCGACCTCGGCGTCGACCTCCAGTGCCGCCGGAGCTGCGGCGACCGCTGCGGCGGCATCGTCGGAGGCGTCGGAGTCGTCGGTCGCAGCCGCGCCGGTCCCGGCGGGTTCACCGGAGCCGGCCGCAGACGGCGAGCCGGCGCTGGTCTTCTTCGCCGCTCGCGGGGAACGCTTGGCCGTCTTCTTCGCCGTGCTCCTCGTCGTCGGAGCGGCCCCAGTCGACTCCTCGGCCGACTCCCCGGCCGACTCCCCCGATGCCGTCACGTCGGTGCCGTCGGGATCGCCCGACGTGGCTCCGACAGCGGCGGCGTCACCGGTGTCAGCGGTGTCACCGGTGTCACCGGCGGGGACGGACTTCTTCGTCGTACGACGGCTGGCGCGCTTGGCCGGGGCCGCGGGCGCCTCCGGGGCCTGGAAGAGCGGTACGGGAGCGCCTGCGGGCTCCGGGGCGGCCGGGTCGACGACCGCGCTGTCGCCGGACGGGGCCGAGCCCTCGGCGTCCGCCGGAGCCGGAGCCGCTGCGGCCTTCTTGGCGGGGCGGCTGGTGGTCTTCTTCGCGGTCCGCTTCGTGGCGGTCTTCTTCGCCGGGGCGGCCGGGTCGGGCACCGGTGCCTGTCCGGCGTCGACCGGGGTGTCGCCGGCGGAGGGCTCGACCGCCTTCTTCGCGGTGCTCTTGCGCGCGGTGCGCGTGCGGGTCGCCTTCTTCGCCGGCGGTGCCGAGGTCCCGGTGGACTCGTCGGCGGGGTTGGTCTGGTCGGTGTGCTCCTCGAGCATCGTTCTCCTCGTCGCGATGCCGCTTCACGCGGCTCACGAGCGTGTCGGTCGCCGTCCCGGCCTCGACCGGTCCAGCGCAAGTCTTCGGTGGTGCGCCACGGGCAGTGGAGCAGCGGCGACGCCCACCGGCGTTGCGTCAGAGGAGACCTGTCGAACCGGACCGCGGTCAACGGCGTCAGCGGGCCGGAGCTGTCACCATCCGACTCACACCGCGTCGCGGTCGAGCACCAACGGGTCGCCCACTGTGCCGGCCTGAGCGTCCCAAGTCCCCTGGGCCACCCGCTCGAACGTGGCAGCGGCTCCGGCCTGGAGTCCCGAGACCTCGCGCAGACCGGCGAGGACGTCGTCGGGTCTGACGGACGGCGTGCCGTGCCGCAAGACCACTTCGAGTATCGCACACTCCCTCTCCGAGGACCCCGACTCCACGACGGCCAGCGCGGCGACGGCGCCGCGGGCGTCGAAGGTGCGCAGTCCTCGCTTCGTCATCCGCTCGACCGAGATCTCGGGGGCGGCGAGGAAGGCCTCGGCGGCCCGGCTCGCCTCGTCCTCCGCGACACCGGGCAGGGTCAGGCGCCAGATGCTGGCCTGGAGCAGGTCGGCGAGCGACCCTCCGGCGGAGGGCCGCACCTCGAGCACGTCGAGCCCCGGAGGCAGAGCGGCGTCGAGAGCCTGGCGCATCTCGTCGGGGTCCACGGTCTCGGCGAGCCCGATCTCGAGGTACTCCGCCTCGCTGGCGGACCCGGTCGGCGCCGCTCCGGCGTACGAGATCCGCGGGGTGGGGGTTGAAGCCGGAGGAGTAGGCCATCGGCACCCGAGCGCGCACCAGCGCACGCTCGAAGGCGCGCGAGAAGTCGCGGTGGCTGGTGAAGCGCAGCCGACCCCGCTTGGCGTAGCGCACCCGGAGGCGCTGGACGGGGGGTGGCTGCTGCTGGGGCTGGTCACGCACGGTCGACCAGCCTACCGGCGGTTCAGCCCTTGTCCGGCCGGAGAGGATCCCGGGGTGACCCAGACCCTGCCCCGCTCCGCCCCGAGGACCGGGGGCGGTCTGCTCGTCCTCGCCGGGATCGTGATGGTGTCGTTCAACCTGCGCCCCGCGGCGGTGAGCGTCGGGCCGGTCCTCGACGAGGTGTCGACCGCTCTCGGTCTGGGCGGCGCCGGCGCCGGGCTGCTGACCACCCTCCCGGTGCTGGCCTTCTCCACCGTCGGGGCGCTCTCACCCGCTCTCGCGGTGCGGTTCGGGCCGCACCGGGTGACGTTGGTGGCGCTCGTGGTGCTGGTGCTCGGCCTGTCGGGGCGCGCGCTGACGGACTCAGCGGCGGTCTTCCTCGCGCTGTCGTTCCTCAGCCTCTCGGCGATGGCGACCACGAACGTGCTGATGCCGTCGCTGGTCAAGCGTCACTTCCCCGACCGCATCGGCCTGATGACGGCCGTGTACACGACCGCACTGGCCATCGGGCTGACGGCCGGGTTCACCCTGACCGTGCCGTTCACGCACGTGCTGGCCGAGTCGTCCTGGCGTGTCGGACTCGGGGCGTGGGCCGTGCTCGCGGCGGTGGCGGCGCTCCCCTGGTTCCTGCTCTGGCGCCTCGACCACACCACCACGTCGACGCGTCGCGCCGAGGGCCAGGTCGGCTGGAGCGACGTCGCCCGCACGCGGATCGGCTGGACCATGGCGGCCTTCTTCGGGCTGCAGTCGGTGCAGGCCTACGCGACGTTCGGCTGGTTCGCCCAGCTGTTCCGCGACAGCGGCTACAGCGCCGGCACGGCCGGCCTGCTCGTCGGCGTGCTCGCCGGGGCCAGCATCCCGACGTCGCTGCTGGTGCCGTGGCTGGCCGGGCGGCGACCCGACCAGCGAGCGGTGGTCGTGGTCCTGGTGAGCACCTACGGTCTCGGCTACCTGGGGCTCCTCGTCTTCCGGGCCGAGCTGGCGTGGTTCTGGGCGCTGCTGATCGGGATCGGAGGCGCCTGCTTCCCGCTGGCGCTCACCATGATCGGGCTCCGCAGCCGCACCCCCGAGGGGACCGCCGCACTGTCGGGCTTCACCCAGTCCGTGGGTTACCTGTTCTCGGCGATCGGACCGTTCGGCGTGGGGATCGTCTACGAGGCGACCGGCGGGTGGGACGTCCCGATCGTGCTGCTCGGCGTCCTGCTGGTGCCGCAGATGGTGCTGGGCCTGATGGCGGCCCGCCCCCACTACCTCGAGGACCAGCTGGTCCCCCGTCACTCCGCCTGACTCCCCTTCCCCGCCGGCCGGTTTCTGGTCACTCCCCGCAGTGCGGCCGGATTGTGGGCGCCCGCCGCAGCGACACACCGCTGGAGCACGCAGCGAGTGACCAGACGCCTGGCCGTCGGTCGCCAGGTCTGGGTCAGCGCAGCGGCGTGACCGTCGCCTCGTAGGTGAGCAGCTCGGTGTCGTTGCCCTCGCCGAAGTCGTCGGGCGCGGCGTACATCGTCAGTCGGTCGCCGACGGCGTCGATGTCGGTCGGGTTGCGGGTCACGACGTGCCCGGCGGTCGACCACAGCTGGGTCGGCACCTCGTGCAGGACGCTGCGGCTCCGGAGGTCGAGGAGAGCGAACCCGCCGAGCTCGTACGGCGTACCGGCGCCGGGCTGGGCGGGCAGGCCGGCGATGCCGGAGCACAGGGCCTTGCGCGACGCGACGTACTCACAGTCCTGGTAGTCCACGAAGTGGCTGTCGTTGAGCCAGCGCGCCTTCTGCCGGCCGTCGGGCGTCCACTCGTAGAAGCGGCGCGAGCCCCATGACTGCCCGACGATGCGGCCGGTGACCTGGTCGCGGACGACACCGCCGACGTGGTCGTCGACGGTGAACATCTTCGTGGTCTCGAAGGTGCGGGGGTCGACCGTGTAGATGATGGCTCGGCTGTCGGGACGGTACTCGGCGACCGGCAGCCAGATGGTGCCGTTGCGGTCCACGTCGAGGCCGCCCGGGTGGTACATGTCGCCCTCGCCGAGGACGACGTCCTCGATCAGGTTGCCCTCGCGGTCGAGCACGAACAGGTGGCCGACGCCCTTGCCCGGCGTGCGGTCGTAGCCGTCGACCGGTTCGGAGTACTTCTGCGGCGCCTCCGTGATCTCGACCGAGGACAGGTAGATCCGGTCACCGACGACCTCCATCGCCTGCGGGTGGTGGGTGTTGAAGTCGAGCCGCAGCGAATCGGTCTTCGTCCACGTGGTGCTGCGCGAGACGTTCTCGAAGGTCCGGACGAGCGGGTCGTCCTTCGGCGCCGGGGGTCGGGCGACAGCGGAGGCGGTCAGGCCGCAGACCAGGACGGTGGTGCAGCCGAGGGCGGTGAGACGACGGATCATGGGGTGCTCCTGGGGTCGGGGGTGCCCGGGCACCGTAAGCACCCCGCCCGGCCTCTGCGCAACACCCCGGTGCCCACCGCGAGAACGCGGGCAGGTCAGGTGACGAGGTCCTGGCCCTCGTCGCCCGTCGGGTCGGACTCGAGCAGGTCCTCGTGGAGCGACGTGCATCGCCCGTACGACGTCCCCGGGGTCTGCCCCCGCCGCGACGGCTCGAGCGGCCGCCGGGAAGCGCGGGAGGGACCGCTCGTCCACCCCTCGGATCTCGGCCCACACGCCGGCGAGCACCCGCTCCCTGAGGCCATCAGCACGGTCGGCGCCGGCGGGGGCCGGGTACCCGCCCGCTCGCGAGGCTCGACGGGCACCGCGGCAGCGTAAGCGTCCCGGAGGTCGGCGAGAGCTGACTGCCACGCGGCGTCATCGTTGAAGTCGCTGCGGAGGACGGGTAGCCGGTCATCGCGCTCGTGGCCGGCAATGGTGGCGAGGAGGTCCATGCGACGACGCCAGCGCCACAGCCGCCGCGCGTCCTGGCTGTCGAATCCTCCTGGCTCACGGCGCCGACGGGTCCCTTTCTGGGCGCTCGCCGCAGCGGCGTACGGCGTGTCGGTGCAGGCGGCGCCCACAAACCGACAACCGCGCGGGGAGTGACCAGAAGTCGGCCGAGCCTCAGACGACGCTGAGGGGCAGCAGCTTCTGACCGGTGGGGCCGATCTGGATCTCGGTGCTCATCTCGGGGCACACGCCGCAGTCGTAGCAGGGCGTCCAGCGGCAGTCGTCGATCTCGGCGCTGTCGGGGTCGAGGGCGTCCTGCCAGTCCTCCCACAGCCAGTCACGGTCGAGGCCGGCGTCCAGGTGGTCCCAGGGCAGCACCTCGTCGTACGAGCGCTCCCGGGTCGTGAACCACGCCAGGTCGACGCCGGTGCCGTCCAGCGCGTCCACGCAGGCGTCGGCCCAGCGCTCGAAGCTGAAGTGCTCGCTCCAGCCGTCGAAGCGGCCGCCGTCGCGCCAGACCTTCTCGATGACGGCCCCGACCCGGCGGTCGCCGCGCGAGAGCAGTCCCTCGATGATGCCGGGGCGCCCGTCGTGGTAGCGGAAGCCGATGGCCCGGGCGAACTTCTTGTCGTCCCGGACGCTGTCGCGCAGCTTCTTGAGCCGCTCGTCGGTGGTCTCCCAGTCCAGCTGGGCGGCCCACTGGAACGGCGTGTGGGGCTTGGGCACGAACCCGCCGATCGACACCGTGCAGCGGATGTCGTTGCGCCCCGAGACCTGGCGGCCCTCGGCGATGACCTTCTTCGCCAGGTCGCCGATGCCCAGGACGTCCTCGTCCTCCTCGGTCGGCAGCCCGCACATGAAGTAGAGCTTCACCTGCCGCCATCCGTTGGCGTACGCCGTGGAGACGGTGCGGATCAGGTCGTCCTCGGTCACCGCCTTGTTGATGACCTTGCGCATCCGCTCCGAGCCGCCCTCGGGGGCGAAGGTGAGCCCGGAGCGCCGGCCGTTGCGGGAGAACTCGTTGGCGAGGGTGATGTTGAAGGCGTCCACGCGCGTCGACGGCAGCGAGAGGGACACGTTGCTGCCCTCGTAGCGGTCGGCCAGCCCGGTGGCGATCTCGCCGATCTCGGTGTGGTCGGCGCTGGAGAGCGACAGCAGGCCGACCTCCTCGAAGCCGGACTTGCGGATGCCGTTCTCGACCATGTCGCCGACGGTCTCGATCGAGCGCTCCCGCACCGGCCGGGTGATCATGCCGGCCTGGCAGAAGCGGCAGCCGCGGGTGCAGCCGCGGAAGATCTCCACCGAGAACCGCTCGTGGACGGTCTCGGCCAACGGCACCAGCGGGTTGCGCGGGTAGGGCCAGGAGTCGAGGTCCATCAGGGTGTGCTTGCGGATGCGCCACGGCACCCCGGCCAACGAGGGCTCCCGGCGCGGGGTGACGGCCGCGATGCGCCCGTCGGGCAGGTAGGTCACGTCGTAGAACTTCGGCACGTAGACGCCCCCGGAGGCGGCCAGCCGGAACAGCAGCTCGTCGCGGGGGGTGCGACCGTCGAGGCCGGGGCAGCCCTCGGCCTTCCACTCGCGGATCACCTCGGAGATCGCCAGCACGACCTCCTCGCCGTCGCCGAGCACGGCGGCGTCGATGAAGTCCGCCATCGGCTCGGGGTTGAACGCCGAGTGCCCGCCGGCGAGCACGACGGGGTCGTCCTCGGTGCGGTCCACCGCGTGCAGCGGGATGCCGGCGAGGTCGAGCGCCGTGAGCAGGTTGGTGTAGCCCAGCTCGGTGGCGAAGGAGACGCCGAGGACGTCGAACGCGCGCACCGGACGGTGCTGGTCGACCGTGAACTGCGGGATGCCGTGCTCACGCATCTTCGCCTCGAGGTCCTGCCACACCGCGTAGGTGCGCTCGGCGAGGATCCAGTCACGCTCGTTGAGGACTTCGTAGAGGATCTGGATGCCCTGGTTGGGCAGCCCCACCTCGTAGGCGTCGGGGTACATCAGCGCCCAGCGGACCTCGCTGCTCTCCCACTCCTTCGGCGTCGCGTTGAGCTCGCCGCCGACGTACTGGATCGGCTTCTGCACCGTGGGCAGCACCGGCTCCAGCAGCGGGAAGACGGACGCGGGAGCCGTCGCGTGGGCGGCGGTCGCAGTCATGGCGGGGAACCTCGCGGTCGGGAGCGGTGGACCGGCCCAGGGTACGCCGCCGGGCGCGCCGGACCCCAACTCGCGAGCCCTACCAGCCCCCGGCGACCGGACGTCGGTCAGGAGCGGGAGCGGTTGATGCCGGTGCGCGACATGCCGAGGCCCATCGCGCGCTGGGTGCGCAGGTGGATGTTGAGCAGCAGGCCGACGGCCATCAGGGTGGCGAACATCGACGTGCCGCCGTACGACACCAGCGGCAGGGGCACGCCGGTGACCGGCATGATCCCCAGGCACATCCCGATGTTCTGGAAGGACTGGAAGGCGAACCAGCACGCCACCCCGGCGGCGGCGAGGCGGCCGAAGAGGTCCTGGGCCTGGGCGGCGACGACGAAGGCGCGCCACAGCAGGAGCGCGAGCAGGCCGATGATGACGGCGGCGCCGACGAGGCCGAGCTCCTCCCCGGCGACGGTGAAGATGAAGTCCGTCTGCTGCTCGGGGACGAAACCGGAGCGCGTCTGCGAGCCGTTGAACAGTCCCTGGCCGAAGACGCCGCCGTTGCCGATCGCGATCCGGGCCTGCTCGGTGTTGTAGCCCGCGCCCTGCGGGTCGAGCGCCGGGTTCGTGAAGGCCATGAACCGGTCGAGCTGGTAGGCCTTCAGCAGCCCGAACCGGACGGCAGCGGCGCTGACGAGCACGCCGCCCCCGAGCAGCATCCACAACCAGCGGCGCGGCGCGCCGGAGACCGCGATGACGCCGAAGACGGTGGCGAGGAGCACCAGCACGGTGCCGAGGTCGGGCTGGAGCAGGATCAGCACGGCAGGCACCGACGCCACGGCCAGCATGCCCAGGACGTCGAGGTGGCGGACCTCCCGCTGGCGCCAGGAGCCCTCGGTGCGCTCGGCGACGACCAGGGCCATGCCGATGACGACGGAGAGCTTGGCGAACTCGGCGGGCTGGATCGACATGCCGGCGATGACGATCCAGGACCGGGAGCCGTTGATGGTGGACCCCATGACGAGGACGAGCATCAGGCCGACGAGGGAGGCGACGTACACCGGCGGAGCCAGGATGCGCACCCAGCGGTGCTCGGTCGAGGCGACCAGCACGGCCAGCACCACGCCGATGGCGATGTTGACCAGGTGGCGTCGCAGGAAGGCGGTCGAGTCACCACCGGTGAGGACGTCGCGCTCGGCGGTCGCCGACCAGACCAGCATCGTGCCCAATGCGAGCAGGGCTGCGGTTGCGACCAGGAGGAGCCAGTCCAGACGCGGGACGCGAGCCAGGCTGGACTCGGTACGGATGGTGCGCGGTCGCGCCAGGGGGGCGCGGTTGCGGGAGCCGGAGGGGGGACGTCCGGGGGCGAGGAGCGTCATCAGGAGTCGCCCCCGTCCGCGACGGGGTCGGTCGAGGGCGGCAGGATCGAGCCGTCCTCGGCGAAGACCGGCAGCTTCGCCGGCGGGGTCACGCCCGGGATGGCGGCGGTGTCGGGCTTCACGGACATGCCCTTGACGCCGTACAGGGTCTCGTAGATCTTGCGGATCGCCGGCCCGGAGGTCCCCGAGCCGGTGCCGCCCTGGGACACCATCATCACCACGACGTAGTCCTTGGTGTACGACGCCACCCACGACGTCGACTGCTTGCCGTAGACCTCCGCCGATCCGGTCTTGGCGCGGATCGGGACCCGGCCGATCGGGAACTCCAGCAGTCGCCAGGCCATGGTGCCGACCTTGGCGACGTTCTGCAGGCCGACGTCGATGAAGTCGAGGTCGCTCTGCGGCACCTCGACCTTCGCCTGGACCTTCGGCTCGATCTCCCTGACGACCTCGCCGGCCGGGTCGACGATCGCCTTGCCGACGCTGGGCTCGTACAACGTGCCGCCGTTGGACAGCGCGGCGTACCCACGGGCGAGCTGCAGCGGCGTCACCACCGTGTCGCCCTGGCCGATCGCGAAGTTGACCGCGTCGCCGGCGCGGTAGGCGAAGCCCTCGACGCAGAACTCGCGCGCGAAGCGGTGCAGGAAGTCGTAGCCCGGCTCCTTGCCCACCTCGCAGTAGTAGTCCTTCATCTGCTCGTAGTACTCGAGCTTCCACTTCCGGTCGGCGATGCGTCCGCTGGCCTCGCCGGGGATGTCGATGCCGGTGGTCGAGCCGAAGCCGAACTCCTTGGCCTCCTCGACCAGGGGGTCCTTGGCGTCCACGTCGGCGACGTCGGAGCCGTACTTCTGCCAGAAGTTCAGCCCGATCCGGTAGAAGAAGGTGTTGCACGAGACCTCGAGGGCCTTCTGGAAGCCGATGTAGCCGTAGGCACCGGACTCGTAGTTCTTGAAGTCCCGGTTGCCCACGCGCAGCGACGACGAGCAGGCCAGCGACGTCGACTGGCTGTAGCCGTCACCCAGCGCACCGGCGGTCATGAACGGCTTCCAGGTGGACCCGGGCGCGAACTGGCCCTGGGTGGCGCGCGAGAGCAGCGGGGTGCCGGACGCCTGCGAGTAGAGGCGTTGCAGCTCGCTCTCGCTGATGCCGCCCACCCACAGCTTCGGGTCGTACGTCGGCTGGCTGGCCATGGCGACGATGCGACCGGTGTCGGCCTCCATCACGACGGCGGCGCCGGAGTCGGCGACGTACGGGCGGCCCGTGACCTCGTCGACCGTGGCGCGGGCGGTCTTGATGGTCTGGGCGAGCTGCTGCTCGACCACGGCCTGGACCCGCGAGTCGATCGAGGTCACCAGGGTGTCCCCGACCCGGCCCTGGACCTCGCCGGAGTCGCCCAGCACACGTCCGACGGAGTCGACCGCGACCTGCTTGTAGCCCGGGTAGCCGCGCAGATACTTGTCGTAGGCCTTCTCGAGGCCGGCGCGACCGACCACGGAGGCGCCGTGGACCGAGGCGTCCTCGGACTTCTCCGCCCGGTCCAGCTCGCCCTCGGTGATGGGGCTGAGGTAGCCCAGCAGGTGGGCGGCGTTGATGCCGTAGGGCGCCGGGTAGGAGCGCACGGTCTGGTTCTCCACCAGGACGGCGGGGAAGTCCTCGTTCTGCTCCATGATCGAGATCGCGGTCTGCTGCTCGATGTCCTTGGCGATCGGGACCGGCTGGTAGGGCGAGCCGTTCCAGCAGGTGCCGGCCATCGAGCCGGGCTCCCCGCACAGCAAGGTGCGCTCGCGGATCGCTGCGTAGGGACGGTCGACGGCTCCGGCGATGCGGCGCAGCAGCCGCTTCTGCACGGGCTCCTCGAGCTTGCCGAGCAGCGTGCGGTCGATGGTCACGACCCAGGAGGTGCGGTTGGCGACCAGCGGCCGGCCCATGTCGTCGACGATCAGGCCTCGCGCGGGCTGGACCACGATCTCGCGGACCGACTGGTCGGCGGCCTTGGCCTGGTAGGCCTCGCCGTCGAGGACCTGGAGGTACCACAGCCGTCCGAAGAGGGTGAGGAACAGCGCCAGGACGAGCGCCATGATGACGCGGATGCGCAGCTGTCCCTTCACGGCGGCGCGCAGGCCCGACGTGGGTCGCGCGGAACGCGAGGGGTCGGCGCGGAGGGCGGAGAGCCCGCTCATGATGGCCATGTCAGGTCCCGTCCGCTCGGGTCGTCGATCGGGTCATGCGCGCCGCTCGTAGGCGACCTGACGGGGCTGGACCCGGCGGAAGATCCGCAGGGCCGGCGGCAGCACGAACGGCGCCACGAGCAGGTCGAGGAGCAGGGCGAGCGGGATCACGCGCAGCGCCTCGGCGGCGCTGACCGACGGCTCGATCATGAGCAGGCCCGAGAGCGCGAAGATCGAGGTGCCGACGAAGGACGCGGCGCCCACCGTGGCCAGGGCGGCCAGCGCGGAGCGTCCGGCCTCGGGGCGCACCTTGCCGGCGAGGTAGCCGACGACCATGAGCGCCAGCGCCCAGCGGCCGGCGACGTGCTCGGCCGGCGGCGCGAGATCGATGAGCAGGCCGCCGAAGAAGCCCAGGACCGCGGCGAACTCCGGGCCGCGGGTCAGACCGGCGGCCACCACGACGATCAGCACCACGTCGGGCGTGACGCCGTCGAGGGCGAAGTAGGGGAAGAACGCGGTCTGCAGCACCACGGCGGCGAGCAGCAGCACGGTGAACAGGGCGGCGCGGGCGACGGGCATCAGCGGTCCTCCTCGGGGACCTCGCCGGCGCGGATCACCGGACGGTCCCCCTGGGTGTCGCCGTCGACGACCACCCCGACGAGGTCGAGGGAGGAGAAGTCGACGAACGGGGTGATCACGGCGTGCTTGGACTGCTCGCGCGGGCTGGAGAAGACCGAGCCGACGGACCCGATCGGGATGCCGGCGACGTACGGTCCGCCGCTGCGGCTGCCCCACGTCACGACGACGTCGTCCGCGCCCGGAGTCTCGGAGTTGTCGACCAGGTCGAGGTCGAGGCGGGTGTCGCCGTCGATCTCGCCGCGCCCGCGCAGGAACCCGACCTCCGCGTTGGAGCCCAGGCGGGCTCCGACCACGGAGGCCTCGTCGACGACGAGCAGGACCGTGGCGGTGCTGCGGCTGGCGTGGAGCACGCGCCCGACCAGGCCGGCGTTGTTGATGACGGTCATGTCGGCGTGCACGCCCGAGCTGGTGCCGGCGTCGATGGTGACGGTGTGGGAGAACGCCTGCGCCGGGCCCATGGCGACGACCCGGGCCGGCACCAGGGCGAGGTCGGCGGTGCGGGAGGCGGCCAGCAGGCCGTCGAGCTCGGCCGCGCGGTAGCGCACCTCGGAGGTGGTCGCGACCTGGCCGCGGAGGTTGGCGTTCTCGGCCTCGAGCCGTGCGATGTCGGCGCGCATGTCCTTGCTGGACTCGAAGAAGCCGGGGATGTCGTGCAGCGGGCGGGCCACCACGGCCGCGCCCTCCTGCGCCGGCGCGAGCAGGTCGCCGATGCCGCGGCGTACCGGCTGGAAGGGCGACTCGTCCTGGCCCTGGTAGTCGACGACCATGGTGGTGACGCAGGCCAGCGCCAGCACGGCCACCACCGACCGACCGGCACCCGAGCGGGAGTCCTTGAGGGCCACGACTACCGCCGCGGCTCGGAGACGAGGACCTGCTGCAGCGCTTCGAACTCCTCGACGCACTTGCCGGCGCCCAGCGCCACCGAGTGCAGCGGCTCCTCGGCCACGTGGACCGGCATGCCGGTCTCGTGGCGCAGCCGCTCGTCGAGGCCGCGGAGCAGCGCTCCGCCGCCGGTCAGGACCACGCCGCGGTCCATGATGTCGCCGGCGAGCTCGGGCGGGGTCTGGTCGAGGGTGGCGCGCACCGCGTCGACGATGTCGTGCAGCGGCTCCTCGATGGCGTGACGCACCTCGACGCTGGAGACCACGATCGTCTTGGGCAGACCGGTGACCATGTCGCGCCCGCGGATCTCGGCCTCGGGCTCCTTGGTGAGCGGGAAGGCCGTGCCCAGGGTCATCTTGATCTCCTCGGCGGTGCGCTCCCCCAGCATCAGGGAGTGCTCCTTCTTCATCCACGCGATGATCGCCTGGTCGATGTCGTCGCCGGCGGTGCGGACGCTCAGGCTGGTGACGATGCCGCCCAGCGAGATCACCGCGACCTCGGTGGTGCCGCCGCCGACGTCGACGACCATGTTGCCGGTGGCCTCGTGGACGGGGAGCCCGGCGCCGATGGCGGCGGCCATGGGCTCCTCGATGATGTAGACCCGGCGGGCACCGGCCTGGTAGCCGGCCTCCTTCACCGCGCGCTGCTCGACCGCGGTGATGGCGCTCGGCACGCAGATCACCAGGCGGGGCTTGGCGAAGTAACGGCGGCGGTGCACCTGCTGGATGAAGAACCGGAGCATCTGCTCGGTGGAGTCGAAGTCGGCGATGACGCCGTCCTGGAGCGGGCGCAGCGCGGTGATGTTGTCGGGCGTGCGCCCGAGCATCCGCTTCGCCTCGTGGCCCACGGCGAGGATCTCGCCGGTGCTCGAGTTGAGCGCGACCACGCTCGGCTCGTCGAGCAGCACGCCCTTGCCCCGCACGTAGACCAGGGTGTTCGCCGTCCCCAGGTCGACGGCCATGTCCCGTCCGATGAAGCTGTTCGCCATCGTTGCGTCCGCCACTTTCGTCACACCAGTGTCTTGAGCAGCGTAGGCACGGCGGCGCCCCCGGCCCGGCAGGACACGCGGACGCCACCCGTCGCACGTCGGTACCGACACCAGGCCGGTCCCGACACCCCCGGGGCGGTCCCCACGTCGGTACCGACCTCAGGACGCCACCCGTCGCACGTCGGTACCGACACCAGGCCGGTCCCGAGACCCCCAGGGGGGCGTCAGCCCAGGCCGGGGAACCAGAGCGAGATCTCGCGCGCGGCTGACTCCTCCGAGTCGGACCCGTGGACGAGGTTCTCGCGGTTCGACAGCGAGTAGTCGCCGCGGATGGTGCCGGGGGCGGCCTTGCGACCGTCGGTGGCCCCGTTGATGCCGCGCACGACGTCGACGGCCTCGTCACCCTCGAGGACCAGCGCCACCAGCGGACCGGAGGTCACGAAGGTCCGCAGCGGCGGGTAGAAGTCCCGCTCCACGTGCTCGGCGTAGTGCTGGTCGGCGAGGTCGCCGTCGATGGTGCGGTGCTCCATCGCCACGATCCGCAGGCCCCGGTCCTCGAAGCGTTGGACGACGGCGCCGACGAGACCGCGCTTCACGGTGTCGGGCTTGAGCAGGACGAAGGTGCGCTGTGACATGGCGCCATGCTCCCAGATGAGCGCAGGTGCGTCCGGCGCGGGCCGCAGGACCTACGCGGTCTGGCCGCGGGCGACGCGCTCCCGGTCGATCTTCGCGCCGAGGAACCACGAGCCGGCGTACAGCGAGAGGAACACCACGCCGAGCGCCACCATCGCGGTGATGAGGAAGCCCATGAGGAACGTGGCCACCTGCACCGCCCAGCCGAGCGCGCCGCCGAAGGGCCGCCCCATGGTGCCGCCGGCGACGATGCACGCCACCGTGAGGCCCAGACCGAGGGCCAGGGCCAGGGGGGTGCTGACGTCGGTCAGCACGAGCAGCACCGGGGTCGTCAGGAGGAGGACCACGGCTTGGAGCATGAGCATGCCGGCGCACATCGCCCGCTGGATCCGGCCCATCAGGACTGGCCCTGCCCGGAGCGGTCCCGGCGGCGCAGCAGGCGTCGGGCCTCGCCGGCGGTGACGACGGAGCCGGTGACGAGCACTCCCCCGCTGCCGATCGACTCCCCGCCGGAGCCGCCGGTCTCGGCGAGCGTGACGGCCTCCTCCAGGGCGTCGTCGAGGCGGTCGTGGACGACCACGCGGTGCTCCCCGAACAGGTCGCGGGCGATCTCGCCGAGGTCGTCGGCGGTCATGCTGCGGTCGGTCGAGCTGCGGGTGATCACGACCTGCGAGAGCACCGGCTCGAGCTCGCCGAGGAACCCCTCGGCATCCTTGTCGGCCATCATCGCCACGACACCGATCAGCGGGTCGAAGGTGAAGGAGTCGCGCACCGCCTCCACCAGAGCCGCTGCGCCGTGCGGGTTGTGGGCGGCGTCGAGCAGCACCGTGGGTCCGCGGCGGACGACCTCGAGCCGTCCCGGCGACGTGACCCCGCCGAACGCCTCGCGCACGAGGTCGTCGGCCAGCGGGTCCTCGCCGGCGAGCACCTCGACCGCGGCGAGCGCCAGCACGGCGTTCTGGGCCTGGTGGGCGCCGTAGAGCGGCAGGAAGACCTCGTCGTAGCGGCCCCGGAGACCCTGGAGGTCGACGACCTGTCCGCCGACGGCGGCGGCGCGGTGCACGACCCCGAAGTCGGTGCCCTCACGCAGCAGGGTCGCGCCGACCTCCTGCGCACGCTCGGCCAGCACCTCCATCACCTCGTCCTCCTGCTCGGCGACGACCACGGTGGCGCCGGGCTTGATGATCCCGGACTTCTCCACCGCGATGGTGCCGGCGCGGTCGCCGAGGTAGCGCGCGTGGTCGACCGCGATCGGGGTCACCACGGCGACGGTGCCGTCGGCGACGTTGGTGGCGTCCCACGAGCCGCCCATCCCCACCTCGACCACGGCCACGTCCGCCGGGGAGTCGGCGAAGGCTGCGAACGCCATCCCGACCACGGTCTCGAAGAACGACAGCGGGTGCGGCTGGTCGGCGTCGACGAGGTCGAGGTAGGCCGCGATGTCGGCGTACGCCTGGGCGAACGCCTCCTCGGTGAGCGGCTGACCGTCGAGGCTGATGCGCTCGGTCATCGACTCGACGTGGGGGCTGGTGAAGCGTCCGGTGCGCAGGCCGCGGGCCCGCAGCAGGTCGTCGACCATCCGCGACGTCGTGGTCTTGCCGTTGGTGCCGGTCAGGTGGACCACCGGGTAGCCGCGCTGCGGGTCACCGAGCAGCTCGGTCAGGGCCGCGATCCGGTCCAGGCTGGGCTCCAGCCGGGTCTCCGGCCAGCGGGCCAGCAGTGCCCGCTCGACCTCGTCGTACGACGGGGTGGTGGACGGCGCTGGGGACGGAGCGGGGGTGTCTGACATGGCGTGCCGAGTCTACGGGCGCGGCCCGACCCCCGGCCGAGGGGAACGGGTTCGCCCCGACCACCTGCGGCTTCGTAGGATTCGCTGCATGACTGACACCCAGAGCCCGCCCCGGACCACGCCGACGCCCGCCGCCGGCGTCGCCGTACCGGACAAGCCGGCGCTGGAGGGCCTGGAGGCCCGGTGGGCCGAGACCTGGAAGGCCGAGGGCACCTACGCGTTCGACCGCACCGCCCCGCGCGAGCAGGTCTACGCCATCGACACCCCGCCGCCCACCGTGTCGGGCTCCCTGCACGTGGGGCACGTCTTCTCCTACACCCACACCGACCTCGTCGCGCGCTTCCAGCGGATGCGCGGCAAGGAGGTCTTCTACCCGATGGGCTGGGACGACAACGGCCTGCCCACCGAGCGCCGGGTGCAGAACTACTTCGGCGTCCGCTGCGACCCGTCGCTGCCCTACCAGGCCGACTTCACGCCGCCGGAGAAGCCCGACCCGAAGCGCCAGGTGCCGATCAGTCGGCCGAACTTCGTCGAGCTGTGCGAGCGCCTGGTCGTCGAGGACGAGAAGGTCTTCGAGTCGCTGTGGCGCACCCTCGGCCTCTCGGTCGACTGGGAGCAGACCTACACCACCATCGGCCCGGCCGCGCAGACCGTCTCCCAGCGCGCGTTCCTGCGGAACTTCGCCCGCGGCGAGGCCTACCTGCAGGAGGCCCCCACGCTGTGGGACGTCACCTTCCAGACCGCGGTCGCCCAGGCCGAGCTCGAGGCCCGGGAGTACCCGGGCCACTACCACCGCGTCGCCTTCCACCCGGTCTCGACGGACCCGACGGTCCCGACCGGCTCGACCGACGGGGTGGTGCACATCGAGACCACGCGCCCCGAGCTGATCCCGGCCGTGGTCGCACTGATCGCCCACCCCGACGACGAGCGCTACCAGCACCTGTTCGGCACCACCGTCACCTCGCCGGTCTTCGGCGTCGAGATCCCGGTGCGGGCCCACCCCGCGGCGGAGCCCGACAAGGGCGCCGGCATCGCGATGTGCTGCACCTTCGGCGACCTCACCGACGTGACGTGGTGGCGCGAGCTGCAGCTGCCGGTGCGCACGGTCATCGGTCGCGACGGGCGGCTGCACCGCGAGACCCCCGAGTGGATCGCCGCGGGTGCGGACGGCGCAGAGGCGGCGTACGCCGAGCTGGCCGGGAAGACCACCTTCAGCGCCCGCGAGGCCATGGTGGCGCTCCTGCGCGCCTCCGGCGACCTCGAGGGCGAGCCCTCCCCCACCCAGCGGATGGCGAACTTCTACGAGAAGGGCGACAAGCCGCTCGAGATCGTCTCCACCCGCCAGTGGTACATCACCAACGGCGGGCGCGACACCGACCTGCGCACCGAGCTCGTCGAGCGCGGCTCGGAGATCTCGTGGAGCCCGAGCCACATGAAGCACCGCTACGACAACTGGGTCGGCGGCCTCAACGGTGACTGGCTGATCTCCCGTCAGCGGTTCTTCGGCATCCCGTTCCCGGTCTGGTACCCCCTCGACGCCGAGGGCGAGCCGGACTACGACCACCCGCTGCTGCCCCGCGAGGAGCAGCTGCCGGTGGACCCCTCCACCGACGCCCCCGGCGGGTACGACGAGTCCCAGCGTGGCCGACCGAACGGCTTCATCGGCGACCCCGACGTCATGGACACCTGGGCCACCTCCTCGCTCACCCCGCAGATCGCGGGCGGCTGGGAGTCCGACCCCGACCTGTTCGAGCGGGTCTTCCCGATGGACCTGTGCACCCAGGCCCACGACATCATCCGCACCTGGCTCTTCAGCCGCGTCGTGCGGGCCCACTTCGAGCACCACACCGCGCCGTGGACCCACGCCCTGGTCTCCGGCTTCGTCATGGACCCCGACCGCAAGAAGATGAGCAAGTCCAAGGGCAACGTCGTCGTCCCCACCGACATCCTCGAGAAGTACGGTGCCGACGCCGTGCGCTGGCGGGCCGCGATGGCCCGTCCGGGCCTGGACTCACCCTTCGACGAGACCCAGATGAAGGTCGGCCGGCGACTGGCGATGAAGGTGCTCAACGCCTCGAAGTTCGCCCTCGCCGGGGTCGGCGCCACGTCGTACGACGTCGACGCGGTCGACGAGCCGGTCGACCGGGCGATGCTGGCCGGTCTGGCGCGCACCGCCGAGCGCGCCACCGCGGCGTTCGAGGCCTACGACTACACGACGGCCCTGGAGGTCACCGAGCGGTTCTTCTGGACCTTCTGCGACGACTACGTCGAGCTGGTCAAGGAGCGCGCGTACGGCGGTCGCGGCGAGGAGGCCGCCGCGTCGGCGCGGTCCGCGCTGGCGCTCGCGCTGCACGTCCAGCTGCGGCTGCTCGCGCCGTTCCTGCCCTACGTGACCGAGGAGGTCTGGTCCTGGTGGCAGGGCGGCTCGGTCCACCGGGCGTCGTGGCCCGCCGCCGAGGAGCTCGCCGACTTCGGCGACACCGATCCGGCCATGCTCGACGCCGTCGCCTCGGCGCTGGCCGGGCTGCGCGGCGTCAAGTCGCAGGCCAAGGTCTCGCAGCGCACCGAGGTGTCCTCGGCACGGGTCTCCGGGCCGCAGCGGCTGCTCGACCTCGCGGCCCAGGCGCAGGCCGACCTCGTCGCGGCGGCGAAGGTCGTGGGAGAGCTGTCCTTCGACGAGGCCGACGGAGGCGACTCGCTGGCGGTCACCGCCGAGCTGGTGCCCCCGGTGCCGAGCGACGGCTGACCCGCCGCGCGCGTCGTCGTACGGCGACGGCGATCGCGGCCAGCACGGCCACCTGACCGAGCCCGACGAGGATCTCCTGCGGCATCCGTCCGGCCGACTCGTGCTGGACGGCCTGGTGGAAGGCGTCCCAGCGTCGCGGGAACGGCGAGAACCCGAGGAAGCGGTCGGCCGGCTTGTCGAGGTCGGGGAACGCCGCGCCCGCCATGCCGGCCAGCACGCGCAGGCGGGCCGACGGCTCGGTGGCGGCGGTGACGCCTGCCATCGCGGCCAGGCCGAGCAGCCCGTCCGGCACCGCGATGTGCATGACCTCCCGGATGGGTCGTCCGTCGCCCCAGTGCGGCACCGCGTCGAGCGCGAAGTGAGAGGCCACGCCGGCCGCGAAGGCGCTCACCGGGCCGGGGGCGGCACGCCCGACGAACGCGCCGGACAGGACGTGGTTGGTGACGAGCACCCGCCCAGTGTCCCTGCCCGGAGGACGACGGACGGAGGCGCCCCTCTCGCCGGTCTCGACTGCTCGCTGCGCTCGCGCTCGACCACCGTCAGCGGGTGAGCCAGGCCTCGAAGGCGTCGAAGGCGTAGGGCCGACCGAGGAAGTCGGCCACCAGGTCGGCCGCGTCGCCCGAGCCGCCGGGCGCGAGCACACGGTCGCGGTAGCGCCGGGCCACCTCCGGCGCGAGCAGGTCGCCGGGGTCGAAGGCGGAGAACAGGTCCTTCGCGATCACCTGGCTCCACATGTAGGTGTAGTACGCCGACGTGTAGCCGCCGAGGTGCCCGAACGACGCCTCGAAGTGGGTGTCGGGCACCATCGCGCACCCGTCGTAGGTCGCCTGCAGCTCGGCCACCCGCGCGGAGACGTCGGCCGGCACCTCGGCGTGCAGCCGGTAGGAGACCGCGGCGTAGAACATCTGGGTCCGCACCCCGAGCGCCTTGCCGAGCTCGTGCGCGGCACGCATCCGCTCGACCAGCTGCGCCGGGATCGGTCGGCCGTCGGCGTCACGCGCGAAGCGGGCCAGCACCTCGGCGTCCCAGGCCCACTCCTCGAGCATCTGCGAGGGCGCCTCGACGAAGTCCCACTCGGTGGCGACGCCGGAGAAGCGCACCCACCGCTGCCGGCCGCCGACCACGTGGTGCACGAGGTGGCCGAACTCGTGGAACAGCGTCACGACGTCGCCGTGCTCCATCAGCCCGCGCGGGAAGTTGCAGACCAGCACGCCCTCGGGCACCTGCAGGTCCGCGACGCCGGGCGCCAGCGTGAACTGGGCGGCGTGGGAGTACTTCCCCTCCCGCGGGTGCAGGTCGAGGTAGATCCGTCCGAGGTAGCGACCGCCGTCGTGGAGGTCGTGGACCTCGTGGACGGTGACGTCGGGGTGCCAGCGCGGGGCGTCGGGCACGTCGACGTACTCGAGGCCGAGCAGGGTGCCGGTGACGTCGAGCAGCCCGGCACGCACCTGGTCGAAGTCGAAGTAGGCGCGCACCTCCCGGCCGTCGACGTCGCACTCCTCGCGGCGCAGCAGCTCGGCGTAGTGGTAGCGGTCGACCGCGGTGAGGCTCTCGAGGTCGGGGTGGTCCTGCCGTGCCCGGGCCAGCAGGGCGTCGTGCTCGGCGGCGGCGGGCTGCCGGGCGAGGTCGGTGACGGTGTCGACGAACGCCGCGATGGCCGGTCCGTCGCCGATCATCTTCACCTCGGCGTCGTAGCTGGGCCAGTCGGCGTAGCCGAGGGTCTGCGCCAGCTCCTGACGTACGGCGAGCAGCTCGGCCAGCACCGGCTCGTTGTCGGGCCAGGCCCGGGTCAGGAACGCGACCGTGAGCTCCTCGCGCAGCGCCCGGTCGGTGGCGAGCGTGCGGACCGGCATGTAGTCGGGGTAGTCGGTCGTCAGCTCGACGGTGCCGTCGTCGGCGACCGGCCGGGAGGACACGAAGTCGTCCGGCAGGCCGTCCAACCGGGCCGGGTCCACCCGCACGGTGCGCCGGCCGTTGCGGATGTTGCGGCTGAAGCGCAGCCCGAGCTCGGTCTCGCGCTCGGAGAGGGACCGGACCCGCTCACGCACGTCGTCGGGCCGGTCGACACCGGAGCGCCGGAAGTCGCGCAGCGACCGCTCGAGCACCCGCCGAGCGGCGGCGTCGTCGAGACCGGTGGGGTCCACCGACGACAGCACGCGGTAGCAGTCGCGGTCCAGGCCCAGGTCGGTGTAGACGCCCTGGACGCGCTGCTCGAGCTCCTCGGCGAGGTCGCGCACCCGCTCGTCGGGGTGCACGTTCGTCACCAGCGAGGCGAGCGAGGCCACGCTGCGCAGCTGTCGGGCGATCTCGTTCCAGCGCTCGAGCACGGCCTCGGCCGCGGCGCCGTCCATCGAGCGCAACCGCTCGGTGTGGTGCTCCGCGGCCACCAGCTGTGCCTCGGCGCGCTCGGAGAGCCAGTCGGCCCATGCGTCGTCGTCGCTCGGCAGCGCCAGCGGCGCGACGCCGTTCTCGTGCGGGGTCACCGTCGCGGACCGCGGCTCAGGCGGTCTTCTTCTTCTTGCTCTCGCTGGGGCGCGGCACGAGCGTCGGGTTCACGTTGTCGCGCACGACCTCGGCGCTCACCACGACCTTGGCGACGTCCTCGCGCGAGGGCACGTCGTACATCACGTGGAGGAGGACCTCCTCGATGATGGCGCGCAGGCCACGGGCGCCGGTGCCGCGCACCATGGCGAGGTCGGCGACCGCGTCGATGGCGTCGTCGGTGAACTCGAGCTCGACCCCGTCGAGGTCGAAGAGCTTCTGGTACTGCTTGACCAGTGCGTTGCGCGGCTCGGTCAGGATCTGCACGAGCGCCTCGCGGTTGAGCTTGTCGACGGTCGCGATGACCGGCAGGCGACCGATGAACTCGGGGATCAGGCCGAACTTCAGCAGGTCCTCGGGCATGACCTCGGAGAAGATCTGGTCGAGGTCGCGCTCCTCCTTGGTCGGCAGCGTCGCGCCGAAGCCGAGGGTCTTCTTGCCGATGCGGCTCTCCACGATCCCCTCGAGCCCGGAGAAGGCTCCGCCGACGATGAAGAGGATGTTCGTGGTGTCGATCTGGATGAACTCCTGGTGCGGGTGCTTGCGCCCGCCCTGCGGCGGCACCGAGGCGGTCGTGCCCTCGAGGATCTTCAGCAGCGCCTGCTGCACGCCCTCGCCGGAGACGTCGCGCGTGATCGACGGGTTCTCGGCCTTGCGCGCCACCTTGTCGATCTCGTCGATGTAGATGATGCCGGTCTCGGCCTTCTTGACGTCGTAGTCGGCGGCCTGGATGAGCTTGAGGAGGATGTTCTCGACGTCCTCGCCGACGTAGCCGGCCTCGGTCAGCGCCGTGGCGTCGGCGATGGCGAAGGGCACGTTGAGCATGCGCGCCAGCGTCTGGGCCAGGTAGGTCTTGCCGCAGCCGGTGGGGCCGATGACCAGGATGTTGGACTTGGCGAGCTCGACGGCGTCCTCGCCGCGCTGGCGGTGGTTGGCCACCCCGACGCCGGCCTGGACGCGCTTGTAGTGGTTGTAGACGGCCACCGCCAGCGACTTCTTCGCCGTCTCCTGGCCGATGACGTAGGAGTTGAGGAAGTCGAAGATCTCCCGCGGCTTGGGGAGCTCCTCCAGACCGACCTCGGTGCCCTCGGAGAGCTCCTCCTCGATGATCTCGTTGCAGAGGTCGATGCACTCGTCGCAGATGTAGACCCCGGGTCCTGCGATGAGCTTCTTGACCTGCTTCTGGCTCTTTCCGCAGAACGAGCACTTCAGCAGGTCGCCGCCATCACCGATGCGTGCCACAGGCACGACTCCTCACGACTCGGGCCGAGCAACCAGAAGGACCTGGCTGGGGGTCTCGGCTGTGGTTCACGTCAAGCTCACTCAGTTTGAAAATACCCCGCGCCCGCCCAGATTGGGATGGGTGACACGGCCCGACTTTCGCTCGAGCATCCGCGGGCCGTGCCACCACCCGTCACGGAGTGAGCTGCAGCGCGCCCTTGCGCGAGGCCAGCACGGAGTCGATCAGGCCGTACTCCACCGCGGCCTCCGCGGTCAGGATCTTGTCGCGCTCGATGTCGCGGCTGACGTCCTCGACCGGCTTGCCGGAGTGGTCCGAGATCATCTTCTCGAGCAGCCCGCGCATGCGGAGGATCTCGTTGGCCTGGATCTCGATGTCCGAGGTCTGGCCGTAGGTGCCCTCGGTGTAGGGCTGGTGGATGAGGATGCGCGAGTTCGGCAGCGCCAGGCGCTTGCCCGGTGCGCCGGCGGCGAGCAGGATCGCCGCGGCCGAGGCCGCCTGGCCCAGGCACACCGTCTGGATGTCGGGCTTGACGAACCGCATCGTGTCGTAGATCGCGGTCAGCGCGGTGAACGAGCCACCGGGGCTGTTGATGTAGATCTGGATGTCGCGGTCGGGGTCCATCGACTCCAGGCAGAGCAGCTGGGCCATCACCGCGTTGGCGATGTCGTCGCTGATCGGCGTGCCGAGGAAGATGATGCGGTCCTCGAAGAGCTTGGCGTAGGGGTCGATGCGGCGGAAGCCGTACGACGTCCGCTCCTCCCACTGGGGGATGTAGTAGTTCATGGTGGGTCCCGTCACTTGTTGCGGGCCGGACGGCCCTCGTCGGCGGCCTCGCGGGCGCTGCGGATGACCTGGTCGATGAAGCCGTACTCCTCGGCCTGCGACGCGGTGAACCACCGGTCGCGGTCCGCGTCGAGCTCGATCTGCTCCACCGTCTGGCCGGTGTGGTCGGCGATGAGCTCGAACAGCACCTTCTTGATGTGCAGGGACTGCTGGGCCTGGATCTTGATGTCCGAGGCCGAGCCGCCCATGCCGCCCGAGGGCTGGTGCATCATGATGCGCGCGTGGGGCAGGGCGTAGCGCTTGCCCTTGGCGCCGGCACACAGCAGGAACTGGCCCATCGACGCGGCCAGGCCCATGCCGACCGTGGCGACGTCGTTGGGGATGTAGTTCATGGTGTCGTAGATCGCCATGCCGGCGTCGACGGAGCCGCCGGGGCTGTTGATGTGGAGGAAGATGTCCGCCTCGGGGTCCTCCGCACTCAGGAGCAGCAGCTGCGCGCAGATCGCGTTCGCGTTCTGGTCGCGCACCTCGGACCCGAGGAAGATGATCCGCTCCCGCAGGAGCCGCTGGTAGATGTGGTCGTCCAGGCCGTAGCCGGCCCCGCCACCGTTCATCTCGATGTCAGTCACGTCCCCGACCCTAGCCCGCCGTGACGCCCTTTCCAGGGCCCGGGGGGCATCGATCCCCTGTGTTCGCGGACAGCGGACGCCTCGACCCGACCGGCCCGCGCGCTCAGCCCTCGACGTCCGAGGCGATCCTCTGCAGCGTCGTGCGCATGCCGGCCTCGAGCTCGTCGCTGTGCGGGCCGCCGCCGCCCAGGAACAGCCGGGCGAAGATCCGACCGCCCAGCGCCATGCCCGCGGGGACGGGGCGGGTGAGCGACAGCCTGGAGGTGCCGTCGGCGGCGGGCTCCACCCGGTAGATCCAGCGCGCACCCGACGTGGGGGTGTCCCACACCAGCGTGCGGGGCGCGGAGACCTCGCGGACCACGTTGCGCGTCGGCCAGACCACCGCGCCACGGCGGTTGACGCCGAGATAGGTCTGGCCCACCCGGAGGCCGCCGCGGAGGAGCGGCACCATCCTGACCAGCTCGGGGCTCCACCGCGGCATGCGCGCCAGGTCGGTGAGTGTCTGCCAGACGCGCTCGGCGGGGGCAGCCACCGTCACCTCCGCGTGGAGCTCGCGACCCGGCTGGGGGCGGTCCTGCTCGGCTCGGTCCCGGTCGGGTGGGCGCGGCGGCGTGCTCATGGGCGGATCATGCCAGCCAGCCCACCAGGGCGTGGTCGACCTCCGGGTGGTTGAGCAGCGCGAAGTGGTCGGCGTTCGCGACGTGCAGGACGTCCGCGTCGGGGAAGAGCCGCAGCGAGCGCCGCAGACCGGTGGCCGAGGCACGGCGTACGAGCAGGTCGCCGAAGACCGCGCCGACCGGGCTGCGCTCGCTGCCCAGCGCGGCCGAGACCAGGCGGTAGCGCACCCCCGGCATCGGTGGCAGGTCGGGCAGGCCGCGCTCGAGGTCGCGGATGCCCGGGGAGCGGTGCTCGAGGATGCGGCCGAAGCCCGCGATCTCCGGCAGCAGGGCCAGGAAGCGGGAGCCGTGGCTGACGCCGAGCGCCAGGTCGGCGCCGAGGTGGGGCGTGCCGAGCGTGACCACGTCGGTGAGGTCGTCGCGCCACGAGCGCTCGTGCTCGGTGGCGACCGCGCAGCCGGCACGGATGATCAGACCCCCCATGGAGTGCCCGACCAGGGCGATGCGGCTGACCCGGACGGGCCAGCTCTCGGTCAGCTCCTGCAGCAGGGCGGTCAGCGCGACGCCGTTCTCGGCGACGGACAGACCGGTGTTGACGCGCAGGAACACCGGCGTCCAGCCGTCGCTCTCGGCCAGCCGGCTCCCGTAGGTGCCACCCATCTCGGCGGCCCGGGTGTTCCAGTGGCCCTCGTGCTCGCCGAGCCCGTGGAGGAAGACGACGATCTTGTCGGTCGCCTCGGGGAAGGCGACCTCGAGCTCGGCCGGGTCGGGGCGTACGGCGCGCCCGCCCACGCGGATGGTCATGGTCAGGGCGAGGTGGGGGTGCTCCTCCTTGAGCCGCGCGCCGATGAGCCCGTTGACCGCCGACTGCAGCACGCGACCCTGGGGGCTGGCGTCGAGACGCGGCCCGACGCCGGTGGCGCCGACCTTGGAGAGTCCCGTGGCCGCCCCCTGGAGGCCGAGGCTGAGCCCCTTGTAGACCGTGCCGGCGACGGCGTCGTGGATGCCCCGGGTGACGCGTCCGAAGGGCGAGGTCCCGGTGAGCAGGTCGAAGGTGCGCCGGGCGCAGGCCTCGTGGGTGTCGCGGGCCGTCGCGACGATGAGCTCGTCGGCGAACAGGGCGCCGAGCGCCAGGGCGTCGACGAGGCCGGGCTCCGGGTGCGCCGGGGTGATGGCGTCGGGGATCTGCACGTCCACCGGGTCTGCGGTGCGGACGAGGGGCTGGGGCTGCGTCGTGGCCATGGGCTCAGTGTCCTCAGTGAACACTTGTACACGCAAGAGGACGCGCCCGGACGTGTCCGGACGCGTCCTGCTGGCTGTGCTGGCCTGGGTCAGGCCTTGTCGCCCGACTCCTCGACCTCGGTGTCCTCGGCCTCAGTGGTCCCGGCGTCGACGGCCTCGGAGGTCTCGCTGACCTCGTCGGACTCCTCGACCTCGTCGGCGGGCTCACCGATGGTGCCGTCGGGGCGGAGGTTCTTCAGCTCGACGTGGTTGCCGGACTCGTCGGTCACGACGGCCTTCTCGACCACGAGCGCGAGCGCCTTGCCGCGACGTACCTCGGAGACCAGCTCGGGGAGGTGGTTGTGCTCCACCATGTGCTGGACGTACTCCTGCGGGTTCTGGCCCGACTGCTGCGCGCGGCGCAGCATGTGCTCGGTCAGCTCCTGCTGCTCGACGCCGAGCTCCTCGTTGACCGCGATCTGGTCGAGCACGAACTGCGCGGCCACAGCGTCGTGGACCCGCTTCTCCAGCTCGGCCTCGAACTCGTCGACGGTCTGCTCCTCGGCGTCGAGGTAGGCCTCCATCGTCATGCCGGCCATCGCCAGCTGCTGCTCGATGCCCTCGCGGCGCGCCACCAGCTCCTCGGCGACGAGGGACTCGGGCACCGGGATCTCGGTGAGGTCGAGGATCGTCTCGAGCACCGCGTCACGGGCGGCGGCGGCCTGCTCGAGGCGCTTGCCGTTGCCCAGGCGGACCCGGACGTCCTCGGTGAGCTCGCCGATGGTGTCGAACTCCGAGGCCATCTGGGCGAACTCGTCGTCCAGCTCGGGGAGCTGCTGCTCCTTGACCGCCGTCACGGTGACCTCGACCTCGACGTCCTCACCCTCGAGGTCGCCGCCGGCCAGCTTGCTGGTGAACGTGGTGCTGTCGCCGGCGCTCATGCCGCGCAGGGCCTCGTCGAGGCCGTCGAGCATCCCGCCCTTGCCGACCTGGTAGCTGACGCCGGCGGCCTCGCCGCCCTCGACGACCTCGCCGTCCTTGCGGGCGGTCAGGTCGATGACGACGAAGTCGTCCTCCGCCGCGGCGCGCTCGACGTCGGTGAGGGTGCCGAAGCGCTCGCGCAGCGCGGAGACCTGGTCCTCGACGTCCTGGTCGGTGACGGCGACGTCGTCGACGCTCACCGCGAGGCCGTCGAGCTCGGGGAGCGTGATCTCCGGCTTGACGTCGACCTCGGCGGTGAACTCGAGGGTGTCGTTGTCCTCGAGCTTGGTGATGTCGATCTCCGGCTGGGCCAGCGGCTCGAGCTCGTTCTCCTGCAGCGCCTGGATGTAGAGGCCCGGCAGCGCGTCGTTGATGGCCTCGTCGAGGACGGCGCCACGGCCGACCTGACGGTCGATGATCGGGGCCGGCACCTTGCCGCGGCGGAAGCCGGGGACGTTGATCTGGGAGGCGATCTTCTTGTAGGCGCTGTCGAGGCTCGGCTTCAGCTCCTCGAAAGGCACCTCGACGGTGAGCTTCGCCCGCGTGGGGCTCAGGGTCTCGACGGTGCTCTTCACAGGGGTGTCTCCTCGGGGTTTCTCAGCGGGTGCGGCCGGGTGTCCGGGGTTGTCTGGTCTGGGCAGACGGACGCGGCACGTCGGTCGGGCAGTCGATCGGGTCGTGCAGGTGTCCGGACGGCCTGGGCAGCCGGGTCGGACGGGGCGCGCGGTCGGGGCGACAGGACTCGAACCTGCGGTCTCCTGCTCCCAAAGCAGGCGCGCTAGCCACTACGCTACGCCCCGGTTGTGGAACCTCCGGGAGTCTAGTCAGCGCGACTGAGCCTGTCGAAACGACGACCGACGGGGCCGCTCGCCCGCGTGACGGGCGGGGCTGCTGGTGTGGCACCATGGTCCGCGGCGTCCGGGCCACCACGGCTCCACGACCGCCACGCGGATGTAGCTCAATGGTAGAGCTTCAGTCTTCCAAACTGACTACGCGGGTTCGATTCCCGTCATCCGCTCCATCTCTCACCGGCCGGCGCGCGAGCGGAAGACGGGCTGGCAGCGCGGGCACCAGAACGCGTTGCGCCCGGCCAGCTCCTTCGTGCGGATCCGGGTGCCGCACACGTGGCACGGCTGCTCGTGGCGGCGGTAGACGTAGACCTCTCCCCCGTGGTCGTCGCGTCGCGGGCCGCGGCCCATCGCCTCGGGCGTGTGCTCGGGCCGCACGGTGTCGATCCGGTTGGTGCGGACCCCCTCGGCCATCAGCTCCACCAGGTCCGCCCACAGCGCCTCGAAGCGACCGCGCCGCACCGACGTCCCGGGCCGGAAGGGGTGGAGCCGCTGCCGGAACAACGCCTCAGCGCGGTAGACGTTGCCGACCCCCGCCATCACCGCCTGGTCCATCAGCAGGTCGCCGATGCTCCGCGGGCTGCGCGAGATCCGGGCCCAGGCGCGACCCGGGTCGGCGTCGTCGCGCAGCGGGTCCGGCCCGAGCTTCGCAACGACGGCCGCCTGCTGTGCCGGGGTGATGAGCGCGCAGATGATGGCCCCCCGCAGGTCGGCGTACGTCGACGCCGTCGCGTCCCCGCCCGCGGCGAGGCGGAGCCGCACCTGGCCGACCGGCGCCTCGAGGGCGCCGGAGCGGATGACGAAGGTGCCGATGAGCCCGAGGTGGACGTGCACCACGTGGTCGCCCTCGAGCTCGACGAAGAGGTGCTTGCCGGCGGAGTCGGCCCGCAGCAGACGGCTGCCGTCGAGCAGCGCCGCTTCGGCACCGAAGCGCCCCTGCGGGCTGCTGACCCGCACGACGCGCCCCGCGAAGGCGTCCGTCAGGTCGTCGGCCAACCGACGCAGGGTGTGGCCCTCAGGCATCGCCCGAGCCGGAGGATCCGCCCAGCGCCGACTCCGGCAGCGCCGGCAGGTTCCGCGTCTTCTCGTAGTCGGTCAGCATCGCGATGCGTCGGTCGTGACGCTCGGCCCGCGAGTAGTCGGTGCCGAGGAAGACCTCGACGAAGCGCGTCACGTCCTCGAGGGTGTGCATCCGGCCGCCGACCGAGACCACGTTGGCGTCGTTGTGCTCGCGCGCCAGCGCCGCGGTCTCCTCGCTCCACACCAGCGCGGCGCGGACGCCGACCACCTTGTTGGCAGCGATCTGCTCGCCGTTGCCCGACCCGCCCAGGACCACGCCGAGGGCCTCGACCCCGTCCTGCTGGTCGGCGACCACGGCCTCGGCGGCGCGCAGGCAGAAGACGGGGTAGTCGTCGAGGGCGTCGTAGACGAACGGGCCGTGGTCCACGGCCTCGTGCCCCTGGTCGGCCAGCCAGCCCACGAGGTGGTCCTTGAGCTCGAGTCCGGCATGGTCCGATCCGATGTGCACGCGCATGGGCGGCAGTGTGTCACCCGCGCCGAAGGCCCGCGAATCACGGTGCGGGTGTCCGGTTCGTCCTAGGCTGGTGGCTGTGACGGGGACGCGTACCGGCCTGCTGGCAGCCGGGCTGGCCGTCGCCACGACGGCCGCCGTGGCCGTGGTGGCGGTGACCGTCGGCGACGACCGCACCCCCGACGGGTCCGCGGGTGGACCCGCCGCGACCTCTGAGGCGGACGGTGCGGCGAGGGCCGGCGACGGCAGGGACGGCGCCGGCACCGCGCCGGACACCGGGGTCGACGCCGGTGGCGCCGGTGGCTCCGTCAGCGGCTACGCCTCCGACGACGAGTACGCCGCGATCCGGCAGGTGCTCGACGCACGCGCCCAGGCGGTGCTCGAGGGTGACCGCGAGGCGTTCCTCGCCACCGTCGACGACCGACCCGGCGTGCGGGCCCAGCAGCTCGTCGCCTTCGAGAACCTCAGGCTCCTCGGCGTCGCCGAGATCCTCTACGGCCTGGAGGAGCGGACGCTGCCGGTGACGCCGGTCTCCGGCGACGACCCCGAGCTCAAGCCCGACATCACCGAGCACGTCCGGCTGCGCGGGGTCGACAGCGAGCCGGTGTCGAGCTCCGTCGGCTTCACGTTCGTCGAGCGGGACGGGCAGTGGCTGCTCGGGGCCGAGCGCATCGACGAGACCGAGCGCACCCTCAGCAGCATCGGCAGTGCTCGCCCGTGGGCCGAGGGCCCGGTCGCCGTACGGCGCGCCGGCCAGGTCACCGTCGTGGTCGACCGCAGCCGGAGCGGCCAGCTGGCCGCCCTGACCGGTCGTGTCACCCGGGCGCTGGGCTACGTGCGCGGCGAGCTCGGCGTGGACGACCCCGCTCCCCTGCTCGTCGACGCCACCAGCAGCGGCAACGCGACCCGGCTCAGCCACGACGGGCTCGCCGTCGCCGGCGCCGTCTTCGGGCCCGCCATCACCACGACGCTGAGCAGCCACGAGCCGCTGGGCGTCGCCGGCTGGCGCGTGAAGTACAACCCCGACGTGCTCGACGAGTTCCTCGACGACGACCGGGTGCTGCGCCACGAGCTGACCCACTTCGTGCTCCGCGACGAACCGCAGCCGCTGTGGCTGGGCGAGGGGATCGCCGAGCACCTGGGCTGGCGTCGCGCCGGCATGACCGAGCTGGTCGTCCCGACGCGCGTCTACGACCGCCTCGCTGCGTCCGCGCCCCGTGACCGGCTGATCTCCGCCGACCAGTTCCGCCGCGCCCCGCTGGTCGGCTACCCCCTGGCCCAGGCGCTCGCCGAGGAGCTGCTGACGCGAGGCGGCGTGCCGCGGCTGCGCCAGCTGCTCGACGAGCTGACCGAGGCGGCGGAGGACAAGACCCCTCCGGCCCGTGCCGAGGCCGCCGCCCTCCGCGAGGTCTACGGACTGAGCGGGCCGGAGCTCGCCGCGGCCGGCTACGCGCGGCTGCTGACCATCAACCGGGCCTGACCCCTCCGCGGGAGAGGTCGGGTCACGGCCGGTCGAGCCAGTCCGCCGCGTCGGCCAGGGCCTGCTCGGCCGCGTCGAACAGCGCCGGGTGGCGCCAGAAGCCGTGCACCATGCCGTCGTACGTCAGCTCGGTCACGTCGGCGCCGAGGTCGCGAGCCCGGGTCACCAGCGCCCGCCCCTCGTCGACCAGGGTGTCCGCACCGGCGATCTGCACCAGGCTGCGGGGCAGCTCACCCAGCCGGGTCGAGTGCAGCGGCGCCAGCTCCGGGTCGCGCAGGACCCGGTCGTCGCCGGGCTCGACGTACTGCCGCCAGAACCAGAGCCCGTCCTCCCGGTCGAGCCCGCCGTCGGTCGAGGCGTACGACGCGGAGCCGGCCTCGGGGTCCAGGAACGGGTAGACGAGCACCGCGGCCTCGAGCACGCCCGGACGCCGCAACGCCGTCCCGATCGCGAGGTTGGCGCCCGCGCTGTCGCCGACGACCCCGATGCGGCGCACGTCGACGCCGTGGTCGGTGCCGTGCGCGACCAGCCAGTCCAGGGCGGCCACGCTGTCGACCAGCGCCGCCGGGAACACGTGCTCCGGCGGGCGGCGGTAGTCCACGGCGAGGACCACCCGACCGGTGCGGTTGGCCAGCCGACGACCGGGGGCGTCGTGGGTCTCGAGGTCGCCGAGGACGAAGCCGCCCCCGTGCAGGTAGACCAGCGCGGGCAGGTGCTCCTCGGGGTCGGCGCCCTGCGGACGCAGCACCCGGGCGGGGACCCCGTCGGCATCGACGTCGACGGTGCTGGCGACCTCCTCCTTCGGCTCGGCCAGACCCTCCTCGCGCGCCGTCGCGCGCCGGGCCCGGATGCCCTCCGCGTCCAGGGTGTGCACCGCCGGCGCCTCGCTCCACAGAGCGAGCGCGGCGACGGACTGCGGGTGCAGGCTCATGCGCGGGAGCCCGCCGCGGCCTCGAGCCGGGCGAGCTCGTCGTCGACCACGGAGGGGTCGAGCTTGGTGAACACGGGCGTCGGCTTGTCCACCGGAGTGCCCGGCACGAGCGGACGGCGGCCCCAGGCCGGCGCCGCGGTGTAGTCGCCGGTGATGACCGGGTAGCCCGCGCCCCCGTCCAGGTCGTCGACCTCGTCGATGCGGGGCATCGGCTGGAAGTCGCCCGAGCCGCCGAGCACCGCGTCCACCGCGTTGGAGGCGTGGGGCAGGAACGGCGAGAGCATCGTGTTGCAGTCGCTCGTGGCCTGCGCCATGACGTGCAGCACCGTGCCGAGCCGCTCGCGCTGCTCCTCGCCCTTGAGCTTCCAGGGCTCGGAGTCGGAGACGTACTTGTTGACCTCGGCCACGACGCGCATCGCCTCGCCGACCGCCTGCTTCTGACGATGACGCCCGATGAGGTCGCCGACGACGTCGAAGGCCGCCTCGACGCGGTCGAGCAGGGCCTGGTCGGTCGCGGTCAGCACCGCGGCCTCCGGGATCTCGCCGAAGTTCTTCGCCACCAGGCTGGCGGTGCGGTTGACCAGGTTGCCCCAACCCGCGACCAGCTCGTCGTTGGTGCGGCGGACGAACTCGCTCCACGTGAAGTCGGAGTCCTGGTTCTCCGGGCCGGCGGCCGCCACGAAGTAGCGGAAGGCGTCGACCTGGTAGCGCGCCAGCATGTCGCGCACGTAGATGACGACCCGCTTGGAGGAGGAGAACTTGCGGCCCTCCATGGTCAGGAACTCGCTGGAGACGACCTCGGTCGGCAGGTTGAGCTCGCCGAAGGTGCGCGGGCTGCCGCCCAGCGACCCCTTGCCGGCGTAGGCCAGCAGCTCGGCGGGCCAGATCTGGGAGTGGAAGGTGATGTTGTCCTTGCCCATGAAGTAGTAGGACAGCGCTCGGTCGGCCCCTCCTGGGCTCGTCGAAGGGTTCCACCACGCGCGCCACCGCTCGGGGTCGCCGGTGCGGCGCGCCCACTCGACGGAGGCGGAGAGGTAGCCGATGACGGCGTCGAACCAGACGTAGAGGCGCTTGGTCGGCTCGTCGCGCCACCCGTCCAGCGGCACCGGGATGCCCCAGTCGATGTCGCGGGTCATCGCGCGCGGCCTGATGTCGTCGAGGATGTTCTGGCTGAAGCGGATGACGTTCGGCCGCCAGGTGCCGCTGGCCTCCCGCTCGTCGAGCCACGCCTTGAGCGCGTCGGCCAGCGCCGGCAGGTCGAGGAAGAAGTGCTGGGTCTCGATGAACTGCGGCGTCTCGCCGTTGATCTTCGACACCGGGTCGACGAGGTCGTGCGCGTCGAGCTGGTTGCCGCAGGTGTCGCACTGGTCGCCTCGGGCTCCGGGGGCGCCGCAGATCGGGCACGTGCCCTCGATGTAGCGGTCGGGCAGGGTGCGGCCGGTGGACGGCGAGATCGCGCCGTACGTCGTGCGCTCCTGGAAGTAGCCGTTGCCGTGGACGCCGAGGAAGAGCTCCTGCACCACCGCCGTGTGGTTGCGCGTCGTCGTGCGTGTGTAGAGGTCGTAGGAGACCCCCAGCGCGCACAGGTCCTCGGCGATGAGGCGGTGGTTGGCGTCGGCCAGCTCCTGTGCGCTCACCCCGGCCTCGTCGGCGGCGATGAGGATCGGCGTGCCGTGCTCGTCGGTGCCCGAGACCATGAGGACGTCGTGACCGGTCATCCTCATGTAGCGGCTGAAGACGTCGGACGGTACGCCGAAGCCGGCGACGTGTCCGATGTGGCGCGGGCCGTTGGCGTAGGGCCAGGCCACCGCGGACAGCACGGGGGGCTTGTCCGCTCCGCGGGCCGGCGCGTCGTCGCCGGTGGGATCGGGCGGGGGGACGGTCATGAGGCGCATCCTATGCAGCCGCCGGGCGGGGCCCGACCGCGTCCTCGCGTGCGGGACGAGGCCGTCCCGGGAGCCCGACGTGGCGCAGGCGACACCGCGCACGACGCGTCTCGATGCATGAATCCGGCCCGACCCGGGCAACAGTGTCCCGATGAGTCCCGACAACGAGACGCCCCGCGTCATCGCAGGCCGCTACACCCTCGTCGCCCAGGTGGGCCGTGGGGGCATGGGCGTGGTCTGGAGGGGCGAGGACCGCATGCTCGGCCGGGAGGTCGCGCTCAAGAAGATCGGGCTGATGCCCGGCGGCGCCGAGCTCGACCTGGTTCGCGCCGAGCGCGAGGCGCAGCTGGCGGCGCGCCTGAACCACCCCAACATCGTGGCGGTCTTCGACCTCGTCGTCGACGGGGACGACCAGTGGCTGGTCATGGAGTACGTGCCCGGTCGGACCCTGGGCCAGCTCGCGACCGACGAGGGATCGCTGGACCCCGAGCGGGCCCGCGTCCTGCTCTCGCAGGCCGCGGACGCGCTCGCCGCCGCGCACGCCGCCGACATCCTGCACCGCGACGTGAAGCCCTCGAACATCCTGGTCCGCGACGACGGCAGCGTGAAGCTGACCGACTTCGGGATCGCCCGTGCGACCGCGGACGCCACCTTGACGCAGACCGGCCTGGTCACCGGGTCGCCGGCGTACCTGGCCCCCGAGGTCGCCTCGGGAGGTCGCGCCTCGGCCGCCAGTGACGTGTGGTCGTTGGGCGCCACGCTCTACCACGCCCTGGAGGGCCGCCCGCCGTACGACATGGGCGGCAACGTCATGGCGGGGATGTACCAGGTCGTCCACGGGCCCGAGCCCCGCAGCGACCGGGCCGGGCTGCTCACCCCGCTGCTCGAGCACACGCTGGTCAAGGACCCCGAGAGCCGCTGGTCGATGGACCAGGTGCGCGCGGCCCTGGCCGACCCCCGACGCCTCGAGGAGGCACGCGCGGAGGCCACGACCGCCACGACGACGCCGGTCGACGGCACGCCCGCCGCTCCGGCCGCCGCTGCGGCCGCTGCTCCGGTCTCGTCCCTGGTGGCGCGCGCGACCGAGCCTCACCACCACGACGACGACGACGAGGACTACGAGGCCGAGCCGACCTGGACGACGGTCGACACCGGGACGGGGGCCGGTGCGGCGTCCGGCGGCCCCGCCCCGCCCCCGCGGATAGCACCGCCGCCGCGGGAGCGGTCGCGCCGCCGCCGCGGGCTCGGCGTCGCCGCCCTCGTCGCCGGGCTGGCCCTCGTGGCCTTCCTCGGCATCGGGATGGTGACCGGGCTGTTCGGAGGCGACGGGGACGAGACCGCCAGCGAGGAGCCGTCGACCTCGACGAGCTCGGACTCCTCCGAGTCGTCCGAGTCCACCGACTCCTCCGAGTCCGCGGAGGCCTCCCCCAGCCAGACGCCCTCGGCGGACACCGAGACCGCAGCCGACCGGCAGCGGGCCTTCGTCGAGGACTACCTCTCGCTGGTCACCAGCGACCCGCGGGCCTCCTTCGCCATGCTGACCCCGGAGTTCAAGCGCCAGAGCGGCGGCTACGGCGGCTACTCCGGCTACTGGGGCACGGTGGCCTCGGCCACACCGGTCTCGATCACTCCGGACCCGTCCACCGACCAGGTCTCCTACTCCGTCGAGTACGAGATGGAGGACGGCTCCACCCGCTCCGGCGACGTCACCCTGCAGCTCGTCGAGTCCGACGGCGAGTACCTGATCGCTGACGAGTTCTGAGGAGTTTTGGGCACGCTCGGGCCGGTGGTGTACTCATGAGCCATGCCCGGAACGAACCTGACCCGCGACGAGGCCGCTGAGCGCGCCCGTCTGCTCGACGCCACCTCCTACGTCGTCGACCTCGACCTGACCGTCTCCGACAAGGTCTTCGCCAGCACCACCACGCTGCGGTTCACGTGCCGCGAGCCGGGTGCGACGACCTTCGCCGACCTGGTCGACGGCGACGTGCGCCGCATCAGTCTCAACGGTCAGGACCTCGACCCCTCCGAGGTGTACGCCGACAGCCGCATCGCGCTGACCGGGCTGGTCGAGGACAACGAGCTGGTCGTCGAGGCGCTCCTGCCCTACTCCCACACCGGCGAGGGTCTCCACCGCTTCGTCGACCCGGTCGACGACCGGGTCTACACCTACACGCAGTTCGAGGTTCCCGACGCCCGCCGCGTCTACACCACCTTCGAGCAGCCCGACCTCAAGTCGGTCTTCACCTTCACCGTCACCGCCCCCGAGGGGTGGACGGTCATCTCCAACGCCGCCACCCCGGAGCCGGAGAAGCTGGGCGAGGGCCGCGCACGGTGGGCCTTCGCGCAGACCGAGCGCATGTCGACGTACATCACCGCGATCGTGGCCGGCGAGTACCACGCCGTCCACCACTCCTACGACGGCCCGCACGGAACGATCCCGCTCGGCCACTTCTGCCGTCAGTCGGTGGTCGCCCACCTCGACGTCGAGGAGCTCGTCGAGGTCACGAAGCAGGGCTTCGCGTTCTTCGAGGACGCCTTCGGCTACCCCTACCCGTTCGGGAAGTACGACCAGGCCTACGTGCCGGAGTACAACATGGGCGCGATGGAGAACGCCGGCTGCGTGACGCTGCGCGACGAGTACCTCCCGCGGTCGCGCCAGACCCACGCCTTCTACGAGCAGCGCGCCAACACCGTGCTGCACGAGATGGCGCACATGTGGTTCGGCGACCTGGTGACGATGAAGTGGTGGGACGACCTCTGGCTCAACGAGTCCTTCGCCGAGTGGGCCGCGCACCACTCCTCGGTGAAGGCCACGAAGTACACGGAGGCCTGGACCGGCTTCACCAACGCCCGCAAGAACTGGGCCTACCGCCAGGACCAGCTGCCCTCGACCCACCCGGTGGTGGCCGACAACGTCGACCTCGAGGCGGTCGAGGTCAACTTCGACGGCATCACCTACGCCAAGGGCGCCTCGATCCTCAAGCAGCTGGTGGCCTACGTCGGCGAGGAGGAGTTCCTCAGCGGGCTGCGGGACTACTTCGCCAAGCACGCCTTCGGCAACACCGAGTACGGCGACCTGGTGACCGCCCTGGAGGCGGTGTCCGGGCGTGACCTGGCCGCCTGGAGCAAGGCGTGGCTGCAGACCTCCGGCGTCAACACGCTGCGACCGTCGTTCGAGGTCGACGAGGCCGGCGCCTTCACGTCCTTCGCGGTCGAGCAGAGCCACCACCCCGACTTCGCGACCCTGCGCCCCCACCGCATCGGCATCGGCCTCTACGAGGTCGACGGCGGTCGGCTGGTGCGCACCCACCACGTCGAGACCGACGTCGACGGCGCGTCGACCGACGTCCCCGAGCTGGTCGGCCGGCCGCAGCCCGCGCTGCTGCTGCTCAACGACGGCGACCTGTCCTACGCCAAGATCCGCCTCGACGACCGCTCGCTGGCGACCCTGGTCGCCTCCATCGACACCCTCGACGACTCGCTGGCTCGCGCGCTGTGCTGGGGCGCGGCCTGGGACATGACCCGAGACGCGGAGCTGTCGGCCACCGCCTTCACCTCCCTCGTGCTCCAGGGGGTGGCCACCGAGGGCGACCTGACCGCGGTCAGCGCCCTCCTGCGCTACGCCCAGACGGCGGTGGACGTCTACTCCGCCCCCCAGCACCGCGAGGCCCTCAAGGCCCGTTGGGACACGGGCGTGCGCGAGCTGGCGCTCGCCGCCGAGCCGGGCAGCGACCACCAGCTGGCGCTGGTGCGGGCCCTGACGGCCGCCGCCCACGAGGACGAGACCCTCGACCTGCTGGTCGGCTGGTACGACGGCTCGCAGACGCTCGAGGGCCTCGCCCTCGACCCCGACCTGCGCTGGCTGCTGCTCTACGCCGCCGTCCGCCGGGGCCGGGCCGGGGAGGACGAGATCGCCGCCGAGCAGGAGCGCGACGGCACCATCTCGGGCCGCGAGCGGGCCGCCTCGGCGCGTGCGCTCATCCCCACGCCGGAGGCCAAGGAGGCCGCCTGGCAGACGGCGGTCGAGCACGACAACACGCCCAACGAGACCCAGCGCCAGATCGCGGTGCACTTCCAGGAGTCCGGCGACGACGCCCTGCTGGCGCCGTACGTCGACCGCTACCTCGAGGCCGCCGAGACGATCTGGGAGTCCAAGGGCGTCCAGCGCTCGCGCGTGGTGCTGCAGTGGATGTTCCCCCGCACCCACGCCACCCAGGCCGTGCTGGACCGGGTCGACGCCTGGCTGGCCGACAACCCGGCCAACCCGGGTGCGGTCCGCTTCGTGCGCGAGGGAGCCGACGACGTGCGCCGTGCCCTCGCCGCCCAGGCCTTCGACGCCACCCACGCCTCCTAGCGCCGAGACGGCGCGCGCGTCACGCCGAGACGGCGCGCGCGTCACGCCGAGACGTCACACGCACGACGGTTCGCGCTCACGCGCGCGACGGTTCGGGCAGGATGCCGCTGTGACAGCAACTCCTCGGCCGTCGGCGCGCCGCCATCCGGTTCCCGTGACGAACGGCGCAGCGGCCCTCGGGCTCGCCGTGGCGCTGGTGGCGGCCTGGCAGGTCGTCTTCGGGGCGTTGGTCGCCTGGGGCCCGGACGGGTCGCCGGCCGGCGCCTACGTGCTGCCCCCGGCGGCAGCGCTGCTGGTGCCCGTGGGGGCGGTGGCGGCGTTCGGGTGGTGGCAGGCGCCGTGGCTGCTCGGTGTGCCGGCGCGCGGGTCGTGGGGCCTGCTCGTGCCGGTCGTGCTGCTCGAGGTCCTGGTCGTCGCGCAGCAGGGCGCCGTGCCCCCCGGCGTCTTCCTGGTTGCGTTCCTCGTCACCGGCGCCAGCGAGGAGCTGCTGGCGCGCGGCGTCGTGCAGCAGCTGCTCGGCGGTCTGCACCGCCTGCCCCAGGTGCTGCTCTCCGGCGGCCTGCTGGCCCTCGGGTACGCCGTGACCCTCGCCCTGCTCGGCTTCGGGTCGGCGAAGGTCGCGCTGGTCGCCGGCACGGTCCTGTGCTTCGGGGTCACCCACGCGGCGCTGCGGCGGCGCGGCGTGCCGGTGGTGCTGCTGGCCCTGATGGGCGCGCTCGTGGTGTGGCCGCAGTTCGCCCTCGACGCCTACGACCCGCTCACCGTCGTCGCGAGCGTCGTCGCCCTCGTCCTCGGCGTCTGGGCCACCCTCGACGAGCCGACGGACCAGGGCTGACCGACCGCGCGCCGAGGGCGAGCCGTCAGGTCTGGTTCTGCGAGGTGTGCAGGCTGCGCGGCTTGCGGGCCTGCTGGGCCAGGCGGTCGATGCCGCGGGTGATGGCGCCGACCAGGTCGTCGTGAGCCAGCTGTGACTGCATCTCGACCACGGTGAGGCGCACCTCCTTGTCCTCGAGCTCGAGGCGGGCCACGGAGCCCGTCACGATCTCGAGCACCCGGGCGGCGGGGTCGATCAGCAGCAGCACGGAGCGGTCGGGAGCCACGAGCGCGGCGTGCAGGCGCTCGGCGTACTCCCGCGGCGGGCCCTCGGTGGGACCCACGAACACGGAGAACTCGAAGCGGCAGACCGTCTCGGCGTCGCGCATGGCGCGGTCGATCTGCTGCCGCTCGGCAGCTGTGAAGCCGTCAGAACTGGGCACCGGCACCTCCTACGGGCTGACGGTCCGCGGGGACCTCGTCGGCGGTCGGGGTCTTGCGGGGACCGCCGAACCACTCGCTGCGCTCGGCGAAGACGAGCGCCGGCTCGGTGGACTGCCCGCGGATCATCGAGGGCAGGTAGGTCAGCAGTGCGAGGACCGCGATGATCGCGAGCGGGATCCCCACCAGCACCGTGAGGAACTCCAGGGCGGACGGGTCCTCGGCCTGCTCCCACGCGCTCGGGGGCTCGGCGAAGGCCGGCGGAGCGGCCAGTGCGAGCGCGAGACCGGTGGTCAGGACGGCGAGACGTCGCAGAGCGGTCGGCATGTCGGTTCTCACACGGTCCAGCCTACCGGTCGGCTCGGACTGCCCCATCCCGATCACCTAGCCTGCTCGGATGATCTCGCTCACCACCACTCCCCCCGAATGCGCCCAGGAGGACTGGCTGTGCCGGACCGTCTCCGACGCCACCGGCAACGACTGGTTGGCTGCCGCAGCGGACTGGCTGATCGCCAAGCCTGCGGTCATCCTCTTCATCCTGATCGTCGCCTGGATCGCCCGCTGGCTCGTCTACAAGCTGGTCGCCCGGGTGGTGCGCCGCGCCGCCCACGGCGTCGTACCCATCGTCGGCCAGGGCACTCTCGGTGAGGCCGACGAGAGCGCGCACCTCACCGCACGCGTCGCCCGCGAGCGCCGCAAGCAGCGCGCCGAGACGCTCGGACAGGTGCTCCGCTCGGTCGCCTCGTTCGCCATCTTCGCCATCGCGGGCGTCATGGTGCTCTCCGAGTTCGACGTGAACGTCGGCCCCCTCATCGCCGGTGCCGGGATCGTCGGCGTCGCCCTCGGTTTCGGCGCCCAGTCGCTCGTGTCCGACTTCCTGTCCGGCCTCTTCATGCTCTTCGAGGACCAGTACGGCGTCGGCGACGTGGTCGACGTCGGCGACGCCACCGGCACCGTCGAGGCGGTGACCCTGCGGGTGACCCGGCTGCGTGACGTCAACGGCACCGTCTGGTACGTCCGCAACGGCGAGATCCTCCGCGTCGGCAACATGAGCCAGAACTGGGCGCGCGCGGTCCTCGACATCAAGGTCGGGTACGGCGAGGACCTCGCTCGCGTCCGTCGCGTGCTCGCCGACCTCTTCCACCACCTGTGGCTGGACCGCGAGTTCCGCGAGCTCGTCATGGAGGAGCCCGAGGTCTGGGGCGTGGAGCGCATCGACCCGGACGCCGTCATCGTGCGGGTGGCGCTGAAGACGGTGCCGCTCGAGCAGTGGGCCGTGGCGCGCGACCTGCGCCAGAAGATCAGCGAGCGCTTCCGCGCCGAGGGCATCGAGATGCCGCTGCCGCAGCGCGTGGTCTGGCACCGCGACGCTCCCGGACCGGTCGACGGTGGCCCCGTGCACGAGAGGACCGGGGCCTCCGACTGAAGGCCCCGGCCCTCCGGGCGGATCGGTGGTGCGGCGGCTCAGGCCAGCGAGGCCTCGAGCGTGATGTCGGTGCCGGCCAGGGCCTGCGACACCGGGCAGTTGGTCTTCGCGTCCTCGGCGGCGGCGGCGAAGTCCTCGGCCGACATGCCCTCGACGGTCCCGACGACCGTCAGCTTGATGCCGGTGATGCCCGTGCCGGGCACGAACGTCACGTCGGCGGTGACGTCGAGCGCCTGAGGGGCGTGGTCGGCCTGGGCCAGACCGTTGGACAGCGCCATCGAGAAGCAGGACGAGTGGGCCGCCGCGATCAGCTCCTCAGGGCTGGTCTTGCCGTTGGCCTCCTCGGCGCGCGAGGGCCACGAGACGTCGTACGTCCCGAGGCCGGAGGACTTCAGGGTCACCTGGCCCGAGCCCTCGAACAGCGAGCCTTCCCAGTGGGTCGAGGCGTGGCGGACAGTCGCCATGGTGCATCTCCTTCGTCGTGTGCGTGCATCGGTCAGCGGCGCGGAAGTGGTCCCACGCCGCCGGTGTCGGGAACCTACCCGCCCCCGGTCCGGCTACGCCGTCCCGTCCTGTCTCGCCGAGAACCGCCGAGGCGTCGCGTCCGACGCCGCCTGACAGACTTGGGCCCGTGACGGAAACGCTCCCCCCGACCGAGCAGTCGTTCTTCGAGGAGATCGGCGGCATGCCCACCATCGAGAAGATCGTGGCGCGCTTCTACGAGGGCGTGGCCACCGACCCGGTGCTGGGGCCGATGTACCCCGCCGAGGACCTCGCCGACGGGTCCGCGGAGCGTCGGCTCCGCCTCTTCCTCGCGCAGTACTGGGGCGGCCCCGCGACGTACTCCCAGGAGAGGGGGCACCCGCGTCTGCGGATGCGGCACGCTCCCTTCACGGTCGACCGCGAGGCGCAGGCGCACTGGCTCGCCAACTTCCGCGCCGGGCTGGACGAGGCGCACCTGACGCCGGACCAGGACGCCAAGTTCTGGGGCTACGTCACCTACGCCGCGGAGTTCATGCTCAACAGCGAGGGGTGACCCGCTCCGCGGCGCTGACCTGCGCAGACGTCCGCGTCGATCCCTGTGTTGCGCCGAGACTCACCCTGTGAGGGCGGAACGCTCCGAGTCGCTCAACGGCACGGAGTGCCCGGTCTGCGGATCGAAGGTCACCATCACGGCCCGAGCGCGTGCGAGCACGGTCTCGCCGTCGGAGATCTCCGAGGCGACGACGAAGGACGAGCGACCGACGCTCTCGACCCAGGAGTCGATCGGGTAGGGGTCCGGACGCAGCAGGATCGGCCGCGCGTACTCCACGTCGATGGCGCCCACCACCAGGCTCCACCGGGCGATGCCGCCCTCGACGAGGCTGCTCATCATCGCGATGCGCGCCTCCTGGACGTACTCGAAGTAGGTCACGTTGTTCACGTGGCGGTAGAGGTCGACGTCGGAGAACCGGACGTGGCAGTCGTAGCGGTGGCGTCGCGCGTCGCCGGAGTCGCGCGCCAGGCGGCCCGTGCGGGGTCGTGGGCCCTCGTGGTCGTCGCTCAGCTGCGCCAGGACGCCGCGCTCGGTCTCGGTGATGCGTCGCGGCGACTCGGTCGTGAAGACGTACGGCGCCAGCTGCGACCGGGCCAGGACGTAGACCGTGCGGCCGCCGTCCGCGTCCTCGTCGAAGATCTCGTAGGCCAGGGTGAACGACGCGGCGCCGACCTTGGTCACCCACGTCTCGATGGAGACCGGTTCCTCGCGGTAGACCAGCGGCACCCGGTAGTCGACCTCGTGCTTGACCACCACCACGCCCTCGGCGAGCTCCTCGCCCCCGGACACCGGGGCGTGCAGCCGCAGCATGTCGACGCGCGCCTCCTGGAGGTAGTCGACGTACGTGACGTTGTTGACGTGGCCGAGCTGGTCCATGTCGGCCCAGCGCAGCGGACAGCGGTAGAGGTGACGAGTCACACCTGCATGCTGGCAGATTCCTCACTAAGGTGGCCGGGGCGGTCTCGCCGTACGGCGCACGTGTGACTGAATGCCGTGGTCAGACCGTCCCGGACCACACGCGTGCCCCCGGCCGTCCGGACCACCCGGGGCCACTCACCGAAACGGAGAACCCATGCCCGAGGCCGTCATCGTCTCCACCGCCCGCTCCCCCATCGGACGTGCCAACAAGGGGTCGCTGAAGGACATCCGTCCCGACGACCTGACCGCCCAGATGGTGCAGGCGGCGCTGGACAAGGTCCCCGCGCTCTCGACCGACGACATCGACGACCTGCTGCTCGGCTGCGGTTTGCCGGGCGGCGAGTCCGGCAACAACATGGGGCGCATCGTGTCGGTGCTGCTCGGTATGGACAACGTGCCGGGCGCCACCATCACGCGCTACTGCTCGTCGTCGGTGCAGACGACGCGCATGGCCTTCCACGCCATCAAGGCCGGTGAGGGCGACGTCTTCATCAGCGCCGGGGTCGAGACGGTGTCGCGCTTCGTCAAGGGCACCTCCGACCACCTCCCCGACACGCGCAACCCGCAGTTCGCCGACGCCGAGGCACGCACGAAGAAGTACGCCGAGGGTGGCCAGGTCTGGCACGACCCGCGCGAGGACGGGCTGCTGCCCGACGCCTACATCGCCATGGGGCAGACCGCCGAGAACGTCGCCCGCATGAGGGGTCTCTCGCGCCAGGAGCTCGACGAGTTCGGCGTCCGGTCCCAGAACCTGGCCGAGAAGGCCATCGACGACGGCTTCTGGGCCAAGGACATCACCCCGGTGACGCTGCCCGACGGCTCGGTCGCCTCCACCGACGACGGTCCCCGCGCGGGCGTCACCTACGACGCGGTCTCACAGCTGCAGCCGGTCTTCCGCCCCGACGGCGTCGTGACCGCCGGCAACTGCTGCGCGCTCAACGACGGCGCCGCCGCGGTCGTCATCATGTCCGACACGAAGGCCGCCGAGCTGGGACTCACCCCGCTGGCGCGCATCGTCTCGACGGGTCTGACCGGGCTGTCGCCCGAGATCATGGGTCTGGGCCCCGTCGAGGCGTCGAAGCAGGCGCTGGCGCGGGCCGGGATGTCGATCGGCGACGTCGACCTGGTCGAGATCAACGAGGCGTTCGCAGCCCAGGTGGTGCCGTCCTACCAGGACCTCGGCATCGACCTCGACCGCCTCAACGTCAACGGCGGCGCGATCGCCGTGGGTCACCCCTTCGGCATGACGGGCGCGCGCCTGCAGTCGACGATGATCAACTCGCTGCAGCACCACGACAAGCAGACCGGTCTCATCACCATGTGCGTCGGTGGCGGCCAGGGCATGGCCCTGGTCCTCGAGCGCCTCAGCTGAGGCTCCCGGCTTGCCGGTTTCACTAGGTCCCCAGTGAAACCGGCGCTTCCCGAGCGATGTTTTGCTCGGGAAGCGCCGGTTTCGCTCGGGAAGCACCCGTCGTACGACGACCTCGCACCGGCCCGAGCCGCCGCCGGACCCGTCAAGCGGCGGCTTGCCGCATCGCACGCTCGATCCGGGCGACGAGCCGGCGAGGGTCCGCGAGGTCTGCCCACACGACGCGGATCACGATCCACCCGGTCGCCTCGCGGATCTGGTCCTCGCGCCGCTTCTCACGCAGCACCGTCGGTCACGCTCTCGCCGGGACGCAGGTGCTTGAGGTACTTCGCGCGTCCGTCGAACTCGAGCACGACACCCTCCTCTGGCCATCCGAAGTCGACCCGCGCGATCACCCGGCCGTCAAGGAGGATCTCGAGCTGCGGCACGGGCGCGCGAAGACCGGAGCGCCACAGCAGATGACCGGTGCGCGTCTCCCCGGCCGACTCGTGGCGACCGTCCGCCAGGGTGACGGCGAGCTGCAGTCCGAGGCTGTGCGGCCACCCTTCGACCTCGCCGTACCGGTGCGCCAGCGCCTGCTTGTCGCAAAGGTCGCCGCGCAGGGCTGAGTCGAGCGTGATGAGGCCCTGCTCGAGGGACACGAGCGACGCCGACTCCAGCGCCGCGCGGGGGACGGGGACGACCGGCAGCCCGCGGACCCACTGCACCTCTCCGGGATCGACGAAGCCCTGGTGGTGCACGACGCCCGCGGTGCGGCGCCCGTGCTTCTCGTCCACACGGGTGACGTGCAGGCTGCGGAGGTCGACGTTCCAGAGATCGAGCCCGTGCAGGCAGGCGGCCGTGTGGTGGCTGAAGGCGACGCGATCACCGTGGGTGCGGTGGACGGCTCGCGCGACGATGAGGTGCCGCTCGCGACTGTCCGCCGCCGCCCAGTCGTCGGCGGCGACGTAGGCGCCGTGACGCACGCGCACCAGCTCGCCGGCCCGGACGGCGCGGCGCAGGGCGCGGTCGTCGAGACCCGCAGCGAGCGCCTCGCATCGCAGGACGACGGTGGGCTCGGACGAAGTCGGATCGGTCAGGTCTGGCGTCATGCGACCACCCTGGGACCAGACCGCCCGCCCACGACGACCCTCGGCCGTCGATGTGGAGAACCCGGCAACCAGCCGTCCCGGTGACGAAACCGGGTCGACGTACGATGTGCTTCCCGCACGAAACCTGCGCTTCCCGAGCGACGCATCGCTCGGGAAGCGCCGGAACCACTAGGTACCTAGTGAAACCGACGACCCACGGCCCTCAGTCGCGGGTGAGGCGGCGGTGGGTGACGCGGTGCGGTCGGGCGGCCTCGGCGCCGAGGCGCTCGACCTTGTTGGCCTCGTAGGCCGCGAAGTTGCCCTCGAACCAGAACCACTGCGCGCTGTCCTCGTCGGTGCCTTCCCAGGCGAGGATGTGCGTCGCCGTGCGGTCGAGGAACCACCGGTCGTGGGAGGTGATGACGGCACAGCCGGGGAACTCGAGCAGCGCGTCCTCGAGCGACTGCAGCGTCTCGACGTCCAGGTCGTTGGTGGGCTCGTCGAGGAGCAGCATGTTGCCGCCCATCTTCAGCGTCAGCGCCAGGTTGAGACGGTTGCGCTCGCCGCCGGAGAGCACACCGGCCTTCTTCTGCTGGTCGGGGCCCTTGAAGCCGAAGGAGGCGACGTAGGCGCGTGAGTTCATCTCGAAGTTGGCGACCTTGATGAAGTCCAGGCCGTCGGAGACGACCTCCCACACGTTCTTGTTCGGGTCGATGCCGCCGCGGCTCTGGTCGACGTAGGAGATCTTGACCGTCTGGCCGACCTTCAGCTCGCCGCCGTCAGGCTTCTCCTCGCCGGTGATCATCCGGAACAGCGTCGTCTTGCCGACACCGTTGGGGCCGATCACACCGACGATGCCGGCCTTGGGCAGCGTGAAGGACACGTCGTGCATGAGGGTGCGACCCTCGAAGCCCTTCTCGAGGTCGTGGGCCTCGAGCACCACGTCGCCCAGGCGCGGACCGGCCGGGATGTTGATCTCGGAGGTGTCGATCTTGCGCATCCGGTCGGCCTCGGCCGCCATCTCCTCGTAACGCGCGAGACGCGACTTGCTCTTGGTCTGGCGCGCCTTGGCGTTCGAGCGCACCCACTCCAGCTCGCGCTCGAGCATCTTGGCGCGCTTCGCGTCCTTGGCGCCCTCGACCTTGAGGCGGCTCTGCTTCGTCTCGAGGTACGTCGTGTAGTTGCCCTCGTAGGGGTGGGCCCGGCCACGGTCGAGCTCGAGGATCCAGCTCGCGACGTTGTCGAGGAAGTACCGGTCGTGGGTCACGGCCAGCACGGCGCCGGGGTACGACGCCAGGTGGCCCTCGAGCCACTGCACCGACTCGGCGTCGAGGTGGTTGGTGGGCTCGTCGAGGAGGAGCAGGTCGGGCTGCTGCAGCAGCAGCTTGCACAGCGCGACGCGTCGGCGCTCACCACCGGAGAGGTTGTCGACGAGCACCTCCGGGGGCGGGCAGCGCAGCGCGTCCATCGCCTGGTCGAGCCGGCTGTCGAGGTCCCACGCGTTGGCGTGGTCGAGGTCGGTCTGGAGGTCGCCCATCTCGGCGAGCAGCGTGTCGAAGTCGGCGTCGGGGCTGCCCATCTCCTCGGAGATGGCGTTGAAGCGGTCGAGCTTGCCCTTGATGTCGCCGACGGCCTCCTCGATGTTCTGCAGCACCGTGCGTCCCTCGCTGAGCGGAGGCTCCTGCTGGAGCATGCCGACGGTGGCACCGTTGTCGAGCGTCGCGTCGCCGTTGTTGGCGTGGTCGAGCCCCGCCATGATCTTCAGCAGCGAGGACTTTCCGGTGCCGTTCGGGCCGACGACACCGATCTTGGCGCCGTGGAGGAAGGAGAGGGTGACGTTGTCGAGGACGACCTTGTCACCGTGGGCCTTGCGCACGTTGCGCAGCGTGTAGACGTATTCAGCCATAGTGGCCTCAGCCTACGGTGCGCGCGCCGCTGCGCTCCAATCCCCGCAGGGACCGGGTCGGGTCCGTCCGGACGGGACCCGACCCGGCATCCGCGTGGGATCAGGCTGCTCGTCCGGCCCCGGGCTCCTCCGTGCCGGTCTCGCCCGGAGCGCCCTCCGGGGCCTCGGCGTCGGAGGTGCCGGCGTCCCGGTTGTCGACGCCCCCGACCTCCTGCGGCCGGTCGCCGCGCCACCAGTGGCTGCAGCCGCGGGTCAGGTCGTGCCCGACCAGCGTGGCGTCGACGAGCAGCGTGGTGCTCGGCGAGCCCTCCTCGGGCGTCCAGGTCTCGGTGCGCAGCCGGCCGCTCACGATGACCGGGTCGCCCTTGCGGATCGACTGGCGCACGTGGTCGGCGAGCGTGCGCCACGCTGTCACGGTGTACCACGCGGTCTCGCCGTCGACCCAGTCCCCCTCGCGCCGCAGCCGCGGGGTCACCCCCACGCGGAAGCTGGCGACCGAGGTCTCCTTCACCACCCGGTGACGGACCTCGCCGCCCACCCAGCCCTGGAACGTCACGAACGTGTCCTGCATCTGCCTCGTCCTCTCGTCGCGGCGGGCGTCCTGGTCGGCGCCCTGCCGTGGTGTCGTGGCCCCACCCTCGACGCCGGCACGGCCGCGTGGGAGTGCCAGCGACCGACCGGTGGAGAACCCGCACCCGGTCGCAGCGGTGGACAGGACCCGGTCCGGCGCACCACGAGGGGCCGCCTGCAGGTGCGACCCGCCTGCCGGTCGGCGGAGGAAGGCCCACGCCTCAGCGGGCGGACGCCACCTCCAGCGCGCGGCGGGCCCGGGCGTAGGCCTCGACCTCGGCGCCGATCGGGGCCAGCACGAGCCGGTCGGCGACCTCGGCGACGGACTCCTCCAGCCGACGGCGCGCCTTGCGGCCGCGGGCTCGGGCGACCCAGCCGTTGACCACGCGGGAGAGCACGGCCAGGGCCCAGCCGCCTGCGAGTCCGAACACCAGCAGCAGGGTCGGGACCGGGATGCCCTCGGTCTCGGGCGGGTCCGGGATCGGGATCGCGACGAAGTCCACCAGTGCGAGCAGGCCCAGCCAGACCACTCCGGCCAGCAGCGCGGCGACCAGCACGAGCTGCAGCAGCCGGGCCACCCGCCACCACAGCGGCACCCGGTCGACGCCGAGGTCGGTGGTGGCGACGGCGCGGTCCAGGGCGTCCTCGAGGTCGTCGGCGCGCGAGAGCGACGCCCGGCGCACCGAGCGCTGCCAGGCCGGGGCCAGCGGCTCACCCACGGCGTCGGCCACCCGGCGTACGGCGGTCTCGGCGCGGGCCCGCTCGACCCGGCCGGCGGCCGGCAGGGAGGTGCGGTCCGGGGCCCGGTCGTCGTCCGGGACCGACTCGCGTCCCGGGAGACGGTCGAGGTGCAGACGTCGCAGCGGGTCGGGTCGCAACCGCGCCCGCCACGCCAGCACCGGCCACCCCGTGCGCATCGAGCCACGGCGCACCATCGACCGCTCGACGGCGCGCACCACGGTGGGCACCCCGGCTGACTCGGCCAGGGCCTCCACCAGCTCGGTGCGGTGGCCCTTGCCGATCTCGGCGGAGCGCGCGTCGGCGGTGCCGTTGGCCTCGGCCAGCCGGGCGGAGACCGCCGAGACGTCCGCCGAGAGGCGCGCGGCGGCGGCGCGGGTCGCTGCGACCCGCTCGGCGAGCACGTCGCGCAGGGCGTCGACGCCCTCGCCCGTCACCGCGGAGGTCTGCAACCGTGGCACTCCGGTGAGACCGTCGGCGTCGAGGAGCCGGGCAAGGTCGCGGTCGAGGTCTCGACGCCGCTCGGGCGGAACCTCGTCGACATGGTTGAGCACCACCATCATCACGTCGCGGTGGGTGCGCAGCGGGGCGAGGTAGCGGTGGTGGATGGCGGCGTCGGCGTACTTCTGCGGGTCCAGCACGAAGACCAGCAGGTCGACCACCTCCACCAGCCGGTCGACCTCGACGTGGTGGGCGACCTCGGTGGAGTCGTGGTCGGGCAGGTCGAGCAGCACGAGTCCCGCGAGCCGCCCGGGGTCGCCCTCGACCTGGTGGCGCCGTGCGACCTCGAGCCAGGCGAGCACCTCGTCGGCCTCGCCCCAGGACGCGGCCGTGGTCGACGACGTCGTCGGACGGCGTACGCCGACCTGGCTCAACGTCGAGCCCGCGAGCGCATTGAACAACGACGACTTGCCGGAGCCGGTGGCACCGGCAAGTGCCACCACGGTGTGGTCGCCGGCCAGGGCGAGACGGCCCTCGGCGCGCTCGAGCACCGACTCGGCCCGCGTCAGCAGCTCCGGGTCGAGCCGGCCCTGCGTGGCCTCGACGGCCTCACGCAGTGCGGTCAGCCGGGCCGGCAGCTCCGGCCCCCGTCCCGTCAGGCGGCGCACACCAGCGGCGATGCTCACGCCCGCGCCTCCGGGCCCGCGGCCTGCGACCTCTCGACCGCGCCCACCGCAGCTGTCCAGCCGGTCGCCGTCCTCGCGGCGCACGCCCAGCCCGGTGAGCACCTCGTCCCAGCGGGCACGCTCGCCGTCGTAGGCCGCGGCGACCCGCTCCTCGAGGTCGCGGCGCGAGAGCTCGGTGAGCCGGCGCACGGCCTGGTCGCCGAAGACCGCCTCCAGCAGCTTCTGCCCGAGGACGGCGCTGCCGCCGGCGATGCCGACCTCGGCCCCCGTCATGCCGGCGGTGCTGACGAAGACCACGATCATGAGCGCCACCGCGAGCCCGTTGACGCCGAAGGCCAGGAACCGCGCGGTGGTGCGGCGCGACTGGCCCTCCTCGCGCACGAGCGCGACGACGGCCTGCTGCCAGTCGCGCACGACCCGCTCGGCCGCACCGCGGAACTCACGCGACGCCCGCCCCAGGTCGCGCGCGCCGGGCTCGGAGAGCACCTGGCGGCCGGTGGTCGAGCCGTCCCACGCGTCGCGGGCGCGCTCCGCGGCGGCCTCGGCGTGCTCGATCAGCAGCGCCTCCAGACCGGTCTCCACCGCCGACGTCACCCGGTCGACCTGCGCGGGCTGGCCGCGGAAGAAGCCGGTGACGCGGTCCCGGAGCCAGCCGACCTTCGACTCCACCGAGCGCATGAGGTCGCCGGCGCCGACGAACTCCTGCCACCGCGCCAGCAGCTCACCGCGCAGCAGGCTGCCGTCGGCCGAGGCCTCCCCGACCTCGCGGCGGGCGCGTTCGTAGGAGCGTGCGACGTCCTGGTGCAGCTGCTCCACGGCCGCGCGCTGGTCGCCGTGGGCCTCCGCGATCCCGTGCGAGCGGCGGACGACGGACTCCACCGCGCCGTCGAGGGTCTGGCGGACCACGCCCGCCCGCGCGTCGGAGTCGGCGGCGAGGTCGTGCAGCCACCCCGCGATCGGCGCCGTCTGCTCGCCCGGCAGCAGACCCTCGTCGTCGAGGCCGACCTCCGCCACGGTGAACAGCGGCGAGGAGGCCAGGTCGCGGGCGTCCATCATCTCGCGCAGGTGCGCGCCGACCTCGTCGACGGCCGCCGGTGGGGTCCGGTCCAGCACGATCGCGACGGCCGCGCTGCGCTCCGCCGCCGCGCGCAGGAAGTCCCACGGAACCTGGTCGGCGTAGCGGGCGGCCGAGGTGACGAAGAGCCAGAGGTCGGCGGCCGCGAGCAGCTGGCTGGCCAGCGCCCGGTTGCGGACCTCGACGGAGTCGATGTCGGGGGCGTCCATGACGGCCAGCCCCCGGGGGACGGTGTCGGCCGTGACGATCTGCACGGCGCCGGGGTCCTGGCTGGGCCCGTGGCTGCGGGCGAGGTCGGGCAGCACCCGGTCACCGTCGAACCACGCCACGTCGTCGGGGTGGCACACGAGCACGGGGGCACGGGTGGTCGGACGCAGCACCCCGGGCTCGCTGACGCGGCGCCCGACGATCGAGTTGACCATCGTCGACTTGCCGGCGCCGGTCGAGCCGCCGACGACGGCCAGCAGCGGTGCGTCGATCTGGCGCAGCCGTGGCAGCACGTAGTCGTCGAGCTGTCCCACGATCTCGTCGCGGGCCGCGCGGTGGCGCGCCGCGTCGGGGGTCTCCAGGGGCAGCTGCACGCGGGTGAGCGCGTCGCGCAGGTCGGTGAGCGTGCTCTCGAGACCGGTCACGACCACCCCTGCGGCCGATCGGTTGAGTAGGGGTGCGGCGACGGCCACGCCGGCCACGCTGGTCGCACCGGCGCGGTGACGTGGGCGCGCAGCACGCCGAGCCGGTGCGCCATGTGGGCGCCGCGGCGGTGGGTGTCCTCGGCGTCGCGTCCGCGCCGTCCGCGGTGCCCGCGCATGAGGTGGTCGTGCAGCACGGCCAGCTCGATGGCCTGGCGCTGGTAGTCCTTCAACAGCCTCTCCGCCTCCGGGCCGCCGCGGCGGCGCGCGTTGCGGCGTGCGGTACGCCGAGCAGGGGGCCGCACCAGCCACGGGACCTCGTCGAGCCCGAGGTACCCCCGGTGGGCGAGGTCGGTCAACGACCGGGTGAGCATCCGCCCTTCCCGCACCCGGAACCAGAGGGCGAGCCCGACGAGCACGAAGAAGCCCGGCACCATCGCGAAGAAGTAGGTCAACGGGAAGAAGCGGCCGTCGGCGAGGAAGGCCGACCCGTTCCAGGCCGCGTGCAGACCCACCGCGACGAGGTAGCCGACCAGCGGCGCCAGCCACCGCAGCCAGCGTCGGCGCGAGCCGACCATGATGCCGGCCCCGATGCCGATGGCGGAGGTGAACAGCGGGTGGGCGAAGGGGCTGAAGACGCCGCGCACCACGAAGATGGTGGTGGCTGCGCCGAAGCCGCCCGGGCCCAGGCCCATCTCGCCGGCGTAGGCGCCGGCGAAGTAGAGGATGTTCTCGGTGAAGGCGAAGCCGATGCCGACCAGCCCGGCGTACACGAGCCCGTCGAGCACGCCGTGGATGACGTGACGGCGCAGCCAGAGCAGCAGCAGCACGAAGGCGCCCTTGGCGGCCTCCTCCGAGAACGGCGCGACCACGACGGCGGACCAGAGCATGCCGCGCCCGGTCAGGGTGTCGTCGACGACCTGCAGGACCAGCGCGGTGGCGGTCGCCACCAGGGCGCCCCAGCCGAAGGCCATGAGCAGCAGCCGCCCCGGTTCGGGCTCGTAGCGGTCGAGCCACAGGTAGCAGAGGACCAGCGGCCCCACCGGCAGCAGTGCGAGCACGAAGCCCACCGCGATCGCCTCGGGCTGCCCGCTGGCGACGAAGACGAAGCCGATCACCCCGGCGCCGATGAGCAGGCCCGCTGCGACCAGCACCGCGAACACGATGCTGCGAGCGTTGCGCCGGCTCGAGAGCGACTCCGGCACCGGTGGCAGCACGGGCGGTCCGTAACCGTGCCCCGGGTACGGGCCCTGGCCGTGGGCGCCCGGGTGCGTCGCCGGAGCCCAGAGCTGCGGCGGACGCTGTTCACCGACGCCCCAGGTCACGCAGGGAGCGTATCCGGTCGGCGACGACCCGAACCCTGGAACGAGAGCCGTCGTAGGGTGGCCGGGTGAGCACGGACGAGCAGAACACCCCGACCACGCCCCCCTCCGGACCCGCCCCGGGCACCGCCTCGCACGACCAGGGCGTCCCGTCGGCGTACGCCGCGTTCATGCGCACCGGCTGGGGCGACCGCGAGCTGGACCTCCCGCCGCACCCCGTCACCCCGTGGGCGCAGGCACGCCGCGAGCGCCTCGTCGACCTGCTGCCCGGCGAGCGTCTGGTGATCCCCTCGGGCACCTACAAGCAGCGCTCCAACGACACCGACTACCGCTTCCGGCCGCAGACCGCTCACACCCACCTGTCAGGCAACCAGACCTCCGACGCGGTGCTGGTCCTCGACGACGGCGAGGCCACCCTCTTCGCGCGGCCGCGCTCCAGCCGCGACACCGACGAGTTCTTCCGCGACCGCGTGTACGGCGAGCTCTGGGCCGGCCGTCGTCCCTCGCTGCACGAGATGTCGGGCTCGCTCGGCCTGACCTGCCGCCACATCGACGAGCTGCCCGCCGCCCTGGCCGCCTCGGGCAAGACCCGCGTGCTGCGCGGGGTCGACGCCTCGGTCGACGCGCTGGTGCCCTCCGACGAGGGCCGCGACCTCGAGCTGGCGACGCTGCTGGCCGAGCTGCGCCTGGTCAAGGACGCGTGGGAGGTCGAGCAGCTGCAGGAGGCCTGCGACGCGACCACGCTCGGCTTCTCCGACGCCGTCGCGGAGTGGGACAGGGTGCTCGAGCACGGCGAGCGCTGGGTGGAGGGCACGTTCTTCCGCCGGGCCCGCACGATGGGCAACGACATCGGCTACGACTCGATCGTCGGCGGCGGCAGCCACGCCACGACGCTGCACTGGATCGACAACACCGGCCCGGTCACCCCCGGCACCCTGCTCCTGCTCGACATGGGGGTGGAGGCGACCAGCCTCTACACCGCCGACGTCACGCGCACGCTGCCGGTCGACGGCCGCTTCACCCCGCTGCAGCGCGACCTCTACACGCTGGTGCTGACCGCCCAGCAGGCCGGCATCGACGCCGTCCGCCCCGGTGCGGCGTACCTCGCCCCGCACGACGCAGCCATGCGGGTGCTGGCCCACGGCCTCGAGGACCTCGGCCTGCTGCCGGTCCCCGCCGAGGAGGCGCTGGCGCCCGACAGCCTGGTCTACAAGCGCTGGACGCTGCACTCGACGAGCCACATGCTCGGCCTGGACGTCCACGACTGTGCCGGCTCGCGCCCCGAGGCCTACACCGCGGGCACCCTCGCCGAGGGGATGGTGCTGACGGTGGAGCCGGGGCTGTACTTCCAGGAGGACGACCTGCTGGTTCCCGAGGAGATGCGCGGCATCGGCATCCGCATCGAGGACGACGTCCTCGTCACGGCCGACGGCAGTCGGAACCTGTCAGCCGCGCTGCCGCGCGAGCCCGACGCGATCGAGGAGTGGATGGCGGGCCTGCGTGGCTGAGCAGGTGCGGCTCGGCGTCGTCGTCCCGCCGTCGCGCCCCTGGTCGGAGTCGCGGGAGGCGTGGCGTTCCCTGGACGACTGGGGCCTCGACGTCGGCTACACCTGGGACCACCTGACCCACCGCACCGTGCCGGGCCGCTGGCTCGCCGAGGGCTGGACGACGGTGTCGGCCGCTGCCGCGGTCACCGCCCGGATGGACGTGGGTGTGCTCGTCGCCTCGGCCGCGCTGCGCCGCCCGGTCGCGCTGGCGCGGCTGGCCGCGACCGTCGACGACGTCAGCGACGGCCGGATGGTGCTGGGGTTCGGCGCCGGCGTGCCGACCGAGGCGGGCGCCGACACGGGCCGGGTGCCGGAGTTCGGTGAGCTGAGCCGGCTCTTCCACGACACCGTCGACGGGCTCGAGGCGGTGTGGCGCGGCGACACGGAGTGGCAGGGCCGCGAGCTGTCGTTCACCGGGCTGCAGACGCTGCCGCTGCCGCCCGGACGTCGCCCGCCCCACCTCATGCTGGCCGCCCACGGTCCTCGCGGCCTCGACCTGGTCGCCCGCAAGGCCGATGGCTGGTCGACGTACGGCGGGCCGCAGTCGCGCGACCTGGCCGGGGACGACTACTGGGCGGAGGTGGCCCGGCAGCGGGACCGCCTCGTCGCGGCGTGCGAGACCCACGGCCGCGACCCGGCGACCGTGCGGATGTCGCTGCTGCTGGGCTTCGGCCACCTGCGGCCGCTGGCCTCGGTCGAGGCGTACGTCGACGCGGTCGGCCGGGCCACCGACACCGGGTTCACCGAGCTGGCGGTCTACTGGCCCGACGCCGACCCGTCGAGCCCGCTCCACGCCGACCCGGACGTCCTGCGTGAGGGCGTCGCGCGGCTGCGCCCCTGAGCGTGCGGGGGCGCTCAGTCGAGCTCGCGCACCGCGTCGTACCACTGCTTCGCCGCACCGGCGAGCTCGCTGCGACCCACCTGCGGCTTGCTGGCCGGCTGCTGGGTCGCGACGCCGAGGATGTACTCGTACTCCCCCACGTTGAAGGCGACGTTGCGCCCGATCAGGCCCTGCTGACCGAACACGTCGAACCCCTCGGCCCCGGGCACCCCCGGGACCGCGAACTTCTCGACCTCACCCTCCCCGGGCTGGTCCTCGATGCCGGACTGCACGTCGGCCTTCGCGCCCGCGGCGGTCTCGAAGCCGATCACGACCCGGACCGCGTCGGCGGTCCTCGGCGCCTTCAGCTGCTCGAACGCGCCCGCGACGAAGCCGCGCTCCTCGAGGGCGGCGAGCTGCTCCGGGGGCGCCCCGGCGTTGAACTCCGCGAGGCCGAGGACCTGCGGGTCGGTCTCCGGAGCGGTGCCGAAGAGGCCGTCGGCGGCAGCCAGCCGGTCCAGCACGCCCTGCTCGACGGCAGCAGGGACGCCTGAGGCGGAGGCCTCGGTGTCGGACGGCTCTCGACGCTCTCGGACGCGCTCGCGGCGGGCGTCTCCTCGGTCTCCGGCTCGCCCGAGTCCGAGCACCCGGCCAGGACGAGGACCAGCGCCGTCAGCGCCATCGCTCCTGGGGTGCGACGCATCTCCACCACTCCCTGCTCTCGTGGCCGGCGCCCCGCGGCGTCCGGTCCGACCATCGACCCTAAGGGGGCAGGTCCCGAAGCGGGCAATCGGGCGCGGCGGCGAGGCCGCTATTGTGACGCGCGGGTCCGCGGCGACGTCCGTGGTCCCCCCACCTGCCCTCGTAGCTCAGCTGGATAGAGCAGCGGCCTTCTAATCCGCCGGTCACAGGTTCGAATCCTGTCGGGGGCACCCCTCCACCCCGCCCAGATGCGTGGGAAAAGCACGCTCTCAGACGCTGGCCAGGTGCTTTTCCCACGCATCTGTAGGTCCGGGCTCACGGTCCGGTTCACTGACCCGCCACGTGACCGCCTCTCGACAGAACCGAGGGGGGCCCTCGTTCACGCCGATCGCGGGGCGTACATGATGACGGCCACCCCGACCAGGCACACGAGCGCTCCGACCACGTCGTACCGGTCGGGGCGGAAGCCGTCGAGCGCCATCCCCCACAGCAGCGAGCCCGCCACGAACACCCCGCCGTACGCCGCGAGGATGCGTCCGAAGTTGGCGTCCGGCTGCAGCGTGGCCACGAAGCCGTAGAGACCGAGCGCCACGACGCCGAGCCCGATCCACAGCCACCCACGGTTCTCGCGCACGCCCTGCCAGACCAGCCAGGCGCCGCCGATCTCGGCCACGGCGGCGAGCAGGAACAGCGCGATCGAGCGGATGACGTCCATGGACCCCATTGTCGAGGACGCAGGCACGGGAGCGGTGGCGGCGACGTCGTCAGGCGGGAGAACGGTCGACGTTTCCTTCACATGGCGTGGAAGGTCGAGACCTGCTGCGCGTGCTCGTCGTACTGCGCGACGAGGAAGCGGGTGAGCGCGATCCGCTCGTCGAAGGTGTGGCGGGCACCGGGGTCCTCGGAGCCGAGCAGCTCGTACAGCAGCGAGTCGAAGCCGCTGCGCAGCATCGAGACGGTCGCGAAGGCGTCGTGGACGGCTGCGTCCTGGTCGGCGACACCCTCGTCGTGCAGGCCGCGCAGGTACGCCGCCAGGATGCGTCGCGCGATCTCGGGCAGCTGGGCCGCGGAGCACCTCCCCGGCCTGGGTCAGCCCGACGAGCAGCTGGGACAGGTCGAAGCCGAGCGCGTGCGCGGTCCGGAAGGACAGGTCGATGACCACCAGCTCGGCCGGGTCGCCCGCCACCGGCACCAGCAGGTTCTGCGGGCTGGCGTCGCCGTGCGGCAGGCACTGCACCATCGTGTCGAGACGGGCGAGGTCGTCGGCGATCCGCTCCCCCAGCCGCCCGAGCACGGCTCGCAGGTCGGCGTGCTCGACCAGCCACGGGTGCTCCCACAACCCGTCGTCGGCCAGCGGGGCGAGGCCACGACCCGGGACCGCCTGCTCGGCGTACATCCGCAGGCCGAAGCCGACGGGCAGGTCCGTGACGCCCAGCACCTCCGGCGTGGTCGAGCGCGCGTTCCAGCGGCCCAGCAGGTAGCCGGCTCGGTCGAAGCGGTCGAGGTCGAACACCGCGCCGGCGTCGCCCGGCAGCAGCGCGACGTCCTCCTGCCACACCGCGATGCGGTCGTCCGCGAGCTCGACCAGCTCGTGCAGCACCGGGCTGCGCAGGCCGTCGGGGAACGACGCCTGGACCCGTGGGTCCCACAGCTCGAGCTCGGTGCGCCAGGGGAAGTTGTCGGCGAAGTGCTGGGCCACCTCCGGGGGCATCTGGGCGAGCCCGTCCCAGTGGCGCGGGTGCTGCAGGACCTTGCAGAACATCGACCAGGTCCCGCCCTCCTCGGTCCGACCCGACACGCGGTAGACGCCGTGCGTCGCCGGTGCTCCCAAGGAGTGTGAGACCACCGTGACCGCGGCCGATCCGGCGAGGTGGACGCCGGCTCCCGCCCGACGCACCAGCGCGCCGAGCCGGTCGTCCACCTCGTCGGGCGTGACCCCGAGCAGGGCCGCGACCGTCATCTCCGGCACCGGCGGCAACGAGGTGCGGACCCGCCCGCCTGCGTGGGTCGTCTCCGCCACCGCGTCCACCTCCGTCAGTCAGGTAACCTTCCTACCTCGTCGATAGTAAGGTTGCCTTATGAATGGGGTCAAGGACAATTTCCCCGACCACGCCCTGAGCCTCCTCGGCCAGGTCATGGACGGGCTGCGACGTGACATGCACGACCGGACGAGCCGGCCCGGGACCCCGGGCATGCCCGCCTCCGGCCGCGGGCTGCGGTCGTCGCAGATCCGGCTCCTCAGCCTCACGCCGCCCGACGGCATGCGCGTCACCGACCTCGCCGAGCGCGTGGGCATGACCAAGCAGGCCCTGGGCGAGTTCGCCAACGCCCTCGAGGAGCGGGGCCTGCTCGAGTCCCTGCGTGACCCGACCGACCGCAGGGTCCGGATCCTGCGCCTCACCCCGGACGGGCGGGCCGCGGTCACCGCCAGCGAGCGGCTGATCGACGAGATCGAGCGGGAGTGGCGCCAGCGGGTGGGACCTGAGACGTGGGACGCCCTGCGCGCCGCCCTGCTCGCCGTCGTGGCCGCCCGTCGCGACGACTAGCGGGGCGAGGCGGCGTACGCGTCGATCTCGTCCAGCAGCCGTGTCCTCGTCGCGTCGTCGGCGAAGGAGCACCGCACCCCGGCCCGAGCGAGGTCGGCCACCCCCGCCTCGTCGAGGTCGAGCAGCTCGGCGGCGATCTCGTACTCCTTGGTCAGCCGGGTCCCGAACATCGGCGGGTCGTCGCTTCCGATCGTGATCGTGACGCCGGCCTCGACCATGGCGCGGACCGGGTGCTCCTCGTACGACGCCACCGCTCGGGTGGCGAGGTTCGAGGTCGGGCACACCTCCAGCGGGATGCCGGTCTCGGCCAGGTGCGCCAGCAGCTCGGGGTCCTGCACCGAGGACGTGCCGTGGCCGATCCGCTCGGCGCCCAGCAGCCGGATCGCGTCCCAGACCGTCTGCGGACCGGTCGTCTCCCCCGCGTGAGGCACGGAGTGCAGCCCGGCGGCGCGGGCGGCGTCGAAGTAGGGTCGGAACTGCGGTCGCGGTACGCCGACCTCCGGCCCGCCGAGCCCGAACCCGACCAGCGCCGAGGGGGCCGTGTCGAGGTAGGTGACGGTCTCCGCGGCCGCCTCCACGCCGAACTCGCCCGGCACGTCGTACACCCAGCGCAGGACGACGCCGTGGTCGCGTTCGGCGGCCACCCGGGCGTCCTCGATCGCCTCGACGAACGCCTCGATCGGCACCCCCGCCCTCACGTTGGTGTACGGCGTGCAGGTGAGCTCGGCGTAGCGGATGTTCTCCCCCGCCATGTCCGCGGCGATCTCGTAGGTGAGCATCCGCACGTCCTCGGGCGTCCGGACCAGGTCGACCACGGCGAGGTAGACCTCGATGAAGTGGGCGAAGTCGCGGAAGGTGTAGAACTCCTGCAACGCGTCGAGGTCCGACGGCACGGTGCCGGGATGGCGCTCGGCGAGCTCGGCGACGATGCGCGGCGAGGCCGACCCGACGTGGTGGACGTGCAGCTCGGCCTTGGGGAGACCGGCGACGAAGTCGGCGTGCCGGGACGGGTGCTCGCTCATGCGGCCGAGTCTCCCACTGGCGTGCACCTCCGGTGAGTAAGGTCGCAGCGTGACTGACCGGCTGGTGTGGATCGACTGTGAGATGACGGGGCTCCTGGTGGAGTCCGACGCCCTCGTCGAGGTGGCGGCACTCGTCACCGACTTCGAGCTCAACGTGCTGGGTGAGGGGCTGGACGTCGTCATCAAGCCGCCCGCCGCGGCCCTGGAGCAGATGGTGCCGTTCGTGCGCGACATGCACACCTCCTCGGGCCTGCTGGAGGAGCTCGAGGGCGGCATCACCCTGGCCGAGGCCGAGGAGCAGGTGCTGGCCTACGTGCGCGAGCACTGCGCCGAGGGCTCCCGGCCGCCGCTGGCGGGCAACACCGTCGGCACCGACCGGCTCTTCATCTCGCGCGACATGCCCGAGCTCGACGCGTTCCTGCACTACCGCGTCGTCGACGTCTCCTCCATCAAGGAGCTGTCGCGTCGGTGGTACCCACGCACCTACTTCAACTCCCCCACCAAGCGCGGGAACCACCGAGCCCTGGCCGACATCCAGGAGAGCATCGAGGAGCTGCGCTACTACCGCGAGGCGGTCTTCGTGCCGCCGCCCGGCCCGACGTCGGTCGAGGCTCGCGAGCTGGCCGCCCGGCACGGGGGCACGCTCACCGGCCTGACGGGGGACGAGGCACCCGCGTCACCGGCCGAGCCCGAGACGTCCTCGCAGCCGGACGACCACCGTCCGGCACCGGAGCCGCAGGACGGCCCCGGTCCGGGACCCGCCTGAGGAGCAGGTACACTTCTCGCCGTTGCCGATCGCGGGTCTCACCCGCGGTCGCGCCGACATGGTGGATGTAGCTCAGCTGGTAGAGCGCCGCGTTGTGGTCGCGGATGTCGCGGGTTCAAGTCCCGTCATTCACCCCGAGCGAAAGAGCCCCAGGCCGGCCGGTCACTCCGGCGCCTGGGGCTCTTTCCGTGCTGAGGGCTGACCCGCGGGTGCTCAGCGGGGCTGCTCGAGCAGCTTCGAGACGAAGACGGCGGCCTGGGTCCGGCGCTGCATGCCGAGCTTGGCCAGGACGCTGGTGACGTAGTTCTTCACGGTCTTCTCGGCGAGGAACAGCTTCTCGCCGATCTGCCGGTTGGTCAGGCCCTCCGCGATGAGGTCGAGGACGTGCCGCTCCTGCGGGGTGAGCTGCCGCAGCTCCTCGGGCTCGTGCGCCCCGCCGTTGCGCAGCCGGTCGAGGACCCGCTGGGTGACGGCCGGGTCGAGCAGGGACTGTCCGTCGGCGACCTGCCGGATCGCCTCCAGGAAGTCGACGCCGATGATCTGCTTGAGCAGGTAGCCGGCCGCGCCGGCCATGATCGCGGCGAAGAGCGCCTCGTCGTCGTCGTACGACGTCAGGATGACGGCCCGGATCGAGGGGTCCACCGAGCGGACCGCCCGGCACACCTCGACACCCGTGCCGTCAGGCAGCCGCCCGTCGAGGATGGCGACGTCCGGGCGCAGGGCCGGGATCCGCGCCTGGGCGTCCTTCGCCGATCCCGACTCGCCCACCACCTCGAAGTCGTCCTCGGCCTCGAACAGGTCCTTCAACCCGCGGCGGACCAGCTCGTGGTCGTCGAGGATGAAGACACGGACGGGGCGGGCCCCCACCGGTGCGGGTGAGCTGTGGACGGCTTCGATACTGATAAGCACCCCTTCAGGGCAAGCAGGACGATCGTCCCAGAGTGGTCCTGATGCGGCGGGACGTCAACTGGAGGCGCCCGTCGCTCGTTCCTCGACACTGATGACGGGCACGCCCGACACGACTATCATCAGGGGGCATGAGCGGCTCCTCGGACGATGGTGGTGGGGCTCAGCCGGACACGCTGGCGAGCCTCGAACGCCTTGCCGTCACCTTCCTCGACCACGAACGCCGCGTGCGCGTCGCGGTCCTCGACGCCGTCGACGCCGGGCACAGCCTGGACGTGGTCTCCGAGACCACCCGACTGCCCCTGCCCCTCCTGCAGTACTGGACCGGCGCCGTCCCTGGGTACGACACCCGCGACCTCCCGCCCGGTGGCCAGAGCGAGGCGTCCGACCGTGCCGGTCGGACGGGCGCGGGGAGCAACGAGCTGAGCGACCAGCGCCGGCTCCGCACCGGGAGCCTCACCCAACGGGTGGCGGCGGCGGAGTCCAAGCACGCGCGCGCCGAGCTCGAGCACGGGGACGGCGCCGCCGGCAGCGAGCCGGACCGGATCGCCTAGCGACGACGGGGCCGGTCGGTCGCTAGTCTTCGTGCTTCGGGGTCGACCGAGCCAGGGAGCCCCCCATGACGTACGTCGACCTCCGCCCCGACCGCATCCGCGAGGTCCAGGTCCTCGTCGACGGCACCTGGCACGTCGGGGACCTCGAGGCCTACCGCCGCGACGTCGACGGCTGGCGCGGCTTCGTCCGCTGGTCGGTGGGTCCGGGGCTCAACCACCTCGGGTGGCACCCCGAGGAACGCCTGCGTGCCGTGCCCGGCCGAGCCACCTCCACATGACGCGCCACGCCGTCGGCGAACTGCTCAGGCGGGCCCTCGCTCGTCGAGCCGCCGGTGGAGCCGCTGGATCTCCGCGGTCAGGGTGGCGGTCTCGCGGGTCAGCTCCTCGAGGTCGCGCCGCGTCGCGGTCCGGTCCGCCTCGTCCTCCTCGGCCACCCGGTCCAGCAGCAGCGAGGCGAGGGAGGCCGTGACGCTGCCCAGGAGTCCCACTCCGAAGAGCATCAGCCCCACGGCGATGCAGCGGCCCACGGTGGTGACCGGGTACTGGTCGCCGTACCCGACGGTGGTCATCGTCGTGAAGGCCCACCAGACCGCGTCGCCGATCGAGGTGATGTTGGCCCCCTCCGCCTCCCGCTCGGCGTCGAGCACGGCGAGGGAGGCGATGACCACGGCCAGCGACGACGCGGCGACGAGGTAGTAGCCGACCCGGCCGTGCAGGCTCTCCCCCAGCTTGCGGTCCAGGATCCGCAGTGCCCGCACCAGCCGCAGCAGCTGCAGGGGTCGCAGCAGCGGCAGGATCACGCTGGCCAGGTCGACCAGGTTGTCGCGCACGAAACGGCCGCGCTGCTCGGAGAGGGCGAGCCGGACCGCGTAGTCCACCGCGAAGAGCAGCCACACCAGCCCGACGACCGTGGCGCAGACCGCCCCCCACCCCGACGACAGCGAGGGGTCGAGGATGGGCCAGGCGTACGCCACCAGGAACACCACCGCGGCCGCCACCAGCGGCCAGGCCGTCACGTCCTCCCAGGCCGTACGTCGCTCGTCGCTCACCGGGTCAAGGATGCCCGAACCGGGTCGCTCAGCAGCGGAGGCTCAGCCCTCGACCACGCGCGTCGGCGCGCCGTGCACCGGCGGGATCACGCCGAGGCGGCCCTTCTGGTGGTCCTCGAAGGCCTGCATCACCTCGGCCTTGGTGTTCATCACGAACGGTCCGCCCCAGGCCACCGGCTCGCGGATCGGGCGGCCACCGATGACCACGACCTCCAGGGTGGGCTGGTGGGCGTCCTGCCGCTCGGAGGCACCGACCTGCAGGAAGTCGCCGCGGCCCAGGACCGCGAGCTGTCCCGCCTCGAGCGGCCGCCTCTCCCCTCCGACGTGCCCGCGTCCGGCGAGCACGTAGACGAGCGCGTTGAAGTCGACGTCCCAGGGCAGGTCGAGGTGGGAGCCCGGGGCGAGGGTGGCGTGCACCATCGCCATCGGGGTGTACGTCGACCCCGGCCCGGTCTGCCCGCCGACGTCGCCGGCGATGACCCGCACCAACGCACCCGCGTCGGCGCTCGTGGTGAGGCCGAGCTGGGAGGACCGCAGGTCCTGGTAGCGCGGTTGCGCCCACTTCTGGGCCCGGGGCAGGTTGACCCACAGCTGCAGGCCGTGGAACAGCCCACCCCTGGCGACCAGCCACTCCGGCGGGGTCTCGATGTGCAGCAGGCCGGAACCGGCGGTCATCCACTGGGTGTCGCCGTCGGTGATCGACCCGCCGCCGCCCTCGGAGTCCTGGTGGTCCATGACGCCGTCGATCATGTAGGTGACGGTCTCGAAGCCACGGTGCGGGTGCCAGGGTGTGCCCTTGGGCTCACCCGGGGCGTACTCCACCTCGCCCATCTGGTCGAGGTGGATGAAGGGGTCGAGCAGTCGCAGGTCGACGCCGGCGAAGGCCCGGCGCACCGGGAAGCCCTCGCCCTCGTAGCCGCGCGGGCCCGTCGTCACCTGGAGCACCGGGCGGGCGGTGTCGCCCAGCGTGGGTCCGTGCAGGCGCGGCAGGGTGGTCAGGTCCTCGACGGTGACAGCAGGCACGACGTCCTCCTCGGAAATCGATCGGTTGACGCTTCAACCAGTATGCACGACCGGTTGTTCCCGCGCCCGCGCGTCTTCGCCCAGACCACCCGGACAGCCGCCTCGGACTAGTACCTTGTGCCTCGATGACGGTCCCCACCCAGCAGCCACGCTACGACGTCGTCGTGGTCGGAGGCGGCCACAACGGCCTCGTCGCTGCGGGCTACCTCGCCCTCAGCGGCCTCTCGGTGCTGGTCCTCGAGCGGCTCGGCCAGGTCGGCGGCGCCGCCACGAGTCACCAGAGCTTCGCCGGGCTGCCGGTGCGGATGTCGACCTACGCCCACCGGGTCGGACCGATGCCGCCCCGGATCCTGGAGGACCTCGGCGTCGAGGCGCCCCTGCGCGCGCGCCGCATGGCGGCGTACGTGCCGACGATCCGCGGGGGTCGCCACACCGGGCTCGTCATCGAGAGCAGCCCGACCGGCATGACGGCCGACTCCTTCGCCCAGCTGACCGGCTCGGGCCGGGAGTACGAGAGCTGGCAGGCCTTCCGCTCCCAGCTCACCGCCGCGGGGGCGACGCTGCGCCCCACGCTGCTGGAGCCGCTGCGCCCGGCTGCCGAGGTGCGCGAACTGCTGGCCCCCGACGTGTGGGAGCTGCTGGCCGAGCGGCCGCTCGGGCAGACCCTGGAGACGCGCTTCGCCGACGACCTGGTGCGCGGGCTGGTCGCCACCGACGCCCTCATCGGCACCTTCGCCGACCTCAACGACCCCGACCTCACCCCCAACCGGACCTTCCTGCAGCACGCCGTCATCGGCAGCGCCGGAGCCTGGTCGGTGCCGCTGGGCGGCATGGGTGCGCTCACCGACCTGCTCGAGGGCGCCGTACGCCGCCACCGGGGCGAGATCGTGACCCGGGCCTTCGTCACGGGTGTGCACACCGACGGCCGCGAGGCGCGCGTGACCTTCCGCCACGGCGGCCTCGAGCACGCGGTCGACTGCTCCTACGTGCTCGGCAACGTGGCGCCGTGGGTGATGCGGCTGCTGCTCGGCGACAACCCCGGACCGCGCCCCGAGGGCGCCCAGGTGCAGATCAACATGCTGCTGGAGAAGCTGCCCCGCCTGCGCAACCAGATGTCGCCGCCCATGGCCTTCTCGGGCTCGTTCCACGTCGCCGAGGGCTACGAGCAGCTGCAGGAGGCCTACCTCGAGGCCCAGGAGGGCCTGATCCCCGAGATCCCGCCGGGCAACCTGTTCTGCCACACCCTCACCGACCCCTCGATCCTCGGCACGATGGCGGTCCACGGCAAGCACGCCTTCACCTACTTCGGCCTGCAGACCCCGGCGCGGCTGTTCTCCGGCCACGTCGAGGCCCAGCGCGACGAGCTCGTGCTGCGCATGCTCGACGCCGTCAACGTGCACCTCGAGGAGCCGCTCGAGACCCTCATCTCGCTGGACCGGCACGGCAACCCGTGCCTGCAGGCCCTCGCCCCGCAGGACGTCGAGACGGCGCTGGCGATGCCGGGCGGCCACGCCTTCCACGGCCCGCTGTCGTGGCCGTGGGACGACGAGGCGGCCGAGGCGGAGGGCCCGTCGGGAGCCGCACACCGCTGGGGCGTGGCGGGTGAGGCCGACAACGTCCTCGTGTGCGGTGCCGGGTCACGCCGCGGCGGCGCGGTCACCGGTGTCGGCGGGCACAACGCCGCCATGGCGGTGCTGGAGCTGACGGGTACGGCGCTGCCGACCGACGACGACTGACCCGGCCGCGGGACGGGCCCCCAGGGACCGCCACCGCGGACGTGTCAGACCTGCGTGGGGTCGACCTCCACGATCGGCTCGCTCGTCGGCTGGTCCGAGCCACCGGCCGGCTCGACCGTCACCGCGACCCTGGTGTCCGGGGCGGGCAGGCCCATCGAGGCACCGGTGGTGTCGTCGGTGAGGATGGCCACGCCGACCGTCGAGTCGTCGGCCATGGTCCAGAGCTGGTAGACGTGCTGACGGTCCAGGGGCGGCAGCTCCCGGGCGTCGACCGCCATCTCGTTGCGGCTCTCGGAGATGCCGACGGTGAGGGCACCTCCGTTCGAGGTCTCCACGGTGGCCCGACGCACGTCGTCGGCCTCGAAGACCTTCGCCGGCCCGGCCGTCAGGTCGCCGGCACCGTCGTCGAGCGAGCGGACGGCGGTCACACCGCCGAGGGCCAGCGCGACGACCGCGGCCGCCGCCGCCAGCATCGCGGGCCAGCGCCGGCGCGTGAGGTCGTCGACGACCGGCGCCCCGGGCACGTCGTTGCCGGTGTCGCGGCTCGGCGAGACCGAGCGTGCGGGCGGCAGCTGCGGCGTGCGGGCGGCAGCCTCCAGGATGCGGGTCCGCAGGGCCGGCGACGGGGACGACCACTGGGCCGCACCCATCCGGGCGGCGGCGTGGCGCAGCTCCTGGACCTCTTCCCGGCAGGCTGGGCAGGCGTCGAGGTGGGTGCGGAAGGTGTCCTGCTCGCCGTTGCTCAGGGCATCGAGGGCGTAGGCACCCGAGAGGGTGTGGACGTCGACGTTCATGCGGTGGTCTCCAGACAGTCGCGCAGGCGGATCAGGCCGTCCCGCATGCGGGTCTTGATGGTCGGAAGGGGTTTGTCGAGGATCGAGGCGACCTCGTTGTAGGTGTAGCCGTTGAAGTACGCCAGCTGCACCGACTCGAGCTGGAGCTCGGTGAGGGACTCCAGGCAGCCCCGGACCTCCTGGTGCTCCTCCGTGCGCAGGACCGTGTCCGCGGGCTCGTCGTGACCGACCTCCTCGACGACCGCGTGGCCGTCGTACCGCTTCTGGGTCTCGTTGCGCCGGACGGCGTCGACGGCGCGGCGGTGGGCGATCGTCATGATCCAGGTCTTGGCCGAACCGCGGGTCCGGTCGAAGCTGGGGGCCTTGCGCCAGACGTCGAGGAAGACCTCCTGGGCGACGTCCTCGGCCCGGCTCGGGTCGCGGACGACCCGGCGGGCGACGCCGTACACGGAAGCCCCGACGGCGTCGTAGAGACGCTCGAAGGCGCTGGAGTCACCGCGCGCGACCTTGCCGACGAGGAGGTCCACGTCGTTCGGCTCGCGGGCGTGCACCAGGCGCAGGGTCGGCTCGGACGCCATGGGCACCTCTTCCTCGCAACGGCAGCAGACTGTGTCGTGTCAAGGATAGTTCGCCGGACGGTCGTGCGCGGATTGGTCGCGCGCAGTGGCTGCGTCCCTCGATTTCATCTGCTGCCGCGCGCGCTGGTACGGTGGGACCGCTTCACGCGCCAGTAGCTCAATTGGCAGAGCAGCTGACTCTTAATCAGCGGGTTGTAGGTTCAAGTCCTACCTGGCGTACGGCGGCCTCCAGGCCCGTACGACAAGGCTCCGTCTCTCGGACGGGGCCTTTCGTGCGTCCGGCCCCGACGGCGAGGGGCCCCGGGGAACGCCTCACCCCAAAGGGTGAAGTTGTGCCCGACTCGCGGGGCGCCAAACCTCGCGACTGTGATTTTTCCTCGTCGCGGCGTACCGTCGCCAGTGCCGGGATTTCTCGTGCGCGGCCAGAAAGGCGAGCGTCGATCCCGGAGAACACCGAGCGAGGCCACCCCACGCCTCGGAGGCTCCTCCCTATGACCGGTTCCATGACCAGCACCACCACCGTCCTCAGCGCCGACGTGGCTGCCCCCGCGCGACCTGTCGAGGTCGCCGTCGAGCTGCGGCCGCCCCACCTGCTCGTCCACGTCCGCGGCGAGGTCGACATCGCCACCCACGAAGGTCTCGCCGACCACCTTGCCGCCGTCGACCTGAGCGGCGCCGCCGCCGTCGACCTCTGCCTCGACGAGCTCGACTTCTGCGACTCCCACGGCGTGCGTCAGCTGCTCGCCTTCACCCGCGACGCACGCAGCGCCGGGTGCACCGTCACCCTCACCGACGTCCGCCCCCAGCTGGCGCGCCTGATCGCCCTGCTCGACGCCGCTCCGGCCGCCTGAGCGGCACGCGCAGGGTCGCGTCGGTGACAATGACCGCGTGACCACGCCTCGCGACCTGCCCCCCCTGCCGAACGGGCTGCTCGCCCGTGAGCCCGCCGAGGACGACGTGGCCGCGCTGGCCACGCTGGTCGCGGCCCACCGCGACGCGGTGCGCGGCCAGGCGAAGGTGGACCAGCGCGCTGTCGCCGCGACGGTCACCGGCACGGGCTCGTGGACGCGACGGCAGCTGCTCGTCGAGGACTCCGAGGGTCGGCTGCTGGGCTGGGTCGCGGTCCACGACCGGGCCGCAGGCCGCACCGGCATCGAGCTCACCTGCGCGCCGGTGCGCATCGGCGAGACCAGCGAGCAGGCGCAACGTGCCGAGCAGGCCGAGCGGGCCCAGGACGTGGTGGACGCGGCAGCGGCGCACCTGCTCGCCTGGGCCCGTGGGGCGGCCGCCGACACGGCACGGCTGCGCGGGCTGACCTCCACGCAGCTCGACGCCTACGCCGACGCCGAGGACGTCGACCAGCGCCGCCGCCTCGAGGCCGCCGGCTACCGGCACGTGCGGACCTGGATGAACATGACGCGCGGCACCGAGGACCTCGACGGCTTCGGTGAGGTCCGGGACGGCGTCGTCGTACGACGGGTCGCGACCCACGAGAACGACCTGCCGGTCGCCGGGGACCTCCAGGTGGTGCACCAGATGCTCGAGGAGTCGTTCGCCGACCACTTCAACTCCTACCGCGAGAGCTTCCCGGAGTTCCTCCAGCGCCTGCGCGAGGACCCCGGTCACCGGTGGGACCACTGGTGGATCGCCGAGGTCGACGGCGAGCCGGGCGGCGCGCTCGTCAGCTCCGTGCTCGCCCCCGACGAGCACGGCCGGGCCGGCAGCTACGTCGACTACATCGGCGTCCACCGGCGGGCCCGCGGCCGGGGCGTCGCCAAGGCCCTGCTCGGCACCGTGCTGCGCGACGCCGCCGGGCGCGGACGCAACCGGGTGAACCTCGAGGTCGACGCCGACTCCCCCACCGGCGCCGACGGGCTCTACACGTCGCTGGGGTGGACGGTCAGCGAGCGGACCGAGTCCTGGCACGCCGACCTGGAGGTCGAGGCCGGGGCCTGAGCGAGGCTCGGCTCGCGGGCGACCGGCCGGTCAGTCGTGTGCGCCGTCGAGTCGGCGCTCGCGCTGCGAGACCCCCAGCGAGCCGTACGGGTAGTCCCCCACCCGCGGCGCGCTCGCGAGGTCCAGGCGGGACCGCTCGTCGTCCTCCAGCCGCAGGTCGTCGGCGCGCAGGTTGGTGGCGAGCTGCTCGACGGTGCGAGCGCCCAGGATCGTGGACGTGACGCCCGGGCGGTCCGTCAGCCACGACAGCGCCACCTCGGCCATCGAGACGCCGCGTGCCTCGGCCACGGCCTCGACCGCGCTCACCACGTCCCAGGTCTGCTCCGTGCCGCGTCGGTCCCACGCCTCCATGCCCCGGCCGGGATCCTCGCCCAACCGGGTGGCCCCGGTCGGTCGCTGGTCGCGGCGGTACTTGCCGCTCAGCCAGCCGCCGCCGAGCGGACCCCACGGCAGCATCCCCAGGCCGACGTCGAGGACGGCGGGCACGATCTCCCACTCGACCTCGCGCACCAGCAGGGAGTACTGCGGCTGCAGGGTCACGGGCTCGGCCAGGCCCAGGGACCGGGCCACGTGGACGGCCTTGGTGAGCTGCCAGCCGGTGAAGTTCGACAGCCCGTAGTAGTGGATCTTGCCGGCCCGGACGAAGGCGTCGAGCGTGTGGAGCGTCTCCTCCAACGGCGTCCAGGCGTCGAAGGCGTGCACCTGGTAGAGGTCGACGACCTCGACGCCGAGGCGTCCCAGGGAGGCGTCGAGCGCGCGGGTCAGGTGGCGTCGGGACAACCCGCTGGTGTTCGGGGCCGTGCCCATGGGGAAGCGACCCTTGGTGGCCAGCACCACCGGGTCCGTGACGTCGGCGGGCCGGTCACGGCGCCACCTCCCGATGATCTCCTCCGAGACCCCGGCCGAGTAGACGTCGGCGGTGTCGACGAGCGTGCCGCCTGCTGCGACGAAGGCGTCGAGCACGGCGTGCGACTCCGCCTCGTCGCTCTCGGCGCCGAAGGTCATGGTCCCCAGGGCGAGGGAGGACACGGCACAGCCGCTGCGGCCCAGTGGTCGATAACGCATGCGCCGAACCTAGCGCGGCGTCTCCGGCACGACGACCCCGAGCAGCTCGACCATCGGTTCGGCAGGTGCCGGGACGACGGCGTCGTGCTCCTTCTGGACCAGCCGGAGCGCGTAGATCTCGGCGTACAACCGGAACCCGTCACCGCAGCGCCCCTGCCGCGCGCTGGTCACGTCCTCGACCATCGACCCCTCATCTCTGCCGCCCAGTCGGGACTTTGGTCCCGCGCCGCCCATGCTGCCGTAGTCCGCCCCTGCATGCGCGTCGCGGGCCGAAGCGGCGCGCAGGTCTGACCGTTCGGCTGGTCTAGGGTCGCCGAATGATCAAGTACCTGGGATCGAAGCGCAAGCTCGTCCCGGTGCTGGGGGCGCTGGCGGAGGCGACCGGCGCTCGCACCGCGGTGGACCTCTTCACCGGCACGACCCGCGTGGCCCAGGAGCTCAAGCGGCGTGGCCTGCGGACCACCGCCGTCGACACCGCCAGCTACAGCGCCGTGCTCAGCGACTGCTTCGTGGCCACGGACGGTGCGACGGTCGACACCGACGAGCTCGCCGGTGCGCTGGCCGAGCTGGACGCCCTGCCGGGCCGCCGCGGCTACTTCACCGCCACCTTCTGCGAGCAGTCACGCTTCCTGCGGCCCGAGAACGGGGCGCGGGTCGACGCCGTCCGCGAGGCCATCGAGGAGCGCTGGGGCGAATCCCCGCTGCGGCCCCTGCTCCTCGCCAGCCTGCTGATGGCAGCCGACCGCGTCGACTCCACGACCGGCGTGCAGATGGCCTACCTGAAGACCTGGGCACCGCGCGCGCAACGCACGTTGACCCTGCGTGCGCCCGTGCTCGTGCCGGGGACGGGCCGCACGGTGCAGGACGATGCCGTGTCCGCGGTGGCCGCCCTGGACCCGGTGGACCTCATGTACCTCGACCCGCCGTACAACCACCACCGCTACTTCACCAACTACCACGTGTGGGAGACGCTGGTGCGCTGGGACGCCCCCGCGCACTACGGCGTGGCCTGCAAGCGCGTCGACGCCCGCGAGGACTCCACCCGCAGCGTGTTCAACCGCAAGGCCGACATGCCCGCCGCCCTCGACGCGCTGATCCGGTCCGCGCGCGCGGACGTGGTGGTCGTCTCCTACAACGACGAGTCCTGGGTGACCCCGGAGCAGATGACCCGCTCGCTGCGCGAGGCCGGGCACCCCCGCGTCGGCGTCCTGGCCTTCGACAGCAAGAGGTACGTCGGGGCGCAGATCGGCATCCACGGGCCCGACGGCTCCAAGGTCGGCCGGGTCTCGCACCTGAGGAACACCGAGCTGGTCTTCGTCGCCGGCGACGCCGACCGGGTCGAGGCGGCGCTGGCAGCGGGTTCGGCAGCACGGCCCCTCGAGGCGCCGCCCCGCGGGCCCGCCCCGCCGCGCCCGCTCAGCGCTGTCGGAGGAACACGTCCGGCCGGTTCGTGATGACGCCGTCGACGCCGGCCCGCAGGACCCGCCGCATCGCGAAGCGGTGGTCGACGGTCCAGGTCAGGCAACGCATGCCGTTGGCGTGCACCGCCTCGACGTAGCCGGCGTCGAGAGCGGCGTGGTGCGGGTTGACCTGTCCCGCCCAGGTGCCCAGCGCCGGCAGGTGCTCGCGGGGCGGCAGGCCGAGGACCCCGACGGTGAGCCGGGGGCAGCGGGCCTTGAGCTCCTTGACCGCCGCGACGTCGAAGGACTGGACCACCAGGTGGGAGAGGTCGACGACGCCGCCAGCGTGCGCCCGGGTCAGCTCGGAGGCGAGGTCGGCGACGATGCCGGGGTGCCGCTCGGGCAGCTTGAGCTCCACGAGCAGACGCAAGCCGGGGCGGGCCCCGACCACGTCCAGCGTCTCGGCCAGCGTCGGCACCGTCTCGCCGGCGAACTCCGGCGCCTTCCAGCTGCCCGCGTCGAGCCGGCGGACCTCCTCCAGCGTCAGGCTGCCGACCGACCACGGCCCCCGCCCCCGCAGCCGCGTCGCGGCGTCCGTGGTCCGCCCCAGCCCGGCGTCGTGCAGGAGCACCAGCGCACCGTCCCGGGTGCGCTGCAGGTCGACCTCGACCGCGTCGGCACCCAGGTCGGCGGCCAGCCGCACAGCGGCCAGCGTGTTCTCCGGGGCACGGGCGCTCGCCCCCCGGTGGGCCACGGCGAGCACCTGCTCGACGGTGGCCTCAGGACCTGGCCCGAACGGCGCCGGTCGCCGGTGCCCCTCACCTGAGGGGCCGGTGGGACCGGGGTGACCGACGGGGCGCGGTTCCGACAGGCTCATGACCCGAGCGTGACCTCAGGGGGTGTCGTGCAGTTGTCCCTGACATGTCTAGCCAGCGACGCTCCGCGGACGTTTCCGCCGCGGGCGCACGGGTATCCCTCGACCACGCGGGTCGTGGACGACCTCCCGCCGTACGGGGAAGAGGACCGATGCCATGATCCACGCCCAGCAGAGACGTGAGCCCGCCGCGGGATCGCCGGGCGCCACGTCGACCGCCGAAGTGGCCGCTCCCCGAAGTCCGGACAGCCCTGACGTCACCGGGTCCGAGGCCGTCGTACCGGCCCAGCAGAAGCGCCGACCGGACGCCTACGACCTCTACGCCGAGATCTTCGCCATCCGCACCGAGGGCCGCGCCAGCTGATCCGGCCGCTTTCTCCCGCGCCGTCGGGGTGCCGCTGCCGACCCGGGGGGCAGCACCAGCGAGAATGACCCGCATGCGCCCCGCCCGCCGTGCCCTGGTCTCCCGCTCCGCCGTGCTCACCGCGGTGAGCGCCCTCGCCCTCGCCGGGTTGTCCGGCTGCGGTCAGGACGAGCCCGCGGCCGAGGTCGCGGCCCCGCCGACCGGGTCGGAGAGCGCGACGCCCTCCGACACCGCGAGCGAGGCTCCCGGGGAGACGCTGTCCGCGTCGCCGTCCGCGACGAAGCCGACCCGCACCCCGCCCTCGAAGACGGCCGCTCCTGCGCCGACCGGTCTGGTCGTCGACGTGACCGTCCAGGGTGACCAGGTCAGCCCGCAGGCCGAGGTGGTCGAGGCGGACATCGACTCCCCCATCACCCTGCAGATCCAGTCCGACCGCGCCGGGGAGATGCACGTGCACGCGAGCCCGGAGCAGTACATCGACTTCGGCCCGGGCCGCACCACGGCGCAGATCGTCATCGAGAACCCCGGCGCCATCGACGTCGAGGAGCACGAGACGGGTGCGCTGGTCCTCAAGCTGCTGGTGCAGTGACGGGCCCCGAGCCGTCGGGACCGTCCGCCGCAGCGGGGTGGGAGGTCAGCGCGTCACGCGGCGGATGACCACCAGCAGCACCACGAGCCCAGCCACCCCGCCGGCGACCTTGGCGATGGTGTCGGTGCGGGGGTTGCCCTGCTCGTCGACGAAGGCGGCGCGCACCGACGCGACCTCACGGCGTACGACGCGCTTGGGGCTGGTGCGGTCGACGAGCTCGTCGATGGTGGCGGCCAGCCGGAGCCGGGTCTGCTCCATCTCGCGCTCGAGCGTGTCGGGGCTGGGGGCGGACCCGTCCCGCTTGTCGGCGGAGTCAGAAGATTCAGCAGGTGCCACGAGAAGCACTCCTCGGTCGCAGGTCGTCGGGGGGTTGGGCCGTGCCGGCCTGACCGCTGGGTCGGTAGGTTACCCGGGTCTACGCGTGCCCACGGTCCGGGGATCGAAACCGAAGGGCAGCTCCAGCCGGTGCCGCGTCATCAGCGCCTCGTCGGCCAGCACCTCGCCGGTGGGCCCGTCGGCTACCACGTGGCCCTCGGACAGCACCACCGACCGCGGGCAGAGCTCGAGGGCGTAGGGCAGGTCGTGCGTCACCATCAGGACGGTGACGTCGAGGCTGCGCAGGATGTCGGCCAGCTCGCGCCGCGAGGCCGGGTCGAGGTTCGACGACGGCTCGTCGAGCACGAGGATCTCGGGCCGCATCGCGAGCACGGTGGCCACCGCCACCCGGCGCCGCTGCCCGAACGACAGGTGGTGGGGGGCGCGGTCGACGTGCTCGAGCATCCCGACCTGCTCCAACGCCTCCGCCACCCGCGCGTCGAGCTCGGCGCCCCGCAGGCCCAGGTTGCGCGGCCCGAACGCGACGTCCTCGCGCACCCGCGGCATGAAGAGCTGGTCGTCGGGGTCCTGGAACACCAGACCGACGCGTCGCCGGATCTCGCCCAGGTGACGGTCCTCGACCGGCAGGCCCGAGACCGCGACCGAGCCCGCTCCGGCCCGCAGCAGGCCGTTGAGGTGCAGGACCAGCGTGGTCTTGCCGGCTCCGTTCGGCCCCAGCAGGGCCACCCGCTCGCCGGCGTGGACGTGCAGGTCGACGCCGTACAGCGCCTGGTGGCCGTCGGGGTAGGCGTGGGCCAGCCCGCGGACGTCGAGGACGGGGACGCTCACCGCGGCATGCTCCCACCGGGCGGGAGACCGCGGGAGACCATCGCGAGGTGCACCCGTTCGCCCCGCTCGTAGGAGCGGACGAACAACGCCCCGACAGTGCGGGCCAGGACCGGCCAGTGCCGCGGGTTGCGAGCGTCGAAGCCCCGCGCGACCAGGCCGCGGCGCATGCGTCCGAGGTCGGCCGTGACCACGTCGAGGTAGCGGATCATGAAGCCGAGGATCTGCACCAGCGTGGCCGGCAGGCGGAGCCGCTCCAGACCGCGCAGGACGTCGACCGGCTCGGTGGTGGCGGCGAGCGTGAGGCTGGCGAGCACGCCGAGCGTTCCCTTGACGGCCAGCAGGGCCGCCGCGACGAGGCCGGGCTCGCTGAGCGACACCGGGCCGAGGTCGACGCGCGGCCCCGTGGCGACGAACGGGATGACGAGGGCGAACACCAGGAACGGCACCTCGACGACCATCCGGGGCAGCAGGAACCTCAGCGGCACCCGGGCCGCGAGCACCACGCCCAGCAGGACCCCGAGGGCGACGACGAACAGCGGCCACCAACCGGCTGGGGTGGCGACCACGGCCAGCACGAAGAGCAGCAACGCGAGGATCTTGTGGTGCGGCGCGGCTCGGTGGACCACCGAGTGGCCGTGGAAGTGGAGCCGGTGGCCGTGCCCGGCCCCCACCTCAGCGGGCCCCGGTCTCGACCGCGTCCGGGCTCCCGGTGCGGGCCTCGGACACGCTCCCGGGGCGCCGACGTACGGCGTAGGCGATCCCGGCGGTGAGCACCAGGACGACCCCGACGCCGAGCACCCCGGCCAGGCCTCCGGAGACGCGCTCGTCGTCCACGCCGTCGACGGCGTAGTCCGAGAGCGGGCTGCCGGCCGAGCCGTGCTCCTTCTCGGTGCTCGCGAATCCCTCGTCCTGGGAGACGCGGTCGAGGCCGTCCGGGGCCGAGGAGGCGTAGAAGCTGACGACGCCGGCCATCAGCAGGGTGGCGACCAGGAGGCCGGCCAGCACCAGACGGGTCGGCACCCGGCCGCGGGGCCGACTCACGAGCCGACCTCGGACGCGGGGGCCGCGGCGGTGGGGGCGGGGGCCGGGCTGGTCCGGATCTCCAGCTCCTGCTTCCTCATCACCCGCCGAGCGCCGTGGACCAGGTCGGGTCGGGCGGCCACGATGCTGCCGACCACCAGCCCCGTGATCAGGGCCTCCCCCAGACCGATGAGCGTGTGCCAGCCCAGCATCGCGGTGAGGAGGGAGTCCAGGGCGATCGGCGCGGTGCCGCCCACGGCGTACAGGCCGACGAAGGCGAGGGCCGCGGACGGCACGGCGACGAACGCGGACACGGCGGCGAGCGGCGCCACGAGTCCGACGCGCTGCGGCAGCACCGCCTGGAGCCCGCGGAAGACGAGCCACGCGGCGAGGACGCCGACGACGCCGAGCAGCACCACGTTGGTGCCGAGTGCCGTGATGCCGCCGTCGGCGAACATCAGGGCCTGCACCAGCAGCACCACGCTGAGACAGAGGACGGCGGTGAAGGGGCCGACCAGGACGGCGGCGAGCGCTCCTCCGAGGAGGTGCCCGCTCGTACCGGCCCCGACCGGGAAGTTGAACATCTGGGCGGCGAAGACGAAGGCGGCGGCCAGCCCGGCAAGCGGGGCGGTGCGCTCGTCGAGCTCGCGGCGGGCCCCGCGCAGCGCGACGCCGACGGCCGCAGCCGCGACGACCCCCGTCGCGATCGAGGTGGGTGCGTCGAGGAACCCGTCAGGAACGTGCATGCGCGTCCTCCGCTACCGTGAGCCAGCCGTCGGCCCGGCGTGCTGCCGGACTGTTGCCCATCATACGTTGTTGCACATCATGTGCAATAAGGCCGGACCTCGGAGGACCCCCGTGAGCGAACGACTGCAGCCCGGCGACGCCGCCCCCGACTTCACCCTGCCCACCGACGACGGCGCCGAGGTCACGCTGAGCGACCTGCGCGGTCGTCGCGTGATCGTCTACTTCTACCCGGCGGCGATGACCCCGGGCTGCACGAAGCAGGCGTGCGACTTCAGCGACTCCCTGGAGTCGTTGCGTGCCGAGGGGTTCGAGGTGCTCGGCGTCTCCCCCGACAAGCCGGCCAAGCTGGCGAAGTTCCGCGAGCGCGACTCCCTGGGCATCACCCTGCTCTCCGACGAGGACAAGGCCGTGATGCAGGCCTGGGGCGCGTTCGGCGAGAAGAAGCTCTACGGCAAGGTCGTGCAGGGCGTGATCCGCTCCACCCTGGTGGTCGACGCCGAGGGCCGCGTGGAGCTGGCGCAGTACAACGTCAAGGCCACCGGCCACGTCGCCAAGCTCCGCCGCGACCTGGCCGTAGGGCGCACCTAGACTGCTCGGGCGCGCCCGTAGCCCAATTGGCAGGAGGCAACAGGTTTAGGTCCTGTGCAGTGCGAGTTCGAGTCTCGCCGGGCGCACCGACCCGTCAGCGCGCGGACAGCACGCGCGCGACCAGCGGCGCGATCTCGCGCAGCGCCTGCCCCCGGTGGGAGATCGCGTCCTTGTCCGCCGCCGGCAGCTCCGCGCTCGTGACGTCGTGACCCTCGGCGCAGAACAGCACGTCGTAGCCGAAGCCGCCGTCGCCACGGGTCTCGCGGATGACCCGCCCCGGCATCCGGCCGAGCACGAGGTGGACGTGCTGCTCGCCGGGCGCGGCGAACGCGACGGCACAGACGAACGCCGCCCCGCGCCGCTCGTCCGGCACGTCGGCCAGCTGGGCCAGCAGCAGGGCGTTGTTCGCGTCGTCCTTCTCCTGGCGCGGCGCGTCGGTGAGGCCCGCCCAGCGCGCGGACAGCACGCCCGGCATGCCGTTGAGGGCGTCGACGCACAGGCCGCTGTCGTCGGCCAGCGACGGCAGCCCGGTGGCGAGCACGCCCGCGCGCGCCTTCAGCGCTGCGTTGCCCTCGAAGGTCGGCTCGGTCTCGGCCGGCTCGTCGTACGGCGCCACGTCGTCGAGACCGAGGACCTCGATGTCGGGCAGGTGCTCGGCGAGGATGCGCTGCATCTCCTCCAGCTTCTTGCGGTTGCGGGAGGCGAGGAAGACCCGGCTCACGCCTGACCCGCCGTCCCCCGCGCGCCCGAGGCGAGGGCCTGCTGCTGCAGGCGAGTCAGGTCGGCGCACCCACCGGCAGCGAGCTCCAGCAGGGCGTCGAGCTCGGCACGGTCGAAGGGCGCGCCCTCGGCGGTGCCCTGCACCTCCACGAAGCGGCCGTCGCCGGTCATCACCACGTTCATGTCGGTCTCGGCACGCACGTCCTCCTCGTACGGCAGGTCGAGGCGGGGCACCCCGTCGATGATGCCGACCGACACCGCCGCCACCGACCCGGTCAGCGGCTCGCCGCGCAGGGCGCCCCTGCTACGCAGGTGCGCGCAGGCGTCCGCCAGCGCCACGTAGGCCCCCGTGATCGCGGCGGTGCGGGTGCCGCCGTCGGCCTGCAGCACGTCGCAGTCGATGACGATGGTGTTCTCCCCCAGCGCCTTGACGTCGACGATGGCGCGCAGCGACCGGCCGATGAGCCGGGAGATCTCGTGGGTGCGGCCGCCGATGCGGCCCTTGACCGACTCCCGGTCCGACCGGGTGTTGGTGGCTGCGGGGAGCATGGCGTACTCCGCGGTGACCCAGCCCAGCCCGCTGCCCTTGCGCCAGCGTGGCACGCCCTCGGTCGCCGAGGCGGCGCACAGCACCTTGGTGCGCCCGAACTCCACCAGCACCGAGCCGGCCGGGTGGTCGAGCCAGTCGCGGGTGAAGCGCACCGTGCGCAGCTCGTCGTCGGAGCGGCCGTCGGCGCGGGTCGGGCTGGTCGGTCCGGTGGCGGGGGAGGTCATGGAGCGGACCCTACCGAGGCCGACCGACGCTCTCCGTGGCACTCCCGCCGACGGCCCGCCGGGTGCTCGCCGCGGCACGGCCGACCAACGCCTCCAGCGGGCCCCGGACCCGGAAGACCCGCACTACCGCGCCGATGACGAGCACGAGGCCGACCTGACCGACGAAGTCGGTCGGGGCGTCGCCGTCCCACCAGCCCTCCTGGCGCAGCACGACGTGGAGGGTGTACAGCGTCAACGTCAGGGCGCCCGCCCCGAAGAGCACCCCGAGAGCACGGCCCACCAGCGGCGGAGCGAGCCGCCCCAGCAGCAGGCACAGCCCGAGGACGAGGCAGGCACTGCCCGTGGTCATGAGCAGGTCGAGCCAGGACCCGCTGTGCGGTGTGCGGACCATCAGCCAGGACCAGGACCCGGTCGGCACCACGCCGTACAGACCGTGGGTCAGGCTGTCGTCGAGGTTGCCCGACCACCCGGCCACGTCGAAGGTCTCGATCAGCGCGCGGCGCACTCCCGCGCGCTCCAGGTAGGCGTCGGCCACGATCCAGGCGACGACCACGGCGACCAGGCCCGCCGCCGCGACCCGCAGCGCCGTGGCGGCCGAGCGCAGGTCGAGCCGTCCCAGGACCATCCCGACCAGCAGGTACGGCAACCACGTGGCCACCGGGTAGTAGCCGGTCAGCGTCAGCTCGCGCAGCAGCGCCACCGGCTCCGACAGCGAGTCGAAGGAGGGCACGGCGTACGACGGCGGGGGCAGCTCGCGCCGCAGCACCAGGCTCAGCGGGGGGCCGAGGAGTGCGCTGACGGCAGCTGCCAGGGCCAGCCAGCGTGTGGGCAGCGCGACGAACGGGGCCGCGACCACGAAGAGGACCGCGTAGCAGGCCAGGATCACGGCGATGTTCGTGCCGAGGCCACCCAGCCACAGCCCGACGACGCCGACCAGCAGGGCCCGGACGGCGGTGCCGGCCTGGAAGGCCCACCAGTCCCGGCCGCGGAGCACCGGGCGGCCGGCGACCAGCACCAGGCTGAGCCCGGCCAGCACCGCGAACAGGGCCGACGCCCGACCTCCGGCGACCTGCTGGACGACCGTGACCTGCCCGCCGACGTCGCCGGGCAGGATGTGGGTCGCCATCATCCCGACCAGCGCCAGGCACCGGGCGACGTCGATGCCCACCAACCGGGCGCGCGCAGGGGCCTGGTGCGGGACGGCCGGCGCGTCGTCGGTCGCGGGCTGGTGCACGGTCACCGCAGGCTCGGCTCAGGTTGTCCGCCGACGTGGCCCCCGACGGCGCCGGCACGAGCGGCGCTCGACATCCTCGTCAGGACCGTCTCCAGCGGGCCACGGCGCCCGAGCCGGTGCGCCAGGGCCCCCAGCGCGAGCATGGTCACCACCTGCGGCACGAGCTGGTCCGGGGCGTCGACCGGCACCAGCCCGCGGTCGCGAGAGACGACGTGGAGCGTGTAGAGGGTCAACGTCAGCGACCCGGCACCGGTCCATGCGACGAAACGCTCGGGGACGCGACGGCCGAGGGCGAGGCAGACGCCGATCACCAGGCAGGAGCTGCCGATGACGTTCACCTGGTCGAGCCACGCACCCGAGTGCGGTGCCCGCACCAGGAGCCAGGCCCAGGTGTCGGTCGGGAGAACGGCCTTGAACCCGCGGCCGAGGATCAGCTCGAGGTCCGCGGGGCCCCCGGGCCGAGCGACGCTGCGCTCGAGCTGGTCGCGCACCCCGGGGACGGCCAGGAGCAGGTCGGACGCGGCCCACGCGAGCAGGACGAGTGCGGCACCGGCGGCCGTCAGCCGCCGGGTCACGACCTCGGACCGCAGGTCGAGCCGCCCCACCACCATGCCGGCGAGCACGAAGGGCAACCAGGTGAGGGCCGGGAAGCTGCCCGTCAGCAGGAGCTCCTCCAGCAGGCGCAACGGGCTCAGCAGCGAGAGCAGCGTCGGGTCGGAGGCTGCGTCGCGAGGCGCCACGGAGCGCACCACCTGGCTCAGCGGCGGACCCACGACCAGCACGACCCCGGCCCACACGGCGATCCAGTGCGTGCGCAGCGCCAGGAAGGGCGTCGCGAGCACGAACAGCACGGCGTAGTAGGCGAGGATCACCGACATCCCGGTGTCGACGAGGCCGCCGAGGAGCAGGCCGAGCACACCCAGGCCCGCCGCTCGTGCGGCCGAGGCGGCCTGCTCCGCTCGCCAGGCTGCCCCGTGCACGGGCTCGCGGGTGCGGGCCAGCAGCACGATCGCGACGCCGGCGAGGAGGGCGAAGAGCCCCGACGAGCGGCCCGCCACGAGCTGGTGGGTCCACGTCACCTGCCCGTCCACCACACCGGCCAGCAGGTGGGCGACGACCATCCCGAGCAGGGCCACGAGGCGCGCGAGGTCGAGGCCGACGAGCCGCGGCGCAGGCAGGAGCGCCATCAGAACCGAGGGACGTCCCGCTCGCCCGGCAGGGGCCACGGGTTGGGGCGGCACCCCTGCAGGTCGACGGACTGCTGCATCATCACCGGCGCCGGCGAGCCCGGGCTGGGGCAGCTGCGGTGGCCCAGGCCCAGCCAGTGGCCCGTCTCGTGGTTGACGACCATGTGGCGGTACGAGCGCAGCGTGCGGCCGTGGTTGCGCCACATGGTGCTGGCGCCGTTCCACCGCATCTGGTTGATCACCACGTAGCGACCGACGCGACAGCTCCACTGGGCGCTGCAGGCCGACGAGAAGGTGGGGACCTTGGAGGCCTCGCTGAGCACCACCGACAAGGTGCCACCGGTGGCCACGCGCCGGAACTCGATGCTCGACGCCCGCCAGCCGCGCCTGTCGTCGAAGGTCTCCTGCACCTGGCGGCGGAAGACCGCCATGCTCGCCACGATGCGGCCGCGGGTCTCCACGCGGTAGCGCACGACGTGGCGCGCCGCTCGGGGTCGGGGCGCCTCGAGGGTGACGCGCGGCATCACGGTGGCCGCCCGCGACTGCTCCCCCTCCGTCGCGCGCTGATCGCGTGCCTGCGCTCCCGGCAGCGCGCCGGCGCCGAGGACGAGCATGACCAGCAGCGACGCGACCATCCGGACCGGAGGAGTTCTCATGGCTCGCCTCATACCTGGTAGGTGGAGCCCTCGGCCGCCAGCACGGTCGACCCGTCGAAGACACCCTCGGCCTCGAAGAGGGCGTCCTGCCGGTCGTGCCACGGCGGCACGTGGGTCAGCACGAGCGCAGCGACACCCGCGGCCTGCGCCGTCGCCGCGGCCTCGGACCCCGTCATGTGCACGTGCGGCGGATTGTCGGCGTCGTCGCGGAAGGCGGCCTCGCACAGGAGCAGGTCGGCGCCGCGGGCGAGCGAGGTCAGCTCCTCGCAGGCCGCGGTGTCCCCGCTGTAGACCAGCGTCCGACCGCCGGCCTCCACCCGGAAGGCGTAGGCCTCGATGGGGTGGTCGACGCGGCGCGGCGTGATCGTGAAGGGGCCGAGCGTGATCGGCTCGCGCTTGATGCGGCGGAAGCGGAACTCCTCGTTCATCCCCGGGTCGAGCGGGAGTCCGTAGGCGCGTGCCACCCGCGACCTGGTGCCGCGTGGTCCCCAGACGGGGATCCGGGCTTGGGCACCGGTGGGGTGGTACTTGCGCATCACGTAGTAGCCGCTGATGTCGAAGAAGTGGTCGGCGTGGAGGTGGCTGATGACGAGCGCGTCGATGGTGAGCGGGTCGACGTACCGGTGGAGGGGGCCGAGCGAGCCGGACCCGAGGTCGAGCAGCAGGCGCCACGTGCGCCCGGGGTCGTCGGGGTCGTCCGCCTCGACGAGGTAGCAGCTGGCCGACGAGTCGGGCCCGGCGTACGAGCCCGAGCAGCCCACCACGGTGACCTTCACGACCGCTCCCCCGTCTGCCCCGTCGTGGTGCTCATGCGCCGGCCCGGACCCAGGAGAGCTGGTCGGCGGTGACCAGCTCGGGACCGAGGAACCGTCGCCCGATGCGTCCGAACTCCTCGGGCTGCCCGGTGGTCAGGAAACGGTACGTCGGCGGGCCGAGGTCGGGGTCGCGCTCGAGGCCGCGACGCACGAGCGTGCGGTAGACGTCCTTCGCGGTCTCCTCCGCGCTGCTGACCAGCGTCACCTGGTCTCCCATCACGTAGGCCAGCACCGCGGTCAGCAGCGGGTAGTGCGTGCAGCCGAGGATGAGCGTGTCGACGCCCTGCGACACCAGCGGGTCCAGGTAGTCGTGGGCCACCCCGATCAGGTCGGGCCCCGAGGTCACACCGGCCTCGACGAAGTCGACGAAGCGGGGGCAGGCCTGGGTGGTGAGCTCGACGTGGGGCGCGGCGGCGAAGGCGTCGTCGTAGGCCATCGACTCCGCGGTCGCGCGGGTGCAGATGACACCGATGCGGCCGGTGCGGCTGGCGGCGACCGCACGTCGCGTGGCGGGGAAGATCACCTCGACCACCGGGACCGGGTAGCGCTCGCGGGCGTCGCGCAGCACCGCCGCGCTCGCGGAGTTGCAGGCGATGACGAGCAGCTTGACGCCCTGGTCGACGAGGTGGTCGAGGCAGTCGAGGGCGTACTCGCGGACCTCGCTGATCGGTTGGGGACCGTAGGGCTGCCGGGCGGTGTCGCCGAGGTAGAGCACCGACTCGTGGGGCAGCTGGTCGATGACGGAACGGGCCACGGTGAGACCACCGAAGCCTGAGTCGAAGATGCCGATAGGAGCGTCCGCCATGACCGCCCCAGGCTAGTCGGCGCACCCGCGTCCCGGGCTGTGAACCACGCCGCACGACCGGCTCCGGTCGCCGCCGCTCGCGGCCGGCCTCAGGTGGTCGCGGGTCGCTCGTTGTAGACGCCGGCCTCCTCCTGGCCGGTGAGGGCCTGGATGGCGGTCATGACGCGGTCGGTGATCTCGCGACGGGCGCGGCCGGGCGCGACGCCGTCGTACTCCCCCGCGACCCGGATCGGCTCGCCGAAGCGGACCGTCACCTTGGCCAGGCGCGGCACGGAGGACCCGACCGGCTGGAGCCGGTCGGTGTCGATGAGGCCGACGGGCACGATCGGGGCACCGGACTGCAGCGCGAGCTGGGCGACGCCGACCTTGCCGCGGTAGAGCCGGCCGTCGCGCGAGCGTGTGCCCTCGGGGTAGAGACCGAACGCCTCACCGCGGCCGAGCACCTCCAGCGCGATGTCGAGCGAGTTGATCGCGGCGCGGGTGTCGTCGCGGTCGACCGGCACCATGCCGAGACCCTCGAACCAGGCTCGCTGCGCGCGGCCCTTCAGCCCGGGGTTGGTGAAGTAGTCGTCCTTGGCCAGGAACACCACCTTGCGCGGGGCGACCACCGGGATGACGACGCTGTCGAAGAAGGAGAGGTGGTTGCTGGCCAGCAGCACGCCGCCGCTGGCCGGGACGTTCGCGACACCCTCGACCGTGGGGCGCCACACGGCGCGCGCCAGCGGGCTGACCACGGAGTCGACGAGCCGGTACATCATGGCCGGAAGCCTGCCACGTCGGTGACGCACCGACGAGCAGGGACTGGAACACTGGACGCATGACGAGTCCCACGCGACCGATCGACACCTGGCTGACCGACATGGACGGCGTGCTCGTCCACGAGGAGGACGCCATCCCGGGGGCACCTGAGTTCATCGCCGCGCTCGAGCGGTCCGGCAAGAAGTACCTCGTGCTCACCAACAACTCGATCTTCACCCCGCGCGACCTGCGGGCCCGCCTCCTCTCGAGCGGGATCGACGTGCCCGAGCACGCCATCTGGACCTCGGCGCTCGCCACGGCGCAGTTCCTCGACGAGCAGCGTCCCCGGGGCAAGGCGTACGTCGTCGGTGAGGCGGGCCTGACCACGGCGCTGCACGAGATCGGCTACGTGATGACCGACCGCGACCCCGACTACGTGGTGATCGGCGAGACCCGCACCTACTCGTTCGAGGCGATCACCCGCGCCATCCGGCTGATCGACGCCGGTGCCCGCTTCATCGCGACCAACCCGGACGTCAGCGGCCCCAGCCCGCAGGGCAAGCTGCCGGCCACCGGGGCGGTCGCGGCGCTGATCTCGTCGGCCACCGGCCGCGAGCCCTACTACGTCGGCAAGCCGAACCCGCTGATGATGCGCAGCGCGCTGAACCGGCTCGAGGCCCACTCCGAGACCACGATCATGATCGGCGACCGGATGGACACCGACATCAAGAGCGGTCTCGAGGCCGGCCTGCGCACGGTGCTGGTCACGAGCGGCTCCACGTCACCCGCGGACGTCGACGCGTTCCCCTACCGCGCCACCCAGACCTTCGGCTCCGTCGCCGAGCTCATCGAGCTCGTCGAGGGGTAACCCGCCCACGGTGGTCGAGCAGGTCGCGCAACACCGGTGGTCGAGCAGGTTGCGCAGCACCGGTGGTCGAGCAGTTGCGCAGCACTGCGCGTGCGTCGACCAGCAGGTTGCGCAGCCCGCGGTGGTCGAGCAGGTTGCGCAGCAACCGTCGTCGAGACCCTGCCGCCCTCACCAGGTCTCGACGACGCTCGCTAGCGCTCGCTGCTCGACCACCGGATGCAGCCGCCCGCGGTGGTCGAGCAGGTTGCGCAGCACCGGTGGTCGAGCAGGTTGCGCAGCAACCGTCGTCGAGACCCCTGCACCCTCACCAGGTCTCGACGACGCTCGCTAGCGCTCGCTGCTCGACCACCGGGTGAGCCGCCCGCGGTGGTCGAGCAGGTTGCGCAGCACCGGTGGTCGAGCAGGTTGCGCAGCAACCGTCGTCGAGACCCTGCCGCACCTCACCAGGTCTCGACGACGCTCGCTAGCGCTCGCTGCTCGACCACCGCGGATCGAGCCGCCCACGGTGGTCGAGCAGGTTGCGCAGCAACCGTCGTCGAGACCCTGCCCACCTCACCAGGTCTCGACGACGCTCGCTGGCGCTCGCTGCTCCTTGGATCGAGCCCGTCGAGATCGACCACCAGTCAGCCGCCCACGGTGGTCGAGCAGGTTGCGCAGCAACCGTCGTCGAGACCCCGCCGCCCTCACCAGGTCTCGACGACGCTCGCTGGCGCTCGCTGCTCGACCACCGGTGAGCCGCGCTCGCTGCTCGACCACCCGGTGAGCCGCGCTCGCTGCTCGACCACCGGGTGAGGCGCTCAGGCCCAGAGCTGGCCGTCGAGGCGCTCCTCGGCCTCCTCGAGGGTGCCCTCGTAGGCGCCGGTCGAGAGGTACTTCCAGCCGCCGTCGCAGACGATGAAGACGATGTCGGCGCTCTCGCCGGCCTTCTCGGCCTTGCGGGCCTGGCCCAGGGCGGCGTGGAGGATGGCACCGGTGGAGATGCCGGCGAAGATGCCCTCGTGCTCGAGCAGCTCCCGCACCCGGCGTACGGCGTCGAGGGGACCGACGGAGAAGCGGCTGTCGATCAGCGAGGCGTCGTACAGCTCGGGGACGAAGCCCTCGTCGAGGTTGCGCAGGCCGTAGACCAGCTCGCCGTACCGCGGCTCGGCGGCGACGATCCGCACCTCGGGCTTGTGCTCGCGGAAGTAGCGGCTGGTGCCCATGAGGGTGCCGGTGGTGCCGAGCCCGGCGACGAAGTGGGTGACCGAGGGCAGGTCGGCGAGGATCTCCGGCGCGGTGCCCTCGTAGTGCGCGAGGGCGTTGGCGGGGTTGCCGTACTGGTAGAGCATCACCCAGTCGGGGTTCTCCCCCGCGATGCGCTTCGCGACCCGGACCGCCTCGTTGGACCCGCCGGCGGCGGGCGAGGAGATGATCTCCGCACCCCACATGCCGAGCAGCTGCCGGCGCTCGACCGAGGTGTTCTCCGGCATCACGCAGACGATGCGGTAGCCCTTGAGCTTGGCCGCCATGGCGAGCGAGATGCCGGTGTTGCCGCTGGTGGGCTCCAGGATGGTGCAGCCCGGGGTGAGCAGGCCGTCCTTCTCCGCCTGCTCGACCATCTTCAGCGCGGCACGGTCCTTGATGGAGCCGGTGGGGTTGCGGTCCTCGAGCTTGGCCCACAGCCGCACCTCGGAGGACGGCGAGAGCCGCGGCAGCCCGATCAGCGGGGTGCCGCCGACTGAGTCGAGGAGGTTGTCGAAGCGCATGGGGCGGTGGGTCAGCCGCCTGCCACGGCGGGCAGCACGACGACCTGGTCGCCGTCGCCCAGCTCCGTGCCGAGACCGCCGGTGAAGCGGACGTCCTCGTCGTTGACGTAGACGTTGACGAAGCGGCGCAGGTCGCTCTGGCCGTCCTTGTCCTCGACGAGACGGTCCTTGATGCCGGTGTGGCGCTGCTCCAGGTCGTCGATGAGGCGCCGACAGGGTCGCGCCCTCACCGTGCACGGCCTTGGCGCCGTCGGTGTAGGTGCGCAGGATGGTCGGGATCCGGACCTCGATGGCCATGGTGTGCTCGCTCCTCGTGATGCGGGTGCTGGTGGGGGTGCTGCGTGGGCATGCTGCGTACTGGCGGTCGTGCGGGTGTCGCTCAGGTGATCGTGCCCAGGTGGGGCCGGTTTCAGGCCGGGAGCGTGTCGACGACGTCGACGTCCTCCTCGGTCACCTGACCGTCCACGATCCTGTAGGACCTGAACTCCACCGGGCCCTCGTTATTCCCGTGCTCGCGGGTGGAGACCAGCACGTAGTGCGCGCCGGGCTCGCTGGCGAGGCCGATGTCGGTGCGGCTGGGGTAGGCCTCGGTCGCCGTGTGGGAGTGGTAGACGACCACCGGCTCCTCGTCGTTGTCCCACATCTGCTTGTAGAGCTCGAGCAGCTCGGTGGAGTCGAACTCGTAGAACGTCGGCGACCCGGCGGCGTTGGTCATCTCCACCATCCGCTCCGCGCGGTCCGAGCCCTCGGGCCCGGCGACGATGCCGCAGGCCTCGTCGGGGTGGTCACGGCGCGCGTGGGCGACGATGGCGTCGTAGGTCTTCCGGTCGATGACGAGCACGGCTCCAGGGTAGTGGGAGCCGTGATGCACGCCGATCAGGGTGCGACAGCGCGGACGAGGCTCTCCTGGAGGAACCCGAGCCAGTCGTAGATGTCGTGGACGTGCACGCGCGGGTCGTCGTCGGGCAGGGAGTCCCAGTAGTCCTCGTCGCCCTCGCTGATGTCGAGCCGGCTGGCCAGCGCCAGGCGCATGTCGGTCATCGACTTCATCCACTGCATCGCCCCGCCGTGGTCGAGCTCGACGTCGATGACCAGGGACTCGCCCTCGAGGTCGCCGGGCAGCCCGGCCTCCTCGAGGACGTCGATGACGGCGGCGGCGTTGCCGGCCTTGCCGCCGCGCAGCTCGGTCTCGGTGAACCGGCGGAACTCCCCGGCCGCCTCGTCGTCCTCGGGGTAGGCGGTGGGGAACAGCCGTGCCAGCACGGGGTCCTCGGGGGCGGTGGTCGGCCCGGTGAAGTCGAGCAGGGCCTCCAGCGGGTCGGCCTCGGCGTGGGGCACCGCCGCTTCGTTGCGGAGCAGCTCGATGAGCTGCGACGCCAGCGAGCGCAGCAGGTCGGCCTCGAAGCCGCTGAAGGTGGCGACCACGCCGCCGCCGCGCCTGGGGTGGAAGCCCTCGGTCACGCCGTCACCCCTCGGCCCGCTCGAGCGTGGCCCAGAGGCCGTACTCGTGCATGGCCTGGACGTCGCGCTCCATCTCCTCGCGGCTGCCCGACGACACGGTGCAGCGGCCGTCGTGGTGGACCTGGAGCATCAGCTTCTCGGCCTTCTTCTCGGTGAAGCCGAAGTACTGCCGGAAGCACGAAGGTGACGTAGGACATCAGGTTCACCGGGTCGTTCCAGACCACCGTCTGCCAGGGACGGTCGGTCGTGGTGAGCTCGTCGGCGACGGGCTCCTCGACCTCCAGGGGAGCGGGCGTGGACACCCCGCCACCCTAAGGGGCGCACGCCGCCCGGACGCCGCACCCTAGGGTGGTTGACCATGAGCGACCCGGCTGGCGCCTCGACGGCGCTGCTCACCGACCACTACGAGCTGACGATGCTGCAGGCCGCGCTGGCGGCGGGCACGGCGTCCCGCCGCTCGGTCTTCGAGCTGTTCCCGCGACGGCTCCCCGCCGGTCGTCGGTACGGCGTGGTGGCCGGCGTCGGCCGCGCCCTGGACGCCCTGGACCGTTTCGTCTTCGACGAGCCCGCGCTGACGTTCCTGCGCGAGAACGGCGTGGTCGACGAGGCGACGCTGACGTGGCTGGCCGACTACCGCTTCAGCGGCGACGTGCGGGGCTACCCCGACGGCGAGATCTACTTCCCCCACTCCCCGCTCATGGTGGTGGAGGCGAGCTTCGCCGAGGCGGTGGTGCTGGAGACGCTGCTGCTGTCGATCCTCAACCACGACTCGGCGATCGCCTCGGCCGGCTCCCGGATGACGTGGGCCGCCGGGGACCGCCCCTGCATCGAGATGGGGACCCGCCGTACCCACGAGGAGGCGGCTGTCGCGTGCGCGCGGGCGGCGTACCTCACGGGGTTCACCGCGACCTCGAACCTGGCCGCGGGGCAGCGCTTCGCCATCCCGACGACCGGCACCAGCGCGCACAGCTTCACGCTGCTGCACGACAGCGAGCGCGACGCGTTCACCGCGCAGGTGGAGTCGCTGGGGCGCGGCACGACGCTGCTGGTCGACACCTACGACATCGCCGAGGCGGTCCGGCTCGCGGTCGAGGTCGCCGGGGCCGACCTGGGCGCGGTGCGCATCGACTCCGGTGACCTCGGGCTGCTGGCCCAGCAGGTGCGCGCGCAGCTGGACTCCCTGGGCGCGCACCGACACCCGCATCGTGGTCACCTCCGACCTCGACGAGCACGCGATCGGCTCGCTCGCGGCAGCGCCGGTCGACGGGTACGGCGTGGGCACCTCGCTGGTCACCGGCAGCGGCCACCCGACCTGCGGCTTCGTCTACAAGCTGGTCGCGCGCGAGGGTGCTGACGGCGCCCTGGTCGACGTGGCGAAGAAGAGCAAGGACAAGATCTCGGTGGGGGGCCGCAAGTTCGCGCTCCGTCGGCGCAGCGTCACCGGGGTGGCGGAGGCCGAGGTCGTCGGCATCGGGACACCGCCGGTGGACGACGGCGACGACCGGGCGCTGATGGTGGAGCTGGTGCGCGACGGCGAGGTGGTCGGGCGCGAGAGCCTCGAGGCCGGGCGCGAGCGCCACCGCACCTCTCGCGAGGAGCTGCCGATGCAGGCGAGGCAGATGTCGCGCGGCGAGCCGGTCCTGCCGACGGTGTTCCTGCCCGGCTGAACCGGGGGTTCTGGTGCCTGCCGCGCTTGTCTAGGCTGGCCCCATGAAGCGCGCACTCATCGTCGTCGACGTCCAGAACGACTTCTGCGAGGGCGGCAGCCTGCCGGTCTTCGGCGGCGCGGAGGTCGCGCGGCGCATCACCGATCTGCTCCACCGGTGGTCGGGCGGCGGTCCGGACGCGCCGGAGTACGCCGTCGCGGTCGCCACCCAGGACCACCACATCGACCCGGGTCACCACTTCAGCCCGGCCCCCGACTTCGTCGACACCTGGCCCCCGCACTGCGTCGCGGGCTCCGAGGGGGTGGCCTTCCACCCCAACCTCGACCCCGAGCCGTTCGACGCGGTGTTCCGCAAGGGTGAGTACGCCGCGGCGTACTCCGGTTTCGAGGGCACGGAGGCCGGGGGCGTGCCGCTCGCCGACTGGCTGCGCCGCCACGAGGTGACCGACGTCGACATCTGCGGGATCGCCACCGACTACTGCGTGCGGGCGACCACGCTCGACGCGCTGAAGGAGGGCTTCGGGACCCGGGTGCTGACCGAGCTCTGTGCCGGTGTGCAGCCCGGCACGTCCGCCGCCGCCATCGACGAGCTCACCAACGCGGGCGCGGCCGTCGCCTGAGCGGGCTCAGCGGCCCAGGAACTCGGCGCGGCGCTTGCCGACGAACGCCTTCATGCCCTCGGAGGCGTCGTGGGTCGCGAAGAGGGCGACCTGGCCGGCGCGCTCGCGCTCCAGCGCGTCCTCGAGGCCGCCCAGGGTGGCGGCGTTGACGGCGTCCTTGGTCCGCGCGAAGGCCAGCGCAGGCCCGCGGGCCAGCCGGTGCACCACCCGCGCGAGCTGCTCCTCGTAGTCGTCGTCAGCCACCACGTGGCTCACCAGCCCGGCGTCGAAGGCCTCCTGGGCGCCCAGGGTCTCCCCGAGCAGGGCGAGCCGCATCGCCCGCGCGCGGCCGACGGACGCGGCCACCGTCAACGACGACCCGCCGTCGGGCATGAGCCCGATGCGGCTGAAGGCCAGCAGGAACCCGGCCGAGGCGCGGGTGACCTGCAGGTCGCAGGCGAAGACGATCGACGCCCCCACCCCGGCGGCGATGCCGTTGACGCCGGCCACGACCGGCTTCGGCGATCCGGTGATGCTGCGGATGATCGTGTTGGCGCCCACCAACGTGGAGTCGTCGAAGCTCGTGACCGGGTCGTCACCGGTCAGGTCGACGCCGGCGCTGAAGGCCGCGCCCGTGCCCGAGACGAGCACGACGCGCACGGCGTCGTCGTCGGCTCCTGAGTCCACGGCCTCGACCAGCCCGGCGGCCATGTCCTCGCTCATGGCGTTGAACGCCTCCGGGCGGGTGAAGGTGATCCGTCGGACGCCGTCGGCGGTCTCGACCTCGAGGTGGCTCATGGATGCACGCTAGCGTCTCGGCGTCCCACCCCCCAAGAACCGTTTGACACCCCGGGTCGCCTCGCCCAGACTGTCCAACAGTCGTTGGGAGGTCATCCGTGTCCGAGTCCGTGCCGTCGTTGAGGGCCCTGGCCCATCCGCTGCGCCTGCGCATCCTGTCGCTGCTGACGGGGACCGAGCTGAGCGCCGCCGAGGTGGCGCGCGAGCTCGAGGTGACCCACGCGAACGCGTCGTACCACCTGCGCCTGCTGCTCGACGCCGGCGAGGTCGTCGTCGCCGGCGAGGAGAAGATCCGCGGTGGCCTCGCCAAGCGCTACCGCCATCCGTGGCGCGCTGCGGACCGACCGGGTGGCGAACCCTCACCTCCGGACCACACCGACCCCGCGACCGGTGAGGCCACCGAGCTCGCCGTTGCCGCGCTCGCCGAGGAGCTGCGTCGCCGCCACCGGCTCCGACGTCCCGACGTCGGCGGGGCTCTGACCGACGCCGAGCTCTGGGTCACGCCCGCGGTCTTCGTCGAGGTCCGCGACCTGCTGATGCAGGCCACGGCCCTCCTGCACGACGAGGCACAGCCGCCCCGCTCGCCCGGCACCGAGCCGGTCAGCCTGACCATCGCGTCGTTCCCGATGCGGCACGACCCGTCATGACCTGGCGCGACGCGGGCTTCGGCCCGGTGCTCGCCACGGCCGGGATCGTCTGGGTGGTCGTGTGCGGCCTGGTGCTGCTGTCCCCCGCGGTACGCCGTCTGCCACGCGCGCCCGAGGCGCCTACGGCGACCGGGTCGACGTACGCCGCCGCCGGGTGAGGCCCGACGCCTCGCCGGCGGCCACGGCCGCGAGGGCCCCGATCACCGGCCACAGCGCCAGACGCTCCCACGCTCCCGCGCCGGTGTCACCGCTGGCGATGAACCCGACCGCGCCCGCAGCCGTGACCGCGCCGATGACGACCAGCGCGGTCGAGGTGCGGGGGCGGCTCGCCCGGAGTCGTCGCCCGAGGACCACCAGGGCGAGCGGCTGGCAGACGAACAGCGGGGTGGCGGCCAGCGCGTGCAGGCGCGGGTCGACGTCCACCGGAGCGAGGCCGGTGGCGACCGTGCTGACGCCGGACACCACCAGCAGCGCCGTCACCGAGCGGCCGGTGCGCGGTGCGAGCAGCAGCGCCCCGCCGGCGAGCAGCGCCCCGACGCCCACGAACGTGCCGTTCATCAGCGCGTGCGCCGGTGAGCAGAAGTCGGCCGAGCACCCCAGGGCGCCGAGGTCGCTGACCGTGTCGTCGACGATCGAGTAGCTGCCGGTGGTCAGCCCGGCCACGACGAGCTCGATCGCGACGTACACCGGACGCACCGCCCACAGCGCGGCACCCCACACGACCCGGTGTCCCCATCCGCGAGCAGTGCTCCCGGCGTTCACGCGCCCCACCGGTCGGCGAGCGTGGTGACGACCTTGAGGTCGCGGGTGGTGGCCAGCTGCAGCCCGAGGCGCTTGAGCTGCGCCGGCTGGAAGATGCGCGCCGTGGTGGTGCCGCCGTCGGTCCACCAGTGCAGGTGCCGCACGCCGAGGTGGACGCCCTCTCCGTCGCAGTCCCAGTCCGCCAGCGTCGCGCGCGCCTCGTCCGAAGGCGGGTCGGGCAGGAAGGCGACGTAGCGACGTGCGGCGTCGACGTCGAGCGCCCGCGCCTCGTCGTACGTCGCCGTCAGCTCGGCAGGGGTGAGCACGGCGGTCGGCACCTCGAAGCCGCCTGCCTCGGCGAAGCGCTTCTCGAGATCGACGCGGACCTTGGCTGCTGAGCGGGCGCCGGTGGTGACACGGACGTTGCCGGTGGCGAGGTGGGTCTCCACGTCGGTGTAGCCGGCGGCGACCAGATGGTCCTTCACGAGCGCCATCGGCAGCTTGCGCGTGGGGCCGAGGTTGATGGCGCGCAGGAAGGCGACGTACGTCGGCACGGGCTCAGCTCTCCTGGGTGTCGTCCGACGGGGCGCCCAGGCGCGCGTCGGGTCCGCGGCCGCTCCACGTCCAGGCGTACGCCGGGTCCTCGCACGCGAGCGCAGCCTCCCCCAGCTCGAGGGGTCGGAAGGTGTCGACCATGACGGCGGTCTCGTCGAAGTACTCCGCTCCCAGCGACGCCTCGATCGCCTGCGGCAGGGGGCCGTGGGCGTAGCCGCCGGGGTGCAGGGAGATCGAGCCGCGACCGATGCCGCTGCCCTTGCGGGCCTCGTAGTCGCCGGCGACGTAGAACATGACCTCGTCGGAGTCGACGTTGGAGTGGTAGTAGGGCACCGGGATCGACAGCGGGTGGTAGTCGACCTTGCGCGGCAGGAAGTTGCAGATCACGAAGTTCCAGCCCTCGAAGACCTGGTGCACCGGCGGCGGCTGGTGGATCTTGCCGGTGATCGGCATGTAGTCCTCGACGTTGAACGTGTACGGGTAGAGGCAGCCGTCCCAGCCGATGACGTCGAAGGGATGCGTCGCGTAGGTCATGCGCGTGCCGACCAGCCCGCTCGGTCCGGACCCGCGGTGCTTGACCAAGACGTCGGTCGAGCCACCTGTCGAGACCACCAGCGGCTCTGTCGGCCCGTGCAGGTCGCGCTCGGAGTACGGCGCGTGCTCGAGCAGCTGACCGTACTTCGACAGGTAGCGCTTCGGCGGGGCGATGTGGCTGTTGGCCTCGATCGCATACAGCCGGCTCTGCTCGGCCGGCACCCACCGGTGGGTGGTGGCGCGCGGGATCACCACGTAGTCGCCGGCGCGGTAGGACAGCACCCCGAAGACCGTCTCGACCGTGCCGGACCCGGCTTCCACGAAGACGCACTCGTCACCGACCGCGTTGCGGTAGAGCGGCGAGGGCTCGGTCGCGACCACGTAGGAGATCCGGACGTCGCCGTTGCCCAGGACCAGGCGCCGTCCCGTGACGGCGTCGATGGTGGTCGAGCTTGTCGAGACCAGCTCGTGCAGCTTGAGGTGGCGCGGCTTGAGCGGGTGGTTGGGCGTGGTGGTGAGGTCGGGCAGGTCCCAGACCTGGCTGTCGACGATCGCCGAGGGCACGCCGCGGTGGTAGAGCAGGCTGGAGTCGGAGGAGAACCCCTCCTCCCCCATCAGCTCCTCGTAGCGCAGCGCGCCGTGCTCGTCGCGGAACTGGGTGTGCCGCTTGGGGGGGACGTCTCCGACCTGCCGGTAGTAAGCCACGGACCCCACCGTGGACTAGCCTCCGGGGGGTGTCAACGAACGCAACCGGGCCACGCGACGTCGCACCCGAGCACGCCGGCCTCGTCGACGACGCGACCCTGCTCGACCCACCCTCCGGCGCCGGTGTCGTCTCCTTGGCCGACGCCGTGTCACGTCACCGGCAGCGGCTCGCTCCCGCCGGGCTGGTCGGTTCCCTGGTCGTGCCGGACCCGATGCTGCCCGCGCTCGCGGACCTGCTCGGCGGGACCGCGGACGAACCGCTGGCGATCACGGTCGTGGTGTCCGGGGGCGCAGGCGGTGTCGAGCCGGCCGTCCAGTGGGCCTCCCGGATCGCCGGCGCTCGGCTGTCCACCGTGTCCACCACCCTGCGCGACCTCGACGACCTGACGGGGGCAGCACGACGTACGACGACCGCGGCGCAGCAGGCGCTCGACGCCTTGGACGACCCGGACGCCACCCGGGTCTCGATCGGTCTCCCGCTCGAGGGCGTGGGCCGACCGGGTTGGCTGGCCGCGCTGGACGAGGTCGCGATGGCCGACCTGACGGTGTCGTTCCGCACCGCCGGGCAGGGCGCCGCCCTCGCGTCGGCGCTGGTCGACGCCGTCGACGCTGCGCTCGACCGCGAGGTCCCGATCCGCTTCACCGGCCCGAACCACGCCGTCACCGGGTTCGATCCGGAGGCGCTGCTCGTGGCCGTCCGTCTGGTGCTCGACGGCGAGACCGCCACGGCTCGCGACGTCCTGACGGGCTCCGTCGACCTCGACAGCATGAGGGACGAGGTCGGGTCCGACGCCCTCGTGCGCGCCCGCCGCTGGGTCCCGTCGGTCGAGGCCCGCCCATCGTGAGCGGGGGCGTGGACCCTCGCGAGGTCGCCCGCCGCCGGGTCGAGGCGCGCGTCGCCGACATCCCGGGCCACGTGGTCCCGACGTGGCACGAGGTCGAGGGCGGCGAGTGGCAGAGCTGGGACGTCGCGCGCGAGGGTGAGCGGGTGCGGGTGGACACCCGCGACACCAGCGACGCCGTCGCCCGCGTCCTCACGCGGCTCGCGGACTGCACAGACGCTCCGCGGCCCGGGTCCGGTTCAGCGCCGCGCCGATCGCGACCTCAGCGCGGCAGGCGAGGACGTCGGACATCTAGGCTCAGGGCCATGCGTGACAGCCAAGAGAACTCGTGACCAGGTGGCCGATGCTCACCGTGGCCATTCTCTGTGAGGTCACCGCCACACTGTCCCTGAAGGGCGCACTCGACCACCCGACCCTCTACGTCGTCGTGGTCGTCGGTTACCTGGCTTCGTTCACGCTTCTCGCGCTCGTTCTTCGCCAGGGCATGCCTCTCGGCGTCGCCTACGGCATCTGGGCCGCGCTCGGCGTCGCCACCACTGCAGTGATGTCATCGCTGATCTTCGACGAGACCCTTACCGCTCTCATGGGCCTCGGCATCGTCCTCATCATCTCGGGTGTCCTCACCGTCGAGCTCGGCTCGCAGAAGGCTTCCAAGAACACGCACACCCACGAGGCTCACTGATGCGGTGGCTGTTCCTTGCCGGAGCCATCCTTCTCGAGGTGATCGGCACCATCTCCCTGCGCATGGCTGCAACCGGGCACCGCACGTACTATGCCGTCGCAGCCGTCAGCTACCTCTTCGCCTTCACCTTCTTGACCCTGACACTCAACGAGGGCCTCGGTGTCGGCGTGGCCTACGGCATCTGGGCGGCCTCCGGCGTGGCCCTGACCGCCATCGCCTCCAAGGCCATCTTCCAGGAACCCATCACCCGACTGATGATGAGCGGCATCGTCCTCATCATCAGCGGCGTACTTCTCGTAGAGCTCGGCGCTGCTCATTCGTCCTAGCCGACGCCCGCACATCGGCACGACCGAGCGGGCGCTGATGAAGGGGGGACTGAGCTTCAGAGGAGGAAGGACCCGCGCCACCACTTCAGGTGCGGGCGCGCCACCATCTTGTTCTCCTGCAAGAAAGGCATGACCTTCTCACCCATCCACCGCAGAGTCGCCTGGTAGGTCGGGTTCGCCATCGCCGTACGTCGTCCCTCGGACGGGTCGATGCCGATCGCGGCGTACGCCTGGGGGTTGATCAGGCAGCGCATCGCGGCGTAGGCGACCTGACCCATGACCGCCTGGTGGTGCATCAGGCCGAGGCGTGACAGCCCGGCGACGCTCTTGGTGAGCTCGTCGCGCGCGAAGGTCACGTGGCGTGCCTCCTCCATGACGTGGATCCGGTTGACCATCCGCGTCAGCGGCTGCACCCGCTCGTCGTTCATCGACTCGCGCTGCCACCGGTCGAGCGTCTCCTCGACGAGCAGCGCGCCGGCGTACAGGCTCGGCCCGTGCAGCACGACGCTGCTCCGGTCGGCGAGGCGCTGCAGTCGCAGCGGTGGGCCGTACGCCGGGACGCCGGCGTTCGTCATCGCGCGGCCGAACATCGTCGAGTGGCGGCACTCGTCGGCCACCTCGGTCAGCAGGTAGTGGGTGCGCGCGCTGCGGGGGTCGCTGCGGTAGGCCTCCCGGAGCAGGCCCCGCATCAGGATGACCTCGAACCACCAGCCCATGTGGACGATCGAGCCGACCTCGTGGCGCGAGAGCTCGACCTGCTGCTCGAGCGTGAGCGAGTCCCACGAGCGCGGTGCCGTAGAGCGAGACGCGCTCGGGCTGCATCCACCACATGCCCTCGACCTCGGGGGCGGACCAGTCGAGGTCGACCTCGGGGTCGTAGCTGTGGCGGGCGCTGGAGCGGAGCAGCCGGGTGGCCACGGAGTCGTCGACGACGGTCATGAGCTCTCCTGCGGTTAGGTGTTACCTCGAGTAACGCTTAGTGATAATGTCGCCCACATGCCCCCCTCCGTCAAGGGAAAGCGCGGATCCGGCGCCGACGGTCGCGCCAGCCGCTGGGACGCCCACCGCGACGCCCGCCGAGCCGACTTCGTCGCCGCCGCGGCGGCCGCCATCACCGAGCACGGGCCCGACGTCCACCTCGACGTGATCGCCGAGACCGCCGGCGTCTCGAAACCCGTGCTCTACCGCTACTTCACCGACAAGGACGACCTGCTGGCCGCAGTCGCCCGCTGGGAGAGCGACCGCATCCTGGCCGTCCTCACCGAGGTGATCGCCGAGGACCTCCTCCCCCGGCAGCGGGTGGAGCGCGGCACCGCCGCCTACCTCGCGGAGGTCGAGACCCACCGCAACGTCTTCCTGCTCGCCGTCCGCCACCACGGCGGCGCCATCGGGGGCACGGTCGCCGACGGCAAGGCCGCGGTCGCGGCGATCCTGGCGCGGCTGCTCGGTGACGAGCTGCGCAAGGCCGGCTTCGACGCCGGCGGCGCGGAGCCGTGGGCCCACGCCATGGTCGGGCTCGGCGTCTCGACGGCCGAGTGGTGGCTCGAGCGGCAGACGATGAGCCGCGAGGCCGTGGCGGCGTACCTCTCGGCCTTCGTGTGGCACGCCGTCGACGGCATCAGCCAGGAGTACTTCACCGCCAACCCCGTCGGCCCCCTCACGACGCGCCCCCAGGAGACCCGATGACCACCCCCGCGCTGCACGACGGCGAGGGCTACACCGGCCCGGCCCGGCTGCGCACCGACGACGTCGTGGTCACCGTCGAGGCCGACCTGCGCGGCGCCTTCCAGCCGCTCGACGGGCAGTTCCACTGGTACGGCCGGGTCCGCTCGGACGAGCTTGCCGAGGCGACCCGCCCCGGCGGTCCGCTGCGCGCGGGCACCCAGGTCCGCCTGCGCACGTCGTACGGCGAGAGCGTGGCGCGCCTGAGCGACCCGGACCCGTGGGGGCGCTTCCGGGTCAGCGGGACCGGTCGCCCGCCGTTCCCCCTCGAGCCCTGAGCCGGCTCAGAGGTTGCCGCGGAGGTCCTGCTCGCGCTCGATGGCCTCGAAGAGCGCCTTGAAGTTGCCCTTGCCGAAGCCGAGCGAGCCGTGGCGCTCGATCAGCTCGAAGAACACGGTCGGCCGGTCGCCGAGCGGCTTGGTGAAGATCTGCAGGAGGTAGCCGTCCTCGTCGCGGTCGACGAGGATGCCGCGCTCCTGCAGCTCCTCGATCGGCACGCGGACCTCCCCGATGCGGGCTCGCAGCTCGGGGTCCTCGTAGTAGGAGTCCGGGGTGTCGAGGAACTCCACGCCGTTCTCGCGCAGCGCGTCGACCGAGGCGAGGATGTCGCCGGTGGCGACCGCGAGGTGCTGGGCGCCGGCGCCGCGGTAGAAGTCGAGGTACTCGTCGATCTGCGAGCGCTTCTTGGCGACCGCGGGCTCGTTGAGCGGGAACTTCACGCGGTGGTTGCCGTTGGCGACGACCTTGCTCATGAGCGCGGAGTAGTCGGTGGCGATGTCGTCGCCGATGAACTCGGCCATGTTGGTGAAGCCCATGACCCGGTTGTAGAAGCCCACCCACTCGTCCATGTGCCCCATCTCGACGTTGCCGACGATGTGGTCGAGCGCCTGGAACAGCCGCTTCGGCTGTCCCTCGCGGCGCTGCAGCGTGCTGGACCGGGCGACCCAGCCGGGAAGGTAGGGGCCGTCGTAGCGGCTGCGGTCGACCAGCGTGTGCACGGTCTCGCCGTACGTCGCGATCGAGGCGATGCGCACGGTGCCGTGCTCGTCGGTGACGTCCTCGGGCTCGCGCACCACCGTGGCGCCGGCCCGCCGCGCCTGGGCGATGCAGCGGTCGACGTCGGGCACCTCGAGGGCGATGTCGACGACGCCGTCGCCGTGGCGGCGGTGGTGGTCGGCCAGCGGGCTGTCGGGGTCGACGGCGCCGTTGAGCACGAACCGGATCGAGCCCGACCTCAGCACGAAGCTCTTGTGGTCGCGGTTGCCGGTCTCGGGCCCGGAGTAGGCCTCGAGCTGCATGCCCCAGGCGGACTGGTAGTAGTGCGCGGCCTGGGTGGCGTTGCCGACCACGAAGACGATCGCGTCCCAGCCGGTCACCGGGAAGACGTCACCGTCGGCGTCGTACTCCACGAGCCCGACGAGCGCCTGGAGCTGCTCGAGGCTGAGGTCGGCGCGCAGCTCGTCCTCGGTGAGGGCGCCGCCGGTCGAGGGCGTGGACGTGGTCGTGGTGGTGTCCGTCATCGTCCCAGCGTGGTGCGACCGAGCATTCTGTGCAACTGTACGTCGACACGCTGGACAATCTGCCCAACGAGAGGGGCCGTCGTGGACGATCTGGACCGCAAGGTGCTCGAGGTCTTCACCCGCCACCCGCGCGTCGGCGTGCTGGAGGCCTCCCGTCGGCTCGGCGTGGCCCGCGGCACCGTGCAGGCCCGGCTCGACCGGCTGACGGCCGACGGCGTGATCACCGGGTGGGGTCCGGAGCTCTCACCGGCCGCGCTGGGACATCCGGTCACCGCGTTCCTGACGCTGGAGATCCGGCAGGAGACGACGTCCGGCGGCGGCCACGACGCCGTGGGCGCCCACCTCGCCGCGATCCCGGAGGTCCTCGAGGCCCACACCATCACGGGGGCCGGCGACCTCATGGTGCGCCTGGTCGCCCGCTCCAACGCCGACCTGCAGCGGGTCATCGACGCGGTCCTGGCCGACCCGGCGATCGTCCGCTCCTCGACCGTCATCGCGCTCGGCGACCCCGGTCCCGCACCGGGTGCTGCCGCTCGCCACCGCGCCGCCGGCCCCCGCGGGTCCGTCCGCGGTCAGCTGAAGATCATGCAGCTCGACGTGGCGTGCGCGACCGTGCGCCCCGACTCGTCGGTCAGCGTGGCCTGGGCCAGCGCCGTACGCCGGCCACGCTGGATGACCGTGCCCTCGCAGGTCAGCAGACCGGAGTCGATCGTGACGGCGCGCAGGAACTTCGTCGTCAGGTCGAGCGAGGTGTAGGCCTCCCCCACCTTCAGCGTCGAGTGCACCGCACAGGCGGCCGCGGTGTCGAGCAGGGTCGCGATGACGCCACCGTGCATGGTGCCGAGCGGGTTGTAGTGGAACTCCTGGGCGCGCAGGCTCGACCACGACGCGGCCGAGCTCGGGCTCGAAGCCGCAGACGTCGAGGGTGTCCATGATCGGCGGCTTGGGCAGCAGTCCCTCAGCGATGGCGTTGAGCTGGCCGAGGCCGTCGCGCTCGGCGATGGCGGCGTGGTCACCCTGCCCCGGCCGCTCCCAGGTCACGGTGCGGCTGGAGGTCTCGAAGGGCCGGTCGTCGGTCAGCGTCAACGCGTGCGGCTGGGTCTCGTCCATGGACCGAGCCTCGCAGGGTGGCCTGAGTCTGTCAAACAGACTTAGACTGCGGCCATGGCCACGTCTCCCCCCGCCCTCGCCTACTCCGTCGACAACTGCACGATCGGTCGCACGCTGGAGATCCTCGGCGAGCGCTGGTCGATGGTGGTGCTGCGGGAGGTGGCCAACGGGGTGCGCCGTTTCGAGGACATGCGTCGCCACACCGACATCCCCCGCCAGGTGCTGACCAACCGGCTCGGCGACCTCGTCGAGGCCGGCATCCTGCGCCGTCACCCCTACCGCGAGCCCGGTGAGCGCGAGCGCTTCGAGTACCGCTTCACCGCCAAGGGGTTCGACCTGTACCCCGTCATGGTGGCGCTCGCGCAGTGGGGCGACCGCTACCTCGCGGACCCCGAAGGCCCCCCGGTCTCCTTCAGCCACCGTGACTGCGGCGAGCACGTCGCCCCGGTCCTGCGCTGCCGGGCCGACCACGAGATCGTCGACCCCCGCGACGTGGTCGCCGTACCCGGTCCCGGGGCGCACCCCCGCTGACCGCCGGCTGCGTTCTGGTCACTCCCCGCACGCCCGCCCGGTTCCGGGCACTCCCCGCGACTTTTCTTCGCCAGTCTCTGCGGTGAGTGACCACAAGCGTGCCCGCGGCACGCTCGCCGGCACAGCACCCTCGCCGCCCGGCGCGCGGGCCTCGGGACTGATCCCAGCGGCGCGGTCCCCGGGGTCAGCGGCCGACGGCCCAGTCCCGGATCTTGTCGATCCGCGCCTGCAGCTGCTCCTCGGAGGCCAGCGAGGCGACCGGGCCGCCACACTCCTTGCGCAGCACCGTGTGCGTCACGCCGTGCGGTTGGCCGTTGCGGTGGTGCCAGGCGGCGACCAGCCCGTTGAGCTCACGGCGCAGCAGCGCCAGACGCTCGTGGGTGCTCACCCGCGCCTGCGCCTTCTCGGCGGCGGCCGCCTCCTCGTCGGGAGTACGTCGAGCCTGGGCCGCCGCCCGCTCCGACTGCCGGTTGCGGAGCAGGTCGCGGACCTGGTCGTGGTCGAGCAGGCCCGGGATGCCGAGGAAGTCCATCTCCTCCTCCGAGCCGACCGCCACCTCGCCGGCGTGGCCGAACTCGCCGCCGTCGTAGAGCACCCGGTCGAAGCGCGCCTCCGACCCCAGCGCCTGGAACGGCATCAGCTGCTCCTCCGCCGAGGCGTTCTCGGCCGCCTGCTCGCGTGCCAGCAGCTCGTCCTCGGCGGCGAAGATGTCGTCCTCGTCGGTCACCTTGCGGCCCAGCACGTGGTCGCGCTGCAGCTCCAGCTCGTTGGCCAGCGCGAGCAGCACGGTCGTCGACGGCAGGAACACCGACGCCGTCTCGCCCCGCTTGCGAGCCCGCACGAAGCGGCCCACGGCCTGGGCGAAGAACAGCGGCGTGGTCGTCACGGTGGCGTAGACGCCGACCGCCAGCCGCGGCACGTCGACGCCCTCGGAGACCATCCGCACCGCGACCATCCAGCGGTCGTCGGACTCGGTGAACTCCGCGATCTTCCTCGACGACGCCTTCTCGTCCGAGAGCACCACGACCGGCTTCTCGCCGGTCAGCTCGGCCAGCAGCCGCGCGTAGGAGCGGGCCGACTCCTGGTCGCTGGCGATCACCAGCCCGGCCGCGTCCGGCACGTGGCGGCGCACCTCGTCGAGGCGGCGGGCGGCCGCTGCCAGCACCGACGCCATCCAGGCGCCGTGCGGGTCCAGCGCGGTGCGCAGGGCCTGCGCCGACTGGTCCTTGGTCAGCGGCTCCCCGAGCCGGGCCGCCACCTCGTCGCCGGCGCGGGTGCGCCACTGCATGTCACCGGAGTAGGCCAGGAACAGCACCGGGCGCACGACGTGGTCGGCCAGCGCACGGGCGTAGCCGTAGCTGTAGTCGGCCACGCTGCGCGGCACCCCGTCGTCCCCCGGGGCGTAGCCCACGAACGGGATCGGGTTCACGTCGGAGCGGAACGGTGTGCCGGTCAGCGCCAGCCGCCGGTGCGCCGGCTCGAAGGCCTCCCGCACCGACTCGCCCCACGACAGCGCGTCGCCGGCGTGGTGGATCTCGTCGAGGATCACCAGCGTCTTCGAGCGCTCGGTGCGGATGCGCAGCGCCAGCGGGTTCGCCGCGACACCGGCGTAGGTGACGGCGACGCCGACGTACTCCTTGCTCGTGCGGCCCTTGCCACCGGCGTACGACGGGTCGACGGCGATGCCGACCTTCTCCGCCGCCTCGGCCCACTGGGTCTTGAGGTGCTCGGTCGGGAGCCACGATCGTGACCCGCTCGATCAGCCGGCGGCTCAGCAGCTCGGCGGCCACGGTCAGCGCGAACGTCGTCTTGCCGGCGCCGGGCGTGGCGACGGCGAGGAAGTCCCGCGGCAGCGTCGCGAAGTACTGCGTCAGCGCCTCGGTCTGCCACGCGCGCAGCTTGGTGGCGGTGCCCCAGGCGGCGCGGTCGGGGTAGGCGGGAGGGAGGGCGGTGGTGAGAGCGGGGGTGAGCGGGGAGGCAGAAGGCGAGGAGGGGGAGGTCACGTCGTCCTGGTGCTCGAAGGGGCGGTGGGTCTCGACAGGCTCGACCGACGGAGTCGGCCCGTCAGGTCAGTCCTCGTCCTTCTTCAGCTGCTCCCACGCCTCCTTGCACTCCGGGCAGGTGGGGAACTTCTCCGGGTCGCGGCTGGGCACCCAGACCTTGCCGCACAGCGCCACGACGGGGGTGCCCATGACCATGGCCTCGGTGAGCTTCTCCTTCTCCACGTAGTGGGAGAAGCGCTCGTGGTCGCCCCCCTCGGTGGTCTGGGTACGGCGGTCCTCGACCGTCTCGGCTCCGGGGCTCAGCTGTGTGCTCACAGCCACCGAGCATACGTCGCCGACCCGTGCCCGTGGCGCACCGGCGGGCGGACGCGGAGGGTTGCGACGACTAGTTGAGGGTCGGGTCGGACGGTCGGGTCGAGGCCCACGCGAGCGATCCGGGCTGACGACGCAGCACCTCGGCCCAGAGCTTCTCCGGGTTCGGGCAGAAGGCGTCGCCCGGGGCGGAGTCCACGACGTGCCAGGACCCCTCCTCGACCTCGGCGAGGAGCTGCCCGCTCCCCCATCCGGCGTACCCGGCGAAGATCCGCAGCCGCACCACCCGAGGGTCGAGCAGCTCGCGCGGCGTGTCGAGGTCCATCACCCCGGTGGCGCCGAAGATCCGCCGGAAGCCGACGGGGTCGGCCGGCCCGTCGCCGGCGATCGCTGCGAGGGCCAGGGCTGCGTCGGGGCTGACCGGGCCGCCCTCGAACAGCACCGGCGGGCCGTCCACCTGCTCGGACCACTCGGTGAGCACGGTCGAGACGCCGACCCCCGTAGGCCGGTTGAGCACCACGCCGAGGGTGCCCTCCTCGTCGTGGTCGAGCAGCAGCACCACGGTGTGGTCGAAGTGGGGGTCGAGGAGCTGGGGGGTCGCCACGAGCAGGCGGCCCTTCTCCAGCGGCAGCCCGGGCTCGGACCCTGGGGCCGACCCGGACTCCCCCACCCCGCCGGTCATGCCGCTGGCCGGCCCGCCGCCGTCACCGCTCGGCCCCGGCCGCGGCGCGCACCGCGGCAGCCACCGAGTGGTGGACCTCGTTGTGGAAGACGCTCGGGATGATGTAGTTCGCGTTGCGCTCGTCGGGGTGCACGGCGTCGGAGATCGCCTTGGCCGCGGCCAGCAGCAGCTCGGTGTCGATGGTCCGTGCGTGCGAGTCGAGCAGCCCGCGGAAGACACCCGGGAAGGCCAGCACGTTGTTGATCTGGTTCGGGTAGTCCGAGCGACCGGTGGCCACCACCGCAGCGTGCTGACGGGCGATCCCCGGGTCGATCTCGGGCACCGGGTTGGCCAGCGCGAAGACGATGCTCGCCTCAGCCATGGAGGCGATGTCCTCACCGGTGAGGATGTTCGGCGCCGAGACGCCGATGAACACGTCGGCGCCGGACAGCGCCTCGGCCAGCGTGCCGGTCAGACCCTCGGGGTTGGTGGCCTCGGCGAGCCAGCGCAGCGAGTCGTGGAGGTCCTGGCGCCCCTCGTGCACCACGCCCTCGATGTCGGCGACGACGACGTCGGAGGCGCCGGCCGCCAGCAGCAGCCGCAGGATCGCCTGGCCGGCGGCGCCGGCGCCGGACATCACGACGCGGACCTCGCTGAGCTCCTTGCCGACCACCCGCAGCGCGTTGCGCAGCGAGGCCAGCACCACGATCGCCGTACCGTGCTGGTCGTCGTGGAAGACCGGGATGTCGAGCAGCTCGCGCAGGCGGGCCTCGATCTCGAAGCAGCGCGGGGCGGAGATGTCCTCGAGGTTGATGCCGGCGAAGCCCGGGGAGATGGCGCGGACGATCTCGACGATCGCGTCGGTGTCCTGGGTGTCGAGGCACAGCGGCCAGGCGTCGATGCCGCCGAAGCGCTTGAACAGCGCCGCCTTGCCCTCCATGACCGGCAGGGCGGCGGCGGGACCGATGTTGCCCAGGCCGAGCACGGCGGAGCCGTCGGTGACGACGGCGACGGAGTTGCGCTTCACGGTCAGGCGACGGGCGTCGTCGGGGTTCTCCGCGATCGCCTCGCAGACCCGGGCGACGCCGGGGGTGTAGACCATCGAGAGGTCGTCACGGTTGCGGATCGGGTGCTTCGAGGCCATCTCGATCGTGCCGCCGAGGTGCATGAGGAAGGTGCGGTCCGAGACCTTGCCGACGGTGACCCCCTCGAGCTCGCCGAGGCGCTCGACGATGCGCTTCGAGTGGTCGGTGTCGCTGGCCGCGCACGTCACGTCGATCTGCAGGCGGTCGGTGCCCGAGGCGCTGACGTCGAGGGCGGTGACGATGCCGCCGGCCTCCTCGACGCAGGAGGTCAGCTGGCTGATCGCCGAGCCCCCGGCAGGGACCTCGAGGCGGACGGTGATCGAGTACGAGATGCTGGGCGCGGCTGCCATGGCCGCATCGTGCCACGCCTGGCAGGTCCGAGGTGACCCCGAGCCGATACCCATCGGTAGGACCTCGAGGTGGTCCCGTGACCGGGCCCCGGCGGCATCCGCCCCGGGAGGGAGGAGCGCGCGGGCCGAGGGAGGGCGGCCCGGCGCCGTGGAGCGGCGACCGGCCGGGGCCCGGTGGATCAGGTGGTGCGGGTCAGCGCACGTCGAGCGAGGTGCGCAGGCGGTCCGCGAAGCTGCGGGTGCTGCTGCTGACGCCGCTGCGACGCAGCCCGCCGGTACGGCGCCGGCCCTGCTTGCCGAGGGCTGTGCGCAGCCGGTCGGCGAACTGCTGCTGAGCGTTCCTGTGCTCGGTCATGGCAGTCTCCTTCGTGGTGTCGTGAAGTCTCGGGGGGCCGGATGAGCCCCGCTGATGACTCCGTACCCACGGTACGTACCGTCAGTACGGAACCGGGGTGATCCACCCGGTGATCCCGCGCACAGGGGCTGTGACGACGGTCGCTCGCCCACCCGCACCCACGCCTATGCTCGGGCGATGACGGTTCGCGTGCGCCGCGCCCACACCAGGCGGGCCCTGGTCTCGGTGGCGCGCGACCTCTTCGCGCGCCAGGGCTTCGCCGCCACCAGCCTCGAGGAGATCGTCTCCGGCGCGCACGTCACCAAGGGCGCCCTGTACCACCACTTCCGCGGCAAGCAGGACCTGTACGGCGAGGTGCTTGCGACCGTCGAGGACGACGCCCGTGAGCGCATCCGCGCCCGCATCGCCGACGTCGCCGACCCGTGGGAGCGCGCCCTGGTGGGGCTGCGCGAGTTCCTGGCCGTCGCGCAGGGCGAGGAGTACCGCCGCATCGTGATCCTGGAGGGGCCGGTCGTGCTCGGCTACGAGCGGTTCCGCGAGCAGGAGGAGCGCAGCACCTACGGACTGGTGCAGGACATCGTGGGCGGGCTGCTGTCGCCCTACGACCTCCCCGAGTCCCAGCTGGCCGCGTTCACGCGGCTGTTCTTCGGGGCCATGTCGGCCACGGCCTCCGCGGTCGCCCAGTCCCCCGACCCGCAGCAGGCGGCCGACGACGCGGAGGGCGCCGTGGTGCTCGTGCTGGCCGGGATCCGGTCCTTGCTCGACGACTGAACTGGGGGCGCGCCTCAGCGCTGGACCTGCACCGACCCGCCCTTGGCCGGCACCAGCTCCATCCAGACCTTGCCGGCCGGCAGCGAGACCTTCTCGCCGCCCACCTCGAGCGCGATGGTGTCGTCGAGCCCGTCCTTGACCCACCGACCGGTGACGACCTCGCCACCGTGGAAGATCTGCGCCGCGCCCGTGCCGGTGAACTTCGTCTCGGGGACCCGGTAGCCGGCGGGGTCGGTGTAGCCGGCGTCGCCGACCTGGACCCGCAGCACGAGGACCGTCTCGGGCTCGAAGCGGTCACCCTGGGCGGCGAAGCTGTTGGTGTTGGTCCACACCCCGTCGCCGTAGGTGAAGGACGTGGTGTGGCTCTGGGAGAAGACGGCGCTCAGACCCTTGGCCGGCTTGCCGGCCGGAAGGTCACCGTCGTCGCTGAACGGCAGGTAGGGCTCCGGTGGGTCGACCGGCTTGAGCTTGTCGGCCACCTCGGTCAGCTTGTTGAACAGGTTGTACGGCGCGCTGCGGCTGTCCTCGCGGTAGAAGCCGGTGCCGCTCTCGTTGATGACCCGGATGCCCGCCTCGCCGATCCGGTCCGCGGTGACCGCCGCCCCTCCGCTGGTGACCAGGGTCGACCTGAGCGGCTGCACGATGCCGATGTCGGTGGCCCGCATCGACCGGACCGGCCCGACGTTCTTCGGGATGGCGGAGTAGTAGGAGACCGCGAGCCTGGTGATGCCGCCCTCGACGAGCTCCTCGGTCACGAGGTCGGCCTTGCTCAGACCGACCTGAGGCGCGCTGGCCGCGCTGTTGTCCATCTTGACCGTGAGGACCGGCCGCGCGGGCTGCGCCTCGAGCTCGAGCCCGTTCAGCGGGTTCAGCACCGGGCCGGACTCGAGGACGGTCTCCCCCTCGACGGTGACCGCGTCGGGAGAAGGCTCCTCCGGCTCGTCCTCACCGCCGCATCCGGCGAGCGCGACGCCCGCCGTCAGCAGCACAGCCGCCGCGGTCGCCGTACGCCGCCGCGCCGATCGGGTCGACGTGGACGTGGACGTTTCGGGCGTCCGGGCGGGGGGAAGTGCTCGCGACATGCCGCCAGCATCCCACCGCCGATCGACCTGACCGGGCCGACACCCCGATGCCGGGGCGGACGCCCGAGGCGTCAGCGTTGGCGCTGCAGCGTCCGGGCCTGCGCGCGGTCAGGGTGGTGAACGTCGTCGCGGCGAGCGTGGCAAGGACGCCGGTGACGAGGACCCCGCGCAGCGGGCGCGCGCTCATGACAGTCGCTCCGCGCCGTCCGCGGCCAACCGCTCCGGCAGCCCGAGCCGCGGGAACTGGTCGGCGTGGAAGGTGACGATCTCGGTGACCTGGCCGCCGCTGATGCGCAGCACGTCGATCGTCAGGGGCAGGTAGGCGCCCTCCGTCTCGCGCCAGAGGTACGCCGCCATGGCGGGCTGCCGGTTCACCGAGGTGAGGACGGTCCGCATGTCGCCCAGGTCGGTGAAGCCGTCCTGCACCCACGAGCTCACCACGGCGTCACGACCGACGGCCAGGCCCGGCGTGGGCGGCATCGAGCAGCGGACGTCGTCGCGCAGCATCGTGCTGAGCGCCTCGATGTCGGTGGCCACGCTGGCCTCGGTGAAGCGGCGCACGAGGTCACGCGTGTCCGCGTCCCCCTCCGCGCCGGTCCAGTCCTGACGCTCGGCGGGCAGGTGCTCCCGCATGCCGGCACGGGCTCGCTGAAGGGCGCTGTTGACGGAGTTCACCGAGTCGCCGAGCAGCTCCGCGACGTCCTTGGCCGGCCACCCGATCACGTCGCGCAGGATCAGCGCCGCCCGAGGACGCGGGGCGAGGTGCTGGACGGCGACCAGGTAGGCCAGCTCGATGGTCTCCTGCGCGACAGCAGACGTCTCCGGCTCGTCCGACCCGGCCGCGGGCAGCTCGTCGAGCAGCCGGTCCGGGTAGGGCTGCAGCCAGGGCACCTCTCCCCCGGTCGCCGGCTCCGGCCGGCGCCGCCCGAGCAGGTCGAGGCAGACGTTGGTGGCGATGCGGTAGAGCCACGCGCGGAACGTCGACCGCCCTTCGTAGGTCTCCCGTCGGCGCCAGGCACGCAGGAACGTCTCCTGCACCGTGTCCTCGGCGTCCTCGAAGGAGCCGAGCATCCGGTAGCAGTGCACGTGCAGCTCTCGGCGGTGCCGCTCGGCCAGCGCTGAGAACGCCGGTTCGTCGAGCTCGCCCAGATCGCTCACGCCCATCTCCTCCACCGTGTTCGCCGTCATCGCAACATCCTTCCGTCTCGTGGTGTCACAGGTAAGACGGTGGAACGGACGACAACTCATCACCGGCGCCCAGCACGCCAGGGAACCCTGGATCTCTCGGATCCCGCAGCGTCCCCTCGCCTCGGCTACCGGAGGGGTGTCCCGACCTCATCAGCGATTGCTTCGACCATCCTGACGAGCCGAGCGGCGCGAGCCGGCATGGAGCGCCGATAGTTCGCGATGGTCAGCAGGCCGGGCCCGACGAACGCCCACGCCCGAGCGCGCAGCCAGGTCGCCCGGTCGGCGTCGGACTCGGCGAAGAGGAGCTCACGTGCCGGCGCGTCGAACATGCTCCAGGCGTAGAGAAGGTCGACGGAGCGGTCGCCGACTCCCAGGCCGCCGAAGTCGAGGACTCCGGCAAGGTCACCGCCGGCGGTGACGAGCAGGTTCTCGACCGAGAGGTCGGTGTGGACCCAGCAGGGCGCCTCGGTCGTGGGCGGGACGTCGCGGACCAACTGCCAGGCTTCCCCCACCTGGGCTGGGTCGAAGAGGTCGTTCAGCCTGCAGGCGGCCTCGTGGGCCCATCGATCGATCACGTCGGTCACGGGCTCGCCGGCGCGGTAGCCCCAACGCTGCGACCCTGGTTCCAGGTCATTCGTGTCCAGGCGGTGCAGGCGACGCACGAAACGCCCGAGGGTGACTGCCAGACGCGCCTGTCCAGGCGGGTCCAGCTCACCTGGTGTGTTGCCCGGGATCCACGTCACGACGGTCCAGGGCCGCGGGAACTCCACCGACGGCTCGGCCAGGAACCTCACCTCGGGCACGGAGGTCTCCAGGTGGGGTGCTAGGCGGGGGAGGAACTGTGCCTCCTTCAGCAGGTCGGTGGCGTAGGAGTCCGATCGGGGCAGGCGGACGGCGCACTCGTCCCCGACGCGAAAGACCCAGTTGCTGCTGCCCGAGGAGTTGCTGGGCCGCACGCGTCGACCCGCCAGGGCCGGGAACTGCTCACTCAGCAGCCGACGGACGAGATCCGCATCGGGTGCCAGCTCGTCACCGGCGGGCTTCACGAGGTGCGTCAGACCTTCGCGCCGCCGTCGACGTACAGCGTCTGACCGGTGATGTACGACGCCTCGTCGCTGCAGAGGAAAGCGGCGGCGGCAGCGATGTCCTCGGGCGCACCGACCCGGCGGACGGGGTTGGCCTCGGCGTTGAGGCGACGCAGCTCCTCCGGCTCCATCTTCAGGCGTACGGCGGTGGCGTCGGTCATCTCGGTCACGATGAACCCGGGGGCGATCGCGTTGACGTTGATGCCGAACGGGCCGAGCTCGAGGGCCAGCGAGCGGGTGAAGCCCTGCACACCCATCTTGGCCGCGGAGTAGTTGGCCTGGCCGCGGTTGCCCAGCGCGGAGACGCTGGAGAGGTTGAGGATCTTGCCGTACTTCGCCGGCACCATGTGCTTCTGCGCCTCGCGGCTCATCAGGAAGGCGCCCTTGAGGTGCACGTTCATCACGAGGTCCCAGTCGTCCTCGGACATCTTGAACAGCAGGTTGTCGCGGGTGATGCCGGCGTTGTTGACCAGCACGTCGATGGAGCCGAGCTCCTCGACGACCGCGGAGACGGCGCGCTCGACCGCAGCGGCGTCGGAGACGTCACAGGCCAGACCGACGGCCTTCTCGGCGCCCAGGCCCTGCGCGGTGGCGGAGGCGGCGGACTCGTCGAGGTCCAGCACGGCCACGCGGGCGCCCTCGTCGGCGAAGCGCTGCGCGGTGCCGGCGCCGATCCCTCGGGCTGCTCCGGTGACGACGACGACCCGACCTGCGTAGCGGTTCATTGCGGCTCTCTTCTCCCTGTTCGACGGCGATCGGCGGCGATCCGGCCCCGGCGGGCTCCAGGGGGAACCCTGCCATGCGCCCTCGTTGCGCGCTCAGGGAGCCCCGCGACGGTATTCTCTCGCCCATGAACAAGGAGGGTTTCCGCTTCGCCGCCTATGTGGCATTGGCAATGGGCGCCCTCACGCTGGTCATGGCCTGGATCTACGACCTGCCGGTCCGCGATCCCGACAGCGTCGCGGGACCCACGTGGTTCCGTCTCCCGGGCATCCTCCTGCTCGCCTTCCTGGCCGACGTCGTCCCCCGCGCCCTGTGGCGGGCCCGCAACCCGCTGCGGGCGTGGCCGCACTTCGTCGCCGTGGTCCGGGAGCGCTGGCACCTCGCACACGTGAAGTTCGCGCTGGTCGGCCTCGGCACGTGGTACCTCACCTACGCGTCGTTCCGAAACCTCAAGTCCTTCGTGCCCTTCGTCAACACCCACCTGTGGGACGGGTTCCTCGAGGACGTGGACCGCATCCTCTTCCTCGGCCACGAGCCGGCCCAGGTCCTGCACTCCTGGTTGGGCACCGGCGCCACGGCCCACGTCCTCTCCTTCGTCTACGTCGCCTGGATCGCTTTCGTGCCGGCCTCGCTCGCGCTCGCGCTGGTCTGGTCGCGCAACACCCGTGCCGGCGCCTGGTACGTCACCGCGATCGCGGTCGACTGGGTGCTGGGCGCCGCGACGTACTTCGCGGTCCCGACGCTCGGCCCGATCTACTCGCGCCCCGCGATGTTCGACGACCTGCCCCGCACCGACGTGACCGGGTTGCAGGAGATGATGATGAGCGAGCGGCACGACGTGCTGGTCAACCCGTTCACCACCCAGGCCGTGCAGACCATCGCCGCCTTCGCGTCCCTGCACGTCGGCATCTGCGTGACCATGTGCCTGATGGCCGAGCTGCTGCGCCTCCACCGGGCGTTGCGGATCTTCCTGTGGGTCTTCCTCGTGCTGACGGTGGTCGCCACCGTCTACCTCGGCTGGCACTTCGCCGTCGACGCCCTCGGCGGCGCGCTGCTCGGCACCGCCGGCGTGTGGATCGCGGCGAAGGGCACGGGCAACGCGTTCCGACGGCGTTCCGCCCTCGACGTGGTCAGGTCCCCGGCGCCCGCAAGCCGCTCCTGATCCGTTCGGCGTAGGTCGCGGCCTCGGCGTCGTCGGCGTACTTCGTGCGGGGCCAGAAGAAGCCGCGCAGCCCGTCCCCCTTCGTGCGGGGTACGACGTGCAGGTGCAGGTGCGGCACGCTCTGGGACACGGTGTTGTTCATCGCCACGAACGACCCCTGCGCCTCGAGGTCGGTCGTCATGACCTCGGCCAGCCGCTGACCCGCCTCCAGGAACGGGTCGCGCAGCCGGGCCGGCAGGTCGGGCAGCGTCACGACGTGCTCGCGCGGCACCAGCAGCACGTGGCCCTTGAACACCGGCCGGACGTCGAGGAAGCCCACCAGGTCGGGCTCGTCGAGGACGACGTGAGCGGGTGCCTCCCCCGCGACGATCGCGCAGAAGAGGCACCCGTTCGTCATGGCGAGAGACTAGGCCGTACGCCGCGTCAGCCGCAGCCGCGACGGGGTCACCAGCCACCCAGCCACCAGGCCGAGGACGAGCACGCTGGCGACCGTGCCGAGCGACGAGACCCAGGGCACGTCGACGCCCGGCAGCCCGTCGACCTGGGTGAACGCCAGCCCTGAGGGCACACCGACGGCCAGCCCCAGCACGCACCCGACGATGCCGAGGAACAACCCGTGCATCGCCCCCAGGGAGCGCCGCCGCCACGGCCCGGCCCCGACCGCAGCCAGGGTGGCCACGTCGTCGCGGCTCTCGGCCGAGGCCATCGCCACCGCGATCCCGACCACCAGGGCGCTGAGCAGCCCGGCGACCACCAGTCCGAGGTACTGCATCTGCTCGACCCGCAGCCGGTCGGGATCCTCGCTCTGGCCGTAGATCCCGTAGACCTCGAGCCGGTCCAGGACGTCCTGGGTGAACGGCTCGCCACCCAGCAGCAGCGTCTGCCCGAAGTCCCGACCTGGGCTGGTGAGCTCGCCGCCCACCCGCTCCACGGCAGCGCCGCTCATGAACGCGGACCCGGTCAGGTCGGAGGTCTCGACCGAGAGCTGCCGTGGCACGACCGTCAGCGGCAACCGGTCGCGCGACGGCGGTTCGGCGTCGCGGGACGTGACCCGGAGCCGGGCCACCCCGTCGTCGGGAACTCCCGGGCCGGCCAGGGCCACCACGTCACCACGCTCGAGCGCCGCCAGGGCCTCGGCCCGCGATCCCGGGGGCACCAGGGCCGACAGGGAGTCGGCGTCGATCACGCGCAAGCGGCCGCCGTGCCACATGCCCGTGACCGCGAGCGACCGGTCGCGGCGGTCCGGGCCGAGCGAGGTGCGCGGCATCTGCACGCCCCGCGACCGGACCACCTCGACGGGCCCGTAGACCTCTTCGACGGTCGCCGCCGCCGCCGCGTCGTCCTGGCTGTAGATCACCAGCGAGCTCGGCGGCTGGTAGCTGCCGCCGGCCTCCTGGGTCGCCGCCACCGAGGAGAACGCGAAGCCGCTGAGCACGGCGCCACCGACGGTGATGGTGAGCGCCATGACGGCGGCAGCGGAGCGGAAGCGGTGCCGCCCGGCGTCGCGGAACGCGTAGCGACCCGAGAGCGGGAGGCTCCTCCCCGCGCCGGCAACCAAGCGGACGACGTACGGCGTCGCCCAGATCGCGCCGGCGACGACGAGCACGAGCCCGATCCCGGCCACGAAGGGTCCCAACGGGCTCTCTCCCCCACGCGGGGCGAACGAGCGGGCGGTTGCCCAGCCGCCCCCGACCACCAGCAGGAGCCCGCCTCCGGCGAGCACCAGGGCACCCCGGTGGGCCCGCGACTCCCCCGACTTGACCGGGAAGCGACCCGACAGCGCCGCCACCGGGCTGAGCCGGGCCATGCTCCATGCCGGCAGCAATGCCGCGACCACTGCGGTCACGATCCCGAGCAGGCCCACCACCACGAGCGTGGGTACGTCGATCTCCGTGCGATAGACGGTCCTTCCGAGCAGGCGCTCCCACAGCGGCACTCCCTGGAGGAAGGCGGCCACGCCCAGCGCGACACCGACGACCGAGGAGAGCGCCCCGAGGACGAGTCCCTGGGCCAGCAGCACCCGGCGCAGGTCCGCATCGGCGCCCCCGTTGGCCGCCAGCAGACCGAGGTCGCGCACCTGACGGCGGCCCGCGATGGCGAAGGCGGCGCCGACGAGCAGCACGACCTCCAGCATCCCGACCAGCATCACCAGCGCCCCGACCACGAGGTGCTCCACGACGGGCGTCTCGACGTCGAGGGGGTAGCGACGGTCCCACGCCTCCGGGTTCAGCACGTGGTCGCGCGGTCTCACCGCCACCCCGGCGGCGGCCAGCGAGGCCTGCAGCTCCTTGAGGTCGGCGCGCTCCATCGGCGGCAGGTCCACGAGGAAGCGTGGGCGCCTCGGCTCGCTCGGGGCCAGCCGGCTGTCGACCGGGGCGACGAGGGCGAGGGACGGCCCGTAGCGGTCGGCGCCGTCGACGATGCCGACGACCCCCAGCGGCGCCCCCTGCGACACCTCGAGGACGGCGTCCTTCTTCGGCTCACCGTCGGCGAGCAGCCCCAGCTCGTCGGCCGCGGTCGCGGAGATCGCCACGTCGCCTGGCGCACTGGGCGCCTGACCGCCGATGAGCTCGGGGCCGCCGGCGAAGAGCGGGTCGCCCAGCTCGGCGAAGCTGACGGGTGCGCGGCCCCCGCTGGGGAGCTCGACGTCGCGCTGCTCCGGGAACGGCGTGGCGGTGGAGCCGGGCGGCAACAGCGCGGCGAGCTCGACCTCACCGGGGTCGCGGCGCCGAGCGGGGCCTCCGGTGTCGTCGGTGTTGAGCCACAGCGCCTCGCGTCGATCCAGCTGGTCCCACCCGGACACCACGGCCAGGGCGTCGGCCTGCCGCATCTGCTCGGTGGCCTCGACGTCACGGGTGTAGGCGGAGTTGACCGAGGCCAGTGCCGCCACCGTGGCGGCCACCATCGGCAACGCCACGAGCAGACAGGTCAGCAGCGCGCGGACCGGGTGACGTCGCAGGTCGCGCCGTGCCATCCGCAGCACCGGGCGCCAGTGGCCGATCATGCGGCTCACCGGCCGGACCCGCTGCCGGACAGGAAAGCGTCGGGCGTCACCGTGGACCCGGCCTCGTCGACGACCGCACCGTCGCGCAGGAAGACCACCCGGTCCGCCCAACCGGCGTGGCGGGCCTCGTGGGTCACCAGGAGCGCGGCGGCCCCGCCGTCGCAGCGCGCACGCAGCAGGGCGAGCACCTGCTCGCCGGTCTCGGAGTCCAGCGCACCTGTCGGCTCGTCGGCCAGGATGAGGCTGCGCTCGCCCACCACGGCCCGGGCGATGGCGACGCGCTGCTGCTGTCCACCCGACAGGTCGTCGGGGAAGCGTCCGTCGAGCCCGCCGAGCCCGACCTCGTCGAGCGCCGCGGCGGCCAGCTCGGCCGCCCGCTTCGCCTTGACGCGGTCCAGCTCGAGCGGCAGGGCGACGTTCTCGCCGGCGGTCAGGCTCGGGATCAGGTTGTAGTCCTGGAACACGTAGCCGACCATGCGGCGGCGTACCTGGGCGAGCTCGCCCTTCGACAGCGAGCCGAGCTCGTGGCCCTGCACGCGCACCCGACCGGCGGTGGCCTGGTCGAGGCCGCCGGCGAGGTTGAGCAGGGTGGACTTGCCGGAGCCCGAGGGGCCCATGACGGCGACCATCTCGCCGGGCTGGACGCTCAGGTGCAGCCCTCGCAGGGCGTGGACGGCGGCGTCGCCGCGGCCGTGGATCCGGCTGACGTCGACGATCTCGAGCGCCGGCTCGCCGGGCGCGGGGGTGACGGACAGGTCGGCGTTCATCGTCGGGCTCCTGGCGTGCGGATCGAGCGGGTCGGTGAGGGGTCGGGGCCGGCCGCGGCGTCACGCTGGTGCGCCGCACGCGCGAGCGTGGTCTCGCAGTGGTCGAGCCAGCGGATCTCGGCCTCGAGGCCGAAGCGCATGGACTCCAGCACCAACGTCCACGAGATCTCACCCGCTCCCCCCTTCTTGAGGCGGGTGAGGTCCTGCATGGCGGTGATGGACGCCGCGCGCTGGCGCTGGATGACGGCGCCGACGTCGATGCCGGGCACGGTCACGGCCAGCGCGAGCTTGATGGCGAGCTCGTCACGCGGACGGTCGGAGCTGACGACGGGGTTGCCGAACCATGTGTCGAGCTCGTCGCGCCCGGTCTCGGTGATGGCGTAGCGGACGCGGCCCTCGGCGTCCTCCTCCTGCGGCGCGACGAGTCCGTCGCGCTCCAGACGGGCCAGGGTCGTGTAGACCTGCCCGACGTTGAGCGGCCAGGTGGACCCGGTCGTGGTGTCGAACTCGTGGCGCAGCTGGTAGCCGTACATCGGCTCCCGCTCGAGCAGGGCGAGCAACCCGTGTTTGATGGACATGTACCCAGTATGCATACCGAGTAGGTGCATACGCAGTATTTCCGCGGATCGTCGTGCACCTCGTGTCGACCCCGGGTGCGGGCGTCGCGCCGCGTCGGCCACGATGGGTGGGTGAGCGCGCCGCCGTCCCCGGACGTCCCCCAGGTCCGTCGAGCGAGGTACGCCGAGCTCGACCCGGTCACGGCGTACCGCATCCTGGCGCTGCGCGAACGGGTGTTCGTCGTGGAGCAGGACTGCGTCTACGCCGACCTCGACGGCCGTGACCTCGAGCCCGGCACCGTGCACCTGTGGGTCGAGGCGGCCCCCGCCCACCCGGCGGCGTACCTGCGCATCCTCGACGACGGCGACCACGCCTCGATCGGACGGGTCGTCACCGACCCGGGACATCGCGGGCGGGGCCTGGCCGCGATGGTGGTGACGGCCGCGCTGGAGGAGGTCGGTGACCGGCGCACCGAGATCCACGCGCAGGCCCACCTGCGGGCGTGGTACGCCCGTTTCGGCTTCGTCGTCACCGGCGCGGAGTTCCTCGAGGACGGCATCCCCCACCTGCCGATGGCGCGTGGCTGACCGCCGTCCGGAGACCCTGCCGCTGGTGCCGCTCGGCGCCTTCGTGCTGGTGTGGTCCTCGGGCTACATCGCCGGACCGTACGGCGTCGACCAGGTCGCGCCCGTCACCCTGGTGGCGTGGCGCTTCGCCCTCGCGGCGGTGCTGGCGGCCGGGCTGGCGTGGGCACTGCGCGGCCGACCGCGGATGTCGCTCGGCGTCGCTGCGCGCATCGGGGCCGTCGGGGTGGTGATGAACGGCGTGCAGTTCGGCGCGATGTACGCCGCCTTCGACGCCGGCCTGGGCGCCACCCTCGGCGCCCTCATGCACTCCCTGAGCCCGGTGCTGACCGCGGTGCTGGCGGGCGTCCTGCTGCGCGAGCGGCTGCGCCGGGCGCAGCTGGTGGGGTTCGTGGTCGGCGTGGCCGGCGTGCTGCTGGTGCTCGGCCCCGACGTGCAGGGGGCGGGAGGGCTGCTCGGGGTCGTGCTGGGGGTGGTGAGCACGCTCGCGCTGAGCCTCGGAACGCTGGGGCAGCGCTGGATCGGGCACGCCCCTGACCCGCTGTGGTCGGCGGCGGTGCAGTTCGCCGCTGCTGCTCCCCCGCTCTACCTCGCCGCGCTGCTGCTGGAGGGCACCGACGTGGTCAGCGACCCGGCCGGGACGGCGCTCGCGCTGGGCTACCTCGCGGTCGTCAACTCGATCGTGGGCCTGCTGCTGCTCGGCACGCTGGTCCGTGCCGGCGGGGCGGGCGCCGCCGGCAGCGTCTTCTTCCTCATGCCGCCCGTCACCGCGGTGATGGCCTGGCTGGTGCTCGGCGAGACCCTGACGCCGCGCGAGGTGGTCGGGCTGGTGGTCGCCGTCATCGGAGTGGCGGTCGCGACCGGCGTGGCGCCACGACTCGGCGGCCGGACCGGGCGGGGCGCGCGGGGTGGGCAGAGCGGGCGGGCGGGCCTCGCCTGACCCGGCACCGTTCTCACCAGTCGATCTCGTGGCACTCGGCCGAGGCGTGGGTCTCGACCTGGACCGTGGCGTGCTCGATGCCGTGCTGCTCGCGCAGCACCCGTCGGGCCGCGTCCAGCGCCTGCTGGGGTGCGGTGGTGTCCGCGACCACGAGGTGGGCGGTGGCGACGAGCATGCCCGAGGTCAGCGTCCAGGCGTGCAGGTCGTGGACGTCCTCGACCCCGCCGACGCCCTCCAGGTCGGCCACCACCGCGTCGAGGTCGAGCCCCGCGGGGGCGTGCTGGCCCAGCACGGCGAGGACCTGGCGACCCAGCGGCACGGCGCGGACCGCGACGAAGGCGCCGATCGCGACAGCGACGGCGGTGTCCCACACCGCGTCGCCGGTGAGCGCGACGAGCACGCCCGCGGCGATCACCCCGACGCTGCCGGCGGCGTCGGCCACCACCTCGAGGTAGGCGCCACGCACGTTGAGGGACTCGCGCGAACCGGCCCGCAGCAGCAGGAGCGCGGCGACGTTGACCGCGAGGCCCAGGGCACCGACCACCAGCATCGGCGTCGAGGACACCTCCGGCTCGGACCCCGCCCGCGCGACCGCCTCGAGCACGACGTACACCGCGACGCCGAGCATGAGCAGCACCGCCAGCCCGGACGCGAACACCTCGGCGCGGTAGGAGCCGTAGGTGCGCCGGCCCGTGGTGTCGGTCCGGGTCGCCATCGTGGTGGCCACCAGCGCGGCGCCGAGGGCGACGACGTCGGCGGCCATGTGGCCGGCGTCGGAGATCAGGGCCAGCGAACCGGACGCCAGGCCCACGACGAGCTCGACGACGAAGAACGTCGCGACGAGCGCGAAGGCGACGGCGAGCCTCGAGCGGTGCCGCCCGCCCGCGTGACCCGTGGTGTGCGCGTGACCGTGCCCCATGACGTCAGTATCCCCGCCCGTCCCCGCCGCGCCCGCCCCCGGCCCGCGCAGCCGGCCCTCCCGGCTCAGCCCGGCAGGTCGAGCGCGAGACCGAGCCAGTCGGCGAGCGCGGCGACCTCCTGGTGCACGGCGTCGCGGGTGGCGGCGTCGAAGGGCTCGTCCTCGTGGAGGGCGGCCACGCGCAGCAGGCCGGCGTCGTGGTCGGCGCGGGCGTCGAGCTTGCCCACGAGCCGGTCGCCGTGGAGGACGGGGAGCGCGTAGTAGCCCCACCGCCGCTGGGCCTCCGGCTTGTACATCTCCAGGACGTACTCGAAGTCGAACAGCTCCGTCACCCGCTTGCGGTCGGCCAGCAGCCGGTCGAAGGGCGAGAGCAGCGCCGTGCGTCCGAGGAACGGCTCGGTGATGCCCTCGAGCTGGGCCGGGTCGGCGCGCCACCGGCCGCGGGTGCCCTCGACGCGCACCTCGACCCCGACGTCTCCCACGTCGGTCGGCTCGAACGGCACCACCCGGCGGCCCGGTCGGGCGATCCCGAGGGCGGCCAGGCGGCGTACGTCGGCCTGGTGGCGGGCCTGCTCCAGCGGCAGCGGCTCGACGTCGGGGTAGACGCGCTCGGCGAGGTCCCAGAGCTTCTCGCGGCCCTCCTGGCCGGCGACCGCGACCTCACCGCGAGCCGCGAGGCGGGTCAGCAGCATGAGCACGTTGCGGCTGTTGTTCCACCCGCTGGAGCGCCACGGCACGACGCAGGTGTCGGGCAGCGCGGACGCCGGGAGCGGGCCGTCGCCGCGCAGCCGCTCGAGCAGGTCGCGGCGGCAGGCGTCGTTGGCCTCGACCCAGGCCAGCTGCGCCTCCTCGTACGGCGTGCGCGGCTCGGGTCCGGGCCAGGCGTCCATGTCGGCGCGCAGCAGCGCGATGTCCTCGGCCGGACGCGCCCGGCCGTCGATCTCGACGAGTCGCTGCTCGTCGAGGGCGTCACGCAGGTCGCCGAGCGCGTACGACGCCCCGATCCGGCTCCACAGCACGAGGTCGGCGCTCGGGGCGATCGGCCGCGTCGGCTCGAGCTGGACGACGGTGAGGTGGCGCACGACGTCGTGCAGGTCGGTGGGCCGGGGCAGCGTCAGCAGCTGGGCGCTCACCGCGACGCGGCGCGCCTCGGCGCGGCTGAGCTCGACGACGTCGACCATGGCGCGAGACTAGGCGATCGGGCGTCGGCCTCGGGCTGCTCCCAGGCTTGCTCAGGGTGACGGGGCGGCGACCAGCCGCTGCCAGGTCAGGTCGATGACGAGGTCCTCCAGGACGTAGTCGTCACCGGTCGTGCCGGCGACCGAGTAGCGCACCGCGCGCTCGGTCGGCTGGTGGAAGCGCAGGCGGGTGTCCATCTGGACGACGCCGTCGGTGCCGCTGGAGGAGTCGAAGTACCACTCCCAGCCGCTCTCGTCGCGACCCTGGTCCAGCCAGGTCTCGAGGCCGAGCACGCCGTAGCCGACGGGGTCGTTGCCGCGCGCCTCGACGTACACGTGAGGACGGACGACCGCGGTCGAGGAGCCGAAGCCGGTCGGGTAGTCGCGGAACCGGTACATCGCCTCCAGCCGCCCGGAGCGGCCGATCGGGCAGTCCTCCGGCTCGGCCATGTCGAAGTGCACGGCACCTGCGGGGGTGTCGAGGTGGCGCAGCTCGCCGCACTCCCCGCGCACGGAGCGGTAGGCAGTGGCGGGAACGACGTGACGGCTCGAGCGCGGTGCCAGCTGCCGCCACACCATCCGCACCGACGTGTACGCCGTCCGCTGGGTCGGTCGTCCGGGGCGGCTCGCCACGGCGCGCACGACGTACTCCCCCGGGTCGACGAGCTCACCGAGGTCGTCGCGGGCGTCCCAGGCCGCCGCGTGCCGCCCGGCCGGTCGAGCACCGATCGCCACGGTGCGCAGGACGCGCGAGGTCGGGTCCGCGCGGACCTGGAGGGACAGGGTCGCGGACCTGTCCGTCCGGACCGTGAAGCGGGCGACGTCGCGGTAGCCGTCGACCGGTGGGTAGAACGTCGCGGTCGACGTGGCGAGCGAGACCTGCACCTCGGCGGCGGTCGCGGTGGGAGCCAGACCGGCATGAAGGCCGGCGACGGCTGTCAGGAAGGCGGTGGCAACCGAGGTGGAGGCGATGTGGGTCCTCATCGAGGTGCTCCCCTCAGGGGTCGGGTCGGACTCCTCCACAGTGCGCCGGTGGGGGCCCGCCCGACAGGGACTTCGGCCCCTGCTCCGCCCCCTCTCCTCCTCAGTGGGGCAGGCGGTCCCAGCTGGCGCCGCGGTCGTCGCTGACCCAGGCGTCGGCGTGGTCGGAGTGGGTGGCGTGGGTGCGGGCACAGGAACGCCGCCCCGACCGTGTGGTCGGAGCGGCGTCGCTGTCATGAGGGCTGTCGTGGAGCTGGCGGGAATCGAACCCGCGTCCTTCGGCGCCGTGCCAGGTCTTCTCCGGGTGCAGTCTGCAATGCCGTTTTCTCAGCCCCGGTGCTCGTACAGACACGTCACCGACAGGCTCAGTCGAAGTTGAGTCCCGGATCACCCCTTCGACGCAAGTGATCCAGCAAGCCTCCTAGATGAGGCCAGGTTCTGAGGCGGAGGCGCCCTCAGTCTGACCCGTCACTCTGCCGTCAGGCGGCGAGAGCGAACGAACTGCGCTTAGCGTTGGCAGTTATTGGTTTCCAGAGATCGTTAACGAGATAACCCTGGATCCTCGACCCGCTTCCCCTGGAACGAAACGTCCCAAGTCGAAACCGATCAGCCCCTCTTGAGTTGTCAATCCGCGCCGCTCGCGCGAGCACGGCAACGTGGCCATGCTACCTGTCCCAACCGATCCTCGCCGCTCCCTTATTCCTGCGGCCCGCGGGACGACCGGCGATGCCGGGCGCGAGCGCCGCTCAGCCGACCCCGACGCCCAGCGTGCGGTCGAAGTCACGGTCGCGGCCGATCGGGCGGGTTCCGGCGGGGCCCACGTGGAACCAGTGCCCGGTGGGCGTGCGCCACCAGTAGGCACCGCGCTCGGCCTCGGTCACCTGCCAGGACCCGAAGGTCTTGACGCGGTGGTGCCGACGTCCGAGTGGCTGGAGGTTCGCGACGCGTGTCTGCCCGTCGGGGCCGTCTGGCCGGTAGGGGTCGACGTGGTCCTGGTCGCACCGTCGCGACGCAGTGGTGGCGTAGGGGAACGGGCTGTAGGGCTGCAGCTCCTCCACGGCTTGTCGCATCGTGACCGGCACCTCGTAGCGGTCGACCGGCGCCACCCGGTCCGGGTCCAGCACCGGCTGCACCCGGATCCGCATCCGGCCGACTCCGGGGGTCGTGCCGCCGTGCTCGCCGGTGAGCCAGGACCGGACCTGCTCCCCCACCATCGGGCCGATCTCCTCGACCCGCACGACGCCCGCACCGCTCGTGACGGTCTCCGCGCTCGCGTGGACATGGAGGACGCAGGTCGGTGCCAGGCGTGAGGCCGCACGCTCCGCGCTGTCCGACACGGCTCGGAGCAGGTCGAGCCCACCGAGCAACGGCTCCTCAGCATCCGGCGGGACGGGTTCCGGCGGGGTGATGTCACCCAGGACAGGGCAAGACAGCGCAGCTCCCGTTGACCCGGGCGGATGTGAAGGCTCCGCGTCGCGTTCGTTCCGTGGGTATCGACCCACCAGGTCGCTGACTGAAGCTCGATCCGAGAGATCCGGGAGATCCGAGGTATCGGGTGGATCGGGTGGTCGTGGGAATCGGCTCCCCGAACCCGGATCCAGGTCCAGCTCGAGGAGGGGGTCGTCCGGCCGCGTCCTGGCGCTGCCCGCCGAGGTGGTGAGGTCGTCGTCCTGGAGGTCGCGGCGCGTGCAGGCGTGCGGGAGCAGCTCTCCGGAGGAGTCGCGCATCCAGCCGATCCACTCCTCGGGACGTCCGACGAAGCGACCGTCCGAACGCTCCCCCGCGGCGGCGGCCCGCCGCTCAGCCGCCAGGTCAGCGGCGTCCGCCCCGGGCTCAGCGATCTCGGTCTCAGCGGCCTCGGTCCCGGTGTGCCGCTCGAGGTGCTCGAGCGTGGCCGAGGTGAGCAGGTGGAGCGCCTCAGCCGGGTTGGCCAGGACGCGGAGGGCCGTGGCACGACGTACCTCGACGGGGTCGGTGTCACCGCGATCGGACAGGATCGCCGCGATGCGGTCGATGACCGCGACGAGGACGGTGACGTCGCCGGCGCGAGCCCGCGCGACGAGCGTGCGCAGACCGTGCTCGTCGGTCTGCCCGGCGCGGACGAAGCGGGCCAGCTCGGCGGCCTTGGCCCGCTCCTCGGCGGCAGCCGGGTCGACGGCGACGATCTTCGCCTTGACCAGCGCCAGGTAGCGACCGGGCGGCAGCGTCTCCACGTAGGGCGTCGTCTGGTCGTCCACCCAGTGCGCCTGCTCCTGCGTGAGCTGCGCCGAGGTGCACATCCGGCCGGCGCGGATCGCCAGCCACACGCGCACCCGGCCCTCGCGGATCCCCCGCCACAGGCCTGGGTGGCGGTGCCGCAGCGTCACCGCGTCGACGATCAGCTCCTCGCCCGACCCGGTCGTGCGGCCCAGCAGCGCGGCGAGCTCCACCCCGGCGAACTCGCTCATCTCCGGGCAGCCGTCGCCGCCGAGCTGCTTGGTCCGCTCCGCACCGGGCGCGGCCGGTCCCGGCAGCAGGTCGAGGCAGTCGGTGACGAACTCAGGGGCGTGCAGGTCGGCCCAGTGGGCTGCGAGGTAGAGCTGCTCGGCCTCCACCGCCACGACCCGTCGCCGGACCTCGGCCAAGGCGTCCGAAGCCGCGACCCGGTCCAGGTCGTCCAAGGCTTCGTAGTCGAACATACGTTCGATTCTACCGTAGACCCACGACACCGCAAGAGGACGCGCCGCCTGTGGAGGACCGACCTCCTCGGACCCATGAGAGACGGTCAGAGCCAGCCGCGGTCCTGCGCGGCCCGCGCCGCCTCGACCCGCGTGGTGGTCCCGGTCTTGCGGATCGCGGCGGACAGATGGTTGCGCACGGTGCCCGGCGACAGGAACAGCCGCGCGGCCATCTGGGCCACCGGCGTCCCCTCGACCGCCAGGCGCAGCAGCTCCGCCTCGCGCTCGGTGAGTGGGCTGCGACCGCCCAGCAGAGTCTCCGTCGCCAGGGCGGGGTCCACCACCCGGTGACCGGCGGCGACACGGCGTACGGCGTCAGCGAGCTGGTCCCCCGGGATGTCCTTCACCACGAAGCCGGTGGCGCCTGCGTCGAGGGCGCGCGTCAGGTAGCCCGGGCGCCCGAAGGTCGTCACCATGAGCACGCGTACGTCGCTGTAGCGTGCGGTCACCGCCCGGCAGGCGGCGATCCCGTCGAGACCCGGCATCTCGATGTCCAGCAGGCACACGTCGGGAGCGTGCTGGGCGACCGCGGCTTCCACCTCGTCGCCGCGGGCCACGCGCGCCACGACGGAGAGGTCCGGCTCGAGGTCCAGCAGCGTCGCCAGTGCGTCGCGGACCAGCACCTGGTCGTCGGCCAGCAGGACCCGGATCGGCCCGCTCACCAGCTCACCTCCAGGCGGGTCCCGCCACGCGCGGCTGCACCGGGCTCCCCGCTCACCAGCCGCAGCCGACCCCCGGTGCCCTCGACCCGCTCGCGCAGCCCCTGCAGGCCGTTGCCCTCGCGGGAACCGTCGAGCCCGCGCCCGTCGTCGCGCACCACCAGGGCGGCAGGGGCCAGCACCACCTCGCAGCGACGCGCACCGCTGTGGCGCACCACGTTCGTCACGGCCTCGCGCAGCACCCAGGCCACCACGGTGCGGTAGCGCGGGTCGACGACCTGCTCGTCGTCCGGGACCACCGGCTCCACCCCGGCGCCGAGCAGCGCGATTCGCGCCGCCTCGAGCTCGTCGGCCAGCCGCGCCGCGCGCAGTCCCCCGACCGTCGCCCGGATCTCACCGAGGGCCTGGCGGCTCAGGCGCTGGATGTCCTCCAGCTCCGAACGCGCCCGCCCGGGGTCGACCTCGAGCAGGCGGGCGGCGAGGTCGGCCTTCACCGAGACCACGGTCAGGCTGTGCCCGAGCACGTCGTGCACGTCGCGCGCCAGGCGCTCCCGCTCAGCGCTGACCGCCAGCCCGTCACGGACCTCGACGTACTGCTCGCTCTGCGTCTCCAGGAAGCGGCCCGCCCCGGTGCCGAGGGTGACCGCCACCAGGATGAAGCCGAAGGAGACCCACTGCGCCACGTCCGCGGTCAGCGCAAGGCCGACGATGGTCGCGACCAGGACCGTGCCGGTGAACCACCAGTTCCAGGGCAGGGGCAGCCCGAACATCGCGAACGACTGGATGAACGGCAGGAAGGAGAGTGCCTCCGCACCGAGCACCGGCGCCGTCGACAACGTCAGCAGGACGAGGATCGCGAGCACGGCGTAGGACTCGGGCACACCGCCCACCGGCCGGCTGCGACCGCTGGAGAGCCGATGGGTCGAGACCGCGTAGACGGCGCCGAAACCGACGGTCAACGCCACCACCCACCAGCGTCCGACCGTCGGGACGTCGGCGTCGAACGCCGCGATCAGGGGGAACGCCAGGAACACCATCCACGGCGCCCACATGATCCACCCGAACCGCGCCCAGGGGTCGTCCCGCTCGTCGGCCCGCGTCACCCCCGGCTCCGCCCGCGGCGCACCAGCCAGGTCGCCACCAGCGCCAGGATCAGGGTCCATGCGAGAACGTTAACGACCGGGACCCACAACGCCTCCTGCACCAGCTCGCCCGTGCTGCCGTCGAGCACGGCCCCCTCGGTGACCGGGTAGCGCGCGAGGGCGACGTACCCGTAGAGCGGGGTGAGCTTGGCGAGGGTCAGCAGCGTCCCCGACAACGGGACGAAGATGTTGCCGAGGAAGCCGAGGATCACGACCGAGCCACCCGCCGCGCTCAACGCCGCCTCCGAGCGGAACCGCAGCCCGAAGCACAGCCCGTAGAGCGCGAACACGACCGCTCCGACCAGCAGGACCGTGAAGCTGATGACCCAGGCGCCGAACGACGCCCGTGCCCCGGTCAGCGCGCCCAGCCCGTAGACCACGGCCAGCGGCACGGCGGCCACCACGACCGCCAGCGCCGTCTTCGTCGCGACGTACGACGCGTCGCTCAGCGGCGTGAGCCCGAGCTGGCGGCCCCACCCCTGGAGCCGCTCGGTCGCCGCCCGACCGCCGATCCCGACGGTCGCCGACACGGCGCCGTAGGCCGCCATCGCGATCATGACGAACATCGCGACGTTGCCGTTGCCGACGGCGCCGTCGGCGTACGACTGCGCGGCTCCGAAGACCAGGTAGAAGAAGCCCGGCAGCAGCGCGACGAAGAACAGGCTCGCCCGGTCGCGCACGAAGCGACGCAGCTCCAGGGCGAGGATGGTGGGGTTCACGACGCCTCCTCGGTCGTACGACGTCTGGCCGGTGCCCGTGGGTGAGGTGGACGAAGGCGTCCTCGAGCGACGCACTGGTGATCTCGACGTCGTGGCCGTCCAGCTCGCTCAGCAGCATGCGGGCCACGGCGTCGGAGTCGGTGGATCGGACGCTCACCCGGTCGCCGTCCACCTCGACGGCGGACACCGCCGGGTGGGCGCGGAGCCGCTCGAGCGCGGCCACGCCCAGAAGGCCGCAGGTGACGGTGCGGCCGGAGGCCCGGGCCCGCACCTCCTCGACGCTCCCGTCCGCGATCACGTGACCGTCGGCCATCACCACGATGCGCTGCGCGAAGGAGTCCGCCTCCTCCAGGTAGTGGGTGGCGAAGACGACGGTGCGCCCGCGGGCGGCCTCGGCGTGCATCACGGCCCAGAAGTCACGGCGGGCGTCGACGTCCATCCCGGCCGTCGGCTCGTCGAGCACCAGCAGGTCGGGGTCGGGAAGCAGCGCGAGTGCGAAGCGCAGCCGCTGCTGCTCTCCCCCGCTGCACGTCGCGACCAGGCGGTCGGCGAGCCTCGTCACGCCCGCCCGCTCGAGCACCTCCTCGACCGGGGCCGTGCTCCGACCGGTGGCGGTGAAGGTCGAGGCGATGAAGCGCACGGTCTCGCGCACGGTCAGGTCGCCCAGCAGGCCTCCGGTCTGCAGCACAGCCGACACACGTCCGGCGCGGACCGCCTCGCGTGCGCCGGAACCCAGCACGGTCACGCTCCCGGCGGTGGGCTCGGTGAGGCCGAGCACCAGGTCGAGCGTGGTGGTCTTGCCGGCGCCGTTCGGGCCGAGCAGGGCGACCACCTCGCCAGGCCGGACGGTCAGGTCCACCCCGTCGACGGCCGTGACCTCGCCGTCGCGGGACGCGAACGTGCGCCGCAGCCCGCGCAGCTCGATGGCCGTCCCGGCGCTCGGCAACTGTTCCCTCAGCATGTGCCTCAGCCTGGCGGCCCGACGCCGGGAGCGGATGAGTCGCGTGTCAGGAGTTCGTCATGACAGGTGTCACGGCTCCCCGAAGAGGCGCACGCCGTTGTCCCAGCACACGGCGCGCAGCCAGTCCTCCCCCAGCCCCAGCCGCTCCAGCGCCTCGAGCTGGTGGGCGTAGGGGTAGGGCAGCGTCGGGAAGTCCGAGCCCAGCAGCACCACGTCGGGCCGGTCCCCCAGCTCGGCGAGCAGGTCGGAAGGGAAGGCACCGCCCTCGGAGAAGAAGTCGGTGAAGACCATGGCGGTGTCGACGAAGCACCGCTCGTGGTCCAGCGCCAGCCGCACGAACTCGGCGTACTCCGGAGCGCCGGCGTGAGCGACCACCGCGCACAGCCGAGGGTGGCGGGCGAGCACCGCGCGCAGCGGTTCCGGGCCGGTGAACGGCGTCGCGACCGGACCCGAGCCGGCGTGGATGACGACCGGGGTCCCGGCCTCGGCGAGCAGGCCCCAGGTGGCGTCCAGCCGTGGGTCCCGCAGGTCGATGGCTCCGACCTGCACGTGGACCTTGAAGACCTCGACGCCGGCCTCGACCCGGCGGGCGACGTAGTCCTCCACGCCGGCCTCGGGGAAGAAGGTGCCGGACCTCAGGCACTCGGGCACCCGGTCGGCGAAGCCGGCGGCCCAGTCGTTGAGGTGCTCGGCCATGCCCGGCCGGTGCGCGTAGGACAGGGCCGAGAAGCGGCGTACGCCGAACCCGCGGAGCTGGGCGATCCGCTCCTCCTCGCTGCCGCGGTAGCGGATCGGCCACTCCCGCCCGATCAGCGGGCCCGCCTGGTCGAACTGCGCCCACACCTTCTCCTGGACCCGCGGGGGCAGGAAGTGCACGTGGACGTCGATCAGGCCGGGCAGCCCGAGGCGCTGCCACCAGGCCGGGACGTCGGCGTCCGCGAGGGGCGGCTCAGCGGCCAGGCTCAACCCATGCCCTTGAACTTGCGACCCACCGCGATCTCGGCCTCCCGCTTGGCCGTGCGCTCGGCGATGGCGTTGCGCTTGTCGTAGCTCTTGCGGCCCTTGCCCAGGCCGATCTCGACCTTCGCGCGGCCGTCCTTGAAGTACATCGACAGCGGCACCAGCGAGTAGCCCTTCTCACGGATCTTCGCCTCGATCTTGTCGATCTCGACCCGGTTCAGCAGCAGCTTGCGGCGGCGGCGCACCTCGTGGTTGGTCCAGGTGCCTTCGGTGTACGTCGGGATGTGGACGGCGTGGAGGAAGACCTCGCCGTTCTCGATGTCGCAGAACCCGTCGACGAGCGAGGCGCGACCGGCACGCAGCGTCTTCACCTCGGTGCCCTGCAGCACGATCCCGGCCTCGTAGGTGTCCTCGATGGCGTAGTCGTGCCGCGCCTTCTTGTTCTGCGCGATGAGGCTGCGCCCCTTCTCCTTGGCCATGACCCCAGTCTCTCAGGCCACGCCACCTGTTTGCTCCCGCGCGGCTCAGAACCAGCCCAGCGGGTTCACGGCGGTGCCGTTGTTGAGCACCGTGTAGTGCAGGTGGCAGCCGGTCGACCAGCCGGTGTCGCCGACGTAGCCGATCACCTCACCACGCTCCACCCGCTCCCCCGCCGAGACCGCGAACGAGGAGAGGTGGTTGGAGATGGTGGCCACCCCCACGCCGCGCTGGACGCCGTGGTCGACGATCACACGGTTGCCGTAGGCGGTCTGGAAGTACGTCGACAGCACGCGTCCGGGTGCCGCCGCTCGCACCGGCGAGCCGCAGCCCGCCCCGAAGTCGACACCGTCGTGGAAGGACCGGTAGCCCCAGATCGGGTGCGTGCGCCAGCCGAAGTCGCTGCTCATCCAGCCGCTGACCGGCGTGTCGAGGAAGCCGTCGCTGCCGCCGCCCGCGGCCCGGGCCTTGGCCCGCTTCGTCGCCGCGGCGCGGGCCAGGATGAGCCTCTCGATGCGGTCGCGCTCGGCCTGCAGCCGGGACAGCTCGCGCACGTCGGCCTGCTTGGCCAGGACCGCGGTCGCACGGGCCGAGCGGCGGGCGCCGACGAGGTCGGCCACCTCGGCCGTCGCGACCCGGGCCGCCTCCTCGAGGCGCGTCTTCTCGACGAGGTTGGCAGCCGCCTCGGTCCGGCGTGCCTCCACCTCGACCTGCACCCGCTCGGTCTCCTCCTCGCGCACGGCGAGCATCACGCGCGCGGCCTCGACCTGGTCGAGCACGGCGGCCTCGACGTTGGCGACGGTGCTGTTGGAGTTCATCTGGCCGGTGAGCTGGGCCGGGTCCTGGGTGGTGAGCACCATCGACAGGCCGAGCAGCTCCGGATCGCCCTGCTGGTAGCTGGCCACCACCACGCGCCGCAGCTGACCCTCCTGCTCCGCGACGTCGCGCCGGCCCTGCTCGAGGGCGGCCCGGGCTTGGACCAGCCGCGCCTCGGCGGCCTCCAGCCGCTCCTGCATCGCGGCGTCGCGCTCCTCGGCAGCGTCCAGATCTGCCACCGTCACCGCCAGTCGGTCACGAGCCCCGTCCAGCGCCGCCTGCGAGCGCACCAGCGCCCGGGTGGCCGCGGCCAGCTCGGACGAGGACTCGCCCAGGTGCCGGTCGGCCTGCCTCAGACGCTTCTGGACCTCCGACCTGCGGTCGCTCAGGTCCGCTGCGCCGGCGGTCGGCAGCAGCGTGGAGATCAGGCCTGCGACGAGCGCGAGCAGCAGGCCCGTGACGAGGAGCACGGGCCGGGTCGGACGGACGGACGGGGTGGCACGGGGGAAGGAGCGAACCACGGTGACCTCACGTGAGCATTGTTGTCGGCTCGACCGTAACCGACGACCCTCACACCTTCAGGTATTTGCGGGTCAGCAGGAGAGTCGGGATCACGGTGAGGGCCAGTCCGACAGCCGCGATGGCGTAGACCGCTGTCACTCCGTCGTTCCAGTCCACCCAGGCCACGATGTTGGAGTTGGGTCGCAGCAGGCGGTAGACGACGAAGTAGAGGAACCCCGCGACCGCCCCGGTGGCGAGGGCGATGCCCAGCACCGCGGCGACCAGCGCCTCGAGCAGGAACGGCAGCTGGATGTAGAGGCTGGAGGCGCCGACCAGCCGCATGATGCCGATCTCACGTCGCCGGGCCATCGCGGCGAGGCGGATGGTGTTGGCCACCTGCAGCAGCGCCGCCACCAGCAGCAGACCGGCGATGCCGATGGCGCCCCACTTGAAGGCGCTGATCCAGAAGTAGATCGGTTGCAGCACCTGCCGCAGGTCGCGGACGGAGCTGACGCCGCCGAGCGCCCCCACGTCGTTCGTGACGGTGCTGAACTCGCGCGGGTCCTCCAACGTCACCCAGAACGACTCCGCGAGGTCGTCGGGCTCGATCGCCTCGAAGACCTGCTGCTGCGTCTCCTCGCCCGAGGAGTAGACGTCCTTCCACTTGGCGTAGGCCTGGTCGCTGGTCTCGAACCGGAACGACTCCACCTCCGGGCTCGCGGCGAGCGCACGACGTACGTCGGCGCGCTGCTCGGGCGTGGCCCGGCCGTCGATGCAGCCGGCACCCGGGGAGTTGTCGGTGCAGAGGAAGACCGTGACCTGGAGCCGGTCGCCCCAGAACTGCTCGGCCTTGTCGGCCTGGGCGTTGAGCAGCAGCCCGAGGCCGACCAGGGTCAGCGACACGAAGAGGGTGACGACGACGGCGACCGTCATGGAGAGGTTGCGCCTGAGACCGGTCCCCAGCTCGGTCAGCACGTAGGTCAGCTGCACGGGTGCCTCTTGTCGTCGGTGGTCAGTGCTGGTAGCCGTAGACGCCGCGGGCCTGGTCGCGCACGACGTGCCCGGCGTCGAGCTCGATGACGCGCTTGCGCATCTGGTCGACGACGCCGAAGTCGTGGGTCGCCATCACCACGGTCGTGCCCGTGCGGTTGATCCGGTCGAGCAGCTTCATGATGCCGACCGAGGTGTTCGGGTCGAGGTTGCCCGTCGGCTCGTCGGCGATGAGGATGCGCGGACGGTTGACGAAGGCGCGGGCGATCGCGACGCGCTGCTGCTCGCCGCCGGAGAGCTCGTCGGGCATCCGGTCGCCCTTGCCCTCCAGCCCCACCATCTCCAGCACCACCGGGACGTGCTGGCGGATGGTGGCACGCGGCGTGCCGATGACCTGCAGGGCGAAGGCGACGTTCTCGCGGACGCTCTTGTTCGGCAGCAGCCGGAAGTCCTGGAAGACGGTGCCGATCTGGCGCCGGTGAGCCGGGACGCGCCAGCTGCGCATCTTGGCCAGGTCGCGACCGGCCACCACGATGCGACCGCTGGTCGGGCCGGACTCGCGCAGCACCAGACGCAGGAACGTGGACTTGCCGGACCCGGAGGCGCCCACCAGGAAGACGAACTCGCCCTCCGCGACGTGCACCGTCGCGCCCTCCAGGGCGGCACGCTGCTGCCCCGGGTAGGCCATGGAGACGCTGTCGAAGGTGATCACAACGTCTCGGAGTCTAGGTTCGCCCCGGGCCCGATCCCGGGACCTCGACCCCGGGTGTGTTGCCCCGGATCAGCCCGCCTCGACCTTGTCGGCGCCGCGGCGCCAGCGGATGCCCGCCTCCAGGAAGCCGTCGATGTCGCCGTCGAACACCGCCGAGGGGTTGCCCACCTCGAACTCGGTCCGCAGGTCCTTGACCATCTGGTAGGGGTGCAGCACGTAGGAGCGCATCTGGTCGCCCCACGAGCCCTGCACGTCGCCGCGCAGCTCGTCGAGGTGGGCCTTCTCCTCCTCACGCTTGCGGGCGAGGAGCTTGGCCTTGAGGATCACCATCGCCGAGGCCTTGTTCTGCAGCTGCGACTTCTCGTTCTGGCAGGAGACCACGATGCCGGTGGGGATGTGGGTCAGGCGGACCGCGGAGTCGGTGGTGTTGACGCTCTGCCCGCCGGGGCCGCTGGAGCGGTAGACGTCGATGCGGACCTCCTCCTCGGGCAGCTCGATGTGGTCGGTCTGCTCGAGCACCGGCACCACCTCGACGGCGGCGAACGAGGTCTGACGGCGGCCCTGGTTGTCGTAGGGGCTGATCCGGACCAGCCGGTGGGTGCCGGACTCGACCGAGAGGGTGCCGTAGCCGTAGGGCGCGTGGATGGCGAAGGTGGTCGACTTGATGCCGGCCTCCTCCGCGTAGGAGGTGTCGTAGACGTCGACGGCGTACTTGTTGCGCTCGGCCCAGCGGGTGTACATCCGCATGAGCATCTCGGCGAAGTCGGCCGCGTCGACGCCGCCGGCGCCGGAACGGATCGTCACCAGGGCCTCGCGGGCGTCGTACTCCCCCGCCAGCAGGGTGCGGACCTCGAGGACGTCGACGGACTTCGTGATGCGGGCGAGGTCCTTCTCGGCCTCGGCGAGCGCCTCGGCGTCACCCTCCTCCCGGGAGAGCTCGACCATCACCTCGACGTCGTCGAGGCGGGCCGACAGGCCGGTGAAGCGCTCGAGCTCGCCCTGCAGCGTGGACAGCCGGCCGGTCACGCGCTGGGCGTTGGCCTGGTCGTCCCACAGGTCGGGCGCCGCGACCTGCTCGCCGAGGTCGGCGATCTCCCCGCGCATCTTGTCGACGTCGAGCACCTGCTCGATGGTGTGCATCGTCGCGCGCAGGTGCTTGATCCGGGTCTCGAGGTCAGGGGCAGCCACAATCGCCCAGGTTACCCCGTCGGCGCGGCGCTCTCGGACGCCACGCCAGGTCGCCGCGGGTCAGGGCAGGGAGCTGGCGATGGAGGCCCGGAGGTTGTCGACGGTCGACCGTCGATCGGGTGCGTTGCGTCGCCGAGCCGGAGCAGGTACGGCGAGACAGCCCGATCGAGCCCGCCTGCTGGAGCGCCCGCCGTGCTGTCGAGGACCGTGGCCGTCCACGCGGTGTCGGCTCGGTGGTCCCAGCCCGCCACACCTTGACCCGGACCCGCGTCGGGGAGACCCCGATCGCCTGGGCACCGCACCTTCAGAAGGTCGCCCGCCCGGTAGGTCAGTCCTGGGACCGTCACGTCGTTGCTGACGGTGGTGGTTCCGCCGCCGGTGCAGGCTGCGCTGGATGCTCGCTCGTACCGATCCGTTGGACTGCAGCCGCACCATCGCCCGGTAGTCACCGACTTGGCGTGCGCCGCAGAAGACCGACTCGTCGACACGGCTCGACGGGATCTTGTCGAATCCGAGGTCGAACGTCAGATCCGCGGTCGTCGGTGGTGATGCCGTTGAGCAACGCCGAGGGAGCTCGCCCCGGGGCGGACATCACGAGTCCGGCCATGACCGCCCGCGACTGCGACCTCAGCGGCCGGTCCCGCCGATCGTCCAGGGTCCGCCGGTGTCCGCGGTACCCCAGCCCCGCTGAGAGTGCGGCCGAAGTCGTCGGCGGCGAGCGTCCGGACCCCTCCAGAAGCCACGGTGACCGGCGTGGTCTCGGTGTCGGTGGCGCCGTCGTCGTCGGTCACGGTCAGAGTCACGTCGTAGGTGCCGGCGCGCGGCGTAGGTCCGTGTTGCAGCCGTCGAGCCAGTGCCGGTCGCACCGTCGCCGAAGTCCCACGCCCAGGAGACCACCGTGCCGTCGACGTCGAAGGAGCCGCGGCCGTCGAGATCGGACACCAGGCCGATCCCCACTGCTGGTGAAGGCGGCGGTCGGCGCCGCGTTGGGTGGGGCGGCACCCTCGCGCCAGACGAGAAGTCGTCGGTGAACGCGCCGCCCGCGGTAGGTCGCCCGAAGGAAGGTACGTCGAGGCGATCCGGGCGTGACCTCGAAGTCGCCGAACGCCGAAGGTCGGGGTCCTGGTTGAGTGCCATGACGTCGCGGCGAAGTACGGCGCGCTCGTCATCGGCGGGGTTGGTGTTGCGCTAGCGACATCGCCTCCGCTGCCGATCGTCGAGGAACACCGTGCCGCGCGCCGGCCTGGAGGGCGTTGTCGGAGTCGATCACGCAGTCGGCGTCGTACGCGCCGGGCACCAACGACGTGCACCCCGCACCGTGGGCGATCTGCTTGGTGCGCTGGTAGCAGTGCTCATGGCCGACGAGCACGAGGTCGACCTTGCGGGAGAGCAGCAGGTTGGTGATGTCGGCGCCCGGGATCGCAGGCGTACTGCCCCGACCGACAGGCACGGCTTGTGCATGCCGACCACGACCCACGGGATCTCCGCTGCCGTGCCTCGTCGATAGCGGCGCGCGGTCCACTCGTAGCGCGGCGTGCCTGCGGTGTAGCTCCACGTGCTGTCGGGGAACGGCAATGCCGGCGAGATCATGCACGTAGCGGACCAGCGGGTCATCCTGCGGGACGTCGACGTAGTACTGGCGACCATAGGTGCCGACGACACCGGGCAGCTGGTTCGGCAGGCACGACGGCGAAGTCGTTGATGTTGCCGTTCTGACCGTTGCTCTCGTGGTTGCCGGCCAACAGCTCGAACGGGGAACCCGTCCCCCACCTTGCGCTTCACGAAGTCGCACCAGCTCTGCTCCTCCCGGTCACGCCGTACGACAGGTCGCCCAGAGCGAGGTTGAAGTCGGGATCGGCCGCCGCCATGGCGTCGAGGACCGCAGCCGCCGCACGTGCCCTGAGCTGTAGTCACCGGCCGCCGTGAAGTGCACGCGGGTCGGGCTCGGCGCCCCCACCGCCCCGAGGCGGCGCACAGCAGCGCCAGCACGACAGGACCCACCCCTTTGACCCCACTCACCATGGCGTCGACGCTAACCCTCGACCGAGAATCCCGATACGGGACGTTGTGCCCGAGTCTCGACGGTTGAGGTCCCTTCCGGCCGCGCTCACCCGGATCGGACCAGACAGGTACTTAGGTCCCTGCCGACAAGAAAGCAACAGGTCTAGCGTCGGTCGTCACGGACCTCCGGGGGTGACCATGACGTCGACACATCGACACCATCTCGGGACCACGCTGCTGCTGGTCTTCGTGCTCCTTCTCGCGCTGCCCGCTCCGTCGCTCGCGGCCACGGCCGCGGGCTGCGCGACCGCGCAGCAGCTGACGGACGCCGGGGACCCGGCAGGCGCGCTCGCCACCATCACCGACTTGCGCCGGGCCGACCCGGTGGCGGCGGGCACGACCCCGGTCTGCGCCGAGGAGTACGCCGCCGCCGTGGAGCGTCAGGCGCAGGACACGCTCGACGCGACCACGACCCCCGCGCAGGACGGCGACGCGGGGTGGGCCGACCTCCGGGAGCGCTGGCTCGACCCGGGACTCGTCCTCGCGGCCGTGGTCCTCGGCTGGCTCGCCCTCGTCCTGGTGCTCGCGCGCCTGCTGCTCGGTCTCCTCGGCCGGCACGTGACCGACCCGGTCGCCACCACCGCATGGCTGCGGCGGACCTGCCGGTACGTCGCCTGGGCCGCCCTCGCGGGCGGTGCCGTGGCCCTGGTCGGCCTGCCCGACGCGCTCAGCATCGACGCCGGCCCTGCGTGGTCCGGTGGGGGGACCGACCTGGGCACCGACCTGGGCCTGGTCGCCGTACTGGTCGCCACGGTCCTGATCCTCGCCCCGGGCTGGCGCCGTGCTGCCGCCCGTGACGACGAGACCACGTCGACGGGCGCGGCGGTCGCCCTGGTGGCGGCTGTCGCGATGGTCGCGCTCGTCGGGCTGGTGCTCTCCCTCGACGTCTCGCTGGAGGGACCGCCACTCACGCCGGCCCTCGGGACCGCCTCCCTGCTGGGGCTCGCCGCCGCGGCGCTGCTCGCCATCGACTGGGGCGCGAGCGCGCGGCTGACGATCACGACCACCGGGGACGGCGCGCCGTCGCCGGAGCACCTCAGGTCCCTGGTCACGCGGCTCGCGCCCTCCACGCCCGGGGGGATCGAGGTCCCGTTGGGGACCGACGCGGAGCTGCTCGAGGGCGTCGGGATCGTCGAGACCTCGAGCACCCCGTGGATCGCCGCCCTCGGGAGGGCCCTGCGTCTGCTGCGCGCGCCGTCGCCGTGGCGCCTGGTCGTCACCGCGAAGGACGACAGCCTGGTCGTCGACCTGGTGCGCAACCACCGGGTCGTCGAGACCCACAGCGTCGACCGGACGACCGCGCTGGGCTTCCTCCGGACCGACGCACCCCAGGCGCCCGGGACGTCCGGGGCCGCCGACCCGACCAGCGGCCTCGACCTCGGCGTCTTCCCCGCGGCCCTCGCCGTCACCCGGATCGCCCGCGCCCACGGCATCACCCAGGGCCTGGCGGGCGCTACCGTCGCGCGCAGCATCGCCCTGCACGCGCTGGCCGCGCAGGAACCCCGCGGCAGCGCTGTCGCCCAGGCGCTCTTCGCCGAGGCGGTCGACCTCGACCCGGACAACCGGCTCGCCCTCGTCGGCTACTGGCACAGCCTCTACCGCGAGGCCACGACGAGCGACGAGCTGGGGTGCTACCTCGAGCTGCTCGGCAGCGCCCTGGCCTCGGACGTCATACGCCACGAGCCGGCGCTGCGCCTCCGGCTCCTGCACACCCGGGTCGCGGTGGGGGTCAACCGGGCATCGCTGCTGCGGCAGGAGCGGGACCATGCGGCAGGATCCGAACGGCGCTTCGCCAGCGGCGCGCTGGAGGCGCAGCTGCGTGGCTTGGCGTGGGACGCGAAGCGTCTGACGGCCGCGGTCGCCGACCCGGGCAGCGGCGTCGACGAGGAGTTCCGGTGCCGGCTGCAGCGCAGCGCCGAGATGCTGACCCGCTCCGTGCCCGCGTGTCCGACCGTGGGGTGGAAGCCCACCCCGGAGCGCCTGCGCCGGCCGGAGGAGTACGGACCCGGGCTCAACTACGCGGCCGGGTGCTTCCTGGCGGAGTCCGCCGGCAAGGCAGAGATCGCCGCGCGCCACCTGGCCCGCGCCGACGTCGACCCCACGCTGGCCCGCTGGCGCGACGCCGACCCGCAGCTCGCCCGCCTGCGGACCGGTGAGGCGACCGGCGACCCGCTGGCCCCGCGGACCAACCCCTACCGCCGCACGTTCGGCCGGCCGCTGCCCGAGGACATGCTCGCGCTGCCCCCGTTCGAGACCTGCGCGACCATGCTGCGCTCGGCCGGCCTGGTCACCATCGACCGGCTGAGCCGCACGTCGCTGGACCAGCTCGAGAGCATCGGCCTGCCGACCGCCGCCGGCTCCTGGCTGCGGGCCCTGACCGTGGTCGCCCGCAGCGCGCGCGTGTACCCCGGGCTGGGACCCTGGCACCTCGCGGTGACCTCCGAGCTGGCCGCGCTCGGCGAGATCACGGCCCCGCCGCTCGGGATCAGCCGCGACGAGCTGGTCCGTGAGCTCGAGGCCCGGCTCGAGGCCTACGTCTCCTCCCCCGCCCGTGGCGTCGTCGACGCGTGGCTGCGCGACCGGGAGTCGCAGACGTTCATCAGCCAAGGCAGTCCCGGCACCCCCACACCGGCCTTCCCCGGCCGCTCCTGATGCTCCCGAACATCAAGCCCGGCGAGCGGGCCTCGTCGGTGCGACTGGTGCTGCGCTATGACGTCCCGCGTGACGACCGCGAAGCCGCGTTGTCGCTGCTCGCCCTTGGTGAGTCCCTCGTCGCGCGACCCCAGCAGTCACCATCGGCCGTGGAGCTGTTCCAGCCGTTGCTCGGCGGTGAGGCGGTGGTGTACGAGCTGCACCTCACCTTTGCGTCCTACGCGGAGGTCGGGCAGTGGATCGACCGGCTCGACGCCGAGCAGCCGTCGCGGAAGAAGTGGGACCCCGGTACACCGTTGTCCCGCCGGATCCGAGACCCCCACCCGGGCGTCCGGCTGCGCGGTGAGGACGGTTGGCCGGTGCACCGGGTCCAACGATGGGTGGCCCGGGCGGTCGAGGGCGGACGATCCAGCGGGGCTGAGACGCCGGGATCGGATCCGCAGGAGTCGTGAGCCTCACGCCGCGCCTCGACCAGCCCGAGCCGTGGTCCCTCTCGTGGACCGGCTGGGGACGGGCCTGGCGGGTGGCCGTCGCAGTGCTGCCGATCTATCTCGCACTCCGCATCCTCGTGCTGGCCCGCTTCGACCGCGAGGTCGCGCTCGAGATCGTCCGCCAGATGGGGGTCTCCGGCATTGCCGAGGCCGCGCTCAGCTCGCTCTTCGTCGAGGCGACGATGCTCGTCCTGGTTGCGAGCGTCGTGGTCGGTTTCGTGAGCTGGACCCCGCATGTCTGGGGCCTCCTCGGACAAGGTGCCAGCCGTCGGTCCCTGATCGGCGCCCGATTCGGCGTGCCATTCATCGTCCTCGTCGCGTTGGCGCTCAGTCCGTGGACCGTGACTGCAGTGGCTGCCGCTCTGCTCATTCTGCTGTGGGCGTGGCAGCGGATGGACCCCAATGACCAGGCACGGCTCTCCCGATGGGGGATCGGAACCCTCGCGACCCTGTCGTTCGTCACACTGACGGTGATCGCAGCGCCACTTCTGAGCACACCCTGGCTTCCTCATGAGCGCCTCGTCGCCGTAGACGGGACGGCGTACGACGGCTACGTCCTGGGGCAGGAGGGTGACTTCACGCCTGTATTGCTGACTGACTCCAACAATCCCGCCGACGACCCGGCCGTGGTCATGCTGGCTGCGGTCGGGGCCCGCGTTCTCTGCGACCGCCCCCACTCGTGGTACCGGCTGGACGCTCCACCGCTCTTCAGGGTCGCCACGTGGATCTTCGGCGAGAAGCTCCCCACATGTCCTGACTCCGACGACCTCCGCGAGGACGCCACTATCGCCTGTCTCGCTCCGACCGGCCAGGTGACCTACCCGGACGCCCCGTCGTGCGGGAACGGTGACACCGAGGTCCCCGTGGTGCCCGCACGAGGGGTCAAGGGACCGCCTGGCGACAAGGGGCCCCGCGGGGACCCGGGGGCGGCGGGTGAGCGCGGGCCTCGTGGGGACAAGGGCCCCGAAGGTGACCGGGGGCAGCGCGGGAAGCGCGGCATCGAGGGCAACAAGGGGTCGCGTGGCGACCGCGGGCCGCGTGGCGACCGCGGGCCGCAGGGCGACCGAGGCGAGCGGGGACCACGTGGTCCGCGAGGCGAGCCCGGGTGGCCGGCCCAGCCCTCGTCGTGCACCGTCGCGCTGGGCGTCAGCCCGGCCGGCTGCTGAGCGCCTTCAGCCGACGACGGAGACCGCGCCGGCCTCGGAGGCGACGGTGGTGCGGCCGCTCCATCCGGGCGGCACCAGGGGCAGGTCGAGCGGAGCGCTCATCTCGACGCGCACGGAGTCGGCGGTGGTGGTGACGCGCCAGCGCAGCCCCGGCTCCGGTCCGGACCGGGCGAGGTACGCCGCCACCTCGGCGCGAGCCAGGGCCGGGTCGATCGCCACCTGCTCGGGGACGCCCTCGAGGTAGATCTGCTCGGTCGGCCACCCCGTCGGCCGCCGCCACCGCTGCGCCGTCAGCCAGCGCCGACAGCTCCTGGCGGCGCAGGAAGGCCGCCGAGGCGTCCACGACGACGGTCACGAGCAGCACCGCGATCAGGAAGAACCCGACCAGCAGCACGCTGACCGACCCGCGCTCGTCGTCGCGTCTCACCGGTCCTCCCGGAAGGTGCCGTAGGGGAACCTCTGGTCGGCCTCGACCCGGAACGACGGTGCGCCGCCGCCGAGGGCCTCCGGCGCCAACGGCAGCCGCACCTGGTGGGAGAGCCGGACCGCCACCACGCTGCCGGGAGCCAGGCAGTTGCCCGGGCTCGGCGAGCAGGACACCGCGAGCTGCACGGTGCCGGGGTCCAGGCCCTGGTCGCGCAGCGCCACCGCCGCCGCCTGCTGCGCCCGAGCCCGGCCCGAGGCCTCATCGGGCGCCAGTGCGTAGGCGCGGGCGGCGGCACGTGCCGCGGCGCTCACCCCGAACGACGCGCGCTGCACGTCGAAGACCGCGACCAGCAGGTAGACCAGCGGCACCAGCAGGAGCAGGGCCAGCCAGGTCACCTCGACCAGGGCGGTGCCGTCCTCGGCCTCCCGAGCGCTGCGGAGTCGGCGCACGAGCGTCCTCACGGTGCCACCTCCTCCACGGCATGGCCACTCACCCGGACCGGCCACGACGGACCGAAGAGCCCGAGCGCCGGCACCTCGCCGCGGACCTCGACCGTGACCGCGGGCGTGCCCTGCAGCGTCGTACGACGCGCCGTGACATCACGCGCGAACCGTCCCGAGACGGCGTCGGAGACGACCTCCCGGGCCCGGGCTGCGCCGTCGCCCGGCTCGCGGTCGAACCGCGCGCCGTGGCGGGCCCCCTCGGAGGCCGCGGACGTCAGGGTGTTGCGCACGTGGAGCACGATCCCGACCTGGAGGATCCCGAGGAACAACGGCACCACGACCACCACGACGAGGACGAAGTCCACCGTCGCGGCGCCGCGCTCCCCGCGACGGGCGAGGAGGCGGTCAGTGCCTGGGACGGGCACGCTCAGGCGACGGAGTTGAGGGCCTGGCGCAGCATCCGTTCGAGCTCCGGGCCGGCCACGGCCCAGAGCCCGGCGACCAGTCCGGCGGTCATGACGGTCACCAGCACCCAGCCAGGGACGTCGCCGCGCTCGTCGCGGCGCCCTTCTCCTCGGCCCGGCGTGCTGACCGCGGCCAGCAGGCCGGCGAGGACGAGCACCAGACGGCGGATCGGTTCGGACATGGGTTTCTCCTTCGTTGACAGGTCGGGGCGCCGGCGCACGAGGCGGCGGCGCGGGTCACGTGGTCAGACGCAGCCCGACGACACCGGGCCAGAACGCGAACATCACGGTGGTGGGGAGCACGAGGAAGACGACCGGGACCATCATGAAGACCTCGCGGCGGGCGCCGGACTCGATCAGCTCGCGCCGCTGGGCCTCGCGGACGTCGCCGGCCTGGGCGTGCATCACGTCGGCGAGCGGCGTACCGCGCTCGAGCGCCACCGCCAGGCCGTTGGCGAACCTGGCCACCGGGGCGAGCCCGGTGCGCCGCGACCAGTCGTCGAGGGCGCGCGCCACCGGCGCTCCGGTGCGGACCTCGGCGAGGACCCGGGACAGCTCCCCGGCCAGCGCCCCACGGCTGCGGCCGACCACGCGCTCGAGCGCGGCCACAGGTCCCTCGCCCGCCGCCACCGCCAGGGCCATCAGCTCGGCCACCGCGGGGAGCTCGGTGAGCACCGCTCGCTCGTGGCGGCGGACCTGAGCGGTGAGCCGGTTCTCCCGCAGCAGCACCCCGGTCACGAAGGCGACCGCGCAGAGCACGGCGAGCGGCACCGCCCGACCCGGCGCGCGCGACAGGACGAGCAACGCGCCGACGGAGGTGACGGCGAAGGCGCTGAGCCCCCACACGACCTGCTGCACGCGGAAGTCGGCAAGGCTCAGGTCGAGGTCGGCGCGCTGCAGACGTCGCGTGATGGACGCCGAGCCCCCCGCCACGGACTCGAGCCGACGGGCTGCTGCCCGCATCACCGGACCCAGCAGCTCGTCCACCACCCCGCGTCGGGGCAGGTCGGGGCGCAGGCCGGTGTGCGGCAGGTCCGGCAGGTGGCGCAGCACACGCGCCTCGAAGTCCGGGCGGCGCATGGCGGCGACCCGGTCGGCCACCAGCCAGAGCCCGAGACCAGTGAGCAGGCCGAGCACGACCCCCGTCATGCCGCCCCCTCCCCGAGGACCCGCCGCTCGGTGGGCAGCCGGCCGATGCGCAGCATCACGCGGTAGGCCAGCAGGCACAGTCCCGCACCGGTCCCCAGCACGACGACACCCGCGGTGGACGAGTAGCGCGCGATCACGTCCGGCTGGAAGCACATCAGGAGAAGCACCAGCCACGGGGAGGCCACCGCCAGACGGGCGCCGTTGACGGCCCAGCTCTGCCGGGCCTCGAGCTCCGAGCGCGTGCGCGCGTCGTCGCGCAGGTGGCTCGACAGACCGCGCAGCAGACGCCCGAGGTCGCCACCGCCGACCTCGCGCGCCACGCGCAGACCCTCGACGACGCGGTCGCCCACGGGATCGGCGAGGTGCTCCTTCAGCCGGTCGAGGCACTCCTCGAAGCGCCCGGACAGCTGGTACTCCCGCGCGAAGCGGGCGAACGCCGGGCGCAGGGACTCCGGTCCCCGCTCGGACAGACCGCTGACGGCCTCCGCCAGGGACAGGCCGGCGCGCACGCCGCTGGCGAGGTGGTCGACCGCCTCCGGCCAGACCTCGGCCAGCTCGCGCTGGCGGCGGCGGGCGCGACCGGCCACCAGGGCGAACGGACCGTACGCCGCCAGCAGCCCGAAGGTGGCGGCCACCGGGACGGTGCGCGAGACGACGTACACGGTGAGGAAGGCGAGGACGCCGACGGCGACCGCGGACGCGATCAGCATCGCCGGCGTGACCGAGGGCATGCCGGCACGGGCGAGCTGGTCGGCCATCCTCCGGCGCGACCTGCGGTCGGCCCGCTGCTCGCTCGGGGGCAGGACGAACGCCGACCAGACCAGCAGCAGGCCCAGCCCCAGGAGGAGACCGACGACGACGCCCACGTCAGTCCTGCCCCCGCAGCAGGGCGGGCAGGTCGACGCCGATCCGCTCGAAGCGCTCCGCGCGAGGCGGGAGTCCCGGGCCGCGCACGAGCTCGTCCCCGCGGCGCGCGAAGACCGTCTCGGTCTCGATGGTGCCGGCCTCGATGCGCCCCGGCACGGCGACGATCTCCTGGACGCGCCGGACCCCGTCGAGGCCGAGATCGAGGTGCACCACGAGGTCGACCGACGAGGCCACGGTCGGGACCACGAAGCGCGCGGAGATGTTCTCGCCCGCGAGCAGCGGCAGCGTGCACAGCTTGACCAGCGCCTCCCGTGCGCTGTTCGCGTGCAGCGACGCCATCCCCGGGAGCCCCGCGTTCAGCGCCAGCAGCAGGTCCAGCGCCTCCTCGGCACGCACCTCTCCCACGATGATGCGCGAGGGCCGCATGCGCAGCGTCTCCTTCACGAGCTGCCGCAAGGTGACCTGTCCCGTGCCCTCCAGACCCTGCTGGCGGGTCTGCATCCCCACGCGGTCGGGGTGGCGGAAGTCGAGCTCGAAGACCTCCTCGACGCTGATGACGCGCTGCCCGCCCGGGATCGCCGCAGCGAGGGCGTTCAGCATCGTGGTCTTGCCCGCCTGCGTCCCGCCGGAGACCAGCACGTTCAGGCCGGCCGCGACCGAGGCCCTGAGGAAGGCGGCAGCCGGCGCCGGCAGGCTGCCCAGCGCCACCAGGTCGTCGAGGTGCGCGGCCTTGACGACGAACTTGCGGATGTTCACGGCGGTGAAGCCGCGCGTGATGCCGTCCAGCACGACGTGCAGGCGGTGGCCGCCGGGCAGGAGCGCGTCGACGAAGGGCTGGGAGATGTCGATGCGCCGACCGCTGGTGGCCAGCATCCGCTCGACCAGCTCGGTGACCTGGCCCGACGTCAGCACGACCGGTGTCAGCTCGTGACGGCCGTCGCGCGCGACGAAGACCCGTGAGGGCTCGTTGATCCAGACCTCCTCCACGACCGGGTCGTCGAGGAACGGCTGGAGCGGGCCGAAGCCCGAGACGTGGGCGACCAGGAACCTCACCAGCGCCTCGCGGTCGGCCACCGGGTCGACGGCTCCGGTGAGGCTGCGGTCGTCGTGCTCGCGCACCACCTGGTGAGCCAGCTGACGCACCACCTCGGCCTCCCGCTGGGGATCGACGCCACGCTGCTGCACCCGGGAGCGGAGCAGCCGGTCGAGATCGGCCACGACCTCGCGGTCAGGCAGCACCTCGGCCGGCGTCTCGGCAGACATCGTGGTCACAGCGCGAGTCTTCGCGTCTTTACCTTCCGAATCAGCCCCCCGTCGCCAACCTGTGGATAACTCCCGATCGGACGACGAACCCGCAGGTCAGAGCCTGGTTTCTTTACCTTGGCGGGGACCAAAGTCCCGATTTCTGCCGAACCCCCTCGGGTAGAACCGCTTCAGCGAGCTGGTGAGAGGGGGAGCCGATGACGGAGCCGGAGCTGCGCGTCGTCGCGGTCGACGAGCATCCGCTCACGCTGCTCGGGATCGAGCAGGCGACCCAGCTGGCCTCGCGCAACGGGTCGCGGCCGATGCGCCTCGTGGGCTCGGCACACACGGTGGCCGACCTCGACCCGCAACGCCACTGCGCGCACGTCGCCGTCCTCGGCCTGCGCCTGCTCGACGGGTCCACGCTGGCCGAGAACGTGGTGGCGCTGCGGGCCAGCGGCGCCGAGGTGCTCGTGCAGTCCGACGGCCAGCACGTCGCCCTGATGGTCGAGGCCGTCGGGGCCGGTGCGCGGGGCATCGTCTTCAAGCACCAGCCGGCCGAGCACTTCCTCGCCGCGCTCACCGCCGTCGGCTCGGGCGAGTCCTACCTCTCGGTCGAGCTGGCCACCCTCCTGCACACCTCGCGCACCACCCGACCGACGCTGACGGCACGCGAGATCGAGGTGCTGACGCTGCTCTACCGAGGCCTCGTCAGCAAGCAGGTCGCGCGCCAGCTCGATCTCGCCGAGTCGACCGTCAAGGAGCACCTCAAGCGCATCCGCAGCAAGTACGCCGCCCTCGGCCGCCCGGTCAAGACCCGCATCGAGCTGCTGCAGCGCGCGGTCGAGGACGGCTACGTCGACGCGTCGGTACCGCGCGGTTAGGTCTCGACAAGCTCGACCCCCGCAGGACGGCTCGACCCCCGCAGGACGGCTCGACCGACGTCAGCCGAGCAGCTCGCCGAACAGGTCGCCCTGAGCCTCGACCCGCTCCAGGACCTCGTCGAGGCGCAGCTGCTCCAGGCCCAGCTCGTCCTCGGCGCCTTCCTCGACCTCGTCCCAGGTCCGCGGCGCCGCGACGTACGGCGTCAGGGTGCCGCGCAGGGAGTAGGGGCTGATGGTCGTCTTCGACCCGGTGTTCTGCGACCAGTCGAGGAAGACCTTGCCGCCCCGCCGCGCCTTGGTCATCGAGGAGATGACGAGGGCGCCGTGCTCCTCCTCCAGGCTCTCCGCGATCTGGCGGGCCGCGTCGCGGACCTGATCGGTGGTCAGGTCGCCCGGCATCGGTGCGTAGAGGTGGAGACCCTTGCTGCCGCTGGTCACCGGCGCCGCGTCGAGGCCCAGCGCCGCCAGCCGCTCGCGCACCAGCAGCGCCACCTGCGCGCACTCGTGCAGCCCGGCCGGCTCGCCCGGGTCGAGGTCGATGACCATCCGGTCCGGGTTGACGGGCTGGCCGTCGCCGTCGAAGCGCCACTGGTGGGCGTGCAGCTCGAGCGCCGCCAGGTTGGCCAGGTAGGTCAGCGCCGCCACCGACTCGATGACCGGGAACGTCAGCAGCCCGGCCGCGCCGCCCCGGGAGCCGGACGAGGGCACCTCGACCCGGCGCAGCCACCTCGGCGCCCGTGCCTGCAGGTTCTTCTCGAAGAACGACTGGTCGCCCGTGCCGTGCGGCCAGCGCACGCGCGTCACCGCCCGGCCCTCGAGGTGCGGCAGCAGCACCGGCGCGATCCGGGCGTAGTAGTCGATGACCTCGGCCTTGGTCGTGCCCGTCTGCGGGTAGAGCACCTTGCCGAGGTTGCTCAGCGTCAGCGCGTGGCCCTCGACCTCGACCCGCACCTCCTCGCGCGCGTCAGGCACCCTCCACCCCCAGGTCGTCGACGCCGACGTCGGCGCGCAGCCCCAGGAACGCCGGCTGCCGCAGCCGGTGCTGGGGCGTGAAGCCCAGCGACGCCACCTCGACCACCAGCTCGGGCCGCACCCAGCGTGCGCCGACGGCGTCCTCCCTCGGCACCGGGTCGACGAACGGTGAGGCGTCGGCCGCCAGCGGCGCGAGCAGCGGGGCCACCCGCTCCCCCGCCTTCCCGGCCAGCCCGCTGCCGACCCGGCCCCGGAACACCAGACCCCGGTCGGTCGGCTCCCCCACCAGCAGCGCGCCGAGCCGGTCCCGACCGCCGGTCTCCGGCCGCCAGCCCCCGACGACGTACGAGCCGGAGGGGCGGTGCGGCAGCTTGAGCCAGTCCTTCGAACGCTGGCCCGGGCGGTAGAGCGACGAGCGACGCTTGCTCACCACGCCCTCGAGCCCCTGGGTCAGGGTCGCGGCGAACAGCACCGCCCCGTCGTCGTACGTCGGTGGGGTGCGCCAGTGGCTGCCCTCCAGCTCCAGCCCCTCCAGCGCCGCCCGGCGGTCCGACCACGGCAGGCCGGTGACGTCGAGGCCGTCCAGCGCGAGCAGGTCGAAGACCATGAGCGTCACCGGCCGGGCGGCGGCCAGCTCCTCGGCCCGCCGGCCGCTGCGGACGTGGATGCGGTCGGCCAACGCCCCGAAGCGCGGGATCCCGGAGTCGTCGAAGGCCACCACCTCGCCGTCGAGCACGATGTCGTGACCGCCCACCACCGACCGGTCCGCCAGCCCTGCCAGCTCGGGGAAGGCCACCGTCACGTCGTTCTCGTTGCGTGACTCGATCCGCAGCACACCGCCGGTGACGGTGACGACCACCCGCATGCCGTCCCACTTGACCTCGTGCACCCACGCGCCCCCCGAGGGCGGGGAGCCACCGGTCGACTTGGTCGCGAGCATCGGACGCATGTGCCCATCCTGTCGGAATCGACGCGGGTGGGTCGCGGATGGGTACCGTGTCCACATGCGAGCGATCTGGAAGGGCGCGGTCTCCTTCGGCCTGGTCAGCGTGCCGGTCAAGCTCTACTCGGCCACCGAGAGCCACGACATCAGCTTCCGGCAGGTGCACGCCAAGGACGGCGGCCGCATCAAGTACCAGCGGATCTGCTCGGTCGACGGCGAGGAGGTCGCCTACGCCGACATCGCCAAGGGCTACGAGACCGAGGACGGCGAGATGGTGATCCTCGACGACGAGGACCTCGCCGAGCTGCCGGTCAACAGCAGCCGTGAGATCTCGGTCGAGAAGTTCGTGCCCTCGGACCAGATCGACCCGATGCAGCTCGACAAGCCCTACTACCTCGAGCCCGAGAAGAGCGGCACCAAGCCCTACGCCCTGCTGCGCGACGCCCTGCGCGAGAGCGACCGGGTCGCCGTGGTCACGGTGTCGATCCGCACCCGCATGACACCAGCCGTGCTGCGCGTGCGCGACGACGTTCTTGTCATGCAGACACTTCTGTGGCCCGACGAGATCCGCGAGCCGGCCTTCTCCTCGCTCGCCGAGGTCGAGGACCCCAAGCCGCAGGAGGTCGAGATGGCCAAGCTGCTGCTCGACACCCTTGCCGGTGACTACGACGCGGGCGACTTCGAGGACGACTACGCCGCCGCCGTGCGCGAGCTGGTCAAGGCCAAGCTCGAGGGTGGCGAGGTGACCCGCACCAAGGAGCCCGAGCCCGAGGCCGGCCAGGTCGTGGACCTGCTCGCCGCGCTGCAGAAGTCGGTCGCCGCCGCCAAGACCGCCCGCGGCGAGGACAGCGCCGACGACGCCGATGACGAGGACGACTCCGGCGAGGCGGACGACACCGGGCCCACGAAGAAGACCACGAAGAAGGCGACGGCCAAGAAGTCGAGCTCCAAGAAGGCGCCGGCCAAGAAGTCCGCGGCGAAGAAGACGGCCGCCAAGAAGCAGACGAAGAAGTCCGCCTAGGCCCGCACGCCCCGGGCGCTCACGCCCCGACCTCGGGCCAGCGGTCGGCCCAGGGCCGCACCGACTCGATCTGGGCGGCGAGCGCGAACAACGTGGCCTCGTCGAAGCGGCGCCCCACCAGCTGCACCGAGACCGGCAGGCCGTCGTCGGCGACGCCGGTCGGCAGCGCCGCCGCCGGATGACCCGTGACGTTCCACAGCGCCGTGTAGGCGATCATCGGCATCGAGCGCAGCAGCGCCACGGGCGCCGGCTTGCGGCCGAGCACCGGCGTCTGCGGCGGTCGCTCGGCCAGGGTGGGCGTCAGCAGCACGTCACAGCGGGAGAAGACGCGCTCGTCGACCCGGTCCGCGAGCCGGTCCCCGCGCGCGATGGCACGCCGCACCACCGCCGGACGGGCCCAGGCACCCATCGCCACCGTCTGCTTGATCCGGGGCTCCAGACGACTGCGGTCCTCGACCAGCGCCGCCTCGTCGCGGATGCCGGCGAACAGCTGCGGCAGGAACGCCGCGGTCGTGTCGGGGTAGCGGGGGTCGATCTCCACGACCTCGTGCCCGAGCCCCTCGAGCAGGGCCGCTGTCTCCTCGACCGCGGCGACGTGCTCGGGCGCGGGGCGCAGGCCGGGGGCCTGCGCCTTGGTGGACCAGCCGACGCGCAGACGCCGCTGCGCACCGTCCGCGGACAACCGGGCCGCCTCGGCGTACGTCGACGCCGGCTCGGGAGCGGTCCAGCGGTCGCCCGGCTCGTTGCCGCGGATGACGTCGTACACGACCGCGCTGTCGAGCACCGAGCGCGTGAGGGGCCCGACCGTGCCGAGGGCCTGCCACAGGTCGCCCAGCGGTGCCGAGGACACCAGTCCCCGGCTCGGCTTGAGGCCGAAGAGCCCGCAGCAGGCCGACGGGATGCGGATCGAGCCACCGCCGTCCCCGCCGATGCCGACCGCGACCATCCCGCTGGCGACGGCCGCGGCCGTGCCGCCGCTGGACCCGCCGGGGGTGTGGGTGGTCCGCCACGGGTTGCGGGTGATCCCGTGCGCGGCGGACTCGGTGAAGGGGAACAGGCCGAACTCGGGCATGTTCGTCTTGCCCACCACGACCGCGCCGGCCTCGCGCAGGAGCCGGGTGACGTGGCCGTCCGCGGCGGCCGGCGTGCGGTTGGCGGCGCCGCCGAAGGTCGTCACCGCGCCGGCGACGTCGTTCTCCTCCTTGATGGCGACCGGTACGCCGTGCAGGGGGCCCAACGCGTCCCCGCGCTGCTGGGCGGCGTCGCGCTCGCCCGCCTCGGCCCGCGCCTGGTCGGCCAGGACCACGGTGAACGCGTTGAGGGTCGGGTCGAGGGCCTCGATGCGGGCCAGTGTCGACTCCAGCAGCGCCGAGGCCGTCACCTGCGACGCGGCCACCGCCTCGGCCTGGGCGACGACCCCGTCGCGGGTGGGGAGCTCGGGCACGGACGTGTGTCGGTCGGTCACCGTCGAACCGTAGCGGCTGCTCAGTCGCGGCCCAGGCTCAGGTCGGCTCTTGCTAGACGCCCGAGGCCAGCAGCGTGCGCACCACCCGCAGACCCACGGACATGCGGGCCAGGTCGGCCTTGTCGTCGCCGCAGATCTCGCGCAGCGTCCCGACGGCCCGGTTCACCAGCACCGCGTCCTGCTCCTGCCACTCCTCGATGCGCTCGGTCACCGAGCGCTCCGGGGAGGTGGTGGCCAGCACCTGGGCGGTCAGCGTGCCGTGCACGGTGTGCAGGTCGTCGCGCAGCGCGGCGCGCGCCATCGTCTGCCAGCGGTCGTCGCGCGGCAGCGTGAGGATCCTCGCCACGAGCCGCGACAGCTCCAGCCGCTCCCCCAGCGCGAAGTGGAGCCGAGCCACCTCGACGACGTCGAGCTCGTCGCGGCTGGCGGTCTCGACGATCGTGAGCACGGCGTACGCCGGCGGCAGCACCGCGACCAGCTCGGCGAGGTCGTCGGCCACGCCCTGGGCGGCCAGGGCCCGGCGCCGCTCCTCGAAGGCCTGCTTCTCCAGCCCGGTCAGCACCTCCGGCAGCGCGTACAGCACCACCGTCGCGTCGTCGCGGAAGAACTCGACCGTCGCACGGCTGTCGAGCGGCGGGCGCCGGTTGTTGACCAGCCAGCGCGACGCGCGCTCGACCAGCGTGCGCATCTCGATGCGCATCCGCAGCTGGACCTGGGCCTCGATGGTGTTGTCGAGGCCGTAGACCCGGTCCACGAACGGCCGCGAGCCGAAGATCTCGCGGGCCACGAAGTTGGCGCGGATCAGCTCCACCGCGGAGGCGGCCGTCTCCTCCGAGAGCCGGTGGTGGAACGTGATGCCCGCTCCGTTGACGAGGTAGTTCACCACCTGGGTGGTGATGATCTCGCGGCGCAGCGGGTGGTTCTCGATCTGCTCCTGGTACTTCTCGCGCATCACCGTCGGGAAGTACTCGTGCAGGTCCTCGAGCAGGAACGGGTCGTCGGGCAGGTCGGTGTCGACGATGTCGTCGGCCAGCACGATCTTCGTGTAGGACATCAGCACCGCCAGCTCCGGCGCGGTCAGCCCCTGCTTGCGGTCGATCCGCTCCGCGACCTGCTCGGTCGACGGCAGGAACTCCAGCTCGCGGTCGAGCAGGCCCTGCCGCTCGAGCCGCTGCATCCAGTCCTCGTGGACGTGCATGAGGGCCGGCGCCTGCAGGACGGCGGAGGCCAGCGCGACGTTCTGCTCGTAGTTGTCGGCCAGCACCAGCGCCCCCACCTCGTCGGTCATCGACGCCAGCAGGTCGTTGCGCTGCTTCTCGGTGAGGTCGCCGGCCGCGACCACCCGGTCGAGCAGGATCTTGATGTTCACCTCGTGGTCGGAGGTGTCGACGCCGGCGGAGTTGTCGATGAAGTCGGTGTTGATCCGGCCCCCCTGGCTGCCGGCGCCGTGGAGGGCGTACTCGATGCGACCCTGCTGGGTGAGACCGAGGTTGCCGCCCTCGCCCACGCAGCGGCAGCGCAGCTGCCGGCCGTCGACGCGGATGGCGTCGTTGGCCTTGTCGCCGACCTCGGCGTTGCTCTCGGTCGAGGCCTTGACGTAGGTGCCGATGCCGCCGTTCCACAACAGGTCCACCCGGGCCAGCAGGATCGCGCGCATCAGCTCCTGCGGGGTCATCGAGGTGGTGCCCTCCGGGAGGGCCAGCGACTCGCCGCACCGGCTCGGTGATCTCGATGCTCTTGGCCCGCCGCGAGTGCACGCCGCCGCCCTCGGAGATCGTGTCGGTGTCGTAGTCGGCCCAGCTGGAGCGGGGCAGCTCGAACAGCCGCCGGCGCTCGGCGTACGACGTCGCCGGGTCGGGGTCGGGGTCGAGGAAGATGTCGCGGTGGTCGAAGGCCGCCACCAGCCTCGTGTGCTCGGAGAGCAGCATGCCGTTGCCGAACACGTCCCCGGACATGTCTCCGACGCCGACGCAGGTGAAGTCCTCGTTCTGGCAGTCCACCCCCATCTCGCGGAAGTGCCGCTTCACCGACTCCCAGGCTCCGCGGGCGGTGATGCCCATCGCCTTGTGGTCGTAGCCGACCGATCCGCCGGAGGCGAACGCGTCGCCCAGCCAGAAGCCGTAGTCCTTCGCCACCCCGTTGGCGATGTCGGAGAACGTCGCGGTGCCCTTGTCGGCCGCCACCACGAGGTAGGAGTCCTCGCTGTCGTGCGACACGACACGCGTCGGCGGGACGTTCTCACCGTCGACCAGGTTGTCGGTGACGTCGAGGAGGCCGGAGATGAAGGTCGTGTAGCAGGCGACGCCCTCCGCCATCCAGGCGTCGCGCTCGCCCGGGTCGGGCAGCTGCTTGCAGAAGAAGCCGCCCTTGGCCCCGACCGGGACGATGACGGCGTTCTTGACCATCTGCGCCTTGACCAGGCCGAGCACCTCGGTGCGGAAGTCGTCGCGTCGGTCGCTCCAGCGCAGCCCGCCGCGGGCCACCGGACCGAAGCGCAGGTGCACGCCCTCGACCCGCGGCGAGTAGACGAAGATCTCGAACTGCGGGCGTGGCTCGGGCAGGTCGGGGATGTCGCCCGGGCGCAGCTTGAGCGAGATGTAGGACTTCGGCCCGTCCCCGCCGTCGGCGCGCTGGTAGAAGTTCGTGCGCAGCGTGGCGCGCATCGTCGTCAGGTAGGAGCGGAGGATGCGGTCGTGGTCGAGGCTGACGACCTCGTCGAGAGCCCGCAGGATCTTGTCCGCGATCGTCTGCTCGGCCTCCGCGCGCCCCTCGGGGTCGTCGACGTGCAGGTCGGGGTCGAAGCGGGTCTCGAACAGCGTCAGCAGGCCTCGGGTGATGTCGACGTTGTTGAGCAGCGCCTCCTCGATGTAGTCCTGCGCGAACGGGGTGCCGCCCTGGCGCATGTACTTCGCGTAGGCGCGCAGCACCGTCGCCTGCCGCCACGTCAGCCCGACCGCGAGGACCAGGGCGTTGAACCCGTCGGCCTCGTTCTGCCCGTTCCACACCGCGGCCACGGTGTCCTGGAACAGCTCGCGGGCGTGGGTCGGGATCGGGCGGCGGTAGCGGAGCCCGAAGTCGTAGACGAAGGACGCCGGACTCAGGCCGTCGAGCTCGTAGGGCCGCTCGTCGACGACCTCGACGCCCATCGTGGACAGCACGGGCAGCACGTTGCTCAGCGACAGCGGCGAGCCGATGCGGAACACCTTCAGCCGCGCCTCGCCGGGACCGCAGTCCATCGGCTGGTAGAACGACAGCGACAGTGCCTCGCCGGACTCGTCGGGCTCGAGCGCCTCGAGGCGGGCCAGGTCGACCGCGCCGGTGCGGGCCGGGTAGTCCTCCTTGTAGGCCTCGGGGAAGGAGTCGGCGTACCGACGGGCCAGGCGCACGCCCCGGGCCTCGCCGTGCTCCTCGCGCACCGCAGCGGCGAAGTCGTCGGTCCACGAGCGGGCGGCGTCGGCCAGCATGCGCTCCAGCTCCGGCACGTCGACGTCGGCCTCCATGGTCTGCCCGCGCGGCGGGCGGACCACGAAGTGCAGCCGAGCCAGCATCGACTCCGAGACGCGGGCGGTGTACTCCGCCGACTCGCCGCCGAGCTCCCGGGTCAGGATCGCCGAGATCCGCTCGCGCACCGCGGTGTTGTAGCGGTCGCGGGGCAGGTAGACCAGGCACGACAGGTAGCGGCGGTAGGCGTCGGGCCGCACGAACAGCCGCAGCCGGCGCCGCTCGCGGGTGTAGAGCACCGCGTGGGCGATGGGGACCAGGTCCTCCAGCGGGGTCTGGAACAGCTCGTCACGGGGGTAGGTCTCGAGCACGTCCATGAGGGCCTTGCCGGTGTGGCTCTCCCGCGAGACCCCGGCCGCCTCGATCACGGCGTACGCCTTCTCGCGCACGACGGGGATGCGCGTCAGCGACTCGGTGTAGGCGGCCGAGGAGTAGAGGCCCAGGAACCGGCGCTCACCGACGACCTCGCCGCTGGCGTCGAACGACTTCACCCCGACGTAGTCGAGGTAGACCGGGCGGTGCACGGTCGAGCGCGAGTTGGCCTTGGCCAGCACCAGCAGCGTCTTCTCGCGGGCCTTGGCCCGCACCAGCTCGGGCATCCGGCCGTCGTCGGCCATGTCGGGGTCGGCCCGCAGGATCCCGCAGCCGGTGCCGGGCACGGACACCAGCGCGCCGCCCTCCACCCCGTCGAGATCGGACAGCCGGTACTCCCGGTAGCCCAGGAACGTGAAGTGGTCGTCGGCCAGCCACTCCAGCAGCGCCGCCCCCTGGGCGACCTCCTCGTCGCTCAACGGCGGCGGGGTCGCGCGCAGCTCCTCGATGACCTCACGGACCCGGTGCTGCATCCGCTCCCAGTCCTCGACCGCCTCGCGCACGTCGAGCAGCACCTTCTGCAGCCGCTGCTCGATCGCGACCAGCTCGTCGTCCTCGACCTCGCGGTCGATCTCGACGTGCATCCAGGACTCGCGCCCCACGTCGGCACGCGCCCCCTCCTGACCGACCTGGTAGCCCTCGTCGTCGATCACCTCGGCCAACCGGCCGGTGACGTCGCGGCGGACGAGGAGCTGCGGGTGGATGACGAGGTGGACGTTGCGACCCTCCTCGTTGAGGGCCATCGTCACCGAGTCGACGAGGAACGACATGTCGTCGGTGACCACCTCGACCACGGAGTGCCCACCCGCGGACCAGCCGTGCTCGTCGACGGTCGGGGTGAAGACCCGCACGTTCGCGGTGCCCTGCGGACGCTCCGTCGCGAGGGCGTACTGGCTGACGGCGGCGCCGTACAGGTCGACGTCGGCGCGCTCGACGAGGTCCTCGACGGCCACGTGGCGGTAGTACTGCTGCAGGAACGTCTCCACCGACTCCCGGGGCGGTCCGCCGGAGCCTCGCCGCGACGCCGCCACGGCGGCGGCACGGGCGATGAGGTCGGCCTGGGGTTCGTCGTGGCGGGGGGACCCATGAGTGGGCAACGCTGCTCCTCGGGCTTGCGACGCCACCTCGTCGTGCCGTCGCCCCGACCCTAGGCCGGACGGGGTCCAGCGTCCACGAGCAGGTCACAGCGCGTTGCGCAGCTCCCACAGCAGCGGGTAGTAGCGCAGCCCCAGCCGGCTGCGGAGGTACGACGACCCGGTGGACCCGCCGGTGCCGGTCTTCGTCCCGATCATGCGCTCGACCATCACGACGTGGCGGGCCCGCCACTGCGCGGCCTGCTCGTCGTGCTCGAGCAGGGCCTCAGCGAGGGTCCAGACCTCGGAGTGGCTGCTGCGGTCGCGCGCGACCGTGCGCAACGAGGCCAGGACCGCCTCGTCCTCGGAGACGTCGAGGTCGCGGTCCGCGAGCACTTGCAGGAAGGCGTCCCACAGCGTCGGCTCGGCCAGCCTCCGCTCGAGGCGCGCCCGCTCGGCCGCGGTGATGCCGCGGAACCGGTCGAGGTACGCCGGGTCCTTGGCACCGGAGAGGAACTCGAGCTCGCGGAACTGCACCGACTGGAACCCGCTGGCGGGGGCCAGGCGCTCGCGGAAGGTCAGGAAGTCCTGCGGCGTCATCGTCTCCAGCACGCCGACCTGGTCGACGAGCACCCGCTCCACCACGTGGGCGCGGCGCAGCAGGTGGGCGGCCCACCACAGGTCGCCGCGGGTCATCGCCTCCCGCGCGGCACCGAGGTCGTGCAGCAGCTGCTGGAACCACAGCTCGTAGACCTGGTGGATCGTGATGAAGAGCAGCTCGTCGTGCGCGGGCGGCTCGGACTCGAGGGTCTGGGCGGCCAGCAGCGTCTCGAGCTGCAGGTAGCTGCCCGTAGCTCAGACGGGCGCCCTGCTCGCCGAACTGCACGTCCTGGTCGGTCATCGCATGGACACTAGCGGTCCCCGGGGGGTGCGTCATGATGAGCCGATGCGCCTGACCCACACCGCCACCTACGACGCCTCGGCGGCAGAGGTCCACGCCCTGCTGACCGACCGCGCGTTCCGGGAGCACGCCGCGCAGTGCACCGGGGTGGTCTCCGCCGTGGTCGACGTCGCCGAGTCCGACGGTGTCCGCGTGGTGAGGGTCGACCAGGTGCAGCCGACCGCCGGGGTGCCGGCCTTCGCGCGGAAGTTCGTCGGCGAGACGACCCGGGCGGTGCAGGTCGAGACCTGGCACTCCGCCGACCGTGCCGACTTCTCGCTCACCACGCCGGGGCGGCCCACCGACGTCCGGGGCACGCTGAGGCTCGCCGAGTCCGGCGGCCGCACCACCAAGACGTTCGAGGGCGAGCTGAGGGTCACGGTGCCCCTGGTCGCGGGCAGGCTCGAGGCCCTCGTGGGCGAGCTGATCACCCAGGGCATGGACACCGAGCGGGACGCCGGCGTGGCCTGGCTGACCGGACGCCGCTGAGCACGAGAGGGTGGGGGCCATGAAGACGATCACCGAGGAGCTCCGCTACGACGGAGCCACCATCGACCAGGTGCACGAGATGCTGGCCGACCCCGCGTTCCGCGAGAAGGTCTGCGACCACCAGCGGGTGCTGCGACGCACCGTGACCATCGACCGCTCGGGCGACGGGTCCGGGGCCATGGAGGTGCGCATCGACCAGGTCCAGGAGACCAAGGGCGTGCCCGGCTTCGCCAAGAAGGTCGTGGGCGACGAGACCAACATCGTGCAGACCGAGTCCTGGACGACCAAGGAGCGCGGCGACGTGCTCGTGACCATCCCTGGCAAGCCGGGCGAGATGAAGGGGACCGCCTCGCTGGCCGAGGACGCAGGCGGCACCACCGAGACCGTGACCCTGGAGGTCAAGGTCGCCATCCCGATCGTGGGCGGCAAGCTCGAGGGGCTCATCGCCGACCTGCTGAGCAGGGCCCTGCGCGCCGAGCACACGGTGGGGCGCGACTGGCTCAGCCCATGAACGGGTAGCGGTAGTCGGTCGGCGGCGCGAAGGTCTCCTTGATGCTGCGCGGCGAGGTCCAGCGCAGCAGGTTGAGCACCGAGCCGGCCTTGTCGTTGGTGCCGGAGCCCCGCGCGCCGCCGAACGGCTGCTGCCCCACGACGGCGCCGGTCGGCTTGTCGTTGACGTAGAAGTTGCCGGCCGCGAAGCGCAGCCGCTCGGTGGCCCAGGCGATCGCCCGCCGGTCCTGGGCGATGACAGCCCCCGTGAGGGCGTACGGCGCGAACGACTCCATCTGGTCCACCACCGTCTCGAAGTCGGGGTCGTCGTAGACGTGCACCACCAGGATCGGTCCGAAGTACTCCGTGCGGAACATGTCGTCGGTCGGGGTGCTGGACTCGATGAGGGTCGGGCGGACGAACCAGCCGACGGAGTCGTCGACCCGCCCGCCCGCGAGCACCGTGAGCCTCGACGAGCGCTTGGCGCGGGTGATCGCCGCCTTGTGCTTGGCGAACGCGCGCTCGTCGATGACCGCGCCCATGAAGTTCGAGAGGTCGGTGACGTCGCCCACGGCGATGCCCTCGATCTCCGCGACCAGGTCGTCCTTGAGCCGCTCCCACACCGAGCGCGGCACGTAGGCGCGCGACGCGGCCGAGCACTTCTGGCCCTGGAACTCGAAGGCGCCGCGCACCATCGCGACGCGCGAGCACGTCGACGTCGGCCGAGGGGTGGGCCACGATGAAGTCCTTGCCGCCGGTCTCCCCCACGATGCGCGGGTAGGCCTTGTAGGCGGCGATGTTCTCCCCCACGGTGCGCCACAGGTGCTGGAAGGTCGGGGTGGAGCCGGTGAAGTGGATGCCGGCGAGGTCGGGGTGGGTGAGTGCGGCCGAGGAGACGTCGATCCCGTCGCCGGGCAGCATGTTGATGACGCCCGGCGGCATGCCCGCCTCCTCGAGCAGCTCCATGGTCAGGTGGGCCGCGACCTGCTGGGTCGGCGAGGGCTTCCACAGCACGGTGTTGCCCATGAGGGCCGGAGCGGTGGGCAGGTTGCCGGCGATCGCGGTGAAGTTGAAGGGCGTCACGGCGTAGACGAAACCCTCGAGCGGCCGGTGGTCCGAGCGGTTCCACAGCCCAGGGCTGTTGGCGATCGGCTGCTCGGCGAGCACCTGGCGGGCGAAGTGGACGTTGAAGCGCCAGAAGTCGATGAGCTCGCAGGCCGCGTCGATCTCGGCCTGGAACGCGGTCTTGGACTGCCCCAGCAGGGTCGCTGCGTTGAGCCGCTGGCGCCACGGACCGGAGAGCAGGTCGGCGGCCTTGAGGATGACGGCGGCGCGGTCGTCGAAGGACAGGGCGGCCCACGCGGGCGCCGCCTCCTTCGCCGCCGCGATCGCGCTGCGTGTCTGCGCCGCGCTGGTGCCCTTGAGCACCCCGAGGACGTGAGCGTGGTCGTGCGGCTGGACGACGGGCACCTCGGCCCCGCTGCCGCGCACCTTCTCGCCGCCGATGGTGGCGGTCAGCTCCAGCTCACGTGACTCCTGCTGAGCGATCTCGGCCAGCAGCTGCTCGCGCTCGGCCGTGCCGGGGGCGTAGGTGAGGGTCGGCTCGTTGACGGGGGCGGGCGGGCGGGTGACGGCGTCCATGGCGCGATCGTCGCACCGTCACGCCCGGGGCGTCCAACCCCTCGGCGCGCGGATGCGGCTCTCGGTGGTGGTGTCGACGAGCTCGGCGAGCGCCTCGCCGAGGCACTGGCCGATGACGTCCACGTCGGGGATGGCGTCGCGGTCGGCGGTCAGCCCGTAGTGCACGCCGCCGTCGTACGACGTGACGCCGATGGCGAGCGCGTGGCCGGGCAGCAGAGGCTGCACGGGATAGCTCTCCAGCATGCGCGCACCGGAGGCGTAGAGCGGGAACTGCGGGCCCGGCACGTTGGTGACCACGAGGCTGAAGCCGCGGTTCTCGCTGATCGCGGCGACCCGGGCGCCGAGCGCGTGGAACGTGGTGGGGGCGAAACCGCCGACGCCGATCAGCCGCAACGCCGAGACGGCCTTGCCGGTGTCCTTGTGGGCCTTGAGCGCGTAGGAGACCTGGTGCAGCCGGACCACCGGGCTGGCCTCACCGATCGGCAGGTTGAGCAGGTGGCCGGTGACCTGGCTGCCCAGCGAGGTCGGCTCGAGGTCGACGTCCTGGACGCTCATCGGCACCATGGCGCGGATCTGGCGGCTGCTCTGCACCGACTCGGCGCGGGTCATCAACCACGACCGCAGGCCGCCGGTGACCGTGGCCAGCACGACGTCGTTGACGGTGCCGCCGTGGAAGCGGCGGACCTTGCGGTAGTCGTCGAGGTCGGTGCGCAGGGTCGCGAACCGGCGCTGCTGCGACAGCGTGGCCTGCAGGGGCGACTCCGGTCCCGCGCGCCTCCCTCCGAGACCGCCGAGCAGCCCGCTCAACGGCGTGGTCAACGGGTTCGCGGCCGCGAGGGCGCGGGCGCCGACGCCGGCGACCGTCTCGCCCGGGTGCCGCAGCCGCTCGTACGCCGCCCCGCCCAGGATCGACAGCGGGGAGGGCTCCGTGCGTGGGGTCCACTCGTCAGGGACGCGGTCGCGGACCACGGTGTCGTGGTCGAGGATGACCTGGCCGAGGTCGATCGTCGAGACACCGTCCACGAGCGTCTGGTGGGACTTCGACAAGATCGCCACCCGCCCGTCGGCGAGACCCTCGATGAGGTACATCTCCCACAGCGGGCGCGTCCGGTCCAGGGGCCGGGTGATGATGCGCGCGACGAGCTCCTGCACCTGCTCCATCGAGCCCGGCCGCGGCACGGCCGACTGGCGGACGTGGTAGGTCAGGTCGAAGTCGTCGTCGTCGATCCACACCGGTCGCGCCAGCCCGCCCGGGACCGCGGCGAGACGCTGACGGTAGCGGGGCACGAACGCCAGCCGGTCACCCACGAGGCTGACCAGACGGCGGTAGTCGAAACCCTCCTCGGGCGGCTCGAAGATCTCGACCGTGGCGAGGTGCATCGGTGAGCTGGCCGACTCGATGTCGAGAAGCTGCACGTCACCGGGGCGCAGGCGTTCCATCGCGACCCCACCTCTCTCGTCCTCGCGCCGTCGTCGTGCGGACCTCGCGGTCCAGCTCCCGGCGGCCCGCTCGTGCCGTGCATTCTGTCAGAGGCCCCGCCACCCCGACGCCGCGTCTCGCCCGGGGAGCCCGCCCGGTCGTGGAAGGGTGGACCCATGGTGTTCCAGCACGGCATCGGGGGAAGCCAGGACCTCCCCATCTCCCTCCCCCTGGCCCTGGCCGGCGGCTCCGCCGCCCTGACGGTGTCCTTCGCCGTCCTCGTGCTGGCCTGGCGACGCCCCCGCTACGACGCGGCGACGCAGGGCCGCCCGTTGCCCGCCGGGATGGCCCGGGTCCTCGACGGCGCCCCGCTCGCGCTGGCGCTGAGGGTGCTGGGGCTGGCGTTCGGCGGCTACGTGACCTGGGCCGCTGTGGCCGGGCCGGACAACCTGGCCAACCCGACCTTCGGCGTGGTCTACGTGTGGCTCTGGGTGGGCCTGGTGCCGGCCTCCCTGCTGCTCGGACCGGTGGTCCGCGCCCTCAGCCCCGTGCGCACCCTCCACCTGCTGGTCTCCAAGGTGGCCGGCGGCGACCCCGGCGCCGGCATCGCCACGCTCCCGCGGTGGGTGGGCCTGTGGCCCGCAGCGCTGGGGCTGCTCGGCTTCGTGTGGCTCGAGCTGGTCTACCCCGAGGCCAACTACCTCGCGTCACTGCGGCTGTGGTTCGCGGTGTACGCCGCGGTGATGCTGGTCGGGGCGGCCGTCTTCGGGGACCGCTGGATCGCGGCGGCGGACCCGTTCGAGGTCTACTCGACGCTCGTCTCGCACCTCTCCGTCGTGGGTCGCCGGGCGGACGGCACCCTGGTGCTGCGCAGCCCCCTGGCCAACCTGGACGGCGTACCGACGGTGCCGGGCCTGACCGCGGTGACCGCCGTGCTGCTCGGCAGCACTGCGTGGGACAGCTTCTCCGACTCCATCGCCTGGGTGCGCTTCACCGCGGACCTGACCGTGCCCCTGGTGCTCGTCGAGACCGTCGGACTGCTGCTGCTGTGCCTGGCCGTGGCGCTGCTCTTCGCGGCGGCGACCTGGGCCATGGCCGCGAGCCGGACCACGCCGGGGCGCACGGCGAACCTGTTCGCCCACTCCCTGGTGCCGATCGTGGTCGGCTACATCGTGGCCCACTACCTCAGCTACGGCGTGGAGGTCGGCCAGCAGACGCTCGCCCGCCTCAGCGACCCCCTGGTCGAGGGCAGCAACCTGCTGGGCACGGCGGACCTGCAGGTGAACTACTGGCTCACCCAGCACCCGACCTTCCTGGCCACCGTCAAGGTGGTCGCGATCGTGGCCGGGCACGTGCTCGGGGTGGTCGCGGCCCACGACCGCGCCCTCGCCGTGCTGCCGACGCACCGGCAGCTCACCGCTCAGCTGCCGCTGCTGGTGGTCATGGTCGTCTTCACCGTGAGCGGGCTCTACCTGCTGCTGAGCGTCTGACCCGCCGGGGCGGGGGCGCGTCGGCCGCGCCCGTGGCGCCGGTCCCGCCGGGAGCGGCGCTGCGCAGGCGCCACCAGCCCTGTGCGCGCCAGGTGCTCTGCCGCCAGCCGGGCGACCGCGCGCCGCAGGGGTCCGTCGCCGCTCTCGGCCAGCGTGCGCCCGCCCACCAGCGCCTTGTCGGCGGCGGCGCGGTCCTCGGGCAGGAACGCCACCCGGGCGTCGGGGGCGACCCGGGCGACCATGTCGACGACGTCGCGCTCGGACCAGCCGAGCCCCGGGCGCATCCGGTTGACCACCACCACCTCGGGGCCGCCGGGGCGCACCGCCCGCAGATCGAGCAGCGACCGGGCCAGCCGGGTGAGCCCCACGGGGTCGGCGGCCGCGACCACCACGAGGTCGTCGGCGTGCTCGAGCACGGTCATGCTCAAGCGGTCGCGCGAGGCCGCCGCCGGCCGGCCCTCGGCGGCGCGGGTGTCGAGCCCGAAGCCGGCGTCGACCACCACGAGCGGCGTCAGGGTGGCGGCCACGTCCAGGACCGTGACCAGCGTCTGGGACCGGACCTCGGTCCACCGGTCGGGCCGCGGCAGCCCGGTCACCAGCCGCAGCCGCGGGTGGACCTGCCGGGCGACACCCACCAGCCGGGCGGCGTCGAGCTGGCCGGCGTTGGCCAGGCGCACGGCGGCCAGCAGCCCCGACGCCTCGTCGAGCACGGCGAGGTGCTGCCCGACCGCCCCGCCGTGCGGGTCGGCGTCGACCACGGTCGTGGCCACGCCCAGGGCCGCCGCCTCCGCGGCGAGCCCGATGGCCACCGTGGTCCGGCCGGGCGCGCCGTGCGGGCCCCAGACTCCGACCACGCGTCCGGGTCCGGTGCCGACGACAGGTCCGGTGCCGGCAGGGACCTCGGGCTCCGGGTGTCCCCCGGGTGCTGCCTGCGGTGGCCCGGCCAGCAGGTCCTCGACCCCCGGAGGAGCCAGGCCGGCCTCGGAGGCGGACTCGAGCAGCGTCAGCAGCGCCGACGCCTGACTCACCTCGGCCTCCTCGACGGCCGTGGAGAACCCGAGCCGCCGGAGCCGGTGCCGCTCGACCTCCGACGCACCGGCCGGCACGACGACGACCGCTCGCACACCGGCGCGGCGCAGCCGCTCCACGCAGTCGGCGTCGAGCCCGTCGAGGTGGGCGGCGAGCAGCGCCACCCGGACCGAACCGGTGGCCGCGACCGCCAGAAGATCGCCGAGGTCGAGGCAGCGCTTGACCAGCGTCACCCGAGTGGGGGCCGCCGCCACAGCCGCGAGTGCCTCCGCCTCCCAGGCCTCGCTGCCGGCCGCGAGGGCGACCGTGGGTCGGGGGCCGATCCGGCCCGGGTGCGTCGCCACGCTCAGCTCCCCTCGGGGCGGTGGACGACCAGCACGCCGGAGGTGGCCACGGTCCGGACCACCTCGGCCACGGTGTCGCCCCGGTCGGGGACGCCGACCACCACCCGGATCTCGCTGTCCGGCCCGAGCCCCTGGCCCCGGCCCAGGGCCAGCACCGGCACCTCGCGCAGCACCCGTTCAGCGCCGGCCCGCCCCTGGGCCGTCGCGGTGGGCTCCTCGGCCTCCCCGGTCGAGGACGCGAGCGCGTCGGCGGGGTCGGCGGTCGCCCACACGTCGACGACCGAGCCGACCTGGACCGTGCTCGGCACCCGGCCGAGCGGCACCGCGAGCGGCACCTGCACGTCGGCGACGGCACCGGCGCTCGTCGCGGTCCGTGGCAGCAGCTCGCCGGCGCCGATCCCGCGGGTCAGCACGATCGGCTCCGACCCGGCCGAGGTGACGGTCCCGTCGGCCGGCAGGTAGCGGTCGGCGTCGCCGGCGGAGGTGAAACGGACCTCGACGACCGTGACGTCGTCGGGGGCCAGCTCCTCGCCCGCCGCCAGCGGGCGGGCAGCGGCCAGCACGGGCGTCGTGTCGTCGCGGCCCTCCACGACGCGCACCCCGACCAGGACGGAGAGCGCCACCAGCACCAGCCCCACGGCGAAGCGCGGGTCACGCCACCCCGGACGGGCAGCGCGGCGCGCCGGGGGCGACCCGGCCACCTCACGCGGGTTCGCGACGGGCACGGGCGGGGACGGTGCGAGGCTCATGGCTGACATCATGCGTGGCCAACCTCGACCGAATCGACCCCACGCGGGTTTTCCACAGGCCCGGGCCGGATTTCGTTCGCTCCCGGTGCCAAACGGTGCGATAGTGACGCCCATGAGCGCAGCCCCCCGCTTCCTGACGCTGGCCGACGTGGCCGAGGTGCTCAACACCTCCCTGGCTCAGGTCACCGCGCTGGTCCACCGCCAGGAGCTCAAGGCCCTCAAGCTCGGCGGCCGCGGGCAGTGGCGCGTCGAGGCTTCCGAGCTCGAGGACTTCATCGCCCGGATGTACGAGCAGACCGACCGTCACCTCGCCCAGCAGCGCACCGCCAGCGCGATGGAGTCCACCGAGAACGTCGAGATCTGACGTCCCGCGCCCTCTCAGGCGCGGCGGACCCACACGAGCGCCGACAGCGGCACCTGGCCGACTCCGCGCTCGTCCCACAGCTCCACGAAGTCGGCGCCCACCCGGCCGAGCTCGCCCGCGCGCAGGCTGCCGTCGACCAGGCGCAGGACCTGCCGCTCGCCCTCCTCGGCGAGGCGGCGCAGGCACGACGTGAGCGTGAGCCGGCTGAGCACGGACCGCGCAGCCGTGGGCAGGGCCTGCTCGGACAGGCCGCGGACCACCACCAGGGCGTCTCCACGCACCAGCAGCTCACGGCCGTCGACGGCCACCAGCAGCCAGCCCGCTCCCACCCGGACGAGCGCGCCGCGCACCTCCTCGCCGCCGGCCACGGCTGCTGAGGCTCCCGGTCCCAGGACGGTCAGCTCGACGACGGCCCCCACCGAGGCGTGCAGCCGTGCGGCGAGGTCGACCTCGGCGTACTCGTCGCGCAGCCGGTCGGCGACCTCGGCGTCCCGACGCTCCAGCTCCAGACCCTCCGCCTGCTGCTCCAGGTCGTCGAAGAGCGCGAAGAGCGGCAGCAGCGCCTCGGCGGCACCCGTGGGCGCGTCACGGGCGGGGTCCTCGGTCACCGCAGCACCCTCGCCCCAACCCCGTCCGCTGTCAACAAGCGGGGTCTGCGACTTGACGGATCCGACAAAGCCGGTTTAGAAATGTCAAACACGATCAAACACGATCCACGGGGGAATCATCGATGGGACCGAGCCACTCGGTCGCGCTGCCACGGCTGCGCGCCGCCGCCGGCCTGGGCGTCACGCTGACGCTCACCGCCGGGCTGCTGGCCGGGCTCCCCACGGTCGTCGAACCGGCCCTGGACCCCACCGGTCGCCCGCTCGGGCTCGACGACCTGATCGTCGTCGGGTGCGCCCTGGTGCTGCTGCCGGCCTGGTGCCGTCTCGCTCTCGGCGTCGCCCTCTGCCTGGGCGAGACCCTGGTCCGCAGCCCGCGCGGCGCACGCGGCCCCGGCGACCTGGCGCCGTCGTGGCTGCGACCGGCGCTGGCACGACGCGTGGCGGCACTGGTCGTCGGGTCGAGCGTCGGCGGACTGGCCGGCGCCTCGGGTGCGCCTCTGGCCGTCGCCGCCACCTCGGTCCCGGACGACACCGCCGCACGGGCCGTGCTCGCGGCCCGCTCCCCGCTCCCCGTGCCGCAGCGACCGGTGGGTGGACTCGTCGCCGCCACCGCACCTCGGACCGCCAGCGTCTCTCGGCCCGCCGCGGACGCCGCGGACGCCACGGTCGCGGTCCGTCCTGGCGACACCCTCTGGGCGCTCGCCTCGCGCCACCTGGTGGCGCCCGGCGCGTCCGACGGCCAGGTCGACGCCGCCTGGCAGCGCCTGTACGCCGCCAACCGTGCGGCGCTCGGCCCCGACCCCGACCTCATCCGTCCCGGCGACCGCCTGGACCTGCCGACCTCAGCACCGACGGAAGGACACCCATGACCAGCAGGGACGACACAGCCGAGCCAGCCGACCGAGCCGAGACCGCCGACGCGACCGGAGCCGCCGTGGCCCACCTGCCCCGGCAGCGCAGCCGTCGCGGCGGGGCGCCCGACGGACCCCTGGTCCAGGGCTCCCTGGCGCTGAGCTGGGCGCCGGTCGAGTCCCGCCCGCGCCCGGTGCGGGTGCCCGACGAGGACGACGAGGTCCGGGACCTCGCCGGCCGCTTCGCGCAGGCGGCCGTGGAGGTCGTGGCCGGGCAGCGTCCCGTCCTGCAGCTGCTGCGCTGGACCGACGAGCACGTGTACGCCGACCTCGAGCGTCGCGCGGCGCTGGTGCGTCAGGCGCGCGGCTCGTCACCGCGTCGGGTGCACGCCCAGGTGCGCAGCGTCCACGTCTGCCGGCCCCACGACGACAGCGCCGAGGTCAGCGTGCACGTGCGCCACGGAGAGCGGTCGCGCGCGCTCGCGCTCCGGCTCGAGCGTCACCGCGACCGCTGGCGCTGCACGGTCCTGCAGTTCGGCTGAGCCGGAGCGGTCGACCTCAGCTGATGCGCGCGGTCGTCCCGGTCGGGCCGCCCGAGGCGCCGTGGCAGCGCTTGAACTTCTTGCCCGAACCGCAGGGGCACAGGTCGTTGCGGCCCACCCCGACGAACTCGTCGTCCGCAGGGGCCTGCTCGCCGTGGACCTCGACGTCGCCGGTCTCGGTCGGGCCGGCGTAGGTGAGCCCGGCAGCGTCCGGCTTCGTGGGCTCGAGGCCCTTCGCCCGGAGCACCGGCGTGGACGGTGCCGCCGTCCCGGACGTCTGCGTGGCGGTCGACTGTCCCACGGGCGAGCTCTGGGACGCCGCTGCGGCCGAGGCCGGGGTGATCAGCGGGACACCACCGCCGGTCGCGTCGGCGTCCGGCGCAGGCTCCTCCTCGACCTGGACGTCGAGGTTGAACAGGAACGCCACCGACTCCTCGCGGATGGCGTCCATCATCACGTTGAACATGTCGAAGCCCTCACGCTGGTACTCCACCAGCGGGTCCCGCTGGGAGTAGGCCCGCAGCCCGATGCCCTCGCGCAGGTAGTCCATCTCGTAGAGGTGCTCGCGCCACTTGCGGTCGAGCACCGACAGCACCACGCGGCGCTCCAGCTCGCGCATCACCTCGGAGCCGAACTGGCTCTCACGCTCGGCGTAGGCCCGGTGCGCGTCGGCGCGGACCATCTCGAGCAGCTCCTCGCGCTCGAGGTTGGCGCGGCCACCGGCCTCGTCCTCGATGCCCTGACGGTTGAGCGAGATCGGGTAGAGCGTCTTGAGCGCGGTCCACAGCGCGTCGAGGTCCCACTCCTCGGGGAAGCCCGTGGTGGCGCCCCCGACGTAGCCCTCGACGGTCTGGTCGATCATGGTGGTGACCTGGTCGTGCAGGTCGGCGCCCTCGAGGACGGCCCGCCGCTCGGCGTACACGACCTCGCGCTGGCGGCTCATGACGTCGTCGTACTTCAGGACGTTCTTGCGCGAGTCGAAGTTCTGCGACTCGACCTGGCTCTGAGCCGACGCGATGGAGCTGGTGACGCGCTTGTTCTCGATCGGGACGTCGTCGGGCACCTTCAGGGTGGTGAGGACCCAGTCGACCCAGTCGGACTTGAACAGCCGCATGAGCTCGTCCTGCAGGGACAGGTAGAACCGCGACTCCCCCGGGTCTCCCTGACGACCGGAGCGACCGCGGAGCTGGTTGTCGATGCGACGGGACTCGTGACGCTCGGTGCCGAGGACGTAGAGGCCTCCGAGGTCGCGGACCTCGTCGTGCTCGGCCGCGACCTGGGCCTTGATGCGCTCGACCGTGGCGGGCCAGGCGGCGTCGTACTCCTCGACGTTCTCGACGGGGTCGAGCCCCTGCTTGCGGAGCTCGGCGTCGGCCAGGAAGTCGACCGAGCCGCCGAGCATGATGTCGGTGCCGCGACCGGCCATGTTCGTGGCCACGGTGACCGCGCCCCTGTGGCCCGCCAGGGCGACGACCTTCGCCTCGTCGGCGTGCTGCTTGGCGTTGAGGACCGAGTGGGGCACGCCCTTGGCGCGCAGCTCCTTCGACAGGTGCTCGGACTTCTCGACCGACACGGTGCCGACGAGCACGGGCTGGCCGTTGCGGTGGCGCTCGGCGATGTCGTCGACGACGGCGGCGTACTTCGCCTCCTCCGTGCGGTAGACCAGGTCGGGCTGGTCGACGCGGGCCATCGGCCGGTTGGTGGGGATCTGCACCACGCCGAGCTTGTAGATCTTGTCGAACTCGCTGGCCTCGGTCATCGCCGTGCCCGTCATGCCCGAGAGCTTCTCGTAGAGGCGGAAGTAGTTCTGCAGCGTGATGGTGGCGAGGGTCTGGTACTCCTCGCGGATCTGCACGCCCTCCTTGGCCTCGATGGCCTGGTGCAGGCCCTCGTTGTAGCGCCGGCCGTGCAGCATGCGGCCGGTGTGCTCGTCGACGATGAGCACCTCGCCGTTGAGGACGACGTACTCCTTGTCGTTGCGGAACAGCTCCTTGGCCTTGATCGCGTTGTTCATGAACGAGATCAGCGGGGTGTTGACCGAGTCGTAGAGGTTGTCGATGCCGAGGTAGTCCTCGACCTTGGTGATGCCGCCCTCGAGCACCGAGATGGTGCGCTTCTTCTCGTCCACCTCGTAGTCGACGTCCTTGATCATGCGCTGGGCGATGGTGGCGAACTCGGGGTACCACTTCACCTCCTCCTGCGTCGGGCCGGAGATGATGAGCGGCGTGCGAGCCTCGTCGATGAGGATCGAGTCGACCTCGTCGACCACGGCGAAGTTGTGGCCGCGCTGGACGCACTCGGCCAGGTCGGTGGCCATGTTGTCGCGCAGGTAGTCGAAGCCGAGCTCGTTGTTGGTGCCGTAGGTGATGTCCGCGGCGTAGGCCGCCCGACGGGCCTCGCGCGACATCGACGGCAGGATCACGTCGGTGGTCAGGCCGAGGAAGTGGTGGACGCGGCCCATCCACTCGGCGTGGTACTTCGCCAGGTAGTCGTTGACCGTGACGACGTGGACGCCCTTGCCGCTCAGCGCGTTGAGGTACGCCGGCAGCGTCGAGACCAGCGTCTTGCCCTCACCGGTCTTCATCTCGGCGATGTTGCCGAGGTGCAGGGCGGCGCCGCCCATGACCTGGACGTCGAAGTGGCGCTGGCCCAGCACGCGCTTCGCCGCCTCGCGGACGGTGGCGAACGCCTCCGGCATGAGGTCGTCGAGGGTCTCGCCGGCCTCGAGGCGGCTGCGGAACTCCACGGTCATGCCCTGCAGCTCCGCGTCGCTCATGGCGACGAAGTCGTCCTCGATGGCGTTGACCGCCTTCGCGACGCCCTCCAGCTGGCGCAGGACCTTGCCCTCGCCCATGCGAAGGATCTTGTCGATGATGGCAGGCACGAAGTCTGGCTCCTGGTTCGAGGCACGATCGGGTCACGAGGGCGGGCGACGCCGTGGCAACTGTACCCAGCGATCCGCGCCCCGGGGTCCACCACACCATCCGGACGCGGGTTCGACCCCGGCGGGGCGGGTAACCTCCGCCGATCGCCCGGTTCCTGCTCCCCGGGCCCAGGAGAGCGCCATGACCTTCACGACCCTCACCCGCGTCCGCGCCGCCCTCGTCGGCGCCACCGTCACCGTGCTCGCCGCCACCGGCGTGCTGCTGGTCCCCCCGGGCGCCCAGGCGGCACCCGACCCCGGCGCCGCACCGCCCCCGGGCGCCAACGACTTCTCGTGCCGCCCCTCGTCGGCCCACCCGTTCCCGGTGGTGCTGGTGCCGGGAACCTTCGAGAGCCGGCTCAAGAACTGGTCGACGCTCTCCCCCGTGCTCGCCGATGCCGGCTACTGCGTCTTCGCGCTCAACTACGGCGAGACCGACGGCGTCTACGCCACCGGCCCCATCGGCCGCTCGGCCAAGGAGCTCGACGCGTTCGTGGACCGGGTGCTGCGCCGCACCGGCGCGCGGCAGGTCGCCATCGTGGGTCACAGCCAGGGCGGCATGATGCCCCGGCAGTACCTCCGCTTCGAGGGCGGGCGCAACAAGGTCCGCCAGCTCGTCGGGATCGCCCCGTCCAACCACGGCACGCAGGGCCTGATCACCCCGGCGCCCGACGGCGCCGAGCCGCCGAGCAGCTCCTCGTGCAAGGCGTGCGAGCAGCAGCAGGCGGGCTCGCCGTTCCTGCGTCGCCTCAACGAGGGCGGCGACATCCTGCGCGCCCGCAAGGCCGTCCGCGGGCCCTACTACACCGTGATCTCGACCCGCTACGACGAGGTCGTGACGCCCTACCGCAGCCAGTTCCTCGCCGGGCCGGCCCGGAGGGTCACCAACACCCTCATCCAGGACGTCTGCCCGGCCGACCCGGTCGAGCACGACCAGGCCCCGAACGACCCGGTGGTGCACGCCCTCGTGCTCGACGCGTTGAGCCACCGGCGTGCGCCCGGCGACCCGACCCCGTCGGTGGACTGCACCTCGGCGCTGCCCTGAGCGGCCTAGCCCCGGGCCAGCACCTCCCCGAGGCCGCCGCGCGGTCGGGCCACGACCCGGTCGAGCCCCAGCCACCCCGCCAGCTCGCCGAGCGCGGCGAGCAGCTCCTCGGCGGTGTCCGGTGGTGCGCCCGCCTCGGCGTACGCCGCCTGCACGAGCAGGGTGCGCCGTGCCCGGTCGGCCTTGAGGTCGACGCGGGCGACGAGTCGGTCGCCGAGGAGGAACGGCAGCACGTAGTAGCCGTGGACCCGTCGGGCGGCGGGCACGTAGATCTCGATGCGGTAGCGGAAGCCGAACAGCGCCTCGGTGCGGTCGCGCTCCCAGACCACGGGGTCGAAGGGGCTGAGCACGGTGCGAGCCGCCACCCGGCGCGGCAGGCGGGCGTCGCGGTGCAGGTACGCCGGCCGCGCCCAGCCCTCGACCCGCACCGGCAGCAGCTCGCCGTCCTCCACGAGGTCCGCGATCGCACCCCGGGCGCCCCGCGTGCCCGGGCCCGGCTGCTGGCGCATGCGGTAGTAGTCGGCCAGGCAGCGTGCGCTGGCCACCCCGTGGGAGCGGGCGGCGCGCCGGACCAGCTCCCGGTCGGCCTCGTCGCGCGTGGGCGTGGGGGCGGCCAGCACCCCGGCGGGCAGCACCCGCTCCGGCACGTCGTAGACGACCTCGAACGACGAGGTCCGTCCGGCCACGGCGAGGTCGCCGGTGAGGAACGCGAAGTCGAGCGCCTTGCGGGCTGCCGACCAGTTCCAGCCCCAGTGCTCGGTGCTGCGCGGTGTCCCGTCATCGAGGTCGCGGGCGGTGGCAGGACCGCTCGCGCGGATCTCCGCGACGAGCCTCGCGACCAGGCCCTCGTCGGCCCCCATGCCCCACTTGCCGCGCTGCGCGCGGTACTCCTCCATGCGGTGCCGCATGACGGGCCACAGGTCGACGGGCATCAGCGCCTGGACGTGAGCCCAGTACTCCACCAGGCGTCGGGGCCGCTGCTCGGCGGCGCGGGTCAGCAGTGAGGTGTCGTACGGGCCCATCCGGCTGAACAGCGGCATGTGGTGCGCGCGCTGGAGCACGTTGACGGAGTCGACCTGGAGCACCCCGGTGCGGTCCACGGTCCGGCTCAGGGTGCGCAGCGACGGCGTCGCGTGGCGGGCGTCGAGGAAGCCCTGGGCCGCGAGGGCGACCCGGCGCGCCTGGACGCGACTGAGGTGCTCGGGCCGGGCCACGGTGCGCCGCTCAGGGGATGTCGAGGATCTTCTCGCGCACGGCGTACATGACCGCCTCCATGCGCGAGTGCAGCTGCAGCTTCTCGAGGATGTTGCGCACGTGGTTCTTCACCGTGTTCTCGCTGATGAACAGCCGCTTGGCGATCTCGCGGTTGTTCAGGCCCTGCGCCACCAGCCGCAGCACCTCGAGCTCGCGCTCGGTCAGCCGCGGGGTCGGCACGGCCTGACGGTCGGTGCGCGCCATCTGCTTGAACTCGTCGAGCAGCTTGATGGCCATCGAGGGGCTGATCAACGACTGGCCGTCGGCCACCACGCGGATCGCCTGCGCGACCTCCTCGATGGAGGAGTCCTTGAGCAGGTAGCCCGACGCGCCGCTCTTGACCGCGTCGTAGAGGTCGGCCTCGTCGTCGCTGACGGTGAGCATGATGATCCGCGCCTGGGGCGCGGCCTCCTTGACCGCGGCGCACGCCTCGATCCCGCTCTGCCGAGGCATCCGGACGTCCATGAGGACCACGTCGGGGACGGACCCGGCGGCCAGGGTCGCCGCAGCGGCGCCGTCGGCTGCCTCACCGACCACCTCGATGTCGGACTCCACGCCCAGCAGCATCGTCAGCCCGCGGCGGAACAGCTCCTGGTCGTCCACGACGAGCACGCGGATGTCGGACGCGCCGGATCGAGCGGAGGACGGGGGGATGACCACCGTTCGATCATGGCACGGACGGACTATGCCGGATAGCGAAAACGGATACTCCTCACCCCTGTCCCCCCGAGGAGTGCCGTTGGTCCCGTCGGGGCCGGCGAGGTCCCGGAGTCAGTCCTGGGTGAGGGCAATCACCCCGTAGTCGTAGCCCTTGCGGCGGTAGACCACCGAGGGACGTGCCGACTCGCTGTCGACGAACAGGAAGAAGTCGTGGCCCACGAGCTCCATCTCGTAGAGCGCCTGGTCCAGGCTCATCGGACGGGCCGGGTGAGTCTTCTCGCGGACCACGATCGACCCGTCGGACGCCGTGGTCGCGTCGCGCCCGCTCGTGTGCTCGCCGGTGCTGGCGGTGTCGGTGGTGTCGGCGGTGTCGGTGGTGTCCTCGTCCAGCGTCAGCACGGAGCCGTTCTCGGCCACCTCCAGGCCGGCCAGCGCCTGCGAGACCGACACCGGCGTACGCCGACCGTGGTGCACCCGGCGGCGGTCCGCGGCGCGACGCATCTGGGCCGCCATCTTGTCCAGCGCCAGGTCCAGCGCACCGAGCTTGTCCTCCGCGGCCGCCTCGGCCCGGACCACGGGCCCCTTCGAGAACGCGGTCAGCTCGACCTTCACGGCCCGGTCGTGCAGGCGCGGGTTGCGCTCGAGCTCGACCTCCACCTCCATGCGGATGACGCGGTGGTCGTGCTTCTCGAGCCGGCTCAGCTTCTCCTCGACGTGCTCACGGAACCGGTCCGAGACCTCGCAGTGGCGACTCTTCACGACAACGTCCATATGCACACCTCCGGTGTTTGAGCGGATCAACTGCGCCGGACCCGTCCGACGTGGTGCACGCGCGCCCCCTGTCGAGCGCGCGTCCCGGGAGACCAGGAAGCGGAGTCCGCCCGGCCGACCTGGTCTTCGACCCCACAACCGCCTGCTGAGGCTCTCGCAGCTTCTCCGCCACTACCCGCCTTCTCGCCGGCCGGGGGCGCATCTGACGCTCCCGCGGCGGCAGGACTTACCTCTAAGCCGCACCGTGATCGAACCCGCGAGGGGCTCTTACGTGGACCGTTTCGCCTGCGACTGGCATCGGCTAGCCAGGAGACGTCGACGACTCGCGACGAGTCGGGACGCACCTCCTCGGCGCAACCACGGACCCGGACGGACTCCATGCACAGACGCTAGTGCTCCGCGGCGGTCCACGGAACCCGATCGTCCACATCATGGCCGGTTCTCAGGGGGACGCGGGGGCAGCCGGCGGGTCGTGGCCGCCACCACCGCGACCGCGTGCACCGCCACCCCGGCCTGCTCCAGGGCGCGCTGGGCCTCCCGGGCGGTGGCGCCCGTGGTGAGCACGTCGTCGACGACCACGACGGGAGCGCCGGGCCCGACCCCGGCGGCGCGCCGCACGACGAAGGCCCCGCGCAGGTTGGCCGCCCGCGCGGCCGCGTCGAGGCCTGCCTGGTCGTGCGGGCGGGCGCGGGTGCGCAGCAGCGGGCGGACAGCGGCTGCGACCCCTCGCCGGCGCAGCGTCCCGGCCGCCGCCCGGGTCACGCGCAGCAGCGGGTCGTGGCCGCGTGCCCGCACGACCGACGCGTGGCTCGGCACGGGCACCAGCACGACGGGGGCCGCTCGCGGTCCTCCGGAGCCCGCCGCGGCCTCGACCGCGACGGCGAGCAGCTCGCCGAGCGGGCGGGCGAGCCCGTGGCAGGCGCGTTCCTTGTGGGCCAGCACCATCCGCCGCACGACGTCGGCGTACTCCGCCGCGCACCAGGGACCGGCCAGCCCCGGCGGGCAGGGCGTCGGCGGGCAGGAGCGGCCCCGGTGGGGCAGACCGGCCCGACAGGCGTCGCACAGCAGGCGACCCGCCCGTCCGCACCCGACGCAGCAGGATCCCAGGACCAGGTCGACGAGGGCGTCACGCACGCCCCCAGGGTCGCCGTACGCCGAGCCCGGCGCGACGCGCTGCCGAGGACCTGGGGAGAACCCGGCCTCAGCCGACGAACGTCGTGGCGCGCAGCGCGTCCGGCAGCACCAGCTCGGCCCACCGTCCGTCGACGCCGAGGTCGAACACCCCGTCGGCGCCGGTCACGAGCAGGCTCTGCGGAGAGCCGGGCGAGGTGGCCATGCTCCGGCCCTCCTGGAACAGCAGGTCGAGGCGCGGGGCACCGGAGGTGGCGACGGTCGCGCCGTCGGTCGGCAGCAGCTGCACCCGGGTCGAGAAGCTTGACGGCCGGGTCATGACGGCCACCGTCGTGGGGTCCCACCAGCCCACGGCGCGCGGGTTGCGCAGCGTGTTGGGAGCCGGGAGGGTCCGTGCGAAGGCCAGGCGCACGGGCGCCCCGAGGTCGTCGCGGACCACCCGGAACAGTCGCGCCTCCACCTCGCCGTCGGGCAGGCCCACCAGCACCACGAAGCGGCTGCCGTCCCGCGAGACGGACGCGGCCTCGAGGCGTCCGTCGCGCAGCCGCGGGCTGTCCAGCCGGGTCCGGCCGTCGTCGGAGACCACCCGCACCGCCGGCGCGCCGCTGAGGCTGCTGCCCCGGTCGACGAGCCACAGCCGGCCCGTGCGGTCCCACATCGGCCGCAGCAGGTCCGTGCCCTCCGCGATCGACGTGGGCGCGATGGGCGCACCCTCGCGGGAGGTCAGCAGCCACACCCGGGTGCCGTCGCCGGACACCACGGCCGAGCGGTCGCCGGCCAGGCTCACGCCCAGCGACCGCGGCCGACCGGGGACCTCCGTCGCGGCCCGGGGCAGTGCGGCGACCCGGGTCTCCGTGCCCTCGGAGATGCGGACGATCGAGCGCCCGACGAGGCCGAAGAGGTCCGGGGAGGCCCAGCTGACCGAGGGGTCGTACTCGTCGGCCGTCGTGACGGGCAGCACCTCCTGGCCGCCGGGCAGGGTGAGGGGCGCACCGTCCACCAGCACGCGCACCCCGCGCACCTCCGGCAGCTGGCCGAGCGTCGCCGTGAGCTGGGCCAGGGCCCGCGCGAGGTCGGCGGGACGCAGGTCGACCATGGCCGCGCTCAGCGGGACCTCGGCCACCCCGCGACCACGGATCGGCACCCCGACACCGAGGTCCGTGCCGGTCGGCAGGTAGGAGCGCTCGACCTCCCGGCTGCCCGGGGGCGGTCCCTTCAGCAGCCCGGCCACCAGCCGGGTGGCGGCCTGCACGCCTGCGGGCAGGTAGACCGGCTCGGGCACGAGCACCGACCCGGTGCGGTCGAAGAAGGACAGGGTCAGCGCGCGGTAGCGCGACGCGAAGTGGGTACGCGGGATCACCAGGGCCGGAGGCGGGTCGACGATGCGCCACTCGGAGTCCTCGCGCTCGACGCGCACCCGCACGGTCCCCCGGGAGTCGCCGGACCAGGCGCCGCGCCAGCGACCTGCGGCGTCCAGCGCCGACGCCCCCCGCAGCCGGATGACGACGTCGGTGCCGCGGGCCACCACCTGCTGCGAGGTGTAGACGATGGTGCGCCGGTCCGGGCGCCAGGTGGCCGCCGCGTCCGCGGTGAGGTACTCCTCGGCCACCCGGGTGCTGACCGGGACCGCCTGCTGGGCGCTGAGGAACCCCGCCACGATGTCGTCGGGCAGCGCGCCGGGCCGCGGCCCCGGCGGGTTGTAGTCGAACGGCTGCGCCGCCACCGTGGCAGCGGCGCGGCCCCCCGAGACGACAGGCCCCCGGTCGGGCAGGGTCGAGCAGCCTGCCGCGAGCGCGCAGCCGACAGCGAGCACGGTCGCCAGGCCGGCGCGAGCGGCGTGGCGGCTCACGGCGTCCTCACCCGCCCCGAGCCCGCCGGGACCAGCCCGGCGTCGGCCGGCACCAACGGGAGGGCACTGCTGCCCAGGGTGCCACCGGCGTGCCGCGGCAGCGAGAGGCGGAACTGCGCGCCCGCGCCCGGCGCGCCCCACGCCTCGAGCCAGCCGCCGTGCAGGTGGGCGTCCTCCTGCGAGATCGACAGCCCCAGACCCGTGCCGCCCGAGCGCCGGACCCGCGAGGGGTCGGCGCGCCAGAACCGGTTGAACACCCGCACCTCGTCGCCGGGGCGCAGGCCCACGCCGTAGTCGCGCACCGCCAGCGCACCGCCCTCCGCGTCGGCGGCGACGAGCACCACCACGTCGGAGGAGTCGGCGTAGTCGACGGCGTTGGTCACCAGGTTGCGCACGATGCGCTCCAGCCGCCGGGTGTCGGCCTCCACCACGCACGGTCCGTCGGTCGGACGCACCACGATGCGCACCCCACGCTGCTCCGCGAGCGGTGCCAGCGAGGCCACGACGCGGTGAGCCACGTCGACGAGGTTGACGTCCTCGACCTCCAGCGCCGCGGCACCGGCGTCGAACCGGCTGATCTCGAGCAGGTCGGCGAGCAGGGTCTCGAAGCGGTCGAGCTCGTTCTGCAGCAGCTCCGCGGAGCGTGCGGCCACGGGGTCGAAGCGGTCGCGGGCGTCGTGCAGCACGTCGCTGGCCATCCGCACCGTGGTGAGCGGGGTGCGCAGCTCGTGGGACACGTCGGAGACGAAGCGTCGCTGGGCCGCTGACATGTCCTCGAGCTTGCGGATCTGCTTCTGCAGGCTGGAGGCCATGTGGTTGAACGACGTCGCCAGGCGCGCGATGTCGTCGTCGCCCTTCACCAGCATCCGCTGCTCCAGGCGGCCCGAGGAGAGCCTCTCGGCCGTACGCCGCGCGAGCCGCACCGGGGTCACCACCTGCCGCGCCACCAGCCACGTGAGGGCGGCGACGAGGACGAGCAGGAGAACCCCGCTGGTGAGGATGGCCCGCTCGACGAGGTCGATGGTGCGCTGCTCGGCCGACATCGGGAACAGGTGGTAGAGCGCGTAGGTGTCGCCGTCGGCGGGCAGCACGAGCCGGGTGCCCACGGCCACGCCCGCGACGTCGGCGCGCGCCGCTCCCCCGTCGCTGCCGTCGTAGCGCAGCCTCGTGAAGGTCCACAGCTGGGAGTTCTCCTGCGGTGCTCCCACCCGCTCGGTCAGGTCGGCGGGCAGGCTGGAGAGGTCGAGACCGGGGGTGAAGCGCTCACCACCGCCGTAGGCACGGCCCTCCTCGTCGACCGAGAGAGGTCCGACCAGCACCACGTCGTAGCCGCGCACCGCACCGCGCGAGATCTCGGTGGACATCAGCGAGGCGAGCTGCGCGCTGGCCTCGAAGTCCGGGGTGGCCGCGCTGAGGCTGACCTGGAGGTCCTCGGTGGCGCGCCCGGACTCGGCGACGGCCGCCTTGACGCGCTCCTCGACGAGCCCGTCGGTGACCTGCTGCAGCAGGGTCCAGCCCACCAGCGACACGACGACCGCCGACAGCACGACGGTGCTGAGCACGACGCGCGCCTGGATCGAGCGTCGCCACAGCGTGACGACGGCACGCAGCGGCCGCGCCGCCACGCCCCGCACGCGCCGGGACGCCACGTCAGCCGGCCTTGTAGCCGACGCCCCGGACGGTCACCACGATCTCGGGGTTCTCCGGGTCGCGCTCGACCTTGGAGCGCAGCCGCTGGACGTGCACGTTGACCAGCCGCGTGTCGGCGGCGTGCCGGTAGCCCCACACCTGCTCGAGCAGCACCTCGCGGGTGAACACCTGCCAGGGCTTGCGGGCCAGGCACACGAGGAGGTCGAACTCCAGCGGCGTGAGCGCGATGACGTCCTCGCCGCGGGTGACGCGGTGGCCGGCCACGTCGATGGAGAGGTCTCCGATCGCGAGCTGCTCGGGCGGAGCCGCCTCGAAGGTGCGCACCCGGGCGCGGATGCGCGCGACCAGCTCCTTGGGCTTGAACGGCTTGACCACGTAGTCGTCGGCTCCCGACTCCAGCCCCTCGACCACGTCGAGGGTGTCGCCGCGCGCGGTGAGCATCACGATCGGCACCCCCGACTCGGCGCGGATGTCCTTGCAGACGTCGATGCCGTCACGGCCGGGCAGCATGAGGTCGAGCAGCACCAGGTCGGGCCGGAAGCCCTGGAAGGCCGTCAGCGCCTCACCACCGTGCGCGCACACCTGGGGCTCGAAGCCCTCGTTGCGCAGCACGATGGTGAGCATCTCCGCCAGCGCGGCGTCGTCGTCGACGACGAGCACCTTGGCCCGTGCCGTCGTCCCGGACTCCACCGCCATGTCCTGCCGCCTCAGTACCGGTACTGGTCGGACTTGTACGGGCCGGCCTTGTCGACGCCGAGGTACGCCGCCTGGGACTCGGTCAGCTCGGTCAGCCTCACGCCGAGCGAACCGAGGTGCAGGCGCGCGACCTCCTCGTCGAGGTGCTTGGGCAGCACGTAGACGCCGGTCGGGTACTCCTCGGTCTTGGTGAAGAGCTCGATCTGCGCCAGCACCTGGTTGGTGAAGGAGTTCGACATCACGAACGACGGGTGGCCGGTCGCGTTGCCGAGGTTCATCAGGCGGCCCTCGGAGAGCACGATGATGCTGGTGCCCTCGGGGAAGGACCACACGTCGACCTGCGGCTTGACGTTCTTGCGCACGACGCCCTCGAAGGACTCCAGGCCGGCCATGTCGATCTCGTTGTCGAAGTGACCGATGTTGGCCACGATCGCCTGGAACTTCATCCGCTGCATCTGCGCGACGGTGACGACGTCCTTGTTGCCCGTCGCGGTGATGATGATGTCAGCGACCGGCAGCACCTCGTCGAGCGTCGAGACCTGGTAGCCGTCCATGGCCGCCTGCAGCGCGCAGATCGGGTCGATCTCGGTCACGATGACGCGCGCGCCCTGGCCGCGCAGCGACTCCGCGCACCCCTTGCCGACGTCGCCGTACCCGCAGACCACGGCGACCTTGCCACCGATGAGGACGTCGGTCGCGCGGTTGATGCCGTCGATGAGCGAGTGGCGACAGCCGTACTTGTTGTCGAACTTGCTCTTGGTCACGGAGTCGTTCACGTTGATGGCCGGGAACAGCAGCGTGCCGTCGCGCATCATGTCGTAGAGGCGGAGCACACCGGTGGTGGTCTCCTCCGTGACGCCCTTGACCGCGTTCGCGATCGGGGTCCAGTGCGCGGCGCTCCTCTCGAGCTGCGCGCCGAGCACCTCGAAGACGATCCGCTGCTCGCCGCTGGCGGCCGTCGCGGGGTCGGGGGCGACGCCGTTCTTCTCGGCCTCGACGCCGAGGTGCAGCAGCATGGTGGCGTCACCGCCGTCGTCGAGGATCATGTTCGGCAGCACGTCGTCGCCCTGCGAGGACCAGTCGAGGATCTGCTGGGTGCACCACCAGTACTCCTCCAGGCTCTCGCCCTTCCAGGCGAAGACCGGGACGCCGCGGGGGTCCTCCGGCGTGCCGTCGCGACCCACCACGACGGCCGCGGCCGCGTGGTCCTGGGTCGAGAAGATGTTGCAGGAGGCCCAGCGGACCTCGGCGCCGAGGTCGACGAGGGTCTCGATGAGCACGGCGGTCTGGATGGTCATGTGGAGGGAGCCGGCGATGCGGGCGCCCGCGAGGGGCTGCGAGGCGCCGTAACGCTCGCGCATCGCCATGAGGCCGGGCATCTCGTGCTCGGCGAGGGTGATCTCGGTCCGGCCGTAGTCGGCCAGGGACAGGTCGGCGACCTTGAAGTCCATGAAGGGTTCCTCTGGTGTCACAGGATGGGTGTGCGGCGCATCTGCGCTTCGTCGGGATCTCCCGCGCATACCCGTCCAGACTACCTGTCCCCGGGTGGGGGGCCTGCGCGCCTCAGTGGGACGCGCCCGACCGGCCGGACCGGCCGCGTGCACGCTGCACCAGGGAGAGAAGCGCGAGCACCACCGCGCCGACCGCGAGACCGACCACGGCCGAGGCCCCGGTGTTGACCAGCCAGCCGAGCACCGCACCCAGGCCGCCGGCGGCGTCGTGCACCGCCTCCTCGACGTGGTGCACCGCGTCGTACGGCGCGTGCCAGCCGAGGTCGTCGAGACCGACGAGCAGGATGTGACCGCCCACCCAGAGCATCGCCGCGACGCCGACGACGGAGATCACGCTCAGCAGCTTGGGCATCCCCCGCACCAGCCCCAGGCCGATGCGGCGGGAGGCCGCCGAGGACCGCTCGGCTAGGTGGAGGCCGACGTCGTCCGTCTTCACGATCAGGGCGACCACGCCGTAGACCAGCAGCGTGATGCCGATCGCGACGACCACGAGGATCAGCGCCCGGGACACGAAGGGCTGGTCGGACACCTCGTTGAGCGCGATCACCATGATCTCGGCCGACAGGATGAAGTCGGTGCGGACCGCACCGGAGACGACGGTGTCCTCCGACGGCGGCTCCTCCGAGGCCTCGGCGTGGGCGTCACCGTGCCCGCTGAGGGCGCCCCACACCTTGTGGGCCCCCTCGTAGCAGAGGAACGTGGCGCCGGCCATCAGGATCGGGGTGATCGCCCACGGCAGGAACTGGCTCAGGAGCAGGGCCGCGGGCAGGATGACCAGCAGCTTGTTGCGCAGCGAGCCCTGCGCGATCCGTCGGATGATCGGCACCTCGCGGTCGGCGGTGACACCGTGGACGTACTGCGGCGTCACCGCGGTGTCGTCGACCACGACTCCGGCCGCCTTGACGCTGGCCCGGCCCGCGGCCGCGCCGATGTCGTCGACGGAGGCGGCGGCCAGCCGGGCCAGCGCGGCGACGTCGTCGAGGAGTCCGAACAGGCCGGCGCTCACACGCCGCTCCGGACGGGACGGGGCGAGCAGGAGCAGGGAGGCGTCGTCACCGGGTCAGCCTAGCGACGTGTCGCGCCTCCGGTCAGCGACCGAGACGTCCCAGCCCCAGTGCCAGGTACGCCGCGGCGTACCGGCCCTGGCCGAGCAGCGAGGCGTAGCGGGCCAGCTCGCTGCCGGTGTCACAGGTCAGGAGCTCGACGCGGACCGCCCGCTCGTCGGCCTCGGCCGTCAGACGGCCGCGCTGCTCGGTGACGGCCGGGTCCTCCGCCCCGTCGTCGAGGACCAGCAGCATCGGCCGGCGGTCCGCCGGGTCGGCGTCCTCGTCGGCGAAGGGGTCGGAGAAGACGTCGTGGGGGCGGGCGGCAGCCACGAGCGGCAGCAGGTGCTCGGCGTCGCCGGCCACCGTCGTGCGGCCGCTCGCGCGGCGTACCGCCTCGGACACGCGCCGGGCGGCGCGGGCGGCCAGCACCGACCCGCCCCAGCACAGCGGGGTGGCGTCGGCCAGCGCGATGGCGACCATCTTCGCGGGGTTGACCGCCAGGTCGCGGTGCGGCGAGCAGGAGACGGCCACGTCGTCGAGCGCGGTGGCCACCTCCTCGGGATCGGCGTGCGGGCCGAGATCCACGCGGGCGAGGAGCTGCAGCATCACCACGGCGGTGGCCAGCTGGTCGCGCGAGGTGGTGGGGAGGACGGTCGTGTGGCGGCCGACGGCGTGCTCGGCGACCAGCGAGTCGGGCGGGCACGCGACGACGACCTGGCAGCCGCGGCGCACCGCCTCCGCGACGGCACCGGCGCTCCCGGCGTCACCCCCGTCCGGAGCCAGCACCACCACGACGTCGAGGGGGCCGGCCCAGCCGGGGAGGCCGGGATTGGGCCAGGCCACGAACGGCACGGGGCAGGAGGGCTCGAGGACCGCTCGCAGCAGGCGCGAGTCGGGGCCCGCCGCGATGACCGCGCGCGGACGGTCGTCGCGGGTGAGCGCCACGGCGGTGTCCACGGCGTCGGCGGCCGCCACCGCCTCGCGCCGGACGCGGCTGCCCGCCTCGGCCAGCGAGCGCAGGGTGGCGTCGGCACGCTCCAGCACGTCGCGGTCGTCGAGCCGCGACTCGTCGAACCACTCAGCCACGGTCGAGCCGGGCCTCGTCGACCAGCAGGACGGGAACGCCCTCACGAATCGGGTAGACCCGCGCGCACCCGGTGCAGGTGAGCTCGTCGTCGTGGGGCGGCTCGAGCTCGGCCCGGCAGGCCGGGCAGCGCAGCAGCTCGAGCAGCAGCGGGTCGAGCCGGTGGTGGTCGAGCGTCATCACGCCTCCTGGGTGCGGATCATCGACAGGACTCTGTCACGGACGGAGCGCATGGTGCTCTCGTCCCCCGCCTCGACGTTGAGGCGCAGCAGCGGCTCGGTGTTGGAGGCCCGCAGGTTGAACCACCAGTCGGGGTGGCTCAACGTGAGGCCGTCGAGCCGGTCGACCTCGACGCCCGGCTCCGCACCCACGACGTCCTCGACGCGACCCACGCGCTGCTGCGCGGCGTCCTGGTCGGGCATCGCGGTGTTGATCTCCCCGCTCGCCACGTAGCGGGAGAGCTCGGCCAGCAGCTCGCTCAGCGGACGGTCCTGCTCGGCCAGCGCCGCGAGCACGTGCAGCGCGGCCAGCATCCCGGAGTCGGCGCGCCAGAAGTCGCGGAAGTAGAAGTGCCCGGAGTGCTCGCCGCCGAAGACGGCGCCGGTCTCGGCCATGGTGGCCTTGATGTAGGAGTGGCCGACCCGGGTGCGGACCGGGACCCCGCCCCGCTCGCGGACGATCTCGGGCACGGCCCGGCTCGTGATGAGGTTGTGGATGACGGTCGCGCCCGGGTGTCGGAGCAGCTCGCGGGTGGCGATCAGCGCGGTCACGGTGCCGGGGTCGACCGCGTCACCACGCTCGTCGACGAGGAAGCACCGGTCCGCGTCACCGTCGAAGGCCAGGCCGACGTCGGCCCGCTCCTCGAGGACCGCCGACCGGAGGTCGCGCAGGTTGGCGGGGTCGATCGGGTTCGCCTCGTGGTTCGGGAACGTGCCGTCGAGCTCGAAGTAGAGCGGCACCACGTCCACGTCGAGCCGTCCCAGCACGGCCGGAGCGGTGTGCCCGGCCATGCCGTTCCCGGCGTCGGCCACGACCCGCAGCCGACGTCCCCGGACCGGCGCCAGCGCGAGCAGGTGGTCGGCGTACGCCGTGAGCAGGTCACGCTCCTCGCGCGCGCCGTCACGCTCGGCGCGGCGGTAGTCGCCGGCGGCGACCAGGTCGCGGATCTCCGCGAGCCCGGTCTCCTGCCCGACGGGCGCGGCACCGGCCCGGCAGAGCTTGATGCCGTTGTACGCCGCCGGGTTGTGCGAGGCGGTGAACATCGCGCCCGGCAGGCCCAGCGAGCCGGAGGCGAAGTAGAGCTGGTCGGTGGAGGCCAGGCCGATGAGCACCACGTCGGCCCCGGCGTCCTGGGCCCCGGCCGCGAACTGCTCCGCGAGGGCCGGGCTGGAGGCGCGCATGTCGTGGCCCACCACGATCCGGGGCGGCTCGGCGCCGGCCCCGCCGGCGGCCACCACCGTGACGAAGGCGTTGCCGGTGGCACGGGCCAGCGTGTCGTCGATCTGCTCGGGCACGAGACCGCGGACGTCGTAGGCCTTGAAGACCGCGTCGACCACGCGGGGGTCGGGGGCGGTCGGCATGTCCGCACCCTATCGGCGGTGACGCCAGGGCCTCAGTCGGGAAGGGGCCGCAGTGCGCGCAGGTGACCGCGACGCCCGGTCTCGGGAGCCAGGTGACCGGGTCGGTCGGGGCCGGTGTCGGTCGGTGCGGTGGCGCGCCCGCCGGAGGCCAGGCGGCCGGGGACGGCGGAGACCGGCGGCGGGGTCGGCGCCGGGCGTGCCGCCTCGCGGACCGCGTCCGCCAGGGCCAGGAGGTCGTCGGTGCTGGGGCCGAGCGCGTCCGGGTCCGGAGCCAGGCGCATGACCTCCCAGCCGCGGGGAGCCGACAGCCGCTCGGAGTGCTCCTCGCAGAGGTCGTAGGCGTGCGGCTCGGCGTAGGTGGCCAGCGGGCCGAGGACCGCGGTCTGGTCGCCGTACACGTAGGTGAGCGTGGCGACGGCCGGCCGCCGGCAGGCGGTCCGGGAGCAGCGGCGCGCGGGACTCACGGGCCTGACGCTACAACCTCCCGAGGCGGGCGCCCCTTAGGCTCGCGGGGTGTCCGACCACGTCCCTGCCCGCCCCACCTCGGCCCGCGACCGGCACGGGCGCGGCCTGCGCGGGCCTGCGGTGCTGCCTGGGCCGCTCACACCTCAGGGCCCGCCGCGCCGCCCGAGCCGGCGCGACCGTTTCGACGAGGTCGTGCTCGACGTGCTGAGCGCGCTCGAGGCGCGGTGGAGCACGGAGCTGGGGCTGGTGGAGTTCGCGATCGAGGAGACCCCGGTGGTGCCGGCGGACTGGAGCGCGCCGACCGTGCCCCTCGGTTCCCTGGTGCCCGGCAGCGGCAGCACGCCGAGCCGGGTGGTGCTGTTCCGCCGCCCCATCGAGATGCGGTGCGAGACGTCGGGCGACCTGGGCGCGCTGGTCTACACGGTCCTGGTCGAGCAGGTCGCCGAGCTCCTGGGGCGTCGCCCCGAGGACATCGACCCGCGCGCGGGTGAGTGAGCCCGAAGGCCCGGCTCAGACCGCGCGCTTCTTCAGCTTGCGGCGCTCCCGCTCCGACATGCCGCCCCAGATCCCGAAGCGCTCGTCGTTGGCCAGCGCGTACTCGAGGCACTCGCCCCGCACGTCACAGGTCAGGCAGACCCGCTTGGCCTCCCGCGTCGAGCCGCCCTTCTCGGGGAAGAAGGCCTCGGGGTCGGTCTGGGCGCACAGGGCGCGCTCCTGCCAACCCGGGTCCTCGACCTCGTCCAGCTCCGTGTCCAGCACGAATAGTTCCCGCATGGTGTCCTCGCCTTTCAACCGGTGAGACCCTCGAAGGTCCCACTGTTTCCCTGGTTGCCTTCCCTCTGTCGCATCCGAGGTACGTAACGTGTGCAGTCCAGATCGCGAGGCGCTGGGGAAGGATGCCGGCTGCTGTCACGTGACTTCGTGAAATGACACTGAGGGAATTACAAGCCTGTCGTACCACTAAAGTCAACACCAGATCTGTTATACGGCGAAATTCGCCGCCTCCCTGAAAGGGGTGATAAGGGATGTCCGGACCGCTGCGATGCACCGTGCTCTCGGGTGGGGTCGGCGGCGCGACGTTCCTGCGCGGGCTGCTGCGCGTGCCCGGGATCGACGTCACGGTGGTGGCCAACACCGCCGACGACCTGTGGATGCACGGCCTCAAGATCTGCCCCGACCTCGACACGGTGATGTACACCCTCGGCGGCGGCATCGACACCGAGCGTGGCTGGGGCCGCACCGACGAGTCGTGGCGCGTGAAGGAGGAGCTGGCGGCGTACGGCGTGGAGCCGACGTGGTTCGGGCTCGGCGACCGCGACCTGGCCACGCACCTGGTGCGGACCCAGATGGTGGAGGCCGGCTACCCGCTGTCCGCCGTGACGGCCGCGCTGTGCCGGCGCTGGCAGCCGGGCGTCACCCTGCTGCCGATGACCGACGACCGGGTCGAGACCCACGTGCTCGTCGACGACGACGGCGAGCCGTCGGGTCGCCGCGCCATCCACTTCCAGGAGTACTGGGTGCGGCTGCGCGCCCAGGTGCCCGCCCGCGGGGTCGTGCCCGTCGGCCTCGACCGGTCGACGCCCGCCCCGGGCGTGCTCGAGGCCATCGCGCAGGCCGACGTGGTGGTGCTCCCGCCCTCCAACCCGGTGGTCTCGCTCGGGACGATCCTCGGCGTGGCGGGCGTGCGCGAGGCCCTGCGCACCGGTCCCGCACCGGTCGTGGGCCTCTCCCCCATCGTCGCCGGGCGCCACGTCCGCGGGATGGCCGAGCAGCTCCTGACGGGCCTCGGCATCGAGGTCTCCGCCGCCGGGGTCGCCGCGCACTACGGCGCCCGCTCCGCCGGCGGCGTGCTGGACGCCTGGTTGGTGGACTCCGCCGACGAGGACGCCGTCGAGCGCGTCGAGACGGGCGGCGTCACGTGCCGCGCCGTGCCGCTGATGATGACCGACGACGCTGCCACCGAGGCCATGGCGCGATCCGCGCTGGCCCTGGTGGGACGGTGAGCGTCGCCTCCCCGGGGCTGCGCGTCGACGTCGTCCCCGGCGTGGGTGAGGTGCACGAGGGGACCGACCTCGCCTCGCTGCTCGACGCCACGCCGCTCGACGACGGCGACGTGGTCGTGGTGACCAGCAAGGTCGTCAGCAAGGCCGAGGGCCGCGTGACCGACCGCTCCAAGGACGAGGCGCTGGCCGAGGAGACCGTGCGCGTCGTCGCCCGTCGCGGCCCGACCACCATCGCTCGGACCCGGCACGGCCTGGTCATGGCCGCCGCGGGCATCGACGCCTCCAACGTGACGGCCGGACGGCTGGTGCTGCTCCCCCTCGACCCCGACGACTCGGCGCGACGGCTGCGTCGCTCGGTGGCCGAGCGACGCGGTGTCGACGTCGGCGTCGTGGTCACCGACACCGCGGGCCGCGCGTGGCGGGTCGGGCAGACCGACATCGCGATCGGTGCCGCCGGCCTGCTGGTCGTCGACGACCACGCCGGCCGGGTCGACGGCTACGGCAACCTGCTCGCCGTGACGCTGCCCGCGGTGGCCGACGAGATCGCGGGGGCGGCCGAGCTGGCCACCGGCAAGCTGTCCCGGAGCCCGCTGTCGGTGGTCCGGGGGCTCGCCCACCTCATGCTTCCCCGTGGCGAGGACGGACCCGGGGCGGCGGCGCTGGTGCGTGGTGAGCACGAGGACATGTTCGGTCTCGGCGCCCGCGAGGCCGTGGTGGCCGCGATCGGCGCCGCGGTGCACGCGGGCCGGCCGGCCGTGCCGGGGCTCGGGGCTCCCGTGGCCCCGGACGTGCTCGCCGAGGCGCTCGGCCCAGGACTGGACGCCGTCCTGGGCGACGTCGGGGGCGCGCACCGCGTCCACCCCCACGGACCCGGGCACCTCGCGGTCGACCTCTCGGGCCTCGACGACCGCGACCGGGGCCGCACCGAGGTCGTCCTCGGCACCCTCGCCGCGGCCCACGGCTGGCACCTCGCCGCGCTGGAGGACGCGCGTGCCGAGCTCGCCCCGACCCTCTCCGTAGGATGACGCCCATGGGTCGGCGCCGTGGGTGAGGCACTCGCCCTCTTCGGCGTCTCCGTGGCCTCGGCCCTGGTGCCGCTGATCAACATCGAGGTCTACCTCGTCGGTCTCGCCGCCGTGCGCGACTCCACCGGGATCTGGGTGCTGGCCACCGTCGCCGGCGTCGGTCAGATGGTCGGCAAGGTGGTCTGGTACTACCTCGGCGCCAACGCCCTCAAGTGGCCGTGGATCGCCAAGCGCGTCGACACGCCCAAGGGGCGCGCCACGCTCGAGAGGTGGCAGACCCGCACCAACGACCGGCCGGTGCTGGGCGCCACCCTGCTGTTCGCCAGCGCGGTGAGCGGCTTCCCGCCGTTCGCGATCGTCGCGGTGCTCGCCGGCCAGCTGCGCATGAACCTCGTGACGTTCCTCGTCGTCGGCACGGTCGGGCGGACCCTGCGCTTCGCCGCCTTCCTCGGCGGTGCCGGCTTCCTCTCCGAGCTGTACGGCGCGGCGCTGGGCTGAGGAGCCGTGCTCAGGCGGTCGACCCGCAGGCCACCCGGGTGCCGGGCCCCAGCACCGCTCCGTCGGTCACCACGGCCTCGTCGCCCACCGCAGCGCCGTGCACACGGGCGCCGGTCCCGATGCGGGCCCCCGGGCCGACCACCGAGTCGACGACCTCGCTGCCGGCACCGACGACGGCCCCGGGCATGAGCACCGAGCCCCGCACCGTCGCGCCGGCGGCCACGTGGGCACCCGTGGCCACGCTCGTGCCGTCGGAGACCTCTCCCTCGACCCGCGCCGCGGGGTCCACCCAGGCCGGGGCCGGCTCGCGCGGGACGGCCGGGCTGGTCGCCGTACCCAGCACGAGGTCGCGCGACGCCGCGACCAGCGCCGCGGGGCTGCCCACGTCTCGCCAGTACGCCGACTCCACCCAGCCGACCACCAGCGCCCCGCCGGCCACCAGGTCCGGGAACGTCTCCCGCTCCACCGAGACCACGCGGCCGGCCGGGATGTCCGCGACGACCCGGCGCCGGAAGACGTAGCACCCGGCGTTGACCTGGTTCGAGACCGGGTCCTCGGACTTCTCGACGAAGGCCAGCACCCGGCGTCCCTCGTCGGTGGGGACACAGCCGAAGGCGCGGGCGTCGGCGACCTCGACGAGGTGCAACGAGACGTCGACGGCGCGGCCGTCGCGCGGCTGCTCGAAGTCGGCCAGCTGGGCGACGAGGTCGTGCCCGGAGAGCACGTCCCCGTTGAGGACGACCACGGCCCGCTCCGGCTCCGGGGCGAGCGCGCCGACGACGTTGCGGATCGCTCCACCGGTGCCGAGCGGCTCGTCCTCGGTCACGTAGGACAGGCGCACGCCGAAGCGGCTGCCGTCGCCGAGGACCGGGAAGAAGAGCTCGGCGTGGTAGGAGGTGGCGAGCACCACGTGCCCCACCCCGGCAGCGGCGAGCGTGCTGATCTGGTGCTCCAGGAAGGCGACGCCACCGACCTCGAGCAGGTGCTTGGGCCGTCGCTCGGTCAGCGGCAGCATCCGGGTGCCGAACCCCCCGGCGACGATCACCGCCTCGGGCGCCAGGGTGTCGGGACGGGCGGGGACCGGGGAGGAGCCGGGAGGGGGCGTGGCGGGCACGGCGGCATCCTGCCACGCGCGGTCCTCACTACCCTGGAGCCGTGGCACCTCCCCCCGACTTCCCCCGCGTCCTGACCGAGCAGCTGCGCGCCGACGGCAGCCGTCCGCTCGTCACCTTCTACGACGACGCCACCGGGGAGCGGGTGGAGCTCTCCGTCGTGACCTACGCCAACTGGGTGGCCAAGACCGCCTCGCTGGTGTCCGACGAGCTGATGCTGGAGCGGGGCGGCTCCGCCCTGGTGGACCTGCCGCCGCACTGGCTCGGTCCGGTGTGGCTCGGCGCCCTGTGGAGCGTGGGCATGACCGTCACCACCGACCCGGCCCGCGCGCCGGAGGTGGACCTCGTCGTCTGCGGCCCCGACGGCCTCGAGCGGTACGCCGGCCCGGCCGGTGCGGGGTCGGTCGCCGCGGCGACGAGCGGCGTGCCCGTCGTGGCGCTGGCGCTGCTGCCGATGGCCGGCCGCTTCCCGGAGCCGCTGCCCCCCGGGGTGACCGACTTCGGCCAGGTCGTCTGGGGCCAGCCCGACCTCTTCGTGCCGGTCGACCTGCCGCTCCCCGGCGACCACGCCTGGGCCGGGCCCGACGGCACGCTGACGCAGCAGGAGGTGCTGGCCGAGGCCTCGAGGACCACCGGACGGCTGCTGACCGAGGTCGCCCCCACCTCACGAGAGGGGCTGAGCGCCTTCCTCGGCCCGCTGCAGAGCGGAGACGGCACCGTGTGGGTGCGTCACGCCGACCCCGACCGTCGCGCCGACCGCGCGGCGGCCGAGCGGGCCGTGCCCTGGCCGGCTCAGCCGCCGAGGTCGTAACGGTCGAAGCCGCTGCCCAGCCTCACCCGCGAGAAGCCGCCCTTGGTGCCGCGCAGCAGCCACAGCTCACCCGACGCCGGCTGCCGGGCCACGATGTCGGAACGGCCCTTGCCGTCGACGTCGCCCTGCCCGAGCAGCCAGTCGTACCGGCCGGCTCCGGTGCCGACGCGGGTCCCGTCGCCCGTGCCGTCACCCAGCACGCTGGTCACGACGAGGGTGCCGTCGGGCCGGCGCAGCACGACGTCGGCCAACCGGTCGCCGCCCCAGGTGTCCACGCCGACCACGCGGTCGGCACGTCCGGCCCCGGGCGACTCGAGGCTCTTGCGGAAGCCCGTGGTGCCGTTGCTGGGGTAGACCCGCAGCGCGCCCTGGTAGCGCCCGAGGACGTCGGGCCGCTCGTCGCCCGTGACGTCGCCGAGGGGGGCGAGCAGGTCGACCCCGCTCCACCCCTCGGCGGCCTTGACGGGCTCGGCGAAGGTGTCGTCGCCGCGTCCGCGGTAGAGCAGGACCGTCCCCGAGGGGCGACGGGTCATGAAGTCGCCGTGGCCGTCGCCGTCCCAGTCGCCGACGTTGAGCAGCACGTCGACGTCACCGAGCTCGACGCCGGTCCCGACGACCGCCTCGATGTTGCTGCCCCCGGTGTGGGGGTGGATCTGCAGGGCCCCGGACCGGGAGAGACCGACGAGGTCCGGCTTGCGGTTGCCCGCGAGCTGGCCGGCGAGCGCCACCCACCGCGACGCCGCGAAGTGGCTCCACCCGCCGATGCGGGGCTCCACCGAGCCGGCGCCGTCGCCGGGCAGGACGTAGGTGATCCCGCTGGCCCGGACCCGCACGACCAGGTCGTCACGACCGTCGCCGGTGGCGTCACCACGACCGGTGACGAGGTCGTAGCCGCCCCAGCTGCCGGCCAGCGCACGCCGCTGACCGATCCCACCGTCACCGGTGCCGGGGACGAGGAAGAGCTGGGACCCGGACCGGGCCACCAGGTCCTGGTCGCCGTCGTCGTCCAGGTCGCCCGCTCCCGTGGTCAGGTCGTAGCCGCCCCACGAGGCGGCCAGGGTGCGGTGGGGCGCGAACGCGCCGTTGCCCTTGCCGGGGTAGAGGCGCAGAGCCCCTCCGCGCGTGCGGCCGACGAGGTCGGCGCTGCCGTCGCCGTCGAGGTCACCGACGCCGGTCAGCTGGTCGAGCCGTGCGAACTCCGTGTAGGTCCGGTCGGCGCGGAACCGCGCGCCTGCGGCGTCGCCGCGCAGCAGGACCGCCTCGCCGCCGACCGCGCGGCGAGCCACGAGGTCGGCGGCCCCGTCGCCGTCGAGGTCGTCGGCGGCCGCCACCAGGTCGAAGCCGCTGAGGTCGCGGGCCACCGCGTCGGGGTTCTCGAAGTCGAGCATGCCGCCGGTGCGGATCACCACGGCGCGGCCGGTGCGCTTGTCGCGGGCCACGAGGTCGGGGAAGGGCCGGCCGGACAGGTCGGCGTCACGGTCCGTGGTGGTCACCGGGTCCGGCTCGGGCTGGGGGGTGGGGGTCGGTGTGGGCGTCGGGGTCGGGTCCGGGTCGTTGCCGTCCTGCGCGGCCGCGGTCGCGCGCCGGATGGCCGGCAGCTGCGCGTAGAGGTACCGGCCCGGGCAGGCGGTGGAGCCGGCGTCGCGGTGGCCGCTGATCGCCTTGAAGTGCCGACCCGAGATGACGACGTCGCCGTCGTCGCCCCTGATGCCGTGCAGGCCGAGCTTCCAGGCGAAGAGGTCGGCGTACGCGTCGAGCATGACCTTGGTCGGCTGGGCGGTCTCGAAGTTGCCGATCGCCGACATCGCGAAGGAGTCCTCGTTGTAGCCCAGGGTGTGGGCCCCCACGACCGGGCGGGCGACACCGCCGTAGCGACCCTCCCAGATCCGGCCGAAACGGTCGACGAGGAAGTTGTAGCCGATGTCGCTCCAACCCAGCGAGCGCGTGTGGTAGGCGTAGATGCCGCGCAGCAGCGAGGGCACCTGGTCACGGCTGTAGTCGTTGGCGTTGACGGTGTGGTGCACGAACCCGCCGTCGATGTCGCCGTACCGCAGGGAGCCGCGGTCGCGCAGCGACTCGTCCGCGCCCCACTGGGCACGGGAGAAGATCTGGGGCTTCGGGGCGCTGACGCCGGCGGTCCGGACCGCGGACGCGGTGGTCGCCTCGGCGGCGCTCGCGGGCGCCGCGTTCACGGGCGCCGGGCTCCCCAGGCTCGCGGTGTCGATGGCGGCCGACTCGTACGCCGCCCGCTGCTCGTCGCCGGGGTCGACGATGTCCAGCTCCAGACCCGTCGGGGTCTCCCCCTGCAGCACGCTCACACGGGCCTGCACCCGACGGACGTCGCCGACGACGACGGCGTCGGTGCCGCTGCGGGCCTCGGCGTCGTCCTCGGCCGGCTCCGGGCCGTGGTCGGGGTCGACGTGCATCTCCTGCCAGGGCGACCAGTAGCTCTGGCCGCGGGTGCGGACCGACACGACGAGGTCGTCCTCGGTCAGCTGCTGCCCTCCTCGCCAGGTGACGCCCACCGTGGCGTAGCCCGGCGCCCTCTCCGGGGCGCTGGTGACCTCGAGGGGTCCGGAGGTGCGCCCGGCCAGCTCGGCGTCGCGACGAGCCTGCTGGGCCCGCGCCACGAGCGAGACGCTCCGGACGGTGGGCTCGACCGGGGCGGCCGAGACGAGCGACAGGCCGCCCTGCGAGGCGCCCGCTCCCCCGGCGACCGGGGGACCGGAGGGCGCGACGACGTCGAGCTCCACCACCCCCACGGCGGACAGCCCGACCGCGGCGACCACCGCCAGGACGGTCGACTGTTGGCACAGCACGGCAAAACGACGGCGCATCTCGGGCATCGTGAGGGGTCTCCCAGCGGCTCACTCGATCTCAGGTGTTCACAAATGTCACACCCGTAACAGAGGACCGCAATGGATCCGGGAGAACTACAACCCTGTATTTTGTCAGATCGACTCAAACTACAGCGGTGTAACTCAGATGTCGGCGCCGTACTCGGCGTCGTCGTCGTTCTCCTCCTCGGAGTTCACGTCGTCCGGGTCGTTGTCGTAGTTGAGGTAGCGGATGCCCTCCTTGGTGGGCCCGTCGTAGCCGAGCACGCCCTTCTCCAGGACCAGCACCCGGTCGCACATCCGCTTCACCGAGGGGGCGGAGTGGCTGACGTAGAACAGCGTCCGCCCCTCCTTCTTGATCTCCTCCATGCGCGCGATGCACTTCTTCTTGAAGGGCTTGTCGCCCACGGCGAGCACCTCGTCGACCAGGAAGATGTCCGACTCGGTGTGGACCGCGACCGCGAACCCGAGCCGGGAGAACTGGCCCGAGGAGTAGTGCCCGACGGGGGTGTCGAGGTGCCGACCGATGTCGGCGAACTCGATGATGTCGTCGAACTTCCGCTTGGTCTCGGCCTCGGTCATCCCGAGGATGGCGGCGTTGAGGTAGATGTTCTCCCGCCCGGTCAGCTGCGGGTGGAACCCCGCACCGGTCGCGATCAGCCCGGCCACCCGTCCGCGCGTGCGCACGGAGCCGGAGTCGGGACGCATCACCCCGTTGATGATCTTGAGCAGCGTCGACTTGCCCGAGCCGTTGAGGCCCATCAGGCCGATGGACTCCCCCTGCTCGACGGTGAAGCTCACGTCGTCCAGGGCCAGGAAGCGGTTGCTGACGTCCTGGCCTCGGGCCAGGGCCACGGTGACCTGCTTGAGCGTGCGGTGGAAGCGGAGGGTGAACTGCTTGGAGACGTTCTCGACGACGATCGACTGGGTCATCTCAGAGACGCTCCGCGAACTTGTTCTCCAGCCGGGCGAACACCAGCTGCGCCACCACCAGGACCACCAGGGCCACCCCCAGGTGGGCGAAGCCGATCGCGAAGAGGTGGTCGGGCATGTGCTCGGCGATGGTCGCCTCCGGGTCGGGGGTGGAGCCGACCCAGAAGAAGCGCTGGTTCAGCAGCACGGCCTCGGCGACCGGGTTGAGCAGGTAGAAGGGCGCCGCGGCCCCGAAGCGCTCGCCGACCAGGCTGTAGGGGTAGATCATCGGGCACGAGAAGGTCACGAAGATCGTCAACGTGCTGACGATGTTCGCGAAGTCGCGGAAGAACACGTTGGCGGCGCTGAACAGCAGCGCCACGGCCGTGCCCCAGACCCCGACGACGGCGAAGCCGAGCAGCCCCGCCGCCACGCCCACCGGGTCGGGCGTCCACCCCACCGCCAGACCCGCGACGGTCAGGATGACCAGACCCGGCACCACGTGGAACGCGGAGACCATCATCGACGCCACCGGGAACATCTCCCGCGGCATCGCCATCTTCTTCACGATCGCCTTGTTGCGCACGATCGAGCGCGTGCCGGCCCCGAAGGTCTCGGTGAAGTAGTGGACGAACACCAGGCCCGCGAACACGTGGATGCCGAACACCGGCACGTTCTTGTGCAGGTTGAGGATGTAGCCCATCACGAAGAAGTAGACGGCGAAGCGGGCCGCCGGCTGCACGTAGGACCAGAACATCCCCAGGAAGGACCCGCTGTAGCGCGCCTGGATCTCCTTGCGCACCAGCAGCTTGAGCAGGTAGCGCCGGCGGAAGACGTCGACGAGCCCGCCACGAGCGCCGGGCGCCACCAGGGGGGCGTCGGGCACCCACTCCGGGTCGACGGCGTGGTCGACGGGGATGTGCGTCACGGGCGGACGGTGCCCTCCGCGGCCGGCCTGCTCGGCAGCCCGGCGTCGAACTCGTCGTCGTCGAGGCCCTCGAACGTGAGCTTCCACTTCTCCGGCGACGTCAGCTCGGGCAAGGCGTCGCGGTAGCGACGCGCCAGGTCCGGCCACTCCTGGTAGAGCCGCTTGTGCAGGGCCGTCGACCGGGCCAGCTGCGCCCGGAACTCGGCCGTGTCACGGCGGTACCACGACGCCGCGACCCCGTCCGCGGTCGAGACGATGGCGGAGTCGAAGTGCGCGAGGCGGTACCAGCGCTGGTCGACGTGGGGCACGATCCCCTCGGGGTGCTCCTGGGCCAACGGTCGGGTCGGACGGACCTGTCGGACGAGACCGGTGACGGCCATCTTGACCTTGCCGACCGTGTCGGTGGGATTCGGGACACCGCGCCCGCGCCGCGGCGGCTTCTTCAGTCGCGGGGCCGGGAAGTCGTCGAGGTCGGCCGAGGAGCGGCCGTCGGAGTACTCCTCGCGCAGCGTCCGGAGCTCCTTGAGCCGGAACGACATGTCGCGGTGCATGCGCTCGGGACCCTCGAGGACGTCCGAGAGCGCCATGAGGATGGTCTCGCCGGTGCTGTACTGCATCGACATCAACCGCTTGACGTGGTTCTCGAGGCTCTCCAGCGCGAGCCGTCCACCGCGCTCGTACGGCGAGTGCAGCAGACCGGAGACGAGGCGGTTGCGCTCGTGGAAGTAGGCCTGCCAGTCGAGCGTGTCGTCCTTCTCGGTCCACGGGACGTGCCAGACGGCCACGCCGGGCATCGTCACCGTGGGGTAGCCGGCCGCGCGCGCCCGCAGGCCGAACTCGGCGTCGTCCCACTTGATGAACATCGGCAGCGACAGGCCGATCTCACGGATGACCTTGGTGGGGATGAGGCACATCCACCAGCCGTTGTAGTCCACGTCGATCCGCCGGTGCAGCCAGCTCGTCGACCGCAGGGACTTGCGCGCGAAGTCGTGGCCGTGGAGGGTCGCCGGCGCCGGACCCCAGAACCAGCGCCAGGTGCCGATGGCCTCGCCGTAGGCGTGCATGACCGAGCGGTCGTAGAGGCTGAACATCTGGCCGCCGACGAGGACGGTCTGCTTGGCCAGGTCGCCCAGCGCCACGGCCCGCAGGATGCCCTCGAGCTCGCAGACGACGTCGTCGTCGAGGAGCAGGACGTAGTCGGAGTCGCCGCGCGAGACACCCTCGCTCATGGCGCGGGAGAACCCGCCCGAACCTCCCAGGTTGGGCTGCTCGATGACGCGCAGCTTGGCGCCCAGGGCCTCGGCGGCGCGCTCGAAGTGCTCGTTGTGCACGACCTTCTGGGTGCCCTGGTCGACCACGACCACCTCGTCGAGGATCTCCAGCACGGCCGGGTCCTGGCCGAGGTTCAGCAGCTGGTCCACGCAGAAGTCGGGCCGGTTGAAGGTGGTGATGCCGATCGTCACGGTGCTGGAGACCGTGCGGTCGGTCGGGAAGCCCCACACCGCCGACTCGATGACGATCTCGCGGTCGCCGGCCTCGACGTCGAACCAGTACCACCCGCCGTCGATGAAGGGCTTGAGCGGCAGCACCAGCTCGACGTCGGTGCTCTCCCCGGAGTCCACCGTGGCCGAGCTCGCCCGGACCACGTGCCCCTTGGAGGTGGAGCGGTAGACGATCACGTTGCCGTCGCCGCGGGCGCGGATGCGCAGCGTCACCGCCTCGAAGTCGGTCCACCGGCGCCAGTAGCTGGCCGGGAAGGCGTTGAAGTAGGTGCCGAAGGTCAGCCGGTGCTCGGCCTCGACGACGGTGTGCCCGGCGTCGGTCACCCGCCCGTGGCCCATGATCTTGTCGGTCTCCGAGGAGGTCGACTCCTGCGCCTCGCCACCCTCGTCGTGCCCGGCGCCGGACTGGCGCGACGGACCTCCGCCGCCGCTGAAGCCGGACACGCCGGCCAGGTAGAGCGACCTGACGTCGAGCTCCTGGTCGGCGCGCATCAGCGTCCGCTGGACGACTCGGAACCCCTCGCTCTCGCGGTCGGCAGAGACGGGGGACGGGGTCGCGTCACTCACGTGGGTTTCCTCAAGATTTGGCGGCTCCTGAACCCGGTCACGGTACCAGCGCGGAGGCCGGGACCCCGCGCCACGCCCTGCTAGCCTTCGCCGCATGTTGCCCCTTCGGCGGGACTGGGACGTCCGCCTGCGCAGGAGACCGAGGATCTTCCTCCACATCGGCGCCATGAAGACGGGGACCACGTACCTCCAGGGGCTTCTCTCGGCGAACAAGGAGCGGCTGGCCGACGCCGGCTACCTGTTCCCCGGCGAGCGGTGGACCGACCAGAGCCGCGCGGCGGCCGACGTGCTCGGCTTCTCGCTGGACGACCCGCGCCGCAAGGCCGCCGTCGAGGGGCGCTGGGACCGGATCGTGGCCGAGATGCTCGCCCACCGGGGCCGGGGCAGGAAGGCGTCCATCTTCTCGATGGAGTTCCTCAGCTTCGCCGACACCGAGCAGGCCACGCGGATCCTCGACTCCCTCGCACGCGCCGACGTCGAGATCATCCTCACCGTCCGCGACACCATCTCGACCATCCCGGCCCAGTGGCAGACCAGCTGCCGCAACGGCGCGCACGTTCCCTACCGCCGTTTCGTGTACGGCGTCCGCGACGCGATCGCCCTGCAGGACGCCGAGGACGACCAGGGGACCCCCAGCGCCCGGGTCAGCAAGCCCGTGCGGCTCTTCCGGCGGACCCAGGACATCGAGCGGATGCTCGACGTGTGGGTGCCCCTCGTCGGCGCCGAGCGCGTCCACGTGGTGACGGTGCCCCCACGCGGCTCCGACCCGGCCGTGCTGTGGCAGCGGTTCGCCTCCGTCGTCGGGGTCGACCCGGACGTGTGCGAGCAGCCCGAGGACACCTCGAACAGCTCGCTCGGGCACGCCTCGACCGAGCTCATGAGGCTGGTCAACAAGCAGCTGGACCTCTCCCCCACCGACTACACCCTCCTGGTGAAGGGACCGCTCGCGCGGCGCATCCTCGGCTCCCGAGCTGCCGCCGAGCAGCCCATCCGCATGCATCGGCGCGGTCACATCCTCGGGGTCCGCTGGAACCGTCGCATCCGTCGGGCGGTACGCCGTCACGGCGTCGACGTCGTCGGCTCCCTCGACGACCTGGTCGTCCGGCGCCCCGGCAAGGACGTCCGGGCCAGGCTCCCGCGGGTGGCGCCGGCGGAGGTCCTCGCGGCCGCCGTGCACGCCCGCGACGGGCTCCTGGCCCTGCGCGCGCAGCTCAGCGAGGGGCTGCCCGACCGTCGCCCGTCCCCGGGAGAGGTGACCGAGCCGCAGATCCTGCGACTGCCGCGACTGCCCTTCGAGGCCGTGACCGCGGCCGACCACTGGTCCGACCGGCCCGACCCGCTGCAGGACGCCGTCGACGAGCTGGTCGACCTGGTGAACCAGTGCGTCGAGATCTCCCACCGCAAGCAGCTGCCCGACGAGGACAGCGACGCGGACGCCGGGTCCGAGGGCGCCACGGCCTGAGCCGGGACCGCTGCGGTCAGAGGGCGGCCGCGACCGCCGTCGTGAACGCCTCCACCTCGCGCCGCACGCCCGCCTCGTCGAGGTCGCGCTCCTCCAGCACCGTGTAGCGGTCCGGCCGCGTCGTCGGCGCGTGCAGCACCGCGCGGACGAACTCGTCGGTCGTCAGTCCCAGCCCGGCCTGGTCGGTGGCCAGGCCGTGGCGGTGCAGGCACCGGGCCATCTCGCCCAGCAGCGCGGCGTCGCCGCGCAACGAGGTCGCGAAGAGCGCCCCCACCCCGGCGAGCTCGCCGTGGTTCGACCTGCCCGGGAACAGCTGGTCGACGGCGTGCACGATCTCGTGGCACGCACCGCTGCACGGACGCGAGGTCCCCGCGACCGACATCGCCATCCCGGAGAGCACCAGGGCCTCGGCCAGCGCGACGAGGAAGGCGTCGTCCTCGATGGAGTCCGGCCGCCGCAGGACGGCCTCGCCGGCCGTCCGGGCGAACGCCATCGCGAGCCCGTCGACCGGCTCGCCGTGCGTGCGGTGGGCGAGCAGCCAGTCCTCGATCGCGGACAGGTTGCTCACCACGTCGCCGACGCCGGCGCTCACGAGGTGCCGCGGGGCGGCGCGCACGAAGTCGAGGTCGACGACGACCGCCAGGGGCAGGGCCACCCCGTAGGAGCCCTTGCCGTGGGGGTGCTCCAGCGAGGCCACCGGGGAGCAGATGCCGTCGTGGGCCAGGTTGGTCGCCACGGCCACCATCGGCAGCGCGGCACGCGTCGCGGCGTACTTCGCGACGTCGAGGGTGCGGCCGCCGCCGATGGCGACCACCGCGTCGTACCCCTGCTTGCCGAGCTCCTCCTGGAGCGCGCCGGCGGCGGCGAGGCTCGCGTCGGGGACCTCGAAGACGGTCGCCTCGGGCAACGAGCTGCTGATCCGGCGCCAGATGTCGGCGCCCTGCGTGCGTCCCACGGCGATGAGCACCCGCCCCGTGCTCGAGACGTAGCGCTCGTGCAGCAGCGTGGAGAGGTCCTCGACGGCCCCCCGCCGGATGTCGACGAACAGGGGGCTCGCCAGCATCCGGGCTAGTACCGGCACGCGATCTCCCGAGCCTTCTCCAGGTCGCGGTGGTCGTCGACCTCGACCCAGGAGGTCCCCGCCGGGATCGGCGCGATGCCGATGTGCGTACCGCGCGCGACCATCTCCTGGTAGCCGTCCTCGTAGTAGAGGTCGGGGTCCCGCTCGAAGGTGGTCTGCAGCGCGTCGGCCAGCGGCACGGCGGCGGCCGGCTCGATGAGCGTGGCGCCGATGTACTCGCCGAAGGCGGTCGCGGGATCCATGAGCTTGGTGATGCGCGTCAGGTGGCGCTCGTCGTCGACCTGGATCTTCATCTCCTCGTCGGCCAGACGCTTCTCGGCGTCGATGGCCAGCAGGACGTCCGGGCCGCGGGAGCCCAGCAGGGTCTCCTCGACCGAGACGGGGTGCACGGTGTCGCCGTTGACGAGCAGCGCGCCCTCGTGCAGGTGGTCGCGCGCCGTCCACAGCGAGTAGGCGTTGTTCCAGATCTCGGCCTTGTCGTTGTGCACCAGCGTCAGCGACACGCCGTGGCGTCGCTCCAGGGCGGTACGCCGCTCCTCGACCGCGCCCGCGGCGTACCCCACGACGACCACGACGTCGGTGAGCTCCACCGCCGCGAGGTTGCGCAGGGCGATGTCCAAGATGGTGGTCTCGCCGTCCACCGGCACCAGCGCCTTGGGCAGCGTGTCCGTGTAGGGGCGCAGTCGCCGCCCGGCCCCGGCAGCCAGCACCATCCCGATCACGTACGTGTCCTTCCCTCGGACCCGCGGACCACGAGGGCCCGGCACCCCCGGCGCTCGCCGGGGCGTTGGGTCCGATGAGGCTATCGTGCGTGCCGCGCCACCGATCGCAGGCCCGTGACGCGTTACCGTATGGCTCCCCCGACCGACAGGTGAACACCAGATGACGAACCGGGCGCAGGCCAGGCCAGGACGCACCCGACGGCGCCTCGTCGCCTTCCGCCGCAAGGCCCTGCCCGTGAGCGAGGCCCGCGTCGACGACCTGCGCCGTCGTGTGGCCGAGCTCGAGAAGGAGATGCAGGAGGCGCGTCGGCTGAACCGTCGGCTGGCCGAGGTCACCGACGTCGTGCAGGAGCTGCTGCTCCCGCTGTCGCAGCGTGACCAGGAGCGGATCGACGCCGTGCTGACGAAGTACTCCGACGCGCTCTGAGGAGGGGGAAGCAATGGCTCGGCGGGTCTTCGTCCACGTCGGTCTGCCCAAGGCGGGGTCGACCTTCCTGCAGACCACCATGTGGCAGAACCGGGAGGTGCTGCGCTCGCGCGGCTTCCTGTACCCCGGCTCCAAGCGCATGGACCACTACCACGCCAGCCAGGCCATCCGCGGCACCTCGCGCGAGGCCCTCGGCCCGCACGCCGACACCTGGGACCGCCTGCGCGAGGAGCTGAACGCCTGGTCCGGCGACGGCCTGCTCAGCCACGAGTTCCTCAGCATGACCACGGGCGCGCAGGCGAAGGACCTGGTCGCCTCCCTCGAGGGGGAGGTGCACGTCGTCGTGGTCCTGCGCGACTACGTCCGCCAGTTCCCGGCGGTGTGGCAGGAGGCGTTGAAGATGAACTCCGACCTCAGCGTCGACGACTACATGGCCGAGGTGCTGGACCGCCGGGTGCGGGGTGCGTGGGGCTGGCGCTCCCAGGACGTCCCCGCGGTGCTCGCCGCGTGGAGCCAGGCGGTCCCGGCGCACCGGCTGCACGTCATCACGGTGCCGCCGCCCGGCGCGCCGCGCAACCTGCTCTGGGACCGGTGGACCCAGGTCCTCGGGCTCGACACCACCGGCTTCGACATGGAGACCGCGCACCCCAACGAGTCCCTGGGAGCCCCGCAGGCGGCGCTCCTGCAGCGGGTCAAGCCGCACCTCACCGGGCCGCTCCGCAAGGGTCCGGAGCGCCACCGCTGGGTCCGCGGCTACTTCGCCCACGACGTGCTCGTGCCGCAGCGCGGGCCGCGCCTCGGGCTGCGCGAGGACCACCGCGCCGCCCTGGCCGAGGCCTCGGTGGCGGCGGTGGCGGCCGTCCGGGAGGGCGGCTACCCCCTGGCCGGCGACCTCGACGACCTGCAGCCGGCGGACGAGCCGGACCTGGCTCGTCCTTCGGAGGTCAGCGACGCCGAGCTGGTGGAGGTGGCTGCGGTCGCCCTGGAGCGCATGATCCGCGACGTCCGCCGCCTCACGCTGGCCCAGCAGCGGCGTCGGGGCCGGACCGCGGCGCGGTCGGTCCCCCGTCGGGCCGTCCGCCTGGTGTCGCGGACGCGTCGCCGGCTCACGGGTCGGAGTCGTCGATGAGCGCCTCCCTGGTCGTCGACGACGAGACGCTGGGCATCGACGGAGCGCTGGACCCGGAGGCGACGTACGACGTCGTGCTCAACGGCCTGCACGCCTGGTCGCTGCAGCCCTCCCGCGACATGAAGACCCGCGACGGCCGGCTGTCCGCACCCTGGCCCAAGGGGCTGAAGCGGCTGCTGCACGGCCACGCCGACGTGCTGGTGCGCTCGCACGTCACCGGTGACGAGGTCGCCTCCGCGCACCACGTGTTCGCCGGCGAGGCCGACCGCGAGGTCAGCATCACCGACAAGAAGGGCCATCCCGTCACCCTCGACAAGTGGGGCCGGCTGATCCGCCCGTTGAGCGCCGAGGCGGGCTCCGACATCGACGAGCTCATGGACGCCGTCGAGCGCCTGGTCGAGGACCTGGAGACCGTGGCGGGCGTCCCCGCCTTCATCAGCTACGGCACGCTGCTCGGCGCGGTCCGCAACGGTCGCCTGATCGGGCACGACAACGACGTCGACCTCGCCTACGTCAGCCAGGAGCCCTTCCCCGTCGACGTCGTGCGGGAGGGGTTCCGCGTGGAGCGCGCCCTGCGCGAGGCGGGCTGGACCGTCCGGCGCGGGTCCGGCGTCCGGCTCAACGTCCGCCTGCTCATGCAGGACGGCAGCACCCGGTACGTCGACGTCTTCACCGCCCACTGGGTCGAGGGCGTGCTCTACATGCCCTCCGACACCGGCTTCCGGCTGCCGGTCGAGACGATCCTGCCGCTGCGCCAGGTCGAGCTGATGGGCCGCATGCTGCCGGCGCCCGCCCGGTCCGAGGAGCTGCTGGCGGCGACGTACGGCGAGAGCTGGCGCGTCCCCGACCCCTCCTTCAAGTACGAGACCCCGCAGTGGCTGTCGCGGCGTCTCGGCGGCTGGTTCGGTGGTCTGAAGACCCACCGCAAGCACTGGGACATCTTCTACAACAGCTACCCGCAGCGTCACCTGCGCACCCCGTCGCCGTTCGCCGAGTGGGTGGCGGCGACGTACCCGACGGACCGGCCGCTGATCGACGTCGGGTGCGGCACCGGGCGCGACGCGCACTACTTCGCCTCCGGCGCCGGCCAGGGCGGTCGGACCCGCACCGTGACCGGGGTCGACTACGGCTTCTCCCCCGTGCTGCGCGCCAACAAGCACTCGGAGCGCGAGGGGCTGGACGCGACGTTCCGGATCCTCAACCTCTACGACACCCGGGCGGTGCTGGCCTTCGGCGCCGAGATCAGCCGCATGGAGGAGACCCCGGACGTCTACGCCCGCTTCACCCTGCACGCCCTCGACTTCTGGGGGCGCGTCAACGTGATCCGGCTCGCCTCGATGTCGTTGCGCCGGGGCGGGCTGCTCTTCCTGGAGTTCCGCACCCCGGAGGACCGGCGCCGGCCCAAGCTGTTCGGCAACCACAACCGCCGCTACCTGCGACCGCGCACCGTGGTGCGGCAGATCGAGCGGGCGGGCGGCCGGGTGCTGCACAAGGAGCAGGGCACCGGCCTGGCCGTGCGGGAGACCGAGGACCCCTACGTGTGCCGCATCGTCGCGACCTGGCAGCCGGCACCCCCGAAGCGGGGCGGCGCGGAGCGCGGCCCCGGCACGCCTCAGGAGTAGATCGCGCCGGCCTCGGCCTGCTTGGCCTCGTGGGCGGCCGCCGCGACGCCGCGGAACCGTGCCGAGACCGACGGCTCGGGCAGGCTCGGGCTGCCCGCCGGTGACACCGCCCACCCGGTGCCGGCCTCCAGCAACGAGGCGTGCAGCGGCCGGTAGTACTGCTCGTCGGGCTCGACCACGACTCCCTCGGCCCCGGTGGCGGCGGCCAGCAGGTGCAGGTGGAAGCGCGAGGTCACCCAGGTCTGGTCCTGCCCACCGGGGAAGCCGTTGCGCCACAGGTCCACGAACGGGACGAAGCTCGCCTCGTCGATCAGGTCCGAGAGCTTCTCGAAGGCGATCCTGTCGACGCCCGGGATGGCCTCGAGGTAGCGGACCGTGCGCCCCTCGAAGCGCGGGCCCGCGAGCATCTCGCGCAGTGCCGCGACAGCGGTCTCGAGGTCCTCACCCGAGATGCGGTCGCTCTGCAGGCAGACCCACACGTCCCCCCGCGCCCCTCCCCCGGTGTGACCGCCCCGCTTGAAGCCGGTCACCCGGTCGAGGCCGAGGAGCGAGTCGTCACCGCTGAGAGCGATGCCGGCGGCCTCGGCGCTGGGGGCGTCGCGCGCCGTGGCGTGGTCGAAGGCGGCGAAGATCCCCTTGAGCTCGTCGGGCCGCGTCAACGGGGTGAGCCCGATGCCGGTGGCCACCAGGCGGGCTCCGCTGAGCTCCTTGAGGCGCAGACCCGCGCGCAGCAGCTGCAGGTGGTGGGGCCACAGGTCGTTCACGTAGCCGCCGCCGACGACGTGGTAGGTCGAGGCCTCCCGCAGGGCGAGCAGTCCGAGGTCGAAGCGGGGACTGCCGAGGTCGCGCAGGCGGACGTCGACGTGGCGGTCGCCGTCCTCGGCGGTCATCTCGGCGGTCTCGCGCGCCAGGCGCCAGACCATGTCGGTGACGCGCAGGCGGGGGTGCAGCCCGTCGAAGAGGACGCTGCTCAGACCCGGGTCGTTGCAGTCCAGCCACACGTCGGCGTCGGGGCGGGCCTTGCCGAGGAAGCGCAGCCACGCCGCGGTGCTGGCCTCGTCGCCGTAGTTGGGGAATCCGCTGGTGGAGACCAGGTAGATCGTCTCGGTGTCGGCTCGAGCAGGCGGGGCGTCGGGCATGGGGTCACCCTAGCAACGGGGTGCCCCCGGACCCGGTCAGTCGCGGGCTCTCATCAGCAGCGTCACCACGAGGGGTCGGTGGTCGGACCGGAAGCCGCCCATGATGCGGTTGTCCAGCGGCGCCGACCCCCGCCGCCGCATGACGTAGACGTAGTCGATCAGCCGCACGGAGTTGCCGCTGCGGCGCAGCACGTGGGTGCCGCGGCGCGGCAGTCCCGTCGCCTCGAAGCTCGCGCGCATGCCGACCTCGCCCAGGCGCGCGAAGGGGAACAGTCGCGGCCGCGCCACGCGGTCGGAGCGGTAGTTGACGTTGAGGTCGCCGACGACCAGCACGGCGGCCCCGGTGCTCCGGAGGCGGGCCACCACCTCCTGCAGACCCTGCATGTGCTTGCGGTAGATCCCGAGCCGCGCGGGGAGCCGCGTGTTGGGACTGCCGTCACCGGTCTGCACGGTGGGCACGGTGTGGTTGTTGAGCACGTAGACGTGACGCCCGGTCAGCCGGTCCCGCAGGTGCACGCCGTTGACGAACTTGGCCCGGATCACCGCGGGTCCCGCCCCGCGTGCTCCGACCCGGGTGGCCTCGGTGACCTGTCGGCTGAACCCCCGCACCAGGGCCAGGCGCCTGGCACGCCACAGGATCGGGGTGCTGGCCGGCACGGCGCTGCCGGGCACGTAGGCCCGGTAGGGACAGTCCTTGCAGGCCACCAGGGCTCGGCGTACGAACGCGCGTCGGTCGGGGTTGCCCATCTCCTGCAGCGCGAGCACGTGGGGACGGCCCTTGCGGACGACGCCGACGACGTCCTCGGCGGCGGCACGGCTGCCGAGGGTCGCGGCCGTGTTGAACGTGGCCACCCGCAGCGGCATCTCGGAGTGCGGCGCCGCGGCGAGCACGGCCCCGGGCCGCTCGTCGTCCCCGTCCGGGGCGAGCGGCGGCAGGACGAGGGCAGCGGCCGCCACCGTCGCGACCGTCAGGGCCAGGGGCAGCGCCCACCGGCGGGAGTTGTCGGACCTCATCGTGGCACCTCACACGGACGGTGCTCATGGGGCTGGAGTGATGCGTGTGGTTCGCGTCCGCTCCGGCAGGCTAACCCGAGCCGGCCTCCGCGTCACGTCGCAGAGCCGGTCGGGTCGGGCGCCTATCGGCGGCGCACCGCCCGGACCCCCCGCGCCAGGAGCGGGTGGCGGTGCACGTAGCTGCGGGCCAGGAAGCGCACCGGCGCGTCGCGCAGCTGCGCGCTCATCTGCTCGTAGCGACGCTGCCCACGCCTGTCGGCCAGGGCCACGAGGAGGCCCTGGATGGCGGCCACGCCCTCCTCGAGCAACCGGTCCTCGTCCGGTGCGGCGTAGGCGTCGGGCGACGCGGCCGCACCCGCGGCGGCAGCGTCGGGGACGATGTCGGCGAGGTCGCCGACCACGTGGACACCGGCGGCGTCCAGCCGTGCGGCCTGGGCGGCGGACTCGTCGACGGCGAACGCCATGTCCTCCGGGGTGAGCCGCAGGGGTCCGCCGCTGCGCGCGGCCAGCAGCCGGTGGGCCAGCAGCTCCTTCGCGACGGCCGGGTAGGGGCCCGGCAGCGGCAGACGGGTGCCCAGCCCGGCGTTCACACGGCGCAGCAGCTCGGCCTGCTCGGCACCGAGCGAGGTGTTGGACCGGGAGGACTCGGTGTCGAAGGCGCCGGGGTCCAGCCCGAGCAGCCCGGCGAAGCGGTCCCAGAGCAGGCCCGGCGGGGACCCGGCCGGGGGGACCGTCACCACGTGCACCCGGTCGGCGGGCAGGTCGGCGCGCCACCGCTCCACGACCGAGGCGAAGTCCTGGACCTGCCAGAACCACGACGTCCGGGCGGTGTCGGCACGCAGGGAGGCCACGAACTCCTCCAGCGTCACCGCCGAACGGTGCTTGACGTGCTCCTGCCACTCCGCGGTGATCTGCCGGACCAGGTCGCGCACCGTGAGCACGACGTGCACCTCGCCGGCGTCGGCCAGCGACTCCACGGCGCGCCGCGCCTGCTCCGCGGAGGCGGCGGCGAAGAGCTCGTGGGAGACCAGGACGTCGCGCTTGGTGGCACCGACCTCCTCGACCACGCGGTCCCACATGCCCACCGCACGCTTCGGGTGGTGCTCGCGACCGGCCACGCCCCGGACGTCCAGCGACGCCAGGTAGTGGTCGTGGAAGCGCTCCTGCGGGAGCAGGAGCCCCTGCTCGAGCGCGAGACCCCGCTGCTTCCACAGCACGTTCTGCAGGAAGGTCGTCCCGGTCTTGGGGCTGCCGACGTGGAGGAAGACCGAGGAGCGGCGGGCGCGGCGGGATCGGAGCACCGGATCACCCTAACGGTGCTGGTTCACCGGCGACGCGCGAGGCGACGCAGGCGCGACGCCGTACGTCGGGCCAGGCGCCGGGCCCGTCCCGCAGGCCCCGGGGCGCGCGGGGCGGGCCGGGGGGCCGGAGGGGCGGCACGACCGGTCCGCTCCCCCTTCTTGCGCGGCGGGGGGCGGCGGGAGACCTCCAGCAGGAGCTCGGCGAGCGCGTCGGCGGCGAGCGCGAGCTCCTCCTCGGCCGGTACGGCGTCCGGGGCCCGGGCGTCCGCCGGTGGCGCGACCGGCAGCAGCTCGTCGAGGTCGCCGTGGACGCGGTAGCCGCGCTCGCCGACCCCGTCGATCCAGCGGCGCGACAGCTCGGTCAGCGGGGCGTAGAGGTCCGGCGGGCAGGTCGGGCGGTCGGAGGCCTGGCCGGCCAGGACCCGCTGGGCGAAGAGCCTCTTGACCACGCGGGCGTAGTCGGGCTGCTGCAGACGCCCGTCGAGGCTCGACACCACGCGCCGCAGCAGCCTGACCTGCGCCATGCCGAGCGTCTGGTTGGCCGACTGCGAGACCACCGGGTTCGCGACCACGTCCGGGTCGAACCCGCAGGCCTCGGCGAACCTGCGCCACAGCACGGTGACGTCACCGCCCCCGACCGGCGCCACGACCACGTGGAGGCGCTCGGGCGGCACGCCGGCCCCCCAGCGCTCGAGCACGCCCAGCACGTTCTGGTAGCGCCAGAACAGGTGCTCCGACCGGCTCTCGTCCTTCATCACGACACGGCTGAAGCGCTCGAAGCTCTGGCTGCTGCCGTTCTTGACGTTCTCCTGCCACTCCGAGACCAGCTGACGTGAGATCTCACGTGCCGTGCAGACGACGTGGACCTCGAGGCCCTCGAGCTCGGCCATCGCCGCCGCCGCCTGCTCGGCCGACGCGGCCGACAGCACCTCGTGGCTCATCACGGTGGTGCCGGGGTGGGCCCGCGCCTCCGCGCACAGCCGGGCCCAGGTGCCGGCGATGCCGTCGGGGTCCATGCCCCACCGCTCGGCCACCCCGCGCACCTCGACGGCGGCCTCGAACATCGCCCGCTGCTGGGAGCCGGGGCAGGTCAGGCCCACCCCGGCCAGCTCGTCGCGGTTGCGCCACAGCACCCGCTGCAGGTACGTCGTGCCGCTCTTGGGGGCGCCGACGTGCAGCACCACCCGCGGCGCGGGTGTGGCGACAGGTTGGCTCACCCGGTCGCCGTCAGCGGTTGTAGGGCAGGCGGCGCGAGTGGTTGCGGATCGCGGTCCAGTTGCGCATGTAGTCCGACCAGGCCGACTGCAGCTCGATGTTGAGCGTGGTCTCGTCGCCGCGCGACAGCGAGCCGGAGACCCAGTTCTGCGACCCGGTCATGACGATGTGGTGCGAGTTGTCGCCGCCGAAGTCGCCCTTGACGAGCACGTACTTCGCGTGGGTGCGGATCTCGTTGTAGCCGTCGTTGTTGAAGTCCCAGCGGCTGTCGAAGAGGTTGATCAGGTTGCGACCGGCCGCCTCCCGCAGACGCGTGGCGATGGCGACCGAGGGAGCGCCGTACACGATGTTGACGTCGCAGCCCGCACGGGCGAGGTTGAGCAGCTTGTCGGCGAGGTAGTCGCCGCGCGTGCCCTTCCAGTAGAACATCGACACGTTGATCTGGGTCCGCCCGAAGGAGCTGCGGCAGCCGATCTTGTTGAGGTCCTCGAGCGTCGGGTCGTTCGCCTTGCTGGCCCGGCGCATCGGGAAGAAGCGGCTCGTGAACGGTCCGTCCTGGACCTCGACCTTGCCGTCACCGGCCCGGCTGTCCTCGGTCATCTCGCGGTGGATGTCGACGTACTTGCGGTAGCTCACGGGGCGGTCGTTCATGGTGTAGAGGTCGTTCCAGCCCAGCAGCGCGCCGCCTCGGTTCAGGTTCGACGAGCTGACCATGACGACGTTCTGCGCGTCGCCGGTGCGGGAGAACAGGTAGAACTTGCTGTGCATGTTGCCGCCCGCGCCACGGCAGGAGCCGTCGCAGCGCTTGACGTAGCTGCCGTCGCTGCCCCAGGTCGCCGAGGCGTCCGTGGGCGCCGCCGCGCTGGCGCGGGCCTGGGCGTCGGTCAGCGGCACGTCGTCGACCTCGGCGCTGCGCGCACCCGGGAGACGGGAGTTGCACGGTCCGGCCTTCGGACGGGTGAAGGTGCCGTCGTCCCGGCGCACGACGTTGTCGGCGTTGAGGACCTTGATGAGGCGCTTGGAGTTCCGGTTGACGATGTCCTCGTCGAGGATCACGCGCACGGAGACGCCGCGGCGGCAGGCCGCCACCATCTGGTCGACGCTCTGCGAGCGGTCGAGCAGGTAGGTCGAGATGTGGATCGTCGGGTTCGGGAACGCGGCCGTCGGACCCTGGGTGTGCTTCATGGCGGTCTCGACGTGGCGCACGATGCGGTAGCGCTCGGCGTCGCTGCCCCACGGCCGCGGCACGTTGAACGTCCCGCCACCGGCCGGCGTGTAGGCCGCCTGCGCGACGCCAGGGGTCAGGGACCCGGCGAGCAGGACGGTGATCAGGACGGTCAGGAGCTTGCGCACGACTTCCCCCTACGGGAGACAACTTTTCCGGAGGGCGCGCGTAGTCTCCACACGCCCCAGCGACCTCGGAAGGATAACCCAGTCACGTGCGTCCGGTGAGTCCCGACGCGTCCCTTCTCCGTGACTGTTCTCTCCCGGCCTCGTTGAGGCTCCTGGTCGGATAAACTCGACCCGTCCCGTCGATCTCGTTGTCACATCCGCGCTCGGCGTACGCCGCCGCCGTGCCTGGGAGCCCGACGGCACCGATGGCGCCCTGCGCGCCGTGCACCGAGGAAGGGTTCACTCACCGTGGGTAAGCACGCGTCCGAGACCTCCGCGTTCCCGCGGCAGGCGCTGCTCGGCATCCTGCTCGCGCTCGTGCTGCTGGGCATGGTGACCGCCCGCGCGACGGGTGTCGTGGGCGGCGACCCCGAGCAGAGCGCGGCTCCTGCGGCTCCGTCCGCGTCGGCGACGCCCGAGGAGGGTGCGACCACGGCTGCTCCGGCTCCGGAGGAGAGCGAGGCCGCCCCGCGCGAGGAGCCCCGCGACCGCGACACGGGCCGCGACAAGAAGGGCCGCGACACGGGCCCCGCCACGGCGTCGACCGGCTCCGAGGACGCGGACGGCACCTCGCAGCGCACCGACGAGTCCCAGAAGGACCTGGCCAGCGCGGTCGAGGAGAGCCTCACGCAGGACGTCGTCCCGACCGCCTTCCGCGTCATGAGCTTCAACGTCCTCGGCAACTCGCACACGGTCGGCGGCGGCAACAAGCCCGGCTACGCCTCCGGCGTGACCCGCACCGGGATGGCGCTGCAGATCCTGCGCAGCTTCCAGGTCGACGTGGTCGGGCTGCAGGAGTTCGAGCCGATCCAGAACTACACCTTCCTGCGCCGTGGCGGTGGCCAGTGGGACACCTACCCCGGCATGGCGCTGGGCAAGAAGGGCGTCCGCAACTCCATCGCGTGGCGCACCGACGTCTGGGACGTCGTCACCGCCCGCACGCTGGCCAGCCCCTACTTCCGCGGCAACCGTGTGCCCATGCCGTACGTGCAGCTCGAGCACCAGGAGACCGGGCAGCGGGTCTGGTTCATCAACATCCACAACCCGACCAGCAACGCCAAGCGCGGCCAGAACGAGCGGTTCCGCGACATGGGCACGACCATGCAGGTCAACCTCGCCAACCGGCTCAAGGCCGCCACCGGCGACCCGGTGCTGCTGATGGGCGACTTCAACGAGCGCGCCGAGGCCTTCTGCCGTGTCACCGGTGCCGGCAAGCTGAGCGCCTCGGCCGGCGGCAGCGTGGGCGGCCCCTGCCGTCCCCCCGGCGACCTCGGCATCGACTGGATCTTCGGCACCCTCGACGTCAGCTTCGAGAACCACGTCCGCACCCGCGGCGGCCTGATCTCGCGCGCCACCGATCACCCGGTCGTCGTCACCGACGCCCTCGTCCAGCCCGACCAGAGCTGAGCCGTCCCCGACTCACCAGTGGTAGGGCAACCGCCGCGAGTGCGACTTCACGCGGTTCCAGTGCGCGATGTACTGCTTGTAGGCCTTCACCCGCGCGATGTTCAACGTCGTCTCGTCGCCGCGGCTCAGCGAGCCCGCGACCCAGTTCTGCGAGCCGGTGAGCACGCGCACCGCCTTCTTCTGGCTGCCGAACCTGCCCTTGATGAGGATGTACTTCGAGTGCACCCGGACCTCGTTGACGCCGTCGCCGTTCATGTCCCAGCGGCTGTCGTAGAGGTTGATCAGCCGGGCCCGGGCGGCGTTGCGCAGCCGCTCGGCGATCTGCCGCGAGGGGGCGCCGTAGATGACGGAGACGCGGCACCCCTCGCGGGCGAGGTCGAGCAGCCGGCTGGCGATGTAGTTGCCGCGCACGCCCTTCCAGAAGAACATCGACACGTGGATGGCGGTGCGCTGCTTGCCGACACGGCAGTCCACCTTGCGCAGGTCGACCATCGTGGGGTCGTTCCTCCGGTTGGCGTCGCGCATGGGGAAGAAGCGGCTGACGTAGGGGCCGTCCTTGAACTGCACCTTCTTGACGCCGGCACGCACGTCGTCGGTCATGCGGCGGTGGATCCGCACGTACTCGTCGTAGGACTTCTTGCGGCCCACGATCGTGTACATGTCGTTCCACCCCAGCAGGGCGCCGCCACGGTTGAGGTTGGAGGAGCTGACCATGACGACCTGCTGCGCCTTGCCGGTGCGGGAGAACAGGAAGAACTTGCTGTGCATGTTGCCGCCGACGCCGCGGCAGGAGCCCTCGCACTTCTTGGCGTAGCTCAGGTCCTTGCCCCACTTCACCGACGGGCGGCCCGGGCCGGGCTTGCGCTTGCGCTGGGCGGCGCGCTTGTCCTTCGCGCTCTTCTTGCCCTTGCCCGCCTTCTTCTTTTGCCGTCCTTCTTCTTGCCGTCCTTCTTCTTGCCGTCCTTCTTCCGGTCGCCCTTCTTGTTCTTCTTGTCCTTCTTCTTGTCCTTCTTCTTCTTCAGCTTCGTGTCACAGGGGCCGCGCTTCGGCTTGGTGTCGGCCCTGCCGTCGTTGTTGCGGTCGCGGACGTTGTCGGCGTTGAGGACGGCCATGAGGCGGCGCGAGGGCCGGCTGGCGATCTCCTCGTCCATGATCACGCGCACCGAGACCCCGCGGCGGCAGGCCGCGATCAGCTTGGCCGTGCTGATGCTGCGGTCCATGAGGTACGTCGATATGTGGATGCGCGGGCGCGGATGGCGCTTCGTCGGCCTCGTGTTGTCGATGGCCTTCTCGATGGACCGCACGATCGTGTAGTTGCTGACCGTGCGACCCCACGGCTTCGGCACGTTGAAGGTGGCGCGGCTCTCGGGCCGGTACGCCGTCGCGGGTCCCGAGGTCAGCCCCACGGTCAGGGCCACCGCCAGCACCACACCGAGCACCCAGGTCAACTTCTTCACACGCGTCACTCCAGCAGTCTCGTGTCTCTGCTTTCACATCTGTCACACGAGTCTAGACACGAACGACGCCATCCTCACCACCCGGCGGGCGCTCGGAGCGGCGCGAGACGAGCACCGGGAGGCTCAGCCCTCGTCGACACCGCCGCTGGTGAGCGCCTCGCCGCTCTCGAAGTGCGGGCGCAGCTTGTTGTCGAACATCGACAGGCCGGCGCCGATGGCCATGTGCATGTCGAGGTACTTGTAGGTGCCGAGGCGGCCGCCGAAGAGCACCATCGGCTCCTTCTTGGCCAGCTCGCGGTACTTCAGCAGCTTCTCCCGGTCGGCAGCGGTGTTCACCGGGTAGTACGGCTCGTCACCCTCCTCGGCGAAGCGGGAGTACTCGTGGACCACGATCGACTTGCCCGGCAGGTAGGTCCGCTCGGGGTGCAGGTGCTTGAACTCCAGCACCCGCGTCCACGGGACGTCCTCGTCGTTGGCGTTGACCACGCCGGTGCCCTGGTAGTCGTCGACGTCGACGGTCTCGGCCTCCAGGTCGATGGTGCGCCACGACAGCCGGCCCTCGGAGTTGCCGAAGTACTCGTCGACGGGGCCGGTGTAGACGATCGGGACCTGGCCCTTGAACTCGTCGGCGACGTCGAAGAAGTCGGTGTCCAGGCGGACCTCGATGTTCGGGTGGTCGGCCATCCGCTCGAGCCACGCGGTGTAGCCGTCGACCGGCAGGCCCTCGAAGTCGTCGTTGAAGTAGCGGTTGTCGAAGGTGTAGCGGACCGGGAGGCGCGTGATGATGTCCGCGCTCAGCTCCTTGGGGTCGGTCTGCCACTGCTTGGCCGTGTAGCCCTTGACGAACGCCTCGTAGAGCGGGCGCCCGATGAGGCTGATCGCCTTCTCCTCGAGGTTCTTGGCCTCGGCGGTGTCGATCTCGGAGGCCTGCTCGGCGATCAGCGCGCGCGCCTCGTCGGGCGTGTGGCTCGTGCCGAAGAACTGGTTGATGAGCCCGAGGTTCATCGGGAAGGAGTAGACCTGCCCCTGGTACTTCGCGAAGACCCGGTGCTGGTAGTTCGTGAATGAGGTGAAGCGGTTGACGTACTCCCAGACCCGCTTGTTCGAGGTGTGGAAGAGGTGCGTGCCGTACTTGTGCACCTCGATGCCCGTCTCCTCGTCGATCTCGCTGTAGGCGTTGCCCCCGATGTGGTGGCGACGCTCGAGGATCAGCACCTTCAGCCCGAGCTCGTTGGCGCAGCGTTCGGCGACGGTGAGTCCGAAGAATCCGGATCCGACGACGACGAGGTCATAGTTCACGACGAGCTCCCAGCAGGTGGACATCAAGGGGTACGGCGCCTAGCGCGTGCGCCGGGAGCCGTCCGGGAGTCTATCCGCGGGGCGGGCTGGTCCGGGCCAGGCGCGGCGCGTCGCGCAGCGCCTTCACGACGTTGCGCGCCTCGGCGCGTCCCCCACGCACGGGGGTCAGCAGCAGCACGACGAGCGTGATGAGCCACGGCTTGTGCCGGACCAGCGTGTTCCGGCCGTAGCGGAGGTGGACGACGAAGAGGTTGCGGTACATGTAGAAGCCCTTCCAGGACCTCATGTCGTGCTGCTGGTCGAAGTCGAGCTGGCGCACCAGCACCGCGTCGCGCAGCGCCAGGATCTCGAAGCCGGCACGGCGCACCCGGACGGCGTAGTCGACGTCGTCGTAGAAGATGAAGAAGCCCGGGTCCGGCAGGCCCACCGCGTCGATCACCCGGCGGTGCACCATGAAGCCCTCGAAGGCGACGTTCTCCAGCGGCACCGACTCCGGCATCGTCCCGCGCTCGGGGTAGCGGTCCTCCACCATCTCGCGCTTGGGCCTCACCGCCCACGGGTGGACGAGGTCGAAGCGGGTGGCGGCCTTCTCGCAGATCCGCCCGGCGCGGTCCTCGCGCACGGCCATCAGTGCCGGGCCCGGGTGCGCCGCCATCACCCCCAGGCAGCCCGGCGCGGGCACGACGTCGTCGTCCATGAGCCAGACCCGGTCGTGGCCGGCGCCGTACGCCGTGCGCACACCGAGGTGGAAGCCACCGGCGCCGCCGAGGTTCTCCTCGCTGCGGATCGTCACCAGCGGCAGGCCGTCGCGAGCGGCGTCGGCCAGCACCGCGGCGGTGTGGTCGCTGCTGGCGTTGTCGACGACGTAGACCGCGTCCGGGGCGCGGTCCTGGGCCGCGAGCCCGGCCAGCAGGCCCCGCAGCAGGTCGGCCCGGTTGTAGGTCACGACGACCACCGCCACCGACTCGGTGCCGCTCATCGCAGGAACCGCTCGTGGCCGGTGAAGTCGCGGCGTACGGCGGCGCCGAGCGCCTGTGCGCTGAGCCGCAGCCGCGCGGGGTCGGGGCGCGTGACCAGGTAGAACCACACCGTCTTCAGCAGGAAGGCCAGCACCCCCAGCAGGTTGACGTAGGTGCGCAGGTTGGTGACGTTGTTGCGCACCATGCAGTAGTGCTTGAGGTCCGAGGGCGAGTGGTTGTACGTCGTGCGGCCGAATGCCATGGGCGTGCCGAGGTCGTCGGTGGCGGGGTGGGCGAAGCGGCTGTCGACGACCGTCGCGACCCGGGCGCCGGCAGCGCGGGCGCGCCAGAGGTACTCCACGTCGTCGCCCCAGATGAAGAACTCCTCGCGCGGCAGGCCGATCTCCTCGACCAGGTCACGGGTGACGAGGACCCCGTTGAAGGGGATGACCACGTCCTCGAGCAGCCCGTCGCGGGCGGCGCGGGTCACGTCCGCGAGGTCGTGGGCGACGCGGGCAGTGCCGGGCAGGCGGATGGGGAAGCAGAGCCGGTCCGGGGCGTCCTCGGCGACCACCGCCGGGCCGAGGAGGTCGTAGCGGTCCGTGTGGGGCAGCAGGTCGGCCAGGCAGCCCGGCGGCGGGGTGCCGTCGTCGTCCATCAGCCAGAGGAGCTCGGCTCCACGCTCCACGGCACGCGCCATCCCGGCGTGGAACCCGCCTGCTCCCCCGGTGTTGGAGGGCAGCCGCAGCACCTCGATCGGCACCGCGAGCTCGTCGACGAGCCGGGCGCAGACCTCCGTGGTGTCGTCGGTCGAGGCGTTGTCGACGACCACGAGCAGGTCGGGGACGCGGGTCTGGGCGTCGACCGCCCGCACGATCCGCTCCAGCAGCACGGACCGGTTCCAGGTGACGACGACGGCGACGACACGCGGGACGGGGACAGGGGGAGGCACGCAGCGACCCTAGACGCCACCGGGCACGAACGGATCAGCAGACCTTGGACAGGTCGGCCGACTGGTTGGCGGCGTACCCCGACGACAGGCTGCCGATGGAGCCGCCGGTGCTGGCGCCGGAGGACGCCTTGCTGAAGCCGGGGCCCTTCTTCTTCCCCGCTCCGGAGCCGCCCGGCTGCTCGGACTTCGCGATGGCGTCGTCGATCATCGTGCGGATCTTGTCGATGTCGGGGTCCGAGGTGTTGATCGCGGGGGGCACGAAGGAGACCGTGCCGACCTTCTGCGCCTTGGCCCGCAGCGCCAGCTGGGTGAACTCGCCGACCTCGGAGGCGGGGAGGTCGGTCTCGATGAGGTGCGTGCTGGCATCGGCGAGCGCCTCGAACTTCGTCAGCACGGTCTGGGGGCTGAGCTGCTGCAGCATCGCGCTCATCACGCACTTCTGCCGCGCCATGCGCGAGTAGTCGTCGGCCGACTCCCGCGAGCGGGCGAACCAGAGGGTCTGGAAGCCGTTGAGGCGGCGGACGCCCGGCTCGATGTGGTCCACGACGGGCACCCCGATCGGGATGCGGTCGCGGACGTTGAGGGTGAGGCCGCCCATCGCGGTGACCAGGCTCTTGAAGCCTTCCATGTTCACCAGCGTGTAGTAGTTGATCTTCAGCCCGGTGATGCCCTCGATCCCCTCGATGGTCGCGTCGATGCCCGGGGTCGCGGAGCCCTTGAAGAGGTCGCGGTGGTCCGCGGCCCAGGTGGCGAGGCTGTTGAGGGTGCAGGTCTCGCAGTCGTAGCCGTCGGGGAACTCCGCCGCCAGCTCGCTGCCCTCGGGGAAGGGGAAGTTCGTGAGGTTGCGGGGCAGGCCGAAGAGGATGGTGCGGCCGGTCTCCTCGTCGATGCTGGCCACGGTCATGCTGTCGGTCCGCAGCCCCCAGCGCCCGTCGCCGGCGTCGCCGCCGATGAGCAGCACGTTGTAGCGGCCGTGCTCGGCCGAGCTGGCGGAGCCGTCGCCGAACATCGTGGTGATGAAGTCGCGCTGCACCGCGACCAGGTGGGAGGCGAAGAGCAGCGAGCCAGCCACCGAGAAGACGACGGCGCCGTTGAGGCCCACCATGGCGAGCCGCTGCTTCTGCCGCAGCCGCAGCGGGTCGCCCAGGCGCCAGGCGTCGATGAGCAGCAGGGTCCAACCGACCGCCAGCACCGCGAGCCCCGTGCGGAGCACGGCCAGCACGGTGGTGTCGGCGGCCAGGCGGAAGAGCACCGCGGGCCAGAGCCAGCCGATCGCGGCGAGCAGCAGACCGGCGCCCACGCACGCCAGCCACACCCGCACCGCGAGCCTGCCGACCTGCTTGCGTCCCATCACCAGCTGCGCCGACCCCGGCAGCAGCAGCGTCATCACCAGCAGGGTGAGGGCCCGGCGGAAGCGGACCCGCCCGAGCTCACGTGCCCGGTAGGCGGCGAGGTCGGCGCGGTCGGGGGTGGAGCGGGTGCGGGTCGACCCGGAGGTGACGGGGGCCATGCAGCGGGCCTTTCCACAGGAAGCGGGTGGGAGTCGGCGTACCGTGCAGTATCACCAGTCCCACCCGCCGCAGCCGTCACGGCGCGCCGATGTCGTCTCCCGCGGGATGCCGGCACGGTAGCGTCACCGTCATGGCGGATGGGCGCGACGACCGGCGCGGCGACAACGGCGACGGCGACCAGGGCAGCTCCTTCGACTGGTTGTACTCCGGAGGCTCCGGCTCGGCCGGGTCGGGACGCCCGGCCGCCGACCCCGACGCCACCCAGATCATCGACACGCGGGGCGCCGCGCGAGGCTCCGGCCGGGCCGGCGCGCGCGACGACGCCCCGCCCACGAGCATCGCCCCGATGCCGGGATCGCCGCCGCCGAGCGCCCGTCGCCCCGGCGCGCAGACGCGCCCGAAGCGGACCCGCACCCGGCGCAGGCGGCCGGGTCGCTGGATCGCCCTCGCGCTCGCGGCCTGGCTGGTGTTCCTGGTCGCGGTGCCGGTGTTCGCCTGGATGTCGGTCGACGAGGTCGACGCCGAGCCGGCGGGCGCGCGGCCCGACGACCAGCCCGGGACGACGTACCTCGTCGTGGGCTCCGACGCCCGCGCGGGACTCGCGGGCCAGCGCACCGACACCATCCTGCTGCTGCACACCGGCAGCGGCCCCGACCTGCTGATGTCGCTGCCGCGCGACTCGAACGTCGAGATCCCCGACCGGGGCACCAACAAGCTCAACGCCGCCTTCGCGCTCGGTGGGGCGAAGCTGCTGACGCGCACCATCGAGTCCGAGACCGACATCCGCATCGACCACTACGTCGAGATCGGCTTCACCGGCTTCGTCGACCTCGTCGACGCGGTGGGCGGCATCGAGATCTGCCCCCGGACCGCGCTGAAGGACCCCGACGCGGAGCTCGACATCGAGGAGGGCTGCCAGGAGGCCGACGGCGACACCGCCCTCGGCTACGCCCGCACCCGCAAGACGCAGACCAACGGCGACATCGACCGCGCCAAGAACCAGCGCGAGGTGGTCGGCGCCATCGGCAGCGAGGTGCTGTCGTGGAAGACCGTGGTCAACCCGGTCCGCTACTGGCGCGTGATGTTCGGCGGCGCCGGCGCCGTGAAGGTCAGCGAGGGCACCGGCCCCTTCGACGCGGGCCGGTTCGCCTACGCGATGACCCGTGTCAACGGCGCCGACGGCCTGACCTGCGGCGTGCCGATCGCCGACCTCGCGGTCAACTGGGACGCCGAGCGGGCCCCGCTGATGTTCGAAGCCATCCGCGAGGACCGCACCGAGGACATCGGCCGTGACCTCTGCTCCCCCACCGGCCTGCCGCAGTAGCACGCGACTCGCCCGCGTCCCCCTCCCCACCCCGACCGAAGGCACCCATGACCTACGAGACCCTCGACTACGCCGTCGGCGACGACGGCATCCTGACGTTGACGCTCGACCGGCCCGACGCGCTCAACTCCTTCACGGTGCAGATGGCCGAGGACCTGGTGGCCGCCTTCGAGCGGGCCGGCCGTGACGACGACGTCGCGGCCGTGGTCGTCACCGGCCGGGGCCGGGCGTTCTGCGCCGGCATGGACCTCACCGCCGACGGCAACGTCTTCGGTCTCGACGAGACCCAGCGGCCCACGTTGGACGACCTGCACGAGCGCCTCGACGACCCCAGGATCCACGAGGGCGTGCGCGACACCGGCGGCCGCGTGACGCTGGCGATCTACGCCTGCACCAAGCCGGTCATCGGTGCCATCAACGGCGCCGCGGTCGGGATCGGTGCCACCATGACGCTGGCCATGGACGTGCGGCTGGCCTCGACCGAGGCGCGCATCGGCTTCGTCTTCGGCAGGATCGGGATCGTCCCGGAGGCCTGCTCCACGTGGTTCCTGCCCCGGATCGTCGGCATCAGCCGGGCGCTGGAGCTCGTCTACTCCGCCGACATCCTCGACGGCGAGGCCGCCCACGAGGTGGGCCTGGTGCGCTCGGTCCACGAACCCGACGACCTGCTGCCGGCGGCGTACGCCCTGGCCCGCAAGTTCACCGCGAACCGCTCCCCCGTCGCCACCGCGCTGGCACGCCAGATGATGTACCGCAACTCCGCGCAGCCCCACCCGCTCGAGGCGCACCGCATCGACTCGCTGGCGATGTTCTACACCTCGGTGGCCGACGGCAAGGAGGGCGTGGCGTCCTTCCGCGAGAAGCGCGACCCGTCCTACACCAGCACCACCACCGACATGCCGCCGTTCTACCCCTGGCAGGAGTGAGCGATCCTCGCAGCGACCCTGCCGGGCGAGGCGCCCGTCAGGGCGTGAGGTGCTCGCGCAGGAACGCGGTCTGCTCGGCGACGAAGGTCTCGAACATCTCGCCGGTGTACGGCGTGAAGTGGCCGACGTCGTAGCTGCTGACCCGGGCCGTCGGGGCCCGCGTCGGCTGCCTTCACCGCCGGGTGCGGGGGCGTGGTCCGATCGCGCAGCCCGACCTGGACCAGCACCGGCACCGTGAGGTGGCGCAGCGCCCGCCCGGGCGAGTAGAGACCGATGGCCAGGGCGAACCGGGCCGCGACCCGGTCGTCGAAGCCGTCGGGCGCGAGGTCGAGGTACTCCATCGCCTCCGGGGCGGTCATGACGGCCAGGTCACCAGGTCGCCCGGCCGCGGGGATGTAGTGCGGCTCCTTGCCGCGCACGGAGCGCGCGACGTCGCGCAGGCCGTGGGGCACCAGGCGCGCCACGCCACGCGCGCCCAGCTCCTTGGTCGACATCGGCCCGCTGACGTGCGGCACCTGCGCCACCACGCAGGCAGGCCCGACGGTGCGGGCGACCGCCATGACGTGGCCGCCGGACAGCGAGGAGCCCCACAGTGCCACGCGCGAGGCGTCGACCTCGGGCCGCGAGCGTGCGTAGGCCACGGCGTTGACCCAGTCCTGGTGCTGCTTCTTGATGTCGAGCAGCTGACGAGGCAGTCCGTCGCTGTCGCCGAAGTGGCGGTAGTCGAAGACCAGCACGTTGAGCCCGGCCGCGGCGAAGCGCTCGGCGTAGGCGTCGAGGCGCATCTCCTTGACCGCGGCCAGACCGTGGGCCATGACCACGCAGGGGCCGGGCGAGCCCGACGTGCCCGGTGCGGGGCCCTCAGCCGGGTAGAACCAGCCGCGGCAGGTGACGCCGTACGACGCAAAGCTGATGTCCTCGCGCATGTCACGACCTCCCGAGGGACTCAGGGCGCTGAGCTGTCGATCTGCTGGGAGAGGTACTGCGGGACGCCGACGTGGGCGATGGCGTCGAGCTGGCCCTCGAACCAGTCGGCGTGACGCTCCTCGTCGCGCACCATCTCGTCGAACACCGCGGCGCTGCCGTGGTCGCCGAGCTCGCGGCACTCCTGGGCGGCGGCGTTGAACTGCGCGACGGCGGCCTTCTCGCTCTCGAAGGCCAGACGGAGCATCTCCTGCGGGCTCTCCCCCACCGTGATGGCGCCGAGGCGCTGCAGGTTGGGGTGGCCGTCGAAGAAGAGGATGCGGTTGATGATCTGGTCGGCGTCCTTCATCTCGTCGATGGAGAGGTCGTAGAAGACCTTGCCGAGCTTGCCGAACCCCCAGCTGTCGAGCATGCGCGCGTGGAGGAAGTAGGTGTTGGTGACCGTGAGCTCGAAGGTGAGCGCATCGTTGAACAGCTCCACGACGCGCGGGCTAGCTGGCTGCAACCTCGACCTCCAGGGCCTCGTAGGAAGCGATCGCGCGAGCCGCGGTCGACGGCTCATGCTCGCACAGCAGCCGTTTGACCGAGAAGACGCACGAGCCGCAGTCCCGGCCGGCGCCGGTGGCGGCGCAGACACCGGCCAGCGTGCGCGCGCCCGCGTCGATGGCCTCGGACACGGCCCGGTCGTTGACCACGTTGCAGTGGCAGACGATCACGCGAACCTCCCGGGGCACCGGCTGTCAGTAGGTAAGGCTTACCTAAGCGACGCTAGCACGGGCCGGCCCGGGCTGTCTGCGTGTCCGCGCTCACCCCGGCTCGCGACGGCGCCAGGTGGCCGTGAGTCGCTGGCGAGGGCTCTCCCACGGTCCGGTTAGCCTCGGGTGATGACCGACATGTCGCCCGAGTCGCCCTCGCTGGCGATGGCGGACTTCTTCGAGCTCAGCGACGAGCTCAACGGCTTCCTGCTCATGTATCGCTTCGGTCTCGAGGAGATGCTGACGAAGGTCAACATCCTGCGTGACGAGCTCTCGCACGCCGACCCCTCCGGCTGCCCCATCGAGCACGTCAGCCACCGGCTCAAGCACCCGAAGAGCGTGGCGGAGAAGGCCGAGCGGCTGGGCTGCCTGCCGAGCTTCGCCGACGTGCGCAGCAAGGTGTGGGACATCGCCGGCATCCGGATCGTGTGCAGCTTCGTCAGCGACGCCTACCACGTGCTCGGCATGCTCCAGCGTCAGCCGGACCTGAACGTCGTCACGGTCAAGGACTACATCGCCGAGCCGAAGCCCAGCGGCTACAAGAGTCTTCACCTGATCGTCGAGCTGCCGGTGTACCTGTCCGAGCGCACGGAGACGGTGCGCGTCGAGGTGCAGATCCGCACGGTGGCCATGGACTTCTGGGCCAGCCTCGAGCACAAGATCTACTACAAGTACCGCACCGACGTCCCGCAGCGGCTGCGCGACGACCTGGTCGCGATCGCCGAGGCCACCGACCGGCTCGACCAGCAGATGGAGCAGCTCCACCTGGAGTCGCGGGGGCACGCCCTCCGACCGGTCGACGTCAGCGAGCGGTGACCTCGAAGCTCGTGGTCGCGGTGGCGGTCGAGGACCCTCCGACGAACACGTCGAAGGTCGAGGCGTCGAGGACCCAGTCGCGAGCCGCGGCGTTCCAGTAGCGACGCTCGGCCGGACCGACGCCGAAGGTCACCTCGCGCGACTCCCCCGCCGCCAGCGTCACCCGCTCGAAGCCCTTGAGCTCACGCACCGGTCGCGACGCGGTCCCGTGACGCTGGTGGAGGTAGAGCTGCACCACCTCGTCGGCCTCGCGCTCGCCGGTGTTGGTCACGGTGACCGAGACCGTGGTGGTGCCGTCGGTGGTCGTCGTGGCGGCGTCCGTGACGGGGTCGGCGTACGTGAAGGAGGCGTAGGACAGGCCGTGCCCGAACGGGTAGAGCGGCGTGCTGTGCTCGTCCCAGTAGCGCTTGTCCTGGTTCTCCGGCTCGTGGCTGGTCGTGTGGCCGAGGACCATCGGGACCTGCCCGACGCGTGCGCGGCCAGGTGAAGGGCAGCTTCCCGCCCGGGCTGACGTCGCCGACGAGCAGGTTCGCGACGGCGGTGCCGCCCTGGGTGCCCGGGTACCAGACGTCGAGGATCGCCGGCACGTGCTCGTCGGCCCAGCGCAGGTCGAGCGGGCGACCGTTCATGACCACCGCGACGACCGGGGTGCCCGTGGCGACGACCGCCTGCAGCAGCTCGAGCTGGCGCCCTGGCAGCTCGAGGGAGGACCGGGACGCCTGCTCGCCGATCATGTTCTGCCACTCCCCCACGACGACGACCGCGACGTCGCTGTCCGCGGGCGAGGTCGACGGCCCGGGCCAGCTCGGCGTCGGGGTCGAAGCCGTCGGGGTCGCTCGGCGTGTTGCCGCCGAACATGTCGAAGATGGAGCCGAACTCGCGCTGCACCACGGGTACGCCGCGGGCGTGCTCGACGCGGACGCCGTCGCCCAGGCGCGTGCGCAGGCCCTCGAGGACCGTCACGGTCTCGTCGAGGTCGAAGTCGAAGACCCAGGGCCCGAGGGTGTCGCGGGGCGAGTCGGCGAGCGGACCGATGACGGCGACGGAGGTCAGCGCGTCGACGTCGAGCGGCAGCAGGCCGCCCTCGTTGCGCAGCAGCACCGCGGACCGCTCGGCCGCGACGCGGGCCACCTCGCGGTGGGCGGGGTCGGCGAGCACCTCGTGGGCCCGCTCCTCGTCGACGTACGGGTCGTCCATCAGGCCGAGGGCGAGCTTGGCGGTGAGGACGCGGCGGACGGCGGCGTCGAGGGTGGCCTCGTCGACCGCGCCGGCGGCCAGCGCCTCGGGCAGGTGGGCGTAGGCCGGGTCGTCGATCGCCATCTCGAGGTCGACGCCGGCGGTGAGCCCCCGCGCTCCGGCGTCGGTCAGGTCGGCGGCGAAGCCGTGCGTCTGCAGGCTGCGTACGGCGTTGGCGTCGCTGACCACGAACCCGTCGAAGCCCCAGGTGTCGCGGAGCACCTCGGTGAACAGCCACCGGTTGCCGCTCGCCGGGATGCCGTTGAGGTCCATGTAGGCCGTCATCACGTTGCCGGCACCGGCCTCGACCGCCGCGGCGAAGGGCGGGAGGTAGACGTTCCACAGCTGGTGGTCGCTCAGGTCGACCTCGTCGTAGTCACGGCCGCCGAGGGCGGCGCCGTACCCGGCGAAGTGCTTGGGCCCGGCGATGACGTGCTCGGGCGTGCCGAGCGCCTCGCCCTGGAAGCCGCGCACCTGCGCGACCGCCATCGCGGCACCGAGGTAGGGGTCCTCGCCGGCGCCCTCGATGATGCGTCCCCAGCGTGGGTCGCGCGCGATGTCGACCATGGGCGCGAAGGTCCAGTGGATGCCGACGGCGCGGGCCTCGCGCGCGGCGACCGCCTGACCGGCCTCGACGGTGTCCGGGTCCCAGGAGGCGGCCATGGCGATCGGGACCGGCAGGATCGTGCGCAGTCCGTGGATGACGTCGAAGCCGACGAGCGCGGGGATGTCGAGGCGGTTGCCCTCGACCGTGAGCCGCTGGAGCCGGTTGATCTCGGCGGGGTCGGTGACGAACAGGAACGACCCGACGACGCCCGCCGCGAGCTTCGACTCGACCATGCGGGGCTGCTCGCCGGGGTCGAAGCCCTGCTGCGGCGGCGGGGCGCTCGCGGGGAGCTTGAAGTAGAAGTACTGCGTGAGCTGGCCGGCCTTCTCGGCCGGGGTCATCTGGCTCAGCAGCTCCTCGACGCGGCTCTCGGTGGTCATCGGTCAGACCCTGCCACGCAGGATGCGGCGGTAGTAGACCTGCAGCAGCCCGTAGCGGTCGAAGAGCCACGTCGAGCGCCGGGGCCTCGTCAGGTCGACGACCGGCACCGACGGCTTGCTGCGCCCCTCGCGGTCGATCTCGACCAGCACGAGGCGTTGACGGCTGGTCGTGATCGGCATGACGGTGTAGCCGTCGTAGCGGTGCAGCTCGGCCTCCGCGGTGGGGCCGCCGGCGCTGTGCACGGCGGCGAGGTTGCGCGCGAGCACCTTCACCTGGTCGCGCAGCGCTCCTCCGGACGAGCGGGTGCCGTGGTCGGCGACGTCGCCGAGAGCCCAGACGTCCGGGTAGCGGCGGTGCCGGAGCGTCTCGGGGTCGACGTCGACCAGCCCGGCCGGTCCGGTGCCCAGCCCGGCGTCCTCGATCCAGCGCGGAGCGCGGTAGGGCGGCACGACGTGGGCGAAGGCGACGTCGCGCATCGTCTCCTCGCCGGTCGGCGTGGCGAGGGTCAGGGCCCGTGCCTCGGCGTCGGCGGCCGCCACGCGGCTCCCGTGCAGCACCTGCACGCCGTACGACGCCAGGATCGGCTCGAGCCGCTGGTCGGCCTGCGGGACGTCGAGCACCGAGGCGAACGGCGTGACCAGTCGGACGTCGAGGTCGGCGAGGACGCCGGCGCGCTGCCAGTGCTCGCAGGCCATGAGCAGCGGCTTGAGCGCGGTCGCGCCGCACGGGGCCGGCTCGGGCGGGACCGTGAAGACGACCGTGCCTGAGGTCAGGTCGCGCAGGGAGTGCCACACCCGGGTCGCGCTCGTGTCGACGAAGGTCGAACCCGCCCACCCCGCGTCGTACGCCGCTCGGAGGCCGGGCACGGCGTCCCAGTGCTCCGGAATGCCCGGGGCGAGCACGAGAGTGCCGTAGCCGAGGGTGCCTCCGTCGCCGAGCGTGACGGTGCGCGCCACGGGGTCGACGGAGGCGACGTCGTCGCGGAGCCAGGTGACGCCGTCGGGGATCACCGCGTGCTGGGCACGCTCGAGGTCGGCCATCGAGGCCTCGCCGGAGCCGACGTAGTTCAGCAGCGGGCGGTAGCGGTGCACCTGGCGTCGGTCGACGACGGCGACGTCACGCGCCCCGTCCTTCAGCAGCTTCGCTGCCAGGGAGACGCCGGCGTTGCCGGCGCCCACGATGACGACCTCGTGCCGAGCGTCCCTGCCCGCGCCCGTCACGACTGGGCCGGGTAGGGGTTGGCCTTGAGCAGGCGGGCGAGGTGGACGGCGTTGAGCGCGACGGACTGGATGGTCTGCACGGTCTTCTCCGGCGACTCGTCGTGGTCCTGGTAGTCGACGCCCTGCATCGCCTCGCCGACCCAGTAGCTGCCGCTGTTCGGTGCGAAGGAGAAGCCCGTGTCGTTGAGGGCCTGCAGGCACTCCGCGACCGTGTGGTGGGCGCCGTCCTCGTTGCCCACGACGCCGAGCGCGGCGACCTTGCCGAAGGTGAGCAGCCGCCCCTCGTCGTCGGTCTCGCTGATCTCGGCGTCGAGGCGCTCGAGGACCATCTTCGCCACCGACGACGGCTGCCCCAGCCAGATCGGCGTGGCCAGCACGAGGATGTCGGAGGCCAGCAGCTTCGCGCGGATCGCCGGCCAGGCGTCACCGTCGCCCTCGTCGGTGCTGACACCGAACTTCACGTCGTGGTCCACCACGCGGACCACCTCACCGGTGACGCCGTGCTCCCCCATGGCCTCCAGGATCTGGCGTCCGATCAGGTCCGAGCTCGAAGGCTTCGGCGAGGCGTTGAGGGTGCACACGAGCACGAGGGCGGTCAGGTCGGAGCCCGTCGCGTCGGCCTGGGCGAGGTCAGTCATCTGCATCTCCTGGAAGTGAGGGGTGTCGAGCACCTGTTTCAGCAGCCGTACCCACTTCGGAGTGTCGGAGACGTCCGCTCCAGCACGAACCCGAGCTCCTGGACGCCGTCGTCGGACCCTTGTGTCCGTTCCTCCTGCGACCGGTCACGCCGGAACCCGCACTTCTCCAGGACGCGGATCGAGCCGACGTTGTGCGCGACGACGTGGGCGTGCAGCGGTCGGACCGGCACCTCCTCCAGGAGCAGGCTGAGCGCCTGCGTCGCGACGCCTCGGCCCCACCACTCGCGCCCGACCCAGTAGCCGAGGAGGTGCTGCCCGCCGTCGGCCCAGCAGCCGATGTTGCCCGCCACCTGACCGTCGGCGACGATCGTGCGCGTCACGAGGGAGTCGTCGGCACGGAGCCTCACCCAGTGCGCCTCGACCTGCTCTCGCTCGCGAGCCGGGAACGCCGCCATCTCGACCGCCAGCGGATCCGCCTGGTGCTCGAAGAAGACCTCGACGTCGCCGTCCTCGACACGCCTCAGACGGACGACGGGAGTCGCGTCGTCGGCCCGACCGGTCACGTTCGCCACCGCGCCATTGTGCAGCGCGAGCAGCCCACCGCCCAGGCCCGAGCCTCAGAGCTGGGACTGGATGCCGCTCAGCAGCTGGCGGGCCATGACGATGCGCTGCACCTGGTTGGTGCCCTCGTAGATCTGGGTGATCTTGGCGTCGCGCATCATCCGCTCGACCGGGTAGTCACGGGTGTAGCCGTAGCCACCGAGGACCTGGACGGCGTCGGTGGTCACCTGCATCGCCACGTCGGAGGCGAAGCACTTGGCCGCCGCCCCGAAGAACGTGAGGTCCTTGTCGCCGCGCTCGGAGCGACCGGCAGCGGCGTACGTCATCTGGCGCGCGGCCTCGACCTTCATGCCCATGTCGGCCAGCAGGAACTGCAGGCCCTGGAAGTCGGCGATCTGCTTGCCGAACTGCGTGCGCTCCTGGGCGTACTCGAGGGCGTAGTCCAGCGCTCCCTGTGCGACGCCGACGGCCTGGGCGGCGATCGTGACCCGGGTGTGGTCGAGGGTCCTCATCGCGGTCTCGAAGCCGGTGCCCTCGGCGCCGATCATGCGGTCGCCGGGGATGCGGACGTCGTCGAAGTAGACCTCGCGCGTCGGGGAGCCCTTGATGCCCAGCTTCTTCTCCGGCGCGCCGAAGGACACGCCCTCGTCACCCTTCTCGACCACGAAGGCGGAGATGCCGCGGCTGCGCTTCTCGGGGTCGGTGACGGCCAGGACGGTGTAGAACTCCGAGATCCCGGCGTTGGTGATCCAGCGCTTGACGCCGTTGATCACCCAGCCGTCCCCGTCGCGCCTGGCGGTCGTCTTCATCGCCACCGCGTCGGACCCGGCGTCGGGCTCGGACAGGCAGTAGGAGAAGCCGCCCTCGCCGGCGGCCAGCCTGGTCAGGTAGGTCTTCTTCAGCTCCTCGGAGCCGGCGATCTGCACGGGCAGCGAGCCCAGCTTGTTGACCGCGGGGATCAGCGAGGACGACACGCAGGCGCGAGCCACCTCCTCGATCACGATGCAGGTCGCGAGCGCGTCGGCACCGGCGCCGCCGTACTCCTCCGGCACGTGCGGGGCGTGGAAGTCCGAGGCCGCGAGGGCGTCGTGGGCCTCCTGCGGGTAGCGCGCCTCCTCGTCCACCGCCGCGGCGTACGGCGCCACCTTCGCGTCGCACACGTCGCGCACCGCCTCGCGGATCGCGCGGTGCTCCTCGGACAAGGCGTAGAGGGGGTACTCGTCGGTCATGCGGTCGATCGTACTCGCCGGTAACACGAGCGTCGGTCACGGTCCACGGGTTAGGTTCGGCCTCATGATCTCGGAAACCCGACCTCCCTGGCTCGACCCGGAGGCCATGCGCTTCATGCTCGAGGACTGCCGCACGTGGGCCGTCGTCGGCCTGGCCGACAACCCGAGCCGCACGGCGTACGGCATCGCCAGCTTCCTGCAGCAGCGCGGCAAGCGCATCGTCCCGGTGCACCCGAGGGCGGAGACCGTGCTGGGCGAGCCGGGCTACGCCACGCTGGCCGACATCCCGTTCGAGGTCGACGTCGTCGACGTCTTCCGACGCTCGGAGGCGGCCGGGCGGTTCGCCGACGAGGCGGTGGCGATCGGTGCCCGCGGGATCTGGTTCCAGCTCGGCGTCATCGACCCGGCCGCCTACGAGCGCGCCGCCCGGGCCGGCGTCCCCATGGTCATGGACGCCTGCCCCAAGCTCGAGTGGTCCTGGGGCTGAGTCGGGCCGCTCCCGACAGGGGTCAGAAGCCGGCGGAGCGCTTGCCGCCGTCGCGGACGGTGGCGCCCTTGGCGCGGGCCGCGTCGGCGAGGTCGGCCTGGAAGGACTCCATGCGCGCCCGCAGCTCGTCGTCGCCCGTCGCGAGGATGCGTACGGCGAGCAGGCCGGCGTTGCGGGCGTTGCCGATGGCCACGGTGGCGACCGGCACCCCGGCCGGCATCTGCACGATCGACAGCAGCGAGTCCATGCCGTCGAGGTGGGCCAGCGGCACCGGCACCCCGACGACCGGCAGCGGGGTGACCGCGGCCAGCATGCCCGGCAGGTGGGCCGCTCCCCCGGCACCGGCGACGATCACCTTGATCCCTCGCCCGGCGGCCTCGCGTCCGTAGGCCAGCATCTCGTCGGGCATCCGGTGCGCGGAGACCACGTCGGCCTCGGCGCGCACGCCGAGCTCCTCGCACGCCTCGACGGCGGCCCTCATCGTCGGCCAGTCCGAGTCGGACCCCATCACGACCCCGACCAGCGGCTGCTCGCTCATTCGCTCTCCTCGCCCAGCTCCCCGGTGAACCACGCGGCCGCGTGGCGGGCCCGCTCGGTCACCTCGGCCAGGTCGTCGCCGTACGCCGTCACGTGGCCGACCTTGCGACCGGGTTTCACGCTCTTGCCGTAGAGATGCACCTTCAGCCGGGGGTCCCGGGCGAACACGTGAGGGTATCCGGCGTACAGGTTCTCCGAGAGAGGGCCGTGGTCGCCGCCGAGGATGTTGACCATCACCGTCCACGGCTGCCGTGTCGCCGGAGAACCGAGCGGCAGGTCGAGCACGGCCCGCAGGTGGTTCTCGAACTGGCCGGTCACCGCCCCGTCCATGGCCCAGTGCCCGGTGTTGTGCGGGCGCATCGCCAGCTCGTTGACGAGGATCCGGCCGTCGGTGGTCTCGAACAGCTCGACGGCCAGGATGCCGGTGACCCCGAGCTCGCCGGCCACCGTCATCGCGATGCGCTGCGCCTGCACGGACAGCTCCTCGTCGAGCTCCGGCGCCGGGGCCACCACCTCCCAGCAGATGCCGTCGCGCTGCACCGACTCCACCACCGGGTACGCCGCGACCTGACCCGAGGGCGAGCGGGCCACCAGCGCCGACAGCTCGCGGCGGAAGTCGACCTTCTCCTCGGCCAGCACCTGCACGCCGGTCTCGGCGGCCGTGGCGAAGGCGGTCGCCGCGGCGGCCTCGTCGGCCACCACCCAGACCCCCTTGCCGTCGTAGCCACCGCGGGTCGTCTTCAGCACCACCGGGAACCCGCCGACGGAGTCGGCGAACGCACTCACCTCGGCCGGGTCCGCCACCAGCCGGTGCGCGGGGCAGGGCACGCCGAGCGCGGTCAGCCGCTCGCGCATCACGCCCTTGTCCTGGGCGTGGACCAGCGCCGCCGGACCGGGCCGGCAGGCGGTCCCCTCGGCGTCGAGACGCTCCAGGATCGGCGTCGGCACGTGCTCGTGGTCGAACGTCACGACCGAGCACCCCGCCACGGCCTCCCGCACGGTCGCCTCGTCGCGGTAGTCGCCCACGAGCGTGTCGCGCACGACCTGCGCGGCACTGACGTCGGGCCCCTCGGCCAGCAGCCGGATCTCGACGCCCAGCCCGACCGCGGCCTGAGCCATCATCCGGGCCAGCTGACCACCGCCGATCACGGCCAGCCGCGGCGGCCCGTCGGTCACGGGGTGCGTGGGCACGGGGGTCTCAGGTGTCGCCGTCACGGGCGCGAGCCTAGTCAGCGCGCGCGGCACCGTCGGCACGCGTCCGTCGTACGACGCGGCCCGGGTCGCCCGCGCGCCTCAGCTGACGCGTGACCGCGCACCGGTGTCGGGGCTCAACCCCGGACGCCGGGGAGCGCCGTCGGTCTCGAAGCGCAGCCCCTGGCCGCGCACCGTGGTGATGAGGGTGGGGTTGCGGGTGTCGTCGCCGAGCTTGCGCCGCAGCCAGCCGAGGTGGACGTCGATGGTCTTGCCGCTGGTCCAGAAGGTGGTCTGCCAGACCTCGCGCATGAGCTCGTCGCGCGTGACGATCACGCCGGGGCGGCGGATGAGCGCGTGCAGCAGGTCGAACTCCTTGCGGGACAGCCGCACCTCCCCGCCGTCGCGCCAGACCCGACGATGCACCGCATCGACCTCGACCCCCTGTACCGACTCCACGCCCCCAGGGTCGGGCCCCGAGTCGGACGAGGCGGACAAATGCCATGATCTGGTTCGATCGGACTACCCCGTGTCCCCCCGCGGGAGAGGTTGTCGGCCCTCCCGCCTGCCGGAACGGCGTCGACCGGGGCCGAACGGGGCCGCTCAGCCACCCGCTCGGACGGCGACCGGCTCCACCAGGCCGAAGCCACGCAGCGGACGCACGCTGAGCCGCCGGGTCTCGAAGCGGTCCGGCGAGAGACCCGCGGCCGTCGCCTCGTCGACGATCACCCGGTTGCGCCGGGCCACCGCGGTCAGCCGTGCCGCCAGGTTGACCGGCGGGCCGAAGACGTCGCCCATGCGGGTCACGATCTCGCCGCTGGCCAGGCCCAGGCGCACGTCGGGCAGGCGGGGGTCCCCGCCGACGACGTCGACCATGCCGAGGGCGATCCGGACGGCCCGGTCCGGCTCGTCGGCCACGAAGAGCACCGAGTCGCCCAGCGTCTTGATGAGGCGGCCGTCGTAGGAGGTCACCACGTCGCCGCAGCGCGACTCGAACACCTCGACGAGGTCACCGAGCCGGTTGACGTCGAGCTCGTTGGACAGCGCGGAGAACTTGACCAGGTCGGCGAAGCCGACGGTGACGGTGCTGGTGCTCGCGTGCTGGTCGGTCGCAGGGTCCGCGTCCAGCCGGCCCAGGGCAGCGGCCACGTGGCGTCGCCAGGTGTGCAGCAGCACGCCCTCGAGGGCGTCACCGACCTCGGCCGCCAGCCCGAACGGGTCGCCGGAGGGGTCGGCGCGGTGGGTCAGCGCGGCCACGTGCCACTCCGCCATGCGGGCGACGTTCTGCCCGACCGGGCGCACCAGCCGCACGAGGGTGTCCACGGCCACGTCGCTGCCGCCGGCCTCGACGAGGGTCCGCAGCGTGGCCACGTCGTCCTCGGTGTAGCCGGGCACCTCCCCGGCGTACGGCAGGCCCAGCGCCATCCAGAACCGACGGGCGTCCTTCTCGCTCAGCCCGACGGCGGCCGCGACCTCGGCGCTGGTGTACACCGGCCGGTCGGAGGGCGGCTGCTCGCGCGGAGCCTCAGGCGCCGTCATCGCCACGGGTACGGCGTGCCGGCTGCTCGTCGCCCGAGAGCCGGTGCAGCTCCTCGGCCACCACCATCTGGACGTGCTCGACGCGCGGGATGTCGTGCAGCGCCACCCGCCCCTGCTCGCTGGCGTCGGAGACGACCAGGGTGCCGCAGCCGAACATCCGGTCCACCACCCCGACCTCGAAGTCGACGCCGCTGATCCGGTTCAGCGGGATGGTGCGGCCCTCCCGGGCGATCATCCCGGTCCGCTGGATGAAGCGGCGGTCGGTGAAGGTGTAGGAGGTGAAGTACCACCGCAGGAACGGTCGCAGCACGAACCAGACGACGACGGCGGCGGCGACGACCCCGACCGCGATCTCCAGCGCCCGCCGGGTGCCGTCACTGTCGACACCGCCCGCCTGGGCCAGGAGGTACGCCGCCGCGAACGCCGTCAGCAGCAGGACCAGGACCGGCACGAGGAGGACCTTGACGTGGGTGCGGGTGTCGACGACGACGCGCTCACCCTCGTTGAGCAGCTTCGCGGAGATCGGCACGGCAGCATCATGGCACGCACGGGCGCCGCGGTCAGGAGACCTCAGCCCCGACGTCAGCCCCGAGGTCCGCCCCGGTGCCGGGGGCTCAGGACGGCCGCACGTGCACCACGTCACCGGCGTTGACCGCGCGCCGTCCGCTCGCCGTGTCCACGACGAGGGAGCCGTCGCGGCCGACCTCGACGGCCTCGCCGGTCAGAGGCACCGCTCCCGGACGCTCCACCCGGACGTGGCGGCCCACGGTGAGGCAGCGCTCGGCGTACTCGTCGCGGAGCCGGTCGCCCTCGGTGGGCCACGCCTCCAGCCGCTGCGCGACCGCGGCCAGCACCTCCGCCAGCAACGTCGTGCGGTCGGGCTCCGCCCAGCCCAGCGCGACCAGGGAGGTCGCGGTCGGCACCGGCAGCTCCTCGGGCGTCGTGGTGACGTTGAGCCCGAGGCTGAGCACCGCCACGGCGGCGCCGGTCTCCCGCTCGACGCGCTCGGCCAGCAGGCCGCCCACCTTCTCCTCCGGGCGATGCACCCCGTCGGCGTCGCGACCCGGCGCCATCACGTCGTTGGGCCACTTCAGGCCGCAGCGGGGACCTCCCGCCGCCTCGATGCCGGCCGCCACCGACGTCGCGAGCAGCAGCGGCAGCCAGGGCCACTCGGCGTCGGGCAGCGAGGGCTCGACGACCAGCGAGACCGTCAGCGCGGCGCGGGCCGGCGTGGTCCAGACCCGGTCGAGACGGCCCCGACCGGCCGTCTGGTGCTCGGCCACCAGCACCGTCCCGGGCGCCACCGCGCCGGTCCGGGCGTCGGCGGCCAGGGCCTGGTGGGTCGAGGGGCTGGTGTCGACCACCGCCACCTGCCACCGCGGGGCCAGGGCGGCGAGCCGCTCGATGTCGAGACGGGGGCGCAGCAACCGGTGGTGCAGGTCACTCTCGGGGTCGGGGTCCACACGCACTAGCCTGGCACCCGTGAGCGACGCAGCAGCGACCGAGGCCGCAGAACCGGTGACCAACCCCGGCCAGGGGACCGACGTCCCCCCTCCGGACTCGGACATCGACATCCACACCACGGCGGGCAAGGCGGCCGACCTCGACCGGCGCCTCGACGAGGCCGTGCACGCGGCGTCGGCCCGGGCGGTGGAGAAGCAGCACGCCAAGGGCAAGATGACCGCCCGCGAGCGCATCGAGAAGCTCTTCGACGAGGGGTCCTTCGTCGAGCTCGACGAGCTGGCCCGGCACCGCTCGACGGCCTTCGGCCTGCAGGAGCGCCGCCCGTACGGCGACGGCGTCGTCACCGGCTACGGCACCATCGACGGCCGCCAGGTCTGCGTGTTCAGCCAGGACTTCACGATCTTCGGCGGCTCCCTCGGCGAGGTCTACGGCGAGAAGATCTGCAAGGTCATGGACCTCGCGGTCCGCACCGGCTGCCCCATCATCGGCATCAACGAGGGTGCCGGCGCGCGCATCCAGGAGGGTGTCGTCTCGCTGGGGCTCTACGGCGAGATCTTCCGCCGCAACGTCCACGCCTCCGGCGTCATCCCGCAGATCAGCCTGATCATGGGCTCCTGCGCCGGCGGCCACGTCTACTCCCCCGCGGTCACCGACTTCACCGTGATGGTCGACGGCACCTCGAACATGTTCATCACCGGCCCCGACGTCATCAAGACCGTCACCGGCGAGGACGTCACGATGGAGGAGCTCGGTGGGGCCCGGACCCACAACACCAAGTCCGGCAACGCCCACTACATGGGCTCCGACGAGGACGACGCGCTGGAGTACGTCAAGACGCTGCTGGGCTTCCTGCCCCAGAACAACCTCGACGAGGCGCCGTCGTACGACGTCTCCACGGGCTCGACCACCGGGGCCGACCTGGAGCCCAACGACCTGGACCGGGCGCTGGACTCGATCATCCCGGACTCGCCGAACCAGCCCTACGACATGCACACCGTCATCACCACGGTGCTGGACGACGAGGACTTCCTCGAGGTGCAGCCGATGTTCGCGCCCAACCTCATCATCGGCTACGGCCGGGTCGAGGGCCGGTCGGTCGGCGTGGTGGCCAACCAGCCGATGCAGTTCGCCGGCACCCTCGACATCGACGCCTCGGAGAAGGCCGCCCGCTTCGTGCGGACCTGCGACGCCTTCAACATCCCGGTCCTCACGTTCGTCGACGTGCCCGGCTTCCTGCCCGGCACCGACCAGGAGTGGAACGGCATCATCCGGCGCGGCGCGAAGCTGATCTACGCCTACGCCGAGGCCACCGTCCCGCTGGTCACCGTCATCACGCGCAAGGCCTACGGCGGCGCCTACGACGTCATGGGCTCCAAGCACCTCGGCGCCGACATCAACCTGGCCTGGCCCACCGCGCAGATCGCGGTCATGGGGGCGCAGGGCGCGGTCAACATCCTCTACCGCAACGAGCTCAAGGACGCCGACGGCTCAGGCGCTGCCGAGGCTCGTCGCGCCGAGCTCGTCACGGAGTACGAGGACACCCTGGCCAACCCCTACGTCGCCGCCGAGCGTGGCTACGTCGACGCGGTCATCACCCCGCACGAGACGCGGGCCGAGGTGGTCCGGGCGCTGCGGCTGCTGCGCACGAAGCGCGCGACACTGCCGCCCAAGAAGCACGGGAACATCCCGCTGTGACCGAGTCACCCCCCGAGACGGACGCGGAGTCCGCGCCGGCCGAGGCCCGGCCCGCCCTCATGGTCGTGGACGGCAACGCGACCCCCGAGGAGGTCGCGGCCCTGGTCGCGGTCGTGCAGGGCATGGCCTCCGCGGCGGCGGCCGCCGAGCCCCCGGTCCGGCGCCGCTCCACGTGGGCCGACCCGGCCCGCCGGGTGCGCCGCCCGCTCGCCGCCGGCCCGGGGGGCTGGCGCGCCAGCTCCCTCCCCAGCTGAGCTGACCCCCTGGTCAACCCGCATGTAACGCGGGGTTATGGACGCCTCCCAAGGCGCACAACCCGTGCGATGCGTCCACAACCCGCGGCCACATGGGGACGCGACCTTGCACACTGGAGAGGTGCTCCTCGCCTCCCTCGCCCCGGCCCGCCGCCGCGTGGTGCTCGGTGCGCTCGCCCTGCTGGCCGTGGTCGTGCTGCTGGCCGCGGGCCTGGCTGCCCGCGCCGCGCTCGACGACGTCGAGCCGGTCTCGCAGGACGCACGCGGCCCCGTGCTGCTCGTCAGCGGGTACGGCGGCAGCGTGTCGTCCCTGACGTCGCTCGCCGAGACCCTCGAGGAGGCCGGTCGCGACGTCGAGGTGGTGGCGGCTGGTCGGGGACGGCACCGGCGACCTCGACGCCCAGGCCGAGGCGCTCGGGGAGCGGGTCGACGAGGTGCTGGCCGACGGTGCACCCTCGGTGGACGTCGTGGGCTACTCCGCCGGCGGCGTGGTCGCCCGCGCCTGGGTCGCCGACCACGGCGGGGACGAGCAGGCCCGCCGGGTGGTCACCCTCGGCTCGCCCCACCACGGCACCGGGACCGCGCAGCTCGCCCTCGACGCAGCCGGCACCTGCCCGGAGGCGTGCGTGCAGCTGGCCCCCGACAGCGACTTCCTGCGCGCCCTCAACGCCGGCGACGAGACCCCGCCCGGTCCGGCGTACGTCTCGATCTGGACCGACGTCGACCGCACCGTCACACCGCCCGACTCCGCACGCCTCGAGGGAGCGGTCAACCTCACCGTCCAGCAGCTGTGCGAGCAGGCGCGCCCGAGCCACGGGGACCTGCCGGGAGACCGCGTTGCGCAGGCGCTCGTGGTGGGCGCCCTGGAGTCCCCCGACCCGACGCAGCCCGAGTTCGCGTCCTCCTGCTGACCAGCGCCCGGACCGTGCGACAGCCGGGGCTCCGGAGCCGCACAATGTCCGGGTGCCTGCCCCCCGTCGCACCCGCGCCGCCATCCGTCGTCCGCTGGCCGCCGCACTCCCCCTGGTGCTGGCGCCGCTCGGCGCCTGCGGCGTCCTGCCCGGCTCCGGCTCGTCCGAGCCCTCGGAGCCGCCGCCCGAGGAGGCACTGGGCTTCGCCTTCGAGCTGCGCGGCGGCGAGCGGTCCGTCGACCAGACGCTGACGATCACCAACGAGGGCTCGCAGCCGCTGCGCTTCGAGGCCGTCCTCACCGCGTTGGACGGCGCGGGCGAGCCGCTGGAGGACGTCGAGGTCGAGACGCTCTACGGCAGCCAGGTCGGCGGCCTCGTCGTGGTCCCGGGGCGCGACCTCGACATCGTGACCTTCACCGGTCCCGACGCGGAGCGCGCGGAGGACGTCGACGTCCGGCTCGAGGCGGTCGAGCCGGTCGAGTTCCCCGAGGTCACCAGCCCCGTCGAGGCCGTGCCCGTCGACGCGAAGGGCAAGCCGGTGACCTACCCGGGGCTGCTGAGCCGGGTGCAGCTGCGCAACCCCAACGACGCCGCCGTCGAGGTCCGCACCGTCTACATCGTCTTCGCGCCGCCGCAGGACGACGTGCCGCAGCAGGCCGAGGCGGTGGCGGAGATCGCGTCGCGCACCACCGTGCCGGCCGGCGGTCGCGCGACCCTGGAGCCCTCGGAGCGTGCGCTGAGCATCATCCGGGCGTACGCCGGCACCAACCCGGCGAGCCTCGAGGCCCACTTCGTGGCACCCGAGGACTGAGGCCGCCCGGGGACCGGCCCCGACACGCAGGGTCAGGAGGTGACGTCCTTGGTGGTGAAGCTCGCCCACGCGGCGCCCAGGAACACCACGACGTACGCCCCCTGCAGCAGCACGCCGCGCACCAGGTCGCGCCACAGGACCGGGTCGCGGAACAGGTCGACGAAGGCCAGCCAGTAGCGCGTCGGCAGGTAGGGGTGCAGCGCCTCGGCGGCGTCGAGCGTGAGCAGCAGCGTCGAGGCGATGAGGAAGGCCAGCGCCCCCATCGCCGCCGCCAGCGGCGAGTCGCTGAGCGTGGACAGGAGCAGCGCCAGCGCGGCCACCCCGAGCATCGACAGCGCCACGTAGACGATCGAGGCCAGCGTGCGCTGCACGAGGTCGGCCGTGGTCAGCGTCGTGCCCGAGACGCCGGTGACGCCGGCGGCCGTGCCGTCCCCGAGCAGCAGCACCCCGGTGACGTAGCCGACCGCGGCCACCACCGCCACGGCCAGCAGCACGAAGGCCAGGATCATCACGAGCTTGGCCACGAGCAGGCGCGTGCGCCCGACCGGCCGCACCAGCAGGTAGCGCAGCGTCCCGCCCTGCGCCTCGCCGGCCACCGCCTCGCCCGCGTAGAGCGCGACCGCGACCGGCATGAACAGCGGCAGCACGATGGCCAGCGCCGCCAGCGGGTAGAGCGTGCCGTCGGTCAGCACCGCCGACAGGAACGCCGGCCCCTCCCCCGGCTGCGGCCCGAGGTCGGTGACGGCCAGCAGCACCGCGACCACCAGCGGGAGCGCGTTGAGGAGCGCGATCGTGATCCAGGTGCGGGGGCGGCGCAGCATCTTCGCCAGCTCGACCCGGATCACCGGACGTCCCCCGTGCCCTCGGTCGCCTCGAGCACGACCTGCTCCAGTCCGCGGCGCTCCGGCCCGAGCTCGTCGACCGGCACCCCGGCCGCGACCAGTGCGGCGTTGACCTCGGCCGCCACCTCGGCGCGCACGACGAGCCGGGTGCCGACCCGGTCCACCACCCGCCCGTCGAGGACCCGCACGGCGTCCGCCGGACGGCTGGTGGTGACCACCACCCGTCCGGTGGGCGCCTGCAGGTCGGCCAGGTCCTCCTGCAGCACCATCCGGCCCCGGTCGAGGACGCCGACCCGGCGGCACAGCTGCTCCACCTCGGCCAGCAGGTGGCTGGAGAGGAACACGGTCGTGCCGTGGGCGTTGAGGTCGAGCAGCAGGTCGCGCATCTCCCGGATGCCCTGGGGGTCGAGACCGTTGGTGGGCTCGTCGAGCACCAGCAGGCGCGGACGCTGGAGCAGCGCGGCCGCCAGCCCGAGCCGCTGCCGCATCCCGAGCGAGTAGCCGCGCACCCTCCGGTCGGCGGCCCGCGCCAGCCCCACCTGGTCCAGCACCTCCGACACCCGGGTCCGCCGGCCCCGCCGCCCGCCCGGTCCCCGAGGACCGGCCGCGTCCAGCAGCGTGAGGTTGGCGCGGCCGCTCAGGTGCGGGTAGGCGGCCGGCCCCTCCACCAGGCAGCCCACCTGCGGCAGCACGTCGCGGGCGGCACGTGGCATCGGCCGGTCGAGCAGCTCGATCTCACCGGAGGTGGCCAGCACGAGCCCGAGCAGCATCCGCACCGTCGTGGTCTTCCCCGAGCCGTTCGCGCCGAGGAACCCGTAGACGTCGCCCTCACGGACGTCGAGGTCGAGACGGTCGACGGCGACCAGCTCGCCGTAGGACTTGGTGAGGCCGTGGGTGCGGATCACGTGCACCCCTCGCGCGGGGCCGCCCGGTCCCCCGGCGTCACCTGCACCGCTCCCACGTTCCAGCCCGACGCCAGGTCGCGGGCGGCTCGGGCGGCGGCGCCCCGGGTCACGGTGCCGGCCAGCAGCCACGGCTCGCCGGCCGACTCGGTGACCAGCAGCTGCAGCGGTCCCGTCGCGACCGCCGGCCCCTCGGCCAGGCACACCGACCCGGGGCGGGACGCCAGCTCCTCGCGCAGCTGCTCGGCGTCGCCCTCGCGCAGCGGGAGCGCCAGCAGCACCGTCGGCCCGCGTCCGTAGAGCCCGACCGACCCGAGGGTGTCGGCGCGCATCGGGAGGCCCGCGAGCCGACCGGGCGTGAAGGTCGAGGCGTAGTAGTCCGCCGCCGCAGCCGCGTCGATGACGTCGTCGTAGCGGACCCGGGAGTCCGCGGGCGGTCGGAAGGTCAGCGCGTCGGCGTCGGGCTCGCCCATCGACAGGTCGGTGAAGGACGTCGAGAGCGCGGCCGGGCCGGTCTCGCCGTACATCTCGACGCGCAGCGGCAGGCCGGTCTCGACGTCGGCCCACAGGTCGACGCGGCCGACGCTGGACTGGGGCTGGTCGGGGGTGAGACGCAGCCCGGCGGCGGTGCGGCCCGCGATGCGCTCGGTGGGCAGACGCTCGACCTCCTCGGGACGGGCGCCCTGCAGCACCCGCTCGGCGAGCACCGGGGGGAGCACGTCGACCGAGGTCGGCAGCCGCACCGGGGTGTCGGGGTAGACCGTGACGTTCTTGGACTCGTAGACCCAGCGCAGGTTCTGCTCGCCGCGGTGCAGCAGGTCGGTCTCGCCGGTGGTGCGCAGCGTGGCCACCCGCCAGGAGTCGGCGCCCGACCACCACACGCGCAGCGTGCCGTCACGGCCGAGCAGCTTGGCCGCGCCCTCGAGGGAGTCGTCGGTGGGCAGCTCCACCCCGCCGCGGCTGCGGACCACGCCGGTGAAGGCCTGGTCGTCGGAGGCCCGGATCGCCGCCACCAGGTCGGGAGCCGTCATCCCGCTCGCCGGCACCGGCCAGGCGCGCGCGACGAAGGGCGCGGCGACCAGGAGCGAGACCCCCAGCGCCACGACGACCCATCGCCGTGCGGCGGACCCCGATGACACGTGACTCACGGTAGCCCGCACCCCTCAGCGCGGTGCCGGGCGCGGCGCTAGGGTCGGCGCCATGTCACCTGCGCCACCTGCGCCACCCGCGCCATCTGCGCCGCCACCTGCTCCCGACGCACCCGACCGGCCGGTCGACGCGGTCGCCGAGGCCTTCGTCGAGGAGTACGCCGCCCTCGACCCGGTCTCCGCGACCAGCGCCGGCATCGCCGGTCACGAGCACCGGCTCACCGACCTCTCCCCCGCCGGCTTCGCCGCACGCACCGACCTCGTCCGGCGCACGCTGGCCGCGGCCCGCGACGCGGTCCCGTCCGACGAGCGCGAGCGCGCCGCCCAGGAGGCGCTCGTCGAGCGGCTGACGATCTCGCTGGAGCGTGCGGACGCCGGGGTCGGCGAGTCCGAGGTCTCGGTGATCGTCAGTGGCCTGCACTCGGTGCGCTCCGTCTTCGACCTCATGGACACCTCGACCGACGAAGGCTGGGAGAACGTCGCCGCCCGCCTCGCGGCGGTGCCGGGCACGCTCGCCGACTACCGACGGACCCTGACCGAGGCCGCCGACCGTGGCCTGGTCTCCGCCCGGCGGCAGTACCTCCTCATCGCCGAGCAGGTCCGCGGGTGGACCGGCGAGCGCGGCGGTGAGTCCTTCTTCACCCGGTTGGTCGCCCCTGCCCCCGGTGCGCGCGCCGCCGGGTTGCGGGCGGTCGCGGACGCGGCCACCACGGCGTACGCCGACTTCGGCCGCTTCCTGTCCGACGAGATGGCTCCGCGGGGGCGCGAGCGCGACGGTGTCGGGCGCGAGCACTACCAGCTGGCCAGCCGCTACTTCCTGGGCGCCACGGTCGACCTGGACGAGGCCTACGCGTGGGGCTGGCAGGAGCTGGCCCGGATCCGCGAGGACATGGCGCGCACCGCCGAGCGGATCCTGCCCGGCGCGGACGTGGAGGCCGCGGTCGAGCACCTGCGGGCCGACCCGACCCAGTCGATCGAGGGCACCGAGGCGTTCCAGGCGTGGATGCAGGACCTCGCGGACCGCACCGTGGCCGCCATGGCGGGGGTCCACTTCGACGTGCCCGACCCGGTGCGGCGCATCGAGTGCCGCATCGCGCCGACCCAGGACGGCGGCATCTACTACACGGGCCCGAGCGAGGACTTCTCCCGGCCCGGCCGGATGTGGTGGTCGGTGCCGGCGGGCGTGACGCACTTCCAGAAGTGGGAGCAGGTCAGCACCGTCTACCACGAGGGCGTCCCCGGCCACCACCTGCAGATCGGCCAGACCTGCTTCCGCGCCGACCTGCTCAACCGCTGGCAGCGACGGATGTGCTGGGTCTCCGGCAGCGGCGAGGGCTGGGCGCTCTACGCCGAGCGGCTCATGGACGAGCTCGGCTTCCTCGACGACCCTGCCGACCGGCTCGGGATGCTGGTCGAGCAGGGTTTCCGCGCGGCCCGGGTGGTGGCCGACATCGGCGTGCACCTCGGTCTGGAGATCCCGGTCGACAACCCGCTCGGCTTCCACCCCGGCGAGACCTGGGACGCCGACCTGGTGCTGGCGTTCATGCGCGACAACAGCCGGATGGACGAGGGCACGCTGACGTTCGAGGTCAACCGCTACCTCGGCTGGCCCGGGCAGGCGCCGTCGTACAAGCTCGGCGAGCGGGTGTGGCTGCAGGCGCGCGCGGACGCGCAGGCCCGGCACGGCGACGCGTTCGACCTCCGCGACTTCCACCGGCGCGCGCTCGACCTGGGCTGCATCGGGCTCGACCCGCTCGCCCGGGCGCTGGGGCGGCTGTGAGCGCGCCGGACCCGATCCCCGGCCAGTCCTCCGGGCCGCCGGAGCTGCCCGAGCCACGCGTCGGCGGCGAGCCGCTGGCCGACGTCGCGCGCCCCGGCGAGCCGGTCACCGCGCCCGGGGCGCTGCCGACGCGGCTGATCCTGGCGTCGCGCTCACCGGCACGCCTGGCCACCCTGCGCGCGGCCGGGCTGGCCCCCGAGGTCGTGGTGTCCGGCGTCGACGAGTCGCAGGTCACGCTCGACGACGCCGCGGCGCTCGCGACCGAGCTCGCCGTGCTCAAGGCCGAGGCGGTGGCGGGCGTCGTCGACGCGCCCGGCCTGGTCGTGGGCTGCGACTCGGTGCTGGAGCTCGACGGACAGGTCCACGGCAAGCCCGGCTCGGCCGAGGAGGCCACCGCGCGCTGGCGCGCCATGCGCGGCCGCACCGGTGTGCTCCACACCGGCCACTGCGTCATCGACCTCGACACCGGGCGCCGGGTCACCGGGTCGGGTGCCACCAGGGTCCGCTTCGCCGAGGTCACCGACGCCGAGATCACGGCGTACGTCGCCACCGGCGAGCCGCTCGAGGTGGCCGGCGCCTTCACCCTCGACGGGTTGGGAGGCGCCTTCGTGGCCGGCATCGAGGGCGACCCGCACAACGTGGTCGGGATCAGCCTGCCGCTGCTGCGCGAGCTGCTCGCCGACCTCGGTCACGCGTGGACCGACTTCTGGACGCCCCGCCCCGGCTGAGCCCGGCTGAGCCCGGCTGAGCCGGCGACCCGGTCACGTAGGGTCGGCGCCATGAGTGAGACGGACCGCGACCGCGAGCGGGTGGAGACCCGCGCCGACCTGCTGCCCGAGGAGAAGACGGCCGGCAGCGAGGACCCCGAGGCCCAGGCCGAGGCGATCCTGGCCGACTCCGACGAGCGCACCGACGACCCGGAGGGCACCGGGGAGTCCACGACCCCCACCCAGGCCTGAGCTGGATCGCGCAAATGTTCTCGCACTAGGTTCGTGGAACGGCGTGTCGGGCGGAGTGCGAGAACATTTGCGCGGCAAGGACCGCCGGCTCACTCGACGGGCAGGCCGAGCCCCCGGGCGATGAGCATGCGCTGGACCTCGGAGGTGCCCTCGCCGATCTCGAGGATCTTGGCGTCGCGGTAGAAGCGCGCCACCGGGTACTCCTCCATGAAGCCGTAGCCGCCGAAGACCTGGGTGGCGATCCGGGTCGCGGTCACCGCCGACTCGGTGGCGTAGAGCTTGGCCACCGCGGCCGCCCGCTTGAACTCCTTCATCGACGACCCGGTGTGGCGCCCGGCGTCCTTCATCGCGGCCGCCTTGTAGGTCAGTGCACGCGAGGCCTGCAGCATCACCTCGAGGTCGGCGACCTGGAACGCCACGCCCTGCTTGCGCCCGATCGGCCCGCCGAACGTCTGCCGCTCCCCGGCGTACTCCACGCTCATGTCGAGGCACGCCTGGATGCAGCCGACCGCCAGCGCGGCGATCGCGACCCGGCCGTCGTCGAGGGTGGCGAGGAACTGGGCGAAGCCGCGGCCGCGCTCCCCCAGCAGGTGGTCGGCCGGCACTCGGGCGTCGGTGAACGTCAGCGGGTGGGTGTCGGACAGGTGCCAGCCGAGCTTGTCGTAGGCCTTCTCGGCCACGAAGCCGGGCGTGCCCGCCGGCAGGATGATCGCGCTGATCTCCGGGGTGCCGTCGTCGCGCGTCCCGGTCCGGGCGGTCACCGTCACGCAGGAGGTGATGTCGGAGCCGGAGTTGGTGATGAACTGCTTGGCGCCGTTGACGACCCACTCGTCGTCCACGAGCTCGGCCTTCGTCGTCGTCGCGCCCGCGTCGGAGCCCGCGCCGGGCTCGGTCAGCCCGAAGCCGGCGATCGCGCGCCCGGCGACCAGGTCGGGCAGCCAGCGGTCCTGCTGCTCCTGGGTGCCGAAGGTCTGGATCGGGTTGATGCCCAGACCGACGGCGGCCTCGAGGGTGATGCCGACCGACTGGTCGACGCGGCCGAGCTCCTCGATGGCCACGCAGAGGCTCGTGAAGTCGCCGTCGTCACCGGCGCCGCCGTACTCCTCGGGGGCGGTGAGGCCGAACAGCCCCAGGTCGCCCATCTTCGCCACCAGGTCGACCGGGAAGTGGTGCGCGCGGTCCCACTCGGCGACGTGGGGCGCGACCTCCTTCTCGGCGAAGTCGCGGATGCTGCGGCGGAAGTCCTCGTGCTCGGCGGACAGCTCGAAAGTCATGCCCCCAGTGTGTGACGCTGACGTCAACGTAAGGCAAGCGAGCCCCGTTGATCGAGCTCGTCGAGATCCAGGAGGCCCAGATGGGTGACGCGACGTGGAGCATCGCCGAGCTCGCGCAGGAGTACGACGTCACGCTGCGGACCCTGCGCCACTACGAGCAGCTCGGCCTGCTCTCCCCCGAACGTGTCGGGACCTCGCGCGTCTACCGCCAGCGCGACCGGATCCGTCTCGAGCTCATCCTCCGCGGCAAGCGGCTGGGCTTCTCGCTCGACCAGATCGGCGTCATCGTCAACATGTACGACGAGCCGCCGGGCGAGGCGGGCCAGCTGGAGTTCCTGATCGCGCAGTGCGACGTGCGCCGCTCCGAGCTGCACCGGCTGCGCGACGACATCGAGGCCACGCTGGTCGAGATCGACCGGGTCGAGCAGCGCTGCCGGGCCGACCTGCGCGCCCTGTCGCGCTGACCGGCCGCGCGCTCAGAGACCCGCGGTGCGCGTGATGAAGCCACGGATCGAGGGGTTGTTGACCTCGCCGTAGACCCCGGGGAACTCCGGGACCGCACAGCCGAGGCCGTAGGAGACGATGCCGACCTGGACCCGGCGGCCGTCGGAGAGCCGACCGAAGAGCGGGCCGCCCGAGTCGCCCTGGCAGGAGTCGCCGCCCAGCGCCTCGGCGCAGATCTCGGACGGTGCGTTGAAGCCCTGGGTCTCGTTGGCGGTGCAGTTCTCGTCCGCCACCGCCTCGACCGCGACCTGCTTCATGCGTGAGGGAATGACCGGCGAGCCGAAGAACTCGGTGCCCCAGCCGGTGACCTTCAGCTTCGCGCCGTCGCGCTCCAGCGACTGGTTGCGCAGCGGCGCGAGAGCGATCTTCGGCACCTTCAGGGCCCGGTCGACCTTGATGAGGGCGGCGTCGAAGGTGCCGCTCTCGTCCCACTTCGGGTGGATGGCGATCCGCTCCGCCCGGGCGACCTGTCCGCGGTTCTGCTCGAGGTCGGTGCGCCCGACCACGACCTGCAGGTCGCGGGGCCGCTCGCCCTCCATGCAGTGCGCGGCGGTGAGGACCCAGCGCTTGGCGATGACCGACCCGCCGCAGAAGTGGCCGTCGGAACCCTCGCTGCCTCGGGTCTGCACCGAGGCCATGAAGGCGTACTTGCCGTTCGGCACCGACGAGCCGCCCACGATGGCCTCGGCCGGGGACGTGACGGCCCCGGTGACGGCCAGGGGCGCCAGCACGAGCGCGGTCGTGGCGAGCAGGGATCGAGCGGTGGTCCGGAAGGAGCGCATGGGTGCCTCTCGAGACGGCGGTGAGGTGGGTGCGGGGTGTCCAGTGTCGGTCCAACGAGCCGACGTGACACGGGTTACCCCCTCAGACGTACGTCGTACCGCGGACCCTGCCTCGGGCGCCCGCGCCGGGCCCTACACTCCGAAGCGCCCGAACCGTGCGAGACGAAGGAGACCCGGCGTGCCCGAGTCGCAGAGCAAGCCCCTGGCGAAGGTGCTCGTCGCCAACCGCGGGGAGATCGCGGTGCGTGTGGTCCGCGCCTGCAAGGACGCCGGCATCGGCAGTGTCGCGGTGTACGCCGAGCCCGACCGCGACGCGCTGTTCGTGCGGCTGGCCGACGAGGCCTACAGCCTCGAGGGCGCCACCCCCGGCGACTCCTACCTCTCGATCGAGAAGATCATCGCGGTCGCGGAGCGCTCCGGCGCCGACTCGGTCCACCCCGGCTACGGCTTCCTGGCCGAGAACGCCGACTTCGCCCAGGCCGTCATCGACGCCGGGCTGACCTGGATCGGCCCGCCGCCGTCGGCCATCGAGGCGCTGGGCGACAAGGCGAGGGCCAAGCACATCGCCGAGCGCGCGAAGGCGCCGCTCGCCCCGGGCACCAAGGACGCCGTCGCGAACGCCGACGAGGTCGTCGCCTTCGCTCGGGAGTTTGGCCTCCCGGTCGCCATCAAGGCGGTCTTCGGCGGCGGTGGCCGCGGCCTCAAGGTGGCCCGCACGATCGAGGAGATCCCCGACGCCTACGAGTCGGCGGTGCGCGAGGCGGTCTCGGCGTTCGGCCGCGGCGAGTGCCTGGTGGAGAAGTTCCTCGACAAGCCGCGCCACGTCGAGACCCAGTGCCTGGCCGACCAGCACGGCAACGTCGTGGTCGTCTCGACCCGCGACTGCTCGCTGCAGCGGCGCAACCAGAAGCTCGTCGAGGAGGCGCCCGCGCCGTTCCTGAGCGACGACCAGGTCACGCGGCTCTACGAGTCGTCCAAGGCGATCCTGCGCGAGGCCGGCTACTACGGCGCCGGCACGTGCGAGTTCCTCGTCGCGCAGGACGGCACCATCTCCTTCCTCGAGGTCAACACTCGACTGCAGGTCGAGCACTGCGTGTCCGAGGAGGTCACCGGCATCGACCTGGTCCGTGAGATGTTCCGGATCGCGGCCGGCGAGGAGCTCGGCTACGACGATCCCGAGATCCGCGGCCACTCGATCGAGTACCGCATCAACGCCGAGGACGGCGGCGCCAACTTCATGCCCGCCCCCGGCACCCTCACCGCCTGGTCGCCCCCGAGCGGCCCCGGCGTCCGGCTCGACGGCGGCTACGAGAACGGCGAGACCGTCCCCGGCTCGTTCGACTCGCTCATCGCCAAGCTCGTCGTGACCGGCCGCGACCGCACCCAGGCGCTGGAACGCTCGCGGCGCGCGCTCGACGAGTTCGTCGTCGACGGCATGCCCACGGTCATCCCGTTCCACCGCGCGGTCGTCTCCGACCCGGCGTACGTCGGGGCCTCGAACTCCAGCGGCGAGGGCTCGTTCGACGTCTACACGCAGTGGATCGAGACCGACTTCGACAACCAGATCGAGCCGTACTCCGGCGGTTCGGCCGGCTCGGACCCCGACGCCGGGGAGCGGCAGCGCGTGACCGTCGAGGTCGGCGGCAAGCGCCTCGACGTCGTACTGCCGGCGGCGTTCGCGGTCGCTGCCGGCTCGGGTGGCGGCGGCGCGAAGAAGCCGAAGCGGTCCGCCGGCACCAAGGCCGGCGCCGCTGCGTCCGGCGACTCGGTCACCTCGCCGATGCAGGGCACCATCGTGAAGGTGGCGGTCGAGGACGGTCAGGAGGTCGCCGAGGGCGACACGATCGTGGTCATCGAGGCGATGAAGATGGAGCAGCCCCTCAAGGCCCACAAGGCCGGCACCGTCACCAACCTGCAGGCCGAGGTCGGGGCCACCGTCACCTCCGGCGCCGTGGTCTGCGACCTGCCCGGCTGACCCTGTCGGATTCACTAGGTACCTGGTGATTTCGGCGCTTCCCGGCGGAAGCACCGACGTCGGGAAGTGCCGGCTCCGCGCGGGGGAGTGGGCCCGCGTGCGCCGTGCTGCGGCCGTCACGGCCCCGGAAGGCCGGGCGGCCAGGGAACCGGCGGGGCGTTCAGAACGTCAGCCAGGTGGAGCGCAGGCCGAAGGCCGAGCGGAAGGTGTCGCCCGACAGCGTGACGTTCCTGCGGCTGCCGTCGAGCACGAGGGTGAGGATGCGGCCGCGCCACTCGCCGTTGCCGTCGCGGGCGGTGACGACGATGCGCTGCAACCGTCCGATCGAGGGGTAGCGGTCCTGGATCCGGCTCGCGGCCAGCGCGACCGACCAGTCGTGGACGATGTTGCCGGGGTGGTCGTCGTAGGGGTCGGCCTTGGCGACCAGGTAGGGCTTCGAGCCCGCCGAGGTCCAGCCGCCGGAGCTGGAGGAGAACTGCGTGAACGCCGGGGCGCCCTGGTAGGTCAGGATCTTGCGGGCGGTCGCCTCGACGGCGGCGTTGGTGCTCGCCACCTCCTTGTCGACCCCGCCGTACACCTGGCAGGAGCTGGTGTCGCAGATCTGGTAGTACCGGTCGGCGTAGTAGGCGCGCTCGAAGGTCGCGTAGGTGCGCGCGGCCACCGACTGGGCCTGGAGTGCCTGGGCGTGCCAGGAGGTGTAGACCTCGGAGGGCACCACGCCCTTGACGTAGTCGTCCATCGCCACCACGTTGACGGTGTCACGGCTGGTCGAGCTGGAGCTGGGCCGCGCGGCCCGCAGCCATCCCCGGTACGTCGTGGTGCCGCTGGGCTTGACCAGGGTGATCGGGCGCCCGTCGGCGCGGAACTCACCCTCGCCGACCAGCGCTGCCCGTCCGCCCGGCTGCCAGCGCCGCCAGGTGCTGCCGGTCCAGTAGTCGACGACGTCGCTGTTGCCCGAGCCGACGTCGACGCGCCAGCGGCTGGCCCCGACGTTGTCGGGCAGCTCGTACGTCGTGCCCGCTCCCCGGTCGCGCAGCTGCAGCGCGTCCTGGTGGACCACGACCACGTCGGAGCTCGTGTCGCCGGTGATGAGCACCCGGACCTTCTTCGGCGCGGTCCCCACCTCGGTGCCCGGGTAGTAGAACCGCAGGATCTCCTCGTGCCGCAGGCCCTTGAGGGCGGCCCCCTGGGCGCCGAACTGCGACATCCCGTGGCCGTGGCCGTAGCCGTGGCCGCGCACGGTGTAGCGGCCGGACCCCGGCACCGGGTAGCTCTGGCTGACCGCGACCCGGCTGGCACTCGTGGTGCCGCGGTCGGCGGTGCCGGTCATCGCCGAGGCGGAGCCGCCCCCGTCGACGAGCCCCGGCAGGGTCGGCAGCGCCATCAGCGCAGCGCTGGCCAGGACGAGGGACGAGAGGCGCATGGATGCTCCGGGTGTGAGTCGTGTGACTGGAGTGACTCGACGAGCATAAACACTCCGGCGCGCCTCCGTGACAAACCGGAGCGATTCGGCTAACGCACGGTGTGCAGACGACGCGCCGCCTCGGCCACCGAGCCGCTCATCGACGGGTAGACGGTGAAGGTCAGGGCCAGGTCGTCGACGGTGAGCTGCTCGGCCACGGCGATCGACAGCGCGTGGATGAGCTCGCTGGCGCGCGGCGCCACGACGACGCCGCCGACCACGATGCCCGTGCCGGGACGGCAGAACATCTTGACGAAGCCCTCCTGCACGCCCTGCATCTTGGCCCGGGCGTTGGTGGCGAGCGGGAGCATGACCTGCTCGACCTCGATCTCGCCCTCGTCGACGGCCTTCTGCGAGCAGCCGACGGTGGCGATCTCGGGCGCCGTGAACACGTTCGAGGCGACGATCCTCAGGTCCAGCGGGGACACCGCGTCCCCCAGCGCGTGCCACATCGCGATGCGCCCCTGCATGGCGGCGACCGAGGCGAGCATGAAGACGCCGGTGCAGTCGCCGGCGGCGTACACGCCCTGCGCACCGGTGCGCGAGACCCGGTCGACCTCGATGAAGCCGCCCTTGTCCAGAGTGATGCCGGCCTCCTCCAGCCCCATGTCGGCGGTCCTGGGCACCGAGCCGAGCGCGAGCAGGCAGTGCGAGCCGACCACCTCGCGGCCGTCCTCGAGCACGACCGTGACACGGTCGCCGTCGCGGGTGACCGAGGCCATGCGTGACGTGCCGAGCACGGTCATGCCGCGACGCTTGAAGACCTCCTCGAGCACCTCGGCGGCGTCGGGGTCCTCGCCCGGCAGCACCCGGTCACGGCTGCTGACCAGCGTGACCTCGATGCCCAGGGCGTTGTAGGCGCCGGCGAACTCCGCGCCCGTGACGCCGGACCCCACGACCACCAGGTGCTCGGGGCGCTCGTCGAGGTCGTAGACCTGCTCCCAGGTGAGGATCCGCTCGCCGTCGGGCTGCGCGGTGGGCAGGGTCCGCGGCGCCGCCCCGGTGGCGACCAGCACGGTGTCGGCCTCGATCCGCTCCTCGCCCCCGTCGGCCAGCGTGGCGACGACGGTGCGCGGGCCGTCGAGCCGCCCGCGCCCGGCGACGCGGCGGATGCCGTCGCGGTCGAGCCGCTCGGCGATGTCGTGCGACTGGGCGCGTGCCAGGTCGAGCACGCGGCGGTTGACCTTGCCGAGGTCGACCGAGGCCCGGCTGGCGACGTCGCCCTCGTGGTCGGACACGACGATGCCGAGCTCGTCGGCCACCTCGAGGTCGGCCATCACCTCGGCGGTGGCGATGAGGGTCTTGCTGGGCACGCAGTCGGTCAGCACGGCGGAGCCGCCGATCCCGTCGTTGTCGACCAGCGTCACCTGGGCCCCCAGCTGGGCGGCCACCAGGGCCGCCTCGTAGCCGCCGGGTCCGCCACCGATGATCGCCACGTGAGTCACGCGTCCCAGTATCCCATCCGTGCCTGCCCCGGGCGCGCCCTGTCGCTACGCTGCGCTCCGTGACGCTGTACGCCGCCTACGGGCCCAACATGGATCCCCGCACCATGATGGAGCGGTGTCCCCACTCCCCGCTGCAGAGCACCGGGTGGCTGCAGGGGTGGCGACTGACGTTCGGCGGTGAGGAGTACGGCTGGGACGGTTCCCTGGCCACCATCGTCGAGGACCCCGTCGAGCAGGTCTTCGTCGCCGTCTTCGACGTCACCGACGAGGACGTCGCCCAGATGGACGACTGGGAGAGCGTCGCGACCGGGCTCTACCTCAAGATCCAGGTCCGCATCGCGACGATGCTGGGCGAGGTCGTCGCCTGGACCTACGTCCTCGACGCCTACGAGGGCGGCGTCCCCTCGGCGTCGTACCTCGGGATCCTCGCCGACGCGGCCGAGGCCGCCGACGCCCCGGTCGACTACGTCAACGCGCTGCGCCGTCGCCCCTGCCGCTCCAGCGGCCTCTGAGCCGGCCCGGCACCGCCACGGCGTACGGCGGGCGCCGGCTCGACTAGCCTGACGCGCATGTCCAGCACCCCTGCCGTCGCGCACCCGACAGACCCCGACGACCGCACGGAGCCGTCCGAGCTGGCTCGTGCCGCGGCCGACCGGCTGCGCGAGCTCACCGGGGTCGAGCGGCACGACGTCGCCCTCGTGATGGGGTCCGGGTGGGTGCCGGCCGCGGAGATGCTCGGCGAGGCGACGGCCGAGTTCGCCAGCACCGACCTGCCCGGTTTCGCCCCGCCTGCGGTGGAGGGCCATGCCGGGACGATCCGCTCCATCCGCTCCGGGGAAAGCAACCTGCTGGTGTTCCTGGGCCGCACGCACCTGTACGAGGGCCGCGGGGTGCGGCCGGTCGTGCACGGCGTGCGCACCGCGGCGGCCGCCGGCTGCCGCGCCGTCGTGCTGACCAACGGCTGCGGCGGCCTCGACCCGGCCTGGGCGCCGGGCACGCCGGTGCTCATCTCCGACCACCTCAACCTGACGGCCACCAGCCCGATCGAGGGGGCCGACTTCGTCGACCTCACCGACCTCTACTCCCCCCGGCTGCGGAAGCTGTGCCGCGAGGTCGACCCGACCCTCGACGAGGGCGTCTACGTGCAGCTGCCCGGGCCTCACTACGAGACCCCGGCCGAGATCCGCATGATCCGCACCATCGGCGGCGACCTGGTCGGGATGTCGACCACGCTGGAGGCCATCGCGGCGCGCCAGTCCGGGCTGGAGGTGCTCGGCATGTCGCTGGTCACCAACGCCGCGGCGGGCATGACCGGGGAGCCGCTGAACCACGAGGAGGTCCTCGAGGCCGGCCGCTCCGCGGCCACCCGCATGGGCGAGCTGCTCGCCGCGGTGCTCCCCCGGGTCTGAGCGCGCCACGCGGCGGGCCGGCGCCTAGGCTGGTGCCATGACGAGCTCCAGCGCGCACAACATCACCTGCACCATCGACGACGGCGTCGCCCAGGTGTGGCTCGACCGGCCCGACAAGCTCAACGGGCTGACGCTGGACATGCTCGGTGAGCTGGTCGCGGTCTCGAAGCGGCTGCGCCAGGACCGGTCGCTGCGCGCGGTCGTGCTGGCGGGTGCAGGCGAGTCCTTCAGCGCCGGCCTCGACTTCGCCTCCGCCCTGCGCAACCCCGCCCGCATCGCGCGCACCTTCGTGCCCGCCCCGCTGCGCGGGACCAACACCTTCCAGGAGGCCGCCTGGGGCTGGCGCCGCCTCCCCGTGCCGGTCATCGCCGCGATCAAGGGCCACTGCTACGGCGGGGGCGTCCAGCTCGCGCTCGGCGCCGACTTCCGCATCTCCACCCCCGACGCCCAGTGGTCGGTGCTCGAGGCCAAGTGGGGCCTCATCCCCGACATGTCCGGGATCCGCAGCCTGGCCGAGGTGGTCGGCATGGACACCGCCAAGCTGCTGACGATGACCGGCGACACCTTCTCGGGTGAGCAGGCCCGCGAGCACGGCCTGGTCACCCAGCTCGCCGCCGACCCGCTCGCCGAGGCCGACGCGCTGGCACAGAAGCTCAAGTCGCGCTCCCCCGACGCCATCGCCGCCGCGAAGCGGCTCTTCAACGACACCTGGACGAGCACACCGCGGCGGACCTTCGCCCGGGAGCGCGCCGAGCAGCTCGCGCTGCTGGTCAACGCCAACACCCGCATCGCCCGCGAGGCGGCCTTCAAGCGGGAGACACCCGTCTTCACCGCGCGCAAGCGCTGATCGGTCCGGAGCCCGCGCGCCTGCACGCCCGGCGCGGGGCCGGTGGGCGGGGTCTAGATTGGTCTGCCGTGACCGACCAGCCGACCGCTCCGCCCGCCGACCTGCCTCCCGACCGGCCGGACGACCTGCTCGACCGGGCCCGCCGCTGGGCCGCCGAGGACCCGGACGCCGAGACGCGCGCCGAGCTCGAGACGCTCGTGGACGCCGCTGCCCGCGGGGGTGACGACGCCGGACCGGCCCGCGCGGAGCTGGCCGACCGCTTCTCCGGGACGCTGGAGTTCGGCACCGCGGGGCTCCGCGGCGCCCTGGGCGCGGGTCCGATGCGCATGAACCGCGCGGTCGTGACGCGTGCAGCCGCCGGCCTGGCGGCGTACCTGCAGGACACGGCCGGCGACACCGGCGGCACCGGCGGGCGGCCGGCCGTCGTCATCGGGTACGACGCCCGACGCAACTCCGACGTGTTCGCCCGCGACACCGCCGAGGTGATGACCGGCGCCGGCCTCCGGGCGCTCGTCCTTCCCGAGCCGCTGCCCACACCGGTGCTGGCCTTCGCGATCCGCCACCTCGGCGCGGTCGCCGGGGTCATGGTCACCGCCAGCCACAACCCGCCGCAGGACAACGGCTACAAGGTCTACCTCGGCGACGGCAGCCAGATCGTGCCGCCGGCCGACGCCGGCATCGCCGAGCGCATCGCAGCGGTCGGCGCGCTGGCCGACGTCCCGCGCGGTGACGCGGGCGAGAGGCTCGACGACTCCGTCGTCAGCGCGTACGTCGACGCCGTCGCCTCCCTGGTCGGCGGCCCCGACGCCGGCCCACGCGACGTGGTCTCGGTCTACACCCCGCTCCACGGGGTCGGCGCTCAGCTGCAGCGGCGGGTCGTCGAGGCCACCGGCTTCACCGCGCCCCACGTCGTCGGCGAGCAGGCCGAGCCGGACCCTGACTTCCCGACCGTCTCGTTCCCCAACCCCGAGGAGCCGGGTGCGATGGACCTGGCGCTCGCGCTGGCCGAGCACCACCACGCCGACCTGGTCGTCGCCCACGACCCCGACGCGGACCGCTGCGCGGTGGGCGTGCCCACCCCCGACAGCCCGCACCCGTGGCGGATGCTGCGCGGCGACGAGCTCGGCGCCCTCCTCGGCGACCACCTGGCACGGTCCGGGCGTGAGGGCGTGTTCGCGGCGTCGATCGTCTCCTCCAGCCTGCTCGGCAAGATCGCCGCCGCCGCGGGCCGGCCCTACGAGCAGACGCTCACCGGGTTCAAGTGGATCGGCCGGGTCCCGGGGCTCGCGTTCGGCTACGAGGAGGCGCTCGGCTACTGCGTGGCGCCGCAGGTCGCGGCGGACAAGGACGGCATCTCGGCCGGGCTCCTGGTCCTCGCCCTCGCCGCCGACCTCAAGGCTCAGGGCCTCACCCTGCTGGACCGCCTGGACGAGATCGCCCGGCGGCACGGCCTGCACGCCACCGACCAGCTCAGCGTCCGGGTCAGCGACCTCTCGCTCATCGGCGCCGCGATGACGCGGCTCCGCTCCGAGCCCCCGACCGTCCTCGGCGGGCTGGCCGTGGAGCGCGTCGACGACCTGACCCGCCCCACCGACGGGCTGCCGCCCACCGACGGCCTGCGGTTCACCCTCGCCGACGGTGCCCGGGTCGTCGTACGCCCGTCGGGGACCGAGCCGAAGCTCAAGGCCTACCTCGAGGTCGTCGTGCCCGTGGAGCCCGGCGTCGAGGACGGCGTGGAGGCGGCACGCATCGGCGCGGCGGGGCGTCTGGACGCGATCCGCGGCGATTTGGCGGCATCTCTGGGGCTTGAGAGACTGGCCCCATGACCACCCTCACCCGCACGTCCGAGGGGACTCCACGAGACGGTGGGATGGACCCGTCGGCCATCCGTGAGGTGACCTCCTCCGACGCCGCCCTGCGCCGGTTCCTGCACGGGCTCCCCGGGGTCGACCAGGTCGGCGCCGAGGCCCGCGCCGCGATGCTCGGCACCCGCTCCATCAAGACCACCGCCAAGGCCCAGGCGCTCGACCTCGCCATCCGGATGGTCGACCTGACCACGCTCGAGGGCTCGGACACCCCCGGCAAGGTCCGCGCTCTCGCCACCAAGGCGATGCGCCCGGACCCGAGCGACGCGACCTGCCCGGCCGCCGCCGCCGTCTGCGTCTACCCCGACATGGTGCCGGTCGCCCGGGAGACCCTCGGCGACTCCGGGGTCCACGTCGCCGCGGTCGCCACCGCCTTCCCCAGCGGCCGCGCCGCGATGGACATCAAGCTGGCCGACACCCGTGACGCCGTCGAGGCCGGCGCCGACGAGATCGACATGGTCATCGACCGCGGCGCGTTCCTGGCGGGCCGCTACCTGCAGGTCTTCGAGGAGATCGCCCAGGTCCGCGAGGCGTGTGGGGACGCGCACCTCAAGGTCATCTTCGAGACCGGCGAGCTGCAGACCTACGACAACGTCCGCCGGGTCTCCTGGCTGGCGATGATGGCCGGCGCGCACTTCATCAAGACCTCGACCGGCAAGATCCAGCCCGCTGCCACGCTCCCGGTGACGCTGGTGATGCTCGAGGCGGTCCGCGACTACCGCGAGGCCACCGGCCGCATGGTCGGCGTGAAGCCCGCCGGCGGCATCCGCGCCTCCAAGGACGCGATCAAGTACCTCGTCACCGTCAACGAGGTCGCCGGCCCCGACTGGCTCGACCCCGACTGGTTCCGCTTCGGGGCCTCCACGCTGCTCAACGACCTGCTGATGCAGCGCAGCAAGCTGACCACCGGCCGCTACTCCGGCCCCGACTACGTCACGGTGGACTGATGGTCTCCTTCGACTACGCCCCTGCTCCCGAGTCGCCCTCGATCGTCGACATCAAGTCCTCCTACGGCCTCTTCATCGACGGCGAGTTCACCGACCCCGGCGCCGGCGGCTCCTTCAAGACGATCAACCCGTCGACCGAGGAGGTGCTGGCCGAGGTCGCCGAGGCCGACGAGGCCGACGTCGAGCGTGCGGTCAAGGCCGCGCGCCGCGCCCACACCCGCGTCTGGTCACGGCTGAGCGGGCGCGAGCGCGGGAAGTACCTCTTCCGCATCGCCCGGCTGATCCAGGAGCGCTCCCGCGAGCTGGCGGTGCTCGAGTCCATCGACAACGGCAAGCCGATCCGCGAGTCGCGCGACGTCGACGTCCCTCAGGTCGCGGCGAACTTCTTCTACTACGCGGGCTGGGCCGACAAGCTCGAGTACGCCGTCGCCGGCCGCGCGCCGGTCCCCCTCGGCGTCGCGGGCCAGGTCATCCCCTGGAACTTCCCGCTGCTCATGCTGGCGTGGAAGGTCGCCCCGGCGCTCGCCGCCGGCAACACCGTGGTCCTCAAGCCCGCCGAGACCACGCCGCTGACCGCGCTGCTGTTCGCCGAGATCTGCCAGCAGGCCGACCTGCCCCCGGGGGTGGTCAACATCGTGACCGGCGCCGGCGCCACCGGGCGCGCGGTCGTCGCGCACCCGGACGTCGACAAGGTCGCCTTCACCGGGTCCACCGAGGTCGGCCGCTCGATCGCCCGCTCGGTGGCCGGCACCGACAAGAAGGTGACCCTCGAGCTCGGCGGCAAGGCCGCCAACATCGTGCTCGACGACGCCCCGATCGACCAGGCCGTCGAGGGCATCGTCAACGGCATCTTCTTCAACCAGGGCCACGTCTGCTGCGCCGGCTCCCGCCTGCTCGTGCAGGAGTCGGTCGCCGACGAGGTCCTCGAGCGCCTCAAGCGCCGGATGTCGACCCTGCGGGTCGGCGACCCGCTCGACAAGAACACCGACGTCGGTGCCATCAACTCCGGCGAGCAGCTGGCCAAGATCCGTGAGCTCGCCGCCGTCGGCGAGTCCGAGGGCGCCGCCGGCTGGTCGCCGGCCTGCGACCTGCCGTCCCAGGGGTTCTGGTTCCCGCCCACCGTCTTCACCGGAGTGACCCAGGCGCACCGCATCGCCCGTGAGGAGATCTTCGGTCCCGTGCTGTCGGTGCTCACCTTCCGCACCCCGAGCGAGGCGGTCGAGAAGGCCAACAACACGCCCTTCGGTCTCTCGGCCGGCATCTGGAGCGACAAGGGCTCGCGCATCCTGTGGATGGCCGACCAGCTGCGTGCCGGCGTGGTGTGGGCCAACACGTTCAACAAGTTCGACCCCGCGTCGCCGTTCGGCGGCTACAAGGAGTCCGGCTACGGCCGCGAGGGCGGCCGGCACGGTCTGGAGGGCTACCTCAGGTGAGTCGCATCGACGTCCGCAAGACCTACAAGCTGAGCATCGGCGGGGCGTTCCCGCGCTCGGAGTCCGGTCGCACCTACGAGGTCACCGACGCCAAGGGCGCCTTCTGGGCCAACGCGTCGGCCGCCTCACGCAAGGACGCCCGCGACGCCGTGGTGGCGGCCCGGTCCGCCTTCAAGGGCTGGAGCACGCGTACGCCGTACAACCGGGGGCAGGTGCTCTACCGGGTGGCCGAGGTCCTCGAGGGCAGGCGTGCGCAGCTCGTCGACGAGGTGCAGCGCTCCGAGGGCGCGACCAAGCGGCAGGCCGAGACCGCGGTGGACGCCGCCGTCGACCGCCTGGTCTGGTACGCCGGTTGGGCCGACAAGGTCGCCCAGGTCGTGGGCGGCACCAACCCTGTCGCCGCGCCGTTCTTCAACTTCTCGGTGCCCGAGCCGACCGGCGTGGTGGCCGTGTCCGCCCCGCAGGGCTCCTCGCTGCTCGGTCTCGTCAGCGTGGTCGCGCCCGTCATCACCACGGGCAGCACCTGTGTGGTCGCCACCTCGGTCGGGCGGCCCCTTCCGGCGATCACCCTGGCCGAGGTGCTCGCCACCTCCGACGTGCCCGGCGGCGTCGTCAACGTGCTCACCGGCGCGCTGCGCGACACCCTGCCCACGCTGGCCTCGCACCGCGACGTCAACGCCCTCGACCTGACCGGCACCGCGGGTGACGCCGACCTGGCCGCCGAGCTCGAGGAGCTGGCCGCCGACAACCTCAAGCGGGTGCGGCGCGGCGGCGGCACCGAGGAGGACTGGACCCTCGATCCCGGCCTCGACCGGCTGACGTGGACCCTCGAGACGAAGACGGTCTGGCACCCGATCGGCCGCTGACCCCTCGCCGCCGCGCCTGGATCAGTCCTCGGCCGGCACCAGCTGCCACACGATGGACACGTCGACCGCGAGGTCCTCGCGACCGGCCCGGACGGGCACCGCCGTGTTCGCCGCCACGCTGTCGGCCATCGCCCGGGTGAGCTCGGAGTCACGCACCTGGTCGCGGGTGGCGGCGACCGCCGTGCGGCCCTCGGTCAGCGTCAGCACCGTGCCGAGCTCCTGGCCGGTCGCGGCGGCGTACTGCTCGGCCTTGGCCGTGGCGGCCTCGACCGCCGCGTCACGCGCCTTCGCCAGGAGCCCGTCCTCGTCGCCGATGCGCAGGCCGATGCCGGACACGCGCACGGCGTTCCCGCCGGCGGTGGTGGCGGTCGAGATCGCCCGTCCTCCGGCGCGCAGGTCGCGCACCAGCACCGAGACCGACTGGTTGACCCGGTAGCCGGTCAGCACCGGGGGACGGTAGGAGACGTAGTCGTAGACCGGGTCCACCGACAGACCGGTGGACTGCACGTCCTTGCGCTCGACGCCTTCCTTCTCCAGTGCTGCCAGCACCCGCCCCATCGTGGCGGAGGTCGCGTCCATCGCGGTCGGGACGGTCGGCTCCTTCCGCGTCACTGCGACACGGAAGGAGAGCTGGTCCGGCACCCCGACGACCTCTCCCTCGCCCGTCATGGTGAGGGTGCCGGGCACCTGGCCCCGCGCGAGGTCGCGCGCCGAGGCCGTGGCAGCGGCCGGGACCGGCGTGGCAGCGGCCTCGGTCGAGCCGGCTCCTCCCAGCAGGTAGGCCGCGGCGACGACGAGCAGGACGAGGACGGCGACGGCGATCGTCCTGAGACTGACGGTCACGGAGGGGTTCATCGACTTCTCCCGGTTCGGGGCCGCCGGTGTGAGCGACCCTCAGGTGCGACGCAGCCGGTCCGTGACCGGTTCCCGCGGCAGCACCCCGGGCAGGACGAAGCCCCCGGATCGGGGGTGCGTCCGGGGGCTTCGTCGATCTGGTGCGGTGGTGCGTGTCCTGGTCAGAGACGCAGGATGGCCAGGATCGAGTTCAGGATGTTGGCGATCTCCCCGAGCAGACCGGGCAGGCCACCGTCCAGCAGGCCGACCACCGCGCACAGGAGGTTGCCGAGCAGGTTGCCCGCACCGGTGACCGCGACGATGTCGAGCACCACCGTCTCGAGCGAGACCTGCAGACCCAGCAGGTTCAGGTCCAGGGGCCCGAGCACCAGGTTCAGCACGTCGCACGACGCCGCCGCGGCTGCGGCCCGGGCGGCGACCGCGTCGCCCGCGGGCGCCAGGCCGTCGATCGAGACGACCTCGGTGACCACACGCTGCTTGTCGGTGCCCAGGACCTTGCCGGAGCCACGCGTCAGCGTGGCCTTCACGACGCCGGCGACCATCATCGTTCCGTCCTCGACGAAGAAGCGACGTGGCTTGAAGGTGCCGGTCGCGGTGCCGGCGGCGCCGAAGGTGCCGTCCACCGCCGATCGGACCTTGCCGAACTCGTTCTTCATGACGACCTGCTTGGTCACCGCGGCACGTTCGGCGGTCGCGACCGGAGCGGCTCCGGCCGGTGCCGCCGTCGGCACCATCAGTACAGCGGACAGCGCGCCCACCATCGCAGAGGCCAGCCGGCCCCTCCTCGAGATTCGAATCATGACTCCCTTTCCGCGCAACGGCCCTCCCGTTGTCAGGGCTAGACCTCCCCGCCGCCGAGTCGGACAAACTGGACACAAACGTGCTCAGACCCGTGCCCTCACGGACGTGATCCGGCTCACACGTCCCTCACCTGCACAAACAGCCGATGGTTCGCACGCGTCATGGTCTAGACCGCCTGGACGACTCAGTGACGCTGACCAGCCGTCCGGGCGGGGCCGTCCGAACGGACGAGGGGAGGTCTACGCGCCCAGCTCGGCGTACCGCGGCTTGATGACGCCCTCGATCAGCTCCAGCCGCTGGTCGAAGTGCAGGAACGCCGACTTCATCGCGTTGACGGTGAACCAGCGCAGGTCGGCGGCGCCGTACCCGAACGCGTCGACCAGCTTCTGCAGCTCTCCGCCCTGCGAGGTGCCGCTCATCAGCCGGTTGTCGGTGTTGACGGTCACCCGGAACCGCAGCCGGGTCAGCAGGCCGATCGGGTGCTCGGCGATCGACGCGGCCGCCCCGGTCTGCAGGTTCGACGTCGGGCACATCTCCAGCGGGATGCGCTTGTCGCGCACGTACGCCGCGAGGCGGCCCAGGTGCGGCCGCCCGTCCTCGTCCAGCGTGATGTCGTCGATGATGCGTACGCCGTGCCCGAGACGGTCCGCGCCGCACCACTGGAGGGCCTGCCAGATCGAGGGCGTGCCGAACGCCTCGCCGGCGTGGATCGTGAAGTGCGCGTTCTCGCGCTGGAGGTACTCGAAGGCGTCGAGGTGACGGGTCGGCGGGTAGCCGGCCTCCGCGCCCGCGATGTCGAACCCGACCACCCCGCGGTCGCGGTTGGCGACCATCAGCTCGGCGATCTCCCGCGAGCGGGCCTGGTGCCGCATCGCGGTGACCAGCTGACGCGCCACGATCGGACGACCGGCGTCGCGCGCCTCGGCCTCGCCCTCGGCGAAGCCCTCCCGGACGGCGTCCACGACGTCCTGCAGCTCCAGGCCGCCCCCGAGGTGCTGCTCGGGGGCGTAGCGCACCTCGGCGTACACCACGCCGTCGGCGGCCAGGTCCAGCACGCACTCGCGCGCCACCCGGCGGACGTCCTGCTCGCGCTGCATCACCGCCACCGTGTGGTCGAAGGTCTCGAGGTAGCGCGGCAGCGAGCCCGAGTCGCAGGCCTCGACGAACCATGCCCCGAGCCGCTCCGGGGTGTCGGCCCCGGGCGGCAGCTCGTGGCCGATCTCGTCGGCGATCTCGAGGATCGTCCCCGGCCGCAGCCCGCCGTCGAGATGGTCGTGCAGCAGCACCTTGGGCGCACGCGCGACGAGGTCGGGTCGGCTAGGTTCGGTCACGGCCCCATCGAAGCAGAGCCACCACCACGACGCACCTCCAAGGAGCACCCATGCGCAGCTTCACCTCGGTCGAGGAGCTGGAGAACGCCATCGGCGAGGAGATCGGTCCCTCGGACTGGATCACCATCGACCAGCAGCGTGTCGACGCCTTCGCCGACGCCACCGGCGACCACCAGTGGATCCACGTCGACGTCGAGCGGGCCAAGGACAGCCCCTTCGGAGGCACGATCGTCCACGGCTACCTCACCCTCTCGCTGCTCCCGCTCTTCACCGGCGAGCTGTTCGCCCTCGACACGCCCGGCGCGAAGCTGAACTACGGCACCAACAAGGTCCGCTTCCCCGCGCCTCTGCCGGTCGGCTCGAAGGTGCGCGCCACCGCCTCGATCGCCGAGGTCAGCCAGACCAAGGCCGGCGCCCAGCTGGTCACGAGGTACACGATCGAGGCCGAGGGCTCCGACAAGCCCGCCTGCGTCGCCGAGACGGTCGTCCTGCTCCTGTCCTGACGTCGTCAAGCTGCGGGCGTGCGGCGTGCGGCGTGCGGCGAGCGACGACCGGCGATCAGCCGGCGGTGACGCGGTCGATCACGAGCGGCGCGGGCTCGTACGTCGTCGCGTCGTCGCCCGGCGTGATGTCGAAGCCGTTGTCGAGGGAGGCCAGCGCGCGGGCGAAGCGAGGCTCGTCGTCGGTGTGGAGGGTCAGCAGCGGCTGCCCCTCGGTCACGCTGTCGCCCGGACGGGCGTGGATCTCGACGCCGGCACCGGCCTGCACCGGCTCGCCCTGGGAGGCGCGCCCGGCGCCGAGACGCCAGGCGGCCAGGCCGACGGCCATCGCGTCCAGCCGGGTGACGACGCCGGTGGCGGGGGCCGTGACGACCTGGGTGTGACGGGCGGTGGGGAGCTCAGCCGACGGGTCGCCGCCCTGGGCGCTGATCATCGCCCGCCAGGCGTCCATGGCGGAGCCGTCGGCCAGCTTCTCGGCCGGGTCGACGTCGTCGCGGCCGGCCCCGGCGAGCATCTCGCGGGCCAGGGCGAGCGTCAGCTCGACCACGTCGGCGGGCCCGCCACCGGCCAGCACCTCGACGGACTCGCGGACCTCGAGCGCGTTGCCCGCCGTGCGTCCCAGCGGCGTGGACATGTCGGTCAGCAGCGCGACCGTCCGCACCCCGGCGTCGGTGCCCAGCGCCACCATCGTCTCGGCCAGCTCGCGGGCCCGGGCCTCGTCCTTCATGAAGGCACCCGTGCCGACCTTGACGTCGAGGACCAGCGAGCCGGTGCCCTCGGCGATCTTCTTGCTCATGATCGAGCTGGCGATCAGCGGGATCGCCTCGACCGTGCCGGTGACGTCGCGCAGGGCGTAGAGCTTCTTGTCGGCCGGAGCGAGTCCGGAGCCGGCGGCGCAGATCACCGCCCCCACGTCCTCGAGCTGACGCATCATCTCCGCGTTGGACAGGGAGGCACGCCAGCCAGGGACGGCCTCGAGCTTGTCCAGGGTGCCGCCGGTGTGCCCGAGGCCTCGCCCGGACAGCTGCGGCACGGCGACGCCGCAGGCCGCGACGAGCGGCGCGAGGGGCAGCGTGATCTTGTCACCGACTCCTCCGGTGGAGTGCTTGTCGGCCGTCGGCCTCGACAGCGCCGAGAACTCCATGCGCTCGCCCGAGGCGATCATCGCCGCGGTCCAGCGCACGATCTCCTCGCGCGACATCCCGTTGAGCAGGATCGCCATCGCCAGCGCGGCCATCTGCTCGTCGGCCACCACCCCGCGGGTGTAGGCGTCCACCACCCAGTCGATCTGCGGGTCGCTCAGCACCCCGCCGTCACGCTTGGTGATGATCACCTCGACCGCATCGAACACCTCTCCCATGGTGCTCACCCTGTCACACGACGGACACCGGGACGGAGCGGTGGCCCCGCAGCACGAACGTCCCCCGCGAGACCGGCTCGCCGCCCAGCTGCAGCCGTGGGAAGCGGTCCAGCAGAGCGGTCAGGGACTCGGCCAGCTCCATGCGCGCCAGCGGCGCGCCGAGGCAGAAGTGCACCCCGACGCCGAACGCCAGGTGCGGGTTCGGGTCGCGGTCGACGGTGAACCTGTCCGGTCCGGCGAACACCGCCGGGTCGCGGTTGGCCGCCCCCAGCAACGCAGCGATCCTCTCCCCCGGCTCCACCGTCACCCCGCCGACCTCGACCGGCGCGGTGGCGGTCCGCTCGAAGAGCTGCAGCGCCGAGTCGAAGCGCAGCATCTCCTCCACCGCGAGGGCTGCGGCGCCCGCGCCGACCGGTCGCTCCGGGTCGGCCGGCTCGGACGTGGGACGCGCGCCGGCCCGCAGCATCGCCACCAGCCCGTTGCCGAGCACGTTGACCGACGCCTCGTGACCGGCGTTGAGCAGCAGCACCACCGACGCCACGATCTCGTCGTCGCTGAGCCCGCCGGGCTCGTCGGACGCACGCGCGGCCAGGTCGGAGACGAGGTCGTCGGCCGGGCGCACCCGTCGCTCGGCGACCAGCGCGCGCACGTAGGCGGCGAAGTCGTCCGCGGCAGCGACGGCCGCCGCCACCACCTCCGACGACGGGGCGGGCTCGTACATCCGCACGATCGCCTGAGACCACTCGCGCAGCGAGGTCACCCTGTCGTCCGGCACCCCGAGCAGCTCGGCGATCACGAGCACCGGCAGCGGTTCGGCGTACTCCGCGACGACGTCGAAGCCGGCGGGGTCGACCGCCTCGAGCAGACCGGCGGCGATCGCCCGCACCCGTGGCCGCAACCTCTCCACGTGCCCGCGGTTGAAGGCGGCAGCCACCGGACGCCGCAGCCGGGTGTGGACGGGTGGCTCGTTCTCCATCATCTGGTTGCGGTGGAGCAGGTTGAACGGCTCGAGGTACGCCGCCGGCTCACGGTCGGTCCAGAGGCGGCCGAGCCGGCGGTCGCGCTGCACGGCTGCCGCGGACGCGTGGTCGAAGGTCAACCACCGCTGCGTCGGCTCGTGCCAGGCGACCGGGTGCCGCACCCGCTCGGCCGCCAGGTGCGGGTAGGGGTCGGCGACGACCGCCGGGTCGGTCAGGTCAAGCGTCGTGGTCGGACGCACCGGTCGCTCCTGACACCGCGTCCAGCGAGTCCGGGCCGAACGCGTCCGGCAGCATGTCGGCCATGGTCACGACGCCGCGGCCCAGCAGCAGCTGCAGGTCGGGGCCGCCGTTCTCGAAGAGCAGCTGGCGGCACCGGCCGCACGGCATCAGCAGCTCGCCGCGCCCGTCGACGCACACGAAGTGCGTGAGCCGTCCACCCCCGCTGAGGTGCAGCGCCGACACCAGCCCGCACTCCGCGCACAGACCGAGGCCGTAGGAGGCGTTCTCGACGTTGCAGCCCGTCACCACGCGCCCGTCGTCGACCAGGGCGGCCGCGCCCACCGGGAAGCGGGAGTACGGCGCGTAGGCGTGCGTCATCGCACCGGTCGCCGCCGCTGTGAGGGCGTGCCAGTCGACGCCTCGCTCGCCCGCCACCTCAGCCCGCCGACCCGCGCCGGTAGGTCTGCCCGTCGGCCGCCGGCATCCGCAGGCTCTGGGAGGCCAGCGCGAGCACCAGCAGCGTCGCGATGTAGGGCGTCATCTCGGTGAAGTCGCTGGGCACGCGCTCGGTCCCGACGTAGACCGACAGCGCCAGCAGCGCGCCGAAGCCCGCCAACCCGGCCGCCAGCCAGCGCCGCTTCCACAGCTGGTAGGCCAGCAGCACGACCAGGGCGGCCCCCACCATGAAGACCAGGGCGTGGACCGAGTCGCCACCGTCGCGCAGCCGGGCCGCGTTGGCGTAGCCGAACAGCAGCGCGCCGAGGAACAGCCCCGAGGGGCGCCAGTTGCCGAAGATCATGGCGGCCAGGCCGATGTAGCCGAAGCCGAGGGTCTGGCCGGACTGGTAGCCCGAGGACGACACGGTCGCGAGGTAGGCGCCACCGGCGCCGGCCAGGGCGCCGGACACCGTGACCGCGATGAACTTGTAGAGGTAGACGTTGACGCCGAGCGTCTCCGCGGCCTGCGGCGACTCCCCGCAGGAGCGCAGGCGGAGACCGAAGCTGGTGCGCCACAGCACCCAGGAGGTCAGCAGGAACAGCCCGATCGCGACGATCGTGAACGACGACAGCCCGGTCGTGAGCGCGCCGACCACACCGGCCAGGTCGGAGACCAGGAACCAGCCCTTGGCCGCGACGTCGCCCGCCACGTCGGAGACCCCGGGGACCGTCAGGGACGGCGCCCGGTCGAAGGACGGCGACTGCGTGGGACCACCGCCATCGAGCCCGGTGAACATCGCCTCGGCCAGGAAGCCCGAGGCCCCCAGCGCGATGATGTTGATGGCGACGCCGGAGACGATGTGGTCGACGCCGAAGAGCACCGTCGACAGCGCGTGCAGCAGCCCGCCGACGGCGCCGAAGACAGCCGCTCCGACCAGGCCGGCCCACACCCCGTAGTTGAAGCCGTAGTAGCCGGCACCGAGGGTGCCGAGGATCATCATGCCCTCGAGACCGATGTTCACCACCCCCGCCCGCTCGGACCACAGCCCCCCGAGGCCGGCCAGCGCGATCGGCATGGCTGAGATGAGAGCGGCTCGCAAGGTGCCGACGGAGGTGATCTGGTCGGCGCCGGTGACGACCCGCACCAGCGACAGCGCCAGCAGGAGCACGCTGAGGTAGATCCAGACCTTCGGCACCGAGCCCAGGAACCCGGCCACGCCGGTGCGCTCGCGCGTCGACGTGCTGGTGCGGGTGTCGGTGCTCATGCCGTGGCCCCCTTCGTGCTCGGGCGGTCGCCGTCCAGGGCGTCGGCCACGGCCCCCTGCTCGAGGCGCTGCCGGTAGCGGCGTACGACCTCGTAGGCGATGACCACCGACAGCACCACCGCGCCCTGGGTGATGAGGATGATGTCCGGCGAGATGCCGGCGAGGATCCCCAGCGGGTTGGCCTGCTCGTTGAGGAAGGCGAAGATCAGCGCACCGAAGGCGACGCCGATCGGGCTGTTGCGGCCCAGCAGCGCCACCGCGATCCCGGCGAACCCGATGCCGCTCTGGATCGTGGAGCCGAAGTTGTAGGACTCGCCGAAGAGGTTCGGCATGCCGATCAGTCCCGCGAGCGCGCCCGAGATGAGCATCGCCCACAGGGTCATGCGCTTCACGTTGACGCCGCTGGCCACGGCCGCCGACTCCGACATGCCCGTGGCCCGCAGGTTGAAGCCGAACACGGTGCGGTTGACGAGGAACCAGAACACGATCCCCGCCGCGACCGCGACCACGATGAGCCCGTAGACCTCGGTCTGGGAGTCGGAGAAGAGCGCGATGCCGCCCACCCGGCTGCCCTCGGGGATCGGGTCGGTGACGATGGTCTGACCCTGCCGCGACCCGGTCTCCCGCAGCAGGTAGGCGATCAGCGAGACCGCGATCGCGTTGAGCATGATCGTGGAGATCACCTCGCTCACCCCGCGGGTGACCCGGAGCAGGCCCGCGATGCCGGCCCAGGCCGCACCGGCGAGCATGCCGACGAGCAGGGTGGCGAAGGTGTTGGCGTAGCCGGGCAGCCAGGCCTGCGCGGCGAAGAGCGCCGCGCAGAAGGTGGCGACGCGGTACTGGCCCTCGACGCCGATGTTGAACAGGTTCATGCGGAACCCGATGGCGGCCGCCAGGCCCGACAGGTAGAGCACGGACCCGCTGTTGAGGATGTTGACGACGTTGCGGCTCTCGGGCACCGACAGGATCGTCTCCCAGAACAGCGCGGCGTCCTCGCCCGCCATGAGCAGCACGACGGTGGTGATGATGCCGGCGACGACCAGCGCGAGCACCGGTGCCGCCATGCTGAGCGCGATCCGCTGGACCCGGCTCATGCCGCGCCTCCGTGGGTGGTCTGGGTGCTGTCGGCGCCGGTCATGGCGGAGCCGAGCATGGACGGCGTGACCGTGCGGGGGTCGAAGTCGGCCACGAGGCGTCCGCGCAGGATGACCTTGAGGCTGTCGGACAGCCCGATCAGCTCGTCGAGGTCGGCGGAGATCAGCAGCACGGCGAGCCCGCGCCGGCGGGCCTCGCGGATGTGGTCCCAGATCGCGGCCTGGGCGCCGACGTCGACGCCCCGGGTCGGGTGGGCCGCGACGAGCAGGCTGGGTTCGCCGCTCATCTCGCGCCCCACGATGAACTTCTGCTGGTTGCCGCCCGACAGGGCGCGGGCGGTGGTGTCGATGCCCGGCGAGCGGACGTCGTACTGCTCGAGGATGCGCCCGCTGTCGGCGCGCGCACCCGCACGGTCGACGAGCTTGCCCTTCGACGACGGCTTGCGCGTCTGGTGCCCGAGCACGCGGTTCTCCCAGAGCGGCGCGTCGAGCAGCAGCCCGTGGCGCTGGCGGTCCTCGGGGATGTAGCCGACGCCGAAGGCGCGGCGCTCGCGGGTGCCCCAGCTCGAGACGTCCTGGTCCTTGAGCTCGACGACGCCGGCCGACGGCCTCAGCAGGCCGATGACCGCCTCGACGAGCTCGGTCTGTCCGTTGCCCTCGACCCCGGCGATGCCCAGGACCTCACCGGCGTGGATGACGAGGTCGATGTCGCTGAGCACGGTGCGGCCCGCGCCGTCGTGGACGGTCAGGTCGCGGACCTCGAGCACCTCCCGGTCGGTCACCGTGGACTCCGAGGTGCTGGGACTCGGCAGCTCCGCGCCGACCATCAGCTCGGCCAGCTGGCGCGAGCTGGTCTCGGCCGGTACGACGGTCCCGACCGTGGTGCCGCGGCGCAGCACCGTGATGTCGTCGGAGACGGCGAGCACCTCGTCGAGCTTGTGCGAGATGAAGATGAGCGTGTGGCCCTCGGCCTTGAGCTCGCGCAGGTTGTCGAAGAGGGCGTCGACCTCCTGCGGCACCAGCACCGCCGTCGGCTCGTCGAGGATGATGATCCTGGCGCCTCGGTAGAGGACCTTGAGGATCTCGACCCGCTGGCGCTCCCCCACGCCGAGGTCCTCGACCAGCTCGTCGGGGTCCAGGGCGAAGCCGTAGGCGTCGGAGATGCGCCGGATCTCCGCGCGGGCCTTGTCCCCGATGCCGTGCAGCTTCTCCGCCCCGAGCACGACGTTCTCGGTGACGGTGAGGTTGTCGGCGAGCTGGAAGTGCTGGAACACCATCCCGATGCCGTGCTCGATGGCGTCCGAGGGCGAGGAGAAGGTGACGCGCTCGCCCCCGACCTCGATGGTGCCCTGGTCGGGCCTCTGGACGCCGTAGAGGATCTTCATGAGCGTGGACTTGCCGGCGCCGTTCTCGCCGCACAGCGCGTGCACGGTGCCGGGACGGACCGTCAGGTCGACGTCGTAGTTGGCGCGCACCCCCGGGAAGCTCTTGCCGATGCCGCTCAGCCTGACCGCCGGCGCCCTGGACTCGGTGGTGCCCATGCTCGTCCTCCCTGCTCCCTGCCCTGCTCGCCGGCCGCTTGCTGCTCTGCCGCACAGAAGGCCCGGCTCACGCTACCGCGTGAACCGGGCCTCCCGGATTCAGCCCTTCAGTCCCCCGTCGGGGTCGATCACGGGGTCGACGGGACCTTGATCTCGCCGCTCTTGATCTGCTCGGCGTAGCCGTCGATCTGGTCGGAGATGCCGGAGATGGCCTCCTCGTTGGACGTCGAGTAGCCGACGCCGTCGACCTTGAGGTCGTAGAGCGCGACACCGGCAGGGGCGTCGCCCTCGTCGAAGGCGGTGACGTACTCCAGCACCGCGACGTCGATGCGCTTGAGCATCGAGGTCAGGATGTAGGGCTTCTGCTCCTCGTCGGCGGTGAGGTACTGGTCGGAGTCGACGCCGATGGCGTACTTGCCCTCGCCGGCCTCGGTGACCGCGTCGAAGAGACCCAGGCCGGACTTGCCGGCGGCGTGGTAGACCACGTCGGCCTTCTCGTACATGCCCTCGGCGACCGTCTTGCCGTCGGTGGGGTTCTCGAAGCCCTTGACCGGGTCACCCTGCGAGAGGTACTCGCTCTGGACCGTGATCTTCGGGTCGATCTCGGCGACGCCGGCCTTGAAGCCGGCCTCGAACTTCTGGATCAGCGGGGTGTTGGTGCCACCGATGAAGCCGACGTTGTCGGTCTGGGTGGTCAGCGCCGCCGCGACACCGACGAGGAAGGAGCCCTGCTCCTCGGCGAAGTTGAGGTCCGCGACGTTCGGGATCTCGACCATGTCGCCGGTGATGAAGGTGGTGTAGCCGTCGACGACCGCGAAGTCGGTGTCGGGGTACTCCTCGGCGACCTTGGCGGCCGAGGGCGAGTAGACGAAGCCCACCGCGATGATCGGGTTGAAGCCGGCCTCGGCGAGCAGGCGCAGGCGCTCCTCGCGGTCGGCCTCGCTCTCGTTGGCCTGGGCCTCGGCCTCCTGGCAGGTGGCGTCGAGGTCCTCGACGGCCTGCTCCACGCCGGCGAAGGCGGAGTCGTTGAAGGACAGGTCACCGCGACCGCCGACGTCGTAGGCGACGCCGATCTTGGGACCGTCGCCGTCCGCGGACTCGCAGACCGATTCCGAGGACGAGCCGCCCTCCGAGCTGCCGCCTGACTCGGACCCGCCGGTGCCGCCGCCGCCGCCGTCGCCGCAACCGGCGAGGACGAGCGCGGACGCTGCCACGAGCGAAGTAATAGTGCTGACTCGACGCAAGAGTCGATCCCTTCCATGCGATGCCCGCCCGGCCGGGCGTGACTTGCGGTCACCCTAAACCTCCGCGGGGACGTGATCCGAACCACGCGGCGCTGCGGCGGCGAGATGTTATCCAGTCGTGAGGTGCCGCTGCCGCAGATCCTCAGGCGGAGGAGGCCTCGGTCGCCCGGGGCAGCGCGGCGGACGCAGCCTGGGCGAGCACCCGCGCGCCGATCCCGACGGCCCGCTCGTCGATGCGGAGGTCACCCTGGTGCAGGTCGAAGGTGGGACCCCCCGGCGTGCGGGTGCCGAGCCGGCCCATGGCGCCGGGGACCTGCTCGAGGTACCACCCGAAGTCCTCACCGCCAAGGCTCTGGGTGGTGGAGACGATTCCCTCCTCACCGAGGGTGGACTCGACGGCGTCGGCCAGGATGGCGGTGGACCGGGGCTCGTTGACGACCGGAGGCACGCCGCGGATGTAGTCGACGTCGGCCACCACGCCGTACGGCGCCACGATGTGGCCGATGAGCCCGCGCACCAGCTCCTCGGCGTCGGCCCAGGCGACCGGGTCCAGCATCCGCAGGGTGCCCGAGGCGACCCCCGTGGCGGGGATGACGTTGCGCGCCGAGCCTGCCCGCAGCAGGCCCCAGACCATGCTCGCGCCGGCACGTGGGTCGAGTCGCCGGCTCAGGGCCGAGGGCAGCTCGGTGACGAGGGTGGCCAGCGCGTAGGTCAGGTCCTGGGTCAGGTGCGGCCGGGAGGTGTGGCCACCGCGGCCGGTGAGCCGGACGCTGAGGCTGTCGGCGGCGCCGGTGATCGGGCCGACGCGCAGACCCACCTGGCCGACGTCGAGGGAGGGGTCGCAGTGCAGGCCGAACGCGTGCGTGACCTCGTCCAGGCCCCCGGCGGCGATCACCTCGAGGGCCCCCCCGGGCATCACCTCCTCGGCGGGCTGGAACAGCAGGCGGACCCGTCCGCTCAGCGGTCGCTCGCGGTCGAGGCGCTGCAGGACGAGGCCGGCGCCCAGCAGCGCGGTGGTGTGCACGTCGTGGCCGCAGGCGTGGGCGACGTCGTCGGTGCCGCTGCGCCAGGGATCGTCGGTCTGGTCGGCGACGGGCAGCGCGTCGAGGTCGGCGCGCAGCGCCACCACCGGTCCGCCCGGCCCGCCCGGGCCGCCACCGCCGATCTCCGCGATGAGTCCCGACTTCGGCAGCAGCTGGACGCCGATCCCGTCACGCGCCAGCCGCTCCGCGACCTTCTCGGTCGTCCGGCTCTCCTCCCAGGCCAGCTCGGGGTGACGGTGGAGGTCGCGACGGAACTCCACCAGCTCCTCGACGAGCGAGGCGACGGCGGTCTTGATGGCACGGGACGGATCGGCTGGGAGAGACATCGCCCTCCAGGTTAGTGCCCCGTCGCGCCTGGGTCGGCAGAGCCGCCGAGGTCGTCGCGGTCGGCGTCGAAGGCGGCCAGGAACCGGTCGGCCGCAGCGGTCGCGGGCAGCCGTCCGGCCCGCACCTGCGCGTGCACCTCCTCGCGCACCGCGCGGACGCCCGGGGAGGTCCGCAACCGCTGCTCGAGCTCGTCGCGCACCAGCGACCAGGTGAAGTCGAGCTGCTGACGGGCGCGCTTGTCCTGCAGCCCCTCGGTCCCGAGGGAGGCGCGGTGCGCCTGCACCTTCTCCCAGACCTCTCCGACGCCGTCGCCGGTCAGGCCCGAGCAGGTCAGCACGGGCGGCACCCACCCGCCCCCTCCACGGTGGACGAAGTGCAGGGCCCCGGCCAGCTCCTTGGCGGCGCCGCGGGTCTCGGCCTCCCGGTCGTCGGCCTTGTTGACGGCGATGACGTCGGCGATCTCGAGGATGCCCTTCTTGATGCCCTGCAGCTGGTCGCCGGTGCGGGCGAGGGTGAGGAACAGGAAGGTGTCGACCATGCCGGCCACCGTCACCTCCGACTGCCCCACCCCGACCGTCTCGACCAGGACCAGGTCGAACCCGGCCGCCTCGAGCACGGTCATCGCCTGGGCGGTCGCCTTGGCGACGCCGCCGAGGGTCCCCGCGGACGGGGAGGGCCGCACGAACGCCCGCGGGTCGGCGGCGAGGGTGGTCATCCGGGTCTTGTCGCCCAGCACCGACCCCCCGGTGCGGATCGAGGAGGGGTCGACGGCCAGCACGCCGATGCGCAGGCCCTCGGCCAGCAGGTGGCTGCCGAGGGACTCGATGAACGTGGACTTGCCGACCCCGGGGACGCCGGAGATCCCGACCCGGGGCACCAGGCGCTCCGCGGCGGCCTCTCCCAGGTCGGTCATGAGCTCGCGGGTCGCGAGCCGGTGGTCGGGGCGGGTCGACTCCACGAGCGTGATGGCGCGGGCCAGGGCGGCACGGCTGCCGGCGCGCAGGTCGTGGGCCAGGGCGGGGACGTCGACGGGCTTCCTCGGGGACGGCACCGCCCCATCATCACCGATGTCCTGCGGTGCGGTGACGGGGTCCGCCCGTCTCACGCGACCTCGCACCCTCGGGGTCGACGACCGCTCGGCCATCCCTTGACAACGTACAACCATTTGGTTGTATGTTTCTCGGGTGACCAGCCAGCGCGACCCCTTCCAGCCGGACCGGCTGTTCCACGCGCTCGCCGACTCCACCCGCCGCGACATCCTGCGCCGCACCCTCGTCGAGGAGCTGTCCGTCTCGGCGCTGGCCCAGGACTACCCGATGTCGTTCGCGGCCGTGCAGAAGCACGTGGCGGTGCTCGAGAGCGCCGGCGCCGTCACGAAAAGGCGGCGGGGGCGCGAGCAGCTCGTGCGCGCCGAGATCGGCGCGGTGCGCGCCGCTGACCAGGTCCTCGACGACCTCGCGGCCCGGTGGCACGACCGGCTGGACCGCATCGACGACCTCCTCTCCCCGCAGGACCCACCTCACCAGGCACCACCGACGAAAGGACCCTCCTCATGACCGTCATCGACACCACCACGGACGTCGCCACGCTGACCGTCACCCTCACCGCGCGTTTCGACGCCGCGCCGGAGCGGGTGTGGCAGGTCTGGGAGGACCCGCGCCTGCTCGAGCGCTGGTGGGGGCCCCCGACCTATCCCGCCACCGTCCTCGAGCACGACCTGTCACCCGGCGGCGGCGTCCACTACCTGATGACCGGCCCGGGCGGGGACCAGCACCACGGCTGGTGGCGCGTGCTCGAGGTCGAGGCGCCCCAGCACCTCCTGTTCGAGGACGGGTTCGCCGACGAGGACGGCACCCCGGTCGACGACGGCCTGGTGACCCGCGCCGAGGTCACCCTGCGCGCCGAGGGGGGCGGGACCGTCATGACGCTCACGTCCGGCTTCCCCACGGCCGAGGTCATGGAGCAGATGAGCGCCATGGGCATGATCGAGGGCATCACCGGGGCGATGAACCAGATCGACGTGCTGCTGGTCGCGTGAAGGCGACGCCGGGCCGGTCAGGCAGCGCACCAGGCGTGCCAGCCGTCGACGTCGTCGGTCATCACCCAGTTCGATCCGGTCGCCACGGCGACGTCCCACATCGCCGGGTCGTCGGTGACCCGCACGTTGAACGGCACTCCGGCGCGCCTCATCGACGACACCCAGTCGTCGGTGACCTCGTGACCCCACACGCTCACGCCCCCGTACGTCGAAGCCAGCTCCGGGGCAGGGAGGTCGGCGCGGATGCGGAAGGTCGGCACGCCCGGCGCGTGGGTCCGGAAGCCCCGGATCAGGCGGTCGCGGAACGAGATGGCCGACACCTGGTCCGCGATCCCGAGCCGAGCGATGTTCGAGCCCAGCCGCCGCAAGCCCCGGTCCGGGAGCGCCTTGAGGTCCAGCACGGCGCGAGCCGAGGGGGTGTCCCGGAGCGTCCGGAGCACCTGCGAGACGAAGGGGACGCTCTGCCCGTCGTCGGTCAGCACCGTCGCGAGCTGCTCGGTGGTCGTCGCCGCCACCTCACCCGTCCCGGTCGTGGTCCGGTCCAGGTGGGCGTCGTGCATGACCACGAGCCGGCCGTCGGCCAAGGTGCGCACGTCGACCTCGAAGCCCACGCCGCGGTCGACGGCTGCCTGGATCGCAGCGAAGGTGTTCTCGACGGCCCCGTGGCTGGTGACTCCACGATGGGCGACCACCGCCATGTCGGCACAGCTCCCTCGAGACGCCTCGGCGGCAGCCGGCCCGGCGAGGCCGAGCCCGGCGGCCACCACGGTCACTGCGGCTGCCATCGACATGGCACGCCTCGGGCGTCTCCGAACAGTCATGACTTGTCCCCCTTTGAGAGGACATCAGGGTAGGTGCCAACGAGCCCGTGTGAGTGGGTTCGCCGTCATCCGTCGCCGACTGGGTCGTGGAACCCACGGCCGAGGTCATGGAACCGCTGAGCGCCTTGGGCATGATCGAGGGCATCACCGGGGCGAGGAACCAGGTCGACGCCCTGGTCGCCCGAGGGGCGCGTCAGCTGGCGGCCGCCCCGCCACCCCGCTCGGCGTACCCGTCGGCGAGGCCACGCGACAGCGCCGCGATCGCGCCGGGGACCTCGTCGGCCGCCAGCTGGAGCGTGCCGGCGCAGGTGGCGCCGCGCCACAGCGACAGGACCACGATCCCGGCGTCGTGGTGCCAGGTCACCTTCAGCGCGCGCTCGTCGCCACGGGCGTCCAGGAACACCTCGCTGCCCGTGGCCAGTCGCAACGGAGGTTCCATGCCTCATGGTCCCTCGCGCGCGGGCCGGTGTCCACGGGTGCGTGCCTCAGGCCGGGTGCCCCAGCGCCGAGGAGAGCTGGCGCAGCAGGTCGAGGGCGGCATCGGCGATGACGGTGCCCGGCGGGAACACCGCGGCGGCGCCCATGTCGCGCAGCGGCTGCACGTCGTCGGGCGGGATCACCCCGCCGACCACGATCATGACGTCCTCGCGCCCGAGGTCGGCCAGCGCCTTCCTCAACGCCGGCACCAGGGTCAGGTGACCGGCGGCCAGCGAGTTCACGCCCACGACGTGCACGTCGGCGTCGACGGCCTGCTGGGCGACCTCCTCCGGCGTCGAGAACAGCGGGCCCACGTCGACGTCGAAGCCGAGGTCGGCGAAGGCGGTGACCACCACCTTCTGGCCGCGGTCGTGACCGTCCTGGCCCATCTTCGCCACCAGGATCCGCGGGCGCCGCCCCTCGTCCTCGGCGAACCTCTCGGTCGCTGCCAGCACCTGCGTGACGGCCTCGTTGGAGGACCCGGCCTCGGAGCGGTACACCCCGGAGATGGTACGGATCGTGGCGCGGTGCCGTCCGTAGACCTTCTCGAGCGCGTCGGAGATCTCGCCCACGGTCGCCTTGGCGTGCGCGGCCTCGACGGCCAGCGCCAGCAGGTTGCCGTCCAACGAGCCCTGCCCCTGCGCGCCCTTCTCGGCCGACTCGGTCAGGCCGGCCAGCGCCCGGCGTACGGCGTCCTCGTCGCGCTCGGCGCGCAGCCGCTCCAGCTTGGCGACCTGGGAGGAGTACACCGCGGCGTTGTCGACGCGCAGCACGTCGAGGGCGTCCTCGCTCGGGAGCCGGTAGGTGTTGACGCCGATGACCTTCTGGGCGCCCGCGTCGATGCGCGCCTGGGTGCGGGCGGCCGCCTCCTCGATGCGCATCTTCGGGATGCCCTTCTCGATGGCCGCCGCCATGCCCCCGGCCTCCTCGGCCTCGGTGATGTGCGCCCACGCCTTCTCGGCCAGGTCCTGCGTCAGCCGCTCCACGTAGTACGACCCCGCCCACGGGTCGATGGTGCCGGTGGTGCCCGACTCCTGCTGCAGCAGCAGCTGGGTGTTGCGGGCGATCCGCGCCGAGAAGTCCGTCGGCAGCGCGATCGCCTCGTCGAGGGCGTTGGTGTGCAGGCTCTGGGTGTGCCCCTGGGTCGCGGCCATCGCCTCGATGCACGTGCGCGAGGCGTTGTTGAAGACGTCCTGCGCCGTCAGCGACCAGCCCGACGTCTGGCTGTGCGTGCGCAGCGACGACGACTTCGGGTTCTGCGGGTCGAACTGCGTCACCAGTCGCGCCCACAGCGCCCGGGCCGCGCGCATCTTCGCGACCTCCATGAAGAAGTTCATCCCGATGGCCCAGAAGAAGCTCAGCCGCGGCGCGAACCTGTCGATCTCCAGACCCGCGTCGAGACCGGCGCGGATGTACTCCACGCCGTCGGCCAGGGTGTAGGCCAGCTCCAGGTCGCAGGTCGCCCCCGCCTCCTGCATGTGGTAGCCCGAGATCGAGATCGAGTTGAAGCGCGGCATCCTCTGCGCCGTGAACGCGAAGATGTCGCTGATGATCCGCATGCTCGGCTGCGGCGGGTAGATGTAGGTGTTGCGGACCATGAACTCCTTGAGGATGTCGTTCTGGATCGTCCCCGCGAGCTGCTCGGGCCTCACCCCCTGCTCCTCGGCCGCCGCGATGTAGAGCGCCATGACCGGCAGCACCGCGCCGTTCATCGTCATCGACACGCTCATCTGGTCCAGCGGGATGCCGTCGAACAGCGTCCGGGCGTCGTAGATCGAGTCGATCGCCACCCCGGCCATCCCGACGTCGCCCTTCACCCGCGGGTGGTCGGAGTCGTAGCCGCGGTGCGTCGCGAGGTCGAACGCGACGCTCAGACCCTTCTGGCCGGCCTTGAGGTTGCGCCGGTAGAACGCGTTGGACTCCTCGGCGGTCGAGAAGCCGGCGTACTGACGGACCGTCCAGGGCTGCGTCGTGTACATCGTCGGGTAGGGCCCACGCAGGAACGGGCTCAGACCGGGGAGGGTGTCCAGGCCGTCGAGGCCCTCGAGGTCGGCGGCGGTGTAGAGCGCCTTGACCGGGATGCCCTCGGGGGACATCCACGCCGGCTGGCCGTCCTCGGCCTCGGTGGTCTGCAGCAGCGGGTCCTCGGTCTCGGCGGTCTCGGAGCCCCCGTCGGTCGAGCCTGTCGAGACCCCGTCGGTCCGGTTGGCGTCGCTGGCACCAGCGGAGGCCCCGTCCGCCCAACCACCCTCTTCGCTCGTGCCTCGCTCCGAGGGGGCCAGGCCCATCCACGGTCGGCCGGGGCCTCCGCTGGCGCCGACGGCGCCTGGCGCTCCGGTCGCGCTGGGGTCGCCTCCGTCGGTCGAGCCTGTCGAGACCAGCGGGAGGTCGGCGAAGGAGGGGGGGACGCTCATCGGGTGAGCTCCTCTCGGACGGCGTGGAGGAAGGCGAGGGCGTCGATGCCGACGGCGCAGTGGGAGTCGACCGTGTCCTCGGGGACCGTCGTCGGCCCCGGCTTGCCGGCGAGGACGACGTGGGTGGCGCCGGCCTCGCGGAGCTCGGCGACCAGGTCGGCACCCCACTCGCCGTACGCCGTGTCGGTGCCGCAGAGGCACACGACCGGGGTCGCGGGGCCCCCGTCGTCACCGGAGTGCCGGAAGGCGGAGACGACGTCCTCGGCGGTGGTGGTGGGGCCGGCGGAGACGGTGTCGACGCCGCCGGCGGCGAGCAGGTTGGCGGCGAACGTGGCGCGAGCGGTGTGCTGCGCCACCGGGCCCATGGTGGCCAGGAAGACGGGGGTGGTGGTCGGGTCGTCGCGGAGGGTCTCGAAGTCGCGGGCGTAGCGGTCCGGGCCAGGGTCCCCCTCGAGGGGACGCCGCTCGGGAAGCTCCTCGTGGAGGTTCGGGAACTCGCTGACGCCCGTGATGGCGCGGCGGCGGGTGGCCACCTGGCGTCGGCGGGGTCCGCCCGCCTCCTCCTCGAGACGTCCGAGGAAGCCGCCCGGCTCGTCGAGGGCGGCATCTGCGCCGCCGTCGGCCTCGAGCCGCTGCAGCTCCTGCCAGCCGTGTCGGGCGAGGTCGTCGGTCAGCCTCTCGACGGCGTAGGAGCCGCCGGCGGGGTCGGTCACGCGGGCGACGTGGGCTTCGTGGATCAGCAGCGACGAGGTGTTGCGGGCGACCCGGCGCCCGAGGGCGTCGGGCACACCGAGGGCGGTGTCGAAGGGCATCACCGAGACCGCGGACGCGCCGCCGACACCAGCGGCGAAGGCGGCGACCGTGCCGCGGAGCATGTTCACCCAGGGGTCGTACTTCGTCAGCATCGCGCGTCCGGTGACCGCGTGCTGGACCTGGCCGGCGGCCTCGGGGGCGCCGGAGAGCTCGAGCACGCGGGCCCACAGGCGCCGGGCGGCGCGCAGCTTCGCGATCGAGAGGAACTGCTCGTCGGTCACGGCGTAGCGGAACTCCAGCAGCCCCGCGGCCTCGGGCACCGACAGCCCCAGGTCGGCGGTGGCCCGACGCAGGAAGGCGGCGCCGGCCCCGAGCGACCAGCCGAGCTCGTGGGCGTCGTGGCCGCCGGCCTCGTGCACCCAGGACGCGTCGACAGCGATGCGTGCGCCGTGCTCGCGGGCGAGCTCGACCAGGCGCGGCAGCACGTCGTCGGGCCCGGTTCCAGCGCCGCTCGACCCGCGGGCTGCGGCGCTCCAGGGATCCACGGCGAGGACGGTGCCGGGTGCGGGGTCGACCTCCCGCTCGGCGAGGATCGCTGCGAACGCCTCGGCGGCGCCGACCGGGTCCTCCGGGCAGTCGACGACGACTGGGGCGAGGTCGACGTAGACCTTCTCCAGCACCCTCGGGCAGGTCCGTGACAGCGAGGCCGCCCCGGCCCAGACGCAGCCAGAGGCTGGTGGCGCCGTTCTCGAGGTCGGTCAGCGCGTCGGCGGCGGCCTGCTTCGCGTCGGGGTCGGCGAGGTGCACCCGCACGTCCCAGCCCTGGTCCGGCCGGGAGATCGCGCTCCCCCGCGTGTACGGCGCCACTCCTGGCTCGCCGGTCGGGGCCAGCCCGTCGAGGTGCTCGCGCAGACCCAGCGGCAGGACGTCGATGCCCTCCAGCGTGGTGCGGGTCAGCGTGCTCCACACCAGCTCGTCGGGGTCGTCGTCCCTCAGACGACCCGCCTTGCGCAGGACGTCGGCCGCGGCCCTCTCCCACTGCGCGCGCGTGGCCCTCGCGTGCTCGTCGCCGCCGGCGAGGAGTGACAGGTGCTCCATGGGGCGAAGCCTAGGAGTCGCCCGACCCACCGACCACCGGTTGTGACAAGTCCGACGCCGGGACCTCGACGCGGGACCTCGACCGGGACCAGCCGCGCGTCGACCCACGCCTCGAGCTGGTCGTGGTGGTGCGCGGCGGCGGGGTCGCCGTCGGCGCCGAGCGGCACGACCCAGCCGCTGCGGTCCAGCCCGGCCAGGTCCCAGACGTAGCGCGCGACCGAGCCACGCATCACGAGGTCCGAGCCGGGGCGGGCGCCGGCGCAGCGGACGCAGTCGTTGTCGCCCGCCAGGCCCGGGACGTCGGGCAGCTCGTGGCCGAGCGGGTGGTACGGCGCGTAGGTGTGCCGACGGTGCCACGGCTCGGCCGGCCGGGCGGCGACGTGCGCGACGGCCTCGGCCAGGAGCGTGTCGACCTCGGGCAGCAGCGCGCGGCCGCGCGGCGACAGCACGTGCGGCAGGCTCAGCCACAGCTCGGTCGGCACGTCGAACCAGGGCGCGAGCAGCGGATCGACGCCGGGTTCCACCCGGTCGGCGAGCGGCGCCAGGGTCGGGGTCCGGGCCAGCTCGCTCACCAGACGCGTCCGCACGTCGACGTACGCCGTCGCCTCGGTGCTGTCGGCGGTGAAGCGCTGGTCCCACGCGACCAGGCGCCGTCGCAGCTCCTCGGCGGGGCCCTCCAGCCCGGTCAGGGCGGCCAGGGCCCGGTGGAGCGCGGCGGGCTGTCCGGCTCGCACGTCGGCGTGGATCGCGGCGAAGTCCTCGCGGGTGAGCCCGTCCCGCCCCTCGAGCAGCGCCTCGATGCGTCGCGCACGGCCGGGTGGTGCGAAGTCCCGGCCGATCCGCTCGAAGTCGTCGTACATCCGGTGGTTGGCGGTGGCGAGGTGACCCTCCGGCGCCACGTCGTGCGGCGGCAGCGTCACCCAGCCGCTCCAGCGGTGGGCCGGGTCCCACGCTGCGACCGGCTCACGACCGTTGACCTCGTGGCGATCCGGCACCCTGCCCACGACCCGCTGGCGCACGGCGCCGGACCGGTCCGCGACCAGGAGGTTGTTGACCGGCTCCACCCAGTGCTCGAGCGCCGCCTCGACGTCGGCGACGCTGCGCGCGCGCAGCAGGGGCACCAGTGCCGTCGAAGCCGAGGTCGCCGAGGGCGTACGACGGCGTCCGCAGGCTGTACGCCTGACCGCCCGCCTCGTCCGGTCCCCCCTGGACGACCCGGCCCGCGGGGGTCTCGACGACCTCGACCGTCTCGGGGTCGTGACCGGCCACGTGGACGGTCTCCAGCCGGGTGGTCGCGGTGGCCCAGCCGTCCGCGGTGCGCGAGAGGACCGTCCCGCCCTGCCGCTCGAGCTCCTCGACGAAGACGTCCTGGTAGTCGGCGGTGGCGTTGGTGATGCCCCACGCCACCTCGCCGGCGTGGGCGAAGTGCTGGACGCCCGGGACGCCGGGGAAGGTGAAGCCGGCGACGTCGAAGGCGTCGTCGGGGTCGGTGCACGTCAGGCGCACCTGCTGGTAGCCGTTGGGGAGCTCGAAGCCCCGGTGCGGGTCGCCGCCGATCATCGGGAGCCCGCTCGCCGTCCGCTGCCCTCCGACCACCCAGGAGTTGCTGCCGGGCCCGAGTCCCTCGTGGCGGAAGAGCTCGGCCACCTCGTCACCCACGGCCGCGCGCAGGTGCCGGCGCCACAGCTTGCCGGGGAACGTGCCGAACAGGACGTGGTGGGCGGCGAAGACGGCCAACGGCATCCAGTCCGGCCAGGTCTCCGCGCGGTGGCCGACCTCGTCGAGCTCGGCGCAGGTGGGCCCGGCGGCGAGCGCCTCGTTCACCCCGGCGACGTACGCCGTGACGAAGGCGCGCGACTCGCGGCCCAGCACGTCGTACGCCTGCTGCGCGACGTCGGCGACCCCGGCTCGGCGCGCGAAGCGGTCCCAGGGCAGACCGCGAGGACCGAGGACCTCGGCGGTGCGGCCCTCCGCCTTGAGGCGCGACCAGGTCACCTGCCAGAGCCGGTCCTCGACCACGGCTCGTCCCTGCTCGCGCCCGACCTCGAGCAGCGACCCCGCCGTCGACGTGCGGGATCCCCCAGGAGTCACGACGGGTCGTGGCCCCGGCCCGTGGCTCAGCCACCGAGGAGGAACTCGTGCGCGGGCGCCCAGCCGAGCTCGCTGTGGTGGACGTAGAGCCAGAACCGGTCGGCGGTGAACCGGCACTCGAAGCCGGCCTGCTCGTCGAAGGCCCGGTCCAGCAGCTCCTCGGACAGGTGGTGGGCCACGGTCACGTGAGGGTGGTAGGGGAACTCGGACTCCCGGGCCAGGGGCCCCTGGGCGACGGTCTTGACCAGCAGCTCGCAGCCGGAGATGCCCTCGACCAGGCTCACGAAGACCACCGGGGACACCGGACGGAAGGTGCCCGTCCCGCGCAGGTGCACCTCGAAGGCGGCGTTCTCCCGGGCGGCCGCCTCCAGGTGGGCCACGACGCCGCCCAGCGCGGCCTCGTCCACCTCCACCGGGGGCACGAGCGTGATGTGCGTGGGGATGCCCGCGGCAGGTGTGTCACCGAGGCCGACGCGGTACTCCTGCAGCTGCGGTCCCCAGGGCTCGGGCACCGCCAGCGAGACGCCGATCGTGGTCACAGCGGAACACCCTACTCACGGTCCGGGAGTGCCGAACCCGACCCGCTCGTAGACCTGGGTCAGCGTCCGCTGGGCGACCTCGTGCGCCGTCGCCCGCCCCTGCTCGAGGATCGCGTCGAGCCTCGCGTCGTCCTCGAGCAGCGCGAGCGCGCGGTCGCGGAAGGGCGTCACGAACTCGACCACCCGCTCGGACAGGTCGCCCTTGAAGTCGCCGTAGCCGCGCCCGGCGTACTGCTCCTCCAGCGCGGGGACGGGGTCACCGCTCAGCGCGGAGTAGATCGTGAGCAGGTTGGAGATGCCGGGCTTCTCGTCCTCGTCGAAGCGGACCTCCGAGCCCGAGTCCGTCACGGCGCTGCGGATCTTCTTCGCCGACACCTTCGGGTCGTCGAGCATGTCGACCAGACCGGCCGCGCTCGAGGCCGACTTCGACATCTTCTTCGTCGGGTCCTGCAGGTCGCAGATGCGCGCCGTGCTCTTGAGGATGTAGGGCTCCGGCAACGGGAACGTCTTCTTGTAGCGGTGGTTGAAACGCTGGGCGAGGTCGCGGGTGAGCTCCAGGTGCTGGCGCTGGTCCTCCCCCACCGGCACGTAGGCGGGCCGGTAGAGCAGGATGTCGGCGGCCTGCAGGATCGGGTAGGTGAACAGGCCCACGCTCGCGGCACCCTCGCCCCCCTTGGCGGACTTGTCCTTGAACTGCGTCATCCGACGCGCCTCGCCGAAGCCGGTCAGGCACTGCAGCACCCAGGCGAGCTGCGCGTGGGCCGGCACCTGCGACTGCAGGAAGATCGCCGAGCGCGACGGGTCGACGCCCGCCGCGACCAGCTGCGCGACGTACCTGCGCGAGCGCCGGCGCAGCTGCTTGGGGTCCTGCTCGACGGTGATGGCGTGCAGGTCGGCGAGGAAGAAGAACGGCTCGAACTCGTCCTGGAGCGTCACCCACTGACGCACCGCGCCGAGGAAGTTGCCGAAGTGCCAGGAGTCCGCGCTCGGCTGGATCCCGGAGAGGACACGTCGGCGGGCGGGGGTCTCGGCAGGAGTCTCGGGCACGAGCGGCATTCTCTCAGGCGCCCGCCCGGACCCTCGACCGGGTTTCGTGGGTCCCGCTCAACGGTCCGGGGTGGCAGTCTCCGGGTCAGCGGTGGTCTCCGCCGACCCCGCCGTCTCCTCCGGGGCGGGGTCGGGCAGCTGGCTGACCCGCACGCGGCTCACGCGGCGGCCGTCGACGACCACGACCGTGATGCGACGGCCCTCGTGGTCGACGGCGTCCCCGGGCTCGGGGATGCGCCCGAGCCGGCTCATGAGGAAGCCGGCCACGGTCTCGTAGGGCCCCTCGGTCAGCTCCACGCCGGTCTCGTCCTCGAAGTCGTCGAGGTTGAGCAGGCCGTCGACCTCGACCTCACCGCTCACGTGGCGGGTGGTCTCGCCCTCGTCGACGTCGTACTCGTCGCGGATGTCGCCGACGACCTCCTCGACGAGGTCCTCCATCGTCACGATGCCGGCGGTGCCGCCGTACTCGTCGGCGACCATCGCCATGTGGATGCCCTCGCGGCGCATGTCGCCGAGGGCGGCGATGATGTTGCGGGTCCAGGGCAGGGTCAGCACGTCGCGCGACAGCTCCCCGACCCGGACCGAGCGGTTGGCCATGTCGGGGTCGAGCAGGTCGCGGACGTGGACGAAGCCGATGACGTCGTCGGAGGACCCGCGGATGACCGGGTAGCGGGAGTGCGGCTTGGTCAGCGCCTCACGGGCGGCCTTGTAGACCGGCACGGACGCGTCGAGGAAGTCGACCTCGGTGCGCGGCACCATGACCTCACGGATCTGCCGGTCGCCGGCCTCGAAGACGTCCTCGAGGATGCGTCGCTCCTCCTCCCCGAGCGCCTCGTGCGAGCCGACCAGCTCGCGCAGCTCCTCGTCGGAGATCTGCTCGCGCTGGGCGTCGGGGTCGCCGCCGAGGATGCGCACGATGACGTCGGTCGAGCGGGACAGCAGCCAGATCACCGGGCGCGAGAGCAGCGAGACCCGGTTGATGGTCGGCCCCAGCGCGAGCGCGAAGACCTCGGCGCGCTGCAGCGCGAGCCGCTTGGGCACCAGCTCGCCCAGCACCAGCGAGAGGTAGGAGATCGCCAGGGTCACGAGCACCAGCGCCAGTCCGTCGGCGAAGCGCGCGGAGACGCCGGCGTCGACCAGCGCCGGCGACGAGGTCGTCGGCGAGCGTCGCGCCACCGAAGGCCGCCGACAGGAACCCGGCCGTGGTGACGCCGACCTGCACCGCGGCGAGGAAGCGGTTGGGGTCCTGGTTGAGCTCGGCCACCACCTGGCCGCGCCGGCCGCGGTCGGCCAGCGCACGCGCCTGGCTGTCACGCAGCGAGACCAAGGCGATCTCGGCGGCCGCGAAGACCCCTCCGATGAGCACGAACACCACGACCAGGCCGATGGAGGCCCAGGTGCCACCCACGGTGACCAACCCTCTCGTCCGTCCCCGGCCGGGAGCCGAGAGATCTGTTCGTCCAGGATAGGGACATGCGCTTCCCCTCCGACGTGCCGACCCTCAGCGACGGCGTCGCGACCATCCGCGCCCACCGTCCTGAGGACGCCCCCGCCGTCCTCGAGCAGTGCCTGGACCCGGTCAGCCGTCAGTGGACGACCGTGCCGCTGGACTACACCCGTGCGGACGCCGACCGTTTCGTGCGCGACATCGCTCCCGGGGCGTGGCGCACCGAGGCGGAGCTGTTGTTCGCCGTCGAGGCGCTCGACACCTCGCTCACGACCGCCGACGAGCCCGACGGCGTACGCCGCTTCGCCGGCACCATCTCGCTGCGCGACGAGGGCGACGCCCGCGCCGAGCTGGCCTACGGCGCGCACCCCTGGGTCCGCGGCACGGGCGTCATGGAGCGGGCGGTCCGGCTGCTGCTGGACTGGGGCTTCGAGGAGCGAGGCCTGCAGAGCGTCGTCTGGTGGGCCAACCGCGGCAACTGGGCCTCCCGCAAGCTGGCGTGGCGCGTCGGCTTCACCGTCGAGGCCGGCCTGCGCAGCTGGCTCCCGCAGCGCGGAGACCTCCTGGACGCCTGGGTCGGCACCCTGCGCGCCGAGGACCCGCGCCGCCCGGCCCACGCCTGGCTCGAGGCACCACGGCTGGCGGCGGACGGCCTCGTCCTGCGGACCCCCACCGAGGCCGACCTCCCCCGTGTCGTGGAGTACGCCGCCGACCCGGTCACCCGGCGCTGGCTGGGCCACGTCCCCCAGCCGTACGGCGACGCCGAGGCGCGGGCCTGGCTCGAGGACCTCACCGAGCGCCATGCCCGTGGGACCGCCGTGACCTGGACCGTGGCCGACCCGGACACCGACCTGCTGCTCGGGGTCGTCAACGTCTTCGACCTCACGCCGTCCGGCACGGGCGAGCTGGGCTACGTGATGCACCCGGAGGGTCGGGGACGGGGTCTGGCGCGTCGCGCGGCCAGGCTTGCGCTGCGGCACGCCTTCGTCGACGCCGAGGACGGCGGGCTGGGCCTGGTGGCTGTGCGGGCACTCGCGGCCGAGGGCAACACAGCCTCCCGGAGGCTGCTCGAGGACGTCGGTTTCACCCACCAGGGACGCGAGCGGCGGGCTGCCCGCGTGGAGGGCGACACCCTTGCTGACGCCGCGATCTACGACGTGCTGGCCGCCGAGGTGGTCAAGACCAGTTCGTGACGCGCTGCCGAGTTCGTGTCCGACGTCATCCGTTTCGGGACTATCGTCCTGGAGGGAGACGGTCGCGGCCCACCCCCCTGTCACCCCGCGGCCCATCACACGGGAGACGCCTGCGCATGCCTGACACCACCACGACGTCGACGGCCCGCACGCAGCCGACGACACACCGCACCGGCCGCCGCCCGCTGCGCCGCGTCGGCGCCGCGCTCGCCGTGACGCTCGGCCTCAGCAGCGTGCTGGCGCTGGCCGGCCAGGGCGCTCAGGCAGCACCCACCCCGTCACCGGCCACCGCGGAACGGGCCGCGACGAGCGCGCCGTTCCGGGTCGCCACGTTCAACATCCTCGGGGCGAGCCACACCGAGAACCCGGCCCGGGGCTTCGCGACGTACCAGTCGCGCATGCGCAAGACCATCGCCCTCATCGACGAGCGGGCCTTCGGGATCGTGGGCTTCCAGGAGTACCAGAAGGTCCAGCACGAGATGTTCGTGCGGCGCACCGCCGGTCGCTTCGGCGTCTACCCCGGCCTCGAGGAGGGCACCCGCCCGGTCCAGAACTCGATCGTCTGGCGCAGGTCGGAGTGGCGCATCGTCGAGAAGCGGCTGTACGCCATCCCCTACTTCCGCGGCACGATGGTGAAGCAGCCCTACGTCAAGCTGCGCAACACCAGCGGGGTCTCCGTGTGGGTCATCAACACCCACAACCCGGCCGACTCCAAAGGCCCGGCTCAGCAGTACCGCGACCGCGCGATGGCGATCCAGGCCGACCTGGCCAACACCCTCGAGCGCACCGGCGTGCCGGTCATCCTGCTCGGTGACTTCAACGAGCGCGACGAGGCGTTCTGCGACATCACCGGCGCCAGCAACCTCAAGGCCGTCAACGGGGGCGGCTGGCCCGGCGGCCGCTGCGACCCGCCGTCGTGGATGCGCATCGACTGGATCTTCACCTCCAAGCCGATGCGCGTCGACTCCTACACCGACCTGGAGAACGACGTCACCCGCTACATCACCGACCACCGGGTGATCTACAGCGACCTCGCGGTCCCCCTGAGCTGACCCCTCAGCGGCGTACGTCCCCTGCTGGTTTCACTGGGTACCTAGTGACGTTGGCGCTTCCCGAGCGAAGTTTCGCTCGGGAAGCGCCGGTGTCACTAGGTACCCAGTGAAACCGACGTCGCCCTCAGAAGGAGTCGAGGGCCTGGTTGAAGGTGGCCGAGGGACGCATGACCTCCGACGCCTTGGTGTCGTCGGGACGGAAGTAGCCGCCGATGTCGGCGGGGCTGCCCTGCACCGCCAGCAGCTCGGAGGTGATCGTCTCCTCGTTCTCGCGCAGCGTGCTCGCGAGCTCGGTGAACAGCGAGGCCAGCTCGGTGTCGTCGGTCTGCTCGGCCAGCTCCTCGGCCCAGTAGAGCGCCAGGTAGAAGTGGCTGCCGCGGTTGTCGATCGAGCCGAGCTTGCGGCTGGGCGACTTGTTCTCGTTGAGCAGCGTGCCGGTCGCCGCGTCGAGGGTGTCGGCCAGCACCTGCGCCTTGGCGTTGTCGGTGGTCTTCGCCAGGTGCTCGAAGCTCACCGCCAGCGCGAGGAACTCACCGAGGCTGTCCCAGCGCAGGTAGTTCTCCTTCACCAGCTGCTGCACGTGCTTGGGCGCGGAGCCGCCGGCACCGGTCTCGAACAGGCCACCACCGTTGATCAGCGGCACGATGGAGAGCATCTTCGCGCTCGTGCCGAGCTCCAGGATCGGGAAGAGGTCGGTCAGGTAGTCACGCAGCACGTTGCCGGTCACCGAGATGGTGTCCTCGCCCTTGCGGATGCGCTCCAACGAGTACGTCGTGGCGTCGGCCGGGGCCATGATCTCGATCGTCAGCCCGTCGGTGTCCTCCTCCGGCAGGTACTCCTCCACCTTGGCGATGAGGGAGGCGTCGTGGGCGCGGGTCTCGTCGAGCCAGAACACCGCGGGAGCGCCGGTCTCCCGGGCACGGCGTACGGCGAGCTTGACCCAGTCACGGATCGGGACGTCCTTGGTCTGGCACATCCGCCAGATGTCTCCGGGGCCGACCTGGTGCTCGAAGACCACGTCGTCGCCGTCCAGGACCTTGACGGTGCCTGCGGACGCGATCTCGAAGGTCTTGTCGTGCGAGCCGTACTCCTCCGCCTTCTGCGCCATCAGCCCCACGTTGGGGACGGTGCCCATGGTGGTGGGGTCGAAGGCGCCGTTCGCCCGGCAGTCGTCGATGACGGCCTGGTAGACGCCGGCGTAGGAGCTGTCGGGGATCACCGCGAGGGTGTCGGCCTCGCCGCCGTCGGGTCCCCACATGTGGCCCGACGTGCGGATCATCGCCGGCATCGAGGCGTCGATGATGACGTCGCTGGGCACGTGCAGGTTCGTGATCCCGCGGTCCGAGTCGACCATGGCCAGGGCCGGGCCGGCGGTGAGGCCGCGCTCGATGTCGGCCTTGATCTCGTCGCCGTTCTCGACCTGGTCCAGGCTGCTGAGGATGGCGCCCAGGCCGTTGCTCGACGACAGTCCGGCGGCGGCCAGCGCCTCGCCGTGCTTCTCGAAGACCTCCGGCAGGAACGCCTCGACGGCGTGGCCGAAGATCAGCGGGTCCGAGACCTTCATCATGGTGGCCTTGAGGTGCACCGAGAACAGCACGTCCTCGTCCTGGGCCCGCTTCACGGCGTCCCTGAGGAAGGAGTCGAGCGCGGCAGCGCTCATGAAGGAGGCGTCCACGACCTCGTCGGCCTGCACCGCCACACCGTCGTGCAGCACCGTCGTGGTGCCGTCCTCCGCCGTGTGCTCGATGCGCAGGGTGGTGTCGGAGTCCATGACGGCCGACAGCTCGTTGGAGCGGAAGTCGTCGCCGTCCATGTGGGCGACGTTGGTCTTCGAGTCGCTGCTCCACTCCCCCATCGAGTGCGGGTGCTTGCGGACGTAGCCCTTGACCGACGCGGGCGCACGACGGTCGGAGTTGCCCTCGCGCAGCACCGGGTTCACGGCGCTACCCATGACCGAGCCGTAGCGGGCCCGGATCTCCTTCTCCTCCTCGGTCTTCGGCTCGCCGGGGAAGTCGGGCAGGTCGTAGCCCTGCTCCTGCAGCTCCTTGACGGCCGCCTTCAGCTGCGGCACCGAGGCGCTGATGTTGGGCAGCTTGATGATGTTGGCCTCGGGCGTCTTGGCCAGCTCACCGAGCTCGGCCAGCGCGTCGTCGGTGCGCTGGTCCTCGGGGAGTCGGTCGGCGAAGGCGGCGATGATGCGGCCCGCCAGCGAGATGTCCCGGGTCTCGACCTCGACGCCGGCCTTCGCGGCGTACGCCTCGACGATCGGCAGGAACGAGTACGTCGCCAGCAGCGGCGCCTCGTCGGTGTGGGTGTAGATGATCGTCGAGTCCGGCACGACGGCTCCGTTCACTGGGGGATCACTGGCGTTCGCTGGGGTTCACTGGGGAATTCGCTGGGGCGTACCGAGGGCGCTCGGGGGTGCTGCTGCGGTTCGCCGGCGAAGTCTCTTGACGTCAAGATACCGCGGCGACCCGTCGGTCGTGGCGCCGGCCCTCGGATCGTGCCCGGCCCGCGCTCGCCCGCGCGTCCCATCCTGCCCATTCCCGGCCCGGGCGGCCAGGAAACGCCCCATCGCCGGCCGGCGCGCGCTGCGGGACCGCTACCGTCGCCGCCATGGACGTCGATGACCGCCGGGAGCGACGGGCGGCCGCGGCCTCGCTGATCCTCGTCACGACCTCGCCCGACGCGCCGGCAGCGCAGGCGGCGCTGGACGCCTACGTGCGCGAGCTCGACGACCGCTTCCCCGACCACTTCGAGCCCGGGCCGGTGAGCGCGGCCGACGTCGCCGAGCTGACCCGTCCGCGCGGTGCCTTCGTCGTGGCGGCCCACCGGGGCGAGCCGGTGGCCTGCGGCGGCGTACGACGCCTCCCCGCCGAGCCTGCCGACCCCGTCGACCCGGGCACCGCCGGCACCGCCGAGGTGAAGCGGATGTGGGTTCACCGCGACTGGCGCGGAGCGGGCCTCGGCAGCCGCCTGCTGCGCCACCTGGAGGCCACCGCCGTCGACCTCGGATGCCGGCGGATCGTCCTCGACACCCACCGGGTGCTCAGCGAGGCCGTCGCGCTCTACGGGCGCGCCGGCTACCGCGAGATCGAGCGCTACAACGACAACCCCTACGCCGAGGCGTGGTTCGAGAAACGGCTCGCCCCCGCCCCGGGTGCAGGCCCTACCCTCTCCCGGTGACGATCGCGACCCGCCTGCGCGCCCCGGTGGAAGCCGTGCTGCCCGCCCGGCTGGGGACACCGTTCCGCTGGCTGTTCGCCTCCAGCGTCGTCACCAACGTCGGCGACGGGCTGCTGCTGGCCGCCGGGCCGCTCCTCGTCGCCTCCGAGACCCGCGACCCGCTGCTCGTGGCGGCGGCGGTGTTCCTCCAGCAGCTGCCGGTCCTGCTGTTCGGCGTGCTCGCGGGCGCGTGGAGCGACCGGGTCGACCGCCGCCGGCTGGTCCTCGTCGTCGACCTGCTGAGGGCCGCGGTGCTGGTCGCGCTGACCGTCACCATCACGACCGGCGTGGTCGACATCGCGACGGTCCTGGCGACGATGTTCGTGCTCGGCACGGCCGAGACCCTCGCGGACATCGCCGGTTCCGCGCTGCTCGTGGAGACCGTCGAGCGCGCCGACCTCGGGGTGGCCAACGCGCGCCTGCAGGGCGGCTTCATCACCGCCAACCAGCTCATGGGTCCGCCGCTGGGCGCGCTGCTGTTCTCCGTCGCCCGACCGCTGCCGTTCGGCGTCACCGCGATCTGCGCGGCGGCCGGGGCGGTCCTCGTCACCCGGGTCACGCTCCGTCCGCGGCCCGCCCCCGACCGCAGCCGCGCCTTGCGCCAGGACGTCGCCGAGGGTGTGGTGTGGCTCTGGCGCCACCCGGCGGTCCGCACCCTGACGCTCACCATCGTGCTGTTCAACGTGACCTACGGCGCAGCCTGGTCGGTGCTGGTCCTCTACGGCCAGGAGCAGCTCGGGCTCGGCGAGGCCGGCTACGGCTGGCTGACGTTCTGCATCGCGGCCGGCGGACTGGCCGGCACCGCGTCGTACGGCTGGCTCGAGCGGGCCGTCGGCCTCGCCGGGCTGATGCGCGCCGGGCTCGTGGTCGAGACCTTCACCCACCTCGGGCTGGCGCTGACCACCGAGCCGGCACTCGCCTTCGCGGTCATGTTCGTCTTCGGCTTCCACGCCTTCGTGTGGGGCACGACCTCGCGCACGATCCGGCAGCGCTCGGTGCCGGTCGAGCTGCAGGGCCGGGTCGGGTCGGTCTACCTCATCGGGGTGTACGGCGGCATGCTGGTCGGCGCCCCCATCGGCGGGCTCTTGGCGCGGGAGTGGGGGGTCGCGGCGCCGTTCTGGTTCGGCTTCGTCGGCTCCGCGCTGCTCGTGGCCCTGCTGTGGCGCGCGCTGGCCCACGTCGCCCACGACCCCGAGCCGGGGCCCGACGCCGACCGGGCACACGCGACCTCCCGCGACCTGTGACGCGAGCGACGTCGCACCGGGGTTTCGCGGTTGGTGTCCCCTGGGACGCTGGAGACATGGAGATCACCCGCAGCGTCGAGACCATCGCTCCCATCGAGAAGGTGTTCGCCTACCTCAGCGACTTCACCAACACCGAGGAGTGGGACCCGGGCACCGTCAGCACGAGCCGGGTCGCCGGTGACGGCGGCGAGGGGACGAAGTACCACAACGTCTCGAAGTTCGCCGGGAGCAAGACCGAGCTGACCTACACCGTGCGCACCCACGTGCCGAACGAGCGCTTCGTGATCGTCGGCCGGAACAAGACGGTGACCGCCACCGACACCATGACGTTCAGCCCGACTGCCACCGGCACCCGCGTCACCTACAACGCCGCGTTCGAGTTCCAGGGCCTGTTCGGCAAGGTCGCGCCCGTGCTGTCCCCCGTCCTCGGGATCGCCTTCAAGAAGCTCGGCGACGAGGCCGAGAAGGGCCTGCAGGACAACCTCGACAAGCTGGGCAAGTGACGCGTCCGTGAAGCTGCTCGACACGGTCCTCGACCGCTCGGTCGTCCTCGGCTACTCCAGGATCGGGTACGCCGTACGACGGCGCACCTCGTCGTGGCCGAGCGACCCGCCCGCCGAACGCCCTGGCCGGCAAGGACGTCCTGGTCACCGGGGCCTCCTCCGGGCTCGGCACCGCCACGGCCGAAGGCCTCGCGAGGCTGGGCGCCCGCGTCCACCTCGTGGTGCGCAACCTCGAGAAGGGTGAGCAGGCGCGCGCCGAGCTGCGGCGTGCGGTGCCCGCCGCCGACTTCGAGCTGTGGACGTGCGACGTCTCCGACCTCGACGACGTACGCCGCTTCGCCGGCGAGATCGGCGCGGCCGTCCCGGCGATCTCCGCGATCGTGCACAACGCCGGCGCCATGCCGCCGGAGCGCACGGAGTCCGCGCAGGGCCACGAGATGACCATGGCCATCCACGTCCTCGGCCCGCTGCTCATGTCCGAGCTGCTGCTGGACCAGCTGGCGGCCCGCGACGGGCGGGTCGTGATGGTGACCTCGGGCGGGATGTACGCCCAGTCGCTGCCGGTGGCGGACCCTGAGTACACCCGCTCGGCGTACAAGCCGGCGACGGCGTACGCGCGCAGCAAGCGGACCCAGGTCTCGTTGCTGCCGGTGCTGGCGGACCGCTGGCGCGCGCGCGGCGTCTCGGTCTACGCCACCCACCCGGGCTGGGCCGACACCCCGGGCGTCGTGGACTCGCTGCCGGGCTTCCACAAGGTGACCGGGCCGATCCTGCGTGACGTCACGCAGGGGGCGGACACCACGGTGTGGCTGGCCGCCGTCGACCCCCTGCCGCCGGGCGGTGGTCTCTGGCACGACCGCCGGGTCCGGCCGGACCACTACCTGCCGACCACGCGCGAGAGCGACGACGAGCGCCAGTCGATCTGGTCCTGGGCACGCCAGGCGGCCCAGCTCCCCCGCTGACCCTCGACGGGCTGCTGGGATTCGACCGTGTCGGGACGCCCGGAGCGGGGCAGGCTCCCCCCGACCACGCCCCGCGCCGCTGCTAGCGTCGGGCGCGCATCGCAACCGACCACCGTTCGCTGCCCCAAGGAGCTCTCGTGCCCGACAACGCCCCGCTCAAGATCGCCGTCACCGGCGCCGCCGGCCAGATCGGCTACAGCCTGCTGTTCCGGCTCGCGAGCGGAGCCCTGCTCGGGTCCGACCGTCCCGTCGAGCTGCGGCTGCTGGAGATCGAGCCGGCCCTCAAGGCCCTCGAGGGCGTCGTCATGGAGCTCGACGACTGCGCCTTCCCGACGCTCGCGGGCGTCGAGATCGGCCACGAGGCCGAGAAGATCTTCGACGGCGTCAACCTCGCCCTGCTCGTCGGTGCGCGTCCGCGCGCCAAGGGCATGGAGCGCGGCGACCTGCTCGAGGCCAACGGCGCGATCTTCACCGCGCAGGGCAAGGCGCTCAACGCCGTCGCGGCCGACGACGTGCGCATCGGCGTCACCGGCAACCCGGCCAACACCAACGCGCTCATCGCGATGACGAACGCTCCCGACATCCCCCAGGAGCGCTTCTCCGCACTGACCCGTCTCGACCACAACCGGGCCATCAGCCAGCTCGCGGCCAAGACCGGTGCCTCGGTCACCGACATCACCAAGATGACGATCTGGGGCAACCACTCGGCCACGCAGTACCCCGACATCTTCCACGCCGACATCGCCGGCCGGAACGCCGCCGAGGTCGTCGGCGACCAGTCGTGGATCGAGAACGACTTCATCCCGACCGTGGCCAAGCGCGGCGCGGCCATCATCGAGGCCCGCGGCTCCTCCTCGGCCGCGTCCGCGGCCTCGGCCACCATCGACGCCGCTCGCGACTGGCTGACCGGCTCGGCCGAGGACGACTGGGTCTCGATGGCCGTCCGCTCCGACGGCAGCTACGGCGTACCGGAGGGACTGATCTACTCGTTCCCCGTCACGACCTCGAACGGTGACTGGGAGATCGTCCAGGGCCTCGAGATCGACGACTTCTCGCGCGGCAAGATGGACGCCACCGCCGCCGAGCTCACCGAGGAGCGCGACGCCGTCACGGACCTCGGCCTCATCTGACGCGCGGGTCCGGCCCTGCCGGTTTCCCACGGTATGTCGGCGAACTGGCACTCCCCATGGCGCAGACGCCATGGGGAGTGCCAGTTTTCCTGCATACCGTGGGAAACCGCACCACCCTCGCCCGTCAGGGGAGGGTGGGGTCCGGGATGACCGCGGCCAGGACGACGAGCGCAGCCGCCGAGCACGACCAGCGTGACCACGTCGATGAGCTTGCGGCGGATGCCGAGCATGCCGGCGTTGGCGTTCGGCAGGACCAGGCGGCCGAAGCCCCCCACCAGCACGGCGACGCCGATCGTGGTCAGACCGCTGCGCCACTCCCCCAGGGCCACCACGACGACACCCGTGAGGGTCGCGACCAGCACACCGAGGTAGACCAGGCCGCCGAGGGTCCGCGGCTTGCGGGGCGCCAGGCTGTGCTCAGGCTGCGGGTAGGGACGGCTGTCCTCCTCGCCCTCGGGCAACGGCCCGACCGGGAAGACGTGGTCCGGCTCGTCCGGAGCCCGGGGCGGCGGCGCCTCAGCGGCGGGTCGTGCGGTCCGTCGTGCGCCCCCTCGTGCGTCGGCTGCCCCTCGGGTGCGGGCGCGCCCGGGTCGCGGTGGCTCATCGCAGCGACTTCTCCGCCGCCTCCACGATGTTCGCCAGCAGCATCGCCCGCGTCATCGGCCCCACCCCGCCGGGGTTCGGCGAGACCCAGCCGGCCACGTCGTTCACGTCGTCGGCGAGGTCGCCGGCGATCCTGCCGTCCACGCGCGAGACGCCGACGTCGAGCAGAGCCGCGCCCGGCTTGACCATCGAGCCGGTGACGATGCCGGGCACGCCGGCCGCCGCCACCACGATGTCGGCCTGCCGCACGTGCGCGGCCAGGTCGCGGGTGCCGGTGTGGCACAGCGTGACGGTGGCGTTCTCCGAGCGACGCGTCAGCAGCAGCCCGAGCGGGCGTCCCACCGTGACCCCGCGGCCCACCACGCACACGTCGGCTCCGGCGATCGTGACGTCGTGGCGGCGCAGCAGCTCGACGATCCCGTGCGGGGTGCAGGGCAGCGGCGCGTCCTTGCCGAGGACGAGCCAGCCGAGGTTCGTGGGATGCAGCCCGTCGGCGTCCTTCACGGGGTCGATGAGGCCGAGGACGGCGTTCTCGTCCATGTGCTTCGGCAGCGGCAGCTGCACGATGTAGCCGGTGCAGTCGGGGTCGGCGTTCAGCTCGGTGATCGCGTCCTCGACGGCGCTCTGCGGCGCGTCGGCGGGCAGGTCGACGCGGATCGAGGTGATGCCGACCTCGGCGCAGTCCTTGTGCTTGCCGTTGACGTACCACCGGCTGCCGGGGTCGTCGCCGACCAGCACGGTGGCCAGCCCCGGCACGACCCCCTGCTCGCGCAGCTTGGCGACCCGCTCGGTCAGCTCGCTCTTGATCGCCGCCGCGGTGGCCTTGCCGTCCAGGATCTGTGCCGTCACGTGCTCATCCTCTCAGGGTGGGGTGGTCGAGCGGTCAGTGGAAGAAGTGCCGGGTGCCGGAGAAGTACATCGTCACGCCGGCCGCGCGCGCCGCCTCGACGACCTCCTCGTCACGCACGGAGCCACCGGGCTGCACCACGGCGCGCACGCCGGCGTCGAGCAGGATCTGCAGACCGTCGGCGAAGGGGAAGAAGGCGTCGCTGGCCGCCACTGCGCCCGCGGCTCGCTCACCGGCCCGGGTGACGGCGAGGCGGCAGGAGTCGACCCGGTTGACCTGACCCATGCCGACGCCGACCGAGGCGCCGCCGGAGGCGAGCAGGATCGCGTTGGACTTCACCGCGCGGCAGGCCTTCCAGGCGAAGGCCAGGTCGGCCAGCACCTCGTCGGTCGCGGGCTCCCCCGCCGCGAGCGTCCACGCCGCGGGGTCGTCCCCACCCCCGTCCACGTCCGCGTCGACGAGGTCGCGGGACTGCAGCAGCAGGCCACCGCTGACCGGGCGCATCTCCGCGCCACGACGCTCCGCGTCGGCTGGTACGACGAGCAGGCGCACGTTCTTCTTGCGGGCCAGGACCTCCACGGCCCCGTCCTCGTAGCCCGGCGCCACCACGACCTCGGTGAAGACCTCCGCCACCTGCTCGGCCATGGCCACGCTGACCGGCACGTTGGACGCGATCACGCCGCCGAAGGCGCTGACCGGGTCGCAGGCGTGGGCCTTCGCGTGCGCCTCGGCCACGTCGGCCCCGACGGCGATGCCGCAGGGGTTGGCGTGCTTGATGATCGCCACCGCGGGGCCGTCGAAGTCGGCCGCTGCCCGTCGGGCCGCGTCGGCGTCGACGTAGTTGTTGTAGGACATCTCCTTGCCGTGCAGCTGCTCGGCACCGGCCAGGCCGCCTCCGGGCCAGCCGGTGTAGAGCGCGGCCGGCTGGTGCGGGTTCTCGCCGTAGCGCAGCACCGCCTTCTTCTCCCAGGTCGCCCCGACCCAGGCCGGGAAGCCGGTGCCGTCGCTGGTGTCGGTCAGCACGTTGCCCATCCAGGAGGCGACGGCCACGTCGTAGGAGGCGGTGTGGGCGAACGCCTCGGCGGCCAGGCGGCGCCGCTGCTCGAGCGTGGTGCCGCCGGACTCCACCGAGACGACCAGGTCGGCGTACTGCGAGGGCGAGGTGACGATCGCGACCGACGGGTGGTTCTTCGCCGCCGCCCGCACCATCGACGGGCCGCCGATGTCGATCTGCTCCACGCACTCGTCGGGCGCCGCGCCCGAGGCCACGGTGTCGGTGAACGGGTAGAGGTTGGAGACCACGAGGTCGAAGGCCTCGATGCCGAGGTCGGCCAGCTGGGCGACGTGCGACTCGAGGCGGCGGTCGGCCAGGATGCCGGCGTGCACGCGCGGGTGCAGCGTCTTGACCCGGCCGTCGAGGCACTCGGGGAAGCCGGTCAGCTCCTCGACCTGCGTCACCGGCACGCCGGCGTCGGAGATGCGCGCGGCCGTCGACCCGGTCGACACCAGCGCGACGCCCGCGGCGTGCAGCGCCAGCGCGAGCTCCTCGAGGCCGGTCTTGTCGTAGACCGAGACCAGCGCACGACGCACGGGGGCACGCTCGCCGGTGGACGAGGCGGTGGACGAGGGGGTGGACGAGGCGGGCGCCGGCACGGCGGAGGGGACGTCGGGGGTGGTCATGGAGCTCCTCATCGGTCGCGTTCTCGATGAGGCACCCAGGCGTTCGATGCTCTCGACGTTCACTCCCCGGTGGTGACCCACCTGCGCCAGTCGTGTGGGGCCAGCCTAGGCGACCGGGCGTCCGATCCGCACCTTGCGCCCGACCACCGCGAAGCCCTCGCGGGCCATCCGGCCGACGGTGTCGACCAGCATCGCCCGCTCGGCCGTCTTGATCCGCTCGTGCAGCGACTCCACGTCGTCGTCGTCCTCCACCGGCACCGCGGTCTGCGCCACGATCGCCCCGGTGTCCACCCCCGGGTCGACCACGAACAGCGTCGCCCCGGTCACCTTCACGCCGTACTCCAGCGCGTCGGCCGGGCCCCGCATCCCGGGGAACGACGGCGACAGCGCCGGGTGGGTGTTGACGCACCGCCCGCCGAAGGCGGCGAGGAAGGCGGGCCCCACCAGCTTCATGAACCCGGCGAGCACCACCAGCCCCGGCTCGTACGCCGCACAGCTCGCCGCGAGCGCCTCGTCCCACGACCCGCGGTCGGGGAAGTCCGCGACGCGGTGCACGAACGTCGGCACGCCGGATCGCTCCGCCCGGGCCAGGCCCTCGACGCCGGGACGGTCCGCACCGACCGCGACCACCTGCACGCCGTAGGCGGGGTCGGCGGCGGCGTCGAGCAGCGCCTGCAGGTTCGTGCCCGACCCGGAGACCAGGACGACCACACGGGTGGGCCCGCGCGGCGGCGAGGAGGGGGCAGGCACCGGCACAGACTAGCGACGCGCGGGACCGGGCCGCCCGCTCAGTCCCGGGAGCGGTCCGGGGCCTCGACCACGACGGTGTCCTCGGCGCCGGTGGCCTCGACGGCGGGGGCCGACCGCTGGGTGGCGAGGGGGGCGGCCGCGCGGGGAGCCAGGTGGGGGTAGAGCGTGATCGGGCGCTCGTGCCGGACCCGCGGCGCCTCGACCGCGACCGGCACGTCGCGCCGACGGGCCCACCAGGTGGCGCCGAGACCGCCGAGCAGACCGCCGAGACCGAGCCCGGCGAGGTTCCACAGCAGCAGGTCGAGCAGCGGCGCCCCGATGCCCGTCATCCGGCCCGGACCGATCGCGCCGCCCGCCCACGCCGTCGCGACGGTCAGCAGGACTGCTGCCAGCGCGCCGCTGCCGAGGCCGCGCAGGGCACCGGAGCGCCACGACCGTGTCGGGACCACACGTGCGGCCCACACCGCCCCGACGACGGCCAGGAGCGGCGGCACGGCCAGCAGGCCGACCAGCCAGCCGGGCTGGGCGCCGTCGCCGGGGACCGCCGCGAGCAGCGGGACGCTCGGGAGCGGCCCGACGGAGACCTGGGCGGTGGAGACCACGGTGCCGGTGCCGACGGCGAAGCCGGGGCCGGCGAGGTAGGCGGTGCCGAGGACAGCGGCGTTGGGCGCGATGGCCGCGGCGAGCAGCAGCGAGAAGACGGCTCCGGCGGCGTCGAGCTCGAGCCCCTCGGCGACCTCCGCCGCCGCACCGCCGTGCCAGGCGAGGGAGCCGGCGGTCAGGAGGGCACCGGCGGCGACGACGAGGCCGGCGCCGGCCAGGGCGCCGAGCAGGACCGAGCGTCGCGCCACCGGCACGAGCGAGCGGAGGTGGCCGGCGTTGCCCGTGCCGAGCACGAGCCCCAGGGCGCCGGCAGGGCCGCCCAGCAGCACGCAGCCGACCAGGGTCGAGAGCAGGCCGGGCGTCGCGAGGCCGCTGCGGCCCACGAGCGCCAGGAGGAGGCCCGTCACGGCGTACGCGCCGGTCAGGCCGATGGCGGCGCTTCGCACGTCGCGCAGCGAGCCGCCCGGCGACAGCGACGCCGCCCAGCGGGCGACCCGCACGGTCACCGCGACGCAGAGCAGGCTCAGCCCCAGCGGCGAGGCTGTCACCACCACCGCCCCGGCGCCGCCGAGGGCGAGGTGCGACCCGTGGGCGAGCAGCCACCCGTCAGCGGCGAGCCGGAGCACCGACAACGTCGTGCCGTGGCTGCCACCGTCGGCGGCGAACCAGGCGCCCAGGCCCAGGATCCAGAGCACGAGGACGACGACGAGGGGCGACAGGACGCCGGCCAGGGCCGCCAGGACCGGCAGCCGTCGCGAGGGCCTGTCCGGCTCGGGCACCGTGGCGGACAGGCGAGCAGCGTGGGCGGCAAGGACGTCGGTCATCGCGCTCCAGTCTCGCCCAGCCCGGCGACGCCTCCGCGCTGCCACGCCGTGAGGTGCGGCGTTCGGCCCCGGATGGGCGTCTGTCTGTCTACGTTGTCACTGGCAGCCACTGGTCGACCCCGGTCACCACCGGTCGGCACCTCCCCTGCACTCCCGGCGTACGGCGAACGGAGATCCTCATGGACCTGCGACGACTGGCGGCCGGCACCGCCGCCGCGACGATCTCGGCGGCCCTGCCGCTGACCCTGCTGGTCCCCGCCAGCGGCGTCGCTCCGGCCGCCGCGAGCTCCACGAGTGCTCCGACCGCCACGGGAGCCACGACCGCCACGACCCTCCCGGCGGGTCGCGCCGTGCTCGCAGCCCGGCGGGCCCCCCGCTTCGAGGCCACCGTCACCCGCACGAAGCACGGCATCCCGCACGTGGTCGCCGACGACTGGGGCTCCCTGGGCTACGGCCACGGCTACGCCACCGCGGAGACCAACCTGTGCAACCTCGCCGACACCTTGGTCACGGGCCGCGGCGAGCGCTCCCGGTGGTTCGGGCCCGACGCCCGCTACCAGGACCGGGTCACCCTCGACGCGACGAACCTCCAGACCGACGCCCTCTTCACCGACATCCGCGACCGTCGGGTCGTCGAGGGGCTGCTCGCCGACCGCCGACGCGGGCCGGGCACCCAGGCCCGCACGATGGTGCGCGGCTACGTCGCGGGCATCAACCGCTACATCCGCGACATCGGCGGCCGCAGCGGCGTGAAGGACCCCGCCTGCCGCGGCGCGGGCTACATCCGCCCCGACGCCACCGCGCTCGACGTCTGGTACGGCGTGTACGCCGCCAACCTGCTCGCATCGACCGGGGTGTTCGTGCCCCAGATCGTCGAGGCCACGCCGCCCACCCCGGGCGAACCCTCCCCCGAGCTCGGTGCCGGCGGGTTCCCCGTCGCCCCGACCGAGCTGCCCTCCGCCGACGACCTGAGGGCGGGGCTGGGCAAGGACCCGGCCGACGCGTTCGGCTCCAACGCCACCGCGGTCGGCTCGGCGTCCACCTCGACCGGGCGCGGCATGGTGCTCGGCAACCCCCACTTCCCGTGGCGCGGCCGCTACCGCTTCGAGCAGGTGCAGCTGACCATCCCTGGCACCTACGACGTGGCCGGGGCCAGCCTGATCGGCTCACCGGTGGTGAACATCGGCTGGAACAGGCGCGTGGCGTGGAGCCACACCGTCTCGACGGCCTACCGGTTCACCCCCTACGAGTACCGCACCGTGCCCGGCTCGCCCACGACGTACCTCACCGAGGACGGGCCCACCGAGCTCGATCGGCGCGTGGTGGAGGTCGAGGTCAAGCGCGCGAACGGCGACGTCGAGACCGTCACCGAGGACCTCTACCGCACCGACCAGGGCTACGTCCTCGACGACGCCGCCACGCTCCAGGTCTGGAGCCCGGCGAGCTTCTTCGCGCTGCGCGACGCCAACGGCGAGCACCTGCGCACCGTGGACACCTTCCTCGAGATGGGCAAGGCCACCGACGTCCACGACCTGCTGCGGCGCCAGGACCGTGCCGCCGGCATGCCGTGGGTCAACACCACCGCCGCCGACCGCTCCGGCGAGGTGATCTACGCCGACCACTCCGTCGTGCCCAACGTGCCGGACGAGCTGGTCCGGGAGTGCGCCACCCCGACCGGGCAGGTGCTCTTCAACCTGGCCGGCCTGCCGGCGCTGGACGGCACCCGGGCGGAGTCCGGCTGCGCCTGGCGCACCGACGCGGACGCCAGCCGCCCCGGCATCTTCGGCCCGGGCAACCTGCCGCTGGCCGACCGCCACGACTGGGTGGCCAACGCCAACGACAGCTACTGGCTGCCGAACCCCGCGGAGCGGCTGGAGGGCTTCGCCCGCATCATCGGCTGCGAGGAGTGCGAGCGCACGCCCCGCACCCGCATGGTCTACCGCTACGTCATGGACCGGCTCGCCGGCGAGGACGACCTGGCCGCCGGGCGGAAGGTCACCCCGCGGACCCTGCGGCTCTTCGAGCACACCAACCGCGTCCTCGCCGCCGAGCTGGCGCGCGAGAACGGCGACCTGCAGACGGTCTGCGAGGCGGCGGCCGGCGGCCGGGCCTGCGACGCGCTGGCCGCCTGGGACGGACGCAGCGACGTGACCAGCCGCGGCAACCACGTCTTCGAGGAGTTCTGGAAGCGCGTGCCGGCCGACGGTCGCTGGCAGGTGCCCTTCGACCCGTCCGACCCGGTCGGGACCCCGCGCGACCTCAACGAGACCAACCCGCAGGTGGTCCAGGCGATGCGTGACGCGATCGACTCCCTGGAGCAGCGCGGCATCGCCCTCGACGCGCCGTGGGGCAGCCTGCACGTCGCCGGCGACGAGGGCGCGCCCCTGGTCGGCATCGGGGGCGGCGAGGGCGACACCGGCAACGCCAACGTCACGGTGTCGCGGATGCCGGGGGCCCACCTCGACCGCTACTCCCCCGTCAGCTACGGCTCGTCGCACATCCAGGCGGTGGCCTTCGGCGACGCCGGCCGGGTGGACGCGCGCACGATCCTGACGTACTCCCAGGCCACGGACACCTCGTCACGCTTCAGCGACGACCAGACGCGGCTGTTCAGCCAGGAGCGCTGGGTCCGCTTCGCCTTCACCCCGGCGCAGATCCGTCGCGACGCCATCAGCCGACGGGTGCTGCGGGGCGGCTGACCCTCGTGCCCGACCCGGGCACCGGGGCCTAGGGTCGGGTCATGACGTTGACCCGCGAGGACGCCGCACGCCTCGACGCCGACTCGCCGCTGCCGTCGCGCCGGGCGTTGTTCGACCTCCCCGACGACGTGGTCTACCTGTGCGGCAACTCGCTCGGCCCGCTCGTGCGGTCGGTGCCGGACCGGCTCGCCGACGTCGTACGGCGGGAGTGGGGCGCGGGCCTGGTCTCGTCCTGGAACGCTGCCGGCTGGACCCAGCTGGCCGCCCGTGTCGGTGCCCGCCTGGCACCGCTCATGGGCGTCGAGGCCGCCGACGTCACCGTCGGGGACTCGACCAGCGTCACGCTCTTCAAGACCTTCGTCGCCGCCGCCCGGCTGCGCCCGGACCGACGCGTCATCGTGGTCGAGCGCTCGACCTTCCCGACCGACGGCTACGTCGCGGCCGGCGTCGCGCGCACGCTGGGCCTCGAGCTGCGCTGGGCGGACCCGGCCGACCCGACCGCCTCCCTCGACCCCGACGTCGCGGTCCTGGCGCTGACCCAGGTCGACTTCCGCAGCGGCGCGATCTACGACGTCGCTGCGGTGACGGCGGCGGCGCACGACGTCGGCGCGGTGACGGTGTGGGACCTCTGCCACTCCACCGGGGCGGTGCCGGTCGACCTGACCGCCGCCGACGCCGACTTCGCGGTGGGCTGCACCTACAAGTACCTCAACGGCGGGCCGGGGTCCCCCGCCTTCGTCTGGGTCGCGCCCCGGCACCAGGACGCGCTCGAGCAGCCGGTGCAGGGCTGGTGGGGCCACGCCGACCCGTTCGCGATGTCGTTGGACTTCACCCCCGCCAGGGGGGTGCAGCAGATGGTGGTCGGCACCCCGCCGGTGATCGCGCTGTCGGCGCTCGAGGAGTCGCTGACGGCCTTCGAGGGGGTGACGGTGGCCGACCTGCGGGCCGCGTCGCTGTCGCTGACGGACCTGTTCATCGCCCTCGTCGACGAGCAGGTGCCGTCGGTGGAGGTCGTGACGCCGCGCGAGCACGCCCACCGCGGCAGCCAGGTGGCCCTGCGCCACGACGACGCCTACGGGATCGTCCAGGCGCTGATCGCCCGAGGCGTGGTCGGCGACTTCCGCTCCCCGGACATCGCCCGCTTCGGCTTCGCCCCGCTCTACAACACCCACGTCGAGGTGTTCGACGCCGTGGACGCGCTCGTGACGGTCCTGGCCGCCGACGAGCACCGCGCCCCGGCGTACGCCTCCCGCCTCGCCGTGACCTGACCCCACCCACCCCAACCCCAACCCCAACCCATGTAACGCGGGGTTATGGACCGGGACCAAGGCGTACGACGCGTGGGAGGCGTCCACAGGCCCCGGTCACATCCGGACCGGCCCGCTCGATCCGCGATGCAACCGGACGCCGAGCCCGGGCGTCGTGCAGGGTGACAGACCAACCCACCGAGGGGAGCCGGGATGGACGTAGGAGAGTTCGACGCGCTGTACGACGCGTCGTACGCGCGGCTGGTCCACCAGATCCACGCCATGACCGGCGACCGCGACGGCGCCGAGGAGAGCGTCCAGGAGGCGTTCGCCCGGGCCTGGGCCAAGCGCCGCACCTTCGCCGAGGTGCACCACCCCGAGGCCTGGCTGCGCACCGTCGCCTACCGGCTCGCCGTGAGCCGCTGGCGCTCGCTGAGCCGCGGGCGTCGTACGCCGGACCGCGCCCTCGAGCCCGAGCGCCACTCCCGCGGCCCGGACGAGACCCACGTCACGCTCATGTCCGCCCTCGACCGCCTGCCGGCCGACCAACGACGGGCCCTCGTCCTGCACCACCTGTGCGACCTCAGCATCGCCCAGGTCGCCCAGGAGGTCGGTGCCCCGACCGGCACCGTCAAGGCCCGCCTGTCGCGCGGGCGCACCGCCCTGCAGCAGCTGCTCACCGCCAACGAGATGGACGAGGGAGCCTCCCGTGCCTGACCTCTTCGACGACCTCTTCACCGACATCCGTGACGTCCCGCCCGCCCCCGGCTCCGCCGCTGCCGCCCGACGCCGGGGCGACCACCTGCGCCGACGGCGCACGGCGACCGTGGCTGCCGGCAGCGCGCTCGCCGTGGCCCTGATCATCGGCGGTGTGAATTGGAGCCAGGCCGGAACCCCGAGCACGTCTCAGGACCCGGTCGCACCGTCTCCGAGCGTGGTGGACCCGGCCCCGTCCGAGCCGGCACCCGAGCCGAGCCGGACCCCGGAGGGCGACCTCACCCCGGCGCCGAGCGAGCGCGCGCGGACCGCGATCGCGCCCGACTTCCCGCTCCTCGACGGCTGGCCCGAGCCCGACCCGGAGGACATCGCGGTGCGCGGACCGTCGCCGGACCTCAGGGTCTTCGACGCGCGGATGGTCTGCGGGCAGTCCCGGGACCTGGTGCCGGGAGACGGCCTCGAGCGCCTCGGCGCTCGTCAGACGGGCATCACCCGCGGCGGCGACCGCCTGCTCCTGACCTTCCCGGACGCCGCCGCGGCCGGCGCCGCGCTCGAGCGGGCCGTGACCGCGCTCGACCAGTGCCCGCGCGACCCCGCCGCGCCGGAGGACGAGGAGGTGCTCGTCAGCGTCGTCGAGCCGGTGGACCTCGGCGACGAGGCACGACGGGTGACGCTCGGGTCCGAGTACGGCGACACCCCCGGCCTCTACCTCACCGTCTACCACCTGGTCCGTCAGGGCAACGCGCTGCTGCTCGACGAGATCGGCAGCGAGGGTGGCGGCAGCCGGCAGGGAGTGGCGCGCGAGCAGCGTGACGCCCTCGCCGCGGTCACCGGCGTCGTCGAGGCGATGTGCGTCTACCGCGACGGCGGTTGCTGAGCCGCCAGCGGAACGGCGTACCTCCCCGCGGAAAACAAGCACTCCCCACGGCGCGGACGTCGTGGGGAGTGCCAGTTCGGCTGCATACCGTGGGAAACCGGCAGCCAGCAGTCAGCGGTTCTGGAGGATCTCCCGCATCAGCTGGGCGGTCGCCGAGGGGGTCTTGCCCACCTTGACGCCGACGGCCTCGAGGGCCTCCTGCTTCGCGGCGGCGGTGCCCGCGGAGCCGGAGACGATGGCACCGGCGTGACCCATGGTCTTGCCCTCGGGGGCGGTGAAGCCCGCGACGTAGCCGACGACCGGCTTGGTCACGTGGTCCTTGATGTACGCCGCTGCGCGCTCCTCGGCGTCGCCGCCGATCTCACCGATCATCACGATGGCCTCGGTGTCGGGGTCCTCCTCGAACGCCTTGAGGGCGTCGATGTGGGTGGTGCCGACGATCGGGTCGCCGCCGATGCCGATGGCGGTCGAGAAGCCGAAGTCCCGCAGCTCGAACATCATCTGGTAGGTCAGCGTGCCCGACTTCGAGACCAGGCCGATCGGCCCCTTGCCCGCGATGGTGTGCGGGGTGATGCCGGCCAGCGACTCCTCCGGGGTGATGATGCCGGGGCAGTTGGGCCCGATCATCCGGGTGCCCGCGTGGTTGGCCTCGCTCTCGAGGTAGGCCCAGACCTCGGCGGCGTCCTGCACGGGCACACCCTCGGTGATGACCACGAGCAGGCCGATGCCGGCGTCGATGGCCTCGATGCAGGCGTCCTTGGTGAAGGCCGGGGGCACGAACGCGACCGACACGTCGGCGCCGGTCTCCTTCATCGCCTCACCGACGCTGCCGAAGACCGGCAGGTCCTTGCCGCCCAGCTCGACGCTGGTGCCGGCCTTGCGGGCGTTGACGCCGCCGACGATGTTCGTCCCGGCCTCGACCATGAGGGTGGTGTGCTTGGCGCCCATGCCTCCGGTCATGCCCTGGACGATGACCTTCGAGCTCTTGTTCAGGTAGATCGACATGTTCCTCGTCCTCAGGCGTTCGCCAGCTCGGCGGCCTTGTCGGCCGCGCCGTCCATGGTGTCCACCTGCGTCACGAGCGGGTGGTTCAGCTCGTCGAGGATCGCGCGACCCTTCTCGACGTTGTTGCCGTCGAGGCGTACGACGAGGGGCTTGGTCGCCTCGTCGCCGAGGATCTCCAGCGCACCCTTGATGCCGTTGGCGACCTCGTCGCACGCGGTGATGCCACCGAAGACGTTGACGAAGACGCTCTTGACCTGCTCGTCGTTGAGGATCACGTCGAGGCCGTCGGCCATGACCTGCGCGTTGGCGCCGCCGCCGATGTCGAGGAAGTTGGCGGGCTTGACCCCGCCGTGCGCCTCACCGGCGTAGGCGACGACGTCGAGGGTGCTCATCACGAGACCCGCGCCGTTGCCGATGATGCCGACCTGACCGTCGAGCTTGACGTAGTTGAGGCCCTTGTCCTTGGCCTTCGCCTCCAACGGGTCGGTCTCCTCGCGGATCTCGAACCCGGCGTGGTCCTCGTGGCGGAACTCGGCGTTCTCGTCGAGCGAGACCTTGCCGTCGAGCGCCTCCAGCTTGTCGCCCTCGAGGCGCGCCAGCGGGTTCACCTCGACGAGCGTGGCGTCCTCCTCGACGAAGACCTTCCACAGCGCCTTGACCATCGTCACGGCCTGGTCGCGCAGCTCGGAGGGGAAGCCGGCCTCGTCCACGATGGCCTGCGCCTTCGCGTCGTCGACACCGGTGCCGGCCTCGATGGCGATCTTCTTGACCGCGTCGGGGTTGGTCTTCGCGACCTCCTCGATCTCCACGCCGCCCTCGACGCTGGCGATGCAGAGGTAGGAGCGGTTGGAGCGGTCGAGCAGGAAGGAGAAGTAGTACTCCTCGACCGGCGGGGTGGCCGGGGTGACGAGCACCCGGTTGACCGGCAGGTCCTTGATGGTGAGCGCGAGGATCGCCTCGGCGTGCTGCTGGGCCTCGTCGGCGGTCTTGGCGATCTTGACGCCGCCGGCCTTGCCGCGGCCCCCGGCCTTGACCTGCGCCTTGACGACCGTGACGCCACCGATCTCCTCGGCGGCGGCACGGGCCTCCTCGGGGGTGGTCACGACCGTCCCCACCGTGGTGGTCACGCCGTGCTTGGCGAAGAGCTCCTTCGCTTGGTACTCCATCAGGTCCACGGGATCAGCCTTCTCTTCTCGGATGCACACCAGCGCAGGGCTGGGCGGGGCCGTTCGGGCCCGGTGATGCCGGTCCGACCCTAGCCCCGTCTGCGGGCCGGGCACCACGAACCCCCTTGTCGGCCCCGTCACACCGGCGAACGGGCGCGCCGCGGTACGCCGTACGCCGCGCTCCCCTCACGGAACTGGCGCTTCCCGAGCGATGCTTCGCTCGGGAGGCGCCGGTTCCACTAGGTACCTAGTGAAACCGGCAGGGGCGGCCGGCCGTCAGCTCGGGGCGTGACGCAGCGCGGTGCGCAGGTCCTTGTTCAGCTGCGAGATGACGTCGAGCGGGATCCCCTTGGGGCACGCCGTGGCGCACTCGCCGATGTTGGTGCAGCCGCCGAAGCCCTCGTGGTCGTGCTGCGAGACCATGTTGAGCACACGCTCGTGGCGCTCCGCCTGCCCCTGCGGCAGCTCCCCGAGGTGGGTGATCTTCGCGCCGAGGAACAGCGACGCCGACGCGTTCGGGCAGGCCGCGACGCAGGCGCCGCAGGAGATGCACGTCGCCGCGTCGAAGGCGCGGTCGGCGTTCTCCTTCGGCACCGGTGTGGCGTGCGCGTCGGGCGCCGAGCCGGTGTTGACCGAGATGAACCCGCCGGCCTGGATCATCCGGTCGAAGGCCGTGCGGTCCACGACGAGGTCCTTGAGCACCGGGAACGCGTCGGCGCGCCAGGGCTCGATGGTGATCGTCTCGCCGTCCTTGAACGACCGCATGTGCAGCTGGCAGGTCGTGGTGACCTCGGGGCCGTGGGCCTGTCCGTTGATCATCAGCCCGCAGGAGCCGCAGATGCCCTCGCGACAGTCGTGGTCGAAGGCGATCGGCTCCTCGTCGGCGGCGTTCAGCTTCTCGTTGAGCACGTCGAGCATCTCGAGGAACGACATGTCCTCGGAGACGTCGTCGAGCTCGTAGTCGACCATCCCGCCCTTGGCGCGGGCGTTCTCCTGGCGCCAGATCTTGAGGTTCAGTCTCACTTGTAGCTCCGCTGCTTCATCTCGACGAACTCGTACACGAGGTCTTCCTTGTGCAGGACCGGCTTGCCCAGGTCGTGACCGTCACCGGCGAACTCCCACGCCGCGACGTAGGCGTAGTCGTCGTCCTGGCGCAGCGCCTCCCCGTCCTCGGTCTGCGACTCGGCCCGGAAGTGGCCGCCGCAGGACTCCCGCCGGTTGAGCGCGTCGATGCACATCAGCTCACCGAGCTCGAGGAAGTCGGCGACGCGGCCGGCCTTCTCCAGCGACTGGTTGATGCTGTCGGCGCTGCCGAGCACCTTGACGTTCTCCCAGAAGTCGGTGCGCAGGTCGCGGATGAGGCTGATGGCCTTGTTCAGACCCTCCTCGGTGCGCTCCATGCCGCAGTAGTCCCACATGATCTGACCGAGCTCGCGGTGGTAGCTGTCCACCGAGCGGGTGCCCTTGACCGACAGGAACTGCTGGATCCGGGACTCGACCGACTCGCGGGCCTCGACCACGGCGGGGTGGTCCTCGTCGACCTTCTCGAACGGCCCGTCCGCGAGGTAGTCGCGGATGGTGTTCGGCAGCACGAAGTAGCCGTCGGCCAGGCCCTGCATGAGGGCGGAGGCGCCGAGGCGGTTCGCGCCGTGGTCGGAGAAGTTGGCCTCACCGGTGACGAAGAGCCCGGGGATGGTCGACTGCAGGTCGTAGTCGACCCAGAGCCCGCCCATCACGTAGTGCACGGCCGGGTAGATCCGCATCGGCGTCTCGTAGGGGTCCTCGCCGGTGATGCGGGCGTACATGTCGAAGAGGTTGCCGTACTTCGACTCGACCGTCTTGCGGCCCATCCGCTCGATGGCGTCGGCGAAGTCGAGGTAGACGCCCAGCCCACCGGGGCCGACGCCCTTCTCTGCGTCGCACTGGTACTTCGCGGCGCGGGAGGCGATGTCGCGCGGGACCAGGTTGCCGAAGCTGGGGTAGATCCGCTCCAGGTAGTAGTCGCGGTCCTCCTCGGCGATGTCGCGCGGGTCCTTGTCGCGGTCCTCGCGGTTCTTGGGCACCCAGATCCGGCCGTCGTTGCGCAACGACTCGCTCATCAGCGTGAGCTTCGACTGGTGCTCGCCGGAGACCGGGATGCAGGTGGGGTGGATCTGCGTGTAGCAGGGGTTGGCCATGTAGGCGCCCTTGCGGTGCGCACGCCAGGTGGCGGTGACGTTGCAGCCCATCGCGTTGGTGGACAGGTAGAAGACGTTGCCGTAGCCGCCGGAGGCGAGCACCACGACGTCGGCGAGGTGGGTCTCGATGTCGCCGGTGACCATGTCGCGGGCGATGATGCCGCGCGCCTTGCCGTCGACGACGACCAGCTCGAGCATCTCGTGACGCCCGTACGTCGCCACGCTCCCGGCCCCGACCTGCCGCTCCAGGGCCTGGTAGGCGCCGATGAGCAGCTGCTGGCCGGTCTGGCCGCGGGCGTAGAAGGTGCGCGACACCTGCACGCCGCCGAAGGAGCGGTTGTCGAGGAGGCCGCCGTACTCACGGGCGAAGGGCACGCCCTGCGCGACGCACTGGTCGATGATGTTGACGCTGACCTCGGCCAGGCGGTGCACGTTGGACTCGCGGCTGCGGTAGTCGCCGCCCTTGACGGTGTCGTAGAAGAGCCGGTGGACCGAGTCGCCGTCGCCCTTGTAGTTCTTGGCCGCGTTGATGCCGCCCTGGGCGGCGATCGAGTGCGCACGGCGCGGGGAGTCCTGGTAGAAGAACGCCTTCACCGCGTAGCCGGCCTCGCCCATGGTGGCCGCCGCGGAGGCGCCGGCGAGACCGGTGCCGACGATGATCACGCTGAGCTTGCGCCGGTTGGCCGGGTTGACCAGGCGGGAGTCGAACTGACGGTTCGTCCACCGCATCTCGATGGGGCCGGACGGCGCCTTGGTGTCGGCCAGCGGCTCGCCCTCGAGGAAGTAGTCGCCGGCGTCGCCGGTGCCGTTGCGGGTGCCCGCGGGCAGGGTGATCTCAGTCATCGGGAGGACCTCACTCGACTCACGCGAGTCATTCGACGATGCCGACCAGGACGGCCAGCGGGACGATCGCGAACCCGCCGGCGATCACGACGGCGAGGGTGTAGCCGGCGGCGTTCGCCCGGTGCCGGGCCGCCGGGGTGCTGGTCAGGCCCAGCGTCTGCGCCGCGCTCCACGTGCCGTGACGCAGGTGCATGGCGAGCGCGACCGTGGCGAGGATGTAGATGACCGGGACCCACCACTGCTCCGGGGAGAACCCGTTGACCATCCGCTGGTAGGGGCTGTCGGAGTCGCCGCCCGGGGTGATGGTGCGGGTCGTGAGGTGCAGGATGTGGAACACCACGAACAGCAGCAGCGCCACGCCGCCCCAGCGCATCGTCTTCGACGACCACGTGGAGTGCACCCGCTTCGCGACGGTGTACTTCTGCGTGCGTGCGCCGCGCGCGCGGCGCCACAACGCGACGGCGGCGTAGACGTGGACGACGAGCGAGCCCAGCAGCACCACGCGGAGGATCCACAGCAGGCCGGCGTACGGAAGGATCGGCTCGCCGAACTCGCGCAGGTGCTCGGCGTAGGAGTCGAAGCTCTCCTGGCCGCCGAAGACCTTCAGGTTGCCGTACATGTGGAGCAGCACGTAGCCGATGAAGACCAGACCGGTGCCTGCCATGAGGAGCTTCAGCAGGATCGTCGAGGTCCGTGACCGGGCCGCCAGGGTGGGGGTGGTGGTTGTCACGGTGCCAAACTATCTCGCGCGCCCCTGCGAGGTGAGGCAAGTGGGTGTGACATTCCACGCTCTGCCGCACAATGGAGGACGGACCTCGACATCGAGGGCTCGGGGTCCGGCGAAACCGCACGATCCTCCACGCTCGCGCTGCCGGCCTCACCGCTCGCTCCCGCTCGTCCACCGCTCGCCCCCAGGAGACCCGCATGCCGCTGCCGACCCGCACCCGTCGTACGGCGACGCTGCTCGGCTCCGCGGTCGTGGGCGCCCTCGCGCTGGTCCCCACCGCGGCCCAGGCCGAGTCCGCCGACGACGCCTTCGCCGCGATGGCCGGCCAGGACGGCGTGGTGGCACGGTCGGGGCAGGCCCGCGAGGAGAACGCCGCTCTGGCCGAGCTGGCCGCCAGCGCCGAGAAGGCAGCGGCCGAGATCGCGCTCAACGCCTGGCAGCTGCCGATCGCGTCCGGCGTCTACGAGCTCACCGCGACCTTCGGCCAGTGCAGCGGCCTGTGGTCGCACTGCCACACCGGCCTCGACTTCGCCGCCCCCGAGGGCACGCCCATCAAGGCGCTCGCCAACGGCGTGGTGAGCGAGACCGGCTGGGCCGGCGCCTACGGCAACCGCACCGTGATCACCCTCGACGACGGCACCGACCTCTGGTACTGCCACCAGTCCCAGTTCGGCGTCAAGGAGGGCCAGCCCGTCGTCGGCGGCCAGACCATCGGCTACGTCGGGTCGACCGGCAACTCCACCGGACCTCACCTGCACCTCGAGGTCCGCCCCGGCGGCGGCGACGCCGTCGACCCCGAGCGGGCGCTCGCGGTCCGCGGCACCGCCCCCTGAGCGGGGCTCAGAGCTTCTCGACGGGGGCGTAGCGCAGCAGCAGCCGCTTGACGCCGGTGGAGCCGAAGTCGATGGACGCCACCGCCTTGTCGCCCGCGCCCTCGACCGTCACCACCGAGCCGAGGCCGAAGGAGTCGTGGCTGACACGGTCCCCCGGCGACAACGACGGCACCTCGCGTCCGGCCTTGCGCTTCGCGTCGGCCTGGATGGCGGCGGTGCCGAAGCGCGGCGCCGGACGGTTGACGTTGCGGCGCGACAGCGCCGGCATGACGGGCCGGTTCCACGACGTCTGCTCCTGCGCCGTACGCCGCCAGTCGACCAGCTCGGACGGCACCTCGTCGAGGAAGCGTGACGCCGGGTTGTGCGAGGGCGCGCCCCACGCGGAGCGCACGACCGCCCGCGAGAGGTAGAGCCGCTGCTCGGCCCGGGTGAGCCCGACGTAGGCCAGCCGGCGCTCCTCCTCGAGCTCGGTCTGGTCGCCCAGCGAGCGCAGGTGCGGGAAGACGCCGTCCTCGAGGCCGGTGAGGAAGACCACCGGGAACTCCAGGCCCTTGGCGGTGTGCAGCGTCATCAGCGTGACGACGCCGGCGTCCTCGTCGCCCTGGGTGGGGATCTGGTCGGAGTCGGCCACCAGGCTGACGCGCTCGAGGAACTCCGGCACCCCCGGCAGCGCCGGGTTGAGGTCGGCCGGGTCGGCCGACGGCGGAGGCAGCGGCTCGTCGGCGAACTCGCGCGCCACCGCCACCAGCTCGGCGAGGTTCTCCACCCGGGTCTCGTCCTGCGGGTCGTCGCTGGCCTCGAGGACCGGCAGGTAGTCGGTGCGGGTCAACGTCTGCTCCAGCACGACGTCGGCCCGCTCCCCCGCCTCGACCATCGCCATCAGCTGCTCGACGACGGTGACGAAGCCGCGGATGCAGGTCACCGAGCGGGTGGCGATGCCGGGCGCCTGGTCGGCGCGCTGCAGCGCCTGCCAGTAGGTGATGCCGTCGCGGCGCGCGAGCGCCTCGACGCACGCCTCCGCGCGCTCGCCGATGCCGCGCTTGGGCTCGTTGAGGACCCGGCGCAGGCTGATCTCGTCGGCCGGGTTGGCCAGCATCCGCAGGTAGGCCAGCGCGTCGCGGACCTCCTTGCGCTCGTAGAAGCGCACCCCGCCGACCACCTTGTAGGGCATGCCGACGCGGATGAACACCTCCTCGAACACACGTGACTGGGCGTTGGTGCGGTAGAACACCGCCACGTCCTTCGGCTTGGCCTTCCCCTCGTCGCCGAGCGTGTCGATCTCGCGGGCGATGAAGCGGGCCTCGTCGTGCTCGTCGTCGGCGACGTAGCCCACGATCGGCTCGCCGGTGCCGGCGTCGCTCCACAACCGCTTGGGCTTGCGGCCCTGGTTGCGCCCGATCACGGCGTTGGCGGCGTCGAGCACGGTCTGGGTGGAGCGGTAGTTCTGCTCCAGCAGGATGGTGCGGGCGTCGGCGAAGTCCTCCTCGAACGCCATGATGTTGCGGATGTTGGCGCCGCGGAACGCGTAGATCGACTGGTCGGCGTCACCGACGACCATGAGCTCGGCCGGCCCGACCCCACCGTTGCCCTCGGCCTCGTCGGCGTCCGGCAGGTCGGGGTCGTCGCCACCGAGCGCCGCCGGGCGCCGCACGCTGGTGCCGCACAGCTCGCGGACCAGCGCGTACTGCGCGTGGTTGGTGTCCTGGTACTCGTCGACGAGCACGTGGCGGAAGCGCCGTCGGTAGGTCTCGCGGACCTCCGGGAACGCCTGGAACAGGTTGACCGCGGTCATGATCAGGTCGTCGAAGTCCAGCGCGTTGGCCGAGCGCAGGCGCGCCTGGTAGATCGCGTAGGCCTCGGCGTAGGTCTTCTCGAGGTTGTTCTGCGCGTTCGCCGCCGCCGTCTCGTGGTCGACCAGCTCGTTCTTCTGCGTCGAGACCCAGTTGAGGACCGAGCGGGGCGGGTAGCGCTTGACGTCGAGGTCGAGCTCCTTGCAGATCAACGTCATCAGCCGCTTCTGGTCGGCGGCGTCGTAGATCGAGAAGCTCGACTTGATGCCGAAGCGCTCGACCTCCTTGCGGAGGATCCGCACGCAGGCGGAGTGGAAGGTCGAGACCCACATGATCTTGGCGCGCGGCCCGACGAGGCTCTCCACCCGCTCGCGCATCTCCGCGGCGGCCTTGTTGGTGAAGGTGATGGCCAGGATGGAGCCCGGGTGGGCGTTGCGCTCGGCGATCAGCCAGGCGACGCGCCGGGTCAGCACCCGGGTCTTGCCCGACCCGGCCCCGGCGACCACGAGCAGCGGCGACCCGGCGTGGGTGACGGCCTGGCGCTGGGGCTCGTTGAGGCCCTCGAGCAGCTCCTCCGGCGTCGGGCCCCTGCGACGGCGCGCGGGACGCTCGTCGGAGTCACGGGCGCCGGCCTCGTCGGCCCCGAACAGGGCGTTCTCGTCGGGCACGGCGCGGGCCGAGCGACGCGGACCGCTCGGCACGGACGGGGGAACAGGAAGGGAGGCGCTCATCTCCCGCTCACCCTACGACGCGCCGCCGACAGCGACCGACTCCCGCAGGTCAGCCGCTCACCGGGCGCCGAGCAGGCCTGCCCCGCGGGCCGCGCGGCGCGTGAGACGCACGTCGGGCCGCCGTGCCACGCTGCGTGCGGCGGCGCGTCCGACACCCTGCAGCACCCGACGCGCCGGTCCGACGGCAGCTGCCGTCGGGCCGTCGTGCTCCGCGACGTCGCGGAACAACGGGGGCAGGTAGCGCAGCATCAACGTCGACCACGTCATGTGCGTGAGCACCGGCGCCTGCAGCCCGGCCGACGCTTCGCGCTGCAGGCCCCACAGGCTCCCCATCGCGCCGGCGGCGAGCACCAGGACCGGGTTGCGGGTGGGCACGGTGGCCAGCATGTAGACCACGGTCGACGTCGCGACGGGGTGGTTGTCGCCGAGCGCGGCGAACATCGCCCCGCGGAAGAAGACCTCCTCGCCGAAGCCGTTGGCCAGCGTCGTGAGGAACACCAGCTTGTCGTCACCGGCGTCGGCGTAGTCCAGGACGTTGGAGATCCAGCGTGCGAGCGGCGGGATCTCCCGGACCACCAGCCCGCCGGCGTAGAAGACGCCGAAGGCGGCGACACCGGTCGCCACCGGCGCGACCACCGGCCGTCGTACGGTCTGGTTCTGGGTCTGGATCCATCCCAGGTGCAGCGGACCGGAGGCCAGGCCGCCGACCAGCCAGGTGCCGGCCACTCCCAGCGTGGTGGCGTAGAAGGCGCGCGAGCCGGGTGCGGTCGACAACCCGACGCCCAGCAGCCCGGCGCCGGCGACCGAGGTCGCCGCGACGACACGGCGCCGGTGGCGTCGTACGGCGGCCGACTCGTCGTGGCGCACCGGCACCCGGTGGTTGAACGACATCGGCAGGTGACCCTTGAGCTGCCCCATCAGGCCGGGGTCCTTCAGCGAGCCGCGGTCCGACAGCGCGCCACGCACGGCGTCGTCGAAGCCCAGCCGGTCGAAGCCGATGAGCCGGCCGATCTCGTCGTCCTCGACGACGACCTCGTTGACCATCGAGTCGACCAGCGAGCGCCCGGCCGCTGCGTCGACGTCGGTGATGAGGCTGAGCCAGTGCGACGACAGCTTGGGCGAGAGCAGCGGCACCGGCAGCAGGAACAGCGGGCGGTTCTCGATCGCCGCCACACGACGCATCATGTCGGAGTAGCGCAGCACCTCGTCGCCACCGACCTCGAACGGGCGTCCGACCGTCTCGTCGACCTCCAGGACGCACACGAGGTAGCGGACGACGTCGTTGAGCGCGATCGGCTGGGTCCGGGTGGAGACCCAGCGGGGGGTGACCATCAGCGGCAGCCGCTCCACCAGCTGACGGGTCATCTCCCACGAGAGCCCCTGGTGGCCGATGACGATGCCGGCGCGCAGCGTGGTGACCGGTACGCCGGCGCGGCCCAGCAGGTCCTCCACCTCCCGCCGCGAGCGCAGGTGGGGCGAGAGGTCGTCGTCCTCCTTGCCGAGCCCGCCGAGGTAGACGATCCGCTCCACGCCGGCGGTGGCGGCGGCGCGCCCGAAGGCGGTCGCGGCCTCGGCGTCGAGGCGCTCGAAGTCGGGGCTGTCGAGGGAGTGCACCAGGTAGTAGGCGACGTCGACGCCCTCGAGCGCCGCGGTCAGCGTGCCGGCGTCGTGCACGTCGCCGAAGACCGGCTTCCCGACGCCGCGGTAGGTGTCGGGGTGGCGTGTCATCGCGACCACCTCGTGGCCGGCCTCGGCCAGGGCCGGGCAGAGACGACGGCCCACGAACCCCGAGGCTCCCGCCACGAGCACCCGGCGAGGGCGTGCGGAGGGCTGCACGGGGATGTCCGAGGAGCTGTCCTGCTCAGGGTCGGCGGTCATCCCCCCAACGTAGTGGGACGGTCGAACTCGCGGCGGGAGTCGGGTCCGCCCGCTCGTCCAGGCGCTGCTCAGCGGCCGAGCGTCTCGCGGAGCACCCGGGCCAGCTGCTCCACGGCCCAGTCGACCTCGTCGGCGGTCACGACCAGGGGCGGCGCGAAGCGCAGGGTGTCGCCATGGGTGTCCTTGACCAGCAGGCCTCGCTCGGCGAGCCGCAGGCAGACCGCCTTGCCGCCCCCGGCCGCCGGGTCGAGGTCCACCCCGGCCCACAGCCCGAGGCCGCGGACCGCGGTGACGCCCGACCCGATCAGGGACGTCAGGCCGGCGTGGAGCTGGGCGCCACGCTCGCGGGCCATCGCCTGGTACTCGCCACCCCGGAGGAGCCGGACCACGGCTGTCCCGACGGCCGCGGCCAACGGGTTGCCGCCGAAGGTGGAGCCGTGCTCGCCGGGGTTGAGCACCCCGAGCACGTCGCGGTCCGCGACCACGGCCGACACCGGCACGATCCCGCCGCCGAGCGCCTTGCCGAGGGTGTAGACGTCCGGGACCACGCCCCAGTGCTCGGAGGCGAAGGTGTGCCCGGTGCGTCCCAGGCCGGACTGGATCTCGTCGCAGACCAGCAGGACCCGCTCACGGGTGCAGACCTCGCGTACCCGGGGCAGGAAGTCCGGCGGCGGTACGACGACGCCGGCCTCGCCCTGGACCGGCTCCAGCAGCACGGCCACCGTGGTCTCGTCGATGGCGTCCTCGACGGCTTGGGCGTCCCCGTAGGGGACGAGGCGGAAGCCCGGCGTGAAGGGCCCGAACCCGCCACGGGCCACCGGGTCGTCGCTGAAGCTCACGATGCTGATCGTCCGGCCGTGGAAGTTGCCGTGGGCCACGACGACGGTCGCCCGGTCGGGCGCGACGCCCTTGGTCTCCACGCCCCACTTGCGCGCCACCTTGAGCGCGCTCTCGACGGCCTCCGCGCCGGTGTTCATCGGCAGCACCAGCTGCTTGCCGGCCAGCTCGGCCAGCTCGCGGGTGAAGGTGCCCAGCTGGTCGGAGTGGAAGGCCCGGCTGGTCAGCGTGAGCCGGTCGAGCTGGGCGTGGGCCACCGCGGTCAGCCCGGGGTGCCGGTGCCCGAAGTTCACCGCGGAGTAGGCCGCGAGGCAGTCGAGGTGGCGCCGGCCGTCGACGTCGGTGATCCACGATCCCTCGGCGGACGCGGCCACCACCGGGAGGGGGGCGTAGTTGCGGGCCGTGTGCTGCCCGACGAGCTCGATCTCCCGCTCGGTCGCGACACCGGGGCCGGCGACCGCCTCGGCAGGGCCGGTCCCGGCCGGCTCGACGACGGCGGTCACGACCGGATCTCCAGGGTGCAGCACTTCACGCCGCCGCCGCCCTTGAGCAGCTCGGACAGGTCGACACCGACGGGCTCGAAGCCGCGCTCGCGCAGCTGTCGGGCCAGGTCGGTCGCCCGGTCGGCGAGGAAGACGTGGAGGCCGTCGGAGACGGCGTTGAGCCCGAGCACCTCGGCGTCGGCCTCCGTGGCGAGGACGGCGTCGGGGTAGAGGGTCTCGAGCACCCGCCGGCTCGGCGCGCTGAAGGCACCCGGGAAGTAGGCGACGGTGTGCTCGTCGAGGACCGCCAGCGCGGTGTCGAGGTGGTAGAAGCGCGGGTCGACCAGCTCCAGGGTGATCACCTCGAGCCCGCTGAGAGATGCCAGCTCGTGGTGGGCGGCGACGTCGGTGCGGAAACCGGTGCCGGCCAGGACCCGGCGCCCGACGACGAGGTAGTCGCCCTCCCCTTCGTTGGTGAAGGAGGTCGCGTGGACCGGCCCGAACCCGGCACCCGTGACGAAGTCGGCGTACACGTCGGCCTCGGGAGCCCGCTCGGGGAAGGCGAACCGCGAGCGGTAGGCGCCGCCCGGCAGGCTCAGCAGGCCGTTCGCGGCGAAGACCAGGTCGGGGAGCCCGGGCACCGAGCCCACGACGTCGACCGTGTGGCCCGCCGCCAGGTAGCGGGTCCGCAGCACCTCCCACTGGGCGACGGCCGTGGTGGTGCACACCGGCACCCGCGGGTCCATCCAGGGGTTGATGCTGTAGGTGACGGCGAACCGGTCGGGGCGGCACATCACGAACCGGCGGCGGGTGGCCCGGCGCGTGCTCGCGCCGTCGGGTGACGAGGCGGGCGCCGGAGCGAGGCCCGGCGGCAGGATCGTGGCGGTCATGGGTCCAGGCTAGGAGCGGGCGCTCGTGCAAACAATCGTCGCCCGTTGCGTCGTGACCACGGTTTCGTTGCGCCTACTGGCGTGTATCGACGATCCGTTGCACACTCCACGGATGGAGCGATCGTGAGCGACCTGGACCCCATCGACCGTCAGGTCATCGCCTACCTGGTGCGCGACGGCCGCGCGACCTTCGCCGAGATCGGCGCCGAGGTCGGCCTGTCCGCGCCGGCGGTGAAGCGGCGCGTCGACCGGCTCCTGGCCACCGGGATCATCCGTGGCTTCTCCGCGGTCGTGGACGCCGCGGCCGTCGGCTGGAGCACGGAGGCCTACGTCGAGGTCCACTGCAGCGGGACGGTCTCCCCCCGGCGGCTGAAGGAGACCTGGGAGGGCGTGCCGGAGGTCGTCGGCGCCTGGACCGTGACCGGCTCGCCCGACGCGCTGCTGCGGGTCGTCACCCGCGACGTCCGCCACCTCGAGCAGGCGCTGGAGCGGATCCGCTCGCCCGAGCACGTCGACAAGAGCGAGACCGTCATCGTGCTCTCACCCCTCATCGACCGGCACAGCCCCGCCACGGCCGACTGACCGGCACGGGACCGGTGCGCCGCACGGCACGTCGCACCGCGGCCTCAGAGCAGGCGACGGTCGGCGGCCCAGCGGGTGAGCTCGTGGCGCGAGCTCAGCTGCAGCTTGCGCAGCACGCTGGAGACGTGGGTCTCGACGGTCTTGACGGAGATGAAGAGCTCCGCCGCGACCTCCTTGTAGGCGTAGCCGCGCGCGATCAGCCGCATGACCTCGCGCTCCCGCTCGGTGAGCCGGTCGAGGTCCTCGTCGACGTGAGCCACCTCGATCGACCCGGCGAAGGCGTCGAGCACGAAGCCCGCGAGCCGGGGCGAGAAGACGGCGTCGCCGTCGGCCACCCGCTCGATGGCGTCGACCAGCTCGGGCCCGGTGATGGTCTTGGTGACGTAGCCACGGGCCCCGCCCCGGATGGTGCCGATGACGTCCTCGGCGGCGTCGGAGACCGACAGCGCGAGGAAGCGGGTCGCAGGGCTGCGGTGGGCGACGTCGCGCATCACCTGCACCCCGCCGCCCCCGGGCAGGTGCACGTCGAGCAGCACCACCTCGGGACGGTGGGTCAGCACGGCCGCCACCGCGGTCGGCACGTCGGAGGCCTCGGCCACCACGTCGACCGCGCCGGTGAGCTCGGAGCGGACCCCGGCGCGGAACATGGCGTGGTCGTCGACGATCACGACGGTCCTCATGGGTGGCTGCCTCCGGTGGGTCGGAGCTGGTCGAGGTGCTGGTCGACGTGCTGGGGACCGGTGCGCGACGCCAGCTCCAGGTCGCCGACGTGGAGCCGGACCTCGGTGCCGTTGCCGGGTCGGGAGCGGACCTCGGCCCGCCCGCCGTGGCGGGTCACCCGGTCCAGGATGCTGTGGCGCACCCCGAGCCGGTCGGCGGGCACGGCACCGGGGTCGAAGCCGCTGCCCCGGTCGCGGACGAAGACGTCGAGCGTCCCGGACCGCTCGCCGGCGACCACGACCTCGGCGTACACGTCGACCACGGGCGCGCCGGCGTGGCGGGCGGCGTTGACCATCGCCTCACGGGCCGCCTGCAGGACGGCGCGGACCGGCTCGGTCACCGCGACCCGGCCGCCGGAGTCGCCGACCACGACGACCTCGACCGGGACGCCGTGCGCGTCCTCGACCCCGGCGGCCGCAGCCTGCAGGGCGCTGGTCACGGTCACGTCGTCGGGACGCGCGTCGCCGTACATCCAGGACCGGAGGTCGCGCTCCTGGGCGCGGGCCAACGTGGCGACCCGGCCGGGGTCGGCGGCGTTCTTCTGGATCAGCGCCAGGGTCTGCAGCACCGAGTCGTGCAGGTGCGCCGCGACGTCGGCCCGCTCCTGGGTCCGCACCCGAGCGGCGCGCTCCTCGCCCAGGTCGGCGACGAGCCGGACCAGCCACGGCCCCAGGATGACGGCCAGACCGGCCACCCCGAGCGTGGCGGCCACGACCACGTCACGCGCCACCTGCAGCTGGCCGCTCTGGACGGCGAAGAGCAGCAGCGCGGTCACCAGCAGCCCGAGACCGGCCGCCAGGCGGGCGTACGCCGGCCAACCGCCGGAGCCGACCACGAGCCGGCGCACGTCGAGGCGCGTGGTGGTGTCGAGCCAGCGCTCCCGCTGCGCCTGGTCGGCCTGGCGCCAGAGCACCGCGATGCCCCCGACGGCGAAGAGCGCCGGCCACAGCAGTGCCGGACCGCCGTTGCCGTCGACCAGGCCCACCACCCCGAGCAGCACGACCACGAAGGCGATGTGGGGTCCGGCGTCGCGCAGCGCGGTCGGCCGCCCCGGACGCCGACCCTGCCGCGAGGCCGCCTCGAGCCCGGGGCTCTCGACCGGGGCGGGCGCCATCGGCAAGGTGATCCAGAGCCCCAGGTAGAAGACGACACCGAAGCCGAAGAGCCCGGTGAGGAGGAAGAACACCCGCACCCAGGTCGCGCCGACGCCGAGGTGGAGTGCCAGGCCCGAGCAGACGCCACCCAGGTAGGACTCCTGCGGGACGCGGAAGGCCTTGCGCGGAGGCGAGATGCTGCTCATGGTCCTTGAATCGTCACACAACCCGGTGCCCACGCCCATGCGTGGAACCCCGGACCCGAACCCTGGCCGGACCCCGAGACCGGGCCGGCAGGATCAGGGTGGTCCCCGATGGTGGACGGCGCCCGACCAGGTCACGCTGGAGCCATGAACGACACCGACCAGCAGGCGCCGCCGCCCCCCGCCGGGGGGCCTCCCCCGCCGACCTCCCCCCCACCGTCCCCGCCGGGTGGCCCGGCGCCCGGGTGGCACGACAACGGGCACTGGCGCAGCGACCACCTCAGCGACTACCGCCTGCTGCGTCGTAGTCACAGTGACAAGAAGGTGGCGGGCGTCGCCGGAGGTGTGGCGCGCCACCTGGACGTGGACCCCACCATCGTGCGGGTGCTCTTCGTGGTCGCCATCTTCTTCGGCGGCGCGGGCCTGCTGGTGTACGCCGTGCTGTGGCTGGTCGTCCCCGACGACACCACCGGTCGCTCGGCCCTGTCGGTGCGCGACGCCACCCGCAACGTCATCGTGATCTCGGTGCTGGTGCTGGCCGTGATCCTCGCGCTCGGCGACACCTTCGACGGCGGGTCCCTCTCGTGGCCGCCCCTCGTCGTGATCGCCGTCATCACGCTGGTGTGGCTGATGGCCCGTGACCGCCGCGAGGAGCGCCGAGGTGACGCCCCTGGGTCGGCCGGGGACCCGGTGGGCACGCCGGGCTGGAGCGGGACGACGTACACCCCGGCGCCGGCGGCGACCTGGACGCCCCGCCGGCGCGGGCCGCTGCTGTTCGGCGCCACGCTCGCCCTCGGCGCCCTGGCCCTCGGCGTGCTGGGCCTGGTCGAGGCCAGCGGGGTGACGGTCGTCGACGGTGCCTACCCCGCCCTGGCGCTGACCGTCGTCGGGCTCATGCTGCTGGTCGGCTCGGTCCACGGCCGGCCGGGCGGGCTGGTCCTGCTCGGGATCCTGTGCTGCGTGGCGCTGGCGGCGGTCTCGGTCACCCAGCCCCGCTTCGACGGCGACCGCGACCTCACCGTCGCCCCGACCTCGGCCGACGGGCTCGAGGGCTCCTACTCCGTCCCGGCGGGCCGCATCGCCGTCGACCTGACGGACGTGGACGACCTCGACGCCCTCGACGGTCGGACACTGGACCTCTCGGCCAACGCCGGCGAGCTGCTGGTGACGGTGCCCGAGGGACTCACGGTCGAGCTGGTCGCGAACGTCGCGTACGGCGGCGCCGTGGACTGGCCCGACGGCACCCGCGGCGGCTGGGACTTCGGCCTCGACCGGCGCTTCGGCGACGCCGACGACCCCACCATCACCGTCGACGCCGACCTGGACTTCGGACACATCGAGCTGAGGCAGCCATGACCACCGACCCCACCCGCGAGCCCGGCGACACCGGTGCCGAGCCCGACGAGCAGCACGGCGGACGCCACCCGCTGTCGATCTCCTACCTCGTGGCCGGGCTCGTGTTCCTCGGCATCGCCGCCTCCTGGGCGCTGCGCGAGACCGGGGTCGTGGACTCCGGCGACAGCGCATGGCTCTTTCCCCTCACCCTCGTGGTGGTGGGCGCCATCGGGCTGGTCGCCTCGCTCGCCTCGTCGGCGCGACGCACCTGAGCCCGGAACCCGGTTGAGCCGCGACGGCGACCCGAACCTCGCCGGCCACGAGGAGTGCATGGTCCTGGACCCGGTCTCCGGGCACCGGCTGCTGTTCATCGAGGTGCCGGAGGAGAAGTCGGTGAAGAACCGGATCCACCTCGACCTGGTCCCGCGTGCCGGCACGCGCGACGAGGAGCGGACGGCCGACTCGCACTGACGGCACACGCCCACCGGGAGAAACCCGGATGCGTCGGGCACCACCGGGAACCTAGCCTGGCTCGGTGCGCCACCTTCCTCTCGACCACCCCGGCACCGCGGACCACCGGTCACCGGCACGCTTCCTGTGGTGGCTGGTGACAGGTCAGTGGCGCACGATCGTGGTCGGGATGCTCCTCGGCATCACCTGGATGCTGTGCCAGGCGGTGATGCCGGCCGTCGTGGGCCGCGCCATCGACCAGGGCGTGACGGCCCAGGACACCGGGGCGCTGCTGCGGTGGACCGGCCTCATGCTGGGGATCGGTGCCGTGCAGGCCGCGGCCGGCATCATGCGGCACCGCTTCGCGGTCACCAACTGGCTGACAGCGGCGTACCGGGTCGTCCAGCTCGTCACCCGGCAGGCGACCCGTCTCGGCGCCGCCCTGCCCAAGCGCGTGGCCACCGGCGAGGTCGTCGCCATCGGCACCAACGACCTGTCCCACATCGGCAACGCCATGGACGTCTCGGCGCGGGCGGCCGGCGCCGTCGTCTCCTTCGTCGTGGTGGCGGTCCTGCTGCTGCAGACCTCGGTCGTGCTGGGCCTGGTCGTGCTGCTCGGCGTGCCGCTGATGCTGCTCGCGCTGGGCCCGCTGCTCGGCCCGCTGCAGCGCCGCAACCTGACGCAACGCTCGATGATGGGCGACCTGTCCAACCTCGCCACCGACATCGTGGCCGGGCTGCGGGTGCTGCGCGGGATCGGCGGCGAGCGCGTCTTCCACGAGCGCTACGTCCGCGAGTCCCAGCAGGTGCGGCGCGCCGGCGTCGAGGTCGGCCGGCTCCAGTCGGTGCTCGAAGCCGCCCAGGTCGCGCTGCCCGGGACCTTCGTCGTGCTCGTCGTCTGGCTGGGCGCGCGGCTCGCGGTCGAGGGCGCCATCACCGTCGGCGAGCTCGTGGCGTTCTACGGCTACGCCGCGTTCCTCATGATCCCGCTGCGCACCGCGACCGAGGCCATGAACAAGTGGATCCGGGCCGCGGTGGCTGCCCGCCGCATCTGCACCGTGCTCGCCCTCGAGCCCGACCTGCCCACCGCCGGCAGGCCCGTGCCGGCCCCGGCGGAGCCCGCCGACCTGGTCGACCTCACCAGCGGCGTCCGGGTGCGCGTCGGCCTGCTGACCGCTCTGGTCTCGGAGCGTCCCGAGGAGACCGCAGAGGTCGTCGACCGGCTCGGACGCTTCACCGACGGTGACGTCCGGTGGGGCGACGTGCCGCTCGACGAGGTCCCCCTCGACGTCGTACGGCGACGCATCGTGGTCAGCGACACCACCAGCACGCTGTTCTCCGGCCCCCTGGGCGAGCAGCTCGACGTGCGCGGCACCGGGCTTCAGGACACCACCGTCGTGAGCGCCCTCCACGCCGCCTCCGCCGAGGACGTGGTCGACGGGCTGCCCGCCGGACTGCGGTCCTGGGTCGCCGAGCGCGGCCGGTCGTTCTCCGGTGGCCAGCGGCAGCGGCTCGTGCTGGTCCGCGCCCTCCTGGCCGACCCGGAGGTGCTGCTGCTGGTGGAGCCGACCTCGGCCGTCGACGCCCACACCGAGGCGCGGATCGCCGAGCGGCTGGCGGGCGTGCGCGGGGGCCGCACGACCGTGGTCACCTCGACCTCGCCGCTGCTGCTCGACCGCGCCGACGAGGTCGCCCTGCTGGTGGACGGGCGCGTCGTCGCGACCGGCCGGCACCGCGACCTGCTGGCCCGGGTGCCGCGCTACCGGGCCGTCGTGACGCGCGAGGAGGAGGTCCACGCGTGAGCACCCTCGACACGACCCAGGACGGCCCGCCCGACCCGCTCGACCCGGACAGCGGGGTCAGCCCGCCGGGCCGGACCCTGCCCGTCGCCGGCCGCCGGACCCTGCGCGCCTACCTGGTCCGCCTCGCGCGCCGCCACCGCCGTCTGCTGGTCACGATGCTCGCCCTGCACGCCTCGGCCGCACTGGCCGGCCTGGTCGCACCGCGCCTGCTGGGCGCGATCGTCGAGGAGGTCCAGTCCGGGGGCGGTGTCGGCACCGTGGACCGGCTCACTCTCGTCATCGCCGCCGCACTCGTCGCCCAGACCCTGCTCACCCGGGCCGCCCGGTTCCGCTCCTTCGTCTTCGGCGAGCAGGTGCTGGCCGAGCTGCGCGAGGACTTCGTCCGCGACACGCTGGCTCTGCCGATCGGCACCGTCGAGTCAGCCGGCTCGGGCGACCTGCTGACGCGCACCTCCCGCGACATCGAACAGCTGGGCTGGTCGGTGCGCTGGGCGCTGCCGGAGTGGCTGATCGCGCTCATCACCGCGCTGCTGACCGTGGTGGCGGCGCTGTTCGTCGGGGTGTGGGTGGCCGGGCCGTTGCTGGTCGGCGTGCCCGGCGTCGTCATCGGCGCCCGGTGGTACCTCCGCCGCGCGGGCGCCGGCTACCTGCGTGAGAACGCCAGCTACTCCCGCATGAACGCCACGCTCACCGAGACCGTCGAGGGCGCCCGCACCGTCGAGGCGCTGGACCTGGCCGGCGCGCGCATCGCACGGATCGACTCCGACATCGCGGAGTCCTACGCGGCCGAGCGCTACACACTCATGCTCCGCACCCGGTTCTTCCCGAGCGTCGAGGTGACGTCCTACCTGCTGCCGAGCGTCGCCACGCTGCTGCTCGGTGGCTGGCTCTACAGCCGCGGCCAGGTGTCGCTCGGCGAGGTGACGGCCGCGACCCTCTACGTCCAGATGCTCATCGACCCCGTCGACCGGCTCGTGGGCATCCTCGACGAGCTCCAGGTGGGAGCGGCGTCGCTCGCGCGGCTGCTCGGCGTCGCCGAGGTGCCCGACGACCGGGTCACCACCGACCGGGTCCCCGACGGCGACGCGCTGGTCGCCCGCGACGTGCGCTTCTCCTACCTCGAGGGCCGTGACGTGCTCCACGGCGTGGACCTGACGCTGGCCGTCGGGGAGCGGCTCGCGATGGTCGGCCCCTCGGGTGCGGGCAAGTCCACGCTCGGCCGTCTCCTGGCCGGCATCCACCCGCCCCGCACCGGGACGGTCGAGGTGGGTGGGGTCGGGCTCACCGAGCTGCCCCTGGCGCAGCTGCGCGGCCGGGTCGCGCTGGTGACGCAGGAGCACCACGTGTTCGTCGGGACCGTGCGCGAGAACCTCGCCCTGGCGCTCGACCGCCCGGCCGGCGTCCCGGTCGAGGACGCCGAGCTCCACGCCGCCCTGGAGGCGGTCGACGCGGATGCCTGGGTGCGCGCGCTGCCCGAGGGTCTCGACACCGTCGTGGGCTCCGGCGGGCTCGCGCTGGGACCGGCCCAGGCCCAGCAGGTGGCGCTGGCGCGGCTGGTGCTCGCCGACCCCCACACGCTGGTGCTCGACGAGGCAACCTCGCTCATCGACCCGCGCGCCGCACGGCACCTGGAACGCTCGCTGGCGGCGGTGCTGGAGGGTCGTACGGTCGTCGCGATCGCGCACCGGCTGTTCTCCGCCCACGACGCCGACCGGGTGGCCGTCGTCGAGGACGGCGTGGTCAGCGAGCTCGGCTCCCACGAGGAGCTGGTCGCGCGCGGCGGGTCCTACGCGCGGCTCTGGGAGTCCTGGCAGGCCTGACCGGTCCGCGCGGGACCGACGGGACCCGGCTCAGGACTCGGGGCGTCGCGAGGGCGGCCGGTCGGTGATGATGCGTGCGCGGGCCGGGACCATGCCGTGCTCGATGCCCCACAGCACGGCCTGGGTGCGGCTGGTGACCTCCATGTGACGGTAGGCCTCGCGGATGTAGCTCTTCACGGTGTTCGGGGAGAGGTACGTGCGCTCGGCGATCGCGCTGTTGCTGAGGCCCTGGGTGATGAGGGAGACGATCTCGGCCTGTCGCGCCGACAGCCCGTGCTCACGACCGGGCCAGTCGCCGCCGACGGCCTCGACCTCCTTGCCGATGTCGGCGGCGGGCAGCACCACCTCGTCACCGGCGGCGACCCGCTCGAGGGCGTCGACCAGCTCGTGGCCCTGCAACGACTTCGACAGGTAGCCGCGCACGCCCTTGTCGAGCGCCTCGCGGACCAGCTTCTCGTGCATGTTCCAGCTGTAGACGGCCACGCTGGCCACCCGCGCCTGACCGATGAGGTCGTCGATGTCGCTGGAGGTGACCTGGGGCACCGAGAAGGTGTCGTAGAGCGCCACGTCGACGGGCTGGGCGACACCGACGTTCACGTCGAGCTCGACGACACGGATCCGGTCCTCGAACTCCTCCAGCATCCGCTGGAGCCCGCGCACGACGAGCTCGTGGTCGTTGACCAGCGCGACGCTGACCGGCCGCACCGCCGACCCGGCGTCGCGACCGCCGTCCTCCGAGGAACCGGGGACCCGCGAGATCTCACTCGTGCTCACCGCAGCAATCTACCCCGCAGCGCTCCACGGTGGAGCCGCTCGACCACAGCGTGACCCCGTGCGCGCCCGGCTCAGGTGCCCCCCGCACGCTCCTCCGCGGCCAGCGTGCGCCGCCGGCGGGGTCGGTAGAGGTCGAGGAGCACGTCGTCGTCGACCACCCGGGTGGCCAGCGTCAGGTCGTGCTCGGCCGCGACCCGGCCCGCGGCGCCGTGCACCTCGGCGCCGTCCAGCGGCCAGCCGTCGACCTCGTGTCGCCAGTGCACGAGCAGGACGGCCCCGTCGGCGGTGAGCGACCGGCACGCGCGCCACAGGGTCTCGGCCAGCTCGGCGCCGCTGAGGAAGTAGCCGACCTCCGAGAGCACGACGAGGTCGAACCGGCCGTCCGGCCACTCCTCCGGCACGCGGCGCCGCTCGAAGTGCACCGGGCGCCCCGCGCAGCGCTGGGCGGCCGCGGCCAGCGCGGTCTCGCTGACGTCGACACCGAGCACGTGGTCGGCCCGCTCGCTGAGCGCCGCGGTCAGCTCTCCGACGGAGCAGCCGACCTCGAGCGCCGACCCGACCCGCTCGCGCGGCAGGAGGGCCAGCGCCAGGGCGCGTCTGCGGGCCTCGTACCAGGACGAGGCGGTCCGCCACGGGTCGGCGTCGGCGCGGTGCAGCTCCTCGAAGACGACGACCGCGTCCGGCGTACGCCGCTCCTGGTGCGGCTGGTGCGGCGCCTGCGACTGCACCGACCCGGACGCCGCCCGCGACGCACCGGGCACGAGCGCCGACTCGATGTAGGTCTCGTAGGAGCGTCGGAAGGACGACAGCATCGCCTCGTCCAGCACGGCCTCGTCCCCGGGGGCGTCCGAGAGCGGCGCCGTCTGCGACGGGTAGCACGCCAGCGCCTGCTCCTTGGCCGCCACCTCGCCCGGGGTCAGCGGGAGCACCGTGCACTGCTGCCACGGCACGTCGGCGGGCTCGCCCCAGTACCACAGCCAGATGGGGGCCTCGAGGTGGCGGGCACCGGTCTCGATCGCGACGTCGGCCGCGGCCTGCGCCACCGCCTCGTGGTCGCCGTGCGCGTCGTGTCGCCACGTCGAGACCAGCAGGGTGTCGGCGTCGACCACGTCGCGCAGCCGGTCGGCGATGGCGTCCTCGTGACCGGGCAGCCGGCCGTCAGGGAGCCCGAGCCGGATCAACCGTGCCGCGGGGTGGAGCACCGCGACCGCCGCGACCAGCTCCGCACGGCGTCGTCCCGCGAGCGTCTCGGGGTCCAGCGTGGGGCTGTCGGGGTGGGAGGCCTCACCGTCGGTCGCGACCACCACCACCGTGGGCAGGTCGTGCTCCGCCGCGCGGGCCAGCAGCCCGCCGCAGGCCAGCGTCTCGTCGTCGGGGTGGGCGACCACCACGACGAGCCGCTCGCGTCCGCAGACCACGGGGTGGCGCCCGGACGGCGACGGTCCTGCGGAGTGGCTGCGAGCCTCGTCGGGGTCCGGTCCCAGCCGCAGCGAGGGCACCGAGCGCCACTGGGGCAGGGCCCGCCACGTCTCGTCGTCGCCCCCCGCGTCCGGTCGTGCGAAGGCGGGAGGTCGGGCCCTGGTCTCATCCGACGGCACGGTCGGTCACCTCCGCCGCAGCGCGGTCGTGCAGCTCGTCGAGGGCTGCGAGGTAGGCCGCGAACCCGCCGGGCGTGCGTCCCACCCGGCGCGACGAGGTGGTGACGCAGCCGTCGCCGGTGCGCACCAGCGGCGCCCCGGACTCGACCAGCCGCTCCACGAGCCGCACGTCCTCGTGCTCGGACAGCGGCTCGAACCCGCCGACTGCGTCGTAGTGGTCGAGCCGCACCCCGAGGTTGGCCCCGTGCACGTGGGTGTGCCCGTCGCGCGTCGAGTGCAGCGCCAGCCACCGGGCCCGCAGCGGCGCGGCCAGGGCCGGGTCGGGCTCGACCGTCCCCACCACGGCGGCGGCGCCCCGGTCGGCGTGCTCGAGCTGTCCGACCAGCCAGTCGGCGGGCACCCGGCCGTCGGCGTCGGTGCTGGCCAGCCAGGTGCGCTCGCCGTCGCCCTCGTGCTGGTCGGCGGTCTCCTGCTCGGACACGTGGGAGCGCGCCAGCTCCACACCGGCGGCCCGTGCGGCACCGACCCGACCGACGGTCACCTCCACACGACCCACGTAGGGGAAGCGGTCCAGCACGTCAGCGGTGCGGTCGGTGCAGGAGTCCAGCACGACCACCACGGTCACCGTGACGCCGGGGCGGGCGCGGCGCACCCGGTCGGCGGCACGGTCGACCGAGGCCAGGCAGGCACTGAGGACGGCCTCCTCGTTGCGGGCCGGCACGACCACCAGGACCTGCCAGGGCCGTCGGAGCCGGGTCGGGGCAGCCGGTTCAGCGGCGCCGGTGGGGCCCGACCTCACCACCCGACCTCGGGGAGGGCGTCGAGCAGCCAGCGCCCCAGGGCGGCCTGGTCACGCTCGGCGTGCTCCTGGCGCAGGTAGAGCTCGAGGTCGGCGATACGGGCCGCGTGGTCGGGCTCGGAGACCTGGGGACCGGGGCCGAGCGCGTGCTGGGTGCGGAGCAGGACCTCCTCGGCGGCGCGCCGGACGACCTGCCGCACGGTCAACGCGATGCGCTCGCCGTGCTCTGCGTCGGCCTGACCGGCGTCGACCGCGGCGGCGGCCTCGACGAGGACCGCACGGGCGCCCGCCAGCGACGCCTCCAGCGCACCGAGGTGCATCTGGCCGATCTGGTCGAGCGGCCGGCTCTCGGCCTGGGCGAGGAGCCGGCGGGCGACGCCGACCGCGCCGCCGTACCAGACCGCGGCCACGCCCATCCCGCCCCAGGCGAAGCCCGGGCGCTGGATGTACCAGCGGGGCTCGCCGACGGCATCGGCCGGGACCTCGTGGAAGTCCAGCGCGGTGCTGGTGATCTGCTGGAGGCCGCGGGCGACCCACGCCTGCTCGCTGGCCGACTTCACGCCGGGGTCTCCGAGCGGCACCGCGAAGAGCTGCCGGTCGTCCTCGTCGATCCAGGCGGTCACCAGGGCACGGTCGGCGACGTCGGCCACCGAGCACCAGTGCTTGCGTCCCGAGAGCTCCCAGCCCTGACGGGTCGGGCTCGCCGTCAGCCGGGGCGGCGGCCCCTCGGCGGCGTACACGCCCCAGAGCAGGTCGACCTCGTCCTCGGCCACGCCTCCGGCCTGGTCCAGGATGGCGAGCGCGTCGAGGTGGGGCTCGACGACCCGAGCGACGCTGAGGTCGGCGGCGCCGAGCGTGGCGAGCAGCTCCCAGAGCAGCAGCGTGGACCCCGTGCCGGGTCGTGGGGCCTCGCGGCCGAGGGCGCGGGCCAGGTCGGCGGAGCGGTGGAGGTCCCCCGCCACCTCGGTCGCAGAGGCCGCGGCGAGGCTGACGAGGGCCGCCGGCGGCGCGCCCACACCGGGATCGCCGGCGGCGCGCAGCAGGACGGGTGCGGACTCTGGGGGCATCTCGCCACGCTACGGGCCGTGTCCAGCCGCAGTCACACCCCCAGGTGTGCTGCCACCTCCGCTCCCCCGCCGCGCTCCCTTGTGTGTGGTCTGCGTCTCCCTGCCCGGTCGGCCGGCCTTGCCCGCGCCGGGTTGTCGTTACGCTCGCGGGGTGATCGAGGCGCCCACCCCCCAGCAGGTACGACGAGCGCTGGCCCGCGTGCGCCGAGGCGTCGCTCTGGACGTGGCCGAGGCCGAGGCCCTCCTGGCGGCGCGCGGTGAGGACCTCGCGGCCCTGGTCGAGGCGGCCGGCCGTGTCCGTGACGCAGGGCTGGTGGCCGCCGGTCGACCCGGCACGATCACCTACTCGCCGAAGGTCTTCATCCCGCTGACCCGGCTGTGCCGCGACCGCTGCCACTACTGCACCTTCGTGACCGTGCCGGGCAAGCTGGCCGCGACCGGGCACGAGCCGTTCCTGTCCCCCGACGAGGTGCTCGCGATCGCGACCCAGGGCGCCGCCCTGGGCTGCGCCGAGGCCCTCTTCACCCTCGGCGACCGTCCCGAGGAGCGCTGGCCGGAGGCGGAGCAGTGGCTGGACGAGCACGGCTACGGCTCGACGCTGGACTACGTCCGCGCCATGGCGGTCCGGGTGCTCGAGGAGACCGGGCTCCTGCCCCACCTCAACCCGGGCGTCATGTCGTGGCAGGAGATCAACCGCCTCAAGCCCGTCTCCCCCTCCATGGGCATGATGCTGGAGACCACCTCGACCCGCCTCTTCACCGAGAAGGGGCAGCCGCACCACGGCTCCCCCGACAAGGACCCCGCCGTACGCCTCCGCGTGCTCGAGGACGCCGGCCGACTCTCCGTGCCGTTCACCTCCGGGCTGCTCGTCGGCATCGGGGAGACGCTGCGCGAGCGCGCCGAGACCATCTTCGCGCTGCGCTCCGTGGGACGGCAGTACGGCCACCTCCAGGAGGTGATCGTCCAGAACTTCCGCGCCAAGCCCGACACCGCGATGCGCTCCGTCGACGACCTCGGCCTCGACGAGTACGTCGCCACCCTGGCCGTGACCCGTCTGGTCCTCGGCCCCACCATGCGGGTCCAGGCCCCGCCGAACCTCGTCGACCTCGCCGAGTGCCGCGCCCTCCTCGCCGCCGGCATCGACGACTGGGGCGGCGTCTCCCCGCTCACCCCCGACCACGTCAACCCCGAGCGACCCTGGCCGTCCCTCGACCGGCTGCGCGACGTCACCGCGGACTCCGGGTTCGTCCTGCGCCCGCGCCTGACCGCCCACGCCTCCTACGTCCGGGCCGGCGACCCCTGGATCGACCCCCGGGTCCGCCCCCACGTGGCCGCCCTCGCCGACGACGACGGCTACCTCCGTCCCGACGCCCGCCCCGTGGGCCTGCCGTGGCAGGAGCCCGACCAGGGTGGCCTCGACGCCGGCGGCGCCGGCTCGGGTCGCACCGACCTCCACGAGACCATCGACACCACCGGCCGCACCACCGACCGCCGCTCCGACTTCGAGGACGTCTACGGCTCGTGGCAGTCCCTCCGCGACCAGCTCGCCACCCAGAACACCACCGCCGCCGAGGTTGCAGCGACGCGAGCGCCCGCACCGGAGACCGAGGCCGAGCTGCCGGAGCGGGCAGGGACACGAGGGTTTGCGCCGGAGGGCTCGGAGGGGCTCCCGGCGACCGTGGATGGGTCTGGCCCCCCTGGAGCGACGAAGGAGCGGAAGGGGTGGTTGGGCGCCGGGAGCCCCTCCGAGCCCTCCCACGCGACCCCCTCGCCCCCCACCCCCCTCACCCCGTCGGTCGCCGACGCGCTGCGCCAGGCCGAGAAGGACCCGAAGCAGCTCTCGGACGCCCAGGCGCTGGCCCTGTTCACCGCCGACGCCCACGACCTCGACGCCGTGCGCCGCCTGGCCGACGACATGCGCCACGACGTGGTCGGCGACGACGTGACCTACGTGGTGAACCGCAACATCAACTTCACCAACGTCTGCTACACCGGCTGCCGCTTCTGCGCCTTCGCCCAGCGCCGGACCGACGCGGACGCCTACTCGCTGTCGATGGAGCAGGTGGCCGACCGGGCCGAGGAGGCGTGGCGGCTCGGGGCGTCCGAGGTGTGCATGCAGGGCGGGATCGACCCCGAGCTGCCGGGAACGGCGTACTTCGACATCGCGGCGGCGGTGAAGCGCCGGGTGCCGGAGATGCACGTGCACGCCTTCAGCCCGATGGAGGTGGTGAACGGGGCGTCCCGCACGGGGCTGTCGATCCACGACTGGCTGCTGAAGGCCCAGGAGTCCGGGCTCGACACGATCCCCGGCACCGCCGCGGAGATCCTCGACGACGACGTGCGCTGGATCCTGACCAAGGGCAAGCTCCCGACGAGCGCCTGGGTCGAGGTCGTGACGACGGCGCACCGGCTCGGGATCCGTTCCAGCGCGACGATGATGTACGGCCACGTGGACCGGCCGGACCACTGGGTGACGCACCTGCGGGTGCTGCAGCGCATCCAGGACGAGACGGGCGGGTTCACCGAGTTCGTGCCGTTGCCGTTCGTCCACACGAGCGCCCCGATCTACCTGGCCGGCGTGGCGCGCCCGGGCCCGACGCTGCGCGACAACGTCGCGGTCCACGCGACGGCCCGCATCCTGCTGCACGGTCGGGTCGACAACGTCCAGACGTCGTGGGTCAAGCTCGGCGTGGAGGGCACGCGCCTGATGCTGCGCTCGGGCTGCAACGACCTCGGCGGCACGCTCATGGAGGAGACGATCTCCCGCATGGCCGGCTCCGAGCACGGCTCCGCGAAGACGGTCGCCGAGATCACCGAGATCGCCGCCGGGATCGGTCGAGGCGTGCGCGAGCGCACCACGACGTACGGCGTGCGCGCCTGAGGCTCGCGCTCCCTCGACGCCGCCTGGACCGCCGCGCGGGGTCGGGTCAGCTGAGCGCGGCCCCGCGGTCGGCGCCGAGGTCGACCGGCATCTCGTCGAGGCCGTAGACGATGGACTTCTCGCGGAAGACGAGAGGCCCGGTGCTGCGCACGGCGAGGTCGGGCAGGCGCCGGGACAGGGCCGGATAGGCGATGCGGAGCTCCATGCGGGCCAGCTCGGCGCCGACGCACCGGTGGAAGCCGTGCCCGAAGGCCAGGGTGCTGCGCACCGGGGTGCGCTCGGGGTCGAAGTCCTCGTCGAGGCCGGCCCGGGGGTCGCGTGCGGCGGCGGCGAGGTGGCACATGACGACGTCGCCCCTCCTGATCCGCTGGCCCGCGACGACGAGATCCTGACGGGCGAAGCGCGGGAAGGCGACCTGGACCACCGAGAGGTAGCGCAGCAGCTCCTCGACGGTGGTCTCGACGAGGGCCGGCTCGTGGGCCAGCCGACGGTAGGTGTCGGCGTCCTGCAGCAGCACGGCGGTGCCGAGGGCGAGCATGCTCGCGCTGGTCTCGAGGCCGCCGGTGAAGGCGCCGTCGGCCAGGCCGGCGAGGTCGCGGTCGTCGATGTCGTCGCCGTGGTCGCGGATGATCTGGCCCACGAGCCCCTCGCCGGGGGCGAGCCGTTGCCGCCGGGTGAAGTCCTTGAGGAACTCCCGCGAGGCCGACACCGCGCCGAACGCGCCCGAGCCGCCATGGCTCACGTCGAAGCGCGCGGAGGCCAGCGAGCGGAAGGTCTCCCGCTCCTCGACCGGGAGACCGAGCAGCTCGCAGATGACCAGGAACGGCACCGGGAAGGCGAAGTCGCGCACCAGGTCGGCGCCGGCCTCCGACCGCTCGGCCGCTTCGAGGACGTCGAGCTGGGTCTCGACGATCTCCTCGATGCGCGGGCGCAGCCGGGCCAGCCGCCGCATCGTGAACTCGGGGGTCAGCAGCTTGCGCAGGCGGGTGTGGTCGGGGGCGTCGGTGAACCCGAGCCCGCCGATGTCGCCGGTGGCCGCGTCCCCGACCGCGCCGACGTACGGGCGGATGTCGTTGCTGTACGACGTCGCGTCGGCCAGCACGGTGCGGACCTCGGCCTCGCCGGTGACCAGCCACACGTCGAGGCCCAGGAAGGAGGTCAGCCGCGCGACGGGGGCCGACTCGCGTTGCTCACCGAGGCGCGCCACCGGGTCGAACCCGTCGCGGCGCAGCGGCCACACGAGCCGGTCCGGGACGCGGTGGACCTGGGAGAGGTCCATCGGACCGACGCGCTTCATGAGCTGGTGCCGGATCAGCGTCTGCATGCCGGTGGTGAAGCGGGCCATGTCGGTGGAGCCCCCAGAGGTCGAGTCGAGTCTGCATCATAGGAAATCTGGCCTCTCCCGTCGCCTCCGCCACTCGGGCAGCGGGTCGTTGCGAGCGTGGACGACCGTTGTCGGATGTACAGTTCGACGTGTTCTGGTCGAGTGAGGGGACTCTCGGTGCGTCGCATCTTCCTGTTTTTGATCCTGCTGTGCGGTCTGGTCGTCACCAGCGCGCCGGCCCTTGCCTACGTCCCGAAGGAGGGCGGCACCTTCAACGTGCCGCCGCCGTGGGGTGACAGCCAGGAGACCTACCGGATCATCAAGCACGTCGAGGAGGCGATCCGGCAGGTGCGTCCGACCGCGGACGACCCGACGCCGATCATCTTGATCTCGGCCTACCTCATGGACCGCAAGCCCTCCTCGGACGCCCTGATCGGGGCGTGCCGGCGCGGCGTCTCGGTCCGGGTCATCCTCGACTCCGGCATCGGCACCAAGAGCGCGCAGAACCTCATCCAGGTGCTCAACGCCGACAACCCGCGCGACACCGACGGCGACGGGAACCTCGAAGCGCCCACCCGCGGGCCGTGCGACACCGCCCTGCCGCCCCCGGTCGAGGAGCCGCCGCCGGCCTCGCCGCGCCTGATGCCGGACGCCATCGAGACCGACGCCAGCGGCAACGAGACCGGCACCCAGACCGGCACCGACGACTGGTCGCAGAAGCGCGTCGTCAACAGCCTCGCGATCCCCACCGACTCCCAGGCCACCTGGGGCAGCGACGGCAGCTACGTCACGCAGTGCGTCGGCAGCTGCCTGGGGAACGCCAGCGGCGCCGGCAACATGCACAGCAAGTTCTACGCGATGTCCAACAGCGGCGACGCCCGCTGGGTGTCGATGATCAGCTCGTCGAACCTGAACCTGGGTGGCGGGGAGTACGGCTGGAACGACCTCTACACCACCTCGAACCGCCAGAAGACGTTCGACGGCTACCGGCAGATCCACCGCGAGATGACCGAGGACAAGCCCGGAGGTGGCGAGCTGCGCGAGGTCGTCGACGGGCCCTTCACCACGCGCTTCTACCCGATGGCCCGCGCCACCGATGGCCAACGACCCCGTCCTGGCGGACCTCAACAAGATCCGTTGCCGGGGGAGCTCGCTGGGCCGCACCCAGGTCCACGTCTCCATGTTCGGCTGGCGCGGCACCCGGGGCACCTACCTGGCCGACAAGGTCTTCTCCCTCAAGCGCGAGGGCTGCGCGGTCGCGGTCATCTTCGGCGCCCCGTCCAAGAAGATGGCCTACTACCTGCGCCAGAAGGCCCGCCAGACGGGCGTGCCGCTGTACAACAGCCGCTGGGACCTCACGGGCGACGACCGCAAGGAGCTCCGTGCCCACACGAAGTACGTCCTGGTCAAGGGCGCCTACGGTGACAACAACGCCGCGCACGAGGTGATGACCGGCTCGGCCAACTGGGTCGACGGTGGGCTCGACAAGGGTGACGAGAACACCCTGAACATCTCGCTGCGCTCGGCCTGGACCGAGTACAAGCGCAACTGGGAGCAGATCCGCCGCCACTCGAAGCGCGTCGCCGGCGGCCGCTGAGCCCACGGACGCCGTACGCCGGCCCGGTCGCTGTCAGCGGCCGGGCCGTCGTGTCACTCCCACTCGATGGTGCCCGGCGGCTTGCTGGTGACGTCGATGGTGACCCGGTTGACCTCGCGCACCTCGTTGGTGATGCGGGTGGAGATGGTCTCGACGACGTCGTAGGGCAGGCGGGCCCAGTCGGCCGTCATCGCGTCCTCGGACGTGACGGGACGCAGCACGATCGGGTGGCCGTAGGTGCGGCCGTCGCCCTGGACGCCGACCGAGCGGACGTCGGCGAGCAGCACCACGGGGAACTGCCAGATGTCTCGGTCCAGGCCGGCCCGGGTGAGCTCCTCGCGGGCGATGGCGTCGGCGGCCCGCAGGATCTCGAGGCGCTCGTGGGTGACCTCGCCGATGATGCGGATGCCGAGGCCCGGCCCGGGGAACGGGTGGCGCCACACGATCTCCGACGGCAGCCCGAGCTGCTCGCCGACGAGGCGCACCTCGTCCTTGAACAGCGTGCGCAGCGGCTCGACGAGCGCGAACTCGAGGTCCTCGGGCAGGCCGCCCACGTTGTGGTGGGACTTGATGTTGGCGGTGCCGCTGCCGCCACCGGACTCGACCACGTCGGGGTAGAGCGTGCCCTGCACCAGGAACTGGACCTTCTCGCCCTGGGCGGCGGCCTCGCCGATGACGTCGATCTCGGCCTGCTCGAAGACCCGGATGAACTCGCGGCCGATGATCTTGCGCTTGGTCTCGGGGTCGGTGACGCCGGCCAGGGCGTCGAGGAACCGCGCCTGGGCGTCGACGACGTGCAGGTCGACACCGGTGGCGGCGACGAAGTCGCGCTCGACCTGCTCGGCCTCGCCCTGGCGCAGCAGCCCGTGGTCGACGAAGACGCAGGTCAGCCGGTCGCCGATGGCGCGCTGCACCAGCGCCGCCGCGACGGCGGAGTCCACACCGCCGGAGAGACCGCAGATGGCGCGGGCGTCACCGATCTGCTCCCGGATGCGCTCGAGCTGCTCCTCGACGATGTTGACCATCGTCCAGGTCTGGCGGCATCCGGCGATGTGGTGCAGGAAGTGGGCCAGCACCGTCTGGCCGTGCTCGGTGTGCATGACCTCGGGGTGCCACTGCACGCCGGCGAAGCCGCGCTCGACGTGCTCGAAGGCCGCGACCGGCGAGACGACCGTGGAGGCCAGCACGGTGAAGCCCTCGGGAGCGCCGACGACGGAGTCGCCGTGGCTCATCCAGACCTTGTGCACGGCCGGCACCTCGGCCAGCAGCGTGCCCGGCTCCTCGACCTCGACCGGCGTGCGGCCGTACTCCGAGACTCCCGTGCGCGCGACCTCGCCGCCGAGGGCCTGCGCCATGACCTGGAAGCCGTAGCACATGCCGAAGACCGGGACGCCGGCGCCGAAGAGGTCGTCGCTGATCTGCGGGGCGCCAGGCTCGTAGACCGAGGACGGTCCGCCGGAGAGCACGATCGCCTTGGGGTTCTTGGCCAGCATCTCCGCCACCGGCATCGACGACGGGACGATCTCGGAGTAGACCCGCGCCTCACGCACCCGCCGGGCGATGAGCTGGGCGTACTGCGCGCCGAAGTCGACGACGAGGACCAGGTCGTGTTCGGTGGTCACCGGGCACCTTCCAGGCGGGGGACGAGAGCCCTCAGCCTAGCCGTCGTGAAGGCGCCGAAAACTTCTCGTCCAGCTGCGTAACCACGGCAGACCACGGTCGTTGCGCCAGGTGAGATCCGGTAGGTCCTCCTCCAGGACCGGGTCTCGGAGAGTCGGTCCGCCGGCTCGAACAGGGCCCGACCTCCCTCCCTCCCTGGTCGGGTCCTGGACCTTTTTTCGGCCCCCCGGGTCCGGCGTGGAAAAGTCCGTGGTCGCTACCCTCCGAGAGCCCGGTCCGACGCGTCCTGGGTGGTGAGAGGGGGTGGCCGTGACCGCCGACAAGCCGACGTCCGACGCCTTCGTGCACGCTCGCGCAGGCGTTGTCGCGCACGGCGTACCTCCTGGTCGGCGCCGGCGCGTGCGCGAGGTCCCCTCAGGACATACGACGACGACCCGGCGGCTGCCCGGGAGGGCGACACCGACCTCCGGCTGAGCCTGGAGGCCGCCTTGCGCCAGCTGACGCCCAAGCAGCGGGCGGTCGTCGTCCTGCGCTTCTACGAGGACCTGACCGAGGCGCAGGCCGCCGAGGTCCTGGGCATCGGGCTCGGCACCGTCAAGAGCGGCACCCGCGACGCCCTCGCCCGGCTGCGCGCGGTTGCGCCGCACCTCGCCGAGCACCTGTCCCTGCGCACCGAGCCGGCAGGAGGAGCCTGATGACCCCTCACTCCCCCGGCTCCGACCCGACCGGTCTGGGTGACCTGCTCCACGACCTCGCCGAGAAGCAGCCGGCGGTCCGGGTGGACCCCGACACCTGGCGGCGCGGCCGACGCGCCCATCGGCGTCGCCAGGTCGTCACCGCGGTGGCATCGCTGGCGGCGGTCACGCTGGTGACCGTCGGAGGGCTGGCGCTGGTCCGCGACACCGGCCCCGACCTGCCCGACGTCGCGGGCGGCCCGGGCGTCCCCCTCGCACTCCCCGACCGGGTCCACGAGGTGCCGACCTCGATGTTCCCCGACGGCGAGGGGGCGAGCTGGAGCCGCGACCTCGCTGCCGGGACCCTGCAGGTGGGTCCGGCGGCTGTCGCCTACACCGCGGACTCGCCCTTCGTCACCGGCGCCGTGGTCGTCTCGGCCGTCGACGGGCGCTACCGCGGCCTCGACCTGCCCGGCCTGGACGTCGAGTCGTCGTTCAGCAACCAGGACAACGTCGTGGCGCTCTCCGCGGACGGCACGCGACTCGCCTACGCCTGGCGCGAGCCCGACCGGCCCGGGGTCTCGGGGGTCCGGGTCCTCGACCTGACGGGCGGTGAGGTGACGGACCATCCCCTGCCCTCGGACGTCGGTGTCGTGGTCGGCGGTCTGGGGTGGTCGCCCGACCAGCGCTACCTGGCGTTCAACGCGGCGTACCTGACCGACCGGAACGGCGGGACGCGTGACAGTGACAGCTCCCGGGTGCTGCGTCTCGACCTGACGACCGACGAGGTCGTGCGGGTGCCCGGCCAGTCGGTCGAGGCCACGCTGAGCGTCAACGACCAGGGGGAGGTCACCCTGCCGAGGTCGGGCCCCGCTCAGGTCTGGCGTCCCACCCGCCGCCCGGCCCTGACCGGTCTCGGCGTCTCTCTCGCGAGCATGGTGTGGGCGCCGGACGGCCGACGGATCGCCGTCGGCGGTCTCGACGGCGACGCCGGCGTCAGTGACCGTAGCGGCACCGGGCTGTCACCGCTCGAAGCGGACCAGAGCGAGATCGAACCCGACGAGGTGACCGCCGTGGACGTGATCGGCTGGGTGAGCGACGACGAGTTCGCCGCTCGCTCGACCGCCCGGGATGCCGTGATCACGCAGGACCCCTACGGGGGGCCGGAGCGGACGCTGCTGGAGATCGACCCTGGCGTCACGCATCCCTCCTTCGCCACCGACCTGCTCGGCGTCCCGACTCGGGACTACCCGACACCGGACTGGGTGGAGCGGTGGTACGACCGCCCGGTGCTCCGGCTCGCCGGCGTCGTGGGTGTCGCCCTGCTGGTCCTCGGGTCGTCGGTCGTGCGACGCCGGCGCCGCTGACCACGCAGAGCGTCAGGAGACCGCGACGATGGGCAGCCGCAGGGCGCCGGGGGCGCTCGGCGGCACGGCCGGGTCGTTCGGCTCGACCGGCTCGATGCGCTCGTACGCCGACCCGAGGGGCGGGCGTGCGTCCTCCTCGCCCTTGTTGGGCCACAGCGCCATCATCCGCTCGGCCTGCGCGGTGATCGTCAGCGACGGGTTGACCCCGAGGTTCGCCGAGATCGCCGAGCCGTCGGCGATGTGCATGCCGGGGTAGTTGAAGACGCGCTGGTAGGCGTCGACGACCCCGTCCTCGGCGGAGCGGCCGATGGTGCAGCCGCCGATGAAGTGTGCCGTCATCGGCATGTTGAAGGGGTCGCCGACCGAGCCGCCGGGAGTGCCACCCATGATCTCGGCCATCTTGCGCACGACCTGGTTGGCGACCGGGATCCAGGTGGGGTTCGGCTCGCCGTGGCCCTGCTTGGAGGTCAGACGCCACTTCTTGGTGCCCGGGATCTTCTTCGCGTACGTCGTGATCGAGTTGTCGAGGGTCTGCATCACCAGGGCGATGACCGTCCGCTCGGACCAGTGCTTGACGTCGTAGAGGTCGAGCACGCTGCGGCGCTGGGTCCACAGCTCGCCCAGCCACGTCCGCCAGCGCGGCCCCGGACCGTCGCCGTCGGTCAGCACCGTCTGCATCAACGACATCGCGTTGCTGCCCTTGCCGTAGCGGCACGGCTCGACGTGCGTGTCGGCGTCGGGGTGGAAGCTGGAGGTGATCGCGATGCCGCGGCTGTAGTCGATCGAGGCGTCGGGCGCGATGGCGCCGAGGATCGACTCCGAGTTGGTGCGTGACAGGTAGCCCAGCCGGTCCGAGAGCTTCGGCAGGATGCCTTGGGCCTTCAGCTTGTGCAGCAGCTTCTGGGTGCCGATGGCGGCCGCGGCGAAGATGACCTGCTCGCAGGTGAGGGTGCGCGTGACGGACCTGCCGCTGCGCAGCGACTTGGTCCACTTGACCTTGAGCTCGTAGCCGCCACCCTCGAGCGGGGTCACGCGGGTCACCGTGGTCAGCGGCAGGACCTTCGCGCCCTTCTTCTCGGCGAGGTAGAGGTAGTTCTTCACCAGCGTGTTCTTGGCGTTGTACTTGCACCCGGTCATGCAGTCGCCGCACTCGACGCACGCGTTGCGGGCCGGGCCGGCGCCGCCGAAGTAGGGGTCCTCGACCAGCTCCCCTTCCTTGGCGTCGGGACCGCCGAAGAAGACGCCCACCGGGGTGGGGTGGAAGGTGTCTCCGACACCGAGGTCGTTGGCGACCTTCTCCATCACGTCGTCGGCGGGCGTCCGCAGCGGGTTCTCGACCACGCCGAGCATCCGCTTGGCCTGGTCGTAGAACGGCTCCAGCTCGGACCTCCAGTCGGTGATGTCAGCCCACTGCGGGTCCCTGTAGAACTGCTCCAACGGCTCGTAGAGGGTGTTGGCGTAGACCAGCGACCCGCCGCCGACCCCGGCACCGGCCATGATGAGGGAGTCGCGGACGGCCTCGATCCGCTGGATGCCGTAGCAGCCGATCTCGGGGCGGAAGAGGTACTTCTTCAGCTCGAAGGAGGTCGTGGCGTAGTCGGAGTCCTCGAAGCGCGCGCCGGCCTCGATGACGCCGACGCGGTAGCCCTTCTCCGTCAGCCGCAGGGCGCTGACCGACCCGCCGAAGCCGGACCCGATGACGAGGACGTCGAAGTCGAAGTCGGAGCCGCCGGTCGCGTCGTCGTCTGCCACGTCGTTCACTTCCTGCCGAGACGGGTGAGGAGCCGCACGTTGAACGTCATGATCTTGGCGTACTGCTCGTCGCTCATGCCGAGCATCGGCGCAAGTCGCAGCAGCCGCTGGGTGGCGACCGCCTGCGACTCGGTGTAGCGCAGGATCCCTTCCGCCCCCTGGCGCCGCCCCATGCCGGACTCGCGCATGCCACCCATCGGTGCGGCGATGCTGGCGAACGTCGCCCCGAAGGCCTCGTTGATGTTGACCGTGCCGCACGTGATCCGGCGGGCGATGTCGCGGGCGCGGGGGCCGTCCTGGCTGAAGATGGAGGCGTTGAGGCCGTAGTCGCCGTCGTTGGCGCGGGCGACCGCGTCGGCCTCGTCGTTGAAGCGGTAGAGCGAGATCACCGGCCCGAAGGTCTCCTCGCCGAAGCAGACCATGTCCGGGGAGACGCCCTCGAGCACCGTCGGCTCGTAGAAGAACGGGCCCAGGTCGGGGCGGGCCCGGCCGCCGGTCAGCACGGTGGCGCCCTTCGCGCGGGCGTCCTCGACGTGGGCGACCACGGTGTCGAGCTGCTCCTGGCTGATCAGCGAGCCCATGTCCACACCCCAGTCCAGGGTCGCCCCCAGGCTCATGGCGTTGACCCGGTCGACGAGCTTGGCCACGAAGCGGTCGTAGACCTGGTCGGCGACGTACATCCGCTCCATCGAGACGCAGAGCTGACCGGCGTTGGAGAACGCCGCCCGTACGGCGCCCTCGGCGGCCCGGTCCAGGTCGGCGTCGCGCAGCACCAGGATCGGGTTCTTGCCGCCGAGCTCGAGGCTGCACCCGATGAGACGCTCGGCGCACTTGCCGGCGATGGCCTTGCCGGTGGCGGTCGAGCCGGTGAAGCAGACGTAGTCCGAGCGCTCGATGATGTCGGTGCCGATCTCGCGACCGGGTCCCGCGAGCATCTGCCACAGGTCCTCGGGGAAGCCGGCGTCGCGCAGCAGCTCGAGGCCGTAGAGCGCGGTCAGCATGGTCTGCGCGTCGGGCTTGGCGACCACGGCGTTGCCGGCCATGATCGCGGGCAGCCCGTCGCAGAGCGCCATGGTGAAGGGGTAGTTCCAGGGCGAGATGATGCCGACGACGCCCTTGGGGACGCGGTTGACCTCGACACGGGTCAGCGCGGGCACGACCCCGTCGACGCGGCGCGTGTCCAGGTGCTGGTGCGCCGTGCGTGCGTAGTAGCGGGCGGTCAGCGCGATGTGCAGCGGCTCGTCGAAGGCGTGCTTGCGCGCCTTGCCGGACTCCCAGCAGATCAGGTCGATGATCTCGTCCTGGCGCTCCAGCACGAGGTCGTGCAGGCGCATCATCATCGCCGAGCGCTGCTCGAGGGTGGTGCGCGACCAGGCCGCCTGAGCCCGGCGAGCCCGCCGGAAGGCGGCCTCCACGTCGGCGGTCGTCGACTGCGGCACGTCACCCAGCGGTTGTCCGTTGACCGGGGACACCGCCCGCTTGCTCGTCCCGCTCGTCGCGTGCAGCAGGCCGGTCAGACGACGGACGAGCTGCTGGTCGAGGCCGTACGTCGCGCTGGGGTCGGTCTCGGGGTCGAGCACGTCGGGCGCGGTCGGGTCCGAAGAAGTCATATACCGAGGGTATCTGAGCGTCGACGGCACCGGAACCCGCCGGTAACAACGAGGGGTGCGGGCTCGGTCACGTCAGGCCCGACCTCGGCGTCAGGTGACGCGGCGGATGCGGATGGGCCCCTTCGCGGTCGAGGGGTCCACGACCGAGCCCTTCTGGGTGATCTCGACCTCGCCCGCGGCGACCATCCGCCGGGCCGCACGTCGCGCCGGCTCCATGAGGTCGCGCCAGGCGTCCTCCGCGTCGGTGCCGCCGACCTTCTTGGCCGCCTCGGAGGGGCAGATCGTTCCCGACGTGCGGCCCAGCAGGTCGCGGATCGCCTCCTCGAGCTCGCGGTCGACCGGCGTCACCTTGCGCGCCCGGCAGGCGTCGCTGCAGTAGCGGACGTCGTCCCAGGACTTCTCCCACTTCTTGCGCCACTCGATCCGGCGTCCGCACGAGGCACAGGTCTTCTCGGAGGGTTCGGGCGATCCGGCCACGACGTCGTCGCTCTCCCTCCGACGTCCCACGACCCCGCCTCAGCCCATCATCGGCTTGAAGTACGACGCCAGGTCGCGCGGGACCGAGCCGCCGCCGACGTACGCCCGGACACCGTCGGAGGCCCAGGCGTCGAGGATGCGCTCGGACAGGGCCACCGGCCGCGGGGTCCCGATGACGCCCTCGGAGAGGTCGAGGACGGCCGAGCACTCCCCCAGCTCGACGAGGTAGTCACGCACCAGGGGCTTCGAGCCGAAGTCGTCGTCGAAGCTCGCCCGCAGCAGCACGCGCTGGTCGGACCGGTTCGCGGAGGCGGGGTCGCAGTCGGCCCGACGTCCCAGGGCGACGCCGCGGACGAGCCGGTCGGCCTCCTCGGCACCGAGGCTCTCGGTCCAGGTGCGGCTCAGGGCGCCGGCCTCGTCGTCGGCGTAGAGGCAGACCGAGACGCCCCGGACGTCGCCGAAGCCCTCCACGGGGTAGCGGGTCTCGGGCTTCGGCTGCGCCGGGCAACCGTTGGCGTCCTCCCCCACCTCGGTCAGCGACTCGAGGATCGCGGCGGCGACGTCGGGCGCCGCCCCGACGGTGACCGACTCGGAGTCGATCTCGACGGTGGTCACGGTGCGCCCACCCTCGTCGCTCTCGCCGCGTTCGAGAGGGCTGCCGAACCAGACGAAGTCCTGCGTCGGCACGTCGACCCCGGTGCCGTCGCACACGTCGCTGCCGGCGCCCGGCCGCCCGACGTACGGCGTCGTGGTGTCGGGTCCGTCCGGGCCGTCGGAGCCCAGCGGGCCCACGGCGCACTCGAGGACGTCCCCGCCGCTGGTGAACGGCGCGTAGCCGACCGCCCAGTCCGCGGGCACCTCCAGCTGCACGTCGTGCCAGACCTCGGTGCGCCACCCCTGGGTGGAGGCGGGCTCGGCCGACGGAGCGGCGGTGGCGTCGTCGGAGGCCTCGGGCGTCTCGGAGCCGGCGGCCGGCGTCGCGGAGGCCTCGGGGCCGCCGGTCCCGTCCGACTCGCGACCGGACGACCCGTCGCTGCCGCAGGCGGCCAGCAGGGAGGAGGCGAGGAGCGCAGCGAGGGCGGCGGCTGCGGGCCGGGCGACGCGGCGCCCCGGGACGGTGCTCATGGACGTACGACGCAGCGCGTGGCTGATCGGTTCCCGGCGCAGCGGCCGGGCCGGGAGCTACTGGACGACGACCTCGACACGTTGGAACTCCTTGAGCTCGGTGTAGCCGGTCGTGGCCATCGCGCGTCGCAGCGCGCCCACGAGGTTCATGGTGCCGTCGGCGGTGACCGACGGCCCGAAGAGGATCTCCTGCAGCGAGCCGGCGATGCCGATCTCGATGCGCTCGCCCCGCGGCAGGTCGGGGTGCCACGCCTCGGAGCCCCAGTGGAAGCCGCGCCCGGGCGCCTCGGTGGCGCGGGCCAGCGGGGAGCCGATCATGACGGCGTCGGCGCCGCAGGCGATGGCCTTGGCGAGGTCGCCGGAGCGACCGATCGAGCCGTCGGCGATGACGTGGACGTAGCGTCCGCCCGACTCGTCCATGTAGTCGCGACGAGCGGCGGCGACGTCGGCCACCGCCGATGCCATCGGCACCGCGATGCCGAGGACCGAGCGGGTGGTGTGCGCCGCTCCCCCGCCGAAGCCGACGAGCACACCGGCCGCGCCGGTGCGCATGAGGTGCAGCGCCGCCTGGTAGGTCGCGCACCCGCCGACGATCACCGGCACGTCGAGCTCGTAGATGAACTCCTTGAGGTTCAGCGGCTCGGCCTGCCCCGACACGTGCTCGGCCGAGACCGTCGTGCCGCGGATGACGAACATGTCGACCCCGGCGTCGACGACGGTCTTGAAGAACTCCTTGGTGCGCTGCGGGCTCAGGCTGCCCGCGACCGTGACCCCGGCCTCGCGCATCTGCTTGAGACGCTCGGTGATCAGCTCGGGCCTGACCGGCTCGCCGTAGATCTCCTGCATGCGGCGCGTGGCTGCGGCCGGGTCGAGCGCGGCCACCTCGGCCAGCAGGTTCGACGGGTCCTCGTAGCGGGTCCACAGGCCCTCGAGGTCGAGGACCCCGAGCCCTCCGGCGCGACCGAACTGCACCGCGGTCTCCGGCGACATCACCGAGTCCATCGGCGCGGCGAGGATCGGGATGTCGAAGCGGTAGGCGTCGATCTGCCAGGCCGTCGAGACCTCCTCGGGGTCACGCGTACGGCGCGACGGGACGATCGCGATGTCGTCGAAGGACCACGCCCGACGACCTCGCTTGGCACGGCCGATCTCGAACTCCTGCACGGGTGGAACCCTACCGTCCGGACGTTCCGGGTCGGACCGCCCCGCCGGTTCAGCGACCCTGGTAGTTCGGGGCCTCGACGGTCATCTGCACACCGTGGGGGTGGCTCTCGTTGAGCGAGGCGGAGGTGATGCGCACGAACTTGCCCTTCTCCTGCAGCTCGGGCACGGTGCGCGCACCGACGTAGAACATCGACTGGATGAGGCCGCCGACGAGCTGGTGGGCGACCGCGGTCAGCGGACCGCGGTAGGCGACCTGCCCCTCGATGCCCTCGGGGACGATCTGGTCGTCACTGGCGACCTCGGCCTGGAAGTAGCGGTCCTTGGAGTAGGACTTCTTGCCGCGGCTCGACATCGCGGCCAGCGAGCCCATGCCGCGGTAGGCCTTGAACTGCTTGCCGTTGACGAACACCAGGTCGCCCGGGCTCTCGTCGCAGCCGGCGAGCAGCGAGCCCACCATGACCGCGTCGGCCCCGGCGACGAGCGCCTTGGCGATCTCGCCGGAGTGCTTCATGCCGCCGTCGGCGATGACCGGGACGCCGGCCGGCCGCGCGGCCAAGGAGGCTTCGTAGACGGCGGTGATCTGGGGCACGCCGACCCCGGTCACCACGCGCGTCGTGCAGATCGAGCCCGGTCCGACGCCCACCTTCACGGCGTCGGCGCCGGCGTCGACGAACGACTGGGCGCCCTCGCGGGTGGCGACGTTGCCGCCGATGACCTGCACGTGACGGGTGGCCGGGTCCTTCTTGAGCCGCGAGACCATCTCCAGCAGCATCCGGACGTTGCCGTGGGCGGTGTCGGCCACGAGCACGTCGACACCGGCCTCGACCAGGGTCGTGGCGCGGGTCCAGGCGTCGCCGAAGTAGCCGATGGCCGCGCCCACGAGCAGCCGACCGTCGGCGTCGTACGACGCGTGGGGGAACTGCTCGGACTTCACGAAGTCCTTGACGGTGATGAGGCCGGCCAGCCGGCCCTCGGCGTCGACGAGCGGCAGCCGCTCGCGCTTGTGCTTGCGCAGCAGCAGGGTCGCGTCGTCGCGGGAGATGCCGACGTCACCGGTGATGAGCGGGGCGGTGGTCATCACCTCGTCGACCTTGGTGGTGGCCCACTCCGCGACCGGGGTGAAGCGCAGGTCGCGGTTGGTGATGATGCCGAGGAGCCGGTTGTCGGTGTCGACCACGGGGAGCCCGGAGACGCGGTACTCACCGCACAGGCGGTCGAGCTCCTCGAGCGTCCGGTCCGGGCCGATCGTGACCGGGTTGGAGATGATCCCGGTCTGGGTCCGCTTCACCAGGTCGACCTGGTAGGCCTGGTCCTCGATCGAGAGGTTGCGGTGCAGCACGCCGAGGCCGCCCTGGCGCGCCATGGCGATGGCCATCCGCGACTCGGTGACGGTGTCCATGGCGGCGCTGACCAGCGGCACCCGGAGCGAGATCTCGCGGGTCAGCCGCGAGGTGGTGTCGATCTCGTCCGGCGCCAGGTCGGAGTGACCGGGCAGCAGCAGGACGTCGTCGTACGTCAGCCCCAGCGCGGCGAACTTGTCGGGGATCCCGGTGGACTCGCTCATGGACACCTTCCGTCGCTGCGACCCGTGCGGTCAGTCTAGGTGAGGTCAACACCGGCCCCGCGCGGAGGCATTCCCCGCCCGGTGCTCGGAACCGGCCAGATCCCGGCAGTTTCCGGCCAGACTGCGCGACGTGGCCGAAACCCGCGTGCCGGGTGTCGGTGAGCGGGTCTAGCCTCGCGGACGTGACCACCACCCAGGACCCCGGCCAGTCCGCGGCGAGCCCGACGACCGCGCGCACGTGGCTGCCGGTCGCGGCCGTCGCCACGACGCTGGTGCTGTGGGCCTCGGCCTTCGTCGCGATCCGTCACCTCGGTGACGACTTCTCGGCCGGGCCGCTCGCGCTGGGCCGCAACACCGTCGGCGCCGTGGCCCTGCTCGTCCTCGCCGTTCCCCGCTTCCGCCGCCCCGGACCGGGCCAGTGGTGGCGCCTGGTCGTCATCGGCCTGCTCTGGTACGCCGTGTACAACGTCGCGCTCAACGAGGGCGAGCAGCACGTCGACGCCGGCACCGCCTCGCTGGTCCTCCAGAGCGCCCCGGTCATGGTCGCGCTGCTGGCGGCGGTCTTCCTGGGCGAGCGGTTCACCGCCACCAAGGCCGCCGGGCTGGCCCTCGCGATCGCGGGCGTGGGGCTGATCAGCACGTCCGGCAGCGGGTCGGGCGACCCCGGCAGCGACCTGCTCGGCGTGCTGCTGTGCGCCCTCGCCGCGCTGGTGTACGCCGTGAGCCTCATCGTCCAGAAGCCGCTGATGGCCACCCTGCCGGCCGTCGAGGTCACCGCCGTGGCGTGCGCCGTGGGAGCGGTGGCCTGCCTGCCGTGGGCCGGGCGGCTGGTCGAGGAGACGGCCGCGGCCCCGACGTCGTCGGTGCTGTGGATGGTCTACCTCGGCCTGTTCCCGACCGCCATCGGGTTCACCTGCTACGCCTACGCCCTCAACCACATGCCGGCCTCGAACCTGGCCGTCACGACGTACCTCATCCCGGTCATCACCATCGTGATGGCGTGGCTGCTGCTCGACGAGACCCCGGCGTCGCTGGCCTACGTGGGCGGCGTGGTGACCCTGGTCGGGGTGTCCATCGCGCGGCGTCGGCCGCGGGCGGCACCTGCAGGCTAGTCCGCGACCGCGTCGTCCTGGTTCTCGTCCTCACCGGCGTCCTGGTCGGCGTCGTCGTCCGCGTCGTCGTCCGCGCGACGCGACAGCCGCTTCCGCCGTGGCAGCGACGCTCCGAGCTCTGCGGCGAGGTCGGGGTGCCGGTCGGCCAGGTGGCGCTGGGCCTGCCGCAGCGCCTGCACCGGGCGGGCCTTCGGCAGGTGCGAGAGCAGGGCCTTGTCGACGCTGCACATCGCGGCCAGCGCGGCCTCCCACCGCTGCTGGTCCTCGGCGCTGAAGGGCTGCGGCTCGTGGGTGTGGCGCGCCGCGTCGGGCACCTCGAGGAAGCCCAGGGCGTCGAGCAGCGCGACGTCGTCGAGGGCCACCCGCTCGTAGAGCCGCCGGTGGACCGCCGCGACCTCGTCGGCAGTCGCGGCCGTGTTCTCGCGCAGCGCGACGAAGACGTCGCGGATGGCGCGTCGCTCGGGGCTCTGGTGGAAGCCCCCGCCCTCGACGTGCGCGCTCCACTTGCGCACGAACTCCTCCAGGGTCGGGGACTCGTCGTGCAGCACCCTCAGGCGTGCCACGTCGCGGTGCATCGGCACCTTCGTGCCCTGCGGGTTCTCGACCTCGTGGAGGAACAGCCGGAGCCTGCGGTCGGGCCGGACACCGATCTTGCGGCGGTGACCCCGGAAGTAGCTGCCCATCGACGCCTCCGACAGTGCCCCCATCACCACGAGCATCTCCAGCTCCTCGTCGCTGAGCTGGCGCTTGTAGCGGCGCGTCCCCTCGACAGGGGCGTCGGTGGGCGTGCCCGCGTCGGCGTCGGTGCGCGAGACCGCCTCCATCGTCGTCAGCCGCACCACCCGCTTGCCCGGGGCGAGGTCGAGCAGCGCGGACCGGTCGATGTGCAGGCACTCGTCGGCGTCGAGGGAGAACAGCCACCGGGCGCCCGGGACCAGGGTGAGGGCGAGGTTCACCAGGTTGGCGTTGATGCCCTGGCGGCGGGCGAGCCGGTCCGAGCGCTCGCCGCCCCAGTACGCCGCGTCGGTCGCCACCGCGGTCACGTACGGGTCCCCGGCCCACCGGGCGCAGACCTCCGGGTCGGCGTCGTCGACGCACAGCACCAGGTGGTCGGCCCCGGCGGCGAGGTTGCGGCGCACGTGACGCTCGGTCGTCTCGACGCTCGCCTTGACGGTGCTGACGACGACCACCCGGGCGTCCTCGTCGGCGCCTCCCCCGCCGGCCGGACGCGGCAGAGGACGCTTGAGGGACGGCAGCTCGGGCATGCGCCGCATCCTAGTGACGGACCGGCGGACCGGCGGGCCGGCTCCTGGTCACCCCCCGCACCAGGACGCAGACATGGTCGATGCCCGCACCGGGAAGGGCTTCCCGGGTGCGGGCATCGACCAGAAACCAGCGGCCGCGTCAGCGGCCACGAGCCGGCTCAGCGAGTCGGCTCAGAGGCTCGGATCAGTGGCCGTGTCCGTGGCCGTGGCCGTGACCACCGGCGGCGGACTCGTCCTCGTCCTCGGGCTTGTCGACGACCAGGGTCTCGGTCGTCAGCAGCATCGCCGCGATGGAGGTGGCGTTGACCAGCGCGGAGCGCGTCACCTTCACCGGGTCCAGGATGCCCTGGCCGATGAGGTCGCCGTACTCCTCGGTGGCGGCGTTGTAGCCGTTGCCGACGCCCGCCTCGCGGACCTTGGCGACGACGACGTAGCCGTTGACGCCACCGTTCTCGGCGATCCAGCGCAGCGGCTCGTCGGCGGCCTTGCGGACCACCTTCACGCCGAACGCCTCGTCACCCTCGAGGCCGAGGTCGTCGGAGAGCACCGAGACGGCGTGGACCAGCGCGGAACCGCCGCCGGCGATGATGCCCTCCTCGATCGCGGCGCGCGTCGCGGAGACGGCGTCCTCGATGCGGTGCTTCTTCTCCTTCAGCTCCACCTCGGTGGCGGCGCCGACCTTGACCACGCACACGCCGCCGGCGAGCTTGGCGAGACGCTCCTGGAGCTTCTCGCGGTCCCAGTCGGAGTCGGTGTTCTCGATCTCGGCCTTGATCTGCGCGACGCGGCCGTTGACCTCGGTGGCGTCACCGGAGCCGTCGACGATCGTGGTGTTGTCCTTGGTGACCACGACGCGGCGGGCCTGGCCCAGCACGTCCAGACCGACCTGGTCGAGCTTGAGCCCGACCTCGGGAGCCACGACCTGCGCACCGGTGAGGGTCGCGATGTCCTGCAGCATGGCCTTGCGGCGGTCGCCGAAGGCGGGAGCCTTCACGGCGGCGGCGTTGAAGGTGCCGCGGATCTTGTTGACCACCAGGGTCGAGAGCGCCTCACCGTCGATGTCCTCGGCGATGATGAACAGCGGCTTGCCGGCCTGCATGACCTTCTCCAGCAGGGGGAGCAGGTCCGAGATGGAGCTGATCTTGCCCTGGTGCAGGAGGATGTAGGGGTCGTCGAGGACGGCCTCCATGCGCTCGGCGTCGGTCACGAAGTAGGGCGAGATGTAGCCCTTGTCGAACTGCATGCCCTCGGTGAACTCGAGCTCGGTGCCCATGGTGTTGGACTCCTCGACGGTGATGACACCGTCCTTGCCCACCTTGTCGAACGCCTCGGCGAGCAGGTCGCCGATGACCGAGTCGCGGCTGGAGACGGTCGCCACGGCGGCCATGTCCTCACGGGTCTCGACGTCGCGGGCGGCCTCGCGCAGCGCCTCGCTGACGGCGGCGGCAGCCTTGTCCATGCCGCGCTTCAGAGCCATCGGGTTGACGCCGGCGGCCACGGCGCGGATGCCCTGGTGGACCATCGCCTGCGCCAGCACGGTCGCGGTGGTGGTGCCGTCACCGGCGACGTCGTTGGTCTTGGTGGCGACCTCCTTCGTCAGCTGGGCGCCGAGGTTCTCGAACGGGTCGTCCAGCTCGACCTCACGAGCGACGGTCACGCCGTCGTTGGTGATGGTCGGGGCGCCCCACTTCTTGTCGAGGACGACGTAACGGCCCTTGGGGCCGAGGGTCACCTTGACGGTGTTGGCCAGGGCGTCGACGCCCCGCTCGAGGGAGCGTCGTGCGCTCTCGTCGAACTCCAGGATCTTCGGCATCGAAGGATCACTGCCTTTCTTGAACTGATCGTGGTGCACGCATGGGTGGAAGGACGACGCCCCAGGGGCCCGGGTGGGCCGCCCGGGGCGGAGTCGGTGGTGCTGTGGTGCGCGAGCTCAGGTCCGGCTGGGTCAGCCGATGACGGCGAGCACGTCGCGGGCGCTCAGGATGAGGTACTCCTGGCCGGCGTACTTGACCTCGGTGCCGCCGTACTTGCTGTAGATGACCTTGTCGCCGACGGAGATGTCGAGCGGCACGCGCTCGTCACCGTCGTCGTTGAAGCGACCCGGTCCGACCGCGATGACCTCGCCCTCCTGGGGCTTCTCCTTCGCGGTGTCCGGGATGACCAGGCCGGAAGCCGTGGTCTGCTCGGCGTCGAGCGTCTGGACGAGGATCCGGTCCTCGAGCGGCTTGATGTTGACCGACACGTCGTCGACCTCCCCAATCTTGTTGTCTGTCTCGTTGTCGAGAGCTGGGTGATCTGGTGCAGCTGGTGGTGCGGGTGGAACGGTGCAGCAAGACTGTCGCCCGGTGGTCGTACGCCGTCGCGGGGGTCGCACGGACCGGACGATCAGCACTCTCACATCGAGAGTGCCAACACCGAAACTAGTCCGGCGTTAGCACTCGGTCAAGTCGAGTGCCAGACCGGACTCCTGGGAGGATGCGGGCGTGGACCTGGCGACCTTCGAGCGGCTGCTGACGCCCGCCGGGCAGCGGGTGCTCGCCCGCGCCGAGGAGCTGCACGACGCGGGCGTCGACGCCCTTCGGGCCGGCGAGCAGGTGCGCCGGCTGGCTCTCGAGCACCTGGGGGGCGCGTCGTCGGCAGCCGCGGCCGACCTCGCCGCCGCCGCCACCACCCAGGCGGTGCTCCGTGCCCGCGCGGTGGCGAAGCTCGGCCCCGGCGCGGCCCGGCTGCTGCTCACCCCCGACGGCCTGCAGCAGGCCACCCGGCCCGAGATCGCCGACCGCCGCGCGGCCCGCCTGGCTGCGGCGTTGCCGGTCGACTCGCCCACCGTGGTGGACCTGGGGTGCGGCATCGGCGCCGACCTGCTCGCCTTCGCCCGCGTCGGGCTCCGGGTGGCGGGGGTCGACCTCGACCCGGTCACCGCCGCCGTCGCCGCCGCCAACCTCGCCGCCGGGCTCGGCACCGACCACGACGCCCTGGTGACGGTGACGGAGACGGCGCCGGTGACGGTGGCCGACGCGACGACGGTCGACCGGTCGGCGTACGACGCGGTGTTCCTCGACCCGGCGCGGCGCACGGCGCGGGGGCGGACCTTCGACGTCGACGCCTACTCCCCACCCTGGTCGTTCGTCGAGGAGGTGCTCGCCGGGCCGGTCCCGGCCGTGGTGAAGGTCGCGCCGGGTGTCCCGCACGACCGCATCCCCACCGGGGTCGAGGCGGAGTGGGTCAGCGTCGACGGAGAGGTCAAGGAGGCCGCACTGTGGTCGGCCGACCTCGCGAGGGTCGCGCGTCGGGCGACCGTGATCCGGTCGAAGGCCGCACCCGGCGGCGGAGCGAGGCGGCCGGGCCGCCGTCGGTGAGGTCGGCGTCGGCGGGGTCCCCGTCGGTGAGGTCAGCGTCGGCGAGGTCACCGACCGCGACGACCCGGGCCCGGACGCCGTGGGGACCGGGCCCGTGGGCGCCTGGCTGGTCGAGCCGGACGGTGCCGTGGTGCGAGCGGGCCTCGTGACCGCGGTGGCTGCGCTGGTCGGCGGCCGGCTGCTCGACGAGCACATCGCCTACGTGACCACCGACGTCCCACCCCCCACCGAGCCCACCACGCCGAGCGCCTCCGTCGACTGGCACCGGGCCCGGACCCTGGGGCGGGTCTACGCGGTCGTGGAGGAGCTCCCCTACCAGGAGAAGCGGCTCAAGGCGGCGCTGCGCGAGCGGGACGTCGGACGCCTGACGATCAAGAAGCGAGGGGTGCAGGTCGTGCCCGAGGAGCTGCGCCGACGGCTGGCGCTGCGGGGGGACACGGAGGCGACCCTGGTGCTGACGCGGGTGGCCGGCAAGGGCGTGGCCCTGCTGGTCGAGCCGCTCCCGCTGACCCGGCCCTGAGCACGAGGCGTTCCGCCGAGCCCCGTCCCCGGGCAGACTGGATGCCATGACGTTGGTCCCCGCCCACGAGCTGCTCGCCTTCGCAGCGGCCGCCTTCGTGCTGATCGTGATCCCGGGGCCCAGCGTGGTGTTCGTGATCGGGCGGGCCCTGGCCTACGGCCGGTCGGTGGCGATCGCCACCGTGGCCGGCAACAGCCTCGGCCTGTTCGTGGTCATGGTGCTCGTGGCCCTCGGGCTCGGTGCCGTGGTGGCCGAGTCGGCGGCGGTGTTCACCGCGGTGAAGCTCGTCGGGGCGGCGTACCTCGTCTGGCTCGGGGTGCAGGCGGTGCGCCACCGCCGCGGCCTCCACGTCGACGACCCCGACGCGGTGCGGGCGACGCTGCCGTGGCCGGTCGCGGTCCGGCAGGGCTTCGTGGTCGGGCTGGCCAACCCGAAGGCGTTCATGATCTTCGCCGCCGTGCTGCCGCAGTTCGTCACGCCGGCACTGGGCCGGGTCCCGGTGCAGATGCTGGTGCTCGGACTGCTCGCCGTCCTCATCGGCGTGGTCTCCGACCTGGTGTGGGCGGTGCTGGCGAGCCGGCTGCGCACGTGGTTCAACGCCTCGCCCGCCCGCGGTCGGCGTCTCAGCGCTACCGGCGGCGTGTCGATGATCGGCCTCGGGCTCGCGCTGGCCACCACCGGCCGGCCGGAGTAGACCCGCCCGGGACCGGTGCAACCTTCTGCGGCCGGCTCGCGTCTTGGTCGTGTCCGTCGCCCCGACGGCGATCGAGAAGCGGAAGGATGGCACCACGCGTGTACGCCGAAACCCGACCCGCCGTCCTCCCGCGGCACGACCTCCAGGAGGTTGAGGTGACCGGACCCGACGTCCCGGCCGTCGGTGGGAGTCCTGGCCAGCGACGTGACCAGCGCCGCGACGCCGAGTTCGCCGACTACATGGCCGCCCGGCAGCCCAGCCTGCTGCGGACGGCGTACCTGCTCTCGGGCGACCGGCACACCGCCGAGGACCTGGTGCAGACCGCCCTGGCCAAGCTCTACCTGAGCTGGGACAAGGTGCAGCAGCGCGAGAGCATCGACGGCTACGTGCGCCGCATCCTCGTCAACGAGCACAACTCGCTGTGGCGCCGGGCCTGGAAGCGGCAGGAGACCACGGTCTCGCAGATGCCCGACCAGGCCGCTCCGGCACCGACCGGACGCGACGCCGACCTGTGGGACTTCGTCCAGACGCTGCCGCGCAAGCAACGTGCCGTGGTGGTGCTGCGCTACTACGAGGAGATGTCGGAGGCCGAGACCGCCGCGGCGCTCGGCGTCTCGGTCGGCACCGTCAAGTCCCAGGCCAGTCGGGCGCTCGCCTCGCTGCGCGCCCGGGCCGACGAGATCGCCCCGCACGACGAGGACCCGCCGCGGTCGCCGTCCCCGCACTCCTCCGCCACCACCCGGGAGACCCGATGAACACCCACGACGAGCTGCCCGGCAGCCTGCGTGGCGCCCTGCAGCGCCACGCCGACGGCGTCGGCGACGACCACCCGTTCACGCTCGACGACGTCAAGGGCCGCGCTCACGGCATCCGCCGCCGCCGCATCGCGGTGAGCGGCCTGGCCGCCGCCGCGGTGCTCGCGATCGCCGTGCCGCTCGGCCTGAACGCCGCGGGGACCCCCGGCGCCGCGCCCTCGTTCGACCCGGCCGGGCCCTCGCCGTCGCGGACCGCGGAACCCACGCCCTCCGAGACGGCACCCGTGCCCGCCGACCCCACGGGGGTCCGGCTCACCACCGACGTCCCGGCGGGCGTCGCGGCCCCCGGCGTCGACTACGCCTACCGCGACCGGATCGTCCCGGCCGACGCGCCCGACTCCCCGGTGCGGACCGAGGCGGCGTACCAGGAGCTGGCCCCGCTCGGTGACGGGTGGGTCGGTGTCTGGTCCGAGGGCGAGGACATCACCGTCGACCTGGTCGCCGCCGACGGCAGCGTGACCTGGTCGGGACCTGGGGACTTCGGCCTCTCTGCATCATCGGACGGCACCGTGGTCGCCTTCGGCGCCCCGGGCGGCCGCATCTTCACCGTCACCGAGGGCGACGAGCCGCAACAGCTGTACGACGGCCCGCTGTCGGCGGTCGTGGCGGTCACGGGCTCCGACGCCTGCGACGCCGAGCACGTGTGCACCGTGTGGGCGAACGAGATCACCCGGACCGGGGCCTTCTCCGTCACCTCGACAGGCGAGCGCCGCACCGTGCCCGACCTGATGACGCTGCGTGGCGTCGCCCCCGACGGATCGCTCGCCGGGACGGTCTCGGCCACGGACGACGGCAGCTGCAGCGCCCTGCTGGAAGCGGACGGCACCGAGCGGTGGCGCACCTGCGACCACACCCTCGGGGGGTTCAGCGCCGACGGCCGCTACGTCCTCGGCCGCCCGTCGTACCTCGACGGCGCCGGTGACGGCCGCGTCGCCATGCTCGACGCCGCCACCGGAGACGTGGTGGCGGAAGCTGTCAACGACATGCGCAGCCAGGCCTTCGTGAGCGTCCCCCGCTTCGACGTCGACGGGTCCCTGCTGCTGCCCACGATGCAGGACGGAACGTGGCGGCTGCTGCGGCTGACCGCGGCCGGGCAGCTGGTGGCGGCGGTGCCGGGCGACTTCCCCTCGAAGGTCGACGCCTACGTCACCGACCTGCACCTGGCCGTGCGCCCCTGACGCGACCAGCCGGCGCCCGGCCCACGCGCCGACGGGTGCTCAGGCCAGGACCTGGGTGACGGGCAGACTGGAGTCGGCCCCGATGCCCAGGTCCGACGGGGTCCGGCCGCGGGCCACCAGCTCGGAGCCGAGGGCGGCCACCATGGCGCCGTTGTCGGTGCACAGCCCCGGTCGGGGCACCCGCACCCGGATGCCGTGGCGGGCGGCCCGCTCCTCGGCCATGACCCGCAGCCGCGAGTTGGCCGCCACCCCGCCGCCGATGAGCAGGTCCTCGACGCCGCGGTCCACGGCGGCGTCGACCGCCTTGCGGGTCAGCACGTCGCAGACGGCCTCCTGGAAGGACGCCGCGACGTCGGACACCGGGACCGGCTCGCCCGCGGCGACGCGGGCCTCGACCCAGCGGGCGACCGCCGTCTTCAGACCGGAGAACGAGTAGTCGAACCGGTGCCGCTCGAGGTCGCGTCGCGAGGTCAGTCCCCGCGGGAAGTCGATCGCCACCGAGGAGCCCGAGGCCGCCGCCCTGTCGATGTGGGGCCCGCCCGGGAACGGCAGGCCCAGCAGCCGCGCCACCTTGTCGAACGCCTCCCCCGCCGCGTCGTCGATGGTCGCCCCCAGCGGCTCGACCGTCCCGGTGACGTCCTCGACCAGCAGCAGCGAGGAGTGCCCTCCGCTGACGAGCATCGCCAGGCAGGGCTCCGGCAGCGGCCCGTGCTCGAGCTGGTCGACCGCGACGTGGGCCGACAGGTGGTTGACGCCGTACAACGGCTTGTCGAGCCCGATCGCCAGCGCCTTGGCCGACGCGAGACCGACGAGCAGCGCCCCGACCAGGCCCGGCCCGCTCGTCACCGCGACCGCGTCGACGTCGCGCAGGGAGATCCCGGCCGTCGTGCAGGCCCGCTCGATGGTCGGCACCATCGCCTCCAGGTGGGCGCGCGAGGCGACCTCGGGGACGACACCGCCGAAGCGGGCGTGCTCCTCGACCGAGGAGGCGACGGCGTCGGCGAGCAGGGTGTGGCCGCGCACGATCCCGACCCCGGTCTCGTCGCAGGAGGTCTCGATCCCCAGCACCAACGGCTCGTCACTCATCGCGCCACTCCTCCCGCTCCGCGAGCTCGGCCAGCTCCGCCACGTCGGTCCGCTCCCGGGCCAGGTGGGCCTCGACCACGTCCTCGTCCTCGGGTGTGAGCGGCAGCTCCAGCACCAGGGCGGCGGACCCGTCGCGGTAGTACGCCGGCCGGCGTGCCACCTCGGTCAGCCCGCGCGCCTCGTAGAACCCGCGGCCCGCGGCGTTGGCCTCGCTCACCTCGAGCATGAGGCGCTGCGCGCGACCGGCAGCCCCCTCCTGGCAGAGCCGGTCGAACAGCACCCGGGCGAGGCCCGTGCGCCGGCGCTCGGCGACGACCGCGATCCGCTGCAGGTCCATCACGTCGCCGCCCAGCATCGAGATGGCGTAGCCGACCAGCTCGCGCCCCTCCCGCGCCAGCAGCGCGTGCCGATGAGGTCCGGTGAGAGCGGTGCGCACCGACTCCCGCGACCAGGAGTCGACGCCGAAGCAGGTCTCGTCCAGGGCGTGCACCGCCTCGACGTCGGCGGAGGTGCCGTGCTCGATGGTGACACCCACGGCGCTCACGAGACCGCCTTCGGCGGCCCCGGGACCTGCGCGTCGGGGCGGCGCAGGTAGATCGGCTCGGCGCCGACGACCTCGGCGCGCCGGTCCACCACGACCTGCGCCAGCACCGCGGCGTCGGGGGCGGTCGGTCCCGCGACCCGGGCGAACGCATCCGGGTAGAGCGCCGGTCCGGCGCCGACGACGAGGCCGTCCGGTACGTCGTCGGGCCGCGTCACCTGGAGGTCGGAGAGCCGCTGCCCGGTGGCGTCGTACGAGGCCCAGAAGAGCTCCTTGCGGCGGGCGTCGAGCGTGGCGACGAAGGGTTCGGGGTCCCGACCGCTCGCGGCCTGCTCGTCGGCGGCCGCCGCCGCGAGGACGTCGAGGCTGCTGACGCCGTACGACGGGACGCCGAGCGCCAGCGAGAGGACGCGGGCCGTGACCACCCCGACCCGGAGACCGGTGAACGGGCCGGGGCCCACCCCCACGGCCACACCGGTCAGGTCGAGGCGGTCGGCGCCGACGGAGACGAGCGCGGCGTCGATCATCACACCGAGCTGCTCGCCGTGCTGCATCCGCGCTTCGCTCACCGCGCGGTGGACGACGCCCTGACCGTCGTGGAGGGCCACCGCGACCAGCGGGGTGGAGGTGTCGAGGGCGAGAAGCACCCGTAGAGGTTAGGTGACGAGCCGGTGGATGTCCGAACCCACCCAACGTGCGCCGACGGCGGTGAGCGTGACCGCGCGCTGCTCGCTCGGCTCGCGGTCCTGACCACCCACGGCGCGACGCAGGCTCACGTGGAGGCGGTCGTCGGCCAGCCGCTCGGCGAGACCCTCTCCCCACTCGACGACGGTCACCGCGGTGTCCAACGACAGGTCCAGGTCGAGGTCGTCCAGCTCGAGCGCACCCGGGTCCCCGCCCTGGCCGAGGCCCAACCGGTAGGCGTCGACGTGCACGAGCGCGGGTCCGCCCACCTCGGAGGGGTGGACGCGGGAGAGCACGAAGGTCGGGGACGTGACGGGCCCTCGGACACCGAGCCCCTCGCCGATCCCCTGCGTCAGGGTCGTCTTGCCCGCCCCCAGGTCGCCGGTGAGGATGACGAGGTCGCCGGCGCGCAGCGCCGCGGCCAGGCGTCGTCCGAGCTCGCGGGTGGCGTCCGCGTCCTCGGCCACGCACCGGACCGCGGTCTCCTTGGCGAGGGTGAGCAACGGGCCCTGCCGGTCGATCTCGCGGTAGCCCAGGCGGGTCCAGAGCGCCACCGTCGCCGGCAGCTCGACGCGTGCGGCCAGCCGCATCCGCGGGATCCCTCGGCGACGGGCGACCTCCTCGGCGGCCGCACCCAGGGCGGAGGCGACGCCGCGGCCCTGGGCCGCCGGTGAGACCGTCACGCGGCGCAGCCCCAGCCAGCCGTCGGTGGTGTCGAGCAGCAGCCCCCCGACCGGTCGGCCGGACAGGGTGGCCACCAGCCCGCCGCCCACCCTCAGCGCCTCGGCCACCGTCTCGGTGGTCTCGTCCATCGCCGTGGCCGGCGGGTCCAGAGCCGGGCGGCTGCCGAAGCCGTCGTGGATGAGTGCGGTCAGGGTCTCGGCCGCCTCCGGGCCGACCTCGGAGACCTGGACCGCGCCGGCGTCGGTCAGGGCGTCGCTCACGACGCCCCGCGCTCGCGTACGTCGGTCGGGCGCGGGGAGCGCACCTGCTCCTCCGCCGCGGCGATCAGCTCGTCGAGGGCGGCGTTCACCTCGTCCTTGAACTCGAGGATCGGCATGTGCCCGCCCCCGTCGAGCTCGACGAGGTGGGAGCCGTCGATGTTGGCGTGCAGCTTGCGGGCGTGCCCGATCGAGGTCAGCTTGTCGGAGGTGCCGCCCATGATCCAGGTGGGGACCCGCTCGAAGGCGCGCACGACGTGGAACTTGTCGAACAGGTCGAACTGCGGGATGAACTCCAGCAGCACCGACATCGGCGTCGCCGAGACCATGTCGTCGACGAAGGCGACGTACGCCGGTGGCACCGGGCGGTCGCCGAAGGCGAAGAGGTCGGTGAGCTTGAGCCCGACCGCGGAGCCACGGCGGCGGAGCAGCTCGAGGAGCCGGTCGCGCTGGGCGGCCAGCATCACGCCCTGCTTGACCAGCGTGGTGCCGACCTTGTCGGGCACGTACTTGACCACCACCTTGTGGGCGCGCATGCCACCTGCGGTGGTGGAGATGAGGCCGACCCCGACGACGGTGTCGCCGAAGAGCTCGGGCGCCTGCTCGGCCAGCGCCACGATCGTCATGCCGCCCATGGAGTGGCCCACGAGCACGACCCGGCCCGGGGCGAGCTCGTCGATGACCCGGCGCAGGTCCTGACCGCACTGCTCGATGGTGGCGTCGTCCTTCTCCGAGCGGTCGCTGCGCCCGTGCGAGCGCTGGTCGTAGAGGACCATCCGCCGTCTCCCTCGCAGGGCTGCTCGCTGGAAGTGCCAGCAGTCGAGGCTGAGGGCGAAACCGTGCACGAACACCACCGTCAGGTCGTCCTCGCCGTGGCTCTCGGTCCCCTCCCCGACGTGGGGCGAGAGCGGGTCCACCTCGGCGTGCAGGACCAGGCCGTCGGAGGTGCGGATCCGGTGGACCTCGCCGCGCAGCGACCCGAGGTCGTCGACGTCGCCCGCACGGGCCGCGGCCTCCAGCCGCTTGCCGATCCGGCGGTCCACCAGCACCCCGGTGGTGACGGCGGCGCCGAGTCCGGCCACCACACCTGCGACCACACCGCGCCGGCTCATGTGCCCTCCTGGATGGGGTCGTCGTCCCGCTCGGTGCCGGTGCCCGCGTAGCGACGGCCGAAGCGCCCGCCGATGCGCGTCACGATCTCGTAGGAGATGGTGCCGCAGGTCTCGGCCCACTCCTGTGCCGTGGGGGCGCCGGTGGCTTCGCTGCCGAAGAGCACGACCTCGTCGCCGGCGGAGACGGGCTGGTCGTCGACGTCGACGAGGAACTGGTCCATGCAGACCCGGCCCGAGATCGTCCGTCGTTCCCCGGCGACCAGCACCGGGGCCACGGACGAGCCGTGGACGGGCACGCCGTCGCCGTACCCGACGGGGACGAGGGCCACGGTGGTGTCGCGCACGGCGCGGTAGGTGTGGCCGTAGGACAGTCCGGCGCCGGCGGCGACCTGCTTGGTCATGGCGACCTGGGCACGCGCCGTCATGACGGGCACCAGCCCCAGGTCCTCGCTGGTGTGGTGGTCCGGAACCGGAGAGAGACCGTACGACGCGAGCCCGCACCGGACCAGGTCGTAGCGGGCCTGGGGACGGGTGAGGGCGCCGGCCGAGTTGCACAGGTGGCGAAGCCCCGGGTCGAGGCCGGCCTCCTCAGCGACGTCGAGGGCAGCGGCGTACGCCTGCTCCTGGGCGGCGTTGGCGGGGTGGTCGGGGTCGTCGGCGCACGCGAAGTGCGACCAGACGCCGGTGACCTCCGCGTCACCGTCGCGGCCGGCAGCGAGGGCGGCCGCGACCACCCCGGGCCAGTCGGCGGTGGTGGCGCCGCCTCGGGAGAGACCGGTGTCGACCTTGAGCTGCATGCGCGCACGCCGGTCGATCCGTCGGGCCGCGGCGACGATCTCGCCGACCTCGGTCACCGAGTAGGCCGTGACGTCCACGCCGGCGTCGATCGCTGCGGCGTAGTCCTCCCCTGGCACGCCGAGCCAGCACAACAGGGGGCCGGTGTCGCCGGACGCACGCAGCGACAGGGCCTCGTCGATCGTCGCGACCCCCAGCCAGTCGGCGCCGGCCTCGCGCGCCGCCCGGGCCACCGGGACCATGCCGTGGCCGTAGCCGTCGGCCTTCACCACCACCATGAGGGCGGCCGGTGCGCAGGTGCGGGCCAGGGTGCGGACGTTGTGGCGCAACGCGTCGAGGTCCACCACGAGCTCGGCCCGGACGGGTCCGGACACAGGCCTCTCCGACTCGCTCACCGCAGCATCTTTCCAGATGCGCAACGACGAATGGTGGAGCGGGAGGCGCGGCGGGCGATGCACGTGGGACGAATGCCGGGAAGCACCTCTCATCGGGCTGGGGAAGGGCCTGGTCCGACGCCGATTTGTGTCGGAGGGTGCACCTAGCTTGGACGCATGACGACGACCCCTTTCCGGCACCGACGGGTGGCGCAACCTGCGCCGGTTGCGGGGTCGAGCGCGGACGTCGACGTTCTCGGGCTGGACGCATCGGACACGCTGGGCTGGGTCGTGGGACAGCGTCGGGCCCAGGACCTCGCGGCGGCGCGAGAGCTGCGAGGGGTGGCGCACTGGGCTGACCTCCACCGCGTCGGTCGCGCCGACATCGCCCGGGGCCTCGTCGGAGCCGCGCACCCGGACCTCAGTGCCTCCTTCGTCCGCCGCGACACCTTCGTGAAGGAGTCGGCGGCCGCACACGGCGTCGAGGGGGTCTTGCGCTCGGCGGGTGAGGGCGCGTTCATGGTCGAGGAGTACGCCGTCTCCGAGCTCGCGACCGCCCTCGGCCTGGGCGAGGCCGCCGGCCGGGCGTACGTCGGTCAGGCGGTCGAGCTGCGCGACCGCCTCCCGCGCTGCTGGGCCCAGGTCATGTGCGGCGCGCTCCCCGCGTGGAAGGCACGCCGGATCGCCGAGCGCACCATCCCGCTGGAGGCGGCGACCGCCGACGCGGTGGACGCCTCACTCGCGCCGTTCGCGGGAAAGCTCTCGCTCGGGCGCATCGAGCGAGCGGTCGACGCGGCGATCCTCCGGCTCCAGCCTGGGCTGGCGGCGGAGCGGGACGCTGCGGCGGCGGAGAAGCGAGGGGTGTGGTTCGAGGACCGGCTGGACGGCACCACCGACCTCACCGGTCTGCTGGACACTCCTGACGCCCACGCCCTGGACGACGCCCTCGACGCCGTGGCGACGACTCTGGGCGAGCTCGGCGACAGTGACCGCCGCGAGGTCCGACGTGCCCGGGCACTCGGCGTGCTGTCCGACCCGCAGTACTCCCTCGACCTCGACCGCGCCGCGGAGCAGCAGGCACAGGAGCGGACCGGTGGCGGCGCGGGTGGGGCGACCGGGCGGCCGGCTCGCCCCACGCGGCAGGTCCCGACCCTGCACCTCCACCTGCACCTCGACGCGCTCCGGACCCTGATCACGACGGGCGGCGCCGAGTCGGGCTCGGAGACCGCGTGCAGGGCGACGTCCAGCGGGATCGAGTTGGCTGACGACGTCGCCGACCTCGTCCGCGTCGAGCGGGCCGGGCTGCGGCTCGGCGCACGGACGACCGCCACGCTCGAGCGGTGGGTGGCCGGGCTCACCCCAGGCGCCCGGCTCGCCGTCACACCCGTCGTCGACCAGACCACCGAGATCGCGGTCGACTCCTACGAGATCCCACCCCGGCTGCGCCGGCAGGTCGTCGAGCGTGACGCCACGTGCACCTTCCCGTGGTGCGGCAACGCCGGACGGCACGACCTCGACCACCTCGACCCCTGGCGACCACCCGACGAGGGCGGACCTCCGGAGCAGACCCGGACGTCGAACCTGTCGCGGCTGTGCCGCTTCCACCACCGGCTCAAGACCAACGGCGACTGGACCGTCGAGCGCGACCCCGTCACCGGCGAGCTCACCTGGACCAGCCCCCTCGGGCGCCGCTACCTCGTCACTCCCTCCGGCACCACTCCTCTCGACCTGCCCTGACACCGCGCCCGCGTGGCGGTGGTGGTGGTGCTGCCGAAGCCGGCGGATCATCCACGCGACGGCGTGAACCAGGTCCTGCCTCTGTCGCGGCGGGTGGGACGGGGACAGTCGCGCACGCGACTCGGTGGTGCGGACGCTGGATCTGGGTACCGGCCTCATATGACGACCGCACCGCTGGAACCCGGCATCGATCCGGCAGCCGACCCCGAGGGCACTCCCAACCCGGTGGCTCCTGGCAGGACCCCAGGCCTGTCCGACTTCCCGGAGCCGATCCTGGCGGGCCGGAGCCGGAGCCTGATACGGAGCCGGACGTGCTCCCCTGACCTGTCGCGACCTCGATCAGCGAGGTTCGAGAACGGCCCGGACAGGCGAACGAGAAGCGCGACGCTGCATCAGCGTCTCGGCCTCAGCCTGGGAATACAGATTCTGCCCCAGAGCGTTCGCTTCGACGATCCGGGCAACCCAGTACGCCTACGCTCTGTTGGATGAACGCGCTGTCGGCCTGGGGCAGGACTCCGCGAGAGAACATCGAGAAGGAGTGCGCGAATCGTGGCAAGGGCGCGCTCGTCGCTGGGTGCATCGACCTCCTCAAGGGTCATGACGTTGACGCCGAGCTGGTCCTGGCCCTTGGCGGTCCGCCAGCGCGTTGGGTCGTCACCGGGGAGCCTGCTGGGCCGCCCTACTGGTTGAGGGTCTGGGCGCTGCGCGGACTGCTCTGGGCTTGGGACGACGTGGCGCTTCCGTCCGTGAAGGCAGCCCTGCACGATGACGCGTGGCGGGTGCGCGAGATGGCCCTCAGAGTCGTGGCCCGGCACCGGCTCGAAGGCGCCGCGACGACAACAGCCGACCTCCAAGGTGACCCGAACGCCCGAGTGCGAGCCGCTGCGGCCCGGGCCCTCGTCCGGCTCGCGAGGAGCGACGAAGGCAACGCCTGATCGTCGTCGGGACCTCCGCCCATGTCACTCGAGGACGGCTAGCTCGAGGTCGTAGGCCACGACCACAGCACGCGCCAGTTCAGCTTCTTGTGCGGCGTTGAGGAACCCGACGGTGCGGCCGAGCACGTGCACCGGGACGGTGATGACGTTGTCGAGGGCGACCGCGCAGTCATGATCCAATCCGTTCTCGGGTCCGACCAGGACCTCGCTGGACAAGCCCTTGACGGTGGTGGTGATAGGAGCGACGGTCACCTTGGTCATCGCAGCCCGCGCCGCCTCGCGGGTCAACACCAGTGCCGGCCGGGTCTTGTCGAGCCGCACCAGGCAGATCTCGCGCACCGATCAGTCCTCAACCTCGACATGGGCGCTGCTCCACTGCACCAGATCGTCCAGGTCGTCGACGGCGCCGTTCTCGCGCAGGATGTGAGCGTCATCCTCAGCAGCTTGCCGACGCATCTCCCGCTCCACCGCGGCCGCAACGAGCGCGGCCCGACTAGGAGCCTTGCCGGTGGCCACGGTGCGATCCAGGAAGGCCACCATCTCATCGGGAAGGCGAACGGCGATCTGGGTGCTCATGCCGACAATCGTACCCTTGGCGCATCCCACTCTGGGATGCCGAGGCGATTGCTTGCCCCGACCGATCGCTGAGAGGCTTGGCGACGAGAGGATCGCCCGCTCACCGTGAACGATCAGCGCAGCAGGCGAGCACAGACGGCCGGGATCGCCCGCGCGACGTCCTGGGCGACCAGCGGGCCCGCCGGCACCGGCGTAGGCAGCGGCCGCACCGTGCAGCCACGACCCCACGCTCGCGGCGTCGAGCGGCGACAGACCCGCAGCGAGCAGGGCGCCGACCAGCCCGCCGAGCACGTCGCCGGCACCTGCCGTGGCCAGCCACGGCGGGCCGACCGTCGTGACGCGCACCCGGCCGTCCGGGTGGGCGGCCAACGTGTGCCGGTTCTTCAGCAGCACCACGGCGCCGTACCGCTCGGCGGCGCTGCGCGCGTGCGCGAGCTGGTCGGCCTCGACCTCCTCGCGCTCCACGCCGAGCATCCGCGCGAGCTCGCCGGCGTGCGGTGTCAGCACCGTCGGCACGCCGAGCGGCCCGCTCACCTCCGCCAGGGCATCGGCGTCCACCACGACCGGGACGCCGTCGGCACAGGCTGCGCGCAGCTGCGTGGCGGCGTCGTCTCCCCCGCCGGAGCCCACGACCCACGCCTGCACCCGCCCCTCCCCCACGACGATCTCGGGGTGGGCCGCCTGCACGAGGTCCACCACGCCGAGCCCCGGAGCACTCGAACCGCTCGAGGACCCTGCGCCAGCCGGCACGAAACGCACCATCCCGGCCAGGCCCGACGCGGCGCCGGCCACGCTCAGCACCCCGGCGCCGCGGTAGCGGTCGGACCCGGCGCGGACGCCGACCACGCCGCGCGTGTACTTGTGGGCGCTCGGCGACGGCACCGGCAGCAGGTCACGCACGTCGGCGGCCTGCAGCGCCTCGACCGGCGCGGGCGGCAGGTCGAGGCCGATGTCGACGAGCTCGACCACCCCGCACGCCTTGGCGCCCGGGTCGACCAGGTGCACGGCCTTGTGCGTCCCGAACGTCACCGTCAGCGCAGCGCTCACGTGCGGGCCCTCGACGCGTCCGCTGTCGACGTCGACGCCCGAGGGCACGTCGACCGCCACGAACGGGATGCCCTCCAGCGCCGCCACGACGTCGGCGGCCTCCGGCCGCAAGGGGCCCGTGCCACCGATGCCCACGATCCCGTCCACGGCCACGTCGTACGCCGTGCGGGGTCGGCCGTCCACCCGCGCCACCCGGTCGACCACGCGCCCGCCGGCAGCGCGGAAAGCGGCCAGCGCAGCGGGGTGGGCCCTGTCGGGGACGAGCAGCAGCGCGTCCACCCGGGCGCCTCGCCCGGCGAGGGCCGCCCCGGCGTACAACGCGTCGCCGCCGTTGTTGCCGGCGCCGACCAGCAGCACCACCCGGGCGCCGTACACACGCCCCAGGTAGGACGCCAGAGCGGTGGCGAGCCCCGCGGAGGCGCGTTTCATCAGCGCGCCCTCCGGACCGGCAGCCAGCAGCGGCTCCTCGGCGTCACGCACCTGCTGCGCGGTGTGGGCCGACCTCATCGCGACCCCGTGCCGAGCGCCGACGTCATGACCCCTCCAGCACCACGACCGCCGAGGCGATCCCGGCGTCGTGTGACAGCGACAGGTGGGTGGAGGCCACGCCCAGCGCGTCGCAGGCGTCGGCCACGGTCCCGGACATCGCCAGCCGCGGGCGACCCGACGACTCCGAGACGACCTCGACGTCGTGCCAGGCCAGTCCGACCGGGGCGCCCAGCGCCTTGGCCAGCGCCTCCTTGGCCGCGAACCGTGCGGCCAACGAGGCCACGGGGCGGTCCCGCTCGGTGCCGGTGAACAGGCGGTCCCGCAGCTCCGGCGTGCGCTCCAGCGACGCACCGAAGCGCGCGATGTCGCACACGTCGATGCCGAGCCCGAGGATCACCGCGACCTACTCGACCGTGACGGACTTCGCGAGGTTGCGGGGCTGGTCGACGTCGTGGCCCTTGACCGTGGCCAGCTCGCAGGCGAACAGCTGCAGCGGCACGACCGCGGCCAGTGGCTGCAGCAGCGTCGACGACACCGGTATGCGGATGATCGTGTCGGCGTAGGGCACGACCGTGTCGTCGCCCTCCTCGACCACGACGATGGTGCGCGCGCCGCGGGCTCGCACCTCCTGGATGCCGCTGAGCATCTTGTCGTGGAGGAAGTCGCGGCCGCGTGGCGGGATCACGCAGAAGACCGGCAGGTCCTTCTCGATCAGCGCGATCGGCCCGTGCTTGAGCTCGCCGGCCGCGAAGCCCTCGGCGTGGATGTAGGCGAGCTCCTTGAGCTTGAGCGCCCCCTCGAGCGCCACCGGGAACCCGGCGTGACGGCCCAGGAACAGCACCGACCCGGCGTCCTCGAGCTCGCGGGCCAGCTCGTAGACCTCGTCGCAGCGCTCGAGCATGGTGGCGACGCGGTCCGGCATCTGCGCCAGCTCCTCCACGACGCCGCGGATCTCCTCGGCGTACTTCGTGCCGCGCACCTGGGCCAGGTAGAGGCCGAGCAGGTAGCAGGCGATCAGCTGCGTCATGAATCCCTTGGTCGACGCCACCCCGATCTCGGGACCGGCGTGGGTGTAGATCACCGCGTCGGACTCGCGCGGGATCGTGGCGCCGTTGGTGTTGCAGATCGCGAGCACCTTGGAGTGCTGCTCACGCGCGTGGCGGATCGCCATCAAGGTGTCGGCGGTCTCGCCTGACTGGCTGATCGCGACGACGAGCGTGTCCCGGGTCAGGATCGGGTCGCGGTAGCGGAACTCGTGGGCGAGCTCGACCTCGCAGGGGATGCGCGTCCAGTGCTCGATGGCGTACTTCGCGACCAGCCCCGCGTAGAAGGCGGTCCCGCAAGCGGTGATGATGATCTTGTCCACCGAGCGCAGGTCGTCGACGCTCATGCGCAGCTCGTCGAGCTGGAGGCGGCCGGCCTCGTCGTGGCGCCCCAGCAGGGAGTCGGCGATGGCGCGTGGCTGCTCGAAGATCTCCTTGCGCATGAACCAGTCGAAGCCGTCCTTCTCCGCCGCCGAGAGGTCCCAGTCGACGTGGAACGCGGTCGGCTCGACCGCGGTGCCGTCGAAGTCGGTGACCTCCACGCCCTCGGCGGTGATCGTCACGACCTGGTCCTGGCCGAGCTCCAGCGCGTCGCGCGTGTGCTCGATGAAGGCGGCCACGTCGGAGGCCAGGAAGTTCTCGCCCTGCCCGACCCCCACCACGAGCGGCGAGTTGCGCCGGGCGGCGACCACGCGGTCGGCGTCCTCGGCGTCCACCGCGACGAGGGTGAAGGCACCCTCGAGCCGGCGGCACACCGTCTGCATCGCGTGGGTGAGGGTCGCGCCGCCGCGGACCTCGCGCTCGAGCAGGTGCGCCGCGACCTCGGTGTCGGTGTCGGAGCTCATCGTCACGCCCTCGGCCTCGAGCTCGGCGCGCAGGTGCGCGAAGTTCTCGATGATGCCGTTGTGCACCACCGCGACGCGACGCTCGGTGCCCAGGTGCGGGTGCGCGTTGCCGTCGGTGGGCGGGCCGTGCGTGGCCCAGCGGGTGTGGCCGATGCCGGTGGTCGTCTCGGGCAGCGGGGTCTCGTCGAGCACCTTGACCAGGTTGACCAGCTTGCCGGCCTTCTTGTCGCCCACGAGGGTGCCCTCGTGCACGAGCGCGACCCCGGCCGAGTCGTAGCCGCGGTACTCCAGCCGCCGCAACCCATCGATGACCACACGCTCGGCCGAGCGCTCCCCGACGTACCCCACGATTCCGCACATGGCGGCGATCCTAGTGCCCCCGTGGTCCACAATGAGCCATGGCTTCTGCCGCGCAGGTCCGCTCGGGCACCCCTGTCGACCGCGACACCTCCCCCTACGTCGAGCTCGACCGCAGCGCCTGGTCGGCGCTGGGAGCGGCCACCCAGCAGCCCCTCAGCGCGGACGAGATCGAGCGTGTGCGCGGTCTCGGCGACGAGCTCGACCTCGACGAGGTCGAGCAGGTCTACCTGCCCGTGTCGCGCCTGCTCAGCCTGTACGTCGAGGCGTCGGGCGCGCTGCACCGGGCCCAGGAGACCTTCCTCGACCAGCCGCAACCGCCGCGGACGCCCTTCGTCATCGGCGTCGCGGGCTCCGTGGCCGTCGGCAAGTCCACGACCGCGCGCGTGCTGCAGCAGATGCTGGCGCACTGGCCGGCCCACCCGTCCGTTGCGCTGGTGACGACCGACGGGTTCCTCTACCCCAACGACGAGCTGCGTCGGCGCGGTCTGCTGGACCGCAAGGGGTTCCCGGAGTCCTACGACCGCAAGGCGCTGCTGCGCTTCGTCATCGACATCAAGTCCGGCAAGGACACCGTGCTGGCCCCGACGTACTCCCACCTGACGTACGACGTGACGCCCGACCAGCCCGTGGTGGTCAACAGTCCCGACATCGTGGTGATCGAGGGCCTCAACGTCCTGCAACCGGCGCGGATGCGCGAGGACGGCACCGCCGGTCTGGCCGTCAGCGACTTCTTCGACTTCTCCGTCTACGTGGACGCCTCACGCACCGACATCCGGCGCTGGTACACCGAGCGCTTCCTGCGGCTGCGCGAGACCGCCTTCCGGGACCCGACGTCGTACTTCACCAAGTACGCCGACCTGTCCGAGGAGCAGGCGGTCGAGGAGGCGGGGCGGATCTGGGACACCATCAACGGCCCGAACCTGGCCCGCAACATCGCTCCCACACGCTCGCGCGCCACGCTCGTGCTGCGCAAGGCCGGCGACCACTCGGTCAGCTGGGTCCGGCTCCGCAAGCTCTGACGGGCTGCCGCACCTGCCAGCCCGACGACGGCATGGTCGGCGACGTCGTGGAGGGAGCTCTCGCCCATCGCCGCGGTCTGCGTCGCCCTGGCCCAGCGCGTCTACTGGTCGCACAAGGGCGGCCGCGGGCCCCGGCTGCACGGTTGGTGAGCCCTGCAGGTGGGGAGACCTGAGAGGGTGGGCCCCCGGGGCCCCGTCCCACCCGATCACGGGGTCCGACTCGGAGGAGATGCAGGCGTGGCTCGATTCACCGCGACGACAGAGAACGAGGCCGTGGTCTCGGCCGACCGATCGGCGGTCTGGGAGATCCTCACCGACCCCGAGGCCCTGCCCGAGCTGACGCCGTTCCTCAACGAGATCACCGCCGACGGCGACCTGTGGCGCTGGCAGATGGGGCGCATCCCGGTGCTCGGGGTCAGCGTCGCGCCGGCCTTCACCGAGAAGATGACCTTCGACCCCGAGAAGCGCATCGAGTTCGAGCACGCCCCGCCCGACGGCAAGCCGGAGCGGGCGGCGGTCGCCGGCTGGTACCAGCTCGAGGACCACGAGCGGGGCACCCACCTCGCGGTCAAGCTCGAGGTGTGCGTCGACCTGCCCCTGCCCAAGGTCGCCACCGGCTCGGTCAACAAGGTCATGGGCCGGGTCATGACGCGCATGGGCGACCGCTTCTCGGCCAACCTGCTGCGCAAGCTCGACGCGCAGCAGGCGGACTGACCCTGCGGTACGCCGCCCGGGTCCGGCTCAGTCGCCGGACCAGGTCTTCTGCAGCTCCAGCAGGTGCTCGACGGTCACGAAGCCGAGCTGGTCGTTGACGGCGTTCATGTGGAGGTTCACGTCGGCGTTGTCGGTGAAGACGTGGGTGCAGCGCGGCTCGGCGTCGCGCAGCGCGCGCTGGGTGGCGATCTTGAGCGCCATCCCGAGCCGGTGACCGCGGTGCTCGGGCAGCACCAGGGTGATGCCCTGCATGGCGAGAGCCGGGTCCGCCTCGGCCACCGACAGCTCGCACAGCCCGGCCGGTGACCCGTCGGGCGCCAGCGCCACCGCTCCGACCTGGTGGCGTCCGGCACCGACAAGGCGGTCGTCGCGCTCCCGGACGCGCTTCGCGTCCCACGGCTCGGCCCGGATCTCCATCTCGCCCAGCGGCGCCTCCTCGAGGAACACGCTCTGCAGCCGGCAGTAGGCCGTCGTCAGCTCCTCGGGCACCCGTCGCTGCCACGTGACGACGCGGTAGCCGTCGTGGCGCGAGGCCGCCTCGGCCTCGAGGGCGTCCCACCGGTCCTCGGTCGCGCGGAGGTCACAGGCCTTGAAGCCCTCCTCCATGGCGACGGAGAAGCCGTGACGGAGCGCGAGCTCGCGCCCCGGTGACGGCTCGCCCGGTGTCACGAAGACCTCCATGAGCAGCGCCGTCCGCCCGGCTCCGCTCACGCGACGCTCGAGCTCGGCCAGCAGCGCCGAGCCGACCCCACGGCGGCGGTGGTCGGGATGCACGTGGACGTCGGCTGCGGCCAGGTGGGGGTTGCCCCCACCGAACAGCTGCAGCTCGGCCATCCCGACGACCGCGGCCGGGTCGCCGGGCGCACCGTGCTCGTCGTACGCCGCGAGCAGGACGGTCTCGAGGTCGGACCGGGGCGTGCGCTGGGTGGCCCGGAAGGGCTCCCAGGCCCAGTAGGTGTTGTGCGGACGGAGGTCGTGGGCGGCGCGCGCCACCGACCAGACCGCGTGGAGCGCGTCCTCGTCGGCCGGGTCGACCACGCCGATGCTCACCGGTGTCTCAGAGCGCAAGGCGTTTCTTCACCACGTCGGCGAGCCGGTGAGCGACCTGGGCGGCCTGCTCCTCGCTCTCGGCCTCGACCATCACCCGGACCAGCGACTCGGTGCCGGAGGGACGCAGCAGCACGCGTCCCCGGCCGGCGAGCTCGGCCTCGGCCTCGGCCACCGCGGAGGCGACGTCCGGGTCGGAGCTCGCCCGGGACTTGTCCACGTCCGGGACGTTGACGAGGATCTGCGGCAGCCGGGTCATGACGCCCGCCAGGTCGGTCAGCGACCGCCCGGTGGCCGCCATCCGGGCCAGCACCTGCAGGGCGGTGAGGATGCCGTCGCCGGTGGTGGCGTGCTCGCTGAGGATGACGTGTCCGGACTGCTCGCCCCCGAGGGTGAAGCCGTGCGCCTTCATCGACTCGAGCACGTAGCGGTCGCCGACCTTGGTCTGCTCGACGGCGACGCCCTCGCGCTCCATGGCCTGCACGAAGCCGAGGTTGCTCATGACGGTGGCCACGACGGTGTCCCGGTACAGTCGCCCGGCGTCGCGCAGGCCGACCGCCAGCACGGCCAGGATCTGGTCGCCGTCGACCACCTCACCGGAGGCGTCCACGGCCAGGCAGCGGTCGGCGTCGCCGTCGAGGGCGAAGCCGGCGTCGGCGCCGTGCTCGACCACGGCCGCCCGGAGGACCTCGAGGTGGGTCGAGCCGCACCCGTCGTTGATGTTGCGTCCGTCCGGCTCGGCACAGATCGCGACGACGTCGGCGCCGGCGGCGCGCAGCGCCCGCGGGCCGGCCTGGTAGGCGGCGCCGTGGGCGCAGTCCAGGACGACGCGAAGTCCGGCCAGGTCGTCGGGGACGGTCGCGACCAGGTGTGCGGCGTACTCGTCGACCGCGGTGGCGTAGGCAGAGATGCGCCCCACCTTCGCGCCGGTGGGTCGGTTCCAGGGCTCACGCAGCCGGCCCTCGATGACGTGCTCGATGTCGTCGTCGAGCTTGAGACCGCCACGGGACAGGAACTTGATGCCGTTGTCGGGCATGGGGTTGTGGCTCGCCGAGATCATCACGCCCAGGTCGACGCCGAGGGCGGAGGTGAGGTGCGCGACGCCCGGCGTGGGCAGCACACCGAGATCGAGCACGTCCACGCCGGCCGAGGCCAGGCCGGCGACCACGGCCGACTGGAGGAACTCCCCCGACAACCGCGTGTCACGCCCGACGACCGCCCGGGGCCGGTGGCCCTCGAAGGCCCCGGCCTCGCCGAGCACGTGGGCAGCCGCCACCGACAGGTCGAGCGCGAGCTCGGCCGTCAGCAGCCCGTTGGCCAGGCCCCGGACACCGTCGGTGCCGAAGACCCGGGCTCCCCCGCCCTGGGGCCCACCGCGGGTCAAGCGATCAGCGCTTGCTGTACTGCGGCGCCTTGCGGGCCTTCTTCAGACCGGCCTTCTTGCGCTCGATGACGCGCGCGTCGCGGGTCAGCAGACCGGCCTTCTTCAACGACGGGCGGTTCGCCTCGAGGTCGATGGCGTTGAGCGCACGGGCCACACCGAGACGCAGCGCGCCGGCCTGGCCGGTGATGCCACCGCCGTGGATGCGGGCGATCACGTCGAAGCGGTCGACCAGGTCGGTGGTCACGAAGGGCTCGTTGACGACCTGCTGGTGCAGCTTGTTCGGGAAGTAGGAGTCCAGGGCGCGACCGTTGACGGTCCACTGCCCGGAGCCCGGGACGAGACGCACGCGGGCGACCGCCTCCTTGCGGCGGCCGGTGGCCGCGGCGGGGGCGATGGTGGCCGGGCGCAGGGGCGCGTCGGCGCTGGGCGCGCTCTCGCTGCTGTAGGCGACACCGTCCTCGTTGACCTCGAAGGTCTCCTCGGCGTCGGTCTGCGTGGTCGTGTCAGTCACGAAAGGTCCTCGTCGTCCTGCTGGTTGTCCGGGAAGCGGGTCACTGGGAGATCTGGACGATCTCGAAGGGCTTGGCCTGCTGGGCCTGGTGCGGGTGGTTCGGGCCGGCGTACACCTTCAGCTTCTTCAGCATCTGGCGTCCGAGGCGGTTCTTGGGAAGCATGCCCCAGACCGCCTTCTCGATGGCGCGGCGCGGGTCCTTGTCCAGCAGGTCGCCGAACGCGGTCGCGGTGAGGCCGCCGGGGTAGCCCGAGTGGCGGTAGGCCATCTTGGTGACCTTCTTGTTGCCCGACAGCGAGATCTTGTCGGCGTTGACGATGATGACGAAGTCACCGCCGTCGACGTGGGGCGCGAAGGTCGGCTTGTGCTTGCCGCGCAGCAGGTTGGCGGTCTGCACGGCGAGGCGACCGAGCACCACGTCGGTGGCGTCGATGACGTGCCACTCGCGCTGGATGTCAGCGGGCTTGGGGCTGAACGTACGCACGTTAAGTTGCCTTCTCAGTCGTTGCTCGGTGGGTGCGGTCCACAGCATCGCGCTCGTCGCGCGGGGAACCGGTCCGGGACGCAGGCACAGGAGAGTGCAAGCAGCCGCGACCGTCAAGACTACCTGCGGTGGCTCGCGAGGGTCAAAACGGGCCGTGGTTTCACGCCGGACGGGCTCGGGCAATAGGTTGGGACGGGACTGTCCCCACCGGGACGCCCCCCTCTGCTGCTCTCCCTCACCATCCCAGGAGCGAACGTGACCGACGGGTCCAACCAGACGCTGACCGTGCGCGACAACCGCACCGGGGAGTCCTACGACCTCCCCATCACCGACGGCACCATCAAGGCCAAGGACCTCGTGCAGATCAAGTCGGGTGAGGACGAGCCGGGCATCGCGGTCTACGACCCGGGCTTCACCAACACCGCGTCCTGCCGCAGCTCGGTCACCTTCATCGACGGCGAGAAGGGGATCCTCGAGTACCGCGGCTACCCCATCGAGCAGCTGGCGGAGCACTCGAACTTCCTCGAGGTCGCCTACCTGCTGATCCACGGAGAGCTGCCCACCAAGGAGCAGTACGACGCGTGGGAGCACGAGATCACCTACCACACGTTCGTCCACGAGAACGTGAAGACCTTCATGCAGGGCTTCCGCTACGACGCGCACCCGATGGGGATGCTGATGGCGTCCACCGGCGCGCTCTCGACGTTCTACCCCGACGCCAGCAGGATCAGCGACGCCGACAACCGCCACCTCCAGATCGTCCGCATGATCGCCAAGATGCCGACGCTCGGGGCCTGGGCCTTCCGCCACGCCCAGGGCAAGCCGTACGTCTACCCGGACAACGACCTCAGCTACACCGCGAACTTCCTCTCGATGCTGTTCAAGATGAGCGAGTCGACGTTCGAGGCCGACCCGCGCCTGGTCAAGGCCCTCGACGTGCTCTTCATCCTGCACGCCGACCACGAGCAGAACTGCTCGACCAACGCGGTCCGCTCGGTCGGCTCCTCCCAGGTCGACCCCTACTCGGCCGTGGCCGCCGGCATCGCCGCGCTCTACGGCCCGCTGCACGGCGGCGCCAACGAGGCGGTGCTGCGGATGCTGCGCCGCATCGGGTCGAAGGAGAACATCCCGGACTTCATCCAGGGCGTGAAGGACGGCAACGAGAAGCTCATGGGCTTCGGCCACCGGGTCTACAAGAACTACGACCCGCGCGCCAAGATCATCAAGAAGGCCTGCGACGACGTCTTCGAGGTCACCGGGGTCAACCCGCTGCTCGAGATCGCGCAGGAGCTGGAGAAGATCGCGCTGGAGGACGACTACTTCGTCCAGCGCAAGCTCTACCCCAACGTCGACTTCTACTCCGGTCTGATCTACGAGGCCTTCCAGTTCCCGCCGGAGATGTTCACCGTGCTGTTCGCCATCGGCCGCACCCCGGGCTGGCTGGCGCAGTGGCTGGAGCTGGTGCAGGACAAGGACCAGAAGATCGCCCGTCCCAAGCAGATCTACACCGGCGACCGGGGTCTGGACTTCGTCCCCGCCTCCGAGCGCTGGGCCTGACCGGGTGCCCGGGCCGGTGAGGTGGGCATGACACCCATGACGTCCACCGAGCCCGGGTCACGCCCGACGTACGTCCTCGTCGACGGCGAGAACATCGACGCGACCCTGGGCGCCTCGATCCTGGGCCGGCGCCCGCAGCCGTCCGAGCGGCCGCGCTGGGAGCGGCTGCTGCAGTTCGTGGCCGAGGGCTCGCGCGGCGACACCCACGGCCTGTTCTTCCTGGCCGTGACCTCCGAGCTGCCGATGTCGTTCGTCCAGGCCCTCATGGCCATGGACTACCGGCCCGTCCCGCTGCGGGGCGACGGCGAGGAGAAGGTCGTCGACATCGCCATCCAGCGCACGCTGGAGGAGCTGCAGCGACGTGAGGCCGACGTCGTCCTGGTCAGCAACGACGGCGACTTCGCCGACCACGTCTCCCGCCTGCTCGGCGGCGACCGGCGGGTCTCCCTCATCGGCTTCGACGAGTTCCGCAACCACCAGTTCACGGCGCTGGCTGCCCGGGGCCTGCGGCTGTTCGACCTCGAGCACGACGTGCGGGCCTTCACCAGCCGCCTCCCGCGCGTCCGGGTCATCCCGATCGCCGAGTTCGACCCCGTCGAGTTCCTCTGAGCGGTCTGGACCTCGGTATCAGCGCTCTGGAGGTGTCCTCCTGAGAGGCATGACCAGTCCTCATCCCCTCGCCGCCTGGGTCGAACGTGCCCAGGGACCGTCCCCCGTCCGCCACCGTCAGCCCCGCGTCGGGCGGCGCCGCTCCGTCGCAGGCGACCGGGTCCCGCGCCAGCGCCGTCCCCAGGACGACTGACGGCCCCCGGCCGGCAGCAGCACGGCGCTCAGCGGGCCCGCTCGACGCGGCGCTCGTCCCAGACCGGCTCGTCGGACTCGTAGACCGAGCCGTCGCTGCCGAAGACGACGAACCGGTCGAAGCCCCGGGCGAACCAGCGGTCGTGCGTGACCGCCAGCACCGTGCCGGCGAACGCCTCGAGCCCCTCCTCGAGGGCCTCGGCCGACTCGACGTCGAGGTTGTCGGTCGGCTCGTCGAGGAGCAGCAGCGTCGCGCCGGACAGCTCGAGCATCAGGATCTGGAAGCGGGCTTGTTGTCCGCCTGACAAGGACTCGAACCGCTGCTCGGCGGCGTGCGCCAGCTCATAGCGGTCGAGCACCCGCGACGCCTGCTCCCGCGGCATCCCGGCCCGGTGGTCGTCGCCACGGTGCAGGACCTCCAGGAGGGTCCGCCCGACCAGCTCGGGATGGGCGTGGGTCTGCACGAACCAGCCCGGGCGCACCCGCGCGCCGAGACGTGCCCGCCCCTGGTGAGGCACCGGGTCGATGGCCACGTCGGTCGAGCCTGTCGAGACCCCCACCGGCCGGTGCTCGACGTCCGGGTCCGAGCCCCCGGCGGCCAGCAGTCGCAGGAAGTGCGACTTGCCGGAGCCGTTGGAGCCGAGCACGGCCACCCGCTCGCCGTACCAGACCTCGAGGTCGAACGGCCTCATCATCTCGACACGCTCGCTGCGCTCGCTGCTCGATGCAGGCAGAAAGAGCTGGAGTCGCTCGCAGACCACGGCGCGCTTCCCGGTCCGGCCGCCGGTGAGTCGCATGCTGACCTGCTGCTCGCGCGGCTGCCCGGTCGGCGGCCCCAACTCCAGGAACTTGCGCAGCCGCGTCTGGGCGGCGCGGTACTGCGAGGCGAGCCCGTCGTTGTACTCGGCCTTGATCTTGTAGCGCAGCACCAGCGCCTTGAGCTTGGCGTGCTCCTCGTCCCAACGCCTCCGCAGCTCCTCGAAGCGGGCGAAGCGGTCGCGCCGAGCCTCGTGGTACGACGCGAACCCACCGGGATGGGTCCACACGCTGTTCCCGGCAGCTCCGAGCTCGACCGTCACCACCCGGGTGGCGGTGTTGTCGAGCAGCTCGCGGTCGTGGCTGATGAACAGGATGGTCTTGGTCGACTCGCGGATGCGCTGCTCGAGCCAGAGCTTGCCGGGGACGTCGAGGAAGTTGTCCGGCTCGTCGAGCAGCAGCACCTCGTCGGGTCCGGCCAGCAGGAACTCCAGCACCAGGCGCTTCTGCTCACCGCCCGAGAGCGTGGCGAGGTCGCGGTACTTCACCCGTTCGTACGGCGCACCGAGGGCGGCGGTGCAGCAGACGTCCCACGCCACCTCGAGGTCGTAGCCGCCTGCGTCGCCCCACTCGGTCAGCGCCCCGGCGTACCTCATCTGGGTGCGCTCGTCGTCGGTGTCCATGAGCGCGAGCTCCCAGCGCTCGACAGCGGCCGCTGCCTGGCGCACCCGCTCGGGCGAGACCGAGAGCAGCAGCTCGCGCACGGTGGTGCTGCCCCGTCCGACCATCTGGCGCATCACGCCCAGACCCCCCGAGCGGGTCACCGCCCCCTCGTGGGGAGTGAGCTCGCCGGTGACGATGCGGAGCAGGGTGGTCTTGCCGGCACCGTTGGCACCGACCAGCGCGACCTTGGCTCCCTCGCCGACGCGGAAGGACACGTCGTCGAGGAGCACCCGCCCGTCCGGCAGCTCGTACCGGATCCCGGCGACGTCGACATGGCCCATGGCGCCATCCTCCCCGAGGCCGCCGCCCGCTGGCGAGCCGGTTTCCCTCAGGACGCCGGCAGACCGCGCAGCTCGTCAGGGAGCGGCAGGTCCTGGCGCGGGCCGTCCCAGCCCGGGCTGAGCGCCCAGAACAGCACGTCCGGGCTCAACAGGTGGGTGCCCTCGTCGTCGAGGCCCTGGCAGCGTCCGAGGTGGATCCAGGCCACGTCGCCGTCCACGGTGGTGAGCGCCACCGCCTCCTCGCCCGGGCCGTCGAGGCAGCCCTGCGGCGCGACGACGGTCGGGGCCGCGTCGACGGCCCGCCGAGCGTCGAGGGAGTCGATGACGCTCAGCCGCTCGGACTGCACCAGGTTGGGGCCGCTGACGCCGACCTCGTAGCGGCAGACCGAGAGTGCGACGGAGCCCGTCTCCACGGCGGGGAAGTTCTTGCCGGCGCGCGGGATGGCGCGCTGCACCGCGCAGCCGGCCGAGTCGGTGCGCTCCACGGTGCGCACCGTGGCCAGCACCTGCTCGGCGAGGTCCGCCTCCGGCGTCGCGACCAGCACCACCCGGCCGTCGAGCGTCCGCTCCCTGACCTCCAGATCGTCCGGCACGTCCGGGGCAGGGTCGCCCGCGAGACGGAACTGCACCCCCGGGGCGAGAGCCGGGTCGCACTCCTCGCGCCCCACGCCCGGCCCCGGCCGTTCCACCCGAGGGGTCGGCTGGTCGTCGTCGCGGCACCAGCCCGCGAGAGGGCCGCGGACCCAGGCGTCGGGCACGCCGAGCTCGACGCCGCGCCAGCTCTCGGTCCGGAAGTCCTCGGGCAGCACCTCCTGGAGCGTGCTGCCGTCGGGCGAGGGGTCGAGGTCCAGGCCTCCCGTCGTCGCCGGCCACAGCGAGACCAGCAGCGGGACGCCCACCGCCGCCAGCAGCAGTGCCAACGCACCGTGGCGGACGGCCCGCTCGCGGCGGCGGGTGCTGACCCGCGCCGCGCGGGACGAGAGCTCGACGGGCAGAGCCTCCACCCCCGCGGTGCGGGCGCGCAACGCCTCGGTCAGCGTCGACCCGTCCTCACCCAGTGCCGCCAGCCCCTGCTCCGCCCGGCGTCGTGCCGCGCGCTCGGACAGGTCCGTCACCCAGGCGACCTCGGCCCACGGCCGGTCCTCGAGCACCCGGAGCGCCAGCACGGCCCGGGTCAGGACGGGCAGCCGCTGCCAGCGCTGCCACCGCCGCCACCCGTCGTCGTGCGCGGGGTCGACCGGTCCCCCGGCGTCCGAGGTCCGGGGTGCGCGGTCGGCGCCCCCTCGGCGCGGGCCGCGCCGGTGCCGGGCCGCCTCGGCCACCACGTCACGTCGGAGGTGCGCGTCGGGGTCCTCGTCGTGGACCAGCCCCTCCCACCCGGCCAGGACGCGACCCAGCGCGTGGTGGACCAGGCGCACCCCGTCGTCGTCGCGGCCGGTCACCACCACGGCGAAGGCCACGAGGGCAGGGCCACGGCCCGCGACGTACTCCTCGAAGTCGGACACCGGGCTCCCTGCCAGCGACGGTCGGCGTGTCCCGCCAGCATGCCGCACCCGCCAACCGGCTGTCCTGGACCGCGGGCGGCGTGGCAGCATCCTCCGCATGGCTGCTCACGACCCGACGCTGGCGCCGGTGCGCCCCCGCCACCTGGGCACCGCTGAGCTGGAGGCGGCGCTGCCGCACCTGCGGCGGTCCCCGACCGACGACGGCACGCTGACCCTCGTCGTCCGGCGACCGGGCCCGGCGCAGCGCGAGGTCCTCGAGGTCGGGGAGCTGGACCTCGAGGTCGGGCTGGTCGGGGACACCTGGCTGGAGCAGGGCAGCCGGCGCACCCCGGACGGCTCGGCCCACCCGGAGATGCAGCTCAACGTGATGAACGCCAGGGTCGCCGAGCTCGTCGCGGACGGACCGGACCGCGTGCCGCTCGCCGGCGACCAGCTCTACGTCGACCTGGACCTGTCGCCGGAGAACCTGCCCACCGGCACTCACCTCGCCATCGGCAGCGCGGTGATCGTGGTGACCGCGGAGCCGCACGCCGGGTGCGCGAAGTTCGTCGCGCGCTTCGGCGCCGAGGCGATGCGCTTCGTCAACGGTCGCAGGGGCCGCTCGATGCGGCTGCGGGGGGTGAACGCCCGCGTCGTGCGACCGGGGACCGTCAGACCCGGCGACATCGTCCGCGTCCGACGGCCCGGTGAGCCCGGGCAGCCCGCGGGTCGGACCGCCGGCCCACCGGTCTGACCTCGACCCGACCGCTGCGGGGCCGCTACGGCACGACGCGGTGCCGCAGCCGCTCCAGCTCGGGGACCGGCAGCCGCCGCCCGGCGACGACGAGCGCGGGCCTGCGACGGACTTGTACCGTCGCAGCATGGGCAACCGAGGTGCGTCCGGTCAGGTCGTCGCGACCGCCCTGGCGCTCTGCCTCGGTGCGTCGCTGTCCGCGTGCTCGACCGACGCGGTCGGGTCCGACAGCTCGGCCGAGCAGCTCCCCGTGCCCGGACCGACCGGCTCCGCCGACCGCGCGGAACCCTCGCCACCCACGCCCGGCCGCGCCCCACGACCTCCGGGTCCGGCCCCGACCCGGTCCCGGAGCGTTGCGCCCGTGCCTGAACCCGCCCGGTCGTTCCTCAGCGTGCCGGCTCTCGGCCTGCGGGACTTCCCGGTGGTGCGGTACGTCGGCTCTCCCGACGACGCCCCGGGGACCGCGATCCAGAACGCCGGTCCGATGGCCTCCCCCCGGGGACCCGACGGGGGCGTGGGACCCGGCGTGATCGGCAACTTCCTCGTCACCGGCCACCGGACCTCTCACACGATGCCGTTCGCCGACCTGCCCTCGCTGCGTGCCGGCGACCGGGTCGTGGTGCGCAGCGGCGCCACGGAGCTGGTCTACGAGATCGCGCGGACCCGGTGGACGTCGTTCCGCTCCCCGAGATCGCTCGAGGCCCAGTCCGCTCCCGTGCCCGGCCGACCGGGCCAGGAGGCGACGCGGGCGATGATCACGCTGTCCACCTGCGCGACGCCGGAGGACCACGCGCGTGGCAACTACTGGTCCGACCGGTTCGGCAACCCCGAGCACCGCATCGACAAGATCGGCGTGCTCGTCGACCGGCGGCCCGCGACCTGAGGTCCGGGTGGGTCCCGCTACTCCGCGCGCCGCGTCTGCAGCACCCGGAACCCCTTGGCGCTCGCCGACCGGGTCGTGGGCCACCCCTGCTCGCCGAGCCACCGTTGCAACGAGTCGGCCCCGAGGTTCTTGCCCACGACCAGCACCGCCCGCCCGCCCGGTCGCAACCGGGGCAGCCACTGCAGCAGCAGGGCGTGCAGCGCCTCCTTGCCGATGCGGATCGGCGGGTTGGACCAGATCTCGTCGACCTGCAGGTCGGCGGGCACCTGGTCGGGCTCGGCGACCCGCACCCGCTCCTCGACGCCGGCGATGACGACGTTCTCCGTGGTCAGCAGCAGGGCGCGGCGGTTGACGTCGACGGCCCACACGGTCGCCTCCGGGCGTGCGAGGGCCAGCGCGGTGGCGATCACGCCGTACCCGCAGCCGAGGTCGAGGTAGGTCCGACCCTCGGTGGGGGGCGGCGTGGTGCGGAACAGCACGCCGGTGCCCAGGTCGAGGCGCCCGTGGGAGAACACGCCGCCGCCGGTGACCATGCGCATGGTCCGGCCCCACACCTCGGTCTCCGCCGTGGTCCGGGGGAAGGGCGCTGACGGGTCGGCGGTGAAGTAGTGCTCATCCACGCGTCCGCACCGTCCTCGTCTCGCGCGCCCGCGCCTCCAGCTCGTCGTCCGGCGGGTAGGCGACCTCCTCCAGGCACAGCCCGTGGGCCGGTACGACGAGCACCGCCGGGTCGCGCACCTCGGCCGCCAGCACCTCGGCCGGCCAGGCGGTCGTGCGCCGCCCCTCCCCGACCGCGAGGAGCGCGCCGACGAGGGCGCGCACCATGCTGTGGCAGAAGGCGTCGGCGCGCACGGTGGCCGTGGCCCGACCCGTCTCGTCGCGGTGCCACCGCAGGTCGAGCAGTGCCCGGACCGTCGTCGCTCCCTCCCGGCGTCGGCAGTACGCCGCGAAGTCGTGCTCGCCCAGCAGGCCGGCCGCGGCCTCGTTCATCGCGACCAGGTCGAGAGGCCGGGGCCAGGCCAGCACGTGTCCCCGGGCGAGCGGGTCGACGAGGTCGGGCCGGTCCACGACGCGGTAGACGTAGCGCCGCCACAGCGCCCCGAAGCGGGCGTCGAAGCCGGCGGGCGCTTCGCGACCCGCCCGGACGACGACGTCGTCGCCCAGCAGCCCGTTGAGCCGCCGGACCAGGGAGTCCACGGCCGAGCCCTCGCTGCGCCCGGCGGCGGCGGCGAGCTCGTCGGCGGAGGTGTCCAGGTGGACGACCTGGCCCCGGGCGTGCACCCCGGTGTCGGTGCGTCCCGCGCAGGTCACCGCGACGGCGTCGGGTCCGCGTCGGCGCAGGACCGTGGCCAGGGCGCCCTCGAGGTCGCCCTGGACGGTGCGCAGGCCCGGCTGGCGGGCCCAGCCGTGGAAGGCGCCCCCGTCGTAGGCCAGGTCGAGTCGGAGGCGCACGTCCCCATCCTTCCAGGCGCCCTGGTCAGTCGCCCCCGCCGGCCTGGTCCCCCGCCACCGCGCGGCCGGCCTCCAGCCGCGCCACCGGCACCCGGAAGGGCGAGCAGGAGACGTAGTCGAGGCCGGCGCGCTCGAAGAAGTGGATCGAGTCGGGGTCGCCGCCGTGCTCGCCGCAGACCCCCAGGTGCAGGTCGGGACGCGTCGAGCGGCCGCGCTCGACCGCCTGCTCCACCAGCGCACCCACCCCGGTCTGGTCGAGCGACTCGAAGGGGCTGACCCCGAAGATGCCCTTCTCGAGGTACTGCGAGAAGAAGGCCGCCTCCACGTCGTCGCGCGAGAAGCCCCAGGTCATCTGGGTCAGGTCGTTGGTGCCGAAGGAGAAGAACTCCGCCGCCTCGGCGATCTCGTCGGCCGTCATCGCTGCCCGGGGCAGCTCGATCATGGTGCCGACCTTGAACTCGAGGTCCACTCCGGTCTCCTCCTCGACCTCGCGCGCCACCGCGATGATGTCGGTCCGGACCAGCTCCAGCTCCTGCACCGCCGCGACCAGCGGGATCATGATCTCCGGGCGCGGGTCGCCGCCGGCTTGCTTGCGTGCCGCTGCGGCCTCGAGGATGGCGCGGGCCTGCATCGTGAACAACCCAGGGATGACGATGCCGAGCCGCACCCCGCGCAGCCCCAGCATCGGGTTCTCCTCGTGCATCCGCTTGACCGCGGTCAGCAGCCGGGCGTCGCGCTTGCTGGGCCGGCCGGTGGCGTCGGCCACCGCCACCTTCATCGACAGCTCGGTCAGCCCGGGCAGGAACTCGTGCAGCGGCGGGTCCAGCAGCCGGATGGTCACCGGCAGCCCGTCCATGGCCTCCAGGATGCCGGTGAAGTCGTCGCGCTGGTGCGGCAGCAGGGCCGCCAGCGCCTCGTCGCGCTCCTCGTCGCTGCGCGCCAGGATCAGGTGCTCGACCAGCTCGCGGCGCTCACCCAGGAACATGTGCTCGGTGCGGCACAGGCCGATGCCCTGCGCTCCGAACCGGCGTGAGCGCGACGCGTCGGCCGGGTTGTCGGCGTTGGCACGCACCCCCAGCCGGCGTACGGCGTCGGCGTGCTCCATCAGGCGCGCCACGGCCGCCACCAGGTCGTCCTGGTCGGCGTCGCCGTCGCCCTCGAACCAGCGCACCACCGCGGAGTCCATGACCGGGACGCTGCCGCGGAAGACCTCGCCGGTGGTGCCGTCGATGGAGATCTCGTCGCCCTCCTCGATGACGACGCCGTCGGGGGCGCTGAAGTGCCCGGCGCGGACGTCGACGTCGAGGGCGTCGGCGCCGCACACGCAGGTGCGGCCCATGCCGCGCGCCACCACCGCGGCGTGCGAGGTCTTGCCGCCGCGGGAGGTGAGGACGCCGGTGGCGGCGACCATGCCGTGCAGGTCGTCCGGAGTCGTCTCACGGCGGACCAGGATGACCTTCTCCCCCCGCTCCGCCCACTCCACCGCGGTCTCGGAGTCGAAGACCGCCTTGCCGACCGCCGCGCCCGGGGAGGCGTTCATGCCCTTGGTCAGCAGCTCGCGGTCGGCCGCCGGGTCGAACTGCGGGAACATCAGCTGCGCGAGCTGGGCGCCGGTGACCCGGTGGAGCGCCTCGTCGAGGTCGATGAGGCCCTGGTCGACCAGCTGGCCCGCGATCCGGAAGGCTGCGCCCGGCGTCCGCTTGCCGACCCGGGTCTGCAGCATCCACAGCTTGCCGCGCTCGATGGTGAACTCGATGTCGCACAGGTCCAGGTAGTGCTCCTCGAGCCGCTGCATGATGCCGAGCAGCTCGTCGTACGACGTCTTGTCGATGCCCTCGAGGTCGGCCAGCGGGACGGTGTTGCGGATGCCGGCCACGACGTCCTCGCCCTGGGCGTTCTGCAGGTAGTCGCCGTAGATGCCCTGCGCGCCCGAGGCGGGGTCGCGGGTGAAGGCGACCCCGGTGCCGGAGTCGTCACCGAGGTTGCCGAACACCATCGAGCAGATGTTCACCGCGGTGCCGAGGTCGGACGGGATGCGCTCCTGGCGGCGGTAGAGGATCGCGCGCTCGGTGTTCCAGGACCCGAAGACGGCCAGGACGGCGAGGTCGAGCTGCTCGCGCGGGTCCTGGGGGAACGGCCGCCCGCTGTGCTCCTCGATGATCTCCTGGTAGCCGCGCACCAGCCCTTGGAGGGCCTCGGCGTCGAGCTCGAGGTCGGCCTCGACCCCTGCCTTCTCCTTCAGCTGCTCCAGGGCCTCCTCGAAGAGGTCGCCGTCGATGCCGAGCACCGTGCGCCCGAACATCGACAGCAGGCGCCGGTAGGAGTCCCAGGCGAACCGCTCGCTGTCGGACTGCCGCGCGAGTCCCTGCACCGACTCGTCGTTGAGACCGACGTTGAGCACCGTCTCCATCATCCCGGGCATCGACGCCGCCGCGCCGGAGCGCACGGACACCAGCAGCGGGTCGTCGGCCTGGCCCAGCTTCTTGCCCATGGTCTCCTCGAGCCGCTCGAGGTGCTCGGTGATCTCCTCCGGCAGCCCCTCGGGCAGGGTCCCGTGCGCGCCGCCGTCGTCCTCGGCGCCGTGGTCGCGCGTATCCTCGGCGGCGAGATAGGCCCGACAGGCCTCCGTGGTGATCGTGAAGCCCGGCGGGACCGGAAGGCCGAGGTTCGTCATCTCGGCGAGGTTGGCACCCTTGCCCCCCAGCAGGTCGCGCTGGTCCTTGTTGCCCTCGGCGAAGTCGTACACGAATGTGCTCATGCTCACATCCTGCACCCCGGCGTCCGCGTGCACACCTGAGTCGCGGGTCGGTGTCGGCGAAGTCGGACGCCTATCCTCGGCGGGTGACCGTGCGCCGACTCGTCCAGCTCGTCGGCGGGTGCGTCGTCCTCGGCACGGGCGTCTCCCTGCTGCTGGCCCCGCGGCTGGGCTCCGACGGCTTCTCGTCGCTGGTCAGCGGACTGGCCGGTGCGGCCGGCTGGTCCTTCGCCCTGGCCAACGCCGTCGTCAGCGCCGCCTTCCTGGGAGCGGCGTGGCTGCGCGGCGTGCGGCCCGGCATCGGCACGATCGTGCAGGTGGGCGTCGTCGGCGCCACGGTGACGGTGCTGCTGCCGGTGCTCGAGCGGCTCGACCCCACGGGTCCGGTCGAGCGCGGCCTCATGCTGCTCGCGGCCTTCCCGGTGCTGGCCGTCGGGATCGCGCTGTACCTCGACAGCCACCTCGGCGCAGGCCCCATGGAGGCCGCGGCCCTGGCCTGGGACCCGCCGCTGCCGTTCGCCTGGAGCTACAGCGCGCTGCAGCTGCTCAGCGCGGTCGTCGGGTGGCAGCTCGGGGCGGCCATCGGACCGGGCACCGTTGCGGTCATCGTGGCGCTCGGCCCCGCCGTGGCGCTCGCGGGCCGGCTGCTGCGCCTGGACCTGCACCAGCCCACGACGCAGGCACGACCGGTCGGCACCACTCCGGAGCCCCGCTGACGGCTCGTCGACGGGCCGACGTACGACGAAGGCCCGCTCCCGGCGAGGGAACGGGCCTTCGGTGGTCGTGCGGGGCCGGGCGTCAGGCCTTCGCGTCGTCCTCGCTGGAGGCGTCGGCCTCGTCGGCCGGGTCTGCAGCGGACTCCTCGACGGCGGTGCCGGCGAGAGCGTCCTCGGCCACGGTCTCCGGGGGAGCGGTGTCCTCGGCCGTGCCGTCGGTCGTGTCCTCGGCCGTGCCGTCGGTCGTCTCCGCGGTGTCGTCCTCGGTCGACTCCGGGACCTCGGTCGACTCCGGGGCCTCGTCGGCGGCCGGGGCCGCGGCGGGGGTGCTCGAGGTGGTGGAGGTCGTCGCGCCCGAGCTCGCCTTGGGGGCATAGGGCTCGGTCACCAGCTCGATGACCGCCATGGGGGCGTTGTCGCCCTTGCGGGGACCGAGCTTGGTGATGCGGGTGTAGCCACCGGGGCGGTCGGCGAACTGCGGGCCGATCTCGGTGAAGAGCGTGTGCACCACGCCCTTGTCCCTGACCGCGCGCAGCACGATCCGACGGTTGTGGAGGTCACCCTTCTTGGCCTTGGTGATCAGCCGCTCCGCGAACGGGCGCAGCATGCGCGCCTTCGCCTCGGTCGTGGTGATCCGGCCGTGCTCGAAGAGCGAGGTGGCCAGGTTGTTGAGGATGGCCTTCTGGTGCGAGGACGACCCGCCGAGGCGGTAGCCCTTCTTGGGGGTGGGCATGTCTGCTTCTCGATTCTCCCGAGCCGTACCAGGTACCCGGGTAGTGGGGGTGCAGGGTGGGCGCCTCAGGCTCGGCGCCCACCCGGTTCAGCTGAGCTCAGTACTGCTCGTCCTCGACGAACGAGTCGTCGTCGTCCTCGTAGGAGGCCAGGGCCAGCGACGGGTCGAAGCCCGGGGCGCTGTCCTTGAGGGACAGACCCATCTCGTGCAGCTTCAGCTTGACCTCGTCGATCGACTTGGCACCGAAGTTGCGGATGTCGAGCAGGTCCTGCTCCGAGCGCGAGATGAGCTCACCCACGGTGTGGATGCCCTCACGCTTGAGGCAGTTGTAGGAGCGCACGGTGAGGTTGAGGTCCTCGACCGGCAGCGCCAGGTCGGCGGCCAGCTGCTCGTCGACCGGCGACGGACCGATGTCGATGCCCTCGGCCTCGACGTTGAGCTCACGGGCCAGGCCGAACAGCTCGACCAGGGTCTTGCCGGCCGAGGCGATCGCGTCGCGCGGACGCATGGAGCGCTTGGTCTCGACGTCGATGATGAGCTTGTCGAAGTCGGTGCGCTGCTCGACTCGGGTGGCCTCGACCTTGTAGGTCACCTTCAGCACGGGGCTGTAGATCGAGTCGACCGGCATGCGGCCGATCTCGTTGTCCAGGCCCTTGTTCTGCGCCGAGCTGACGTAGCCGCGGCCCCGCTCGACGACGAGCTCCATCTCGAGCTTGCCGTTGTCGTTCAGGGTGGCGATCTTCAGGTCGGGCGTGTGCACCTCGACACCGGCCGGGGGCGCGATGTCGGCGGCGGTGACGTCCCCGGGGCCCTGCTTGCGCAGGTACATGGTGACGGGCTCGTCCTGCTCGGAGGAGACGACGAGGTCCTTCAGGTTGAGGATGACCTCGGTGACGTCCTCCTTGACCCCGTCGATGGTGGAGAACTCGTGGAGGACGTTGTCGATCTTGATGCTCGTGACCGAGGCACCGGGGATCGAGGAGAGCAGGGTGCGGCGGAGCGAGTTGCCGAGGGTGTAGCCGAAGCCGGGCTCGAGCGGCTCGATGATGAACTTCGAGCGGAACTCGTCGACGACCTCTTCGGAGAGGGTGGGGCGCTGTGCGATGAGCACGGAATGTGTCCTTCCCAGGGTCGACCGCTATTTGTCGGGCCCTGATCTCAAAGGTGCCTGGCGCAGGATGGCGAGCCAGGCGGGGGGATCCCGGGGGGCGGAGCCCCCCGGGGGTTCACTTCTTGGAGTAGTACTCGACGATGAGCTGCTCCTGGACGGGCAGCTCGATCTGGGCGCGCACGGGGAGCTGGTGGACCAGGACCCGCATGCGGTCGATGACGACGTCCATCCAACCCGGGACGATGCGCTCGCCGAAGGTCTCGCGGGCCACGATGAACGGGGTCATCTCGAGCGACTTCTCGCGCACGTCGATGACGTCGTACTGGGTGACCTGGAAGGACGGGATGTCGACCTTCTTGCCGTTGACCAGGAAGTGGCCGTGGTTGACCAGCTGGCGGGCGTGCCGACGGGTCCGGGCGAAGCCTGCGCGGTAGACCACGTTGTCCAGGCGGCACTCCAGCATCTGGAGCAGGTTGTCACCGGTCTTGCCGGGACGGCGCGAGGCCTCGTGGTAGTAGCGCACGAACTGCTTCTCGAGGATGCCGTAGGTGACGCGGGCCTTCTGCTTCTCGCGGAGCTGGAGCAGGTACTCGGACTCCTTGATCCGGCCGCGGCCGTGCTGGCCGGGCGGGAAGGGGCGGCGCTCGAACGCCATGTCGCCGCCGACCAGGTCAACACCGAGTCGACGGGACTTCTTGGTCATGGGGCCGGTGTAACGGGCCATGTCAGATGTCTCCTAGTTTCTTGAGTCGGCGGGTCAGACGCGACGGCGCTTGGGCGGCCGGCATCCGTTGTGCGGGGTGGGGGTCACGTCCTGGATGGTGCCGACCTCGAGGCCGATCGCACCCAGCGAGCGGATCGCCGTCTCGCGGCCCGAGCCGGGGCCCTTGACGAAGACGTCGATCTTCTTCATGCCGTGCTCCATCGCCCGACGACCCGCGGCCTCGGCAGCCATCTGCGCCGCGAACGGGGTGGACTTGCGCGAGCCCTTGAAGCCGACGGTGCCGGCCGAGGCCCACGAGATCACCGCACCGGTGGGGTCGGTGATCGTCACGATCGTGTTGTTGAACGTGCTCTTGATGTGGGCTTCGCCCTGAGCGACGTTCTTCTTCTCCTTGCGGCGCACCTTCTTGGCGCCGGCCTGACGGCCCTTGGGAGGCATTCGTTATCTCCTGAGTTGCTGGTGAAAGAGTGGGATGGAAGTCAGCCGGTGAGGTTCGACAGGGCTCGACGAGCGAGCCTGGCGAGAACCGTCACTTGGCCTTCTTCTTGCCGGCGACGGTGCGCTTGGGACCCTTGCGGGTGCGCGCGTTGGTCTTGGTGCGCTGACCGCGGACCGGGAGGTTCATCCGGTGACGGCGTCCCTGGTAGCTGCCGATCTCGATCTTGCGACGGATGTCCGCCTGGACCTCACGACGGAGGTCACCCTCGATCTTGAAGTTCGCTTCGATCGCGTCGCGGAGCTTCACCAGCTCCTCCTCGCCCAGCGCGTGGACACGGGTGTCCGGGCTGACACCGGTGTCGGTGAGCAGCTGCTGGGCGCGGGTACGGCCGATGCCGTAGATGTAGGTGAGTGCGACCTCGATGCGCTTGTCGCGCGGGAGGTCCACACCGACGAGGCGTGCCATGAGTGGCCCTTTCTCGGAGGACCCGGGGTCCTCCTGTACGTCGCGGTGGTTTCTGTCGTGTCGCGTCCCGCCTGCCACGGCGGGCTCCGGCCACTGCTCCGGAGGTGTCTTCGCGAGGGGGACCCTCGCTAGCGATCACGTTGTGGGTGTTTTCAGTTGTTCTTCGTGCCGTGCCGGGGACTTGCTCCCGGCCCGCCAGGGTCTCGACGACGCCTTCGCCTAGCGGCTCAGGCTGCTCGACCTTGATGCGCTTCGCGCATCAACCCTGGCGCTGCTTGTGGCGAGGGTTCTCGCAGATCACCATGACGCGGCCGTGGCGACGGATCACCTTGCACTTGTCACAGATCGGCTTGACGCTCGGGTTGACCTTCACGGTGCAGTCCTGTTCTTTGTCGGCTGGACGGTCCCGGGGCGTGCCCCGGGCGTGCAGGAGCCGGGCTCCCGCACGGGTGCTACTTGTACCGGTAGACGATCCGGCCACGCGTCAGGTCGTAGGGCGACAGCTCGACGACGACCCGGTCCTGCGGGAGGATGCGGATGTAGTGCTGCCGCATCTTGCCGCTGATGTGAGCCAGGACCTTGTGGCCGTTGCTCAGCTCGACCCGGAACATCGCGTTCGGGAGGGCTTCCACGATGGTGCCCTCCATCTCGATGACGCCTTCCTTCTTCGGCATGTCCTCCGCAATCTGTCGTGGGGGTGGGATCGATCTCTCGGGTGGCCCGCGAACCGCCCCGGCGAGGCGTAGGATCACGCTCCCCGGGTGGACCTCATGGCACCGTCCTGGGCACCTCTTCCCCGTTTCGGCACCGCCACGGGGGCGGGGACGAGGGGCAGCCGCGAGGCAGCACAAGACGGACCCATGTTGGGCCGACGTATGAGTCTAGGCGAAAACACCTCACGGGCGTTAATCGCGGTGACCTCTCCTGGGCGGCCACGCGAGGCCCGTCGGGGCGTTTGTACAGTGACGCCGTGACCACAGCCGGACGAGGAGGAGCAGCCAGGCGCATCGCGGCGTACGGCGGGGGCGGGCTGTCCCTGGTGGGCACCTCCGTCTACGGGCTGCTGCTGGCCGAGGCGAAGCTGGCCCGGCGGGCCATCGGCGACGCCGACGGCGCCCCTCCGGCCCCCTCGGGCTGGTACGGCCACGGCCGCCCCGGCCCCGCACTGACGGTCGCACTCATCGGCGACTCCTCGGCCGCCGGCTACGGCGTGGACACGGTCGAGGAGACCCCCGGCGCCTACCTGGCCTCGGGCGTGGCCGACGCCGCCGACCGTCGGGTCTACCTGACCTCGGTCGCCACGGTCGGGGCCCAGACCAAGGACCTGGCCGGTCAGGTCGACCGGGTCCTCCCGCTGGAGCCTCACGTCGCCGTCATCTTCATCGGCGGCAACGACGTCACCCACGCCGTCACCGTGCGCACGTCGGTGCGCAACCTGACCGCGCAGGTCCGACGGCTCCGCGCGGCAGGCGTCCAGGTCGTCGTGGCGACCTGTCCCGACCTGGGCACCATCGAGCCGCTGGCGCCACCGCTCAAGCAGGTCGCCCGGGCCTGGTCGCGACGTCTGGCCGCGGCGCAGGCCACGGCCGTCGTCGAGCACGGCGGTCGCGCCGTGGCCCTCGCCTCGGTGCTCAGCTCGGAGTTCCAGCGGCTGTCGGACCTGCTGTTCGGTCCGGACCGCTTCCACCCCTCGGCCGCGGGCTACGCCCGCATGTCCTCGGCCGTGCTGCCGACGGTGCTGGCGGCGCTCGACCTGGCCCCGGCGGAGGACGAGCTGCCCGAGTACGACCGCGGCGAGGCGCTGCTGCCGATCGACATCGCGGTGCTCGAGGCCGCGAGGCACCCGGGCGCCTCGGTCGAGCCGGCCGACGACACGGCGAAGCCCGCGGGCGCCCCCCGGGGCCGCTTCGTGCAGCTGCGCCGCCGCCGGCGCCAGCCCGAGACCGAGGTGGAGACGCCGCAGGACGTCGAGGACCGGTCGGGAGACGACGCGACCGAGGAGGACCCGACGGACCCGACCGGCCAGCTGCCCGTCGGCTCCTGACGCGACCGGACCGGTCAGAACGTGGCGACGATGCTCTCGCGGATGCGACCCTCGCGGACGCGCTGCGGGTGGTCGCCCACGGCGACCTCGCCGATCACCTTCTCGGTGCGGAAGTCGATGACGGTCACCATGTCGCTGCCGCTCATCGACATCCAGCAGGTGTTGCCGGGTCCCTCGGTGGCCCAGTAGGGCTTGGAGTACTCCCGGCCCTCGAGGAAGCGTGCGTCACCGCGGAAGAGCGTGCGCTCCTCGGTGCGCGGGTCCACGATCGCGGCGTAGTCGGACATCGTGCCGGCGACGCAGAGCTTGCGGCCGCTCTCGTTCAGGGCGATGCCGTGGTGCGCGGAGTCGAGGACGTACTGCTCGCGCGGCACGTCGGGGACGAGGTTCGGCAACGGGATCAGGCGGGTGACGCGGCCGGTCTCGGGCTCGGGCACCGTGTCACCGCCCAGCGGGCCGGTCGTGTAGTCCTCGCTGCCGCTGACGTCCGGCTCGTCGAGGGCGAACTCGACGATCCCGTGGAAGAACGACACCTGGAGGTACATGGTCTGCTCGTCCGGGCTCAGTGCCACCGGCCGCACGGCGCTGCTCATGTCCGGGTGGCCGGCCTCCTCGAGCTCCAGGCCCATGTCCCAGCGCTTCGTCACCGCGAAGTCGCGGTTGCGGACGACCTCGAGCCACCGGTCGGCCTTGACGGAGTCGTGGACGAAGTCGTCCGGGACCGGGGCCGGGAGGTCCTGGTCGGGCGCGGTGTAGACGCGGCCGATCGAGGCGTGGAAGATCCGTCTGCCGTCGGCGGAGTAGTTGTTCTCGTGCGGGGTGTCGCCGGACTCGAAGGTCCGCAGCCGCTGTCCCATCCGGATCCGGGTGCCGTCAGGACGTCGCTCGTTCACCATGCTGTACTCGATCACCTGGCGCTCGGTGGAGTCCGAGACGACCAGACGGCGGCCGTCGGGAGAGACCCCCATGTGGTCGGTGCGGTAGCCGTCCATCTGGCGCTCGGCCACGATGCTGTCGCGCTGCCCGGCAGCGGCCTTGCGCAGGTCGATCCACACCACGTCCGACAGGCTCGGCCGGGAGACGGCCAGGAAGCGCCCGTTGCGCGTGGTGAAGGCGTCGTCGACGTACTGGTCGTGACCCTCCCCCACTCCCTGCTGCACGGCGAGGTAGAAGGCGAGCCGGTCGGGGCTGGTCGCGATGTCGCGCTTCTCCTGCTCGAGGTCGGGGACGATGTCGATGCGGGCCAGCTTGCGCCGGGTCTCACCGTCGACGATGGTCGCGGTGCCGTCCCAGTTGTTGCCGACCACCATGACGGTGCGCTTGCCGGTGGGGGCACGCCGCTCGGCTGTCGAGGCCGCGGAGGCGAGATTCGCGCCGGAGGCGAGGTTCGCGCCGGAGGAGCCGGAGACAGCGGCGGGCGCGGACGGCGCTGCGGCCAGCAGGCCGGCGGTGGTCGCGGTCGCTGCGATCGTGGCCAGTGCGGTGGTGGGTCGACGCAGTCGACGCATGGGGTGCCTCCTCGCGGTGCCGACGCCGGGCGGCGTCCGTCCTCGTCCGGTGCTCATTCAACGCACTCGCTGCGGCGCCTGTCCGCCGAACGCACACGATCGTGCCGCGCACGTTGTCAGTCCTTCTGGGTCGCAGCGCCGACGCCCGGCCCCGAGAGGCCGAACGTGAGCGACGTCCAGAGAACGAGCGAGAGCCCCCCGGGTCACGCCGGGGGGCTCTCGGGCCGAGCAGGCCGTCGGGGGTGCGTCAGTCGTTGCCGCGCAGGATCGCCAGGATCCGCAGCATCTCGATGTAGATCCAGATGATGGTGACGGTCAGGCCGAACGCGGCGCGCCACGACTCGCGCTCCGGCAGGCCGGCCGCGATGCCCCGCTCGACGAAGTCGAAGTCGAGGATCAGGAACAGCACACCGAGGCCGAGGCCGATGAAGCTGGAGATCAGGCCCATGGTGCCGAAGCCGTTGAAGCCGAACCCGGTGCCGAAGAGCCGCAGCACCACGTCGAGCAGCGAGACGGCCACGAAGCCGAAGCCCGCCGCGACCACCCAGGTCCGGAACTTGTTCGTGACCTTGATGTCGAAGAACTTGTACGCCGCCAACGTGCCGACGACCGCACCGGCGGTGCCGATGACCGCGCCGATCACCAGGCCCGGCATGCCGTTGGCATCACCGAAGGTGGCCTCGATGACCTTGCTGAAGGCGCCGACGAAGACGCCCTCGAAGACCGCGTAGGCGAGCACGAGAGCGGGGCTGACCACGCGCTTGAAGGAGTTGACCATCGCCAGGCCGAAGCCGACGAAGGCGCCCACCATCGACAGCAGGTAGAGGTTGCCGGCGATCTGCTCCTGCTCCGCCGGTGTGGCGGTGCTGAAGTCGCCGGTGAGCATCCAGGTGGCGGCCGCGACGACGGCCACGACGCCGAGCGTCAGGCCCGTCTTCTGCACGACGGTGTCGATGGTCATCCGGCCCTGGTCCGGCTGGACGCCGTAGGGGTCGCCGTACTGGCCGCCCTGCTGGCCGCCGTGGCCGGGCGCGGGGGCGCCGTTCCACGAAGGGGCCTGCTGGGTGCCCGTGCCGTACGTCGACGAGCCCTGAGCGGGGTAGCTCACACCGCTCCGGCTCGTCGTCGACGCGCGGCCGTTGAAGCCCTCGGATCGGCTGAACACGGGGTTGCTGCTGTGCATCATCACTCCTCGACGGATGTCTGCGCCCGGACCCGGGTGACGATGAGGACACCCGGGTTGCCTCTTCACTCTAGGGGTCGGACCTGAAGCCAGGCTGAAAGCGCGCGCAACGCCCGGGCAGGCTGTGACGACCTGTGACAGGGTGCAACGATGGCATTCACCGAGGCCCTGCGCCTCCTCCCGGGCCCGGTCGACCTGAGCAGCATCGACACGAAGGCGACGCCCGAGTGGCCGGGCACGTCCTCCGACGACAAGGCCGCCGCCAAGGAGGCGCTGTTCGAGGTCGGGGTGGAGCTGGCCGACCTCCAGGAGCGGCTCTACGCCTGCGGCATCGAGGGCGACCACCGCCGCGTGCTGCTCGTCCTGCAGGGCATGGACACCACGGGCAAGGGCGGGATCGTGCGCGACGCCGCCGGGCTGATGGAGCCGCAGGGCCTGGACATCGCCTCGTTCAAGGCGCCGACGGATGCCGAGAAGCGCCACGACTTCCTGTGGCGCATCGAGAAGCGGCTGCCCGGCGCGGGCCGGATCGGCGTCTTCGACCGCTCCCACTACGAGGACGTGCTCATCGCCCGGGTGCACGGGCTCGCCGCCCCCGAGGAGATCGAGCGTCGCTACGGCGCCATCAACGACTTCGAGGCCGGCCTGGCCGAGTCCGGGACGACGATCGTCAAGGTGATGCTGCACGCCACGAAGGAGCGGCAGGCCGAGCGGCTCATGGCCCGCCTCGAGGACCCCACGAAGTACTGGAAGTACAACCCCGCCGACATCGACGAGCGCGAGCACTGGGACGCCTACCAGGAGGCCTACGAGATCGCCCTCGAGCGCACCAACACCTCGGTCGCGCCCTGGCTCGTCGTACCGGCGCACCGGAAGTGGTACCGCAAGCTGGCCGTGGCGCAGGTGCTGCTGGAGACCCTGCGCGGGTTGGACCTGGAGTGGCCGGCGCCCGACTTCGACGTCGAGGCCGAGAAGAAGAGGCTCAAGGCCTCGATGTGAGCTCCTCGGTGGAGGGGAACACCCAGCGGTAGCGGCTGGTCGGGACCACGTCGAGACGGTCGAGGCTGTCGTCGGCCCCGAGCCGCTCGATCGAGGCCACCATCCGCGACATCCGTCGCTGGAGCTCGTCCTCGTCGCCGTCGCTGCCGAAGAAGGCGTGCGGGTCGCTGACCGCCTCCATCGGGAAGTGCTCCTCCACCACCGCCGCCACGTCGGGGCTGCCGGGCCAGGCCTCCTCGAGGACGCGGTGCTGCACGTGGGCGACGGCACCCAGGTGCTCCTGGGCCACCTGGGTGTGCTCGCCCTTCCACCGCTCGAGCCACTCGTGCTCCGGCACGGCGGACGGACGGCGCAGCAGCGCGACCTGGGCCAGGACGTCGAGCCGCTGTCCCTGCGGGGTGTCCTCGGGCTCCTCGGGAGCCTCGACCTCGGTCCACCAGCCGCCCATCACACGACCTCGCGCGGACAGCGCCGCGTGCACGGCGTCGGCGTCGATGCCCCCGTCGCCGCCGAAGACGGTGACGACCGCGTCGAGGGGCGGGTCCAGCGCGGACAGCCTGAAGCCGGCCCGGGTCGCAACGTCGGAGACGTTGACCTGCAGGGTGCGCGCGCCGGCCAGCCGGATCTCGCTGCACAGCGCGGGATCGACGAGGTCGGAGGCGTCGGCGAGCGCGACGACGAGGGTACGGTCCGAGAGAGCGTTCATCCGCCGCACGTTGTCACGAACCGTGCACGGGCGGAACCGGAAACGGTGATGTTCGCGGGAAGCCTCGCACGCCGACCGTGTCCGGGAGGCGGTCAGCCGCGCTCGCCGTCGTAGGCCGCGCGGACGGCGTCGAGCGCCTGGCCGGATGGCTGCCTCGGGGGCCTTGCTGAATCGCACGGTCGTAGGTCAGCAGGCCGTTGACCTCGTCCTCGACGTCGGAGAGCTGGGTGTAGACGGTGGCGGCCAGCCCCGGCGCACCGCGGTCGCGATCTGGTCGTCGTGCAGGCGGGTGAACGACTCCAGCCACGCCTCCTCGGTGAGGCTGGTGCCGTGGCCGAAGGTCCGGTGCTCGTCGAAGGCGTGGCCCGGCACCAGCAGCGACACCCCGCCGTACTCCGAGAGCACGAACGCCCGCCGCTCGGCCGACGGTCGCGACGGCACGGCGACCTCCTGCTGGTAGACGTGGAGGCTCCAGAGGTCGCCCGCGCCCTGGTCGTGCCAGCCGCTGGCGTGGTCCACGAGCCGGCTGGGGTCGCGCCTGGCGGTCTCCTCGGCGATGCGGGCGGCGTCGAACTGCCCCCAACCCTCGTTGAACGGCACCCAGACCACGATCGACACGACGTCGTGGAGCTGGTCGAGCGTGCGGGCCAGCTCGCGCTCGAACAGCTCACGCCCGGCGGGGTCCTCGCGCCCGAGCGGGCGCCGGCGCACGGTGTCGTCGAAGTGGCGCGGCTTGGCGTTGGCGACCGCGCGCCGACGGTACGGCGCCCCGCCGTTGACCGCGTCCTGCCACACGAGCATGCCGAGGCGGTCGCAGTGGTGGTACCACCGCATCGACTCGATCTTGATGTGCTTGCGCAGCATGGTGAAGCCCAGGCGCTTCATCGTCTCGACGTCGTGCACCAGCGCCTCGTCCGAGGGGGCGGTCATCAGCCCGTCGGGCCAGTAGCCCTGGTCGAGCACGCCGAGGTGGAGGTAGGGCTCGCCGTTGAGGGTGATCCGCGGGGTCCCGTCGGTGTCGGTGGCGATGGCCACGCTCCGCATCCCGGCGTACGACGTGACGTGGTCGGCGCCGAGGGTGACCGCGACGTCGTACAGGTGGGGGTCCTCGGGCGACCACGGGCGCACGTCGTCGATGGCCACGCGGGTCGGCTCCCCCACCGGGACGTCGACGGCCCGCCCGGCGACCTCCACCCGGGCGGTGGTCGGACCGCCCTGAGCAGCGGCAGCCGAAGCGGCGTGCACGGTGATCTCGAGCTCGCCGTCCGCCAGGTGCGGGACCAGGGTGAGGCGGTCCACCCACGTCGCCGGCACCGACTCCATCCAGACCGTCTGCCAGATGCCGGACTGTGCGGTGTACCAGATGTTGCCGCGCTGGAGCCGCTGCTTGCCCGAGGCGTGCTGGTGGCCGTCGGAGAGGTCGCGCACGGCCACGACGAGCGCGTTCTCCCCCGGTCGCAGCGCCTCGGTGACGTCGAGGGTGAAGGACCAGTAGCCGCCCTCGTTGCCCCCCACCTCGACGTCGTTGAGCCACACCGTGCAGGTCTGGTCGACGGCGCCGAAGTGCAGCAGCACCCGGTCGCGGACGAAGCCGTCGGGCAGGGTGACGCTCCGGCGGTACCACAGCCGCTCGTCGGGCTGGAGCTGGCGCCCGACGCCCGACAGCGGCGCCTCGGGCGAGAACGGCACCACGATCGGTCCGTCGTACGTCGCCGGCGCCGGTGCGTCCGCGGCGGTGAACGCGTGCTCCCAGCGACCGTTGAGGTTGAGGTGGCTGTCGCGGACCAGCTGCGGCCGGGGGTGCTCGGCGAGCACGTGGTCGACGTCGAGCTCGCGCCCCCAGCGCGTCATCAGGTCAGGCATGCCGGGCATCCTCCCAGGCCGGACCCGTCGGGGGACCCGCCGGGTCGTGTGCCCCCGGTGGGGGTCGAACCCACACTGCGAGGTTTTTAAGACCTCTGCCTCTGCCGTTGGGCTACGGGGGCCCGTCGTCGGTCCGTCGCGCCCGGACCGACGGGGCTAAAGGTACGTCTTGCGGGGGTGCACCGCGTGCGCACCGGCCACCCGGTCGAGGAACAGCAAGCCGGCGCAGTGGTCGATCTCGTGCTGCAGGGCCCGCGCCTCGAAGGCCTCGGCGACCACCTCGACCTCCTCCCCGGTGCCGGGCAGCCGGCCACGCACCACGAGCCGGGAGGCCCGCTTCACGTCGCCGGTCAGGTCGGGCACCGACATGCAGCCCTCGCGGGCCTTCTCGTTGCGCGAGGACTCGACGACCTCGGCGTTGCACAGCACGAACGTGCCGTGGTGGGTGCGGGCCTTCGGGTGCTCGGCGACGTCGACGCAGAACACCCGGGCCCCCACCGCCACCTGGGGCGCGGCCAGCCCCACGCAGCCGGGCGAGACCCGCATGGTGGCGACCAGGTCCGCCGCGAGCTGCACCGTGCCGGGCGCCGTGGGGTCGACCTCGGCACCGCCGCTCGACAGCACCGCCGCGGGAGCGGTGACGACCTCGAGCACACGGCCCTCGACCCCGAGGTCGGTCTCGGACCAGCGCGCCACGACGTCGTCGAGCAGCCCGACGGGCCGCTGGGCGGGGTCGGGGACGAGATCGGTCACAGGTCGTCGCTCTCCAGGTCCCGCAGGGTCGCCTCGACGCCGAGCTCTCCGGCGGTGCCGCGCAACGCCGCCGTGAGGGCGTCGACGTCGACGCCGTCGGGCAGGTCGACCTCGGCCACCAGCAGGTAGAGCCCACCGGCCAGCCGGGTCGTGAGGTCGGTGACGTTGCCGCCCACCTCGGCCACCCGCCCCAGCACCGAGCTGACGATCCCGATCCGGTCGGCGCCGTGGACGCTCAGCACGTAGGAGGCCCGCACCGGTCCGGCGGTGGCCTCGTCGGGCACCGCGCGCACCGACACGTCGAGGCTGCCGTCGGCCGCGAGGCCCGCCAGCCCGGCCTCGACCGCGGCCGGGTCGGCCTCGCCGCGGCAGACCAGCATCATCGCGAAGTGGCCGCGCAGCAGGGTCATCGTGGAGTCCTCGAGGTTCAGCCCCAGGTCGCCGAGCGCGGCGGTGGTCTCGGCGATGATCCCGGGCCGGTCGTGGCCGATGACGGTGATGGCGTGGAGGGTCACGCGCCGGAGTCTGCCAGGTCGCCCGGAGGTCACCGGCCCCCCGGCGGTCCCTCCCGGCCGAGCTCGGCCGCCCGACGGGTCACGGCGTCGAGCATGTCGACGCTCAGCCGCCCGGTGAAGGTGTTCTGCTGGCTGGGGTGGTAGCTGCCGAGCAGCACGAGCGGCGACAGGTCGGTCCGCCCGGGGGCGGCCTCCAGGACGACCTCGACCCCGTGGCCGAAGCGCGGGCGCGGGCGCGGCACGACGTACCCGATCGCGCCGAGGGCGCGCAGTGCGGCAGTCCAGCCGAAGGACCCCAGGCACAGCACGACCCCCGCGTACGGCGCGAGCAGGGTGAGCTCGCGGTGCAGCCACGGTGCGCAGGTGTCCCGCTCGACGGTGCTCGGCCTGTTGTCCGGCGGGGCGCAGCGCACGGCCGCGACCATCCGGGTGCCCAGCAGCTCCTGACCGTCACCGGCGTGGACACTGGTGGCGGTCCGCGCCAGCCCGGCGCGGTGCAGGGACGCGAAGAGCCAGTCGCCCGAGCGGTCGCCGGTGAAGATGCGTCCGGTGCGGTTGCCCCCGTGGGCGGCCGGTGCGAGGCCGACGACCAGGACCCGCGCCGCCGGGTCGCCCCAGCCCGCGATCGGCCGGCCCCAGTAGGGCTCCTCGGCGTACGCCGCCCGCTTGGCCGTCGCGACGCCCTCGCGCCAGGTGACCAGGCGCGGGCAGGCCCGGCACACGCTCACCCGGGCCGTGACCTCGTCGAGGGTGGCTCCGTCGGCGAGCGACACCACGTCCTGGGGACCGTGCGCCGTCGGGGTCGCGGCGTCGGCGGGGTCGTCGGGCCAGCCGGTGCCCGGCGGCACCGGCGAGGGGTGCGCGGTGCCGGTGAGCGGGTGCGGCAGCGTCGGGCTCATCGCTGCGGCGAGCCCGACGGCTCACGCCCGGGCTCGAGGCAGGACCAGGCGATCCCGTCGAGGATGTCGCTGATGGACACCCGGAGCTCGGTGACGGGCGTGCCCTCGAGGACGCGGTCGAGGATGAGGGCGCCGGCGCCGATGACGTCGGCGCGACCGGGCTGCATGTAGCCCAACGTGCGCCGCTCGGCCACCGGCATGGCCACCAGCCGGGCCGCCGCGGCCCGGGCGGCCCCGGCGGAGACCGTGGCCCGGTGCAGCTCGGTCCGGTCGAGGTCGGGCAGGTCGAGCGCGGACGCCGCCACCGTGAGACCGGTGCCGCTCACCACCACCAGGCTCCGGGCCGCCGCCAGCTCGACGCCGTGCCCGGGGAGCTCGTCGAGGGCGGCGTCGATGACCTCGACGGCGCGGGCCACCTCGTCGGCGGTCGGCGGGTCCGAGCGCAGGCAGCGCTCGGTCAGCCGGACCGACCCGATGTCGAGGGAGTGTCCGGCGCGCACCGAGCCGTGGGCGTCGCCCAGCACCAGCTCGGTCGAGCCCCCTCCGATGTCGACCACGAGCAGCGGCGCCACCACGTCCGGCAGCCCCCGGGTCGCGCCGTCGTAGGAGAGCCGGGCCTCCTCGGCGCCCGCGATGACCTCGGGCTCCACGCCGAGACGGTCGCGCACGCCGGCGGTGAAGACGTCGGCGTTCGAGGCGTCCCGCGCCGCGGAGGTGGCGCAGAACCGCAGCGTCTCCACCTCGTGCTCGGTCACCGTCGCGGCGTAGGCGTCCACGGCCTCGAAGAGCCGCTCCAGGGCCTCGTCGGCCAGCCGGCCGGTCTCGTCGACGCCCTGCCCCAGCCGCACCATCCGGCTCTCGCGGACCAGCTCCCGCTCCTCGCCGCTCTCGGCGTCGAGGTCGGCGACCAGCAGCTTGACGGTGTTGGTCCCGCAGTCGACCGCAGCGACCCGGCGGGCGCTCACGCCTCGGCGCCCGGGTCCACGCAGGGACCGGCCGCCCAGAACTCCCCGAGCTCGGCCAGCACCTCGTCCCCCAGCGGGTTCACGCCCGGGCCCTGGACCAGCGACTGCGCGGCCAGCACGTGCAGGCACTTGACCCGGTCGGGCATGCCGCCGGCGGAGACACCGGCGATCTCCGGCACGTGGCCGATCGACTCGCGCTCGACGAGGTAGCGCTCGTGCGCCTCCCGGTACGCCGCCGCCAGGTCGGCGTCCTGCCCGAGGCGCTCGGTCATCTCCGCCATCACTCCCCCGCCCTCCAACGACCCGATCCGGGACGCGGCGCGCGGACAGGTCAGGTAGAACGTGGTCGGGAACGGGGTGCCGTCGGGCAGGCGGGGCTCGGTCGTCACCACGTCGGGGTTGCCGCACGGGCACCGGTGACCGACACGGACCACGCCGCGGGGCGTGCGGCCGAGCTGGGCGGTCACCGACGCCTCGTCCGCGGGGCCGAAGGTGGTGCAGGCGTGGGGGGCGTCGCTCACTCGGTCGGGGTCCTCAGGTCGGGCGGGGTCGTGATGTCCTCGACCGGTCCGGAGTCACGAGCGGTCGGCGGGTCGCCGGCCACGGTGACGGACTCGAGCGTGGTCTCCCACCACTCCGGCTCGTCGGGCGCCGTCGCCGCGGGCACGGACAGGGAGTCCTCGTGGTCGAGCGGCCGGCCGTCCTCGTCGAGCACCTGGTAGCCGATCTCGCCGGGGAAGCCGAACGCGAAGCGGGCGCGGGCCTGCGCGACGACGTACGCGTCGTCGCGCCACCGCTGCTTCTCCCGCCGCAGGTCCGAGATCGCGGTCTCGGAGCTCTCGATCTGCTCGTGCAGCGACGCCACGTGACGACGCTGGTCGAGGTAGGCGCCCAGGCTCGAGGCGTAGGAAGCCACCAGGGCTGCCAGCACGAGCAGCACCACCAGGGCGCGGCCGGTGAAGCGCGGACGGCCCCGCAGCGCGGCGGTTCCGTGACCCGGGTCGCTGCCCCCCGACCGGACCCCGCTGGAGCGACCCGTGCGCCCCGGGCGACGGGGCACCCGCCCGCCCGGCGTGCGCCGCGCGCTGCGCGCGTCGCTCACGCGGTCCCGCGGTCCGCGGGACGCGTGTCCGGGTCGTCGCTGCTGGGGCACCGGTCGGCTCGCTCTCAGGGTCGGCTGGTGGGCGGGCTCAGACCGAGAAGCGCGGGAAGGCGCCGCGACCGGCGTAGCGGGCGGCGTCGTCGAGCTCCTCCTCGATGCGCAGCAGCTGGTTGTACTTCGCGACGCGCTCGGAGCGCGCCGGCGCCCCGGTCTTGATCTGGCCGCAGTTCGTGGCCACGGCGAGGTCGGCGATCGTGGTGTCCTCGGTCTCGCCCGAGCGGTGGCTCATCATGCACCGGAAGCCGCTGCGGTGGGCCAGGTCCACCGAGTCCAGGGTCTCGGTCAGCGATCCGATCTGGTTGACCTTCACGAGCAGCGCGTTGGCCGAGCGCTCCGTGATGCCGCGCTGCAGGCGCTGCACGTTGGTCACGAACAGGTCGTCGCCGACGAGCTGGATGCGGTCGCCCAGGGCGGAGGTCATCGACGCCCAGCCCTCCCAGTCCTCCTCGTCGAGCGGGTCCTCGATGGACACGATCGGGTAGGCGTCGCAGAGCTCGGCGTAGTAGGCCTGCATGTCCGAGGCGCTGCGGCTCTGGCCCTCGAAGGTGTAGGTGCCGTTCTCGCAGAACTCGGTGGCGGCCACGTCGAGCGCCAGCACGACGTCGTCACCGAGGGTGAGGCCGGTCTTGCCGACCGCCTCGCCGATGAGGTCGAGCGCCGCGCGGTTGCTGCTCAGGTCGGGAGCGAAGCCGCCCTCGTCGCCCAGCCCCGTCGCGAAGCCCTTCTCCTTCAGCACGGCCTTGAGAGCGTGGTAGACCGCCGCTCCCTGCTCGAGGGCCTCGCGGAAGGTCGAGGCGCCGATCGGGGCCACCATGAACTCCTGGACGTCCACACCGGTGTCGGCGTGGGCGCCGCCGTTGAGGATGTTCATCATCGGCACCGGCAGCACGTGGGCGTTGGGGCCGCCGACGTAGCGGAACAGCGGCAGGTCCGCTGAGTCGGCCGCGGCACGGGCCACGGCCAGCGAGACACCCAGGATGGCGTTGGCGCCCAGGGTGGCCTTGTTGTCGGTGCCGTCGAGGTCGAGCAGCGTCTGGTCGACGAGCCGCTGCTCCGAGGCCTCGAGGCCGGCGAGGGCGGGGGCGATCGTCTCGAGCACGGCACCGACCGCCTGGGTGACGCCCTTGCCGGCGTACCGGTCGCCGCCGTCGCGCAGCTCCACCGCCTCGAAGGCGCCGGTCGAGGCGCCCGAGGGCACCGCGGCGCGGCTGATGGTGCCGTCACTGAGGGCGACCTCCACCTCGACGGTCGGGTTGCCTCGCGAGTCGAGGATCTCGCGGGCTCCTACGGCTTCGATCGCTGCCACGTGTCTGCTCCCGTGCGGTCGGGTCGGTGGGTCGGTGTCGACGCCGAGGCGTCGCGGCCCAGCCTAGACCCGCGCGGCTGGCCCGGACCGGTCCGGCTCGCCCGGGGGCGGGGCGGCCTGCCGGACGGCGTCGCGCAGGGCCTGCTCCGGGTCCACCCCGGCCTCGCGCGCCCGCGCGACGAGCGCCAGCAGGTCGGCGCCGATGCCCGCGTCGACCGGTCGGGGCGCCTGGCCGGCACGCGCGAGCCGGCCCAGCACCTTGTCGGCGAGCGAGAGCGCGGGCAGCGCGAGCGGGACCCCGTCGAGGACGTGCGAGCGCTTCTTCTCCGCCGCCTTCAGCCGCTCCCAGTTGCGGTCCACCTCGTCGGCGTCCGCCACCTCGAGGCCGGCGAACACGTGGGGGTGGCGATGCACCAGCTTGTCGACGATCCCGCCCGCGACGTCGTCGATGTCGAAGCCCGAGCCGTCACCCGAGCCGTCGGCCCGACGCTCGGAGGCGACCCGCGCGTGGAAGACGACCTGCAGCAGCAGGTCGCCGAGCTCCTCGGCGAGGTCGCGGTCGTCCCCCGTCGCGGCCCACGTGTCGATCGCCTCGAGGGTCTCGTAGGTCTCCTCCAGCAGGTACGTCGCCAGCGACCGGTGCGTCTGCTCGCGGTCCCACGGGCACCCGGTCCGCAGCCGGTCCATCACCTCGACCAGCTCGAGCAGGCGCGAGCCCGGCGGCGAGCTCGGCGGCGAGCTCGGCGGTGGGCCGGTGCCGGGCCTCCCGTCCTCCGGCGTGGTCGCCACGGTCAGCTGCAGGTCTGCGACGCGGGCAGCAGACCACCGAGCGTCTCCGACGGCTCCGACGAGCTGCCCTCGACCGCGAGGTCCGAGACCGGGACGGAGAGCTGCTCGGAGCGCGGGCCGACCACACCGTCGGTGACGGACCCGAAGCGCGGGTCGAGCTCGATGTCGGCGTCGGCCAGCACCTCCTGGCGCAGGCGCTGACCCTCGGCGAAGGCGGCCTCCTGGGTGATCGCGCTCGGGTCCTGCCCCTGCTCGGCCAGCGCGTCCGTGCCGACCTCGACGAGCCCGATCTGAGCACGGGAGAAGTCCTCCACGAAGGCGTCGAAGACCGCCACCTGGCTCTCGGGCACCCCGGCACGCGCCTGCTCGTTCTGCGCCACAGCCTGCTCGACCGCGGCCGGGTCGAGGGAGTCCTCGTCGACGAGCTCGAAGGCCGCCACGTTGCCGATGAGCAGGGTCAGTGCCTGCTGGCGAGCCGACTTCGTGGCCGCACCCTCGCCGCCGGGCACCCCGCCGAGGCTGCACAGCAGCAGCGCGAAGTCGTCCACCTGCTCGGTGGTGATCGTGGTGCCGTCGACCTCGGCGGCGACGCCCGGCCCGGGGCCCGAGCAGGCGGTGAGCGTCGACAGGGCCAGCGCGGTGAGGCCGGCGGCGGTCACACGACCGACACGACCGATCCGGCCGGCGCGCCCGACGTCGGAGGTTCGGCGGGACACGAGCACGGTGGGCACAGGGACGCTCCTAGCGGGACGGGCAGTCGGTCTGTCGGGTCGAGCGGGGGTCAGGCAGCTCAGGCAGGTCACGCGGGGTCACGCAGGGGTCACGCGGGGGTGCTGACGGCCGGTCGGTCGAGCACCGAGTCGATCACCTCGCGCACCCAGGTCAGCAGCGCCTCGCCGCGGATCGGCTGACCCGCCACGACGGCCGTGGAGGGCCTGGGCACCAAGATGGTACTGACCTGAGGCTTGACCAGGGTCCGCGGATAGAGCCGCGAGACCCTCAGCGCTCCCGACTCGGGCAGCTCCACCGGGGCGAAGCGCACGTAGTTGCCCTGGATCGTGATGTCGGTCAGGCCGGCCTGACGGGCCCGGGCCCGCAGCAGCGCCACCTCCAGGAGGCTGCGCACGGCCTCCGGCGGCTCGCCGTACCGGTCGACGAGCTCCTCGCGCAGCATCGCGACGTCCTCGTCCTGGCGGACCTCGGCCAGCCGCTTGTACATCTCGAGGCGCAGCCGCTCGCTCGCGACGTAGTCGTGGGGCAGGTGGGCGTCGACGGGCAGCTCGATCTTCATCTCGGCCTGCTCCGGCGGACCGTCGCCCTTGAACTCGTTGACGGCCTCGCCGACGAGGCGGACGTAGAGGTCGAAGCCGACGTCGGCGATGTGGCCGGACTGCTCCCCGCCGAGCAGGTTGCCGGCACCGCGGATCTCGAGGTCCTTCATGGCGATCGCCATGCCGCCGCCGAGGTCGGAGTGCTGGGCGAGCGTCGCCAGGCGCTCGTGGGCGGTCTCGGTCAGCGGCTTGTCGGGCGGGAAGAGGAAGTAGGCGTACGCGCGCTCCCGGCCACGCCCCACCCGACCCCGCAGCTGGTGCAGCTGCGAGAGACCGAGGGTGTCGGCCCGCTCCACGATCATCGTGTTGGCGTTGGAGACGTCGAGGCCGGACTCGACGATGGTGGTGCACACCAGCACGTCGAAGCGCTTCTCCCAGAAGTCCAGCATCACCTGCTCGAGCTGGTGCTCCCCCATCTGGCCGTGGGCCGTGGCCACCCGCGCCTCCGGCACGAGCTCGCGGATCCGTGCCGCGGCCCTCTCGATGGAGCTGACCCGGTTGTGGATGAAGAAGACCTGCCCCTCACGCAGCAGCTCACGGCGTACGGCGGCCACCACCTGGCGGTCCTCGAAGGCCCCGACGTAGGACAGCACCGGGTGCCGTTCCTCCGGCGGGGTCGTGATGGTCGACATCTCGCGGATCCCGGTGATCGCCATCTCCAGCGTGCGCGGGATCGGGGTGGCCGACATGGCCAGCACGTCGACCGCGGTGCGCATCTGCTTGAGCTGCTCCTTGTGCTCGACGCCGAAGCGCTGCTCCTCGTCGACGATGACGAGCCCGAGGTCCTTGAAGCGCATGTCGGGGTTGAGCAGGCGGTGGGTGCCGATCACGATGTCGACGGTGCCGTCGGCGACGCCGGCCAGCACCTCGGCCGACTCCTTGTCGGTCTGGAAGCGGCTCAGCCCCTTGAGGACCACGGGGAAGGCGGCCATCCGCTCCGCGAACGTCGACAGGTGCTGGGTGACCAGCAGGGTGGTGGGCACCAGCACGGCCACCTGCTTGCCGTCCTGCACCGCCTTGAAGGCGGCGCGCACCGCGATCTCGGTCTTGCCGTAGCCGACGTCGCCGCACACCAGCCGGTCCATGGGCATCTCGCGCTCCATGTCGGCCTTGACCTCGTCGACGGTGCTCAGCTGGTCGACGGTCTCCACGAAGGGGAAGGCGTCCTCGAGCTCGCGCTGCCAGGGCGAGTCCGGCCCGAACCGGTGGCCGCGGGTCGCCTGGCGGGCGGCGTACAGCTTGATGAGCTCGGCCGCGATCTGGCGCACCGCCTTGCGGGCACGGCCCTTGCGCTTGGCCCAGTCGGCGCCGCCGAGCCGGTCGAGGCTGGGCATGTCGCCGCCGACGTAGCGGGTGACCTGGTCGAGCTGGTCGGTGGGCACGTAGAGCCGGTCCGGCGGGCCGCCGCGCTTCGAGGAGCCGTACTCCAGGACCAGGTACTCCCGGGTGGCGCCCTGCACGACGCGCTGCTTCATCTCCACGTAGCGGCCGACGCCGTGCTGGTCGTGGACGACGTGGTCGCCGGCCTTGAGCTCCAACGGGTCGATCTGCTTCTTGCGCCGTGCCGGCATCGTGCGCATGTCCTTGGTGGACGAGCGCTGGCCGAGCAGGTCCTCGCCGGTCACGACGGCGAGGCGCTGCCCCTCGTCGACCAGCCCGTGCGCGAGGGTCCCGCAGGTCACCACCGCGATCCCCTCGGGGACGGCGTCGGCGTCGGGCAGCGTCTCGGCGAACCGCACCGCGACGTCGTGCTCGCGCAGCAGCTCCACCATCCGCTCGGCGGGCCCGTGCCCCTCGTGCACGACGACGGCCCGGCCGCCGAGCGCCAGCCACGCGCGCACGTCACCCACGGCCCGCTCGACGTCGCCGTGGTAGGTGGCGGACGGGCGGATGGCGACGGTGCGGCTCGGGGTGGCGCCGGACTCGACGTCCACCCCCGCGTCGACGATCTCGCCGGTCAGGTCCCGCAGGCGCTGCCGGGTCACCGAGGGCTCGGGGTCGCCGGGGTCGTCGCCCAGCCCGAAGGGGCTGACGCTCCACCACGCCTCACCCCGGCCGAGGGCGTGTGCGCGGACGTCGCCGAGGCTGCGGTACGACGCAGCGCCGAGGTCGACCGGCGCGCTTCCCCCCGAGGCGGCTGCGGCCCACGAGGCCTGCAGGAACTCCTCGCTCGTCGCGACCAGGTCGTGGGCGCGGGCCCGCACGCGTTCGGGGTCGAGCACCAGCACGTGGGTGTCCGCCGGGACCAGGTCCACCAGCAGCTCGAGGTCGTCGACCAGGGCCGGTGCGAGCGACTCCATCCCCTCCACGGCGTGGCCCTCGGCGATCTTGTCGGTGATCTCGAGCAGCTCGGGGTGCTGCTCGCCGAGCGCGCGGGCGCGACGGCGTACCTCGTCGGTGAGCAGCAGCTCGCGACACGGCGGAGCCCAGAGACGGTCCGCGGCGTCGAGGGTGCGCTGGTCGGCCACGGAGAACGTCCGGATCTCCTCGACGTCGTCGCCGAAGAACTCGACGCGCACCGGGTGCTCGTCGGTGGGCGGGAAGATGTCGACCAGTCCGCCGCGGACCGCGAACTCGCCACGCCGCTCGACGAGGTCGACGCGGGTGTACGCCGCGGCCGCGAGCCGTCGGACCACGTCCTCGAGGTCGGCCTCGTCACCGACGGCGAGCTCGACGGGCTCGAGGTCGGCCAGCCCCTTGACCTGGGGCTGCAGCAGCGAACGGACCGGCGCGACGACGACCTGGAGGGGGCCGTTGCCGACCGCGGTCCCCGGGTGGGCCAAGCGGCGCAGCACGGCGAGCCGGCGGCCCACGGTGTCGCTCCGCGGGGAGAGTCGCTCGTGCGGGAGGGTCTCCCAGGAGGGGTAGTAGGCCACGCTCGCCGGGTCCATGACGCCGCCGAGTGCGGTGACCAGGTCCTCCGCCTCGCGCGCCGTGGCTGCGACGGCCAGCACCGTCCGGCCGGCGTCGACCAGGCCCTTGACCACGAAGGGGCGCAGCGCCGACGGGCCGGTCAGGTCGAGGGTGGGCACCTGCCCCTCGCGTGCGTCCTGGTAGGCCCGGGCGAGGGTCGCCTCCTGGTTCACCAGCTGGGCCACTCCGACGAGACTCACCGGTCTGCTCCTTGACTGTCCCTGCCCGCACTGCCTGCGCGCACATCACGAACGCCCCCTCCCGAGCCCGGGAGGGGGTTGTCGGCTCAGTCTACGGTGGCGACGTGAGCTCCTCCGAGGACGACCAGCAGCACGAACCGGACCGCCCAGCACCTGAGCACCGGGTCCCGGACGGCGTCGACGACGCCACCGTGGAGGCCGTCGGCAAGCTGAGCGAGGCACTCGAATGGGTCGAGCGGGCCCGCGGGCGGCTCTACGACTTCCACCAGATGAGCGGCCGCGCCGACCTCCTGGTGGGCGAGGCGGTCGAGGCCCTCCGGGAGGCCGGTCACGGCGGCGTCGCCGACCGGCTGGAGCGGGAGCTGGTGGGTCGCAACGTCCTCGAGGGCCGGTGGACCTTCCAGGTCGTCGAGGAGTACGACGACGGCTACTGGTCGGTCGCCCGCGACCTCGAGCGCCAGGTGCGCGACGAGCTCACCGGCGGTCGGCGCCACCTCTTCGAGGCAGGGATGAAGGAGGACCGGCGCACGCACGGACATCCTCACCACACGGCCCGGCCGCGGGAGTGATCCTCAGTCCGTGCCGTGCCGGGCGACGAAGTCCAGGATCTGCTCGGCGAGCTCGGGCCGGCAGACCACGAGGTCGGGCAGCAGGACGTCGTCCTGGTTGTAGACCAGCTCCGAGCCGTCGATCCGACTGGTGAAGAGACCGGCCGCTCGCGCCACCGCGACCGGGGCGGCGGAGTCCCACTCGTACTGCCCGCCGGCGTGGACGTAGGCGTCGGTGACGTCACGCACGACCGAGATCACCTTCGCCCCGGCGGAGCCCATGGGCACCAGGTCGGCGCCGATCTCGTCGGCGAGCGCCTGCACGAACGCCGGAGGTCGCGAGCGCGAGACCGCGATGCGCGGCCGGTCGCTGGTCCGGGGTGGGACGGTGGCAGGAGCGCCGGTGTCGAAGGTCGTGCCGACCGCCGGGAGCGCGACCGCCCCGGCGGTGAGCTCGCCGTCGGCCCAGAGCGCGACGTGCACGGCCCAGTCGTCACGCGGAGGCTCGGAGAACTCGCGCGTGCCGTCGACCGGGTCCACGATCCACACGCGGGAGGCCTCGAGACGACGCCGGTCGTCCTTGCCCTCCTCGCTCAGCACCGGGTCCTGCGGCCGGGCCTCGTGCAGCGCACGCATCAACCACTCGTGGGACTCACGGTCGCCGGTGTCCTTGAGCTCGCGGCCCTCGAGGCCTCGGGCGCGCACCTCCAGCAGCAGCTCGCCGGCCTGGGTGGCCAGCCACGAGGCCAGCACGTGGTCGTCGTCGAGGGCGTCCTGCGGGACCGGTGCGATCGTCATGGCCGTAACCTACTGCGCTCCCCGGCGCCGGTGACCGGCAACCTCAGTAGGCGCCCTTGCGCCCCAGCACGGCCCGGATCGTGCGCGCGAGGATCGACAGGTCACCGCTGAGCGTCCAGTTGTCGACGTAGTAGGTGTCGAGGTCGTGTGCCTCGTCGCGGGAGAGGTCGGAGCGACCGTTGACCTGCCACAACCCGGTCATGCCCGGGGCCACGACGTGCCGCCGGCGGGTGCCGCCGTCCATGGCCTCGACCTCCTGGGGCAGGTGCGGGCGCGGTCCCACCAGGGACATCTCGCCGCGCACGACGTTCAGCAGCTGCGGGAGCTCGTCGAGCGAGAAGGTGCGCAGGAACACGCCCAGCCGGGTGACCCGGGGGTCGTTGCGCACCTTGAAGAGCACGTCGTCGTCGACGTTCTCGTCCACGAGGTCGGACTTGCGGTCCTCGGCATCGGGCACCATCGTGCGGAACTTCCACAGCGTGAACTCGCGGCCGTCCTGGCCCACCCGGGTCTGGCGGAACAGCGCCGGGCCAGGGCTGTCGAGCCGGACCGCCGCGGCCAGGAGCAGCAGCACCGGAGTGGCCACGAGCGAGGGCCAGGCCCCCCAGGACACGGTCCAGCACGGCCTTGGTGAGACGCACGTACTGCGACTGCCGCGGCAGCCTGACGTCCAGGACGGACGCGCGTCCCAGCTTGCCGGCGGCCAGCCGGTGGGGGGCGACGGAGCGGATGACGCCGGAGACCCCGAGCGCGACGCCGAGTCCCTCGAGGTTCCAGGTCATCCGCCGGAAGTCGTCGGCGCTGACCCCGCGGCCGGGGTCGACGACCACGAGGTCGGCGGCGTGCGCGGTCACCACGTCGGCGATGGCGTCCAGGTCGCGGTGGCAGGGCACCCCCAGGATCTGCTGCGGCACGGCGTCGTCGGCCAGGCCCTCCTCGACGACGACGACACCGACCACGCGGCAGCGCGAGGTGCGGGGCAGCTGGGCGACCGAGGTGGCCACCGAGGCGCGGTCCCCGACCGCGACCACGCGGACGGGCGCCTGCAGCGTCCAGCGGAGGGAGCGGCTCACCGCCGTCACGGCCGCCGCGCTGGTGACGGCGAGCACGCTGTGTCGCACCGAGGCGACGGGCAGGCTGAGGAGGGCCACGGACGTCGAGAGCAGCGCCAGCGGCAGCAGGGCGCTGGAGGCGACGACGCGCAGCTGGTGCCGCAGCGGGGTGGTCACCGCCCGACCGCGGTAGAACGCGCCCACCACCCACACCGCGAAGGTCACGAGCGCGACGACCGGCGTCACCGAGGAGACGACGAAGGCGAGTCCCATGACGAGGGCCACCGCCAGCTCGAGGTGCAGGCCCCAGTGGCGCAGCCAGGCCGAGAACCCGTGGTCCGAGGCGGGCGTACGCGGCGGGCGTCGGAGCCGGTGCGACGACAGTCTCCGAGGAAGCCCGCTGGAACGGGAAGAGGTGCGCCGATCGGCGGACCGACGCGCGCTCGGCGAGGACTGGCGCGGCAGGACGGGCCCGGTCGACGCACGTGCGTCCGGCGCCGCCTGCGTGCGCGCATCCTCACTGCCGCCCCAGGCAGAAACAGCAGCATCGACGTTGATCGACACCTCGGTGAACCCCCACCGCTACACAAACCCCAATGTGACAGCGCCGGTCCGACATCCCCTGTCGGAATCGACGCGTGTTCATCTTCGTGGAACGCGGAGTCCGGAAGCAAGTGCAGAGTCCCGGCTCGGAAGTATTCGGGACCAAGGTCCGTCCAGGAAGAGATGGTCGTCACGCTGCCCCGCCAGCGACCCCGCAGCAGGGTCGTCGCGCCGTCAGTCGCCGTGGAAGCGCTGCTGCGCGGCCTCGAGACCCTCGTCGATCAGGACCTCGACGGCGTCGGCGGCACGCGCCACCTGGACGTCGCGGGCGACACGCTCGCCGGCTGCGTAGTCGGAGAGCACGAAGTCGGCCACCGGCTGGCGTCCGGATGGCCGACCCACGCCCACCCGGACGCGGAAGTAGTCGCCGGTGCCGAGCGATCCGCGGATCGACTTGAGCCCGTTGTGACCGTTGTCGCCACCGCCGTGCTTGACCCGCACGGCCTCGAAGGGGATGTCGAGCTCGTCGTGGACCACCACCAGGTGCGCCGGGTCGACCTTGAAGAAGCGCGCGAGGTTCAGCAGCGGCCCGCCGGAGACGTTCATGTAGGAACGGCCGGTGGCCAGCACCCCTCGTCGACGTCCCTGGGGTGGTCCAGCCCTCCAGGACGTCCGCCCCTCCCCGCTTGAACGGGCGCAGGGCACCGCCGCGGCGACCGACCAGCTCGTGGACGACCATGTGGCCGACCGAGTGCCGGTGCCCGGCGTAGGCCGGCCCCGGGTTCCCGAGCCCGAAGACGAGCCAGGGCGCATCGGGGTCAGGATCGGCGTGCGGTCGACCGACCGGGGTCACTCCTTCGGGGAGTCGTCGCCGCTCTCGGACGACTCGCCACCGGAGGTCTCGGTGTCGTCGCCCTCGGCAGCCGCCTCGGCGAGCTCGTCGTCGGACTCGTCGCGCTCGATGCCGACCTCGGCCTCGGCCTCGGCGAGCTCCTCCTCGACCTCCTCGGCCGTCGGGGCGGCCGTGACGTTGACGATGAGCAGGTCGTCGTCGGCGTGGAGCGTCGAGCCGCTGGGCAGGACCAGGTCCTTGGCCAGGATCTGGGTGCCGACCTGGGCGCCCTCGATCGAGACCTCGATGACCTCGGGGATGTGGGTGGCCTCGGCCTCGAGGGACAGCGTGGCGTTCTCGAGCGTCACCAGGGTCTCCGGCGCGGCGTCGCCGACCGTGTGGACCGGGACGTCGACGGTGACCTTCTCGCCCTTGCGGACGATGATGAGGTCGAGGTGCTCGAGGAAGCCCTTGATCGGGTCGCGCTGGACCTGCTTGGGCAGGACGAGCTGCTTGGTGCCGTCGAGGTCGATCGAGAGCAGCGCGTTGGCGCCGCCGTGCTTGAGGGCCAGCATCGTGTCGTGGCCGGGCAGCGTGATGTGGACCGGGTCGGTGCCGTGGCCGTACAGCACGGCGGGGACCTTGTTGTCGCGGCGGATCCGGCGGGCGGCGCCCTTGCCGAACTCGTTGCGGGACTCGGCCTGGAGCTTGGTCTCGGACATGGTGGTCTCCTCTTGCTCGGCGGGTGCACGTGTGGTGGCCGTCGGCGAGAGGCTGGGTCGGAGCGCACGCAGACGTGCGCTGCACGACCGCGTCGATCACGGAGCCGAGAGCCCGGTTGGACCCTCTGTCTCCCTCGCCGAGGCAACTCGCAATCCTACCCGGCCCGCGTCCCGGGAGGCGAATCCGGTCCTCCGCCGGACTACGGTGGCGCCATGACCACGTCCTCTCCCGCGGTGGAGATCGAGATCGACGACCGGGTGGTCCGGGTGAGCAACCCCGACCGTGTCTACTTCCCGGCGCGGGGCGAGACCAAGCTCGACCTGGTCGAGTACTACCTGGCGGTCTCCGACGGCATCGTACGGGCGCTCTTCGAGCGCCCGTGCATGCTTCACCGCTTCCCTGAGGGAGTGAGCGGGGAGAAGGTGCACCAGAAGCGCGTCCCCCGGGGCGCACCACCCTGGCTCGAGACCGTCCGCCTGCACTTCCCGCGCTACGACCGGTACGCCGACGAGCTGTGCGTCACCGAGCCGGCGGCCGTCGCCTGGGCGGTGCAGATGTCCACCGTCGAGTTCCACCCCTGGAACAGCCGTCGCGCCGACACCGAGAGTCCTGACGAGTGGCGCATCGACCTCGACCCCGGCCCGGAGTGCGACTACGCCCGGGTGCGGCGCGTGGCCCACGTCGTCCACGAGGTGCTCGACGACCTGGGGGCCACCGGCTGGCCCAAGACCAGCGGGGGGAACGGTCTCCACGTCTACGTGCGGATCCCCCCGGCCCACGGGTTCACCGACGTGCGCCGCGCGGCTCTCGCCTTCGCGCGTGAGGTGGAGCGGCGGGCGCCCGACGACGTCACGACCGCCTGGTGGCGCAAGGACCGCGACCCGCGCAGCCTCTTCGTCGACTACAACCAGAACGCCCGTGACCACACGATCGCGGCGGCCTACTCCGTGCGCGGCAACCCCGAGGGGACGGTCTCCACGCCGCTGCGGTGGGACGAGATCGACGACGCGGAGCCCGGGGACTTCACCATCGCGACGGTGCCGGCACGCTTCGCCGAGCTCGGAGACCTCCACGCCCACATCGACGAGGCCGCCTTCGACCCCGCCCCGCTGCTGGAGTGGGCGGACCGCGACGATCGAGACCAGCGGGACGGCTCGCGCCGGGGCGACGTGGTCGGGTCGTGACCGGCTCGTGGGTGTTCTGCCACTCCTCGGACGAGCACTACGGCGCCGACCGTGTGCTGCTCGATGTGCTGGCCTCCCTGACCGAGAACGAGCTGGCCTCGTCGCAGGTCTGGCTGCCCACGGACCTCCCGCACGGTCCGCGACCGTTGTGCACGACGCTCGCCGAGCGTGGGGTGAGGGCCGATCACCTCGCCCTCCCCGTCGTCCGTCGGGCCCATCTGACGCCTCGCGGCCTCGCGCGCCTGGGGGGACGGACCATGGCGACAGCCCACGAGCTGCGTCGGGCTCGGCCTGACCTCGTCTATCTCGCCACGAGCGCCGCCTTCCTCCTCGCACCCCTGGCCCGGGCGCTCGGTACGACGCGCGTCGTCGGACACGTCCAGGAGATCTGGACGCCGGCTGACGCCCGCGTGCTCGGCCCTCTCGCGCACTCCTGCCACCTCTTGGTGTGCATCTCCGAGGCCGTGCGTCGCTCACTCCCCGGATCGCTGGGCCGTCGCGCCGTGGTGGTGGAGAACGCGACGGCGGAACCCGGTGCACCCACCTCCGTGGACCTGCGCGGCGGCGAGCTCCGCGTGCTCATGTCCGGCCGGTGGAACGCGTGGAAAGGACACCGGACCCTGTTCGAGGCCTGGGACCGGTTGGACGCGCCAGGTCGTCTCGTCGTCCTGGGAGGTCCGCCCGAGAGCGGGGAGCCGGTCGACGTCCGTGGGCTCGCAGCCGCACTGCGGCACCCTGGCACGGTGTCCGTCGTGGGCGAGGTCTCCGACCCCGGCGACCACGTGGTCGAGGCCGATGTCGTCGTCGTGCCGTCGGACCGGCCCGAGCCCTTCGGCCTGGTGGCCATCGAGGCGTTCGCCAGGGGCCGGCCCGTGATCGGCAGCGACGGCGGGGGGCTGGCGGACATCGTCACCGACGGCCACGACGGGTGGCTCTTCCCCCACAGCGACAGCGCCGTACTGGCAGAGCTCCTCGCCGGACTGACCCGCCCCGAGGTCGCCAGGGCCGGGCGCAACGCACGGGCCACCTACGAAGCGCGTTTCACTCAGGAGCGCTTCACCCGGGACTGGCGGAACGCCTTGGGGCTGCCTCGCGAGGACTGACGACCTCGGACGCGCGGGTGCTCGGACCACGGCCGGCCCGCTCGGGCAGCGTGATCGCGACCGCCAGCACCACGGTGACCATGACGGTCGGCAACGGGCTGAATGCGAGGTCCCACATGGTCCGGAGTGCCAGGAACACCACCACCCCGGTCGCGGTGCCTCGGACCAGACCGCGAACCGTGCCGAGCACCACCAGGCCGACCACCGTCAGGGCGAGCAGCGCGCCGACTGGTCCGGCCAAGATCCAGAGATCGCCGAGAAAGGAGTGAACCTCGAACCCATAGCCGAACATGTATCCCTCGACGTAGCCGTTGTCCGGGTCGTAGTTCAGCGCCGCCATGCCGGTCTTCGCCGAGAGGACGTCGCTCGGGGAGGCCAGCGTGCCGGCACCGTAGCCGAGTGGCCGAGCCATCAGGAGGGCGAGCGAGGCGCCCAGCTCCGGTCTCCCGCCGGCGAGGAGCGATCCCGAGCGCTCGATCTGCTCCGTCGTGCGTGCCTGCGCTCCCTCGCCCAACGCGCCCTCCAGTGCTGCCGCCTGGACGAAGTAGAAGCCCCCCACGCACAAGGTCGCCAGGCGCACCACGGCGGGCCAAAGAGTCCGGGGGCCCGGGTCGTCGGCTCGACGTCGTGTCAGGACCAGTCCGGCCGCGACGATCATCATCGCAGCCGCCGACCGCGAGTCGTTGAGCACCGAGATCGCCCCCAGCCCGAGCAGGACCACCGACTCGAGCTCCTTGCGTCCATGGATCCCGGGAAGGCTGAGCAGGATCAAGGTGAGCGGGACCGAGAGCGAGAACTTCCACGGGTTGTCCGGGTTCACCCCGACGAGGGCGACACTCACCAGGGCGCCGACGCCGTACGACAGCGCCGTGAGGCGGGTGCCCACGACGGAGCGGACCCACAGCAGAGCCAGTGCTCCGACACCGAGGGTAAGGATGCGAGATGTCTGGACGATCGCAAGGGCCGCGTCGCTCCGACCCTCGGCGGCCGCGGCCCAGGTGAGGAACAGTCCGCTCACGACGGCGAGCCCGGAGAGCACCACGAGGAGCCGGGCACCGCGGTAGCACGACCAGATCGACAGCGTCACAGGGATCAGGGCCAGCATGAGCGGGAACCCGGCCAGCACGTCGAGGTGAAGCGGGACGCGAAGCCCCAGCACGGTGCCGACGCCGACTGCAGTGGCTGCCTCGAGACCATGGCGACCCCGTGCCGCAGCGTCACCGACCGGGTCGATGGCGTCGAGGAGGATCGACCGTCCAGTCCGGTCGGGGGGCCGGTCCGTCACGACGACCGTTCCCTCGAGGCACGTGCAGCCGCCAGTCGGAACGCGCGCTCGTGCGCCCGGGCGCAGTCTCCCCATCCCCGGCGCGTCAGATCCGGACCCCCAGCGGGCAGCGGCTCACGGGTGAGAGCCGCCTCGAGGTGCGCCGCGTCCAGCTCGCCCGAGAACAGTCGCACCCAGTGGGGTCCGACCTCACGGGCCAGCGCCCGGTTCACATCGTTGTCGGGTACCAGCACCGGGCGCCCCAACGACAACGCCGCGAGCGCCGAGCCCGAGTTGTGCATGAAGGGGTAAGGCAGGACGACGAGGGACGACGAGGTGACGACCCGCACGAACTCGTCGTCGTCGAGAAAGGTCGGGCGCAGCTCGACGCGTGCGTCCGCGTCTGCCAGCTCGGTGACCCGCTGGGCGATGACCGCACCGGTGGGACGCCCCGCCACAACCAGGCGGGCTGCGGGGTCGGTGACCCCGTGAAACGCGGTGAGCAGAGTCTCGACGCCCTTGTAGGCGCGGATCAGCCCGACGAACGCAGCCTGCGACGGCTGGGCCGGCGCGACCTCTCGGCCCGAGAACCAGTCGATGTAGTGGCCGTGGAGGATAGTGACGCACGGACGGTCGTCCGCCAGGCGCGACTGTGCGTTCAGCCGGATGCGCAGCGCCGTGAGGCGATCGAGGGCGTCGAGCAGCAGGTGATCGACACGTGCCAGACCCGAGGGTCGCTCGACGTTGTGCCAGGTGCGCACGACCGGTGTGCGGGTCACGGCCAGGCGCAGGCACAGCAACGCGGTGAGCAGGCGCCGCACCACACGGCCGGACATCTTGTGCCCGCCCATGAGCTGCTCGGGCCAGTGCACGTGCAGGACGTCGTACCGTCCGAGCAGCGCACGCCGCCAGCTGAACCAGAGGAGACGGGTTCCGGGGTGGGCATCGAGGGCCCGCGCCAGCTGGACGATGTACGGGTTGGTCGTCCGGTGCAGTGCGGCGAAGGACTCCAGGACGCGGATCGGCGAGCCTGCCAGGGCCGTCACGACGGCGGCTCGCGGGTCGTCAGCGCGTCGGCGTACCAGTTCTGGAGGAGGGCCGGCAGGCGCGTGGTCGACCAGCGGTCGTGTGCGACCCCCTCCGCCCGACCTGCCGCCTCGAGCTGCTGCGCCAGGTTGGCGACGACGTCACCCTCGAGGGACGCCACGAACCCGTTCCGCTCGGCCAGCAACGGCGGGCCCCCGAGGGGGAGGCACACAACCGGACAGCCGAGCGAGGACGCCTCTGCTGCGACCCACCCGGCCTGGTCGTGCAGCGACGGGAAGAGCAGCGCGTCGGCCTCCACGAAGGCCTGCAGGACCTCGGCACGAGGTCGGTGGCCCCGCATCTCCACCCGATCCGCGACGCCCAGGGCCGCCGCGAGCCTCAGGATGGCCGCACGCTCGTAGCCCTCTCCGTAGATCCGCAGGCGCCAGGACGCGGCGCGCGGGTGCGCCAGCGTCGCGACCGCGAGTCGACCGCCCTTCCAGGCGTTCAGCCGTCCCACGAAGAGAGCGGTGCGGGGAGAGTCCGCAGCCTTGTCGACATTCCTGGTCGTGCGTGCGCCGAACCCAGGGGCCAGGCAAGCGTTCGGCTCGACCTCGACCCGTCTGGCCCGGTGGAACCTCTGTGCCACGGCGGGATTCTGCGCCACCACGACCGCTGCGCGAGCAGCCACACGATCCCCAGTCGCGCGTCGAGACGCCGAAGTGAGGAGCTCGCGCGTCGCCTCCGTCAGTACACCCCGGAGCCCGAGCCAACGGCGCATCCGCCACACCGGGACCCGGCTGGCACCACCCACGGGGCCCCAGACCAACGGCAGGTCCAGCCCGGACAAGCCGCATGGCAGCCAATCGTTGGCGAAGGTCACGTGGTGCACCACGTCGAAGTCCTCCTGCAGCCGGCGCACGTGTCGGGTCAGAGCCCGCTGCCATCCAACGTAGTACCAGTACAGGTCCCAGGAACGACGCTTGCGACGCACCACCCACGGGGGCAGGTCGAGGTAGTCCACGACGAGGTGGGCTGCCAGCTCCGGGTCCTCCTCCAGCGCAGCATCCACCAGGGGACGGAACCGGTGCCGCGTGACCACCCGGACGTCGTGGTGCCGAGCCGCAGCCACTGCGAAAGCCCAGGCCGCGCTCGACTCGGGGTCCTCGTCGGGGCCGCAGGCATAGGCACCCATGAGGACGCGCAGCCGCGCCGCCCCAGTGGCACTCGTCGTCACCGTCCTCGCCTCCCTACTCGGCCACACATCGTAGGCTGGCCCGGCCGGTCGAGCCGCGGCCGCACCCCCGGCGAGAGGCAGACGGCATGGATGCGGTTCGTACAGGCTCCGTGACGTCGGTCTCGGTCGCGGTCCTGACCTTCCATCGCGTCCACCGCCTGGCGCACCTGCTCCCTCTGCTCAAAGCCCAGGCGGCAGACCTGGAGGCGACCTTCCCGGGTCACCGGGCGACCGTGCTCGTCGTCGACAACGACCCTGGCGGGTCGGCCGGGGCCGTCGCGGCCGCCACAGCCGGGGTGAGGTACGTCGTGGAACCGCACCCCGGCATCTCGGCGGCCCGGAACCGGGCGCTGGCCGAGACCACGGACCACGACCTCCTCGCGTTCATTGACGACGACGAGACCCCTCGGCCCGGATGGCTCGTGTCCCTCGTCCGGACCCAGCATCGGTATGGCGCGGGCGCCGTCAGCGGTCCCGTCGTGTCGGTCCTGACGGGCGACGTCGACGACTTCGTCGTCGCCGGCGGGTTCTTCGACCGCGAGCACCGGCGCGGCCTGCCGACCGGGGCCCGCATCCGGCGAGCGGCGACCAACAACCTCCTGCTGGACCTGCGCCGGGTCCGGGGCGCAGCGCTCCGTTTCGACGACCGGTTCGGCCTCACCGGTGGGGAGGACTCGGTCTTCACTGGCCGTCTCGAGCAGACCGGTGCCTCGGTCGTGTGGTGCGCCGAGGCCGTGGTCGACGACCACCCATCCGTCGACCGGCTCACCCGTGAGTACGTGTTGACTCGCACTGTCGCCCTCGCGGCAAGCGGGCTTCGCAGCGAGATGGTGCTGTGTGACAGCGCGGTCGACCGCACCGTCCTGCGCGCCCGAACGCTGGTGCGGGAGAGCGTCCGTCTGGTGCAGGGCGCCGTCCTCGTCGTGGTCGGCATCCTCCGTCACTCGCCTCGTCTGCACGCTCGGGGGCACAGGGACCTCGCGCGCGGACGCGGCGCTCTCCGAGCGTTGGGGGGACACGCACCGGTCGTCTACGGCGAGCACGCTCGGAGTCGCTGAATCGTGTGCGCCAGTCGGCGCCGAGCTGTCGTGGTCGTCGTGAGCTGCCGGGGTGATGCCCCGCCACCGGTCAGTCGGGTGGCCGCACGGCGGTCAGGTCGTGGAAGGAGACCGTGACCGGCGCGAACGCCGACGCGCTGCCGGGGAGGAAGCTGAAGACGCCCAGGGACCCGGGTCCTTGCAACGCCGCGTAGGTGTTCGTCGCTGTGCGTTGCCAGGCCGCCGGCTCGGGATCGCTCGAGCGCCACACCTTCGCTGACAGTGTGGTCGGCGCGCTGCCGGTCACGTCGAACGCCAGCATGTACCGCTGGTCGGGCACCACCGTGAAGGGAAGCTGGTAGAAGGATCCGAGCCCGTTGCCGTTCTGCAGGAGGTAGAGCCGGGCGGACCCGTCGGCCGCGATGCGCACACGGGCGACGTACGAGTCAGCGCCGAGACGGCGACCCGCGACGGCGACGTACGTGCCCTCGGCGAGCTTGTCCACCGAGAACTCAGTCACGACGCTGGTGCGCTGCGAGCTGACCGACCGCAGGTCGGCGTACAGCGACTGGCCGGAGGCCGTGCGCAGGTTCGCGCTCCCGCCCGCGACGTCGAAGCGTGACGCCGGGCCGGTAAGGGTCCAGGCACCGCCGAGGCCAGCGCTACCCCAACCACCGGTGACCTCGCGATCGAAGTCGTCGGCAGCGAGGCCGTCCGCAGCGGGGTCGGTCACCGTGACGGGGATCGTCTTGGTGTCGGTGGCGCCCTCCTGATCACGCACCGTGAGCCCCACCGAATAGGTGCCCGCAACGCTGTAGGTATGGCTGGGTCGCACACCGATGCCTGTTGCCCCGTCGCCGAAGGACCATGCGTAGGAGGCGATGGCGTCCTCCGGGTCCGAGGACCCGGAAGCGTCGAAGGCTGCGGTCAGACCCGTCCGGGTCGAGGTGAAGTCCGCCGTCGGGGCGCGGTTGACCACCGCGGCGTTCGGGTCGGTAGCGAGCAGGTCGTGCCACGACAGCTGGATCGGGGCGTTCGTGGCGCTGCTCGGGACGAAGCCGAACACCCCTACGTGCCCGCGGGTCTGCAGCGACGCCAGCGAGTTCGTGCCGGTGCGCTGCCAATCGGACGGCTCGGCGTCGTCCGTCGGCCAGACCTTCGCCGCGACCGTGGTGGGCGACGTGCCCGTCACCCTGACCTTCATCGTGTAACTGCGGTCGGCGACGATCGAGAGGCCGGGTACCGTCACCTGAGACGCGACACTGTTGAAGTTCTGCAGGAGCATCAGCTGGGCGGCGCCGCCGCTGCCGACGCGGAGGCGGGCGTAGTAGCGGTCGGAACCGACCTCGCGGCCGATCACCGACACGTAGGTGCCGGTCGCGACCTTGTCCAGCGAGAACTCACTCGTCACCTCCGTCGAGCTCGAGTCGACGTCGAGCAGGTCAGACTCCAGCGTCTGCCCGGCCGCGAACCGCATCTGACCCGCGCTGTTCTCGACGGAGAACCGCGCCGCCGGGCCCGTAGTGGTCCACGGCCCCCCGGTCTCGGCATTGCCCCACCCCCCTGCCGCGGTGCGGTCGAACGGGTCGTCGGCCAGGAGCCCCGCGTTGGGAGCCGCCACCGTGACGTCCTGGGAGGTGCTGGCTGTGCCCCCGCGGTCGTCGGTCACGGTCAGGCTCACCCGGTAGGTGCCGCCCTGGCCGTAGGTGTGACTCGGCGTCGCACCGCTCGCGCTGGTGCCGTCGCCGAGGTCCCAGGTGTAGGACGCGATCGTCCCGTCGGCATCGGTCGAGCTGGTGCCGTCCAGCGTGACCGACAGCCCGTTCTTCGCCGTGGCGAATGCGGCTGTCGGGACCTGGTTGACCGGCTCGGTGACCGTGACGTCCTGGCTGCTGGTGGCGGCGGCACCGTCGTCGTCGACGACCGTGAGGGTGACGGTGTACGTGCCCGCCCTGGTGTAGGTGTGCTGGGCGGTGGAGCCGGCTGCGGTTGATGCGTCACCGAAGTCCCAGGCGTACGACGTGATCGTCCCGTCGAGGTCGCTCGACTCGGCGGCGTCGAGAGAGACCCCCAGATCGCGCGTCGCAGCGGTGAAGGACGCGGACGGCGCCTGGTTGGGTAGGACCGAGCTGCGGCCGCTCGCGACCCAGTGCTCGTTGACGTCGACGTTCGTCAGGACACGGTCGTAGACCGCGAACTCGTCGATCTGGCCGTTGAGGTACTGCGCGCCCGACGCGGTGCCGTCCCCGCCGACACGCCAGTAGCCGCGGAACTCCCGCACGGCGGGGAGGGTGTCGTTGCTGGCGACCCGCCTGCCGTCGACGTACAGGTGCGCGCCGGTCGCCGCGCTGTAGGTCCCGACCACGTGGTGCCACTGGTTGTCGTTGTAGGCAGCGTCCGTCCGAAGCACCACTCTCGTGCGCCCGCGAAGGCTGAAGCTGATGCGCCGGCTGCTGTCCAGGTAGAGGTCGCGGTCGTACGTCCCTGATGTACCGGTCGCGCTGCTGCCGTAGCTGCGAACTTGCCGCCGGCGTTCGAGTTCGTACGGACCCAGGCCTCGACGGAGAACACCTGCGGACCCGAGGACGGTCCCGCCCCGCCGAACTGCTGGGTCGAGATCGCCCGTCCGCTGCTCGAGCCGCTGAAGCCGCTGGCCGTGTCCGAGCTGGCGAGCAGCGCGCCGGGCACGTTGCGGCTGACGCCGGTGCCCGCGGTCGGGTTGTCCGTCCCGACGAGGTCGGTGACGCTGGGACCCGGACTTCTCGTCGAGACGCCAGTACTTCGTCGCTCCGTCACCGAGGACGGAGTCGGCGTAGGTGTCGGTGTTGGCGGTCGACGCCACGGTCACGCTCGTCCAGTCCGAGGACGCGACGTTGCCCGCAGGATCAACCGCACGTACGCGGTACTGCGCCGTCGAGCCAGGAGCCAGCGAGCTGTCCGTGTCGGTGAAGACCATCGAGGACGTCTCGAAGAACTGCCCCTTCTGGGTCGTCTCGTGGACCATGTTGTTCATCGAACCCCGGAAGACCTGGTATCGGATCACCTCGTCGTCCCAGTCGACGTTGGGCTGCCACTGCACGCGCACGCTGCCCGGCGCGTAGCTGGCGACGGTCGGTGCCCATCCGGTGGAGATCAGCCGAGGTCCCCGGGTGTTCGGCGCGATGGAGCGGGTCGCGAAGCGGGCGATGCCTTGTTGCGGCTGTCCGCTGGCGCGGAGGAACTCGCCGCCGTACAGCACGTAGTCGTCGTTGCCGGTGACCGACCAGGTCGCCTGCGCGGCCTGGGTGTAGGTGCCGGCGACGAACGGCGGGTGGAAGTTGAGCATCTCCGGACGCGGCGTGCCCGGGTGGTCGGGGTAGTCGTAGATGTCGCCCTTGTTGGTGCCGCGGACGTCCGCGGTCCAGGCCCCTGCGTGACGATTCGTCCCTGGCGAGGTCTGGGGGAAACCGTCACTGTTGCTGCAGTAGTGGGCGTGGCTGGAGGTGTAGATGACGTCGCCGATCGGCTCGAGGTCGTAGTGGTCGCCGTGGCAGTCCTGGATGGAGAAGAGACTGCCGTCGGACCAGTTCGCCGCGAAGAAGCCCTCCAGGTTCCCACCACGTCCGTAGTGCCAGCCGACGCCGTAGAAACGCTCGCCGTCGCTCTTGAGCCGCAGGATGCTGGCGCTGGCGCCGGCGTCGCGGACCCGGTCGTTCACGGGCAAGGCCAGGGACGCGCTGGTCGCAGCGTCGATGCGCGCCAGGCCGTAGCCTGGGCTGCTGGAGCCGTTGACGGAGGTGAAGCTCCCGGATATGACCACCGACTGCTCGTCGGGAGCGACCACGATCGACTGCACGATCGCACCGTCACCCTCCACGGACGGGTAGAAGTCCGTGACCGCGCCGTTGCTCGTCCGGATCGCAGCTATGCGGATCCGCAGGCCACCGTTCACCGAGGAGAAGTAACCGCCGAGGTAGATGGTGGAGTTGGTGGCTGCGACCGACTGGGTGCTGCCGTTCACCGACGGGACCACCGTGGTGCTCAACGTGGCACCGGCCCCTCCTTGCCCGCTCGGGATGTCGAAGACGGCGACACGGTTGCGCGTCTGGCTGCCGGCCTGGGTGAAGTTGCCCACCGCGACAAGCTTGCTCTGGTCCGGCGTCACCGCCAGGTCCTTGACCGTGCCGTTGAGGTTCGGGTCGAAGGAGGAGATCATCTGACCGGTCGACAGGTTGTAGGCGAGCATGTTGTTGCGCACGGTCTCGTTGATCCCGGCCGCCGCGCCCGGCGGGCGCGCGCGCGTGAACTCGCCACCTACGTACACGGTGTTGCCGACGATCACCTGGTCCCACACGACCCCGTTGATCTGTGCGGTCGGCAGGGAGTCGGCCGCCACGGTCTGAGGCAACGGCGCCGGGGCCGGCTCAGCCGCCGCTGCGCCGGGCGCCGCACCCGCCTGGACCCCGGCCAGACCAGCAGCGACCAGCGCGGTCGTCGCCATCCGCGCGACGGCGCTCCCCCATGTGCGCAACGGCATTGCGTTCCTTCCCCAATTCCACCTTGCGGTGCCCGGCGGACCTGCCGGTCCGCTCATCCCCGGTCGCCGGCACGACAGCCACGACGTCTCGTCCCGCCACCCATGCACGTGCTGGACCCTGCCACCCTAGTTGCGGTCAAGTCGGACATACCGAGGCGAAGGTCCCGCCTTCGACCGGGCCATCGTCCGGATGGTGCAGCGACAGGCCCTCACAGCAGGTCGCTCGGTCGCCCCTCGAAGGACACGATCGAGACGTCGTCGTCGAGGTCGACCTCGACCAGTATCGGCTCCTCCGGCTGACGCGGCATCGTGAAGACGAAAACGCCATCGGCCGACTCACCTGACCCGATCTGCGACGGGAAGGGCTCGGAGCCCGGCTCGAGGAGGAAGCTGGACGGGGTCCTGTCCGTGCCGTGGAACATGTTCGTGACCGCTCCGGAGAGCCCGACGAGACGTTCACCGTCGTTGGTGACTCGCACGGTGACGCGGAGCGCGCTGCCGCCTGTCTCCCCGGGTATGGTCGTGCGGCCGTTCACCCACTCGAGCCGCACGACGTCGACGGACAGCTTCGCAGCGGCGCGGGACGTCGCCTCGAGCGGCACGGCGTCGGCTCGCGGACGCGCCGCCTCGTCCTCGGGGCCGCCCGGTTCGCGGGGGGGGTCGTCCGCAGCGTCCGGCACGGGCGCGGCCGTCGACAGGTCCGAGGGCGTCTCGCCCGTCGCCGCACCCGGGTCGTCGCCTCGCGTGGACCCCAGGACCAGCAGGGCCACGATCACCAGGAGGGCGACGATGGCCACCCCCACCAGCGCTGGTCGCACGACTCCGACACGACCGGCGTCGCGTGGCCCGACCGCCCCAGGTAGTTGCATGCTCGAGCCCCCTCACCAGGCGGCAACGAGGAACGCCGCCGCATCGTCGTCCGCAATACTGCGATGAATCCTACGCAGCCCTTGTAACGAGATCACCAGGAGAGGGACGCCCATGCACTGCGGCTCCACGATTCCACCCGTTCGTCGGGCACGTGTCTACCAGTCGGTGCGGACCGCGCACCTGGAACGCTTCCGTGAGCTCGAGCCCGCCGAGGTCCTGTACCTGGACACCTCCTACGACTTCGACACGGATCAGGTCCTGGACTCGGGCATCCGCAGGCTACGAGGTCGAGGTGCGCTCCTCCGTTCGCTGCTGCGCCGCGACATCGACGTGCTCGAGGTGAACGAACCCCTCATGGTCCCCGGCCTCCGCACCGCCGTGACGGCGGTCCTCGCGGTCAGGCTGCGCGACGGCTTGCGTCGACGGCGCACGTCCGTCGTCACGTACGCCATCGAGAACTCCGACCCCTTCGAGCACCTCCAGGACCAGCTCGGTCGGCGCCTCCCGCTGTACCGTCTGGCGTGCCGCTGGCTGACGCGTCGACTCGACCGGATCGCGTTCGGAACCGAAGCGGCGCGGGAGACCTACGGTCCGTATCTCCAGGGCTCCCACGCGGTCCAGGCGGTGGTGCCCGCTCTGCCCGCCCCCTGCGCCGCGTGCGCCGGCTCCCTCGGAGCGCGCGACCGGGAGACCGGTCGTCTTCGTCGGCGCGTTCAACGAACGCAAGGGCGTCCGACTGCTGGTCGACGCGTGGCCGCTGCTCCGGCTCGCCGTCCGACCGCACGTCTGCGGCTCCTCGGTAAGGGCGCGCTGCGCCGGCTGGTCGACGCAACGGCCACTCACTCCACCCTCGACGTCCGTCGTCCTTGACCCCGAGCGGGCCCTGATCCACCGCGAGCTCGCGCAGGCGCCAGGTCGCGGTCCTCCTCTCCCAGCCGTGGCGGGGCTGGCGCGAACAGGTAGGGCTTGCCGATCGTCGAGGCGCTCGTCGCACGGGTGCCGCGTCGTCACCACCGACCAAACCGGTCTCGCGGACTGGTTGCGCCGACACGGCCACCACGTGTCGACCGCGAGCCGAGCCCGGGCCGTCGCCGCGGCCGTCGCTGAGCCCTGGCACTCGTCGCGCCGCCCGAATCGTGCAGCGGACCTCGCCGGCGAACTGCCACGCCGCGACGGTCGATGCTCCGCCGCGGACCCGTGGATGTTCGCGCTGCCGGAGCCGTGCCGATGACGCGCCGCGCCGGGTGGGTGATCGCCGCACCCGCGACGCCCACCACGGACTCGGCAACCGTGTGCGCGCGGTGCTCGGGGCGCGGGTCCTCGCCCGGGTCGCGGGACGGGAGTTCGCCTATCGTGGCGGACCGGACCGCGCTTCGGCGCACGGTTCGACGACCTGTGGGACGTCGGAGACCGCAGGCTGCCGTGGCCCGTGTCCAGGCGATGGCCATCCGCTACCCCTTCCGCGACCACGTGCGCGCGAGTGGGTGGCGACACGCACGGGCTCCCGGGTGTGGCAGGTCCGCACCGCTCACGCGCTCGTCTGCCCGACGATGCCCGACTGGGCCGAGGACCTGCGCGGGCTCCGGCCCGCGGCGGAGGTCGCGGTCGATGGTCGCACCTTCCACTCCCACACCTGGCCGGCGAGCCCTACGTCGGGGTGATGCTGCGCACGCACCCGTTCTCCCACGCCGAGACCCTGCATGCCTCGCCCGTCGAGTGGTACGTCGATCGCATGTGCGCGACTGCGCGACGACCTCGGCGACGTCACGTTCTTCGTCTCCGCCGACACCGCTGAGGGGTTCGACCGGCTCCGCACGGCCGTGCCCGGATGCGTCGGCCTCGAGGAGAAGGGGGAGTACAACTCACGACGCGCGTTGCAGTGCTCCGTCGCCGACCTGTACCTCCTCGCGGCGTCGATGCATGTGCTCGGACCTCACTACTCGAGCTTCCCGAGCTGGCCCAGAACCTTGCGGGACCCGAACTACGGCTGGAGACGTCCCGCACCGGGCCCGAGGTCGCTGGAGGGCGGCTCTCGTGAGCCATGCCGTCGATCCCGTTCGTCCGCACCACCGCGAGCCTCTCCTCCTCTGACGCGTCGGGTCAGCTGAGCGATGCGCGGCGCAGGTGTCGCCATCCGTCCCACGTGCCGCGCAGTGCCGGCCACAGGCTCTCGTCCGGCCGCAGGAAGCGCCGTCGACCGGCCTGCTTGACGAAGCCGTAGGACGCGCGGGGGGTGGCGCGGACCCATCGGCGGTCGTCCTCGTGCGAGGTGCTTGGCGGCGTAACAGAGCCGATTGCGCGCGTTGTAGTAGAAGTAGGGCGCGGACTTGCGCGCCGGAGCGCCGGTGTGGCGCTGCGAAGCTCCCCTCGTCGTGCACGGCCGCCAGCGATGCCTCGACCCGCACCTGCCCCCCGGCGAGCCGGATCCGATGGCAGAGATCGACGTCCTCCCAGTAGAGGAAGTAGTCCGGGTCGAAGCCACCGGCGGCCCGCCACAGCCGGACGCTGACGAGGAAGCAGGCACCGCTCACCCAGGTGTGGACGCGATCTGCGGCAACCGACGACGGGCGCAGGCGCCGCCACAGCATCGCACCGTCATCGAGGTGCAGGTCATTCTCCTCGGCGTACAACCGACCGCCCGGGCGCACCACGCGAGGCGCGACGAGCTGCCAGGGATCCTCGAGCACGTCGTCGTGCAGTCGCGCGAGGTGGCCGGGGTCGATCCAGGCATCAGGATTGATCATCAGCAGCTCGGTGGCGCCCGCGGCGATCGCGACCTCGGCACCCAGGTTGCTGCCCGCCCCGAATCCCTCGTTGCGCTCGGGCGCGACCAACCGCCAGTCCCGCCTCGCGCAGAGCTCCACCGCGGCCCGTCGCTCCTCGGCAGTGTGGAAGTTGTCCACGACGACGACGATCCCAGGGAACTCATCGCCGAGGGAGCGCAGGAGGTTCGTCTCCACCAGGTCGTGCGTGCCGTAGTTGACGACGACGACGCCCAGGCTCGCACGAGAACGTTGAGGGGGAGGCACGTCCCTGTCGTTGCTCACCGACTGAGGGGAGCCACGTCCGGCCGCCGCCCGAGAAGCCGCGACTGCAACCAGCGGGTAGTGGGTTTCTCGACCAGGAGGTAGATGAGCGCGGCGCCCACCACGGCCGACGAGACGCTGAGGACGATGGACAGCGCGATGCCCGCGCCTCCGAGGTCGCCGAACCCGAGCACGGCCAGGCCCGCCGGGGCCAGCGGAGCGATGAACGGGTGGAAGAGGTAGAGCGAGTAGGAGGAGTCGCCGAGGAAGGTGGACCAGCGGGGCCAGGTCCGGGTGGAGACACGGGACGAGACGAGCACGAGCACCAGCCCGATCGCGACGAGGTGCCGGAAGCCGCTGTTCCACAGGTCGGTGCCCTGACCGTCGAGGGTCGCGTAGAGCTCGATGGCTCCGAAGAGCGCGACGACGTACCCCAGACCGATCGCGAGCCGGCGTCGGTCCGGCTCGACCACGTGCGAGCCGATCACCATTCCGGCCAGGAAGTAGAGCACGATCGGGCTCGCGTAGAACGACACTGCCGGCCACGAGGAGTCCGCAAACGCCCCGAGCACGGCCAGCGAGCTGAGGACCGCTCCGCAGAACAGGAGCAGCCGGGCTCGCAGCAGCAGCGCCAGGGTGAACACGGCGTAGAAGAACATCTCGAAGACCAACGTCCAGCCCACGGCGTGGATCGGGGTGATGGAGCCCTGGGGGTTCGTGTGCGGGATGAACAGGAAGGACAGGCCGACCGTCCGAGCGTTCAGTCCCGCGTGGAGCACCAGGGCGGGCACCAGCAGCAAGGTCAGGATCTTGAGCGTCGTGGCGAGCCAGTACATCGGCACGATCCGGATGATGCGCCTCAGCGCGAACTCCCTCGCTGGGTTGTCCCGCGGCAGCAGACGCTGGACCGACACCATCATCACGAAACCACTGATGACGAAGAAGATGTCGACGCCCATCACGCCGAAGTGCCAGACCGGGAACTCCGGGCTCAACCTCTCCTGCGCGAACAGCGTCGCGTGCGTGACCACGACGAGGGCGGCCGCGACGAACCTGAGGAACTGGATGCTCTCGAACTTCGTCGTCACTGGTCCCCCCCATCGCACTTCGCCTGCTCTGATCGTAACGCCGGTCAGCGCGCACGGGAGAACCACGAGGACTCCCCGGGATGACGCTGTCGTCCCGGGGAGTCGTGCGGTCCGGACTCAGCGCACGAGGTACGAGCCCATCATCCGCTCGCCCGTCGGACGGTCGATCGCTGAGGAGACCCGGGCGGTCAGACCCAAGGGCACCGATGCCGTGCTGCTCTCGCTCTGCGCCGTCATGGCGCCGTCCGGGGTGAGCACCTCGGTGCCCTCGAAGAGCTTCGATGCCCGCTCGTTGCCGGTCTCGGCCGAGAAGGCGTCCAGCGTGTTGAAGCTCTTGATGCCGGCCGAGCCGTTCGCCCAGCATGCGAACCTGCTCGGGCTGGTCGGGCTGGTGCGGTGCCACACGTTGTTGTTCGAGATGATCCCGAAGTCGTTGCCCGTCCAGCGACCAGTGAGGTCCTGGGTGAGGATCGGGCAGGTGTTCGTCCCGAAGGTGACCACGTTGTTGTGGAAACGGATGTCGCTCGTGATCCAGGGAACGGAAGCGGCAAGGGTCGAGTCGCCCTGACGACGCTCGTCCTGGAGCACCTGGAAGCTGCGGCCGTTCTTGTGCAGCGTGTTGTTCCAGATGTCGACGTCGTTCGTGTCGAAGACGAAGATCCCGGCCTTCGAGTTGCGGGCGATGTAGTTGTCGGCGATGACACCGTGTCCGGACAGCTCGACCTCCACACCCTCGCTGTTCTCCGTGATGCGGTTGCGCACGATCGAGAAGTGACGCATCGACACGTCGAGCCACAGACCGATGGTGTTGTTGCGCGTGATCACGTTGTCGGAGAAGACCGCACCCTCGGTGTTGCTGGTCTTGATGCCGCCGGAGACGGGCTCCTGCTTGAAGTGCTGGTCGTTGTTGCCGCTGATCAGCGACTTCGTCACCTTGAGCCCGGGGCCCTTGTCCGTGTGGAGACCAAGCATTCCGTTGCCGGTGATGGTGAGGTGTCGGAAGGTGGCGCGGTCGCCCCAGCCTCCGACGCCCAACGTCGCGTTGTCGGCGATCACCACGTTCTCGTAGGTCACGTCGTTGACCTCGTTGGAGATGGCGCCGAAGGTCGAGAGGTGAGCGGCGTAGCGCTTGACCCCGATCCCGCGGAGCGTCGACCCCGCCCCCTGCACCTGGATGCCCTTGTTCAAGGTGCTCGCCTCTACGGTCCTGCCTGTCGGGTCGGTGCCGAGGTGCAGGCGACGATTGGCCTCGTCGACGTAGAACGTGCCGGTCGTGACCTGGGCCAGGCTGCCGACCTGGGTCAGCTCCTTGCCGTCCACCCAGACGGCGTCGGCGTAGCCGGCCATGGGGTGCGCAGGGTCGACGTAGCGGCTGCTCTCGTCCATGTTCTGACCGAACGAGACACGGTGGTCGAAGATGTGGTTCCAGCCGTCCAGGACCCAGGTCGAGCCACTCCGAGCGAAACCGGTGACCTTCCTGGCGCCGTCGAACCAGACCGCCTCACCCGGGTAGGGCTGCAGGGTCAGCGACTTGCCGAGCGGAATCCTGACGGTCTCGTGGTAGGTGCCACCGCGCAGGACGATCGTCGAGCCGCTGGCCGCCTTGGTGACCGCCGTCTGGGCGCTTTGGAACGGTGATGCCTGGGTGCCGGTCCCCCCCGTACCCCCGTCGGCCGCTGCGAACACCGCGTTGGCGGGGACCGGGTAGGTCGTGCTGCCGACGGGTGCGGACCCGACGGCCGGAGCCGGCGCCGGCTCCGGGGTCGGGTCGGGGGTGGGCGTCGGGTCCGGGGTCGGCGTCGGGGTCGGGGTCGGGGTCGGCGTCGGCGCAGCAGCACCGTCGGACGTCAGAAAGTTGTGAAAGGAGACGACGACCGACGCAGCAGCGGCCGAGGGGACGTAGGAGAAGACACCGGTGCGACCGGCCGTCTGCAGCGCGGCGAAGGTGTCGAAGGCAGAGACCTGCCAGGTGGTGGGCTCCGCGGTGCCGGACTTCCAGACCTTGGCTGCCAGTCTGACCGTGTCGGTCCCGCTGACCTCGAGGCTCATCTTGTACTGCTGTCCCGCAACGATCGTGAGGCCAGGGACCTTGAGCGAGGCCAGGTTGTGAAGGTTCCGCAGCAGGAAGATCTGCGCCGAGCCGTCCGCTGACACACGCAGTCGGGCATGGTAGGCATCGCTGCCGACCCGACGTCCGGTCAGAGCGACGTAGGTTGCGTCGGAGACCCGGCTGACGGAGAACTCTGCGCTGGTGAGGCTGTGGGTAGTGGCGATGCCGCCCAGCTCGGCGCTCAGGGATCGACCCGGAGCGGTGGCGAGCCGACCCGCTCCGCCTTCCACGCTGAAGGAGGACACAGGGCCGGTGAGCGTCCAGCTGCCACCTCTGTCCGCGGTGCCCCATCCCGAGGACACCTGACGAGCAAAGGGGTCACGGCCCCGGACTGTGGCAGTCGGGGCAGCAACCGCGACGTCGCGCGTCGCCGTCGTGCTTGCGCCGCTGTTGTCCGTGACCGTCAGAGTCACCCGGTGAGTCCCGGCCGCCGCGAACACGTGCTCGGGTGCCACGCCTGTGGCCGTTGCGCCGTCACCGAAGTTCCACGCGTAGGACACGACCGAACCGTCCTTGTCGACGGAAGTGGCCGCGTCGAAGCCTGCTGTCAGTCCGGCGCCGACGAACGAGAAGTCAGCTACCGGTGCCTGGTTGGTTGCGGCACGGCGGCTCATCGTGACCTGGTCGACCACGAGCGCGCGGGTGCGGCTCGCCTTCGAGGCGACGACGCGGATGTCGAGGTACGACCCCGCTTGCCGGGCCACGACGCGGTAGGGGACGCCGTCCCACGAGCGGCCAGCGCTGAAGGGCGCGCGGGTTACGTCCACCACCGTGCCTTCCGAGGTGCGCTCACGCACGACGAGGCGGCCCTCCAGGACGGTTCCTGTGGATCGCACCCGGATCGAGCCCCCGTACTCCTCACCGCGCAGGGTCTCGGCCTGCACGTCGGGCACGTCGGTCATCGACACCGGTCCTGCGCCTGACCGACGCAGGACCACTGCGTGCGCGTCGCCGTATCCGGCGGCCGTCGTCGCCAGCGTCGTCGCCGCCGAGCCGCGGGCCCAGCCCGCGACACCGTCGACGAAGTCGCCGTTGGTGATGAGGACGTTGCTCCGAGCCGAGCCCGGCGTAGCCATAGGCTCGAGAGCCCGGGCCGCAGCGCCGAAACCGACGGCGGTGCCGCTGACGACCACGGCTCCACAGAGGGCCGCACGCAAGGCAGCACGAGGGGTGGACTTCGACATGTTCTCTCCCAAAGACAAGTCGTGAGCTGCCGGCTCCGGCCGTCCTCGGGGGGAAGGTCGACCTGGGACCGGAAGACGCCGGCGGGGGTACCGGGCCTCAGCGCTACTTCCCGAAAGCGATCGGGAGGAGCGACAACCCGATCATCTGGGACCTAGGTCCCGAAAGCCCCCAAGACGGCCTTTAATGGCCTAGTTGGAAGTTCTATATGGCCCAGACAACCCATACCACTGGTCTAGTAGCAGGGACGAAGGCCCGATCCGGGCACATTCGAGACAATCCTCTCGCGACCAGCTCTCCGCCAAGGCGCGGACCTCGACGTTCTCCAAGCGGCGTTTCGGGACCTTCGGCCCGAACGGGTGGGCGCTGTGGCGACGTGAGTCAGGGACCGTGCGCCGTCAGATGGCGCTGCTCCCCGGTCCCCGGCGTCTCCGCCTGCGGGACCGGGTGGCGGGCACGTAGCCGTATCCGTACTTGGAGCGACGTGACCTCAACGCCCCGTTGACGATCACGCCGGACGCCGGAGTCCGCGCCGCTGCGAGCGTCTCAAGAACACGCGCCAGCGCGCGCGTCTTCGTCTTTCCCCGACGTGCCACCACGATGATGGCGTCCACGAGGTGTCCGAGCCACACCGCGTCGCTGACGAGACTCAACGGCCCCGTGTCGACGACGACCACGTCGTAGCGCTTCTCGGCCATCTCGATGACGGCACGCAACGCGTCGCTGGTCAGCAGCTGTCCCGGATTGGGCGGAACCGGGCCGCTCGTCAGGACGTCCAGCTGGCGCGAGGACCAGTGTTGGATCGCCGAGTCGAAGTCGACGTCTCCGACGAGCACCGTGGACAGACCCACGCTCGCCACGAGTCCCGTCAGTTCGTGGACCGTCGGTGACCTCAGGTCGGCGTCCACCAGCAGGACCCGCGACGAGGTCTCGGTCATGGTCAGGGCGAGGGCACAGGCGACCGAGCTCTTGCCCTCCGCCGGCGCAGAGGACGTGACCAGGAACGATCGGAAGCCGCCGTCCACACCGAGGTAGTGCATGTTAGCGGCGACACCACGCACGGACTCGGCTTCCGCGCTCCGCGGGTCCGACATCACCATGTCGGGAAGAGTCCGCCGGCGCTGGGCCTGCACGACCTGTCCCAGGACAGGGGTCGCCGAGGCTTCTGCTGCGTCGTTCGCGTCGCGGACACGACCGCCGAGGGCTCGCAGCAGCAGCGCGATGCCGACGCCCAGCACGAGCCCGACGAAGGCGCCGAGGGCGCTGGACCGGCGGGGATTCGGGGCGAACGGGGCGCCCGGGACATCGGCGGTCTGGATCGTGGTGACCGTCACCGCGGGCTGGTCAGCGATCGAGGGCGAGACCTCGGACACGGCAGCGGCGAGCTCGTCGGCAACGGAGTTGGCCAGCTGCTGCGCCTCGACCGGGTCCCCGCGATCGGCGCTGATCTCGATGAGCACCGTGCTGGTCGGGGACGCTGCCGTGACGGAACCGGCTAGCCCCTTCGGGGTGGTATCCCACCCGAGGTCGTCGATCACGGGCTGCAGCACGATCTCCGAGGTGGCGAGCACGGCGTACGACGTCACGAGGCTCTCGACGTAGGCGGACCCCTGCAGCAGGTCAGAGGTGGTCCCGGCCCGGTCGGCAGAGACCAGCACCGTGGCAGACGCGCGGTAGGCGCTGGGCTGGGACGCGGCCAGCAGGTAACCGAGCACCCCGCCGAGCAGCGTGCAGACCACGACCGGACGCCAGTGGCGCCGAAGCGTGTTCAGGTACTCGATCAAGGTCATGGTCTCCACCAGCAGTCTCGGTCACACCGCTCTCATGGTGTCTGCACCGAGAGTCTCATGCAGGGGAACTCGCAGACCGCAGACGGGCCGTGAGGGCATGGCACCGGTCACTCCGACATGCGCTGGTCCGCGCCGACTCCCTCCTCGACGCGCTCGTCGGCCCCCAGGACGGCGAGCGCCTGACGCAGCCGGCTGCTCGAGGTGTGCATCGTGTAGGGGAAGTAGACGACCTCGACGCCGACGCGGCCGAGATCCGCCTCCAGCTTCTGCCCGCGCGGCGTGCCTCGCCAGTCGTCGCCCTTGAAGATGCGGTGGAAGCGCACGACCTCCCAAGCCTCCAGCTTGCTGGGTACGGTCTCCTCATGCACAGCGTCGACGAAATCGACGTGTCGCACGATCTCGAGGCGCTCGTCGACAGGGATGACGGGGCTGAAACCCTTGGCCCGCCGGCACATCTCGTCGGAGACGACGCCGGCGACGAGGACGTCGCACAGGCTCTTGGCCTGCCGCAGGATGTTCAAGTGCCCGACGTGGAACAGGTCGTACACACCTGGGGCGTACCCGATAACCGGATCAGCCATCGTCCGTCCCTCCACGTGCCCCCTGTGTGCTGAACTGCGAGTATATGGTCTTCAAGACCCCGAGGTCCCCCTCGTGACGGAGAGGCACGGCCCTGTGAGCGCCCAGCAGGTCACCTATCGCAGCAACCTCGACCGCCTGACGCGAGCGCAGAAGCCCGCCGCCGGCACCGCCGCCTACAGCCGCCTCGTCAACCGGCCCCTCGGGCGCCGCGTGGCTGCGGCCGCCGCGCTGACCGGTACGACTCCCAACACGGCCAGCGTGGTGAGCGCCTCCCTCTCGGGCTCGGCCCTCGTCCTGGTCGCCCTCGTCGAGCCGACCTGGTGGTCCGGCGTGCTTGCAGCGGTGCTGCTCGCAGCCGGGTACGTGATGGACTCCGTCGACGGCCAGCTCGCTCGCCTTGCCGGCTCCGGCTCGCTGGCCGGCGAGTGGCTGGACCACACCATCGACTGCTTCAAGACGAGCCTGATACACGTCGTCGTCCTGATCTCCTGGTTCCGCTTTCCGCCGGTCGAGGACCGAGCGATGTTGCTGGTCCCGCTCTTGTACGGCGTCGTGCAGACCGTCACGTACTTCGGCCTGATCCTGATGCCGCTGCTGCGCAGCAAGGCGTCGGGCACGGCTACCCCGCCGCAGACGACGGCCACCGAGCACCCGCTGCGTCAGTGGGTCCTCCTGCCGACCGACTACGGCGCGTTCGTCTGGTCGTTCGCGCTGCTCGGGGCGCCCACGCTGTTCGCGGGCGTGTACACCGCGCTGTGCGTGGTCAATGCGCTGGCGCTGGCGGTGGCGCTGCGCAAGTGGTGGCGCGAGCTACGGCGACTGGACGCAGCTCAGGCTTGACCGTCGAACAGCGAGGTCACCGAGCCGTCCTCGAAGACCTCCCGGATCGCCCGGCTGATGAGGGGCGCGATCGACAGCACCGTCAGCTTGTCGAAGTGACGGTCGGTGGAGATCGGCAGCGTGTTGGTGACGACGACCTCAGCCGCCGGGCAGTTCTTCAGGCGATCGACCGCAGGCTCGGAGAGGATCGCGTGCGTGGCGGCGATGACCACGCCGGCGGCGCCGTCCTTCATGAGCGCCTCGGCGGCCTTCACGATGGTGCCGCCCGTGTCGATCATGTCGTCGACCAGGATGCACATGCGACCGGCGACCTCGCCGACGACCCGGTTGGCCACGGACTCGTTCGGGCGGGTGACGTCGCGGGTCTTGTGGATGAAGGCCAGCGGCGCCCCGTTCATGCCGCGCCGACCACTGCTCGGCCACCTTGATGCGGCCGGCGTCGGGCGACACGATCGCGCAGTCCTCGTGACCGTACTTCTCGCGGACGTAGTCCGAGAGGATCGGCAGCGCCATCAGGTGGTCCACGGGCCCGTCGAAGAACCCCTGGATCTGCGCCGTGTGCAGGTCGACCGCGATCAGCCGGTCGGCACCCGCGGTGGCGAAGAGGTCGGCCATGAGCCGGGCGGAGATCGGCTCACGGCCGCGGTGCTTCTTGTCCTGGCGGGCGTAGCCGTAGAAGGGCATCACCACGGTGATGCGCTTGGCCGAGGCCCGCTTGAGCGCGTCGACCATGATGAGGTGCTCCATGATCCACTCGTTCACCGGAGCGGTGTGGCTCTGGATCACGAAGGCGTCGCTGCCGCGCACCGACTCCTCGAAGCGGACGTAGATCTCGCTGTTGGCGAACTCGTAGGCCGAGGACGGCACCAGGGAGATCCCCAGCAGCGCCGCCACCTCCTCCGCCAGGTCGGGGTGGGCTCGGCCCGTGAAGACCATCAGGTTCTTCTCGGTCGTCCTGGTGATGCTGCTCACAGTGCAGTCTCTCCTCGTTCGGCGCTGCTGCGATTGTGACCCAGCGCGGCGGGTCCGCGCACACCGGGAGCAGGGTTTGGGACGGGTCTCACTCCCCGTCGGCACTGCCGGGCGCACGAAGCCCCTCGCCGAGACCGTCCTCTTCGCGGGCGGCCCGGTCGCCGGCGCTCCCCGCACGGCGGCGTGCCACCCAGCCGGCGATGATCCGCAACGGGGGCGACGAGACGGCCAGAGCACCGGCCGGCACGTCCTCGCGCACCACCGTGCCGCCCCCGGTCACGGCTCCGTCGCCGATGTGCACCGGGGCGACGAACGTGTTGTTCGAGCCGGTCCGCGCGTGACGCCCCACGACCGTGCGGTGCTTGGCCACCCCGTCGTAGTTGGCGAAGATCGTCCCCGCGCCGATGTTGGTGCCCTCGCCGATCTCGGCGTCGCCGACGTACGACAGGTGCGGGACCTTGGCGCCGTCCCCGAGCTGGGCGTTCTTGGTCTCCACGAAGGCGCCGATCTTGCCGCCCGCCCCCACGACGGTGCCCGGGCGCAGGTAGCTGAACGGGCCGACCGTGGCCTCCTCGCCGACGACGGCGAGCTCGGCGTGCGTGCGCACCACCCGGGCGCCCCGGGCGACCTCGACGTCCTTGAGCGTGCTGTCGGGTCCGACGACGGCGTCCTCGGCGACCGTCGTCGTGCCCAGGAGCTGCACCCCCGGCAGCACCGTGCTGTCGGGCTCGAGCGTCACCGTGACGTCGATCCACGTCGAGGTCGGGTCCACGACGGTGACGCCGGCGCGCATCCAGCGCTCCAGGGTGCGCCGGTTCAGGCGGGCGGCCAGGTCGGCGAGCTGGACCCGGTCGTTGGCGCCCTCGGTCTGGTCGACGTCGTCGGTGACGTGCGCACCCACCCGGACGCCGTCCTGACGTGCGATCCCGACCACGTCGGTGAGGTAGTACTCGCCGCTGCGCGTTGTCGGACGACAGCCGGCCGAGGGCCTCGGCGAGGTAGGCGCCGTCGAAGACGTAGATGCCGGCGTTGACCTCGCGGACCGCACGCTGCTCGGCCGTGGCGTCCTTCTGCTCCACGACCTCGCGGACCGACCCGTCGGCGTCGCGCAGCACCCGGCCGTAGCCCGTGGGGTCGGCGAGCTCGGCGGTCAGCAGGGTGACCGCGTGGCCGCCGTCCCGGTGGACCGCGAGCAGGGTGGCCAGCGTGCTGCCCTCGAGCAGCGGGGTGTCGCCGGTGGTGACCACGACGGCGCCCTCGACACCCGCGGCCCCGCCGATCGCCGCGGACAGCGCGTCGACCCCGACGCGTACGGCGTGCCCGGTGCCGAGCTGCTCCTCCTGCACCGCCAGCAGGGCCGACGGGCACGAGCTCGTGCACGTGCGGGCCGACCTGCTCGCGCTGGTGTCCCACCACTGCGACCAGGTGGCGAGGCTGCGACCTCGGCCGCGGCCGACACGACGTGGGCCAGCATGCTGCGACCGCAGACCGGGTGCAGCACCTTGGCGGTCCTGCGAGCGCATGCGGGTGCCGGCACCCGCCGCCAGGACGATGACGGCAGTGGGGTTCGCGCTCACGCGATCCTCGGTCACGAGGACTCCGGAGCCGGGCGGCAACGAGACCTTGCTCCCCGGGTAGGAGTCGAACCTACGTCGCTTGTCCGGATTCAAAGTGAGGCGGGCCCTGCCGACAGACCAACCGGGGAAAGTGCGGACAGCCTAGGCGATCGCCCTGCCTGTCCTGCCCACCGCGCGGGTCACCGAGCGGCGGGCAGGTGGGCGCTCAGCAGCTCCTCGTACTGGCGCGCGATGCGGTCCCAGGTGAACTCCGCGGCGTGCCGCTCGCGGCTGGCCGCGGACATCCGCGACAGCGTGTCCCTGTCGTCGAGCAGCTCGTCGAACCGCTGCCCCAGCTCGCGCTCGTCGGCGAAGTAGCGCCCGCCGTCCTCGGCCACCCAGCGGTTGTAGCGGTTGTCCTGCGCGATGACCGGGTTGCCGGCCCCCATCGCCTCGACGAGCGAGGGGTTCGTGCCCCCGACCGTGTGGCCGTGCACGTAGGTCCGGCTGTGGAACCGCACCGCCGCGATCTCCGCCGGGTCGTAGACCGGGCCCGGGAAGACGACCTCCGGGCCTGCCGCATCGAGCACCCGCGCGTGGTAGTCCTCGGCGCGGTCGAAGCGACCGAGCACCGCCAGCTGCTGACCGCGTGGCGCGGACGAGAACGCGCGGACGATCTGCAGCAGAGAGTTCTCGGCGACCGGTCGGCACACCACCGTGCTGTAGCGGCCGGGCTCCAGGCCGAGGCGGCGTACGGCGTCGTCGGGCGCGTGCGCGACCACGGGCGCACCGTAGGCGATGGTGCTGATCCGGGAGCTGTCGGTGATGCCGGCGAGGTGCTCGCGGATGACCGGGTGGTCGGCGACGAGGTGGTCCCCGATGCGACAGGCGATGCGTTCGTTGACCCAGAACGCCGCCCGCTTGGAGGGGCCCCACCGCTCACGCTTCCACTCGATGCCGTCCATGTTGAAGAGGTTCGGCACGCCCTTCACCCGCTGCATCAGGTTGAACCCGGCGGTGTTGTAGCCGAACGTGATGCACAGGTCGCGGTGCCGAGCGGCGTGGCGGGTCGCCTTGAGGTCGAACTTCGCCGTGGCGAGCACCCCTTCGCCGGTCGCGGGCACCAGCACCCGCTCCACGCCCTGCCAGACGTCCTCGGTGATCGGGCCGTCGCCGTCGACCTGGCAGTAGACGACCACCCGCCAACCCCGGCCGACGAGGTGGCGTGCGATGTGATCGACGGCGGTCTCGAACCCTCCGTGGGCCGCCGGGACCCCCCGGGTCCCGAGCATGCGGACGGTCGGCGGGGGCATGGCGGGGATCCTACGGGTGGCTCGCCTCAGAGGTGGGCGACGACGAACACCCGGCGGAAGGGCAGCACGGTGCCGAGCTCGCTCGCGGGGTACGCCGTGCGCAACGCGGCACGCAGCTCGGCCGCGAAGCGGCGGCGGGGGCTGTCCTCGCCGTCGTCGGGCAGCGCCAGCAGCATCGGACGTGCGCCGGTGGCGCTGAACCACGTGTAGACCGGGTCCTCACCGGCCAGCACGTGCAGGTAGGTCGTCTCCCACACGTCGACCCCGGCGCCGGCGCCGCCCGTGGCGGCCACCGCCGGGGCGAGGTGCTCGAGGTAGACGTCGGGGTCGTGCGCGGCGATCTCGGCCACGCCGCGCAGGTACGGCGCGAAGCGGGGGTCCCGGGCCAGCTCCCGGCGCAGCAGCGTGCTGGGCGCCTGCTCGTTGCCCGGCACCTGGAAGGCCAGCGTGCCGCCGGGGGCGAGCTGCGCCAGCAGGTGAGGCAGCAGCGCGAGGTGGTCCGGCACCCACTGCAGGGTGGCGTTGCTGACGATGAGGTCGACGGGTTCCTGTGGGCGCCAGGACCGGAGGTCGGCGACCTCGAAGGTGAGGCGCGGGCAGCGCGGTGCCTCGCGCCTGGCCGTCTCGATCATCTCCGGCGAGGAGTCCAGCCCGTGCACCGCGGCCTGCGGCCACCGCTCGGCCATCAGGGCGGTCAGGTGGCCGGGTCCGCAGCCGAGGTCGACGACCCGCCGGGGGGCCGAGCCGCCGGGGCGCTGGACCCGTGCGAGCAGCTCGACGAAGGGTCGGGCACGGTCGTCGGCGTGGGCCAGGTAGAGCTGGGGGTCCCAGCGGTGGGCGCGTTCCTCGGTCATCCCGTCAGCCTGCGCCCCCTTTATCTTGATGTCAAGATTCTTGACGGACGCTACCCTGGCGGCATGAGCGACGACGTCGAGCGGCTGGTCGCGGCCTGGCAGCGCGAGCGGCCCGATCTCGACCTCACCCCGATGGAGGTGCTCAGCCGCGTCAGCCGGCTCAGCCACCACCTCGACGTCGCCCGGCGCCGGGCCTTCGCCGAGCAGGACCTCGAGCTGTGGGAGTTCGACGTGCTGGCCGCCCTCCGTCGCGCCGGCGACCCCTACGAGCTCTCCCCCGGACAGCTGCTGCGCGAGACGCTCGTGACCAGCGGCACCATGACCAACCGCGTGGACCGGCTCACCGCGCGCGGCCTGGTCGCGCGCGGCCCGGCCCCCGGTGACCGTCGCAGCGTCCGGGTGCGCCTCACCGCCGAGGGTCGCGACCGGGTCGACGGCGCCTTCGTCCTGCTCCTGGACCAGGAGCGCGCGCTCCTCACCTCCCTGGACCGCGGCGAGCACCGAGCGCTGGCCGACACCTTGCGGGTCCTGCTCACGCGCATCGAGCTCGGCGACGCCGACCGGGCTTGACCGCCCTCAGCCCTCGGCCACCTCGGCGACCTCGAGCCACTCCTCCTCGAGCGCCTCGCGACGGGCCACCAGCACGCGCAGCTCGGCGTCGAGCGAGGCCAGCCGCTCGAAGTCGTGGGCGTGCGCGGCGAGCTGGTCGTGCAGGCGGCGCTCGTCGTCCTGGAGCCTCGCCACCTGACGCTCGAGGCGCTGCATCGTCTTGCGGGCCTCGCGCACCTCGGCGGTGCCGACGCCCGAGCCGCCCGCCGAGCCGGTCCCCGGAGCGCCCCCCGCCCCACCGGCGGTGACCGCCCCGGGGCTGCCGGCACCCGGGGTTCCGCTCCCCTGCGACGCACGGCGACGTTCGAGGTACTCCTCCACCCCGCGCGGGAGCATCGCCAGCGAGCCGTCGCCCAGCAGGGCCCACACGGTGTCGCAGGTGCGCTCGAGGAAGTAGCGGTCGTGGGAGACCACGACCAGGGTCCCGGGCCACCCGTCGAGGAAGTCCTCGAGGACGTTCAGGGTGTCGATGTCGAGGTCGTTGGTGGGCTCGTCGAGCAGCAGCACGTTGGGCTCGTCGAGCAGCAGCCGCAGGATCTGCAGCCGCCGCCGCTCCCCTCCGGAGAGGTCACCGACCCGCGTGGTGAGACGGTCGCCGGTGAAGCCGAAGCGCTCGAGCATCGAGGTCGCGGTGATCTCGCCGTCGACGGTGCGCGTCACCCGACGCACCCGCTCCACCGAGGCCAGCACCCGCAGCTCGGGGTCGACCGGGGTGACGTCCTGGGTCAGGTGCGCGAGCGCGACGGTCCGTCCCCGACGGACCGTGCCCGCGGTGGGCGCGAGGTCGCCGCTGAGGAGCCGCAGCGCGGAGGTCTTGCCGGCGCCGTTGACGCCGACGAGGCCGACGCGGTCCCCCGGGCCGAGGCGCCAGGTGACGTGGTCCAGCAGCCGTCGCTCGCCGCGCACCAGGTCGACGTCCTCGACGTCGAGCACGTCCTTGCCGAGGCGCTGGGTGGCGAAGCGCTGGAGCGCCAGGGCGTCGCGCGGCGGCGGCTCGTCCTCGATGAGCGTGGTCGCGGCGTCGATGCGGAACTTCGGCTTCGAGGTGCGCGCCGGGGCACCGCGACGCAGCCAGGCCAGCTCCTTGCGGACCAGGTTCTGCCGCCGGCTCTCGGTCGCGTCGGCCTGGCGCTGCCGCTCCGCCCGGGCCAGGACGTACGCCGCGTAGCCGCCGTCGTAGAGGTCGACCTGGGCGTCGTGGACCTCCCACGTCTCGGTGCACACGGCGTCGAGGAACCACCGGTCGTGGGTCACGACCACCAGCGCGGAGGGCCGGGCTGCGAGGTGACGCGCCAGCCAGTCGACCGCCTCGACGTCGAGGTGGTTGGTCGGTTCGTCGAGCAGCAGCAAGGTGTCGTCGCCCAGCAGCAGCCTCGCCAGCGAGCAGCGGCGGCGCTCGCCCCCGGACAGGCCGGCGACGGTCCGCTCGAGGTCGACGCCGGCCAGCAGCACCTCGACGACCTCGCGGCGTGACGCGTCCGCGGCCCACTCGTGGTCGGCACTGTCGCCGAGCACCGCGTGGCGCACGGTGGCGTCGTCGTCGAGGTCGTCGCCCTGCGTGAGGAACCCGATCCGGGTCGCCCGCGACCGCGAGACCCGGCCCTCGTCCGGCTGCTCGCGGCCGGCGAGGATCCGCAGCAGCGTCGTCTTGCCGTCGCCGTTGCGTCCCACCACGCCGATGCGCTGGGACTCCCCCACCCCGAGGCTCACCCCGGACAGGATCGGGCGCACGCCGTACGCCTGGGAGACGCGCTCGAGGTTCACCAGGTTGGCCCCGGCCGGCCGTTGCGGACCAGCCACGTCAGCGGGGTCCCTCGGCGAGGCGGGCGGCCGAGACCTTCGCGCCCGGGACCGGTCCGGGCACCACGAACCCGGTGGCCGCGCCGGTGGCGGCGACCACGAGGTCGCGCACCTCGCGGGCGTGGTCGGCGTCGGCGCACAGGAAGACGGTGGTGGGGCCGGAGCCGCTCACGAGCGACCCCAGGGCGCCGGCCTCGCGACCGGCGTCGAGCGGGACGGCCAGGGTGGGCCGCAGGGACAGCGCGGCCGGCTGCAGGTCGTTGCCCAGGGCGGGCCCCAGCGCGCCGGCGTCACCGGCCAGCAGCGAGCCGAGGAGCGCGTCGGGCAGCTCCGGCTCGGGCACGTCCCGGTCGCCGGCCAACCGGTCGAACTCGGCGTACACCTGGGGGGTGGACAGCCCACCCTCCCCGGGGACCACCGCCCACCAGTAGCTGCCCCGCGCCATGACCGGTGCGACGAGCTCGCCGCGACCCGTCCCGACAGCGGTGCCGCCGACGAGGCAGAACGGCACGTCGCTGCCGAGCGTGGCTGCGACGTGCATGAGCTCTGCTCGCGGCAGACCGAGCTCGAAGAGCGCGTCGAGGCCGACCAGCGTCGCTGCGGCGTCGGTGCTGCCGCCCGCCAGGCCACCGGCGACGGGGATGTTCTTGTGCACGTGCACCTGCACAGCCAGGTCCCTGCCGACGTGCTCGGACAGCGCCGACGCGGCGCGCCGGGCCAGGTTGCTCTCGTCGGTGGGCACGGAGTCGAGGTCGACGCCGCTGCCGGAGACGGTCACCGACGTCCGGTCGGCCGGGCGCACCACGACCTCGTCGAAGAGCCCGATCGCGTGGTACACGGTCGCCAGCTGGTGGTAGCCGTCCTCCCCGACCCCGCCGACCGCGAGCGACAGGTTGATCTTGGCCGGAGCCACGACCCTGACCTCGGAGGTCATCGCGACCACCCGGCCGCCAGGAGGCCCTCGGTCAGGGCGGCGAAGGTCGCGATGTCGAGCTCCTCGCCACGTCGGCTGGGCGCGACGCCGGCTGTCGCCAGGCCCTCCTCGACCTGCTCCGTCGTCGCGACGGCCTTGAGGGCGGCGCGCACGGTCTTGCGCCGCTGGGCGAACGCAGCGTCCACCACAGCGAAGACGTCCGAGCGTGCCGCGGTGGTGGCGGGCGGCTCACGCCGGTCCCAGGCCACCAGCCCGCTGTCGACGTTGGGCGCGGGCCAGAAGACCGAGCGACCGACGGAGCCGGCGCGCCGGAGCTCGGCGAACCACGCCGCCTTCGCGGACGGCACGCCGTACGTGCGCGAGCCGGGTGGGGCGACCAGCCGGTCGGCGACCTCCGCCTGCACCATGACCATCCCCCGCTCCAGCGACGGCAGCAGGCCCAGCAGGTGCAGCAGGACCGGGACCGAGACGTTGTAGGGCAGGTTGGCCACCAGCGCGGTCGGGGCGGGACCGGGCAGCTCCCGCAGGCGCAGGGCATCGGCCTCGACCACCTCGCACGACCCGACGTGGTCCGGGGCGTGCGCGGCGACCGTGGCCGGCAGGGCGCGCGCGAGGACCGGGTCGATCTCGACCGCGACGACGCGGCGGGCCTCCGCCAGCAGCGCCAGCGTCAGCGACCCCAGGCCGGGGCCGACCTCGACGACGACGTCGTCGGGTCCGACGCCGGAGGCCCGCACGATGCGCCTCACGGTGTTGGCGTCGATGACGAAGTTCTGTCCTCGCTGCTTGGTGGGACGCACGCCGAGCCGCTCGGCGAGCGCGCGCACCTCCACCGGCCCGAGGAGTCGCGGCGCACCGGGACCGGCGGTCGCGTCGTGGGGGGTCATGAGGGCTCGAGCCTAGCGGCCGGACGTGCGCCGGCCCCCGTCGCAAGGACGGGGGCCGGGACGTGCGGACGACCTCAGGCGGTGCGGCCGTCGCGCGGGGCGGTCACTGGGGCAGGCCGAGCTGCGACGAGCAGTGCGGCCAGGCGCCGTAGCCGCCGCTGGCGTCACGCAGACGCGTCGCCACCGCGATCTGGGTCTCCCGGCTGTTCTCGCTCGGGAGGCCGGTGCCGCCGTAGGACTGCCAGGTGCCCAGGTTGAACTGCAGGCCCCCGTAGTAGCCGTTGCCGGTGTTGATGGCCCAGTTGCCGCCGGACTCGCACGCGGCCAGGGAGTCCCAGACCGTGCTGCCCGTGGCGAAGGCCGCGACCTCGGGCTCCTCCGGCTCCTCCTCCTTGGTGCCCACCTCGACGATGCGCGCCACGGGGCGGTTCAGGTCGGCGACCTCGACGAGGGTGCGCGAGCGCAGCTCGCCGTTGACCCAGCGGAGGCGGTACGTCGCGTCGCGGTCGCCGCTGCGACCCGCACGGACCACTCGCTCCTCGCCCTCGAAGAGCTCGTCGGTCGAGCGGGTCTGCGTCGGCATGGCGAGCGACTCGTTGCGCACGGTCCGCTCGATGTAGTTGACCTTGGTGACGCGGATCGTGTCGCCGTCGTCGAGGCTGGTGTTCGCACGCGGGGACACGAGGTCCCACTTGTCGACCTTGACCTCGCGCAGGTCCAGCGCCTGGCGCACGGTCGTGGCCGCCACCTCGACGCGGCGCGGCTTGGTGGCACCGACGACCAGCTTGACGGTCTTCGGGGTCACCACGCGCAGGTTCATCCCGCTGCGGCTGATGGTCGCGCTGCGGCTGGACGACAGCCGCGCGTCGGCGTACCGGACGCCGATCTGGTCGAGCGCGCTGGTGACGTCGGTGGCGGTGACCCAGTGGCGCGCGGTGTCGCCGTCGACGGTCAGGTCGACCGGACGGGCGAAGCGGACCGCGACGCGGGTGCCCTCGGTCACGGCGGCGTCGAGGTCGGGGGCGACGACGTCGCGCTCGCCGATCTCGACGCCCTCGGCGGCGAGCAGCTGGCCGACGGTCTCCGCGTCGGTGCTCACCTCGGAGGCGGTGCCGTCGACCGACAGGGTGACGGTGGTGCGGTCCAGGGCCATCGCAGTGACGAGGCCGCCGACGAGGGCCAGGGTCACGGCGGTCACGAGGACCACGAGGGTGCGGCGACGCCGCAGGAAGGAGGTGGACGGGGTGGTGGAGGCGACAGAGGTCACGCGTCTCCCATGCTTGTGCTCCCCGGGCCGCGGCGCGGCACAGTCCTGGGTCCGGCGGACGTCGTCGTCCGTGCCGGGCGTGATGCTCTCCCACAGGCGTGCCGCCAGGAATCTCCCGCTCCCGGCTGGTCGGTCGACCGTAACAACCGCTCGGACCGTTGCCAAATCGTGATCGGCCCCTTTGATCCCGTTTGACGGGACTGAGTGCCCGTCCGTTTCAGGACGGGGGTCCCAGCTGCCGCATCGGTCTAGGCCGCTCCGTGGGCGGGCCACCGGCCTCCGAAGGCCTCGAAGGTGTTCGTCTCCACGCGCGCGCAGAGGGCGGCCAGGTCGTCGCCCCGCTCCTCGGCCATCCGCCGCATCGTCAGCGGCACGAGGTAGGAGGCGTTGGCACGCCCGCGGTGGGGGGTCGGGGTGAGGAACGGCGCGTCGGTCTCCACCAGCAGCCGGTCCGCCGGTGTCACGCGGCACGCCTCCCGGAGGGCGCCGGCGTTCTTGAAGGTCACCGTGCCGGCGAAGGACAGCCAGTAGCCGCGGTCCAGGCAGGCCCGGGCGAAGGTCGCGTCGCCCGAGAAGCAGTGCATGACCACGCGTGGCGGGGCCTCCTCCTCGTCGACCACTCGCAGCACGTCGTCGTGGGCGTCACGGTCGTGGATGACCAGGGTCTTGCCGAGCTCGCTCGCGAGCCGGACGTGCCGGCGGAAGCTGTCCTCCTGCACGGCCCGGCCCGACGGCGGCGTCCGGAAGTGGTCGAGGCCGGTCTCCCCCACCGCCCGCACGTGCGGCGAGCGGGCGAGCGCCACGATCTCCGTCCAGGCGTCCTCCAGCTCACCGGTCTCGGCCAGCCGCGGCGCCTCGTTGGGGTGCAGCGCGACCCCCGCGACCACCCCGGGCAGCGTCGCGGCCAGCCGCTCGGCCCATCGAGCGCCCTCGAGGTCGCAGCCGATCTGCACGATGCGCGGCACCCCGACCGCGGCAGCACGCGCCAACGCCTCCTCCGGCGGCAGCTCCTCGGTCCCGTCCCAGGTGATGTCGAGGTGGCAGTGGTTGTCGACCACCGGGTGCGGCAGCGGCTCGGGCGCCGGCGGCCGCTCGGCGCGGCCGGGTGAGGGGTCGGGTGCGGGCACGCTCACTCCTGGGTGGGGTCGGGGCGGTCGAGGTCGGGCCGCGGCGGACCGGACGTCACGCGGTGCGCGGCGTCGTACACCACGCGGCGCGGGACGCCGGTGCTCTCGGCGACGGCGCGCACGGCTTCCTTGCGGGTGAGGCCGGTCGCCTCCTCGGCCGCCACCCGCGCCCGCAGCGTGGCGTGGTCGCCGGGGTCGACGTGCCCGGCAGCCGGGCCGGTGCGGCCCTGGACCACCAACGTGACCTCGCCGCGCACCCCGTCGGCCGCCCAGGTCGCGAGCTCACCGAGCGGACCGCGGACGACCTCCTCGTGGGTCTTGGTCAGCTCGCGGCACACCGCCGCCGGCCGGTCGGCCCCGAACGCCTCGGCCAGCGCGAGCAGCGACGCCTCGGTGCGGTGCGGGGACTCGAACAGCACCAGGGTCCGCGGCTCCTGCGCCAGCTCGCGCAGTCGACGGGCACGCTCCCCGCCCTTGCGCGGCAGGAACCCCTCGAAGCAGAACCGGTCCACGGGCAGGCCCGAGACGGCCAGCGCGGTGAGCACGGCGCTCGGACCCGGCACCGACGTCACGCGGACCCCGGCCTCGACGGCGGCGGCGACCAAGCGGTAGCCCGGGTCGGAGACCGACGGCATGCCGGCGTCGGTGACCAGCAGGACGCGGTGTCCTGCGACGAGGTCCTCGACCAGGCGCGCCGTGCGCCCGGCCTCGTTGCCCTCGAAGTAGGAGACCACCCGACCCGCGACCTCGACACCCAGCTCCCCGGCCAACCGTCGGAGCCGTCGGGTGTCCTCGGCGGCGACCACGTCGGCCCCCGCCAGCTCGTCGCGCAACCGGGCCGAGGCGTCCTCGGGGCGACCGATCGGGGTCGCGGCCAGCACCAGGAGTCCGCTCACCGCCCCATGATGTCCGATCCCACGGCAGACGCGCCCGCCGCCCGCCCGACCGGCAGGCCGGCCGTAGGCTGGGCGTCGTGACCACGACGGCCGAGCGCAGCGACGCGGACGCCGTTGAGGGTCCCGTCCGCTCCCGGACGGCCGACGGACGCGCCGTGCCCGACGCGCTCAGCCGGCTGCGTGGCCGCACCGACCAGGACCGGGCACTCGGCTGGGTCGTCACGGTGGTCGTCACCGCGCTCGCGGGCGTCCTGCGCTTCTGGCACCTCGGGACGCCGCGCGACTTCCTCTTCGACGAGACCTACTACGCCAAGGACGGCTGGTCGTTGTGGCGCTACGGCTACGGGATCAGCTGGCCCGACGACGTCAACGGCGCGATCCTCGAGGGCCGGCTGACGCCCGAGACGACGCAGGGCGACCCCGCGATGGTCGTGCACCCCGAGGTCGGCAAGTGGCTGATCGGGGCGGGCGAGCAGATCTTCGGCTTCGAGCCCCTCGGCTGGCGCTTCCCCAGCGCCGTCGTCGGCACGCTGATGGTGCTCGTGATGATCCGGCTCGTCCGGCGCCTCACCGGGTCGACCCTGCTGGGCGGCGTGGCCGGCGTGCTGATGTGCTTCGACGGACTGCAGTTCACGCTGTCGCGCCTCGCCCTGCTCGACATCTACGTCGCCTTCTTCCTGCTCAGCGCGGTCTCCTGCCTCGTGGCCGACCGGGACTGGGGACGTCGCCGCCTGGCCGACCTCGCCGGCGGGAGTCCCCTGGCGCCCGGCGGGTGGGGGCCGGTGCGCGGGGTGCTCTGGCGTCCGTGGCGACTGGCCGCCGGGGTGCTCTTCGGTCTCGCGGTGGCCAGCAAGTGGAGCGCCCTGGTCCCGCTGGCGGGCTTCGGGCTGCTCGTGCTGGCGTGGGACACCGGCGCCCGCCGGGCGCTCGGCGTGCGTTGGGCGCTGCTCAAGACCGCCGTCGCCGACGGCCTGCTCGCCTTCGGCTACCTCGTCGTGGTCGCGCTCGTGGTCTACGTGGCTTCCTGGACCGGGTGGCTGATGCACGCCGACGAGATCGAGCGCCAGTTCGCGACCAACAGCTACGGGCCCTACTGGGGCGCCTACGTCACCGACGACCCCGTGGGCTTCTGGCCGTCCCTGGTCGACGCGCTGCGCAGCCTGTGGCACTACCACGGCGCAGTGCTGTCGTTCCACACCGGCGGCCTGGTCGACGCCACGCACACCTACCAGTCCTCACCGCAGAGCTGGCTGATCATGCGGCGGCCGGTGGTGGTGGCCGCCGACCTCGACATCTCTCCCGGCGTGGAGGGCTGCACGGCCCCCGCGGACAGCACCTGCCTGCGCGAGATCGTCATGCTCGGCACGCCGGCCCTGTGGTGGGGCGGTGCGCTGGCGTGGGTCTACACGCTGTACGCCGCGCTGGCCCGGCGCGACTGGCGCTTCGGCCTCGCCCTCGTCGGCCTGCTGACCACCTGGGTGCCCTTCTTCCGCTACGCCGACCGGCCGATCTTCTCCTTCTACGCGGTCACGGTCCTGCCGTTCACCATCGTGGTGCTCTCCCTCGTCCTGGGCCGCGTCCTCGGGCCGTCCGGCGCGAGCCCGCGTCGCCGTACGCTCGGCGCGGTGGCGGCCGGATCCTTCGTGGTCCTCGTGGTGGTCAACTTCGCCTGGCTCTGGCCCGTGCTGACCCACGAGCTGATCTCCACGCCCGAGTGGCTCGACCGGATCTGGTTCAGCTCCTGGATCTGACGCCGGCGACGTGACGGCCGCCACGTGCCCCGCCTGACGCGCTCACGCGGGGGCGTGAGCGCGCTCTCACTCGGGTGTCGGGACCGGACTTCTCGTCCACGATGGAGGTGGGCAGGACCGCCCGTCACGAAGGACGCGACGGTCCTGCCTCAACCCTGTCCCGATCCTGTCCCGACCCACCTGCCGAGGAGATCCGTGCCCGCCACCCCGTCGCCGAGCGCTCCCGACGCCCGTCTGGCGTGGGCCGACGCGGCCAAGGGGCTCTGCATCGTGCTCGTCGTCCTCCACCACACGACCGTGAAGCACCTGCCCTCGGTCGCGCCGGCCGAGCTCGTCGGAGTGGTCGAGGGGTGGCTCGCGCTCACCGCGGCGCTGAAGCCGGTCCGCATGCCGCTGTTCTTCCTGCTGTCGGGGCTCTTCGCCGCCGGCGCCGTCCGCCGACCGTGGTCGCAGGTGCTGACCTCCCGGGTGCTCAGCCCGTACTGGGTCTACACGGTGTGGCTCGGGCTCCTCGCGGTCGTGTTCAGCGTCGAGCGCACCCTGGTCATGAACCGCACCCAGGGGCTCGGTGACCTCGTGGCCGACCTGGTCTTCGCCTCCACCGGCGTGTGGTTCCTCTACGCGCTGGCCGTCTACTTCGCGCTCACCAAGCTGCTCCTGCCGCTGCACGCGCTACCCCTGGTGACGGCCGCCGCCCTCCTGGCGACCTCGGTCTCGGCCCTGCCGATGGCCCACGCCAACCGCGAGGCGGTGCTGGTCCACTTCGTCTACTTCCTGCTCGGCGCCCGGCTCCCCGAGCTGGTGCACCTGGTCGCCGCCCGGCGCCGGCCCGCCACCCCGCTGCTGCTCGGGGGGTACGTCGCAGCGGCCTCCGTCCTCGCCTGGCTGGGGACCCCGCTGAGCGTCGAGGTGACTGCGCTCAGCCTGCTCGGGGTGCCGCTCGCCGTGCGGGCCGCCCAGGCCGTCGCCGGGTCGTCCCGGCTCGGGCCGGCGGCCGCACGCCTGGGCCGCCGCACGCTGCCTGTCTACGTGCTGCACATGCCCGTGCTCGCTGTCGTCCACCACCTGCCGGGCCCGGAGCTGCTGCTGGCCGAGGTCGGGGCCCACCTGCCAGGGGCGGCACCGGTCGTGGTCGCGGCCTACCCGCTGGTGCTCACCGCCGCCGTGACCGGCGTCAGCCTGACCCTCCACCGGGTGCTCGTCGCGGCCGGCCTGACCGGGCTGTTCGCGCTCCCCGCGTCGCTGCGTCCGGAGCCGGAGACACTGCGCCACGCCGCCGGGCGGGCGCGTGCCGGGGTGCGGTCGGCCCCCAGCGCGAGCGCTCCCGGACGCTGGTCGGTCCGACCGGACTCCCGACTCACCGCGGACCCGCCGTCCCAGGGCGTCGCCCGCGCGCTGGCCATCCGCTGAGCCCGGCCGGCCGAGGTCGGTTCCATGCGTCGGGCAGGATGGACGCATGAGCTCCTGGCGCCCCGGCTGGTCCGACCTGCCCGGTGACCTCGCGGCGTTCTGGACCGAGCGGCACCTCTGCACGCTGACGACCCTGCGACCCGACGGGTCACCGCACGTCGTGCCGGTGGGGGTAGCGCTCGACCCCGAGGAGGAGTGCGCCTGGATCATCACCTCACGCACCTCGCGCAAGGTCCGCAACGTGCAGCTCACCGCCGGGCTGGCGGCCTGCCAGGTCGACGGGCGGCGCTGGTCCACCCTCGAGGGCGAGGGCCGGGTGCTGACCGACCGGGCGTCCGTCGCCCGGGCGGAGGAGCGCTACGCCTCCCGCTACCGCGTGCCGCGCCCCAACCGCGAGCGGGTGGCGATCCGGGTGAGTGTGGACCGGTTCCTGCACTCCTCTGGGCTCGTGGCCGCGGTCGCGCACGCGCCGGGAGCCGACCCCGGCACGTCCTAGCGGTTCTCCAGCGCCTCGGTGAGCAGCGCCACCAGGGCCTCGAGCTGCACGTCGGTGGAGGACCCGATCTCCTCGTCGGAGCCGTCGAGCGCTCGGGCGGCGAGACCCGCCTTGCTGTCGATCAGCTCCGCGATCTTGGTGTCGATGGTCTGCGAGGCGATGACCCGCCACGCCGTGACCGGCTCGTCCTGCCCGATGCGGTGGACCCGGTCGATCGCCTGCGTCTGCTCGGCGTCGGTCCACGACAGCTCGGCCAGCACGACGTTGGAGGCGACCTGGAGGTTCAGCCCCACGCCGGCCGCGCTCAACGAGCAGACGACCACGGCGACGTCGCGGTCCTCGACGAACGCGTCGATGTTGCGTTGGCGGGTCGGGCGGGTCTGGTCGCCGCGGATCGAGGCGTACCTGATGCCGCGCTTGGCGAAGAGCTCCTCGGCGGTGTCCATGACGTCGATGTGCTTGGCGAAGAACACCACCTTGCCGACGTTGCGGGCCAGCTGGGCGGCGTAGTCGGCAGCGAGGCCGGCCTTGGCCTGGCCGATGCGCCGCACCATGGAGAAGACGTTCTCGCCGTCGGTGCTCGACTGCTTGTCGGAGAGCTCCCAGCCGGCGACCTGGCGCACCAGGTCGAGGTCGATGCCGTCGGTGCGCCGGCCACTGACCCGGTTCTCGAGGGCGGTCTCGTAACGGCGTACCAGGCGACGGGCGAGCTCGCGCTCGGCCTGGCGGATGGAGCGCCCGACGGCGTCGTCGAGCTCCACCGGCAGGTCGGCGATGCGACGGGCCGGGATGTCCTTGGCGACGTCGATCTTGCGACGCCGCACCACGCCGAGGCCGATGACCCCGGAGCGCGCCGCGGGATAGAACCCGGGGTCGAGCGGGGTCAGCTCGGTCTCCTCGAGCGCCTCCATGAGCGCGCGCTGGGGTGACTTCTCGTCGATCCAGCCCAGGAACTGCCAGATGTTGCGGAAGTCCTCGATGTCGTTGATGAGCGGGGTCCCGGTCAGCGCCATCATCAGCGGCCGGGCGGTGCGCTCGCGGATCCGGTCGGCCAGCTGCAGCACGTGCTGGGACCGCTGCGAGGACTTGTTCTTGATGAAGTGGGCCTCGTCGACGACCATGCCGCGGAAGCCGAAGTCCGCGAGCCAGCCCACGTGGCGGTCGAGCACCTCGTAGTTGACCACCACGATGTCGGCGAACCCGTCCACGTTCTCGCCGTCGCCGTGGATCACCGTGACGGGGTGGCGCGGGGTCCACTGCTCCGCCTCGCGGGCCCAGTTCGTCTTGACGACGTTCGGCACCACGCACAGCAGCGGGTAGGCCCGGGCGGCCTGGGCGGCGAGCAGCGCCTGGGCGGTCTTGCCCAGGCCCGGCTCGTCCGCGAGCAGGAAGGTGCGGTGACCGTCCTCGGCGGCGGCCACCACCTGGGCCTGGTGAGGCATCAGCTCGAGACCGGGCGGGGTCCGGATGGGACGGGGCTCGGGCAGGTCCATGCAGGAGCTGGCGCCGCCCTGCTCGAAGGCCCGCAGCAGGGGGCCGATCAGCTCCCAGCTGCCGAGCCGGCGGGCACGGGCGGGGCGCCGCTCCTCGGCCATGGTGAAGTCGGGGGGCAGGAACGGGTTGGCCAGCTGACGGGCGACGACCGACTGCGGCACGACCCGCCGCTCGGTCAGCGGCGCTCCCTCGACGCGCTCGGCCACGGGCTCGGCCTCCGGCGGCGGCTCCACGCCGGTGGCCATCACCATCTCCCGACGGAGCCGCTTGGCTGCGTCGGACACAGCCGCGTCCTCGGCCAGCAGCGCGAGCAGGGAGGTGTCGCGGGCAGCGGTCTTCGCCAGGATCGTGGCGATCCCGTCGAGCCGCTTCATCTGAGCGGTGCGGTAGGTCTCGGAGGCCTCCGTGTCGGCCTTGACCCGCGTCCGCTCCTCACGAGCGAGCAGGGCGACGACCTGGAACTTCGTGCGCAGCGACTGGGTCGTGGGACCGCGCTGCACCCCCGCCTCGACCTCGCGCACGGCGCGGGCGAGCACCGGCAGGATGCCTTCGTTGTCCAGCTTGCGGGCAGGACGTTGGCGCTGCTGCTGCCGCGACGCGGTGCGGGTGGCACCGGACTGACGCTGACCTCGTCGAGCCAAGAACAGCTCCTCGTGGATGCCCCGGGTTCCCCGGAGCGCTCGGACCGCGCCGCGCCCGGGTCAGGACCGGGGCGCCGGTACGGCGTCGGACACGGCGGCCGCCAGTGGCCACCGACCACGCGACGCGGCAGATCCGCGGCGTCGCGCCGACCGACCCCGGGACCGCCTGGGAAGAAGATGACCGCCACCCGCTGACGGCTGTCGAGGCGGGCGTCGAGGTCGGTTCGTCTCCAGGGTACCGCGCGGAGGCGAGCGACGAGCACCCGGTGCTGCAACCGGTCCGCGTCGCGCGCAGCAGCGCGGGCGCGAACCGACGCAAAGACTGCGTGGGACACCCCGCCATGGGGTAGGCCTGGAGGGTCGGCCGATCGCCGACCGGCCCGGGAGGGTCGCCGTACCATCCGGGAGGCACCCACCGATGCCGAAGTACTCCTCCACCCGCGACCTCCAGGACGGTCTCGACGTCCGCCCGCAGTTCAGCCGGGACGGTGCCGTCGTCGACATCCCCCGTCGGCGGATGGCCGAGCAGTCGGTGGACCCCGAGACGGCGTACCACGTCATCAAGGACGAGCTGATGCTCGACGGGCACGCCCGGCTGAACGTCGCGACCTTCGGCACCACCTGGATGGAACCGCAGGCGGAGCAGCTGATGGCCGAGGCGGCGGACAAGAACCTCGTCGACCGCGACGAGTACCCGCAGACCGCACAGCTGGAGGACCGCTGCCTCGACATCATCGCCGACTTCTGGAACGCCCCCGAGCCCGACAACCCCATCGGCTGCTCGACCATCGGCTCCTCCGAGGCGTGCATGCTGGCCGGGCTGGCCCTGAAGTGGCGCTGGCGCGACCGCATGAAGGAGGCCGGCAAGCCCACCGACCGGCCCAACCTGATCGTCGGCGCCAACGTGCAGGTGTGCTGGCACAAGTTCTGCCGCTACTGGGACGTCGAGCCCAAGGAGGTCCCGATCCGCAAGGGCGAGACCACCATGCACCCCGAGGACGTCGCGGCCGCCTGCGACGAGAACACCATCGGCGTGATCGGCATCCTGGGATCCACCTTCGACGGCGCCTACGAGGACATCGCGGGCATGGCCAAGGAGCTGGACCGGCTCGAGATCGAGAAGGGGCTCTACGTCCCCATCCACGTCGATGCCGCCTCCGGCGGTCTCTTCGCCCCGTTCGTCGACCCCGAGCTGGTCTGGGACTTCCGCATCGAGCGGGTGCAGTCCATCAACGCCTCGGGCCACAAGTACGGCCTCGTCTACCCGGGCGTCGGCTGGATCCTCTGGCGCAACGAGGAGGCCCGTCCCGAGGACCTCGTGTTCCGCGTCGACTACCTCGGCGGCGACCACCCGACGATGTCGCTGAACTTCACCAAGCCGGGCTCCGGCGTGGTGGCGCAGTACTACCAGTTCGTGCGCCTGGGCTACGAGGGCTTCAAGCGGGTGCACCAGCACAGCCGCGACATCGCCCAGATGATGGCGCAGGCCATCGAGGACATGGACGAGTTCGAGCTCATCGCCGACGCCAGCGACCTGCCCGTCATCGCCTTCTGCTTCAACGGCGCCAACACCAAGTCCGGCAAGCCCCGCAAGGACTCCTACGCCGCGAACGTCCAGTACAAGCTCACCGACGTCGCCGACTGGATGAAGTCCGGGGGCTGGGCCGTGCCGGCCTACCACTTCTGCGCGGACCGGGAGGAGCTGGAGATCATCCGGATCGTGGTGCGCAACGCCTTCAGCCGCGACCTGGCCGAGATGTTCCTCATGGAGCTCGGCCGCGCCGTCGGACGCTGTGACGGCAGCGGGGAGGACCCGGGCCGGGCCTTCCGCCACTGAGGCTCGGCTGGTGCCGGTTTCTCACGGTATGCAGGCGAACCGGCACTCCCCATGGTGTCCGGAGCGTGGGGAGCGCCGGCCTTTCGTGGGGAGTGGCCGTCGGTCGTCGGACGCCGCGGCACGACTGGTGTCCGTGACGTCGTCGATGGAGCTGGCCGGGGCCGAGCGGGGTGACCTGCTGGCCCTCGCGGAGTCGCTGACCCCCGAGCAGTGGGCCGCGCCGTCGCTGTGCGCGGGCTGGTCGGTGCAGGACGTGATCACCCACGTCGTGTCCTACGAGGACCTGCCCCGCACCGAGCTGGCCAAGCTCACGGTGCAGGCGCGCGGGCAACCCGGCGCGGCTCAACGACCTCGTCGTGGAGCGCACGTCGGGCACGACCGAGGAGCTGCTGGACCGGCTGCGACGTCACCCCGTCCCCACCGGCATGACGGCGCAGTTCGGCGGCCGGATCGCGCTCACCGACGGTCTCATCCACCGTCAGGACGTACGTCGTCCCCTGGGCCTGGGCACCGACGTCCCTCGCGACCGGCTCGCCTCCGCGCTCACCTTCGCGATGGTCGCCCCGCCGATCCGCGGCGCGGTCCGCACCCGCTTCCTCACCCTGCGGGCCACCGACCTCGACTGGTCGTTCGGGCGCGGCCTGGTCGTCAGCGGGCCCGGTGAGGCGTTGCTGATGGTGGCGACCGGTCGCGCCGACGCCCTCGACGAGCTCGACGGGCCGGGCCTGTCGCTGCTGCGAGCCCGGCTGCAGCGCTGACCGACAGGTCAGCCGAGCGCGGCGAGGGCCGCGCGCAAGGACGCCGCGCTCTCGGCGGCGTACACCTCCTCGGGCACCGCGACGTCCGCCCCGACGACGTCCGACATCCAGGCCAGGTCGCGCACGGCGCCACCCTGCTCGGCGTCGTACCCACCCCGGCTGCCGGCGTCGGTCAGGTTGGAGGCGAAGATGCCGGCCGCCGAGCGGGGCAGGAAGTCCTCGTAGACGATCGGCTCCAGGCGCAGCACGCCCGCTGCGACCAGCGCCTCCGGTCGACCGTCGGCCAAGGCCCGGCGCTGTGCCTCGTCAGGTCGCGCGCGGGCCGCGTCGTCCACGGCGTAGCCGAAGCAGCCGAGCCCCTCGCGCCACAACCCCTCCTCGGTGCCGGGGAGCCCGTCGCGCCAGACGGCGGGCGCGACCTCGGCGCGGGTGAGGCCGGCGCCGTCGGCCAGCCGCCGGTCGACCTCGCCCACCAGCTCGTCGAAGCGGGCGCGACCCCGGGCGGTCAGCGCGATCCCGCGCGCCTCGACCTCACCGAACCGCACCCGCAGGGTGCCCTCGGACAGCGCCCCGTCGGCCTCGCGGAACGTACGTCGCTCCGCGAGCGCCCGGAACGACGTCTGCCGCAGCAGCACGTCGGGTCCCTCCCACGCCGGAGGGCCCTGGATCTCGTCGATCATCGCGATCCCCCGGGCCTGCATCGAGGCGTAGAGGTCGTCGATGTCCAGCACCCGCGGGGTGAGGTGGTTGACGTGCGTCGTGGTCACGCCACCGATGTCGGCTGCGACCGCGGACACCGCCTCGAGCTCGGCGTACCACGCGCGGTCGACAGGGTCGTGCGACAGCGCGAAGGAGGCGGTGGCGAGGTCCAGGAACACCTCGGCCTCGTCCTCGCCCAGTCCCTCGCGCTCGACGGCACGGTCCGCCAGCTCGAGCAGGTTCGGCGGGAACAGTTGTCGTTGGGACAAGAACTCGTGCAGGCGGCTCTCGAGGTCGACGTCGAAGAAGCGTCGGTCCTCCGGCACCAGCACCGAGGTGAACACCCGGAACGGGTTGGCCGCCAGCTCGTCGCGGTCCAGCGGCCGGAAGGCGGTGGACACGACCGGGATCGCCGAGGGGGCGGCGTCGCGCAGGTCGTAGAACCCGCACGGGTGCATGCCGAGCGCCCGGAAGACCCGAGCCACCTCGGCCAGCTCGCGGCGCGAGCCCACCCGGATCGCGCCGTGCCGCTCCGCGGTCACCCGCTCGATGCTGCCCAGCCGCTCGGCGGCGGCCCCGTGGCGGTCGAGCACACGCCGGTTCACCTCGTGGGCGACCTCGACGAGCGTCGTGTAGGCCGGGACCTCGGCGCCGTACAGCGCCGACAGGCGCGCGGCGAAGCGCGCCCGCAGGGCCGTGGTGCCGACGGTGCCGTGCCGGTGCCGGTGGTTCCCCTGGTCGCGGTCATCGTCAGACGGTGAAGTCGACGCCCTGGGCGAGCGGCAGCTCGCCCGAGTAGTTGACCGTGTTCGTCGCCCGGCGCATGTAGGCGCGCCACGCGTCGGAGCCGGACTCGCGGCCGCCCCCGGTCTCCTTCTCACCCCCGAAGGCGCCACCGATCTCGGCGCCGGAGGTGCCGATGTTGACGTTGACGATGCCGCAGTCGGAGCCCTCCGGCGACAGGAACCGCTCGGCCTCGGCGTTGTCGGAGGTGAAGATGCTCGACGACAGGCCCTGCGGCACGTCGTTGTTCAGCGCGATCGCCTCGTCGAGGTCGCCGTAGGGCAGCACGTAGAGCAGCGGCGCGAACGTCTCCTGGCGCACGACGTCGCTCTGGCGGTCGATGCGGACGATCGCGGGCCGGGCGTAGAACGCCTCAGGAGCCTCGTCGGCGAGCGCGCGTCCGCCGCCGGCGACGACCTTGCCGCCCTCGTTCCCGGCCTGCTCGAGCGAGCGCTCCATGGCCTCGTAGGCGCCGCGGTGGATCATCGGCCCGACGAGCGTGCCCTCGGCCATCGGGTTGCCGATCGGCAGCCGCTCGTACGCCGACGCCAGCCGGTCGGTGAGCTCGTCGACCACGCTGCTGTGGGCGATGACGCGCCGCATCGTCGTGCAGCGCTGCCCGGCGGTGCCGGCCGCGGAGAACACCACGCCGCGCACCGTCAGGTCGAGGTCGGCGCTGGGGGCGACCACCGCGGCGTTGTTGCCGCCGAGCTCGAGCAGCGAGCGACCGAAGCGGTCCGCGACCCGCGGGCCGACGGCGCGGCCCATCCGGGTCGAGCCGGTGGCGCTGAGCAGCGCGACGCCGTCGTGGTCGACCAGCCGCTCCCCCACCTCGGCGGCACCGAGCACGACCTGGCTGAGGTCGGCCGGGGCGCCGGTCTCGGCGATCGCGCGGGCCAGCACCGCCTGGCAGGCCAGCGCCGTCAGCGGTGTCAGCTCCGAGGGCTTCCACACCACCGGGTCGCCACAGACGAGCGCGATCGCGGTGTTCCACGACCAGACCGCCACCGGGAAGTTGAAGGCGCTGATGACCCCGACCACGCCGAGCGGGTGCCAGGTCTCCATGAGCCGGTGCCCGGGTCGCTCCGAGGGCATCGTGCGGCCGTAGAGCTGACGCGACAGGCCGACCGCGAAGTCGCAGATGTCGATCATCTCCTGCACCTCGCCGCGCGCCTCCGAGGTGATCTTCCCGGCCTCGAGGCTCACCAGCGCCGCGAGGTCCTCCTTGTGCGCGGCCAGCAGCTCGCCGAACCGCTTCACGAGCGCCCCACGCTCGGGTGCCGGCACCCGACGCCACTGCAGGTACGCCGCGTGCGCCCGGTCGACCGCGTCGTCGACGGCCGCCCCGTCGACCCAGCCGACGTCGACCAGCCGCTCGCCGTTGATCGGCGAGTGGTCGACCCGGTCACCGGTGAGCGTCGTGGTGTCGACGCCGCAACGGCCGGCGTGCTCGACGGCGAGACGCTGGAGGTCGGCGCCGGAGGGGATCTGCTCGGACATGGGGCTCCTAGACGATGTTGAGCTCGGGACGGAGGGCTGCCGGGTCTGCTGTGGTGGAGAAACGGGTGGCGCTGAGGGCGGACACGTCGACCACCGGGTCCCGGCCGAGGTAGAGGTCGCGCACCACCTCGCCGACGGCCGGGCCCATGAGGAAGCCGTGGCCGGAGAAGCCGGTGGCGTAGAGCAGCCTGGAGACATCCTCGGCCTCGCCGATGAGACCGTTGTGGTCGGGGGTCATCTCGTAGAGCCCCGCCCAGCCCGACGCGATGCCGACGTCGGCGAGGCCGGGGGTCCGGCGCTCGATGACCTCCGCCAGGCCGGGCAGCCACTCCTCGCCACGGCCGAGCTTGAAGCCTGGTGTCTCGGCGGGGTCGGACATCCCGAGCAGGAGGCCCTGGCCCTCGTGGTGGAAGTAGAACGAGGTGGCGAAGTCGATGGTGAACGGGGTGCGGGGGTCGACGCCCGGGACCGGCTCGGTGACCAGGATCTGGCGACGCAGCGGGGTCACCGGCAGGTCCACGCCCACCGACGCGGCCAGGTCGCGCGACCAGGCGCCGGCCGCGCACACGACGGTGTCGGTGGCGATCACACCGCGCTCGGTGCGGACCCCGGTGACCACGCCCCCCTCGGAGAGCACCTCGAGGGCAGCGCAGCGGCGTACGAGACAGGCGCCGGCGGCGCGCGCCGCGCGGGCGTAGCCGGCGACGACGCTCTCGGGCGTGCAGTGCCCGTCGGTCGGTGACCAGGCCGCCGCGAGCAGGCCGGTCGGGTCGATCATCGGGGACAGCGCCCGGGCCTCGGCGACGTCGATCATGCGGCTCGGGACGCCGAGGTCGTTCTGCAGCGCGACGTTGGTCTCGAAGGCGGCGACGTGCTCCTCGTCGTCGAGGAGGAACAGGTAGCCGACCTGGTGCAGGTCGATGTCCTGGCCGAAGGTGTCGGCGAAGGTCTCGAAGGTCCGCAGGCTCCGCGCGCCGAGCTCGATGTTCACCGCGTCGGAGAACTGGGCGCGGACGCCGCCGGCGGCCTTGCAGGTGGAGCCGCAGCCCAGCTCGTCCCTCTCCAGCAGCACCACGTCGCGCACGCCCGCGCCGGCCAGGTGGTAGGCCGTGCTCAGGCCGACCACGCCGCCGCCGACGACGACGACCGAGGCGCGCGAGGGAAGGGCGGCATGAGGCACCCGCCCACCCTCCCCCGAACCCAATCTGCAGCACAAGCGACGAACTGCGCGCACGATGGTTTAGATTTCCTGAAGTGTCGAGCGTCGGGAGGTGGCCCGCATGTCACCCGTGCACGGCTCCCGGCTGAACCTGACGCAGGTGACCACCCTGCGCGAGCTCGCTCGGCGCGGCACGCTCGCGGCGGCCGCGGAGCACCTCGGGTACACCCCGGGTGCCGTCTCCCAGCACCTCTCCTCGCTCGAGGCGTCGCTGGGCGTCGCGCTGGTGCAGCGCTCGGGACGTCACCTCGTGCTCACCGACGCCGGCCGGGTGATGGTCGACCACGCCGAGGACCTGCTGGCGGCCGAGGTCCGTGCGGTCAGCGCCACGCGAGCGGCCCGCGAGTCGGTCGCGGGGCCGCTGGTCGTCGGCACCTGGGGCAGCACCGCGGCCGGGCTGCTGGCGCCGGTGGTGGCCCGGCTGGGCGAGGCGTTCCCCGAGGTCGTGGTGACCTCCCGGGAGGTCGACCTCGACGCGGTCTCTGTCGCGGTCCGTCACGGCGAGGTCGACGTCGCCTTCGGGCTCGACTACGTGGAGGCGCCCATCCCCCGCGACCCGGCCGTCGGTCGCACCCCGCTCGAGCCCGAGGAGTTCGCGGTGGCGGTGGCGCCCGACTCGCTCCCGAGCGCGGCAGCCGGTCCCGTCGTACGGCGGACGCCGAGCTGTTGCGGGGCCCTCGACTGGATCCTGCCGCCGGAGAACACGCAGTACGGTCGCGCCCTCCGGTCCGGGCTGCGGCGCCGCGACGTCGAGCCCCGGGTCGTGCACGAGGTCACCGACACGGCGGCGTCGCTGCAGCTCGCCGCCGCCGGGCTGGGCGCGACGCTGACGACCCCGCTCATGCTGCGCCTCAACGCCGGTCGGCTCACGACGTTGCGCATGCCGGACCCTCTGACACGTCGGATCGTGCTGCTCGCACGCCGTGACCTCGAGCAACGGCAGCCGGTGCGTGCCTTCGTGCGGGAGGCCGGGGCCGTGGTCGGCGGGCTGCTCGCCTCGCTCACCTGGTGACGGCGGGCTGACCGGGGGCTGACCCGGGTCGCACCACCCGGTTACGGCGAGGCCTCGGTACGCACGTCGCGGCAGGCCTCGACCTGCTCGCGTGCTTGCAGGTCCAGGGCCTCGAGATCGCGGAGGAGGGATCGCAGCTCGTCGGTGCGGAACTCGCCGACGGCGTCGGCGCCCTGGCGCAGCACCTCGGTGACCTCCTCGACCGTCGAGACGGCCTCCAGGCACTCGTCGGGCACGACCACCACGGTCGCCGCCGCGGAGGGAGAGGTCTCGTCCTCCGGGGAGGACGAGGGACTGGTCTCCGCGGAGCCCGACGGCGACTCGCTGCCGCCCCCGGCGACTCCGACGACCACTCCCCCGATCACCAGTCCGATGACCAGCGCAGCCGCCGGGACCAGGACCGCCCACCGCGAGCCCGACTGCTCTGACGGGTCTGCCTCGTCGCGGTTCGGTCGGGGGGAGGTCTCGTCAGTCATCGGATCCGTCCTTCCGGGTGCCCGGTTCCGTGAGCCGTCGACTGACGGAGACGCAGGCCGGTACTAGGTTGAGGTGATGGACCTGTTTGTCCGAAGTGCCACTCCCGCCACCCTACGACGCCTGGACAGCCTGGTGCTGTTCTGGCTGGCTCTCTGGCTGGTGATCGGCGGGTGGGTCGGCTACACGCTGTGGCAGGTCTCGGACGCCGGGGACACCATCACCGCATCCGGGCGGGCGATCGGCTCGTCGGGTGACGCGCTGGAGTCCCTCGACGGCGTCCCCGTGGTGGGCGACAGGACGGCGGAGCTGGGCGACGAGATCGCCGCCGCCGGCGACGACATCGCCGTGCGCGGCCAGGAGGTCCGCTCCCAGCTCCGGCAGCTCTCGGTGCTGCTCGGGCTGACGATCGTGCTGCTGCCGGCGACGCCGGTGCTCGGGCTCTACGTGCCCGCGCGCAACGCGCGGCGGCGCGACGTCGAGGAGGTACGACGGCTGGTGGCCGGGTCGACGGACGACGTCGTCACCGACCGATACCTCGCCGAGCGAGCCGTTCGCCGACTCTCCCCCGGCGCCGTCCTCCGCGTCGACTCCGACCCGTGGCAAGCCATCGCCGAGGGCCACACCCGCCCTCTCGCCGATGCAGAGCTCCGGCGGCTCGGCGTGCGACGGCCCGGAGCCTGAGCCAGGTGACCCACCCCGAGACAGAGGAGGGGGCGCCTCACGCCGGTCGGTTCGCCGCCTCCTCCGCCCGACTCCTGGTGGCCCTCCGGTGGTGGGTGATCGGCTTCTGGCTGGTGATCACCCTGGGGGCGTGGTTCCTGCTGCCGAGCCTGGGCGAGGACGGCGGAGGTGGCGGCCTGAAGGGACTGGTGCCGGAGGACACCCCGGCCATCACCGCCGAGCTGCGCTCGGTCGACCTGTTCGGCTTCCCTCTGGCAGGCCGCACCGCGCTGGTGCAGCGTGACCCGGACGGCCTGTCGCCGTACGCCCACGCCCGCACCGTCGTCAGTGCCTTCGGCGTGACACGCAAGCCCGACGAGCGGCTTCCCGCCCTCCGTGGCGCCCTCCCCTTCTCGAACGTGCTCGGGGCGTTCCCGTCCTCGCGGGAGCAGGACACGACGGCGCTCACCTACCTGCTCTTCGACCCGGACGTGTCGTTGGGCACCCAACGTCGTACCGCCCTGCGCTACGCCGACCTCTTCTTCGGGCCGCGCGACGGGTACGTCGGGCTGACCGGGTCGGTGCCTGCCCGCGCCGAGCAGGGTGACGTCATCCGGGAGTCGCTGCCCCGCGTCGAGCTCCTGACGCTGGCGGCCATCGTGCTCATCGTCGGGCTCGCCTTCCGCTCGCTCGCGGCTCCGGTCATCGCCGTGCTCACCACCGGCGTCGCCTACGTGGTGACGCTGCGTCTGTCGGGGGCAGTGGCGGAGCTGTTCGGCGTCGCGACCCCGAGCGAGCTCGAGCCCGTCATCGTCGCCCTGCTGCTGGGGGTGGTGACCGACTACACCGTGTTCTTCCTGGCTGCGATGCGGCGTCAGCTCCGCGCCGGCGGGAGTCGGCTGGACGCCGCTCGCCGGGCCACGACCGACTACGGGCACATCGTCCTCGTCGCCGGACTGGCCGTGGCGGCGGGCACGGCAGCCCTGATCGTCGCCGAGTCGCTCTTCTTCCGCGCCCTCGGACCTGCCCTGGTGTTCACGGTGCTCGTCGGGCTCGTCGTCGCGGTGACGCTGGTCCCGGCCCTGATGGCGGTGCTCGGCCGCTGGTCGTTCTGGCCCTCGCGCCCGGGGTCCGGGACCGGCGAGAGCGGACGCGCGCGGGGCAGGCGGCGCCGCGCCGCGCTGACCGCCATCGCTCATCGCCGCAGGGTCGCCGCCTGGGTGCTGGCGGGCACGGTCGCGGGCCTCACGCTGGCCGCGCTGCCGCTGAGCGGGCTGGGGCTCGGGGTGTCGTTCGTGGGGTCGCTGCCACCCGACAGCGGCGTACGGCAGGCAGCCGACGCGGCCCGCTCCGGCTTCTCCCCGGGCATCCTCTCCCCGACGACCCTGGTCGTGGAGGGCTCGGGGCTGACGGCCCGACGCGCCGACCTGAGACGTCTCGGCGACCGGCTCGAGCGCGAGCCCGGGGTCGCAGGTGTCCTGGGTCCGGGCGACACCCCTCGCCGGGTGGAGAACGACGTGCTGGTCCTCGACAACGGGGCCGCGGCACGCTTCCTCGTCGTGCTGGACGACCCCGCGCTCGGGGCGACGGCGATCGACTCCCTCCTGCAGCTGCAGGAGCGGCTCCCCGAGCTGGTTGCTGCCAGCGGCCTGCGCGACGTCAGCACCGGCTCTGGCCGGCGACACCGCCGCCGCCGCGTTCATCGTCGACCAGACCCGGGGCGACCTGGTGCGCATCGCCGTGGCCGCGCTGGGGGCCAACTTCCTCATGCTGCTGCTCTTCCTTCGCGCACCGATCGCGGCCGTCTACCTGCTGGCCGGCAGCGTGCTGTCCCTCGCCGCGGCCCTGGGGCTGACCTCCCTCGTCTTCGACGCCTTGGACCCGGGAGCGGGGCTGACCTTCTACGTGCCGTTCGCCGCAGCGGTGCTGCTGCTCGCCTTCGGCTCCGACTACAACATCTTCGCCATCGGGACGATCTGGGAGCGGACACGCGTCCGTTCGCTGCCGACGGCGATCGAGGAGACGATGCCCGGCATCGTCTCCTCGCTGCTGGTGGCCGGGCTGGCGCTCGCGGCCAGCTTCGGCCTGCTGTCGGTGGTCCCCCTCGTCCCGTTCCGCCAGCTCGCCTTCGCCATGTTCGTCGGCATCATGATCGACGTGCTGGTCGTGCGCTCGCTGCTGCTTCCCGCGGCGCTGACGGTCGTCGGCAGGTGGAGCTCCTGGCCACGCAGGCCGGTCGAGGGTGGTCGCACGGGCTCGTCGCCCGGATCACGACAGGAGCGCGCCCGACCCTCCGGATCAGTGACCCTGCGGGAGCGTCACGCCGAGCTCGTCCTCGACCTCGCGGCTGATGGCGTCCAGACCCGCCCGCTCGGCCGGGTCGAACGCCTGCGCCTCCACCGTGGCTCGCAGGCGTTGCAGCTCGTGGCGGACCACCGGTCCGCTGCTCGGGGGCAACGCGACGGGCGAGGTCGAGCAGCACCCGGAAGATCTTCTCCAGGACCTGCGGATCGGCGGCGCCGTACCTCCGCGGCTGCGAGATCCCGAGGTCGACGTAGCTGGCGAGGTCCGCGCGACGGAGCACGACCCTGACCCTGCCGTCCTCGTCGAGCAGCCCCTCGGCGCCGAGATCGCGCTCGCTCAGCGCGCACAGGAGGGCCGAGACGTGGCCCAGGGCGTGCATCGCCGTGGTCGGGTCGTTGATCGCCGGGCGAGAGCGCCTTGTTGGCCACGTCCGTCAGCTGGCGCAGTCCGAAGCCGACGTCCTGGGCCGACGTCCGCTCGACGCCGACGTCGATGCAGCCGTGATCCTCTCGGCTATCCGGTCGAAGCGCTCGGTCGAGATCGCCTCCATCGTCGAGCGCCCATGCACGCCCCAGCGGCGTCCCGTGCACCAGGAACGTGCCGGCATCGACGTCGAGCTCGAGCACCGCTCCCTCCTCGACGGCCAGGCTTCGCAGCGCGTCGTGGTCGATCCCGGTCAGGAAGCCGTCGTCCGCGGCGACCAGGGTCCGGGCGTGCGACGGCGGGTCCGGGGTCCGGGCATCGTCGGAGGTGACGGGCCCACCGTCCCGCTCGCCCTGCTCGTCCCCGTCGCGCCGGTCGCGAGGGGGGCGCACCGAGCGCATCGTCGCCAGCGCGTCACGGTGCACGTGGGACAGCATCGTCTCGACTCGGAGCTGCTTGGTCAGGTGGGACAGGAACAGCACCAGGCCGAGCACGCTGGCGATCGCCAGCACGAAGGCCAGGGTGACCGCGAGCTTCGGCACCAGCTGGGCGCCGCCGCCGTCGTCCGACCCGCGGACGGCGCGCAGCACGGTCAGCGAGTAGGTGAACGTGGCGAGGAACAGCGCCAGCGTCACCTGGACGAACAGGTCGCGCGTGAACGTGCGCAGCAGCCGGGGGGAGAACTGGCTGCTGGCGAGCTGCAGGCTCACCACCGTCAACGAGAAGGTCAGGCCCGTCACCGTGATGAGTGACGAGGAGATCGAGCCCAGCAGCGAACGAGCCGCGTCGGCGTCACCGCCGAAGAGCCAGCTGCTCAGGCCGGCGGACATGGCGTCGTCGTACGCCGCGTCGATCTCGGGGACGACCAGCCCGAGCACCAGCGCGGCGACCACCGCGATCGTGGGGATCGGCCAGAGTCGCGTGCGGAACGCGTCACGTGTGTGGGCCCAGGAGCTCATGTCCTCACTCTCGCACCCGTGCAGCGAAGGGTGGGGCGACCACTCGCTCCTGTCGTCTTCGCGTCGAGGCTCTCATCGCAGTCGGGACCCGTCGGGGTCGTAGTAGGGCTGCTTCGACATGGTTGCCGGGACCAGGGTCGTGCCGCAGACCACAGTGACGGCGCACCGCCCCGCTTCCAGGTCGTGCGTCGCGCCCTCCTCGATGATCGCGATCCCGCAGGCACCACCGACCGTCCAGCCGTAGGCGCCACTCGTCACCCGACCGATCTGTCGGCCGTCACGCAGCAGCGGCTCGTCGTGGTGGAGCAGCTGGCCCGGGTCGTCGAGGCGCACGAAGACCGTGCGCCACGGCCGCTCGCGCTCTCGGCCGGGAGCCGCGCGCCCCACGAGCTCTGCCTGTTTCCGTCTGGACACCGCGAAGCCCAACCCTGCCTCCCACGGGTCGAGCCCCGGCCCGATGTCGTGGCCGAGGTGGCGGTAGCCCTTCTCGCAGCGCAGCGAATCCAGGGCGTGGTAGCCCGCGTGGACCAGGCCCAGGTCGCGGCCCGCGTCGACCACCGCGTCGTAGACGTGGACGGCCTGGTCGGTCGGCCGGGTAGATCTCGTAGCCCAGCTCGCCCACGAAGCTGGTCCGCAGCACCAGCGCGTGCCCGGAAGCGACCTCGACCTCGCGGGCACGCGAGTAGGGCTGCGCGCCGTCACTCCAGTCCGCCGGCGAGATCCGACTCATCAGGTCCCGGCTGCGTGGCCCCATGACGGCGATCGTCGCGAGCGCGGGGGTCGCGTCGAACACCGCAGCCGCCCGCCCTCGTGCCAGCCGGCGCAGGGCCCACAGCGTCTTCGTCTGGCTCACGGCGGGCGTGACGACCAGGAACCTGTCGGCATCCAGTCGGGTCACCGTTCCGTCGAGCTCGATGCCTCCGCGTGCGTTCAGCATCAAGGTGTAGCGCACCCGCCCGGGATCCACGTCCAGGTCGGCCGTGCAGAACTGCTGGACCACGTCGAGCGCCGCCGGCCCAGCCACCTCGACCTTGGTGAAGGAGCTGAGGTCGAACAGCGCCACCGCCTCGCGAGCCGCACGGTGCTCACGACCAGCCTGCTCGAACCAGTTCTGCGGACCCCAGCTGTACTCGTACTCCGCCTGCTGCCCCCGCTCGGCGTACCAGTTGGCTCGCTCCCACCCGGCTGCCTCCCCGAAGCACGCCCCGACGCGCGCGAGTCGGTCGTGCAGCGGAGTGCGGCGGACGTCCCGGGCCGTTCGCGGCTGACGGTGGGGCCAGTGCATCGCGTAGAGCTGTCCCAGCGACTCGCGGGTGCGCTCGCGAAGGTACGCCGCACTGCCCTGCTGCCGGCTGAAGCGCTGCACGTCGACGGCAGCGGCGTCGAAGCCCGCCGCCCCCTGCAGGACCCAGTCCGCGAGGGCGCGGCCGGCTCCGGGCGCGTAGATGACGCCCTGGGAGTTGAAGCCTGCCGCCACGAAGAGGTTCGCGACCTCGGCACTCTCGCCGAGACAGAAGTCGCCGTCGGGGGTGAAGCTCTCGGGCGCGTTGAGGAACCGGTCGTACTCGACGCCGTCGAGGACCGGCACACGCTCCTCGGCCAGCCGCCGCACCGAGGAGAAGTGGTCCCAGTCCGGCTTGAACTGCGCAAACCCCTCGCGTGTGACGTCCCCGACCGGACGCGGCCTGCCGTCCGGCTCGAAGGCACCCACCAGGAGACGGCCCGACTCGGTCCGGACGTAGAAGTAGCCGTCGAGGTCACGCAGGACCGGAAGGGTGGGCCCGGCACCGTCCACGGGCACGGTGCGCGCGTGCACGTGCTCGGCCGCGTGCAGCGGGACGGTGGCCCCGGCCGCGGCAGCGAGCTCACGTGTCCACAGCCCGGCGGCCAGGACGACGTGCTCGGCCTCCACGGGGCCCCGGCTCGTCCGGACCCCGACGACCGCGCCGTCGACGACGCGGAGGCCGGTGACCGCCACCCCTTCGCGCACCGCCGCCCCGCGCGAGTGCGCCGCCCGGGCGAGCGCCATCGCGGCGTGCCCAGGGTTGACGTGACCGTCCTGCGGCTGGTGGAACCCGCCCACCAGACCCTCCGGACGGGCCAACGGCCACAGGGCGTGCACCTCATCGGGGCTGAGGAGGGACGACTCGACGCCGAGCTGGCCCACCACCGCCTGCTGGCGGCACAGCTCGTCCCACCGTCCGGGTGTCCGGGCGACCGCGAGAGAGCCGCACTGGTTGAACGAGACGTCGACACCGGTCTCCTCCTGGAGGCGGGCGTAGCAGTCCACGCCGTAGCTCGCCAGCTCGCTGAGCGCCACCGACCCCCGGCCTCGTGACACCAGGCCCGCGGCGTGCCAGCTGGTGCCGCTGCCGAGGACGTTGCGCTCGAGGAGGAGCACGTCGACCTCACCCATCAGGGTGAGGTGGTAGGCGACCGACGCACCCACGAGGCCACCACCCACCACCACGATCCGGGCCCGGTCCGGCAGGTCGTCGCGGGCACCGGAGACGCCGCAGAGGTCCGCCCCCAGCTGCCGGTCGACCAAGCGGTCCATCAGCACCCTCCCCGGACGGATGCGCAGCCGGCCGTCACCACGACACCACGAACCCGGGTTCGCCGACGTGAGGGTGGTCCCGGCCGAGAAGGGCACCGGCAGCGGCCCTCCCGGTCCGCACCGCACCCTCCATGAAGCCGCACACCCACTGGTCCGAGCCGGCCACGTAGAACGGCGGGGCGTGCGTCGCGTGCAGCGGGCCGACCGCGGTGACGTCACCCGGGCGCCACGCCGTGACATACCCCTGCGTGTAGGGGTCGGTCGCCCAGGTCCGGACGAAGACCTGCTGGGGATGTCGCGCGTCCTCCCCGAAAGCGGTCGCCACCTCCGCGACGAACTCCTCGCGCGCCAGGGCAGGGTCGGTGCCGAGGTAGGCGCCGATGCGTTCGGGGGGCACCAGCGCCGAGAGAACGCCGTCCACCTGCTGCCAGGTCCCTCCCAGCACGGCTCGCTCGAAGTAGCTCGCCCCGTTCTGGCCGTTGTCCACCCAGAAGGACCGGTCGTAGACCAGGCAGGCCTTCACCGCTGGGGCGTGCCGCTGCCGTCGCAGGGACGCCAACCTCGCTGCAGGGACGCCCTCGACGGCCACGCCACGCAGGGGCCCGGGCGGCAACGTGCTGATGACCGCTGCGGCGTCGTACTGCTCTCCCGACTGCACGCTGACGCGGGCACCGCGCGGCCCGACCTCCACCCGGGTGGCGGGTGACCCGAACCGGATCCGGTCGCCGAGCTCCTCGGCCATCTGCAGAGCCACGGTCGCCGATCCCTCCCGCACGCGCAGGCACTCCCAGACGCTCGTAGTCGTAGAAGCCGTGCGCACCGACCACCGCCTCCCTGCGGAGGTCCGACAGCAGCGACGTACGCTCCACCGACTCTGCGGCGAGCGCAAGCATGGCCAGCTCGCGGGCTCGGACCACGGCGGGGGTGGCTCCCGCGGCGCGCAGCCAGTCGCCGACGCTGAGCCGGTCCAGCCGCGCCGCGTCCGGATGGCCCCACGGGTCACGCGGGTCGACCGTGCGTGCCAGAGCCGCGAAGCTGCTCTCGACCCGCTCGTACGACGCCAGGTCGTCAGGCGCCAGCCAGCTCTCCGGACCCCCGACGACCACCCCGTCGACCATCGCCCAGGTGTCCTCTCCTGCGACGGCGGGGAACGCCGGCTCGAGCGACAGCCCCAGCTCCTCCACGAGCTGGGCGTAGGCGGTGTGGCCGGGGCCGACGACCTCACCGCCCAGCTGCACCAGCCGGCCGTCCGGCAGGCGGGTCTGCGACACCCGGCCGCCCACCCGGTCCCGGGCCTCCAGCACCAGGACGTCTGCACCGGCTCGCCGCAGGTCGCGCGCCGCCGCCAGCCCAGCCAAGCCCGCGCCGAGGACCACGGCATCCAGCGTCATCGCTTCCCTCACCCTCGATCTCCCTCGGCCCCGCGACCGTATGATGAAACCGTATCGCTGTACAGCCCCCGGATCGCGAGGTGTCACGTGAGCGCCCCAGCCCGCCCCCGCGCGACTCGTCGCGCCGGCCGCGACCGTGACGAGGTGCTGCGCATCGCCGGGCAGGTCGTCGCGACCCGCGGCGTCGAGGGCACCCGGTTCCGTGACGTCTCGGCAGCGAGCGGTGTGCCGGTCAGCACGCTGCAGTACTACTTCGGCAACCGCGAGGACATGATCATCGCCGTCCTCAGGCACGTCGGGGCGGAGGAGATCGCCCTGCTCCATCGCACGCTCGACGCGATGCGGGACGCCTCTGCCTGGGACAGGGTCGTCGGCTTGATCCGGGTCGGGGTGGCGCAGGATCCGGCTCGGCCGGCCCACACGTGGCGGTTGTGGGTCGAGCTCTGGCGCTCGGCCCTGCGCGACGACGAGCTCCGGGCCGACGCGTTGGACATCGCCGGCCGCTGGCGCGAGCTGCTCGTGTCCGTGATCCACGAGGGCCAACGTGCCGGCGATTTCCGTCACGACGTCTCACCACGCCTGGTGGCGCAGCAGGCGATGTGCCTCATCGACGGCGTGGGGATCCCCGCGGCCCTCAGCGACCCGAACCTCCCGCCACCCGTGGACCTGGTCACGGACGCCGTGGCAGCGCTGCTCCGGAGTCGAAGGTCTGGCGGTCACTGACGGTCACTGACGGTCACTGACGGTCACTGATGGGTACAACAGAGGAATGGCTCCTTCGCTGGCCTCCCGGACGGCCGTCGTCTTCTCCGCCAACCCGCAGATGGGGCTGGCGGCGAAGTCCGCGCTGGGCGCGGGGCTCGCCTGGCTCCTCGTGCAGCCGATGCCCGGTGTGGCCGACGACTACCCCTACTACGCGCCGCTGGGCGCAGTCGTCGCCGTCAGCACGACGGTCTCCGGCTCCGCACGCACCGCGATGCAGTCGCTCGCGTCGATCGGTCTCGGCGCTGCGCTGGGCGCGGTCGCGGGCGTGACCCCCCTGCCGATGGTGGTCGGCCTGGTGGTCGTCGTCGCCGTCGCGGGTTTGCTGGCCGGCTGGCGCCGGCTCGGCGTCAGCGGGTCGTGGGTGCCGGTATCAGCGCTGTTCGTCCTGGTGCTCGGCGGAGGCGACCCCGGCTACTACCTCGTGGGATACATCGGCCTCATGTCCCTCGGCATGGTCGTCGGCACCGCGGTCAACCTCGCACTCCCACAGACGGTCCTGACCCCGGCCGGAGCGGCTGAGCACCGGCTCCGCGTGGCCCTGGCCGACCAGCTCGACGACCTGGCCGACGGTCTCCTCGCCGAGCAGGCGCCGGACGCCACCGACTGGCGCACCCGCCGTCGCGAGCTCGGGCCGCTGGCGCGGGAGGCCCGCATCCTCGTCGACCGCGCGATGGAGTCCCGCCAGGGCAACTGGCGCGCGCGGACCCGGCAGGAGCAGGCCCACCGTGCCTACGACGCGGCCCGCGCCCTGCAGCGCCTCGCCTCGCTGGTGGAGGAGCTCTTCGAGCTCGTCAGCGACCGGGAGTCGTCCGAGCGTGAGGCCGTGGCACTCGGTCCGACCCTACGCCCGGCCACGGCGCGTGCGCTCCAGGCCACCGCTGCCGTCGTGCGCGACCCGGTGGCCCCCGGCTCGTCCGCGGACGAGCTCGACCCCCGACTGCAGGAGGCAGCGGGCTGCGTCGCCGAGCTGGCCCGCGTCGTACGACGGACGAGCTCGGACACCGGCCCCGGGATGTGGACCGCCGCCACCGTCGTGACGACGCTCGAGCGGGTGCTGGCCGCCCTGGCACCGGGCGACCCCCAGGGCGGACCGTTGACGCGGCTCCCGGGCTCCGACCAGGAGCCGCCGCCCAGCTGGGTCTGAGAGGCGCAGTCGAGCGACCCCGGCACGTCACGGTTCCGGGCTGCACGAGTGACGATCCGAGGGACTCGTGACTTGTCCTGCGGAAGGATGTCGAAGGGCGCGCGTAGAGACGTGCGCGGTCACCTGCTGACGTCGTCGTCGACCGAGCCACTCGACGAACCCCCGGCCCGGAGCGCGCGGAGGCCGACCCAGACCACGATGGCGGCCACCAGTCCGGCGACGAAGACGCCGCCTACCGCACCGGGCAGCTCGGCCAGCGCGTTCACGACTCCCCCGGCGCTCACCCACATAGTCGCCCATATGACCGAGCCGGCCACCGACGCCACGGCGAAGTGGGAGTAACGAAGACCGGCGGCACCCGCCACTGCAGGCATGACGGTCCGCACGAAGGGGAGCAGCCTGCTGATGAGGACTGCAGGCGCGCCTCGCCGCCGAACGAGGGTGGCGGCGGCGTCCCACCTGGTCTGCCCCACCCGTTGGACGACCCGGGACCCCCGAAGACGATCCCCGAAGTGCGAACCGAGGAGGTAGCCGACATGGTCGCCGGTGGAGGCGCCGATGGCGAGAGCGACGACGGCGAGCCATCGGGCAGGCGCGTCGTCGAGGGTCGTGGCCAGTGCGGTGATGGCGAGCTCACCGGGGAGGATCGCGCCGAGGCCGAGCGCCGACTCGCTGAAGGCCAGGAGCACCGCCATCAGCAGCTGCCACGCCTGCACAGACTGCAGAAGGTCTGACACGGGCTTGCCTCCGATCTGGGGGGTGGTCTCAACCGCGGTTCGAGCCGACGGTGACGTCCCCGTCGCCCAGGCGGGACCACCCGCGCTCTCCACGGCGTGCAGCCCTCGCCGTCCGTGAGAGCCCCTCCAGCCGGTCGTGGCCGATCCGCCAGATCAGCATCGGCTCCAGCAGCGGGTGGACGGCTCGCGCTGCCTGGGTGTCGGTCTCGTGCCGGAGTGCGAGCGCCAACTTCATGTCTCGCAGTCCCAACATCCGGCTCTCCAGGGACAGGAGGGCCGCGAGATCGACGGTGATCTCGTCAAGTGGCGTGAGGTCGAGGCCCACGACGTCGATCCCGCGAGGCAGCCGACGGTGCGCTCGCCGCAGCTGCGACAGCAGGGTGCGCAAGCTCGTGGGTGAGGCGAAGTCCCCGCCGACGTCGATCCAGGCCGTGGCCCTCGCGCGGTGGACGTAGGCCGTGACCGAGACCGGATCCGCCGACCGACCCGGCCGAGCGGTGGAACGGACGCGGGTGGCTGATCTCATCGCGTGGACCCCTCGCGGTGACCCACCGAGGCCATGGACGTCCTCAGCCGGAAGGGTCGCCGGTACACGGTGTCAGGACGCGGGAAGATGGCGACGGCAGCCGCCAGCAGCAGGGCTGCGACGATCCCGTCGAGCCACCAGTGATTGGCGGTGACCACGACGACGAACACTGTGGTCGCGGCGTGGACCGCGCCGACCACGGCCAGAGGTCGGTTGGCCGTGCGGGTCAGGACCCAAGCGATCAGCAGGGCCCACCCGATGTGCAGGCTCGGCATGGCCGCGAACTGGTTGGCCACCGAGGCGCTTGCTCCGTCGTACGGCGAGGGACCCCAGATCGCCATCGTGTCGAGGAATCCCCACTGCGGGAACATGCGGGGCGGGGCCAGCGGGAAGATGGTGTGGATCACCAGCCCGAGGAACGTCATGACGACCGCGAGGTTGCGGGCCCAGAGGTACTGCGTCCGGGGCCTGGCCACGAACCCCCACACCAGGAAGGCGAGCATGACGGGGAAGTGCATGGTGACGTAGTAGCGGTTCGCGACCTCGAAGAGCTGCGGTACGGCGGCGAATGCGCCTTGCAGCGCTGCCTCGGAGGGCAGGTGCAGCGCCTCCTCCACCCGGCGGACAAGGCCCGCATTGCTACGTGCGGCGCCTTCCTGCCCCGTGATGGCGAGGCGACCTGCGTTGTAGAGCAGGAAGAGGAAGCCGATGATCATCGCCTCCAGGCCGAGGCGCCCAGCGAGCCGGGGCACCGCGGCCCGCTGGGACGGTCCGTCCTGGTTCTCGTCCCGGCGAAGGTTCGAGCGATGGTCTTGCCGCGTGGTGGTGCTCACGGTTCCTCCTCCAGCGTTCTCGGTCTCGACGTCGTCTGCCGCTGATGTGGCTGCACGGCCTCCCGGAGACAAGGGGAGGCCGTGCAGGTCTGGTGAGTCAGCTGACGGGCTCGCGCACCGGCTCGGGGTCGTCGTGGCTCTCGGCACCGGCCGGGTCCACCACGGGAGTGAACGGGTGGTCGCGCTCGAGCTTGGCGCCCTCGATGTCGACGTCGGGCATGACCCGGTCCAGCCACTTCGGCAGGTACCACGCCTTGTCGCCGAGCAGCGCCATCACGGCGGGGACGATGGTCATCCGCACCACGAACGCGTCGATGAGGACGCCGAAGGCCAGCGCGAAGCCGATCGACTTGATGGTGGCGTCGTCGCCGAGGATGAAGCCGGCGAACACCGAGGCCATGATCAGCGCCGCGGCGGTGACGACGCGGGCGCCGTGCCGGAAGCCGCCGACGATGGACTCACGCGGTGAGGCGCCGTGGACGTAGTCCTCGCGCATCCGGCTGACCAGAAAGACCTCGTAGTCCATCGCCAGGCCGAACAGCAGTCCCACGAGAAGGATCGGCAGGAAGCTGATGATCGGACCCGTCGACTGCAGACCGATCAGGTCGGCGAGCCAGCCCCACTGGAAGACTGCCGACCAGAGCCCCGAACGTCGCAGCCAGGCTGAGCAGGAACCCGAGCGTGGCCTTGACAGGGACCAGGATCGAACGGAAGGCCAGGGTCAGGAGCACCAGGGACAGACCGACGACGACGATCAGGAACAGCGGCAGCGCACCGGTCAGCTTGTCGGAGATGTCGATGCCGAGCGCCGTGTTGCCGGTGACGAAGATCTCGGCGCCGGTGGCGTCCGTGGTCTGGGCCTGCAGGTCGCGGATGCTTCCCACGAGGTCCTTGGTCGCCGTGTCGGCGGGACCGCTGCTCGGGAAGACCGTGACGAGGGCGGTGTCTCCGGCCGGGTTGAGCACGGCCGGAGAGACTGCAGCCACGTCGTCCAGACCGGTGATCGCCTTGCTGGCGCCGTCTGCAGCCGCCTGGACGTTCCCGGAGCCGCTGCCGTCCACGACGAGGGTGAGTGGGCCGTTGAACCCGGGACCGAACCCCTCGGCGAGCAAGTCGTAGGCCTTGCGCTGCGTCGTCTCGGTCGTGAGGTTGCCCTCGTCAGGAAGGCCGAGCTCGAGGTCCAGAGCCGGGACGGCCAGGACGCCGGTGCCGACGACAGCGGCCAGCAGGACCGCGGCGGGGCGCTTCGTGACCGCTTTGGCCCACCTGGTGCCGGCGGACTCGCTGCTCGTCAGTCGTGACTGACGGCGACGGAGGCCGGGGACGGGCCAGCGGTTGAAGCGCGCTCCGGCGAATCCGAGCAACGCTGGGACCAGCGTGAGAGCGACGAGCACAGCGACGCCGACCATGCCGGCGGCCACGAGTCCCATGGTCGTCAGGAAGGGAATGCCCACCACGGTGAGGCCGGCCAGGGCGATCATGACGGTGGCACCGGCGAACACGACTGCGCTGCCGGCCGTCCCCACCGACATGGCGGTGGATTCCTTCGGGTCCATGCCCTCGGCGAGGTGCTGCTTGTGGCGGATGGAGATGAACAGGGCGTAGTCGATGCCGACCGCGAGGCCCACCATCAGCCCCAGCGTGGGCGCGGTGCTGGTGAGCTCGACGACCGAGGACAGCGCAAGCGTCCCAGCCATACCGGCACCGACACCGATCAGAGCAGTCAGCAGCGGCAGCCCAGCGGCGACCAGGGAGCCGAAGGTGACCGCGAGCACGAGCAGCGCGATCAGGACGCCGATCACTTCGGCAGCGCTCTGCTCGGCGACAGCCTGGGTCGCCTCTCCACCGAACTCGACCTCGAGCCCAGCTGTCTCAGCCGCTGCTGCCGAGGCCAGGAGGTCGTCCTGGACCGACGAGGTGACCTCGTCGAACTCAGCGTCGTAGCCGACTGTGGCGTAGGCGACGCTGCCGTCCGGAGACACTGCTTGCGTCTCGAACGGGTCACTGACGCTGCCGACCAGCTCAGCCGATGCGGCGTCCGCCAACGTCTGCTCGATGGCTGACTTCATGGCGGGATCCGTGACCTGGGAACCGTCCGGCGCGACGAACACCACGCGTGCGGTTGGCCCGCCCGCTGCGGTCTGCGGGAAGCGCTCCTGCAGCAGCTCGGTGGCGGTGACGGACTCGACGCCCGGTATGGACAGCTGCGCATCCGCGTTCTTGCTGAACGCGCCGGCCAGGCCGCCGAGGGCGACCAGGGCCACGAGCCACGCCGCTAGCACCAGCCTGCGGCGCTCGAACGCGAAGCGCCCGATCCGATAGAGGAAGGAAGCCATCTGAGTTGTCTCCTGATGTGTTGGGATCGAGTCCGATCTGACCGATCGGCAAGTAGAGACTGGCACGTACACTTGCCGTCCGTCAAGTTGGATACTTGCCATTCGGTCAGTTTCAAGCTTTGCGAGCGACCAGCCGATTGCTTGACGCACGTAAAGCAAAAACCTTGTCTGCGCGATCGAGGCATGCCTACGATGACTGCATGCAGGACTCCCGAACCCCCTCGCCACGTGTCACCACCGACCCGAGGCGTCGATTCGTCGAAGCCGCGCTGGACCTGTTCATCGAGCACGGCTACAACGGCACGTCGCTGCAGATGATTGGCGACCAGCTCGGGGTCAGCAAGGCGGCCGTCACCTACCACTTCAGGTCGAAGGAGGACCTGCTGGCAGCCGTGATCGCGCCTGCTTTCGAAGACCTCGGAGAGCTCCTGGACGCCGCGGAGGCCGTGCGTCGCGAGAGCGCCCGTCGCCGCGAGGCACTGCACGCCTACATCGACTACCTCATCAGGCAGCGACGTGTCGCTGCCTGGCTCAGTCGCGACGTGGCCGCTCTGACGCACCCGGCCGTCATCGAGCCGGCGCAGGAGCTGACCGCCCGCATCGACGCGCTGCTCATGTCGGACGCGAGCGACGCGCTCGCCCGGATCTGGGGGCAGCGATCAGCCAGGCCCTCACGGGGCCGGTGCTCAACGACATCGACGTGTCTGACGCAGGCACCAACGGCACGCTCAGTGCTGCCATCCCGGCCGTGTAGGCGAGCACCACTGCCACGGGTGCGGCCTGGTCGACGCCCACAGCCACGAGGCACAGGTACAGGCAGAGGGCGTCCAGGAGCCAGTTGAGGCTGGCGAACGCAGCGACCACGACGAAGTCGCGTCGCCTGATCCGGATGGCGGTGACGTCGGCGATGAGCCCCTGGATGATGCCGAGCCCGCGACGGGGCTCGTGGCGCAGCACCCGGTTGCCCAGGGCTACGGCCCTGGCAACGGTCCGAGTAATCAGCCCAGGTCGCTGGTGGAGCACACGCACCACGACGGCGAGCAGCGCCGCCGCCGTCAGGTATCCCAGGAGCGCCCATCCATCCGTGCTCCCCGTGGCGAGAATTCCGGCTGCCAAGCCGATGGCCACGAGTGCGCCGGCCGACATGACGCCGCTGAACGCGATGACCCAGGAGGCCACCCCAGCGGAGGCACCGTGACGACGCATCTTGCGAAAGCTGAAGACGGCGGAGAAGGCCGGCCCCCCGGGCAGGGTGTCGCTGAGCGAGTGCGACGCGTAAGCGAGGGCCGTGGCGCTCGGCAGTGACACGGCTGTTCCCCCGACCCGCAGAAGTCGGCGCTGCATCCGCGCGTAGGCGCCCATCGAGGCCAGGTCGGCGGCCAGTGCCAACCCGAACCACGTCCACACGGGGGGCTCGAAGCTCTCGAACGCCGACACCAGCCACGGCCAGCCCGCCACCAGCTCCGCGATCAGCACCGCGATCACTGTCAACGCCCACCAACGCTGTGAACGCCGGCGCGGCGGCACCTGACCGACGGTCGCTGCGGCGGTGCTGTCGCGCGCCGCGAGGCGCATTGACGTGGGGCTTGGCGTCGGGGCGCTCGGCGTCGGGGGGCTGAGCACCGGGTCAGCGATCGCGCGCGGTGGCATCGAGCACCTCTTGTGCGGCTCGGTGCGAGATCAGGCCCAACCCGGCGGCGCGCTCGGCGACAGCAGCGGAGTCGGGGGCCAGGACGAACGGCACGTCTTCGTTCCACGTGTCCGTGACGGACTCGACCCTGCGGTCGCCCGGGTCAAGACGCACTTCCCTGATGTAGACGGCCAGGACTCGACCAGGATGGTCGCGTACGACGCCCGCGTAGATGTCGGGGTCGTGCTGACCGGAGTCGCCGACCAGGACGAAGCTCAGGTGCGGATGCACGCGCAGGATCTCGTCGATGTGAGCCCGCTTGTGACCGTGCGGCGATCGATCCGTGGATCGCGCAGGTACGTCGCGAAGCAGCAGCGGGCCCAGGGGGAAGCGTCGATGGGCGAGGAAGGCGGTCAGGAAGTCGTGCAGGGGCCACGGGCTGGAGGAGACGTAGAACAGCGGGTTCTCCCCGGACACTGATCCGCCGGCGAACGCGCGGTACAGCTCGGGTGCTCCCGCGAACGCGACGCGGGTGAGCGCCGACCCGGTCACCGTGGTCCGCACCATGCTGAGCACCCGCTGGGCACCGGTCAGCAGGATCGTGTCGTCGACGTCGGAGATCAGACCGAATCGCGCTCCCGTACCCGACAGAAGCAGCCTGGTCTGGGTGGTGTTCGGGTCGGTGATGCCGCGGTACGGCGCTGCCAGCTCCACCTCCCCGTGGTGCCAGAGCCCCGGCAAGGAGGTGTCGAGCTCGGTGTCGAACTCGGTGTCGAAGTAGCCGAAGCGGTCGGTCGAGGTCTCGACGACGTTCGATCCGACCCGGATCCGCAGCGGAGCGCCTGGCATCCCCTTGGCGAGGAACCGCGCGACGGTCCTGCGGACTGCGGCTCGGGTGTCCTCGCCGACCACGGCTGCCGGCGGAGGCACGTTGTCCAGGACGCGGCCGCGAACGACGACTCGCCCGGTCGACCCGTGGCCGAGAAATGGCGCGATCCGCAGGTGCTGAGGGGTACGAGAGGGCAATCGCCGCTGATACTTGTGCTGCCACCCGGTGAGCGAGCGCGCCCGTGCCCGGATCATTCGCTCGACCGTGCGTCGGCGGTGACCTGGTGGTGCAGGTGCTCCATGTGTTCGTCCAGCTGCCCGGCGATCTCAGCCGCGGACAGCAGCTCGCCGGCCAGGCGCCGTGGGATCTCACGGTGGTACTGGTAGTGGATCTTGTGCTCCAGGCTCGCCCAGAAGTCCATCGCGACGGTCCTGATCTGCACCTCGACGCGGACCTTCTCCACCCGGTCCGACAGGTACACCGGCGTCTCGACGACCAGGTTCAGGCTCTTGTAGCCGTTCGGCTTCGGCTCGTTGATGTAGTCACGCGCCCGGATGAGATCGACGTCGGGTTGCCCCGTCAGCATGTCCATGACGTTGTAGGCGTCGGAGATGAAGCTGCACACGATCCGGATCCCGGCGATGTCGAAGATCTGGTTCCGTACAGCCTCCAGCGTCGGCGGGCAGTCGATCCTGCGAGCCTTCTCGACGATGCTGTCCAAGGTCTTCAGGCGTGCACCGACGTGCTCGATCGGGCAGTAGTCTCCCGCGAGCGTGAGCTCCTCCTTGAGGATGTTGACCTTGGTCGTCATCTCGTCCAGCCCGAACTTGTAGGCCATCAGGAAGCGCGTGAGCTCGGCTGTGAACGGACCGCGGAACGGGTCCTCGGGCATCGCCTCGGCGACGTCGATGTCATGGGAGGCGCTCACGATCTGCTGTCCTCACGGCGCACGGCCTCCTGGCCCACGGCGCTGCTGTAGCGGGAGAACGGGTCGCCGTACAGTGCCGGTCCGGCGACGGTCAACGTGGACAGGAACGCCTCTCCGGCGCGATGGCTCTCCTCGATCAGCTGCTGGGTCTGACTGAAGTCGAACGGAGAGACTCGGCGGGCCGACGGGGCGGGCATGCTCAGGACCGGGACCTCGTGCTCCACGTGGTCCACGGCTACCTGGAGCTGTGCCCGGAACTGCAGCTTCGAGGTCGCCGCAAGCACGTCGGCCACCGACCTGGGGTCTCCCGGCGGTGGGGGCACCATGCAGTCCAGGACGACCAGGGTGCCGACCTCGTGGAAGTCTCGCGCCTGCGGCAGCGCGATGTCGGCCAGCATGGCCCCGTCAACCAAGAGGTGGCCGTCCATCGACACGGGCGGGAAGATCCCCGGGATCGCCGAGCTGGCCAGCAGGGCCGGCACCAGAGGGCCCGAGTCGAGCACGCGGGTCCGGCCCACCGTCAGGTCGACGGCGACGACGCCGAGCGGGATCTGCAGGTCGGCGAACGTGTCTGCCTGCAGCGCCCGGGCAGCGACTCGTTGCAGCCCTTCCGTGCCGATGGCGTGGGTCCGGGTGCGGCCGAGTCGCCAGATCGAGCCGAGCAGGTTGCCCGGGAAGACGTCACTGCGCTGCATCTCCAGCCAGGTCTCGGTGAGCCGGTCGACGGCGTCGTCGGGATGGGCTGCGATGATCGCGCCGTTGAGCGCGCCGACGGAGGTGCCGACGACGAAGTCGGGACGGACACCGGCTTCGTCCAAGGCCCGCAGCATCCCGACCTGCACCGAGCCGAGGCTGGCCCCCCCGCTCAGGACGAAGCCGATCGGTGCGGGGAGGTCGAGCCAGGCGTTGCGAGGTTGCACCGAGGAAACGGCGTCAGACATCCTCAGCCTTTCAGGTCACGGCGGCCGAACGCCGCCGTTGCCACGGCCAGCACCAGCACGGCCAGGGAGAGCAGCACGACGAGGTGGAGCGGGTCCGCGCCGGTGCCGAGAGGGTCCGAGGAGTTGTAGTAGTACCACGGGCTCGCCTTGGCGCCGTCGGCCAAGGAGTCCGACAGCGGCAGGAAGCTCGCCAGTGCGAACGACAGGCCGCCCAGACCAGCGGCGACGGCAGTGGTGAGCTTCCCGTTGCCCGTGGTCGAGCCGATGAGTATCGCAACGGCGCCGAACAGCAGACCGAGGGCGCCGACGTGGAGGCTGGCCCCGATGATGTCCACTGCGCCGAGTCCCATGTCACCGACCAGGCTTCCGAGCAGCAGGCTCAGGCCGATCGCGGCAGCAACGAGCGCGACGTGGATCGCCATAGCGGCCGACTTGGCCAGGGCGAAGGCGGCTCGGGAGACCGGGGCTCCGAGCAGCATGCCCATGGTCTTGGTCTCCTCCTCACCGGCCGTGGCCTTCGTCGCCGAGATGACCGCGACCACGATCGCGCCGGCCGGCGCGATCATCGACAGCATCTCCGCATTCGCCCAGCCGCTCGGGGTGGACATGTCCGCCCCTGCGAGAATCGTCGTGAAGGCGTCGGGCAGCGACTGCTGCAGGTCGGCGAAGGTGTCCTGCAGGGAGGGCCACAGCGCCCCCACCACCAGCCCCATCCCCACCATCACGGCGGAGACCACGCCCACCAGGAGAAGGCGGTCACGCACGCCTTGGACGATCAGAGCTCCCATGGGGGCGCCAGCGGTGCTTCGCGTCGCGCGTGCCGGGTCAGTGGTGGTGCTCGTGGTGGTGCTCATCGTGTTGTCAGCCCCTCAGGTCACGACGGTTGAAGGCGATCAGCGCTGCCAGCAAGGCGGCCAGAGCGAGGCTGGACAGCACCAGGAAGTGCGCGACATCGAACCCGTTGGCCAGCGGTTCGCTGCCTGCGTAGTAGAACCACGGGCTGACCTCGGCCCACTCGGCCAGGTCGGCCAGCGGCAGCATGCTCTTGGCGAGGTAGGAGGCGACCGCCAGTCCGCCGGCGGCACCGGCCGCCAGGCCGGGCTTGCCGGTTGCTGCTCCGACGGCCATGGCCACCGCGCCGAACATCAGCGCCAGCGAGCCCAGGTGGAGCACCGTGGCGGCGACGTTGCCGGTCTGAAGACCGACGTCGAACCAGGAGGAGGCCCCGACCGCGGCCAGCAGGAACAGCCCCGTGGCCACGGCCAGCGCCAGCACCAGCCCGCCGATCTTGGAGATCACCATGCGCGTGCGACTGATGGGCGTGCCCATCACCATGCCCATGGTCTTGCGCTCCTCCTCGCCGGCGGTGGCTGACGCGCCGGTCATCACGGCGTAGGCGACCAGGGCGAGCGGCGCAATCAGGTTGAAGACCTCGCCGACGACGTAACCGCCCGGTGCGTCACCGCCCATGAAGGCCATCAGCTCGTCGGGGAAGTCCTTGGTCAGGTCGTCAAGGGTGTCGCCCATGCCCGAGTAGACACCCAGACCACCCACGGTGAGCAGCCCGAGGCCGACGCTGAGCGCGGTGACGGGCACGAGGCGTTCGCGCAGGTCCTTGGTGAGCACCTCAGTGGACATCGACTGACTCCTTCTCCCGCCCAGGGCCGGGCTGGGTGTCGCGGTAGTAGGCGAGGAAGATCTCCTCGAGGTCCGACTCCTTGCTCTGCAGGTTGAGCACCTCGTGGGTCATCGCGGCCTGGAGGATCTCGTTGACGGAGCCCTCGAAGGAGACCTGGGCCATCCGGCCTTCGATGTCACAACTGCGCACTCCGGCCACCCCGTCGAAGAGCTGGTCGGGGACCGGCTCGGCGAACTCGAAGTCGATGCGCCGGATGGCCTTGCGCTTCAGCTCGTCGACCCGCTCGACCACGATCAAGTGGCCGTTGCGGATAATCCCCACCCGGTCTGCGACCCGTTCCACCTCGGACAAGGTGTGCGAGGAGAGGAACACGGTGCGCCCGTCGGCTCGGACCTCCGCCATGAGCTCGTGGAACTCCTGCTGGATGAGTGGATCGAGTCCGGCGTTCGGCTCGTCGAGGATCAGCAGGTCGGGCTTGTGCATGAACGCCTGAATGAGACCGATCTTCTGCCGGTTCCCCGTGGAGTACTCCCCCACCTTCTTGGACAGGTCGGCCTTGAGGCGCTCCGCGAGCTCGTCGACGTACGACTGGTCCACGCCGCCCCGAAGCCGGGCGAAGTACTGCAGCGTCTGGTGGCCGGTCAGCTTCGGGTACAAGGCCAGGTCGCCGGGCAGGTAGCCCAGGTGACGCCGGATCTCCACGGAGTCCTCACGAATGTCCATGCCCAGGATGGTCGCCGTCCCACGAGTGGCGCGGATCTGGTCGAGCAGGACCCGCATCGTCGTGGACTTGCCGGCCCCGTTCGGCCCGAGGAACCCGAAGATCTCTCCGCGCTGGACCTTGAGGTCGACATCCTCCACCGCGCCGAAGTTCCCGTACCGCTTGGTGAGTCCGACGGACTCGATCACGTGCTCGGTCATCCCGTTCCGCCTTCCCTGCCGTTCCTGAGTGGCCTAACGCCGACCCGCCTGGCCTTCAGCATAAGTGCAGTCAATGCATCTTCGCAACCTGCGCATGATGACGTTCTATGTATTCTTGCGGAAGGTGACTTTGCCGGTCATACTCCTCGCATGGACAACAGCCCTCCCATCCCCAGCAGACGGGAACGCAAGAAGCTGCAGACTCGACGGTCGATCCGCGACAACGCTCTTCGGCTCTTCGCCGACCAAGGCTTCGATCAGACGACCATCCAGGACATCACCGACGCAGCGGACGTGGCGCAGCGAACCTTCTTCCTTCACTTCGCCTCGAAGGAAGACGTGCTCCTGGCTGACTCCATCGAGCGAGGCGACGCCTTCCGCGAGGCACTGGCGGCTCAGCCGCCCGACGCCTCACCGCTGGAGTCGGTCCGCGGGGCCCTGCATGCCCTGTTGGGCGGGGGCGGTTTGGACGCTGACGAGCTGATGCTGAGGGCCCGACTGATGGAGGAGGCGCCCTCCGTGCTCGCCAGGAACCTGGAGCAGTACACCGCCTTCGAACAGTTGATCGGAGCCGACGCTGCCGCGCGACTGGACCAGGACCCCTATCGGGACACCTACCCGGTGCTGCTCGGCGCGACGGTCATGACTGCCCTCCGGGTAGCCATCTCGCTCTGGTACCGCCAGGGTGGGGGCGGGGACCTCGCTCAGATCGTCGACAACGCGCTCCTCCATCTCGAGCGCGGACTTGCTGATCCCGTCGCGGTACCCACCGCCACCGCCGTCTGAGGAGGATGCAATGGACAGGTCGACGACACCACCGGGTGCTCAGCCCGCGCTGAAGCGAGCGCTCATCACCGGTAGCGCTGCACCTTTCGCGCAGCGACTCGTCGCCCAGCTCGAGGCAGTCGGCTGGGAGGTCGAGACTCTCGTCCACACCGACTCGGCGCATCTTCCGCCTGCTCACTCGCTTCACCTGCACGAGCCGGCGTCGACCGCCCTGGCCACCGCCATCCACGACGTCGATGCCGTCGTCCTGCTCAGCGGGATCGACAGCTTGACCTCGATGGTGGACGACTCGCGCGACTTGGACACCATCCTCGGCCACCTGAGGCCCGGCTCGGTTCTCGTCGAGGTCACCACCATGGCCGTGTTCGGAGACACCGGCGACAGGGCAGTCAGCGAGGAGGACGCACCGGTGGTGCCGGCCGAGCTGGACCCCGTAGCGGCGTGCGAGCTCCGCGTCGTGGCCTCCGGCGACTGGCTGCGCGGCGTCGTCGTGCGACCTGGGCTCGTCTACGGCGACGGAGGCGGCATAGCGCTGGCGTCATCGGTGGAACTCGCCCGTGCTCGCGGCGAGAGCCGGCACTTCGGCGACGGCAGCGAGATCCTGCCCACGGTCCACGAGGACGAGCTGCTTGACCTGCTCACCAGGGTCGTCACCGACCCCTCAGCCCGGGGGGTCTACCATGCGACCTCCGGATCGGTGACAAGCCGCGAGCTCGCGGAAGTCGTTGCAGGCGGGGCTGGGGTCGACACTGTCGAGGCCTGGACCTCCGAGACCTTGATGGCCGAGTTCGGCACCGCCGACCAGCCGCCCCGCATCAACGTCCGAACCAACGACGAGCGTGGAAGAGCAGTCAACGAGCTCGGCTGGCACCCGCGAGCCGGCCGACTGACACGGACGTTCGACCTCTGACAACCGCGAGCGCGCGGGTGCTTGCGAACGGGCGAACACCACGCCCTTTGCGCGAACCTCGGTGGAGTGGTGGAGCTGAGGGGATTCGAACCCCTGACCTTCTCATTGCGAACGAGACGCGCTACCAACTGCGCCACAGCCCCGTGGTCCGGAGACCAGGGCGCCCGGACGTCCGGGCGCGGGTCAGAAGATACCAGCCGGGTCTGGTGGTTTCCGAATCGGGATCGGGGACCGGCCGTCGCGACCACGGCAGCCGGAGTGACCACCGCGCGGGGTCTCGACGAGCTCGACCAACGGAACGTGTCAGCGACCGACGGGGACGTGTCAGCTGCCGACGGCGCGGTCGCGGTGCTGCTCGGTCTGTGCCGACTGCGCTGTGGCGGCCTCGGCGACCAGGGCGCTGTCGGCTGCGTTGCGTCCCGAGCTCACGACGCCCGGCTCCAGCAGGTCGATGGTGCGGACCGAGCGGTGCGCGCGCGGCTTGGTGACGTACGTCGGCAGGGTCACCGGCAGCGGGTCCCACAGGCCCTCGACCGGGGTGCTGGGGGCGACCGCGGTGAGGCCGACCGGGACGCCGGCGGTGTCGTCGAGACCGCTGACCACCGAGACCGGCGGCACGACCGGGACGGTGATGGCGGGCGAGAAACGGGGCAGGTCGGCCACCACCAGCGGCGCGGCGGGAGCCTCAGGGGTCGCGGCCTCGTCACCGGTGCCGGCGACGACGGCCTGCCAGGCCTGCTGCTCGCGGCGGGCCAGCACGCGGGCCAGCGCCAGGAAGCCGACGACCACAGCCCCGGGGACAGCCGGAGCCCACGGCTGGAGCGCGCCCGTGAGCGAGCCGACCGAGATCCCGACCGTGACGAGCAGCAGCAGCGCGAGCACGACGCGGCGACGCTTGGCCGCGGCCCGCGCGGCTGCGCGGTGGGCCCGGCGCGCGGTGGCGCGGCGCTGGGCCGGGATGGCGCGGACCGGGACGGCCGGTCGGCCGTCGCGCGGACCGTTGCGGCGCGGGGTCGGAACGGCGGGCGAGCCGGCGACGGGGCGGTGGGGCGTCGCGGCGATCGACTCGGCGGTCGACTCGGCGGTCGACTCGGCGGTCGACTCGACCCCCGGCACGGGAGCACCGGGCGCCGCCTTCGTCAGGGACACCTCGGACGTCGACGTACGTCGCAGCCGGGACGGTACGACGAGGCGGGACTCACGGGCGTTGACGGCCTCGCGACGGGCGAGCACGCGGAGGTCGTCGGAGAAATTGTCGACCGCACGTGTTCTCGCCGCCTCGTCGTGGTGACGCAGGGCCATCGGGATGAGAACGACCGCCCACACGGCGGCCAGGGCGACGAAGATCAGGCCAGACATGTCCACGGGACAACGGTAAGAGGACCGAGCTCCCGCGAGACGGATGAGGCGCGGTGTGTCGGGAGACAACTCATGTGACTCGTGTGGTCGGAGGTCTTCCCCGCGTCCTGGACGCCACCCCGGCGCCCGGACCGCCCTACACCCGCCCGCGGACGAGCCGACGGACCAACCCGCCCGGCACGTCCTCGACCGTCAGCGCGAAGAGCCGGTGGTCGCGCCAGCCTCCGTTGATGTGGAGGTAGCGCGGGGCGTAGCCGACCTCGGTGAAGCCGAGCTTCTCCACCACGCGCAGCGAGGCGGCGTTCTCGGGTCGGATGGCGACCTCGATGCGGTGCAGGCCGAGCTCGAACCAGCAGTAGTCGCTCGCGAGCGCGACGGCCAGCGGCATGTGCCCGCGGCCCGCCTGCGCCTGGTCGATCCAGTAGCCCACGTTGGCGAACTGCGCCGATCCACCCACGATGTTGCTGACCGTCAGCTGGCCGGCGAAGTCGCCGTCGACGAGAACGGCGAAGGGCAGGCAGCGACCCTCACGCGCCTGCCGACGCAGGTCGCGCACCATCGTGCGGAACGTCACGGGCCTGCCCGCGTCGTCCGGGGGCCGCGTGGCGTCCCACTGCCGCAGCCAGTCGGCGTTGCGGGAGCGGACCCGCGTCCACTCACGCCCGTCGGAGCCGCGGATCGCACGCAGGGTGACCGGGCCGTGCGTGAGCTCGACGGCGTGCCAGGGCACGTTCGGCGACCGCAGCGCCATCAGTGGTCGCTCCCGACGATCTGCTCGACCGCGTGCCGCAGCAGCGGCACGACGACCTCCAGCCCGTCCTTCACACCGCCGCGGGAGCCGGGCAGGTTCACCACGAACGCCGACCCGACGACGCCGGCCACGCCCCGCGACAGCGCTGCGGTGGGGACCCCCTTGGCCACCCCGTGGGCGCGCACCGCCTCCGCGACGCCGGGCACCTCGTAGTCGAGCAGCGAGCGCGTGGCCTCCGGTGTGCGGTCGGTGGGGGTGACGCCGGTGCCGCCGGTGGTGAGCACCGCGCGTGCCCCGGCCGCGACCGCCTCGCGGATCGCCTCCGCGACGGGCTCGCCGTCGGGACGCACCACCGGTCCGGTGACGTCGAAGCCGGCGTCGCTCAGCGCCGCCACGATGAGCGGACCGGTGGTGTCCTCGTAGACACCGGCCGCGGCCCGGTTCGATGCCACCACGACGGTGGCCGGGTAGCGGCGGGGCCCCGGGTGACGTCGGACCGGTCACGTCCGGCTCCAGTCGCCGCTCTTCCCACCGGTCTTGGTCAGCACGCGGACGTCGGTGATGACCGCGCCCTTGTCGACGGCCTTGACCATGTCGACCACCGTGAGCGCCGCCACCGTCACCGCGGTGAGCGCCTCCATCTCCACGCCGGTGCGGTCGCTGGTGCGCACCGTCGCGGTGATCGCCACCGCATCGTCGTGCACGTCGAGGTCGACGGTGACCCCGCTGATGGCCAGCGGGTGGCACAGCGGCACCAGGTCGGGCGTGCGCTTGGCCGCCATGATGCCGGCGACGCGGGCCACGCCGAGCGCGTCGCCCTTGGGCACGCCCTCACCGCGCAGCAGCGCCACGACGTCGGCGCTCACGAGCACACGCCCGGCGGCGGACGCCGTACGCGTGGTGACGTCCTTGCCGGAGACGTCGACCATGCGCGCGGCGCCCGACTCGTCGACGTGGGTCAGCCGGGTGGTCCCGGTGGGCTCGCTCATGTCGCTCCGCGGTCTCCTCAGTAGTCCCGGTCGAGCAGCAGCACGTCGACCTGCGCGCCCTGCTCGGCGCTCTCGACGTCCTCGGGCAGGACCACGAGCGCGTTGGCGGTGGCCAGGTCGCCCAGCAGGTGCGAGCCGTGGCCGCCGACCGGCGTGACGTGGGCCCCGTGCTCGTCGAAGGCGTGCACCGCTCGCGCCAGCTGCGTCTTGCCGGGCGCCGAGCGCATCGCGGTCGTGAGGCGGGCGCGCGTGAGCGGCCGGGTGTACGGCGTGCGCCCCATCAGCTTGCGCAGGGCCGGCAGCACGAACATCTGGTAGGAGACGTACGACGACACGGGGTTGCCCGGCAGCGCGAAGATCGGGACGCCGTCCTCGCCGACCCGGCCGAAGCCCTGCGGCTTGCCGGGCTGCATCCGCACCTCGCCGAACCAGACGGTGCCGTGCGTGGACAGCACCTCCTTGACCACGTCGTACTCGCCCTTGCTGACCCCGCCACTGGTGACGACGAGATCGGCACGCACCAGCTGGTCCGACAGTGCGTCGGCGAAGTCGGCGGGGTCGTCGGAGGTGATGCCCACGCGGTAGGCGATGGCGCCGGCCTGGCGGACCGCGGCGGCGAGCATGAAGGAGTTGGCGTCGTAGATCGCGTCGTGGGAGAGCCGGGAGCCCGGCTCGCGCAGCTCCGCGCCCGTCGACATCACCACCACGCGTGGGCGCGGCCGGGTGCTGACCTGGGCCGTGCCGACGCCGGCCAGCAGGCCGACCTGGCGCGGGCCGAGCAGCGTGCCGGCCTCGAGCAGCAGGTCGCCGGTGGCGACGTCCTCGCCCTGCGGGCGCACGTGCTGACCCGGCTGCGGTGCGCGGGTGATGCGGACCGTGGCCGCGCCGGCGTCGGTCCACTCCACCGGGACGATGGCGGTGGCGCCGTGCGGGACCGGAGCACCGGTCATGATCTTCACCGCCGTGCCGGGCGACATCGCCACCAGCGTGGCGCGCCCGGCCGCGGACTCCCCCACCACCGGCAGCGTCACCGGCGACTCCTCGGACGCGCCGTCGAGGTCGGAGTGCACCACCGCGTAGCCGTCCATGCCGCTGTTGTCGAAGGCGGGCAGGTCCATCGGCGACGTCACCGCCTCGGTCAACGGCAGGCCCAGCGAGTCCAGCAGGCTCTGCTCCGAGGTGGGCAGCGGATCCAACGCGGACAGGACCCGCTCGAGGTGCTCCTCCACGCTGACCGACGGCTGGTCGGAGCTGGGGACGAAGGCCATGGGGAGGACCCTAACCGGCGGTCCCCACTCACGCGTCAGTCGAGCCGTGTGCCGTCCGCGATCTCGCCGGACGAGTCCTCGTCGCCGAGGACGACCTCGCCCGTCGCGGTCACGTCGGCGCCGAACGTCCAGTCGCCGGGGACCTCGAAGCGGGTCGCCTCGCGCAGGCTCGGCACGCCGCGGCCGAAGCGCTCCTCGAAGCCGCCCACGAGCTTGTAGGCCGGGCCGAGGGCCACGAAGGGGACCTCGTCGACCACCTGCTCGAGGACCGCGTCGTCGTCGAGGCGGTAGCAGTCGCTGCGGAGCACCAGCAGGTCGTCGGTGGTCTTCACCGGCACGAAGCGGTCGCGGCCGACCTCGATGGTCGTGGCGCCCTCGAACACCTCGATCGCGGCGCCCATCGCGGTCTCGATCTGGATGACCTCGGGGGTGCTGCTGTCGGAGGGGTCGACGGTCTTGGTGTTGCGGATCATCGCCAGGCCGAGAATGCCGTCGCGCTCGTCGAGCGCCTGCTTCATCGCGGCGAGGTCGAACCACAGGTTGTTGGTGGAGGTGAAGCGGTGCCGGTCGAGATCGGCCAGCGCCTCCTTGTCCTCCTCGGCGGTCTGGGCGGTCTCGCGCAGCACGATGCGGTCGTCGCTGGTGCGTCGGGCGAAGTGGCCGCCCTTGCGGTCGCTGGGCGTGCGCCGTACCGCCTCGATGGCGAAGGGCGCACCGCTGGCGGCGAACCAGCCCGCGACCCGGGGGTCCGGCACGGCGCCGAGGTTGTCGGAGTTGGACACGAAGACCTGGGTGAAGCCGGCCTCGATCATGGCGTCGAGCAAGCCGGTGCCACGCAGCGCCGTGTAGAGGTCGCCGTGGCCCGGCGGGCACCACTCCAGGCTCGTGTCGTCGGGCCAGCTGACCGGGGTGAGGTCCTCGGCGAGCAGCTTGGGCTCCTTGTTCTGCAGGAAGTCCAGCGGCAGGTCGGCGTCGGGCAGGTCCGCGTAGCCGGCCAACGCCTCGAGCGTGTCGTCGCGGGTGCGGAAGCTGTTCATGAACAGCAGCGGCAGGCGTACGTCGTGCCGCTCGCGCAGGGCGAGCACCTGGCGAGCGATCACATCGAGGAAGGTCAGCCCGTCGCGGACCTCGAGCAGCGTCTTGGCCGCCGCCAGCCCCATGGAGGTGCCGAGCCCGCCGTTGAGCTTGACCACGACCGTGCGACCGAGTGCCGCGACGGCGTCCTCGTCGGACACCTCGACGTCGGCGAGGGCGTCCATGTCGAGGGGCTCGATGTCGGACTCGCGGATCATCCCGGTCTCGCCGCTCTCCACCAGGCGGTAGTAGTGCGAGAACACCTCGATCGCCGTCGCGTCGACCCCGGCGTCGGCCATCTTGTCGCGTGCCTGCTGCAGGCCCTCGTCGCTCATGGGTCCGATCGTAGGGGGCCCAGGGAGGGCTAGGTTGGCCCGGTGGAGAACACCGACGGCGAGCCGAGGCGCGGCGAGACCGGGAGCAGTGTCCCGCCCGGAAGGCGCGCGGACGGGTCCGCGGCCAAGGTGGCCGTGCGCGACCGGCTCCTCACGACGCGCCGGCGACGGAGCCTGCTGGAGCTCCAGGCCGATGCCCGAGCGCTGAGCGAGCACCTCCTGGCGTGGGAGCCGCTGCGCCGGGCCGCCACGGTGGCGGCGTACGTCTCGATCTCGGGCGAGCCGGGCACCGGGCCGCTGCTCGAGGCGCTCGCGCAGCGCGGCCGCCACGTGCTGCTGCCGGTGGTGCGGCCCGACCTGGACCTCGACTGGGCCCGTCACGACGGATCGCTGGCGACGGCAGCGATGGGGCTGCTGGAGCCGACCGGGCCGCGGCTCGGCGTCGAGGCGATCGCGACCGCCGACGTCGTGGTGGTCCCGGCCCTGGCCGTCGACGGCGACGGGATGCGGCTGGGGCGCGGGGGCGGCTGCTACGACCGGGCGCTCGGCCGGGTGCCGGTCGGCACCCCGATCTGCGCGCTGCTGCACGAGGGCGAGCTGGTCGAGGCGGTGCCCACCGAGCCCCACGACCGGCCGGTCACCGCGGTCGCGCTGCCCTCCGGGGTGCGGATCCTGAGGTCGGTACCGACGTGAGGACGTTTCGGACACCCCGCGGACCGTCCTGAGGTCGGTACCGACGTGAGGCCTCGGCGGGGCTGAGGTCGGTACCGACGTGAGGACCTTCCGAACACTCCGCGGACCGTCCTGAGGTCGGTACCGACGTGAGGTTTCGGCGGGGCTAGCGGCCCGGGGAGTCGGCGCCGACCGGCTCCAGCACCAGGACGTCCTCGCCCTGCTCCTCGACCGCCTCGGCGCTGAACTCCCAGCGGCGGGTCTCGCCGTCGGCCCACAGGTCGGTCTGGTCGGTGTAGTGCTCGTGGAAGGCGTGCCCACTGGCGCCGGTGAGGTTCACCCAGGTCGAGGTGTCGAGGTCGCCCAGCGAGACCACCATCCGCATCGACGGCACCCACGTCACCGCGAAGCCCTCGTCGGCCAGCCAGCCGGTCGCGTTGACCACGGCGGACGACCCGGAGACCTCCCAGGGACCGCGGTTGAACAGCGCCTCGACCGGGCCCACGTCGCTCCGGCCCAGCGTCTGGTTCTCGAGGTCCAGCGTGTGCTGGTGGCCCCAGTTCCACCCGTCGGTGCGCCGCGACTGCAGCCGCACCAGGTCGTCGCGCGCCTGCCGGACCGCCTGGCGCACGATGTCGTCGCGCGCCTCGCGCACGTCGGTGTCGACGTCGTCCCACCACTCGTCGGTGGGGTCGTCGAGGATCGAGCGCACCACCTCGAACCACCGGTTGCCGCCCTCCACCCGCACCGAGGGCGGCAGCTGGTCGGTGAAGGTGTACTCGAGCAGCCGCGCCCAGACCGCGTTGTAGTACGACGCCGCGGCCGAGTCGGCGTCGTGGGTGAAGTCCCACTCCTCGAGCAGCTCCTGGCCATCGGCGTGGTAGCGGGAGCCGGCGTCGACGTCGAGCAGGTAGGGCACCAGCTCGGCCGCGAACGGGTCGGCGGTGTCGAGCTGCAGGGCGCTCATGTCCTCGACCGACAGCACGCCGCGCTGCTCGAGCTCGTCGCGGATGCGCTGTGCTCGCTGTCCGTAGTCGACGCCGCCGTTCAGGTCGTAGCGGTAGCTCGCCTCCGTCACCGCCTGGTTGGCGCTGACGATGAAGCCCTCCGGCGGGTCGAGGACCGTGGGGAGCGCACGGAACGGGATGGTCTCACCGGTCCAGTCGTAGCGACGGTCCCAACCCGGGACGGGCTCGTCGCCCGAGTGCTCGGGCCGGCGGACCGGGATCTCGCCGGCCGCCTGGTAGCCGATGTGACCGTCGACGTCGGCGTACACGAGGTTCTGGCCGGGGACGGCGAAGTCGCGGGCGGCGGCACGGAACTCCTCCCAGCTCTGCGCACGGTTGAAGCCGAAGACGGCCTGTGCGGTCCGCGACGGCTCCAGGGCCGTCCACGCCAGCGCGACGGCGTACCCGCTGCCGCGCTCGGGACTGCCGACGCCCGGGGGCAGCGGTGCGTTCGCGCCCACCGACGACGTCACCGCGTCGACGTCCGAGATCAGCGGGCCGTGCACCGAGCTCCGGACGGTGAAGGTGAACGGCTCCTCGCCGGCGATCTGGATCGTCTCGGTGCGGCGCTGGAACGGCTTCCAGCGCTTGCCGCGCAGGTAGCGCTCCTCCTCGACGGCCTCGAGGTAGAGGTCGCTGACGTCGGGCCCGAGGTTCGTGAAGCCCCAGGAGACCCGCTGGTTGTGACCGATGACCACGCCCGGGAAGCCGGCGAAGGTGAACCCGGAGACGTCGAAGGGGCACTCGTCGGTGAGCTCGGTGCAGTGCAGACCCATCTGGTACCAGACGCCCGGCAGCGTCGGGGCCAGGTGCGGGTCGTTGGCCAGGATCGGCATCCCGGTCTTCGAGTGCTCGCCGTCGACCACCCACGCGTTGCTGCCGACACCGTCGCCGGTGCCGACGGTGGTCGGCACCGCGTCGATCGCGTCGGAGACCCCCGCCAGCAGCCGCTCCAGGTCCGGGCCGGGCGGCACCCGGCGGGCCGGACGCACCGCCGGCTCCTCGCCGGAGCCGCTGTCGAAGTCGCCGCGCACGACGGTGCCCCCGCCGATGACCGGCGCGTTGCGGGTGTAGGGGTACGGCGGGTAGAGCTCGGCGACCTGGTCCCCGGTGAGCCGCGTCGAGGCCATCGCCCGGTCGATCTCGTCCTGCATGTTGCCGCGCAGGTCCCACGCCATGGCCTTCAGCCAGGCCACGGAGTCCACCGGGGTCCAGTCCTCGACCTGGTAGTCGAGCCCGTCCAGCCCGAGCACGGCGTACTCCAGGGAGAGGTCGTCGGGCGAGGTGTCGGCCAGGTAGGCGTTGACGCCGGCGCTGAAGGACTCCAGGTAGGCGATCGCCTCCGGGTCCAGCTCGGCGACCTCCTGCTCGGCCACCCGCCGCCAGCCCAGCGTCCGCACGACCTGGTCGGTCTCGAGCGCGTCGGGACCGAACAGCTCCGCCAGCCGACCGGCGGTGATGTGGCGGCGGACGTCCATCTCGAAGAACCGGTCCTGGGCCTGGACGAAGCCCTGGGCGAAGAAGAGGTCGCGCGCGTTGTCGGCGTACACCTGGGGGACGCCGAGCTCGTCACGCACCACCCGGACCTCGGCGCGCAGGCCCTCTACCGACAGGGTGCCGTCGGTCTGCGGGAACGGCGCGCGCACGGCGCTCACGCCGGCCACCACCAGCCCCACCAGGATCAGCGTCAGCGCGAGCCCGGAGTAGGCGAACGTCCGCCCCACACGGGATCGCGGGAACCACCGGCGGGGGGCGCGCACATCGGCGGCGGTCGTGTCGGGCACGACCGTCATTGTGCCAACCGCCGAGGCGTCAGGCGGCGCTGCCACTCGTCGAGGAGCCACCGGACGTTCCCGAGGGGGCGCTCGTGGCGGCCTTGCTGCCGCTGTCCTTGCTGCCGGAGCTGCTCGACTCCTTGCCGGAGCCGCCCTCCGTGCCGGCGCCCTTCGTGTCCTTGCCGCCCTTGCCGTCCTTGCCGTCCTTGCCCGGACCGCCGGACCCGGGGCCCTCGGAGGAGCCCGCGCCGCGGGAGCCGTTCTCCGAGCGGCTGTCGGTCCGGTAGAAGCCGGAGCCCTTGAAGACCACGCCCACCGCGTTGAAGACCTTGCGCAGCCGGCCCTCACAGACCGGGCACTCGGTCAGCGACGCGTCGCTGAAGCTCTGGACCTGCTCGAAGAAGTGACCGCACTCGGTGCAGGAGTACTGATAGGTCGGCACGCGCTCTCCTTGGTACGTCGTCGGGGCTGGCACTCTCGCCCCTCGACTGCCAATCATCCCAAACTCCGGGGAAATCCGTTAACTTCCCGGTTCTCCACAGATCGTGGGCGTCGGCGTCAGGCCCCTCGCGGCCGGGGGCCGTGGCTGCCTAGCGTCGCGGCATGCGCTCGTCCCCACCGCTCACCGTCCGCCCCGACCCCCGGGCTCCCGCTCGCGCTCCGGCCGCCGACCGGCGCCCGGCTCGGGCTGGAGCCCGGGGTCGTGGGCAGGTGCCCGAGAGGGGTCGGGCCGGTCGTGGGGCGGGTCGTGGGGCGGGGAGGGTGCGCGGGCGCCCACGGCCCGGCGGGCTGCGGCGCACCCTGTACGGCGTACGGCGGACGGTGCTGCTGCACCGACGCCCGCTGGCGGTGCTGCTCGTGGTGGTGGCCGTGCTGGCCGGGGTCCGGGCGGCGAGCCACCCGCCACCGCCGACCGCCTCCGTGCTGGTGGCGGCGCGCGACCTGCCCGGTGGGGCGGCGCTGACCGACCGCGACCTCGTCTCCCGGGCGCTGCCACCCGAGAGCGTTCCGCAGGGCGCGACCGCGGAGGTCGCGGACCTCGTCGGGCGGACGCTCGCCGCACCGCTGCGGCGCGGCGAGCCGGTCACCGACGTCCGCGTGGTGGGCGAGGGGCTGCTCGTCGGCTACCCCGCCCGGGTGGCGGTGCCGCTGCGGATCGCCGACCCCGGCTCGGTGCGCCTGCTGCGCGTGGGCGACCGCGTCGACGTGGTCGCCACCGACCCGGCGAACGGACGGGCCGAGGTGGCCGCCGCCGGCGTACCCGTCGTCGCGCTGCCGCGCGGGTCCCGCTCCGAGCCGGACTCCGCCGGGCTCAGCGGCGGCGCGCTCGTGGTGCTCGCCGTCCCGAGGAGCGTGGCCGTGAGCCTGGCGGGCCGCGCGGCCACGGACCTCCTCAGCGTGCTCATCGGCGAGTAGCGTGCGGACCGACAAACTTCCGGACGAACGAGGGGCACCGATCGACATGAGTGGATTCAAGGCCTTCATCCTGCGAGGCAACCTGGTCGAGCTGGCCGTCGCGTTCATCATCGGCGCGTCGTTCGCCACCGTCGTGACGACCTTCACCGCGGTGATCATGGGCTTCGTGTCCCGGATCTTCGGCGGCAGCCCCAACTTCGACTCCTTCACCATCTGGAAGGACGAGACCGGGGTCGGCATCCCCGTCGGCGCGTTCCTCACGGCGCTCATCGCCTTCGTCATCCTGGCCGCCGTCGTGTACTTCTTCGTGGTGAAGCCCTACACCAAGGCCCGGGAGAGGTTCTTCCCCTCCCCCGCCGAGGAGCCCGCCGGGACGCCGGAGGACATCGCCCTGCTGACCGAGATCCGCGACGCCCTCGTCTCCCGCAACGGCGGTGGGGCCGGCGGCTACAGCAGCACCAGCAGCACCGGCACGACGGGCACGACGGGCACGACCGGCACCACCCCGCCCCCCACCGCCTGACCCGCTGGTCGACGCGGGCTCGCAGCCACCCGCGCGAGCGGGCCCGAGAGCGACGAAGCGGCGCGTGCGTCACGGCGAGACGTCGCCTACGTCGCAGCGAGACGTCACGTGCGTCACGGCGAGACGTCACGTACGTCGCGGCGAGACGTCACGTACGTCACGGCGAGACGTCACGTACGTCGCGGCGAAGCGTCGCGTGCGTCGGTGCGGAACGTCAGTTTCACAGGTTCGCTGCCCGACCCACATGGTGAGGTTCTCCCGATCGAGCTGACGGTTCGCCGCAACCGACGTGACGTCTCGGCGTGACCAATGCGCCGACTCGGCGTGACCGACGCGACGCTTCGGCGTGACCAACGCGCCGACTCGGCGTGACCGGCGCGACGCTTCGCGGGGGGCGGGGCGGTGAGGTGGGGTGTCAGCCGTGGTGGGGCGGGACGTTGCGGCGGAGCTCGTCGTCGCGCGAGCGGTCGCTCGTCGAGGAGCCGGGCCCGCGCTCGTCCGCGGTGGTGTCGGCGAGCACCGCCCCGAACACGCGGTCGCGCCGCCGGCGACGCTCGGCCTCCGCCGCTCGTGCAGCGCGCTCGGCCGCCGGGTCGGACCCGGTCGCGTCCGGCTGGGTCGGCTCGCTCACCTGAGGACCAGCAGGTTCTCCGCGGCCTCGAACCACGACCGGGAGAACGTCGCGTGCCGGGGCGACCAGCCGGTCACCGCGGAGAACCGGTCCGCGCTCACGCGCAGGGAGCGCTCGAAGGGCTCGATCCGCGAGCCGGCCAGACGACGGGCGACCGGCCCCAGGAAGTGTCCGGTCCCCCGCTCCACCGCGGCGGCGTACGCCGAGACGACGTCGGCCCGTCGGACGGGAGCGGCGCCGACGTTGTAGATCCCGGTGGGGGCGTCGAGGGAGGCGAGCACGGCGGTGGCCACGTCGTCGCTGTGCACGAGGTGGGCGAAGCCGTCAGGGGCGCCCAGGCCGTAGGACCGTCCCGCGGCGGCGGCCCGCAGCGTCCACCGGGTCAGCGGGGTGTCCCCGACGACCTGGCCGAGGCGCAGCACCACGCTCGTGCGCACGCAGCCCGCGGCGTCCTGCACGGCCATCTCGCCGACCGCGAGCGGCTCGGTCGCAGCGGTCACGCAGATCGGGGACTCCTCGGTCACCCAGTCGTCCCCCTGGTCGGCGTACAGCCAGGACCCGCTGAGGTGGACGATGCGACGTACCCCGGCCGCGCACGCCTGGTCGACCAGGCGGTGCACCCCGTGGGCGTGCAGGTGGTCGTGCGCCGGCCAGCGCTGGGCCCAGCGGGAGCCGAGCGTGTGCGGCAGCTGGTCCGGGACGTGGACGAGGGCGCGGCAGCCCTCGAGCGGCGGGCGCTGGCTGCCCCGGGGGGCGGTGACGACGTCGTGCCCTTCGGCGAGGAGGAGGTCGACGATGCTGCGTCGCACGCCCGACGCCACTCCGGCCACGGCCACTCGCACGCGTGGTGCCCCTTCCCGACTGCGGTCAGCGACGCGGGCGTCGGTCCCCCCGAGAACCCGTGTCCGCCGACAGTCTGGGGTAACAACCCGATAACGGCAAGTTCCGCCGCGGTTGCCGTCGTCCCCCCGGGGCATGAACGACCAATGGCGTGAGGCGTCTCAGCGCAGCGAGCGGTACAGCTCCACCGTCTCGCGCGCCACGGCGTCCCAGCCGAACGACTCGACGGCCCGACGGCGCCCGGCCGCCCCCATCTGCCGTGCCAGGCCGGGATCGGCTGCGAGCCGGTTCACCGCCTCGGCGAAGCGGCGCTCGAAGTCAGCGGGGTCGTCGGGGCTCAGATCGACCAGGATCCCGGTCTCCTCGTGGTTCACGACCTCGGGGATGCCCCCGACCCGGCTGGCGACGACAGCGGTGTCGCACGCCATCGCCTCGAGGTTGACGATGCCCAGCGGCTCGTAGACCGACGGGCAGCAGAACGCCATCGCGTGGGTCAGCACCTGACGCACGTCGGAGCGCGGCAGCATCTCCGAGACCACGAAGACGCCGTCGCGCGATCGCCGGAGCTCCGCGATCAGCTCGTCGGTCTCGACCGCCAGCTCGGGGGTGTCGGCGGCACCGGCGAGCAGCACCATCTGCACCGAGGGGTCGAGCTGCAGCCCCGCGCGCAGCAGGTGCGGCACCCCCTTCTGCCGGGTGATGCGTCCGACGAAGGCGATGTAGGGGCGGGTCAGGTCGACGCCGATCCGCTCCAGCACGTCGGTGCTCTCGTCCGGGGCGTAGAGCTCGGTGTCGATGCCGTTGTAGATCACGTGGACCTTGGCCGGGTCCACCGACGGGTAGGCCGTGAGGATGTCGGCGCGCATGCCGGCGCTGACCGCCACCACCGCGTCAGCCGCCTCGTACGCCGTGCGCTCGGCCCACGACGAGACGCGGTAGCCGCCGCCGAGCTGCTCGGCCTTCCACGGCCGTTGCGGCTCGAGCGAGTGCGCGGTCACCACGTGCGGCACGTCGTACAACAGCTTGGCGAGGTGGCCGGCCATGTTGGCGTACCAGGTGTGGGAGTGCACGAGGTCGGAGCCCTCGGTGCCGGCGGCCATCGCGACGTCGGCCGAGAGCAGGTGCAGCGTCGAGTTCGCCGAGCCCAGTCGCGGGTCCTTCTCGGCGTACGACGTCGCGCCCTCGCGCTCGTCGCCCAGGCAGAGGACGTCGACGTCGACGAGACGCCGGAGCTCGCGGACGAGGAAGTCCACGTGCACCCCCGCCCCGCCGTAGACGAAGGGTGGGTACTCACGGGTGAGGACGGAGACGCGCATGCGCTGAATCTAGCCCTCCGGGCGCGCGGTGTGACCTGCGCAACTAATCCGACTAGGGTCACCCCCATGGCACGGGTCCTGAGCATTGTCCTGGCCGGCGGCGAGGGGAAGCGGCTGATGCCGCTCACGGTCGACCGGGCGAAACCTGCGGTGCCGTTCGGCGGCTCCTACCGGCTGATCGACTTCGCACTGTCGAACCTCGTCAACGCCGGCTACACGAAGATCGCGGTGCTGACGCAGTACAAGTCGCACAGCCTGGACCGCCACATCTCGCAGAGCTGGCGGCTGTCGTCGATGCTCGGGCAGTACGTCGCCCCCGTCCCGGCCCAGCAGCGCCGCGGCAAGCAGTGGTACCAGGGCAGCGCGGACGCGATCTACCAGTCGATGAACCTCATCATCGACGAGCGTCCCGACTACATCGTCGTCTTCGGCGCCGACCACGTGTACCGCATGGACGCCTCGCAGATGGTCGCCGCCCACGTCGAGTCCGGGGCCGACGTCACCGTCGCCGGCATCCGTGTCCCCCGCGAGGAGGCCTTCGCCTTCGGCGTCATCAAGACCGCCGAGGACGGCGTGACCATCGAGGAGTTCCTCGAGAAGCCGGCCGAGCCGCCGGGCCTCGTCGACTCCCCCGACGAGTCCTTCGCCTCCATGGGCAACTACGTCTTCACCGCCGACGCCCTGGTCGAGGCGCTCGAGAAGGACGCCAAGGACGAGGGCTCGCGCCACGACATGGGCGGCGACATCATCCCCATGCTGGTGAGCCAGGGCCAGGCCGCGGTCTACGACTTCAAGCGCAACGACGTGGCCGGCTCGACCGCACGCGACCGCGACTACTGGCGCGACGTCGGGACGCTCGACAACTACCACGAGGCCCACCTCGACCTGGTCTCCGCGGTGCCGATCTTCAACCTGTACAACGACTCCTGGCCGATCTTCACCTCGCACCACCAGCTGCCGGGGTCGAAGTTCGTCCACGGCGCCTCGGTGCGCGACTCGATCGTCTGCGCCGGCTCGATCGTCTCCGGCGCCACCGTCGACGAGACCGTGATCGGCGTGCACTCCTACGTCTCCGACAGCGCGTCGGTGCAGCGCAGCGTGCTGCTCGACAACGTGCGCATCGGCAAGGGAGCGGTGGTGCGCAATGCGATCATCGACAAGAACGTGGTGGTCCCCGACGGCGCCCTCATCGGCATCGACCACAACGAGGACCGACGACGTGGGTTCACCGTCAGCGACACCGGTGTGGTCGCCCTCGGCAAGGGTCACCGCTTCACCTGATCGCCAGGCGCGTCGGCTCCGGCGCGGGCCGGGAGCCTGTCGCGACCACGGGTCGGCGTACGGGATGATGAAGCCCATGGCCTCGACCCACTTCTGGATCCGTCACGAGTCCCGCGCCACCGAGCGCCGGGCCCCCGTCGTCCCCGCCGACGTCCTGCGACTGCTCGACGAGGGCTTCCGCGTCACCGTCGAGGACTCCCCGCAGCGCATCGTCCCGACCGAGGACTACCACTCGGCCGGCGCCGAGATCGCCGCTCCGGGCAGCTGGGCCGACGCACCCGACGACGTCGTGGTCGTCGGCATCAAGGAGCTGCCCGACGAGCCTCACGAGCTGCGCCACACGCACGTCTACTTCGCGCACGCCTTCAAGGGCCAGAGCGATGCCGCCGAGACGCTGGGCCGCTTCGAGGCCGGCGGCGGCCGCCTCTTCGACATCGAGTACCTGCTCGACGACCAGGCGCGGCGCGTCGTCGCCTTCGGCTACTGGGCCGGGTACGTCGGCGCTGCGCTGGGCGTGCTGCAGCTCGCCGGGCGGCTCGAGTCGCCGCTGACCCACCTGGCCAAGGCCGACCTCGACCAGCAGCTGCGCGACGCCCACGACGCGGTGGCCGACGCCGGGATCCTCGTCACCGGGGCGCGTGGGCGCTCGGGCCGCGGCGCGCGTGCCGCTCTGGCCGTGACCCACCACGAGCCGACCACCTGGGACCGCCCGGAGACCGCGCGGCTCGACATGGACGACCTGTTCCGCCACGACTACGTCGTCAACTGCGTCGGGATCAAGGCGCCCCAGACGCCGTTCGTGACGGCCGACGACCTCGACCGCGAGCGGCGGATGAGGCTCATCGCCGACGTCACCTGCGACGTCACCTCGGACACCAACATGCTTCCGGTGAACACCGCCATCACCAGCTGGGACGACCCGGTGCGCCGGTTCGACGGCACCGGCGGCCCGCTGGAGGTCATCGCCATCGACAACCTGCCGTCGCTGCTGCCGCTCGAGGCGAGCGAGACGTTCTCGGCCGACCTCGCCACGCACCTGCTGAACTTCACCGACCCCGACGAGCCGACCGGTCCGTGGGCCGCCGCCGGCTGGTCGTTCGAGCGGGCGATGCACCAGCTCCAGCAAGGCTGAGTCGGGACGCCGCGGACGCCGTACACCCCACGACGAACGTGCACTCCCCACGGCGCGGACACCATGGGGAGTGCACGTTTCCCGGCATCCCGTGGGAAACCGTCAGCCCAGCGACGCGTCCAAGGGCGGGGGGCCGCCCGCGGGCTCAGCGCCCGGCGCGGCGAGGGATCCAGACCGGTTCGCCGCGCTCGCCGACGTGCACGTCGAGCAGGGCGTGGTGGTCGCGGTTGCCGGTGAAGCTCTGGTTCGCCACGACGACGCTCCGCCCCGCGAACGTCGCGTTCGACGGCGTGTCGAAGGGGATCGGTGAGCCGTTCTCCCCGGCGCCGGGCACGGCCGGGAACCGCTCGATCTCCTCGCCCGTAGCACTCAGCACCACCAGCTGGTTCGAGAGCCCGGCGTTCGCGAGGTAGATCCGCCCCGACCGCGCGATCCCGAACCCGTCGGGCAGGTCGCCGGGCCGGCTGGTCCACAGCGCGCGCATCGCCCGGGGACGTCCGTCGTCGCGGATCCCGAGGCGGAACAGCGTGCCCTGCGTGGTCTGCGCCGTGCCCGTGGAGCTCTGCTGGGTCAGCAGCAGCGCCCGGCGTCCCGGCGTCATGAGCAGGCCGGCGGTGCCGAACTCGGAGCCGTCGAGGCGACGGTCGGCGAACCACGCGGTCGGCCGCCCGCCGCCCGGCGGCACCCGCCACACCACGGCCTGGCCGTAGTCGGTGACGTAGAGGACGCCGCCTCGTCCCCACGCCGCGTAGTTCGGGATCGCCGGCGAGTCGGTCGCGTTGGGCGAGCAGGAGCCGTCGGGCTCCTCGTCGGGCGCACAGGTCGGCAGGTCCGGGATCCGGGCGTACGTCGTGAACCGTCCGGTCCCCAGGTCGAGCCGCATCACGCGCGAGGTCGACCTCTCGAGCACGACGAGCCGGCCGGCGGCGTCGCTGAGGGCCGCCTGCGCCCCCTGGTCGCCGGCGAGGTCCTGCCCCGGCACGGTCCACGACCGCAGCAGCGCCCCGGACCGCGTCCACTCGAAGATCCGCGAGCGCTCGTCGTCGCCGGACGGGTTGGTGTAGGTGCCGGCGTAGAGCCGGCCGTTGGGGTGGGAGTAGACGAACGCCGGGTAGCCGGGCCGCGGCACGCGGGTGGTCACCCGAGTGTCCCAGCGCTCCCGCTCCACGGCCTGGCGCTCCTCCGCGACCGCGCCCTCGGGCCCCACGGGCGTGGTGAGTGCCGCCACCCCGGCGAGCGCCGCGAGCGCCGCCCCGGCCCAGCGCGAGCCGGTGCGCGTCGGGGATCCCCTCACAGCAGGTCCGCCACTTCGAGGGCTGCCCGCTCGCCGGCGCGCACCGCGCCGTCCATGTAGCCCGGCCAGTACGTCGAGGTCTCGGTGCCGGCCCAGTGCACCCGGTTGAAGGGCTGACGGATGACGCGGCCGTACTCCACGATCGAGCCCGGGACCTGGAGCGCGACCGGCCCCCCGCCGGTCCAGCGCTCGAGCGTCCAGTCGTGCTCGGTGTACTCGATCGGGTCGAGTGCCCGGTCGCCCACGATCTTCGCGAACCCCTCGAGCACCGCCCGGCGGCGCTGGGCCAGGCCGACCGTGCCGTAGGTCTCCCACGTCGAGCCGCCGACGAAGGAGAGCAGCACGCCGACCGCGGCATCCTCGGGCGAGTTGTCGAAGCAGGTGCGCACCGCGCCCTCGGTGTTCAGCCCCGTCCCCGAAAGACCGTCCTCGCGCCAGAACGGCGTCTCGTAGACCGCGTCGCACTTCATCAGCGCGCCCATGGGCATGCGCTGCAGGAGGCGCGCGCGTCGTTGCGGAAGCAGCGGGAACCAGTCGATCCCCAGGATCGTCGGAGGCGGGCAGGCCACGACGACGCGCTTGGCGCGCACGGTCCCGCGATCGGTGCGTACGTCGACGTGGCGTGCGGTCTGGCGCACCGACCGGACGGTCGCGTTGAGCGCGACTCGGTCGCCGAGCTGCTGGGCGAGCCGCAGCGGCACCAGCTGCGAGCCCCCGACGAAGCGACTGTCCTGCGCGGCGTCGCGGCTGCCGGACGAGCGCTCGAAGGTGCCGACGTTCTGCTCGTTGCCCGAGGCTGCGATGTACCAGACCAGGAAGAGCAGCGAGAAGTCGCGCATGTCGCTGCCGAAGGCAGCCTGGGAGTAGCAGAGCAGGAGGTCGCGGACGTCGTCGTTGGCGGCGTTGCGCAGCACCCAGTCGTCGAAGGTCTGGCGGTCCCACTCGGCGGCCATCGGGTGCGACCACGGCGCGCTGACGTCGATCTCGGAGGCCATCCGGTTGATGCGCTCCTGCAGCTGCCCGGCGTCGGGCAGGATCGCCGGGTCGGGCGGGACCGTCCCGGTGTAGGGGATGGCAAGGCCGTCCTTGACGTAGACGTTGTTGCCCGTCGCGTAGCTCTGGAAGGTCGGCACCCGCAGGTCGCGGGCCAGGTCGAGGATGTGGTCCTGGGTGGGTCCCACGAAGGCGCCGCCGGCCTCGATGACCGAGTCCTCCCCCACCTTCTCGTTGAGCAGCCGCCCCCCGACCCGGTTGCGGGCCTCCACGACGAGCACCGACGCGCCCCTGCGGCGGAGGTTGCGGGCCGCCACGAGGCCCGAGAGCCCGCCGCCGACGACCACGACGTCGACACGGTCGGGCAGCGACCCGCGCGTGGTCGCCGCCTCGGCCGCGCGGAACGACCCCGCGGCCGTCAGCGCGCCGAGCGCACCGACCGTGCCGAGGCCGCTGCCGGCCAGCACCGTGCGGCGACTGACGCCACCGGTGGCGGCCGCGGGGAAGGGGTCGGACGTGGGTCGCGGAGCACGGGTCATGAGGCCGATCCTGTCGCAAGAGACAACGATTGTCTCAAGTTTAACCTAAACATGCGTCAGGTTTCGCCGTGCTGGTCTAGGGTCGGAGGGTGACCGACCACCGCACGCGCCGCGTGCCTCAGCAGTCACGCAGCCGCGACCGGGTCGCCCGTCTGCTCGACACCGCCTCCCGCCTGGTGGTCACCCAGGGCGTGGACGCCCTCGGGACCCGCGCGATCGCTCAGGCCGCAGGGGTGCCGGTCGCGTCGCTCTACCAGTACTTCGCCGACAAGGACGAGATCCTGCTCGCCCTCGTCGAGCGCGACATCGAGGCGATGGACGCCCGCGTCGCGGCCGGCCTCGCCGACGGCGCCGACCAGGACCTGACCCTGGAGCGACTGGTGTCCGCGACCGTCGAGGCCTTCGTCTCGGTCTACCGCGAGCGGCCGGCGTTCGTCGAGATCTGGCTGCGCGGGCGCGGGAACCAGTCCGTGCGCGAGCTCTGCCGCGCTCACAACCGTCGCGTCGCCGCCGGCCTCCACGCGCTGGCGTCCGAGTCCGGGCTGCTCGCCCCGGGCACCTCGGTCCGGGTCGCGGAGCTCGCCGTCGAGATCGGCGACCGGCTGTTCCAGCTCGCCTTCGAGGAGTCGCTGTCCGGCGACGACGCGATCCTCCTCGAGGCCGAGCGGGCGGTCGTCGGCTACCTGGCCGTGCACGCGCCGGAGACGGCCCGGGACCGTCCCGTCGCCGGAGGGCTCAGGCGCACAACCCGTTGAGGGCTGCCTCTTCCTTCTCCGCCTCGGTCTTCGGCTCGCCCTTGCCGTCCCCTGGCTTGCCCTCCGAGGCCTTGGTGGCCTTCTTGAGGAACTCCGGGCTCAACGGCTCGTCCTGGCGGATCTCGTCCCACAGCCGGTCCGCGGTCGGCAGCAGCCCGAGGCGGTTGGGGTCCGGGGCGTAGGGGCCGAACGGCACGCTGAGGAACTGCACCTTGTCGAGGCCGATGCCCTTCATCTCCTGGGCCAGGGAGTACAGCGAGTTCAGGTTGCGCAGGCCCGGGTCGGTCGTCAGCGACTCGGTCGCGGCGTTGAGGAACCGGCCCAGCCGCACCGGGTTGAACAGCGTGCTCGAGGAGAGCGCCTTGTTCACCATCGAGGCCATGAAGGTCTGCTGACGGCGCATCCGCCCGAGGTCGCCGGTGTCCTGGGAGCCGATGGAGTGCCGCACGCGGACGTAGTCGAGCGCCTGCTTGCCGTCCATCGTGTAGGTGCCCGCGGAGAGGTAGATCTTGCCGATCGGGTCGTTGACGTCGGTGGGCACGCAGATCGGCACGCCCCCCAGGGCGTCGACCATCGACTCGAAGCCGTTGAAGTTGACGATGACGAAGTGGTCGACGCGAAGGTCCGACATCTTCTCGAACTGCGCCACCGTGCACGCCTCGCCGCCGACGGCGAACGCGTCGTTCCACTGCACGATCTGCTGGGCGGGGACGGTGCCGCCGGCCCGCGCCTTGCAGGCCGGCCGGGGAACCATCAGGTCGCGCGGGATGCTGACGCCGTACGCCCGCGACCGGTCGGCCGAGAGGTGCAGCAGGATCGTGGTGTCGGACAGGCCCGGGGTCTGCCCGAGCACGTCGGTCTGGCCCCGCCGGCTGTCGGAGCCGAGGACCAGGACGTTCAGCGGCTCCTGCGGTCCCTCGACGTCCTCCTGCTCCGGGCGCTCGGTGAGGATGTTGTCGAAGGCCTGCGACTCGGTGATGTTGCCCTCGAGGTGCCGGTAGGTCAGCACCACCGTGCCGGCGAGGACGGCGAGGACGAGAGCCGTGGAGATGGCGACGGCGCGGATGACCGGGTGCTTGCCGGTGTTGCGGTGCTTGCCCTGGTAGGCCACGGAACCGTCCTGCGGGAGTACGTCGGGAGTCGGCGGCGTGTCCTGCTGGACACGGACCGCACCCATGGTCCCGTCCATGATGCCGACACGCCGGGTGAATACCGAAATCGCGGTCCCGGGCGGCACCCCCGCAGGGCGCTGAATGAAAGCAGGAGCGACGGGTACCTCGGAGGCTCACCACACCCCTCGGGGCTCATCCCACGGAGGTCGCCATGAGCACCAGCACCGCCAGCGCCCTCGCGGCGCCCCCCGTCACCGGCCCGCGCGAAGAGCTCGACGCCGGCCACCGTGCCGTCGTCCGGGTCGCGGTCCCCGACGACCACGAGCAGGTGGCCGAGCAGCTCCGGCGCGTGCTCGCGCCGTACTCCGACCGCGCCGTGGTGATGCACGCGAACCAGGCGGGGAACAGCGAGCTCGTGCTCGCCCTCCGGACCCAGGACCTGCTGGACGTGCTCAGCACCATGGAGGCTGTGAGGGCCACGGGCGCCACGGGGTCCGCGGAGGACATGAGCACGGCAGGCGATCCCGACCGTGTGCTGTCACGCCGGGAGGCGGAGGTCGTGGGACTGATCGCCGCCGGACTCAGCAACCGTGACATCGCCGCCCGGATGTTCCTCACCGCGAACACTCTCAAGAGCTACATCCGCTCGGCCTACCGCAAGATGGGGGTCCGGAGCCGGTCCCAGGCCGTGGCGTGGGCGTTCTCCCACGGCTTGACGGAGGCGTAGGGCGGCTGCTCGCCCACGCGCAGGTCCGGTCCCGGTCCGGTCACACCGTGACGGGTGGGTCAGCGGGGTCCAGATCGGTCCGGGCGCCACGGCGTTCATCCGGATGCCCTACTCGGACAGCGACCGGGCCAGCCCCCGCGTGAAGTTGGCGATCCCGGCCTTGGTCGCGGCGTGGTCCAGCAGGTGCGGCGACGGTGACGACGCCTGGACCGACGTGGTGTTGATGATCGAGCCGCCCCGTGGCAGGTGCGGCACCGCGGCGCGGCACAACCAGAACATCGCGTAGAGGTTCGTCCTCATGACGCGGTCGAGCTGGTCGGTGGTGATGTCGGTGACGCCCCCGGGCTGCGACATCTGGTACGCCGCGTTCTTGACCAGGACGTCGAGTCGGCCGAGCTCCTGGAGGGCGGTGGCGACGAGGTGGTCGCACTCCTCCTCCTCCTCGGTCAGGTCGCCGGGGACCTGCAGGGCACGACGTCCCGCGTCCTCGACGAGCTGGGCCGTCACACGGGCGTCGTCCTCCTCCGCCGGGAGGTCGCTCAGCACGATGTCGGCACCCTCGCGGGCGAAGGCCAGCGCGACCGCACGTCCGATGCCGGAGTCGGCCCCAATGCTCACCGCGACCTGGCCGGTCGGGTCGCCGACGTCGTTGGGCGTGGTCATGAGAAACCTCTCGTGGAGGGGGTGCTCGTGCGTGGCCGGGCAGGAGTCGCTGCGGCGGATCACCGGAGGGGTTCGCCGGCGCGGCGGAGCGGGACCGTCATGCCCCGTGCCGGGGCCGCGATCCGGTGGTGGAGCCCGGCGTGCCCCCTGTCCCCGAGCGGCCGAGTTCGCTCGGAACGGACGAAGCGGACGGTCCTCGACGACCAGGTCCAGGCCGTGGTGAGGCCGTCCTCTGAAGCGGGACTGCACGTTGACCCGGACGGCTGGATGCGGCAGGCTGCTGGCAGCGGCCTCGGCTGCGCATGCTCCTGACCCGCTCGAGCCCACGGCGGGACGTCACCTTCTCGGTTCCAGGTGATCGGCGTGACCGCCACGACAGCGCCTGCACGCGGGCGCGCGCAGCATCTCCCCGTTGACACGTCGTCGGATCTGCAGCACGCGCATCGACGTGAGTCACGCCCCGACCCCCTCGCCGGCACTGCCTCGGTGGTCGAGCCCGCCCTGGTCGCCGCTCCGTCGAGTGCGAAGCAACGGCGTGACGCCGCAGCCTCGGCTCTGCTGCGGTCCGCCTGGGCCACGACCGACAGCCGCGAGCGGTCGCGCCTGCACGCCGAGGTCGCCGAGCTCTACGTCGAGGTCGCCGAGTCGATCTCCAGCCGCTACCGGCGCCGTGGGGTCGCGAGCGAGGACCTCGCCCAGATCGCCTACCTCGGTCTGATGAAAGCCGTGCACGGGTTCGACCCGACGGCCGGGTACGACTTCCTCACCTACGCCGTGCCGACGATCCGAGGCGAGGTGCGTCGCTACTTCCGCGACCACGCCTGGGCCGTCCGGCCTCCCCGACGGCTCCAGGAGATGCAGGCTCGCATCTCGAGCACGAACGAGTCCCTGCACCAGCTCCTCGGGCGCTCCCCCAACCCCCAGGAGGTGGCCGTCGAGCTCGACGTGGACGTGGAGGACGTCCTGGAGGCGATGTCGGCCAACGGGTGCTTCACCCCCACGTCGCTCGACGCCCCGGCCTCGGTCGACAGCAGCTGGTCACTGAGCGAGCTGCTGGCCGACGACGAGCGCGACACCCAGGCGGCCGAGGCCCGTGTCGTGCTCGGGCCGGCGCTCGCCGGGTTGTCCGACAGGGACCGCCGCATCCTGTACCTGCGGTTCTACGACCAGAAGACGCAACGGGAGATCGCGGAGGAGCTCGGGGTCACCCAGATGCAGATCTCCCGACTCCTGTCACGGATCCTGCGTGACCTGCGGGGGGCGATCGGCCCCGTCGCCGACTCGGCGTGACCGACCCGGGGTGGGTGCGAGCCACCGACCCCGGTCGTGCTCAGTCGCGCCGGCTCTGCTCGGACACGACCTCCGCCGCCGCGACCTGCAGCGGGACGTCGTCGAGCTCCGCCCTCCGCCGCAGCCGAGCGAACGCATCGGTCACGTCGGTCCGGTGGACGTGGGCGAGCACGCCCTTGGCCTGCTCGATCACCGAACGCGCACCGACCGCGTCCTCCACCTGACCCCGGATGCTCTCCAGGGTCACGTCCCGGGGCTGCAGCAGCACCAGGGTCGCGACATCGGCGAACGCCTGGCCCATCGCCCGCTCCGCCTCGCCCAGAGGCTCGTCGGCGGTCCGGAAGACGTTCAGCCCGCCGAGCACGTGACCCTTCCAGCGCAGCGGGAAGGCGTCCACCGCGGCGTAGCCCGCGTCGACCATGGCCGCACCGACCTCGCCCCATCGGGCCCGGAAGTCCGAGGCCCCCGTGGCGGAGACGGGCTGCCGGCTCTCCATCACCTCGACGCACGGTCCGGTGCGCGACTGCGCCTGGAGCAGCTCGATCTCCTCCACCTCGTGGGAGGTGGCGGCGAGGAGGACCAGGCCACCTCGCCCGTCCTGCACGAGGATGGCGGCTGTACGCCCCCCCAGAGCCGCGCAGCCGTCGTGCGCCAGCTGGTCGACGTGGTCGGTGCCGCCACGAGGCTCCACCAGGGCAGCGAGTGCGCCAACCAGGTGTTCGAGCGATCCGCTGAGCAGAGTCATGGTCCCGTCCCCTTCGTGCCCTCGTCGTCGGTGGTCCCCGCGTCGTCGGTGGTACCCGCGCCGTCGGAGGCGTCGTGCTCGGAGAAGTCCAGCCGACGCTGCAGCACCCAGGCGCTCACCTGGTGCAGCGTGGTCGCGTGTGCGAACGCGTGGGCCCGCAGGACCGCGAGCGCGTCAGTCGCGGTCACCCGCAGCTGGGCCACCACCATCCCGGTCGCCTGGTCGACATGGTCGCGCGCCGTCCAGGCCTCGTCGGGCACGCTGTGCGCCCCGAGGTCACCCAGCAGGGCCACGGCCACGGCATCGGCGAGGAACTGCGCCTCCGCGTCCGACACACCGAGCCTTCCCGGGGAGGACGGGCCCTGGTAGACCGTCACCACGCCCATCACCGTGGAGTCCGGGCGCATCGCGAACGCGTGCATCGTGCTGACCTCGTCGGCCGGAAGCAGGTCGAACAGCATGGGCCAGCGTGCACGCTGCTCAGCGGCGTCCAGACCGGAGACGTCCGCCCCGAACCGGAGCACCTCCAGGCTCGGGCCCTCCTCGATCACCTCCTGCATCTCCTCGATCTCGGCCGCCACGTCGTCGGTAGCGCACAACGTCACCCGCGACGACGGCCCGGGCTTGAAGGTGATGACACCCCCCTGAGCCGACACCAGCTCGACGTACGCCGAGCACAACCGGAGGGCCAGCGGCTGCTGCGGCGCCGACCGCGCGAGTCGGCGGGTCAGCTCGGTCAGAAGCGCCCGCGGCCGGTCGTCCATCCTCAGGTCCCGGTCGTACGGGAGCGCCGGTCCGCGTCCTCGACGATGCGGGCGGCCACGTCGCGCAGCTTGAGGTTGGCGTGCGAGGAGGTCCGGTGGAGGAAGGCGAAGGCGGCGGTCTCGTCGAGCCCGTACTCCGCCATCAGCAGACCCGTGGCCTGGCCGATCACGGTCCGGCTCTGGAGGGCGACCGTGAGGTTGTCGATCTCCCGCGCCCGGCCGAACGCGAGCGCCGCGTGCGTGGCGAACAGCTCTGCGGTCTCGACCTCCTCCCGGTCGAAGTCCTCGTGCGAGGTGGAGTAGAAGTTCAGACCGCCGACCGTGCCCTCGTCGTCCAGGAAGAGGCGTACGGCGAGCTGGGACAGGAGCCCGTGCTCGGACACGGCGACCGGGACGTAGCGCGGCCACCGCTGGTCGTGCCGGATGGTGGGTGCGGCCACGACACCCGAGCTGAGGATCGCATCGAGGCACGGACCCTCGCGCAGCTCGTACTGCAGCGCGTCGAGCTCCCAGACGGTGGCGGTCGTCGCCGCCTGCGTCGTGATCGACCGGTCCTTGGCCGTGGTCGAGATCCCGACGTGGGCGAAGCGCGGCAGAGACGCAGAAGCGGCCTCGACCATCGCCTGGAGGGTGTCCTCGAGCGAGCGCTGCTTCCCGATGGCTCGCGCCGCCTCGGCCATCGCCTCGCCGATGTCGTCCACCCGGTCTCCTCGTCCCTGTCCACTGTGCACCACGCCGCGTCCGGGCTCCAGCCAGGGAGGCGAGCTTCCGGAGCCCCTCTCTGAGCGCAACCCTACTCTCGAGCGGGACTCGCGGCTCCGCCGACCTGTGACTTCTCGACACGTGTGCGTCGCCGGCCGCACTTTGGGGTACTCCAGTGATTCAGAACCGCTGCACGAGAGGACAGGACTGTCGATGGAGCCGACCTCGGGAACGAAGGAGTCGTTCCAGGAGCTCGCGCGTGACGGCGACGACGCCGTGGCGCAGGAGCTGGCCAACCTCGGGCGCGCTGCCCGGCGGATCGTGCCGGACCTGGTCGGGCTCAGCCTCGGGATCGTCGAGGACGCCTTCACCTTCACCCTGGTCGCCGAGTCCGACCTGGCGCGCATCGACGCCGTCCAGTACCTCGACGACGGGCCGTGCGTCGCAGCGGCACGCGACGGGGAGGTCATCTCCTTCGTGGTCGGGGATGAGCTGGACGAAGGACGCTGGGCGATGTACGCGCGCGCGTCGGCGGCCAGCGGAGTGCGGTCGAGCCTGTCCATCCCGATCCTCCAGGACGGGGACGTCGTGGCAGGGATCAACCTGTACGCCTCGACCCCCGAGGCCTTCGTAGGACACCACGAGGCGCTGGCGAAGGCCCTGGGAGGATGGTCACCAGGCGCGGTCACCAACGCCGACCTCGCCTTCCGCACACGCCTGGACGCAGCCTCCACCCCGATGCGGATCCGGGAGCAGTCGGACGTGGCACGGGCCGTCGGCTTGCTCGCGGAGATCCGCCAGGTGAGTGTCGCCGCCGCGCTGGTGCGCTTGCAGACGGCGGCCGGACGAGCCGGCGTCTCCCTGTCCGAAGCCGCCCGTGTCCTGCTCGCCGCCGTGGCCGCGGACGACGCGCCCGGGGAGGACACCACTCCTGGTCGGCCCTAGCGCCGAGTGCCCGCGCCCGCCCGCGAGAGAGCGAGATCAGTCCGGCTCCGTCGGTCCGTCGCCGACCCTCGGGCGTCCACGTCGTCCACGATGCGACGAGCGACGTCACGCAGCTTGAGGTTGGAGTGGGACGACGCCCGGCGCAGGAAGGCGAAGGCTGCGACGACAACCAATTCGACGGAGCGGCGGCGCATGACCCCGGCAGCAGTGGGCACCGGCATGCGAAGGGCACTCTCGTTGCCGGCAGCGGGGGGATCCAGGTCCGGGCGTCGAGACCGACGGCGTCCGGACCGCCACCGTCCTGCACCGGGGCCCGGCGGCGACCACGCCGGCCACCTGACAGGATGGTCCGCGTCGTGGCGCCCGCCAGGCCGCGACCCGCCCCAGTAGCTCAGTGGATAGAGCAGCCGCCTCCTAAGCGAAAGGTCGCAGGTTCGACTCCTGC
>CAVRJU010000008.1:0-116155 GCA_963721555.1 uncultured Actinomycetota bacterium | reverse complement strand
CTCACACCGCCGCGTCGAGGCCGCGCGCCTTGAGCAGCTCGCGCTGGTTGGGGTTGACCGAGGGCCGGAAGGGCATCTCGACCACCTCCGCCTCGACGGGCACGCCGGGCGACTCGGCGTACTCGTCGGGCAGGTGCACCAGCAGCTGGGTGCCGATGGCGGCCGACGCGATCGGGACGTGACCCATCGCGATGTTGCCCTCGAGCTCGGGGGAGAACCACGGCGAGGTGACGTAGCCGATCGGGTCGCCGCCGTCGCGCGGGCTGATCAGCCAGAAGTCGGGCGCGTAGTCGTCGATGGGCAGCCCGCCGAGGCGCAGCCCCACCAGCGTGTGGGTGTACGGCGGGTGGCCGGACTCGACCGCGTCGCGGGCGGTCTCGAGCGCCGCCTTGCCGATGTAGTCGGCCTCCTTGGTGCGCGGCACCTGGTAGCCGAGGTTGACCTGGAAGGGCAGCGTCTCGACGTCCATGTCCTGGCCCCACGACAGGATGCCCGCCGCGATCCGGCGGTGGTGGGCGGGCGCGATCACGGCGAGGTTGTGCTTCTTGCCGGCCTCGAGCACGGCGTTCCACAGCTTCTCGGCGTGGATGGTGGCGTCCATCAGGTAGATCTCGTAGCCCTTCTCCCCGGAGAAGCCGGTCTGCGAGACGATCACGCCGCAGCCGTCGACGGTGCCGGCGTGCAGGCCGTACGACGGCAGCTCGCCGATGGCGGGCCCGAAGAGGTCGGTCATGAGGTCGATCGACTTCGGCCCCTGGATCTGCACCGGGGCGACGTCGATCTCGTTGATGTCGACGTCGAAGCGCCGCCCGACGTTGACGCCCTGGAGCCAGAACATGAGGTCGGAGTCGGACAGGCTGAACCAGTACTCGTCCTCGGCGATGCGCAGCAGCACCGGGTCGTTGAGGATGCCGCCGGCCTCGTTGCAGAGGATCACGTAGCGGGCCCGCATCGGCGGGATCTTGGTGGCGTCGCGGGTGATGACGAAGTTGACGAAGTCGGCCGCCCCGGGGCCCTTGACCTGGATCTGCCGCTCGACGGCGACGTTCCACATGGTGACGTGGTTGACGAGGGAGTCGTACTCGACCATCGCGCCGCCGTCCTCGGGGCGCACGTAGCCGCGCGGGTGGTACATCCGGTTGTAGACCGAGGCGCGCCAGCAGCCGGCCTCGGCGGAGAGCTGCCAGTACGGCGACTTGCGGACGCGGGTGTCGATCAGCATCTCGACCGGGGTGCGGCCCGACTGGCGCAGGTTGATCGGGACGAGGCGGTCGGACTGGTCGACAGAGGGGTGGTTCGTGCTCATGCAGTGCTCCTGGTGTGGTCGGACCCGAGACGGGTCACAGCTGGCGAGGCGTGGTCGATCCCCGGAGGGTCGGACGGGTGCGGGCACCTCCTTCCCGCAGCCGCTCGATCAGTCGGACCCGCCACGCCTCGGTGGCGGCGATCTGGTTGAAGGTGAAGACGTGGAGCCCGGCGACGACGGCCTCGTCGCGGGTGAGCGCGGGCGCGAGCTTGCGCAGGAACTTGTCGGCGTCGAAGCCGCGGGGGTTGACCAGCCGGGCGACGGTGCGCGGCTGCTTCATCAGGAAGCGGACGGAGTCGCCCACGCCGATGCGGGTGGCGACGGCGAGCATCTTGGCCGGGTCGACCTGGCCGGGCACGCCCAGCCACAGGGGGAGGGAGACGCCGCGGCCGCGGACCTGGGCCAGCCAGGCCTCGACGACGCCGGCGTCGAAGGTCAGGTTGCTGACCATCTCGGTGGCGTAGCGGCTCTTGTCCCACATCGCCTGGATCGTGACGTCGTCGGGGATCGTGGGGTGGGACTCGGGGTAGGCGGTGATGCCGACCGCGTGGAACGGGTTGCCCATCTCGTGCAGGGCTGCCAGCAGCGCCACTGCGTCGGGGTAGGCGCCGGGCTCGGTGGCGTCGCCGCTCGGGACGAAGATGTTGTTGATGCCGGCCTCGTGGAGGCGGTCGACGATCTCCTTGAGGTGGGTGTCGTCGGCGACCATGCGCGCCGCGATGTGGGGGACGACGTCGTAACCGAAGGTGGCGAGCTTCAGCGAGGTGTCCAGGGTCGCGTCGAGACCCTTGCGGGGGGAGGCGGAGACCGTCACCGACCGCCCGGGTGGCAGGTGCTCGGCGACGGTGTCGGGCGCACCTGCCGTGGGCAGCACCTCGAAGCGCGGGCGCTCCAGCAGATCGGCGAGGCCGCCGTTGGCTGCTGTGCTGAAGTTGCGCATAGCGCATTCCGTTTCATGATGCGCACCGGACGGCACCACCTAGGCACAGGAGAGCCGTCGGCGATAGACCGCCGAGGGGGCCAATTCTTGCGCCGAAGGTCCCGTCCGCCGACAAGCGGCCACTACCGTGACGGCATGACGACTCTCCCCAGCTTCCGGCTCGACGGACAGGTGGCGCTCGTCACCGGCGCCAACCGCGGCATCGGCGCCGGCCTCGCGGTTGCCCTCGGCGAAGCGGGTGCGACCGTGGTGCTGGCATCACGCGGAGGCGACGACGTACGGGAGCTGGCGGAGGCCATACCCGGATCCGCCACGGTGGTCATCGACCTTGCCGACGTGTCGTCCATCCGGTCGGCGGTGGCACACGTGGAGGAGAGTCACGGGCGGATCGACGTCCTGGTCAACAACGCGGGACTCGGTGCGAACCACCCAGCGCTCGATGTGACCGAGGCCGACTGGGACGCGATGATGGACGTGAACCTCAAGGGCTTGTTCTTCTGCTCCCAGGCAGTCGCCGCGGGGATGGTCGAACGCGGGCACGGTCGCATCATCAACATGAGCTCGCAGGCAAGTGTCGTGGGCATCGTCGATCACGCCCTCTACTGCGCGTCGAAGGGGGGAGTGAACCAGCTGACTCGGGTCATGGCGCTCGAGTGGTCACGATTCGGCGTGACCACCAACGCCGTGGGACCGACCTTCACCTACACCCCGGGAACCGCCGAGAGACTCGACGACCCGACCTACCGCGACGCCGTGCTCGACCGGATCCCCGCCCGGCGTCTCGCCGAGATCTCCGACGTCGCCGGCGCCGTCGTCTACCTGGCGTCCGACGCTGGACGCATGGTCACCGGAACTCTGCTCATGGTCGACGGCGGATGGACCGCGCAGTGACTCGGACGATCGTGCCCTGGTCGACATCTGGGGTGGAAGGAAGCGGGGATGAAGGCCGCACGCGGTGGGTAGCGGATGATACTTTTTGGTACGCCGTTCGGGCAGAGAGGCCGCGACCATGAGTAACCACAGCGACGCGACCGATCACAGCAGCTTCACCCGGGTCCTCGGACGCTGGGACGTCCTCGCGGTCGCCTTCGGCGCCATGATCGGCTTCGGCTGGATCGTCCTCACCGGGGGTTTCCTCGAGGATGCCGGAACGCTCGGGGCTGCGTTGGCGTTCGCCATCGGCGGCGTCATCATGGCGTTGGTCGGCCTCACCTACGCCGAGCTCGTCTCCGCGATGCCGAGTGCCGGCGGCGAGCACAACTACGTGCTGCGTGGCTTGGGCTCCCGCGCCGCATTCGTCACGTCGTGGAGCCTCGTGTTCGGCTACGTGTCCGTCGTCGCCTTCGAGGCCGTCGCACTTCCGCAGACGCTGCTCTACCTCGCCCCGGACATGCTCGTCGGCAGGATGTGGACAGTTGCGGACTACGACGTCTACGCCTCCTGGGCAGCAGTGGGCATCCTCGGGGCGGTGGCCATCACCGCGCTGAACTACGTCGGGATCAGGCCGGCGGCCGTGTTCCAGGGCGTGGCCGTGCTGTTCCTGCTCGCGGTCGGGGGGCTGCTGGCGATCGGATCATTCGTCGGTGGTAGTGCCGACAACCTCGAGCCCCTGTTCTCCGGTGGCGTCGGGGGAATCGTGGCGGTCCTCGTGGCGGTGCCGTTCCTCTTCGTCGGGTTCGACGTGATCCCGCAGTCTGCGGCAGAGATCAACCTGCCGTTCCGGCAGATCGGAAAGCTGGTCGTCGTCTCCGTCGTAGCGGCTGCTGTCTTCTACATCGTGGTCATGCTGACGGTGGGGTCCTCCCTGCCCAAGGAGGTTCTCGCCGCCTCCGAGCTGCCAGCCGCCGACGGCATGGCCGAGCTGTGGGGCAGCCAGATGTTCGGCAACATCCTCGTCCTCGGCGGTATCGCGGGGATCCTCACCAGCTGGAACGGATTCCTTCTCGGCGCGAGCCGCCTGCTCTACGCCATGGCGACGTCGGGGATGGTGCCGCGCTGGTTCGCACAGGTGCACCCGCGGTACCGCACCCCGAGCAACGCCATCCTCTTCATCGGCGGCCTCTCGGTGCTGGCTCCACTGTTCGGCCAACAGATGTTGGTGTGGCTCGTCGACGCTGGTGGCGTCTCGATCGTGGTCGCTTTCTTCCTCGTTGCGGTGACGTTCCTCGTGTTGCGTCGTCGCGAACCCGAGATGGAGCGACCGTTCCGCGTCGCGGGCGGCCAGGTCGTCGGCGCCCTCGCAGGCGTGCTCTCGCTTGGCCTTGCGGTTCTCTACCTGCCCGGCATGCCTGCCGCCCTGATCTGGCCGTACGAGTGGGTCATCCTCGGCGGCTGGTGGCTGGTCGGCATCGTGCTCGTCCTGCGTCTGCCGAGAATAGGTCCTGGCCGCAACGCCGAGGAGCATCTCATCGCCGCGACCCACGGCAGGAACGACAGCCGCTGACGGCCGGGGCAAGAGCGATGCCAACTGGGTCCAGCGGGCCTGCCCGAGGTCACCTTGCCCCACAGTGAGCGTGCCGAGATCGCCCATCTGGCGCCGGCGGATGCCTTGTCCGCGCCGGCAGCCACCAGCCGATGCGCAATCTAGCCCTGAATTGCCCCGGGTCTGGTGAGGCCTCCATCGGACCCGGAACGCCACAGATCTCCCCGACATGAGGTGGCACATAGGCGGCGGAGTGACGCACGTTGTCGTAGTTGGAATGCTCGGCCTCCCTCGTTCCGAATCTGGCTAGCGCTATGCGGGCCGCTGGAGGCTGTGGCTTGGTTGAACGTGCGACAACGTTCCTCCTCTGCGCGGCCTCACGTTGGCGGACCTTTCAGCGAGTGCTAGCAGTGAGAAATGAGCTCCGAGACCGGATCGCGCGTGCCCGGCCCACATTCGATGCAGTACGTACATATCGATCTTTCGACGCGATCCGGCGGCAGGCGGCTCCCTGGGCGTCAGCATTCAGTGCGGAGCTCAACGCCGGCGAGGAAGTCGATGCGATGACGCTCTGGCAACTCGAACTCCGTTGGGTACCCCAAGAACTCCACCTCGCCGATCGCAACACGGTCGTCAGCCGCACCTTCCACGCGCTGCACCACCACGTAGACGTAACGGGATACGAATGGTTCTACCTCAACGAAAGCGGCCTGGCTGGCTTCGGTCAAACGTCGATTCCTTGGGAGAATCTCGGACTTTGCACCACCCCGACCTCAGAGACAATGTCGACGGCGACCGGGCGCGGAGCGCGGTACGAAGTCCTCAGCCAGTCCGTTCGTCCAGCCGGGCTCGAGGCGCATCGCGCTTACGACACTCGGTTGGCCAAAGTCGAGGCGCATCACTTGCGGCATGCCCGCGCCGCGGGCCGACATCCACGGTCGCCCCGACTGTGCGGCAGCACCGGGTATCACGCATGCGGGGCCGTACCTGTCGACGTCCTCGCCGTTGTTGAACTCCGACGTTGCCGCGGCTCCGACAACCTGGAGTTCCGCAGGCTTCACTCGTCATTGTGACTCGGTCGGCCCACGTCGCGTCGATCCGGCCTTCGTCACGGCTGATGGCGTAGATGTACAGTCCGCCGACTCCGACTAGGCCCCCGAGCAGGACGGCGCTAAACCGCTTGCCCTTTGACGCGATTTCCTTGCCAGTGATGACCCACCAGACGCGCTAATCCAACTAGAACCACCAGGATGACAAGCCGGAGGCGGACTGCTCCTGATGAGCCCAACGAGAATCTCGCGTGACCATGGGCACAGAAGTCGTGACGTCGAGTGGGTTCACCGACTGGTGGGAAACCGCGTCGCTCTCGCACTAGGAACGCCAGCGCCTGGCCCGTGACGAGTACCTCGTCTGAGCTCTCTGCGCGGACCAGGGTGCCCGCTGGCAGCTTCAGGGAAACGGCGGCCTGAACGTCACCCAACTGTTCATTTCGCGCGTCTAGGTCCAGTGAGTCAGTCGTTCCGTCTTCGTGAGTTTCAAGCACCCGCACCGTCTCGCCATCGATGGAGAATGTGACGAGCGCGTTGGCCACGGGACTGCCGGACGCGCTCATCCGTAACGCGTGCGCGGAAACGATCGCCGTCGAAGCGCTGGTCGATCACGAGCAGCTCGACGAGCGGGGCCTGCACTACATGACGCATTGGCAGCTGCTGCTGCAACGCTTTCTCCACCAGTCCGGCGACCTGGTCGGCCGCGGGGCTAGGCCGCTCGCGCGAATCTGTTCGACGGTGAGTTCGCTCATTGATCACCCAGATCGCCATCTGGTAGGTGATGCGGCGGACATCCTCGGACGAGACTCCTGCGTACCTCCGGAATCGTAGTCGCGCTCTGATAGTTGTCTGCAAGCCACAGCACAGCCGACGGCGAGCCGGACATCTGCTGGAGTTGAGAGGACGTCGGGAGGGCGCGAACGTCGCCGTCATCCACGACGACGTCGCGCCGGAGGCTCAGCACGTCGGCCTCACGACCACTTCGTTCATCGATGACCCGCGGCCAGTCGTGGCCGCGAGGAACGCGTCGAACGAGAAAACAGCCCCTCGAACTGCGAGCTCGGCCGGCTGCTCCGGTCCCGCTGCGTCGGCCGTCCAGAAAGCGGTCATGACTAAAGGCGCTACGAGCACCAGGCTGACGATCGCGTCGACGCTGCTCCCGAAGAGCGAAGCCAACAGGACCTAGCTGCCGGTCCGCTCCTGCTGTATGGGCTGTTCGTGATCGCGCTTGTGTCGATTGTTGCCTCCGTTGTGCTCGCGTTCGCTGATGCAGGTGACCTGGCTGCGCTCATCGCGCTGGCTAGCGGCAGTCGTGGCGGGCGTCTTGGACTGTTCTCGACTCCCCCGACCGGCAGGTGCGGCCCGTAGAAGCTTTCGGTCGTGGCATCGAGCCCGGAGGAACGTGGATTTCAACAGCGCTTGGCGGTCTCCGCAGCGGTCTCGGCCCTGCTCGGCGCACTGGTCGGCGGCGGGTTCACCTACCCTGGCGCACCGGCAGCGAATCGGCGCGCAAGCTGGACCGGCGGCTTTGGCACTGCCTACGCACTGCGCGCCAGGAGGCCTATGTGCAGCTCGTTACGGGATAGCGTGGCGGCCCTATACGCCGCTCCTGGACTTCCTCAACGGGGTCGCGGCAAAGGGATACCCCTACGCTGGCGATGGCCGGGTGGATCTCGCCGTCGAACCACTTCGTGGGTACGTTCGCTTGCGCGAGGACGGGGTGATCGAGTACGAAGCGATCGATGATCGCCCCCTGAGCGGTGGCGACTTCGTGCCGGGCAAGGCTCCAACTTCGTTGGCTCTGTCTACGCCGGTCGGCGGAGCCATGCTGGTCGACGTGCACCCTCAAACGGGTGGGGCGTTCAACTTCGGCGGCAATCAAGAATCCGTTGTTCGAGTGCGCGCGAGTAGCGTTCTGTTTGGCCTCGACCTCCCCGAAATCCGTGGCCTTAAACTGCACGATATGTCCGTGCGCTTCGACGGACTTGGATCTTGGGCCGGCATCAGGACGCTAGATACTAGCCGTGGACTCGGATCCGGTGGGGTACCCAACGGGGCGACCATCTCGCTCAAGAGCCACCCGACCTTGGTCGCATCGAAGAAGCTGCCAAGCCTCTCAGACGCTGACCCTCGACGGTGACTGGGATACAAAGCGAAGGCATCCGACGGCGGGATGTCCATTCGCACGTCCCTGCGGGTAAGTCTCGCCGCCCGACGGCCCCGAGCTGCAGCGGAGTACCTCCCAGCAGTGCTCGATATTCAGGATCTCTTCTCTCTCGTGTACCGCGGCTGGGTTCCAGCTCGGGCCGGACCCGCGACCCTTGCGTCGTATGACGGCAGCCCTCCGTTGTTCTGGAACCGGATGGCCATGCACAGGTCACCGCGAGCGATAGTGCTGCCAGACCGCCCCCGTGCGACCTACGGGCCAAGCACTTGGGCGGCATTAATGGAATACGCTCGACGGACACATATCTGCGCAGAGTTCGGGGCGGTCGTCTCGGCAGTGACCTCGCCGTATCGCGAGGGGCCCGAGAGTATCGAGGCTTCAGTACAACGGTTGCGCGCCGCGATCGAGCGCTACGTCGGGATGCACCGCCGCACGACGACCTGGGCATCGATGGACCGCCTGACAAGTGAGGTCTGCGCAGTTGCGTTGCTGCCGAGCAGTCTAACGCCAAGGCGCCGATGCGTGGACGCCGCGATGGTCGGGCGGTGCCGCCGGAACCGGAGGGCTTCGAGGCGGCCGAGTCACCTAGGGTGGGCGCGGACTCGCTCGCGGAGGGGATCTTCGGCGGATCGCGCGTACGAACGTCGGATCGATTGCGCAGAGGGAGCCGTCGATGCTGCGCGTTGTCGCCGAAAACCATCGGACGCCGTCCATCCGTCGTGCTCAGCCGAGTTGACCTGTCGGCATCAGCCGGACAACACCGAGCACGGATGTCGAGCTCGACGTGGGCGCGTTGGATCCCGATGAAGCGGTCGAGGCCATTGCCCTCACACCAGGCGAACCAGCGACGCAGTTGGAGCGCGCAGAGGGCGTGCGTACGCCGCGAGTAGCGTGCGGGAACGACGCCTCCCAGCTGAGACTGGTCTACCGACACTTGTCCGACTACAGCCACTTCGGGACATCGGCGGCTGGAACGCGCACTCGATCGAGGACGAGGCTTGGGCACGGTGTCGTGGACCGACGCGCCGCGGTGGCGAGATGGGCGATCACTTCAAGGCAGCCTGCGCGCAGGCGCATGAACTGGCGGTGACGGCTCAGGATCCGCTCGACCGACTCGGTGACGCTCGTGCCTCCTCGGACGAGGAGATGTAGACGCGCGTGAGTCGTGCGTGAACAACCGCGCAGCATCTCCGGGGGACGGTCACGGCTGTCACCGATGTCGGCTCAGACGAGTCGAGGACGCCTATCGAAGCGTCGGCATGAGCGGATCCCCCAACACGCGGGCAGGCGGCGGATCGACTCTGATCGCTCGAAACCGCGCGCAGCACGGTAACGGGCCATTCGAGGTCAGCATCCCTTATGGTCAGATGCTGACGTCCCGAGAGGCCAGCAAGGTCGCGTCAACGGGGCGTCCATGATAGACTGCGTGCGGTCCGGCCCAGCCGGGCGTCTTGACCTGTACGCGTTGATCTTGGGGCGACGATGAGCAAGTACCCGCGTGGGTCCGAGTGGCGCATCTGGGACCTTCACGTCCACACACCGGAATCGATCGAGCACAACTATGGCGGTCCCGATCCATGGGACCGGTACCTAACCGAACTCCAGTCGCTGCCGTCCGACATCAACGTCCTAGGGATCAACGACTACTGGTTTCTGGAAGGGTACAAGACAGTCCGCGCTGCTTTCGACCGCGGCGATCTACCTAACCTTGACGAAGTATTTCCCGTGCTCGAGGTCCGATGTGACACATTCGGTGGCGTTGACGGCCACCTTTCCCGGCTAAATTTGCACTTGATCTGCGATCCCGGACTGCCGATTGCGGCGTTGGAGGCCCAACTTCATCCGCTGATGAAGGCCGCCTACCAATTATCCACGAGTGACGCGCCTTCAACGTGGAGCCAGTTCCCCACGAAGGATTCACTCATCGACCTTGGCAATCAGATCATCGAGTCTGCGCCGGAGGATAAGCGCAACACGTTTCCTTCCCCACTACGCACGGGCTTCAACAACCTCAATGTCTCGTTCGACAACGTCCGAACTGGCATTGAAGGCAATCAGCGTCCTCCACGGTCGAGTGGCTTTGGCCATCGGCAAGGCCGAGTGGGCTACATCAAGTGGAGCCAGCAGGCGGCTGCTCAGACAGAAGCACCTCAATCAACAGCGTCGATGCGTGTATTCACGGCTTCACCGAGCCGAGAGGCGTTCCATAAGTCCAGACGGTCGCTGACGGAAGCCGAGGTTCTCGATCGGCTGCTGCACTGCAGCGACGCGCACAGTTGGATGGACTCGACGCAGCCCGCTCGACTCGGAGCGTGCATGACGTGGGTGAACGCTGATCCGACGTTCAAGGGCCTTCTTCATGCACTGCAGGAGTATCCCGCGCGCGTCTGCGTCAGAGGAACGACCACCCGTTGCTCACTCGACTCGCCCGCGCCCCACGGACTGTGATCACCCAGGTTGCACTTCGGCCGGTGGGCGGACACGCCACCACGCGCCGCTGTTTTCGACGTAGCTCCCGATACAACCCGGGCTTCACGCGTCGTGATCGGCAACAAGGGGCAGGGAAAGTCCGCTCTCCTCGACAGCATCGCGCTTGCTGCGAACAGCGATCGACACGAGGATTTTTCCTTCCTGAGTCGAGAGCGGTTTCGATCGGACTCCGGCAGGACTGCAGCTTTGTACGAAGTCGAGCTCGACGTGGGCGGACGGGGCTAACACGCCGGCGAGTCTCAATGACGGGTTCGATTCCGGTGCTCCAGTTCTGGTCGATTACCTCCCCCAGTCCCTCATCGAGAAGGTTTGTTCGGCGGACCCGGACAGCAACCAGAAGCGTCACTTCGAAACCGAGATTGAGCGAGTACTGTTCCGTCACATCTCGCCGGATCAGCGGGCTTCGGCAACCACACTCAGCCAGTATCTGCATGGGCAAGCTCACCAGGCAGCGAGCACAACTGGACGAAGCGCGCGCTCACATTGCGACCGTCTCACGGGAGTTCGTGGAGTTGACGGCTCGGCGAGACGAACCTTGAAGGCATGGGCTTGCAGCAGCGGCTTCTCGATCTGCAAGCACGCGTCAGCTCCTAGTCGATGCGCTCTCCGCTATCGACACATCGATCACCTCCGGCGGGTCAGCTCAGCAGCAGGAAACTGCGAAAGCCGTTACTGCGGCCATCGCCGATCGGGATTCGCTTCGGCAGAGAGTTCAGTCTAGGCAAGACGCGCAGCAAGAACTCCTGGCTTCCATGCAGTCCGTCAACTCGCTAGTGCTTGAGTTGCGAGAGAAGTTGGTGGACGCGCACAGACTCAGCGATCAGGTTGCGAATGCAGTTCGCTCCACGTCGGAGAGCATCCTGGACGCGAAATCGAGCGAGGCCCCTGTCACGGAGTGGGCCTTGGCTCGGGAAGCTGAGGCGAATGCACTAAAGGCCGACCTTGAATCGCCGGCGGCTTGCTCGAACAGCTACGCGTAGCCGATCGAAGGGTGTCTGACCTTGAGAATGAACTGTCCGCATCCGGCGATGAGGTCCATCGTCTCCAGCAGCAGCGTCTCGACGTGGCGGCTCAGCTCGACGGTATCGACGGGGATCCGTCGGATGCCCAGTCAATTGCCGGCGTGGGAACGCTACTCACCGAGCTTTCCGAAGCGCCGGTTCGTGTAGCTGAGCTGGAGGCATCTCTCTCGAACAGGGCTTTCGAGTGGTCCACCGCGCATTGTTGGGGATCATGGCCCTCCAAAAGGCGGCCTACGAACCAGCTACCGACTACATCCGCAGCAGCGCACTCGCGAACAGTGTCGGGCTCGCCTTCGATGTCGAGTTTCGCGTTCGCGGCTTCGTCGACGGCTGGATCAGCATGATCAACCGCCAAGCAGCTCGGCGATTTCTACGACGTCGATCAGCGCGACAAGGATCGTGTAGTGCTCTCGGGCGTCCCGCTGGAGGATCCAGACGAACTGTTTGCGAGCCTGACCGCATTGATCAACCGTCTCGGCGTGAGCGCGGTAGCGAGAGCGGCACACCGCGTTCCTTGCCACGATCATGCGGCGGGATACGGCAACGAAACTGCCGGGCTGCGGTCGCCTCGGTCCAGCGCGCCGTCAGCCGCAGATCTGGACCACTGCGGTACTGCGACGCTCATGGCGAGGTCAGACGGCTTCGCAGTCGACCGGCATCAAATGATGCGCAGTCCACGACCGACGCGCCATCGCGACGACTGACGCAGGAGTCGGCAATACGTCGGTCGCGGAGCTGGCGCTGCGTTCCCTCCTGCCGAGTCCGGTCACCGCTGCTCCCACCGAGCCCGCGTCCTTCTGGGCGGAAGGACGCTGATGAGCCAGCTCCTGACTGAGGGCGAAATCAGATGCCGAGGTCGGCGCGACGTACCTTGGCGACGGCGGTGTCGTCGCCGGTGACCTCGACGTCGGCGTGGTCCTGCCGCCCGTAGAGGAACAGCAGCACCTCCGACGGCAGCCCGGTCACGACAGCCCCACGCCCGCGCTTGAGCGTCGTACTCGCTCCGGTGTCGCTGCGGGTCACGGCCAGCGGCACGGGGGAGCGCAGCGCCAGCAGCCGCCCGGCCACGCCGAGCGCCCGCCACAACGTGTCCTGACGAGCACGCGACAGGTCGCGCGGCGCCCAGTCCGGCTGCGCGCGGCGTACGTCCTCGTGGTGGACGAAGAACTCCACCAGGTTCCCGAGCGCGTCGACCTTCGGCAGCCGGAACGGCGACCACAGCGGCGGGCCGTGGCGCACGGCGTCGACGAGGTCGCCGTACGGCCGCGCCAGCTGGTGCTCGGTGGCGCTCTCGAGCCAGCCCTCGAGCTGCGGCACGAAGATCGCCGCTGACGACGGGCGCCCCTCGCGGATCACCAGGTGGGCCAGCAGCTCCTTGGTCGTCCAGTCGCCGCTCAGGGTGGGCGCGTCGGGGCCGAGCTGCTGGGCGAGGGCGGCGAGCAGGGTGCGCTCGTGGCGGGCGAAGGAGGTCACCGGGGGAGCCTACGGAAGACGGCCGCTGGATGACCGGGATAACCGTTGTGTCCGTAGTGTGGGGAAGGCTTTGGCGTCGGGTGGTGTTGAGGTCTCGACGGGCTCGACCACCGGGGCGGGTCTCGACGGGCTCGACCGACGTGGGTCACCAGGTCTCGACGACGGTCGCTAGCGCGACCTGCTCGACCACCGGCGGCGCCACCGGGGCTCGACCACCGGAACTTGATCTCGACAAGCTCGACCAGCGGGCACAAACAGAGGAGAAGTGTGGGGACGGCACAGGGTGGGACGATGCGAGCGGGACTACGGGTCCTGGGGGTCGGCATCAAGCGCGAGCCCAAGATGTTCGCCATCTCCACCCTCGGCGCCGTCATCTTCGGCGCGCTGACCGTCGCCGACGCCTGGGTGCTCGGCTGGTCGACCGACAACGTCATCCTGCCCGGCTTCGAGGACGGCGTCGCCCCCGCCGGCGGGCTCATCACCGCCGCCGCGCTCTTCATCGGCGTCGCCATCGTCCGCGGCGTCAGCATCGTCATGCGCCGCTGGGGCGCCGGGTTGATGCAGTACCGCATGCAGGCCCACGACCGCCGCGCCGTCACCCGCAAGTACCTCGACCTCCCGCTCGAGTGGCACCACCGCCACCCCACCGGCCAGCTGCTCTCCAACGCCAACAGCGACGTCGAGGCCGCCTGGGCGCCCATCGCGCCGCTGCCGATGGCCGTCGGCACCATCGCCATGATGGTCATCGCCGTCGGCCAGATGCTGCTCACCGACGTCGTCCTGGCCATGGTCGGCCTGCTGGTCTTCCCGCTCGTCATCATCAGCAACCTGGTCTTCCAGCGCTTCCAGTCGCCGCTCATGACGCGCGTGCAGGCGCTGCGCGCCGAGCTCAGCGAGGTCGCCCACGAGTCCTTCGACGGCGCCCTCGTCGTCAAGTCCCTGGGCCGCGAGACCGAGGAGACCGAGCGCTTCGCCCGCAAGGCCGAGACCCTGCGCGACACCAGCATCAAGGCCGGCTACGTCCGCGCCGTCTTCGACCCCGTCCTCGAGTCGCTGCCCAGCCTCGGCGTGCTCGCCGTGCTCCTCGTCGGCGTCGGTCGCGTCGAGGCCGGCACCAGCGCGCCCGGCGACGTCGTCAACATCTGCTACCTCCTCATGGTCGTCGCCTTCCCGATCCGCTCCATCGGCTGGCTGCTCGGCGAGTTCCCCCGCTCGGTCGTCGGCTTCACCCGCGTCCGGTCGGTGCTCGGCGAGGACGGCCACATGGAGTTCGGCCCCGACGGCCTCCCGACCACGCGCGGCGGCGCCGGCCTGCGCGTCGAGGACGTCCGCTTCTCGTACGTCGAGGGCGACCCGGTCCTCGACGGCGTCACGTTCGACGTACCCCCGGGCCGCACCCTCGCGATCGTCGGCGCCACCGCCGCCGGCAAGAGCACGCTCACCACGCTGATGTTCCGCCTCATCGACCCCGACCAGGGCCGCTTCCTCGTCGACGGCCAGGACCTGCGCGAGCTCTCCCACGGCACCCTGGCCCGCCAGGCCGCGCTCGTGCCGCAGCAGGCCTTCCTCTTCGACGACACCGTCCGCGGCAACGTCACCCTCGACCGCGACGTCAGCGACGAGGAGGTCTGGGCCGCCCTGCGCACCGCCCAGGCCGACGGCTTCGTCGCCGCCCTCGACGGCGGCCTCGACGCGCGGCTGGGGGAGCGCGGCACCTCGCTCTCCGGCGGCCAGCGCCAGCGGCTCTCGCTCGCCCGCGCCCTGGTCGGCAACCCCCGCCTGCTCGTCATGGACGACGCCACCTCCGCCGTCGACCCCGAGGTCGAGGCCCGCATCCTCGCCTCCCTGCGCGCCTCGGCCGGCGAGAGCACCGTCGTGGTCGTCGCCTACCGCAAGGCCACCATCGCGCTGGCCGACGAGGTCGTCTTCATGGCCGACGGCAAGATCGCCGACCGCGGCACCCACGCCGAGCTGCTGAGCCGCAACCCGGCGTACGCCTCGCTCGTCAACGCCTACGAGGACGCCGCCGCCGAAGCCGCCGCCGACGACACCGCGGGGGTGGCCCGATGAGCACGACCACCGACACCACGAACGCCGCCCGCACCTCCAGCGGCACCAGCGTGCTGTCCGGCGAGGCCTCCACCGCGATGGACACCCTGCGCCGCGGCCTCGAGCTGTCGCCGCAGCTGCGCGAGGGCCTCGGCGGCACGGTCGCGCTCGCGATCCTGGCCACCGCCGGCCGCGTGCTCGTCCCGATCGCCGTCCAGCAGGGCGTCGACCGCGGCCTGTCCGGCCCCGGCGGACCCGACTCCACCTTCGTCGCCCTCGTCGTGACCATCATCGGCGTCGGCCTGCTCGTCACCGGCGTCGCGTCCGGGCTCATGACCGCCCGGCTGTTCCGCACCGCCGAGACCGGCCTGGCCACCCTGCGGGTCAAGGCCTTCCGCCACGTCCACGACCTGCCCGTGCTGACCCAGAACACCGAGCGCCGCGGCGCCCTGGTCTCCCGCGTCACCAGCGACGTCGACCAGGTCTCGCAGTTCCTCGTCTTCGGCGGCGTCATCGCCATCGTCAGCGTCGGCCAGATCGTGCTCGCCACCGTCGTCATGGTCTTCTACAGCTGGCAGCTCGCCCTGGTGGTGTGGATCTGCTTCCTGCCGCTGTTCCTGAGCCTGCGCTACTTCCAGAAGCGCCTCTCCGCGGCGTACGGCGTCGTGCGCCAGCAGGTCGGTGCCCTGCTGTCGGCCATCTCCGAGCCCGTCGTGGGCGCGGCCACCGTCCGCAGCTACGCCGTCCAGGAGCGCACCCAGGACCGCATCGACACCGCCGTCCAGCGCCACCTCACCGCCAGCAGCCGGGCCCAGGGCCTGACCGCGTTCTCCTTCTCCCTCGGCGGCATCTCCGCCGGCCTGGCCAACGCCGGCATCATCGTGGTCGGCGTGCTCCTCGGCGTCGCCGGCAACCTGTCCGCCGGCACCGTGCTCGCCTTCGCGTTCCTCGTGACGCTGTTCGTCGGCCCGGTGCAGATGGGCACCCAGGTGCTCACCGACGCCCAGAACGCCTTCGCCGGGTGGCGCCGCGTCATCGGCATCCTCGACACCCCCGCCGACGTCTCCGACCCCGAGGACGGCGTCGACCTGCCCGACGTGCCGCTGCCGATCCACTTCGAGCACGTCGGCTACGCCTACACCGCCGGGCGCCCGGTGCTCAGCGACGTCGAGCTCACCCTCGAGCCGCACACCCGCGTCGCCATCGTGGGGGAGACCGGCTCGGGCAAGACCACGCTGGCCAAGCTGCTCACCCGGCTCATGGACCCCGACGAGGGCCGCGTCGTCATCGGCGACCTCGACCTGCGCACGGTCGCCTTCCGCAGCCTGCGCACCCACATCGTGCTGGTGCCGCAGGAGGGCTTCCTCTTCGACGCCACGCTGCGCGAGAACCTGCAGTACGGCGCTCCCGGTGCCTCCGACGAGACGTTGCTGGGCGCCGTCACCGACCTGGGGCTCGGCGACTGGCTGGCGACGCTGCCGCACGGTCTCGACAGCCAGGTCGGTCAGCGCGGCGAGTCGCTGTCGGCCGGCGAGCGGCAGCTCGTGGCGCTGGTGCGCGCGCAGCTGGCCGACCCCGACATCCTGGTGCTCGACGAGGCCACCAGCGCCGTCGACCCGGCGCTGGAGATGCGGATCTCCGCGGCGCTCGACCGGCTGACCTCGGGCCGCACCGCGGTCACCATCGCCCACCGGATGAGCACCGCCGAGCGGGCCGACCTCGTCGTCGTCATGGACGCCGGCCGCGTCGTCCAGCAGGGCCGTCACGCCGAGCTCGTCGCCGAGGGCGGCGTCTACGGCCGGCTGCACGCGTCGTGGACCGCCCAGATGTCCAGCGACCCGGTCGCCGGAGCGTAGGCCGCGCCGCTGCGGACGAGCGGTAGTCCCACGGCCCGCAACTGGTCACTCCCTGCAGGACGGCCTAATCCTGGTCACTGCCCGCACGTTTCGGGCCTGATTCGTCGCAGGGAGCGACCAGGTTCAGACGAGCCGCAGATTTACCCAACGGGCGGGTGCCCGGGAGGCCAGCCATCCGGCGTACGGGACAATGGGGGCGTGAGCTCCCTCGACCCCGCCATCGCCGACCGTCTCAAGCGCGACCCCCAGGGTCTCGTCACCGCGGTGGTGCAGCAGCACGACACCGGCGAGGTGCTGATGGTCGGCTGGATGGACGACGAGGCGCTGCACCGCACGCTGACCACCGGGCGCGGGACGTTCTGGAGCCGCTCGCGCCAGGAGTACTGGGTCAAGGGCGAGACCTCCGGCCACCGCCAGCACGTGCGTGAGGTCCGCCTCGACTGCGACGGCGACACCCTGCTCGTCAAGGTCGACCAGGAGGGGCCCGCCTGCCACACCGGCGCCCGGACCTGCTTCGACGACGGCCTGCTGAGCGATGCCTGACGCCTCCGACCCGACCGCGCGACCGGAGCGGAAGCGACGTACCTCCGGGTTCGGCGCCGTCCTCCTCGCCGGGCTGGCCACCGCCGGGCTCGGCACCCTCGCCGCCGGCCGGACCTGGGCCACCGCGAGCACCGGCACGCCCGGCCCGCGTGAGGTCTCCGTCGCCGGCACCGACGTCGCGCCCGTGATGCTGCCGCTCGGCCTGGTGGCGCTGGCCTGCTGGGGCGCCTTCCTCGTGCTGCGCACGCCCGGGCGCCGCGTCGTCGCGGTGCTCGGCGCACTCGCCGCCGGGGGAGGGGTCGCCGCGGCGCTGCTCTCGCTGGGTGGTGCCGGCGACGCGGCCGAGCGGCTGCTGAGCGACGCCGCCGACGCCGGTACGTCGACCACGGCCTGGCCCTGGGTGGGAGCCGTGGCTCTCGCCGGCTGCGTCGTCGCGTTCGCGGTCGCCTTCGCGCGGTGTGCGACGTACCCGCAGATGAGCCGTCGCTACGACCGCGACGCCGCAACACCCGGCAGCACGGCGCCCGCTGCCGGAGCGACACCTGCGGACCAGTGGCGGGCCATGGACGACGGCCGCGACCCGACCGTCTGACGGGCGGCCGCCGAGGGACCGGCGCGTCGTACCGGCCGAAAGAACGACAGGCAGGTCGTGCCATCGGCCGGGTGAGCCCGAGCCTCCGGGCTGATGTGGCCAGCGTCGGACGCGGCGAGTGTGGAAGCACCGATCCCGCCCGACACAGGAGCCCGCGATGCGCACACACCGCCCCACCACCGCCACGCTGCACGACCCGCCGATGCCGGTGCGAGCCAAGCTCGCCGCGGCGTGGACGAGCTTCATGTTCCTCTACGTGTACGTCGACGTGCTCGGCTTCTACACGCCCGGCACCGTCGAGGACATCCTCGACGGCAAGGTCTTCGAGTTCGACCTCTCCCAGACCTTCTCGACCTCGGCGCTGGCCATGTTGTCCGTCCCGATCTTCATGATCGTGCTGTCGACGACGCTGCCCGCCCGGGTGAACCGCACCACGAACCTCGTCGTGGCCTCGCTCTACGTGCCGATCACGGTGTTCAACGTGGCGGGCGGGTACTACCTGTACTTCTACGGCCTCGGCGTCGTGCTGGAGCTGGTCCTGCTCGTCCTGATCGTGCGGTACGCCTGGACCTGGCCCGCCGCGACAGCGACGGGCGCAGTGACTGCGGACCGTGGGGTCCGTTCGCGCCCGACAGCAGGCGTGAGCTCAGCGGCGGCCCGCCTCGGGGCGGCGCTGCCGTGTGGCTCACGACACCGCTCCGGCGGCCGTGCGGCCTGCGTCTCTCCGGCTCCCCTACGATGGTGGGTGCCCCGACCCGGCCCCCTGAAGGAGACCACGCGATGAGCGCCAACCACGGCAACACCCCTGCTGCCTGGACCGGAGTGTCCATCGTGATCCTGGGCTTCGTCGTCGCCGGTCTCGGCCTGGTGCTGCAGAACATGCTGGTGTTCTGGATCGGGTGCGGCCTCGGTCCCGTGGGCGGTCTCGTCGGCTACGTGATGGGCAAGGTCGGTCTCGGCGGCACCCCGCTCCAGCACGACTACAGCAAGACGACCTCGCACTCGTGACCCTGCTGGACGCGCCGAGCGCCGGGACCGAGAGGTCCGGGTCCGGGCGGGTCCGCCTGCGACGCGTCCGCCCGCACCTGGTCCTCGCCGGCGGCGTCCTCCTCGTCAGCCTGGCCCTGCACCTGCGCGACCCGCACGACCAGGGCTCGTGGGGGTTCTGCCCCTGGCTCGCGGCCACCGGCACCTCCTGCCCCGGCTGCGGCGGGCTGCGGGCGGTCAACGACCTCACCCACGGCGACGTCGCAGCGGCCGCCAGCAGCAACCTGCTCGTCGTCTCCGCGCTGCCGATCATGGCCGGCCTCTGGGCCCGCAGCCTCGTCCAGACCTGGCGCGACCGGCGCCGACCCCTGCCGACGCCCCTCGTCGCGGTCGTCTCGGGGATCGGGCTCGTGGCGATCGTCGTCTTCTGGGTCGCCCGCAACACACCGGCCGGGAGCTGGCTCGCGCCCTGAGTCGGCGTACACCCGCGGAACGGGGTGGGGCCGGAGTTGGGGCTCGTGAGAGGCTGGGACCTGGGGTTTCCGTCCGCCGGCGGAGTCGTCCGAGCCCCGCACGTCGTCCGCTCGAAAGGTCAGTCATGTCCGTCCTCGACCAGATCATCGAGGGGGTGCGTGTCGACCTCGCCGCCCGCGAGCAGGCCACGCCGCTGGCCGAGCTGGAGCGCCTCGTCGCCGACGCCCCGCCGGCGCTCGACCCGATGCCTGCGCTCGCCGCGCCCGGCGTCAGCGTCATCAGCGAGGTCAAGCGCAAGTCGCCGAGCAAGGGCGACCTGGCCGACATCCCCGACCCCGCCGCGCTGGCCGCCGAGTACGAGGCCGGGGGCGCGTCCGTCATCAGCGTGCTGACCGAGCAGCGCCGCTTCGGCGGCTCGCTCGACGACCTGCGCGTCGTGCGCAAGCAGGTCACCGTCCCGGTGCTGCGCAAGGACTTCATCGTCACGCCCTACCAGCTGTGGGAGGCCCGCGCCGCCGGCGCCGACCTCGTGCTGCTCATCGTCGCCGGTCTCGACCAGCCGACGCTCGAGAACCTCCACGCCGAGGCCCGCGGGCTCGGCCTCACCGTCCTCGTCGAGGTCCACGACCCCGCCGAGGTGCAGCGCGCCCTCGACGTCGGCGCCACGCTCATCGGCGTCAACGCCCGCAACCTCAAGACCCTCGAGGTCGACGACGGCGCCTTCGAGCGCATCGCCCCCTCCCTGCCCGCCGACGCGGTGGCCGTGGCCGAGTCCGGCATCACCGGCCCCGACGACGTACGCCGCGTGGTCGCGGCCGGCGCCGACGCCGTCCTCGTGGGCGAGGCGCTCGTGCGTGGGGGCGACCCGCGCGCCGCCGTCGCCGCCATGGTCGAGGCCGGCGCCTCCCGACACGGTCCACCCGACCCTCCCGATCCTGACGTCCCCGACAGGAGACACCGTGAGCACCGAGACGACGACCCCGCCCGAGAAGGCGTCCGGCACGCCCGACCTCGTCAGCGCCTGGCTGCCCGACGCAGGCGGGCACTTCGGCGAGTTCGGCGGCCGCTTCATGCCCGAGGCCCTGGTCGCCGCGCTCGACGAGCTCGAGGTCGCCTGGCGCGAGGCCATGGCGGACCCGGAGTTCCTCGCCGAGCTCGACGGCCTCATGCGGGAGTACGCCGGCACGCCGAGCCGTCTCTACGAGGCCCACCGGCTCTCCGAGCACGCCGGCGCGCGGATCCTGCTCAAGCGCGAGGACCTGCTCCACACCGGCGCCCACAAGATCCGCAACGTGCTGGGCCAGGCCCTGCTGACCAAGCGGATGGGCAAGAAGCGGGTCATCGCCGAGACCGGCGCCGGCCAGCACGGCGTCGCCTCGGCCACCGCGGCGGCGTACCTCGGGCTCGACTGCACCGTCTACATGGGCCAGGTCGACACCGAGCGCCAGGCCCTCAACGTCGCCCGGATGCGGCTGCTCGGTGCCGAGGTCGTCCCGGTCACCACCGGCGCGGCCACCCTCAAGGACGCCATCAACGAGGCCCTGCGCGACTGGGTCGCGAGCGTCGACTACACGGCGTACCTCTTCGGCACCGCCGCCGGCCCCCACCCGTTCCCCAGCCTGGTCCGCTCCTTCGTGCGCGGCATCGGCGACGAGGCGCGCGCCCAGTGCATCGCGATGACCGGCGGGCTGCCCGACGTCGTCACCGCCTGCGTCGGCGGCGGCTCCAACGCCATCGGCCTCTTCGCCGGCTTCGTCGACGACCCGAGCGTCGAGATCGTCGGCTTCGAGGCCGGCGGCGAGGGCGTCGACACCCCCCGTCACGCCGCCACCATCAGCGGCGGCAGCATCGGCGTGCTCCACGGCGCCCGCACCTACGTGCTGCAGGACGCCGACGGCCAGACCGCGGAGTCGCACTCCATCTCCGCCGGCCTGGACTACCCCGGCGTCGGCCCCGAGCACGCCCACCTCTCGCACGCCGGTCGCGCCCGCTACGAGTCGGTCACCGACGTCGAGGCGATGGAGGCGATGTCGCTGCTGGCCCGCACCGAGGGCATCATCTGCGCCATCGAGACCGCCCACGCCGTCGCCGGCACGCTGCGGCTGGCCACGGAGAACCCCGACAGGACCTACCTGGTCAACCTGTCGGGCCGCGGCGACAAGGACATGGAGACGGCCAAGAACTGGTTCGGCCTGACCGGCTCCGGCGGCGGCGAGCCCGTGCGCGAGGGTGACAGCCATGAGTGAGACCACGCGTCCGGCCAGCAGGGTCACCCAGGCCTACGCCCGCGCCCGTGACGAGGGCCGCGCCGCCCTCGTCGGCTACCTGCCCGCCGGCTTCCCCGACGTCGACGGATCGATCGAGGCGATCAAGGTGCTGGCCGGCAACGGCTGCGACGTCATCGAGATCGGGCTGCCCTACTCCGACCCCGTCATGGACGGCCCCACCATCCAGGCCGCCGCCCAGCAGGCCCTCGACCAGGGCATCCGCACCACCGACGTGCTGCGGGTCGTCGAGGCCGTCGCCGACACCGGCGTCGCCACCGTCGTCATGACCTACTGGAACCCCGTCGAGGCGTACGGCGTCGCGCGGTTCGCCGCCGACCTGGCCTCCGCGGGCGGCTCCGGTCTCATCACCCCCGACCTCACGCCCGACGAGGCCGGCCCGTGGCTGGAGGCGTCCGACGCCCACGACCTCGACCGGGTCTTCCTCGTCGCGCACTCCTCGACCGACGCCCGGATCGGCTACACCGTCGAGCACTGCCGCGGCTTCGTCTACGCCGCGGCCGTCATGGGCGTCACCGGCGCCCGGACCTCGACCAGCGACCTCGCCCCGCCGCTGGTGGCGCGCACCAAGCAGGCCACCGACCTGCCCGTCGGCGTCGGGCTCGGTGTCTCCAACGGCGACCAGGCCGCCGAGATCGCGGGCTACGCCGACGGCGTCATCGTGGGCTCGGCGTTCGTGCGCGCGATGCTCGACGCCCCCGACCGGGCCGCCGCGCTGAAGGACCTGGAGACCCTCACCGTCGACCTCGCCGACGGGGTCCGGCGTGGCTGAGCCGCGTCGGCACACGCTTCGCGCGCTCGCCCTGGCGCTGACGCTCTCCGCCGTCCTGGCCGCCTGCGGCTCCGGCGCGGAGGAGGGCTCCGACGGTGCCGTCGTCGAGGGCCTCACCACCTCCGACAACGACGGCATGAACGGCGCCGTCCTCGACCAGCCCTACACGCTCGGCAGCGCCGAGCTCACCGCCACCTCAGGTGAGACCGTCGAGACCACCGCGGCGCTGGAGAAGCCGCTCACGCTGGTCTTCTTCGGCTACACCAACTGCCCCGACATCTGCCAGGCGGTGATGGCCGACATCACCTCCGCGCTGGCCCGCCTCGACGCCGAGCAGGCCGACCAGGTCGCGATGTGGTTCGTCACCACCGACCCGGCCCGCGACGACGCCGCCACCCTGCGGGAGTACCTCGACCGCTTCGACCCCGGCTTCGAGGGCCTCACCGGCGACCTCGGGGTGATCACCAAGCTGGCCAAGACCGTCTACGTGGGCGTCGACAAGGGCCGCAAGCTGCCCACCGGCGGCTACGAGGTCAACCACGGCACCCCGATCCTCGCCGTCACCCCCGACGGCACGGTGCCGATCCTGTGGACCGAGGGCACCTCGGCCTCGAAGCTGGCCGACGACCTCGCCGTGCTGCTGACCGACGGCGTCCCCGAGCAGGAGAGCTGACGTGAACGACCTGATCCTGCAGTCCATCCCGAGCCCCGAGCAGGGCGTGTGGTACCTCGGCCCGTTCCCGCTGCGCGCCTACGCGCTGTGCATCATCGCCGGCGTCGTCGCCGCGGTCTGGATCGGCGACCGGCGCTGGGTGGCCCGCGGCGGCCGCTCCGGCGAGATCGCCGACATCGCCATCTGGGCCGTGCCGTTCGGCATCGTCGGCGGCCGGCTCTACCACGTCATCACCGACAGCGGCTGCTACGTCGGCGGCGCCGAGCGCTGCGAGGGCGTCTACAAGGGTCCCTGGGGGATCCTCTACGTCTGGCAGGGCGGCCTCGGCATCTGGGGCGCGATCGCGCTGGGCGCGCTGGGCGCCTACATCGGCGCCCGCCGCGCGGGCATCAAGTTCCTCCCCATGGCCGACGCCCTGGCGCCGGGCGTGATCGTCGCGCAGGCCATCGGACGGTTCGGCAACTACTTCAACCAGGAGCTCTTCGGCCGGCCGACCGACGTGCCGTGGGCCCTCGAGATCCCCGACGTCGCCCGCCGGCCCGAGGGCTACCAGCAGTTCGAGACCTTCCACCCGACCTTCCTCTACGAGGCCGTCTGGAACGTCGCCGTCGCGCTGCTGATCATCTGGGCGGACCGACGCTTCCGGCTCGGCCGCGGTCGCGTCTTCGCGCTGTACGTCGCCGGCTACTGCGCGGGTCGCGGCTGGATCGAGTACCTCCGCATCGACCCGGTCGAGGCCAACGACGTCTTCGGGCTGCGGCTCAACGTGTGGACCTCGATCATCGTCGGCCTCGCCGCGGTCGCGTTCTTCGTCTGGTCCTCGCGCAAGCGGCCGGGTCGTGAGGAGCGGGTCTACCGCGACGGCTTCGGTCCCGACGCCGAGGGCGCCGACCACGAGCACGCCGACCAGGACACCGACGCGGCCGTCGTACCGGCGTCGGAGACGGTGTCCCGCGACGGCTCCACCCCGGCCTCCGAGCCCGACGAAGGTGAGCCTCACCTTCGGTGAAATGTCCGGTCGGCCTGGCTACCGTGGCGGGGTGAGCGACACCCGAGCCCCCGACTCCGCCAACGGGCCGACCGACCCGGACGTACCCGCCCTCGCCGACGTGCGTCCCGACCTGGCCGGACTCTCCGACGACGAGGTCGTCGAGGAGATCCAGCACGAGCACGCCGACGTCACCGGCGGCTGGCTGCGCCCGGCCCTGTTCGGCGCCATGGACGGGCTGGTCTCCAACGTCGCGCTCATCGCCGGTGTCGCCGGCGGCACCGCGGCCGCCAACGCCGACGACGGCTCGACCGCCGTCGTGCTGGCCGGCCTCGCCGGGCTCGCAGCCGGCGCGTTCTCGATGGCGGTGGGGGAGTACAACTCGGTCGCCAGCCAGTCCGAGGCCGCCGAGTTCGAGGTGGCCAAGGAGCGCCGCGAGATCGGCCGCAACGGCGCCGCCGAGACCGCCGAGCTCGCCGCGATGTACGCCGCCAAGGGCATCGACGAGGACCTCGCCATGCAGATGGCCGTCCAGGTCCACCGCGACCTCGACAACGCCGTCGCGGTCCACGCCAAGGAGGAGTTCGGCATCGACCCCGACGACCTCGCCTCCCCGCTGCTGGCCGGCGGCTCGTCGTTCGTGGCCTTCGCGCTCGGCGCGCTGGTGCCGCTGCTGCCCTACTTCCTGGGCGCCACCACGATCCTGCCCGGCCTGCTGCTGACCATGGTCGCGCTGTTCGCCTGCGGCGCGGTGGTCACCCAGGTGACCTCGCGCAGCTGGTGGTACGGCGGCCTGCGCATGACCGTGCTCGGCGCGGCCGCGGCCGCGCTGACCTACGGCTTCGGGTCGCTCGTCGGGGGCGCCGGACTCGGCTGACGCCGGGGGTGAGAAACCCCTCGCCGAGCGCGCTGTCCACGAACGGCCCACGGCTTCGCGCGACCCCGGTCCGGATGGTGTGATGGGGTACGATTTCACGGCACTGGGCCAACGTCGTCCCGCGCCGCCATGCACAGATGGCACCCTCGTTGCAACGGTGATCCTCCGGGGTCCACCTCATGGCCCGGCTCCCGTGCTCCACGGCGGACCCGGCCCTGCGCGGGTGGTGTCGATGACGCGAAAGGGTGCGCCATGCGGGCCTTCTCCTCGCCGCAGGGCCCTGAAGGGCTCTACGACCCCCGGTTCGAGCACGACGCGTGCGGTGTCGCCTTCGTCGCGACCCTGACCGGCGTCGCCAGCCACGACATCGTCGCCAAGGCGATCCAGGCGCTGCGCAACCTCGACCACCGCGGCGCCGTCGGCGCCGAGCCGGACTCCGGCGACGGCGCGGGCATCCTCATGCAGGTGCCCGACCGCTTCCTGCGCGCGGTCGTCGACTTCGAGCTGCCCGCCGCCGGCACGTACGCCGTGGGCTGTGCCTTCCTGCCCCGCGTCGGGGCCCCGGACGCCTCCGCCACCGACGCCGCCGACCCCCAGGCCACCGACGAGGAGGCGGCCGAGCGGGCCGCCGAGGCCGTGGCGACCGTCGAGCGCATCGCCGAGGAGGAGGGCCTCACCGTCCTGGGCTGGCGCGACGTGCCCACCACGCCCGACCTGCTCGGCTCCATCGCCCACGGCACGATGCCGCAGTTCCGCCAGCTGTTCATCGCCTCGCGCGAGGGCGAGCTCGGCATGGCGCTGGAGCGACGCGCCTTCGTGCTGCGCAAGCGTGCGGAGAAGGAGGCGGAGGTCTACTTCCCGACGCTGTCCTCGCGCACGCTGGGCTACAAGGGCATGCTCACCACCGACCAGCTCGACCGGTTCTTCCCCGACCTCGTCGACGAGCGCGTCGAGTCGGCCATCGGCGTCGTGCACTCGCGCTTCAGCACCAACACCTTCCCGAGCTGGCCGCTGGCCCACCCGTTCCGGTTCATCGCCCACAACGGCGAGATCAACACCGTCATGGGCAACCGCAACTGGATGCGCGCCCGCGAGGCGCTGCTGGCCAGCGACCTGATCCCCGGCGACCTCGAGCGGATCTTCCCGATCTGCACCACCGGCGCGAGCGACTCGGCCTCCTTCGACGAGGTCCTCGAGCTGCTGCACCTCGGCGGCCGCACCCTCCCGCACGCCGTGCTCATGATGATCCCGGAGGCCTGGGAGAACCACGCCACCATGGACGCCGAGCGGCGCGCGTTCTACGAGTTCCACTCCACCGTGATGGAGCCCTGGGACGGTCCGGCGTGCGTGACCTTCACCGACGGCACGCAGGTCGGCGCCGTCCTCGACCGCAACGGCCTGCGGCCCAGCCGCTACTGGGTCACCGACGACGGCCTGGTGGTGCTGGCCTCCGAGGTCGGCGTCCTCGACATCGACCCCGCCACCGTCGTGCGCAAGGGCCGGTTGAAGCCGGGCCGGATGTTCCTCGTCGACACCGAGGAGCACCGCATCATCGAGGACGAGGAGATCAAGGGCGAGCTCGCCGCCGAGCACCCCTACGACGAGTGGCTGCACGCCGGCCTCATCAAGCTCGAGGACGTCACCGACCGCGAGCACGTCATCCACACCCACGCCTCGGTCACGCGCCGCCAGCAGGTCTTCGGCTACACCGAGGAGCAGAAGCGCGTCCTGCTCGCCCCGATGGCCAAGACCGGCGCCGAGCCGATCGGCTCGATGGGCACCGACACCCCCATCGCGGCGCTGTCGGAGAAGCCGCGGCTGCTCTTCGACTACTTCAGCCAGCTGTTCGCGCAGGTCACGAACCCGCCGCTGGACGCCATCCGCGAGGAGCTCGTGACCTCGCTCAACGGCAGCATCGGCCCGGAGGGCAACCTGCTCACCCCGAGCGCGCACTCCTGCCGCCAGGTCGTGCTGCCGTTCCCGGTCATCGACAACGACGAGCTGGCCAAGATCCGCCACATCAACCGTGACGGCGACATGCCCGGCTTCATCACCCACGTCTCCCGCGGTCTCTACGACCTCACCGGGGGAGGCGAGGCCCTGGCCGCCCGTCTCGAGGAGATCTGCGGCGAGGTGTCCGCCGCGATCGCCGAGGGCGCTCGCATCATCGTGCTGTCCGACCGCCACTCCAACGCCGAGCGCGCCCCGATCCCGTCGCTGCTGCTCACCGCCGCGGTCCACCACCACCTGGTGCGCGAGAAGACCCGCACCCAGGTCGGGCTGGTCATCGAGGCCGGCGACGTCCGCGAGGTCCACCACGTCGCGCTGCTCATCGGGTACGGCGCCGCCGCCGTCAACCCCTACCTGGCGATGGAGACCGTCGAGGACATGGCCCGCGACGGCCACTTCGTCGACATCGAGGCAGAGAAGGCCGTCCGCAACCTGGTCAAGGCGCTCGGCAAGGGCGTCCTCAAGGTCATGAGCAAGATGGGCGTCTCCACGGTCGCCTCCTACACCGGCGCGCAGATCTTCGAGGCCGTCGGGCTCTCCCAGGACCTCGTCGACCACTACTTCACCGGCACCGTCAGCAAGCTCGGCGGCATCGGCCTGGACACCATCGCGCTCGAGGTCGCCCGCCGCCACGCCACGGCGTACCCGGTCGACGGGCTGCCGCCCGCGCACCGCTCGCTCGAGGTGGGCGGGGAGTACCAGTGGCGCCGCGAGGGCGAGCCGCACCTGTTCGACCCCGAGACGGTCTTCCGGCTGCAGCACGCCACCCGCACCGGGAAGTACGACGTGTTCAAGCAGTACACCCAGCGCGTCGACGAGCAGGCCGAGCGGCTGATGACGCTGCGCGGGCTCTTCAAGCTCAAGGGCGCCGAGGCGCTGGGACGCACCCCGGTCCCGATCGAGGAGGTCGAGCCGGTCTCGGAGATCGTCAAGCGGTTCTCCACCGGCGCGATGTCCTACGGGTCGATCAGCCAGGAGGCCCACGAGACCCTCGCCATCGCGATGAACCGCCTCGGCGGCAAGTCCAACACCGGCGAGGGCGGCGAGGACGCCGACCGGCTCCACGACCCCGAGCGCCGCAGCTCGATCAAGCAGGTCGCCTCCGGCCGCTTCGGGGTGACCTCGGAGTACCTCACCAACGCCGACGACATCCAGATCAAGATGGCGCAGGGGGCCAAGCCCGGCGAGGGCGGTCAGCTTCCGGGACCCAAGGTCTACCCGTGGGTGGCCAAGACCCGCTACAGCACGCCCGGCGTGGGACTGATCTCGCCGCCGCCGCACCACGACATCTACTCCATCGAGGACCTCGCCCAGCTCATCCACGACCTGAAGAACGCCAACCCGTCCGCACGGGTGCACGTCAAGCTGGTCGCCGAGGTGGGCGTCGGCACGGTCGCGGCGGGGGTGTCCAAGGCGCACGCCGACGTCGTCCTGATCTCCGGGCACGACGGCGGCACCGGCGCCGCGCCGATGACCTCGCTGAAGCACGCGGGCGGACCGTGGGAGCTCGGCCTGGCCGAGACCCAGCAGACCCTGCTGCTCAACGGGCTGCGCGACCGGATCGTGGTGCAGGCCGACGGCCAGCTCAAGACCGGCCGTGACGTCGTCATCGCCGCGCTGCTCGGTGCCGAGGAGTTCGGCTTCGCCACCGCGCCGCTGGTCGTCTCCGGCTGCATCATGATGCGGGTCTGCCACCTCGACACCTGCCCGGTGGGCGTGGCCACGCAGAACCCGACGCTGCGCGAGCGCTACACCGGCAAGGCGGAGTACGTCGTCACGTTCTTCGAGTACGTCGCCGAGGAGGTGCGCGAGCTGCTCGCCGAGCTCGGGTTCCGCACGCTCGAGGAGGCCGTCGGCATGGTCGAGGCGATCGACATCGCCCCGGCCGTCGACCACTGGAAGGCCTCCGGGCTCGACCTCACCCCGATCCTGCACCTGCCGCCGCTGCCCGAGAACGCGTCGCGGCACAACGCCACGGGCCAGGACCACGGCCTCGACAAGGCGCTGGACAACCAGCTGGTCGAGATCGCCGCGGACGCGCTGGAGAAGGGCGAGCCGGTGCGGGCCCAGCTCGCGGTGCGCAACGTCAACCGGACCGTCGGCACGATCCTGGGCCACGAGGTCACCAAGCGCTACAAGGGCGAGGGCCTGCCCGACGGCACCATCGACATCACGTTCCTGGGCTCGGCCGGGCAGTCCTTCGGGGCCTTCCTGCCGCGCGGGATCACGCTGCGCCTCGAGGGTGACGCCAACGACTACGTCGGCAAGGGACTCTCCGGCGGGCGGATCGTCGTACGCCCCGACCAGGCGGCGACCTTCGACGCGGCCGAGCAGATCATCGCCGGCAACGTCATCGGCTACGGCGCCACCGACGGCGAGATCTACCTGCGCGGCCAGGTCGGCGAGCGCTTCTGCGTGCGCAACTCCGGCGCCGTCGCGGTCGTCGAGGGCGTGGGCGACCACGGTTGCGAGTACATGACCGGCGGGCGCGCGATCGTGCTCGGCCCCACCGGCCGCAACTTCGCGGCCGGCATGTCCGGTGGGGTCGCCTTCGTGCTCGACCTCGACGAGGGCAACGTCAACCCGGAGCTCGTCGAGCTCAACGCGGTGACCGACGACGCCGTCGAGGAGCTCGAGGGCTTCGTGCGGCGCCACTTCGAGGAGACCGGATCGACGGTCGCCGAGAAGCTGCTGGCCGACTGGTCGTCATCGGTCGAGCGGTTCACCGAGGTGATGCCGCGCGACTACAAGCGAGTGCTGGACGCCCGTGCCGAGGCCCTGGAAGAGGGTCTCGACGAGGACGAGGCGAACGCCCGGATCATGGAGGTGCTTCATGGCTGACCCACGCGGATTCCTCAAGGCAGGACGGGAGGGCGCCGAGCGGCGCCCCGTCGAGGAGCGGGTGCGCGACTGGAACGAGGTCTACCCCGACAGCGCCGGGCGGGCGGTGCTGCCCATCATCACCACCCAGGCCGGACGCTGCATGGACTGCGGCATCCCGTTCTGCCACCAGGGCTGCCCGCTGGGCAACCTGATCCCGGAGTGGAACGACCTGGTCTGGCGCGACGACTGGGAGGAGGCCGTCGAGCGGCTGCACGCGACGAACAACTTCCCCGAGTTCACCGGTCGGCTCTGCCCCGCACCCTGCGAGACCGCCTGCGTGCTGGGCATCAACCAGGACCCGGTCACGATCAAGAACGTCGAGGTCGCCATCGCCGACCGCGCCTGGGACGACGGCCTGGTCCGTCCCCAGCCGCCGGAGTGGCTCTCGGGCGGCCGCGTGGCCGTCATCGGCTCCGGCCCGGCCGGCCTCGCCGCGGCCCAGCAGCTCACCCGCGCCGGTCACACCGTCGTGGTCTACGAGCGGTCCGACAAGCCGGGCGGGCTGATGCGCTACGGCATCCCCGAGTTCAAGATGGAGAAGCGCTTCCTCGACCGCCGGCTGCGGCAGATGGAGCGCGAGGGCACCGTCTTCCGCAACGGCGTCGAGGTCGGCAAGGACATCAGCTGGACCCAGCTGCGCGACCGCTTCGACGCCGTCGTGCTGGCCATCGGCTCCACCACCGCCCGCGACCTGCCGGTCCCGGGCCGCGACCTCGACGGCATCCACCAGGCCATGGAGTTCCTGCCCCAGGCCAACCGCGTCGCGCTCGGCGAGGAGGTCGAGGGCCAGATCACCGCCACCGGCAAGCACGTCGTGATCATCGGCGGCGGCGACACCGGCGCCGACTGCCTCGGCACCTCGCTGCGCCAGGAGGCCGCCTCGGTCACCCAGCTCGAGATCATGTCGCAGCCCGGGCAGGACCGCCCCGGCAACCAGCCCTGGCCGACGTACCCGATGCTCTTCCGGGTGTCCTCGGCCCACGAGGAGGGCGGCGACCGCGTCTACTCCGCCTCGACCAAGCAGTTCCTCGGCACCGAGGACGGCAAGGTCCGCGCGCTGCAGATCGTGGAGGTCGACGCGAAGTTCGCCGAGATCGAGGGCAGCGAGAAGGAGATCCCGGCCGACCTGGTGCTGTTCGCCATGGGCTTCACCGGGCCCGAGAGCGACGTCCTGGTCGACCAGCTCGGTCTCGACCTCGACGACCGCACGAACGTGCGCCGCGACTCGACGTACGCCTCCTCGGCGAAGGGCGTGTACGTCGCCGGGGACGCCGGACGCGGGCAGTCGCTCATCGTGTGGGCGATCGCCGAGGGACGGGCCGCCGCCGCTGCGGTGGACACCTACCTGCGGGGCTCGACCACGCTGCCGTCGCCGATCCCGCCGACCGAGCGGCCGCTCGTCGTCTGAGACGTTCCCGCTGCGTGGCGCCCGGTCAGACGGCCGGGCGTGACGGTTGTGTGAATTCCTTGGAACGTTCCAGGAGGAGGATTGGGGCGGTCGGGGGAGCGGTAGGGTCGAGGCGTGCGTAGAGCCAAGATCGTCTGCACCCTGGGTCCTGCGACCTCCACCCCCGAGCGCGTCCGCGAGCTGGTCGAGGCCGGCATGGACGTCGCCCGGCTGAACCTGAGCCACGGCACCTACGAGGACCACGAGAAGGTCTATCGCATGGTGCGTGACGCCTCCGACGCCACCGGGCGCGGGGTCGGCATCCTCGTGGACCTCCAGGGCCCCAAGATCCGTCTCGGCAAGATCAAGGTCGGGCCGATCGACCTCGAGGACGGCCAGGAGATCACGATCACCACCCGTGACGTCCCCGGGGACGCCGACGCGGTCAGCACGACGTACAAGGGGCTGCCGGGCGACGTGAGCGCCGGTGACCAGGTGCTCATCGACGACGGCCGGGTCCGCCTCGAGGTGGTCTCGGTCGACGACACCGACGTGCTGTGCCGCTGCAACGGGGGCGGGCGGCTCAGCGACAACAAGGGCATCAACCTGCCCGGGGTCGCGGTCTCGGTGCCGGCGATGAGCGAGAAGGACAAGGACGACCTGCGCTGGGCGCTGAAGCTGACCGCCGACATCATCGCGCTGTCGTTCGTGCGCTCGGCCGCCGACGTCGACGACGTGCGCGCGATCATGGACGAGGAGGGCGTGCGGCTGCCGGTCATCGCCAAGATCGAGAAGCCGCAGGCCATCGAGAACCTGGCCGAGATCGTCCGAGCCTTCGACGGCACCATGGTCGCCCGCGGCGACCTCGGCGTCGAGTGCCCGCTCGAGGACGTCCCGTTCCTGCAGAAGCAGGTCATCGAGCTGACCCGCCGCAACGCCAAGCCGGTCATCACCGCCACCCAGATGCTCGAGTCGATGATCAGCGCCCCGCGGCCGACCCGCGCCGAGGCCTCCGACGTCGCCAACGCGGTCCTCGACGGCACCGACGCGGTGATGCTGTCGGGCGAGACCAGCGTGGGGGAGTACCCCATCGAGACCGTGTCCACCATGGCCCGCATCATCGAGTCCACCGAGGACCACGTGCTGCCGCGCATGGCCGCCATCGACTGGCAGCCGCGCACCCGCGGCGGCGTCGTGGCCAAGGCCGCCGCCGAGGTGGCCGAGCGGGTGGGTGCGAAGTACCTCGTCGCCTTCTCCGTCAGCGGCGACTCCGCCCGCCGGCTCTCGCGCTACCGCAGCGAGATCCCGGTGCTGGCCTTCAGCCCGGTGCCGCACGTGCGCTCGCAGCTGGCCCTGTCGTGGGGCGTCGAGACCTTCATCGGCGCGTCCGTCGACCACACCGACGAGATGGTGCGCCAGGTCGACGAGGCGCTGCTGAAGATCGGGCGCGTCGAGGAGGGTGACCTCGTGGTCATCATCGCCGGCAGCCCGCCCGGGATCCCCGGCTCCACCAACGCGCTGCGCATCCACCGCATGGGCGACGCCATCAACGAGGTCGCCCCCGCCTACCGTCGCCGCTCCTGACCCACGCGCGGGCGAGGGGCGAGAGTGCCCCGGGTGGGATTCGAACCCACACTGGATGGTGTTTGAGACCACTGCCTCTGCCATTGGGCTACCGGGGCCGGTCGAGCCGGTCGCACCGGTCGAGCCAGGCACACGGTAGCCGACCGCGACGGCGTACGAAGGACCGGACCGGGGGGCGCGCGAGGCCCGGTCTCAGCCGGCGGACCGGCCGGGCTCCAGGGTTCACATCCGTACTCGGCGGTGGCAAGGTGGGGCCGTCCCGGACACGTCGACGAAGGAGCACGAGTGGGTGTGAGCAAGGCCTTGGCGCGCAGCGCCCGGACGTGGCTCGACCTCTCGGCGGCTCGGTTCGGCCAGGCGCGCGCGATCACCAACGCCCGCCACGAGGCAACCCGGCTGTCGCGCCAGCGCGTGGAGCGCGAGGACGTGCGTCTCTACCTCGACCAGCTCGACGGCCCGGACAGCGACGGCTCGTCCGACGGCGACGTCGCGCCCCCGCGACGCGGCCACGCCTGACCTGCCACTACCCTGGGCTGCCGTGACCCCGTCCTCGCCCAGCTCGCCCCCGTCGGAAGTGCCGGCCGGCCCCGCCCGTGCGTCCCACGCCGCCGACGTACGCCGACGCGTGGTCATCGCCGAGGACGAGGCACTGATCCGCATGGACCTCGCGGAGATGCTGGTCGAGGAGGACTTCGAGGTCGTCGGCCAGGCCGGTGACGGGGAGACCGCGATCGAGCTGGCGCGCGAGCACCGGCCCGACCTGGTGGTGCTCGACGTCAAGATGCCGCGGCTCGACGGCATCGCCGCGGCGCAGACCATCGCCGCCGAGCGGATCGCCCCGGTCGTGATCCTGACCGCCTTCAGCCAGCGCGAGCTGATCGAGCGGGCCCGCGACGCCGGAGCGATGGCCTACCTGGTCAAGCCCTTCACCAAGAACGACCTCGTGCCCGCCATCGAGATGGCGCTGAGCCGCTTCGCCGAGCTCCGGCAGGTCGAGTCGGAGGTCGCCGACCTCACCGAGCGGCTGGAGACCCGCAAGCTGGTCGACCGTGCCAAGGGCGTCCTGCAGCAGCGACTCGAGCTCTCCGAGCCCGAAGCCTTCCGGTGGATCCAGAAGACCGCCATGGACCTGCGGCTGTCGATGAAGCAGGTCGCCGAGGGCGTCCTCACCCACGGCCCCGACCTCGTCGAGCGCACAGGCGCCGCGACCGAGGCGGCGACGGAGACGGCCGCTGCGCCCGCCGAGACCCCCGCCGACGACGCTCCGAGCCGTTCGGACTGACCCGCGCGGAGCCGGGACTTTCCGGACAGATCCCGCTCCCGATCACGAATGTGCAACAACACGGCCCGTTCGGGCCCTTCGCTCTGCTCCACAGCGCATTTTTGTGGATAGGTTGCACCCCAATATCAAGTCATGCCCAGTGATCCTGCGCGGCATGCTCCCGTTGCACAACTTTTCCGGAGGCTCCATGAAACGCCCGAACCGCGCTTCGCGCTTTGCCGTGGCCTGCGCCGCGTCGGCTCTGGTCCTCGCCGCCTGTGGCGACGACTCCAGCAGTGAAGGGACCAGCACCCCCAGCGACGAGGAGTCCTCGTCCAGCGAAGGCTCCAGCGAGCCCAAGGGTGACGGCACCCTCACCCTCGGCACGCTGCTGCCGCAGACCGGCGACCTCGCCTTCCTCGGCCCCCCGGAGTTCGCGGGCGTCCAGCTGGCCGTCGACGAGATCAACGAGGCCGGTGGCGTGCTCGGCAAGCCGGTCGAGAAGATCGACGCCGACTCCGGTGACGGCACCCCCGACATCGCGGGCAGCGAGGTCGACAACCTGCTCAGCGACGACGTCGACGCCATCATCGGCGCGGCTGCGTCCGGCGTCTCGGTGTCCGTGATCGACAAGATCACCGGCGCCGGTGTCGTGCACTTCTCGCCGGCCAACACCGCGGCGGGCTTCGACACCTACGAGGACAACGGCCTCTACTTCCGCACGGCTCCCTCCGACCGGCTCCAGGGCCAGGTCCTGGCGAACCTCGCGGTCGAGGACGGCTTCGAGAACGTCGCCATCATGGGTCGCCAGGACTTCTACGGCGAGGGTCTCTCCGAGCAGGTGCAGACCACGCTCGAGGAGAAGGGCGCCAACGTGGCGGAGTTCGTGCTCTACGCCGCCGACGCCACGAAGTACAGCGCGGAGGTCGCCAAGATCGCCGCCGCCAAGCCGGACGCGCTCGTCCTCGTGGGCTTCGAGGAGACCACGAAGATCATCCCGCAGCTCATCGGCAACGGCATCGGGCCCCAGGACATCCAGATCTACTTCGTGGACGGCAACCTGGCCGACTACTCCAAGGAGTCGTTCGACCTGGAGGGCGTCAAGGGCACCCTCCCGGTGTCCGGCAACCCGGACCCGGGCTTCAACGACCGTCTCCTCGAGGTCGACCCCAAGCTGAAGGACTTCAGCTACGGCCCGCAGTCCTACGACGCGGCGATGATCATCGCGCTCGCGGCCATCGCCGCTGGTGACGACTCCGGCGAGGCTGTCGGTGCCGAGATCATCAACGTCACCAAGGACGGCACGCAGTGCAGCACGTTCGAGGAGTGCGCCGCGCTGCTCGAGGACGGCGAGGACATCGACTACGAGGGTGCCAGCGGTCCGACCGACATGAACGACACCGGCTCGCCGGCGTCGGGCACCATCGGTGTCAACGAGTACAGCAAGGGCAACACCTTCGAGCAGGTCGACAGCGTCTCCGGCGTCGTCAACTGATCGACTGATCCACCCGAGGCTCGTCCTCACGCACCACCTAGCACCACAGCGGAGGGCCCGGTCGCCACGGCGGCCGGGCCCTTCTGCGTCCCTGGAGGGGCCTCCGTGCGTCCGCAGGGGCCGGCGTCGACACGTCGAGGCGCGATCACGTACGGCGTACGTCCTGCAGGCGCGTGCGGCTCGCGGACACATGCGTCGTGAGCCGCTCGGGCGCAGGCCAGCCACGGCCGGCGTACGGGCCGGTGCTTCCCCCACAAAACTGGCGCTTCCCGAGCGATGCAACGCTCGGGAAGCGCTGGAGTCACTAGGTACCTAGTGAAACCGGCACCCCGGGAACCGTGGAAACGCCACCACCACGGGGAGGCGGGGCGGGTCAGGCCTTGGCGAGCGTCCCGAGGTAGAGCTCGATGACCTTGGGGTCCTTGGAGAGCTCCTGGCCGGTGCCGGTGTAGGCGTTGCGGCCCTGGTCGAGCACGTAGCCGCGGTCGCAGATCTGCAGGCAGCGGCGGGCGTTCTGCTCGACCATGACGACCGAGACGCCGGCGCGGTTGATGCGCCGGGTCTGCACGAAGACCTCGTCCTGCATGACGGGTGACAGACCGGCCGACGGCTCGTCGAGCAGCAGCACGGAAGGCTCCATCATCAGCGCCCGGCCCATGGCCACCATCTGGCGCTCACCGCCGGACAGCGAGCCGGCGCGCTGGGCGCGACGGTCCAGCAGCGCCGGGAAGAGCTCGCCGACGAACTCGAAGCGCTTCTTGAAGCTCTTGGGGCGCTGGTAGACGCCCATCTCGAGGTTCTCCTGGATGGTCAGCGAGGGGAAGACGTTGTTGGTCTGCGGCACGAAGCCGATGCCCTTGGCCACGAGCACGTCGGCGCGCGCGTTGGTCACGTCGTCGCCACGGAGCTTGACGGTCCCGGTCTTGATCTTCACCAGGCCGAAGAGCGCCTTGAGCAGCGTCGACTTGCCGGCGCCGTTGGGGCCGATGATGCCGACGAGCTCGCCCTCGTGGCAGTACAGGTCGGCGCCGTTGAGGATGTTCACCCCCGGCAGGTAGCCGGCGATGAGGTCGTCGGCGCGCAGCACGGCGTTGTCGGCCGCCTTGAGGTGCTCCTCACGGCCTGGTACGTCGGAGGACTCGCTGCCGCTCAGCGCGGTCTCCCGCGGTGCGTCCGGGGCGGGGGAGCCGGTGGTCTCGCTCATGCCTTGTCTCCCTTGTCGTCGTCCTTGCGGGCCAGCTCGGCCTCGGCCGCCTCCAGGATCTGCCGCTCCTGCTCCTCGGAGAGGTCGGTGTCGTGGTGGGCGCCGAGGTAGGCGTCGATGACGCGTGGGTCGGCCATGACGGCGTCCGGCGGTCCCTCCGCGACGATCTTGCCCTGGGCCATCACGATGACCCAGTCGGAGATGTCGCGGACCATGTCCATGTCGTGCTCGACGAACAGCACCGAGCGGCCCTCGTCGCGCAGCGCCTTCACGTGGCCCAGCAGGCTCTGCTTGAGCGCCGGGTTCACCCCCGCCATGGGCTCGTCGAGCATGACCAGCTCGGGGTCGGCCATCAGCGCGCGGGCCATCTCCAGCAGCTTCCGCTGACCGCCCGAGAGCGAGCCGGCGAAGTCCTCACGCTTCTTGATGAGCAGGAAGCGCTCGAGGAGGCGGTCGGCCCTCTCGGTGTTGGCCTGCTCCTGGGCACGCCACAGCGGCGCGAAGAGCGCGGCGAAGACCGACTCGCCCTTCTGCCCGGTGGCGCCGACCCGCATGTTCTCGATGACGGTCAGCTTGGACAGCACCTTGGTCAGCTGGAAGGTGCGCACCATGCCGCGCCGCGCCACCTTGTACGCCGGCACGCCCTTGAGGCTCTTGCCGTTGAAGGACCAGTCACCGGTGTCCGGGCGGTCGAAGCCGGTCAGGAGGTTGAAGAACGTGGTCTTGCCGGCGCCGTTGGGCCCGATGAGTCCTGTGATGACACCGCGCTGGATCTCGACGTGCTCGACGTCGACCGCGGTGAGGCCGCCGAAGCGGCGGGTGATCTTGTCGGCGACCACGATCGGGTCCGGCTTGGGTGCGCCCGGCTCGTGGGGCACGGCCGTGAGCGCGTCCCGGGCCGCCTGCGACGGGCTGGGGGTCGCGGCCGTCGAGCCGCCGGTGGATGAGGTGTCAGCGGGCATCGATGGCCAGCTCCCTTCGGTCTCCGAAGATCCCTTGTGGTCGGAAGATCATCAGCAGCATCAGCCCCAGGCCCAGGAAGATGAAGCGCATGAGGCTGGCCTGGGTGTTGGTCATGATCCAGGCCGGGATGATCGGGTCGGCGCCCGAGGTCGCCTGGGCGAAGAAGACGCCCAGCGCGGTGATGAGGAACCAGAAGATGATCGAGCCGATCACCGGGCCGAGCACGCGGGCCGCGCCACCGATGAGCAGCACGGTGTAGGCGAAGAACGTGACGTCGGTGGCGAAGAAGGACGGACCGATCGAGGCCGACCGCAGCGCGGTCATGATGCCGGCGAGGCCACCGAACATGCCGCCGATGATCAGCGACTGCATCTTGTAGGAGTACACGTTCTTGCCCAGCGAGCGGACGGCGTTCTCGTCCTCACGGATGGACTTGAGCACGCGTCCCCAGGGGCTGCGCATCAGCGCCCAGACGATGAGGCAGCACAGGGCGACCAGCGTCCAGCCGACCGTCATCACCCAGAAGTCGAAGGCGCGCCACTCCACCAGCCCGGGGATGCCGATGGTGCCGGAGAACGGGTTGAGCTCGCGGAACGGCGTGATGAAGCCGGTGACACCGTCCTGGCCGCCGAAGGTCTCGGAGAAGCTGGCCGCGCTGATGGTCTGCCGGATGATCTCCGCGGCGGCGATCGTGACGATGGCGAGGTAGTCGGCCCGCAGCCGCAGCGTGGGCACACCGAGGATCAGCGCCAGGATGATCGTGAGCACGAAGGCGATCGGGATGCCCAGCCAGAGGCTGCCGCCCCAGATGACCGAGACCGACACGAAGGCGTAGCCGGCGACCATCATGAAGCCGGCCTGGCCGAAGTTCAGCAGGCCGGTGTAGCCGAAGTGCACGTTGAGGCCGATGGCCGCGAGGGCGTAGATCACGGCAGTGGGGCCGAGGGCCTGCTGCAGCGAGAGGGTGAGGATCTGTTGGAGGTCCATGGGTTTCCTTCCTCAGCCGACCCGCTGGGCTTTGCCCAGCAGTCCCTGCGGCCTGATGAGCAGCACGATGATGAGCACGAGCAGGGCACCCACGAACTTGAACTCCGCCGGCACGAACAACGTCGTGAGCTCGGTGAAGAGCCCGACGAAGAAGGCGCCGATGATGGCGCCCCAGATGGTGCCCAGACCTCCGAGCACGGTGGCGGCGAAGACCAGCAGCAGGATCTTGAACCCGACCTGGTAGTCGAAGCCCTGCGTGAGCGCCAGCAGCGCGCCCGCCAGGCCGGCCAGCGCGGTGCCGCCGATCCACACCAGCGAGATCACCCGCTCCACGTTGATGCCGGTCGAGGCGGACAGGGCCGGGTTGTCGGCCACCGCCCTGGTGGCCTTGCCGAGCCGGGTGAACTGCAGCAGCGAGGTGGTCGCGACCAGCACGAGGAGCCCGATGACGATCACCGCCACGTCACGGGAGGTGATGAGGATCGGGCCGATCTCCCACGGACGCACGGCGGCGTACTGCGAGTAGTTGCGGCTCTGGGCGCCGGAGAAGAACTGGTAGACGTTGCGCAGGAAGATCGACAGGCCGATGCTGACGATCATCATCGCGATCACGCCGGTGCCGCGGCGGCGCAGCGGCTTCCACAGGGCCGCGTCGTTGGCCCAGCCGAAGGCGCCGGAGGCGAGGAAGGCGATGAACACCGCGACCACCACGGTGATGTTGAGGTCGCCGATGCGGATCGCGCCGGGCAGCTGGTCGACGGCGTAGGCGATGATCGCGCCGAAGGTGATGAGCTCCCCGTGCGCGAAGTTGGTCAGCCCGGTGGTGCCGAAGATCATCGACAGGCCCAGCGCCGCCATCGCGAGCAGCACCGAGAAGACCAGACCACCGACGAAGAGCTGCACCGCCTGCGTGACCTTCCCGGAGACGCTGTTGGGGTTCTCGCCGACCGGGAACGTGATCGACACGTCGTTGTCGAGGTTGATCTGCACGCTGCGCTCGAGGTCCTCGCTGTTGGCGAGGGCGGCGCCCTCGGGCAGCGACTCCTCGTCGATGACGACGACGAACTCCTTGCCGAGGTTCGACACCGGGTCGCCGGGCAGCTCCACCTCGAAGGTGCCGTCGGCGGCGGACGTGGCCTCGCCGACGGGGTTGCCGCTGCTGTCCTCGACGGTGAAGTCGACGCCCTCGACGGGCGCGGGCGGTGACTCGCGGCGGTCGCAGATGCGGCCGATGATGGAGATGGTCTCGTCGTCGCTGGCCTCGGGCAGGACGCACGGGGCCGCCGAGGCGGACGAGGCGGGACCGGCGCCGCTCGGTGCCGCGGCGTTCGCCGGGGCGGCCAGCAGCAGCAGCGCCCCCATCAGCGAGACGACCACGGACACGGCGAGAGTGGCAACGGTCCGAGAGTGTCGGGCGTGCATACGGCTCCTTCGGCCTCGGCTGACGCGTGCAGGCGGGGGTGGCATGGTCACCACCCCTGGCTCCTGGGGGATCACCCTAGGGCGTCGGCGTCCGAGGGGCGAGATCGGCGCGCGAATCGTATCCTGGCTGTCACACAGCCGTCCGCAGGGTTTGCGGTCGTCTGGCACGGATGTACCAGTTCTGCTGCGCGAGGTGGGGAAGTCGCAGCGCAACAGGTAGTCTCTCCGGGTTTGGGAGACGGGGGAGAGCAGCACCGAGCCGGCGCACCGACCCGGCTCGGACGAGGTGTGTGACGGACGTGGGAGGTGTGCGGTGTCGCGTGGGCAGGTGACGGTGCGAGAGGCCGGGAGCGAGGACGTCTCCGCGCTGGTCGACCTCTGGGAGACCGCCGACGTCGAGCGGGTCGCCAGCTCGGTCGCGCGCCACGCCGAGCAGGTCGACACCCGGGTCGTCGTCGCCGAGGTCGAGGGCGAGGTCGCGGGTTGTGCCTACCTCCGCGTCGCCTACGTCTCCCCGCTGGACGCCGAGCCCGCCCTGCACGTCAGCCACCTGCAGGTCGCCGCCGGCCACGCCGCCGGCGACGTCGGCACCGGACTGCTCGACGCCGCCCTGGGCTGGGCCGAGGAGCGCGGCCTGAGCACGGTGCTCGCCGGTTCCGCCGCCTCCGACCGCGACACGAACCGCTTCCTCGCGCGCCTGGGCCTGGGCCAGGTCGGGGTGCTCCGCGCCACGACCGCGGTCGCCCTGCGCTCTCGGCTGCTGCGCGAGGAGACCATCGCTCCGCGCGGGCTGAGCCGCGGCACGCGACGGACCGGTCAGGTCGTCGCGATGCGGCGCTCGCAGCGCCGGCTCCGCGCGGGCGACGTCCGCCTGTGACCCCGACGGGTCCTGTCGCCGACCCGCACTAGCATCGCCTGCATGTCGACACCCGCCGTCCCCGCCGACCGCCCCCGGCTGCTGCTCCTCGACGGCCACTCGCTGGCCTACCGAGCCTTCTTCGCGCTCCCGGTGGAGAACTTCTCCACCACCACCGGCCAGTCGACCAACGCCGTCTACGGCTTCACCTCGATGCTCATCAACGTGCTGCGCGACGAGGCGCCGACCCACCTCGCGGTCGCCTTCGACGTCTCGCGCCAGACCTTCCGGTCCGAGGAGTACGTCGAGTACAAGGCGAACCGGTCCTCCTCGCCGACCGAGTTCAACGGCCAGGTGTCGTTGATCAAGGAGGTGCTCGACGCCCTGCGGGTGCCCTACGTCGAGAAGCCCGGCTTCGAGGCCGACGACGTCATCGGGACCCTGGCGACCCAGGCGCGCGACGAGGGCTTCGAGGTGCTCATCTGCACCGGCGACCGCGACTCGTTCCAGCTCGTCGACGACCTGACCACGGTCATCTACCCGATGCGCGGCGTCTCGGAGATGAAGCGCATGACGCCGGCCGCGGTGGAGGAGCGCTACGGCGTCCCGCCCCACCAGTACCCCGAGCTCGCCGCGATCGTGGGCGAGACCTCCGACAACCTGCCCGGCGTCCCCGGCGTCGGCCCGGGCTTCGCGGCCCGCTGGATCAAGCAGTACGGCGACCTCGACGGCGTCATCACCAACGCCGACAAGATCACGGGCAAGAAGGGGGAGTCGCTGCGCGAGCACCTGACCGACGTGCTGCGCAACCGGCGGCTCAACGCCCTCGTGCGCGACCTCGACCTGCCGCTGAAGCCGGTCGACCTCATGGTCCAGCCGTGGGACCGCACCGAGGTCCACCAGGTCTTCGACAGCCTGGAGTTCCGGGTGCTGCGCGACCGTCTCTTCGAGACCCTCACCTCCGAGGAGGAGATCGAGGGCGACGGCTTCGAGGTCGGCGTCACCGAGGTGGCGGCCGGCGGGCTGGCGGCCTGGCTGGGCGAGCACGCCACCACCGGCGCGCGGGTCGGGGTCCACGTCCGCGGCGTGTGGCGCGCCGGCAGCGGCGACGTCCAGGGCCTGGCGCTGGCCACCGAGGGAGCCGCGGTGTGGATCGACACCGCCGCGCTCACCCCGGAGGACGACGCCGCGCTCGGGGCCTGGCTGGGCGACGCCGGGCAGCCCAAGGTGCTCCACGACGCCAAGGGCCCGATGCTCGCCCTGGCTGCCCGCGGGTGGACGTTGGCCGGCCTCGACCGCGACACCGCGCTGTCGGCGTACCTCTCGCGGCCCGACCAGCGCTCCTACGACCTGGCCGACCTGACCCTGCGCTACCTCAAGCGGGAGCTGAAGGCCGGCGGCGAGGACGACGGCGACCAGCTCACCCTCGACGTCGGCGACTCCCGCGACGCCGAGATCGGCGCCGTGCACGCCCGCGCCACCCTCGACCTGGCCGAGGCGCTCGACACCGAGCTCGACGAGCGCGGCGGCACCGCCCTGCTGGCCGACGTGGAGCTGCCGCTCGTCACCGTGCTGGCACGGATGGAGCAGCTCGGCATCGCCGTGGACACCGACCGGCTCGAGGAGCTGGAGTCAGGCTTCGGCGAGGGGGTGCGGACGGCAGCCCAGGAGGCCTACGACGTCATCGGCAAGGAGATCAACCTCGGCTCGCCCAAGCAGCTGCAGGTGGTGCTCTTCGACGAGCTGAACATGCCGAAGACCAAGCGCACCAAGACCGGGTACACCACCGACGCCGACGCGCTGGCCTCGCTCCTCGAGAAGACCGAGCACCCGTTCCTGCAGCACCTGCTGCGCCACCGTGACGTCATCCGGCTGCGCCAGACCGTCGAGGGCCTGCTCAAGACGGTGCAGCCCGACGGCCGCATCCACACCACCTTCAACCAGCTGATCGCCGCCACCGGCCGGCTGTCCAGCACCGACCCGAACCTGCAGAACATCCCGGTGCGCACCGAGGAGGGGCGTCGCATCCGCGAGGCCTTCGTGGTGGCCCCGGGCCACGAGTCGCTGATGACGGCCGACTACAGCCAGATCGAGATGCGGATCATGGCGCACCTCTCCGAGGACGCCGCCCTCATCGAGTCCTTCCGCTCGGGCATGGACTTCCACTCCGCGACGGCCTCCCGGGTCTTCGACGTCGAGGCCGCGGACGTGACCAGCGAGATGCGCGCCAAGATCAAGGCGATGAACTACGGCCTGGCCTACGGGCTGTCGGCCTACGGGTTGTCGCAGCAGCTGAAGATCGAGCCGTCCGAGGCCCGCGGGATGATGGAGGAGTACTTCGAGACCTTCGGCGGCGTGCGCGACTACCTCGCCGGCATCGTCGAGGAGGCGCGTCGCTCCGGGTTCACCGAGACGATCATGGGTCGCCGCCGCTACCTGCCCGACCTCACCAGCGACAACCGGCAGCGGCGCGAGATGGCCGAGCGGATGGCGCTCAACGCCCCCATCCAGGGATCGGCGGCCGACATCATCAAGGTCGCGATGCTCAAGGTGGACACCGCGATCGCCGACGAGGGGCTGGGCTCACGCATGCTGCTGCAGGTCCACGACGAGCTCGTGCTGGAGGTGGCGCCGGGGGAGCGGGAGCGGCTCGAGGCGCTGGTGCGGCGCGAGATGGCGGCCGCGGCCGACCTCACCGTCCCCCTCGACGTCTCCGTCGGCACCGGCCAGAGCTGGCACGAGGCCGCGCACTAGGGCGCGGGCGCCGGCTCAGGTCGCGCCCGCGCGGCGGTCCGCGCCTCCTGGTCGTCCTCGCGCAGGCGCCACCAGCTGATGGCCAGCAGCAGCACGAGCAGCACGCTGTCCACCGCGGTCACCACCACCAGGGTCCCGGTGACCGTGGTGGCCTGGCTGACCCCGAGCGCCAGCAGCACCAGGGCGGCCCACACCAGGTACACGGTGCGCCGGGACTGACGCGCCACGACGCTGTAGATCAGCAGCTGGATCGTCGACAGCACCGTTCCGAGCACCGCGAAGAGCCACAGCCGGTCCTGGATCTCGGCGTACTCCCCTCCGCCGACGAAGACCAGCGCGACGCTGCTCAGCGCCCAGGCCGCCACCGTGCCGACGGCGCCGAGGCCCAGCACGAGGGCGACGCTGCGCGTCAGTGCCGTACGTCGTGCCTCCGCGGTCGACAGCGAGGGGAAGGCCACCACGATCACGAACTGCGGCAGGAACAGCAGGCTCTTCACCAGGATCAGGCCGCCGGCGTAGAGGCCCGCGTCGTGGCCGTCGAGGACCGCGCGCACGAGGATGACGTCGGCGTTGGACAGCGCGAAGAACGCCAGCAGCACGTGCGAGTTGGTCCCGACCTCGCGCAGCACCGACGTCGAGGTGTGCTCGCCGGTGCCGGAGGGGTCGCGGCGGACCGCGCCGGAGCGCAGCGCGAGCCAGCCCACCAGGGCGGGGACGGCGAAGCCGACGACCATGCTGAACGCGGCCACGGTCTCGGTCGGTCGCCACAGCAGCACCAGGGTGGCCACGAGCCGGGACAGGCCCATGGTCAGGTAGAGCAGCGCCAGCGGCGGCCAGCGCCGCTCGCCCTGGAGGATGCCGGACACCCCGCCGACGACCGTCATCGGCCACACCACCAGCGCCACCAGCGCCGCGGTCACCCAGCTGCGCAGGTCGAGCACGATCTCGAAGACCGGGGTCAGCAGCGCGCAGATCCCGAGGACCACCCAGGCGCAGCGGTAGGTGACGCGCAGCAGCATGCCCTCGATCTGGCCCACCCGGTCGGGGTCCGCGGCGACGCGCCGGGCGCCCGCGGTCTGCAGGCCGAGCATCAGCACCCCGACGACGAGGAGCAGGCCGGTGAAGGCGGCGAACCCGCCGTACTCCCGGGGCCCGAGCAGCCGGGCGGCGAGCACCGTCGAGGCGTAGGTCGCCAGGTTCATCACGGCGATGGCCAGGGCGATGGAGGCGCCGCTGGCCAGCAACCGGGAGGGGGACCACGAGCGGCTCATCGTCCCAGCCTAGGGGCGGTGTCAGGACGGCAGCAGGCGTGCCACGAAGATCGCCGTGCCGGGCAGCAGCCGCCCGCGCGCCGGACCCCAGCCGCCCCAGATCCGGTCCAGACCCTCGGGCCACTGCGGCTCGTGGAGCGCGGTCAGCGCGAAGCCCTCGCCGGCCAGCAGTGCGACCCAGTCGCCCAGGGTGCGGTGGTGCTCGACGTACTGCGCGGTGCCGTCCTCGTGCTCCTCGACGTACGGCGTGCGGTCCCAGTAGGAGCTGGTGACCTGGAAGCCGGCCTCCCCGTCGTCGTCGGGCAGCGACCAGCGGACGGGGTGGGTGACGGAGAAGGCGAAGCGTCCGCCGGGGCGCAGCACACGGGCGACCTCGGCGAGCAGCTGGTCGCCGTCGGCGACGAACTGCAGGGCCCCGAACGAGGAGAAGACCAGGTCGAGGCAGGCGTCGGCGAAGGGCAGCCGGCTCGCGGTGGCGAGCACCGACGGCACCACGGTGCCGGTCGCCTCGTCGATGCGACGCGAGTGCTGCAGCTGGCGCTCGCTGACGTCGAGACCGAACGCCACCGCCCCCTGGGTGCGCAGCCACCGCGAGCACTGGCCGGCGCCGCTGCCGATCTCCAGCGCGACGCAGCCGGCCAGCTCGGCAGGGTCGCCGAGGACGCCGAGGTCGGCCTCCTGGTGGCCCTCGGGGCCCCACACGAACCCGACGTCACCGAGGAAGTCGCCGTGCGTGGCCTGGTACTCGTCGGCGTAGGCGTCCCACTCGCGACGGTTCGCGCGCAGGGTCTCGGCCTCGTCGACGGGCCGGCGTGCCGGATGGACACCCTCCGGGAGACTGGTCACCCCTGACTTGTACGCAATCGGCGCCCGTGGGGCAAGCCGAGGGCCCTCGGTTGGACCTGCGCCTCACGAGCGGCGTATCCTGGCAGGCGCGTGTGGAGTCTGCTGCGCCACGGACAGAGATGGCTCCCGCTCGCTATCAGCAGCGTGTGCTGCGTCGCCCGGCCGGGCCTGTGTCCGCGCCGTCCGGCGGACACGGACCCTCGGTAGTGAAAACGGCTTCGCGCGTGCCGCTCGACTCCATCCACCCGAAGGTTCACATCACCTTATGACCAGCACTTTCGCTCTTCCCGACTCCCAGACCCCGCAGGTCGCGGTCAACGACATCGGGTCGGAAGCAGACTTCCTCGCCGCCATCGACGAGACCATCAAGTACTTCAACGACGGCGACATCGTCGAGGGGACCATCGTCAAGGTGGACCGCGACGAGGTCCTCCTCGACATCGGTTACAAGACCGAGGGCGTCATCCCCAGCCGCGAGCTCTCCATCAAGCACGACGTGGACCCCTCCGAGGTCGTCGAGGTCGGCGACCAGGTCGAGGCCCTCGTGCTCCAGAAGGAGGACAAGGAAGGCCGTCTGATCCTGTCCAAGAAGCGCGCGCAGTACGAGCGCGCCTGGGGCACGATCGAGAAGGTCAAGGAGGAGGACGGCGTCGTCGAGGGCACCGTCATCGAGGTCGTCAAGGGCGGCCTGATCCTCGACATCGGCCTGCGCGGCTTCCTGCCGGCGTCGCTGGTCGAGATGCGCCGCGTGCGCGACCTGCAGCCCTACGTGGGTCAGAAGCTCGAGGCGAAGATCATCGAGCTCGACAAGAACCGCAACAACGTCGTGCTCTCCCGTCGTGCGTGGCTCGAGCAGACCCAGAGCGAGGTCCGTCAGGGCTTCCTCACCCAGCTGCAGAAGGGCCAGATCCGCAAGGGCGTCGTGTCCTCGATCGTCAACTTCGGTGCGTTCGTGGACCTCGGTGGCGTCGACGGCCTGGTGCACGTCTCGGAGCTGTCGTGGAAGCACATCGACCACCCGAGCGAGGTCGTCACCGTCGGTGACGAGGTCACCGTCGAGGTGCTCGACGTGGACATGGACCGCGAGCGTGTCTCCCTGTCGCTGAAGGCGACGCAGGAGGACCCGTGGCAGCACTTCGCCCGCACCCACCAGATCGGCCAGATCGTGCCGGGCAAGGTCACCAAGCTGGTGCCCTTCGGCTCGTTCGTCCGTGTCGAGGAGGGCATCGAGGGCCTGGTGCACATCTCCGAGCTCGCCGAGCGTCACGTCGAGATCCCCGAGCAGGTCGTCCAGGTCAACGACGACGTCATGGTCAAGATCATCGACATCGACCTCGAGCGTCGCCGGATCTCGCTGTCGCTGAAGCAGGCGAACGAGACCGCGACCGCGGGCGACGTCGAGGAGTTCGACCCCACGCTCTACGGCATGGCGGCGACCTACGACGACGCGGGCAACTACATCTACCCCGAGGGCTTCGACTCCGGCACGGGCGAGTGGCTCGAGGGCTACGACGACCAGCGCGCCGAGTGGGAGAAGCAGTACGCCGAGGCCCACGCCCGCTGGGAGGCCCACGTCAAGCAGCAGGACGAGGCCAAGAAGGCCGAGGCGGAGGCCGGCGAGTCGACGTCGTACACCTCCGACGCTCCGGAGAAGGAGGGCTCGCTCGCCAGCGACGAGGCTCTCCAGGCGCTGCGCGACAAGCTCACCGGCGGCAACTGACCCGGTGCCGCTGATCGGCTGAGACCGGCCGCGACCGGCTGAGACGGACGAACGCCCTCGACCCTCACGGGTCGGGGGCGTTCGTCGTGTGCGACACCGGAGGGCGGCTCACCGCAGCAGGGCGGTGGGGTGAGTCGGGAACGGGTCGAGGTGGCTGCTGGGCAGGAGGTCGGTGGCGGGACGGCGGAGGTGGCCGCGCAGGTCCACGCTGCCGTCGGCGAAGACGAAGCGGGCCAGGCGGACGCCCGCCCAGGCCAGGGCGACGAGGACGACAGCCAGAGGGACGAGGACGACGAAGGCGGTGAAGGAGGTCATGGCAGTAATCCTGCTCCCGTCTCTTTCCTGCCACCAGTGGCGGAGATGCCCCTCCCCGTCGATTTCCTGCCATTCCTGTGGCACGATGGCTGCATGCTGACCGACGTGGCCGTGATCGTCGACGAGGGCGTGGCCCCCTTCGAGCTGGGCGTGCTCTGCGAGGCCTTCGGCGTCGACCGCCGCGACGACGGCGTCCCGCTGCTGGGCTTCGCCGTGTGCGCACCCGGCGGGCGCCCGGTCCGCTCCTCCGGCGGCTTCACGATCGGTGCCGACCACGACCTCGACCGGGTGGCGCAGGCCGACCTCGTCGCGGTGCCGGCCTTCGACTCGGGCCTGCCGCCGCCGGCGGCGGTGGTCGAGGCCGTGCGTGCCGCCCACGAGCGCGGGGCGCGCGTGCTGTCCGTGTGCTCCGGAGCCTTCGTGCTCGGCGAGGCGGGCCTGCTCGACGGCCGGCGCTGCACCACGCACTGGAGGCACACCCAGGAGCTCGCCGAGCGTTTCCCGGCCGCATCGGTCGTGCCCGAGGTGCTGTACGTCGACGACGGTCCGGTCGTGACCAGCGCCGGCACGGCCGCCGGCATCGACGCTGCCCTCCACCTCTGGCGCGAGGAGCACGGCGCCGCCGTCGCCTCGGCGGTCGCCCGCCGCATGGTGGTGCCACCGCAGCGCGACGGCGGGCAGGCCCAGTTCATCCGCTCCGCCGTCCCCTCGTGCGACGAGGAGACGCTCGGGGGGCTGCTCGTCTGGATGCTCGAGCACCTCGCCGAGCCCCTGACCGTCACCTCGCTGGCCCGCACCGCCGCGATGTCGGAGCGGACCTTCGCCCGGCGCTTCCGGGCCGAGACCGGCACCACCCCGCACGCGTGGCTGACGCTGCAGCGAGTCATCCGCGCCGAGGAGCTGCTGGAGACCACCGACCTGCCGGTGGAGCGGGTGGCGGACGCGGTCGGCTTCGGGGGAGCGGCGGCCCTGCGGCACCACTTCACGCGCGTGCGGGGCCTCAGCCCGCAGCAGTACCGCCGCCGGTTCGGCCAGGAGGCGAGCTGAGCTCGTGCCGGCCGACGCTGCCGGTCGCGGGTCAGGTTGGGTTCGAGCGGGACGGGTACTACTCCGTCACGACACGGAAACCACCAGGCTGGCCTTGGCAGATGTGATGGACTACGAGTCACGGCACGGCGTGACACGCCCGGGAAGCTTGGAAGGAGCGTCGATGAGGGAGGTCGACCCTGCGGCACGGTTCCACCCCATGGTGCTCGCCGCGCAGGCCCGCCTCGCTCACCAGGGCGGCTGGTCGCGGATGCTGGCCGGCGAGCCCCTGGAGGACGACGACCTCGTCGACGCCGAGCTGCTGACCGCGGCCGGCGTGCTCGTCCGCGACGGCGACGGCTTCGCGCTCGCCGACCCCGACGGGCACCACCACGACCCGATGGACCCCATGGCGCTCGCCTCCGGCACGATCGCCGACCTGCGTCGTGCCCTGCGCTACGCCCAGCGCGGCGGCATCGGCTGGACCGGCGAGGACCCGGTCGTCGTGAAGGCCCAGGGGCGGGCCAGCTCGATGGCCGCCGACATGATCGCCGAGCAGATGAGCACGATGCCCGGGCCTCGCGAGGCCTTCGAGTCCGGTCGGGGTCGCTTCCTCGACGTCGGCGTCGGCGTCGCGGCGATCTCGCTCCGCATGTGCGAGCTGTTCCCGGGCGCGACGGCCGTCGGCCTCGACATCCTCCCCGACGTCCTCGAGGCGGCCCGCAAGGAGGTCGCCGACCGCGGGTACGACGGGCAGGTCGAGCTCCGCCAGCTCGACGTCGCCGAGCTCGGCGAGGAGGAGACCTTCGACCTCGCCTGGCTGCCCCAGCCCTTCCTGCCACCGGCGGCGCTGGAGGAGGGCCTCGAGCGGGTGCGCCACGCGCTGCGTCCGGAGGGGTGGCTGGTGATGTCCCTCAACGTCCCGACGCGCGACTGCTCCTTCCAGAAGGCGTTGTCGGAGCACTCCTCCCACCTGCTCGGTGGGGGCCCCATGAGCCAGGAGGAGGCCGAGCGCCTGGTGGCCTCCGTCGGCTACGAGGACCTCACGTGGTGCGAGTACCACGGACTGTCGCTGCTGCTCGCGCGCCGGCCCGAGGTGGCCACGGTGACGCGGCTGACCAGGAAGGGAACCGGTGCGGATCGGACTCACGGGGGGCGTCGCCTCGGGGAAGAGCACGGTGTCGTCGATCCTGCGGGAGCTCGGCGCGCTGGTGATCGATGCTGACCAGCTCGCCCGCGAGGTCGTCGCGCCCGGGACCCCCGGTCTCGCCGCCCTGGTCGAGGAGCTCGGTCCCGGCATCCTGACGTCCGACGGCGAGCTCGACCGGCCCGCCATGGCGACCCGCGTCTTCGGCGACGAGGCCGCGCGACGCACGCTCGAAGGTGTCATCCACCCGCGGGTCTTCGAGGAGATCCAGCGGCGCGAGGCCGCGGCCCCGCCCGGCGCGGTCGTGGTGCACGACATCCCGCTGCTGGCCGAGTCCGGCCGCGCGGACACCTTCGACGCGGTCGTGGTCGTCGACGCTCCCGTCGAGACCCAGGTCGAGCGCATGGTGGGTGACCGGGGCTGGACCGAGGACGACGCCCGCAGCCGGGTCGCGGCACAGGCGTCCCGCGAAGACCGGCTCGCGCTCGCGACGTACGTCGTGGAGAACACCGGGACGCGGGAGGACCTCCGTCGCCGCGTCGAGGAGATCTGGGCCGACCTGCACACCCGCTGAGCGGCCGAGCCCGCCCGGGACATGACGAAGCCGCAGCCTCCCCGCGGGCGGGAAGTGCTGCGGCCTCGTGGGGAAGCGCTCAGGCGGCCAGGTCGGGGTCGCCGAACGTCCTCAGCTTCTGCAGGGCCTCGCGCTCGAGCTGACGCACGCGCTCGGCGGAGATGCCGTGCTTGGCGCCGATGTCGGCGAGCTTGTGCACCCGGCCGTCCTCGAGGCCGTAGCGCGAGCGGATGATGTCGGCCGCGCGCTCGTCGAGACGACCCACCAGGGCGCTCAGCCGGTCACGGGTCTCCTGGTCCAGGAAGGTCAGGTCCGGACCGGGCATCGACTCCTGCGCGATCAGGTCACCCAGCGAGGTGTCGCCGTCCTCGTCCACCGGGGTGTCGAGGCTGACGTGGTCACGGCCCCACGAGAGGAGGTCGATGACGCGCTCGACGTCCATCCCGAGCTCGGCAGCGATCTCGCTGGGCTCGGGGTCGTAGCCCAGCTGCCGCTCGAGGTTGCGTCGCGCCGCACTGACCTGGTTGATCTCCTCGACCACGTGGACGGGGAGACGGACGACGCGGCCCTGCTGGGCGATGCCGCGGGTGATGGCCTGGCGGACCCACCAGGTGGCGTAGGTCGAGAACTTGAAGCCCTTGGTGTAGTCGAACTTCTCGACGGCGCGGATGAGGCCGGTGTTGCCCTCCTGCACCAGGTCGAGCATCGGCATCTGGCTGCGGCCGTACTTGCGGGCGATGGAGACCACGAGCCGGAGGTTGGCGGTGATGAACTGCTGCACGGCGCGCTGGCCCTCGGCCGCGAGCCACTCCAGCTCCTCCTGCGTCGCGCGCTTGGGCGCACCGCCCTTGCGGCGTCCGACGCGTCCGGTGGCCAGCAGGTGCTCGGCCATGAGGCCGGCCTCGATGGTCTTGGCGAGCTCGACCTCGGTGATGGCGTCGAGGAGGGGTGTGCGTGCGATCTCGTCGAGGTAGAGGCCGACGCTGTCGCGTCCCTCGATCTCGCGCTGCTGCGAAATGGTAGTGGTCACCTGGCTGCCCTTCGAACGGAGAGAGTCACCCGAATGACTCCCTGAGAGCCCCAACCTGCGGACTCGTGGTGGCATTCCCGGGTCGTTCCCGGTGTGCGCCTGTCACTCAGTAGTACGCATGAGGTGCCCCGATGGTTGCCCCCTCAAGCGCGATCTCAGCGAACTTTCAGTCTGGTTCGCAGGGAACCTCCACGGGGTACCCGGGCAGCACGACACAACGCCCGAACCTGCACAACCTGGTCCGGGCGGCCCCTCGGGCGGAGGTCGGCCCGCCCTCAGCCCAGGCCGACCTGGTCGAGCACCCAGGCGTAGCTGAACGCCCGGTCGCGCCAGGCGTTGTAGCGGCCCGAGACGCCGCCGTGGCCGGCCTGCATCTCCGTCTTCAGCAGCACGTCCGGCTCGACGGCCGTGGCCCGCAGCCGGGCGACCCACTTGGCCGGCTCGACGTACAGCACGCGGGTGTCGTTGAGGGACGTCTCCGCGAGGATCGCGGGGTAGTGCTTCGCCTCGACGTTCTCGTACGGCGTGTAGGACTTCATGTAGGCGTAGACCTCGGGGTCGTGCAGGGGGTCGCCCCACTCCTCCCACTCGATGACCGTGAGCGGGAGGTCGGGGTCGAGGATGCTGGTGAGCGCGTCGACGAACGGCACGTCGGCCACCATCGCCGTGACCGACTCCGGGGCGAGGTTGGCCACCGCGCCCATGAGCAGCCCGCCGGCCGAGCCGCCCTCGGCGACGAGACGCTCCGGAGCGGTCCACCCGGTCGCAGCGAGGTGCTCGGCGCACGCGACGAAGTCGGTGAAGGTGTTGCGCTTGTGCAGCATCTTGCCCTGGTCGTACCACGCGCGACCCATCTCGCCGCCGCCCCGCACGTGGGCGATGGCGAAGCCCATCCCGCGGTCCAGCAGCGACAGCCGGGAGATGGTGAAGAACGGGTCCACGGAGTGCTCGTAGGAGCCGTAGCCGTAGAGCAGGAACGGCGTGCTGCCGTCGCGAGGCGTGCCTCGCGGGACCACGATCGAGATCGGGACCTGCGTGCCGTCGGAGGCGGTCGCCCACTCGCGGTGCTGCTCGTAGGCCTCGGGGTCGAAGTCGCCGAGCACCGGCGACTGCTTGAGCAGGGTGCGCTCACCCGTGCGCAGGTCCACCTGCAGCACCGCGCTCGGGGTCGCCATCGTGACGTAGCCGAAGCGGAGCACCGGCTGGTCGAACTCCGGGTTCGACCCGACGCCGACCGTGTAGATCGGGTGCTCCATGTCCAGCAGCTCGTCGGAGACGACCCCGCCGTCGCCGAGGCGCAGGACGCGGATCTGGGTGAGGCCCTCGCTGCGCTGGCTCACCACGAGGTGGTCGGCGAAGCAGTCGACGTCCTCGAGGCGCACGGCCGGGTCGTGGGGCAGCAGCGGCTCCCACTCCTCGTGGGACGTCGCCGAGACCGGGGCCAGGACGACGGCGAAGTTCTCGGCGCCGTCGTTGTGCAGCACGAGCAGGCGGTCCTCGCCGTCGACGACGAGATGGTCGACGCCGTACTCCACGCCCTGGCGGCGCGGGGCCACGACCCGGGGCTCGCCGGTGGGGTCGGCGGCGTCGAGGATGCGGTACTCCGTGGTGACCTTGCTGCCGCAGCCGATGAGCAGGAAGCGTTGCGAGCGCGTGCGCCCGACCGAGACCCAGAACCGGTCGTCGGGCTCGTGGTGGACCACGACGTCGTCGGCCGGGTCGGTGCCGACGCGGTGCCGCCAGACCTTGTCGGGTCGCCAGGCCGCGTCGACGGTCGTGTAGAAGAGGTGCTCGCCGGCCAGGTCCCAGGTCGCGCCGTACGACGTGTCGCGCACCTGGTCGGGCAGCAGCTCGCCGGTCTGCAGGTCCTTGACCTGGAGCAGGAACCGCTCGTCACCGACCGTGTCGGTGCTGAAGGCGAGGAGACGGCCGTCGGGGCTGATGGAGCTCGCGCCGAGGGAGAAGAACTCGTGGCCCTCGGCGAGCTCGTTGCTGTCGAGGATCACCTCCTCGTCGTCGGGGACCACCGAGGCGTCGACGGTCGGCGGCAGCCACGACTCCGGGTCGAGCACGGGGCGGCGGCAGCTCGTGCCGTACTGCTTGCCCTCGTGGGTGCGCCCGTAGTACCAGTAGCCGCGGATCCGCACCGGCACCGACAGGTCGGTCTCCCGGGTGCGCGAGCGGATCTCCTCGAACAGCGTCTCGCGCAGGTCGCCCAGGTGCGCGGTGCGGGCCTCGGTGTAGGCGTTCTCGGCCTCGAGGTAGGCGATCGTCTCCGGCGACTCCTTGTCGCGCAGCCACTCGTAGTCGTCGACGAACACGTCGCCGTGGTGCTCGCGACGGTGCGGGACGGTGCGCGCGACCGGGGGAGCGGGGGAGGTCGGGGTCTGGGCCATGGCGCCGACCCTACGACCGGGCCACGACGCGGCATGATCGGGGGATGGACCTGAACGCCGACCTGGCCGAGGAGGTCACCGACGACCGGGCGCTTCTCGAGGTCGTCACCTCCGCCAACGTCGCCTGCGGCTACCACGCCGGCCACGACGCCCTCATGCGCGAGGTGTGCGCGATGGCCGCTGAGCGGGGCGTGCGGGTGGGCGCCCAGGTCTCCTACCTCGACCGCGAGGGCTTCGGGCGGCGTGCTCTCGACGTAGACCCGGACGTGCTGGAGGAGCAGGTGGCCGACCAGGTCGGTCGCCTGGCCGACGCGGCGCGCGCGGCCGGCCTCGAGGTCGTCTACCTCAAGCCGCACGGCGCCCTCTACAACCGCGTCGTCGACGACGAGGAGCAGGCCGCCGCAGTCCTGGCCGGGTCGGGCGCCCTGCCGGTGCTCGGGCTGCCGGGCGGGCGCCTGCTGCGACTGGCCGCCGAGGCCGGCCGGGCGACGTACCGCGAAGGGTTCCCGGACCGGGGCTACCGGCCCGAGGGCGACGACGGCGTGGTCCGGCTGCTGCCGCGGTCCGAGCCCGGCGCCGTCCTGGACGACCCGGACGCGATCGCCCGCCGAGCGGTCGACCTGGCCGGGCGGGGCGAGGTCGACTCGGTCTGCGTGCACGGCGACGGCGCCACCGCGGTCGCCACCACGCGCCGGGTGCGTGCCGCCCTCGAGGCGGCCGGCCACGACCTGGCGGGGTTCGTGTGAGGTGGCTGCCGGCCGGTCCGCACGGTCTCCTCCTCGAGCTCGCCGGCACGGCGGAGGTCACCGCGGTGTACGCCGGGCTCGACCGGACCTCCCGCGGGCTGGCCGGCGACGTGGTGCCGGCGGCCCGCACCATCCTCTTCGACGACGTCACCGACCCCGACCGGCTGCGCGAGCTGGTGACGCAGGGACTCGACCGGCCGCGGGACGCGGAGACGACCGACGGCGCCGGACGCGCGCGAGGTGGTGGTGCCCGTGCGCTACGACGGGGCGGACCTCGACGAGGTCGCGCGGCTCTGGGACATGACCCGCGGCGAGGCCGTCGCCACGCACACCGGCACCGACTTCGTGGTGGCCTTCTGCGGCTTCGCGCCCGGCTTCGCCTACTGCACCGGGCTGCCCGAGCCGTTGCACGTGCCGCGTCGCGACTCGCCCCGCACGCGGGTGCCGGCCGGCTCCGTCGGGCTGGCCGGTGAGTTCACCGGCGTCTACCCGAACGCCTCGCCCGGCGGGTGGCAGCTGCTCGGCGTCACCGACCTCACGCTGTTCGACGTCACGGCCGAGCCGCCCGCGCTGCTGAGCCCCGGCACCCGCATCCGCTTCTCGGAGGCGCGGTGAGCAGCGGACGCCTCCTGGAGGTGCTCGACGCAGGCGTCCTGACGACCGTGCAGGACGCCGGCCGGCCGGGTCTGGCCCATCTCGGCGTGCCGCGGTCGGGGTGGCTCGACCGCGGGTCGGCGCGGCTGGCCAACCGGCTCGTCGGCAACCCGGACGACGGCGGTGCCCACGGCCCGGGGGAGGCGCTGCTGGAGTGCCTCGGCGGGGGGCTCCGCCTGCGCACCCGTACGGCGCTGACGGTGGCCCTGACCGGCGCGCCCGCCGAGCTGCGCGTCGACGCACGCGCCGTCGCCTACGCCGAGCCCGTCACGGTCGCGGCCGGCGCGACGATCGTCGTGGGACGACCGACCTCCGGCGTGCGGTCCTACCTGGCGGTGGCCGGCGGGGTCCGGGTCCCGACCGTGCTGGGGTCGCGCTCCACCGACACCCTGTCGGGGCTCGGGCCGGACCCGCTGGCCGCCGGCGACGAGCTGCCGGTGGGGCCGCCCCCGGACCGCCGGCGCCCCTCGACGCCCCGGGGCGCGCCATGCCGGGGCCGGGCGGGACCGCGACGGTGCTGCGGGTCGGGCCGGGACCGCGGGCGGACTGGTTCGTGGACGGCCTGGCCGCCCTGGTGGGCAGGCCGACGGGCGGGGCGACGTACACCGTGGCGGGGGAGGCCGACCGCATCGGCGTCCGCCTCGAGGGACCGCGCCTGACCCGCGCCGTGACCTCGGAGCTGCCGAGCGAGGGCCTCGTCCTCGGGGCGGTGCAGGTGCCCGCCGACGGACGACCGCTGGTGTTCCTGCGCGACCACCCGACCACCGGCGGCTACCCCGTCGTCGCGGTGGTCCGCCCTGACGACCTCGACCGGGTCGCGCAGCTGCGGCCGGGGGACGCGGTCAGCTTCCGTCCGGGCTGACCTCCGGGTTGACCTCGGGGGCGGGGACGAGGTCACGCGGGTGCAGCGCGGGGTCGTCCTCGGCGAAGGTCCGCACCGGCCCGGGTCCGGTCTCGGCCGTCTCGAAGCGCACCGTCACCCGGCCCACCCCGGCACCCCAGACCCAGCCGGGCCCGTGCTCGTCGTGCTGCACGTCGTGGCCCGGGTGCCACCGCCGCTGGTCGCGGGACCGCTGGGCCAGCAGCTCGTCGGCCGTGGGGCCGTCGGGCAGCGCGAGCGGCGCCGACGGCGCCTCGCCCGCCGGCCCCTCCGCTGCCGTCGTGCTCACGGGGACGTCGGCGTCGAGGTCGTCGAACAGCTCGTCCTGGATCCAGTCGGCCAGCCCCGAGACCCCCACCCCGAGCAGGCGCACCCCGTCGGAGGTGTCGAACTCCTTGAGCAGCGCCTTCGCCCGACGCACGAGGGCCGCCGGGTCGTCGGTGGGCACACCGAGGGTGGAGGAGCGGGTGTGGGTGGTGAAGTCGTGCGCGCGCACCTTCACCGTCACGGTGCGCCCGGAGAGCCGGGCCGCCCGCAGCCGCTCGGCGACCTTGCGGGTCTGGCGCTCCAGCAGCCCCTCGAGCAGCCGCCGGTCCACCAGGTCGGTGTCGTAGGTGTCCTCGACGCTGATCGACTTCGCCTCCCGCTCCGCCACCACCGGCCGGTCGTCGTCGGCGCGCGCCAGGCGGTAGATCCCCGACCCCACCGCCTGGCCGAGCAGCCGCACCATCTCGTCGAGGGAGATGTCGACGAGGTCGCGCACGTGGGTGGCACCGACGCGGCGCAGCCGTTCGGCGGTGGCGGGACCGATGCCCGGGATGGCGGTGACCGGCAGCGGGTGCAGGATCATCGCCTCGGTGCCGGCCGGCACGACGACCAGGCCGTCGGGCTTGTGCAGGTCGCTGGCGATCTTGGCCACGAGCTTGGAGGTGCCGATGCCCACCGAGCCCGTGATGCCCCCGGTCAGCCGGGCCAGGTCGGACTTGAGGTCGAGCGCGAACTCCACCAGCGTGGCCGCCCGCGCGTCCGGCAGGTCCCCGGCCGCGAGGTCGACGAAGGCCTCGTCGAGCGAGAGCGGCTCGACCAGCGGCGACAGCTGGCGCAGCCGCGCCATGACGACCTCGGAGGCGGCGCGGTAGACGCGGTGACGACCCGCGAGGTACGCCGCGTGGGGCGCACGCGAGCGCGCCTCTCGCGTCGACATGGCCGAGCGGACGCCGAAGACGCGGGCCTCGTAGGACGCCGTGGCCACCACGCCCCGCCCCCCGGTGCCGCCGACCACGACCGGCTTGCCGCGCAGCGATGGCTTGTCGCGCTGCTCGACGGAGGCGAAGAACGCGTCGAGGTCGACGTGGAGGATCGTCGGCTCGCTTCGCACCCGCCCATCATGACTCCCCGCAGGGCCGGAACCCGTCCCCAGGGCCGTCGACCCCGTCGTTCTCCACCAGCGGGGCGTCGGCCCTCCCACGCGGCCCCGGACGCGACGAGGGTCGGGGGCATGGACAGCATCGACGACGACCTCGACCCCGGTCCCACCACCTTCCGGCTGCGTGACGAGACCGACCTGATCGCCCTGGTGGCCACCACGCTGGGCTTCCACCCGACCTCGTCGATCGTGCTGGTGTGCGTCGACGCGGCCGGTCACATGTTCCAGGCCCGCTGCGACCTGGCCCCCGACGCCGCCGGGGTGCCCGACGTCGTCCAGTCGCTGCTCAGCGCCGGACTGCGCAACGGCGGGCGCACCACGTTCCTGCTCACCTACACCGACGACGAGCACCGCTCGCGCCTCCACCTGAGGGCGGTCACGCGCGCGCTGGTCCGGGCCCACCGCGAGGTGGTGATGCGGCTGCGCGTCGACGGCGGCCGCTTCTACCCGACCGCGGGCCACGGGTCCATGACCGCGCGCGTCGGCGTGCCCTACGAGCTCGGGTCCCACCCGCTGCTCGCGCGCCGGGTCCTGCGCGGCGGCGTCCTGCACCCCGACCGCGACGCGCTCGTCAGGTCCCTCGACCCCGTCGTCGGTCCCGAGACCGACGCCGTCGCGGCGGCGTGGACCGCTCTGGGGCGGCTCGAGGTCACCGACGCCTCGGTGCTGCTGAGCGAGGCGGAGTGGCTCGACCGGCGGCTGCGTGAGGACGACCCCGAGACCTGGCCGCCCGAGACCCTGGCGCGGGTGCTGCGTGCCGTCCACGTCGGCCGCGTCCGCGACGTCGCGCTCACCGCCGCGGAGCCCGGCACGGGGGACCGGTGGGTCCGGGTGTGGCAACGTGCGTTGCGCCTCGCGCCCGCCGAGGCGCAGGCCGCGCCCGCCGCGCTGCTCGGCTTCGCCGCGTGGGTCGCCGGGGACGGCGCCCTCGCCTGGTGCGGCGTGGAGCGGGCCCAGGCGGTCGACCCCGGGCACTCGCTCGCCGGGGTGGTCGCCGAGCTGCTCGAGGAAGCGGTGCCGCCGCCTCAGGCGGGACCGCTCCGGTCCTCGGCGTAGCGCGCCGAGGACGAGCGGCCCAGCGCGGCGACCTCGTCGTCCATGACCTGCACCAGGGTGGCGGCGCTGCGCAGCGTCTCCCGCTCGCCGAGCGGGGAGCCGACCAGGGTGCGGGCCTTGGCGATGGCGCCCACCCAGCCGGGCACGTAGACGCGACGGCTGCGGCGCTCGATCCCGGCGACGAAGCCGTCCACGCAGGCCTCGACGCTCGTGGTGCGGTTCAGCGGCGCGGGCAGCTTGTTGATCATCGTGTCGAAGGCGCGCAGGTCGGCGCGGGCGTCCTGCACCATCGGGGTGTCGATCCAGCTCATGTGCGCGCTGCCGACCGCCACCCCGAGGTGGGCGACCTCCAGACGCAGGGCGTTGGCGAAGTTCTCCGCCCCCGCCTTGCTCGCGTTGTACGCCGCCATGCCCGGCGCCGCGGTGAACGCGGCCAGCGAGGAGACGACCAGCACGTAGCCCTGGCGCTCGAGGACGTGGGGGAGCGCGGCCCGCACGGTGTGGAAGACCCCCGTCACGTTGATGTCGATCACCCGGCGGAAGGTGGCCGGGTCGACGTTGAGGACCGAGCCGTAGCTGGCGATCCCGGCGTTCGCGACGACGGTGTCGATGCCACCGAAGCGTTCCACCCCCCGCGCGACGGCGGCCTCCAGCGAGGCGAGGTCGGTGACGTCGGCACGCACGGCGAGCGCGGACTCGCCGAGGTCGGCGGCGAGCGCCTCGAGGGGCTCCACGTCGACGTCGAGCATGAGCACCCGCGCGCCCTGGCCGACGAGCCGTCGGGAGAGGGCGGCGCCGATGCCGTGGGCGGCACCGGTGACGAGGACGACGGAACCGGTCACGGGACGGACGACGGGGCGGGACTTGGCCATGCCTCACCCTAGAGTGGAGCGATGGGTGAGGAAGTCGAGCAGCAGAAGTTCACGCGGGAGCACCGCACGAAGTACCGCCGCAAGGTGCGTGACTGCCTCGACGTGCTCGAGCGGATGCTCACCGAGTCGCGCTTCGACGCCGACGACCCGGCCACGGGCATGGAGATCGAGCTCAACATCGTCGACGACGACGAGCAGCCGGCGATGCTGAACATGGCGGTCCTCGAGGCGCTGGGCGACCCCGACTTCCAGACCGAGCTGGCGAAGTTCAACCTCGAGATCAACGTCGCCCCGAAGAAGCTCGCCGTCAACGGCGTGAGTGCCTTCGGCGACGGCGTGCGCGCCAGCCTCAACACCGCCGAGAAGGCCGCCAACGCCTCCGGCGGCCACCTGGTGATGATCGGCATCCTGCCCACCCTCGGCGAGCAGCACCTGAGCCAGGACGTGCTCAGCGCCAACCCCCGCTACCACCTGCTCAGCGACGAGATCCTCGCCGCCCGGGGTGAGGACATCGTCCTCGACATCCAGGGGCCCGAGCGCCTGCGGGTCACCGCCGACTCCATCGCCCCGGAGGCGGCGTGCACCAGCACCCAGCTCCACGTGCAGGTCAGCCCCGACAACTTCGCGTCGTACTGGAACGCCTCCCAGGTCATGTCCGCCCTGCAGCTCGCGGTCGGCGCGAACTCGCCGTACCTGCTGGGCAAGGAGCTGTGGCGCGAGACCCGCATCGCGCTCTTCGAGCAGGCCACCGACACCCGCGCCGACGAGCTGAAGGCGCAGGGCGTGCGCCCGCGCGTGTGGTTCGGGGAGCGTTGGATCACCTCGATCTTCGACCTGTTCGAGGAGAACGTGCGCTACTTCCCGGCGTTGCTGCCGGTGCTCTCCGACGAGGACCCGGTCGCGGTCCTCGACGCCGGCCACACCCCCCAGCTGGACGAGCTCAAGCTGCACAACGGCACCGTCTACCGCTGGAACCGCCCGGTGTACGCCGTCGTCGACGACGTGCCGCACGTCCGGGTCGAGAACCGGGTGCTCCCCGCCGGGCCGACGGTCGTCGACACGATGGCCAACGCCGCCTTCTACTTCGGGCTGGTGCGCGCGCTCGCCGAGCAGGACCGGCCGATCTGGTCGCAGATGTCCTTCCCCGCGGCGGAGGAGAACTTCCACGCCGCGGCGATCGCGGGCATCGACGCCCGCGTCTACTGGCCCGGCGTGGGGCAGGTCCCCGCCACCGAGCTCGTCGTACGACGGCTGCTGCCGCTGGCCGCCCAGGGGCTCAGCGCCTGGGGGGTCAGCGACGACGAGTCCGGTCAGCTGCTCGACATCATCGAGCGGCGCTGCGTCACCGGCGTCAACGGGGCCTCGTGGTTCGTCGAGCAGGTGACGGCCCGGGCGGGGGAGGGCGACCGCGAGCACGTCATCGCCCGCGTCCTGTCGGACTACCGCGCCCGCATGCACGACAACGCACCGGTCCACACCTGGGGGGAGCAGTGACGCGGCCGTGCGCTCGTCGGGCCTCGTCCGTCGCATCGGGCCTCACCGGTCCTGGAGCCGCAGCCGCTTCCAGCGGCGCGACTCCCCGGTGAGGGGGTCCAGCCAGCCGTAGCGGGTGAGCACGACCAGCGGCCCGTACGCCGGCCCCGGTCCGGCACCGCGTGCCGTCGCGACCCGGAGCGCCACCGAGGCTGCCCGGAGGTCGAGGTCGTGCACCTCCGGAACCCCCGGACGCACCAGCCACAGGCGGCTCTCGCCGTCGTGTGCGTCGCTGGGGCGGTCGCGGGCGTTGCTTGCGTCGAGCAGCGAGTCGAGGAGGTCGAAGAGCAGCCCGACGTCGGGCGGGTCCCGGGGCGGCCAGGCCAGCTCGTGGCCCGGGCCGTGCTCCGGCGAGGCTCCCAGGCAGATCCGCGCCGGGAAGATGCGGCGTTGCTCGCGACGGCGCAGGGCCGCGACCTCGGCCCGCAGCAGCCGGTCGCGCCGGGCGCTGTCGCGAGCGTCCCGGGTGGGCGCCACGACGCTGGTCGAAGGGGTCACCGGCTGATCCTCACCCGGCGGCGGGGCTCCCTGCTCGGTTTGTCCACAGGCTCGGCGTACCGCCGCCGGGGTGGGGCAGGATGACGCCATGGCCACGATCAAGATCGCCCAGGACGCCGAGGCCGACCGCGTGCTGTCCGAGTCGCCCTTCGCCCTGCTGGTGGGCATGCTGCTGGACCAGCAGTTCCCGATGGAGCGGGCCTTCGCCGGCCCCGGCAAGCTCGTCGAACGGCTCGGCCCGCTCGACCCCGCCGCCGTCGCGGCGATGGACCCCGAGAGGTTCGCAGAGGCCTGCTCGCGCACGCCCGCCGTGCATCGCTTCCCCGGCTCGATGGCCGGGCGGATCCAGGCCCTGGCCCAGCAGGTCGTCGACGACTACGACGGCGACACGACACGGATCTGGACCGAGGCGAGCACCGGTGTCGACCTGCTCGGGCGGCTCCAGGCACTGCCCGGCTTCGGCAAGCAGAAGGCGCAGATCTTCACCGCGCTGCTGGCCAAACAGCTCGACGTGCGACCCGACGGCTGGGAGAAGGCCGCCGGCGACTACGCCCTCGAGGGGCACCGCTCGGTGGCCGACGTCGTCGACGAGGACTCGCTGGTGAAGGTGCGTGAGTTCAAGCAGCAGAAGAAGGCTGCGGCCAAGGCGGCCGGCGCCTAGACGACCCCGGCCGGTTCTCGGTCCTCACCAGGACCGTGCCACAATGGACCGCGGCGGCACTTGACGACAACGGGCTCTGCCGCGCCCATCACTCTGGACGAGAGGTAGTTCGTGTCCTCGAGCACGTCAGGATCCACGCCCCAAGCATCCACGCCCCGCGGCCGCACGCTGGCCGCGACCTCCACCGCCAAGAAGGTGACCACCGCGGCGGCGAAGAAGGCCGCTGCGGCGGAGGAGACGGAGTCGCCGGCCACGGCGACGAAGGCGGCAGCAGCCAAGAAGGCGCCCGCCAAGAAGGCCCCGGCGAAGAAGGCCCCCGCCAAGAGGGCGACGGCGAAGAAGACCGCTCCCTCCGACGTCGCGCCCGTCGTGATCGGCCCCGACGGCAAGAAGGTCCTCCCCGACATCCCGGACGAGCAGTTCGAGAAGGACGTCAAGGAGGACCCGACGATCAAGGAGGACGAGAAGAAGGGCTTCGTCATCTCCGCGGCGGATGACACCGACGAGCCCGAGCAGCAGGTCATGGTGGCCGGCGCCACCGCCGACCCGGTCAAGGACTACCTCAAGCAGATCGGCAAGGTCCCGCTCCTCAACGCCGAGATGGAGGTCGAGCTGGCCAAGCGCATCGAGGCCGGCCTCTTCTCGGAGGAGAAGCTCGCCAAGGGCGGCAAGATCACCCCGAAGGTCCTCGAGGAGCTCGAGTGGATCTCCGAGGACGGTCGGCGCGCCAAGAACCACCTGCTCGAGGCCAACCTGCGCCTCGTCGTCTCGCTGGCCAAGCGCTACACGGGCCGCGGCATGCTCTTCCTCGACCTCATCCAGGAGGGGAACCTGGGCCTGATCCGTGCGGTCGAGAAGTTCGACTACACCAAGGGCTACAAGTTCTCCACCTACGCGACGTGGTGGATCCGTCAGGCCATCACGCGCGCGATGGCGGACCAGGCCCGCACCATCCGCATCCCGGTGCACATGGTCGAGGTCATCAACAAGCTCGCCCGCGTGCAGCGTCAGATGCTCCAGGACCTGGGCCGCGAGCCCACCCCGGAGGAGCTCGCCAAGGAGCTCGACATGACGCCCGAGAAGGTCATCGAGGTCCAGAAGTACGGCCGCGAGCCCATCTCGCTGCACACGCCCCTCGGCGAGGACGGCGACAGCGAGTTCGGTGACCTCATCGAGGACTCCGAGGCCATCGTCCCCGCCGACGCGGTCTCGTTCACCCTCCTGCAGGAGCAGCTGCACGCCGTGCTGGACACGCTCTCCGAGCGCGAGGCCGGTGTCGTGTCGATGCGCTTCGGCCTGACCGACGGACAGCCCAAGACCCTCGACGAGATCGGCAAGGTCTACGGCGTCACCCGCGAGCGGATCCGCCAGATCGAGTCGAAGACGATGTCGAAGCTGCGTCACCCCAGCCGCTCGCAGGTCTTGCGCGACTACCTGGACTGAGAGGCCCGGGATCTAGCGGGCTCGTGGCAGACCTACGCGGAAGGTGGTGCCTCTGCCGAGCTCGGTCTCCACGTCGATTCGGCCCCCGTGCCCGGCCACGATCCGCCTGACGATGGCCAGACCGAGGCCCGTCCCCGGACGTCGCAGCGCCTCGTCGTTGGTCGACCGGAAGAACTCCGTGAACAGGTGTTCCTGATCGTTCGTGGAGATGCCGAGCCCGTCGTCCGCGCAGACGAACGCGACCTCTCCCGCACTGCTCTCCAACGACAGGTGCACGGTCCCCCCGGCACGGGAGTACTTCACGGCGTTGCTGACCAGGTTCGCCACGACCCTACGCAGATCCTCTGGTTCCCCGGCCACGATCATGGCGCCATCAGGGACTGCTACCCGCAGCGTCACGTCCTGCTGGTCGGCACGCAGTGACTCGTCCTCGGCGACCTCGGCGAGTACGGCGCCGAGGTCGACCGGCAAGCGCGCCACCGGGATGTCCGGGTTCTTCATCCTGCTGAGCAGCAGCAAGTCGTCGACCAAGGACGACAGCCGAGACGTTCCCCGACCCAACGCGTCCAGCGACGTTGCAGCCGCCTTCGGCATTCCCGGGATGATCTCGAGCATCTCGACGTGGCCGACGATCACTTGCAGGGGGTTCTTCAGCTCGTGGGACACCGTGGCGATGAACTGTTGGCGATAGTCATCGAGGCGACGCAGCTCGTCGATCAGTCGCTGCTCCCGCTCGTGGGCGCGTGTGCTCAGCAGGGCGCGACCCAGGTCGTGGCCTACGCCGAGCGCCGCCTGGCTCTCGCTGTACGTCCAGCGGTCGGCGTCACCGTCGCGGACCACGACCAACACACCCATCGGCTCGTGCCCGGCTCCGACGGGGACCAACAAGAGCTCACCGACGGCGTGAGCATCGAGGTGTTCGGTGAGGTCCCGCACGTGCGCCTGGGCCAGGCGGTCGTCGCCCCACACGCGCCCCGGCTCAGCGATGATCACCGTGCGAGACTGCCACGCCCGACGGGTCGCTGCCTCGATGGCTGGACCCAGCTGCGCAGGAAGTGCAGCGGCACCGGCTGCACCGGTATCCGATCCGTCTGGTGCATCGTGGAGCTGCAGTGCCAATGACTCGGCGCGGAAGCCGGCCACGAGCTCCCGGTAGACCCGGGCGAGCAGATCACGCTCGTCCAGCCGCTCGGACGCCGCCCGCACCACGGCGCCGGCTGTCTCGTTGAGCCGGGCCTGCCGGGTGAGCTCCTCACGATCAACCGTGGCCAACACCGTCTGCAGGACCAGCTCGAGACGGACAGTCAAGTCGTGCAGCTCCGCGGGTCGTGGTCGCCGGCCGGAGAGCGGCTCATCGAGGTGCAACAGGGCGCGGGTACGGCCGGAGGCGTCGGTCAGCGCCGCCACCAGCATGTCCAAGGACCGCCAACGGTCAGGATCGCTTCCAGCGACCCGAGGGGGTACGTACCCGTAACCTCGGATCGCCTCTCGCAGGTCGGCGTCCATCTCCTCCTCTCCGAGGAAGACGAACTTCCCGTAGCGGGTGCCCTGCTGCAGCACCTGGCGTACATAGCTGAGGGAGAAGCTCGCCCCCATACCTGCAACCTGATCCGGCCCGCCACCGGTGAACGCCACCAGCTCCAGGAGGCCGTCACCGCGGAGCACCTCGATGGCGCAGACGCGGAAGCCGGCCCGGCGTGCGGCGTCGTCGGTGATGCGGCGCAGCTCGGCCCGCACCGCTGGACCGCCCCAGCTGCTGTTGCGGGCGCGGTCCGGGACCGGCGTGACGACCTGCCCATCGCTCATGCTGCCCTGGCCCCAGCAGGGAGAGAACGGCACGGGACGACGCCGTCAGCCGCGTCGACGTGGGCGAGGCTGTCGCCGCCGACGTCGGCCACTCTCGAGAGGAGATGCCCGCGAGGCTCGGGTGACGACTTGTTCGGGTTGTCTGTGACGGGCTCGCTCCTGGAGCTGATGTCGTTGCCCATGAGACCCCCAGCCCGCCTGCTCGAGAGAAGTGCCTCTGGAGTCGCCCAGAACGGCGGCGCACGGAAGCGACGCTCACATACTTCGGACCAATCACTCTAGGCTCGCGACGTCCTCTTCAGGGCGAATCGTACGATTCACGACGGCGCGGGCCCCCGGGCTCCAGAGGAGTTTGGCCGGATCGCCGAGATCGCCGGCGAAGAGCCTCCGCCGCTCGGTGGGAGGACTGAGCGGCGGAGGGCCGGCCGGCGCCCCGTGGTCACATCGACCCAGGCAGGCTCAAGTCTGTGACGTGCGCCCATTGACGCCACACGTACAACAGGCGCACCATGATGCACAGGACGGTCGAGCGTCGGAGCTTGCAGGGGGCCGTCTTCGTGGCACCTCGATCTGGGAGACGAGCGGGTCACGCGTAGCTCCGACCGGCAGTCCTGGGTCTCTGACCTTCTCGGCAGCCGAGCCACTCCCCAACCCCTCGTCGTGGGGGTGGCTGCTCCGTGCCCAGAGGCCACATGCTGATCGATGCGGCTTTCCGCACCCTCGTCAGCCGGTGCGGCCGGCGGGGGTCGCCATCGGGGCGTTGTCGAGCCCGCGGTAGGCGCGCAGAGCCCGGGACGCGTCGTCGTACGCTGCCCGGACCGCTGCGAGCTGGCCGGCGACGTCTCTCAGGTCCTCGGCCCGTGCCTCGCGCTCCAGGCGTTCGCAGAGGTCGCCGACCCGCACCGCGCCGAGGTTCCAGGCGCTGCCCTTGAGCCGGTGCGCCAGAGCAGCCACCTGCTCGACGTCGCCCCGGCGGTCCGCCTCCTCGAGCTCCGTCAGGGTGCGCGGCGCCTGGCCGATGAAGTTGGTGATGGCCCGGGTCACCAGCGCGGCGGCACCCTCGCCGAGGGCGTCGAGCTCCTCGAGACGGCCGGTGTCGAGGTCCGCGCGCGCCCCGGCCGGCGCGGGATCGGCCGCGGGTGCCATCGGTTCCGCCGCTGTCGAGCCCAGGTAGTGCGCGAGCACGGCCTCGAGCCGGTTGCTGGCCACCGGCTTCGAGAGGTAGTCGTCCATGCCGGCGGCCAGGCACCGCTCGCGCTCGCCCTGCATGGCTGAGGCGGTCATCGCGATGATCGGCGTACGACGGCCCTCCGGCTCGGCGTCGCGGATCCCACGAGCCGCGGCGTACCCGTCCATGCCCGGCATCTGGATGTCCATGAGCACGGCGTCGAACGGGCCGGCGACCACCTCGCCGACCGCGTCCGCACCGTTGTCGACCACGCGGGCGGAGTAGCCGAGCGCCTCCAGGAGACCCAGGGCCACGAGCTGGTTGACCTCGTTGTCCTCGACCACCAGCACCCGACCCCGGGGGTGGGTCGTGCCCGGCGCGGTCGTCGCGGGGACGTGGGTGGTGACGGGCTCGGGCCGGATGCTGCCCACTCCCAGCCCGACAGTGAACCAGAAGCGCGATCCCTCGCCGAGTGTGCTCTGCACCCCGATCTCGCCGCCCATGGCACCCACCAGCTGGTGGCAGATCGCCAGGCCCAGGCCGGTGCCACCGAAGGTGCGGGTGGTCGAGGCGTCGGCCTGCCGGAACGGCTCGAAGAGGTGGGGCCGCACCGCGGGGTCGATGCCGACTCCCGTGTCGGTCACCTCGACGACCAGGACGGCGCCGTCGGTCGAGAGCGAGTCGAGCCGGGCGTCGATCTCGACCAGGCCGTCGTGGGTGAACTTCACGGCGTTCGAGACCAGGTTGGCGATCACCTGACCGAAGCGCGTGGGGTCGCCGACGAGCACCGGCGGGATGGCGGGATCGAGGCGGGTGCGGATCTCCAGCTGCTTGTCGCTGGCCACGCCGGAGAGGATCTCGATCGTCTGGTCGACCACGCTCCGCAGGTCGAACTCGACGGCCTCGAGCTCGAGCTGGCCGGCCTCGATCTTGGAGAAGTCCAGGATGTCGTTGATGACGCCGAGCAGAGTGCGCCCGGCCGTCTGCACCCCGCTGGCGAGCCGTCGTTGGTAGCCGTCGAGGTCGGTGCGCAGCAGCAGGTCGTTGAGCCCGATCACGCCGTTCATGGGGGTGCGGATCTCGTGGCTCATCATGGCCACGAACTCCGACTTCAGCCGGGACGCCTGCATGGCGTCGTCCCGGGCCTCGGCGAGCTCCTGGGTCGCGTGCTCGCGGTCGGCCACGGTCCCGAGCTGGCCGGCGACCTGGTGCAGCATGGTCGTGACCAGCTCGTGCCGCTCGAAGGGCGTCGCCGTGGTGATCACGAAGACCATCAGGGGCGTGCCGGCGTGGGTGATGAGGAACCCGACCGAGGGCTGCTGCGGTTGGGTCGTCTCGTCGAAGACGGTCTCGCGGGTGGCGAGGATCCGTTGGGCGAGCCGCAGCTCGTGCTCGACGGGGATGCGGTCCGGCCCGGGGTCCTCGCCGAGGTACGGCGTGAGGCGGCCCAGCGGGTCGACCATCCACCCCACGGCCCGGGTCCAGTCGTCCTGGTCGAGCAGCTGGCGACGGACGACCTCAACGGCCTCCACCAGCGTCTGGGCCTGGTTGGCCGCGGTGGCCATCACCTGCATGAGCCCGTTGAGGACCGCGGCGTCGAGGAGCTGGAGCTCGGCCTCCTTCACGTCGCTGACGTCCTGCAGCGTCCCGCTGACCCGGACTGCGCGGCCCTCGTCGTCCAGCACGTAGCGACCCAGCCCGCGCAGCCAGACGACCGAGCCGTCGTCGCGGCGTACCCGGGTGTCGAACGTGAAGTCGGTGCGGGTGCGCTGGGCCTCGCGCATCGCGCCCATCACGGCCGGCCTGTCGGCGTCGACGAGCCGGTCCCAGAAGTCCTGCGGCTCGATGACCTGCAGGTCGGGGTCGAGCCCGAGGAGGCGGTACATCTGGCGGGAGATCGTGAGCTCGGACGTGTGCAGGTCGAGGTCGTAGCTGCCGAGCCGCGCGATGGCCTGGGCCTCGTCGAGCTGGCTGCGGCTGCGGCTCAGCTCGTGCATCAGCTCGCGGCGCTGGCGGTCGTCGGTGACCCGGTGCACGTAGACGGTCACGCCGTCCTCGTCTCGCAGCTCGCTCTCCCCGATCATCAGCGGGACGAAGGAGCCGTCCTTGCGGACGTAGGTGCACTCCACGTCGCTGCGGTTGGGTCCGTGGCGACGCAGCTCCTCGAGGTGTGCGAGGAACTCCTCGCGACCCTGCTCGTCGTGGGCGTCCGTGCGCGACATCGCCTGCAGCTCCGCCAGCGTGTAGCCCAGCAGCTCGGCCATCCGAGCGTTGACGGAGATCGTGCGGCCGGCGTCGTCGAACACCCAGATGCCATCGCCGGAGGACTCGACGAGCCTCCGGAAGAAGGCGTCCGAGCGCAGCACGGCGTTCTCCTCGGTGCAGAACCAGGGGCGGGGGTGAAAGATGGGGCCTGCGGTGTCCGTGTCAGCGTAGGTGCTGCAGGTGGCTCCGGAGGCTGAACCGCCGGGTCCGTCAGCCGACGGCGACCAGCCCGACGGTCACGCCGCACAGCAGCAGACCGAGCAGCTGGGCGCGGTGGATGTGCTCGCGCAGGACCACCACGGCGAGCACGATCGTCGTGGCGGGGTAGAGCGAGCTGAGCAGGGCGGCCACCGTGAGCGAGCCCTGCTGGGTGGCCGCCAGGAAGCAGAGCAGCGCGACCGCGCTCAGGGGGCCGGCCCAGGCCGCCGCCCAGACGGCGCGCGGGAGGGGCCACCAGGCGCTGCGGGTGGCGGCGGCCAGCCCCACGGCGGTCACGGTCGAGGCCGCCTGCGTGGTGGCGGTCGCCCACAGCCCGGCGCCGTCGGAGACCTGGTCGAGCGCGGCGAAGAGCACGCCGAAGCCGACCCCGGCCAGCAACCCGTCGGTCAGACCCGATCCCTGGGAGCCGGCACGCGAGCCGGTCGGGTCCGGGGCGCCGGCGACGCGTGAGACCAGCCAGATGCCAGGGATGCCGGTCGCCACCGCCAGCACCACCGCGAGAGGCGGCCACCCCGTGAGGACGATGCCGACCACGACCGGCAGGAGCGCGGCTCCGACCGCGCTGACCGGGGCGACCACGGCCATCCGGCCGGAGCCGAGCCCGCGGAACAGGAACCCGACGCCGACGCCCGAGCCGATGCCACCCAGCACGGCCCAGGCGAGGTCGGCCGGGCTCGGCGACCCCCCGCGCGCCAGGGCGGCCGCGGTGGCGACGACGGCGGAGGAGAGCTGGACGACGACCGCGACGGACCAGGCGGAGCCGCGTCGGCTGACGAGTCCACCGATGAAGTCCGACGAGCCGTAGGCGATCGCTGCGGCCAGCGCGAGCACGACGGTGGTCACGTGGTGGCCGCTCCCACGACGAAGACGAGCGCGGCGAGGACGGCGGCGGTCAGCTCGATGAGGACCGCCAGGCCCACGGCCCGCAGCGCGGTCTTCGTGGCCGGCCACGCCCGGTCCGCCCCGAGACGCTGGAGCTCGGAGAGGTAGATGCCGGCGACGAAGCCGAGCGGCAGCCCGAGGACGGGGACGACGAAGAAGCCGACGACGCCGAGGACGGCCCCGGCCGCCAGCGTGCGGCCGGGCACCCCCTGCTGCTGCATGCGGCGACCAGGGACGGCGTACTTCACGACGGCGCCCACGAGCAGGACGGCGCCGCCGAGCGCGGCCACCAGCCACGCCTGGCCGGTGCCGACGGCCAGGGCCCATCCGAGCAGCGCGAGGCCGATCAGCAGTCCGCCCGGCAGGACGGGCACGACCACGCCGACGAGCCCGACCAGCACGACGAGGCCGGCGACGACGTCCACGGTTTCCATCGCGTCAGCCTGTCAGAGTTGGTGGACCGGGGTTGGATGGCCCCATGAGCCTCGACACCACGAACCTGCGCCGGGTGGCCGGAGCCTCCGCCGCCGTCGTCACCGCGCTGCAGGTCGGCACCGCCGTGGCGGGCACGCGCGCCGGACGGCGCGACTACGCGGACGGCGTGTGGGGGCCGGGCCTGGCGGCCGTCGCCCTCACGGGCGCCGTGGTCGGCAACGGCGACCCCGTACGACGCTGGGCGCTCGCGGCGGCCACCACGGGCTGGGCCGCCCGGCTGGGCAAGGTCATGGCCGACCGGTTGCGCGGCACCGACGAGGAGGACCCCCGGTACACGGAGTTCCTCGAGGGCGACTCCGTCCCGGTCGTCGTGGCCAAGGTCTTCGGCACCCAGGCCGTGGCCCAGCTGCTCGTGTCGGTCCCGCTCCAGGTCGCAGCCGCCAGCCGACTGCCGCGCGGTCCGCGCGCCTGGCTCGCCCCCGCCGGCGTCACGCTGATGGTCGTCGGCGCGGTCATGGAGGCGACGGCGGACCGTCAGAAGGCGGCCTTCATGGCGCGGAAGTCATCGGCGAAGGAGCGTGGCGAGGAGACGCCCGACGTGCTCGACACCGGGCTCTGGGGCTGGTCGCGGCACCCGAACTACTTCGGCGACTCGCTGGTCTGGGACGGCGCGTGGCTCGCGGCCGCCGCGTCGGCACCCGCGGCCTGGACCTTCCCGGCTCCGCTGGCGATGTCGTACTTCCTGATCCACGCCACCGGTGCCAAGCGCACGGAGCGGCGCATGCAGGACCGACCGGCCTACCAGGACTACCAGCGGCGCGTCTCGTTCTTCGTGCCGCTCCCGCCGAAGGGCTAGCGAGGCGCTCAGTCGTTGCGCACGTGCATCCGCTCGCCCTGCGGACCGAAGAGGGCCAGCACCTCGGCCGGTACGTCGGCGTGGTTGGCGACCAGGTGCGGCACCCGGGTGTCGAACTCCACGACCTCGCCCGGGCCCAGGTCGAAGACCTTCGCCCCGAGGTGCAGGTGGAGGCTGCCGGACAGGACGTAGAGCCACTCGTAGCCTTCGTGGGTGCGCAGCCGGCGGTCCCGTTCGGCGGGGTGGCGCGGGCCGATGACCAGCTTGTACGCCTGCAGGCCTCCGGGGCGACGGGTCAGCGGGATGATCGTCTGGCCGTGTCGCTTGATCGGCTTGGCGTGCACGCGGGGATCACCCGTCTCGGGCGCGTCCACGAGCTCGTCGAGCGGCACCTGGTGCGCCCGGGCCAGCGGCAGCAGCAGCTCCAGGGTCGGTTTGCGCTGACCGGACTCCAGGCGCGACAGCGTGCTCACCGAGATGCCGGTGGTGGCCGCCAGGGTGCTCAGTGTGGCGCCGCGCTCGAGCCGGAGGGCCTTGAGTCGCGGTCCGACGTTCTCGAGCACCTCCTCCATCTCGCCCGTGACGCTGGTGCCATTCGATCTGCGCGTGTCGCTCATGCCACGAGTTTGCCACAACAGCAAAGAAAGTTGTCGAATGCGCGTGCACTCGGGCACCGTTGGAGCATGACCTCATCCGCGCCGCAGGACCACGACCACCCCGACCACGCCGACCACCGGCACGACGAACGTCCCGACGGGCCCGACCGTGCCGCCGACCCGGCCGAGGCGTCCCGCGCGCTGTTCGAGCCCGAGGGCTGGGACGAGCGGTACGCCGGAACGGGGCGCACCTGGAGCGGACGCCCCAACGCCCAGCTCGTCGCCGAGGCGGAAGGGCTCGCCGCCGGGACCGCGCTGGACGTCGGCTGCGGGGAGGGCGGCGACGTGGTCTGGCTCGCCCAGCAGGGCTGGCAGGTGACCGGGGCGGACTTCTCGCGCGCCGGCCTGGAGAGGGCGCGTGCCCACGCCGAGGAGGCCGGCGTGGCCACGGCGTGCGACTGGTGGCAGGTCGACGCCCGCGGGTTCGAGCCCGACGGCCGGACCTGGGACCTGGTCACGACGCACTTCCTCCACCCGGCGGACGGCGGCATGGTCGAGGTCGTGCGACGGCTGGCCGAGGCGGTGACCCCGGGCGGTCACCTGCTCGTGGTCGGCCACGCTCCGGTGCCGGACATGCCCGGCCCGAGCTGGCGCACCTCTGCGCTGTTCCGCGCCGCCGACCTGGTGCCGGCACTGGAGGGCACCGGGCTCGAGGTCGTCACCGTCGACCAGCGGCCGCGCCGCCAGGCGCACGACGGACACGACATGGAGGTCGAGGACTCGGTCCTCCTCGCGCGTCGACCCGCCTGAGCGGGACGGCCCGGGGGGCCCGGAGCGACGGACGACCTCCGGACGCGAACGAGGCCCCGGCTGGAGCCGGGGCCTCGTTCGGTGGATCGGGTGGATCAGCGGACGTCGGCGACCGGGGGGTCGAGCAGTCGGCTGGTCTCGTCGTGCACGTTGACGGCCACCTTGCGGAGCTTGTCACCGTGCTCACGGGCGTGGTGCGCGCAGAACAGCAGCTCACCGCCGGTGGTGAGCTCCACGCGGAGGTAGGCCTGAGCGCCGCAACGGTCACAGCGGTCACTGGCGGTCAGGGGGCTGGGTGCAACGGCAGTAGTCACGGCGGCCTCTCTTCCTGTCGTACTCCTGGACTCCTCGGGGCCTTCGCGACGGTGTCGGTCCGGTTCGGTGAGTCTCACCTCAGGTCAACAATCCAAACACGGCGGTCTGTTCCCCCGACACCTACCTTCGCGCTATGAGACCGGGGTGTCGGTGCTCACATCGAGGGGTGGGGATCGGTGTGACCGGGTGATCTCCTCCAGTGTGACCCCCCGCCCAAGTCCGGAGGTGGTGAACCGCCCGGCGAGTCTGCTTTCGGTGGCCGTCAGGAGGCGCGGACCGGACCGGTCGATGACGACTGCGTGACGACCGTCGTGGCATCCGGGTTCTGTCAGGGGCGGCAGGTAGATTGCGCTCGCGCACCACGCCGTCGGGAGGCTCGTCATCGACAACACCTACAACGCCCAGCACCTCCTCGTCCTCGAGGGGCTCGAGGCGGTCCGGAAGCGTCCGGGCATGTACATCGGCTCCACCGACGCCCGAGGTCTCATGCACTGCCTGTGGGAGATCATCGACAACTCCGTCGACGAGGCGCTGGCCGGCGTCTGCACGCGCGTCGACGTGACGCTGCACCCCGACGGGTCGGCCGAGGTCCACGACAACGGGCGCGGCATCCCCGTCGACAAGGAGCCCAAGACGGGGCTCTCCGGCGTCGAGGTGGTCTTCACCAAGCTGCACGCCGGCGGCAAGTTCGGCGGCGGCTCCTACAACGCCACCGGCGGCCTGCACGGCGTCGGCTCGTCCGTCGTCAACGCCCTCTCGGCGCGCCTCGACGTCGCGGTCGACCGGTCGCCGGCGACGCAGTCGATGTCGTTCCGCCGCGGTGTGCCGGGCGTCTTCGACGGCGACGGGCCGGACGCCGGCTTCGAGCCGCAGTCGGGCCTGCACAAGGGCAAGCGGGTGGCCAAGGCGGTCACCGGCACCCGGATCCGCTTCTGGCCGGACCGGCAGATGTTCACGCGTGACGCCGGCTTCGTCTACGACGAGCTGGTCGCGCGAGCGCGCCAGACGTCCTTCATCGTCCCGGGTCTCGAGCTGGTCCTGCGCGACCTGCGAGGTGAGGAGCCGGTCGAGGAGAGCTTCCGTCACGATGGCGGCATCACGGAGTACTGCGACTTCCTGTCGACCGGCGAGCCGGTGACCGAGGTCCTGCGGCTGCAGGGCAGCGACCACTTCACCGAGACGGTCCCGCTGCTCGACGACAAGGGCCACATGATCCCGCAGGACGTCGAGCGCGAGCTGTTCGTCGACGTCGCGCTGCGGTGGGGGAGCGGCTACGAGTCCGAGGTCCGCTCCTACGTCAACGTGATCGCCACGCCCAAGGGCGGCACCCACGTGGGTGGCTTCGAGTCGGCGCTGACCAAGACCTTCAACGACGTGCTGCGGGAGTCCAAGACGCTCAAGGTCGCCGAGCCCGACGTCATCAAGGACGACGCGCTCGAGGGGCTGACCGCGGTCGTGACGGTGCGCCTGGCCGAGCCCCAGTTCGAGGGACAGACCAAGGAGGTCCTCGGCACCCCGGCCGCGCGATCGATCGTGCGCAAGGTGGTGGCCAAGGAGCTCAAGGACTTCCTGACCTCGAGCAAGCGGGCCGACAAGGCGCAGTCCAAGCCGCTGCTGGAGAAGATCGCCAACGCGTCCCGGACCCGGCTGGCGGCGCGCCAGCAGCGCGACAACCAGCGCCGCAAGAATGCTCTGGAGTCCTCCGCGCTGCCGGCCAAGCTGGCCGACTGCCGCTCCTCCGACAACGACCGCACCGAGCTGTTCATCGTCGAGGGCGACTCGGCCCTCGGTACGGCGAAGCTGGCCCGCAACTCGGAGTTCCAGGCGCTGCTGCCGATCCGGGGCAAGATCCTGAACGTCCAGAAGGCGTCCGTGGGCGACATGCTCAAGAACACCGAGTGCGCCTCGATCATCCAGGTGGTCGGCGCCGGGTCGGGCCGGACCTTCGACCTCGAGCAGGTCCGCTACGGCCGCATCGTGTTCATGGCCGACGCCGACTCCGACGGCGCCCACATCCGGTGCCTGCTGGCCACGTTGTTCTTCAAGTACATGCCCGAGCTCATCGCGTCGGGGCGCGTCTTCAGCGCCGTACCCCCGCTGCACCGCATCGAGCTCACCAACCCGAGGAAGGGGACGGGCAAGTACATCTACACCTACTCCGACGCCGAGCTCCAGCGGAAGCTGGCGGAGCTGACGAAGAAGGGACTGCGCTGGAAGGACCCGGTGCAGCGCTACAAGGGCCTGGGGGAGATGGACGCCGACCAGCTGGCCGAGACCACCATGGACCCGCGGCACCGCACGCTGCGACGGATCACCGTCGACGACGCCGCCGGTGCCACCGAGGTCTTCGAGCTGCTCATGGGCACCGAGGTGGCGCCCCGCAAGGAGTTCATCGTGGCGGGGGCCTACGAGATCGACGCCGAGCTGATCGACGCCTGACGGGTCCAGCCGGCCGTCCTGGCCGTCGTCGCAGCAGGAGCTCAGGCCTCGACGACCTCGATGTCGAAGTTGACCGTGAGGCCGTCGACGTTCGAGGTGGTGGCCTGCACGGTGGCGTCGCCGTCGGAGCTGGAGGTGACCTCGCACCTGGCGGACTCCCCCTTCTCGCCGACGAGCTCGCCGTCGCAGGTGACCCCGGTGACCTTGATCCCCTGGTCGCTGAAGTAGCCGTCGACGGCCGAAGCGAGCTCGGACCCCGAGATGAACAGGGTCTGGCTGAACTCGACCTCCTCGCCCTCGACGGTCTCCACCGTGAGCCGGATGCCGGTGCTGGTGCCGGCCGCGGTGGCCTTGCAGTCCTGGCTCGCGCCGACCTCGGCGGTCAGGTCGCCCTCGCAGACGACCTCGACCTGGTCCGCGTCCTTCCCGCTGACCCGGGAGGACACCTCCTCCTCGAGCTGCGCCTGGGTGACCGTGGGGTCGCCGGACCCGACCGAGATCTCTCCGCTGCAGGCGCCGAGCAAGGGGACCACCAGGATCAGCGCCGTCAGCAGGCTCGCCGGAGCAGGGGGAGCGGGGTACATGGGCATCGCGACCTCGTTCGAAGACAAGGGCCCCCGAGGGCCAACCGTAGGAGGAGCAGTCTGTCCTCGTTGCGCGCTCTCAGCCTGCAGATCGGCCATCTTCGTCATCGACCGATGACGGGGTGCACCCAGCGGGCGTCGATCCCGCCAGGAAGCACGCAGCGCACCGTGTCCACCGCTCATCGACGCTTGGCGCGCGGGGGCAGCCACTGTCCCAGCTCCGCCTCGGTGAGAGCCGTGCGGGCGGCCTCCAGCTCCTCGTCGTGGACGAGCAGTCGGCGCTGGAACGCGCCGATCGAGCCCTCCATCACGCTGATGGTGGCGTCGGCGACGTGGTAGTCGATGCCCTCCTCCATCAGGATGCTCTCCACGACGGAGATGAGGGCGGGGTCATTGGTGCGGAGCAGCTCGGCCACGGGGCCAGCCTCTCAGACGCGGCGCTCGAGCAGACCGGTGTCGACGTCGTACAGGAACCCGCCCACCGAGACGGCGTCGGGGATCAGGGGGTGGGTCCGCACGCGCTGGACGTCCTCGCGCAGCGCAGCGTCCTGGTCGTCCACGACGTGGAACCGGTGCCAGGTGGCGTCGGTGCCGGCGGAGGCCGAGATCCGCTCGCGCAGCTCGGCCTCGGTCGCCGAGGCCATCGCGCACCGGGTGTGGGGCACGACGAGGATGCGCTGCACGTTGAGCAGGTGCACGCCGAGCACCAGCGCCTCCAGGGCCGCCTCGGTGACCCGGCCGCCCGGGTTGCGGAAGATCTTGGCGTCGCCGGGCTGCAGCCCCACGAGCCGCAGCGGGTCGATGCGCGAGTCCATGCAGGTGACGATGGCCACTCCGGCGTGGGCCACGCCGTCGAAGCCGCCGAGGGCGAAGTCGTCGGCGAAGGCGCGGTTGGCGGTGAGGAGGTCGTCGAAGGCGTCGTCGTTCACGACGAGAACGCTAGCGAAGTCGAGGCCACTCCGTGCCGGAGCACGCAGCGAAGATCGACCCGCAAGACGCCCGGCGTGCTGCAGGGTCTGGCGGACACGAGGGGGTCGCAGTGGTGGAGGGAGCGGCTCCGCCGGCGTTGTGTCGGAGGCGGCTCCTACAATCGAATCTATGATCGATGCACGGGAAGCCGCCGCGGACGTGCTCCACGGGCTGCCCCTGCGGAGCCGCAAGGTCGCGGCCGAGACGTTGGAGCGAGCCGCGCACTGGGCCGACCTGCACGTGCCCGAGTGCCAGCAGGGTCACAGCACCGGAGCTGCCCGGGCGGGTGGTCGGGCGTCGTGCTGGTGCCAGAGCCCGACCTCGGCGGCCGCGCGGCGGGGACGTCGCCAGTGCTGCTGGCCCGGCAGTGACGGAACACCGGCGGTCACGGTCTCTGCGGTGGCCGAGCTCGGGGTGCTGCTGCAGACCACGACGACGTCCGCGTCACTGCTGATGGGCGACGCGCTCGACCTACGTCACCGGCACCCACGGCTCTGGGCTCGGACGATGGCGGGCGAGGTGCCGGACTGGCAGGCCCGCAGGGTCGCGAGGCTCAGCTCGGAGCTGACGTGGGAGCAGGCCCGCCAGGTGGACGAGGCGACGGCGGACCTCATCGGAGCGTTGCCCTGGGGCCGCGCGCTCCCGGCCGTGGAGGCCGCGGTCCAGCGCGCCGATCCTGAGCTGCACGAGCAGCGTCGGCTCGCCGCGGAGCAGCGGCGCTACGTCTCGGCCGGTCGCTACCGCGGCACCAACTCGTTCGGGCTGCGCACGATGGTGGCGCAGGGACCGGTCGGTGACATCGCGCGCGTCGACGCGCTGCTCGACCACCTCGCGCGGTTGCTCAGGCAGTACGGCGACACCGACACCCTGGACGTGCGGAGGTCGAAGGCGTTCGGCCTGCTGGCCAACCCCGCCCTCGTGTGCACCCTGCTGGCGGCCGCGCGCCACGCGGGTGCCGACAATGAGGCCGCCGGTCCTGAGGCCACCGGCGCGGAGGCAGAGACGCACGCCGAGACGCACGCAGGCACGGACGCTGCAACGGACGCTGAACCCGGGGACGACCTCGGCCTCGTCGTCGAGGGACGGGCGGGCGCGCATGACGAAGCACCACCACCTCCCTCTGATCCTCACGACGGGTCCGCCCCCTCGGCGGTCGAGCTGGCAGAAGCCTTCGGTCGGGTGCTGGCTGAGCACCGCGGCGGCGAGGCGTGGCGGCGTCTGCGCCCGCCGGTCTCGATGGTCCTGCACCTGTCGGACACGACGCTGCCGCAGGCCGCGGCCTGCATCGACTGCGGCTCGGTCGGCTCGGTCGGCCCGGTCGGCCCGGTCGGCCGGTCGGCCCGGAGTCCGCGGTGGTGCGGCTCGACGACACGCGTGGGCCGCTGGGACCGATCAGCCTGGCCCAGCTGCGCGACCTCCTCGACGACCAGCTGCCGAGCCGCCTGGCCCTTCTGCTGCGCGGTGGCCGACCCCCGGACGACCCGGCCGACCCCCGGGACGACATCGGTCTACGCGACCGCATCGTGGTGAGGCCGGTGCTCGATCCGCTGGGACAACGTCCGGTCGACGCCTACGAACCGCCCCCGGACATGCGCGAGGCCGTCGAGCTGGGCGCCCCCTTCGAGATCTTCCCGTGGGGCACGGCGCCGAGCGTCGTGTGCGACCTCGACCACACCGATCCCTACCGCGACCCGCCGGACGGTGATCCGCCTCCGGGGCAGACGCGACCCGGCAACCTCGGACCACTCAGCCGGCGCCACCACAACCTGAAGACGCACCACGGCTGGCGTTGCTATCAGCCCCTGCCCGGGCTGTTCCTGTGGCTGACCCCGAGCGGCTGGTGGTACCGCGTCGACCACCTCGGCACCACCGTGCTCGGGCGCGACGAGCCGGCGATCCTGCGCCAACGACGCGAGGGCGCGCACGGCCCGCGTGGGGCGGTGCCAGCCCAGCCAGCCCGCGCAGCGCCGGACCTCACCCGGAGCCGGGTCGAGACGTACCTGAGCGACCTGGTGCTGCGCGTCTCGTGAGCAGCGCGGCGCGGCCGGCCTATCGGAGCTCGACGAGACCGGTGGCGACGTACGGCTCCACCGACGCCGGCTTCTTGCCGCACGACTCGGGCCGGCTCGCCCCGGTGTCCCGCCGTTCGACGGTGACGTGCCAAAGGCGCCCGTCGTGGAGCGTGACGACCCACTCCCCGCGGGCGCCCCCCTCGGCGCGCACGACCGTGACGACGTCGTCGACACCCCGCGCGCCGAGCTTCTGGCGTACGGCGAGCTCGGCCACCTGGGCGGGGCCTGGCCAGACGGACCGTCCCCGGGCACCGTCCAGGTCCACGACACCAGCGGCGACCGCTTCGAGCGTCGGGGCGGCGTTCTCGGCGGTGAGGCGGCCGAAGGTCCACCCGGACGGCAGCGCGACCGCGGTGGGCGCGAAGCGGTGGCCGCCGAGATGGGTGGTCTCCCACACCTGACCGGGGTGGCTGCCTGCGGCTGCCGCGGCGACCGGACGCCCCACGACGGCGCAGCAGGCGTCCCGCTTGCCGTTGGCGCACACCAGCAGGTGCGGCGCGGTCTCGGGTGCCAGCCCCGGCAGGCTGGCCTGGACCGCAGTCATGTCACCGGACGCCACCGCGGGCCAGTCCAGGTCGAGCACGACGCCCGGGTCGTCCACCCAGCCGCCGAGCAACCAGGTCCGCCCGGGGAGCGAGTGGGCGACCAGCACCCGCCGGACGCTTCCGCGACCCACGCCGGTTCCCCGACCGGGCCGTCGGACGAGCACCGGACGGAGCCCGTGCTTCGACGCGGCGGAGTCGAGTGCCTTGCCGATGGCCGGGTCGAGGTCGCTGGCCTTGAACGCCTTCGCACCCCAGGCGCCCGGCTGCTCCAGGGCCACCCAGCCCCGGGCGTCGGCCGCGGAGCCGGCCAGCGGCTCGCCGACGAGTGCGGCCAGCGCCGAGCAGCGGCCCGGCGGTGGGACGTCGCTGCTCATCCGCCCACCCCCGAGAAGGCGGGCGTGCGCACCTCACGGGTGTCGGAGCCGCGGAAGACGAGCAGTGCCACGGCGCCGGCGACGGCGCTGCAGATCGCCGCCCCCACGAAGACGGTCTGCAGCTGCGTCAGCCCGGCCTCCTGCAGGATCCGGGAGAACTCGGCGCACCGGCTGACGCCCTCGCCGCAGACCTCCATCGGCGTCGGCAGGTCGGTCTGCTCGGCGTAGTAGCGGCGCAGCCCCAGCGTGGTGAGCGCGCTGATCCCGACGAGCATCCCGACCATCCGGGCGACGACGAGCAGCGCGCTGGCCACACCGTGCACCGTGTCGTCGGTGGCGGCCAGCAGCGCGGCGTTGACCGGCGCCAGGGCGAGGCCGAAGCCGAGGCCCGCGAGCACCAGCGGGATCGTCGCGGTCCAGCTCTCCAACGAGTCGAGGTCCCAGCGGGCCATGAGCAGGAAGCCGACCGTCGCCGCCGACATGCCCGCCGCGGTCACGAGCCCCGCGGGCGCCCGGTGGGTCAGCCAGCCGCCGACCACGGCGCCGACCGGCAGCGCGACCAGCAGCCGCACCAGGACCAGCGCAGCCTCGAGCTGGTCGTCGTTGGCCACCGTGACCCGCGCGAACACCGGGATGTCGACCAGCGCCGCGATCAGGGCGCTGCCGATGAAGAAGCTGACGACGAGCGCGCCCCAGGCGCCCGACGGGCGGAGCGCCGACGCCGGCACGAGCGGGTGCCGCGAGGCCCGGTTGCGCGCCCAGAAGCCGACGCTCGCCGCCGCGCTGCCCAGCAGCAGCCAGGGACCGGCGGGGGAGAAGACCTGCACCTCGGGGTCGGAGGTGGCGAACGCGAGCACGACGCCGGCGAGGGCCAGCGACAGCAGCAGCGCCCCCGGTACGTCGACCTCGCTCGCCACCGCGCGCCAGGACCGTACGTCGAGCAGGGGGCGCGTGGCCGTGAGGGACCACACGACCAGGGCGACGAGCAGGGCCAGCGTGACCAACGCGACCGGGGACAGCCAGCGACTGTCGCCGAGGACCGGCAGGAACCCGAGACCGAGCGTGACGTCGGTGAGCAGGACCTCCGGCTCGGCCATGACCAGCAGCATCCCGGCCAGCACGAGCGTCACCAGGCCGACGACCGACCAGGTCGACCCGGCGCCCCGGCGCCGCTGGCCCGGCCGAGCGGGGCCGCCGGTGGTGCAGCACGGCCGCCAGCACCAGCCCGACGGCGAGGTTGACCCAGAAGATCGCGCGCCAGGAGCCCAGCGCCAGCACCACCGCGCCGTACAACGGGCCCAGCACGCTGCCGATCTCCTGGACCGCGCCGACGACGCCCAGCGGCATCCCACGCCGGTGCGGCGGGTAGAGGTCGGCGACCAGCGCCAACGTCGCCGGCACCAGGCCACCGCCGCCGACGCCCTGGAGGAAGCGCCCCGCCACCATCGAGGGCAGGTCGTAGGCCGCCGCGGTCACCAGCGAACCCAGCGCGAACACCAGCAGCGAGCCGACGAGGACCGGCACCCGGCCGCGCACGTCGGCGATGCGACCGATCAGCGGCAGCACCGCGACGTAGCCGAGCAGGAAGCCCGACACGATCGGGGCCGCACGCTGCAGCTCGTCGGCCGACAACCCGGCCGAGGCCATCATGTCGGGCAGCGCGAGCACCACGACGTAGGTGTCGGCGGCCGCGAAGGCGACCGCGACCGCGGCCAGCCCCAGCAGCGCCCGGCTGGTGCGGTCGGGTGCGGGTCCCGCAGGCGCGACCGGGTCGGCCGGGCTCATGGGGCGATCACGGCGCCTGGATGTCCTTCTCCGTGCCGTAGTCGGAGATCTCGAGGCGGTAGTCGGCCTCGCCCCCGCTGCCGTAGAACGGCCCGGTGACGTCGGCGGCGGCGAGCCGTCCGTCGTCGGTCAGCGTGAAGGTGACGGGGAACTCGGCCTTCTCGTCGGCCGAGGGGATCACCGAGTCGACGGCCGAGCCGGGCAGCGTGCCGGCGTAGCTGGTGAGCACCTGGTCGCCGTCGCGGACCTCGTCGCCCTTGGTGACGTCGGTGACCTCGGTCAGCCAGGAGGAGACGCCCCCGTCGGTGGACATCAGGTCCGCCGGGTCCGGTGCGCCGTAGTCCTCGGGGTCGATGGACACGAACTGCTTGGTGAAGGGCAGCGTGGCGTAGACGTCGCCCTCGACGGCCACCACGGGCACGTCGACGGTGATGCTGTTGACCACGACCTTGATGTCGCCCTCGAAGGCGGGGGCGTGGGTGCCCGTCCCGGTGGCGGACAGCACGCCGTCGGTGCCCTGCGGCAGCTCGTCGGTGGTCAGGCTCAGCTCCACCCCGGGCGTCTCGTCCAGCGCCGCCCGGGCGTCGGCGAGCTCGGCCGCCGGGTCGTCGCCCGACTCCCCGCCGGAGTCGCCGCTGCAGGCGGTGGTGGTCAGCAGCAGGGTGAGTGAGGCGAGCGCCGGGATCAGCACGCGGCGCCCCCGGGCCCGCGTCACGTACGTCGTCATGGCACCAGCCTGTCATGGACCGGTGAGGCGACACCGACCACCGGCTGCGGAGCGGGTGTGCCCGAGCCGTCGCGGCGCCCGTCCGCAGCGGGCAGGTCGACGGGCGAGCCCGACTCGGCCGCGGCCATCGCGGGCCCGCGACCGACCCAGGCGAGCACGATCGTGTCCTCGCCCTTGAGGAAGCGGTGGCAGCGGACGCCCCCCGTGGCGCGACCCTTGGCCGGGTACTCCGCGAACGGTGTGACCTTGACCGAGCCCGGCTCGGTGCCGGGCAGCGCGGTGCTCGAGCCGGAGACCGTGACGACCACAGCGGCGTCGTCGACGGTGAAGGCGCCGAAGAACACCGCACGGGCACCCGCGGCCAGCCGGACGCCCGCGATGCCGCCGCCGCTGCGCCCCTGCGGACGCACCGCGGACGCGCCGAAGTGCAGCAGCTGGGCGTCGCTGGTGACGAAGCAGAGCTCCTCCTCGCCCGTGACCAGCTCCACCGCTCCCACGACCTCGTCACCGTCGGCGAGGCGGACGACCTCCCAGGCGTCGCGCGAGAGCAGCTCGGGGTTCACCCGCTTGACGACGCCCTGCCGGGTGCCGAGCGCCAGGCCCGGCCCCTGGTCGGTCAGCGTGGTCAGGGCGAGCGCCCGCTCCTCGCCCTCGAGCTGCAGGAAGGTGCTCAGCGGGGCGCCGCCCTGCAGGTGCGGGGCGTTCGCGGTCGGCGGCAGCGCCGGCAGGTCGACGACCTCGAGCCGCACGACGCGCCCGCCCGTCGTGACGACGCCGACCTGGCCGCGGGCCGTGGCCCGGACCGCGGAGACGATCACGTCGTGGCCGGTGCGATCCTCGCCCGAGCCCGGTGTCTCGTCGCTCTGCGAGCGTGCGAGCAGCCCGGCGGAGGAGAGGAAGACGAAGCAGGGGTCGTCGGTGACCTCGAGCGACATCGCGGCCGCGGAGGGCTGCCCGGCCGACTGCAGCAGCACGGTGCGCCGGGGCGTGCCGTGGGCCTTGGCGATCTCGGCCAGCTCGTCGGAGACGACGGCGCGCAGCTTGCTCTCGTCGTCGAGGATCTCGTCGAGCGCGGCGATGCGCTGCTCGAGCTCCTCCTTCTCCTTCTCCAGCTCGATGCGGGAGAAGCGCGTGAGCCGTCGCAGCTGCAGGTCGAGGATGTACGTCGCCTGCGGGTCGTCGAGGTCGAACACGCTCATGAGGCGCGACTTGGCCTCCGACCCGTCGTCGCTGGAGCGGATGAGCTGGATGACCTCGTCGATGTCGAGGATCGCGACGAGCAGCCCCTCGACCAGGTGCAGCCGCTCGGCCGCCCGCGCGCGCCGGTACGCCGAGCGCCGCCGCACCACGTCGTAGCGGTGCTGGAGGTAGACCTCGAGCAGCTGCTTGAGCCCCAGCGTCCGGGGCTGGCCGTCGACGAGCGTGACGGCGTTGATGCCGAAGGAGTCCTCCATCGGGGTCAGCCGGTAGAGCTGCTCCAGGATCGCCTCGGGGTTGAAGCCGTTCTTGACCTCGATGACGAGGTTGAGGCCGTTCGCGAGGTCGGTGAGGTCCTTGACGTCGGAGATCCCCTGCAGCTTCTTGGCCAGCACGAGCGTCTTGATGCGCTCGATGACCTTCTCGGGCCCCACGCCGTACGGCAGCTCGGTGACGACGAGGCCCTTGCGGCGCGGGGTGACGTTCTCGACGCGGACGGTGGCGCGCATCTTGAAGGTGCCGCGGCCGGTCTCGTAGGCGTCGCGGATGCCCGACAGCCCGATGATCTTGCCCCCGGTGGGCAGGTCGGGGCCGGGCACGAAGCGCATGAGGGCGTCGAGGTCGGCGGCCGGGTGGGTGATGAGGTGCCGCAGCGCCTGCACCACCTCGACGAGGTTGTGGGGCGCCATGTTGGTGGCCATGCCGACCGCGATGCCGGCCGCGCCGTTGACCAGCAGGTTGGGGATCGCCGCAGGCAGGACGGTCGGCTCCGTCTCCCGCGAGTCGTAGTTGGGCTTGAAGTCGACGGTGTCCTCGTCGATCGAGGTCGTCATGGGCATGGCCGCGGCCGCCAGCCGGCACTCGGTGTAGCGCATCGCGGCCGGTCCCTCGTCGGGCGAGCCGAAGTTGCCGTGCCCGTCGACCATCGGCAGCCGCAGCGACCACGGCTGCACCATGCGGACCAGCGCGTCGTAGATCGCGCCGTCGCCGTGCGGGTGCAGGCGACCCATGACCTCGCCGACGACGCGGGCCGACTTCACGTGGCCGCGGTCGGGGCGCAGGCCCATCTCGGCCATGGTGTGCAGGATGCGGCGCTGGACCGGCTTCAGGCCGTCCCGGGCGTCGGGCAGGGCTCGGCTGTAGATGACCGAGTAGGCGTACTCCAGGAAGCTGGTGCGCATCTCCTCGCCGACGTCGATGTCGACGATGTGCTCCTCGAAGTCCTCAGGGAGAGGGTCGCGGGAGCCGCGTCGGGCGCTGGATCGTCTGCTCGGGGGTGCCACGGCGGCATTGTCTCCCGACGGAGGCCTCCGGGCGTGAGCGGGCTCGCCGGTCGGCGCGACGAGATAGATTCCTCCCGTGACATCGGCACCGGACCCTCAGGAATCACCCGGGCACTGGGAGGCCGACGTGCTGCTGCGCGACGGCGGCTCGGGTCACCTGCGCCCCATCCGTCGCGGCGACGCCGAGGCTCTCGTCGAGTTCTACGAGGGAGCGTCGTCGCGCTCGAAGTACTACCGCTTCTTCTCCGCGATGCCGCAGCTCACCGAGCGCGAGATCGAGCGCACCGTCGGGGTCGACAACCACCGCCGCGTCGGTCTGGTGCTGATGCTGGCCGAGAAGATCATCGCGCTGGGCCAGTTCGAGCGGCTCGACGGCGCCAGCGGCCCCGACGACCTCGGCACCGAGGCCGAGGTCGCCTTCCTGGTCCAGGACGCCCACCAGCACCGCGGCATCGGCCAGCTGCTGCTGGAGCACCTGGCCCAGATCGGCCGGGAGCTGGGCGTGAAGCGGTTCGTGGCCGAGATCCTCCCGGAGAACACCGGCATGCAGCAGGTGTTCCGCGACGCCGGCTACACCGTCGGCGGCGGCTTCGCCGACGGCGTCGTCGAGCTGACCTTCTCCATCGACCCGACCGTGACCTCGCAGGAGGTGATGTCGGCCCGCGAGCACCGCGCCGAGACCGCCTCGATCCACCGCTTCTTCGACGCGCGCAGCGTCGCCGTCGTCGGCGCCAGCCGCCGCACCACCACCGTCGGGCAGCGGCTGGTCCGCAACCTCGTCATGGGCGACTTCCAGGGCCGGGTGTACGTCGTGAACCCGGCGGCCGACGCGGTGGCAGGCATGCCGGCCTACGACCGGGTCAGCGACATCCCCGACGAGGTGGACATCGCCGTGGTCGCCGTGCCGGCCGACGCCGTCGCCGACGTGGTGCTCGACTGCGCCCACAAGGGCGTCCACGGTCTCGTCGTGGTCTCCGCCGGGTTCGCCGAGACCGGCGACGAGGGCCGGCGGCTGCAGCGTCAGCTGGTCCGGATGTGCCGCACCTACGGGCTGCGCCTCATCGGGCCCAACGCCCTGGGGATCATCAACACCGCCGCCGACCACGCGCTCAACGCCTCGTTGTCGCCGGTGATGCCGCCCCGCGGTCGGGCCGGGTTCTTCTGCCAGTCCGGCGCGCTCGGGCTCGCCATCCTCGAGAACGTCGCCCGCCGCGGTCTCGGGCTCTCGACGTTCGTCTCCGCCGGCAACCGCGCCGACGTCTCCGGCAACGACCTGCTGCAGTACTGGGAGGACGACGAGACCACCGAGGTGGTCCTGCTCTACCTCGAGTCGATCGGCAACCCGCGCAAGTTCAGCCGGATCGCGCGCCGGGTCTCGCGGCGCAAGCCGGTCATCGCGGTGAAGTCGGGCCGCGCCACCCAGGGCGTCCCGATGGGCCACTCCGTGCGCGCCAGCGAGTCGGGGCAGGCCGCGGTGGACGCGATGTTCCGCCAGGCCGGCGTCATCCAGGTCGACACCCTCGACGAGATGTTCGACGTCGCGCAGCTGCTCGCGCACCAGCCGCTGCCCCGCGGCAACCGGGTCGCGATCGTCAGCAACTCCGACGCCCTGGCGCTGATGGCCTCCGACGCCGCGGTCGCCGCCGGCCTGGAGACCCGCCCCGCGCCCGGCCTGGGTGCCGAGGCCAGCGGCGAGGACTTCGAGACCGCGCTGGACAGCGCGCTCGACCACCCCGACGTGGACGCCGTGCTGGCGGTGTTCATCCCGCCGGTCGACACCAGCGGGGCCGAGGTCGCCGACGTGCTCGCCGTCGTGGGCGAGCAGTCCGACAAGCCGGTGCTGTCGACCTTCCTGGCCGCCGAGGGCGTCCCCGAGCTGCTGCGGGTGCCCGACGCCGCCGGCAGCACCGCCGGCCGCGGCTCGGTGCCGAGCTACCAGTCACCCGACTCCGCGATGCGAGCCCTGGGTCGCGCCGTCGAGTACGCCGCCTGGTTGGAGCGCCCCAACGACGCCGACGCGGTGGGCGACGAGCCCGACCGCGCGCGGGCCCGCGTGGTCGTGACCGGCGCCCTCGCGAGTCAGCCGGAGGGTCGGCCCCTCAGCGACGACGAGCTCGGCGAGCTGCTGGCGGCGTACGGCGTGCGGCTCTGGGAGCGGGTCCCGGTCACCACCGAGGAGGAGGCCGTCGCCGCGGGGGAGCGGCTCGGCTGGGACGTGGTCCTGAAGGCCACCGCCGACCACGTCCGCCACCGCGCCGACATGACCCACGTCTGGCGCAACATCGACGACGAGGAGGAGATGCGCGACGCCTGGGAGACCACCATGGAGCGCCTCGTCGAGACCCGCGAGGAGCCCGGCTTCGTGGTGCAGCGCGTCGCCCCCGTCGGCGTGCCGGTCTCGGTGCGCGGGGTCGAGGACCCGCTCTTCGGGCCGGTGGTGTCCTACGGCGTCTCCGGCCCGGCGACCGAGCTGCTCGGTGACCGCGCCTACCGCATCCCGCCGATGACCGCGCTCGACGCCACCGAGATGGCCCGCGACATCAAGGCCGCGCCGCTGCTGCTCGGCTACCGCGGCAGCGAGCCGGTCGACGTCGCCGCCGTCGAGCGGCTGCTGCTGACCGTGGCGCAGCTCAAGAACGACTTCGCCGAGGTCCGCGAGCTCGACCTGTCGCTGGTCATCGTCGGCAGCGTCGGCGTCACCGTGCTGACCGCCTCGGCACGGGTGGAGCCCGCCGTGGACGCCCGCTCGGACTGGTTCGCCCGGCGGATGGCGTCGCTGGCCGAGACCATGCCCGACTGAGCGGTCCCTCCGGGCGCTCGTGACACACTGACCGGCATGCGCGACGTGATCGACCGCTCCTCCGACCTCCGCTCGGCCATCGAGGCCTCGGGCTACTACCCCGACGTGGTGGCCGACGGTGTGTTCGCAGCGGTGGCGGGTGAGCCCGTCGAGGCCCACCTGGTCCACCACGAGCCCACGCTCGACGAGCGCGACGAGGTCGTGCGCCACGTGACCGTGCTGGTGCTGACCCCCAGCCGCCTCATCGTCGCCCACACCGACGAGCACGCCGCCGACGAGGTGCTGCCCGCGCCGTACACCTCCACGAGCACCGAGGCGGTCGCCCTGAGCGCGATCGTCACCGTGTCCGTGACGCGCATGGTCGCCAACCCCGCGTCGTACGCCGGCAAGCGCGTGCCCGCCCCCGGCGCCAACGAGGTGGTGCTGTCGCTGGGCTGGAACGGCGTCAGCCGCATCGACCTGGAGCCGGCCGGCTGCGGCGACCCCGAGTGCGACGCGGACCACGGCTACACCGGCATGGTCGGGCCCGGCGACTTCTCCATCCGGGTCTCGGCCGCGGCCGAGGGCCCCGACGCGGTGGCCCAGCTGCTGACCTTCGCCGGGGCGCTCTCGGCCCGCACCGGACGGTGAGCGTCGCCCCTGCGGCCGCGGGGTTCGTCGAGCCGGCGTACGGCGTCCGGTCGCTCGGCGACGTGCTGCCCGCCGTCGCCCACGCCCTCGGCGTCGGCCACGCCTTCGTCGACGAGCGCCCCACCGACCTCGTCCTGCCGGAGGCGCCGGCCTACGTCGTGCTGCTCGTCGACGGGCTCGGCCACGAGCTGCTGCGCGAGCACCCCGAGGACGCGCCCTTCCTCCACGAGCTGCTGCTCGCCTCGACGCCGGCGACCGCCGGGGTGCCGTCGACGACCGCGACCAGCCTCACCAGCCTCGGCACGGCGCTCACGCCCGGGCACCACGGCGTGCTCGGCTACACCACGCGGGTGCCGGGCACCGACCGGCTGCTCAACGCCCTGCAGTGGTCGAAGTCGGTCGACCCGGTGGAGTGGCAGCCGCACGCGACCGCCTTCGCCCGCCTGGCCGCCGCCGGGGTCGACGCCCGTGCGGTGAACAAGCGCGAGTTCGCCGACTCCGGCCTCACCCGGGTCAGCACCCGCGGGGCGGAGTACGTCGGCGCGGACCGCGTGGGGGAGCGGCTGGTCGCCGCGGTCGAGGGCAGCGCGGGTGCCGGCCCGTCGCTGACCTACCTCTACGACCCCGACCTCGACTGGACCGGCCACCGCTACGGCGTCGACTCCGCGCAGTGGCGAGCCGAGCTGGAGGCGATCGACACCAGCGTGCTGCAGCTGCGCGAGATGCTCGACCCCGCGACGCGTCTCGTCGTGGTCGCCGACCACGGGATGGTCGACCCGCCTGAGGAGCACCGCGTCGAGGTCGACGACGTCCCCGGCCTGCGTGACGGGGTGGCGCTGCTCGGCGGTGAGGCCCGCTTCCGCCACCTCTACTGCCGCGGCGGCGCCGTGGACGACGTCGCCGCGACCTGGCGCGCCGTGCTCGGCGAGCGGGCCGAGGTGCTCACCCGCGACGAGGCCTTCGCCCGCGGCTGGTTCGGCGGGAGACCGCGCTGGCCCGGCCCCGGGTCGGCGACGTGGTCGTCGCCTGCACGGGCGACCACGCGATCCTGTCGCGGGCCGACTTCCCGGTCGAGCCCCGCCTGGTCGGCATGCACGGGTCGCTGACCGCCGCCGAGATGCTGGTGCCGGTGCTGGTGGTCTGAGCCGGGTCGGCCCCCGCAACGCACGGTGGGATCCGCGCAAATGATCTCGCACTAGAGGCCTTCGTCGGCGTGTCGAGCGAGATGCGAAATCATCTGCGCGGCTTGGTCCGCCTCACCCGAAGGGGAGCGGCTCGGAGACCAGGGAGACCGCGCGGGCCCGGGCCGCGGTCATGCGGCGGCGGTGGTGCTGGCGGCACAGCACCTCGTAGGCCACGACGGTCTCGGACGCGGCTGTGGCAGGAGAGGCCGGCACCGCCTCCTCCTCGACGTCGCCCACGACCACGACGTCGCCCTCGGTGACCATCACGCCGTTCTCGGTGCGCGCGTTGTGGGTGGCCCGCCGCCCGCACCAGCACAGCGCCTCGACCTGCAGCACCTCGGTGCGGTCGGCCAGCTCCACGAGCCGGGCCGAGCCGGGGAAGAGCGAGGTGCGGAAGTCGGTGAGGATGCCGAAGCAGAAGACGTCGATCTGCAGCTCGTCGGTGATCTTGGCGAGGTCGTCGACCTGGGCCGGGGTGTAGAACTGCGCCTCGTCGCACACCAGGTAGTCGATCCGACCACCCTGGGTGAGCCGGTCGACGACGAAGCGCCAGAAGCTGAAGCCGTCGCTCACCTCGAGGGCGTCGTGCGTCAGACCGAGCCGTGAGGAGACCACCGCCTCGCCGGCCCGGTCGCGGGAGGTGAAGATCAGCCCGACCCGTCCGCGCGCCGCGTGGTTGTGGTTCGTCTGGAGCGCGAGGGTCGACTTGCCGGCGTCCATCGTCCCGGTCCAGAAGGTCAGCTCCGCCACGGTCACGCATCCTGCCACGGCTCGTGGTGCGTCACGACGCGCCTATCCTCGGCGGCATGCCGAACCCCTCCCCGCCGTCGCGGCTCCTCGTGTCCGTCGCGGAGCTCGCCGACCTGCTCGCCGGCGGTGCGCACGTCACGCTGCTCGACGTCCGGTGGCAGCTCGGACGCACCGACGGGGCGGAGCAGCACGCCACCGGGCACGTGCCGGGAGCGGCGTACGTCTCCCTCGACGAGGCGCTCGCCGCCCCTCCGGGAGAGGGCGGGCGTCACCCGCTGCCCGACCCCGCGGTCCTGGGTACGGCGCTGCGGTCGGCCGGGGTGCGTGGCGACCGCCCGGTCGTGGTCTACGACGCCGCCGGGGGCGTCGCGGCGGCCCGGGCGTGGTGGCTGCTCACCGACGCCGGCCACCCCGACGTGCGGCTGCTCGACGGCGGCTGGCCGGCCTGGCAGCAGGCGGGGCTGCCGATCGAGAGCGGCCCGGTGCGACCCGAGCCCGGCGACTTCGTGCCCGAGCCGGGCCGGCGCCCGGTCGTCGACGCCGACGGCGCCGCCCGGGTCGCGCGCGACGGGGCGCTCCTCGACGCCCGCGCGCCGGAGCGGTTCCGCGGCGAGGTCGAGCCGGTCGACCCGGTCGCCGGGCACGTCCCCGGCGCGCTCAACGTCCCCACCTCGCTCAACCTCGACCCCGGCACCGGCCGCTTCGCCGACCTCGACCACCTCGCCGAGGTGTACGCCGCCGCGCTGGCCGCCGACCGCGAGGGGCGCCCGGTGGCGGCGTACTGCGGCTCGGGGGTCACCGCCGCCCACGACCTGCTCGCCCTCGAGCTGCTCGGCGTGCGGGCCGCGCTCTACCCCGGGTCGTGGAGCGCGTGGATCCGCGACCCCGACCGTCCGGTCGCGACCGGCACCCCGGTCGCGGGGGACTGACGGGGCTCAGCAGGTGCCATGGGCGTCGATGCCGTGGAGCGCGGGGACGCACACCGTGCGGGAGCCGGGGCGACCCTTGAGGATCACCGTGCGGTAGGAGGCGTTGTTGTTCCGATTCGTCTCGAAGAGCTTCTGCTCGGGGTTGGCCTCGACGGCCACGACGTAGGTGCCGTTCGGGATGCCGGTGATGTCGAAGGCCTGACCGCCCTTGCCCTGGTAGTAGGTGTCGCCCCAGCCGACCGGCAGCGTCTCGCGGATCCACAGCGCGTCGCGCTCGCCGCAGGCGGAGTCCAGCCCCGTGGCGTAGGGACGCATCTCGGCGTCCTCGAGGGAGAGGTCGACGGGGTCGGTGGGCACGATGCAGAACGACTGCTTGCTGCTGACCACGGCCTGCTGCCGGTCCTGGGTCAGCAGGCGGTAGCGCGCGAACTGCTGCAGGTGCCAGTGGAAGTGGCCGTCACGGGTGTCGTACTCCATCGTCCCGACGCGGGCGCGGCCCACCGCCTGGTCACCGTCGTAGAAGTACTGCCACGCGTCCATGACCTCCTCGTCCTGGCGGCGGAACCCCTCGATGTCCAGCAGCGAGCTGCCGCCGATCCACACGTTCGCCCCGAAGGACAACCAGTCCTTGCCGCCCTGGCGGCTGGTCCCCATGCCGAAGGCCGGCAGGCTCCGCAGGTCCGGGAGGTGGTCCGCGTCCGGCTGGGTCACGATCGGGGCCGAGGCGCGCGCCTGCACGGGGGCGGGCCCGTCCGAGGCCCGGTCCGCGGTGCGCGCGTGCTCGCCGTACGGGCCGTTGACGAGGCGGTAGCGGACGGAGGCGGTGGCATCGGCGGCAGCGATCCCGAGCGCCGAGCGGTAGGCCTCGGTGACCCGGATCGTGGCGGTGTAGCGCCCGGCGGGGACGTCGAGGACCAGGCGCTCGCCCACGCCGTTCGCCCAGCCGTCGTCGATGCCCCACCGGCTGCCGTAGGTGAAGGGCATGCCGGAGCAGCCCTCGGGGAAGGTCGCGGTGTCCGGGCCGGCGGGATCGAGCCGCTGCTGCCGGCCCGCGTTGGGGCAGTAGCGCTGGGTCGCGCGCTTGACGACCTGGCCCGCGCCGTTGGTGACCTTGAGGTCGAAGAAGCCCGGGAGTCCGCGCCAGCCGTCGATCGGCAGGTCGGGGTGGGCGACCGTGGTGGTCGAGCCGTCCGCGTGGTGCACGAGCTGCGTGGCCGTGATCGCTGTGGCGAAGTTCGGCCGCCGAACCCTCAGGTCGAAGGCGCCCTCACCGGTGGGGGTGGCCCACACCGGCATGGGAAGCCAGGCCCGGCGCCCGGCGGGTCGGGTGTACTCGATGACGCGGTCGTTGCTGCTGAAGAGTCGGATCGAGGGCGGAGAGGCCCCCGCTGCCGACACCGCCGCCGCCCCCGCACCCGCCGCTGCCGGCGAGCTCGTGAGGAGGGCGGCCGGACTGGCCAGCAACCCGATGCTGAGCGCGGCCCCGAGGAACCGTGAAGGACGCGTGTGACCTGGCAGGGCGCCCATGGCGTCCCCCTCCCCTGTGATGACGGACGTGTCACCACTATGACGCCGTACGCCGACGAAAGGTTGCGCCGTAAGTCCCGAGCTTCCTACCAGTGCACGCCCTTGGTGAGCCGGGCCAGGATCTGCTGCTGCTGGCTCGTGGGCTGCGGCTCGCTCGGCTTGCCGCTGCTCTTGGCCGCCGTCGAGTCCGGGAAGACCCGGTAGGCCAGGTGCAGCACCTTGAAGGCGGTGCGCGGCACCAGCGTGTGGGCCAGCGCGCCGACCGTCCCCAACGTGGTGTTGATCTCGTGCGGCTGGTCCACCAGGGCCCGCACCACCATGTCGGCGGCCTGGGCCGGGCTGATCGTGGGGAACTTGTCGTAGATCTTGGTGGGCGCGATCATCGGCGTCTTCACCAGCGGCATGTGGATGTTGGTGAAGCTGATGCCGTCGCCGACCACCTCGGAGCTGACCACGTTGCTCCAGGCGTCGAGGGCGGCCTTGGAGGCGACGTAGGCGCTGAACCGCGGCGGGTTGGTCTGGACGCCGATCGAGCTGATGTTGACGATGTGGCCGCTGCGCTGGGCCCGCATCGCCGGCAGCAGCCCCATGACCAGGCGGATGGCGCCGAAGTAGTTGAGCTGCATGGTGCGCTCGAAGTCGTGGAACCGGTCCTGGCTGAGCTTGATGGACCGGCGGATCGAGCGGCCGGCGTTGTTGACCAGGTAGTCGACCGAGTCCAGCTCCTCGGTCAACCGGCGGGAGAGGTCGTCGATGGCCTCGAGGTCGGACAGGTCGCAGGGGAAGACGTGCGCCGTCCCGCCGCGGTGCTCGATGGCGGCCTTGGCCCCCTCGAGCTTCTCCTTGCCGCGGGCGACCAGCACCGGGATGCCACCGGCCTGGGCGACCTTGAAGGCCGTCACCATGCCGATGCCCGAGGAGGCGCCGGTGATGACGACGGTCTTGCCGCGCAGCGCCTCGACGGTCTTCTTGTCGTGGGCCAGGGAGTCGTCGAGCTGCTCCTCCCAGAAGTTCCAGATCGCCGGGGCGTAGGACTCCAGGTCCGGCACCGACAGCCCGGACCCGGCGAGCGCCTGCTCGGTGATGGAGCTGCCGTAGACGGTGGGGAAGCCGGCGTGCTCGACCACCTCCGACGGCAGGCCGAGGCGGCCCACGGTCTCGCGCAGCGCCAGACGCCCCGGCGGGGTCCGCAGCGCCCCCTTGAAGAGCGTGCCGGGGCGCACCGCGCGCGGCAGCAGTCCGGTGGGCACCAGTCCGGTGACGTCACGGTCGATCGGGGTCGCGAACTGCGGCGCCTTGGCCGCGTCGGCGAAGAGGTTGATGACGTCGACGGTGCGCTGGGGCTCGGGGTTGACGAGGTGGAAGGCCTCGCCGTCGCGCTCCTCGAGGTGCATGAGGTGGTCCATGGCCGAGGCGACGTAGTCGACCGGCACCACGTTGGTGTCTCCGAGGTCGACCCCCACCAGGGGCGTCCAGGTCGGCAGGAAGTCACGCAGCAGCTTGAGGACGGGGAAGAAGTAGTAGGGCCCGTCGACCTTGTCCATCGCCCCGGTCTCGGAGTGACCGATCACCATCGAGGGCCGGTAGATCCGCCACGGCACGGCCGACTCCTCGCGCACGATGCGCTCGGACTCGAACTTCGTCCGGTGGTACGGCGACGGCAGCCGCTGGCCGACGTCGAACATCGTCTCGTCCCAGAAGCCCTGGTAGTCGCCCGAGGCGGCGATGGAGGAGACCTGGTGGAACACCCCGGCGTCGAGGTCGGCCGCCAGCTCGATCGCGTTGCGCGTGCCGCCGACGTTGAGGGTCTCGTTCTGCTCGTCGCTGGCGGTCATGTCGTAGATCGCAGCCAGGTGGACGAAGTGGTCGACGGAGCCGCGGTTCTCCTCGACCCACGCCGGGTCGACGCCCAGCGCGGCCTCGGAGAGGTCGCCGGTGACCAGGGTGACCCGGTCGCCGTGGCCCCACTGCTGGACCAGCCGCTCCATGCGGGGGCGTGAGGGCCCGCGCACGAGCACGAACACCTGACCCTCGCGGTTGTCGAGCAGCTCCTGCACGAGGTAGCGGCCGATGAATCCCGTGGCGCCGGTCACGAAGTACGACATGGCGGTCAGCCTAGGGCCCCGGGCTGCCTGGCGCGGCAGGACCGGAGGTGCGGGAGGAGGTCAGTCGTTCGAGGAGCCGAACATGATCTCGTCCCAGCTGGGGATCGCCGCCCGGCCCTTCGCGGACCTGCCCTTGGCCGACTTGCCCCTGGCCGGCTTCTCCGGGTCCGCGGTCTGTGCCGGCTCATCGGTGGTCGGCTCCCCAGAGGACTGGGCCTCCGTGGCCTCCGTCGCTGCGGGCTCGGGCGCCGGCACCTCGAACAGTCCCTCGGCCTCCGGCGGGGGCTCGGGAGCGGCTTCGCTCGCCGGCGCGGGTGCTGCCGCCCGGGCCGGACGCTCGCTGGCCTGGGTGGCCATCCAGTCGGCATCGGCCATGGGTCGCGCCGGTCGCGCCGGTCGCGCCGGTCGGCTGGGACGTGCTCCCCGGGCCGCGTCGGCGGACTCGGTCAGGTCGACGGTGATCTCGTCGGGCTCGTGTGCCTGCTCGCCGGTCGGCTCGGCCGGCGCGGCTGCCTCGGTCGGTGCGGGAGGCGCGGCGTCGGCCCGGTCGACGAGGGCGTCGACCGGGTGCGGCACCGGGCGCAGCGACGTCACCCGCTGCCCGCGGCCGGTCTCCCGCTCCTCGGTGGAGGGCTCGTCGCCGGAGGACCCGAGGTCGACGGGCGGGGCGGGGCGCCGGCCGGTGACCAGCTCGATGGCGTCGTCGCCCAGGTGCATCTGGGAGGGGCCGTCCGGAGCGGTGGGGTCGGCGGTCACGCGCTCGCCCACCAGCCAGCGCGCCTGCTCGTCGGTGGCGGTGACGTAGCGGCCGGCGGTGTCGTAGACGAACTCGGCGCGCTCCGCACCCGACGGGGCGTCGTACTCCGCGACCAGGGTCCAGCGGCCGTCCTCACGGCGCCAGGCGTCCCACTCCACGACCTCGGCGTCGAGGTGCTGGCTGGAGAGCCGCTCGGCGACCGCGGCCCCGAGCTGGCCGGGCGCACCGTCGCCGGTGCGTCGGCGCACCGAGGCCTTGAGCGCCTGCTGCGCCACGAACGCCCGCTCGGCGAGGACCGGGGAGGCGAACGTCATGATCCTCTCGATCGAGGTCTGTGCAGCCGCGGCCACGGTCTCCGGGCTCTCGCCGGATCGGATCCGGGCCTGGATGTCGCGCGGGCGGAGGACGCTGTCCATCTCTCACATCTCCAACACAGCAGAATCGGTCGCCGAGCCCCCACCGTACTTCAGGCCGGCACCTGCCCCGGGGCCGACACACGCGGGCTCGCGGGCGGGGCCAGCCGCTGCGCCGCCAGCCCTACGAGCACCCCGAGCGCCGCGATCCCCACCGCCACCCAGTACGACGCCGAGGCGCCGTGGGCGTCCACCACCACACCCACCAGTGCCGCCCCGGGAGCGATACCGGCCACCAGCCCGGTCGTCACGGCGGCGATGCCCTCGTTGAGCCGGTCCGCCGGCACCAGCGACTCGGTCCACGAGATCGCCGCGATCAGCGTGGGGGAGATGGCGAACCCGCACAGCAGCAGGACGAGGGCCAGTCCGGTCAGGCTGGTCACGAACGGCATGGGCAGCAGCAGCAGCACCAGCGCGACGCTGCCGATGCGGTAACGCTGCGCGGGACTGCGGCGGAAGGTCATCGCGCCGACCGCCAGGCCCGCCAGCAAGCTGCCCAGCGCCCACACCGCCAGCAGCGCGCCGGCGAGGGCGGGGCGGCCCTGCTCGTCGGTGAAGGCGATGGTCGCGACCTCGCAGGCCCCGAGGAGGCCGCCGAGCGACAGCGTGCTCACCGCCAGCGGCAGGACGGCGTGCCACGGCATGGGGGAGCGGTCGGCGCGCACCGCGCGGCTCGGCGGGGGCTCGGTGCTGCGCTGCGCCACGAGCAGCGCGGTGCCCACCGCTGCGAAGATCCCGGCGGTGGCCAGGCCGGCCCACGGGTGCCACGCCGCCGACAGCAGCGCGACCACGGTCGGACCGACGATGAAGACGATCTCGTCGTTCACCGCCTCCAGCGCGAAGGCGGTGTCGAGCACCCGACGGTCGGCTGCGGCGTGCGACCAGCGGGCCCGGACGGCGGCGCCCACGTTGGGCATCGTCACCCCGGCCAGAGCCGCCAGCAGGTGCGGGACGGGAGTGGCGGCGTCCTGCTCGACGGCCACCACGAGCAGCACCAGGGCCAGCACCGACAGCCCGACGGCTGGCGCCAGGACGCGGCTCTGGCCGCGACGGTCCACCAGCCGGGCGAGGGGGATCCCGCCGAGGGCGTTAGCGGCGACGTACGCCGCGGAGACCCCGCCGGCGACGGCGTACGACCCGGTCCGGTCGGAGACCAGGATGACGATCCCGAGACCGGTCATCGAGATCGGCATCCGGGCCAGGGCACCGCTCGCGCTGAAGCGCAGCGCGCCCGGGGTCGCGAGGGCACGACGGTAGGTCGAGAGCATTGCCGGCACGAGAGCCCATGGTAGGTCTCCCTAGGATGAGCCCCATGCCCGATCCCTCGCCGTACGACGCGCTGCTGCTGGTCTCCTTCGGCGGCCCCGAGAAGCCCGAGGACGTGGTGCCCTTCCTGGAGAACGTCACCCGCGGCCGGGGCATCCCGCGGGAGCGGCTCGAGGAGGTGGGCGAGCACTACTACCGCTTCGGCGGACGAAGCCCGCTCAACGACCTGAACCGCGAGTTCCTCGCCGCCGTCCGTGAGGACTTCGCCGGTGCCGGTCTCGACCTACCGGTCTACTGGGGCAACCGCAACTGGGACCCCTACCTCACCGACACCCTGGCGCAGATGCGCGCCGACGGCGTCCAGCGGGCCGCCTGCCTGCTGACGAGCGCCTACTCCAGCTACTCCGGCTGCCGGCAGTACCGCGAGAACCTCGCCGACGCCGTCGCCGCCCTCCCTGACAGCGGGGACGAGGGGCCTCACCTCGACCGGTTGCGGCACTACTTCAACCATCCCGGCTTCGTCGAGACGATGGTCGACGCCACCTTGAACGCGCTGTCCAACCTGGCGGCCTCCGACCGCAACGAGGCCCACCTCCTCTTCGTCACCCACTCGATCCCGACGTCGATGAACGACGCCAGCGGCCGCTCCGAGGTGCCAGGCGCGGGACTGGGCGGCGCGGCCTACGTCCAGCAGCACCAGAGCGTGCTCGACCTCGTCGTGGAGCGGCTCCGCAGCGCCAGCGGGCACCGCTACCCGGCCGAGCTGACCTACTGCTCGCGCTCGGGCCCGCCGAGCGTTCCGTGGCTCGAGCCCGACGTCGGGGACCGCATCCACGAGCTGGCCGCCGAGGGCGTGAAGGCCGTGGTCGTCGTGCCGATCGGCTTCGTCGCCGACCACATGGAGGTCATCTACGACCTCGACGTCGAGGCCGCCGAGGCCGCTGAGGAGGCGGGTGTCGCGTTCGTCCGCGCCGCCACCGCGGGCGTCGACCCGCGCTTCGTCACCATGGTGCGCCGCCTGGTCCTCGAGCGGGCGGCCGTCGAGCGCGGCGAGGAGCCCGAGCGCCCCGCGCTCGGCACCCTGGGTGCCTCCTGGGACACCTGCCCGCCGGGCTGCTGCGTCAACGCCCGCCAGCCCGGGCGGCCCGCGCTGTGCGGCTCCGACCACGGCTCCGACAGCGGCCCCACCGGGGACGCGCAGTGACCGCGCGGCCCGACCTCGCCGACCCGGCCCTGCTGGCCGAGCTGCGCCGCGTCGCCGAGACCGTCGCCCGGGAGGCCGGCGCGCTCGTGCGTGAGCACGCCGCTCAGCCCGTCAGCGTCGCCGACCGCAAGACCAGCCGCACCGACGTGGTGACCGCCGCGGACCACGCCGCGGAGGAGCTTCTCGGGCGACGCCTGCGCGAGCTCCGGCCCGACGACGGGTTCCTGGGCGAGGAGGGCGGCGCACGCGGGTCGAGCACCGGCATCACCTGGGTGGTCGACCCCATCGACGGCACCGTCAACTTCCTCTACGGCATCCCGCAGTACGCCGTGTGCGTGGCCGCCGTCGACGACGACGAGGTCTCCTTGGCCGGGGCCGTGCTCGACGTGACCCGCGACCAGCTCTACTCGGCGGCCCGCGGCCAGGGCGCCACCCTGGACGGCGCCCCCCTCGAGGTGCGTCCCGTCGCCCCGATGAACGAGCGCCTCGTCGTCACCGGCTTCCAGTACCAGCAGCGCATCCGCGAGCTGCAGGGCGAGGCCGTGAGGCAGCTGCTGAGCCGGGTGCGCGACGTGCGCCGGCAGGGCTCGGCCGCCCTCGACCTGTGCACCGTCGCCGCCGGCCGGGCCGACGCCTACATCGAGGAAGGCCTGCACCTGTGGGACCGCGCCGCCGCCTCGTTGGTGGCCGAGGAGGCCGGCGCACGTGTGAGCCTGCACACGGGTGTCGGAGGCATGGTCGCGGTGCTCTGCACGCCTGCCGGCAGCCACGAGGACACCCTGGCGGTGGTCACCGAGTGCGGCTTCCTGGCGCCGGTCGACGAACGCCGCCCTCAGGGTGGTCCGGAGGGCTTGTCCGATGCTCTAGGGTGACTTCGCGCCACCCACCGGCAAGCCCACACCCGGGCCGCGCCGCCCCCAGGAACCACCCACGTTCGAGAACCCGGTGACCCGGGTCAGGAGACACCGTCATGGCAACCGACTACGACGCCCCCCGCAAGACCGACGACGAGTCGAGCGAGGAGAGCATCGAGGAGCTCAAGGCACGCCGGCACGACAAGAACTCGGGCAAGGTCGACGAGGACGAGACGGAGGCCGCCGAGGCCTTCGAGCTGCCCGGCGCCGACCTGTCCCACGAGGAGCTGGCCGTCGAGGTCCGCCCGCGTCAGGAGGACGAGTTCACCTGCATGAGCTGCTTCCTGGTCCACCACCGCAGCCAGCTCGCCGACGAGAAGAACATGATCTGCAAGGACTGCGCCTGATCCGAGCGCAGTCCTGAGCGAGCCCGGGTCCGTGACGGACCCGGGCTTCCTGCTTCTGGGGCGCCTTGGGCGCCGGTCAGCGCTGCGGCAGCGCCGAGCGCTCGGCACGCAGCTCGCGACGCTCACGCGCGGCCAGCTTCCGCGCCAGGAACGTCCGCGCCACGCTCACCACGACGCCGCTGATGACGGCGAAGAGGACGGCCTCGCGCAGCTCCACGTCGGGGTCGGTCGGGTCGGTCGGGGGCGTCTTGCCCTTCGACCCCGCCTTCCAGACGCTGTCGGCGACCTTTCTCGCCGCCGCGGTCGCGCCGAGGGTCATGACCAGTGCTGCCGCGTTCTGACTCTTGCCGGACATCGAGATCCTTTCAGTCGCCCGAGGGCTGAGGGGTTGGGGCCGCGGTACGTCGCGGTCGTGCCGGGGGGACGGCGTCGAGTCTGCCACCCCGCCCGGCCCTGTGACCCTGCCCCGGCCGGGCTGGTGCGAACCGCCGCTCTCAGCGCCTCGTGACGGGCTCAGGCCGTGCCGTTGAGGCAGGCGGCCAGGGCGCCGGGGTGGCGGGTCGCGACCACCCAGTACGGCGTCGGGTCGGCCGGGTCGTCGATCCGCACCCGCACCGCGCGGCCGACGTAGGGACGCAGCAGCAGGTAGGCCCGCGCGTCCGCGTCCACCCCCACCACCCGGCGGGTGGCGTCCTCGTCCAGCGGCTCGGCGTCGGCCAGCAGGGAGGCCGGGATCGAGGCCCGCCCGGCGCGGAAGACGCCGTCGAGGAGGCTGACCTCGGCCCGGCCCCACGACAGGAAGAACAGGGCGTTCAGCGCGGTCAGCGCCGAGACGAAGCCGATCGCCGCGAGCGGCGGCATCGCGATGAGGAAGGCGAGCAGGAGGGTGGCCCAGAACATCACCGCGAGGGCCCACCACCGCAGCGGCACCGACAGCCGCTCGACGTACGCCTCCTCCATGGGTCGAAGTCTGTCACCCTGCTCGGCGGGCCTAAGGTGTGACCCATGTCGACGCCTCGGGGACTCGCGGACGGTGCCGCCGTCGACGTGCCCGTGCCTGTGCTCCGCCTCGACCCGGACGTGCCGCTGCCGACGTACGCGCATCCCGGCGACGCCGGCGCCGACCTGACCACCACCGTCGACGTCCGCCTCGCGCCCGGCGAGCGCGCCCTCGTGCCCACCGGGCTCGCGCTGGCGCTCCCGGAGGGGTACGTCGGGCTCGTGCACCCCCGGTCGGGGCTGGCGATCCGCTCCGGGCTGTCGATCGTCAACGCCCCCGGCACCGTGGACGCGGGCTACCGCGGCGAGATCAAGGTCGCCCTGGTCAACCTCGACCACCACGAGGCCATCGAGCTGCGGCGCGGTGACCGGATCGCCCAGCTGGTCGTCCAACGGGTCGACCGCGCCCGCTTCGTCGAGACCGACGAGCTGCCCGGCTCCGCGCGCGGCGAGGGCGGCCACGGCTCGACCGGCGGCTTCACCGTGACCGCCGCCCCTGCACCCCCACCCACCCCTGCTCCCGGCGCCGGACCGGCCGCCGGACCGATCGCGCGAGGAGACCGATGAGACGGCGCCGCAAGAACGAGGTGACCCCGGAGGGGGCCCTGGACCCGACGACCGGTGAGGATGCCGCCCCGGCGGACGCCGCCGCGGCGCCGGACCACCGGGCCCACGGTCCGTGGGACTCCTCGGAGCGCTCCGTCGAGGGCGACACCGACCGCATCGACCTCGGCGGCCTGCTCGTCAAGGGCGACCCCTCGCTCGAGGTGCGCCTCCAGGTCGACGAGACCACGCAGCAGGTCATCGCCGTGATGCTCGTGGCGCAGGACGGCGCGATGGAGCTGCGACCCTTCGCCGCACCGCGCAACGAGGACATGTGGGCCGACCTGCGCCCCCGGCTCGCAGCCGACGCCGCCCGCCGTGGCGGCACCGCCACCGAGGTGGAGGGGCCGTTCGGTCCGGCGCTCCAGCTCGTGCTGACCGGCACCGACGACCAGGGGGCGGGTGTGACCCAGCAGTCGGTGGTGTGGGGCGTCATGGGGCCCCGGTGGCTGCTGCGGGTGACGGCCTTCGGCAGGCCCGCCCAGAGCTTCGACGAGGACGGCGCCCTGGAGCGCGCGCTGCGGGAGGTCGTGGTGGTCCGCGGGACCGGCCCGATGCCCCCGGGTGACGCCCTGCCGCTGCGGCTGCCGCCCACGGCACGGCGGGCGCCCGACCAGGAGTGGGGCCAGTCCCCGGACCAGTCCCCGGGACAGGCCACAGGGCCCTCCCCCTCCTGACGGGGTGTCAGTAATGTGGAGAGCATGAGCCAGCGATCGGGCACCCCACGCGCGAGCCTGCGCAGCACCCTGAACCGGTGGGCCAGCCCCACCACGAAGGACGCCAAGGAGCTGCGGACCACGACGGTCAAGGCGGGCTGCTGCCCGATCTCCGAAGCCACCGACCGGGACCGCGTGATGCTCCAGGGCACGCTGCGCACGGTCACCCTGCGTCCCCGTGGCGGCGTCCCCGCCCTCGAGGCCGAGATGTACGACGGCAGCGGCACCATCACGCTGGTGTGGCTGGGCCGCCGACGCATCACCGGCGTGGAGCCGGGTCGCTCGATCAAGGTCGTCGGCCGGCTCGGCATGCAGGACCGCAAACAGGTCATGTTCAACCCGCGCTACGAGCTCCGCGCCTGATGACGGAGTCCTCGACCACGCCGACCGGGCCGACCACGCGCGACCCCGGCTCCGGTCCGGGGCAGACCGGCGCGGGGGAGACCCACGTCGACGTCGGCACGGTCGAGGCGGTCGTGCGACAGCAGCTGTCGAAGGCGCTCGGCGGGCGGCGCGGCATGCTCGAGGCGGCCGCTCCCACGATCACCTTCACGCTGACGTTCGTCACCACCAAGGACCTCCGCCTCGCCATCGGTCTGAGCGTCACCATCGCGCTCGCGCTGCTGGTGGTGCGTCTGGTGCAGCGCAGCAGCGTGCAGTTCGTGCTCAACGCGCTCGTCGGCATCGGCGTCGGCTGCCTGTTCGTCTGGCTCGGCGGGCGCAACGGTGGCGACGCCTCGCAGCAGGCCCTGGCCTACTTCGTGCCCGGCATCATCTACAACAGCGTCTACGCGGCCCTCATGGTGCTGAGCATCCTGACGCGGACCCCCGCGGTGGGCCTGATGGTCGGCGCCGTCTCCGAGGACCCCCTCGCGTGGCGCAAGGACAAGCAGATCGTGCGGCTGTGCAGCAACCTGACCTGGGTGCTGGTCATGCCGTGCGTGGTCCGGGTCGCCGTCCAGCTGCCGGTCTACCTCGGGGGTCGGGCCGCCGACGACGCCGACCCCTACGTGACTGCCCTCGGCCTGGCCAAGGTCGTCATGGGCTGGCCGCTGCAGCTCTCCGCGCTGGCGCTGATGGCGTGGCTGCTCACCCGGGACCGGACGCCGGTGACCGGCGTCGGTCGGGCGCGGCCCGCGACCTGACCGGCCCGCCCGGGCGACCCCGAAAGGGTCAGCGGCTGGTCTGGTGGTCGGGGTTGAGCAGGTGCTCGATCTCTGGCTCGGACTCCGGCGAGGCCACGAACAGCAGCTCGTCGCCGTCCTCGATCGGCTGCTCCGAGGTCGGGGTGTAGACCTGGCCGTCGCGCAGGATGGTCACGAGGGCGCAGTTCTCCGGCCAGGGGATGAGACCGCTGGGCTTGCCGACGTACGGCGAGCCGGGCGGCAGCGTCATCTCGACGAGGTTGGCGTTGCCCTGGCGGAAGGTGAAGAGCCGCACCACGTCGCCGATCGTCACCGCCTCCTCGACCAGGGCCGACATGATCCGCGGCGTCGAGACGTTGACGTCGACGCCCCAGGCCTCGGTGAAGAGCCACTCGTTGGAGGGGTGGTTGACCCGACCGACGGTGCGGGGGACGGCGAACTCCGTCTTCGCCAGCAGCGAGGTGACCAGGTTGGCCTTGTCGTCGCCGGTGGCGGCGATCACGACGTCGCAGGTCTCGAGCCGGGCCTCCTCCAACGACGAGAGCTCGCAGGAGTCGGCCAGCAGCCACTCGGCGTCGGAGACCCGGTCGGGGCTGATGGCGCGCGGCTCCTTGTCGATGAGCAGCACCTGGTGGCCGTTCTCGATGAGCTCCCGGGCGATGGAGCGCCCGACGGCACCCGCTCCGGCGATGGCGACGCGCATCAGTCTGCCTCCGGTCCCTGCTCGAACACGTCGAAGACGTGCTGGGCCTTCTCCTCGCGCATGACCAGGTGGAGCAGGTCGCCCTCCTGCATCACGCTCTCGCGGGTGGGCAGGATGCCCTCGCCGAGCCGGTCGATCCAGGCGATGCGAGAGCCGCTCTGCTCCTGGAACTGCACGGTGCGGTGACCCGTCCACCGCTCGTTGACCATGATCGCGTCGAGGCGGATGGTGCCGCTGGGGTCGCGGAAGTCGGGCTCGGCGCCGACGGGCAGCAGCCGGCGGAGCACCTGGTCGGCGGTCCACTTCACGGTGGCGACCGTGGTGATGCCGAGCCGCTGGTAGACCTCGGCACGACCGGGGTCGTAGATGCGGGCCACCACGCGCTGGATGCCGAAGCTCTCGCGGGCCACGCGGGCGGCGATGATGTTGGAGTTGTCGCCGCTGGAGACGGCGGCGAAGGCGTCGGCGCGGTCGATGCCGGCCTCGGTGAGGACCTCGCGGTCGAAGCCGACGCCCATGACCTTGCGGCCCCCGAACCCCGGACCCAGCCGGCGGAACGAGTCGGCGTTGCTGTCGATGACCGAGACCGTGTGGTCGCGCTCCTCGAGACTGCGGGCAAGCGTGCTGCCGACGCGGCCGCATCCCATGATCACCACATGCACGCGCAGAACGCTACACCGCGCGAGGGGCCACCGAGGCCGGGCGCCGCGACCCGTCCCCGCGCCGCGTCGGAGGCGTTCGAGCGAGCGGGTGGACACCCATGCCCTAGCCTTGCCGTTTGTGGGTCTAGGTGACGTGTCGAAGCGCATCGTCCTGGGGCAGAAGCTCCGGTCGTCGCAGCTCGGGGAGACGCTCCTGCCGAAGCGCATCGCCCTGCCGGTCTTCGCCAGCGACGCGCTCTCGTCGGTCGCCTACGCCCCCGACGAGGTCTTCCTCATGCTCGGGCTGGCCGGCTCCACGGTCGCCTTCACGTGGTCGTGGCAGATCGCCCTCGCGGTGGCCGTCGTCATGCTGGCCGTCATCGCGTCGTACCGGCAGAACGTGCACGCCTACCCCAGCGGCGGCGGCGACTACGAGGTGGCCTCGGTCAACCTCGGGCAGACCGCCGGCGTGACCGTGGCCAGCGCCCTGCTGGTCGACTACGTCCTGACCGTGGCGGTCTCGATCTCGGCCGGCGTGGACAACGCGGCGGCCGCGATCCCGTTCGTCAACGACCACGAGGCGTTCTACGCCGTGCTGCTGGTCGCGATGCTGGCCACCTTGAACCTGCGCGGCGTGCGGGAGTCGGGCAGCTGGTTCGCCGTCCCGACGTACGGCTTCATGATCGCGGTGTTCGGGATGGCGGCCTGGGGCGCGGTGCGGATCGCGACCGGTGACGTGCCCGACGTGGAGTCGGCCGACCTGCAGCTGATCAAGGCCGAGGGCTACGAGGGCACCATCACGACCATCGGCCTGCTGTTCCTGCTCGCCCGGGCGTTCTCCTCCGGCTGCGCGGCGCTGACCGGGGTCGAGGCGATCTCCAACGGGGTGCCGGCCTTCCAGAAGCCCAAGAGCCGCAACGCCGCCACCACCTTGCTGCTGCTGGGGGTGCTGTCGATCACGATGATCCTCAGCATCATCAACCTGGCCCGCGAGACGGGGCTGAAGTACGTCGACCCCGACGAGCTCGACCGGCTCAGGCTCGCCGACGGCTCCCCGCTGCCGGACTCCTACGAGCAGCACACCGTGATCTCCCAGCTGGCGCGAGGCATCTTCGACGGCTTCGACCCGGCCTTCTACTTCGTGGTCGCGATGACCGGCGTGATCCTGGTGCTGGCCGCCAACACCGCCTTCAACGGCTTCCCGGTGCTCGGCTCGATCCTCGCCAAGGACGGCTTCCTGCCCCGCCAGCTGGGCTCGCGCGGCGACCGGCTCGCCTACAGCAACGGCATCGTGATCCTCGCCCTCATGGCCTGCGTGCTGATCGTGGCCTTCGACGCCCAGGTGACGAGGCTCATCCAGCTCTACATCGTCGGCGTCTTCGTCTCGTTCAACCTCAGCCAGCTCGGCATGATCCGGCACTGGACGCGCCACCTCAAGACGGAGTCGGACCCCGGCGAGCGCCGACGGATGATGCGCTCGCGCCTCATCAACGCGTTCGGCCTGACCATGACCGCCGTGGTGCTGGTCATCGTGCTGATCACGAAATTCCTCGAGGGCGCGTGGATCGCGATCCTGGCGATGGGCACCTTCTTCATGATCATGAAGAGCATCCGCCGCCACTACGACAACGTGGGGGAGGAGCTGGCGATCGAGGAGATGGACCAGGTGCTGCCCACCCGGGTGCACGCGATCGTGCTGGTCTCCAAGCTGCACAAGCCGACGATGCGGGCGCTGGCCTACGCCAAGGCGAGCCGGCCCAACGCCCTCGAGGGCGTCATGGTGGCGACCGAGCCCGGTGAGCGTGACCGGATCATCGACGAGTGGGACGCGCGCGGCATCGACATCCCGCTGAAGATCCTCGACTCGCCCTACCGCGAGGTGATCCGCCCGATCGTGCAGTACGCCCGCGCCATCCGCGAGGCCCAGCCCCGCGGAGTCGTGGCGGTCTTCATCCCCGAGTACGTCGTGGGTCGGTGGTGGGAGCAGCTGCTGCACAACCAGACCGCCCTGCGGCTCAAGGGCCGTCTGCTGTTCACCCCGGGCGTCATGGTCACCTCGGTGCCCTACCAGCTGCGGTCCTCCCAGATCGGGGAGGAGCGGGTGATGCGCCAGGACGAGCAGGCCAGGTCCGCGCGCGGCTTCGCCGGCTACCCGCCGGCGAGCAAGGAGGAGCTCGATTGAGCCCCGGGCGGGGCGCGCGCGGGAGCGGCCGGCGCCACACCCGGCCCCGGGCCCCGCGCGGACGCTCGCTCGTCGGTGAGCGCTTCACCGTCGAGGTGGACCGCTTCGGCCACGGCGGCTTCGGCGTGGCCAGGCTCGGTGCCGACGCGGGCGAGGTCGCCGGCACCGTGGTCTTCGTGCGCCACAGCCTGCCCGGCGAGCGCGTGGTGGTGTCGCTGACCGAGGGTGAGGTCGGCGCCCGCTTCCTGCGCGGTGACGCCGTCGAGGTGCTCACCGCCTCGCCCGACCGGGTCACCCCGCCCTGCCCGCTGGCCGGACCGGGACCCGACCGCTGCGGCGGCTGCGACCTCCAGCACGTCGATCTCGGGGCCCAGCGCCGCCTCAAGGGCGAGGTCGTCTCCGAGCAGCTGCGCCGCATCGCCCATCTCGAGCGCGAGGTGGTCGTCGAGGCGATGCCCTCTGACCTCGACGGCCCGGAGGCGGGTCTGCGCTGGCGCACCCGGATGCGCTACCACCGGCTCCCCGACGGTCGGGCGGGCCTGCGCGCCAGCCGCTCCGACCGGGTGGTGCCGGTGCCCGAGTGCCCGGTGGAGGCGCCCGACGCCGTCGTGGTGGTCGAGGGCGAGCAGCCCGAACGCGCCGTGGTCACCGAGATGGTCCGGGCCCACTCCTTCGACGTCGCCGCTGACGGGTTCTGGCAGGTCCACCGCGACGCCCCCGAGGCTTTGCTGGAGGCGGTGACGTCGTACGCCGCGGTGCGGCCGGGGGAGCGGGTGCTCGACCTGTACGCCGGGGTCGGCCTGTTCACGGTGTTCCTCGCCGACGCGGCCGGGCCCGAGGGGCGCGTCGACGCCGTCGAGGGCGACCAGCGCGCCGTGGCGCACGGCCGCGAGAACGTCGCGGCGTACCCGTGGGCGCGGATGCACGCCGGACCCGTGGCGCAGGTGCTCGCCGGACCGGACGTGGGCGGCCGCTGCGACGTGGTGGTGCTCGACCCGCCCCGCGAGGGCGCCAAGCGCGCCGTGGTCGAGCAGGTCGTGGGCCGCACCCCGCGGGCCGTCGTGCTGGTCGGCTGCGACCCAGCGGCCTTCGCGCGCGACGTGTCGCTGTTCGCGGAGAGCGGCTACGAGCTCGCCGAGCTGCGCTCCTTCGACCTCTTCCCGATGACGCACCACGTCGAATGCGTCGCGTTGCTCACCAGAACCGGTCCTGACCTGCGGTAATGCGATTCCCGCGCAGCAGGTCGAAAGCCGTAGTCTGGCCTTGAGGCTCACTTTGAGGCCCTTATGGCTCGCTTTGAAGCCGCGGAGCGGGCGCTCTACCGGGGCCGTGCTCAGCGTCCGACACCCGTTCCCGATGACCAGCCACGCGGAGTGCGTGGCGCTCCTGGAGAAAGTCGGCTCTGACCTGCTGTGACGCTATGCGAGATGGAGCCCCAAGTCTCCGGCGACCCGCCTTTACGGCGCGCTTTGGGCGCACCTTGGGCGTGCTCTCACATCGAGGCCGCGTCATACCCAGGCACGGCGCTCCGCCTCAGCAACTCTGACGCCGTCACGTCGTGATGGCGACCTTTCCGCGGATGGCCCCGTCCTCAAGGCGTCGCACCGCGCAGGCGGTCCGCTCGAGCGGGTAGCAGCGGTCCAGGGCAGGCATGAGCTGGCCGGACTCGACGAGCCGGGCGAGGCGCTCGTAGTCGGTGGAGCGTTCACGGGCCAGCAGCAGGACGAGGCGTTGGCCGATGAAGGGGGAGAGAAGTGCTCCGGCGAGCTGTCGACGCATACCTGTGATGACGCCGCCGCTCTCACCGCCGACGAAGACCGCCGTCCCGCGCGGCGTCAGTGCACTACGCAGCCGGCTCACAGGCGGGTTGCCGGCGATGTCCAGGATCAGGTCGTAGCGGTGCGTGCCGTCGGCCCAGTCTTCGCGGCTGTAGTCGATGACGTGGTGGGCGCCGAGGGCGGTGACGTGGTCGACCTTGGCGCTGCTGCACACGCCGGTCACGTCGGCGCCCAAGTTGGCGGCCAGCTGGACCGCGTAGCTGCCGACGCCGCCCGAGGCGCCGGTGATCAGCACGGACTGGCCGGGCTGGACCTTGCCTGCGTCGGTGAGTGCCTGGAGGGCGGTGCCTGCCGAGATCGGGATGACGGAGGCCTCCGCGAAGGAGAGGTTGGCCGGCTTGTGTGCCAACCGGTTCTCGCCGGTGACGGCGAATTCCGCGAAGGACCCTGGCGCGACTCCGTAGACCTGGTCGCCGGGAGAGAAGCGGGTCACCTTCACACCGACCTCCACGACGGTCCCGGCGACGTCGCGGCCGGGCACTGGGTTCTTCGGTCGGCGGATGCCGGAGGCGAGGCGCATGGCGTATGGCTTGCCGGTCATCAGGTGCTCGCTGCCGCGGTCGAGCCCGGCGGCGTGCACGCGGATCAGCACCTGGTCGTCCCGGACGACGGGGCGAGGCACCTGTGCGAGTCGCAGCACCTCGGAGCCGCCGTAACGGGTCTGGATGATGGCCCGCATCGTGTCGGTCGACGTGGCGGTGGCTTCGGAATTCATGGGGAATCTCCTTCTTGTTGGGTGCTGACGGGGTTGAGGATCAGATCGGGGGCATGGGGTCGTACTGGATGTAGCGGCGGACCTCGCGGGCGCGCTCAACGTCGGTGAGCCGCGCTACGAGGTGCAGGGCCATGTCGATGCCGGTGCTGACGCCGGCGCTGGTGATGAGGTCGCCGTCGTCGACGAAGCGTGCTGCGACGTCGGTGATGATCGTGGGGTCCAGCTCGGACAGCAGGTTCAGGGACGCCCAGTGGGTGGTGGCCCGACGGCCCGTCAGCAGGCCGGCAGCCGCGTAGACGAGGCTCCCGGTGCAGACTGAGGTCATCAGGGGCACCGAGTCCCGGAGGCTGCGGACCCATCCGAGGTGGTCGGGGTCCAGGAGCATCGGCCTGGTGCCGGGCCCGCCCGGGTGGATCAGTACGTCGAGTGGCGGAGCGTCGTCGAACGAGTGGTGCGCCCCCAGCATGAGGGACTTCGCACCGACGACGGGCGCCCCGTCAGCCGACAGGCAGAAGGCGTCCCAGCCGTCCTCGGGACAGGTCTGGGTCCAGTGGGAGAGGACCTCCCACGGGCCGACGGCGTCCAGCTCTTCCACCCCGTCGAAGACGAGGACGCCGATCTGCCGACGCGTCGCCACCCGCGTGGGTCGGTCGTGGGCGGGGTCAGCGGGGGACTGGGGGTGCATGGGGGCCTCCTCGTGGGCGATCGTCAGGTGGGGCGCGATGACGCCCGACGTGACCGATCCTGCGGGCTGGACCGGTGGGGTCGCCCCGGTCAAAATGCCGGGTTGCACGGAATACTCAAGGCTCGTGAGCGTGTACCTTCGGCACGTGCTGGTCGGCCGCGGCCCCGAGCGGGCGCTCCTGGCGGCGCTCGTCGACGAGGCCCGCCACGGGACGGCCGGCAGCGTCGTCGTACGAGGCGAGCCGGGCGTCGGCAAGTCTGCGTTGCTCGACGCGATGGTCGCCGACGACGACGGAGCCACCGTGGTTCGCACCCAGGGCCTCGAGGTCGAGGCGCCGCTCGCCTTCGCCGCCCTGCACCGACTGCTGCGTCCGCTCATCCGTCTGCGCGAGCAGCTTCCGCCTCCTCAGGCACGTGCCCTCGCGGTCGCGTTCGGGGAGGATGACGGTCCCGCTGTCGAGCCCTTCCTGGTGGGGGTGGCCACGCTCTCGCTGTTGACGGCGGCTGCCGAGGAGAGCCTCGTGCTGTGCGTCGTCGACGATGCACACTGGTTGGACCCCGCCAGCGCGGGAGCGCTGCTGTTCTGCGCCCGACGGCTCGGAGCGGACCGGGTGGCAATGGTGTTCGCGGCCCGTGACGGCGCGGCGGCGGCCTTCGAGGCGCCCGGTCTGGCCGAGGTGGTTCTCACCGGCCTCGACGCCGAGGAATCCCGCGCCCTTCTGGCAGCCAGGCTGGGCGCTGACCCGGCAGACGAGGTTGCCCAACGGCTCATCGCGGAGACAGGCGGCAACCCGCTGGCCCTCCTCGAGCTGCCCGGCGAGCTCACGGCAGCCCAGCTCGAAGGCTCGGCCGCACTGCCGACGACGCTCCACCTCACCGCCCGGGTCGAGGAGGCCTTGCTGGACCGCAGCCGCCGACTGCCGGCCCCGGTGCAGCGCCTGCTGCTGCTCGCGGCCGCCGACGACACGGGCCAGCCCGACGTGCTGCGTCGTGCGGGTGCGCACTGGGGACTGGACGACGACGTGGTGGAGCGTGCGGTCGAGTCCGGGCTGCTGGTGGACGCGGGCGGCTCGGTGTCGCTGCAACACCCTCTGGTGCGCTCGGCGATCTACCAGGCCGCCACCGCGGCGGACCGCCGGGGAGCTCACCGGGCGCTCGCCGGGGCGTTGGCCGGGTCGGGGCACGAGGACCGCGAGGTCTGGCACCGCGCCTGCGCCGCCGAGGGGCCGGACGCCGACCTGGTCGACGCCCTCGAGCGGGTGGGGGAGCGCTCGCAACGACGTGGTGGCCACGTCGCGGCGCTGGCGGCCTACGAGCGGGCGGCGGAGCTGTCCACCGACGCCGCTCGACGCGCCCACCTGGGCTTCGCCGCGGCACGTAGTGCCTGGGCATGCGGGCAGGCGGCGCGCGCGCAGTCCCTGCTCGGCGCTGCCAGGGAGGGCACGGAGGACGTACTCCTGCTGTGTGACGTGGCACGGTTGCGCGGGCACATCGAGGTCAACATCGGCTCGGCCCCGGAGGCGCACCGCATGTTCGTGGACGCCGCGCACGCGGTGCTGCCGGCCGACCCGGTCCGAGCTCTGGACATCGGCGTAGCCGCGGCCGTGATGCGCACCTTCGGTGCCGACAGCGGTACGCCGATGCACACCGATGAGCTCCTGACGGCAACCACCGTGGACCGCTCTCCGCGGACACGGTGCCTGCGGCAGATGCTCGTGGCAATGACCCTGGTCGCGGACGCGGACTGGGGAGCCGCAGCGGATGCGCTCGACGTCGCCCTCGAGATCGGTGCCGCCGTCGACGATCGCGACGTGCTGTGGAACCTCGGCAACGCCGCCCTCCAGCTCGGGGACGACGACCGGCAGCATCAGTTCTACTCCTTCGCCCTCTCACGCGCGCGGGAGGTGGGCGCCGCCACCGCGGTGACCTACTGCCTGCAGCGGCTCTGCTTCGGGCACTGGACGAGGGGAGACCACGTCGCCCTGCGCGTCAGTGCCGAGGAAGCCGTGGCCCTGGGCACGAGCATCGGCCAACCCGCGGTGACCGCGCTCCCGATCGCCTGGCTCGCTCTCCTGGCGGCCCAGCAGGACCGGGACGACTATGACGTCCTGCTGCCGCGGCTTGAGGAGCTGGTCGAGGCGCATCCGCTTGGCATCATGGCGGATCCGGTGCACGACCTGACGCGGTGGGCCATGGGCATCCGTGCGGCGAGCACGGGAGACGCCTCCGGCGCCTTCCACCAGCTCAGCCGCATGAGGATGCCGGTGCTCGAGCGACTATCGGCCACCGAGCGGATCGAGGCCGCCGTCCGTGCCGGTGAGGCCGCGACGGCACGGGTCTGGGCCGAGGACCTCGCGGCCTTCGCCGAGGCCACCCGTCGCCCGTGGGCGCTCTCTGCCGTGGCGTTCGGCAAGGCGCTCACGGCCGACGTCGATGCCGAGCTGCTGTTCGAGCGAGCGTTGTCGGACGCTGCCACCGGAGGTCGACCTCTGGACGTGGCGCGCGTCGAGCTGGCGTACGGCGAGTGGTTGCGTCGCAGCCAGCGGCGCGTGGACGCCCGCGTCCACCTGCGTCGCGCCCTGGAGACCTTCCACGACGTCCGGGCCCAGTGGCTGGCCTCGCGGGCGGATTCGGAGCTGCGGGCATCGGGAGAGACGGCGCGCAAGCGCGACCCCTCGACCCTGCTGCAGCTCACGCCGACTGAACTCAAGATCGCCCAGCTCGTCAGTTCGGGCATGTCCAACAAGGACGTGGCCGCGCAGTGCTGGATCTCCCCCCGCACGGTCGCCTTCCACCTGCGCAACGTCTTCGCCAAAGCAGGTGTCACCTCGCGCGGCGAACTGGCCCGGCTGGACCTCGTCTGAGTCGATCGCTGCCCTGACCGACACATCCCGGCCATCTGACCGGGGTGACCGTGCGCCCGACCGACCACTCTCGACCGCAGTGCCACTACCCACTGCGAGAGCGAGAAGTGCATGAGCATCGACGTCCACCGCCGCGTCCGATCGAACGCCACGAGCCCCGGGAGTCGACCGGTCACCCGGGTCGTCGTCGGCTCGCTGGCCACCGGACTGGTTGCTGCCGCCCTCCTCACCCTGGTGGGCTTCCCGGGCGCCACCGAAGGGGTGACCGCTGGTGCGGCGCTGCTCGGCTTCGGCCTCGGCTGGGCGATGCTGCACGACCTCTCCGGGCGAACGGATCGCCCCCAGCCCTGGGCTGCCGTACCCGCGATCGCGATGGCGTCGACCGGTGCAGCCCTGATGGCCTTCGCGCCCTCCGACCACACGATGACCGCGCTGACCTGGGTGTGGCCGCCCCTTGCTCTGGCACTGAGCGTGTGGACGTTCGTCCGGATGCGGCGGGATCTGACGGGTCCCGGTCGGTGGCTGGTCACGGTCGCGCTGGTCCTCCTCGCCCTCGTCTCCGTGGGCGCCGGCGTCAGGAACAGCGCCACCGATTCCTTCGCCAGCACCTTCCCGGCGCCGGGCGTCGTCCACTCCGTGGGTGACCACGACCTCCAACTCGACTGCCGCGGCCAGGGACAGCCGACCGTCGTGCTGGTCAGCGGCCTCGGCGAGTTCTCCGGGTCCTGGGCCCGGATCCTCGACGGGGTCGCCCCCACCACGCGAGTCTGTGCGTACGACCGCGCGGGTCAGGGCTGGAGCGACGACGTCGAGCACCCCCAGGACGGCATCGCTGCCGCCGAGGACCTCCACGCACTGCTCGCAGCCGCCGGGGAGACAGGTCCGTTCGTGCTGGTGGGCCACTCGATCGGTGGCCCCTACGCGATGACGTACGCCGACCACTATGCCGACGAGGTGGCGGGCATGGTGCTGCTGGACAGCACCAGCCCCGAGCAGTTCACCGCCATCCCCAGCTACCCCACGCAGTACGCGATGATGCGGCGCGCGTACGGCGTCCTGCCCACGCTGGCGAGGCTCGGGCTCGGAGTGGCGCTGGCTGGTTCGCACCTTCCCGCCGACGACGCGGCACCCGTGGACGCCATGTCGGCGACGCCCCGTGCCGGGCGCAACGCCCGCGACGAGCTCTCGATGCTCCCCGTGGTGTTCGAGCAGGCTCGGGCGCTCACCACTCTCGGGGACCGACCGCTCGTCGTGCTGACCAGCGCGGAGAACGCCCGAGACACCGATGGCTGGACCGAGGCACAGGAGCACATGGCAGAGCTGTCCAGCGACGCCGTCACCCGCGAGGCCGCTGCCAGCCACGCCGGCATCGTCGAGGACCCGGGCGGAGCCGCAGCGTCCGTGCAGGCCATCACCTCCGTCGTCCGGGCGGTCCGCACCGGGACGCCCCTCACGACGCGCTGAACCAGCGCCAACCCGGTGGAACCCGGCCATTCGACCGGTTCGACCGGCGCGGCGCAGCGGCAGCGTGGAGACATCAGGCAACAACGACCCAGGCGGTGAGGACGATGGACAGGATCTCGACGATCTCGGACACGACGCAGGTGCGGCCCCCAGCGGGCGAAACCACCGACGTCTGCTGGTGCGGTCAGGACATGGATCTCGTGCGAGGCCGTCACTGCCCCCGATGCGGCACCGCTCGCGCAGCCCGGTTCGACGCCCCTCTGCCCCGACTGGCCGCGTGAGGACAGATCCATGAAAACCACGGTGACCACCCCCTCATCCATGACAACTGTGACGATGACGCGACGGGGCCGGGTCGCGCTCGGCCTGCTGGTGTCCGCGCAGTTCCTCGTCATGCTCGACACCTCGATCGTGAACGTCGCGCTGCCCTCGATCCAGTCCGAGCTCGGCTTCGGTCCGGCGGCCGTGACCTGGGTCGTGAATGCCTACGTCCTCGCCTTTGCGGGGCTGCTGCTGCTGTCGGGCCGGGCCGCAGACCTGTTCGGTCGCCGCCGCGTCTTCGTCGTCGGGGCGTCCCTCTTCACAGTCGGAACCCTCCTCGCGGCAGTCGCGGTGACCAAGGAACTGTTGATCCTGGGCCGCGTCGTCCAGGGGATCGGTGCCGCCGGCCTGAGTCCGGCGGCCATGTCCCTGTTGCTCGTCACCTTCCCGGCGGCACAACGCGCCCGGGCGATGGGGGCGTGGGGTGCCGCGTCGACGCTGGGTGGCGCCACCGGCGTCGTGAGCGGGGGAGTGCTCGCCGGCACCGTGGGTTGGCGGGCCGTGTTCCTGGTGACCGTTCCGGTGTCCCTGGCCGCCATTGCCCTGGCCCGGCGAGTGCTGGTGGAGGACGCGCCGGGTGTCCGACGTACCGTCGACTGGGCGGGCGCCGCCGCTGTGACCGGGGCGGTGATCACCCTCGTGCACGGTGCTGTCGACGCCGTCGACCACGCCTGGACCTCGCCGCGGGTCGTCGGACTGTTCGCCGTCTCGTCGGTCCTGATGGCGGCGTTCATCGCCATCGAGCGCCGGGCCGCGGACCCGCTGGTCCCAGTCGAGCTCTTCCGGTCGCGCATGCTGCGCACCGGAACTGCCGTCGCGCTGCTCGGCGGGGCGTCCCGCGCCTCGACCTTCGTCCTGGTCGCGCTCTACCTCCAGCAGGTCCTCGCCATGTCCCCGGAGCAGGCGGGCTTCGCCATGGTCCCCACGTCCCTGACGGGGTTCGCCGTCTCGTTGGCCGTGCTGCCGCAAGTGTTGGGCGCGATCGGACCGGTGCGCAGCATGGTCCTGGGGCTCGTCGTCCTCGCCGCAGGGCACCTCTGGCTGGCGAATGCGCCAACCGGATCCGGCTACGTCGTCTCCGTCCTCCCTGGCCTGCTCCTCGTCGCCACCGGCGTCGCCCTCAGCTTCACCCCCACCACCATGGTCCTGGCCTCCGCGGTGCCCACCACGCACACCGGTCTGGCGTCCGGCCTCGCCGGCGCCTCGATGCAGATCGGTGGAGCGCTCGGGACGGCCGTGTTCATCGTCATCGGCATCTCGTC
>CAVRJU010000007.1:0-79892 GCA_963721555.1 uncultured Actinomycetota bacterium | reverse complement strand
GTACGCCGCCCCGGCGCGACCGCGCCCGCACGTAACCACACACCGACTCTGAGTAGGGATATCCCAGGTGGCAGTCGACATCACGACCGACCTCAACAAGGTCCGCAACATCGGCATCATGGCGCACATCGACGCCGGCAAGACCACCACCACCGAGCGCATCCTCTTCTACACCGGCATCACCTACAAGATCGGTGAGGTCCACGAGGGCGCGGCCACGATGGACTGGATGGAGCAGGAGCAGGAGCGCGGCATCACCATCACGTCGGCCGCGACGACCTGCTGGTGGAAGAACCACCAGATCAACATCATCGACACCCCCGGGCACGTCGACTTCACCGCCGAGGTCGAGCGCTCGCTGCGCGTCCTCGACGGCGCCGTCGCGGTGTTCGACGGCGTGGCCGGCGTCGAGCCCCAGACCATGACGGTGTGGCGCCAGGCCAACAAGTACTCCGTGCCCCGCATGTGCTTCGTCAACAAGCTGGACCGCACGGGTGCCGACTTCTTCCGCTGCGTCGACATGATGGTCGAGCGCCTCAACTCCACCCCGCTGGTCATGCAGCTGCCGATCGGTGCGGAGCAGGACTTCCTCGGTGTCGTCGACCTGGTCGGCATGCGCGCGCTGACCTGGCGCGGCGAGACCAAGATGGGCGAGGACTACGAGGTCGAGGAGATCCCCGCGGACATGGCCGAGCAGGCCGCCGAGTACCGCGAGAAGTTCCTCGAGACCCTGGCCGAGGCCGACGACGCCGTCATGGAGAAGTACCTCGAGGGCGAGGACCTCACCGTCGAGGAGCTCGAGGCCGCTGTCCGCCGGGCCACGCTGGCCGACAAGGTCAACCCCGTCCTGTGCGGCACCGCCTTCAAGAACAAGGGCGTGCAGCCCCTGCTCGACGCGGTCGTGAAGTACCTCCCCTCGCCGCTGGACGTCGAGGGCATCGTGGGCCACGACCCCAAGGACGAGGACAAGGAGATGGTCCGCCGTCCCAGCGACGACGAGCCCTTCTCCGGCCTCGCCTACAAGATCGCCTCCGACCCCCACCTCGGCAAGCTGATCTACGTGCGCGTCTACTCCGGCAAGCTGGAGGCGGGCTCGACCGTGGTCAACTCGGTCAACGGCCGCAAGGAGCGGATCGGCAAGGTCTACCAGATGCACGCGAACAAGCGTGAGGAGATCGCGTCGGTCGGCGCCGGCCAGATCGTGGCCGTCATGGGTCTGAAGGACACCAAGACCGGTCACACCCTGTGCGACCCGCAGAACCAGGTCATCCTCGAGTCGATGACGTTCCCGGCCCCGGTGATCGAGGTCGCGATCGAGCCCAAGACCAAGAGCGACCAGGAGAAGCTGGGCATGGCGATCCAGCGCCTGTCCGACGAGGACCCGACCTTCACGGTGAAGACCGACGAGGAGACCGGGCAGACGATCATCGCCGGCATGGGCGAGCTCCACCTCGAGATCCTGGTGGACCGCATGCGCCGCGAGTTCCGCGTCGAGGCCACCGTCGGCAAGCCGCAGGTCGCCTACCGCGAGACCGTGCGCAAGAAGGTCGCGAACCACAGCTACACGCACAAGAAGCAGACCGGTGGTTCGGGTCAGTTCGCGAAGGTGATCATCTCCCTCGAGCCGAGCCTCGACCCCGAGACGGGTGCCGGTGCGGGCTACGAGTTCGTCAACAACGTCTCCGGTGGCCGCGTCCCGCGCGAGTACATCCCCTCGGTGGACCAGGGCGGCCAGGAGGCCATGGAGTTCGGCGTGCTCGCCGGCTACCCGATGGTGGACGTCAAGTACACCCTCGAGGACGGCGGCTACCACGACGTGGACTCCTCCGAGCTCGCGTTCAAGATCGCCAGCATCGCCGCCTTCAAGGAGGCGGCCCGCATGGCCAAGCCGGTCCTGCTGGAGCCGATGTTCGCGGTCGAGGTCACCACCCCCGAGTCGTTCCTCGGCACGGTCATCGGTGACATCAACTCCCGCCGCGGGCAGATCCAGGCCCAGGAGGAGCGTCACGGCGACATGGTGGTCAACGCCCTCGTGCCGCTGTCGGAGATGTTCGGGTACGTTGGTGACCTGAGGTCCAAGACCTCCGGCCAGGCTTCGTACTCGATGGAGTTCGACTCGTACGCCGAGGTTCCGAACAACGTCGCCGACGAGATCATCAAGAAGGTCCGCGGCGAGTAACGTCCGGACCCGCCTCACCTGCGTCACCCGCACGACCATCACGTTCCCGAGACATCGCACGACGAGTCAAGAACCAACAACAGGAGGAGCCCACCGTGGCCAAGGCTAAGTTCGAGCGGACTAAGCCGCACGTCAACATCGGCACCATCGGTCACATCGACCACGGTAAGACGACGCTGACAGCTGCTATCACCAAGGTCCTGCACGACAAGCACCCGGACCTCAACCCCTTCACGCCTTTCGACCAGATCGACAAGGCACCGGAGGAGCGTCAGCGAGGCATCACGATCTCGATCGCGCACGTCGAGTACCAGACCGAGACGCGCCACTACGCGCACGTCGACTGCCCCGGTCACGCCGACTACATCAAGAACATGATCACCGGCGCGGCGCAGATGGACGGTGCGATCCTCGTGGTCGCCGCCACCGACGGCCCGATGCCGCAGACCAAGGAGCACGTGCTCCTGGCCCGCCAGGTCGGCGTCCCGGCGATCGTCGTCGCGCTCAACAAGTGCGACATGGTCGACGACGAGGAGCTCATCGAGCTCGTCGAGATGGAGGTCCGTGAGCTCCTGTCCGACTACGAGTTCCCCGGCGACGACATCCCCGTCGTCAAGGTGGCCGCGTTCCCGGCGCTGAACGGCGACGAGAAGTGGTCCGAGAGCATCGCCGAGCTCATGCAGGCTGTGGACGACTACATCCCCCAGCCGGAGCGTGACATCGACAAGCCGTTCCTGATGCCCGTCGAGGACGTCTTCACGATCACCGGTCGTGGCACCGTCATCACCGGTCGTATCGAGCGCGGCATCGTCAAGGTGAACGAGGAGGTCGAGATCATCGGCATCCGCGAGAAGTCGCAGAAGTCGACCGTCACCGGCGTCGAGATGTTCCGCAAGCTGCTCGACGAGGGCCAGGCGGGCGAGAACGTCGGCCTCCTGCTCCGTGGCACCAAGCGCGAGGACGTCGAGCGCGGCATGGTCGTCATCAAGCCGGGCACCACGACCCCGCACACCAACTTCGAGGCGAGCGTCTACATCCTCTCGAAGGAGGAGGGCGGCCGTCACACGCCGTTCTTCAACAACTACCGTCCGCAGTTCTACTTCCGCACCACGGACGTGACGGGCGTCGTGACGCTGCCCGAGGGCACCGAGATGGTCATGCCCGGTGACAACACCGAGATGGCCGTCGAGCTCATCCAGCCCATCGCGATGGAGGACGGCCTCCGCTTCGCGATCCGCGAGGGTGGCCGCACCGTCGGCGCCGGCCGGGTCACCAAGATCACCAAGTGACCTCGGCGGGCTCGATCCGTCGGACCTGAGCCCGCTCGCCAGAGCATCGGAACCGCCCCGGACCTGCTGGTCCGGGGCGGTTCTGTCGTTTTCGTGCCCGAGCGGAGCACCGGCTACCCTGCCTCGGTGACCGCCCGCTCCGTCCCGTCGTACGCCGAGGTCCTCCGGCGTGAGCGGTTGTCCCCCCACCTCGTCCGGCTGGTCCTGGGCGGCGACGACCTGGCCGGCTTCACCTCCACCGGCCTGCCCGACGAGTGGGTCGGGCTGGTGGTGCCGGGCCAGTTCCAGAGCCGCTACTACACCGTGCGCTCGTGGTCCGGCGGGGAGCTCGTCCTCGACGTGGTGCTGCACCCCGAGGGCCTGGTCACCGAGTGGGCGCGCCGCGACGTGGTGGGGGAGCGGGTGACCGTGCTGCCGCCGAAGGGCAGCTTCGCGCTGCCCGAGGACGCCCGCTGGGTGCGGCTCGTGGGCGACCTGACCGCCATGCCGGCCATGGCCCGCATCAGCGAGGCGCTGGCCGACCGGGTCGCCGACGGGCTGGACCTGCACCTCCACGCCGAGGTGCCCGACGAGCTGCCCGGCTACCTGCCGCAGGACACCACCGTGACCTGGGTCGCCGGCCACGGCGCCGGGCTGGCGGACGTGGTGACCGCGACGACCTGGCCCGAGGGGCCGGGCTACTTCTGGATGGCGGGCGAGTCGGCCCAGATGCGGGCCATCCGCAAGCACCTCTCGCGCGAGCTGCGCTGGCCGTCGACGGCGTACGACGTCATGGGCTACTGGCGGGCGGTCGCGCGCAGGCAGCCGCGGGCGGTGGACCCCGGGCCGATCTGGCGCGAGGGCAAGGCGGCCGGGCGGAGCGACGCCGAGATCTGGGCTGCCTACGACGCGGCCCAGGAGGCCCAGGACGCCCAGGACGGGCCCGCGTGAGCGACCCGGCCCGGCCGGGCGCCGGCGTCACCGAGGACGGGCGCCCGCTGCAGGTCGTCACGTCCTACGCGCGTCGTGGCAGCAGGCTCAACACCCCGCAGCAGAGGGCCTGGGACGCCGCCGCCGACCGCTGGGTCCTCCCCACCGGCGCCGTCGCCCACGAGACCTGGGACCAGCGCCGCTGGTTCGGCCGGGAGGCGCCGCTCGTCGTGGAGGTCGGCTCGGGCGACGGCGAGTCGGTCGCAGCCCTCGCCGCCACCCGGCCGGAGCAGGACGTCCTGGCGGTGGAGGTGTGGCGCCCGGGCGTCGCCGGCACCCTGCGCCGGCTGCTGGCCGCTGACGTGACCAACGTCCGCCTGGTGATGCTGGACGCCACCTGGCTGCTCGAGCACCGGCTGCCGCCGGGGTCCCTGGCCGAGGTGTGGACCTTCTTCCCCGACCCCTGGCCCAAGAAGCGGCACCACAAGCGCCGTCTGGTCGGCCCCCGCTTCGCCGCCTCGGTGGCCTCTCGCCTCCGCGTCGGCGGGCTCTGGCGGCTCGCGACCGACTGGCCCGACTACGCCGACCACGTCGAGGAGACGCTGACGGCGGTGCCCGGGCTCGACGGCGGACGCACCGAGCGGTGGACCGAGCGACCCGTGACCCGCTTCGAGCGACGCGGGCTGGAGGCCGGTCGGCCTCCGGTGGACCTCACCTACCGGCGGGGCAGAGCCTGAGCGCGGCCGGTCGGCTCAGCGCCACACCTCGACCGACAGCCCCGCGGCGTCGAGCGCCTCCTCGACGCGAGAACGCTCGCGGTCGAGCTCGCTGCCGGGCGGCAGCACACCGACGAGGTTCGCCACGTCCAGCACGTCGCAGGCCTCCACCAGCACCGCGTCGTAGGCCCGCCGGTAGCCCTCCACCTTGGCGAAACGCGCCCCTTCCGCGGGCGACCGGAAGCGTCGGGCCAGGCGTCGCACGTCGGCGGCGATGACCTCCACCGGGCGGCACCCGGGCTCGGGCACGGGCGCGCGCAGGCCGAGCCGCAGCAGCACGCGGTCCGCCCGACGCAGGGTGCGGGGGAACCACACGTGCTCGGTCCCGCGCAGCACGACGACCCACGCCGCCGTGGCCGTCCCGAAGACCAGGACGGCGGTGATGAGCTCGCCCATGACGTGACGCTAGGACGCCGGCCCCCGTCCGGCAAGAGGTTGCGCAGGATCGTTGCGCCCGGAGGCCGCGCGGACCGGGACAGGGGTGACGATTCGGTCACCCCTCCCGTGCCACCGGCCCTCCGGGCCGGCCGGCGCTCAGTGGCCGAGCAGCGCCTCCACGGCCCCGGCGAAGACCTCCGTGTGACGGTCGACGTCGGCGACGGTGTGGGCGGGGGACAGGAGCGCCATGTTGTGGAAGGGCGTCAGCAGCACGCCGCGGTTGAGGGCCCACAGGTGCATCAGCTCCTCCAGCTCGTCGTCGACGGCTGCGGCCGCGTCGGCGCCCGTGCGCGGCGGCGGGCAGAACCAGTACTCCGCCCGGCAGCCGAGCCGCTGGACGTGCCACGGCAGCCCCGCCGCCTCGATCACGCCCGTGACCCCGGCGGCGAACCGCTCCGCCAGCGGCACCGCGACCGCGAAGTCCTCCTCGCGCAGCGCGTGGGACAGCGTGGCGCGGGTGGCGGCCAGGGCCAGGGCGCTGCCGGTGAGGGTGCCGCCGACCCCGCCGACGTCGGCCTCGTGGCCACGCAGGTAGGGATCGACGCGGGCACCGACCTCGGCGCTCATGCCGTACGCCGCCACCGGTACGCCGCCGCCGATGGGCTTGCCCACGACCAGGAGGTCGGGGTCCAGGCCCCAGGCCCGGGTCGCCCCCCCGGGCCCGGCGCACAGGGTGTGGGTCTCGTCCATCACCAGCAGCACGCCGTGGCGCCGCGTGACCTCGCGGACGGCGTCGAGGTAGCCCTCCTCCGGCAGCACGATGCCGATGTTGGTCAGCGCCGGCTCCATCAGCAGGCAGGCGACGTCGCCGAGGGCCAGTGCGGCGTCGAGCGCGGCGACGTCGTTGAAGGGCACCACCCGCGTGGTGAGCGCGACGTCGACCTGCGGGCCCATCGCGCCCGGACGCGGCCACGACCCGGTCGCCGTCGAGCACGGCGAGGGTCTCGTCGACGGTGCCGTGGTAGCACCAGTCCATGACCGCGACCTTGGGTCGGCCGGTGATCATGCGGGCGAAGCGCAGCACGAAGCGGTTGGCGTCGGTGGCGGTCATCGCGAACTGCCACAGCGGCAGGCCGAACCGGCGGGTCAGCTCCTCGCCCACCCAGGCAGCGTCCTCGCTGGGCAGCATGGTGGTCAGCCCGCGGCGGGCCTGGGCGGTGAGCGCCTCGGCCACGGCCGGGAGCGTGTGTCCCGTCATGGCCCCGGTGTCACCCAGGCACAGGTCGACGTAGGCGTGGCCGTCGACGTCGACGAAGCCGGCACCCTCCGCGGCGTCCACGAAGACCGGGAAGGCTCCGGGCCACCGGGTCATCCACGGCATCGGCACGCCGGCCAGCAGGCTGCCCGCGGCCTGGTCGGCCAGCTCGCGCGAGCGCGGGTGGTCGCGGACGAAGCGCTCCTGCTCCGCGCGCAGCAGGGAGGTCAACCGGTCTCGATCGGGCACCGTGGGCATGCCGTCACCGTAGTGGCAGCACTGGACCCGGGCGATAGCGTGGCCGGGTGACCTCTCGACCGCCCACCGGGCTCCCCGACGCACAGACCTTCCTCTGGGGGACGGCCACGGCCTCCTACCAGGTGGAGGGGGCGACCACCGCCGACGGACGGGGGCCCTCGATCTGGGACACCTTCGCCGCCCTGCCCGGCACCGTCCGTGACGGGAAGGACGGCTCGGTGGCGTGCGACTCCTACCACCGCCTCGACGAGGACCTCGCGCTGCTCGAGCGGCTCGGGGTCGACGCCTACCGGTTCTCCGTCGCCTGGCCGCGCGTCGTGCCGCAGGGCGTCGGGGAGGTCGAGAGCCGTGGCCTGGACTACTACGACCGGGTCGTGGACGGCCTCCTGGCGCGCGGGATCACGCCGATGGTCACCCTGTACCACTGGGACCTCCCGCAGCCCCTGGAGAGCCGCGGTGGTTGGCTGAACCGCGACACCGCCGAGGCCTTCGCCGACTACGCCATGGTCGTCACCGAGCGCCTCGCGGACCGGGTCGGGCTGTGGGCCACCCACAACGAGCCCTGGTGCGCGGCCCTGCTCGGCTACGCCGCCGGCGTGCACGCCCCCGGGCGGACCGAGGGCACCCGTGCACTGGTCGCGGCGCACCACCTCAACCTGGGCCACGCCCTGGCCGCGTCCCGGATGCGCGAGGCCGGGGCCGGCGACGTCGGCATCGTGCACAACCTCAACACCGTCTGGCCCGAGCGTGCGGAGGCGGCCGACGTCGCCGACGGCGTCGACGCCATCCGCAACCGGGTCTGGATCGGTCCCCTGGTCGACGGTGCGTACGACGAGCGGCTGCGGGCGATCGCGCCCGAGCTGGCCGACCCCGACGTGGTGCGCGAGGGCGACCTCGCGCTCATCCAGGGCTCGGCGGACTGGATCGGGGTCAACTACTACACCCCCGACCGTCCCGACGTGCTGGACGAGGGCGAGGTCGACGCGGGGGCGGCGGCGGCGTACCCCGGGGTCGAGGGGCTCACCTTCCGCCCGCGCGGGCCGCTGACCGACATCGGGTGGGAGACCGACGACCGTGCGCTGACCGAGCTGCTCGTGGCCACCCACGAACGGACCGGGCTGCCGTTGCTGGTGACCGAGAACGGCGCGGCCTGCGTCGACGCCGTGGGACCGGACGGCCGGGTCGACGACCAGGACCGCATCACCTACCTGCGTGACCACCTGGCGGCGGTCGAGCGGGCCCGGGAGCAGGGCGCGGACGTCCGCGGCTACGTCTGCTGGACGCTGCTGGACAACTTCGAGTGGGCCGAGGGCTACACCAAGACGTTCGGGCTCGTGCACATCGACCCCGAGACCCAGGACCGCACCCCGAAGGCGTCCTTCGACTTCTACGCCGACCACGTGGCGAACCACCGCTGAGCCGGCGGACGCGCGACGGCCCGCCACCCTGACCGGGTGGCGGGCCGTCGTCGTCTCGACGGGCTCGACCCGTCGACAGGCTCAGGACGGGCCGAGTGGCGCGCCTAGCCCTTGACGCTGCCGGCGAGGAGTCCTCGGACGAAGAAGCGTTGCAGGCTGAGGAACACGATCAGCGGGACGACCAGCGAGACGAAGGCACCGGCCGAGAGCAGGTGCCAGTCCGCCCCTCGGGAGCCGGACAGCTCGGCCAGCCGCACGGTGAGCGGAGAGACGTCCAGGTTGCCGCCGCCGAAGACCAGCGCCACCAGCAGGTCGTTCCAGACCCAGAGGAACTGGAAGATGCCGAAGGCCGCGATCGCGGGCGTCATCAGCGGGAGCATGATCTTCATGAACACCTGGGCGTGACCGGCACCGTCCACGAACGCCGCCTCGATCAGCTCGCCGGGGATCTCCTTCATGAAGTTGTGCAGCAGGTAGATCGCCAGGGGGAGCGCGAAGATCGCGTGCGAGAGCCAGATCGTGTAGAAGCCGCCGCCGAACGCCTCGGAACCGGCCAGCGACGGGATCTCACCGGGAGGGTCCACGTAGAGGGTGAGCAGCGGGATCATCGTGACCTGGATCGGCACGATCTGCATCGCGAAGACCGCGACGAACAGCGAGTCGCGGAAGGGGAACTTCATCCACGCGAAGGCGTACGCCGCCATCGTGGCGATGCTGATCGGGATGACCACCGCCGGGATGGTGATCACGATCGTGTTGACGAAGTACGTCGCCAGGTCGGTGTCGCCGCCTCGGAGCACCGCGTCGTAGTTGCTGAAGGTGAACTCCGGGTTGGTGAACCAGGTCCACCATCCGCTGTTCTTCACCGACGCCTCGGGGCGGAAGGAGCTGATGAACAGGCCCAGGGTCGGGATCGTCCACAGGACGGCGATGACGATGGCGAACAGCGAGGCCCAGGGTGAGGACAGCTTCTGCTTCGCGGCGGCCGCCCTCGACGGCTTCTCCGTCGTCGTGACCTCGAGCGCTTCTGTGGTCGGGGTGCTCATCGCGCTTCCACCTTTCGCAGCTGGCGCACGTTGTAGATGACGATCGGCATCACCAGGATGAAGAGCAACGTGGCCAGTGCGGCCCCGAGCCCGTTGTTGAACGACCGGAAGCTCTGCACGTAGAACTCGTAGGCCACCACGCTGGTGTCGAACTGTCCGCCCGTGGCGGTCCGCACGATGTCGAACACCTTCAGCGTGGTGATCGAGATCGTGGTCAGCACCACGATCAACGACGGTCGGATGCTCGGCACCGTGATGTAGCGGAACATCTTCAGGCCGCTCACCCCATCGAGACGCGCGGCCTCGAGCATGTCGTCGGGGATCGCCTTGATGGCGGCCGAGAGGATCGTCATCGCGAAGCCGGCCTGGACCCAGATGAGGATGACGACCAGGAACACCGTGTTCCACGGTGGTTCGAGCAGGAAACGGTAGGTGTCGAGCCCGACGGTCTTGAGCAGCTGGTTGATCAGCCCGATCTGGGTCTGCTCGGCGGCCCGGTAGTCGTAGACGAACTTCCAGATCACCGACGCACCGACCAGGGAGATCGCCATGGGCAGGAAGATCAGGGCCTTGGCGAACTTCTCGAACCGGGAGCGGTCGATGAGGATGGCGTAGATCAGCCCGATGAAGGTTGCGGCGATCGGGGTCAGGATCACCCAGATGGCGGTGTTGCGCAGCACCAGGACCTGGTCGTCGCTGGTGAAGACCGTCTTGTAGTTCTCCATGCCCACGAAGCTGAGCGAGGCGGCGTCCTGGAAGGACTGGATGATGGTCTTGATCGCGGGGTAGAGCAGGCCGAGCGCGATCATGAGCACGGCCGGGAGCACGAAGGCCACCGACTGGAACAGCTCACCGCGCTTGCTCTGAGCCTTCGAGGTCAGCACCAGCAGCGCTGCCATCACTCCGACGAACAGGGCGATGACGATGGCGAGCTGGAGAAACTTCTCGGGAGTTGTCATGGGGGGCCTCCTCCGGGGCTCCGGGCGACGCACACGTGGACGGGTCGTTCAGCGGTGCAGGTGGGGGCCTCCGACGCGGAGGCCCCCACCCGTGGTCGTCAGGAGGACGGCCAGGACTCCTCGATCTTGTCGAGGGTGTCCTGCGTGCTCTGACCGGTGATCCAGTTCGTGCTCTCGGACCAGAACGAGCCCGCCCCGACCGCGCCCGGCATCTGGTCGGAACCGTCGAAGCGGAAGACCGCCTCGGGGTCCTGCAGGATCTCGCCGGAGAGCTGGTCGACCGGCGAGGCCAGGTTCTTGATGTCCAGGCCGGTGTTGGCGCTGACCCATCCGCCACCGGTGGTGGCGACGGCCTTCTCGTTGGCCCAGATGTCGGTGGAGAGGTAGGTCTGGAGCGCCTGCGTCACCGGCTCGTCGTTGAACGCCGCGACGAACTCGCCGCCACCGAGGACGGGCTGACCGAACTCCTCGTTGGTGGTGGGCAGGTAGAAGGCGAAGGCGTCACCGTTCTCGGAGACGTCCGTGCCCTCCGGCCAGTTGGCCGCGTAGAAGCTGGCCTGGCGGTGCAGGGCGCAGTCGCCGTCGAGGATCGGCAGGCCACCGTCGGTGAACTCCGTGGTGGCGATGGACTTCACGTCGCCGATGCCGCCGTTGACGTACTCCTCGTTCTTGAGGATGCCGCCGACCCGGTCCAGCGACTCCACGACCTGCGGGTCGTTGAAGGGGATCTCGTGGTTGACCCACTGGTCGTAGGCGTCCGGACCGGCGTCACGCAGGACAGCGTCCTCGAGCCAGTCGGTGACGACCCAGCCGGTGGCGTCGCCCGAGCCGATGCCGGCGCACCACGGCTTGATGCCGGTGCCGGCGATCTCGTCGGAGAGCGCGAGCATGTCGTCCCAGGTCTCCGGGATCTCCCAGCCGTTCTGCTCGAACATCTTCGGGGAGTACCAGACGAACGACTTGACGTTCGCGCCCAGGGGAGCGGCGTAGAAGGTGTCGTCGACCGTGCCGTAGACCTTCCAGTCCTCGCCGAAGAACTCGTCGACGTTGTCCTCGACCGGCTGCGGGGCCGCGACGACCTTGCCGGTGTCGGTGACCAGGGTCTTGAGCAGGCCGGGCTGCGGGACGAACGCGATGTCCGGCGGGTTGCCCGAGCGCACGCGCACGACGAGCTGGGCCTCGAACTCCTTGGAGCCCTCGTAGACGACGTCCGCGCCGGTGCACTCCTTGAACGTCTTGTAGGTCTCCTTGTGCGAGACGTCCTCCGGAGCGACGATCGAGGTGTAGATCGTCACCTCCTCGCCGGTCAGGTCACCGAACGGGACGAGCTGCTCGCAGTCCGGGTTGCCCTCGCCGGGGGAGGTGCCGCCGGCGGACTGCGCCTCGCCACCGCCTTCGCTCTCGCCGCCGCCGCAAGCCGCGAGGCCCACGCCGGTCAGGACCAGCACTGCCGCCGACGCAATGCCGCGGCGAGCTTGAGGTGTTCTCATGCCTTGCCTTTCATCGTGAAGTTGGGTCAGCGAGTGGGCGCACACGTCGGCCACTCGTTGCAGATGATGCAAGTGGGGTGGGGTGCCACTCGTCAAGGACACGGCGTAACGATGGTGTAACGCAGGTCACATGCTGAGACGAAGTCGCCCGCATGTCCACAGCGGCGCGGGCGGCGCTGGAGGTTCGGGCGATTGGCGGCCGGCCCGTCCCTGGCCCGTCCCTGGCCCGTCCGAGTCGCCGAGGACCCGGATCCGGGCGGATTTGCCCTGTCCCCGCGGCTCTGTCAAGATAGTCAGGTTGCTCCGGCGGGGTCGCCGGGGTGCGAGCACATTGACTGGTGAATCGGTGTTTCTGAGCGCTGAGCCTTCGTCGTGCCCGCGCCGCACCGTGAGACCCCTGCTCATCCCGACGTCGAGTCGGGTGCCAACGCCCATGACTCCCAGACAACGGGTCGGTCTCCGTGTGTGCCTCGCAGGCGCGACACGCCCGACCGCGGGGGTCGGCGGAGGGGGAGCGGTCCACGACGAGAGAAGGATGGCTGATGGCGGGACAGAAGATCCGCATCAGGCTCAAGGCCTATGACCACGAGGTGATCGACACCTCGGCGCGGAAGATCGTCGACACCGTGACCCGGACGGGTGCGAAGGTGGCCGGCCCTGTGCCGCTCCCGACGGAGAAGAACGTGTTCTGCGTCATCCGCTCCCCGCACAAGTACAAGGACAGCCGCGAGCACTTCGAGATGCGCACGCACAAGCGGCTGATCGACATCATCGACCCCACGCCGAAGACCGTCGACTCGCTCATGCGCCTCGACCTCCCGGCCGGTGTCGACATCGAGATCAAGCTCTGAGGATCGCGATATGACTATGGAACGAAACGTCAAGGGTCTGGTGGGCACCAAGCTCGGCATGACCCAGACCTGGGACGACAGCAACCGCGTCGTCCCGGTCACCGTCGTCGCGGCCGGCACCAACGTCGTGACGCAGGTGCGCGGTCCCGAGAAGGACGGCTACAACGCCGTGCAGATCGGCTTCGGCGAGATCGACGGACGCAAGGTCAACAAGCCCCGCGCCGGTCACTTCTCCGCCGCCGGCGTCACGCCCCGCCGCCACCTGATCGAGATCCGCACCGCGGACGCCGCGTCGTACACCGTGGGCCAGGAGCTCGCGGCCGACACCTTCTCGGCCGGCGACGTCCTCGACGTCACCGGGACGAGCAAGGGCAAGGGCTTCGCCGGTGTCATGAAGCGCCACGGCTTCGCCGGTGTCTCGGCCTCGCACGGTGCCCACCGCAACCACCGCAAGCCCGGGTCCATCGGTGCCTGCGCCACCCCCGGTCGGGTCTTCAAGGGCCTGCGCATGGCGGGTCGCATGGGTGGCGAGACCGTCACGACGCAGAACGTCGTCGTCCACGCCGTCGATGCCGAGAAGGGCCTCGTGCTGCTCAAGGGTGCCGTCCCCGGCCCCAAGGGCGGCGTCATCGTCCTGCGCTCGGCGACCAAGAAGGGTGGTGCCCAGTGACCGCGAACCTCGTGAAGGTCGACCTGCCGGCCGAGATCTTCGACGTCCAGGTCAACATCCCCCTGATCCACCAGGTCGTCGTGGCCCAGCAGGCCGCCGCCCGTCAGGGCACGCACGCCACCAAGACCCGCGGCGAGGTCCGCGGTGGTGGTCGCAAGCCCCACAAGCAGAAGGGCACCGGCCGCGCCCGTCAGGGCTCGGTCCGCGCTCCCCAGTTCGCCGGTGGTGGCGTCGTCCACGGCCCGCAGCCGCGCGACTACAGCCAGCGCACGCCCAAGAAGATGAAGGCCGCCGCCCTGCGTGGCGCCCTCTCCGACCGGGCGCGCTCGGGTCGTGTGCACGTCGTCGACGGACTGGTCGACGGTGACAAGCCCTCGACGCGTACGGCGCTGGCGTCCCTGACCGGACTGGTCGAGAAGCGTCGCGCGCTGGTCGTGCTCGAGCGGGGCGACAACCTCACCTGGCTGTCGCTGCGCAACGAGTCCGGCGTGCACCTGATCGCCGTCGACCAGCTCAACACCTACGACGTCCTCGTCGCCGACGACGTGGTCTTCACCCAGGGCGCCTACGAGGCGTTCGTGGCGGGCCCGTCGACCGGCAAGTCGGTCAAGGCCGTCGGGGTCTCGACAGGCTCGACCAACGAGAAGGAGGACGACCAGTGAGCACCTTCCACAAGGACCACCGCGACGTGCTCATCGCGCCGGTCGTCAGCGAGAAGAGCTACGGCCTGCTCGACGTCAACAAGTACACCTTCGTGGTGCACCCGGACGCGAACAAGACCGAGATCAAGATCGCGGTCGAGAAGATCTTCAACGTGAAGGTCACCTCGGTGAACACGCTCAACCGGTCGGGCAAGACGCGGCGCACCCGCAACGGCCTGGGCAAGCGTGCCGACACCAAGCGGGCGATCGTCAGCCTCGCCGAGGGTCAGCGCATCGACATCTTCGGAGGACCGGTCTCCTGACCGGCCCCGAGAATCGTTAACGAGGACACAGACTCATGGCTATCCGTAAGTACAAGCCGACCACCCCGGGCCGTCGCGGCTCGTCGGTCGCCGACTTCGTCGAGGTCACCCGGACCACGCCGGAGAAGTCGCTGACCCGTCCGCTGCCCAAGAAGGGCGGCCGCAACAACCAGGGACGCATCACCACGCGTCACCAGGGTGGCGGTCACAAGCGGGCCTACCGCGTCATCGACTTCCGTCGCTACGACAAGGACGGCGTGCCGGCCAAGGTCGCTCACATCGAGTACGACCCGAACCGGACCGCGCGCATCGCGCTGCTGCACTTCGCCGACGGGGAGAAGCGCTACATCATCGCCCCGCGCGACCTCGTGCAGGGCATGACGGTGGAAGCCGGCGTCCGCGCCGACATCAAGCCGGGCAACAACCTGCCGCTGCGCAACATCCCGGTCGGCACGACCATCCACTGCGTGGAGCTCCGCCCCGGTGGCGGCGCGAAGATCGCTCGCTCGGCCGGCATCTCGGCCCAGCTGGTCGCCCGCGAGGGCAGCCGCGCGACGCTGCGCATGCCCTCGGGCGAGATGCGCTTCGTCGACGTCCGCTGCCGCGCGACGATCGGCGAGGTCGGCAACGCCGAGCAGTCGAACATCAACTGGGGCAAGGCCGGCCGCATGCGCTGGAAGGGCAAGCGCCCCACCGTCCGCGGTGTCGTCATGAACCCGGTCGACCACCCCCACGGTGGTGGAGAGGGCAAGACCTCGGGTGGACGTCACCCGGTGTCCCCCTGGGGCCAGCCGGAGGGCCGCACGCGCAAGCGCAAGGCCTCCGACGCCCAGATCATCCGCCGCCGCAAGTCCGGCAAGCGTCGATAAGGACTGAAGACACATGCCTCGCAGCCTGAAGAAGGGTCCCTTCGTGGACGGCCACCTGATCAAGAAGGTGGAGAACCAGAACGAGAAGGGCACGCACAACGTCATCAAGACGTGGTCGCGGCGCTCGATGATCGTGCCCGAGATGATCGGCCACACCATCGCGGTGCACGACGGCCGCAAGCACGTCCCGGTCTTCGTGAGCGACTCGATGGTCGGTCACAAGCTGGGCGAGTTCGCCCCGACCCGCACCTACCGCGGGCACGTCAAGGACGACCGGAAGAGCCGTCGCCGCTGATCGCGGGGACGAGACGGAGACGAGAGACATGAGCACTATGGAGCGCAAGCTGGTGAGCGCGCGCCGCGAGAGCCTGCTGGGTGACGAGCCCGGCGCCTTCGCGAGCGCACGTTTCGTGCGGATCACGCCCCTGAAGGCCCGTCGCGTGGTCGACATGGTTCGTGGGATGGGCGTCGAGGACGCCCTGAACACCCTCCAGTTCGCCCCGCAGGCCGCTGCCGAGACCGTCTACAAGGTCCTGGCGAGCGCGGTCTCCAACGCGGAGACGACCGAGGGTCTGGACGCGAGCACGCTCGTGGTCAGCAAGGCGATGGTCGACGAGGGCCCGACGATGAAGCGCTGGCGTGCACGCGCCCAGGGCCGGGCGTCGCGCATCAACAAGCGGACCAGCCACATCACGCTGGTGGTCACGCCGCGCGTCGTCGCGCAGACCACGACCACGAACAAGAAGGGACGGAAGGCCTGATGGGTCAGAAGATCAACCCCAACGGGTTCCGCCTCGGCATCTCCACCGACCACCGCAGCCGCTGGTACGCCGACAAGCTCTACAAGAGCTACGTCGGCGAGGACGTGGCCATCCGCAAGCTGCTCAGCAAGGGCATGGAGCGGGCCGGCATCTCCAAGGTCGAGATCGAGCGCACCCGTGACCGTGTGCGGGTGGACATCCACACCGCGCGTCCGGGCATCGTCATCGGTCGCCGCGGCGCCGAGGCCGACCGCATCCGTGGCGAGCTCGAGAAGCTCACCGGCAAGCAGGTGCAGCTGAACATCCTCGAGGTCAAGAACCCCGAGGTCGACGCGCAGCTGGTCGCCCAGGGCGTCGCCGAGCAGCTCGCCGGCCGTGTCGCGTTCCGTCGCGCCATGCGCAAGGCGATGCAGACCTCGATGCGCTCGGGAGCCAAGGGTGTGCGCATCCAGTGCTCCGGGCGTCTCGGTGGCGCGGAGATGTCCCGCTCGGAGTTCTACCGCGAGGGTCGCGTGCCGCTGCACACGCTGCGCGCCGACATCGACTACGGCTTCTACGAGGCCAAGACGACCTTCGGCCGCATCGGCGTGAAGGTCTGGATCTACAAGGGTGAGGTCGCCGGGACCCGCGCCGAGCGCGAGGCCCAGGCGGCTGCGCGCGCCGGCGCTCCGGGTCGCGGTCGTCCCAGCCGGGGCGGCGAGCGTCCCAGCCGCGGCACCCGCGCCGAGCGCCCCACGCGCTCGGCACGGTCCGACGCACCCGCCGAGTCCGCTCCCGAGGCGGCCACCGCTGCGGCTCCGGCCGGCGCGGAGTCGTCCACCGCGAGCACGAGCACCGGGGAGGCCTGAGCCATGTTGATGCCCCGCAGGGTCAAGCACCGCAAGCAGCACCACCCCAACCGCCGAGGAGCGGCGAAGGGCGGCACCACGCTGTCGTTCGGCGACTTCGGCATCCAGGCGGTCGAGGGTCACTACGTGACCAACCGACAGATCGAGTCGGCCCGTATCGCCATGACCCGCCACATCAAGCGCGGCGGAAAGGTCTGGATCAACATCTACCCGGACCGTCCGCTGACCAAGAAGCCCGCCGAGACCCGCATGGGTTCCGGAAAGGGCTCGCCCGAGTGGTGGATCGCCAACGTCAAGCCCGGTCGCGTCATGTTCGAGCTGGCCGGTGTCGAGGAGGACGTCGCCCGCGAGGCGATGCGCCGCGCGATGCACAAGCTCCCCATGAAGTGCCGCTTCGTCACCCGTGAGGCAGGTGAGTTCTGATGGCTAGCCAGGTGAGCAAGGCCCACGAGCTCGACGAGATGACCAACGCTGATCTCGAGACCAAGCTGCGCGAGGCCAAGGAGGAGCTGTTCAACCTCCGCTTCCAGTCGGCCACCGGCCAGCTGGACAGCCACGGCCGACTCCGGTCGGTCAAGCGCGACATCGCCCGCATCTACACCGTGGTGCGTGAGCGGGAGCTCGGGATCCGTCAGAACCCGAACCAGGACGGTGACTCATGAGCGAGGACAGCAACGTGACCGCAACGAACGAGGAGCGGGCGCCCCGCAAGGTGCGCCAGGGCCTGGTCGTCAGCGACAAGATGGACAAGACCGTGGTCGTCCTCGTCGAGGACCGCGTCAAGCACGCGCTCTACGGCAAGGTCCTGCGGCGCACCAGCAAGCTGAAGGCGCACGACGAGACCAACGAGTGTGGTGTCGGCGACCGGGTCCAGATCATGGAGACCCGTCCGCTGTCCGCCACCAAGCGCTGGCGCGTCGTCGGTGTGCTGGAGAAGGCCAAGTAACCACGCCGGGCCCCGCAGGGGCCCGACAGACCAGAGTTCCACCAGGCTCGCTCTTCGGAGAGCCGAGAACCAGTGAGACCAGGAGAAGACAGTGATTCAGCAGGAGTCGCGGCTCAAGGTCGCCGACAACACCGGTGCGAAGGAGATCCTCTGCATCCGGGTGCTCGGTGGATCAGGCCGTCGGTACGCCGGGATCGGTGACACCATCGTCGCCACCGTCAAGGACGCCATCCCGGGCGGAAACGTCAAGAAGGGCGACGTCGTCAAGGCGGTCATCGTCCGCACCGTCAAGGAGCGGCGCCGTCCCGACGGTTCCTACATCCGCTTCGACGAGAACGCCGCGGTGATCCTCAAGAACGACGGCGAGCCGCGCGGAACGCGCATCTTCGGCCCCGTCGGGCGCGAGCTGCGCGACAAGCGCTTCATGAAGATCATCTCGCTCGCCCCGGAGGTGCTGTGAGCATGGCCAACGCGAAGAAGAACAACGTGAACATCAAGAAGGGCGACACCGTCAAGGTGATCGCCGGAGCCGACAAGGGCAAGCAGGGCAAGGTCATCTCCGTGCTGCGTGAGACCGACCGTGTGATCGTCGAGGGCGTCAACCTCGTCAAGCGTCACACCAAGGCGATCCAGCAGGGCGGCCGCGCCGGCAACACCGGTGGCATCATCACGCAGGAGGCTGCCGTGCACGTCTCCAACGTGATGCTCGTCGAGAAGGACGGCACCACGCGTGTCGGCTTCAAGCGGGTGTCCTCGGAGAAGCGTCGCCCCGACGGCTCGACGTACACCGCTGAGCGCAGCGTCCGCGTCTCGCGCTCCACCGGCGAGGAGATCTGATGACCGCCACCGACAACGAGACGACCACCGTGCCGCCGCGCCTGAAGGCGCGGTACCGCGAGGAGATCCTGCCCGCGCTGCACGAGCAGTTCGGGTACGCCAACGTCATGCAGGTGCCCGGCCTGACCAAGATCGTGGTCAACATGGGCGTCGGCGAGGCGGCCCGCGACTCGAAGCTGATCGACGGCGCGGTCACCGACCTCACCGCCATCACCGGCCAGAAGCCGCAGGTCACCAAGGCCCGCAAGTCGATCGCGCAGTTCAAGCTGCGCGAGGGCATGCCGATCGGCGCGCACGTCACGCTGCGCGGCGACCGCATGTGGGAGTTCCTGGACCGCCTGCTCACGCTGGCGCTTCCCCGCATCCGTGACTTCCGTGGTCTGTCCGACCGTCAGTTCGACGGCCGTGGCAACTACACCTTCGGTCTCACCGAGCAGGTCATGTTCCACGAGATCAACCAGGACAGGATCGACCGCTCCCGCGGCATGGACATCACGGTCGTGACCACCGCGACCACCGACGACGAGGGACGCGCGCTGCTCAAGCAGCTCGGCTTCCCCTTCAAGGAGAACTGACAGCGATGGCCAAGACAGCACTGAAGGTCAAGGCGGCTCGCAAGCCGAAGTTCGCCGTCCGGGGCTACACGCGCTGCCAGCGCTGCGGTCGCCCCAAGGCCGTCTACCGCAAGTTCGGCCTCTGCCGGATCTGCCTGCGGGAGATGGCGCACCGCGGCGAGCTGCCCGGTGTCACCAAGAGCTCCTGGTGACCCACCCCCGTTCCACCTCCATCACTCGAGAGAACGTTGAAGGTCGGCTCCTGGCGGAGTCGAAACCACGACGAGAAAGGGCCTCACGGCCATGACGATGACTGACCCGATCGCAGACATGCTGACCCGTCTGCGCAATGCCAACCAGGCGTACCACGACGCCGTGGTGATGCCGCACAGCAAGCTCAAGGTGGGGGTCGCCGAGATCCTCAAGCAGGAGGGCTACATCACCTCCTACTCCGTCGAGGACGCGCCCGAGGGCGCCGTGGGCAAGACGCTCACGGTGACGCTGAAGTACGGCCAGAACCGCGAGCGTTCCATCGCCGGTCTGCGCCGCATCAGCAAGCCCGGCCTGCGTGTCTACGCCAAGTCCACCGGCCTCCCGAAGGTCCTCGGCGGGCTCGGCGTCGCCATCATCTCCACCAGCCAGGGTCTCCTGACCGACCGCAAGGCCAACCAGAAGGGCGTGGGCGGAGAAGTCCTCGCCTACGTCTGGTGATCCGGGCCGGACGAGAGACGTAGAGGAGACACACAGCATGTCGCGCATTGGCAAGCTCCCCATCCCGGTCCCGTCGGGCGTCGAGGTCACCCTCGACAGCAGCGTGGTGACGGTCAAGGGCCCCAAGGGCACCCTGAGCCACACCGTCGCCGAGCCCATCACGGTCGACCGCAACGACGACGGCGAGATCGCCGTGGTCCGCCCCGACGACGAGCGGCAGTCGCGCTCGCTGCACGGGCTGACCCGGACCCTCATCGCCAACATGGTCACCGGCGTGACCCAGGGCTACGAGAAGAAGCTCGAGATCGTGGGCGTGGGTTACCGCGTCCTGTCCAAGGGGCCGACCCAGCTGGAGTTCCAGCTCGGCTACTCGCACCCCATCATCTTCGACGCCCCCGAGGGCATCACCTTCGGCGTCGACGGCCCCACGAAGCTCTCGGTGGCCGGCATCGACAAGCAGCTCGTCGGTGAGGTGGCCGCGAACATCCGCAAGCTGCGGAAGCCCGAGCCCTACAAGGGCAAGGGCGTCCGCTACGCGGGCGAGGTCGTCCGCCGCAAGGTCGGAAAGGCTGGTAAGTAACCATGGCCATCGCACTCAAGCAGGGCAAGCACACCGCCGGACGCACCGCCTCGCGGCTGCGTCGTCAGGTCCGTGGTCGCAAGCGCATCACCGGCTCGACCGAGCGTCCCCGCCTCGTCGTCACCCGTTCCGCGCGCCACATCGGCGCGCAGGTCGTCGACGACTCGGTCGGCAAGACCCTGGCCTCGGCCAGCACCATGGAGACGGACCTGCGTGCCGCGACCGGTGACAAGACCGAGAAGGCCAAGCGCGTCGGCGAGCTCCTCGCCGAGCGGGCCAAGGCGGCCGGTGTCGAGGGCGTGGTCTTCGACCGCGCCGGCAACAAGTACCACGGTCGCGTCGCGGCCCTCGCGGACGGCGCCCGCGAGGGCGGGCTCGCGTTCTGATCGCGCACGACCACACAGACTGTTAGTGAGAGAAGGGAACTCGACATGAGCGGACCCCAGCGCCGTACGGGTGCCGGAGGCGATCGTCGCGGCAACCGCGACGACCGTCGCGGCGGCCAGGCTGCAGACAAGACCGCCTACCTCGAGCGTGTCGTCGCGATCAACCGCGTCGCCAAGGTGGTCAAGGGTGGTCGTCGCTTCAGCTTCACCGCCCTGGTCATCGTCGGTGACGGCGACGGCATGGTCGGCGTCGGCTACGGCAAGGCCAAGGAGGTTCCGGCCGCCATCGCCAAGGGCGTGGAGGAGGCCAAGAAGGCCTTCTTCCGCGTGCCGCGCGTCCAGGGCACCATCCCGCACCCCGTGCAGGGCGAGAAGGCCGCGGGCGTCGTGCTGCTGCGCCCGGCCGCTCCCGGTACCGGTGTCATCGCCGGTGGTCCGGTGCGCGCCGTGCTGGAGTGCGCCGGCATCCACGACGTGCTGAGCAAGTCGCTCGGCTCGTCGAACCAGATCAACATCGTCCACGCGACCGTCGAGGCCCTCAAGGGTCTCGAGGAGCCCGAGGCCGTGGCCGCGCGCCGTGGCCTGCCCGTGGAGGACGTCGCCCCGGCCGCGCTGCTGCGCGCCCGTGCGGAGGTGACCTCCTGATGGCGGCAAGTCTCAAGGTCACGCAGATGCGTTCCACGATCGGCTGCAAGAAGAACCAGATCGACACGCTGCGGTCGCTGGGTCTCAAGCGGATCGGGCACGTCGTCGTCAAGGAGGACCGACCCGAGGTCCGGGGCATGGTGCAGACCGTGCGTCACCTCGTCGTCGTCGAGGAGGTCGACTGACATGGCACTCAAGGTGCACCACCTGCGCCCCGCACCGGGCGCCAAGACCGCCAAGACCCGCGTGGGTCGAGGCGAGGCCAGCAAGGGCAAGACGGCCGGCCGAGGCACGAAGGGCACGAAGGCCCGCAACCAGGTCCCGGCCGCCTTCGAGGGCGGGCAGATGCCGCTGCACATGCGTCTGCCGAAGCTGAAGGGCTTCAAGAACCCCTTCAAGGTGACCTTCCAGGTCGTCAACCTCGACCGCGTCTCGGAGCTGTTCCCCGAGGGCGGCACCGTCGGCGTCGAGGACCTCGCCGCTCGTGGTGCGGTCCGCGCCGGTCAGCCCGTCAAGGTGCTCGGCACCGGCGAGATCAGCACGGCCGTCCAGCTCAGCGCCCACGCCTTCTCGGCGTCGGCCAAGCAGAAGGTCGAGGCAGCGGGCGGTTCCATCACCCAGCTGTGAGGTGACCCCACGCTCGAGACAGGGGCCCTGGCACCGACGTCGCACCAAGCGACCGACCGGAGCCAGGGCCCCTGTTAGGCTCTCCGAGGCGTGCCGCCGTGGGTCGAGGGACCCGTCGTACGAGGCAGATCGCCCTCGGTGGCAGACACAGGAAATGAGGACTTGGTGCTAGGCGCATTCGTCAACGCGTTCCGCACGCCGGACCTGCGACGCAAGCTGCTGTTCGTGCTCGGGATCATCGTCATCTTCCGTCTCGGCTCCCAGCTCCCCGCACCCGGCGTGAACGTCGCCAACGTGCAGGACTGCGTCGCGCAGGTGCAGAACGACGGCATCTACGGCTTGATCAACCTGTTCTCCGGGGGCGCGCTGCTGCAGCTGACGGTCTTCGCGCTCGGGATCATGCCCTACATCACCGCGAGCATCATCCTGCAGCTGCTGGTGGTGGTGATCCCCCGGCTGGAGACCCTCAAGAAGGAGGGCCAGGCCGGCCAGACCAAGATCACGCAGTACACCCGGTACCTCACGCTGGCCCTCGCCATCCTGCAGGCCACCGGCATCGTGGCGCTGGCACGCGCCGACCAGCTGATCCAGGGCTGTGCGCTGCCGCTGCTCTACGACGAGGGCATCGCGACGATGCTCATCATGGTCATCACGATGACCGCCGGCACCGCGATCATCATGTGGTTCGGCGAGCTCATCACCGACCGCGGCATCGGCAACGGCATGTCGATCCTGATCTTCACCCAGGTGGTGGCGACGTTCCCCGCCACGCTGTGGGCGCTGCGCCAGGACCGTGGCTGGGCCGTCTTCGGCATGGTCATCCTCATCGGCTTCGTGATCATCGCCGTGGTCATCTTCATGGAGCAGGGCCAGCGACGGATCCCCGTGCAGTACGCCCGTCGCATGGTGGGTCGCAAGATGTACGGCGGCTCGTCGACGTACATCCCGCTGAAGGTGAACCAGGCCGGCATCATCCCGGTCATCTTCGCCTCGAGCCTGCTGTACCTGCCGGCGCTCGCCACCCAGTTCGACCCGAACCAGGACAACCCGGTGTCCAGCTTCCTGGGCAAGTACTTCACCACCGGGGACCACCCCCTCTACATGGCGGTCTACTTCGCCATGATCGTGTTCTTCACCTACTTCTACGTCTCGATCACGTTCAACCCGACCGAGGTCGCGGACAACATGAAGAAGTACGGCGGCTTCATCCCCGGGATCCGGGCCGGCAAGCCGACCGAGGAGTACCTCAGCTACGTCCTCTCCCGCATCACCCTGCCGGGAGCGACGTACCTCGGTCTGATCGCCCTCATCCCGCTGATCGCGCTGGTCCTCGTCGACGCCAACCAGAACTTCCCGTTCGGTGGCACCTCGATCCTCATCATGGTCGGTGTCGCCCTCGACACCGTGAAGCAGATCGAGAGCCAGCTGCAGCAGCGCAACTACGAAGGATTCCTCCGCTGATGCGACTGATCCTCATGGGCCCGCCCGGGGCCGGGAAAGGCACCCAGGCCAAGGTCGTCGCCGAGCACTTCGGCGTGCCGGCGATCTCGACCGGGGACATCTTCCGGGCCAACGTGGCCGGCAAGACCGAGCTGGGGCAAGAGGCGCAGCGCTACATGGACGCGGGGGAGTACGTCCCCGACGAGATCACCAACGCCATGGTGCGCGACCGGGTCAACCTGCCCGACGCCGAGCCCGGCTTCCTGCTCGACGGCTACCCGCGGACGCTGGCCCAGGTCGACGAGCTGGACGGCATGCTGGCCGAGCTCGGCGCCAAGCTCGACGCGGCGGTCTCGCTGGCCGCGGACCAGGACGAGCTGGTCAAGCGGCTGATGAAGCGCGCCGAGGTCGAGGGCCGCACCGACGACACCGAAGAGGTGATCCGTCGGCGCCAGGAGATCTACAACGAGCAGACCGCCCCCCTCATCGAGGTCTACGACGAGCGCGGGCTGCTGGTCGAGGTCGACGGGATCGGCGAGGTCGACACCGTGACCCAGCGGATCTTCGACGCCCTCGAGACGCAGGGCTGAGACCCCGGTGTTCCGCGAGCGGGGCATCGAGATCAAGACGCCCGAGCAGATCGAGCGCATGCGTGCCGCCGGGCTCGTGGTCGGCGGTGCCCTCGAGCTGCTGCGCGAGGCGGCGCGACCGGGCGTCACCACCGGCGAGCTCGACGCGCTGGCCGAGGACCACATCCGCTCCCACGGCGCCGTCCCCTCCTTCAAGGGGTACGCCGAGCCGCCGTTCCCCGCCAGCATCTGCGCCTCGGTGAACGACGAGATCGTGCACGGCATCCCCGGCGACCGCCGGCTGGCCGAGGGCGACATCGTGTCCATCGACTGCGGGGCGATCGTCGACGGCTGGCACGGCGACGCCGCGACGACGGTCGCTGTCGGCACCGTCGAGCCGGAGGCGCTGGAGCTGATGCGGGTGACGGAGGCCAGCCTCTGGCACGGCATCGCGGCCGCCCGTCTCGGCGGGCGCCTGAGCGACATCAGCCACGCCGTCGAGAGCTCGGTGCGCGCCGAGGGTCCCTACGGGATCGTGCGGGACTACACCGGCCACGGCATCGGCTCGCAGATGCACCAGCCGCCGGCGGTGCCGAACTTCGGCCGCCCGGGGCGCGGCCCCAAGCTGGTGCTCGGTCTGGCGCTGGCCGTGGAGCCGATGATCACCGCCGGCGCCCAGGACAGCGTCGTGCTCGACGACGACTGGACGGTGGCGACCGCCGACGGGTCGTGGGCGGCCCACTTCGAGCACACCTTCACGCTCACCGAGCGCGGCGCCTGGGTGCTGACCGCCCTCGACGGCGGTCGCGAGCGGCTCGAGGCTCTCGGCGTGCCCTACGGCGGCGACTGAGCCCTCCCGGCGGGCCTAGACTCCGGGCGTGGACTACGTGGACTCGATGCTGGACCTGATCGGCAACACCCCGCTCGTGCGGTTGCGGCGCGTGCTCGACCCGGGACCGGGCGGCGCGCGCGACGGAGCGTCCGACGACGGCCCGCTGGTGCTGGCCAAGGTGGAGTACATGAACCCGGGCGGCTCGGTGAAGGACCGCATCGCCGTACGCATGGTGGAGGCCGCGGAGGCCTCCGGCGAGCTGCAGCCGGGCGGCACCATCGTGGAGCCCACCTCGGGCAACACCGGCGTCGGACTGGCGCTGGTGGCGCAGGCCAAGGGCTACCACTGCGTGTTCGTGGTGCCGGACAAGGTGAGCGAGGACAAGCGCAACGTCCTCAAGGCGTACGGCGCGGAGGTGGTCGTCTGCCCGACCGCGGTCGACCCCGACCACCCGGACTCCTACTACTCGGTCTCGGACCGGCTGACCCGTGAGATCGAGGGCGGCTGGAAGCCCGACCAGTACTCCAACCCCGCCAACCCGCGCTCGCACTACGAGACCACCGGACCGGAGGTGTGGCGCCAGACCGAGGGCCGGATCACCCACTTCGTGTGCGGCGTGGGCACCGGTGGCACCATCAGCGGCACCGGGCGCTACCTGAAGGAGCAGAACCCCGACGTGCAGGTCGTCGGGGCCGACCCGGCCGGCTCCGTCTACAGCGGCGGCACCGGTCGGCCCTACCTCGTGGAGGGGGTCGGCGAGGACTTCTGGCCCGAGGCCTACGACCGCGGGGTCGCCGACCGCATCATCGAGGTCTCCGACGGCGACTCCTTCGCCATGACCCGGCGCCTGGCCCGCGAGGAGGGCCTGCTCGTCGGAGGCTCCTGCGGCATGGCGGCGGTGGCCGCCGTCCGCCTCGCCCACGAGCTCGCCGGCACCGAGGAGGGCCGCGACGCCGTCATCGTGGTCCTGCTGCCGGACTCGGGTCGCGGCTACCTGGCGAAGGTGTTCAACGACGAGTGGCTCGCCCGCTACGGCTTCCTGCCTCCCTCGACCGGCCAGACGGTCGGTCAGGTGCTGCGCGGCAAGGACGACCGCCTGCCCGACCTCGTCCACACCCACCCGTCGGAGACGGTCGCGGAAGCGGTGCAGATCCTGCACGAGTACGGCGTCTCCCAGATGCCGGTCGTGCGCGCCGAGCCGCCGGTCGTGGCGGCCGAGGTGGCCGGGTCCGTCTCGGACCGGGCCCTGCTCGACGCGCTGTTCACCGGTGCGGCGCGGCTGTCCGACGCTGTCGAGGACCACATGAGCGCGCCGTTCCCGACCATCGGTGCCTCGGAGCCGGTCGACGCCGCCGTGGCGGCGCTCGAGAAGGGCGACGCACTGCTCGTGCAGGAGGACGGCAAGCCGATCGGGGTGCTGACCCGGCAGGACCTGCTCGCCTTCCTCGCGCAGGGCTGAGCTGTGACGGCTGAGACCTCTGGCGTCACTCACATCACTGCCATTTCGCCCGTTCCGTAGGTCCCCGGGCGGATCCGTGCCATGGTGGAACGCGTTTGTGACGTCGACCCGGGGTTGAGGTGAGTGCCCACCGTGTGGGACTACATCGTGCAGCAGCGCAGCGAGCTGCTCTTCGCCAGCTATCAGCACGTCTGGCTGGTGGTGCAGTGCGTCGCGCTGGCCACCGTGATCGCCTTCCTCCTCGCCGTGCTGGTCACGCGCGTGCCGGCGCTGGAGCCGGTGGCCAACGCGATCAGCGCGGTCGGGCTCACCCTGCCGTCGTTCGCGCTGCTGGGGCTGCTGCTGCCCGTGATGAGCATCGGGCCCGGGCCGTCGGTCGCCGCCGTGACGTTCTACGCCGTGCTGCCGATCCTGCGCAACGCCGTCGTCGGTCTGGAGGGGGTCAGCTCCACGCTGCTGGAGTCCTCGCGAGGCATGGGCATGGGCTCGGTCGGCACCCTGCTGCGGGTCCAGCTGCCGTTGGCGTGGCCGGTGATCCTGGCCGGCGTGCGCACCTCCACCCAGATGTCCATGGGCGTCGCCGCCATCGCCGCCATCGCCCTGGGCCCCGGTCTCGGGGGCTACATCTACGCCGGTCTGGAGCAGATCGGCAGCGCCAACGCGCTCTACTCCGCCCTGGTCGGCACCGTCGGTGTCGTCCTGCTCGCCCTGGTCCTCGACGCCGTGCTGCAGGTGCTCGGTCGGGTCACCACCTCGAAGGGAATCCGTGTCTGACATGACCGCCACCTCCACCGGCACCGGTGCCTCCGACCGCCCCGACGACCGGGACCGCTCCGAGTCGACCGAGATCAGCGGCGTCGACCTCCAGCTGACCGACGTCGTGAAGAAGTACCCCGGCCAGGACACCGCCGCGGTCGACAACCTCTCCTTGCACGTCCCGGCCGGCGAGATCGTGATGTTCGTGGGTCCGTCGGGCTGCGGCAAGACCACCTCCCTGAAGATGATCAACCGCCTCATCGAGCCCACCTCGGGGTCCATCACCATCGGTGGCGAGGACGTGAAGGGGCGCTCGGTCGACGAGCTGCGTCGCCACATCGGCTACGTCATCCAGGGCGGCAGCCTGTTCCCCCACATGACCGTGGCCCAGAACATCGCGATGGTGCCCAAGCTGCTCAAGTGGGACGGCAAGCGCATCGACGACCGCGTCGACGAGCTGCTGGACCTGGTGAGCCTCGACGCGGGCAAGTACCGCAACCGCTACCCCCGTGAGCTCTCCGGCGGTCAGCAGCAGCGCGTCGGGGTCGCCCGCGGCCTGGCCGCCGACCCGCCGGTCGTGCTGATGGACGAGCCCTTCGGTGCCGTCGACCCGATCACCCGGCAGCGGCTCCAGGACGAGCTGATGTCGATCCAGGCCGAGCTGCGCAAGACGATCGTCTGCGTCACCCACGACATCGACGAGGCCATCAAGCTCGGCGACCGGATCTGCATCCTGCGCGAGGGCGCGGAGATCGCGCAGTACGACACCCCCGAGAGCATCCTGGCAGAGCCGGCGAACCGGTTCGTCGAGGACTTCGTGGGCGCAGGGTCGTCGCTGAAGCAGCTGACGCTGATGCGGGTCAGCGACATCGACCTGCTCGACTGGCCCACCGCCACGGTCGGCGAGCCGAGCGCGGACGCCGTACGTCGGGCGAAGGAGGCAGGCGAGCGCTCGGTGATCGTCCTCGACGACCGCCGTCGTCCGCGGGACTGGATCTGGCTGCGTGACCTGGAGGACAGCGCCACCGTCGAGCGGCCCTCGGGCGACGACGTCCTCGGCGTCGACCGTCGTGCGACGCTCAACGACGCCCTCGACGACATGCTGACCTCCAGCCACGCCGGCGCCATCGTGACCGGGCGGCGGGAGGAGTTCCTCGGCGTCGCGTCGTTCACGTCAGTGACCCAGCGCATCCAGAACGCCGGCAGTCGCCAGGCGTCCGAGGCGGACCGCCTCGACCGCGGGACCCCCGCATGAGCGAGACGACCCGCGTCCGGCGGGACGAGGACGCCCCGGCGTCGGAGTCCTCCGGGACGCGCGACGAGCTGACGGGGGAGACCGACGTCGCCCCCGAGAGCTCCCCGCGCTCGCGGATCTCCCGTGAGCAGGTCATCCTGCTGCTCGGCATCCCCGTCGTCGTCGCGCTCGCGCTGGGCGGGTGGATCTGGTGGCGGGCGACCGCCACCCTCGACCCGATCGAGACACGCCAGCTGGCCTGGGGCACGATCCTCGACCTGACCTGGCAGCACATCAAGCTCACCCTCGTCACGACCGTCTTCGTGCTCGCCGCGGCCATCCCGCTCGGCATCCTGCTGACCCGCAAGGGCTTCGACAAGGCCGCACCCCCGGTGGTGGCCATCGGCAACATCGGACAGGCTGCGCCCGCCATCGGCCTCGTCGTGCTGTTCGCGATCTGGATCGACTTCGGCTTCTGGACCGCCGTCCTCGCCTTCACCCTGTACGGCGTGCTGCCCGTGCTGAGGAACACCATCGTCGGCCTGCAGGGCGTCGACCGGACTCTCATCGAGGCCGGCCGGGGCATGGGCATGTCGGCCCGGGGCGTGCTGCTGAAGATCGAGCTCCCGCTCGCCGTACCCGTGATCATGGCGGGCGTGCGCACCGCGCTCGTCCTCGTCGTCGGCGTCGCGTCCTTCGCGACGTTCATCGACGCCGGCGGTCTCGGCGCCCTCATCCAGACCGGCATCACGCTCTTCCGCACCTCGGTCCTGGTCAGCGGTGGTCTGCTCATCGCGCTGCTGGCGCTGCTGGTCGACTGGGTCGGCCGGGTGCTCGAGACCGTCGCCCGACCGAAGGGACTCTGACATGTCGCGCCGCTCACCTGCGCGCACCCGCCTCGCCGCCCTGGCCGCGGCCGGCTGCGTCGGGCTCGCCGGTTGCGGCCTCGGCACCGCGGCCGGGTTCACCCCGTCGGGGAAGCTCGCCGGACCCGTCGCGGACTACGAGATCGACGGCGCCTCGCTGTCGGTGGGATCGAAGAACTTCACCGAGCAGCTGATCCTGGGCAAGATCGCGATCATCCTGCTCAAGTCGGCCGGCGCCGAGGTCACCGACCTGACGAACATCCCCGGCAGCGCGAGCGCGCGCTTCGCCCAGGTCGACGGGCAGGTCGACATGCAGTGGGAGTACACCGGCACGGCGTGGATCACCTACCTGGGGGAGACCAAGCCGATCCCCGACCCGCAGGAGCAGTACGAGGCGGTCCGCGACCGCGACCTCGAGGAGAACGACCTGGTCTGGCTGCCGCCGGCGCCGATGAACAACACCTACGGCTTCGCGACCCCGACAGAGACCCTCGAGGAGCTGGGCATCAGCAAGCTGTCGGAGATCAAGACCCTGCCGGTCGCGGACCGCACCTTCTGCGTGGAGTCGGAGTTCAAGAACCGCGACGACGGCTTCGAGCCGATGCTCAAGGCTTACGACATCCCGCTCGGCAAGGAGGTGCCGGGCGGCAACGTCAAGACGCTGGCGACTGGGGCGATCTACGCCGCCACCGACCAGGGTGACTGCAGCTTCGGCGAGATCTTCACGACCGACGGCCGCATCAAGGCCCTCGACCTCACCGTGCTCGAGGACGACCGCGACTTCTTCCCGGTCTACAACGTCGCCCCGGTCTTCCGCGAGCAGGCCCTGGAGGACGACCCGGACATCGCGAAGCTGTTCGCGCCGGTGGCCGAGAAGCTCGACGACGAGACGCTCATCGAGCTCAACGCCCAGGTCGACGTCGACGGTCGAACCCCCACCGACGTCGCCATGGACTGGCTGAAGTCCGAGGGCTTCATCGCCTAGCCGGGTCCTGGGGGCGCTGCCGGTTTCCCACGGTATGTCGGCGGACCGGCGCTCCCCACGGCGTCCGGAGCGTGGGGAGCGCCGGTTCACCAAGGGAAGCTGTGGCTCGTGGTACGCCGAGTCGCCTACGCCGGGCGTCCGGGACGAGCCGACCGCTCCGTAGGGTGTCCCGGTGGACGACCTCACCCTGACGACGCTGCTGCTCCTCGGGGTCGCGGCCCTGGTCGCGGGCTTCGTCGACGCCGTCGTCGGCGGTGGCGGTCTCGTCCAGCTCCCGGCCCTGCTCCTGGGGCTGCCCGGGGCCAGCCCGGTGCAGGTGCTGGCCACCAACAAGCTCGCGTCCATCTGCGGCACCACGGCCAGCTCGATCACCTACTACCGACGGGTCCGACCGCACGCGGGGACCTTCGTGCCGCTGATGCTGCTGGCTTTCCTCGGCTCGGCGCTCGGGGCGCTGGTCGCCTCGCAGATCCCCGAGGAGGCGTTCAGCCCGATCGTCCTCGTCGTGCTGGTCCTGGTGGGGGCGTGGGTGCTGTTCCGTCCGTCGGTGGGCGAGGCGACCGCGCTGCGCTTCTCCGGCCACCGTCACACCGCGGTGGCCATGGCGGCGGGCTTCGTCGTCGGGGTGTACGACGGCGCGCTCGGTCCGGGGACCGGATCGTTCTTCGTCATCGCCCTCGTGGGCCTGATGGGCTACTCGTTCCTCGAGGCCTCGGCCAAGGCGAAGATGGCCAACTGGGCCACCAACCTGGCCGCCCTCGTCGTCTTCGTGCCGCAGGGTGCGGTGCTGTGGGAGGTCGGCCTGGTCATGGGTGCGGCGAACATGCTGGGTGGCTGGCTCGGCGCGCGGACCGCGGTCGCCCGCGGCTCCCGCTTCGTGCGGATCTTCTTCGTGGTCGTCGTCTCCGCCTTCATCGTGCGCATCGGCGGTGAGGTGCTGGGCCTGTGGGGCTGAGCTCTCCGGCGTCGCCGGGGTCGACATCAGCTGACGACGAGCCCGAGCTCCGTGAGCGTCAGCAGGACCACCGCGCAGGTCATGAGCAGCCCGACACGTCCACCGCGGTCCCGGCGGCGTGCCTCGACCGCGGCCAGCGCGGCCAGCGCGGCAGCGACGCCGATCAGCCCCAGCACGACGCCGGGCGCCTCACCGGTGGTCAGCCGCAGCTGGACGAGCGCGAGGGTGAGGACCGCCAGCGAGGTCCGCTGCCACGCCAGGGCGGTGCGCTCCGCGAAGCCGCTCGCCTCCGGTGCCGACGAGGCGCTCATCGGACGGCGAGCACCAGCAGGACCGCGCCGACGACGAGCAGCCCCAGGCTGACGACACCCGCCGACACGGGCGGAGGGATCGACTGGTGGCGGCGCATCGCCCGCTCGGTGCGGGCCCAGCGGGCCCAGGCGGTCACCGCGCTCAGCAGTCCGAGACCCAGGAGCAGCGCGGCCAGGACTCGTCGTACGCCGGAGGAGAGGTCGAGGTCGACCACGTCGACGGCGACACCGGCGGCGAGAAAGCCGAGGGAGGTCCGGATCCAGGCCAGGAAGGTGCGCTCGTTGGCCATCGTGAAGCGGACGTCGGGATCGTCGCCCTCGTCGTACACCCAACCCGGCCAGCGCGTCATGCCGCTCAGCGTAGAGCGCCCGCCGCGCCGGCTCTGCGACGCTTCGCTGCGACGGGTGACGTCGCGCGACGGGTGACCTCGGCCCGGCGTGACGTCTCGGCGCGACGGGCGTGACGCCTCGGCGGGAGACGGGGTCAGGCGGGAGGGCCGGAGCTCCGCGTCGCCCGCTTGGAGGTCCGCTTGGCCGGCTTCTCGGTCGCCTTGTCCGTCGATCTTCCCGGTCGTTGCCGTCTCGACGGACGCCTCGGACGCAGGCTCCCTCTCGGCCGCCTTCCGAGAAGCTGCCTTGCCTGACGCCGCCTTCTTGGCGGGCTTGTCCGGCGAGTCAGCCTTCGTGGTGCTCCTGGCCTGGCCCTTGGGACGCTCGCGGACCTGGACCCCCTGGCCCGGCGCTCGCTTGACGTCGAACAGCTCGATGGCGGCCACGAGGTCGACGAGCTTGGCGTAGCCCCAGTTGCGCGGGTCGAAGTCTGAGGCCTGCTTGGCGACGTACGTCCCGACCCCGCCGAGGTGCGCCCAGCCCTCGTCGTCGGAGGAGGCGTCGATTCCCTCACGCAGCAGCCGGACCAGGGTGGCGTCGCTGCGCAGCTGCGCGGTGGTACGTCGTGAGGGTGCCCGTGGCGCGCGGGCCTCCTCGGCCCCGCCTGCGTCCTCCGCCCCGTCATCGGTCGGCTCGGACTTCTCGGCCCGTCGCAGCACGTCGAGGTAGACGAACTTGTCGCACGCCGCGACCAGCGACTTCGGCGTCTTGGGCTCACCGAAGCCGTACACCGTCTTGCCCGACTCCCGCAGCCGTGAGGCGAGCTTGGTGAAGTCGCTGTCGGAGGACACCAGGCAGAAGCCGTCGAGGTTGCCGGTGTAGAGCAGGTCCATCGCGTCGATGATCAGCGCGCTGTCGGTGGCGTTCTTGCCGGTGGTGTAGGCGAACTGCTGCATCGGCTGGATGGCGTGGGCGTTGATCGCCTCCTTCCAGCCGCGGAGGTTCGGGGTCGTCCAGTCGCCGTACGCCCGCTTGACGGTGGCGCTGCCGTACTTCGCGATCTCGGCCAGCAGCGCCTCGATGATGGTGGGTGTGGTGTTGTCGCCGTCGATGAGGACGGCGAGCCTGGTGCTGTCGGGTGTGGCCATCCCCGGAGCGTAGTCGCGCGGGTCAGCCCTCGGGCTGCTGCGGGTCGGCGCCGAGGGACCGGGCGGCGAGCCGCTCGTAGACCGGGAGGGCGGCCTCGTAGGCCTCCAGCAGGCGCGGCTCGTCGGGACCGGGCGGAGCCGGGGGAGGATCGAGCGGCTCGAACCCGGTCGCGCTCGCCGTGGAGGCGTGCCACTCGTCCCAGAGGTCCCACTCGTCGCGCATCCCGCTCGGCCAGGTCAGCGCGTCGGCGAGGAACGGTACGCCGACCCGCTCGCACCACGCGCGGACCACCCGCTCGGGGTCCTGGCACAGGCTGTCGGCGTCGACGACGGTCAGGTCGCGGCCCAGTCCCTCCACGACGTCCGCGGCCCGGTCGAGTGCCGCCCAGCCGGCCTCCTCGTCGGTGAAGTCGGGCCAGTTGCGGCTCAGTGAGCGGAGCGTGGCCGACGGGTGGCGCACCAGGAAGCTGTTCTCGAAGCCTGCCAGCAGGTCTGCGTCGAGCACGTCCGACGCCTGGTAGGCCATGTCCTTGACGAAGACCGGCTTCTCCTCGGCCGCCTTCCAGATCTGGTCGAGCACCTCCGCGACCGAGCTGTCGGGCAGCTCCTCGTCGTAGCGCTGCGAGCGCCGCTCGGGCCCGTAGTAGTAGACCCGTGAGAACGGCTCGTCGAGGACGGTGTGGTCTCCGCGCGCCATCATCATGCGTTCGAAGGACGTGGACACCGAGCGGGGCACGGTCCACAGGAACCTGACGGGGTGGGTCATCGCGGGCTCACCGTCCGGACTCGGGGAGCGGCGCGCTCGGCGCCGTCGGTCCCTGTCGACGTACCCCTCGGACGACCCGTCATGCCTGCAGGGACGGGGAGACCGCGTCAGGTGCCTGTCGCGACGTCAGCCTCTGCGGCTCAGCCGAAGGGACGGACCCCGATCTCGTCGGCGTCGGTGTAGACCGCCACGGCACCGGCTGCTGTCCCGAGGCCGTCTGGCAGCGCGAGGAGGCGTCCGGCCAGGTGTCTCTCCGACCCGTCGGCGCACAGCAGCGGCAGGTCGGCGGCCATGTCCTTGATCTGCGGCTCGGCCATGGCGCGCTCGAACCCGGCCCAGTGGGACTCGCGGAAGCGGGGCGGGATCACCAGGTCCACTCGCCGGCCGAGGGCGTCGTCCGCCGTCCACCCGAGCAACGCCTCGGCGCCCGGGCTCCAGTACACGATGACGCCGTCGGTGTCGGTCACGACCACAGCCTGTTCTGCCATGGACCGACCATGCCCCACGACGCCCTGCCGGGAGGGTGGGATCGCGAACCGGGTGACCGTGGCGGGTGCCTCGGCGGCGGAGGGCGCTGACCAGCGCGAGCCCGGGCTCGATGGTCTAGCCAGTCCCCGCGGGATACGACAGGATCGGCGCAGTGCACGCCGACACCGGGGGTACGTGATGACGAAGCCGACCATCCTCGCGGTCGACGACGACCCGGTGGTCTCGCAGGCCATCCTGCGCGACCTGCGCACCCGCTACGCAGCGGACTTCCGGATCATCGGCGCCCAGTCGGGCGTGGAGGCGTTGAAGACGCTCGAGGAGCTGACCCTGCGTGACCGATCGGTGGCGCTCGTGGTCTCGGACCAACGCATGCCGGGCATGACGGGCATCGAGATGCTGGCCGAGGTTCGCAACCTGTCCCCGGACTCGAAGCTCCTGCTGCTGACGGCGTACGCCGACACCGACGTCGCCATCCGTGCGATCAACGACATCGCCCTCGACTACTACATGTTCAAGCCCTGGGACCCGCCGGCGGAGCAGCTGTACCCGGTCGTCGACGGGCTCCTCGACGACTGGTCCACCGCCCACCCGCCCGAGACCTCGCAGGTGCGGGTGATCGGTCACCGGTGGTCCGACCGCAGCTACGACGTCAAGACGTTCCTCGCTCGCAACCACGTGCCCTACCGCTGGCTGGACGTGGAGCGCGAGGACGAGGCGGGCCGGCTGCTCGAGGTCGCGCAGCGGACCGAGCAGGACCTGCCGCTCGTGCTGGTGCCGGACGGCGACACGATGGTCCGTCCGTCGGCGCGTGAGCTGGCCGACGCCCTGGGCCTGCGCACCCATGCCGAGCAGCCGCTGTACGACCTCTGCATCGTCGGGGCCGGGCCGGCAGGACTGGCGGCCGCCGTCTACGGCGCCTCCGAGGGCCTCTCGACCGTCGTGGTCGAGCGCGACGCCCCGGGGGGCCAGGCGGCCCAGAGCGCGTCGATCGAGAACTACCTCGGCTTCCCGAAGGGGCTGTCGGGCTCGGACCTCACGCACCGCGCCGTGGCGCAGGCGGCGCGATTCGGGGCGGAGACGGTGCTGGCCAGCGACGTCGTCGGATTCGAGGAGAGGGGGCCGGTCCGAGCGGTCCTCCTCGAGGACGGTGACGCCATCGAGGCGAGGTCGGTGCTGGTCGCCACGGGTGTCTCCTACCGCCGCCTCGAGGCCCCGGGGACGACCGAGCTGGCGTCCAAGGGCATCTACTACGGTGCCTCGGCCAGCGAGGCGCGCCAGTGCGAGGGGGACGACGTCTACGTCATCGGGGCCGCGAACTCCGCCGGCCAGGCGGTCCTCAACTTCGCGAGGTACGCCGAGCGGGTGGTCCTGCTGGTGCGCGGGGCCGACCTCGAGAGCGGCATGTCGCAGTACCTCGTGGACCGGATCCGGGCGGCGCCGAACGTCGAGGTGCGGTGCCGCACGGAGGTGGCAGCGGCCTCCGGGGTGGAGCGGCTCGAGCACCTCACCCTGGTGGACCGTGACACCGGCACGAAGGAGGAGGTGCCGGCCAGCTGGTTGTTCGTCTTCATCGGCGCCGCGCCGCGAACGGCGTGGCTCGGCGACGGCCCGTCCCGCGACGCACGGGGCTTCGTGCTCACCGGCCCGGAGGTGCTGGCCTCGACCGGCCACTCCTCCTGGCCGCTGCCACGAGCGCCGTTCGCGCTGGAGACGAGCGTGCCGGGGGTCTTCGCCGCCGGCGACGTGCGACTGGAGTCCATGAAGCGCGTCGCGTCCGCCGTGGGTGAGGGCGCCATGGCGGTCTACCTGGTCCACCGCTACCTGGCCACCGTCTGATGGACACCGACGAGCTGCGCCGGCTGCCCCTGTTCGCCGGCCTCGACGAGGCCCAGATCGAGGATCTCGTCCGTGCGGGCGAGGAGCGCGAGTTCCCGGCCGGCCAGGAGCTGTGGAGCGAGGGACAACCGGCGGACACGTGGTGGGTGCTTCTCGAGGGGGCGATCGACCTGGCCAAGCGCGTGGGTCGCGAGGAGACGGTTGTCGGGGCCATGACCCAACCGGGGCAGTGGGCCGGCGGGTTCGCCGCCTGGGACCCCAACGGGATCTGCTTCGCCACCGGCCGCACCCAGGCCACGTCACGGGTCCTGGCGGTCCCTGCCACGGAGCTCCGACGACTGGGCGACGACTGGTTCGCCTTCGGCGTCCACTTCATCCGCGGGCTGGTCGACACGGTCCGACGGGTCGAGTCCACGGCCCGGCAGCGCGAGGCGCTGATGGCGCTGGGCACCCTCGCTGCCGGTCTCGCCCACGAGATCAACAACCCCGCCGCTGCCGCGACGCGAGCCATCGACTCCCTCTCGACCGTGTCCGAGACGCAGGCGACCTCGCTGATCGCACTGGCGGAGCGAAACGTCACGCCTGAGCAGTTCGTGGCCATCGACGCGTTGCGACGAGACGTACGGGCGCCCGAGCAGAGCACCGACCCGATGGCCGTCGCCGACCGTGAGGAGGACCTGGCCGACTGGCTGGCCCAGCACGACGTCGAGCGCGAGTGGGAGCTGGCTCCCGTGCTGTCCGCCGCCGGCGTCGACCCCGCCTGGTGCGACCGGCTTGCCGAGGTGCTGGGCCCGGACGCCCTGGCCGCAGGGATCACCTGGGTCTCGAGCTCCATGAGCTCACGCGCCCTGCTGGCGGAGGTCAAGGACGCCACGACGCGCATCTCCGGCCTCGTCGGGGCGGTCCGCTCCTACTCCCAGCTCGATCGCGCGGCGGTGCAACGCACCGACGTCGTCGAGGGCCTCGAGAGCACGGTCGTCATGCTCGCCTACAAGCTCAAGGACATCGACCTCCAACGCAGCTACGCCCCCGACCTGCCGGTGATCGAGGCGATCCCCGGCGAGCTCAACCAGGTGTGGACGAACCTGATCGACAACGCGGTCGACGCCATGGACGGCGTCGGCACGCTCCGGCTGGCGACCCGGGTCGACGACCTGGGTCGGGCGGTCGTCGAGATCGAGGACAGCGGTCCCGGGATGCCGGCCGAGGTGCAGACCCGCGCGTTCGAGCCCTTCTTCACGACCAAGGACGTGGGCAAGGGCACCGGTCTGGGTCTCGACATCTCGCGGCGGATCGTCGAGGAGCGTCACTCCGGCGAGCTGTCGATCGACTCCGTCCCGGGACGCACGACCATGCGGGTGGCTCTGCCGGTGGGTGGCCGGGCTGCCCAGGACGCGAGCAGCTGAGGAGCCCCGCGACTGACTCGACCGCGGGTGGTGTCGACGCTCAGGCGTCAGCCGGGAAGGGGACCCCGGTGTTGGCGTGGCAGCGGTAGCCGTAGGGGTTCTTGGCGAGGTACTGCTGGTGCAGGTCCTCGGCGTAGTAGTACCGCGGGGCGGGTCGGACCTCGGTGGTGATGGTGCCGAGGCCCTGACGGGCCAGCTCGTCGCCGTACACCTTCGTGAGGCGCTCGGCGGCCTCGACCTGAGCGTCGTTGGTGGTGTAGATCGCGGAGCGGTACTGCGTGCCGACGTCGTTGCCCTGGCGCATGCCCTGCGTCGGGTCGTGGACCTCGAAGAAGCGCTTCACCAGGGTCTCGTAGTCCACCACGGTCGGGTCGAAGACGATCCGCACGGCCTCGGTGTGCCCGGTCATGCCCGAGCAGACCTCCTCGTACGACGGGTGGGAAGTCTCGCCGCCGGCGTAGCCCACGCTCGTGGACCAGACCCCGGGGAGCTGCCAGTACATCTCCTCCGCGCCCCAGAAGCAGCCGAGCCCGAAGATCGCCACCTCGTGACCCTCGGGCACCTCGTCGGTGACGACGGGTGCGTCGAGCACGACGTGCTTGTCGGCCAGGTGGAACCACGGCTGCTCGCGGCCGGCGAGCGCCTGGCCGGGTTCGGGCAGCTGGCTCTTGGTGCGGGTGAAGAACATCGATCCTCCAGGGGTCGGGACCCTTCCAGTGTCCGCAACCGATCAAGCGGCCCGGACATTCCCCGCCCTCGCCGGCCCTGGCGGTGCCGCCGGCGCTGGGTAGGGTGCAGAGGGTGAGCGACCACCTCTCCCTCGACAAGCTCGGCTTCGAGTCGCGCGCCATCCACGCCGGCTCCGAGCCGGACCCCACCACCGGTGCCGTCATCCCGCCGATCTACGCCACCAGCACCTACAAGCAGGACGGTGTGGGGGGGCTGCGTGGCGGCTACGAGTACTCCCGCAGCGCCAACCCGACCCGCACCGCGCTGGAGACCTGTCTGGCAGCCCTGGAGGACGGCGAGCGCGGCTTCGCGTTCTCCAGCGGGCTGGCGGCCGAGGACACCCTGCTGCGCTCGGTCTGCGCGCCGGGTGACCACGTGGTGATCCCCGACGACGCGTACGGCGGCACCTACCGCCTCTTCGAGAAGGTCGAGAGGCCGTGGGGCCTGGCCCACACGCCGGTCCACGTCGCCGACACCGACGCCGTCGCGGCCGCCATCCGGCCCGGCGAGACCAAGGTCGTGTGGGTGGAGACGCCGACGAACCCGCTGCTCACCGTCGCCGACATCGCGGCCGTCGCCGACCTCGCCCACGAGGCCGGCGCCCTGCTCGTGGTGGACAACACCTTCGCCTCGCCCTACCTCCAGCAGCCGCTCACGCTGGGCGCCGACGTCGTCGTGCACTCGACCACGAAGTACTGCGGCGGGCACTCCGACGTCGTCGGCGGGGCCGCTCGTGGTCCGCGACCTCGACGTCGCGGAGCGCATCGGCTTCCACCAGAACGCCCTCGGCGCGGTGCCCGGACCCTTCGACTGCTTCCTGACCCATCGCGGCCTCAAGACGCTGGCGGTCCGCATGGAGCGCCACTGCGACAACGCCGAGGCGGTCGTCGCCCACCTCGAGAGCCACCCGGCCGTCAGCGAGGTGATCTACCCCGGCCTCGCGAGCCACAGCGGTCACGAGGTCGCGAGCCGTCAGATGAAGAGGTACGGCGGCATCGTCTCGTTCCGGGTGAAGGCCGGCGAGGCCAAGGCGCTCGACGTCTGCGACGCCACCCAGGTCTGGATCCTGGGCGAGTCGCTCGGTGGTGTGGAGTCGCTCATCGAGCACCCCGGCCGGATGACGCACGCCTCGGTCGCCGGCACCGACCTCGAGGTGCCGGCCGACCTCATCCGGCTCTCGGTGGGCATCGAGACCGCCGAGGACCTGATCGCCGACCTGGACCAGGCCCTGGCGTGACCCTGCGGGTCTGCGTCGACTTCGGGTCGACGTACACCAAGGCCTGCGTCGTCGACCTCGGCACGCAGGACGTCGGCCCCGACGACTGGTCCATCAGCCCCGGCGGCCCCGACGGCCCCGACGGCGCCGACGACCCGGTGCCGGCCCGGGTGCTCGCGCGCAGCTCGCACCGCACCACGGTCGACACCGACGTCATGGACGGCTGGCTGGCCTGCCTGGCCGACCTGTCCCGCGAGGTCCCCGGGGCGGCCGACGCCCCCGTCCTCGCCTGCTCGTCGGCCGGCGGCGGGCTGCGGATCGCGGTCGTCGGCAACGAGCAGCTCGTCACCTCGGAGGCCGGTCGCCGGGTGGCGCTCTCGAGCGGTGGTCGCGTCGTCCACGTCGCCTCGGGTCCCCTGGACGCGCACGGGATCGACGACCTGGTCGCCGCGCGTCCCGACGTGCTGCTGCTGGTCGGCGGCACGGACGGCGGCAACGCCGAGGTGCTGCTGCACAACGCGCGCTCCCTCGCCCTCGCACCGCCGCTCGTGCGGTGCGCTCAACCGGTCGTCGTCGCCGGCAACGTCAAGGCCGCCGACACCGTGGTGGCGCTGCTGGAGGGGGGCGGGCTGGCCGTCGTGAGCTGCGCCAACGTCATGCCGCGCATCGGTGCCTTCCGCCCGGAGCCGGCACGCGCCGCGCTGCGCGAGATGTTCCTGTCCCACGTCATCGGCGGCAAGCACCTCTCCGCGGGCCGCGAGTTCACTGCGATGGTCCGCGGCGCCACCCCCGACCTGATGCTGGCCGCGGTCGAGCTGATGGCGAGCGGCCTCGGCGGGCTCGGGCACCCTGCCGACACCGCTGCCGACACCGCCGCCCGGCCGGGCTGGGGCGACGTCGTCGTCGTCGACGTCGGAGGCGCCACCACCGACGTCTACTCCGTCGTCGAGGTCGACCCGGAGTCGGCCGGGCGCGACGTGGTCGGCCTGGTCCCGGCCACTCGCACCGTGGAGGGCGACCTCGGGATGCGCTGGAGCGCGGTGTCGACGGTGGCCGAGGCGGTCGCCGCGGGCCTCGTCGCGGACGACGAGCGGGCCGAGGTCGAGCGACGGGCGGCGCGGCTTCAGGACGACCCGGGCCTGCTCGACGAGGACGGGTTCGACCTGCGGCTCGCCGGCTGGGCCGCCGCGCTCGCCGTACGCCGTCATGCGGGGCGGGCCCAGGTCCGCTTCGACTCGGGAGGCGGCTCGGGTGCGGCCAGGCTGGTCGAGCGCACCGGCACCGACCTGCGCGAGGTCGGCGTCATGATCGGCTCCGGAGGGGTGCTGCGCCACGCCTCCGACCCGGGTGCCGCCGTCGCCGTGCTGACCGAGCGGCTGACGGGTCCGGGGGCGGCTGAGGGCGGGTGGCAGGTGCCCGAGCGTGCGCGTGTCGTCATCGACCGCGAGCACCTGCTCCTGCCGGCCGGCCTGCTCGCCGAGCACCACCCCGGGGCGGCGTACGCGCTGCTCGCGGGTCTGGGCTGACCCGTCCGCCGTCCGCGGACCGCTCAGACGGGGCCGGCCACCTTCTCGGTGCCGGCGTCGGCGTCGACGCCCGGCGTCTCGCGCGAGCCGAGCGGGATCTCCTTCATGAACAGGCCGACGACGAGCGCGGCCAGCACGATCGGCAGGGCGACGAGGAAGGTGCCGCTGAGGGCGGTGCTGAAGGCGTCGACCACGAGGGCCTGGGCCTGCGCCGGCAGGGCGTCGACCAGGCTCATGTTGCTGGTGAGCTCGTCGACGCGCTCGAGCGGGATCGCGCCACCGGCCTGGTCGCTGGCGGCGGTGAGCTCGGAGGCGAGCCGGGTGCTGAGCACGGCGCCGAACAGCGCGGTGCCGAAGGAGCCGCCCATCTGGCGGAAGAACTGCACCGAGCTGGTGGCGACGCCCATCTCGGACCGGTCGACCGCGTTCTGCACCGCGACCGTGAGCACCTGCATGGTGAGGCCGAGGCCGCAGCCCATCACGAACATCGCCAGCCCGGCGAACCAGTACGGCGAGCCCGAGCCCAGCTGGGTCATGAGGCCGACCGAGACGAGCACGACCGTCGCGCCGATGGGCGGGAACCACTTGTAGTGGCCGGTGCGCGACATCCAACGTCCGCCCCAGATCGAGGTGGTGAACAGGCCGATGACCATCGGCAGCATGCCCAGGCCGGACTCGGTCGGGCTCATGCCCTTCACCAGCTGGAGGTAGACGGGGATGAAGACCATGACGCCGAACATCGCGGCGCCGATGAGGAACCCGAAGGCGTTGGCGACGCTGAAGATCGAGATCCGGAAGAGCCGCATCGGGATGATCGGCTCCTTCGCGCGCAGCTCGACCATCACGAAGAGCACGGCCAGTGCCAGGCCGCCGAGCAGCAGCGTGAGCCCGAGCGGGCTGCCCCAGCCGTCCTCGGGTCCGGCCCAGGCGGTGTAGAGCAGCAGCGAGCTCACGCTGCCCACGATGACCGCGGCGCCGAGGTAGTCGATCGAGTGCTCGCGCCGCACGTGCGGCATGGTCAGGGCCGAGGAGGTCACGACCAGGGCGACCAGCCCGATCGGCACGTTGATGAAGAAGATCCACTCCCAGCCGGGACCGTCGGCGAAGAAGCCGCCGAGCACCGGACCGAGCACGCTGGAGGCGCCGAAGGTGCCGGCGATGTAGCCCTGGTAGCGGGGCCGCTCGCGGGGCGGGACGACGTCGCCGATGGTGGCCAGGGCGAGCGCCATCAGCCCGCCGCCGCCGAGTCCCTGGATCGCCCGGAACGCGATCAGCTGCTCCATGGAGGCCGAGAACCCCGACAGCACCGAGCCGGCGACGAAGGTCAGGATGGCGATCTGGAAGATCGGACGGCGCCCGTAGAGGTCGGAGATCTTGCCCCACAGCGGCGTCGAGGCCGTCGAGGCCAGGAGGTACGACGTCACCACCCACGACAGGTGGTCGAGGCCGCCGAGGTCGCTGGTGATCGTGGGCAGGGCCGTGGAGACGATGCTCTGGTCCAGCGAGGCCAGGAACATGCCGGTGATGAGCCCGGTCATCACGACGAGGATCTGGCGGTGGCTGAGGTAGCCCTGGGCGTCGGGGGTCATCGGGTGGAGTCCTTCGGGGAGGGTGCGGACCTGGGTCCGGCCGGGGGGAGGGTGGGGGTGCCGATGCCGAGCAGGCCGCTGCCCGCGGTCAGGTCGCCGAGGTCGTCGAGGAAGCGTGCGAGCAGACCCTGCAGCCGGTCGCGCTCGTCGGCCCGCCAGTCGACCAGCACCTGGCCCAGCAGGTCGCGACGTCGGGCCCGCAGCTCGCCCAGGGCCCGCCGACCGGCTGGGCGGATCTGGACCCGGCGAGCCCGCCCGTCGGCGGTGTCGGCGGTGGTGGTGACCAGGTCCTGCTCGCCGAGGTTCTTCACCCGGCGGCTCACGGTGGAGGCGTCGAGCCGCAGCCGTTCGGCCAGGTCGCTGAGGCGGACCGGGCCGCAGCGGTCGAGCTCGACCAGCACCGGCAGGAGGGAGAAGTCGTGCTCGTCGCCCGGGAGGCGCTGGCGCAGCACCGAGCCGAGGGCGATGAGCACGGCCATGAAGGTGTCCTCGACCTGGGGGTCGGCGGGGTCGACGGGGTCGCCGACGGGGTCATCGTCGGGCGGGGAGGCGGCGGGGCGGGGCACGGTCCGAGTCTGCCAGATAGTTGCATGGTGCATGCAACTGACTGAGGGTGATCCCTCCCACAAGTGACAGGGATACCGTGAGGCCATGACGGACGCCCGACCGGTCGAACCCCCGCCCCCTGCGACCACCCCGAGCGAGGCCCCGGGCGGGTCCTCGGGGTCGCAGGACGCGGCGTCGCCGGGGGAGGCGCACGTCGGACCCACGATCGCCGAGATCGAGGCGGCGGCGGCGATGCTCCGCGACGTCGCGGTGCTGACGCCGCTGGAGGAGTCGCGCTGGCTGTCCAAGATCGCCGGCGGCCCGGTCTACCTCAAGGCCGAGAACCTCCAGCGCGCCGGCTCCTTCAAGATCCGGGGCGCCTACGTCCGCATGGCGCGGCTCAGCCCCGAGGAGCGGGCGCGCGGTGTGGTGGCCGCCAGCGCCGGCAACCACGCCCAGGGAGTCGCGCTCGCGGCGCAGATGCTCGGCATCACCGCCGTGGTCTACATGCCCTACGGGGCGCCGATCGTGAAGGAGCGCGCGACCCGCGGGTACGGCGCGGAGGTCCGCTTCCACGGCACGACCGTGGACGAGGCGCTGGTGCAGGCCCGGGCCTGGTCGGAGGAGACCGGCGCGGTCCTCGTGCACCCCTTCGACCACGAGGACATCGTCGTGGGCCAGGCCACCTGCGGCCTCGAGATCCTCGAGCAGTGCCCCGAGGCCCGCACGATCGTGGTCCCCACCGGCGGCGGCGGGCTGCTGGCCGGCATCGCCGCAGGGGTCAAGCCCCAGCGCCCCGACATCCGGGTCGTCGGCGTCCAGGCGGCCGGCGCAGCGGCGTACCCGCCCTCGCTGCAGCACGGCAGCCCGCAGGCCCTGACCTCGATGGCGACCATGGCCGACGGCATCGCGATCGGCCGACCCGGCGACGTGCCGTTCGCCGCGGTCCTGGAGTACGTCGACGACATGGTCACGGTCGACGAGGAGTCGCTGTCACAGGCGCTGCTGCTGCTCATCGAGCGGGCGAAGCTGGTCGTCGAGCCGGCCGGCGCGGCGGCCGTGGCCGCGGTGCTGGAGAACCCCACCAGCTTCGAGACGCCGATGGTGGTGGTGCTCTCGGGCGGCAACGTCGACCCGATCCTGCTGATGAACGTCATCCGCCACGGCATGGCGACCTCGGGGCGCTACCTGGCGCTCGCCGTCCGCATCCCCGACCGCCCCGGTGGGTTGGCCAAGCTGCTCGGCGACCTCGCCACGGTGCAGGCCAACGTGCTCGACGTGGTGCACCAGCGCACCTCCTCGCACCTGCACATCGGGGAGGTCGAGGTGGCGCTGCAGCTCGAGACGCGCGGGCCGGAGCACGCCGACGAGGTGCGCACGCACCTGCGCGGCGCCGGCTACCCCGTCACCGAGGAGTCGAGCGCCGCGCAGGAGGAGTGATGCGGGCGGTCGGCGGTGCGTCCGCCGGCCGGTCGGGTCAGCCGGAGTAGGGCTCCGCGTGGATGACCTCGACCTTGAGGGTCTTGCCGTTGGGCGCCTCGAAGGAGACGTTGTCGCCCTTCTTGGCGCCGACGAGCGCGCTGCCCATGGGCGACTGCGGCGAGTAGACCTGCAGGTCCGAGTCGCCGGCCATCTCGCGGGCGCCGAGCAGGAACTTCTCCGACTCGCTCTCGCCGGCGAACTTGATCTCCACGACCATGCCGGGCTCGACGACGCCGTCGTCCTTCGGGGTCTCGCCGACCTCGGCGCGCTCGAGCATGTCCTCGAGCTGCCGGATGCGGCCCTCGAGCTTGCCCTGCTCCTCACGGGCGGCGTGGTAGCCACCGTTCTCCTTGAGGTCGCCCTCGTCGCGGGCGGCGCTGATGCGGGCCACGATGTCCTCGCGCATGGGTCCGCGGAGGTTCTCCAGCTCGTCCTTGAGCTTGTCGTAGGCGTCCTGGGTCAGCCAGACGACGTCCTTCTCGGGTGACTGGGTCACGGGTTCTGCTCCTGAGTCTCGGGTGGCGTGCGTCGGACTGCGGCGAGAGCGGGTCGGGCACGTGCACGATCCCGCGCCGCGGACGGCACGCAAGTGACCCAGCCTAGCGGCTCACGCCCGACGTCTCATCTCGGACGGCTCAGCGGGGGCGCTGCTGGCCGTTGGAGGTGCAGCCGTCGGTGGTCACGGTCGTGGCGCGTCGCTCGGTGGGGATCTCGACCTCCACGGCTTGGGTGGTGGGTCCGGTGGTCACGGTGATCTCGGTCTCGCCGACGATCGCGAAGTCCTCCGACACCGCGCGCAGCACACAGGTGGCGATCGTGTCCGGGGCGTCGCGCACGACGGTCAGGCGGGCGACGGCCGTCCGGTCGTCGGGGAAGTCGAAGTAGGTCATCCGCGACTGCACCTCCGGCGTGCTGTGGAACAGCGCCGTCCAGCCCACGAAGCCCACCGAGCTGACGGCGACCACCACGATGAGCACCGTCGCGATCACGCGCTGGCGCGGGCTGGTGCTCCCGTAGCGCTCGGACAGGTCGCTCGAGTCGGACACCTCGTCGGAGCCGGGGGCGGAGCGGGGGTCGGGCATGCGGCCATCCTACGGTCGCCCTGCACGCCCCGTCGTGGCCGACGGGGCGGCGGGAGCGCGTGCGGGCGGCACCTAGAATGGAGCCATGCTGCGCCTCATGCACGTCCACGCGCACCCTGACGACGAGTCCAGCAAGGGCGCCGCCTCCACCGCGCGGTACGTCGCCGAGGGGGTCGACGTCCACGTCGCCACCTGCACCGGCGGTGAGCGGGGGTCGATCCTCAACCCCAAGATGGATCGCCCGGACGTGCTGGAGAACATCACCGAGATCCGCCGCCAGGAGATGGAGCGCGCCCGCGACATCCTCGGCGTACGCCAGGACTGGCTGGGCTTCGTCGACTCCGGCTGGCCCGAGGGCGACCCCAAGCCACCGCTGCCCGAGGGCTGCTTCGCGCTGGTGCCGCTCGAGGAGGCGGCCGCCCCGCTGGTCCGGCTGATCCGCGAGCTCAAGCCGCACGTGATGACGACGTACGACGAGCGCGGGGGCTACCCGCACCCCGACCACGTGAAGTGCCACGAGATCTCGGTGCACGCCTTCGAGGCCGCTGCCGACCCGGAGCGCTACCCCGAGCTGGGGGAGCCGTGGCAGGTGCTGAAGCTCTACTACCACCACTCCTTCAACCGCCCGCGCATGCAGGCGATCCACGACGCCATGATCGACCACGGGCTCGAGTCGCCCTGGGAGCAGCGCCTCAAGGAGTGGGTCGAGGAGCCCGAGTGGGACGCCCGCATCACGACCCGGGTGCCGTGCGCGGACTACTTCGGCGTGCGCGACCAGGCCCTGCTGGCCCACGCCACCCAGATCGACCCCGACGGCTTCTGGTTCGCGATCCCGCGCGAGCTGCAGGAGAAGGTCTGGCCCACCGAGGACTACGAGCTGGTCACCAGCCACGTCGGGTCCTCCACCCCCGAGGACGACCTGTTCGCAGGCGTCCGTGAGCACCTCGGAGCTTCGCGATGAGCGCACTCGCCCTGTCCGTCCAGCAGCTCGCCCTGGTGGCCCTCGACGCCCTCGACGAGGTGCCCGCGCCCGAGGACGTCCGCCCCGGGTGGATCGCGATGGGCTCGTTCTTCCTGCTCTTCGCGGTGACGATCCTGCTGTGGATGAACATGCGCAAGCAGATCGGGAAGATCAAGTTCGACGACGGCGTGGACCGCTCAGGACCGGCGGGTCCGGCGGGCCCGGCTGCGGACGACTCGGGTCCGGACGCGACCGGTCCTGACGACGCACCCGTCGCGCCCGCACCTCCGCACGGGTCCGGGACGCCGCGCGGCTGACGCTCCCAGCGGCTCAGCGCGTCGACGGGTGGCTCGGGGCCGCCGGCACGGCCGTCTCGCCGTCGTCCGTCGGCGGAGTCATCGCCCAACGGATGGTGCCGGTCGCCAGCGCCCCCAGCACGCGGACGCCGGTGCGCTCGGTGACGGGCAGACGGGGCAGCCGCAGCTCACGGCGGGTCCACCCGGGCATCATCGCGATCGCGGCGGCAGCGATGACGAGGTAGGCGGGGCGGACCGCCAGCGGCAGGTCGGGGTGCCACACCAGGTAGCTGATGGCCTCGTGGGCGTGGTCGGTGCCCCGCAGCTCGGGTCGGTAGCTCTCCAGCACCTCGGCGAGCTCGGCCTCCGTGCGGGGTGCGTCGACGACGCCGAGCTTCTCGGCCACGAACGCGGTCTGGGCGACGTACTCGTCGCGACCGGCCTGGTCGAGCTGGTTCTTGCCGTAGCGCACGTGGGCGCGCAGGAAGCTGTCGATCTCGGCGACGTGCACCCACAGGAGCAGGTGCGGGTCGGAGGCGATGTACGGCGTGCCGTCGGGCATGGTGCCGGTGATGCGGTCGTGGATGCGGCGTACGACGTCGACGGACGCCTGCGCGTCCGCGGCGGTGGCGAAGGTCGTGGCGGCGAGGAAGGTGCTGGTGCGCGCCAGCCGGCCCCACATGTCGCCGCGGTAGCCGGAGTGCTCGGCCACAGCGGTCATCGCGACCGGGTGGAGGGCCTGGTACATCAGCGCGCGCAGGCCCCCGATGAACATGCTGGCGTCGCCGTGGACGACGTGGATCGGTGACCCAGCCGGGAACCACCGCTCGCCCTCGCGGCCGTGGAAGCGCTCGCGTCGCTCCGGCCCCTCCGGCCCGGCGACCTTGTGGAAGATGGCCGCTCCGACCCGCTCACGGACGTCGGGGATCGAGATGAGCGCCATGCCCCGATCATGCCGACTCGCCACAAATCGGGACTGTCGGTTTCACTAGGTACCTAGTGGTTCTGGCGCTTCCCGAGCGAAACTTCACTCGGGAAGCGCCAACTTCACTAGGTACCCAGTGAAACCGACGACCCCCTCGGTACGACGTCAGGCGGCCTTGCCGGTGACGGTCACGGGGACGTTGCCGCGGGTGGCCTTCGAGTAGGGGCACACCTCGTGGGCGGCCTCGACGAGCTCCTGGGCCTTCGCGTCGTCGATGCCGGGGATGGTGGCGACGATGTCGGCGGTGATGGCGTAGGAGTCGCCCTCCGGGCCGAAGCCGATCTCGATCTCGAGCTGCGAGCCCGACGCGTCGACGCCGTGCGTCTTCGCGACCAGGGTCAGGGCGCCCTGGAAGCAGGCGCCGTAGCCCACGGCGAACAGCTGCTCGGGGTTGGTGCCGGTGCCGGGGCCACCGAGCTCCTTGGCGGCGGTCAGCGAGACGTCGAGGTTGCCGTCGTCGGTGGTGCCGTGGCCCTCGCGGCCCCCGGTGACGGTGGCGCGGGCGGTGTAGACGATGTTCTCAGGCGTGTTGGTCATACCTTCAACCTTTCCGCTGCGCTGCCGCCCACACCTGGACGGCGGGACCGTCTCGGCCTGTGGGAGAGAGGCGGGTCACGCGCGGTAGGCACAGCCGGGCCCGAGGCCGGCGTCAGGTGCGCCGGAGGTGGACCACGTGGTCCCAGGCGGTGCGCCGCTCCTCGCCGCCGTGAGCGTCCTCGGCCGTGACCTGCCGGGCCACCCGCTCGGCGCGGACCACCTCGACGTCCGGCTCGTCGGCCAGGTCGCCGACGACGTCGTCGGCCGTGGACAGCACCGAGGCGTCCTGCGGTCCGCCGGTGCCCTCGGTGAGGTTGGTCAGGTCGTGGGCGACCAGGAAGAACGTGCCGCCGGGACGCAGCGCCGACCACGCCCGGCGTACGACGGCCGTGCGCTCGTGGGCGGGCAGGTGGAGGTAGGCGATCAGCACGAGGTCCACGGCCGGCAGGTCCTCGGCCAGGACGTCGCCCACCCGCCAGTCGATGTCGAGGTCGCCGGCCAGGCTGCGCGCCCGGTCGACGGCGACGGCGGAGAAGTCGGCGGCGGTGACCCGCCACCCCCGGCGGGCCAGCCAGATCGCGTTGCGGCCCTCACCGCACGCGAGGTCGACCGCGTCACCGGGCGGCAGGTCGGTCAGCGCCGCCTCGACGAACTGGTTGGGTGCGGCCGACCAGACCTGTGCGGCAGCGTCGTACCGCTCGTCCCAGGCGCGCGCGTCCATCGGGGTCCGGCCCGTCAGGCGGGCTGGCCGCCCTCGGGACCGCCGTCCTGCGCGGCGATCTGGGCGCGCACCTCGGTCATGTCGAGGTCCTTCACCGCGGTGATGACCTGCTCGAGGCCGGCCGGCGGCAGCGCGCCGGGCTGGCTGAAGACGAGGATGCCCTCGCGGAAGGCCATGAGCGTGGGGATCGAGGAGATGCTCGCCGCCTGCGCCAGGGACTGCTCCGCCTCGGTGTCGACCTTGCCGAACACGACGTCGGTGTGGGCCTCGGAGGCCTTCTCGAACGTGGGGGCGAACTGACGGCACGGGCCGCACCAGGACGCCCAGAAGTCGACCAGGACGATGTCGTTCTCCAGGACGGTGGACTCGAAGTCGTTCGCGGTCAGCGTGGTGGTGCTCATGGTGGACGGGTGTCCTTTCGACGGTTCCAGGGACTCATCGGTCTCAACACGACCAGCCTGCCCAGCATTCCTCACCACGACGCCCCCGATCCAGGCCGACGGCCAGGCTCCGCGGCGGTCGGCCCCGGTGTCGTCAGCGCAGCTGCAGGGTGCGCTCGACGACCAGGTCCACCACGAGGGGGTGGTCGCCCAGCACGTCGGCGCAGGCGGACGCACCGGCCGCACGGGCCGCCGCCTCGACGTCGCGGGAGAAGAGCCCGGGGGACAGCAGGTACGGCGACACCGCGTCGCCGGGACGGATCACCGCCTCAGGTCGCTCCCCGAGACCGGACAGGGTGGCCGCCGCCACCTCCCCGTCCCAGTGCGCGGCGAGCAGGCCCACGGCGGCGCAGAGGTCCTCGCCGGCCGCCGGGTCGCGCGAACCGGCCGCGACCAGCACCACCCGGCTGCCGGGCTCGGCCCCCGCGTCGAGCAGCCGGGCCACCTGGGCCCGGGCCAGCATCGGGTCCGGACCGAGAGGGCGGCCCAGCACGACGTCGGCGCCCGCACACATCCCCGGCAGGTCCTCGCGGACGTGGAAGCCGGTCGACAGCAGCAGCGGGACGACGACGGCGGGGCCGTCCAGCGTCGCGACCACGTCGCTCAGCAGCGGGTCGGAGAGCTCGACGTACGCCGTGGTGGCGGGCCGTCCCAGCCGCCGCCCGGCCGCCTCGGTGATCCGGCGGGCGGTCTCGTTGCCACCCGGGCGCCGGGTGCCGTGCGCCACCGTGACCAGGTGCGGCCCGTCCACGGTCGGGGACGACGGCTGCGCGTCGCAGGTCACGGGACCGGTCACGGGGAGACCGCCCACCGGTGACCACGCTCGGCGACGGTCGACACCGGTCAGCGCAGGGAGTACGTCGCGAGCGAGACGCCCACGTAGTGGGTGATGAACGCCGCGATGGTGAGGGTGTGGAACACCTCGTGGAAGCCGAACCACGACGGGAACGGGTCGGGCTTGCGGAAGCCGTAGACGACCCCGCCGACGGTGTAGAGCAGGCCGCCGGCGGCGATCAGGACGATGACCGCGGTGCTGGCCGAGGCGGCGAACTGGGGGGCGACGAAGACAGCCGCCCAGCCCAGGGCGAGGTAGATCGGGACGAACGCCCACCGGGGGGCCGTGCGCCAGAAGAGCCGCAGCGCGACGCCGAGCCCGGCGCCGCCCCAGACGACGCTCAGCATCACCGTGCGGGTGGCGCCGTCGAGGAGCAGCAACGTGAACGGCGTGTAGCTGCCGGCGATCAGCAGGAAGATGTTGGCGTGGTCGAAGCGCTGCAGCGCCGACCAGACGCGCGGGCTCCAGGTGCCCCGGTGGTAGATCGCCGACACGCTGAAGAGCAGCACCGCGGAGGCCATGAAGACCGCCGAGCCGACCCGGCTCGCGGCCGTCGGGGAGAGCACGATGAGCACGATCCCGGCCGCCAGGGTGAGCGGTGAGGTCACGGCGTGCAGCCACCCGCGGAGCTTGGGCTTGACGTCCGCCACGACGGCGGCGATGTGCTCCCCGAGGGAGTCCACGGCGTCGGCGGCGTGGGTCGCTGCATCCTGCCTCAAGTGGCTCATCGGTCGGCGTTCCATGGGTTCCAGGGTACGGGCGGCACCAGGGCGCGTCTGCCGACCGTCGTATCTGTGGACCCGCAGGCGCCTCCGGATCGGGCGGCTCGTCGCTACGCTGAGCCGGTGGGCACCCTCAAGGACGCGGCCAAGCGTGTGCTCTATCCCACGTACGAGGCCCGGCTGGTTCGTCAGCTCGAGGCGCTGGGCTCCGACCGGCTCCCCAAGCACGTCGGGGTCATGCTCGACGGCAACCGGCGCTGGGCCCGCGCGGTCGGCGCCGACACCGCCGCCGGTCACCGCGCCGGCGCGGCGAACATCTCGCCGTTCCTGGCCTGGTGCGACGACCTGGGCGTCGAGGTGGTCACCCTGTGGCTGCTCTCGACCGACAACCTGAACCGTCCGGCCGAGGAGCTCGCGCCGCTGCTGGGCATCATCGAGGACGTCGTCACCGAGCTCGCGGCGGCCGGGCACTGGCGGCTCAACCCCGTGGGGGCGCTCGACCTGCTGCCGCCCGCGACGGCTCGCGTCCTCAAGGACGCCGCCGACGCCACGCACGACGTCGACGGCACCCTGGTCAACATCGCCGTCGGCTACGGCGGCCGGCGCGAGATCGCGGACGCCGTACGCTCGCTGCTGCAGCACCACGCCGCCCACGGCACCACGATCGAGGAGCTGGCCGGGGTCCTCGACGTCGACCACATCGCCGAGCACCTCTACACGCGGGGACAGCCCGACCCGGACCTCGTGATCCGCACGTCCGGGGAGCAGCGGCTCGGCGGGTTCCTGCTCTGGCAGAGCGCGCACAGCGAGTTCTACTTCTGCGAGGCCTACTGGCCCGACTTCCGCCGCGTGGACTTCCTCCGCGCGCTCCGGGCGTACGCCGTGCGCCACCGCCGCTTCGGGCAGTGACCCGGCCGAGACGTCGCGTGCGTCGCGCCGAGACGTCACATACGTCGCACCAAGACGTCACGTACGTCGCACCGACCCGCCACGTGAACGCCGTGCGTCGTCAGGCGTGTCGTCGCGGGATCGACGACCCCCGGTCGTAGCGTCGGCAGCAGCACCGGGTGGGGAAGCCCGGGGCGACGGGAGGCCCGTTCGTGAGAGCTCACGATCCATCACCATCCGGAGGTCCGCACTCGGACTTTCGGGCCCGGTCCCGGTTCCAGACAACGATCTGAGGCCGGGCGCCGAGTGCGCGTGCGGTCTCACGAGGAGCAACCAGTGGCTCACGTACGCAGCGCCTCATCAGCCGCTTCCGTCCCGGACGCGACCGGCACGCCCCACCCGGACCGTCCGCGGACCTACGTCCTGGACACCAGCGTCCTCCTCGCCGATCCGGCCGCCCTGGGGCGGTTCGACGAGCACGAGGTCGTCCTGCCGGTGGTCGTGGTCACCGAGCTGGAGGCCAAGCGCCACCACCCCGAGCTCGGCTACTTCGCTCGCGCGGCGCTCCGCCGCCTCGACGAGCTGAGGGTGGAGAACGGCAGGCTCGACCGGGCGGTGCCGATCGGTGACGCGGGAGGGACGGTCCGCGTCGAGCTGAACCACACCGACCCGACGTCGCTGCCGTCGGGGTTCCGCCTCGGTGACAACGACACCCGGATCCTCGCGGTGGCGCAGAACCTCGCCAACGAGGGCGCCCGGGTCACGCTGGTCAGCAAGGACATGCCGCTGCGGATCAAGGCCTCGGCGGTCGGGCTCGACGCCGAGGAGTACCGCGCCGAGCTGGCGCCCGAGTCGGGCTGGACCGGCATGGTCGAGGTGGAGGTGGCCGCCGCGGACGTCGACGACCTGTACGACGCCGGCAAGGTCGACCTGGTGGAGGCGGCCGAGCTGCCGTGCCACACCGGGCTGGTGCTGCTCTCCGAGCGTGGCAGCGCCCTGGGGCGGGTGACGCCCGACAAGGGCGTGCAGCTGGTCCGCGGCGACCGGGAGGCCTTCGGGCTGCACGGACGCTCGGCGGAGCAGCGGGTCGCGCTGGACCTGCTGCTCGACCCCGACGTCGGCATCGTGTCGCTGGGTGGCCGCGCAGGCACGGGCAAGTCCGCGCTGGCTCTGTGCGCGGGCCTGGAGGCCGTCCTCGAGCGGGGGCAGCACAAGAAGGTCGTGGTGTTCCGTCCGCTCTACGCCGTCGGCGGTCAGGAGCTCGGCTACCTCCCCGGCTCCGAGAGCGAGAAGATGTCGCCCTGGGCGCAGGCGGTCTTCGACACCCTCGGAGCGATGACCTCCCCGGCGGTGATCGACGAGGTCCTGGACCGCGGGATGCTCGAGGTGCTGCCGCTGACCCACATCCGGGGCCGCTCGCTGCACGACGCGTTCGTCATCGTCGACGAGGCCCAGTCGCTGGAGCGCAACGTGCTGCTCACGGTGCTCTCGCGCATCGGGGCGAACTCCAAGGTCGTGCTGACCCACGACGTCGCCCAGCGCGACAACCTGCGGGTCGGGCGTCACGACGGGATCGTGGCGGTGGTCGAGAAGCTCAAGGGCCACCCGCTCTTCGCCCACGTCACGCTGACCCGCTCCGAGCGCTCGCCCATCGCGGCGCTGGTGACCGACCTGCTCGAGAGCGTCGTCGTCTGAGGTACGCCGGGTGGGGTGGGTCCGGGCGCACCGGTCCCACCCCGCCTCGGCGTCGCGCGACGAGACCTGGATCACCACCGGCGGGACCCCCGGTGCAGGTGTGACCATCGGGACAACACGGCCGACCAGACGCGGTCCAACGACCGGCTCCTGCGGTGGTCACGGGCGACTCACCTCACATCCAGAGGATTTGGACGATCGACCGACATCGGGTCATGGTGGTTGTTCACCCCGTGCCCGTCGAGGCGCGGCCCCGGTGCCACTCGGAGCGCCGATGACCCTGTCGTCCACCGTCTGTGAGTGAGCTGTGCCCCTGCGTCCCGACCGAACGCCGAAGCACCAGTCCGACCAGCCCGCGACGTCCGTCGAGTCTCCCGCCCCTGACGCGGTGACGACCCACGACCGTCCGGGCCCCTCCCTCGAGCTCGGCCGCCGCCTGCGTCGCGGCGCCGTGCTGACCGCCGTCCTCGCCGGTGTCGTCGTCGGCGCCACCGCGCTCAGCGCGGAGACTGCCGGCGAGCCCGCCGTAGCCCGGACCGCGGCGACCACCACCGGAACCAGCCTGCCGACGCCGAGCGCAGCGGAGCTGGCCCGGCTGGCCGAGTCCCGCAGCGACGAGCGGTCGTCCCGCTCGGGTGGCCGCGCCGCTGACCCGGCCAAGGCTCGGGCGTTGCGGGCCGAGGCCCGCCCGGGCCCGCAGGAGTCCCGGACCCGGACCGTCGAGCTGGGTGACCCGCGCGAGATCGCGCAGGCCATGCTCGCCGACCGCGGCTGGTCCTCGAGCGAGTTCGGCTGCCTCGACTCCCTGTGGGTCAAGGAGAGCGGCTGGGACCCGCAGGCCGCCAACCCGACCAGCTCGGCGTACGGCATCCCGCAGGCGCTGCCCGGCATCGAAGATGGCCAGCGCCGGCGCCGACTGGCAGACGAACCCGGCGACCCAGATCGAGTGGGGCCTGGGCTACATCGCGGAGCGCTACGGCAGCCCGTGCGGCGCCTGGAGCCACTCGCAGGCCAACGGCTGGTACTGACCGACCCCGGGCGCGACGTCGCCTGCCCCCGAACGACCGGTCCACATCCCCCCTGGGACCGGTCCGCGGTTGGTACCCCCCACCAACCGCCTCGACCCCGTCACGCCTCGTGCGTGGCGGGGTCGAGCCCGTCGCGGGCTCAGGGACGCGTCATGCGGCGTACGTCGAGCGCGGCGTCGAGCTGCTCCTCGGTGAGGTCACCCTTCTCCACGAACCCCATCGCGAGGACGACCTCCTTGATGGTCTTCTCCTCGGCCAACGCCGTCTTGGCCACCTTCGCGGCGTTCTCGTAGCCGATGTAGCGGTTGAGCGGCGTCACGACCGACGGGGAGGACTCGGCGTAGGTCAGCATCCGCTCCTCGTGGGCGGTGATGCCGTCGATGCAGCGGTCGGCGAGGGTCGTCGAGGCGTTGGCCAGCAGCCGGATCGACTCGAGCAGGTTGCGGGCCATGACCGGCATCATCACGTTGAGCTCGAAGGAGCCGCTCGCCCCGGCGAAGGCGACGGCGGCGTCGTTGCCGATGACCTGTGCGCAGACCATGAGCGTGGCCTCCGGCAGGACCGGGTTCACCTTGCCGGGCATGATGCTGGAGCCCGGCTGGAGGTCGGGGAGGGCGATCTCGGCCAGGCCGGTCCGGGGGCCCGAGGACATCCACCGCAGGTCGTTGCAGATCTTGGTGACACCGACCGCGAGCGTGCGCAGCTGTCCGGAGAGCTCCACGAGCGCGTCGCGCCCGCCCTGGGCCTCGAAGTGGTTCTCCGCCTCGGTGAACGGCAGGTCGGTCAGCTCGGCGAGCTCCTCGATCACCGCCGCCGGGAAGCCCTCGGGGGTGTTGATGCCGGTCCCGACCGCGGTGCCGCCCAGCGGGAGGGAGGCGACCCGCGGCAGGCTGCTCCGGACCCGGTCGATGCCCAGCCGCACGATGGCGGCGTACCCGGAGAACTCCTGGCCGAGCATCACCGGGGTGGCGTCCATGAGGTGGGTGCGGCCGGACTTGACGGTGTCGGCGAACTCCTCCGCCTTCGCCTCCAGGGCCGTGGCGAGGCGGTCCAGCGCGGGCAGCAGGTGGAGCGTGGCGGAGCGGGTGGCGGCGACGTGGATCGAGGTCGGGAAGACGTCGTTGCTGGACTGGCTGGCGTTCACGTGGTCGTTGGGGTGGGCCTCGGTGCCCGCGCGCGACGCCAGGGAGGCCAGCACCTCGTTCATGTTCATGTTCGAGCTGGTGCCCGACCCGGTCTGGAACACGTCGACGGGGAAGTGGTCGAGGTGGTCGCCGCCGGCGACCTCGAGGGCGGCGGTGCGGACCGCCTCGGCGACGTCCTCGTCGAGGATCCCCAGACGGCCGTTGACCCGGGCCGCGGCGGCCTTGACGTAGGCCAGCGCCTGCACGTGCTCGCCCTCGAGGCCCACGCCCGAGATCGGGAAGTTCTCCACCGCCCGCTGGGTCTGTGCCCGCCAGAGGGCGTCCCGGGGCACCTGGACCTCTCCCATGCTGTCGTGCTCGGTGCGGGTCTCGTCGGTGTCGAGCGGGGCGTTCATCGGGTCTCCCTCGGGTCGGTGGGTCGTTGGGCCAGGTGCAGCCAGTACTGCTCGTCGCGGTCCTGGAGGCGGACGGGGTGGGGCTCGACGGTGCACGTCCCGAACACCTCGGTCAGTGTGTCGCTCAGCGCCTCGTCCTCGCTGGAGGACCACACCACGACGACGCCGCCGGGTCGCAGCAGGTCGTGGACCTGCCGCAGGAACGGTCCCTGGTAGATCAGGTCGTTGCCCGCGTGGACGAGGAAGCCGGGGCCGTTGTCGACGTCGAGCAGCACCAGGTCCACCGACGCCGGGGTCGACTCGGCGACCACCTGGCGCACGTCGCCGACGTGGACGTGCAGCCGCTCGTCGGCGAGGTACGTCGGGCCGTGCGGCACGGTGCCGTCGCGGAACCACCCGACGAGCGCCTCCTCGATCTCGGCCACCACGACCCGCTCCACCCGGTCGTCGGCGAGCACCTCGTGCGTGGTGAACCCGAGGCCGAGCCCGCCGACGAGAACGGTCCGGGGGGCGGCGCACCGGGCGAGCGCGACCCGGGCCATCGCGACCTCGGAGGCGTTCTCGGCCGTGTCCATGACGAAGACGCCGTTGACCCGCAGCTCCAGCACCGTCGGGGCGCCGGGGGCGGTCGGCTCGTCGGCGCCCGGGCCCTTCCGGCGCAGCACGACCTCTCCGCGGTCGGACACCGCGCGCGCCACCTCGACGTGCTCCACGCCCCCCATCCTGCCGCCTGCCGAGTTCACCAGCCGAGGGTGCCCTGGCTTCCCTTGAAGGGACCGGCCACCCGCGGGGTGATCCAGCCGCCGTAGAAGCCGCCCGGCTGGGGCTCGACCTCGACGTCGTCGACCGTCACCGACTCCAGCGCCGCGGGGTAGAGCGAGACGTGGTCGAGCAGCATCCGGAACGCCGGCGTCGGGTCGGGGTAGGTCCACGCGGCACGCTCGGCGACCACGTCCCCACCGACCAGGTCGAGGTAGGTCGCCTGACCCTTCCACTCGCAGTACGACGACCCGCGGGCCGGTCGCAGCACGCCGTCGGCGAACGCCGTGGGCGGCAGGTAGTACGTCGGCGGGTGCGAGGTCTCCAGCACGACCCACGCCTCGGTCGTCTCGGCGATCACCTGTCCGCCGAGACGGAGCACGACCCGCTCGTGCCACTGCTCGGCCGCCGGAGGCCGGGGGAAGTCCCAGACCGACAGCTGGCCGGGGCGGACGGGGTCACGGGGCGGGGGGTAGCTCACCGCTCCAGCCTGCCACCGCGCCGTGCACGAGCGACCGGCCGAGCGCGCGAGAGGGATCAGCCGACGGGCGGGCCGACGGCGAGAGCCACCGCGGTGAGACCGGCCACGGTCAGTGCGCCGGCGCCGGCGCCGAGGGTGGGGTGGCGCACCAGCCACGCGACGATCCGCTCGAGGAGCGTCCGGGCCGGCTCGGTGCGCAGGCGCCAGGACTCGTCGCGGCCCCCCAGGGCGTCACGCCGCTCGGCGTACCGCTCGAAGGCGAGGGTGGCGAACGGCGGGACTGCCGCCACCAGCGCGAGCAGCGCCCGGCCGGGCGACCAGCGACGGTCGACCGCGACCGTCACCGCTGCCACGCAGTAGGCGACGAACACGATGCCGTGGACCATGCCGAAGACGCGGACGCCGAGCTCGGTGGTCCCCGTGGCGTACTTGAGGAACATGCCAGCCAGCAGGAGCGCCCAGGTGAGGGCCTCCAGACGGGCGAGCCGACGGAACAGCGGTCGTGGGTGCACCCCTCGATCGTGCCAGCCGGCCCGTCGTCGTCCACGCCGCCGACCGATGACCCTGCTCACACGCGCCGGAGCCGGTGTGGACGCGCTCTCGCCCCGCCCCCTAGGTTGGTGACGCACATCACTCTCACAACGGATCGTCCGGCACGTTCCTGCCGGTGGAGGAGGCGTTCGAGCATGGCAGTAGTGAGGTTCGAGAAGGCCCAGCGCTGGTATCCCGGGGCCGACAAGCCCGCGGTGCCCGGCATCGACCTGGAGATCGCCGACGGCGAGTTCATGGTGCTCGTCGGCCCGTCCGGGTGCGGCAAGTCCACGACCCTGCGCATGCTCGCCGGGCTCGAGGAGGTCAACGAGGGCAAGATCTTCATCGGTGACCGCGACGTCACCACGATGCCGCCCAAGGACCGCGACATCGCCATGGTGTTCCAGAACTACGCGCTCTACCCGCACATGTCGGTCGCCGACAACATGGGGTTCGCGCTGAAGATGGCGAAGGTCAAGGACGAGGAGCGTCGCAAGCGCGTCGAGGACGCGGCCAAGATCCTCGGCCTGACCGAGTACCTCGACCGCAAGCCCAAGGCGCTCTCCGGTGGACAGCGTCAGCGCGTCGCGATGGGACGCGCGATCGTCCGCTCGCCCCAGGTCTTCTGCATGGACGAGCCGTTGTCGAACCTCGACGCCAAGATGCGCGTCGCGACCCGCACGGACATCGCCAAGCTCCAGGCCGAGCTCGGCGTCACCACCGTCTACGTCACCCACGACCAGGTCGAGGCCATGACGATGGGTGACCGTGTCGCGGTCATGAAGGACGGCCACCTCATGCAGGTCGACACCCCGCTCCGGCTCTACGACAACCCCCGCAACCTCTTCGTCGCCGGCTTCATCGGCTCCCCGGCGATGAACCTGCTCGAGGGCAAGGCCGCCGGCGGCAAGGTCGCGCTCGGCCAGTACGCCGTGCCCGTGGACGAGACCGCGGCGAAGAAGATGGAGGGCAACGTGACCGTCGGGGTCCGCCCGGAGAACTGGCGCCTCGTCGGCGAGAGCGAGGGCCTGCCGGTCAAGGTCACCGTCATCGAGGAGCTCGGCGCCGACAGCTTCGTCTACGGCACCAGCGACGTCGAGGGTGTCCCGTCGAACATCATCATCCGGGTCAGCGGCCGCGAGCACCCGCGCAAGGGCGAGATGATGTACATCACGACCGACCCGCGCCACGTGCACGTCTTCGACACCGACACGGGTGACCGCCTCAGCGACTGAGGCCGTCGAGGACAGCTGAGCGAGGCACCGGGCGACCGGGCCGGCACCGCCGGCCCGGTCGTTCCGCGTCCACCCCGGCTCGTCGGGCGCTCCGGGGCGGCTGGCTCAGTGGGACCGGTCGGCGGTGCGACGGATCGTCTCGACGAAGACGTCGTGCAGCCCGGTCGGCAGGTCGTGGCCCATGCCCGGCACGAGGACCAGGTCGGCGTCCGGCACGGCCTTGGCGGTGGCCCGGCCGCCCGAGACGTGGACCATCCGGTCCGCGAGGCCGTGGATCACGGCGGTGGGCACCTGCAACGACCGCAGCGCCTCGGTGCGGTCGCGCTGGGTGAGCACCGCGATCATGTGCCGCATCACGCCGCTGAGGGTGATGCCGCGGTCGAAGGTGATCTCGGCACGCTCGCGCGCCTCGGCGTCGGCGTCGCGGTAGCCGGGGGAGGAGATGCGGCGCCAGAACGCCACCGAGCCGGCGACGTACTCGTCGCGGGTGCGGCCGGCGCGACGCAGCAGGTGCGGCAGCAGGCGCGGGTCCTGGAACCCGACCCGGCGGTTGCCCGTCGTCGAGGACAGCGAGGTCAAGGACAGCACCCGGTCGGGCGCCTCGAGGGCCATGGTCTGGGCGATCATCCCGCCCATCGACACGCCCGCGACGTGGGCGGCCGGGAGGCCGAGGTGGTCGAGCAGCCCGAGGCCGTCCTGAGCCAGGTCGCGCAACGAGTAGGGCACCGGGACGCGGCGTCCGAGGAAGGCCCCGACCAGGTGCTGGCGGGTGACGCGGCCGTCGCGGAAGATCGTGGAGCGTCCGGTGTCGCGGTTGTCGTAGCGGATGACGAGGAAGCCGGCCGCGGCCAGCTTCTCGCACAACGGTGCGGGCCACCACGTCAGCGGCCCGCCGAGCCCCATCACCAGCAGCAGGGGGTCCCCGGTGGGCTCGCCGAAGGTCTGGAAGCAGATCTCGACGCCGTCGGCGATCGTCGCCACCTGCTCCTCCGAGGTGGTCACGGCGGGAGAGGGGGCGGCCTCGCGGGCGTCGGACGACATGGGAGGAAGGGTAACCAGCGACGCGGTGTCTCTCCCCAGGCCCACGCGATTTCCCCGCCGGATGGCCCTGACGGCGCTACTTTGAGGGATGGACGGTTCACCGCTTGCTGACTTCCTCGTCCCGGAGGGCTTCGCCGGCCCCCGCGGGCTGCGGGCGCTGGCCCGCGAGGGCAGCGTGGTGAGCGAGGCGGTCCGCTACCGCCGCCGCGTCAACGCGGACCGAGCCGCTCGCCGCACCGTCGCCTACGTCCAGCGCAGTCGTGAGACCGGGGACCCGGTGCTGCTGGTGCCCGGGTTCCTGGCCGGCGACTACACGCTGACCGGGATGAACCGGCACCTGCGCCGGCAGGGCTTCCGGGTCTACCGCTCCGGCATCGTGGCGAACGTCGGCTGCATCGACCGCAGCACCGAGGCGCTCGAGCGCCGCGTCGAGCAGATCGCGGCCCGCCGCGAGCGCAAGGTCATGGTCGTGGGCCACAGCCTGGGCGGCATGATCGCGCGCGGGCTCGCGGCTCGGCGGCCCGATCTCGTCTCGGGCATCGTCACCATGGGCAGCCCGATGCTCGCGCCGGGCGCCGCCCACGACCTGCTCATCGCCCAGGTCCGTCTGCTCCGCCGGCTCTCGGGCATGGGACTGTCGCGCCTGATGGGCGAGGACTGCACCTCCGGCTCCTGCGCCCTGACGATGTTCGAGGAGTCGCGGCGCCCCCTGCCGCAGGACTTCCCGTTCCTCGCCGTCTACTCCAAGCGCGACGGCATCACCGACTGGCGAGCCTGCATCGACCCCGTCGCCCGCGCCGCGGAGGTCCGCACCAGCCACTGCGGCATGGCGCTGGACCCGGTCGTCTTCGACCTCGTCACCGACACGCTCCAGCAGGTGCAGGCCCGGCCCGAGGTGCTGCGGCGCTGGACCTGGGCCGACCCGATCACCGCCGCCGACGCCGGCTGACCCGCTGCTCGACCGTGCCGCTCAGGTGCGGTGCGGCCAGCCGGGTGAGAGCTCCTCGCGCCGAGGCGGGTCGGCCCCGCGGCGCGACACCGTGATGGCGCCGACCTCGTGGGCGGCCGCGAGCAGGCCCCGCAGCGTGTCCGGCCCCAGGTCGTCGAGACCGTGCTCGAGCGCGATGGTGGCCAGAGCGGCCATGAACGAGTCGCCGGCGCCGACGGTGTCGACCACCTCGGTGGTGCGCCCGGCCACCTCGACGGCGTGCTCGGCGGTGAAGGCCAGGGCGCCGCGGCCACCCAGGGTGAGGACGACCAGCCGGGTGACCGGCCCCAGCAGCTCGCGGGCGACCTGCTCGGGCGTGGCGCCGGGACGGTAGAACTCCAGGTCCTCGTCGCTCATCTTCACCAGTGCGGCGTACGACGCGGTCTCGCGGACGTCGGCCCACGCGCGGTCGGCGTCGGGGGTGAAGGCCGGGCGCGCGTTGGGGTCGAAGGTGACGAGCAGGTCGCGGGCGCGCGCCTGCTCCACCAGGCCCATGACGCTGGCCCGCCCCGGTGGCAGCGCGGCCCCGATGGACCCGACGTGCAGCGCGACGGCGTCCGCGGGCAGGGTGGCGACCGGCATCGACCACTCGAGCTCGAAGACGTACGACGCCGCGCCGTGCTCGTCGAGCCGAGCCGTGGCGGCACTGGTGGGGAAGCCGGGCAGCACCGACTCCGGCGCCAGGCGTACGCCGCTGCGCTCGAGGTGGTCGCGGATCAGGGCGGCCCGGTCGTCGTCGCCGAGCTGGGTCAGCAGCAGCGCGTCGAGACCGAGCCGCGAGAGCCCGACCGCGACGTTGAGCGGGGAGCCGCCGGGCGCGCTGAGGGCCGGACCGTCGTGGGGGACCACGATGTCGACGAGCGCCTCGCCGGCGGCGACGAACGTTCCGCGAGTCATCGCGACCTCAGCGGTCGAAGTCGACGCTGGCGTAGGAGCGGAGCTTCTCCAGCCGGTGCTCGGAGAGGATGTTGCGGATGGTGCCGCTGCGCGAGCGCATCACCAGCGAGTGCGTGGTGGCGCCGCCGGACCGGTAGCGGACCCCCTGCATGAGCTCGCCGTCGGTGATGCCGGTGGCGACGAAGAAGCAGTCGTCGCCGCTGACCAGGTCGTCGGTGGTGAGCACGAAGTCCGGGTCGAGGTCGTGGCCGGCGTCGAGGGCGCGCTGCCGCTCCTCGTCGTCCTTGGGCGCGAGCCGTGCCTGGATGGTGCCGTCGAGGCACTTCATGGCGCAGGCGGCGATGATGCCCTCCGGTGTGCCGCCGGTGCCGAGCAGGAGGTCGACGCCGGTGCCGTTGCGGGCGGCCATGATGGCGCCGGCGACGTCGCCGTCGGAGATGAACTTGATGCGCGCCCCCGCGGCGCGGATGTCGTCGACCAGGCTCTCGTGGCGCGGCCGGTCGAGCAGCACCACGGTCACGTCCTCCGGGGCGCTGTTCTTGGCCTTGGCGACGCGCTGGATGTTCTCGCGGACCGGCAGCCGGATGTCCACGACGTCACGCGCGTCCGGACCGGTCACCAGCTTCTCCATGTAGAACACCGCCGAGGGGTCGTACATCGATCCGCGGGGGGACACGGCCATCACCGCGATCGCGTTGTTCATGCCCTTGGCGGCCAGGGTGGTGCCGTCGATGGGGTCGACGGCGACGTCGCACTCGGGCCCGGTGCCGTCACCGACCTCCTCGCCGTTGTAGAGCATCGGGGCGTTGTCCTTCTCGCCCTCGCCGATGACCACGACGCCCTTCATGCCGACGGTGGAGATCAGCACGCGCATGGCGTTGACCGCGACGCCGTCCGCGCCGTTCTTGTCCCCCTTGCCGCTCCAGCGGCCGGCGGCCATGGCTGCTGCCTCGGTCACGCGCACCAGCTCCAGCGCCAGGTTGCGGTCCGGGGCGGAGCCGGACGGGGTCAGAGGCGCGGGGATGTCCGTCATGCAGGTCAGGCTAGCGGAGCAGCGTCCGTCGAGGAGGCCTCCCTGGGGGTGGTCCCCGGGACCCCGTGCACGACCACGTCGGTGGCCTTGACGCTGGCGTGGACGACGCGCCCGGGCACCAGCCCGAGGGCGGTGGCCGACTCCACCGTCACGTCGGCGATCAGCCCGCCGAGGGCGTCGAGGTGCACCCGGACCGCCAGCCCCTGCGGCACGACCGACACCACGCGCCCCTGCCAGTGGTTGCGGGCGCTGCCCGTGGGTGCGTCCACCCCGAGGGTCACCGCGGCGGGGGAGAAGGTGACGTCGGTCGGTCCGTCGTACGCCGTGGTGGTGACCAGGGTGCTGCCGTCCGAGAGGGTCACCCGGGGTCCGCGCGAGACGCCGTGCAGGACGTTGAGCCCGACCAGCCTGGCCACGTGCGCCGTGCGTGGCTGGCGCGCCACCTCGTCGGGGGTGCCGTCCTGGGCGACCCGGCCGTCCTGGAGCACCACGACCCGGTCGGCCAGCGACAGGGCGTCCAGCGCGTCGTGGCTGACCAGCAGGGTGGCGCCGGGGAACGACTCCAGGTGGCGCCGCAGCTCGATGCGCAGCGACATCGCGACGGCGACGTCGAGGGAGGCCAGCGGCTCGTCGAGCATCAGCAGCCGGGGGTCGGTCGCCAACGCCCGCGCGATCGCCACCCGCTGCGCCTGGCCCCCGGACAGCGCCGACGCGCGGCGGTCGGCCAGCTCGCCCACGCCGAGCTGCTCCAGCAGCTCCTGGGCGAGCGCCCGGGCCTCGGCGCGCGAGGTGCCGCGGGACCGGGGGCCGTAGGCGACGTTGTCGCGTGCCGACAGGTGCGGGAAGAGCAGCAGGGACTGGAACACCACGCCCACCCGCCGCTCCTGCACGGTGGTCCGTTCGTGCGGCCGGTCCGGGCCGGCCGCCTCCCACACGTCGTCGTCGTACCTCACGTGCCCCTCGCTCAGCGGGACCAGCCCGGCGAGGGCTCGCAGCAGGGTCGTCTTGCCCGAGCCGTTGGGTCCGACGACCGCCACGGTCTCCCGCGGGGCCACGGTGAGGTGGACGTCGAGCGTGTGCCCCGGCCGTCGCACGACCACGCGCGCGTCGAGCCCGCCCACGCGTGGACCGCTCCCGGCGCCGGTCACCGGAGCGCTCCGAGCCAGCGCTCGCGCAGCAGCCCGAGGACGAGGACGGAGACGGCCAGCAGCACGAGGCTCGTCGCGTAGGCCGCCTCCGGCTCGCGCTGCAGCTTCTCGAAGACCAGCAGCGGCATCGTCTGGCTGACGCCCGGGTAGTTGCCGGCGAAGGTGATGGTGGCGCCGAACTCGCCCAGCGACCGGGCCCAGGCCAGCAGGGTGCCGGCCAGCACGCCGGGCACGACGAGCGGCAGCGTGACGGTGCGGAACACCCGCCAGCGCCCGGCGCCCAGGGTGGCGGCCACGGCGTCGTACTCCTGCCCGGCGGCGCGCAGCGCACCCTCCGCGCTGAGGACGAAGAAGGGCAGCGCCACGAAGGTGTGGGCCAGCACGACCGCCGTGGTGGTGAAGGGGATCGTGACGCCGAACGTCTCGCGCAGCGGGGCCCCGAGGAGACCGTTGCGGCCCAGCGAGGCGAGCAGCGCCACCCCGGCCACCACGGGCGGCAGCACCAGCGGAACGGTGACGAGCGCGCGCAGCACGCCCTTGCCGGGCAGCTCGACCCGCGCCAGCAGCCACGCCAGCGGCAGTCCCAGCAGCACGCACAGGACCGCGGTGGTGGTGGCCACGCCGAGGGAGAGGACCAGCGCGTTGCGGACGTCGGGGTCGCCGAGCAGCGCGGGCAGCCGGGTCCACGGCGAGCGGCTGACGAGCCCGACCAGCGGCAGCACGAGCAGCACGACCGCGACGACGGCCGGGACGACGAGAAGGGCGGGCGGGCGCCCCAGGGCCGGGCGCTCGGTCGTGACGGACGGGGTCATGAGGTCATGGGTCAGGACGACCCGTCGACAGGCCCGCCGAAACCGGCCTCGGCGAGGACCCGCTGCCCGTCCGGGCCCAGCACGAGGTCGACCCACGCCTGGGCCAGCTCCGGCTGGCGCGCCTCGGCGGCGGTGGCGACGGCGTAGCGCGCGGGGAGGTCGGCCGCGCCAGGCACCTCGATCCGGACGACCTCGTCGCCGGCTGCGACGGCGTCGGTGACGTAGACGAAGCCGGCGTCGACCTCGCCGGACGTGACCTTGGCCAGCACCGCCTTGACGTCGGCCTCGCGCGAGACCGGCTCAGCGGTCACGCCGGCGTCCTCGAGCAGCTGGTCGGCCAGGGCGCCGCAGGGGGCGGAGTCGACGCAGGTGACGTACTGCGCCTCGCTCAGGTCCTCGAGGGAGGAGACCCCGCCGGGGTCCTCGGCAGGGGTCACGAGCACGAGCTCGTTGGTGGCGAACTCGGTGGCGGCGCTCACGTCGTCGCTGGCCAGCTCCATGCTCGGCAGGTCGGCGGTGGCGAGCACGTCGGCGGGTGCTCCCTCGGTGACCTGCTGCGCCAGCGCCGCCGACGACCCCAGGGACAGCCGCACGGTGACGCCGGGGTTGTCGGCCTCGAAGTCCTCGGCCAGGGTCTCGAAGGACTCGGTCAGTGACGAGGCGGCCAGCACGTCGAGCGTGACCTCCCCGTCCTCGGACCCGGCGCCCCCGCCGCACGCGGCCAGGACCGCCAGCGCGGTCAGGACGGTGGTGGCCCCGTGAGCCCTCACGGCAGCTCCACCACCACGTTGGTGGACTTCACCGACGCGACGGCGATCACGCCGGGCGTCAGCCCCAGCTCCAGCGCGGCCTCCGAGCTCATGAGCGAGACCACTCGGTAGGGGCCGCAGACCATCTCGACCTGAGCCATCACGCTGTCGTGGACCACACGGGTCACGACGCCGCGCATCCGGTTGCGGGCGCTGACCGACGCGGCGCGCCGGCCGTCCGACAGTCCCGGAGGCCCGGTCTCGGCCACGCTGCGCGCCAGCTCGGCCAGGTCGGTGCCGGCGATGCGCACGCGGTCGTCGGCGTCGCGGTGGGAGGCGACGCGGCCGGCGTCGACCCAGCGTCGGAGGGTGTCGTCACTGAGGCCGAGGACGGCGGCCGCCTCGGTGATGCGGTAGTCGGGCACAGCGCAGATCATGCCGCATCTGCGGTTCATCGGTGGCCGATGTGCCGCAGCTGCGGGTTCCTGTCCGACGCCGTCGACGCAGGACGGCGGGGTGCCGGACCCAGCGGAGCCCGGTCGGACGGTTTCAGAGCGCCTGGGACAATGGCGAGGTGAGCGAGCAAGCAGGGAAGTACAACCGGTCCTTCTCGGGGATGGTCGGCGCCATGGTGGTGCTCGTCCTGGTGGTGCTCGTCTTCGTGGCCTTCCGCGCCGTCAACCGCGACGACGCCACCGTCGAGATCGAGGCCGTCGACTACGCCGGTCCGGCCGACTACGCCCAGGACACGGCCGACTTCGCCGTGCTCGTGCCGCAGGAGCTGCCGGAGGGCTGGAAGGCCACCAGCGTGCGCTTCGACCAGGGTCGCGACCAGGCCTGGCACCTCGGGGTGCTGACCGACGACGAGAAGTACATCGGCCTCGAGCAGGCCGACCGGTCCGTGGGCGACCTGGTGGCCGCGTTCGTCGGGGAGGAGACCGAGGAGGCCGGGGAGGTCGACGTCGACGGCACGGCGTGGCAGGTCTACCGCGACACCGCCGACGACGACCTCGCACTGGTCACCGAGGACTCCGACGTCGTCACGGTGGTGGTCGGCTCGGTCGACGAGGACACGCTCACGGCGTACGCCGCCTCGCTCGCCTCCGCCTGACCCGCACCCTCACCGCGAGACGTCGCGTGCGTCGCGGTGAGGCGTCACTCCGGTGACGTACGGCGCTCAGCGGTCGGTGACCGCCTCGAGCCGCTGCCGGGCACCGTCGAGCCACTCCTGGCAGACCTGGGCCAGGCGCTCGCCGCGCTCCCAGAGCGCGAGGGAGTCCTCCAGGGAGGCTCCCCCCTGCTCGAGGGTGCGCACGACCTCGAGCAGCTCGGCGCGCGCCTCCTCGTAGCCGAGCGCTCCCTCACCGCCGCTCGCGTCGTCCGCCACGGCGTCGGGGTTGGTGTCCTCGCTCATGCGTCGTCCTCGTCCTCGGGGTCGGAGTGTGCTGCGGGTGCGAGACCGTCGACGGTCATCGCCAGGTGGCCGGAGAAGAGTCGTGCGGTGACGTGGGCGCCGGACGCGGTCTGGTCGGTGCTGGTGAGCACGTGCCCGTCCGCGTCCTGGACCACGGCGTACCCGCGTCGCAACGTCTCGCGCGGTGACAGTGCGCGGACGCGGGCGCGCGAGTGGTCGAGGTCGTCGGCGGCCCGGTCCAACCGGTGGCCGAGCGTACGGCGCGCGCGGGCCAGCAGCTCGTCGACCTCGCGCGAGCGCTGCTCGAGCACGGTGGTGGGCGCCGCCAGCACCGGGCGGGCCCGGAGGTTGGCCAGCTGGGACATCTCGTGGGCCAGGAACGTGCTCAGGTGCCGTCGCGCGCGACGACGCAGCTCGGCGACCCGTTCGAGCTCCTCGCCCACGTCGGGCACGAGCAGCTTCGCCGCGTCGGTCGGCGTCGAGGCGCGGACGTCGGCGACCAGGTCGAGCAGGGGGGTGTCGGGCTCGTGCCCGATCGCGGAGACGACCGGGGTGCGCGCCTGGGACACGACCCGCACGAGCCCCTCGTCGGAGAACGGCAGCAGGTCCTCGATGGATCCGCCGCCGCGGGCGATGAGGATGACGTCGACGCTGCTCTCGGCGTCGAGGCGTTGCACGGCCTCCATCACCTCGCGGGCACAGCTCGGGCCCTGCATCGCGGCGTACCGGGTCTCGAAGGCGACGGCCGGCCACCGGCGGCGCGCGTTCTCCAGCACGTCGCGCTCGGCCGCAGAGCCGCGGGACGTCACCAGGCCGATGCGGTGCGGCAGGAACGGCAGGCGCTGCTTGCGCTCCCGGGCGAACAGGCCCTCGGCGGCCAGCAGCTGGCGCCGCCGCTCGAGGCGGGCCAGCAGCTCGCCGAGCCCGACCATGCGGATGTCGTCGGCGACCAGGCTGAGCGTGCCGCGGTTGGTGTAGTAGCGCGGACGGCCGTGCACGACGACGCTCGCGCCCTCGACCACCGGCGGGTCGGCGGAGTCGATGACCTGGCGCTGGCAGGTGACCGACATCGAGATGTCTCCGAGGGGGTCGCGCAGCACGATGAACACGGTGGCCATGCCCTGGCGGCGGTTGAGCTGGGCGATCTGGCCCTCGACCCAGACCGCGCCGAGACGGTCGATCCAGCTCGTGAGCAGGGTGGCGATCTGCCGGACCGGAGCCGGCTGCTCGGGGCTGGTCTCGAGTGCCACGCAGGCACCCTAGCCCCGTCCTCCGACCTGCCTCCTACGATGGGGGCATGAGCAGTGCTGACCTGGGGATGCCTCCCGTGCTGACCGCCGACCGCGCCGACGAGCGGGCGGTCCTGCTGGCTGCGCCGCGCGGCTACTGCGCCGGCGTGGACCGAGCCGTCATCACGGTCGAGAAGGCGCTGGACCTGTACGGCGCACCGGTCTACGTCCGCAAGCAGATCGTCCACAACAAGCACGTCGTGGCGGGCCTCGAGGACCGTGGTGCGGTCTTCGTCGAGGAGCTCGACGAGGTGCCCGAGGGCGCCACGGTCGTCTTCTCCGCCCACGGCGTGTCGCCGATGGTCCACGCACAGGCCGCCGAGCTCGCGTTGAAGACCATCGACGCCACCTGTCCGCTGGTGACCAAGGTCCACCACGAGGCGAAGCGCTTCGCCGGTGACGACTACGACATCCTGCTCATCGGGCACGCCGGCCACGAGGAGGTCGAGGGCACGGCAGGGGAGGCGCCCGAGCACATCCAGCTCGTGGAGCGCCCCGAGGACGTCGCCGCGATCGAGGTCCGTGATCCCGCGAAGGTCGCCTGGCTGAGCCAGACCACGCTGTCGGTCGACGAGACCCTGGCGGTGGTCGACGCGATCCGTGAGCGCTTCCCGCTGCTGCTCGACCCGCCGTCGGACGACATCTGCTACGCCACGCAGAACCGGCAGATGGCCGTCAAGGAGATCTCCAGGGCCGCGGACCTCGTCATCGTGGTCGGCTCCGGCAACTCCTCCAACTCGGTGCGGCTGGTCGAGGTCGCTCTCGAGGCGGGGGCCAAGGCCTCCTACCGCGTCGACGACGCCAGCGAGATCGACGAGGCCTGGCTCGAGGGTGTCGAGCGCGTCTCGGTCACCTCGGGCGCCTCGGTGCCCGAGGACCTGGTCGACGGCGTGCTGTCGTTCCTGGCCGAGCGGGGCTACCCCGACGCGGAGGCGGTCCGCACCGCGGAGGAGTCGCTGATCTTCGCGCTGCCGCCCGAGCTGCGGCGCGACATCCGCGCAGCCGAGAAGGCGGCCGCGGGCGCCTGAGCCTTCGAGCCGTCAGCGGGGGACGCGGAGGCGGCCGCCGTTGCGGATCGCCACCTGGCGCAGCGCGATGATCGCGAGTGTCAGGCCGTAGCCGACGACCAACGTCTGGGCCTGGTGGGCCAGTCCCGAGACGACCGCCTGGCCGGCGTTGTCGGAGGCGCGGGCCACCGAGCCGGGGTCGGCGACGCCGAGGACGATCACCACGACGCCCAGGAAGATCGGCGGGAAGACGCCGATCATGAAGAAGTCGCGCGGGCGCACCCACAGCGCGATCACCGCGCAGGCGGCGACGAACGCCAGGTCGAAGCCGAGGCCCATGCGACCGGTCGTCACGTGGTTGAGGCCGAGCGCAGCGAGCAGGATCAGCGAGGTCGCACGCAGGACGAGCCGACCGGGGTGGTGGCCCTGCATCCACAGGGTCGGACGAGTCGGGCGGCCCGGGCGCTGGGTGCCGAGCCGGTCCTCGGACGGCGGTGCTGCACCGGTCGGCACCACCGGCGACGTCGTGGTCGCAGCGGTGACCGGTCCGGTCTCGTCGAGACGCTCACCGGCCGGCAGGCCGTCTCGCGGTCCGGGCGCGGAGGCGGGGGCGTCGGTGACCTCGACGGTCACGGCGCCGGCGGGCTCGTGGGGCACGCGGCTGTGCACGAGCCCAACGTACGGCGCGTCAGGCCGACGACACGTCCGCCACGCCGGGGCCGGGGGCGGGTCCGCGGCCGGACCTCAGGGCGTCGCCCTCCCAGGCGGGATCGGCGACCCCCGCCCGTGGGTCGGCGACCAGCTCCTCGGCGGTGGGGGTGCGCGGGGCGACCTCGAGCGGTGACGGCGCGGCCAGCTCGCGGTCGGTCATGCCCAGGGCGTTGAACCGCCGAGCCGTCACCAGCACCCGGCTCTCCAGCGACCCGACCGTCTGGTTGTAGGCGCCGACCGCGGCACCCAGGGAGCGACCGACCTTGTCCAGGTGCGCCCCCATCGTCGAGAGGCGCTCGTGGAGCTCCCGACCCACCTGCAGGATGTCCTCGGACCGCTCGACCAGCGCCTCCTGGGTCCAGCCGAGGGCGACGGTGCGCAGCAGGGCGATGAGAGTGGTGGGCGTCGCCAGGATCACGCGACGCTCGGCCGCGGTCTCGAGCAGTGAGGGGTCGCTCTCCAGCGCGGCCGACAGGAACGACTCACCGGGCACGAACAGCACGACGAACTCCGGGGTGCGCTCGAGCGCACGCCAGTAGGACTTCGCCGCCAGGACGTCGACGTGGGCCCGCAGCTGGCGGGCGTGCCGGCGCAGGTGGGCCAGCCGCTCGTCCTCGTCGTCGGCCTCGGTGGCGTCGAGGAAGGCGTCCAGCGGCACCTTGGCGTCGACGACCACGCTGCGCCCGCCCGCGAGGCGGACCACCAGGTCGGGGCGACGCACCTGACCCTCGGCGTCGGTGGTCACCACCTGCTCGTCGAAGTCGCACCGGGCGACGAGCCCGGCCAGCTCCACGGCGCGGCGCAGGTGCAGCTCGCCCCAACGGCCTCGCACCGACGGGCGGCGCAGAGCGCTCGACAACGACTGGGTCTCGCGGCGCAGCAGGTCGGTGGAGTGCTGCATGTCCTCGACCTGCTGGCGCAGCTGGCTCTGCCAGGAGGCGCGGTCGACCTGGAGGGCCTGCATCTGTCCCTGGAGCTGGGCCAGCCGCTCGGCGACGACGGCCTCGCCCTCGACCCGGGCCCGGTCGACGCCGGCCGCCCGACCTGTGCGGTCGCGGCGACCGGCGACGAGCATCCCGAGGAGGAGGCCGCAGACCATCCCGAGGGCAGCGGCCGTCAGCAGGGCGAGCAGAGCGGTGGGAGTCATGGACCCATCGTCAGCGAGGGCCCCGACAGAACGCCGCGGCCGCGCCGGCCAGTGGAGCGCCTGCCGCTCGTGGCCACCCGGACGGGCGCGAGCGGGTCACCGGAAGTCCGGGCCGATCTCCCCGGCGACCTCGACGACGAGGTCGGCGGGGAACCCACCGCGCGAGGCGTGCTCGCGCACCGTCTCGACGGACTCCGTCTCGTGCACGCAGTACAGCTTGTTCCCTGCGACGTAGGTGGTGACCCATCGGTAGGGCACGCCGAGGCCGGCGACCACGTCGTTGGAGGCGGCGGTGATCTCGGACAGCTCCTCGTGGGTCAAGGTGCTGGCGCCTGGGATCTCCCGCTCGATCAGGAAGGTGGGCATCGTGGTTCCTCTTCTGTCGGGACCGGACGGTCCGTGGAAGGAGCACACTGGTGCCGTGGCGTGGGATGACGCGTGTGACGGCTCGGCGGGGGACCGCCGCTCCGTCCCACGCTCCGTCCCACGGAGCGCGTCGAGCGTGGGCCGTTTCGAGCGTCGGCCAGGAAGGACACCGAGGTGCAGGTGCGTCTGATCGGTCCGCCGCAGGTGCTCGACGGACACGGAGGGGTCGTACCGGTCCGGGGGCACCAGGTCCTCGCCCTGCTGACCCGCGTCCTGCTCGCCGAGCGCCCGATGACGCGCCGCGAGCTCAGCCGCGAGCTCTTTCCGGAGACGGCCGATCCGCTGGGCACGCTGCGCTGGTGCCTCGCCGCGTTGCGACGCGCCCTCGACGCGCCCGACTTCCTGACCGGTGACCCGCTGGTCGCGGACCTGCCGCCGCACGTCTGCGTCGACGTGGTGCAGCTGGACGAGGGCGCCTACGACCCGGTCGGTGCGGGCGAGCTGCTGGAAGGCGTGGAGCCCCGGGCCAGCAGCGAGTTCGACCTGTGGCTGCTGGTGCAGCGCCACCGCGTCGCCGGTCAGGTGGACGCCCTCCTGCGCCGCCAGGCGATGACCGCGGCAACCCTGGGTGAGGCGGACCGGGCACTCGCCCTGGCCGAGACCGCCGCCCGTCGCCGCCCGCTGGACGAGGGTGCGCAGATCCTCCTGGTCGCCTGCTTGCGGGGCAGCGGGCACCACACGGCGGCGGAACATGCCGTCGCGGAGATCGAGACGCGGTTCCGTGACCAGCTCGGGGTCGACCCGACTCCCGCCCTGCGCAACGCGGCCCGCAGCCACCTGGCGGCGCCACCGCCCGGCGTGACAGCGGGGTCACGGGCGGCGGCTCTGCTCGACGCGGGTGAGGCGGCGCTGGGGGCCGGTGCGGTCGACGCGGGCATCGAGAGCCTGCGGCAGGCCGGACGCGCTGCTGAGCAGTCGGGCGACCGCGCCCTGCTCGGCAGGTCCTTGCGGGCGCTGGGTGCAGCCCTCGTCCACTCCGTGCGCAGCCACGACGACGAGGGCGCGCTGCTGCTGCAGCGCGCAGCCGTGACGGCCGAGGAGGCTGGGGACGCGACGACCGCGAGCGCCGCACGTCGCGAGCTCGGTTACGTCGACGCGCTGGCGGGCCGCCGTCCGGAGGCCCAGGAACACCTGTCGAGGGCGCAGGTGCTGGCCGGCGACGACCAGGACGGGCTGGCCGCGGTGCGGTCCGTGCGGGCCTTCAACCTCGCAGACTGGGGACGTCACGAGGAGGCCGTGCAGGAGTGGGGGATCGCGCTCGACCTGGCGCGCGCGTCCGGCAACGGTCGCCGGCTGGCGTGGGGGCTCGGCCTCGGTGGTTGGGGCCGGCTGCGTGCAGGGGACGTGGACGCGGCGCGTGCGATGGCACACGAGTGCCTCGAGGTCGTGGAGCGCCTCAGGTGGATCTCGTTCCGGCCGTGGCCGGCCGCAGTGCTCGCAGAGGCCGGGCTGCGGGCCGACGAAGCGGTGGGCACGGACCTCGAGCAGGTGTTCTCGCTGTCGTGCCAGCTGGCCGACCCGTGCTGGGAGGCCGGCGTCGCCCGCGTGATGAGCCTGCACGCCCTGCGGGGCGGTGATCCGGCCACGGCGATGACGTGGGCCGACGAGGCGCGGTCCCGGGCAACACGGGAGACCGACGTCTACGCCGCGCTGCTGGCCGAGATCCTGGCGCTCGACCTGCAGATCGGCGAGCGGATCGGCGACGGCGACCGCGTCACCGCCGCGGCCCTGGCCCTGGTCGGGCTCGGCACGCGCGGGCACATGCCGCACCACGTCGTACGCGCCCTCGAGGTGCTGCAGCCGATCGAGCGCCGCAGCGTGACGCACCCGGCGTCGCGCTGACGTCAGTCGGCGAGGGTCACCACGACCGGCGCGTGGTCGGAGGCGCCCTTGCCGGCACGCTCGTCGCGGTCGACGAAGGCGTCGACGACGCGGCCCGCGAAGGCGGCGGAGCCGAGGACGAAGTCGATGCGCATGCCCTTGTTCCGCTCGAAGCGCTGGCGGTAGTAGTCCCAGTAGGTGAACGCGCCCGGGCCCGGGTCGAAGGGCCGCACGACGTCGGTGAACCCGTCGTCGACGAAGGCGCGGAAGGCGGCCCGCTCCGGCTCGGTGACGTGCGTGCTGGTCGCGAAGACCGTCATGTCCCACACGTCCTCGTCCTGGGGCGCGACGTTCCAGTCGCCACCGAGCGCCACCGGCATCTCCGGGTGGGCGCGGGAGAAGGCGGTCGCCTCGGCACGCAGCGCCTCCAGCCAGGCCAGCTTGTAGTCGTAGTGCGGGTCGCCGACCCTGCGCCCGTTGGGCACGTACACCGACCACAGCCGTACGCCGCCACAGGTCGCGGCGAGCGCCCGCGCCTCCCCGACCGGCGGGTCGCCGTACTCCGGCATGGCGGAGAAGCCCGGCGTCACGTCCTCGAGCCCGACGCGGGAGACGATCGCGACGCCGTTCCACTGGTTGTAGCCGTTGGTCGCGACCTCGTAGCCCATCGCCTGCAGCCCCATCACGGGCCACTGGTCGTCGCGGGCCTTGGTCTCCTGCAGGGCCAGGACGTCGACGTCGTGACGGGTCAGGAACGCCTCGACGCGGTCGATGCGGGAGCGGACGGAGTTGACGTTCCAGGTGGCCAGGCGCACGCCGGGCAGGCTACCCCCGACCGTTGCGGCGTGTGCCCTGCAGCACGAGCGGGCATGGTGTCCGGGTGACGAAAGCCGACGACCGCCGCCAGAAGCAGATCATCGACGTCCTCGGCGAGGCATTCGCACCGCTGATGGAGGCGGACCCGGCGGCGTTCCGGGTGAAGTACCGCAAGATGGCCGTCGACCCCTTCGCGTTCTACCGCGGCACCGCCTGCCTGTTCTACGCCGACGTGACCCCGGACGAGGACCCCTGGGTCGACGAGCGGAGCGGTCAGATCTGGATCCACGGCGACCTGCACGCCGAGAACTTCGGCACCTACATGAACTCCGACGGCCGGCTGGTCTTCGACGTCAACGACTTCGACGAGGCCTATCTCGGCCACTACACCTGGGACCTCAAGAGGTTCAGTGCGAGCATGGCGCTGCTGGGGTGGAGCAAGGCGCTGCCGGAGGACGACGTCCGCGCTCTCATCGGACGCTACCTGCGGGGCTACCTCGCCCAGGTCACCCACTTCACCGAGGTCGTCGAGGACGACGACTTCGCGCTGCACCTCGACAACACCGACGGGCCGGTGAACGCGCTGCTGCGGAAGGCGCGTGGCGCGACGCGGGCCGCGATGCTCGACGGGATGACCTCCCTCGAGACGGGGGTGCGCATGTTCAAGGACAGCAGCAAGGCCCGCCACCTGTCGAAGGCCGAGCGGCGCAAGATCGAGAAGGCCTTCGAGGCCTACCTGGAGTCGATCCCCGAGAGCAAGCGCATCGACCGGGCGCTGTTCTACGACGTCCGCGACATCGTCGGCATGTCCGGGTTCGGGATCGGCAGCGCCGGCCTGCCGGCCTACAACGTGCTCGTCGAGGGCTTCAGCCAGTCCCTCGACAACGACGTGGTGCTGTCGATGAAGCAGGCCAACGTGCCGGCCGTGAGCCGGTTCGTCGACACGAAGAAGGTCGAGCGCTACTTCGAGCACGAGGGACAGCGCACCGTCGTGAGCCAGCGAGCGCTGCAGTCCCACACCGACCCCAACCTCGGGTTCACGACCGTCGACGGGGTCGGGTACGTCGTGGCCGAGCTCTCGCCGTACGAGATGGACCTCGACTGGGACAAGCTCTACGAGCCGAGCGAGATCGGACCCGTCGTGGAGCAGCTGGGCCGAGCGACGGCGAAAGTGCACTGCGCCTCCGACGAGGACAGCGACCAGTCGCTGGTGAACTTCCAGGTCGAGGACGCCATCAGCGAGAGCCTCGAGGGTCGACGTCGTGCGTTCGTCGCGGAGATCACGCAGTTCGGCATCGACTACGCCGAGCGGGTGCGTCGCGACCACGCGCTGTTCGTCGATGCCTTCCGCAACGGCCACATCGGCGTCGCGGCGACCTGACGGACACCCGTCGCGCGGTCAGGCAGGGAGCTCGAACCAGATCTCCGAGCCGATGCCTGAAGGGCCGTCGTCGATGCCGACCATGCCGCCGTGGGCCTCGGCGACCCGGGCGACCGTGGTCAGGCCGATCCCGTGGCCAGCGGTGTGGGTGAGTCGTGAGAAGAGTGCGAACACGCGGTGCCGGTCCTTCGGCGGGATCCCGATCCCGTTGTCGCGCACGAGCACCCGCACCCCGAACGCCGTACGTCGCGCCGCGACCTCGATGACCGGGGCGACGTCGGGGCGAGCGAACTTCGCAGCGTTGCTGACGAGGTTGAGCAGGGCGGCGGCGATCAGTCCCTCGTCGCACCGCACGGTGGGCATGGCTCCGACCGACACCGTCGCCCCGGCCTCGGTGAGCAGTCCCTCCAGGTCCAGGACGACCTGCCGAGCCGCCTCACCGAGGTCGACCTCGACCAGCTCGAGACCACGCTGCACGTCGTTCAGCCGTAGCAGACCGTCGACCAGGCTCGCCATGCGAGCGGTGCTCCGCAGCGCGCTCGCCAGCAGCTTGCGACGCAGGGGCGACTCGTCCGGCGGTGTCGACTCCTCGAGCATTCCGAGGCTGGTGCTCAGCGCGGTCAGCGGCGCGCGCAGGTCGTGGCTGACCTGGGAGGCCACGCTCACGCCCTCGTCGTGCGCCCCGCGCGCGGCCGCGGCCTGAGCGGCAGCCGGGGCGTCGAGCTTGCGCTGCCGGAGGTCGAGGACCGCCGACACGCTGTCGGCCAGCGTCACGAGCGCCTGTTCCTGCAGCGGCGTCAGGTCGCGCGGCCTGGTGTCGAAGAGGCAGAGCCGGCCCACGATGGTCCCCGTGGGCGCGTGCAGCGGAGCCGACGCGTAGAAGCGCAGCGCCATGAGGCGGCCGTCGGCGAACGGGCTGGCGGCGAAGCGCGGGTCCGCCGCGGTGTCGGGCACGACCACCAGCTGGTCGGCGCGCATGGTGTGCTGGCACATCGTGTCGGCGGCGTCGCAGGCCAGCGGGTCGATGCCGGCGGTGACCAGGTAGTGGAACCGGCCGTTGTCGGGCACGGTCACCGCGGCGACGTCGACGTCGCAGATGCTGCGGAGCAGGTTCACGATCTCCTGGACGTCGCCGTCCCGGGAGCTGGCGAGGACGTCGCGGGCCAGGGCGCGCTCCGCCCTCATCTCCAGCTCGTCCGGTGCCGATCTCATCGGCGCCACCGCCTTCACCCGTACAGGCTCAGCGGTCGGTTGCACGACTGCCACCCCGACACACACTCCCGTCCCGCTCCGGTCGACGACCCCTCGCCGACCCTTGCCCCACCTCGATCGTAGGGGCTCCGACCCTGACATGCGGTGTTGTCTCAAGGAGAAGGCGGTCCCGGGACGCTCAGGACACGGTCGGCGCCGCTGCCGCGACCCGCCCCACGCCCGCCAGGAGTCGCTCGACGTCGCTCGCCGACGTGTACGGCGCGAGCCCCGCTCGGACGGCCCCCGCGTCTCCGAGGCCGGCGTGGCGCGACGCCTCGAGGGCGTAGAAGTGGCTGGCCGGCGCGTTGACCCCCTCGGCCGCCAGCGCCTCGTGGACCTCGCGCCCGGTGCGGCCGGCCACCGAGAACAGGGCGGTGGGGGTGCGGTGGGTGGCGTTGCCGTGGAGCGCGACGCCGTCGATGTCCGCGAGCCCGTGCAGCAAGGTGCTGAACAGGGCGCCCTCGTGCACCTCGAGGTGCGTCATCGAGGCGACGATCCGCTCACGACGCGTGGTGGCCGGGTCGACGGCGCCCGGCGCGAGGCCGGCGATGAAGTCGACCGCCGCGGTGACGCCGGCGAGCAGCTCGTAGGGCAGCGTGCCGAGCTCGAAACGCTCCGGGACCGTGTCGGTCGAGGGCAGCAGCTTGTTGGGCCGCAGGATCTCCAGCAGGGCCGGGTCGGCCGCGACCGCCCCGAGGTGGGGGCCGAAGAACTTGTAGGGAGAGCACGCCAGGAAGTCCGCGCCGAGGGCCGCGCGGTCGACGGCGGCGTGCGGGGTCAGGTGCACCGCGTCGACGTACACGAGGGCGCCGGAGGCGTGGGCCGCGTCGGCGACGGCGCGCACGTCGGGCCGGGTGCCGAAGAGGTTGGAGGCGGCGGTGACCGCGACGAGCCGGGTCCGCTCGGACAGCAGTGGCGTGATGTCGTCCAGCTCGGCCGTGACGGGGTCGAAGCCGAGGCGCTTGACGGTGGCGCCGGCGCGCTGGGCCCAGGTGACCCACGGGCGGAGGTTGGCGTCGTGGTCGAGCTTCGTCACGATCACCTCGTCGCCGGGGCCCCAGTCGTCGGCGAGCGTGCGAGCGACGTCGAAGGTCAGCTGGGTCATGGAGCGGCCGAGGACCACGCCGCGGGGGTCGGTGCCGAGGAGGTCGCCGAGGGCGGCGCGGGCGTCGACGACGATCGCCTCGGCGCGCCGCTCGGACGCGGTGACGGTGCCGCGGTTCGACAGCCCCGCGGTCATGGCGTCGGCGACGGCCCGCGCCACGACGGCCGGGACCTGGGACCCGCCGGGCCCGTCGAAGTACGCCGTACCGTCGGCCCCGTCACCGGGATCGCTCAGGGCCGGGAACGCGGCCCGGACGCGGGCGGTGAACTCGGCGGCGGTCTCGGTCGGCTGGTCGCTGCTCACGCGGCCGACGGTACGCCGTGCGCGATTCGGCTCCGCGTCGTGCGCCGCCGTAGAATCCGGCCACGTGGCACTCACCATCGGGATCGTCGGTCTCCCCAACGCCGGCAAGTCGACCCTGTTCAACGCGCTCACCAAGAACGACGTGCTCGCGGCGAACTACCCCTTCGCGACCATCGAGCCGAACGTCGGCATCGTGGGAGTCCCCGAGCCACGTCTGGCGAAGCTGGCCGAGATCTTCGGCTCGGCCAAGATCCTGCCCGCGACGGTGGAGTTCGTCGACATCGCCGGCATCGTCGCCGGCGCGTCCCAGGGGGAGGGCCTGGGCAACAAGTTCCTGTCCCACATCCGGGAGTCGGCCGCGATCTGCCAGGTCACGCGCGTCTTCCGCGACGAGGACGTCACCCACGTCGACGGCGAGGTCAACCCGGCCTCGGACATCTCCACCATCCAGACCGAGATGATCCTGGCCGACCTGCAGACCGTGGAGAAGGCGATCCCGCGCCTGGAGAAGGAGGCGCGCGGCCGCAAGGAGCTGAAGGCCAACCTCGACGCCACCAAGGAGGCGATGGCGGCGCTGGAGGCCGGCACCCCGATCATCGCCACGAAGATCGACCGCGACCTGATCCGAGAGCTGTCGCTGCTCACGGCCAAGCCCTACATCTACGTCTTCAACTGCGACGCCGACGAGCTCGGCGACGAGGACCTCAAGCAGCAGATGCGCGACATCGTCGCCCCGGCCGAGGCGATCTTCCTCGATGCGAAGTTCGAGTCCGAGCTGGTCGAGCTCGGCGACGAGGACGAGGCGCGCGAGATGCTCGCCGAGATGGGCATCGACGAGCCCGGCCTCGACGTGCTGGCGCGCGTCGGCTTCGACACCCTGGGGCTGCAGACCTACCTGACCGCCGGGCCGAAGGAGTCGCGCGCCTGGACGATCCGCAAGGGTGCCACCGCCCCCGAGGCAGCCGGCGTCATCCACACCGACTTCCAGAAGGGCTTCATCAAGGCCGAGGTCGTGTCGTTCGACGACCTCGTCGAGGCCGGGTCGATGGCGACCGCGAAGTCGGCCGGCAAGGTCCGCATCGAGGGCAAGGACTACGTCATGGCCGACGGCGACGTCGTGGAGTTCCGCTTCAACGTGTGA
>CAVRJU010000006.1:0-26248 GCA_963721555.1 uncultured Actinomycetota bacterium | reverse complement strand
CGGGCCCACGAGGAGCACCACGCGAGTATGAACGTGGTGGCCCTGACCTACCTGAACCGGCTCAGCGACCTGCTGTTCATCCTGGCCCGGCACGCCAACCGCGAGGTCGGCGACGTCCTGTGGGTGCCGGGCGGCGAGCGCTGACGCTGCTGTCAGCTCCGCGACGGATCAGCGAGCGTCTCGCGGATCACCGTGTTCAGCTCCTCGAGCGCCAGGCCCTTCTCGATGTAGCGGGAGGCCCCGGCGGCGACCACCCGCTCGGCCAGCACGTTGTCCTCGAAGCCGGACAGCACCACCACCCGCAGGTCCGGGGCCTGCTCCAGCAGGAGGGGCAGCGCCTGGAGACCGTCCATGCGCGGCATGGCCAGGTCCAGCAGCACCAGGTCGGGCCGCAGCTCGGCGGCCCGGGCCACCGGCGTCCTCCCCGTCGGCGGCCTCGCCCACGACCTCGATCCCCGGCAGGGTCGACAGCTGCAGCGAGAGCAGGAAGCGGACGTCCTCGGAGTCGTCCACGACCAGGACGCGTGCCTGCGCTGCGTCCCCCGAGCGCGACGCCGGCACGCGAGGGACGGTGGCCGCCCGGGGACCCGTCGGGTCGGCGACCTCCTGAGCGTCCGGTGCGCCGTCGATCGTGCTCGGTTGGGAGCGCACCAGGTCGCCGGGCCGCAGGTCGGTGCCGTCGAGCGGCTCGAGCAGGTCGGACATGAGCTGGCGCGCCGCCGCCAGGGTCCGTCGGTGCAGCCGGGTCGCGGTGTCGGTCTCGCCGCCCTCCAGCGCGTAGAGCCCGGCGCTCAGACCCTGCACGACGTTGTCGTTGATCTCGAGCGCCGAACGGCGACGCACCTGGGCCTCCCGCAGGCGCGCGGCCAGCGCCTCGCCCTCGAGCCGCTCGCGCGCCTCGCGCAGGAACAGCGCCTCGAGCCCCCGCCCCCCGGTGCCGTGCTCCTCCAGCGGCGCGCGCCGGACGTCGAGCTCGAGCTCACGGCCGTCGAGAGCGGTCGCGGGCACCGCGAGCCCGTCACCCGCCGAGCCCGGCAGGATCTCCTGCAGCAGACGCCCGACCGGGTCACCCCCGAGCAACCCGACGGCGCGACCGTTGGCCTGGACGACGACCTGGTCCGGACCGCAGACCACGATGGCGTCCGGGGCCGCCTCCGCGAGCTCCTGGAACAGCACGCGGCTGCGTTCGCGCTCCTCCTCGGCCCGCGTCCGCTCGGTGATGTCGATGCAGGTGCCGCGGAAGCGCACCGGGGTGCCGTCGGCGTCCTGGAGGACCTGACCGTTCGTGGCGAGGTAGCGCAGCTCCCCGTCGTCCCGCAGGATGCGCTCGACCATCTGGTAGGGCTCGCCGGTCTCGTAGGCGCGCCGGTGCACCTGCGACACCATCTCCCGGTCGTCGGGGTGGATGAAGGACAGGAAGCGCTCGTAGGAGGCGTTGAAGGACTGCGGCTCGTGGCCGTAGATCCGGTACAGCTGGTCCGACCACTCGTTGGTGTCGCTGGCCACGTGCCAGTCGTAGTCCCCCATGCCGGCCAGCTGCTGGGCGTTGTCGACGCGGGCCTGCAGGTCGTGCAGCCGCTCGCGCTCGTCGCGGGCCTCCAAGGTGCGCAGCACGAGCGCCTGGGCCACGTCGTACGTCGGGTGGGGGCTCTCGTGGCCGGTGCACCAGGCGAGCACGAGGTGACCCAGCAGGCCCGGCAGCGGCTGGCACACGACGGCGACGACCCCGGAGTCGGCCCACGCCGGCGGCACCGCGATCCCGGCCGCGGACCCACCGCGGTGGCGGTGGCCGTCGAGGGCCGAGGCAGGGAGTCCGGCGAGGCCGTGGCTGGTCGCGACGGCCGTGCCGCCCGCGCTCGGCTCGAGGACCCAGCCCCCGGCGGCGCCGGCGAGACGGCAGAGGTGCGGCACCACCGTCTCCAGCAGCTCGCGGGCGGTGGCTGCCTCCTCGCAGACCCGCGCGACGGTGACGAGCTCGCTCGCCGCCGGGCTGCACTCGAGGTTCTCCACGGCCATGACTCCTCCCAAGACGTCGCCGGTGGCCGGGCAGCACACCGCGCTGGACGTCCCCGGACGCGACGACGCTACGCCGTGAGCGCTCACGGCGTCAGGACCAGAAGACCTAGACCGGCCGGGGACTCTGGCCCGGAGGAGCGGCCTCCAGCCAGGACAGGAACCCGGTCACGGCCGACTCGGCCATCGCGAGCTCGACCAGCCCCTGCGCCCGGCGGCAGGAGACGATGACGTGCCCCGCGTAGAGCGCGCTCGCCTCGGAGGCCTCGGGCGGGCGCTGCCCGAGGTACTCCACCTCGGCGCGCACCACGACGTCCATCGGTCGCGGCACCACGGAGAAGATCCGGAAGAACTGCAAGGTGTCCTCGGCGTAGCGGCCCACCCCGAGCACCCACCCCCGCCCGGGCCGGGGCTCACCGGTGCGCACGCTGAGGTCGAAGGTGCCGCCGGCGCGTGAGATCCACCGTCGACGGACGACGAGCGCGACGGCGTAGAGCACGACCAGCAGGAGGACGCCGCCCAGCACGTCCACCAGCCACTGCCACCACGGCATGAACGAGGCCCTCTCCCGGCCTGGTCAGACCGAGTTGCGCGCAGTCAGGACTTCGAGGACTCCGCGGCGCGGATCCTGGCCTCGGCCCACGCCCGGGCAGCCTTCTCGGCCGCCTCGTCGTCGTTCTCGCCGGCGCCGTGCGCCCGGTCGAGGTCGCCGCGCGCCTTCTCGAGGTCGATCTCGTGCGACATCTCGGCATGCTCGGCCAGGATCGAGATGCGGTTGGCCGCCACCGACAGGAAGCCTGCGTCGACGGCCGCGATCCAGGTCTCCCCGTCGCCGGTGGTCACGTCGACGATGCCGTCGACCATGAGCGAGAGCATCGGCGCGTGGTTCGGCAGGATGCCGACGTCACCCTCGGTGGTGCGGGCGACGACCATCCTGGCCTCGCCCGACCACACGAGGCGGTCGGCCGAGACCAGCTCGACCTGCATGGTGGTCTCGCTCATGAGCGGCTCTTGCCGCCGGTCTGCTCCTGGATCTCCGACCACTTCTTCTCGACGTCGTCGAGACCGCCGCACATGAAGAAGGCCTGCTCGGCCACGTGGTCGTACTCACCGTCGCAGATCTTGTTGAACGCCTCGATGGTGTCCTTGACCGGGACCGTCGAGCCCTCGAGACCGGTGAACTGCTTGGCCACGTAGGTGTTCTGCGACAGGAAGCGCTGGATGCGGCGCGCCCGGTGGACGGTGATCTTGTCCTCCTCGGAGAGCTCGTCGACACCGAGGATCGCGATGATGTCCTGCAGCTCCTTGTTGCGCTGGAGGATCTGCTTCACGCGGATCGCGGCGTCGTAGTGCTCGCGCCCGATGTACTGCGGGTCGAGGATCCGCGACGTCGAGGTCAGGGGGTCCACCGCGGGGTAGATGCCGAGCGAGGCGATCTCGCGCGAGAGCTCGGTGGTCGCGTCCAGGTGGGCGAAGGTGGTCGCCGGCGCCGGGTCGGTGTAGTCGTCGGCGGGCACGTAGATCGCCTGCATCGAGGTGATCGAGTGACCGCGCGTCGAGGTGATGCGCTCCTGCAGGACGCCCATCTCGTCGGCCAGCGTGGGCTGGTAGCCGACCGCGCTCGGCATGCGGCCCAGCAGCGTGGAGACCTCCGATCCGGCCTGGGTGAAGCGGAAGATGTTGTCGACGAAGAGCAGCACGTCCTGCTCCTTCACGTCGCGGAAGTACTCCGCCATCGTGAGCGCGGACAGTGCCACGCGCAGCCGGGTGCCCGGCGGCTCGTCCATCTGGCCGAAGACGAGGGCGACCTTGTCGAAGACCTCGGCCTCCTGCATCTCCTGGATGAGGTCGTTGCCCTCACGGGTCCGCTCCCCCACCCCGGCGAAGACCGACACACCGTCGTGGTCCTTGGCGACGCGGGCGATCATCTCCTGGATGAGCACGGTCTTGCCGACGCCGGCGCCCCCGAACAGGCCGATCTTGCCGCCCTGCACGTAGGGCGTCAGCAGGTCGATGACCTTGATGCCGGTCTCGAACATCGTGGTGCGAGCCTCGAGCTGGTCGAAGGCCGGCGCCTTGCGGTGGATGGCCCACCGCTCGTCGACCTCGAGCTTCTCGCCCTCCTCGAGGTTCATGCAGTCGCCGGTCACGTTGAACACGCGGCCGAGGGTGACGTCACCCACGGGCACCGAGATCGGGCCGCCGCTGTCGGTCACCTCGGCGCCGCGCACCATGCCGTCGGTGGGCTTCATCGAGATCGAGCGCACCATGCCGTCGCCGATGTGCTGGGCGACCTCGAGGACGATCGTCTGGGTCTCGTCGCCCAGCGTGACGTCCACGCTGAGGGCGTTGTAGATCTCCGGCATCGCGTCGATGGGGAACTCGACGTCGACGACCGGGCCGATCACACGGGCGATACGGCCTACGGTGCCCCCGGTGCGGTCGGTGGCCTCGTCGCTGATGGTGGCAGTCATCTCTCTCACTTCTCCGTCGTTCGGGGGATCATCTGTGATCATTCCTTGCCGGCGTTGGCGTCGGCCAGGGCGTTGACGCCGCCGACGATCTCGCTGATCTCCTGCGTGATGCCGGCCTGGCGGGCCTGGTTGGCGATCCGCTTGTACTTCTTGATGAGCTCCTCGGCGTTGTCCGTCGCGGACTTCATCGCGCGCTGCCGGGCGGCCAGCTCGGAGGCAGCCGCCTGGAGCAGCGCGAAGTAGATCCGGGACTGGACGTACTTCGGCAGCAGGCCGTCGAGGACCTCCGAGGGGCTGGGCTCGAACTCGTAGAGCGGCAGCGCCTCCTCGGCGTCGGGCTTGGACTCGCCCTCGACGATCTCCAGGGGCAGCAGGCGCACGGCCGTCGGCTCCTGGGTGAGCATGGAGCGGAAGCGCGTGTAGACCACGTGCACCTCGTCCACACCCGTGTCCTCGGTCAGGAACTCGCCGATCAGCTCGTCCCCGATCGCCTTGGCGACGTCGTAGGTCGGCTGGTCGGAGTGGCCGGTCCAGGACTCCGCGATCTCACGGTCGCGGAACTTGTAGTAGGCCACGCCCTTGCGTCCGGAGACGTAGATCGAGGCGTCCTTGCCCTCGCCCTTGAGCTTCTCGACGAGACGCTCGGCCTCCTTCAGCACGCTGGAGGAGTAGGCACCGGCCAGGCCCCGGTCGCTGGTCACGACCAGCACGGCGGCCCGGTTGGAGTCGGTGGTCTCCTGCGTCAGCGGGTGGTCGACGTTGGAGTACGTCGCCACCGCGGACACCGCGCGCGTGAGCTCACGCGCGTAGGGTGCGGCTGCCTGGGCCCGCTGCTGCGCCTTGATGATGCGCGACGCAGCAATGAGCTCCATCGCCCGCGTGATCTTCTTGGTCGACTCGACCGACTTGATCCGGGCGCGGTACTCGCGCAGCGATACGGCCATCCGTCAGCCCCGCTTCTGCTTGACGATCTGCTCCTGCTCGACGTCGTCGTCCTCGAGCGCCTCGTGCTCCTCGTGACCGGCCTTGATCGAGCCGCCCTCCGAGGTCTCGAACTGGTCGGCGAACTTGTCGAACGCCTTCTCCAGCGCGTCCGCGGTGTCGTCGTCGAAGTTGCGGCTCTCGCGGATGCCCTCGAGGATGCCGGACTCCTGACGACGCAGGTAGTCGAGGAACTCCGACTCGAAGCGCAGGACGTCGTCGGTCGGGACGGCGTCGAGCTTGCCGCTCGTGCCGGTCCACAGCGAGACCGTCATGTCCTCGAGCGAGTACGGCGAGTAGGCCGGCTGCTTGAGCAGCGCCATGAGCCGCTGCCCCCGGTCGAGCTGCTGGCGCGAGGCGGCGTCGAGGTCGGAGGCGAACATCGCGAAGGCCTCCATGGCGCGGAACTGCGCCAGGTCGACCTTCAGCGAGCCGGTGACCTTCTTCATCGACTTGGCCATCGCCGCGCCGCCGACCCGTGACACCGAGACGCCGACGTCGATGGCCGGGCGCTGGTTGGCGTTGAACAGGTCGGACTGCAAGAAGATCTGGCCGTCGGTGATCGAGATGACGTTGGTCGGGATGAAGGCCGACACGTCGTTGGCCTTCGTCTCGATGATCGGCAGGCCGGTCATCGAGCCCGCCCCCATGTCGTCGGACAGCTTCGCGCAACGCTCCAGCAGCCGCGAGTGGACGTAGAAGACGTCACCGGGGAAGGCCTCGCGGCCCGGAGGACGGCGCAGCAGCAGCGACACGGCGCGGTAGGCGTCGGCCTGCTTGGTCAGGTCGTCGAACACGATGAGGACGTGCTTGCCGTCGTACATCCAGTGCTGACCGATGGCCGACCCGGTGTAGGGCGCGAGGTACTTGAAGCCGGCGGAGTCCGACGCGGGCGAGGCCACGATGGTGGTGTACTCCATCGCGCCGGCCTCCTCGAGGGCGCCACGCACGGAGGCGATGGTCGAGCCCTTCTGGCCGATGGCGACGTAGATGCAACGCACCTGCTTGTCGGGGTCGCCGGACTCCCAGTTGCTCTTCTGGTTGATGATCGTGTCGATCGCGATGGTGCTCTTGCCGGTCTGGCGGTCGCCGATGATGAGCTGGCGCTGGCCGCGACCGACCGGCGTCATGGCATCGATGGCCTTGATCCCGGTGGCGAGCGGCTCGTGCACCGACTTGCGCTGCATCACGCTCGGGGCCTGGAGCTCGAGGGCGCGGCGGCCCTCGGCCTCGATCTCGCCCATGCCGTCGATCGGGACGCCGAGCGGGTCGATGACGCGACCCATGAACTTGTCGCCGACGGGCACCGAGAGGACCTCGCCGGTGCGGCGCACGGTCTGTCCCTCCTCGATCCCCTCGAAGTCACCGAGGACGACGACGCCGATCTCGCGGGTGTCGAGGTTCAGGGCCAGGCCGCGGGTGCCGTCCTCGAACTCGAGGAGCTCGTTGGCCATCGCGGAGGGCAGACCGGTGACCCGGGCGATGCCGTCGCCGGCCTCCGCCACGGTGCCGACCTCTTCACGGCTGGCGGTGTCCGGCTCGTAGTCGGCCACAAAGCGCTGAAGCGCGTCCCGGATCTCGTCCGGACGGATCGAAAGCTCCGTCATCGTGTCGTCCTGCTCTCTTCTGGGTTGAGGTCTACAAGTCTGGGTGGTCGGTGGTGAGGTGACCAGGTCTAACCGGCGAGCCTGCGCCGGGCGTCGTCGAGACGGCTGGCCACGGACCCGTCGATGACGTCGTCACCGATCTCGACCCGCATGCCGCCGATGAGGGCGGGCTCGACGACCAGGTTGAGGTGGATGTCTCGGCCGTACTGCCGGCCCAGGGCCGCCCGCAGCCGCTCCTGGTCGCTGTCGTCGAGGGGCTGAGCGCTGCGCACGGTGGCGACCCGCTCCCCCTGCACCGACGCCGCCACCTTCTGGTACTCGGCCACGGCGAGCGCGACCGTGCGGTGGGTGCCGGCGACAGCCTGCTCGACCAGGCGCAGCGTGGAGACGAGCACCTTGTTCTCGAGGATCTCCCGCAGCAGCGTCCGCTTGTCGTCGACCGAGCGAGCCGGGTCGCCGAGGACGTTGCGCAGGTCCGGGTTCTCGATCAGCGCACGGCTGACCGCGAACAGCTCGTCAGCCACACGACCCGGGTCGTCGGCCGACCGGACCGTGGTCCGTACGCCGAGCAGCTCGAGGCTGTCGGCGAGGTCGCGCGGCGCCGTCCACCGCTGAGCCGTGGCCGTGGCGAGCACGTCCACCGACTCGTCGGCCACCTTGCCGGCGAAGAGCGACCGCACGAGCTCGGACTTGGCCGAGTCGTCGAGCGAGACGTCGGTGACCACGCGCCGCAGCCGCGGCTCACGGCGTACGACGTCGGCCAGGCCGAGCAGGTCCTGCCCGATCTCGGCGGTCTTGCGCGAGCCCGCGGAGCCGAGCGCGTCCGACAGCTGAGACTCCAGCCGTCGGGCCGCCTCGGCCGAGGGTCCGCGCAGGGTGCTGGCCACCATGCTGCTCACCGACCCCCGTCGTTCGGGTCGGCGGCGGCGCGCGCGGTCTCGAGCGTCTCGAGGTCGGCCAGGAAGCGGTCGACCACGCGGTTGGCGCGGTCGTCGTCCTCGAGGGACTCCCCGACGATGCGACCCGCGAGCGCGGTGGCCAGCGTGCCCACCTCGGCCCGCAGCTGGGTCACGGCCTGCTGACGCTCGGCCTCGATCTGCGCCTTGCCGTGCTCGACGATGCGCGTGGACTCCTCCCGGCCCTGCTCACGCAGCTCCGAGACGATCTGGGCGCCCTGCTCGCGCGCCTCCTCACGGATGCGCGCGGCCTCGTGCCGGGCCTCGCCCAGCTGCTTCTCCAGCTCGGCGAGACGCTTGTCGGCCTCGGCCTGCTTGGTCTCGGCCGCCTTGAGGCCACCCTCGATGGCGTCGGTGCGCTCGGTGAAGACCTCCTCGAACTTCGGCACCACGAACTTGCGCAGCGCGAAGAACAGGATGCCGAAGACGACCAGCGACAGCCCGATCTCGGCCACGTGCGGCAGGATCGGGTTGAGGTCTTCGCCTCCGGAGTGGAACACAGGTGTCTGGAGCATCAGCAGCAGTCCTCAGCAGTTGGGGCCGGGGTCGTCAGAGGACGAAGGCGAGCGCGATACCGATGATGGCGAGCGCCTCGGCGAGCGCGAAGCCCAGGATGGCGATCGACTGCAGGCGGCTCTGGGCCTCCGGCTGACGCGCGACGCCGTTGATGTAGGCGGCGAAGATCAGGCCGATGCCGACACCGGGACCGATGGCGGCGAGGCCGTAACCGATCATGTTGAGATTACCGTCCACGGTAGTTCCCTCTCTCGTTTCTTATCTGCTCTCAGTGCTCTTCGGAGATCGCACTGGAGATGTACATGGCGTTGAGCAGCACGAACACGTAGGCCTGGAGGAACTGGATCAGCAGCTCCAGGAACGAGATCGCGATGAAGAGCATCCAGGCGAGGATGCCCACAGGCTTGACCAGGAGCGAGCCCTCCAGGAGGAGGTACTCGCCGCCCAGTGCGAACAGGATGAGCAGCAGGTGCCCGGCGAACATGTTGGCGAAGAGTCGCAGGGCGAGCGTGACGGGCCGCACGACGATGTTCGACAGGAACTCCAGCGGCACCAGCAGGAGCAGGATGGGCCCGGTGATGCCGGCCGGCACGGACTGGTGCTTGAGGTAGCCCAGCACGCCGTGCACGCGCATCCCTGCGACGTTGTAGATGACCCAGCTCAGGATGGCCAGTCCGTAGACCATCCCCGAGCGCGAGAACGTCGGGAACTGGATGAACGGGACGCTGGCCATGAAGTTGTTGACCAGGATGAAGAAGAACAGCGCGAACAGGTAGGGCACGTACTTGATGAAGTCGTGCCCGCCGATGATGTCGCGGCCCAGGCTGTTGCGCACGAAGCCGTAGGCCTGCTCGCCGGCGAACTGCATCCGGCCCGGCACCATCGACCGCTTGGCGATCGCGAGGCGGAAGAAGACGAAGACCAGCACGCCGGCGATCACGATCTGGAGCATCGGCTTGGTGACGCCGTAGTAGAACTCCTGCCCGAACATCGAGAAGGTGGCGTCGCCACCGAAGATCGGCGGCAGGTTGAAGTCGGCGGGCCCCGGCGGGGTGAACTCCTCGCCGGACGTCAGCACGGCTGCGTTCCTCACCAGCTCTCCTTCATCAGTTCTCTGCGGGATCGTCGTGCGGTCGTGCGCGGTTGAAGCGGCTGAAGGTCAGGTACAGGCCCATCGTGGCGCCCGCGACGATGCCCAGCGCCACCAGGAAGCTGGTCCCCAGCCACTGGTCCGCGAGCCAGCCGAAGAACCCGTAGAGCCCCACTCCCGACACGATGTACCCGAACGCGTGCCAGGGGTCGCCGCGAGGAGACTCCTGGGCAGCGGCCGTGGGATCTCCGGAGGAGGGACGCGACTGACTCATTGCCTCGGCGAGGATAGCAGCCGCGCGCCGGCCTCCTCACCGGGTCACCCCCAGCGACGGGCTCGCCCCGTCGGACGGCTCGACGGGCTCGGCGGGATCGGCGAAGGGCCGGTCGAGGGACTCACCGGCGCGCAGCGCACCGGTGAGCAGCGCCGCCATCCACACCAGCGTCCCGACGATCACGGTGCCCGCGAGCCACCGCTGGTCGAACGTCGACGGGTCGGGGTCGGAGCGGTTGACCGCCACCAGCACGACGGCCAGCAGCAGCACCTGGAGCGTGTAGGTCAGGAGAGCGAAGAGCATCGATGCGCGCGGCGCCACGGTCGCCACCAGGTTGACGCTGAAGGCACCGAAGGTGAAGAAGGACACCACCAGCAGGCCCCCGGCGGCGGCGCCTGTCGCAGCACCGGCGCCGGCGACGAGAAGCGCGAGGAGGGCCGCCAGCACGCCGACGGCGGTGACCGCGACCGATGCGAGTCCGATGCCCGCGACTCGCGCACCGCTCCCGGCGACGGGGGTGGCGGGTCCTTCGGTCGTCATGGTCGGCGGCCGTTTCTGCTGGAGGACGGTCGGTCGGTGGCGCTTGTGAAAATTAGCACAAGCGCCGGCTCGGGCCCAACTCGATCGATCAACCCGACCCTGCCGGACCCTGCCGGACCCTGCCCCCTGCCGGACCTTGCCGGGCTCTGCCGGGCCCTCGGTCGGTTCAGCGGCGGGGCGGCGGGGGCACGTAGTCGTCGTGGTGGGTCCAACCCGGACGTTCCACCCGGGGCACCACGACCGTCAGGACGACCGTGACCACGAGCCAGCCGGCCAGCGCCACGAAGACCACGCGGTTCTGGTAGACGGCGACGGCCGTGCCCCCCAACGAGATCAGCGCCGCCCAGAGCCACATGATCGCCACCGCCCGGCGGTGGGAGTGGCCGAGCTCGAGCAGCCGGTGGTGCAGGTGCTGCTTGTCGGGGCTGAACGGCGAGAGCCCCTTGCGCGTGCGCCGCAGGATCGCCAGCAGCAGATCGAGGAAGGGCAGCACCAGGATCGAGATCGGCAGGAGGACCGGGAGCAGGACGGGCAGCAGGCTGGCCTGGGTGGTCTCCCCCATCACGTCGATCGGGAAGTTCGCCGTCAGCGTCAGGGCCGACCCCGCCAGCACCAGTCCGATCAGCATCGAGCCGCTGTCGCCCATGAACATGGCCGCCGGGTGGAAGTTGTGCGAGAGGAAGCCGAGGCAGCCGCCCGCCAGGGCGGCGCACAGCAGCGCCGCCGGGATCGCCAGCGACTCGCCGTTGACGGCCGCCAGCCGGTAGGAGAAGAGGAAGTAGCCGACCGCACCCAGCCCCACCACCCCGGCCGCCAGCCCGTCGAGGCCGTCGACGAAGTTCACCGCGTTGACCGTCGCGACCACGATGATCACCGTCGCGACCGCGGCCTGCGAGATGTCGAGGGTGAGCATCCCGTTGCCGGGCAGGTAGAGGTAGTACAGCTGCACGTCGTTGTAGACCATGTAGCCCGCAGCCAGCACCTGCCCACCGAGCTTGGTCAGCGCGTCGATCTCGAAGAGGTCGTCGACCACGCCGAGCGCGCACACCATCCCACCGGCCACCAGCACGACGCCGGCGTCGGAGAGAGCCTGCTCGCCGGCGCGCGACAGGAACGGCAGGTTGCGGGCCACGACGTACGCCGCGACGAGGCCGCCGTACAGCGCGAGACCGCCGAAGTACGGGATCGGGACCTCGTGGACGTCGCGGTCGCGCACCCGCGCCACCGCACCGAAGCGCAGGGCGGTCTCGCGGGCCAGGACCGCGAGCAGGTAGGTGACGACGACCGCGACGAGGAAGACCGCGAGGTACTCGCGCACGCGGGGTCTCAGTCCTCGTCGGTGACGACGGCGCCGAGCGGCTCGACGACCTCGTTGAGGGTCTCCAGGGTGATGACGCCCTGCCGGAGCACCCGGCCCTGCTCGGTCGTGCAGTCGACGATGGTCGAGGGCACGGGGCCCGCGGTCGGGCCGGCGTCGAGCAGCACGCGCGCGGCGGTGCCCAGCATCTCCTCGGCGCCGTCGGCATCGGTGGCCGCCGGCAGACCCGTGCGGTTCGCGCTGCTCACCGCCAGGGGGCCGGTCCGGGCCAGCAGGGCGAGCGCCACGTCGTGGTCGGGCATCCGGACCGCGACGGTGCCGCGCGTCTCGCCCAGGTCCCACTGCAGGCTGGGCTGCTGGCGGAAGACCAGGGTCAGCGGCCCTGGCCACAGCTCCTCGATGAGGGCCTTGGCCCACCCGGGGATGTCGACCGCCAGCGCCTCGACCGTGGTCTTGGCCGAGACCAGGACCGGCGGCGGCATCTGGCGGCCGCGCCCCTTGGCCTCGAGCAGCCGGGTGACGGCCTCCGGGCTGAAGGCGTCGGCGCCCACGCCGTACACGGTGTCGGTCGGCAGCAGCACGAGGCGGCCGCGCTGCACGGCGCGGGCCGCGGCCGACAACCCTTCCTCGAGCTCGGTCTCGTCGGAGGTGTCGTAGCGGGTGCTCACGGGCCTCAGTCTGCCAGCCGGACCGGGCGGGAGCCGGGGTTGGTGGCACGCCGCGCGGTCAGGAACCGCGCCCGGCCGGCCAGGTCCTCGTGGTCGCGTACGTCGCTCCAGCGTCCGGTGGTCGCGAACACCGCCGGAGCGTCGTGGACCTGCACCTCGGCGTGCTCCGCGCCGACGCCCCCTCCGGGGACCAGCAGGCGCGCGGCGACCTGCTCCACCACGCGCATCGCGTCGAGGCCGTCGTCGCCGCTCCACAGCGCGAGCGCCGGGTCGTGGTCGCGGACCTCCGGGGTGACGGACTCGAAGGCCTCCAGCGGGATGTAGGGCGGGTTGGAGACGACCACGTCGACCATGCCGTCGAGGTCGGCGAAGCTGCTCGCCATGTCGCCGGCCCGGAGGTCGACGCCGCTCCCGGCCAGGTTGCGCTCGGCCCAGACCAGCGCCTGCTCGTCCAGCTCGACGGCGTGCACCCGGCTGCCCGGCACCTCGGTGGCCACGCTCATCGCCACGGCACCGCTGCCGGTGCACAGGTCCACCACGACCGGGTCGCGACCGGTGGCAGCCTGCACCGCCAGTGCCTGCTCGACCGCCCAGCCCGCCAGCAGCTCGGTCTCCGGGCGCGGGACGAACACCCCCGGCCCGACGGCCAGCTCCAGGTGACGGAAGCCGGTGGACCCCACCAGGTGCTGCAGCGGCTCGCGGGTCGCGCGGCGGGCGACGAGGGTCCCGAACGCCTCCGCCACGTCGGGGGCGCACGTCCTCGCGCAGCAGCACCCGGCTGCGCGGCTCGCCGGCCGCGTGCGCCAGCAGCGCCGCCGCGTCGCTGGCCGGGGAGGCCACCCCTGCCGCGGCCAGCCGGTCCGCGGCTGCCGTGAGGAGGGCGCGCACGGAGCCGCTGCGGGGCACGCTCATCCCTCCAGCTCCGCGAGGCGCGACTCCAGGTCGGCCTCCACGCACGAGCCGACCACCGGGTCGAGCTCGCCGTCGAGGACGGTGTCGAGGTTGTAGGCCTTGAAACCCGTGCGGTGGTCGGAGATCCGGTTCTCGGCGAAGTTGTAGGTGCGGATGCGCTCGGAGCGGTCGACGGTGCGCACCTGCGAGCGCCGGGCGTCGGAGGCCGCCGCCTGCCGCTGCTCCTCGGCGGCCTGGAGCAACCGGGAACGCAGGATGCGCAGCGCCTGCTCCTTGTTCTGCAGCTGCGACTTCTCGTTCTGACAGCTGACGACGAGCCCGGTCGGCAGGTGGGTGATCCGGACCGCGGAGTCGGTGGTGTTCACGCTCTGCCCGCCCGGCCCCGAGGACCGGAAGACGTCGATGCGCAGGTCCTTGTCGTCGACCGAGACGTCCACCGGTTCGGCCTCGGGCATGACCAGCACGCCCGCGGCGGAGGTGTGGACGCGTCCCTGCGACTCGGTGACGGGCACCCGCTGGACGCGGTGCACCCCGCCCTCGAACTTCAGCAGCGCGTACGGCGCCTCGCCCGGGGCCGGCGTGCCCTTGGCCTTCACCGCGACCGTCACCGACTTGAACCCCCCGAGGTCCGAGGGCGTGGCGTCGAGCTGCTCGGTGCGCCAGCCCCGCCGCTCGGCGTACCGGGTGTACATGCGGAGCAGGTCGCCCGCGAAGAGCGCTGACTCCTCGCCGCCCTCCCCGGACTTGATCTCCATGATCACGTCCTTGGCGTCCGAGGCCTCCCGGGGCACGAGGAGGTGGCGCAGCCGGTCCTCGAGCGCGCCGAGCCGCTCGGACAGGCGCTCGGCCTCGGCCGCGAAGGAGTCGTCCTCGCCGGCCAGCTCGTGGGCCGCCTCGAGGTCGCCGCGCACCGTCGTCCACTCCTCGTGGGCGCGCTTGAGCGCCGTCAGCTCGGCGTACCGCTGGTTGAGCCGCTTGGCCAGCACCTGGTCGGAGTGGACCGCGGGGTCGGCGAGGCGCACCTCGAGCTCGGCGTGCTCGCCGAGCAGCGCGGTCACCGCGTCGAGCACCGACATCGCCGCACCTCCTGGTCCCACCGAGCCGTCGTCCGGGCCGCCGGTCGCCCGCCGCCCGTGCATGCGAAACGCCGGCCCCGGGACGGGGCCGGCGTCGCCGGGGACTACTTGCTGTCGGCGCTCTCGGCGCCGGCGGCCTTCTTGGCGTAGCGAGCCTGGAACCGGGCCACGCGGCCACCGGTGTCGAGGATCTTCTGCTTGCCGGTGTAGAACGGGTGGCACGCCGAGCACACGTCGGCGTGGATGCTGCCGGCCGAGGCGGTGCTGCGCGTGGTGAAGGTGTTGCCACAGGTGCAACGGACCTCGGTGGCGGTGTAGCTGGGGTGGATGTCCTTCTGCATGATGTCCTCTCGTCGTGACCCCGGGTCGTCGGCTCGTGGTGAGCCGGACGTGAACCGGGACCAAGGATCCAGTCTGCCGCACAACACCGTCGCGGAGCGAATTAGTCCCGGCGGCTCCCGCTCAGGAGGTGCGCGGTGACCTCGTCGGCCCCGGAGGCCCGGGTCAGCGGCAGCCGGACCGTGACGGTCGTGCCGACGTCCTCCACCGACTCGATGCCGAGCGTGCCGCCGTGCCGGTCGACGATCGTCTGCACGATGCGCAGCCCCAGCCCCGTCCCCGCGATCTCGGACCGGGTGGCGTTGGAGGCCCGGAAGAAACGGGAGCCGAGGCCGTCGAGGTCGGAGGTGGGGATGCCGATGCCCTCGTCGACGACCTCCAGCATCGCTTCCCGCCCGACCGGGGCGACCCGGACCTCGACCACGTCACCGGGCTCGGAGAACTTGACGGCGTTCGAGACCAGGTTGGTCAACGCCCGGAAGAGCTGGGTGCGGTCGCCGAGCACCAGGATCGGCGAGGCGCTCTGGATGGTCCGCACGGCGATGGAGCGCGAGGCCGCGGTCAGCCGCAGGTCCCCGACCACCTCCGACGCCACCATGCGCAGGTCGAGGGACTCGATCTTGAGCCCGGCCTCCTCCACCCGCGAGAGGGTGAGCAGGTTGCTGATGAGCTCCTGGAGACGGAGCAGGTTGCGGCGCACGACCGCCAGCATGTTCTTCTGCGAGTCGTCGAGCCGGTCGGCGACCTGGTCCTCGAGCAGCTCCAGGTAGCCCATCACGCTGGTCAGCGGGGTGCGGAGCTCATGGGAGACCGTGGAGACCAGCTCGGTGCGGACGCGGTCGATCTCGCTGAGCTGGGAGGCCACGGTCTCCTCCATGTCGCGCCCGCGCAGGCTGTCCTCGGCCAACCGGTTCAGTGCCACCGCGATCTCGCGGACCTCCTCCGGACCCACCTCGCGGACCCGGGCGGTGAGGTCGCCCTCCCGCAGGCGCGCCAGCACCTGCGACACCTCGTCCAGGGGGCCGTGCACGGCCACCGCCAGCCGACGCGTCATCGCGGTGGCGACGCCGATCATCATCAGCGGCACCAGCACCACCGCGGCGAGGGTCCAGAACAGCACGGCACGGGCCCGGTCGCTGATGCGGGCGATGGTGCGCTCGATGGCCACGTCGACCTGGACGTTGGCCGAGCGGACGTCGTCGTACAGCCGGCGCCCCTGGGCCTGGACCCGGTCGCTGGCGGCCCGGTCCAGCCGGAGCCCGGTGTCGACCTGCAGCTCGACGTACTCGTCGAGCCACCGGTCGGTGGCCTCCTCCTGGACCAGCACCGCGTCGGTGAGCTCCGCGTCTCCCCGGGCGAGCTCACGCAGGTGCTGCTCGTCCTGCGGCAGGTAGCCGATCGCCACCCGGTAGGGCTGCAGCGACCCGGAGTCGCCGTCGGTCAGCGCGTAGCCGCGGATCGAGGCCTCCGCGTCGGTGACGTCCTGCAATATCTCCTTGTTGGCCACCTGCAGCGGCACCGCGGTCTCGTTGAGCGACCCCAGGGAGTACGCCGACCACACCACGGCCGTCGAGCAGAGCGCGGCCAGCGCCACCAGGAGCACCACCGTGCCCCGCAGGGTGACCGCGGTCTGGCGCCGCAGCGAGGCCGTGGCCCAGGCGACCCAACGGGCCGGCTCCCGGCCATCGCTCGAGCGTGCCGGTTCCTCGTGAGACGCGGTCACGGTCCCGGACGCTGCGGTCACGGCAGGGCTCCGACTCAGCGCTCGCCTTGGGCGAGGAGGGCGTCGACCCGCTCCGCGAGGTCCCGCGGGCTGAACGGCTTCGTGATGTAGTCGTCGGCGCCGGCGGCCAGGCCCGCCTCGACGTCCGAGGTCTGCGCCCGGGCCGTCAGCAGGATGACCGGGGTCCGGGCCAGCGCCGGGTCCGCACGGATCGTGCGGCAGGCGTCGAGACCGTTCATGCCCGGCATCATCAGGTCGAGCACGACGAGGTCGGGAGCGTCGTTGCGGCACTGCTCGACCGCCGTCGCCCCGTCACCTGCCTGCTCCACCTCGTGCCCGGAGTGCTGGAGCCGCATGACCACGAGCATGCGGATGTCCTCGTCGTCGTCCGCGACCAAGATGCGTGCCATCGACTCCCCCCTTCCCTGGGACTCGTTCCCCCGCCCACAGAAAGCCCGGCCCCCGGAGCATATCGGCGCCGGGGCCGACCGCGGGGCGTATCAGTCGTCTTCGTGCGCCCCAGGAGTCGTCTTCTGCACCTGCATGAGGAAGTCGATGTTGTGGTGGCTGCGGCGCAGCTTCTCCAGCAGCAGCTCGAGCGCCTGCTGGCCGTCCCGCCCGGAGAGCACGCGGCGGAGCTTCCAGATGATGGCGAGCTCCTCCTGGCCGAGCAGCAGCTCCTCGCGCCGGGTGCCCGACTGCACGGGATCGACGGCGGGGAAGATCCGCTTGTCGGCCAGCTCGCGGCGCAGCCGCAGCTCCATGTTGCCGGTGCCCTTGAACTCCTCGAAGATCACCTCGTCCATCTTCGAGCCGGTCTCCACCAGCGCCGTGGCCACGATGGTGAGGGAACCGCCGTCCTCGATGTTGCGGGCGGCGCCGAAGAACTTCTTCGGCGGGTAGAGCGCGCTGGCGTCCACCCCTCCCGACAGGACGCGGCCGCTGGCCGGCGCCGCGACGTTGTAGGCGCGACCGAGCCGGGTGATGCCGTCGAGGAGCACCACGACGTCGTGGCCGAGCTCGACCAGGCGCTTCGCCCGCTCGATGGCGAGCTCGGCGACGATGGTGTGGTCGGCGGCGGGGCGGTCGAAGGTGGATGCGATGACCTCGCCCTTGACGGTCCGCTGGAAGTCGGTGACCTCCTCGGGACGCTCGTCCACGAGCACGATCATCAGGTGGCACTCGGGGTTGTTGTGGCTGATCGCGTTGGCGATGGCCTGCAGGGTCATGGTCTTTCCCGCCTTGGGCGGGGAGACGATGAGGCCGCGCTGGCCCTTGCCGATCGGCGCGACGATGTCGATGACGCGGCCGGTCATCTCGGTCGGTCCGGTCTCCAGACGCAGCCGCTCCGTGGGGTAGAGCGGAGTCAGGTCCTCGAAGTCCACCCGGTTCTGGGCGGCGTCGAGCTCGCTGCCGTTGATGGTGTCCAAGCGCACGAGCGGGTTGAACTTCTCCTTGCGCTCGCCCTCGCGGGCCTGCCGCACCGCGCCGGTGACCGCGTCGCCCTTGCGCAGGTGGTAACGCCGCACCATCGAGAGCGACACGTAGACGTCGTGGGAGCCCGGCAGGTAGCCGCTGGTCCGCACGAACGCGTAGTTGTCGAGGATGTCGACGATGCCGCCGACGGGCACCAGCACGTCGTCCTCGGTGATCTCGAGGTCCGCGTCGTTCGGCGCGCGGCGCTCGCGGTACGGCGCGTTCTGGTTGCCGCCCTGCCCGCCCTGGTTGCCGCCCTGGTTGCCCTGGTTGCCGCCCTGGTTCCCCTGGTTGCCGCCCTGGTTCCCCTGGCCGCCGCCGGTGCGCTCGCGGTCACGTCCACGGCGACGGCGACGACGGTTGCCGCCGTCCTCGGTGCGGTTCGGGTCGTCGCCGCCCTGGCTGCCGGACTGGCTGCCCTGGCTGCCGGACTGGCCACCCTGGCTGCCGGACTGGCCACCCTGGTTGCCGGACTGGCCGGACCCGCCGCCGTCGGACGAGCCGCCCCGGTCGTGGGAGGTGTTCCGCGCGCGCTGGCCGTTCTGGTCGTCGCCGCTGCCCTGGCTGCCCTGGCTGCCCTGGTTGCCTCGGTCCGCCCGGTCGGGTCGCCCGCCCTGGTCGGGCTGCTCCTCCCGATTCCCCGCGGACGAGGTCTCGCCCGCCGCGCCTCCGGCTGGGGCGTCCTGCTGCTTGCTCTTGTCCTTGTTCTTGTTCTTGTCCTTGTTCTTCTTCTTCTTCGCCTGGCCCTCGCCGCCGGCCTGGCCACCGCCCTCGCCGCTCTCCTTGCTCTGGTTGGCGGCCTGGTCGCGGTCCTGACCGGCGTCAGGCTGGTCGCCGGCGGGTCGGTCCACCGACGTCGCGCCGCCGGACCCGCTCGACCGACCGCCGGACGGGGAACCGGAGGAGGAATCGGAGGGGGCTCCCGACTGGGCTCCCGACTGGGCCGCCCGGATGGCCTCGACGAGCTGGGCCTTCTTCATGCCGCGGGCACCCTTGATCCCGAGCCCGCCGGCGATCTGCTTGAGCTCCGGCAGCAGCTTGCCCGCCAGGCCGCTGCTCGAGCGGGCGGCACCGGGCGCACCGGCATCCGGCGTCGAGGAGGAGGGGGTGGCTTCGACAGTCTCCGACACGTGAGGTCCTTCGCACGTCGAGGTCGCGGGGCAGGTGCCCGTCGACCTGTGATCACAGTGACCCCGGACCGCCGTCACGCCCGACGACCCGGTCAGGAGTCGAGGTCAGGGAGACCCGGAGAGATGAGAAACGCTGTCCCGGCGATCGAGCCAGGCCTGGGCGACGTCGTCCGTCGCGCTTCCAGCGCAGCGCCACAGTAGCACCGGCCGCGGGGCGGGTGATCAGCCGAGGGCCTCCACGCCGGCGCCCACGCCGAGGTCGAGGCGGCGCCAGCCGTCGGGCACGACGTCGTCCACGGACGCGGCCAGGCGCGACGCGTCGGCGGCCGTCCCGAGCACGAGGACGGTCGGGCCGGCCCCGGAGACCACGGCAGCAGCTCCCCGGCCGCGCAGCGCGGAGACCACGGCGAGCGTCTCGGGCATCGCCGGCGCCCGGTAGTCCTGGTGGAGCCGGTCCTCCGTGGCCTCGAGCAGCACGTCGGGCCGCGTCGTGAGCGCGGCCACCAGCAGCGCGGCCCGGCCGGCGTTGGCGGCCGCGTCGACGTGCGGCACCTGGGCCGGCAGGAGGCCCCGTGCCACCGAGGTGGACACCGGCGATGGCGGCACGAAGGCGTGCAGCCTCACGTCGGGGTGGACCGGCAGCCGCACCGCGGCGTACCCGTCGGTGCGGGTCAGGGCGACGGTGAAGCCGCCGAAGACCGCGGGTGCGACGTTGTCGGGGTGGCCCTCGATCCGGGCCGCCTGCTCGAAGAGCTCCTCGTCGCTGCGCTCCACACCAGGCGTCAGGGCACGGGCCAGGGCCAGTCCTCCGACGATCGCGGCGGCCGACGAGCCCAGCCCTCGGCTGTGCGGCACGGCGTTGCGGCAGGTCAGGCGCATCCCCGGGACGGGCGCACCCACGGCTCGGAGGCCGTCGACCAGGGAGCGGACGACGAGATGGGTGGCGTCGCGCGGCACCGCGCCCGGCGCGGAGCCCTCCCCCTCCACCACGATCTCGAGCACCCCTGCGGTGGGAAGCACCTCGGCGGTGATCTCGTCGGTCAGGTCGAGGGCGAGCCCGAGCGCGTCGAAGCCCGGGCCGAGGTTGGCGCTCGTGGCAGGCACCCGCACCGTGACCGGTCCGGGCGCGAGGGTGGCGCCGCTCACGCGAGGCCGGCGGCGCGTGCAGCCGCGCCGGCGTCGGCCTCGACGACGTTGTCGACGAGGTCGGTGAAGGTCGACAGCGCGGTGTCGATGTCCTTGAGGCCGTGACCGGTCACGGTCAGCACCAGCGTCCGGCCACGGTGGTCCGCGCCTTCCGCGACGTCGCGCAGCAGGCCTGCGACGCTGGCCGCGGAGCCCGGCTCGACGAAGATGCCCTCGGCGGCCGCGAGCTGGCGCTGCGCGGCGAGGATCTCCTCGTCGCTGACGGCGCCGAAGCGTCCGCCCGACTCCTCCGCGGCGGCCACGGCGAGGTGCCACGACGCGGGGTTGCCGATGCGGATCGCGGAGGCCACGGTCTCCGGCGAGGTGACGGGCTCGCCGCGCACCAGGGGCGAGGCGCCCTCGGCCTGCCAGCCGATCATCGTCGGGCGGTGCGTGGCACAGCCGGCGTCGGCGTACTCGGTGTAGCCCTTCCAGTACGCCGAGATGTTGCCGGCGTTGCCCACCGGCAGGACGTGCACGTCGGGGGCGTCCCCGAGGAAGTCGACGATCTCGAAGGCCGCGGTCTTCTGCCCCTCCAGCCGGAAGGGGTTGACCGAGTTCACCAGCGCGACCGGGTAGTGCTCCGCGAGCTCACGCGACATCCGCAGGCAGTCGTCGAAGTTCCCGCGCACCATGATGACCTGTGCACCGTGGACGATCGCCTGCGCCAGCTTGCCGGCCGCGATCTTGCCCTGCGGCACCAGCACCAGCGGCTTGACCTTGGCCCGCGCGGCGTAGGCCGCCATCGAGGCGCTGGTGTTGCCGGTGGAGGCGCACACGACGGCCTCGGCGCCCTGACCGACCGCGACCGAGAGCGCCACGGTCATGCCTCGGTCCTTGAAGGAGCCGGTGGGGTTGTCGCCCTCGACCTTGATCCAGACCTTGGCGCCGGTCAGCTCGGAGAGCCACGGGCTGTCGATGAGAGGGGTGCCGCCCTCGCGGAGGGTGAAGGTCGGCGTGCCCTCGGGCAGCGGCAGCCAGTCGCGGTACTCCTCGATGACGCCGCGCCACTGGTGCGTGCGGGTGCCCTGGTGGCCCGGACCGGTCTGCACGCTCACTCGGACTCTCCCTCGACCCGCATCACCGACGACACGTCACGCACCTCGGGCATGGTGTGCAGCGCGGCCACCGTCGCCGACAGGGCCGCGTCGGTGGCACGGTGCGACACCACGACGAGCTGGGCGTCGTCGCCTCGACCCTCCTGGCGCACCGTCTGGATGGAGACACCGTGCTCGGCGAAGGCCAGGGCCACCGCCGCCAGCACGCCCGCACGGTCGTCGACGTCGACGGCCACGTGGTAGCGCGTGGTGGTCTCCCCCATCGGTCGCACGGCCAGCTCGGCGTACGCCGACTCGCCGGCTCCGCGGACGTCGACGAGGCGGTTGCGCGCCACCGTGACGAAGTCGCCCAGCACCGCCGAGGCGGTCGGGGCACCCCCGGCGCCAGGCCCGTAGAACATCAGCTCCCCCGCCGCCTCGCTCTCCACGAAGACCGCGTTGAAGGCCTCGCGCACGCTGGCCAGCGGGTGGCTGCGCGGGATCATGGCCGGGTGCACGCGCGCCGACACCGCCGGTCCGTCCGGGCCGTCGGTGAGCTCGCAGATCGCCAGCAGCTTGACCACGGCGTCCATCTCGCGCGCCGAGGCGACGTCGGCGGCGCTGACGTCGGTGATGCCCTCGCGGTGGACGTCCGCGGCGACGACCCGGGTGTGGAAGGCGAGGCTGGCGAGGATGGCGGCCTTCGCGGCGGCGTCGAAGCCCTCGATGTCCGCCGTCGGGTCGGCCTCCGCGTAGCCGAGCGCCTGCGCCTCCTCGAGCGCCTCGGAGAAGCCGGCCCCGGAGGTGTCCATCTTGTCGAGGATGAAGTTCGTGGTGCCGTTGACGATGCCGAGCACGCGTCGCACCCGGTCGCCCGCGAGCGACTCGCGGAGCGGTCGCAGGATCGGGATGGCGCCGGCGACCGCGGCCTCGTAGTAGAGGTCGCGGTTGTGCTTCTCCGCCGCTGCGAACAGCGTCGAGCCGTCCTCCGCCAGCAGCGCCTTGTTGGCGGTCACGACGCTGGCCCCGTGCTCGAGGGCGCTGAGGATCAGCGTGCGGGCGGGTTCGATGCCGCCGATGACCTCGATGACGACGTCGACCCCCGAAGCGACCAGCCCGGCCGCGTCGGTGGTCAGCAGGTGGGCCGGCACGTCGACCTCGCGACGTGCGTCGAGACGGCGTACGGCGACGCCGACCAGCTCGACCGGCGCCCCCACCCGCGCCTCGAGGTCGGTGGCCTGCTCGGTGAGCAGCCGCACCACCTGGCTGCCGACCGAGCCGCAGCCCAGCAGGCCCACGCGCACGGTGCGACGGGGCGTGCTCGTCGGGACGTCCTCGGGCATCGCGCTCACTGCTCTCGTTCCTCGCTCGGGTCGGCACCGGTGTCGGCACCGACGTCGGTGGCCAGCAGGTCCTCGACGGTCTCACGTCGTACGACGACGCGGGCCGAGCCCCCGCGGACCGCGACCACCGGCGGGCGCAGGGCGTGGTTGTAGTTGCTGGCCATCGACCAGCAGTAGGCACCGGTGCCCGGGACCGCCAGCAGGTCGCCGGGGGCGACGTCGCCCGGCAGGAACTCGTCCTTGACCAGGATGTCGCCGGCCTCGCAGTGCTTGCCGACGACCCGCCCGAGCACGACCGGCGCGTCGGAGGTGCGTGAGGCCAGGGTGGCCGAGTAGTCGGCGTCGTACAGCGCGGTGCGGATGTTGTCGCTCATGCCGCCGTCCACCGAGACGTAGGTGCGCACCGCACCGCCGTCGAGCGCCACCTTCTTCACGGTGCCGACCTCGTAGAGCGAGCACATGGCCGGACCCACGATCGCCCGACCCGGCTCGATCGCCAGCCGCGGCACCGCCAGTCCGCGCGACCGGCACTCCTGCTCCACGATCGAGGTCAGCTCGGAGGCGAGGTCCTTCGGGTCGGCGGGGTCGTCCTGGAGGGTGTAGGCGATGCCGAAGCCGCCGCCGAGGTCGAGCTCGGGCATCTCGACACCCAGCTCCTCGCGGACCCGGCCCTGCAGCGCGAGGACGCGCCGGGTCGCGACCTCGAAGCCGGAGGTGTCGAAGATCTGCGAGCCGATGTGGCTGTGCAGCCCGAGGAGCGTGAACCGGTCGCTGCCGTGGACGTGCCGGACCGCGGCGAAGGCGTCACCCGCGTTGATGGAGAACCCGAACTTCTGGTCCTCGTGGGCGGTGGCGATGTACTCGTGGGTGTGGGCCTCGACCCCAGCGGTGACCCGGACCATGACCGGGGCCACCCGGTCGAGCTCGGCGGTCAGCCGCTCCAGCCGGTCGATCTCGTCGAACGAGTCGAGCACGATCCGGCCGACGCCTGCCTCGAGCGCGGCACGCAGCTCGCCGGTCGACTTGTTGTTGCCGTGGAAGCCGATCCGCGCCGGGTCGGTGCCCGCGCGCAGCGCCACGGTCAGCTCACCGCCCGAGCACACGTCGAGGCCGAGCCCCTCCTCGGCGATCCAGCGCGCGACCGTGGTGCAGAGGAAGGCCTTGCCGGCGTAGAAGACGTCGTAGGAGGAGAAGGCGTCGCGGAAGGCTCGCGCCCGGCTGCGGAAGTCCTCCTCGTCGAGGACGTACGCCGGGGTGCCCACCTCCGCGGCCAGCGCGCGCAGGTCGTCCCGCCGACGTGGAGCACGCCGTCGACCTTCTCGGCCGTGCCGGGCCACAGGTGAGGCACCAGGGCGTTGGCGTCGACGGGCTCGCGCAACGACGCGGGGCCGCGGGCGTTGATGTCGGCGTGCAGGTCGCCGGCCTCGTGGGCCCTCATGCCGGGGCAGCCAGGGGTCGGCGCAGGTCGGGACGCGAGATCAGCACCGGCCCAGCGTATCGGCGACGACGTCCTCCACGGCGACCGATGTCAGCGGGCAGACGCCCGCCGGCACGATGGCCCGAGGCCGACCGGCAGGGCGGTCGGCGCGACCCATCAGGTCATGTAGCCTTGCCCGCGCACACGAGCCCCCGTAGCTCAGGGGATAGAGCACCGCCCTCCGGAGGCGGGAGCGTAGGTTCGAATCCTACCGGGGGCACGCTTTCCGGCTCGTCGGTCCAGCGGTCGCCCGCTCCCGGACCCTCCGCTCTCAGCAGCCCCGCGCGAAGCGTGCGTCGTCGCGGGCGTCGTCGCCCAGCCGGCGCGCCTGCGCCACGTCGGGGAAGACGATGCTGGCCCCGCCGACGTAGCCGTAGCTGCCGTCGAGCACGCACGTCGGCATCGACGAGGGATCGATCGCGGTCAGCGCCTGGGCCAGGCGGAAGAGCGCGGCCGGCGACAGGTCGGTGGTGAGGTTCTGCGCGACCGAGAGCAGCGCGCGCTCCATGAAGCCCGGGGCGTCCTGCATCAGCCGCACCCGTCGCAGGATGGCGCGCAGCAGCTCCTGCTGGTTGGCCGAGCGGTCGAAGTCACCGCGGGGCAGGAAGTGGCGGGCGCGGGAGAAGAACAGCGCCTCCCACGGCTTGAGGGTGTTGCGGCCCTTGCGGATGGAGCCCTCCATGGCGTCGTCGCGAAAGGCCAGGCGCGAGTCCACCGTGACCCCGCCGATGCTGCCGACCATCTGCTTGAACCCGGTGAAGGACGTCAGGAACACGTAGTCCGGCTGCACACCCACGAGGTTGCCGACCGTGCGACCCATCAGCTCGGGACCGCCGAAGGTGAGCGCGGAGTTGACCCGGCCGGAGCCGTGGCCGGGGATCGGGACCCACGAGTCGCGAGGCACGCCGATGCTGACCGCGTCGCCGGTGGTCACGTCGACCCCCACCATCTGGATCGCGTCGGCGCGCTGCCGGGTGATGTTCTGGCCGGGGCGCGCGTCCGACCCCAGGGCCAGGATCCACAGCATCCGCTCGTCGTGGTCGACCCCGCGAGCCAGGCCGGTGGCGACCAGCCCGGACGGGGTGTGGCCGGTGCTGGCCGGCGGTACGGCGAGCAGCAGCGGGGCCAGCACGGCCAGGCCGACCAGCCTGGTCAGGCGGCTCGTCCGGCGGGCGGTCCGCGCCGCGCGCGTGCTCATCAGTCGGTCCTGCGCACATCGAAGCCGAAGACCCGCCAGCCCTGTCCGACCGGGGTCAGCAGCAGACGGCCCTGGAGCCTCACCGTCGTCGTCGTCGTGCTCGTGGTCGTGGTGGTGGACGCCGACGCGGACGCGGACGGGGACCCCGGTTCAGGTGCGGACCCGGGCGAGGAGGCCACGACGGCTCCGTCCTCGCCCGGCGTGAGCTCGAGCGTGAGGTCGAGGCGGGCGGTCGCCCCGGCGGGACGACCACGCGGGGCCAGCACCGTGAGGGGTGCCTCGGCACCGAGGACCTGCACCACCACCGACTCCGCCGACTCCCCCGACTCCCCCGACTCCCCGACCTCCTCGAGGTCGGCTCGGGAGAGCACCGCACCGTCGGTCCGGGCCAGCCTGGCCGCCCCGTCGGTGAAACCGGGGAACCGGTCCGCCGGCGCGGTCGTCGGGTCGACGAACGCCGCCGCGACGTAGCCGGAGACGAGCTCCTCCACCTGGCGTCGCAGGGCGAGGCGGTGCCGGTCAGGCAACCGCCCGGCCACCCGCGTGACCGGCGCGGACACCTCGGGCGGCTCCACGACTGCCGCTCCGTCGGACGGGGTGGGGGTGTCGGCCGACTCGGCGTGCGGCGTGGTGCAGCCGGCCAGCGCGGTCAGGGACGCCAGCGCGGTCAGGGTGGCGACGACGGTCGTCGTACGACGCATGGCGTCATGATCGCCTCTGCAACGCCTCCGGCGGAGGAACACGCCGAGAACGACCCACCCCTGGGGGTGGGACGCGCAGCCGCCGACGCGTCGACCACCACGACCGCTCCGTCCCCTTTGCACGTGTTCTCCCTCACGCTGGGAGGACCGGGCGCCCGGGGTGCGGCGCCCGGCCTACCCGCGAGTCGCGTGCCACCCGCCCGCGACCTTCGCA
>CAVRJU010000005.1:0-565938 GCA_963721555.1 uncultured Actinomycetota bacterium | reverse complement strand
GGGCGGCTGAGCCCAGATCGTGTGCGCTGCGTGTCACCAGGCGGCACGAGGCCCACACGATCACGTCCGGTTCACCTGGTCGACCACGCAGCGCGTGGACTACGGCGCGATCGTGCAGGCACTCGTCATGGTGAGCTTCGGAGGTCATGACGCAGGACGGTGGCGTCCTCCCGGACGGCTTCCCGCAGCAGCTCGAGACGGTCGTTGGCCGCGGCTTCCTCGCCCGGCTGGGCGGCATGGCCGTTGACAGGGTCGATCACCAGGTCGTTGAGGCTGCCCATGCCCCCGAACGCAGCGAGCACCCGGTCGAACGCTGCGGGGTCGTGGTCCGCCAGCTGAGCCGCGCACGCAGTGGCCCAACTGGTCCACCGCGTCTCGCCGTGCAGGCGGAGCAGCTCCGCGGTCTCCCGCAGGTTCGACGACAGCCGAGCCATTCGCTCGTCGAAGGAGAGGTCGTCCACCGGGGCAGCGTAGCGGCGGCGACGGTGTGCGCCCCCGGGGCGTGGCAAGCGTTGCGTATGGGTAGGTAGCCGCCATGCGCATCCTCTTCACCGGTGGCAGCGGCAAGGCCGGCAAGCACGTGGCGCCGTACCTCGCCGAGCAGGGCCACCAGGTCACCAACGCCGACCTCGTCCCCCTCAGGCACCCCCACGTCAACGACCTCCGCGTCGACCTCACGAACGCCGGGGAGGTCTACTCCGCCCTCGCCGGCACGGCCTCCTTCGACGAGCTGGAGCTGGACGAGAAGCCGTCGTACGACGCCGTCGTCCACTTCGCCGCCGTCCCGGCGATCCTCGTGACCAGCGACGCCACGACGTACGCCGTCAACACGCTCAGCACCTACAACGTCCTCGAGGCCGCCACCCGGCTGGGGATCCGCAAGGTCATCTTCGCCTCCTCGGAGACGACGTACGGCGTCTGCTTCGCGCAGGGAGAGCGCAAGCCGCTCTACGTCCCCGTCGACGAGGAGCACCCGACGGTCCCCGAGGACTCCTACGCGACGTCGAAGGTGGCCAACGAGGTGACGGCGCGGTCCCTCCAGCGCCGCACAGGCGCCGACGTCTACGGACTGCGCATCAACAACGTCATCGAGCCCCACGAGTACGCCGAGATGTTCCCGCCGTTCCTCACCGACCCGTCCCTGAGGCGGCGCAACATCTTCGCCTACATCGACGTGCGCGACCTGGGCCAGATGGTCCAGCGCTGCCTGGAGACCGACGGTCTCGGCTACGAGGTGTTCAACGTCGCCAACGCGGACATGTCCGTGGCAGCGACCACCGACGAGGTCATCGAGCGCTTCTACGACGGCGTGGAGGTGCGGCGCGAGATGGGTCGCGACGAGACGTTCTACGCCATCGACAAGGCGCGCGAGCTCGTCGGCTTCGCCCCGCAGCACTCGTGGCGCGACGTGCTCGACGACCCGGGGGTCTAGGAGTCCGCGCTGCCCGGTCGGCTTGATTTCGGTGACCTGGGACGCTCGAGGAGTGACCCACAACACACTTGGGCCGGTCGACGCGATCTGGCTCCACAGCGACAGCCCGGCGAACCTGATGGTGATCGACTGCCTGGTGATGCTCGACGGGCCCCTCGACCGCGCGCGGTTCGAGCAGGTGGTCCGCGAACGGCTCGTCGAGCGCTTCCCGGTCTTCAGCCTGCGACCGGCCCCCGCAGGACGGTTCGGTCGGCTGCCGCGGTGGGACCCGGTGCCGGACTTCGTCCTGGCCGATCATCTGCACGCCGTGACCTGGGACTCCGAGGTCGACGATCCTGCCCTGCAGGACTACGTCAGCCGGTTCGTCAGCACGCCCCTGCCGTCGGACCGTCCGCTGTGGGAGATGCACGTCATCGAGGGCGCGGGGGAGCGGAGCGCGATCTACGTGCGGATGCACCACGCCCTGGCGGACGGGATCGCCCTGACCCGGTTGCTGCTCTCCATCACCGACGCCGCGGCCGACCGTGACGTCGCCGATCCGGGCCACGGCTCGGGCCCCACGCGGCGAGACACCCTGGTCGGCAGCACGCTGGGCCGGGCGCGGGTCACGCTCCGCCGGATGCGGTCCCGGCTGGTCGACGTCCCTGTCTTCCCACGCCTCGCCCTGGTGATGGCGGTCCTGCGCCACGGAGGTGCGGTGCTGCAGAAGATCCTGCTCTCCCGCAACCCGCGCTCGGTCCTCTCCGGGAAGGTCGGGACCGACAAGAGGGTGGTGTGGTCCGAGCCCGTCGCGCTCGACCGTGTGAAGGCGGTCGGTCGGGCGACAGGCACGACGGTCAACGACGTCCTGGTCGCCGGGCTGACGGGCGCGGTCCGCTCCTACCAGCAGCACAACGGGTCCCGACCGGTGGACGTGGCCACGATGGTCCCGGTCAACCTGCGCCCGCTCGACAAGCCCCTGCCTGCGTCGTTGGGCAACCAGTTCGCCGTCGTCCTCCTGACGCTGCCGGCCGGGGTGCACGGATCCGTACCAGCGACTGCTCGAGACCAAGCGACGGATGGACGCGATCAAGGCGTCCCCGGAGGCCGTGATCACGTTCGGGCTGATCAACGGCATCGGGCTGTGCGGTCGGTTCCTGAGCCGCCAGCTGGTCCGGTTCTTCTCCGGGACAGCGATCGGGGTGACCACCAACGTGCCCGGTCCTCGTGAGCACCGCTACCTCGCCGGCAGTCGGATCACCGGGCTGCTGGGTTGGGTGCCCGGCTCGGGGCAGCAGACGCTGGGCACGTGCATCTTCAGCTACGCCGGAACGGTGCGGGTCGGGTTCAAGACCGACGCCGGCGTCATTCCGGACCCGGAGCGGATCATCGATGCCTTCCACACCGAGCTCGAGGCTCTGTTCGCGCTTGTCGAGCCTCCGACGACCGCGGTCTCCCGGCAGACGGCGGTCTCCGTGCCCCGGGGTGGGAACATCTGACCGGTCTCGTTCGACCCGGGACCTTGGTCATGAAAGGGCGCATACCCCAATAAATATGCTGATTTCAACTCAGTGTTGTCCTTAGCCGCGGGTGGGGATCTGCGGAACTCGAGCCAAGGGACATGAGATGAAGCAGCTGCGCAGCAAGAAGGTCGCACTCGTCACGGCAGGCGTCATCACCGCCGCGGGCACCGGTGTCGCCTACGCCTACTGGAGTGCCGGGGGATCCGGCTCGGGCTCGGCGGCAGCCGGCACCACGGTGGCGCTGGTCGCCAACCAGACGAGCACCATCGCGGGCATGGGGCCCGGTGACTCCGCCCAGACCCTCTCGGGCAACTTCACCAACCCCAACAGCGGTCCGACGTACGTCACCAGCGTGACCGCGAGCATCGGCAACGTCGCGAAGGCGGCCGGTGCACCGGCAGGCACCTGCTCGGCCTCGGACTTCACGCTGGCCAACGCCGTCATGCCGGTAGCCACCCAGGTGCCCGCGGGCTCGAGCCAGGGCGCCTGGAGCGGGGCCACCATCAAGTTCAACAACAGCGCGACCGTGAACCAGGACGCCTGCAAGGGCGCCACCGTCACCATCGCCTACACCATCGCCTGACCGGTTCCTCGTCGCTCGCGCGACGTGTACGACGAGATCCAGGGATCGAAAAGTCCGTAGTGGGGAGCAGTCAGGTGTCGTCGGTGCCGGTGCGACCGTGGGGGCGGGGCAGCGTGCTGGCACGTCACCTCGCGGTCGTGCTCGTCGCAGCCGTCGGCCTGCTCGTCAGCGTCAGCGTGGCGTGGGCGCACTGGAGCGCCCACGGCAGCAGCACCGGCACGGCGACGGCGGGGGACCTCGTCTTCTCGGCCGCACCGTCAGCATCCGTCGGCGCGGGAGGTTCGGACGTCGCGGTCTCCTGGCCGGCTGCCCAATCGACCGGCAGCGGAGGTGCGGACGGCTACTACGTGCAGCGGCAGTCCGGGGGCGTCACGACCCCGGCCTGCGGCAGTGCTCCTGACCGGCTGCTTCCCGCCCCCTCGACCACCTGCACGGACACGGGTGTGCCGAACGGTGACTCGACCTACACGGTGACGGCGGTCGCCGGATCCTGGACCGCGCGCAGCGCTCCCAGCGCGATGGTGAGCATCAACACGGTCATCCTCCGCGTGGACACGCCGCCCTCCGTGGTGGCCGGCGCCCCAGCGACCTTCACCGTCACCGCTGTGGACGGGTCAGGAGCGACCCTCACCAAGTACCTCGGACTCGTCGCCTTCACCAGCTCCGACACTGCGGGCGTGCTCCCGCCGAGCTTCCGGTTCCAGACACGGGACCGGGGCACCGCCACGTTCGTCGACGGCATGACGCTCTACACCGCGCCCAGCCAGACGGTGACGGCTACCGACGTGCAGGACCCGAACGTCACGGGCTCCAGCAGGGTCGCCGTGACGGCCGCGGCGGAGGACCGGATCGTCTTCGCCGTTCAGCCGAGCGACGGCACGTCGGACGCGGCGTGGGCCCAGCAGCCTCGGGTGAGCGTGCAGGACGCCTACGGCAATCTCGTGACCAGCAGCTCGGCGACCGTGTCGCTGGGCATCGCCTCCGGCACCTCCGGCGGGCTGCTCTCGTGCACCGCTCTGTCCGTGCCGGTCGCGAACGGGTCGGCCGACTTCGACGGCTGCAGGATCGACAAGGCGGGCACCTACACCCTCTCGGCGACCTCAGGTTCGATGACCGCAAGCAGCGCCAGGGTCAGCGTGACGCCGGGTGCGGCCACCCGTCTGGTCCTCACCACTGCGCCGAGCGACGTGGTGGCGGGTGCGGTCATCAGCCCCGCCGTCACGGTCGCCGTCCAGGACGCCGCCGGCAACGTGGTCACCGACAGCTCCGCGACGGTGAATCTGGCGTTCGGCGCCAATCCGACAGCCGCGACCCTGGCGGGGACCACCTCCGTGGTGGTCTCGGGCGGCACCGCCACCTTCCCCGACCTCAGCATCAACAGGTCCTCGACCAGCAGCTACACGCTGACAGCTCTGAGCAGCGGGCTCACGTCGGTGACGAGCGCCCCGTTCGCCGTGACGCCTGGCGCTCCCGCGCAGGTCGGCTTCACGGTGAGCCCCAATGGCGGCACCGGGGGCGCGGTCTGGTCCACCCAGCCGAGGGTTGCCGTCCAGGACGCCCTGGGCAACCAGGTCCTCGACAGCACCGCAAGCGTCAGCCTCGCCATCACGCCCGGTGGGACCGGGGGGACGCTCACCTGTACGGCGACCACGAAGGCCGCAGCCGGTGGCCTGGCAAGCTTCGGCGGCTGCAAGATCGACAGGGCCTCGAGCTACACGCTGACCGCTACCTCGGCCGGTCTCGCTGATGGCACGAGCAGCCCCTTCAACGTGACGACGGGCGCGGCGACCAAGCTCGGCTACACCGTGCAACCGAGCGCGGTGGTCGCGGGCTCGATCATCTCTCCCGCGGTCATGGTCGCGGTCCAGGACGCCGGCGGCAACACCGTGACGACCAGCTCGGCCACCGTCAACCTCGCGATCGGGACCAACCCGGGCGGCGGCAGCCTGAGCGGGACCGTGGCGACCAAGGTCAGCAACGGCGTCGCGACCTTCTCGAACCTCTCCATCAACCGCTCCAGCGCCACCAACCACACCCTGGTCGCCAGCGCCACGTCCCTGACCAGTGCCACGAGCTCAGGGTTCGTGGTCAGCGCCGGTACGCCGACCAAGCTCGTCTTCACCGTTCAGCCCGGCGGTGGCACGGGCGGGACCAGCTGGGCCACCCAGCCCCGGGTCGCCGTGCAGGACGAGCTGGGAAACAACGTGCTGAACAGTCCGGTGAGCGTGGCCCTGACGATCACCGCGGGCACCGGAACGCCCGGCGCGGCGCTGACCTGCGCCCCCCGGACGACCTCCTCGGGCGTGGCGACGTTCTCCGGCTGTCGGATCGACAAGGCCGGCACCGGCTACACCCTGACAGCGTCGTCCGGCTCGCTGGCCACCGACGTCAGCGCCCCGTTCGCCGTGAACGTGGGATCGGCCAGCAGGCTCGCGTACAGCACTCAGCCGAGCGCCGTCACGGCCGGCGCCGCGATCAACCCCGCGGTCACGGTGACGGTGCAGGACGCCGGCGGCAACACCGTTGTGACCAGCAACGCGGCGGTCACCCTGGCGATCGGGACCAACCCGGCCAGCGGCACTCTGAGCGGCACGCTCTCGCGGACGGTCAGCGGTGGCGTGGCGAGCTTCCCGGACCTGTCGATCAACCGCTCCAGCACGACCGGTTACACCTTGGTGGCCAGCAGCACCGGGCTGGCCAACCTGACCAGCAGCACCTTCGTGGTCAGCCCGGGTGCAGCCTCGCAGCTGGCGTTCACCACGCAGCCGAGCGGTGGCGCGGCCACCGCAGTCTGGGCCACGCAGCCGCGGGTCACCTTCCAGGACGCCTTCGGCAACACCGTGAGCACCACGAGCTCTGTGACCCTGGTCATCACCAGCGGCACCGGAACCGCCGGAGCGGTGTTGGCCTGCACCGCCAACCCGAAGGCGGCGGTGGCCGGGCTGGTGACCTTCGCGGGCTGCAAGATCGACCGCGCCGGCACCGGGTACACGCTGCGGGCCACGTCGGGAACGCTGACGGCTGCGACGAGCGCAGGTTTCACCATCACGTGACGGGGTGGCGTCTGCTCCGACGCCGGCTTGTCTCTGGTCGCCGGCCGCGGCGGAATTCGGCGTACCGGCGCGGCGGGCGACCAGTAGCGGGCCCGACTGCAGGCAGTGACCAGAGATCGGCCGAGCGGTGCTCAGGAGGCGATGTCGGCCGAGTTGTCCCTGCCCCGGGCGACGTCGCGCTCGCGCCCGACCGCGCGGCGGTCGACGAACGTCGCGGCCTGCTTGTCCAGCGCGGAGAGGAACTGCGCGAGCTCGTCGCGCGCCTGCTCGCCGACGGGGCCGAGGTCCCCGCGCTCGAAGACCTTCCAGTGCCGCAGGATCGGCATGATCACCTCGTCGTGGTGCAGGCGCAGGTCGTAGATCCCGGCCTTGGCGATGATCATCGAGCTGCGACGGAAGCCGGCCATGGTCGCGCCCGGCATCTCGAAGCCGATGACCTCGTCGGCGATCGCCCGCATGGTCTCGTCGGGGGCGATCTCCAGCGCTGCGGCGACGATGTTGCGGTAGAAGACCATGTGCAGGTTCTCGTCCTTGGAGATCCGCGCCAGCATCCTGTCGGCGATCGGGTCGCCGGTCACCTTGCCGGTGTTGCGGTGCGAGACACGCGTGGCCAGCTCCTGGAACGACACGTAGGTCACGGCCTCCAGGGCGGTCTTGTCGCCGGAGTCGTAGCCCGAGGTCATGTAGTCCATCCGCGCCCGCTCGAGCTCGACCGGGTCGACCCCGCGGGTGACGACGAGGTAGTCACGCATGGCGATGCCGTGCCGGTTCTCCTCCGCGGTCCAGCGGCCGACCCACGTGCCCCAGGCGCCGTCACGTCCGAAGCGGGTGGCGATCTCGCGGTGGTAGGAGGGCAGGTTGTCCTCGGTCAGCAGGTTGGTGAACATCGCGGCCTTGGCGGTCTCCGACAGCTGCGACTGCTCGGGTGAGTAGTCCTCACCGCCGAGGAAGGCGAAGTCACGACCCTGGCTCCACGGGACGTAGTCGTGGGGGTGCCACTCCTGGGCCATGCCCAGGTGGCGGTCGAGGTTCTCGGCCACGACGGGCTCGAGCTGCTCGAGCAGGTTGGTCGGTGTCTCCGGCATGTGCGGCTCCTCGCGTCTGACCCCTCCACCACCGTACGCCGCCCGTGGCTCCTGGTCGCCGGCTGCGACCCACGGGTGCTCAGGAGCCGAGGTTCATCCCACCGGAGTAACCGGCGCCGCCCCGCTCCTCACGCTCCTTGCCGCAGCGCGCGCAGCGCAGGAAGTGCCCGTCGGGGCTGTCGGGGTAGCGGATGCGGAGGTACTTGTGGCTGATCAACCAGCACTTCCACCGCTGCGCCGGGTCACCGACGATCGCTCCCTGCATGGCTCCATCGTGCCGCACGGGGGTTCTAGGGTGACCGGGTGCAGGTGACCCGGCTGACGACGTACCCGGTGAAGTCGATGGCGGGGAGTCCCGCCGACCGCGCCACGGTCACACCGCAGGGTCTCGCCGAGGACCGACGTTGGGCCCTGGTCGACCCGGACGGGCGACCGGTCACGGCCCGCGAGTGCCCCACGCTGCTCGGCGTCACCGCGGAGCCGGTCGGTGGCGGTGCGGTCAGGCTCGTGACCCGTGAGGGGGAGTCTCGGGTGCTGCCGGCCGTCGCGCCCGACGCCCCCGTCGTGGAGGTCGGGTTCAGCCGGGTCGACGGACTGACCGTCGGCGACCAGGCCACGAGCACCTGGCTGTCCGAGCGGATCGGCCGACCGGTGCGGTTCGTGCGGCTGGCCGACCCGACGGCGCGCGAGCTCGGCGCCTCCCACGGAGGCCTACCCGGGGAGTCGATGGGCCTGGCCGACGCCGGACCGATTCTTCTTGTCAGTCAGACATCAGTGCAGCGGCTGCGGGACTGGGTGCTCGAGGAGTCGGAAGAGGAGTGGGTCGACCCGGAGGAGGCCGTGGAGAGGTTCCGCCCCAACGTCGTCGTCGACGGCGGAGCGCCCTTCGCCGAGGACTCCTGGCGGCGCCTGAGCATCGGCGGCGTGACCTACCGGCAGGGGGAGCTCTGCGACCGCTGCGTGATGACGACGATCGCCCTGGACACGCTCGAGACCACCGTCGAGCCGATCCGCACCCTGGCGCGGCACCGGAGGTGGGACGGGACGACCTGGTTCGGCGTCCGCCTCGTCCCCGAGATCGGCGCCGGCGGCGTGGCCGAGGTCAGCGTGGGCGACACCGTGACGCCGCTGTGAGCGCCGCGTGACCCGGGGCCTGGTCGTCGGGGCCGCGCTGCTGCGCCGTGGCACCGTGCTCGCCGCACGGCGTACCTCGCCGCCGGAGGCCGCGGGGCGCTGGGAGCTCCCCGGTGGCAAGGTCGAGCCCGGGGAGTCGCCGGAGGCCGCCGTCGTACGTGAGCTGCGCGAGGAGCTGGGGGTGGAGGCGCGCGTGGTGGGGTGGCTCGCGGGGGAGGAGCCCATCGGGCAGGCGCACCTCCTGCGGGTGGCCGTGTGTGTCACCGACGACGAGCCGCGCCCGGTCGAGCACGACCGGGTGCGCGCGCTGGGCGCCGACGACCTCGGCGACGTCGACTGGCTGGAGCCGGACCGCCCGTTCCTGCCCGAGCTGCGTCGGCGGCTCCTCGCGGAGGACGCGCAGGAGGCCTAGCCTGAGTCGATGGTGCACACGACGCGCGGCTTCCCCGTCCCCCCGCCCGTGCTCGGCCTGGCCGCGGCCCTGGCCCAGCGTGCGCTCGTGCCCCGGGCCCAGCCCTCGGGGCGACGCCGAGTGGTCGCGGTGGTGCTGGCGGCCGCGTCGGCCGGTCTCGCGGGATCTGCCGCGGGCGGGTTCCGCCGCCGCGGCACCACGGTGAACCCGGTCAAGCTCGGCGACTCCACCGAGCTCGTCGTCGACGGGCCCTTCGCGCACACCCGCAACCCGATGTACGTCGGCATGGCCGGCGTGCTGACCGCGCACGCCGTCTGGCGCGGGCGTCCGGCCGCAGCCCTCCCGCTGCTGGCGTGGGTCGGCGTGATCGACAACCTGCAGATCCCGCCGGAGGAGGCGTCGATGGCCGAGCTGTTCGGCGAGGGCTACGCCACCTACCGCTCCACCGTGCCCCGGTGGGTCGGGCCGGTGCGTTGACCTTCCGCAAGGCCGACGCCACCGCGCCCAGCGGCTACTTCGCCTGGGAGGCGACGGGGCTGGAGTGGCTGCGTGACGCCGGTGGTGCGCGGGTCGTCGAGGTCCGTGCACGCTCCGACGGGCACCTCGACCTGGAACGCCTCGTCCCGGTGCCTCCGACCCGGGAAGCTGCCCGTTCGTTCGGACGGTCACTGGCGGTGACCCACGACGCCGGCGCCGACGCCTGGGGCAGCCCGCCCGCCGGCTGGACCGGCGACGGGTTCTTCGGACCGCTCGCGCAGCCGCTCCCGCTGCCGTTGGGGGCGTGGAGCACCTGGGGCGCGTTCTACGCCGAGGCGCGGCTCGCCCCGATGGTGGCGCGGTGCCGGGACGGCGGTCTGTACGACGCCGACGCCGCCGCGGTGCTCGACCGGTTCGTGCGCCGGGTGGCCGGCGGTGCGCTGGACACCGACGACCGGCCGGCGCGGATCCACGGTGACCTGTGGTCGGGCAACCTCATGTGGACCGCCGACGGCGCGGTGCTCATCGATCCCGCTGCGCACGGCGGCCACCGCGAGACCGACCTCGCCCTGCTGGCGCTCTTCGGGGCGCCGCACCTCGATGTCGTGCTGGCCGGCTACGACGAGGTGCACCCGCCTGCCCCGGGCCGCTCCGAGCGGGTGGGGCTGCACCAGCTGCACTGCCTGCTCGTGCACGCCGAGCTGTTCGGTGGCGGCTACGCGGCGCAGGCCTACGGGATCGCGCGTCGCTGGGCCTGATCACGACGGATCACGTGGCGCGCAAGGGCCCTTTCGGCCCTGGTGCGTGACTCCTCGGCGTCACTATCGTTTGGCCCGTCACACACATCGTGCCGCTCCTGCCCGGGGGGGAACTCGGGTGGCGGCACCGAGCAAGGGGATCTCATGAACAGTACGATCTCGCGCCTCGGCGCGACCGCGGCGGCCTCGTTGGCCGTCTTCGCCTTCGCCACGCCGGCCGCTCAGGCGGCGCCCCCGTCGAGCAGCGGTGCGAACCAGGACTGCCCTGGTCACGCCTACTGTCCGACCCAGTCGGGCCCGTCGATGAACGGCAACGAGAATGAGAACTCGAACAAGCCGCCCGCCGGCTCCGTCGGCAAGGCCGACGCCAAGAACCCACCGGGACAGGCACCTGACGGTGGCGACGCCAACGCCGGCTACGAGTGCGACCGCAACCAGGGCGTCGGCCAGTCCAACCCGGCCCACACCGGGTGCGCCACGCCTCCTGAGGAGTGCCCTGACGGCAGCACCCCCGACCAGTACGGCGAATGCCCCGCGCCGCCCCCCGAGGAGTGCCCCGAGGGCACCGTCCTCAACGACGACGACGAGTGTGTGACGCCGCCGCAGGAGTCCTGACCGACGCGGGTCGACCGACGGGCGCATCCTCCTCGTGAGGGTGCGCCCGTCGGCGTCTCAGTCGGCGGTGGTGACCTTCCCGCAGACCCGGTCGAGCAGGTCCTGCGCGGCGTTGGAGGCCTCCGTGGTGACCGGGAAGGGCACGGTCACCCGTCGGTCCCCGACGGTGAGACCCACGCTGAAGTCGAAGGGTGCCGTCGCCTGGCCGCGAGCGTGCTCGTCGCAGCGGTTCCCCGGCAGGATGCGCACGGTCGTGCGGCCGCCGTCCTCTCCAGGGGCCACGAGCAGCGGCTCGTCCAGGGCCAGGTCGTAGAGCACGCTGCCGTCGACGCGGCGCACCTCGAGCGGCTCGTCGCCGGTGCGGCGGGTGAGGACCAGCGTGCTGGAGGCCGAGGCGTCGTCTCCGGCGCCCTCCTGCGTCCAGCCACCCGTGACGTCCAGGGACAGCGCCTCGGAGACCAGCCGCGCATCGCACTGGGTGCGCCACAGCCGCCGCAGGTAGTCCTGGCTGGTGTCCTTCAGCGGCGCCACCACGCGGCCGGTGCTGGTGTCGAGCACGCCGGCCGCGGGTTCGGGCACGCGCTCGTCGCACACCGGCTCCGGCAGCGTCGTGCGGAGGTCGAGCGTCCGTCCGGCCGCCACGGTCGCGTCGTTGGGCACGGCGAAGGCCGGTCCGTACCCCGGCCAGTCGAGACCGACCGCCGTCACCAGCAGCTGCTCGTCCCCGTCGTTGGTGACACGCAGCAGCGCCTGGTCGGTGCCCTCCTCGGGGATGAGCTGGGTGACCCCCAGGGTCACGCGCGGCGCTCGGACGGCGGAGGTCTCGGGTGCAGCGCTCTGCGTCGTGCACGCGACGGGCGCGAGCAGGCCGACGAGCAGCAGCGCCGTGGTGTGGAGGGGGCGGCGCACGGTGATCTCCACGCCTCAGCCGTGCGCGACGTCCGACAGCGGGGAGGTGGTCAACGACCGTGTCGCCAGCTGGTGGGCGGCGTGCTGGAAGCTCTCGACGATCGAGTCCAGGGTCAGCGTCCGCAGCGCGCCCAGGGCCCGCTCGAGCTCACGGGCCTCGTCGCGCGACATGGCGGCCACGTCGTAGCCGGCGAGCACGTCGTCGAGGATGTCCTGCAGCTCGTCGGCCAGCTCACCCATGTGACGGCGTACGGCGCGGTCGGCGGCCCGGATGCCCGCCACCGGCATGCCCACGTCGAGGAGCTCGACGGCGAGCCGCAGCACCGGCAGCGCCTGGAAGTCGCCGCCGACCCGGCGCAGCGCCCCGACGTCGACCAGCCAGGCCACGTCGTCCTCGCTGAGCGGACGACCCGCGCGCTCGGCGAGCTCCTCGGCCCGCACGTCCTCGCGCCGGCTGGGGCGCCAGGCGGTCAGCACGGCGCGCTGCACCGACAGCTCGGCCGGCGTCGCGGTCTCGGCGACGTTGGCGAGGTATCGCTCGATCGCCGACAGCGTGAAGCCGTGGTCCTGCAGGGCCCGCACCAGCTCGAGGCGGGCGACGTGGCTGGGCCCGTAGAAGGCGACCCGCCCGCGGCGTACCGGCGGGGGGAGCAGACCGAGGCTCGCGTAGTAGCGGGTGTTGCGCACCGTCAGGCCCGTCGTGGCGGCGAGCTCGTCGACGGTGAGCGTGTGCTCCTCCGTGCCAACCGCTGCCTCGGGACCGGTCACCGGACTTCCTCCTGCTGTGGTGTTCCCCACGGACTCTAACAGTATTACTGTCAGGGTCTTAGGCTCCGCAGCACAGCCCGAACCACCCACCACACGCCGAGGACGGTCCATGAAGCTCTCCACCCCGTTGATGTACGACGGCAACCCCCGCAACGCCGCCGACCAGGTCGTGGCGTGGGAGAAGGCCGGGCTCGACACCGTCTGGGTCGCGGAGGCCTACGGCTTCGACTCGCCCACGCTCATGGGCTACCTCGCCGCGAAGACCGAGACCGTCGAGATCGGCTCGGCCATCCTCAACATCTACTCCCGCACGCCCGCGCTGATCGCGCAGACCGCGGCGGGGCTGGACAACATCTCCGGCGGCCGCGCGATCCTCGGCCTCGGCGCCTCCGGCCCGCAGGTCATCGAGGGATGGCACGGCCTGCCCTACGAGAAGCCGCTGGGTCGCACCCGCGAGGTCGTCGACCTCGTCCGCCGCGCGCTCAAGCGCGAGAAGCTCGAGAACGACGGCATCATCAAGCTGCCGCTGCCCGAGGGCCAGGGCACCGGTCTCGGCAAGCCGCTGAAGATGCTCACCAAGCCCGAGCGCGACACCATCCCGATCTGGATCGCCTCGCTGGGACAGAAGAACGTCGCCGCCACCGCGGAGTACGCCGACGGCTGGCTGCCGCACCTGTTCGCGCCCGAGCTGGCCGACAAGGTGTGGGGCGACTCGCTCGCCACCGGGGCCGCGAAGCGATCGGACGAGCTCGGCCCGCTGCAGGTCGCGGCCGGCGGCATGGTGTCGATCGGCGAGGACGTCAAGGGCATGCTCGACTTCGCCCGCCCGATGTTCGCGCTCTACATCGGCGGCATGGGCGCCAAGGGCAAGAACTTCTACAACGACCTGTGCGTGCAGTACGGCTACGAGAAGGAGGCCGAGCTCATCCAGGACCTCTACCTCGACGGCAAGAAGGACGAGGCCGCGGCCGCCGTACCGGAGGACCTGCTGGAGATGTGCAACCTCGTGGGCCCGGAGTCCTACGTCAAGGAGCGCATCGCGGCCTTCCAGGCGTCCGGCGTCACCCACCTCAACGTCGTGCCCGCCAGCGAGGACCCGGCGAGGACGATCGCGCAGCTCAAGGAGTGGATCAGCTGATGGCCGCCAGCCGCGCGACATCTTCGACGAGGAGCACGAGTCGTTCCGCCGGACGGTGCGCACGTTCTTCGAGCGCGAGGTCGTCCCCCACCACAAGCAGTGGGAGGCCGACGGCGTCGTCTCCCGCGAGGTGTGGCGCAAGGCCGGCGAGCAGGGCCTGCTCTGCTTCGACGTCGCCGAGGAGCACGGCGGCGCCGGGGTCAGCGACTTCCGCTACAACCAGGTGATGGCCGAGGAGTCGGCCCGGGCCGGCGCGAGCGGGCCCGGGTTCATCGTCCACACCGACATCATCGTCCCCTACCTGTCGTCGTTGGGGACCGAGGAGCAGAAGCAGCGCTGGCTGCCCGGCTGCGTCAGCGGTGAGCTGATCACAGCCATCGCGATGACCGAGCCGGGGGCCGGCAGCGACCTGCAGGGCATCCGCACCACGGCGGTCGACAAGGGCGACCACTACGTGGTGAACGGGTCGAAGACCTTCATCAGCAACGGCATCCTGTCCGACCTGGTCGTGGTGGTCGTGCGCACGGACCCGGAGGCCGGTCACCAGGGCATCAGCCTGCTCGTCGTGGAGCGCGGCATGGAGGGCTTCGAGCGCGGCCGCAACCTCGAGAAGGTCGGCCTCAAGGCCCAGGACACCGCCGAGCTGTTCTTCGACAACGTCGTGGTGCCGAAGGAGAACCTGCTCGGCGAGGAGGGGCAGGGGTTCGTCTACCTGATGATGAACCTGCCCCAGGAGCGGCTGTCGATCGCGATGATGGCGGCCGCGGCGTGCCAGCAGGTGCTGCAGATGTCGCTGACCTACGCCAAGGAGCGCACGGCGTTCGGCAAGCCGATCGGCGTCTTCCAGCACAACCGCTTCCTGATCGCGGAGATGGCCACCGAGACCGAGGTCTGCCAGGTGTACGTCGACGACTGCGTGCGCAAGCACAACGAGGGCCGGCTCGACGCCGTGGGCGCCGCCATGGCCAAGTGGTGGACCACCGAGCTGCAGACCAAGATCGTCGACCGCGGCGTGCAGCTGCACGGCGGCTACGGCTACATGCTGGAGTACCCCATCGCGCAGGCCTTCCTCGACAGCCGGATCCAGACGATCTACGGCGGCACCACGGAGATCCAGAAGGAGATCATCGGGCGCTCCCTCGGCTTCTGAGACCCGTCCCGTGGGCTGCGGGACCAGTCTCCTGACCCGGACGGCCCGAAGGTCCCGAACCGACCGGTGGCCTAGGTCCTGAATATGCCCGGGCCCGGCATCTTCCCTGGAAACGTCGCGTGCGTGCCCACCATCATGGGACCCAGGGACGAGGGAAGGGACCAAGGTCGTGGAGATCGCGCAGTACCACAAGATGCGTCGGGCGGTTCAGGTCAACGCCAGCCCGGGATCGGGCCGCGAGCTGCGGGCCGTGCAGGACGACCTGCGGGCCGCGCTCGCCTCCGTCGGCATCTTCGACGAGGTGGAGGTCGAGTGCACCGACGACCTCGACCACCTCGTCATCGCCATGTTCACCTACTCCGATCAGCTCTCGCGCGACGAGGTCGTGCTACGCCTCGAGCAGATGTGGGAGGACCGGCTGCGCTACCCGTTCTGGGAGGCCCACACGGTGCTCGTCGACAAGGCCCAGATCGAGTTCGAGGGCGCCACCCGCACGAGCAGCACCGGCCACTACGTCACCGTGCACATCGTCGCCCAGCAGAGCCGCTTCCCCGCGCAGCGCTCGGCGGACACCGCCCCGGACGCGGCCTCAGAGGCGAAGCGCGACCGCAAGTCGATGCCCGGGATACTCCGTCGTCGTCCACAGCTCGTCTCGCTCCGGCCAGGAAGCCAGGTCCTCCGGCCCCACCGGTACGGCGGCGGGCTGTCGTTGGAGCGCGCCTGGCGGACCAGCCCATAGGCTGCCCCGCCGGTAGCGACCCCGGCTGGCGGTGACCACGAGCCGGCCGTCGGGCAACCACACCGCACCCTGCATCCGGTCGACCCCGTCGGCGACGAGTGTCGAGGTCGCCACCCCGGACGGGTCGACGGTCGGGGCGCCGCCCGCGTCGAGGTCGAAGACGACCAGGCGCCGCGTGCCGCCGCCGGCGTCGTACTCGCCGGCGAGCAGCGCAGCCCGACCGTCGAGCCCGCGGGCCAGGGACAGGAACGAGTAGCGCATCGCCGGGACGCCGGGCGTCGGGTCCTCCGGCGGGCCGAGCACGTGGTGCAGCGGCAGGGCGTAGCCGTGGCCGAACCCAGCCAGACCGTCGCCGGTGTCGTGGCGGCCGAGGCGGTCCGCCGGGGTGGGGGACACCCGGACCACGTCGTCGAGCCGGAAGACCAGCACACCACGGCGGGTGGATGCGACGTACAGCCAGGGGCCGTGCCACACCACGCCGCCGGCGTGCGACCTCACCGGTCTGAGGTCGACGGCTCCGGTGCCGTCGCGCACCGCCCGGACGAGCAGCACGTGCCGGTAGCGCACCTGCTGGGGGTCACTCAGGTCGGCGACCGTGATGCGTGAGCCCTTGTCGAGCCCACCCACCTTCTTCGCGTACGACGTGGTCAGCAGCACCAGGGGCCCGGCCCAGGGCTGGCCGCCCGGGAGCCGCGCGTCCGAGCAGGAGGTGACGCCCTGCGGCCACCAACGCTGGCTGCGCTGGTCGGCGCTGTCCCAGGCGAAGGCGTGGCTCACGGCGGAGCCCGGGCCCCACGCCGGCTCGGCGACACGGTTGAGGTGGCTCAACGCCCCGTGCAGACCAGCGCGGCCGCCGCACGCCTCGGCGAGTCCGTCGATGGCGTCGGCGTCCGCGGGGCCCGGGACCAGCGACGGTGCGCTGCGGGACGGGCTCGTCATCGTCGACCTCCTCCTGCCGCAGGCACGGGGCCGCGGGACTGCTCCTACAGTGACCCTATGGAGTCTCCCGAGCAGCGACTGCTGCTGGTGCACGCACACCCCGACGACGAGTCGATCAACAACGGCGCCACCATGGCCCGCTACGTCGCGGAGGGTCGGGGCGTCACGCTCGTGACCTGCACGCTCGGTGAGGAGGGGGAGGTTCTCGTCCCCGAGCTCGCGCACCTCGCGGCCGACCGGAACGACGGTCTCGGGGCCCACCGGGTCGGTGAGCTCGAGGCGGCGATGAAGGAGCTCGGGGTCACCGACCACCGCTTCCTCGGGGGCGCCGGCCACTACCGCGACTCCGGCATGGCGTGGGACGAGACCGGGCACGCCAAGCCGGCCGAGACCGACCGCACCGACATCTTCTGGCGGGCCGACCTGACCGAGGCCGCCCACCTGCTGGTCGAGGTCATCCGTGAGGTCCGCCCACAGGTCCTCGTCACCTACGACGAGTTCGGCAATTATGGTCATCCCGACCATATTCAGGCCCACCGCGTCGCCATGTACGCCGTCCAGCTCGCCGCCGTGCCCCACTACCGCCTCGACCTCGGCGAGCCCTGGGACGTCGCGAAGATCTACTGGACCGCGATGTCGCTGTCGAAGATGCGCGAGGGAGCACGGGTCATGGAGGAGAACGGGATCGAGAACCCGTTCTCCGACATGGACTACGACAACCCGCCGCGCTTCATGGTGCCCGACGAGGCGATCGCCTGCGAGGTCGACGGCACGGCGTACGCCGACCAGAAGATGGCCGCGATGGCCGCCCACGCCACCCAGATCGAGGTCGACGGGCCGTTCTTCGCGCTCTCGAACAACCTCGGCAACCAGGTGTGGGGCACCGAGGTCTACCGGCTGGCCAAGGGCGCCAAGGGCCCGACCGACGAGCGCGGCTGGGAGAGCGACCTGTTCGCCGGACTGTGACGGTGGCCCCGCGCGCAGCGCGAGCGCAGGTCGGGACCGTCCGGCTGAGAGCGTCGCGCGTCGGACGTCGGCGGGGGTTCGTACCCTGGACCCCGTGACCTCCGGACCGACCTCCTGGCTCGACGACCGTGCTGACGACCCCGCCCCCCGGGGTGACGACGGTGACGACGCGCGGGAGCAGGAGCGGGAGCGCTCGCGGCGGCGACGGGACCGGCGGATCCTCGTGTGGCTGACCGTGGCCGTGGCGGTGATCGTGGGCGGCTTCTACCTCGCCGGCTACGTGCTCGCCAGCGACCGGCTGCCGCGGGCCACCAGCGTCGCCGGCGTCGACGTCGGGGGTCTCAAGCCCCAGGCGGCCGCGGCGGAGCTGCGGCGCGGGCTCGCCGACGTCCAGCGCCGCCCCCTGGTGGTGGCCGCCTCCGACCGCGAGTTCGCGCTGGCCCCCGAGGAGGTGGGCCTCGAGGTCGACGCCGCGGCCTCCATCGACCAGGTCCCGGTCGGCCGCAGCTGGCACCCGGCCGACATCTGGGAGTCGTTCGTCGGAGGGGAGGACTACGACCCCGTCGTGGTGACCATCGACGACCTGCTCGAGCAGCGGCTCGCCGAGGTCGCCGGTCGCGTCGACGTCGCGCCGGTGGAGGGCGACGTCGAGTTCGCCGACGGCCGAGCACGCCCGGTCTACCCCGAGCCCGGACGCCGGCTCGACGTACGCGCTGCCGTCGCGCAGGTGGTCGCGGCCTTCCCCACCCGGGACGTGGTGCAGCTGCCCGTGCGCAACGCCCGCCCCGAGCTCTCCGCGCGACAGGTCAGCGAGGCCATGCGCGACTTCGCCAACCCCGCGATGTCGGCCTCGGTCGTCTACCGCTTCGGGTCGACGGACGTCACGGTCCGCCCGGCCCAGTTCGCCGACGCGCTGTCGATGGAGGTCGACGACGGGGCGCTGGTGCCGGAGGTGGACGAGGACCGGCTGCTGCGGCTCTTCCGCCCCGCGACCCGGTCCGTCGCGCGTGAGCCCGTGGACGCGACCGTCGCGATCCGCGACGGCCGGCCCGAGGTCGTGCCGGGCCGACGTGGCGCGACCATCGACCGCGACCGCATCGTCGAGGTCCTCCCCGACCTCCTCACCGGCACCGGCGACGACCGCCGTGCCCGCATCGACCCCCAGCCGGTCGATCCCGAGATCAGCACCGCGGAGGCTCGCGACTGGCGGATCCGGGAGGAGGTGTCGGAGTTCCCGACCTACTACCCCCACGAGGACTACCGCAACACGAACATCGGCCGGGCCGCCGAGCTGATCGACGGCACCGTGCTGGCGCCCGGTGAGCTGTTCAGCCTCAACGAGACGGTGGGAGAGCGCACCCGTGCGAACGGGTTCACCGAGGGCTTCATCATCAGCGACGGCGTCTTCAAGTCCGAGCTCGGCGGCGGGGTCAGCCAGGTCGCCACCACGACGTACAACGCGGCGTTCTTCGCCGGGCTGAAGGACGTCGAGCACAAGCCGCACTCGTTCTACATCGACCGCTACCCGATGGGGCGCGAGGCGACGGTGGCGTTCCCGGTGGTCGACCTGAAGTTCCGCAACGACACCGAGTACGGCGTGCTCATCCAGGCGATCCACGTCCCCAGCGCTCCGGGTGGGACGGGTTCGCTGACGGTGCGGATGTGGTCGACGAAGGTGTGGGACATCGAGTCGGTCACGAGCGGGCAGTACGCCTTCACCTCGCCCGACACCCGCTACGGCAGCGGCGAGGAGTGCGTGCCCAACGAGGGGTACGGCGGCTTCACCGTCGACGTCACCCGCATCTTCCGCGAGCCCGGGTCGTCCGAGATCGTGAAGCGCGAGAAGGACACCACCGTCTACACCCCCTCGGACACCGTCATCTGCGAGTAGCCCGCGTCGCGCGGTCCTGCGGCGGGGCGACGTACCCCGCGGTCAGTCCGGCAGTCGCAGGTAGCGGTAGGCGTGGTGCGTGACGAACCCGAACCGCTGGTAGAGCGCCAGCCCGGCGGTGTTGTCCGCGCGGACCTGGAGGTACGCCGTGCTCGCACCGCGCTCGGCGGCCCAGGGCATCAGCGCGCCCACCACCGCCCGGGCCAGCCCGGCGCGGCGCCGCTCCGGGTCGACCCAGACGTCGGTGATGCCGACCCAGTCGTCGCCCTCCGGCATCGCCGCCCGAGCCCGCGCCACGACGGCTCCGTCGAGCTCGAGGGTCACGAAGGCGACGTGGTCCGGCCCCTCCAGCACCGTCCGCGCCGCCTCGGGCCGCTCGCGCGCCCGCTCGTCGGTGGCCAGCCACCCCTCCGACATCTCCCCCACGACGTGGAGCGTCCCTCCGCGCAAATGTTCTCGCACCAGGTCCGACACGCCGTGCTTGTCGGCTGGTGCGAGAACATTTGCGCCGCTTGAACGCGCCTGGCGGACGGCCTGGGCCACCGAGGCGACCTGCAGCAGCGAGTCGGACTCGCCCGGGCGGGCCTGCGCCCAGCCGTCGGCCTCGGCGCGCAGGTCCTCGGGGGAGCCGACGACGACCTGGGCCCACGGTGGCAGGCCACGAGCGGCGTAGAACGACCGCGCCCGCGCCACCGCCTCGTCCCACGGCACGCCCGGGTCGCCGGCGAGGAACACCGAGTTGGCCCGGGCGCTGAAGCCGCCGGACGCCCGCAGCACCCACTCGCCGAGGGGCTCGGCCTCGACGGCCGGCCAGGACCCGAGGGCACGACGGGCGGCCACCTCGGCCGGCACCCGGTGGCGCACCGACGCCCGCGGCGGGACGGCCTTGCCCGAGACGAGCGTCGCGCGCTCGATCCGCAGCACCGTGCCGTCCTCGCGGCGCACCGTCAGCGCGTCGTCCTCCCAGCTCTCGAGCACCCCGAGCACGTCGGTCATCGCCGGTCCGCCGCTGGGTCCGGTCTCGCCCGGGAGCACCCGGCGCACGACGACGCGCAGCCCGAGGCAGGCGGGCCCGAGAGCGGTCGGGAGAGGCACGGGCGGTCCTTCGCGAGGGGGAGGAGGGGGGCGGAGGCGACGTACGGCGAGACTCGGCCAGGGCGCCGCGCCGACGGCGCGTGTGGATACTAGGCTGTCGGAGCCAGCATCCCGCGCCCGCGACCACGGGCGCACCGCGTCGAGGAGGAACCAGGTGACCTACGTCATCGCCGAGCCCTGTGTGGACCTGAAGGACCGCGCCTGTGTCGACGAGTGCCCCGTCGACTGCATCTACGAAGGCTCGCGCATGCTCTACATCCACCCCGACGAGTGCGTGGACTGCGGAGCCTGCGAGCCCGTCTGCCCGGTGGAGGCCATCTACTACGAGGACGACACCCCGGAGCAGTGGAAGGACTACTACAAGGCCAACGTGGAGTTCTTCGACGACCTCGGTTCGCCCGGTGGCGCCGCCAAGATGGGCGTCATCGAGAAGGACCACCCCGTCGTCGCCGCGCTGCCCCCGCAGGAGCACGACGAGTGACCTCCGGGTCCTCGAACGACTCGACCGTGCCGTCTCCCGGGGCTCCCCGGTGGGCGGCACGTCCGGTTTCCGGGCGGCTGCCCGACTTCCCCTGGGACGCACTGGTCCCGATGGGGGACCGCGCGCGGGCCCACCCCGACGGGGTCGTCGACCTGTCCATCGGCACCCCGGTCGACCCCACGCCCGACGTGGTGCGCCAGGCGCTGGCCGACGCCTCGGACTCGCCGGGCTACCCCCTCACCATCGGTACGCCGAGGCTGCGCGCCTCGATCGTCGGCTGGCTCGAGCGCCGCGCCGGCGCCGTCGGCCTCGAGCCGCGACACGTGCTGCCCAGCGTCGGCTCCAAGGAGCTCATCGCCGGGCTCGCCTCCCACCTCGGACTGGGCCCCGGTGACCTCGTGGTCGCCCCGGCGCTCGCCTACCCGACGTACGCCGTCGGGGCGGCGCTCGCCGGCGCCCGCGTGGTGGCCACCGACGCGCTGACCAGCCTCGGCCCGGAGAGCCCGAGCCTGGTCTGGATCAACTCGCCGTCGAACCCGACCGGTCGGGTGCTGGGCGTCGAGCACCTGCGCAAGGTCGTGGCGTGGTGCCGCGAGCGCGGCGCCCTGCTGGTCTCCGACGAGTGCTACCTCGAGAGTGGCTGGGACGCCGAGCCGGTCTCGGTGCTGCACCCCGACGTCTGCGACGGCGACGTCACCGGGATCCTCACGGTGCACTCGTTGTCGAAGCGCTCGAACCTGGCCGGCTACCGCTGCGCCTTCGTCGCCGGCGACCCCGCGGTCGTCGCGGAGCTGACCGCGGTCCGCAAGAACCTCGGGCTCATGCTGCCCGGGCCGATGCAGGTGGCGATGGCCGCCGCCCTCGCCGACGACGCCCATGTCGCCGAGCAGCGCGAGCGCTACGCAGCTCGACGAACGGCGCTGCGGGGCGCGCTGCTCGGGGCGGGCTTCACCGTCGACCACTCGCAGGGGGCGCTCTACCTCTGGGCCACGCGCGACGAGCCCTGCTGGGACACGGTCGCCTGGCTGGCCGACCGCGGGATCCTCGTCGCGCCCGGCGACTTCTACGGCACCGCCGGCGCCCGCCACGTACGGGTGGCGATCACCGCCACGGACGAGCGCGTCGGCGCCGCGGTCGCTCGGCTGGCCTGAGAGCGCTCAGGCGGTGCGTGTGCCCGGCATTGGGCGCACGACCGTCTCGTCGCAGTACGGCGTCCGCGCGATCGGCGCCCGCAGCGGTGACTCGGAGGCGACGCTGACCGCGGCGATGCGCTCGAGGCGCACCACGGAGTGGTGGCCCGGTGCCGACTCGAGCACGACCCCCATGCTGTCGACGGCGGCGATGCTGCCCTCGAGCCAGGCCCCCTCGACCAGGAGCCGCACCGGGTGCCCGTGCTCGGCCGCCCGGTCCAGGGCCATTCCCATCGTGTAGAGCATCGACGTCTGCATGTCTCGTCCCCTCCTGGCGGCCGCGCCCCCGCGGCACGCCTCCAGGATGACCGACGGGACAGCCCGGACGAAAGCGGACAAACAGGATTACGGACGTAAGTCCCGGGAGGTCTGACCGATCGGGTGAGCGCCCTCAGCCGGTCCGCGGGCCCGGCATGGGTCGGGCCTCCGGTCCCCCCGGTCCGCGGGAGATCGACGTCCGGAAGGGTGACTCCGCGTGCACCTTCACGGCCGCCACGCGGTCGACCCGGATGACGGTGTGGTCGCCGTCATCGCCCTCGAGCACCACGCCCATCCCGTCGACGGCGGCGATCAGGCCGTCGACCCACGAGCCCTCCACGAGGATGCTGACCGGGTGCCCGGCGTCGGCGGCCCGGTCCAGGGCCATGCCCATCGTGTACATCATCGAGGTCGATCCCATGCCCGCTCCTCCGTCGGCCGGCGTGTGCCCGGCGTCCCCCGCCGAGCAGCTGACCCGACTGACAACAGTGTGGGGCCCGAGGGTGCTCCGGAGGGAGGGGGGCGAGCCAGGAAGGGGCGGTTCAGGGGTGAATCGGGGCCGAAGGTCCTGATTCACCCGCCCTCGACCACGTCGAGGTGCACGTGGTCGCGGTGCTCGAGGATGACGCGGGTCGGGGCGGGGGTGGAGTCGTCGACCGGGGCGTCGTACTCGCGCCAGCCCTGCTCCGAGCGCAGGCCGGCCGACCAGATCCGGCCGTCGAAGATGACGTGGTCGACGCCGAGCCGCTCGGCGTGCGCGACGAGGTACTGCGCGACCGCCCACCCGCGCCGCAGGTTCGGCTCGTTCACCGGCCGGAAGAACACGTCGACGGCGCGGCCGTCGTAGTGGGCCGAGCCCTCCATGTGGCCGGTGGAGACCCCCTCGGGAGCGAACCCGCCCAGGGCCAGGTCACCGAACACCCGCTCGAGGTCGTCGGCCGCGGCCGACGCCCGCGGGGTCAGCCCGCGCCCTTCCGGGCCCTCGGCGTCGAGGTCGCCGTGCCGCACCACGCACGTGAAGGCTCCGGGGCTGTACCCGGTCAGCGCCGACGCGAGCGCGCGAGCGCCCTCGGCGTGCTCCTCGTAGGCCTCGGGGTAGCCGGAGCGCTGCACCGCCTGGGCAGCCTCGGTGATCCGCATGTCCTCGTAGCCGTCGATCTCCACCAGCCCGTCGTAGAACGCGTTCGTGGCGTAGACCGGGTCGCTGATCTGCTCGGCGCTGCCCCAGCCCTGGGAGGGGCGCTGCTGGAACAGCCCGACCGAGTCGCGGTCGCCGCCCTCGAGGTTCTCCAGCTTGCTCTCCTGGAACGCCGTCGCGAGCGCGATGGAGACCGCGCGGGCCGGCAGACCACGGCGTACGCCGATGCCGGCGATGAGGCTCGCGTTCTCGGCCTGCTCGCCGCTCACCTCCGCGGTGACGTCGCCGACCTCCGCGCGGCACACCTCGGAGTCGGGGAACGGCCCCGCCCCCAGGCGTACGGCGAGCGCGATCCCCAGCACGACCACCACGACGACCGCGAGGAGCGGCAGCAGGACCCGACCGGTCTCCGTCGTGGTCCGCGGCCCTGCGGCGTCGGGGTCAGTCGTTGGCATGCAGGGCGGCATTGAGGGCGATGCCGTCGCCCTTCCACGGCACGGCCTCGACCGCGCCCGTGGTCGAGTTGCGGCGGAACAGCACGTTGCTCGCACCCGAGAGCTCGCGCGCCTTCACGATGCGCTCGCCGTCCCCGTCCTGCAGCAGGACCTTCGTACCGGCGGTGACGTAGAGCCCGGCCTCGACGACGCAGTCGTCGCCCAAGGTGATGCCGAGCCCGGAGTTCGCGCCGAGCAGGCACCGCTCGCCGACGGAGATGACCTGGGTGCCGCCGCCCGAGAGGGTGCCCATGACGGAGGCGCCGCCGCCGACGTCGGAGCCGTCGCCCACGACCACGCCGGCGCTGATCCGGCCCTCGACCATGGAGGAGCCGAGCGTGCCGGCGTTGAAGTTCACGAAGCCCTCGTGCATGACCGTCGTGCCGGAGGCGAGGTGGGCGCCGAGGCGGACCCGGTCGGCGTCGGCGACGCGGACGCCCGACGGCAGCACGTAGTCGGTCATGCGGGGGAACTTGTCGACCCCCAGCACGGTCACGTGGTGGCCCGCGGCCCGCAGCCGCAGCCGCGTCTGCTCGAAGCCCTCGACCGCGCAGGGGCCGACGCTCGTCCAGACCACGTTCGTCAGCAGCCCGAAGAGGCCGTCGAGGTTGACGCCGTGGGGGCGCACGAGCCGGTGGCTGAGCAGGTGCAGGCGCAGCCAGGCGTCGACGGTGTCGGCGGGCGGCGCCTGGAGGTCGGCGACGTGCACCTCGACGACCTCGCGGACGACGCCGCGCACGGCATCCTCGCCGGCGAGCGCCGTGAGCTCGGCCGGGGCCTCGTGGCCGGTGGGCGGCGCGCCCAGCGCAGGGGCGGGGAACCACGCGTCGAGCACGGCGCCCCCACCTGACGTGCCCGCGACGCGGGTGACGAGGGCAGATCCGTGGGCCTCGACGGCAGGCGTGGACGACGCCGACGAGGGCGTGGGGGAGGGGGTGCTCACGAGGGCAGGCTACCGAAGCCGGGCAACCGTCCGGCAGCTGTCCGGGCCGCGCCACGGCGTACGGCGGGGTGCGTCGGTGCCATGAGGTTGGATGGTCGACATGTCCCCTGCCACCCCTCTGTCCGACCACCTCGCCGACGCCGTCGGGGACCCGCTCGAGCTCACCCGCCGGCTGGTCGACATCCCCTCGGTGAGCGGCGACGAGCAGGCCATCGCCGACGCCGTCGAGGGGCTGCTCCGCCGCTACCCGCACCTCGAGGTCGAGCGGTTCGGCCACAGCGTCGTCGCGCGCACCCGGCTCGGCCGGGCCGACCGGGTGGTGCTCGCCGGGCACCTCGACACCGTGCCCGAGCACGACAACCTGCCGTCGCGGCTCGAGGGCGGGATCCTCCACGGGCTCGGCACCTGCGACATGAAGGGCGGCGTCGCGGTCGGGCTCCACCTCGCCGCCACGGTCACCGACCCCCCGCGCGACGTCACCTACCTGTTCTACGAGTGCGAGGAGGTCGAGGCCGAGCGCAACGGGCTGACCAGGCTCGCCGCGACCCGGCCCGACCTGCTGGAGGCCGACTTCGCCGTCCTCATGGAGCCCTCGAACGCCGTCGTGGAGGCCGGCTGCCAGGGCACCATGCGCGTCGAGGTGACCCTCACCGGCCAGCGGGCGCACTCCGCCCGGTCGTGGATGGGCTCCAACGCCATCCACGCCGCCGGCCCGGTCCTGGAGACGCTGGCCTCCTTCGAGGCGCGGCGACCGGTCATCGACGGCCTGGAGTACCGCGAGGGCCTCAACGCGGTCGGCATCACCGGCGGGGTGGCCGGCAACGTCGTGCCCGACTCCTGCGTGGTCTCGGTCAACTACCGCTTCGCCCCGGACAGGTCCGAGGAGGAGGCGCTGACCTTCCTCACCGACCTCTTCGCCCCGCACCTGGTGCAGGTCACGGACTCCTCGCCCGGCGCCCTGCCCGGGCTCGGCGTGCCGGCGGCGCGCGACTTCGTCGCCGCGGTCGGCGGCGAGGCGAACCCGAAGTTCGGCTGGACGGACGTGGCGCGCTTCAGCGGCCTCGGGGTGCCGGCGGTCAACTTCGGCCCCGGCGACCCGATGTACGCCCACCGTCAGGACGAGCACGTCCCCGTCGAGCACGTCGCTCGCGTCGCGGACCAGCTGCGGGCGTGGTTGGCAGGCACCCGGTGACCGGCCACGACGACACCGACCGCTACCGAGGGCCGGTGCGGCTGCGCGGCAGCCAGAGCCACCCCGGCGGCACCACCACCGACCAGCGCCTGCTCGACTCGCGGGGCGCGTCCGACTGGGTGCACACCGACCCCTGGCGCGTGCTGCGGATCCAGAGCGAGTTCGTCGAGGGCTTCGGCGCGCTCGCCGAGCTCGGGCCCGGCGGTCGGGGTCTTCGGGTCCGCCCGCACGACGACCGACGACCCGGTCTGGGCGGTCGCCGAGCAGGTCGGCCGCGGCCTGGCCGAGGCCGGGCTGGCCGTCATCACCGGCGGCGGGCCCGGGGCGATGGAGGCGGCCAACAAGGGCGCCACGGAGGCCGGTGGGACGTCGGTGGGGCTCGGCATCGAGCTGCCGTTCGAGGTCGGGCTCAACCCGTACGTCGAGCTCGGGGTCAACTTCCGCTACTTCTTCGCCCGCAAGACGATGTTCGTGAAGTACTCCCAGGGCTTCGTGGTGCTGCCCGGCGGGCTCGGCACCCTCGACGAGCTCTTCGAGGCGCTGACCCTGGTGCAGACCCGCAAGGTGACGTCTTTCCCTGTCGTGCTGGTAGGTGTCGACTACTGGTCGGGGCTGCTGGCCTGGTTGCGCGACACCGCGGTGGCAGGCGGCAAGGTCAGCGCCGCCGACCTCGACCTGATCACCCTGACCGACGACCCGCACGAAGCGGTGGCGGTCATGGTCGCCGCCCGCGAGGAGCGCGACGCCGAGCCTCCGGGTGGGAGCATCGGGCGATGACCTGGTTCTTCGCCCTCCTGGTGATGGCCGTCCTGGGGGTGGTCGCCGTCGTCGCGGTGGGCCGCGGCGGGGGACTCGAGGAGACCTTCGACGACCGGCCCGACCCCGGCGTCCCGGCCGGTCCGCTGTCGGCGTCCGACCTGCGACGGGTGCGCTTCACCACCGCGTTCCGCGGCTACCGGATGTCCGAGGTCGACGCGCTGCTCGAGCGGCTCGCGACCCAGGTCGACGACGCCGCTGGCGACGCCCGGACCGAGGACGCCGGGTGACGGAGTCCGACAGGGACGACTCCGGCGGCGCGCAGCCCGGTCCCGACGGGGAGCTGCGCTGCCCCTGGGGGCTGAGCACGGCCGACTACCTCACCTACCACGACGAGGAGTGGGGCCGTCCGGTGCACGGGGAGGCCGCGCTCTACGAGCGGCTCACGCTCGAGGCCTTCCAGTCCGGCCTGTCGTGGCTCACGATCCTGCGCAAGCGCGACGCCTTCCGGGAGGTCTTCGCCGGCTTCGACCCCGCGACGGTCGCGTCCTACGACGCGGCGCGGGTCGACGACCTGCTGACCGACGCCCGCATCGTCCGCAACCGCTCGAAGGTGGAGGCCGCGGTCCTGAACGCCCGGGCCGTCGTGGCCCTCGACGGTGGCCTCGACGAGCTGCTCTGGTCCTTCGCGCCCGGCAGCGAGCGGCCCGCCCCGCGCACCCTGGGCGACGTACCGGCGGTGACGGCGGAGTCGGCCGCGATGGCCAAGGAGCTCAAGCGTCGGGGCTTCCGCTTCGTCGGCCCCACCACGGCGTACGCCCTCATGCAGGCCACCGGGATGGTCAACGACCACCTCGCCGCCTGCACGGCCCGCTGACGACCTGCCACCACAACGGCAGGCTGGCCGGACGTTCTCGCATCCGGCCACGTCCTGTGGACGCCTACCACGCGTCGTGAGCCTTGGTGGGCGTCCATAACCCCGCGTTACATGCCGAAGGTTCCGCCGCCGGCGGCCGGGGTCAGCGGGCGTGGAAGGTCGGACGCTGCTTGGCGACGAAGGAGTCGACGGCGTTGCGGTGGTCCTCGGTGCCGCCGGTCTCGGTCATCATCCGAGCCTCGAAGTCCAGCGACGACGGCAGGTCGTGGGTGGCCGCGAAGTGCACCGAGCGGCGGATGGCGGCGTAGGACAGCGTCGGGCCGGCCGCGAGCCGCCCGGCCAGCGTCGCGACCTCGCCGGCCAGCTCGTCGCCGGCAACCACGCGCGTCACGAGACCGAGGTCGGCGCACTCGTCGGCCTTGATGGTCCGCGGCTCGTAGAGCAGCTCCAGCGCCTTGGCCGGGCCGACCAGCCGCTGGAGCGTCCACGACGAGCCGGTGTCGCAGGACAGGGCGATCCCGGAGAACGCCAGGTTGATGCCGGCCGTGTCGGCCGCGACCCGGTAGTCGCAGGCCAGCGCCAGACTGGCGCCGGCGCCGGCCGCCACGCCGTTGAGGGCCGCGACCACCGGCTTCGGCATCGTCGCCAGCGCCAGCACGGTCGGGTTGTAGTGCTCGGGAACGGTGGTGAAGAGCGCCTCGGCGCCCTGCTCGAGCAGCCCGACGTGCTCCTTGAGGTCCTGGCCCACGCAGAAGGCGCGCCCGGTGCCGGTGAGCACGACACAGCGCACCGACGTGTCGTCGGCGACCTCGGTGACGGCCGCGAGCAGGGCGTCCTTGGTGGCCACGTCGAGGCTGTTCATGGCGTCGGGACGGTTCAGGGTGAGGGTCGCGACGCCGCCCTCGCGGGTCACGACCACGGGCTGGTCGGCGCTGCTGCTGGCTGACGTCATCGGCTCTCCCCAGGGGTGATGTGCCGCACACCGACACGGTGGGAGATAATAGGTGTCGATCCGGCTCGCCGGAGCGGGGGTGCTTGGCCCTCGCCCGCGAGCCGACCAGCATGCTGGTGACACAGGAAGAGGTGTTCGGATGGCGGCGATGAAGCCGCGGACGGGCGACGGTCCGCTCGAGGTGACCAAGGAGGGTCGCGGCATCGTCATGCGCGTCCCGCTCGAGGGCGGTGGCCGCCTCGTGGTCGAGCTCAACGCCGAGGAGGCCGGCGCGCTGGAGTCGGCCCTCCATCAGGTCGTGGGCTGATCTCAGCCCCGGCACCGGGAGCCATGACGCTCCCGAACACACCACTGCGCCCGCACGTCAGCCTGGGTGGGGACCTCGCGTCCGAGCTGTCCCGCGCCGACGTGCTGGCGCTGCCGTTCCTGGCCGAGGACGACACGCTCGTCCTCGGCCCGGGGGCCGCCGAGCTGCTCGAGCGTGTCGACGTCGACCTGGTCGCGCTGCTCGAGCACCAGGGTGCCCAGGGGCGTGCCGGCGAGGTCGTCGAGCACGTGCTGCTCGCACGCGGCTCCGACGACGACGGCACCCCCCTCACGGTCCTGCTGGTGGGAGTCGGCACCTCGACGTCGACCGACCTCCGCCGTGCCGGTGCCGCCGTCGTACGCCGCTCCCGCTCGTCCCAGCGCGCCGGGGACGGCGCCACGGAACCGCGCCGGGTCGTGACCACGGTGCCCGCGCTCGCCGACGACGCCGGCCTGCGTGCCTTCGTCGAGGGCGTCGTGCTGGGTGGCTTCCGCTACGACCTCAAGACCGGTGACCCCGGCCTCGCGCCTCGGGTCGTGCTCGCCGGGCTGGTCCGCCCCTCTGCCCGCGAGACCGCCCTCGCAGCCGCGCTCGCCACCAGCGGGGCCGGCTGGGCGGCGCGCACCCTGGCCCTGGTGCCCTCGAACGAGAAGACCCCGATCTGGCTCGCGGAGCGAGCTGCCGAGGTGGCGTCCGCGCAGAAGCTCGACCTCCGCGTGTGGGACGAGACGCAGCTGCGCGAGGAGGGCTTCGGCGGTCTGACCGGTGTCGGTCAGGCCTCGGCCAACCCGCCCCGGCTGGTGCGGCTCGACTACGCGCCGTCGCGCGCCTCACGGCGTACGCCGCACGTGGTGCTCGTCGGCAAGGGCATCACCTTCGACACCGGCGGCCTGTCCATCAAGCCGGCCGAGGCGATGACGACCATGAAGCGCGACATGACCGGGGCCGGTGTCGTGCTCTCGGTGATGGAGCAGCTCGCCGCCCTGGACTGCCCGGTGAAGGTGACCGGTCTGATGGCCTGCGCGGAGAACTCCGTCAGCGGCTCCTCCCTGCGCCCCGGCGACGTGGTCCGCCACTACGGCGGCCGCACCAGCGAGGTCACCAACACCGACGCCGAGGGGCGCCTGGTGCTGGCCGACGCGCTCGCCTACGCCGTCGCCGAGCTCAAGCCCGACGTGCTCGTCGACGTCGCGACGCTGACCGGCGCGGTCAAGGTCAGCCTCGGGCAGCGCACCGGCGGGATCTTCGCCGACGACGACGCGCTCGCCGAGCAGCTCGACGTCGCCGGCAAGGCCGCGGGGGAGCCGCTGTGGCGGCTGCCGCTCGTGGCCGACTACGAGGAGCGCCTGGAGTCGAAGATCGCCGACGCCGACAACGCCGCCGGCTCGCCGGGCGCGATCACCGCCGCGCTGTTCCTGCAGCACTTCACCGGCGACGTGCCGTGGGCCCACCTCGACATCGCCTCGGTCGGGGACTCCCCGGTGGACGCCTTCGAGTGGACCCCCGGCGCCACCGGCTTCGGGGCCCGGCTGCTCCTGCACTGGCTGGAGCAGCGCGAGCCCCTCGCCGGCGTCCGCACCGCGGGGCGGAGCCGCGGCCGCTCGTGACCCGGCACGTGCACCCATGAAGCTGGTCGACCCCCACCCGCGCTTCCACCGCTCGTTCCTCGCCGCGGCCGACGAGTTCGTCGCCGCCGACGAGGCGATGTACGCCAACCTCCTGTCCTGGTCCTCCGACGCCGGGTTCGCGGGCGTGGAGTTCACCCGGCAGGGGCTCGAGGACCCCGAGGAGTTCGCGGCGCTGTGCCGCTTCCTGGTGCTCCAGCGCGAGGAGGACGCACCCCGCCCGCGTCAGTTCGTGCCGTTCACCGAGCTGTGGATGGCCGAGGACGACGAGTACGTCGGACGCATCTCGCTGCGCCACGAGCTCAACGAGCTGCTCTACACCTGGGGCGGCCACATCGGGTACGCCGTGCGCCCGTCCGCGCGGGGCCGTGGGCTGGCCGGGTCGGCGCTCCTGCAGATGCTCGACGTGTGTGCCGACCTCGGCATCGACCCGGTGCTCATCACCTGCGACGTCGACAACGAGCCGTCACGCCGCACCATCGAGAGCGCCGGCGGGGTCTACGAGGACACCCGCGAGGGGAAGCTGCGCTACTGGATCGACCTGTCCTGACCGACGCCCGGCGGGAGTGGGCGGGAGTGAGGCCGGGTCCCGGGTCCGGGGCGCCGGCTCCTGGTCACTCCCCGCAACGACGCGTGCTCCTGGTCGGGGCCCGCGTCGACACGCCGTGGCCCATTGCAGGCATTGACCAGACGGGCCTTCTGGTGAGGTGGGCTCAGAGCTTGCGCGCCACCAGCAGGCCGTCGCTCATCGGCAGCAGCAGCGAGACGAGCCCCTCGTGCTCCTGGACGCTGCGGCCCAGCTCGCGCACGGCCACGGTCTCGGGGTCGCGCTGGGCCGGGTCGGCGACGCGGTCGTGCCACAGCGCGTTGTCGAAGGCCACCAGGCCGCCGGGCTTGAGCAGCCGCAGCGCCTCGGCGAGGTAGTCGCCGTACTCGCGCTTGTCGCCGTCGCAGAAGACCAGGTCGTAGTGGCCGTCGGTCAGACGGGGGAGCACGTCGAGCGCGGAGCCGTTGATCAGGCGCGCGCGCTGCGAGGGGATGCCGGCCTCGGTGAACGACTTCTTCGCCAGCCGCTGGTGCTCGGCCTCGGTGTCGACCGTGGTGAGCACACCGTCGGAGGTCATGCCACGCAGCAGCCACACCCCGGAGACGCCGGTGCCGGTGCCGATCTCGACGACGGCGCGCGCCTCGATGACCGAGGCCAGGAACCGCAGCGCTGCCCCGCCTCCGGAGCCGATCGGGCTGATCCCGACCTCCTGCGCCCGTGCCCGTGCGTTGGCCAGCACCTCGTCCTCGGTGACGAACTGCTCGGCGTAGGTCCAGCTGGCGGGCTTGAGTCCGGTGGAAATGGCTCCCCCTCAGGGTCGTGTGCTCAGGCGGACTCTAACCGATCGCCGACCCCCCGGCTTCGCAGCGTCACCTCGGCAGACCCTCAGCGGGTTCTCAGCCCCCGTGACTAGCGTCGAGCCATGAGTGGCGTGCTGAGCGAGGAGGGGACCGTCGGCGCCCTGCGCCCCACGGAGCCCGCCGAGCTCGTACGCCGCCACCGGGGCCGCGTGCTGCGGCTCGCGACCCGTCTGACCGGCAACCGCTCCGACGCCGAGGACCTCACCCAGGAGGTCTTCGTCCGCGCCCTCGCCTCGGCCGACACCCTGCGACCCGACGGCGTCGAGGGGTGGCTGCACCGGGTCACGACCAACCTGTTCCTCGACCACGCCCGCCGCCGGGCCCGCACCCGGGTCGACCCCTGGGGCGACCACCTCGAGGCCCGCGTCCGGCCCGCCGAGGCCGCCGACACCGCCCTGCTGGGCGAGACCTTCGAGTCCGACGTGGAGGGTGCTCTGACGTCCCTGGCCGCGCCCGTGCGGGCCGTCGTGGTGATGGTGGACCTGGAGGGTCTGAGCTACGCCGAGGCTGCGTCGGTGCTGGACCTCAAGGTGGGCACGGTCCGCTCGCGTCTGCACCGGGGGCGCTCGCAGCTGAGGCGGGCGCTGGCGCACCGCGACCCGACGCGCCACGCGGCCGGCCGCTGCCCCGGAGCGGCCCGTCCGCCGCGGTCCCCGGATGCGGCCGCCGGTCCTGGGGGTGCCGAGCCTCGGTCTCTGACCGGAGCGCGCGAGCGTCCGCCCGCCGCCGGATCGTCGCGGCCGGGCGTCGGGTTGCACCCCATGGGGAACAATGGCCCGGTGAGTGCACCCGGGGACGAGCCAGCAGCCGAGGACAGGTCCGGCGCGTCGGCGGACGACACCCAGCCGATCCCGGCCCGACCCGGCCCCTACGAGCCCCGGCCGGGATCCCCGTGGGCGTCGAACGCCGGTGACGAGCCCACCCGCGTGCTGCCCACCGGCCCCGGCGCCCCGGCCCCGGGCCAGCGCCCCGCCTCCGGCCCTCCCGGCTACGGCCCGCCACCCGGGTGGGGTCGCCCTCCCGGCGGCCCCGGCCTGGTGGACCTGGCGGCCCCAGCGGCCCTGGCGGACCCGGCCGAGGACCGTACGGTCCTCCCGGCCCAGGCTTCGGTCCCGGCCCGGGAGCCCCCTACGGGCCCTACGGCCCACCCCCCGGCTACCCGCAGGGCCCGGCGCCCCGGCGGAGCAACGGCTGGATCGTCCCGGTCGCGATCGCGGCGGCCCTCGTGGCCGGCCTCGTCGGCGGCCTGCTCGGCGGCGGGCTGCTGCTCGGGCTGAGCTCCGACGACGGCGGCAGCGTCGGGCTGGGTGAGGACCCCCTCGCCGAGGAGTACGCCGAGCCCCTCGAGCCCGGCAACACCAGCGTGGCGGCCGTGGCCTCCCGGCTGCTGCCGAGCACGGTCCAGGTCCGGGTCGTCAACGACGGTGACGCGGAGGCCCAGGGCGGCACCGGCTCGGGCTTCGTCGTGGACCGCGCCGGTCACGTCATCACCAACAACCACGTGGTCGCGGTCGCCGAGGAGGGCGCCGAGATCGACGTCGTCGACATGAACGGCCGCGTCCGCACCGCGACGGTGGTGGGCCGCAGCCCCGTCTACGACATCGCGGTCCTCGACGTGGAGGACCCCCGAGGCCTGCGTCCCGCCGCGCTCGGCAGCTCGCGCAGGATGGTCGTGGGCCAGACCGTGGTCGCCATCGGCTCGCCCCTGGGGCTGTCCAGCACCGTCACCTCGGGCATCGTCAGCGCGCTCGACCGGCCGGTGAGCGTCGGCGCGGACGACGACTCCTCCTACATCAACGCCGTGCAGACCGACGCCGCGATCAACCCGGGCAACTCGGGTGGGCCGCTGGTCAACCTGCAGGGCCAGGTCGTCGGGGTCAACTCGGCGATCGCCACCACGGGCGGCGGCTTCGGCGGCCAGGGCGGCAACATCGGCGTCGGTTTCGCGATCCCGATGGAGCAGGTCCGCTTCACCGCCCGCCAGATCCTCCAGACCGGCGAGGCGGAGTACCCCGTCATCGGCGCCAGCGTGCGCACCAGCAGGAACCGTGCGGGTGCCGACATCATCGAGGTGGAGGACGGCACCCCGGCCGCCGAGGCGGGGCTGCGCACCGGCGACCGGGTCACCGCGATCGAGGGCACGTTCGTGTCCGACGCGAACTCGCTGATCGTCAAGATCCGCAGCCAGCGTCCCGGTCAGACGGTGACGCTCACGGTGGAGCGTGACGGCGACGAGCAGGAGGTCGACGTCACGCTGGCCGGACGGGTCGGCTGACGTCGTCCGCAGGACTCAGGTGGCCTCGTGGTCGTACGGCGGACGCTCGCCTGAGCGCAGCGGCGGGGCCGCGGGGGCCTTCTTCGTGACGTCGTCCTCGTCGTCCTCCCAGGCCTCCATCACGTGCTTGCGGATGGCCCGGCGGGGGTCGAGGTCGGTCAGCTCGAAGTCGGCGTACTCGGGGCCGAGCTCGGTGCGGATGTCGTCGCGCGCCTGGCGGGCGAGGCCGCGGACCTGGCGGATCATGCGGCCGGCCTGACGGGCGAAGTCGGGCAGCCGGTCCGGTCCGAAGACCAGCATGGCCACCACGCCGATGACGAGGAACTCGGCGAACCCGATCCCCATCATCGCCGCACCACCGGCCCAGCATCCCCCACCGGCACGGCGTCGCTCAGCGCTTCCCGGCCGGAGCCAGTCCCAGCTGCATGCCGGCCAGCCCGCGGCCGCGGCCGGAGAGGCGCTCGGCGATCCCGCTGAGGGAGCGGGCGGCCGGGGCGTCGGGGTCGGTGGTGACCAGCGGCTTGCCGAGGTCGCCCCCGGCCCGGAGCCGCTCGTCGAGCGGGATGTCGCCGAGCAGCGGCACGTCGTACCCGAGGCGCTGCGACAGCGTGCGCGCGACGCGCTCGCCGCCGCCGGTGCCGAACACGTCGAGACGGTGCTCCGGCCCGCAGTGCGGGCAGGGCAGGAAGGACATGTTCTCGACGACGCCGACGACGCGCTGGTGCATCATCGAGGCCATCGTGCCGGCGCGCTCGGCGACCTCGGCGGCCGCCTCCTGCGGGGTGGTGACCACGACCACCTCGGCGTTGGGCAGGTGCTGTCCCAACGAGATCGCCACGTCGCCGGTGCCCGGCGGGAGGTCGAGGAGCAGCACGTCGAGGTCGCCCCAGTAGACGTCGGCCAGCATCTGCACCAGCGCCCGGTCGAGCATGGGGCCGCGCCAGGCGACGACCTGGTCGCGTCGCGGCTTGAGCATGCCGATGCTGATGACCGAGGGTCCCTCCTCGGTCGGCACGGGCATGATCATCTCCTCGACCTGGGTGGGGCGGTGGTCGGCGACGCCGAGCATGGCCGGCACCGAGTGGCCGTAGATGTCGGCGTCGACGATGCCGACCTTGAGGCCCGCTCGCGCCATCGCGGTGGCGAGGTTGACGGTGACCGAGGACTTGCCGACGCCGCCCTTGCCGGAGGCGACCGCGATGACCCGGGTCAGCGAGCCGGGCTTGGCGAAGGGGATCTCCTTGGGGGCCTTGCCGCCGCGCAGCGAGGTCTGGAGGTTCGAGCGCTGCTCGTCGTTCATCACGCCGAACTCGACGGCGACGCGGCTGACGCCGGGGACCTTCGCGACCGCGGCGGTGACGTCGTTGGTCAGGGTGTCGCGCATCGGGCAGCCGGACACGGTGAGCAGGATCCGCACCTCGACGTCGCCGTCGTCGCCGACCCGGATCTCGTCGACCATCCCCAGGTCGGTGAGGGGGCGGCGGATCTCGGGGTCGTTGACGGTGGCGAGGGCAGCGGTGATCTGCTCGGTGGACGGGGAAGTCATGTCCTCAGCCTACGTGTCCGCCGGTGCTGCTCCCGCGGCGTCCGGGGTCGGGTTGGTCACGTGGCTCGACCGGTTCGTCGAGGGCGGCGCCGGGCTCGTCGGGCGCCATCCGGTCGTCGATCTCGGACAGCAGCGTCCGCAGCTCCGAGCGCACGTAGTCGCGGGTCGCGACCTCGCCGAGCGCCATCCGCAGGCTCGCCATCTCGCGGGCCAGGAACTCCATGTCGGCGTGGGCGCGGGAGTTGGCCATCCGGTCGCCCTCGGCGATGACCCGGTCGCGGTCCTCCTGCCGGTTCTGCGCGAGCAGGATCAGCGGGGCGGCGTACGACGCCTGGAGGCTGAGCATGAGCGTGAGGAAGATGAAGGGGAACGGGTCGAACCGGCCGTCGTCCGGGGCCAGCCAGTTGTAGATCAGCCAGGCGATGACGAAGCCGGACATGTAGAGCAGGAACCGCGCGGTGCCCATGAAGCGCGCGAACCGCTCGGCGAAGCGGCCGAACGTGTCGTCCTCGAGCTGGGGGCGCAGCGGGACCAGGCGGCGGGCGTCGCGGGGCTGGTCCAGGCGGGGCGTACGGCGCTCGCGGCCACCCTCCGAGCCCGGCTCACGCCTGGCCACGGAGCCTCCCCGGCAGCGACCGCGCGGCGCGCGCGGCGGTGGGCAGGCGGCTCCCGGCGGAGTCGTGGTCGCGCCAGTTCTCCGGCAGCAGGTGGTCGAGCAGGTCGTCGACGGTGACCGCGCCGAGCAGCCGGTTGTTGTCGTCGGTGACGGCGGCGGCCACGAGGTTGTACGTCGCGAGGTGGCGCGCGACGTCCTCGAGGGTGTCGCCGACCTTGAGGGCGGTGACACCCTCGTCGACGACCGAGCCGACCAGGGTGCTGGGGGGCTCGCGCAGGAGGCGCTGGATGTGGGCGACGCCGATCATGCGGCCGGTGGGCGGCTCGAGCGGCGGACGGGTGACGTAGACGAGCGCGGCCAGGGAGGGGGTGACCTCGGCCTGACGGACGTGGGCGAGGGCCTCGGCCACCGTCGCGTCGGGCGGCAGGATGATCGGCTCGGTGGTCATCATGCCGCCGGCGGTGCGGTCCTCGTAGGACAGCAGCCGGCGGACGTCCTCGGCCTCGTCGGGCTCCATGAGCGCGAGCAGCGCCTCGGCCGTCTCCGGCGGCAGCTCGGCGATCAGGTCGGCGGCGTCGTCGGGCGACATCTCCTCGAGGACGTCGGCGGCGCGCTCGTCGTCGAGCTGGCCGAGGATCTCGACCTGGTCCTCCTCGGGCAGCTCCTCGAGGACGTCGGCGAGCCGCTCGTCGGCCAGGGCGGCGGCGACCTCGCCACGCCGCTTGGCGGGCAGGTCGTGGATGACGTGGGCGAGGTCGGCGGCCTTCATCTCCTCGAGCGCCGCGAGCAGGTGGGTCGCGCCCTGGGCCTCCTCGGGGGTGAAGCCCTCGATGTCCTCCCACTCCAGGACGTGGGTCTGGCCCTTGCGGCCGAAGCGCTTGGACCCCTCCTGCAGGGCGACGCGGCTGATGACCCAGTCGCGGCTGCGCTCCTGCTCGATGGCCAGGTCGTAGACGGTGCCCTGGAGGTCGCTGTGCCGGGCGGAGGCCTTGCGGTCGAGCATCTCGGCCACGACGCGGGTCTCGCCGGCCCGCTGCTCGAACCGCCGCATGTTGACCACGCCGGTGGTGATCACCTGGCCGCTGTCGATGCTGGTCACCCGGGTCATCGGCAGGAAGACGTTGCGTCGGCCGAGCACCTCCACGACGAGCCCGAGCACGCGGGGGCGCCGGCCGCCGGGACGCAGCAGGATCACGAGGTCGCGGACCCGACCGACCTGGTCGCCGGCGGGGTCGAAGACCTGGAGCCCGGTCAGTCGGCCCACGAAGACGCGGCTGGGGGAGGTGGTCACGACGTCAGGGTAGTCCCCGCGCACCGCGCTCCTGCGGGTGTTCACCCCGGCGCGCGGGGCGTCGTACGACGTCCGCCGGCCCACCGTCGGGCTGTGACCGGTGAGGCGTTTGTGACGGAAGTGACAGAAGTTGTCCGTGTTGTCACGCGTGTCGTGTTGGTCGCGGAGGTCCCTTTGGTGCATTCTGCCCCACCCGTCCCACGGGTGTTCTACCGTCGTCTCACTGGGAGAGCCGGCAGACACACCCCCACCGCATCGCGGTCGTCTGCCCCTGATCGAAGGAGTCCGCATGCGCACGTCCGTGCCCGCACGCACCGCCCGGGTCGACACGACCCGCCCCACCTGGTGGCTGCCCACCATCGGCACGCTCGTGCTGACGCTGGCCGCCCTGCTCACCGGGCTGGTGCTCACCGGCCCGGCGCCGGACTCCGGCCCGCCGACGGTCACCACGCCGTTCTCGCGGATGGCCAGCACCACGCCGGTCCTGCGGGTGGCGAGCTTCAACGTGCTCGGGGCCAACCACACCGACGGCCCCCGGGCCAACAAGAGGAGCTTCGCCAGCAGCACGACGCGCACGCCGGCGACGGTGAAGATCCTCGACAACAACGGCGTGGACATCGTGGGCTTCCAGGAGCTCAACCGGGTCCAGCACGACCAGTTCATGGGACTCACCAAGGGTGCCTGGGACATGTACCCCGGCGACGAGCTGACCAACTACGCCACCCACAACTCGATCGCCTGGCGCACGGCGAAGTGGGAGCTCGTCGAGGCCAACACCATCCCGATCACCTACTTCGACGGCGTTCGGGTCCCGATGCCCTACCTGCTGATGCGGCACAAGGCCTCCGGTCGCCTGCTGTGGGTGGCCAACTTCCACAACCCGGCCAGCACCCGCCACCGTGCCCCCCAGCTGAAGTGGCGCACGATGGCGAAGAACGACGAGATCGCGCTGGCCAACCGTCTCCACGAGACCGGCGTGCCGCTGATCATCACCGGCGACATGAACGAGCGGGAGAGCTACCACTGCGCGATGACCTCGCGGGCACCGATGAAGGCCGCCAACGGAGGCTCCTTCGGCACGACCCGGTGCGTCGCCCCGCGCGACACCCGCATCGACTGGATCTTCGGCTCGTCCTACCTGCGCCTGTTCAACTACCTCGCCCAGCGCACCCCGCTGGTCCAGCGGACGACCGACCACCCGGTGATCCTCTCCGACGTGGCGATCCCGCTGCGGACGCTGCGCCGTTGATCTGCCGTTGGGCGTCGACCGCGGTGTGTGAACAACTGCACAGGTCGCGCGGGGCTACCGAGAAGTAGCATGGCGGGCGGTGGCGAGGTCGATCTCGCCGCCGCCCGCTGTGCTTCCGGGGCCCCGTGCCCCGGGCGGCCCCGTGCCTGTCGTCGAAAGGACACGCCATGCCCCGCCTGTGCGAGACCGAGGGTCTGACCGACATCCAGGAGGAGATCCTCAAGGCGGTCCGCGTCTTCGTCGACGAGAAGATCCTGCCGGTGGCCACCGAGCTGGAGCACAAGGACGAGTACCCCACCGAGATCGTCGAGGGGCTCAAGGAGCTCGGCGTCTTCGGCCTCATGATCCCCGAGGAGTACGGCGGCCTGGGCGAGTCCCTGCTGACCTACGCCCTCGCCGTGGAGGAGATCGCCCGCGGCTGGATGAGCGTCTCCGGCGTCATCAACACCCACTTCATCGTGGCCTACATGCTCATGCACCACGGCACGGAGGAGCAGAAGCAGAAGTACCTCCCGCGCATGGCCACCGGCGAGGTGCGCGGCGCCTTCTCCATGTCCGAGCCGGGCTGCGGCTCCGACGTCTCGGCCATCACCACCAAGGCCGTGGTCTCGGCGAGCTCGACCGACGGTGCGCCGGAGAGCTACAAGATCACCGGTCAGAAGATGTGGCTGACCAACGGGGGCTCGTCGAACCTCGTGGCGGTGCTGGTCAAGACCGACGAGGGCGCCGACTCGGTCTACAAGAACATGACCACCTTCCTGGTCGAGAAGGAGGTCGGCTTCGGCGAGACCGCCCCGGGCGTCACCATCCCCGGGAAGATCGAGAAGATGGGCTACAAGGGCGTCGACACCACCGAGATGATCCTCGACGGCCACGAGATCTCCGCCGACCAGATCCTGGGAGGGGCGCCCGGCAAGGGCTTCTACCAGATGATGGACGGCGTCGAGGTCGGGCGCGTCAACGTCGCGGCCCGCGGCTGCGGGGTGGCCAACCGGGCCTTCGAGCTCGGCGTCTCCTACTCCCAGCAGCGCGAGACCTTCGGCAAGAAGATCGCCGAGCACCAGGCCGTGCTCTTCCGCCTCGCGGAGATGGCGACCAAGGTCGAGGCCGCCCACGCGATGATGGTCAAGGCCGCTCGCGTGAAGGACAAGGGCCAGCGCAACGACCTCGAGGCCGGCATGGCGAAGTACCTCGCCTCGGAGTACTGCTCCCAGGTCGTCGAGGACTCGTTCCGCATCCACGGCGGCTACGGCTTCTCCAAGGAGTACGAGATCGAGCGCCTCTACCGCGAGGCCCCGATGCTGCTCATCGGCGAGGGCACCGCGGACATCCAGCGCATGATCATCGGCCGCCGGCTGCTCGACATCTACAAGGAGCGCTGAGCCCGCTCCCGGCTCGGGACACCTGGTGGACCTGGGGCGCGCGCTGGCCGAGCAGGCGGACGCCTGCGCCGCCATGGGCTCGCCGATGTACGCCGACCTCCTCACGCGCGCAGCGGGCGCCCTGGAGCGCGACGACGAGGCCGGCGACGCGCTGCGCACCGTGCTCGCCGGGCACGAGGACGCGCCTGGTCCGTCCGCCCTGGGCCTGCGGCTGCTCGGGTCGGTGCACCGGATCGTGCTGGAGCGGCGGGCGGGTGCGCTGGCGGCGTACTACCCGTCGGTGGGCGGCACCTGGGAGCCCGACGGGGGGTGGCGCGCCCTGGTCGAGCTGCTGGGGGAGCGGCCCGACGAGGTCCGCTCCTGGCTCGACCGTCCGCCGCAGACCAACGAGGTGGGCCGTGCGACCGCGCTCTACGGCGGCCTCCTGCAGCTGCGTCCCCGGGTGGGTGACCTGCCGGTGCGACTGGTGGAGATCGGGTCCTCGGCCGGGCTGAACCTGCGCGCCGACCGCTACGCCTACCTCGACGACACCGGGCGGCGCTTCGGCCCCCACGACGCCGGTCTGGTGATCGCCGGCGCGTGGCGCGGGCGACCGCTCGAGCCGTGGCCGGGGCTGCAGGTGGTGGAGCGTGCCGGCAGCGACGTGATGCCGGTCGACGTCGGCTCCACGGAGGGTCGCCTCGCCCTCACGGCGTACGTCTGGCCCGACCAGACCGTCCGGCTCGAGCGCCTCCGCGCCGCCCTCCGGGTGGCCGAGGCCGTCCCCGCGGAGCTCCGCCGCGCCGCGGCCGGCGACGTCGTGGACGCGCTGACGACGCGCCCCGGGACCCTCACGGTGCTGTGGCACTCGGTGATGTGGCAGTACCTCTCCGCCGCAGAGAAGGCGCGGGTGCTCGACCGGCTCGACGCGCTCGGTGCCGCGACCACCGCGGACGCCCCGCTGGCGCACCTGCGGGCGGAGCCGTCGCGCCGCGTCCCGGGCGGGGAGCACGAGTTCCTGGTGCGGCTGACGACCTGGCCCGGCGGGCGCGACGAGGTCCTCGGCGCGACCGTCGGGCACGGGGTGCCCACGACCTGGGAGTGAGCCGGACCCCGCCAGCGGTCGGTCCGGACGGACCCTGGGCGGCGTCGGCGCGCCGGTCTAGGGTCGACCCATGAGCAACCCGCGCGCCGGTCAGCCCGCCGAGCCCTCCGACCTCGTCGACGTCGCCCACCTGGTGACGGCCTACTACACCGGGCGGCCCGACCCGGCCGAGATCGGGCAGCGGGTCGCCTTCGGCACCTCCGGGCACCGCGGCAGCAGCCTCGACACCGCCTTCAACGAGGCGCACATCCTCGCCACGACGCAGGCCATCTGCGACTACCGCCGTGAGCAGGGCACCGACGGGCCGCTGTTCCTGGGCCGTGACACCCACGGGCTCTCCGAGCCTGCCTGGGCCACCGCCCTCGAGGTGCTGGCCGCCAACGACGTGACCGTGATGGTCGACGACCGCGACGGCTACACCCCGACCCCCGCGGTCTCGCACGCGATCCTGCGCGCCAACCGCGGCAAGGGCACCGGCGAGCGGGGCCTCGCCGACGGCATCGTCGTCACCCCCTCGCACAACCCGCCCCGCGACGGCGGCTTCAAGTACAACCCGCCCCACGGCGGCCCGGCCGACTCCGACGCCACCGGGTGGATCGCCGACGCCGCCAACGCCCTCATCGAGGCCGACCTCGCCGGGGTGGAGCGGGTGCCGTTCGCTCGCGCGCGGGCCGGCGCGACGGCGTACGACTTCCTCGGGACCTACGTCGACGACCTGCCCTCGGTGCTCGACCTCGACGTCGTGCGGGAGGCGGGGGTGCGCATCGGCGCGGACCCGCTCGGCGGGGCCGCGGTCCACTACTGGGGCGAGATCGCCGAGCGGCACCGCCTCGACCTGACCGTCGTCAACCCGCTGGTCGACCCCACCTGGCGCTTCATGACGCTGGACTGGGACGGCAAGATCCGCATGGACTGCTCCTCGCCGTCGGCGATGGCCTCGCTGATCGGCAGCAAGGACGAGTTCCAGATCGCCACCGGCAACGACGCCGACGCCGACCGCCACGGCATCGTCACCCCCGACGGCGGCCTGATGAACCCCAACCACTTCCTGGCCGTCGCCATCCAGTACCTCTACGGCGGGGCCCGCCCGGACTGGCCCGCGGGGGCCGCGATCGGCAAGACGCTGGTGTCGTCGTCGATGATCGACCGGGTCGCGGAGTCGCTGGACCGCACGCTGCGCGAGGTGCCGGTCGGGTTCAAGTGGTTCGTGCCCGGGCTGCTCGACGGCTCGGTCGCCTTCGGCGGCGAGGAGTCGGCCGGTGCCTCGTTCCTGCGCCGCGACGGCTCGGTGTGGACGACCGACAAGGACGGCATCCTGCTGGCGCTGCTGGCCTCGGAGATCCAGGGCCGGACCGGACGCTCGCCCAGCGAGCACTACGCCGACCTGACCGCGCAGCACGGCGCCCCGGCGTACGCCCGGGTGGACGCGGCGGCCGACCGGGACCAGAAGGCCAAGCTGGCCAAGCTGTCGCCCGAGGACGTCACCGCGACCGAGCTGGCCGGGGAGACGATCACCGCCAAGCTCACCGAGGCGCCCGGGAACGGCGCGAAGGTCGGCGGCCTGAAGGTGACCACCGAGAGCGCCTGGTTCGCCGCGCGACCCTCGGGCACCGAGGACGTCTACAAGATCTACGCGGAGTCCTTCCGCGGCGCCGAGCACCTGGCCGAGGTCCAGGAGGCGGCGCGCGAGGTCGTCTCCGCCGCCCTCGGCTGAGCGGCGGCCGGCGGCGGCAGGTGGCGGGTCGGTCGGTCAGGCCAGCGGCTCCAGAGGCTTAAGGTGTGCAATGTCCTGAAGGGGTGACGAAGAGACGTGCACAAACACGAGCTGCTCACAGAGCTCCACCGACGACTGCGGCCCCGCAGCTACTTCGAGATCGGTGTGCGGACCGGCAAGAGCATGGAGCTGTCCCGGGTGCCCTCGATCGGGGTCGACCCCTTCTACGAGATCACGCGCGAGCTGCACTGCGACCTGCACCTGGTGCGCACGACGAGTGACGAGTTCTTCGCCCGCGCCCACCCCTTTGCGCACTTCGAGGAGGGCGTGTTCGACCTGGCGTTCATCGACGGGATGCACCTGGCCGAGTTCGCGCTGAGGGACCTCATCAACACCGAACGGCACTCGCACCCGGGAAGCGTGATCGTGATCGACGACGTGCTGCCGCGCAACGTCCGCGAGGCCTCGCGGGAGCACGTCAGTGGCGCCTGGGCCGGCGACGTGTTCAAGATGATCGACGTGCTGCGGGCTCGGCGGCCCGACCTGGTGCTCCTCGAGGTGGACACCGCACCGACCGGCACGCTGGTCGTCCTGCTCCCCGACGCCCAGGACCGCGCACTCGCCCAGGCCTACGACGAGGTCGTCGGTGACTTCGTGGTCCCCGACCCGCAGGTCGTGCCCGACTGGTCGCTGACTCGTAGCCGCTCCGTCGCCCCCTCCGTCCTGCTCGACGCTCCGATCTGGGGCGCGCTGAGGCAGGCGCGGGGGCAGCGTCGCGACAGAGCACGAGACGAGCTGCGCCCCGCCCTGGAACGCGCTGGGTTGACGACGACGAAGGTGCCCGCGTGAGCAGGGAAGCCCTCCCGGTCGACGAGCTCCTCAGCTATGCGGCTCGCACCGGTGACAGCGTCCGCGTCCGCCTCCACCTGCCCGAGACCGACCTGGAGCCCGGTGGAGCCACCATGCGACTGCGGTCAGGGCGTCGTACGCTCGAGGCCGCTGCCGACCTCGAGCGCGGCGACACCGGCATCGTGCTCAGCTTCACCGTGACCGGCGTGCGGGGGGCCCGCGCGTGGCGACTGGTCCTGCGGCCGTCGGGCGAGGCTCCGCCGATCCCCGTGGAGGCTCGGCTCCTCGCCGCCCCCGATCAACCGGTGGCACTGCTGCCGGGCCCGGCGCCGGCCACGGAGATGCCTCCGCCGGCCCCACGGAGCTCTCCGTCCGCAGCACACCGGCTCGCTCGGCAGCTTCCCGAGCCGATCAAGCGGCCTCTTCGGCGCGGACGCGCGAAGCTCGCTGCACGCCCCGGGTCGTGAGCCCGCAGGACAGCACCCGCCCTGAGTCGCGGGACCGCCCCGGGCGCGGTGCTCGCCTGGCGAGACGGATGCGGGCCGTCGCCCGGCGGGGTGGCGCCGCGCCGCCCTCGACGTCTCACCCCACGGCTGCCAGGGGCAAGCGACGGGCCGGCGCCCCAGCAGCGGTGCCCGGCTCCGCAGGAGGTCGCAAAGCAGTCGTCCTGGCGCACCACGACCACCCCGCCGTCGTCCAGCGGTGGATCAGGAAGCTTGCGGACGACGACGTCACGGTGGTCTACCTGGGCGGGGTGCCCACCGGAGCAGGCGCCGGCAGCGAGGACGGACCGGCGCGGCTCGGGATCGAGGACCTGGTCCAGCTCACCGACCACCTGTCCCGCCTCGGCCCGCTCGAGGTCATCGTCGTCACGGTGCCACCCGACAAGCTCGGGCCGCTGGGTCCGGACCACTACGGGCTCCTGCCACACCTCCTCTTCCAGCTCGTGCCAGGAGGGGTCCTCAGAGTCGATCGCACGGTGAAGCAGAGCAAACGCGCTCCGCTCGCGCCCGACCGGTGGCACCGGCTGCTCGCCGGGTCGCGGGCGGGCCACGCTGCCGTCGAGCTCACCGACACGGAGGTCGCCGCGGGCGCAGCGACGCGGTCGCTCCTCGTCTCGCGCCGGGCTGTCGTCGTCACCAAGCGACACCGTCACCTGCTCGGCCTCGGTGAGGGCCGGGTCGACTCGGTGCTGGCCGATCGTGAACCCGAGCTCCGCGTCTCCAGGCTGGTGACGTTGCCCCCGGGGAGCACGGAGTCCGCCAGCACCGAGCACATGTACGGGGAGAGCAACCTCGAGCCGCTCCCGCTGCGGCTCGACCACCCTGAGCTGTCGGTGCGCCACTACCAGGGCGCGCTGGTCAGCCGAGGGGGCACGATCCTGCACTCGGCGAGCGCCGTCCTCCCTGAGTCGTACCGCTGGCCCTGGGCCGAGCCGCTCGACCATGCGCACGCCCCCGGGGTCGCGGACGACTTCGTGAAGCTCGGCCGAGATCCCCGGCAGACCCTGGACGGCGACTTCTTCTACCTCGACTGCGTCTTCAGCGGTCACTTCGGTCACATCCTGACCGAGGTGGTGACGCGGCTGTGGGGGTGGGAGCACGCCAAGCAGCACCTACCCGACGTCAAGGCGTTCTTCCACGTCCGCGACAAGCCCGGCCAGGACGGCGGCCTGGAGCGCAAGCTCTACAGCGCCTACGGGATCCCCGCCTCCGACCTCGTCTGGTCGTCCCGCCCGGTGCGGCTGACCAGCGTGGTGGGTGCCTCCCCGATGTGGCACAACTGGGCCCCTTTCTACGCCCACCCGGACATCCGGGAGACGTGGGCCCGGCTGACCACGGGACTGTTGTCGGGACGATCACCTGCCCGGCACGAGCGCATCTTCGTCTCGCGCGGCAAGAATCTGGACCACCGCCGCGGGTGCCGGAACCAGGATGCGGTGGAGCGATTCTTCGCCGACCGGGGATTCCTCGTGCTCTACCCCGAGGAGCACCCGCTGGACGAGCAGGCCGCCATCTTCGCCGGTGCGCGGGTCGTCGCGGGGTTCGCCGGATCTGCGATGTTCAACCTCATGCACGCCCAACGGCTGGACGCCGTGATCGTGCTGAGCCACGACTGCCTATCACCACCGCAACGAGCACATGTTCGCCCGGCAGCACGGTGCGCAGCTCCACCACTTCTGGTCGCCGCACGACGACGTCCCCGAGTCGGCCGGTCCGCGCGCACGCATCCGGGCATCCTGGGCCTTCGACTTCCCCGGGTTGGGTCGAGACCTGGAGCGTCTTCTCACTCAGCTCTGAGGCGACCGCCGAAACGTGACCGCAGCCGGCGGCTGGAACAGGCAGCACCGCGGTCGGCTCGTCACGGGACCTCCGGACGCTCCCGGCGAGCCGCTTCCGCGTTCCCTTGCTCCGCGGTCTCCTCGAGCTCGCCGAGCAGCCGATGGTGCTCCTCGGCCAGGGCGATGACGGCGTGCAGGGCGGCGTCCAGGAGGTCCTCGAGATCGACGGCGCCCGGGTCGTCGACCCCGTCAGAGGTGAAGCGGGGGGTCAGCTCGTCGAGGTCGCCGACGACCCGGACGCCGCGCGCAGTGATCGCCTCGATCTGCGACGCGGCGGCGGAGCGCGCCCACGGGTGGTAGGCCTCGGGGACGCGCAACCGGGACTCGAGGTCGCGACGCGAGGAGAGGATCTTCTGCGCCAACAGCTTCTTGAACGAGGTGTCGTAGGCCCTCCGAGACAGGGGCGAGGACCGGTAGAGGACGTTGAGGCGTCTGAGCACCTCGGTGGACTCCGCGCCCAGCGACGGGTTGCGCGGCTCGGAGGAGTGACCGAAGGTCAGCGGCTCGATCCCGACGACCTCGCAGAAGCGTGACCACAGCAGGTCAGGCCGAGCCCCCGGGGGCGGAACGGTCACGACGACGAGATCCTCGCGCGGAACCGCCGTGCCCCACGTGTCGAGCATCTTGGCGATGTCGACCTTGATCCAGAAGCGCCGCCCTGGACGGGTGGCGAGTGGGTCGTCCGCCGACACCGCGGCCAGGAACTGCGACCAGGTCCACGTCCTGGTGTTCTTCATCATCTCCTGCCAGGCGGAGGGCAGCGCCCGCGCCATGTCGCGGACGGTGAAGATCGCCGTCACCCGCGACGGCGACAGGTCCTCGACGATGCGCCGCACGTCCGTGGCCTCAGCGGCACAGAGCCACTCCATGGACACCACGGCGTCCCCCGGCCACGCATGGATCTCCTCGACCAGCGACCGCCAGGCGCCGGACGCGTCCTCGTACCCGGGCATGCCGCGCACGTCCCGCGTCGCCCGCACCTGGTCCTCCCACGCGTCGCCCGGGAAGAGCAGCCCCGCTGTGTCCATGAGGGTCTGCTTGTGGTCGGCCAGCACGTTCTGCAGGTAGGTCGTGCCGCTCTTGGGCAGACCCACGTGCAGGAACACGGTCTGGGTCATGGAGCACTCGCCCTCGGCATGGCGCGCACGCTAACACCGGCAGCCGATTCGCTCGCCCCCACCGACAGGTTCCGTGCGGTCCAGCGCGTGTCGAGCAGGCTGAGCCTCTCCGGTGTGGCGACTGTCACCGCCGGACCGGGACCACGCAGGTCCTCGGCTTGGCAGGATGAGGCGACCCAGTCGTCGGCGTACCCAGGAGTGAGCATGCAGTTCGGCCGCAGCTACGAGGAGTTCGAGGTCGGCGCGACCTACAAGCACTGGCCCGGGAAGACGGTCACCGAGTTCGACGACCACATGTTCTGCCTGCTGACGATGAACCACCACCCCCTGCACCTCGACGAGAACTACGCCGGGAAGACCACGCAGTTCGCCAAGAACGTCGTGGTCGGCAACTACGTCTACTCGATCCTCCTCGGGATGTCGGTGCCCGACATCTCCGGCAAGGCGATCGCCAACCTCGAGATCGAGTCGCTGCGCCACGTGGCGCCGACCTTCCACGGCGACACCCTGTACGGCGAGACGCGCGTGCTCGACAAGTGGGAGTCGACCTCCAAGGACGACCGGGGCGTGGTGCACGTCGAGACCATCGGCTACAACCAGGACGGCAAGGTCGTGTGCATCTTCCGCCGCAAGGTGATGGTGCCCAAGGACAGCTACCTCGAGGCGCGCGGCGGCGAGCAGCCCGGTCGCCCGGTCCCGCAGGCCGACAAGAACTGGCCCGGTCCCGACCAGGGCTGAGGCCGCCGTCACGCGGGGCAGGACGGGGCAGGATGGGCCCATGGCGACTGACGACAGCGAGCTCTGGCTGGTCCGGCACGGCGAGACCGAGTGGAGCCGCTCCGGCAAGCACACCTCGGTCACGGACCTGCCGCTGACCGAGGAGGGCGAGCGTGTCGCGGGCGGACTGCCGCAGAGGCTGTCCGGGGTGTCCTTCGACCGGGTCCTCACCAGTCCTCGGCTGCGGGCTCGTCGCACCTCCGAGCTCGCCGGGCACGGCGACGCCGAGGTCGACGACGACCTCGTCGAGTGGGCCTACGGCGAGTACGAGGGCATCTCGACCCCGGACATCCGCGAGACCGTGCCGGGCTGGTCGATCTGGACCCACCCGGCCCCCGGCGGCGAGAGCGCCGACGATGTCGCCACCCGCCTCGACCGCGTCGTGACAGCCGCACGGGAGGTCCCGCGCACGTTGGTGTTCAGCCACGGCCACGCCCTGCGGGTGCTGGCGGCCCGGTGGCTCGGGCAGCCGGTGGACCACGGCCGGTTCCTCCACCTCGACACCGCGACCGTCAGCGTGCTCGGCGTCGACCGGGGCTCACCCGTGATCACCCGCTGGAACGCCTGACCCTCCAGCCCGGGACGGGCGGGGCAGCAGGTCCCAGCCGCTGAGGGCCTCCACCAGCCCGTCGACCAGCCCGTCGACCCGTGACAGCCGTCCGAGCTCCTCGGCGCCGACCCAGCGGACCTCGTCGGCGTCGTCGCCGGCGCGCACGTCGGACGGGTCGACGCCGGGGGCCGGTACGGCGACGAAGTCGTCGATCACGTAGACCACCCCGCCCGGACCCGCCCGCTCGACCGTGCCGGCCAGCGCCTCGACGACGATCCGCAGACCCGTCTCCTCAGCGACCTCGCGCACCGCGGCCTGTGCGCTCGTCTCGCCGGGCTCCGTCCGCCCGCCCGGCACCGACCACAGCCCGCGCCCGGGGTCGGTGCCGCGCCGCACCATCAGGATCCGCCCCTGTGCGTCCCTGACGACCGCTCCGGCACAGGCCACGCGTACGACGTCCACCGGGTCAGGGTAGGCGCCCGCGTCGTGAGGACCCCGCGGGCCATTGACGCCGATCGGCCGCACCGGCCACCGTTGACCCATGTCGCTGCGTCCGGAGTGCCCGCGGTGCCCGCAGCCGCTGCAGGGGAGCGGTGAGGACCGGCGGTGCCCGACCCACGAGGACCTGGCGCCGCTGTGGCGGGCCGGGACGGTCGACTACGAGTCCTTCGCGGAGTACCTCGGTCGCGCCGAGCCGCTCGCCACCTGGCTGCCCTGGCCCCTGCCACCGGGCTGGCAGGTGACGGACTTCGGCGCCGTGCGCGGCGGCCGGGACGGTGACGAGGCCCGGGCCGCCGTCGTCGGCGTCGTGGGGGCCAGCGACGCGGAGGGCGTCGTCGAGCTGGCGTTCGTGTCCGAGGAGCCCGGGGTCGGCCTCGGCGCCCGGGTGGCCGGCGTCGACCAGGTGGACCCGGGTCGCGAGGCCGGGGTCGGCTCGCCGATGCTCAAGATCCGGGTCGACGGCAACGCCGTACCGCTGTGGGCCGTCAGCGTTCCCGACGACGAGCCGCTCCTGGACCGCGCCGTGCTGGTGGGCGAGGCCGCCGGGCGGTGGCTGTGGGTGGTGGTGCGGCCTGCCTCGGCGGTGCTGCTGCTGCCGGACCTGCCCGAGGTGCTGGACGTGTCCGGGCTGGGCCCCGAGCTGGTGGCGCTGCCGTTCGGGGTCGTGCCGCCGGCCTGGTGACCGCGCGCCGCACGACGTACGGGACGGGCGAGGCGCGCGACTAGCCTGGACGTGTGCGCATCGACCTCCACACCCACACCGACCGCTCGGACGGGACCGTGACGCCCACCGAGCTGGTGCGTGAGGCCGTGGCGGCCGGCCTCGACGTGCTCGGCCTGACCGACCACGACACCGCGGTCGGCTGGGACGCGGCGCGTGCGGAGGCGGACTCGCAGGGGCTCCGGCTGGTCGAGGGCATGGAGATCAGCTGCCGCCACGGCGGGCGCAGCGCGCACCTGCTCGGCTACCTGCCCGACCCGAGCCACCCGCCGCTGGTCGCGGCGCTCGACGAGGTGCTGCGGGGCCGCGACGAGCGGATGCCCCGCATCGTCGCGAAGCTGCAGGAGATGGGCTACCCCGTCACCGAGCAGGAGGTCGTGGCGAAGTCGGCCGGCGCGACGGCCCTCGGGCGCCCGCACATCGCCGACGTGCTCGTCGACCACGGGATCGTCACGAGCCGCGACGAGGCCTTCGACCGGCTGCTCTCGCCGGGTCGGCCGGCGTACGTCGCGCGCGACGCGGCCGACCTGGTCGTCATGATCGGCCTCGTGCGTGACGCCGGCGGCGTGAGCGTGCTGGCGCACCCGTGGGGCCGCAACGGCGACGGCGCCCTGGACCGTGACGGCTTCGCCGCGCTGCAGGAGGTGGGGCTGACCGGCATCGAGGTCGACCACCAGGACCACGACGCGGCCCAGCGTGCCGAGCTGGCCGCCATCGGTCGCGACCTCGACCTGGTCGTCACCGGCTCCAGCGACTACCACGGCACCGGCAAGGTCGACCACGACCTCGGCTGCAACACCACCCACCCGACCCAGCTCGACCGGCTCCTGGCCGCCGCCGAGGAGGCCCGCTCCACCCGCGCCTGAGGCGCGTGCCGGTTTCCCACGGGATGCAGGAGAACTGGCACTCCCCACGGCGTCCGGACCATGGGAAGTGCCAGATCGTCGACATCCCGTGGGAAACCGGCAGCTGACCGAGCCGGAGAAGGGGCTACTACTTGCGGCCGAGGGTCTGGAAGCGGGCCTGGAGGCCGGCGGGGGTGTACTTCGCGACGTTGGCCAGGACCTTGTAGCGGACGTCGGGCACGGAGATCGAGCGGCCGCGGGCGAAGTCCCTGAGCGCAGTCGCGACCAGGGGGTCGACGTCGAGCCACAGCCACGAGGGCGCCGAGTCGCGGCCGACGTCGATGCGCTCGTGGAACTCGGTGCGGGTGAAGCCCGGCAGCAGCGCCATCGTGCGCACGCCCCGGTCGCGGTAGGTCAGGTCGGCCCACTGCGACAGCTGGGTGACGTAGGCCTTGGCCGCGGAGTAGGTGCCGCGCGGCAGGTAGCCGGCCACGCTGGAGACGTTGATGACGCCACCGCTGCCGCGCTCGACCATGGACCGCAGCGCAGCGTGCGAGAGCCGCAGCACCGCGGTGACGAGGACGTCGAGCATCTCCTGCTCGGCCTCGATGTCGTTGTCCAGGAAGCCGTGCTTGAGCCCGAAGCCGGCGTTGTTGACCAGCAGGTCGACCGGGCGTGCGGGATCGGTGAGCCGGGCCTCCACGCTGGCCAGCTGGGCACGGTCGGCGAGGTCGGCGACGAGCACCTCGACCTCGGTGCCGTGCTCGCGGCGGAGCGTGGCTGCCGCGTCCTCGAGGCGTTCGCGGTTGCGTGCCACCAGCACCAGGTCGTCGCCGCGGGCCGCGAGCTGCTGGGCGAAGGCGAGGCCGATGCCGGCGGTGGCGCCGGTGACGAGGGCGACGGAGCGCGACATGCCCCGAGCATTCCATGGACGGTGCGCGGTTGAGGCAACGCCCTCGGGCAGAATGCCGACATGAGCACCGTTCTCGCGATCGCGAACCAGAAGGGCGGCGTCGCCAAGACGACGACCGTGGCGTCGCTGGGTGCGGCGCTGGCCGAGCGTGGCCAGCGTGTCCTGCTGGTCGACCTCGACCCCCAGGCCTGTCTCACCTTCTCCCTGGGCATCGACCCGGAGGACCTCGAGCTGTCGGTGCACCACGTGCTGACCAAGGGTCTGGACCCCACCGAGGTCATCGTCACCACCGAGGAGGGCATCGACCTCCTGCCGGCGACGATCGAGCTCGCGCGTGCGGAGGCCGACCTGCTCACCCGCACCGGTCGGGAGTACGTGATCCGCGGCGCCATCGACGAGCTGCCGGAGTACGACTGGGTGCTGCTGGACTGCCCGCCCTCCCTCGGTGTGCTGACCGTGGCGGCGCTCACCGCCGCGACCGGCGTGCTCATCCCGCTGCAGTGCGAGACGCTCTCCCACCGTGGCGTCGGGCAGCTGCTCGACACGGTGCACGACGTACGCCGCTTCACCAACCGTGGGCTGCAGGTCTGGGGCGTGCTGCCGACCTTGTACGACGGACGCACCAACCACGCCCGCGCCGTGCTGGACAACATCTCCGAGGCCTACTCGCTCGACGTCGTCGAGCCGCCGATCCCCAAGTCGATCCGCTTCGCCGAGGCTCCCGCGGCCGGGCAGTCGATCCTCAGCACCACCCGCAAGCACCGGGGAGCGGACGCCTACCGCGAGGTGGCCGGCAACCTCATGACGCGAGCGAAGGTCGGCGCCGGAGCATGAGCGACGCGGTGACGGTGCGCCGGGGGCGGGTCCTCGCCGCAGGCTCGGCGGCACTCGTCACCGGGACCGCGGTCGTGGGGGCGCTCGTCGGCGTGGGTGGACCCGCCGCCAGCGGGGCGTACGCCGCCTCGCCCACCACCGGCATGACGCGGAGCGACGACGTGCCGCTCGCCGGCGCGGTCGACGACTCGGCCACGCAGGTGGCGCCGCGGCTGGAGACCAGCCCGGAGTCGCTGCAGCGCGACGAGCCGCGGCTCGCCGTACCGGCCGACAGCGGGTCCGGACGCCGCGTCGTGTTCGACATGTCCGACCAGCACGTGTGGCTGGTGCGTGACGACGGCCGGGCCAGCCGCAGCTACCCGGTCTCGGGCAGCGTCTACGACAACCTCGACCCGGGCACCTACGAGGTCTACAGCCGCTCCGAGCAGGCCTATGCCTTCGACGGCTCGGGATCGATGCGTCACATGGTGAGGTTCACCCAGGGCGACAACGCCGCCATCGGCTTCCACGACATCCCGCTCGACACCGAGGGTCGCAAGGTGCAGACCCAGGCCGAGCTGGGCACTCCGCAGAGCCACGGGTGCATCCGGCAGTGGCCCGACGACGCGAAGGCCCTGTGGCGCTTCGCCCCGGTCGGCACCACCGTCGTCGTCACCGCCTGACGGCGGCACGGGCCGCGCCGGCCGGAGAGGCCGACGGGCCCGTCACCACGTGCTGGTTCAGTCCGTCGCGCTCGAGGCGGCCGCCGAGCCGCTGCTGCGGCGCCGGTTGCGCTTGCGCGGCGGACGGTCGGCCGAGCCCTCGGCCGCCGGCGTCGACGGCGCGGGGGCGGACGAGCCCGACGAGTCACCCGATGTCGTGGCGCCGTCGACCGACTGCCCGCTGCGGGTGCGGCTGCGGGTCCGGTTGCGGTTGCGTGCCGGGCGCTCCCCGGACGAGCTCGTCGACCCGGACGAGCCGGTGTCCGAGTCGCGGCCGCCGGAGCGGCCCGAGCCGCCGGAGCGACCGCCGGAGGAGGACCCTCCGGACCCGCCCCGGGCCTTGACGGTCGTGCCCGGCGTCTCCACCGGGGGACCGACGCGGGGCTTGGCGTCGCGCGGGATGCCGAGGTCGTGGAAGAAGTGCTCGGAGGTCGAGTAGGTCTCGGCCAGCTCCTCGAACGGCAGCCCCAACGTCTTGTTGATGACCTTCCAGCGCGTCACGTCGGCCCAGTCGACGAACGTGATCGCGACGCCGGTGGCGCCGGCGCGGCCGGTGCGGCCGATGCGGTGCACGTAGGTCGAGTCGTCCTCGGGGCAGTTGTAGTTGATGACGTGCGTGACGTTCTGGACGTCGATGCCGCGGGCGGCCACGTCGGTGGCCACCAGGACGCGCACCTTGCCCTCGCGGAACTTCGCCATCGCCTTCTCGCGGGCCACCTGGGCCATGTCGCCGTGCAGCGGCGAGGTCGGGAAGCCGCGCTCGGCGAGGTCGTCGGCCACCCGCTGCGCCTGGCGCTTGGTGCGGGTGAAGCAGATCGTCAGGCCGGAGTTCTCCGCCTGGAGGATGCGAGCCAGCATCTCCACCTTGTCCAGGTCGTGCACCTGGTAGATGAACTGCGCGGTCGCCGGCACCATGTGGGTCTCCGCAGCGGACTCCGCGCGGATGTTGACCGGGTGGCGCATGTGGGTGCGCGCCAGGGCCACGATCGCCCCCGGCATCGTCGCCGAGAACAGCATCGTCTGCCGGGTGGCCGGGGTCTTGGACAGGATGCGCTCGACGTCGGGCAGGAAGCCGAGGTCCAGCATCTCGTCGGCCTCGTCGAGGACGAGGACCTTGACGTGCGAGAGGTCCAGCGCGCCACGGTTGGCCAGGTCGAGCAGACGACCGGGCGTGCCGACGACCACCTCGACGCCGGCCTTCAGCGCGTCGAGCTGGGGCTCGTAGGGCATGCCGCCGTAGATGGTGAGGATGCGGGTGCCGCGGTCCGTGGCGGCGAGCTTCAGGTCGTTGGCCACCTGCACCGCGAGCTCGCGGGTGGGAGCCACGACGAGCGCCTGGGGCTTGTCGGGGGCAGCGAGGTCCTCGTGGTCGGGGTCGTGCGGAGCGACGGTGCGCTGCAGCAGCGGGATGCCGAACGCCAGCGTCTTGCCGGTGCCGGTGCGCGCCTGGCCGATGAGGTCGGTGCCGAGGAGGGCGACGCTGAGCGTCATCTCCTGGATCGGGAAGGGAGTGGTGATACCGCCGCGCTCGAGGGCGTCGGCGATCTCGGGGAGGACCCCGAGGTCTCTGAAGGTGGTCAGGATCTTGGCCTTCGTCTCTTGAAAGTGTCACCTCATGGTATCGGTAGGCTGCGCCCATGACCGAACCGTCGCCCGAGGTGGCCGTCCCCGCAGGCCGACCGGGCGCGTCGTCCGGCTCCGTCGCCGCTCCCGCTCCCGGCTCCACGCCCGGGTCGGCGAGCTCCGTGGCGCTGCAGGACCCGGTCTACCGCGAGGCGGTCGTCGACCTGCTCGGCGCCATCGCGTACGGCGAGATCACGGCCTTCCAGCGGCTCGCCCAGGACGCCTCGACCGCCCCGCTGCTGCGCGACAAGGCCGAGCTGGCCCGGATGGCCTCACGCGAGCTCGGCAACTTCGAGCGGCTCTGCGACCACCTCGAGCAGCTCGGCGCCGACCCGATCGAGGCGATGGAGTCGTTCGTGGAGGCGTTCGACGCCTTCCATGTGCGGACGGCGTCCTCGGACTGGCTCGAGGGGCTGGTGACGGCCTACGTGGGCGACGGCCTGGCGGCCGACTTCTACAGCGAGATCGCGGCGTTCCTCGACGCCGACACCCGACGCGTGATCATCGAGAACCTGCGCGACACCGGCAACGCGGCCTTCGTGGTCGACCGGGTGCGCGCCGCGATCGCCGACGACCACCGGATCGGCGGGCGCCTGGCACTGTGGGGCCGACGCCTCATGGGGGAGGCGCTGACCCAGGCGCAGCGGGTCGCGGCCGAGCGCGACGCCCTGACGGCCCTGCTGGCCGGTGGCGTCGACCGTCCCGGCATGGACCTCGCCGCGATCAGCCGGCTCTTCACGCGGCTCACCGAGAACCACACGGCCCGGATGGAGTCGCTCGGCCTCGCTCCCTAGGCTCGTCGCCGGGTCTCGACGACGGGCGCTGCGCGCCCTGCTCGACCACCGAGGGGTCTCGACGACGGGCGCTGCGCGCCCTGCTCGACCACCGGGGGCTCAGCCGGGTCTCGACGACGGGCGCTGCGCGCCCTGCTCGACCACCGTGGGGCTCAGCCGGGTCTCGACGACGGGCGCTGCGCGCCCTGCTCGACCACCGTGGGGTTCAGCCGGGTCTCGACGACGGGCGCTGCGCGCCCTGCTCGACCACCGTGGGGTTCAGCCGGGTCTCGACGACGGGCGCTGCGCGCCCTGCTCGACCACCGTGGGGTTCAGCCGGGTCTCGACGACGGGCGCTGCGCGCCCTGCTCGACCACCGTGGGGTTCAGCCGGGTCTCGACGACGGGCGCTGCGCGCCCTGCTCGACCACCGTGGGGTTCAGCCGGGTCTCGACGACGGGCGCTGCGCGCCCTGCTCGACCACCGAGGTGGGTCAGGAGCGGAAGCCGACCTGGCTCGACGAGGGCGACCCCAGCTCGACGTACGCGAGCTTGTCGGTCGGGACGATCACGCGGCGGCCCTTGCTGTCGGTGAGGGCGAGCACGGAGGTCTCCCCGCCGAGAGCGGCGCTGACGGCCTTCTCGATGTCGTCGCTCGAGTCCTGGCTGTCGATGACGAGCTCGCGGTTGGCGAACTGCACCCCGATCTTGACCTCCACCGGTGACCTACTCTCCGTCGTCCTGCACTGTCCGTGCCCGACCCGTCGGGCCGTCGCCCACCCTACGGTGCCACCCCTGGACCGTCGGGCCCAGGCCGTTCGCTGCAGGCGGACGGGCGCGGAACCGGCGGGGGGTCTCGACGAGCTCGACCAGCAGGCCGCGATCGGGAGCCGGACCGGCGCTCGCCTCAGGTCTGCTCGTCAGCGCGCGGGAAGCGGCTGATGCCGCGCCACGCGAGGCCGGCGACGAGCTGGGCGGCGTCGGACTGGTCGATCTCGCCACCCTCGGCCAACCAGTAGCGGGCGCTGACCTGGGCCATCCCGACGAGGGAGACCGCGAGCAGCCGTGACGCCTCGGGCGAGAGTCCGGTGTCCTCGCTGATGACGTGGGTGATCTCGTCCGCGCACACCGAGGTGACCCGGTCGACCTGGGCGCGCACCGCGGGCTCGTTGGTCAGGTCGGACTCGAAGACCAGCCGGAAGGCGCCCTGGGCGTTCGCGACGTAGTCGTAGAAGACCTGCATGGTGGCGATCACGCGCAGCTTGTTGTCGGTCGTCGAGGCCAGGGCCCCCTTGGTGGCGTCGATGATCCGGTCCGAGGACTGCTCGAGCAGCGCGAGGTAGAGGTCGAGCTTGCCCGGGAAGTGCTGGTAGAGCACCGGCTTGGAGACCCCGGCCCGCTCGGCGATGTCGTCCATGGCGGCGGAGTGGTAGCCCTGGGCGACGAACACCTCGAGGGCGGAGTCGAGCAGCTGGGCGCGTCGGGCCTTGCGCGGCAGGCGTCCGCCGCGCGGACGCATCTGGTCTGTGTCGCTCACCCGCGTGAGCCTACTCCGCGGTAACGCCGGGACCGCGTATCGGATCATGAGACCTCGCGCGCCGTGGTGGGCACGGGTGGGGAACATGAAGCCGGTCGCCACTGTTGTGCCCGGTGACCGCACCCGAAGCCCGAGGAGTAGATGTGCCCGCTGTGTCCCTGCCGCCCCTGGTGGAGCCGGCTGACGAGCTCACCATCGACGAGGTACGCCGCTACAGCCGCCACCTCATCATCCCCGACGTCGGGATGACCGGTCAGAAGCGGCTGAAGAACGCCAAGGTGCTGGTCATCGGCGCCGGCGGTCTCGGCTCCCCGGCGCTGCTGTACCTCGCCGCGGCCGGCGTCGGCACGCTCGGCATCGCCGAGTTCGACGAGGTCGACGAGTCCAACCTGCAGCGTCAGATCATCCACGGGCAGAGCGACATCGGCCGGCCCAAGGCCGAGTCGGCGCGCGACTCCATCAAGGAGACCAACCCGCTGGTGAACGTGATCGTGCACAACGAGCGTCTCGACAACGACAACGTGCTCGAGATCTTCGCCGACTACGACCTGATCGTGGACGGCACCGACAACTTCGCCACCCGCTACATGGTCAACGACGCGGCGTACTTCCTGAACAAGCCCTACGTCTGGGGCTCGATCTACCGCTTCGACGGCCAGGCGTCGGTCTTCTGGCCGACCGCGGAGGGTGTCGACGCCCCCTGCTACCGCTGCCTCTACCCCGAGCCGCCCCCGCCGGGCATGGTCCCGTCGTGCGCCGAGGGCGGCGTGCTGGGTGTGCTGTGCGCCAGCATCGGCTCGATCCAGGTCAACGAGGCCATCAAGCTGCTGGCCGGCATCGGCGAGCCGCTGGTCGGCAAGCTGATGATCTACGACGCCCTCGAGATGGAGTACCGCAAGCTCCGCGTCCGCAAGGACCCCAGCTGCGCGCTCTGCGGCGACAACCCGACCGTCACCGAGCTCATCGACTACGAGGCCTTCTGCGGTGCGATCAGCGAGGAGGCGGCCGACGCCGCCGCCGACGCCACCATCTCGGTGAGCACGCTGGAGCACTGGCTCAAGGAGCGCGAGAACGGAGACCGCGACTTCGTGCTGGTCGACGTGCGCGAGCCCAACGAGTACGAGATCAACCGGATCCCGGGCTCGGTGCTCATCCCCAAGGGCGACTTCCTCAACGGCTCCGCCCTCGAGCAGCTGCCCTCCGACAAGCAGGTCGTCATGCACTGCAAGTCGGGCGTCCGCTCGGCCGAGACCCTCGCGATCGTCAAGGGTGCCGGGTACGCCGACGCCGTGCACGTCGGCGGTGGCGTGGTGGCGTGGGTCAACCAGGTCGACCCGTCGCAGCCGGCGTACTGACGGCCACGAAACGATCGACGGCGTCCCCCTCAGGGGGGACGCCGTCGCCTTTTCAGAGTAACCGTGGCACGGGTCACTCGTTGAACCGACTGACATCCGCCCGCTCTGGAGGAGAACCGCTCATGCGCCTGCGCCCTCGCACCACCCTCGCTGCCCTGTCCGCCACCGCCCTCTCCGTGGCTGCGTTCACCGCAACGAGCCTCCCGGCCGAGGCGGCGAAGGGGGGCCAGGGCGCCGGCGGCAAGAAGGGCGCCACGGCCGCTCCGACGTGGGCGCCGGCCGATTCCGCCACGATCGGACCGGGCGTGCAGATGTTCACCGACGGCGCCCAGTGCACCGGCAACTTCGTGTTCACCGACGGGGCCGCGAACGTCTACGTCGGGTACGCCGCGCACTGCGCCGGAACTGGCGAGGCAACCGACACCAACGGGTGTGACGCGGGCTCGCTGCCCCTCGGGACCAAGGTGGACTTCGAGCGCGGCGCAGGCTTCGTGACCTCCGGCGACAGCGTCGGGTCGGGCACGCTCGTCTACAGCAGCTGGCTGGCGATGGAACGAGCCGGCACCACCGACGCCGATGCCTGCGACTACAACGACTTCGCGCTGGTGAAGGTCGACCCTGCGTTCGTCGGCGACGTCAACCCTTCCGTCCCGTTCTGGGGCGGCCCGGTGGCCCTCGACACCGACGGAACGAGCATCGGCGAGGACGTCTTCTCCTACGGCAACTCCATCCTGCGCGGCGGCGTCGAGGCGCTGTCGCCCAAGACGGGCAGCAGCCTCGGCACCAGCGGGGGCGGGTGGACCCACGACGTGTACACCGCCACGCCAGGCGTCCCCGGCGACTCGGGCAGCGCCTTCCTGAGCGAGGACGGTGCTGCCGTCGGCACGCTGTCCACGGTCCAGCTCGCCCCGTTGGCCGGGTCCAACGGCGTCAGCGACCTGAGCCACGAGCTGTCGTTCGCGCAGGCCAGCTCGGGGATCAGCGGTCTGCAGCTCGCGCTCGGCACCGAGCCGTTCAACGCCATCCTCTGACCGTGGAACCCCAGCACCGCACGTGACCGTGGCCCGGGCTGTCTGACTGCTGCCCGCCTCGGGCGGTGCCAGCGACTTCGTTCGCCACGACCCACGGTTCAGGCGTCGCGGGGGCACTAACCTCGGGGCCGTGGGACCCGACGAGTACGCCGAGGCGGTCCTCGCGCTGGTCGAGCAGGTCCCGCCGGGCCGCGTCACGACGTACGGCGCGGTCGCGGACGCCCTGGGGCGCGGCGGCCCCCGTCAGGTCGGCGGCGTGATGGCCGCGCTCGGCGGCGGGGTGCCCTGGTGGCGGGTCATCCGCTCCGACGGCACGGTCCCGGCGCACCTCGGGCCGGAGGCCCTGCAGTGCTGGTGGTCCGAGGGCACGCCCCTGCGCCCCTCGGGGCGGGTCGACCTCGCGGCGGCGTTCTGGTCGCCGGGCGCCGACGAGGGCTGAGGGTCCCTCAGCCGGTGAGCGTGGTGAGCGCCGTGAGGGCGCCGAGGATCAACGCCGAGCCGGTGCTGCGGCGCACCGAGGTCATCAGGTCGATCGACTGCGTCGTCATCTCGTCGTTGTCGTTGGCCAGGCCGAGGAGCAGCGACCGGAACTCCGGCACCCCCTCGCCGCGCGCGGCGCAGCCCAGCAACGTCGCCGACAGCGGCGTGGTGCGCTCGGACGCGGTCAGCGCGACGGCGCTGCGGATCGCGGGCAGCGCAGGGTGCCGGCTCGACACGGCGGCGGCCAGCCAGCCGGCCAGCACGTCGTCGCCGACCGGGCTCAGGCCGGGGCCGACGCCCAGGAGCGTGTCCGCAACGGCGGGGTCCCCGGCCCCCAGCAGCTCCAGCGCGCCCTCCGGAAGCTCGGTGCGGGCGGCGTCGAGCCGGTCGGCGGCGAGGTCGGCGAGACGCGCGCCGCAGCGCAGCGCCACGTCGGGCGCCAGCACCGGCACGGTGGTGTCCACGATGTTGGTGACCAGGACCTCGGTGTCGCCGAACACGATGCCACCGTCCTCGACGGCCACGGCAGAGCCGACCTCCACGGTGCCGAGCGTCGGCAGCTGCGTGCGGACCCCGCAGGGCACCTGGACCGCGCGGGCACCGAGCACCCCGAGGCAGAAGCCCTCCAGGTCGACGTACAACGCGTTCGGGTCGGAGAAGAGCACCGGCGCCTCGCGACGCGGACCGGCCACGCGACCCAGCACCCAGATGGACGCGGACCCGACCACGCGGTGCACGAGGCCGGGGTCCGAGGGGGTCGTCACCCGCTGACTCTAGAGCGCTTCCTCCTGGGGTGGACGGGTACCTCGACATGTCCGGTCCGGGCCCTTGGGCACAGCGGTGGCCGTGTCGCGCGGCGTCGCGTCGGTCGGGTCCGTCGGTGACGTCGGCCCGCCGCGCCGGGATCCGCCGCCGACCGCCGTGGTGGGCGCGTCGAACCGTGGCCCCCCGACGTCGTGACGCACGGATCCGCAGACGGGACCTCCGTCACAGCGGTCCGTCAGGGGTAGCGAACGGCGGTCGGGTGAGCTGGTGGAGCCGACCGGGAGCGGCGGTGCCGGCGGTCGAGGCACGGTGCGTCAGGGTGGGGGCATGCCGCCCAACGCTCGCGCCGACCTCGTCGCCCCCGTGGTCGTGGCCGCCCGTCTGCTGCTCGCCGGCTTCCTGCTCGTGGCCGGGGTGGGGCACCTGGTCGCCACCGACGAGTTCCTGGGCCAGACGCCGACCTTCCTGCCGTGGCGCGAGGCGATCGTGGTCGTGTCGGGTCTCGTCGAGATCGCGCTCGGGCTCGGGCTGATCGGTGCTGCGCGGGGCTGCACTGGCCCGGTGGGGATGGACGGTGGGGATCTTCTTCGTGGCGGTCTTCCCCGGCAACGTGTGGCAGCTCGTGAACGGCTCGGACTCGTTCGGTCTCGACACCACGACGGGGCGCGTCGTACGCCTGTTCTTCCAGCCGCTGCTCGTGGCCTGGGCGCTGTGGTGCACCGGAGCCTGGACCTGGTGGCGCTCCCGCAGAACGTGACGCCTTCTCTGACGATCGGACGGTTCTCGGGCGCCAGAACCGTCCGGACGTCAGACGAGGCCGTCCACAGATCGTCCGCACGGTCTGGTGGCTCCACCTACGAGGCCGGGACGCTCCACCTGTGCCCTTCGAGCCCCGGTGTCCCCCAGCCGAGGGCCTCGTCGCCCCCGTTCGCGTGGACCCGACCGGTCGCCTCGGCCCGACCAAGGCGCGCGCCGCAGGGCCACGTTGGCGACGGACGGGGCCGGGTCTCTACGTGCCCGCGGGGGTGGATGCGGCGAGGCCCGAGCAGCGCGCGGTCGAGGCGGCGGGGCTCCTGCCGGACGGTGGCGCCGTCACGGGCTGGGCCGCGCTTCGACTCGCTGGGGCGACGTACTTCGACGGGTGGCTCGGGGGTCGCTCGGAGCCCGTGACCCTGGTCGTCGATCCTCGCCAGGGACAGCGACGTCGTGCAGGGGTGCGCTGGTCCTACGAGTCACGTCACCGCGACGACGTGCACGAGCTCCATGGGGTGCCTTGCGTTCACCCGCGGCGGGCGCTCGTCGACGAGGTCCGGGTCCGCGCGCACCTCGAGGACCGGGTGGTGGCGATCGACATGGCTGTCGCGGCCGGCCTCACCTCCCGGCGCCGCGTGTCGGCGTACCTCGAGAGCTGCTCGGTGCGCGGCGCAGGCCTCGTGCAGGAGGCTCTGTCGCTGGCGAGGGAGGGCTCTCGCAGCCCGCCCGAGACGCGGCTACGGCTCGTGTGGACCCGGGACGCCGGGCTCCCGGAGCCGTGGGTCAACCGACGTCTGGAGGACCTCGACGGGCGGCTGATCTGCATCCCGGACCTGTTCGACGAGGAGGCGGGCACGGTGGTGGAGTACGACGGGGAGGAGCATCGCTCAGCGGCGCGCCACGACCACGACGTACGCCGTCAGGAACGGTGCCGCCGCGCCGGGTTGGAGTACGTCGTCGTCACCTCGGCCGACCTGCGCCGCCGGACGAGCCTCGTCGAGCGGCTCCGGACCGCACGGTCCCGGTCCCGCTTCGCCCCCGTGGGCGAGCGAGCGTGGTGTCTCGGGCCGGCAGCCGGGACCAGCATCGACGAGCAGCTCGACGAGCGCGAGCGGAGAAGCGTCGAGCTGTGGCGCGCGCGAGGGGTGCGCGTCCTGCCCTGGTGACCGGCGGTCTGACGATCGGACGGTTCTCGGGGGCCGGAACCGTCCGGACGTCAGACGAGGCGCAGCAGGAGCCCGATGTGCGGGTCAGCCGGTGGGGCAGGTGGCGGTGCCGGGCGGCAGGTCGGGGTGGATCGGGCCGTCGGTGTCGCTCAGCGAGGCGCCCGGGTCGACGCCGCGCAGGACCGCGACGGCCTCGGCGAGGATCGACAGCGCGATCTCGCCCGGCGGGTCGGCGCCGATGGCGAGGCCGGCGGGGCCGTGGACGCGGGCGAGATCGGCCTCGGTGACGCCGTTCGCGAGCAGCCACTCGCGGCGCCGGGCCTGGGTGCGTCGCGACCCCATCCCCCCGAGGTACGTCGTGCCGGGTGCGAGGGCGTCGAGGGCTGCCTTGATGGCCGGCCCGTCGACCTCGGCGTGGTGGCTGGTGACCACCACCGCGTCCACGCCGGGCAGCGCGGCGAGGGTCTCGGGGAGCTCGGTGGCGGCACGGGCCTCCCAGCCGAGCAGGCCGGCCATGGGCAGGAGCGCGTCGGCGACCGGGCCGTCCCCGACGACGAGCAGGGTGAGGGTGTCCGACATGCTGACCACGCTAGCCGTGATCGCCTAGGTTTGCGGCAGAGCGGAACCCGGGCACGACGTACCCGGGTCCTCCCGGTGACCACCCCGTCCCGGGCCATGACGATCGGCCGACGAAGTGCGAGGAGCAGCGATGCAGCAGGTGCGTGGAGTGGTCGCCAGGGCGAAGGGTGAGCCGGTCACGGTCGAGACCGTGAACGTGCCCGACCCGGGCCCGGGCGAGGCCGTGGTGCAGATCCAGGCCTGCGGGGTCTGCCACACCGACCTGCACTACCGCGAGGGCGGCATCAACGACGAGTTCCCCTTCCTGCTCGGCCACGAGGCGGCGGGGATCGTGGAGGCCGTCGGCGAGGGCGTCACCAACGTGGAGCCCGGCGACTTCGTGGTCCTGAACTGGCGCGCCGTGTGCGGTGAGTGCCGCGCCTGCGAGCGCGGCGAGCCGCAGTACTGCTTCGCCACCTTCAACGCGACCCAGAAGATGACGCTCGAGGACGGCACCGAGCTGTCGCCGGCGCTGGGCATCGGGGCGTTCATCGACAAGACGCTGGTCCACTCCGGCCAGTGCACCAAGGTCGACGCGGGCGCCGACCCGGCCGCCGTGGGCCTGCTCGGCTGCGGGGTCATGGCCGGCATCGGCGCCGCCATCAACACCGGCGCGGTCGGCCGCGGCAAGAGCGTCGCGGTCATCGGCTGCGGCGGGGTGGGGGCGGCCGCGGTCGCCGGCTCCGCGCTCGCCGGGGCGGCGAGGATCATCGCCGTCGACCTCGACGACCGGAAGCTGGAGTGGGCCACCGCGCTCGGCGCCACGCACACCGTGAACAGCAAGGAGAGGGACGCCGTCGAGGCGATCCAGGAGCTGACCGGGGGCTTCGGCGCCGACGTCGTCATCGACGCGGTCGGTCGCCCGGAGACCTGGAAGCAGGCGTTCTACGCCCGCGACCTGGCCGGCACCGTGGTCCTGGTCGGCGTGCCGACCCCGGACATGACGATCCCCGAGATCCCGCTCATCGACGTCTTCGGCCGCGGCGGCTCGCTCAAGTCGTCGTGGTACGGCGACTGCCTGCCGAGCCGGGACTTCCCGATGCTCGTCGACCTCTACCAGCAGGGTCGTCTCGACCTCGACGCCTTCGTCTCCGAGCGCATCGGTCTCGACGACATCGAGGCGGCCTTCGACAAGATGCACCACGGCGACGTGCTGCGTTCGGTGGTGATGTTCTGATGGGCATGTCCCACTCCGACGGCGTCCGCCTCGACCACGTCGTCACCTCGGGCACCTTCTCGCTCGACGGCGAGACCCACGACGTCGACAACAACGTCTGGGTCATCGGCAACGAGGAGGAGTGCGTCGTCATCGACGCCCCTCACGACACCGAGAAGATCCTGGACGTGGTCGGTGGCCGCAAGCTCGCCGCGATCCTGTGCACCCACGCGCACGACGACCACGTGCGGGTGGCGCCGGAGCTGCGCGAGGCGACCGGAGCGCCGATCCTGCTGCACCCCGACGAGAAGCCGCTCTGGGAGCTGACCCACCCCGACCTGCTCTGGGACGTCGACCTGAGCGACGACCAGGACCTGCACGTCGGCGGGATCAAGCTGACCGTCATCCACACCCCGGGCCACGCCCCGGGCGCGGTCTGCTTCTTCGCCCCCGACCTCGGCGCGGTCTTCACCGGGGACACGCTGTTCCAGGGCGGTCCCGGCGCGACCGGACGGTCGTTCAGCGACGCCGACGTGATCAAGGAGTCGATCCGGACCCGGCTCTTCCCGCTGCCCGACGACACCGTGGTGCACACCGGGCACGGCGACGACACCACCATCGGCGCGGAGGCCGAGGCCCTCGGCCGCTGACCCACCGAAACCCTTGGCTGCGTTCTGGTCACTCCCTGCAGGCATGCCGATTCCTGGGCGCTCGCCGCAGCAAATTGGGCGTACGACGTGCAGGGGGTGACCACAAGCCAGCCGGCCTGCGGCCGGTGACCAGAAGCACGCTCAGGGGAAGCCGAGCTCGCGGCGCAACGCCGCGTCGTGCTGTCCCAGCAACGGCGGGGCCAGGTGCTCCGAGCGGCCCCCGGAGAACGGCTGGTCGTCCAGCCGCAGCGCCGAGCCGGGCAGCTGCACGGTGCCGTGCACCGGGTGCGCGACGTCGATGAGCAGACCCTGCGACAGCGTCTGCTCCCACCGGTAGACGTCGTCGATCGAGCGCACCTTGCCCGACGGCACGCCGGCCTCGGCCAGCCGCGCCAGCCAGTCCTCCGCGGGGGCGCCCGCCATCGCCGCCTCGATGGCAGCGGTCAGCTCCTCGCGGTTCGTCACACGGTCGAGGTTCGTCGCGAACCGGGGGTCGATCGGCTCGAGGCCCACCACCGGCGCGAACGCCCGCCACAGGCCTTCGCTCCCGCAGGCCACCTGCACCGGCGAGGTGGCGGTGTGGAACAGCCCGTACGGCGCGATGGCCGCGTGGTGGGTGCCCTGGAGGCCCGGCACCTCGTGACCGGCGGTCCACCGGGTGCCCTGGTAGGCGTGCACGCCCACCACGCTCGACAGCAGGCTGGTGCGCACCACCCGACCCGGCGCCGGCTCACCCGCGGCGCGGGCCCGCTCACGCTCGAACAGCGCCGCAACGACGCCGTAGGCACCGTTCATCCCCGCCAGCAGGTCCGCGATCGGGACACCGGTCTTGGTGGGGTCGGTGTCCCCGGTCAGGCTCATCAGCCCGCCCTCGCCCTGCGCGATCTGGTCGTAGCCGGCTCGTGTCGCCTCCGGGCCGTCGTGGCCGAACCCGGTGATCGACAGGACCACGAGACCGGGGTTGAGCTCGTGGAGACGCTCGACGCCGAGCCCGAGCCGGTCCATGACGCCGACCCGGAAGTTCTCGACCAGCACGTCGGCCCGTCGGACGAGCTCCTCCAGCACCGCCAGGTCCCCGGCCTCGCCGGTGTCCTTGAGGTCCAGCGTGAGCGACTCCTTGTTGCGGTTCGCCGCCAGGAAGTACGTCGAGGTCCGCTCGCCGTCGCGCTCGAGGAAGGGCGGGCCCCAGGTCCGGGAGTCGTCACCGTGACCGGGTGCCTCCACCTTCACCACGCGGGCACCGAGGTCGCCCAGCATCATGGTGGCGTGCGGACCGGCCAGGGCGCGAGTGAGGTCGACGACGAGGACGCCTGCGAGGGGGCCGGGTCTCTGCTGGGGCATGCAGGGAAGGTATCCGGTCGCGCTCGTCCACCTGGCTCGCCGGTCGAGGTCGCCGGGTCTCGACTCGCTCGCTGCGCTCGCGGCTCGACCGACGGACGCACGGCGGGTGCCCGCCGGATCTGTCGGCGGCCCGTGCTGGGATGGGTCCCGATGACGACGTACACCTGGGCCGGACCGCCGCCGGCCGCGCCGGTCCCGCAGCTGGACACCTCCCAGCAGGCGGTGCTGGCCCACGACGCGGGCCCGCTGCTGGTGCTGGCCGGTCCGGGCACGGGCAAGACGACGACGCTGGTCGAGCTCGTCGTCGACCTCGTCGAGCGCCGTGGCGTCGCGCCGGACGCGGTGCTGGCGCTCACCTTCAGCCGCAAGGCCGCCGACAGCCTGCGCGACCGGGTGACCGCGCGGCTGGGGCGCACGCTGGGCTCGTCGCTGAGCGCCACCTTCCACTCGTTCGCCTACTCCCTGGTGCGTCGTCACGCCCCCGTCGAGGCGTACGCCGCCCCGCTGCGCCTGCTGTCCGCGCCGCAGGCCGACGTCGTGGTCCGCCGGCTGCTGGAGCCGACGCCCGAGTCCGTGGCCTGGCCCGAGGCGCTCGCGCCCGCCCGTCGTACGCGCGGCTTCGCGCGCGAGGTGCAGGCTCTGCTGGCCCGCGCCCGGGAGCGGGGCCTCGACCCGGTCGACATGGTCGCGGCCGGGAAGGCCGCGGACCGGCCGGAGTGGGTGGCCGGCGGTCGCTTCCTCGAGCAGTACCTCGACGTCCTCGACTCCGAGAGCGCCCTCGACTACGCCGACCTCGTCACCCGGGCGGCGGGCCTGGCCGCGCGACCGGAGGTGCAGCGCGACCTGCGCGCGCGCTACCAGTGGGTCCTCGTCGACGAGTACCAGGACACCGACCCCTCCCAGGTGGCGCTGCTGCGGGCGCTGGCCGGCGACGGCCGCAACCTCGTGGTGGTCGGCGACCCCGACCAGTCCATCTACGGCTTCCGGGGCGCCGAGGTCCGCGGCATCCTCGACTTCCCCGACGAGTTCCGGACCCGCGGCGGTGGGCGTGCCCCGGTCGTCGCGCTGCAGACGACCCGGCGTTTCGGGCCGCGGCTGCTCACCGCGTCGCGGCGGATCGCCGCCACCCTGCCCACCACGGGCGCCATCGGGTCCGAGGCCTTCCGGGCCTTCCGCGAGCCGGTGCCGGTCGAGGGCCCGCTGGGACCCGGTCGCGTGGAGGTCCGCCACCACGACACGGCCCGCGCCGAGGTCGAGCACGTCGCCGACCTGCTGAGGCGGGCGCACCTCGAGGACGAGGTGCCGTGGTCGGAGATGGCGGTGCTGGTCCGCTCGGGCCGGGCCAGCATCCCGGCGCTGCGCCGCAACCTGGTCGCGGCCGGCGTGCCGGTCGAGGTCGGCGCCGACGACACCCCGCTGGTGGCGGAGTCGGGCACGCAGCCGCTGCTCGACGCGCTGTCGGCCGCGCTCCACCTCGACACCGACGACCCCCAGGACCCGCAGTACGTCGACGCCGAGCGGGCGGAGGGGCTGCTGCTCTCGCCGCTCGGCGGCCTCGACGCCGCCGAGATCCGGCTGATGGCTCGGGCGCTGCACCGGCGCGAGAAGCAGCAGGTGCTCGCCGACGGCGGCCGGCCGCGCTCGAGCCGGGAGCTCGTGCGGTGTGCCGTGGTCGACCCTTCCCTCCTCGACGGCGTGCCGGCGGGGCGGGGCACCGACAAGGTGCGGCGACTCGCCGCCCTGCTGCGCCGCACGGCCGCGCTCGCGGCCGCCGGAGCCACCGCCGAGGAGGTGCTGTGGACGCTCTGGTCGGGCACCCGGTGGCCCGAGCACCTGCGCACGCTGGCCACCTCCGGCGGGCCCGGCGCCCTGCGGGCCCACCGCGACCTCGACGCGATCGTGGCACTGTTCGAGGAGGCGGCCAAGGCGGAGGAGCAGCGCGGGCACACCACCGCCGAGGTGTTCCTCGAGACGCTCTCGGCCCAGCAGATCCCCTCGGACTCGCTCGCCGACCGCGGCGTGCGCGGCGAGGCCGTGCGGCTGATCACGGCCCACCGCTCCAAGGGCCTCGAGTGGCGCCTGGTGGTGCTGCACGGCGTGCAGGAGGGTGCCTGGCCCGACCTGCGGCGCCGGTCGACCCTGCTCGCCTCCGACCGGCTCGGAGCCGAGGGGGAGCTGCCCGCCGTCGAGACCCGGGCCCTGCTCGCCGAGGAGCGCCGGCTCTTCTACGTCGCCTGCACGCGGGCGCGCCAACGCCTCGTCGTCACCGCGGTCGCCTCGCCCGACGACGACGGCGAGCAGCCCTCGCGCTTCCTGGCCGAGCTCGGCAAGGAGCCCGAGAGGGTCCAGGGCCGTCCCCGCCGGCCGCTCACCCTCGACGGCCTGGTGGCCGAGCTGCGGCGCACCGTCGCCGACCCCGCGACCAGCGACGCCGTACGCCGTGCCGCCGCGCTGCGCCTGGCCCGTCTCGCCGACCTGCGGCTCGGGTCGGGGCCGGACGAGGCGACCGCGACCGGCACGGGCACCGGCACCGGGACCGGGCGCGGGAGCCTGCTGGTGCCCGCCGCCGACCCCGACCGGTGGTGGGGCCTGCGCGACTGGACGGCTGCCCCTGCGCCCGTGCGCGACCCCGACGCGCCGCTCTCGGTCAGCGCGTCCATGCTCGACGGTCTGCTGACGTGCCCGACGCAGTGGTTCCTGTCCCGGGAGGCGGGCGGCGTGGTGGCCTCCAGCCAGGCCCAGGGGTTCGGCAACGTCGTCCACACGCTCGTCGACCGGGTGGTGCAGGGCGAGTTCGGCGAGCCCGCCGGGGTGGGCGTCGACACCCTCATGGAGCACGTCTCCGCGGTCTGGGGCCAGATCGCCTTCCGCACGCCCTGGTCCGGCGTCAAGGAGTACGCCGAGGTGCGGGCCGCGCTGAGCCGCTACCTCACCTGGCAGACGGCCAACCCGCGCACCCACGTCGCCAGCGAGCAGAGCTTCACCGTGGACGTCGAGGTGGGCGGCACGACGGTGCGGCTCAACGGCTTCGCCGACCGGGTCGAGGTCGACAGCGAGGGCCGGGTCGTCGTCGTGGACTTCAAGACCTCGAAGAACCCGCCCCGTGCCAGCGACGTCCGCGAGAACGCCCAGCTCGGTCTCTACCAGCTGGCCGCCGAGGCGGGAGCCTTCCGCGAGGCGCTCGGGCGCGAGGCCGAGCCCGGCGGCGCCGAGCTGGTGCAGCTGCGCCAGGAGGTCGGGGGCCGGGTCAAGGTGCAGGAGCAGGCGCCGCAGCAACCCGACGAGTCGGGTCGTCGGCCGGTCGAGGTGCAGATCGAGTCGGCGGTCCGCCGGGTGCGTGACGAGGAGTTCCCCGCCGTCGAGGGCACGCACTGCCGCTACTGCGCCTTCGAGCTCCTCTGCCCGACGAAGACGTCCGGGTCGGTGATGTCGTGAGCAGCGTGTCGACGTGGCCGGTCCTCGACACCCCCGAGGCGCTGCAGCACTTCATGGCCGCCGACTACCCGCTCAGCGCCCAGCAGTTCGCGGCGGTCACCGCTCCGCTGGGGCCGGCCGTGGTCATCGCCGGCGCCGGTTCCGGCAAGACCACGTTGATGGCGGCCCGCGTCGTCTGGCTGGTCGGCACCGGCCAGGTCCGACCCGAGGAGGTCCTCGGCCTGACCTTCACCTCGAAGGCGGCCTCCGAGCTCGCCACCCGCGTCCGCGAGACGCTGACCGCCGCCGGGATCCTGCCGGAGCCCGGACGTCCCGGTGCCGGCGGCGAGGACGAGCCCGAGGTGCTCGAGCCGACCGTGTCGACCTACCACTCCTACGCGGCCGCCCTGCTCGGCGACCACGGTCTGCGCATCGGGCACGAGCCGGACACCAGGGTCGTCGCGGACGCCTCGCGCTTCCAGCTCGCGGCGCGGGTGGTGGCGCGGCACTCCGCTCCGGTCACGCTGCTCTCCGACCACCCCGAGACCGTGATCGGCTGGATGCTCACGCTCGACGGCGCGATGAGCGAGCACCTCGTGGACCCCGAGGACGTCGACCGGGTGCAGGAGCACTGGGGACCGCTGGTCGACGAGCTCGTCGCGTCCGAGACCCGCAAGACCTACGTCGCGGACGCCCGCAAGTGCGCCGCGAAGCTCGGCGAGCGCGCCGAGCTCCTCGCGCTGGTGCGGGAGTACCGCGCCCTCAAGCGCGGCCTCGGCCTCATGGAGTTCTCCGACCAGATCGAGCTCGCGGCCCGTCTCGCCACCGAGTGCCCGGAGGTGGGGGAGATCGAGCGGGGCCGGTTCAAGGTCGTGCTGCTCGACGAGTACCAGGACACCTCGGTGGCCCAGGCGCTGCTGCTGTCGCGGCTGTTCTCCGGCCCCGCGCCCGGAGCCGGTCCGCGCGGGGGGCGCGGGCACGCAGTGATGGCGGTCGGCGACCCCAACCAGGCCATCTACGGCTGGCGCGGAGCCTCGGTGTCGAACATCATCCGCTTCGGTGAGAGCTTCCCCGCCGCCGACGGTGCGACCGCGGTGCCCCAGCACTCGCTCACCGTCAACCGGCGGTCCGGCTCCCGCATCCTCGAGCTCGCCAACCGCATGGTCGCCGCCATGCCCGCGCCGATCACGCCGGTCGACCTGCGGGTCCTGCCCCTCGAGCCGCCGCCGGACGCGCCGGAGGGCGACCTCCACGCCGAGGTCTTCGAGCACGACGAGCACGAGCTCGCCTGGCTGCCCGGCGCGATCCGCGCGGCGCGGCAGCGCACCAACCCGGGCGGAGGGGAGAGGGCCTGGAAGGACGTCGCGGTGCTGGTGCGCGACAACAAGTACGCCGCACGGGTCTTCGGAGCGCTGACCGACGCCGAGGTGCCCGTCGAGATCGTCGGCCTCAACGGGCTCCTCGGGCTGCCCGAGGTCAGCGAGGTCGTCGCCACCCTCAGCCTGCTGCACGACCTGTCCGACAACGCCTCCCTGCTCACGCTGCTCACCAGCCCCCGGTGGGCGATCGGGCCCCGCGACCTCGCGCTGCTCGGGCGCCGTGCCGCGCGAGCTGACCGTGGTCCGCGGACCCGGCGACCGGGAGCGCGACCGCTCGGTCGACGAGGTGCTCGCCGACGCCGTCGCAGGCTCCGACCCGACCGAGATCCCGGCGCTGGCCGACGCGCTCGACGACCCCGGCGCGGCGGCGTACTCCGTGGAGGCCGTGGAGCGCTTCGCCGAGCTCTCCGCGGAGCTGCGGCGGATGCGGCAGCACGCCGGCGAGCCCCTGCTCGACCTCGTGCGCCGCATCATCGACACCTCCGGGCTCGACGTCGAGCTCGCGTCGTCGGTCAGCCCCGCGGCCTCGGCCCGGCGCGACAACCTCGACCTCTTCGTCAAGGCGGTCGCCGAGTTCCAGGCCGTCGACGGCGACGTCTCGCTGCCGGCGCTGCTGGGCTACCTGCAGGCCGAGAGCGAGGACGGCACCGGCCTCGACCAGGCGACCCCCTCGGAGGCCGACAGCGTCAAGCTGCTCACGGTGCACCGCTCCAAGGGCCTGGAGTGGGACGTCGTCTTCTGCGTCGGGGTCGCGCAGCAGAAGTTCCCGACCTCGCAGACGAGGTCCACCTGGGTGACCACGGCGCCGTCCCTGCCGTTCGAGCTGCGCGGCGACGCCTCCGACCTCCCGGTGCTCGGCGGGGTGACCAAGGCCGACTTCGACGCGTTCAAGGCGCAGTGGAAGAGCTACGAGAGTGCCGAGGAGGCCCGGCTGGCGTACGTCGCCTTCACCCGACCGCGTCACGAGCTCTGGGTCAGCTCCTACGTGTGGGGGCAGACGACCCGTGTGCACGGCCCCTCGGACTACCAGCGGACCCTGCGCGGGCTGCTCGAGGACGAGGTGGCGACCGGCGTCCGGACCGGGCCGCTGCCGGTGTGGCCCGAGCTGCCGGAGCCGAGGACGCCGAACCCCTTCACCTCGGGGTCCACCGAGGTGCCGTGGCCGCGCAGCGCCCACACCGCCGAGACGGCACGGCGTCACGAGGCGGCGACGCTGGTCCGCGCCGTGCGGGAGGAGGTGCGGGCGGGTCCGGTCGAGGAGCCCGACCTGACGCTGGTCGAGCTGGCCGACGTCGAGCGCTGGGACGCCGAGATCGAGCGCCTCGTGGCCGAGGCCCGGGCCCGCCGGGTGCACGAGGTCGAGCTGACCCTGCCGAGCGCGCTGTCGGCCACCGCGCTGGCCGCGCTGCGCTCCGACCCCGAGGGCTTCGCCGCGTCCCTGGCCCGCCCCATGCCCCGCCCGCCCTCCCCGGCGGCGCGTTTCGGCACCCGCTTCCACGCCTGGGTCGAGGGTTACCTCGGGCCGGCCCGCCAGGAGCTGCTGGTCGACCCCGACGAGCTCAGCGGACGCGCCGACCAGGAGGTCGAGGGCGAGTCCGACCTCGCGGCCCTGGTCACCCGGTTCCGCGAGGGCGTCTTCGGGGAGCGGCGGGCGCTGGCGGTCGAGCCGCCGTTCGCGGTGGTGCTCGCCGGCCAGGTGGTCCGCGGCCGGATCGACGCCGTCTTCGAGGAGCCCGACGGCTCGGTGCTCGTCGTGGACTGGAAGACCAACCGCGCCCACACCGCCGACCCGGTCCAGCTGGCCGTCTACCGGGTCGCCTGGAGCGAGCTGCACGACGTACCCCTGGAGCGGGTGCGGGCCGGGTTCTACTACGTCCGCGACGACGATCTCGTCACCTTCGACGACCTGCCCGACCGCAGCGGCCTCGAGGCGCTCCTCCGCCCCTCCTGACCCGCCGGAGACGGTGCCTCAGGCGGAGGGGAGGGCGGCGAGCGCGATGTGGACCATGTGGGTGAAGGTCTCCTGCCGTTCCGCGGCGGTCGTCTCCTCGCCGGTGAGGATGTGGTCGCTGACCGTGCAGATCGCCAGCGCCTGCCGGCCGTACTTCGCAGCGAGGGTGTAGAGCGCGCTGGCCTCCATCTCGATCGCCAGCACGCCGTACTCCGCCATCCGGGTCGTCAGCTCGGGGCGCGGGTGGTAGAAGGAGTCGCTGCTCAGCAGCAGGCCCACCTTCGAGGTGATCGGCTGGTCCTGCGCGGCGTCGTACGCGCGCCGCAGGAGGTCGAAGTCGGCGACGGGGGCGTAGTCGAGGCCCTCGAAGCGGATCCTGTTCATCGACGAGTCGGTGCACGCGCCCGAGGCGATCACGACGTCGCGGATGCCGAGGTCCGTCGACAGTGCCCCGCACGACCCGACCCGGACGACCGACTGCACGCCGTAGTCGGAGAACAGCTCGTTGGCGTAGATCGAGAACGACGGCAGCCCCATGCCCGAGCCCTGCACGGAGATCGGGCGGCCCGCGACGGTCCCCGTGTAGCCGAGCATGCCCCGCACGTCGGAGTAGCAGGTGGCGTCGTCGAGGAACGTCTCGGCGATCCACTTCGCGCGCAGCGGGTCGCCGGGCATGAGGACGTGGGGGGCGATCTGGCCGGGCTCGGCGCCGATGTGGGTGCTCATGGCCGCCACTGTAGGGCGGACCGGGGCGGGCCAGGGCGGGCCAGGGGCGGGCTGACCAGCCACGTCCTAGGGTCGGAGCGTGCCTGCTGTCCCTGACCCGTTCCCGTCCCCGTACGCCGTCGACGTGGCGATGTCGCAGCGCAGCCACGAGCGGATCGGGGAGCGACGTACCGACGACGCCTGGATCGCCGAGACCTGGGCCGACCCCGCCACCCGTGTCCTGGTGCTGGCCGGTGGCCGGTTCCCGCTGACCGACGGCCGCGACGCCGTGCGCTGGTTGGCGCCGACCGACGCTCCCGAGGGCGAACGCCTCCTGCTGGGGGAGCGCGGAGGCGTGGTCCACTACGCCGTGCTGCCCACCAAGGCGTTCCGGGCGCCCGACGACTGGGGCCAGCTGCGCGAGCTCGGCCCGGGCCTTCCCGGGGTCGACCGCGGGTTCCTGGTGCAGGCGCAGGCGATGTGGGAGTGGCGGCGGGCGCACCGGTTCTGCGGTCGCTGCGGCGGTGGCCTCGTCGCGAGCCGCGGCGGCTACGTGCTGCAGTGCGAGGCCTGCGGACGCCAGCACTTCCCGCGCACCGACCCCGCGGTGATCATGCTCGTGACCGATGGCGAGCGCGCGCTCCTGGGAAGGCAGGCGGTCTGGCCCGAGGGACGGTTCTCGACCCTGGCCGGCTTCGTCGACCCGGGGGAGAGCCTCGAGGACGCGGTCGCGCGCGAGGTTCGCGAGGAGGCCGGCATCGAGGTCTCCGAGGTGACCTACTTCGGCAACCAGCCGTGGCCCTTCCCCTCCAGCCTCATGGTCGGCTTCTTCGCGCGCGCCACGACGACCGACATCGTCATCGACGACGACGAGATCGAGGAGGCCCGGTGGTTCACGCGCGAGGAGATGCGTGCCCAGGCCGAGGCAGGCACGCTGGTGCTCCCCGGCGGCATCTCGATCAGCCGTTCGCTGATCGAGGCGTGGTACGGCGGGCCGTTGCCCGGCCAGTGGTGAGGCCGGGCCGGTCCCGTCCGGTCAGCCGGCGAGCTCGGCCAGCTTGGCCTGGACCTGCTTGACCGAGGGGTTGGTCTGCGCGGTGCCGTCGCGGTAGACCAGCGTCGGGACGGTCTGGTTGCCGTTGTTGATGTCGGCCACGATCTGGGCCGCCTCGGGCTGCTGCTCGATGTCGACGACGTCGATCTCGATGCCCTCGCGGTCGAGCTGCGTCTTGAGCCGGCGGCAGTAGCCGCACCACGGCGTGGAGTACATCGTCACGAGGCTGGTGCTCGTGCCGCTCGTCTCGGCGGTCGTGCCCGGCATGTTGTGTCCTTCCGTGGACCTACAGTTGGCGTCACTGTCACAACGACCGTTCCCAGGAGCCTGTTCCACCATGCCGATGTCGTCCACGTCACCTTCGCTCGCGGGTCCGGGCCGGGGTGACGCGCCTCGCGTCGGGGGCGACCCGGAGGCGCTCCTCGCCGGGCTCGACCCCGAGCAGCGGGAGGTGGCGCTGGCCCTGCGCGGGCCGGTGCGCGTGCTCGCGGGGGCCGGCACCGGCAAGACCCGGGCGCTGACCCACCGCATCGCCTACGGCGTGGCCACCGGCGTCTACAACCCTCAGCAGGTGCTGGCCGTGACCTTCACGGTCCGGGCGGCGGGCGAGATGCGCTCGCGTCTGCAGCGACTCGGCGCCTCCGGTGTGCAGGCACGGACCTTCCACTCCGCAGCCCTGCGTCAGGCGCGCTACTTCTGGCCCAAGGTGTACGGCGGACCGCTGCCGCCCGTCATGGACTCCAAGCTGCCCTTCGTGGCCGGCGCCGCGCGCCGCAACCGGTTGCGCATCGAGCAGGCGACGCTGCGCGACCTGGCGTCGGAGATCGAGTGGAGCAAGGTCAGCAACGTCCGCCCCGACGACTACCCGGCGGTGGCCTCGGCCCGCGGCCGCGAGGTCAACAACCTCGACGCCCGCACGGTCGCCGCGGTGTTCGCCTCCTACGAGGAGGTCAAGCGCGAGGCCGACCGCATCGACCTCGAGGACGTGCTGCTGTGCGCGGCGGCCATCCTGGCCGAGGACGAGCGGGTGGCGGCCGAGGTGCGTCGGCAGTACCACCACTTCGTCGTCGACGAGTACCAGGACGTCAGCCCCATCCAGGCGGCGCTGCTCGACCTGTGGCTGGGCGGTCGCGACGACCTGTGCGTGGTCGGCGATCCGGCGCAGACCATCTACACCTTCGCCGGCGCGAGCTCGCACCACCTGCTCGACCTCCCGCGTCGCTACCGCGGCACCAGCAGCATCGAGCTGGTCCGCAACTACCGCTCCACCCCGGAGGTCGTCGAGGGTGCCAACCGGCTGCTCGCCGGCAGCGGCACCCGGTCGGTGCAGCTGCGCGCCCAGCGACCCTCCGGTCCCGCGCTGCAGTTCCACGAGCACGCCGACGAGGTCGCGGAGGCGGAGTCCACGGCGGCGCAGATCCGCGAGCTCGTCGACGCCGGCACCGCGCCCGGCGAGATCGCCGTCCTCTTCCGCATCAACGCCCAGTCCGAGGCCTTCGAGGAGGCCCTTGCCTCTCGCGGCGTCCCGTACGTCGTCCGTGGCGGTGACCGCTTCTTCGCCCGCCCCGAGGTCCGTCAGGCCGTCACGCTCCTGCGGGGCTCGGCGCGCGCCGCCGCCGACCGCACCGAGAGCGCCGCCACGGACGCCAGCGCCGGGGTCGTGGGCCAGGTCAGCGACGTGCTGGCCGGCATGGGCTGGTCCCGCGACGCCCCCACGTCGCGGGGCAACGTCCGCGACCGCTGGGAGTCGCTGCAGGCCATCGTCGACCAGGCGTCCGCCTTCGTCGCAGCCGCGCCGGGCGGTTCCGGCTCGGTGAGCGTCAGCGACTTCGTGGCCGACCTCGACCGGCGCGCGGCCGAGCAGCACGCGCCCGCCGCCGACGGTGTCACCGTCGCCACCCTCCACGCCGCCAAGGGCCTGGAGTGGGACGCCGTCTTCCTCGCCGGCCTGGTCGACGGCACCCTGCCCTACTCGGCCTCCCTGGACTCCCCGGCCTCGGTCGAGGAGGAGCGCCGGCTGCTCTACGTCGGCATGACCCGGGCCCGGCACGACCTGGTGCTGTCCTGGGCGTTGGCCCGCAACCCGGGCGGCCGGGCCAGCCGCAAGCCCTCCCGCTTCCTCGACGGCCTGCGCCCCGAGTCACCCTCGGACGCGGCTCGAGCGGCACGCGGCCCGAGCCGGGGCAAGGCGGGCAAGGGCAAGGCGCGCAGCGTCTGTCGCGTGTGCGGCGCAGCCCTGCAGTCGGTGGCCGAACGCCGCATCGGTCGTCATGAGGGGTGCGAGTCCAGCTACGACGAGGCCCTCTTCGAGCGGTTGCGCGCGTGGCGGGCCGAGACCGCCAAGGCCGACTCGGTGCCGGCGTACGTCATCTTCACCGACCTGACCCTGCAGGCGATCGCCGAGGTGCAGCCCGGCAGCACCCAGGCGATGCTGGCCATCAACGGCATCGGCGCCTCCAAGCTCGAGAAGTACGGCGACGCCGTGCTCACCCTCGTGGCGGGCGGCACGGTCGTCGCGGACGACGACCAGCCCACGCTCGACTGACCTCGGCCCCCGGCCGACCCCGTCCGTCCGCCTGCCCGCGCGCCGTCCGTCCGATCGGGCCATACGACGGAGGACCAACGGCACAGGTCGCAAGGCCCGAGAAAAAGTTTCTCAAGAATCTCGCAATAAATCGTTTGCGGACCCAGCGACGCCGTGAGTACCGTGAAGTCTCGTCGGGTGAGAACCCGGCCCGGTCCGTTCCGGATGAACGGCGACGACAAGCTTCGAGAGGAGGTGCCCCTGATGATCAGCTACCCGAACCCCCAGAAGGACGGCTTCGCCCTGTCCGGTTCCTGCGCTGACGGCGCGTGGCACCTCGTGTCGCCCGACGCCCGGCCCCGCGTCATGGGTGACGTGCGTCTGCAGGAGACCGCTCTCGTGACGGGCGTCGTCTCGCGCGATCGGATCGTCACCGCCGGCGCCACCTTCCCGGGCATCCCTGCCTGGAGACCACCGACGTAGGAGTACACCTCCCACTCGGCAGCCTCCAGGCCGCGGAACCCGACACCCGGGATCCGCGGCCTTTCTGTTTGGTCACCACCAAAGAAGAAGTCACACCAGGAGGAAATGAGATGAGTACCACCGTCCTCGACGCGCTGAGACCCAGCGTGGGCGTCGACGAGGAGCAGCTGCCGTGCCACCGCGAGGACCCGGAGCTCTTCTTTGCCGAGTCGCCCAGCGACGTGGAGCTGGCGAAGACCCTCTGTGGCGGGTGCCCCGTCCGGGAGGTCTGCCTGGCCAGCGCCATCGAGCGTCGGGAGCCCTGGGGGGTGTGGGGAGGCCAGCTGCTCGTGCAGGGCGTCGTCGTGCCGCGCAAGCGGCCCCGCGGCCGCCCCCGCAAGAACCCCGTCGCCGCCTGAGCACCCCCGCAGCATCCGGCTACACAGCACGACCCGTCCGCACCATCCGGCACCACCTCGAGAAAGAGCAGTGAGATGAACTTCTACGCAACCGAGCAGATGCAGCAGGCCTACATGGCCGAGCGCATGGGCGAGGCCCGAGCCGCACGCCGCGGCCGCCAGGCAACGACCGCCCGCCGGCTGTCGCGTCGCGCGGAGCGCGCCGCGGCGATGGCTCGCGTCGCTGTCGCGAGGAGCCTGTGACCTCGATCGGACCGGATTGCCCCCCGGGCGACCGGCCCGTCGCACCCGACCGGCCCTGACGACTCCCTCGAGGAGATCGTCAGGGCCGGTTCTCTTTTCCCACCGATCCCCTGCGGAGACCGTCGGTCCGGACGCCGTCCGGTCTACGGTGGAGCGGTGAGCGAGCCCGGCGCCACCTGCGACAGCTGCGGCACAGCCGCGCCCGAGGGTGTCCCGCCGCTGACCTGGACGGTCTCGACCGAGCGCGGACGGGTGCTGCGCCACTGCGACGCCTGCACCCGCGCGCACCTGCGGTCGATGGAGGGCAAGCTCGACCGCGAGCACTGGTGATCAGACGGGGTCGCTGAAACCCGGCATCGACTCCTCGAGCACGCGTCGGAACCCGACCTCGGCCTCGAGCTGGCACAGCACACCGACGGCGCCGGTGAAGGTGCGGTGGATCAGGAGGTACTCCGGCGGCAGGTTCAGCCGGAAGGCGACCTGGTTCTCCGGCTGCGAGAGGTCCTGGAGCCGCACGAGCTGTGCGCGCATGTAGTCGCGTGAGAACCGGAACTTCTCGGTCTGGGCCGGCTCGGTGAACGGGCCGAGGTAGGCGCCGAGGTCACCGGCCCGCACCCGGATGTGGGGCTTGATGAAGCCCTCGTCGCGCAGGAAGGCCAGCATCGCGTCGTAGTCGTCGGACAGCGAGATCCGCATGAGCCGTCCGAGTGTGCGGGGCAGCGTCCCCTCGGGGAGGCGCGCCACGGCGCCGTAGTCCAGCACGCCCAGCCGGGGCGGCCCGCCGTCCGGATCGGGCACGACGCGGAAGTTGCCCGGGTGGGGGTCGGCGTGGAGCAGGCCGGTGCGGGCAGGGCCCTCGAACATGAAGCGCGCGTAGAGCCCGCCCCAGTAGTCGCGCTCCTCCCGCGTGCCGTCGGCGATGACCTTGGCCAGTGAGGATGAGCCGGGCATCCACTCGCTGACGATGACCCGCTTGCCGTGGGCGACCGGGCGCGGGACCACGAAGTGCGGGTCGTCGCTCAGGGCGTCGTGGAAGACCTGCTGGGCCTCGGCCTCCAGCGCGTAGTCGAGCTCCTCGGCGACCCGGTCCCGCAGCTCCTCGGCCAGCGCCCGGACGTCGATGCCGGGGAAGAGCCCCCCGAAGGTGCGCGCCAGCCGGGTGATCTGCTTGAGGTCCGAGAGCAGAGCCTGCTCGGCACCGGGGTACTGCAGCTTGATGGCGACGTCGGTGCCGTCCTTCCACCGACCCCGGTGGACCTGACCGATCGAGGCCGCCGCGGCCGGCCTCCTCGTCGAACTCGACGATGCTGCGCTTCCACCCCGCGCCGAGCTCGCGCACCAGCTGCTGGTGCACGACGGCCTTCGACATCGGAGGAGCGGAGTCCTGCAGCCTGGTCAGCTGCTCGCGGTAGGGGGCGGCGACCTCCTCGGGCAGGGCGCCCTCGAAGATCGACAGGGCCTGGCCGAACTTCATGGCCCCGCCCTTGAGGTCGCCCAGGGTGCGGAAGAGCTGCTCGGCGGTCCGTTGCTGGACCTCGGTCAGGACGGCCTCGGCCGGGGCCCCGCCGAGGCGCTTGCCCATGCCGACGGCCGAGCGTCCGGCGTACCCGAGGGGCAGACCGGCCAGGCGGGCCGTGCGGGTGACGGCTCTGCGGGGGAGGTCGGCCATGCGTGCCATTCTGCCCCGGCGGTGGGCAGATGATGAACACCGTTCAACGAGCCGGTCGCGCGTCGTCCGCCCGGGGCGGCGCGGGCACGTCGGCTGCCTGGGTCCGCCAGGTGCAGCCGCACTGGGGATGGGCCTCCCAGCGTCGGGTCGTGGTCGCGCCGGTGCGTGACTTCAGCCGCACGGTCGCGCCCAGCGTCTCGGGGGTCCCGCCCTCGGCGTACGTCGCGACCTCGCGCGCCGCCCAGGTGACCGCGAGCGCGGCGAGGACGGCGTCGACGGGCTCGGGTACGCCGTCGGCCCGGTCGCCACGGCGCGCCGCTCGGGAGTACTGCTCGACCAGCAGGGTCCACGCCGGGTCGTCCTCGCTGATGCAGGCGTCGAGGCAGCGCAGGCAGGGGCTCAGCCCGGGCAGCACGAAGGGTCCCACCAGCGCGGCGCCCTCGCTCAGCCGGACGACGAGGTGCGGCACCGCCTCGCGCAGCAGCGGATCGACCAGGGCCCGGCTGGGCTCACCCACACCGAGGAGCACGTGCACGGGCTCGGTGGGGAGGGTGTGCCGGGCGGGCGGCCCGCTCGGTCTCGGACCGTGCGGGGTCAGCGAGGCCCGCCCGAGGAGGTCGAGCAGGTCGGTGCGCAGGGTCTCGTCGAGCGGGTGACCGAACCCTCGGACACGGATCCGCTTCGTCCTGCGCTCGTCGACACGAGCCGTCATCAGGGTGGGCGCGTCGCGGAAGAGGGAGGCCATGGTGTGGCGCTGCCACCGGTTCTCGGGGAGGTCCGCCGCCAGGGCGCTGCGCAGCGGGGCATCGTCGGCGGCTGCTGCGTGCTGTGCGACGAGCCGGGCGGTCAGCGCCGGCGACTCGGCCAGACCGGGACTGCCGGCGACCGGGGCGAGGCGTCCGCCCGCGTCCTCGTGCTCGAGCCGGACCGCCTCGGCCTGGTCGAGACCGAGCTGGAAGACCCCGTCGGGCCGCCGCAGGACGTGGGTGCCGGGGAGCAGGAGTGGGTGCATGTCGGCACCCTGCCCGGTCCGGCCGCGGCGCGGCCCGGGCCCTCCACAGGTGGAGGGAAACCGGCCCGGGACGTGAGCGAGGCTCAGGCCTTGCCGAGGATGCGGTTCAGGTTCGTGCTGCACACGGGGCAGACGGCCTTGGCCATCCGCGTGCCCTTCTCGTTGACCTTCACCTCGCCGTCGGCCTGGCGCTTCTCCTTGCACTTGACGCAGTAGAACTCGCCGCTCCAGGTCTCTGCCATGACGGACCCTCTCTCGTTGTGGACCACGCTGGGTCCGTTTCGGTTGCGACCCTACGCCCAGCGAGCGCCCGAACCGTGCACCGACGGCCCCAGGGACGCCGGGCGCGCCGCCCGCTGTCCGACGGTCGACGAGGTCGCCGGGCCGGTTCGAGTGCGCATGCTGGGGACCAAGGTCCCGGCACGCCTGATCCCGATGGATGCGCCTGCGCACTTTCCGGACAGAACTGGACAGAACGGGTGGTTCACGGCAAACAAGGATCTTAAGGTCGGGCTGTTCGCTGGAATGATTTGGGGAGGGGAACTACATGGGGCACAAGAACCGACGAGGGCGCTGGTATGCAGCCGTCGTCACCGCGTCCGTGATGGTGGGCACGGGCTCGATGACCGTGCCGGCGCAGGCGGAGTACAACTCGGGGCTCGGCTACGACCCGGCGGCCAACAAGGGCGCGCTGTGGCAGATCGCCGCGCAGGTGGGGGCGCACGAGTCGTACCGCGCCGGCTACACGGGGAAGGGCATCGGGGTCGCGATCATCGACACCGGGGTCACCGAGGTGCCCGGCCTCGACACCGGCAACGTCTACCACGGCCCGGACCTCTCGTTCGACAGCCAGGACCCGGAGCTCGCGCACAAGGACGCCTACGGGCACGGCACCCACCTCGCCTCGATCATCGCCGGCCGTGACGCCGCCGGCACCCCGGCGTCGTACACGAGCGAGACACGGTTCAACGGCATCGCCCCGGACGCCAACCTCATCAGTGTCAAGGTGGGCGCCAGCGACGGCGCCGTCGACGTCAGCCAAGTCATCGCGGCCATCGACTGGGTGGTGGAGAACCGCGCCATCCACAACATCCGGGTGCTGAACCTCTCCTACGGCACAGACTCGGTCCAGGACCCGAAGATCGACCCGCTCACGTTCGCCGTCGAGCAGGCCTGGAAGGCCGGCATCGTGGTCGTGGTCGCCGGCGGGAACGACGGGACCGACACGATGACCCTGGCGAACCCTGCCCGTAGTCCTTACGTGATCGCTGCGGGGGCCTCGGACACTCAGAGCACGATGGATTTCGTCGACGACACCGTGCCCTCGTGGGCAACACGCGGTACCAACAGCCGGCACGTCGACGCGGTCGCGCCCGGTGTGTCGGTGCTCGGCCTCCGCGTGCCCAACGGTCACGCCGACGAGCGCAACGAGCGCGCCCGCACCGGTACGAGGTTCGCCCGTGCGTCCGGGACGTCTCAGGCGGCCGCCGTGATGAGCGGAGTGACGGCGCTGCTCCTCCAGGCGCAGCCGAGGCTCACGCCCGACCAGGTCAAGCAGCAGCTGCAGAGCACGGCGCACCCGTTCAGCAGCACCGACGTGAAGTACCGGGGCAACGGCCTGGTCGACGTGCGCGACGCCCAGACGAAGAGAGCCAACAACGCCAAGCAGTCGCAGGACTTCTTCAGCTCGGGCACCGGGTCCCTGGAGGCCGCGAGGGGGACCTCTCATGTCCACGACGGGGTGCAGGAGCTGCGTGGCGAGGTCGACATCTTCGGCAACGCCTGGAACGCCACCGCCTGGACTCGGGCCTCCGCCGGTCAGACGGCCTGGGCCGGAGGCAACTGGCGCGGCTTCACGTGGAGCGGCAACGGGTGGAACGCTCGCACGTGGCGCGACGTGGTCTGGTCCGCCGGCACGTGGTCGGCGCGCAGCTGGCGCGACGAGTCCTGGTCGGCCCGCACGTGGCGCGAAGGCTCCTGGACCGGCGGCAGCTGGAACGCGCGCACCTGGCGCGACGCCGCCTGGTCGGCCCGCACCTGGCGCCAGGCCGACCTCGCCTCGGCGGACTGGCACGCCAGGACCTGGGCCTGACGCCCCCCGGGCAGCCACGGCGACGTGGCTGCCCGGGACCCGGACCTGTGGAAGGACGACACGACGTGAGCCCCGAGGACGCGACCGCAGCCGACGAGCGGGTCGAGACCAGGCGCGTGCTGCGCCTGATGGGCATGCTGCTGCTGCTGGCCGCCGCCCTCGGTGCCGTCGTGCTGTTGCTCGAGCGGGAGCGCAGCACCGAGCTCCTCGTGCCCTGGTGGGGTCTTGCGGTGTTCTTCGCGACGACCGAGGCAACGGTCTTCCACGTGCAGATCAAGCGTGAGGCACAGACCGTCTCGATCAGCGAGCTGCCGCTGGTCATCGGCTTCTTCTTCGCCGAGCCCGAGATGCTCCTGCTCGGCCGTCTGGTCGGATCGCTCGTCGTCTTCGTGGTGCTGCGACGATCCTCGCTGCTCAAGACCGCCTTCAACACGGTGCTGGTGCTGACCGAGACGCTGGTCGCCCTTGCCGTGTTCCACGCGTTCGCGGGGGAGGGAGCCATCTCGGGCATCGATCCGCGTGAGTGGGTCGCGGCACTCGGCGGAGCGCTGGTCGCCAACGCCGTGAGCACCGTCGCGATCGGGCTGGTGATCGCTGTCTACGAGGGTGACCTCAGCTGGTCACTGCTGGTGAGGGAGATGATCGCTGGGCAGCTCTTCGCGCCGGGCGTGGTGGTGCTCGGGCTGACGACCGTCGACTCGCTCGCCCACGACCCCGGCAGCGGTTGGCTGGTCGCCGGCTCGGCAGCCACCCTGATCCTGTGCTACCGGCTCTACGCGTCGCTGTTCGACCGCCACGTGAACCTCGCCAAGCTGTACCACTTCAGCCAGGCCATCACGAGCTCGTCCGCCAACGAGTCGGTGGAGAAGCAGGTGCTGACGGAGGCGATGGACCTGCTGCAGAGCGGGCACGCCTCGATCCACCTCGCGGGGTCGCGCGAGTCGCGGCCCCCGCTGCGCATCTGGCTCGACGCGGACGGGCAGGCGCAGCGCGAGCTGAACGAGCAGGACGGCGACAAGGACTGGTTGTACGACAAGGTGGTCTCCGACGGCGAGGCGACGCTGCTGCCGCGGCGCAGCCGCGACAAGCTGGTGAAGCAGTGGTTGGCGAGGCATGGCCTGCGTGACGCCCTCGCGGTGCCTCTGCAGGGCTCCGACGGACCGCTCGGCGTGCTGGTGGTCGGCGACCGGCTGGGCGAGGTGCGCACCTACGACCGCAACGACGTGCTCCTGCTCGAGACCCTGGCGAACCACGCGAGCGTGGCGCTGCAGAAGGGCGAGCTGATCGAGCGGCTGCAGTACGACGCGCTGCACGACGCCCTGACCGGGTTGCCCAACCGGGCGCAGCTGCAGCGCGAGCTGAGCCACGCGCTGCAGCGGAGCCTGCGGAGCTCGGTGCCGCTGGCGGTCATGATCCTGGACCTGGACGGCTTCAAGGAGGTCAACGACACCCTGGGGCACCAGCAGGGCGACCTGGTGCTCGTCGAGGTCGCCGACCGGCTCAAGCGCGCCGTGGGTGAGGAGGGGATGGTCGCTCGGCTGGGCGGTGACGAGTTCGCCGTCCTCGTCCCGAAGCTCGCCGGCCGGGAGCATGCCGCCGCGATCAGCCGCCGGTTGGTCTGCTCGCTCGAGACGCCGATGGAGCTGCAGGGCATGACCTTCGAGGTGGGCGGCTCCGTCGGGGTCGCCATGTGTCCCGAGCACGGCGTCGAGGGCCCGGTGCTGATGAAGCGGGCGGATCTCGCGATGTACGAGGCCAAAGCGGCCGGGAACAAGGCCCGCTTCTTCCAGTCCGCCGGCCCCACGCCCAGCGCCCCGCGCCTCGCCATGGCCGCCGAGCTGCGCAGCGCGCTGTCCAACGGCGAGCTGCAGGTCTACCTGCAGCCCCAGCTGGACCTCGCCACGGGTGAGGTGCGGGGCATGGAGGCGCTGGCCCGCTGGCGTCATCCCACTCGGGGGTTCATCCCCCCGGACGAGTTCATCCCGATCGCCGAGCGCAGCGGTCTCATCAAGCCGCTCACGATGCTCGTCCTCGACCGGGCTCTGCAGGCCGTCTCGGACGGTCGGTCGCACGGCTTCGGGGTCTCGGTGAACCTGTCTCCTCGCAGCCTGACGGATGCAGACCTCGTGCGAAGCGTGCAGACGCTGCTGTCCAAGTGGTCGGTCCCGCCCGGAGGCCTCACCTTGGAGGTGACCGAGGGAGCGGTGATGACGGACCCGGACCGCGCCATCGCGCTGCTCGAGCAGCTGCGTGGCGCGGGCGTACGGCTCTCGGTCGACGACTTCGGCACCGGGTACTCGTCGTTGAGCTACCTGACCCAGCTCCCGGTCGACGAGGTCAAGATCGACAAGAGCTTCATCACGGGTCTGACGAGCTCGCGCGACGACCTCGCCATCGTGCGGTCGATCATCGGTCTGGCGACCACCCTGGGTCTCGATGTCGTCGCTGAAGGGGTGGAGGACAAGGCGACCCAGGACCTGCTCCATGCGCTCGCCTGCACCAGCGTCCAGGGTTGGCACGTGTCGAGGCCCATGCCGGCCGATGACATCGGCAGCTGGCTCGAGCAACGTCGACGGGGCCGACCTGCGACCGACGCAGAGGTCAGGGCGCCCCAGCCTCACGTGCCGACCGCCCCGGGCGTCTGACGCCATGATCGTCATCCGGTGTTCCGGGCGGACCACGCCGTCGAGAAGCGCGATCCCGCGCATGGAGGAAAGGCCCGGACGCAGATGATCTCTGGCACCACGGTCGCCCGACGCCGGCGCCGGAGCGAGCCGCTCGACACGACGAGCGGAAGGACGGGTCCGCTCGCTCGCACCGGCACGGACGAGACCACACGACTGATCACCGCGCTCGGGCCGGTGCTGGGCTGGGCCGGCGTGCTTCTGATGTCCTCCACGGACGCAGAGCCCGACCGGCAGAGAGTGGTGAGCCGGTGGTTGCTCGTGGAGGACGCGCTCGAGCCCGCAGATCTGCACGCGCTCGCTCACGACAGCGCGATGCAGGACCGCGTTCTCTGGCGCGGGGGCGATGCGGGGAACGAGTCCGGAGCGCTCGCCGTGCCGGTGCGCGTGAGCAACGGTGCGCGGAGGGACGGCGTCGAGGCGACGTTGTGCATCTTCGGCCCCCACCTGCGTAGCCCGGACGCCGAGACCATCCGTCTTCTCGAAACAGTCGCGGAGCTCGCCAGGACCCAGGTGTCACCGCTCGACGACGGCGAGCGCATCGATGCCCAGGACACGTGCGCGCGAGCGATCTCCCTGGTCGACGTCTTCGCCTACACCGTCGCCGTCGGTGGCCATGGCGCGCTGGAGTGGCGCTACCTCGGTCCCAACTCCGAGGCCGTGGTCGGGCACCGTGCTGCCGCGTCCGAGCCTCTGAGCACACTGGTCGCGCAGCACGCCCACCCCGACGAGGCCGACGCGGTGGCTGAGCTCGAACGCGCCCTCGTCGAGGGCCTCCCGCTCGACACCACGATCCGCTTCGTCGCCGGGGACGGCGCCGTGCGGTGGGTCTCGTGGCGCACGCGTCCCCGATGGGTGGACGGCACGCTGCACGCCGACGGTGTCGCCACCGACGTGAGCGCTCGGGTAGCCATGGAGCGCAGCCGGCAGAGGTATGCGCAGAACCGCCGGCGACATCGCGAGCAAGCCCTGCTGCTGCGCCAACAGGCGGTCGACGTGCGCGACGCGAACGACAACGTGCTGCAACGCATCTTCGCAGCAGGCCTCCGGCTGCAGATGCTCACGCGCACGTTGGACGAGGTCGAGGCTCACGCGGCCACCGCGATCGCCTTCCAGCTCGACCAGGCGGCCACGGACCTGCGCGAGGTGATCCTCACGCTGGACTCACTGACCCGCGACACCGGCGACCGACAGGGCTGACCCCGGCTGGGTCCGGCCGACCGGCTGAGCTGACGTCGAGGCCCCCGCCCTGCTCGATCCGTCACGTGCCTTCCCCTTGCCCGTGACGGGCCGAGTCGGCCGGGGGCCTCGTCTGCGTCGAACCTAGGCAGGGCCCGGGCCCCCGTCAACGCCCGGCTTTCCACCTCTGTGGATAACCCTGTGGAGAACGTGTGGAGGACACGCGGACACCTGTGGAACGCGCCGGGAGCACCGGTGCAGAATGGTGGGGAGGACACGCCCGGGCTGCAGACGACTCGCCCGCGCGACCTGCACCGACAGCGAATCCAGGCATGTGGAGGGAAAAAAGGTGACGCGTGCAGCCGCTGCCCGCCGGTGACCCGGTCGCCGCGCTGCGCCGGATCGCCTTCCTGCTCGAGCGCCGCCAGGCCGAGACCTTCAAGGTGAAGGCCTTCCGTCGCGCGGCCGCCGCCCTGCTCGGCCTCGACGCCGACGAGCTGCGACGCCGGGCCGGTGCCGGGACGCTGCGCGAGATCGAGGGGATCGGCAAGGCGACCGAGGCGGTCGTGGTGGAGACGCTGGCCGGGAAGACCTCGACGTACCTCGCGGACCTGGAGAAGGGGGCGGGACCGCTGGCGCCCGGGGGCGGCGAGGTCCGCGCCGCCCTGAGAGGTGACCTCCACACCCACTCCGACTGGTCCGACGGCGGCTCGCCGATCGAGGAGATGGTGATGACCGCGGTCGAGCTCGGCCACGAGTACGTCGCCCTGACCGACCACTCGCCCCGGCTCACGGTGGCCAACGGCCTGAGTGCGGCCCGGCTGACCAAGCAGCTCGACGTGCTCGAGGCCGTCAACGGCCACCTCACGACGCAGGGCGAGCGGACGCGGGTGCTGCGCGGCATCGAGGTCGACATCCTCGACGACGGCGGGCTCGACCAGACCGACGAGCTGCTCGGGCGCCTCGACGTCGTCGTCGCCTCGGTCCACAGCAAGCTGCGCATGGAGCCCGGCCCGATGACCCGCCGGATGCTGGGCGCCGTCCGCAACCGGCGCACGAACGTGCTCGGGCACTGCACCGGGCGGCTGGTGACGGGAGGGCGGGGGACCCGGCCGCAGAGCGAGTTCGACGCCGAGGCGGTCTTCACCGCCTGCCGCGACCACGACGTCGCGGTCGAGATCAACAGCCGGCCCGAGCGGCAGGACCCGCCCGACGACCTCCTCGCGCTGGCCGTCGAGATCGGGTGCGTGTTCTCCGTGGACTCCGACGCCCACGCTCCCGGCCAGCTCGACTTCCTCGACCACGGCGCCGCCCGGGTGGCCGCGCTGGGCGTGCCGCTCGACCGCGTCGTCACCACGTGGCCGCTCGACGACCTCCTCGCCTGGGCCGCCAAGCGGCCCCTGACACCACGGGCGCGTCATCGTGTCGGTGGGACCGGCCAGGGTGAGACCATGAGGGGCATGGACACGGTCGGGTACGACGTCGACGGGGTCTCCGTCGAGGTCCGGCGCAGCGCGAAGCGGCGCCGGACGGTCTCGGCCTACCGGCAGGAGGACGGGTCCGTCGTGGTCCTGGTCCCGGCGCGCCTGAGCCGCGCCGAGGAGCGCGAGTGGGTCACCACCATGATCGCGCGGCTCGAGAAGCAGGACCGCCGCCGTCGTCCCGGCGACGGCGAGCTCGCCGAGCGCGCCCGCCAGCTCTCCCGCGAGCACCTCGGGGGCAGCGCCCGACCCACCAGCGTCCGCTGGGTCGACAACCAGCAGCAGCGCTGGGGCTCCTGCACCCCGGCCGACGGCACGATCCGGCTCTCCTCACGCCTGCAGGGGATGCCCGCCTACGTCGTGGACTGCGTGCTGCTGCACGAGCTGGCTCACCTGCTCGTCGCCGACCACAGTGCGGCGTTCTGGGAGCTGGCCGACCGGCACCCCAGGGCCGAGAAGGCCAAGGGTTACCTCGAGGGCTACGCCCACGCGCAGCGCTGGCCGGCCCCGGACGGCGTCGACGAGCAGCCGGACCCACCGGATCCGGGCGACCGGCCGGACCAGGGGAAGCGGTCAGAGCTGTCGGAGGCGAACCCGAGCGAGCCGGACCAGCTCTTCTAGCGACGCCTCGTTGCTGGGCAGGTCGTCGGCCGGCCACCAGCGCACGTCGGACGACTCGTCGCTGACCACGGTGTCGGCGGCCGGATCGGCGACCGCCACGAACCGCACGTCGAGGTGCCGTGTCCCCGGGCCGCCGCAGAACGGCACCTCGTGGACGTCGAGCTGGACCGGGACCGGGTCGAGGTCGACCTGGCTCTGTCCCGACAGTCCCGACAGTCCCGACTCCTCGGTGGCCTCGCGCAGCGCAGCGGCGGCGAGGTCGCGGTCGCGGGGCTCGACGTGGCCGCCGAGCTGGAACCACTCGCCGGCCTTGGCGTGCAGCGTGAGGAGCACCTGGCCCCCGTCGGGCGAGACGACGAGCGTGCTGGCCGTCAGGTGGTCGGGCCGGCAGGACCGGTCGAGGCCGTCCGGGCGCCGGGTGAGGAGGTCGACGTACTCCGTGCGGAGCCGGTCCTGGTCCGCGTCGGGCGGGGTCCAGGCGCGCAGCAGCGCCAGGGCGCGTGGGTGCGCGTCGCCGGCAGCGCTCACGCGGGACGCGGGGCGTCGCCCGGACCGGGGTCCTCGCCCGGGCCGTCGTCGGTGCCCTCGGTGCCTTCGGTGCTTCCGGTGCCCTTGCTCTTCCTGCGGCCACCCTCCTCGTCGAGGAGCTCGGCGAGGGCGGCGTCGAAGTCGTCGTCGAACGACGCCGCAGCCTTCTCGAGCTCGGGGTTCTCCCCGAACCCCAGCGGGTCGTCGAGGTCGCCTCGCGGTCGGGAGCAGGTCCGGGTGGGCCCAGATGGCGTCACGGGCCTCCGCGCCACGGCGGGAGCGGAGGCTGCCCCACAGGGTGGCGGCGTCGCGGAGGCGTCGGGGCCGCATCTCGAGGCCGACCAGCGCGGCGAAGGCGTCCTCGGCGGGCCCGCCTGCGGCTCGGCGGCGACGCACGATCTCCTGGAGCTTGGCTGCGTTGGGCATGCGCTCGGACGTGGCCTGGCTGACGACCTCGTCGACCCAGCCCTCGACCAGCGCCAGGATCGTCTCGAGGCGCACCAGCGCGGCCTGCTGGGTGGGCGTCTTCTCGGGCTCGAAGAGGCCACCGGCCAGCGCCTCCTGGATGGCGGCGGGGTTGGTGGGGTCGAGCCCGGACATCTTCGACTCCATGCCGGCGACGTCGATGGTGGTGCCGCGGCCGAAGTCCTCCACGGCCGCGAGCAGGTGCGCGTTGAGCCACGGCACGTGGGCGAACAGCCGCTGGTGGGCCGCCTCGCGGATCGCGAGGTACAGGCGGACGTCGTCCGCGGGCACGTCGAGGCCGTCGGCGAAGGCGGTGACGTTGGTCGGCAGCAGCGCGGCCTTGCCGACCGGCGCCAGCGGCAGACCGATGTCGGAGGAGCTGAGCACCTCGGCGGCCAGCCCGGCCAGTGCCTGGCCCACCTGGCTGCCGAACATGGCACCGCCGGCCTGGCCGAGCAGACCGATGAGGGGTCCGGCCATGGCCTTGGCCTCGGCGGGCAGCGCGTTGCCCATGGCGGCCACCACGTGCTCGGCGACCGGCTCCACGAGCTTCTTCCAGACCGGCAGGGTCTGCTCGATCCACTCCGCCCGGCTCCAGCCGGCGACGGAGGTGACGCCGCTCGGCAGGTCGGTCACGGCGTCGAGCCACACGTCGGCCAGCTGCAGCGCGTCGGCGATGCGCGCGGTCTCGGCGGCGCCGACCGACGGGTCGGGCGAGGCGGCGACGCCGCGGCGGGCGAGGTCCTGGGCGAGGTTCCAGTTCACGGCGCCCTCGTGGGGCTGCAGCAGCTGCTGCATCTGCCCGAGCAGCGCGGAGAGATCAGGCATGCCGCCGGCGCCGGGCGTCCCGAACGCACCGAAGCCCGGGAAGCCGGCTCCGCCCCCCGCACCGCCCGCACCGCCCGCACCGCCTGCACCGAACGCCGAGAAGAGCTGCTCGAAGGGCGTGCCCTTGAAGGGGTTCTGGGGCTCGCCTGACTTGTCGTCGTCGTCGTCACCGGGGCGAGGAGCGGGGTCGTTCACCATGTCTCCACGGTACTCGCGCTCCGTCGCGGCTCCGCCCTAGGCTCATCCCATGGAGCCCCACCCCCCGGAGCCGTCCGCGTCGCACGCCGAGGCAGGCGCCGCCGTACGCCTCGTCGACATCCGCGAGACCCCGCTGGACGTCGCCGAGGTGCTCGCGGCGGTCGAGGACGACGCCGCGGGCGGGGTGACGCTGTTCGTCGGCAACGTGCGCAACCACGACGGCGAGCAGGCCGTGGACCACCTGGACTACTCCGCCCACCCCTCGGCGCTCGACCGGCTTCGCGAGGTGGTCGACGCGGTCGCGCAGCGCCACCCGGTCACGGCCGTCGCGGCCGTGCACCGCGTCGGTCGCCTCGCCATCGGCGACGCCGCCGTCGTCGTGGCGGCCGCCGCGCCCCACCGCGGCCAGGCCTTCGACGCCTCCCGCGACCTCATCGACGACCTCAAGGCGACGGTGCCGATCTGGAAGCACCAGGTCTTCGCGGACGGCGGCGAGGAGTGGGTCGGCACGCCGTGAGCGTGCCTCCCGCCCACCGCCGTCGCCGCCCCCTAGCCTGACGGGGTGGAGATCCTCTGGTGGCTGGCCCCCGCGGGCGGCGTGCTCGTGCTCGCCATGCTGTGGGCGACCTGGGCCGGACGACCGCAGCGTGAGCCGCGCGGCCGCTCCGAGGAGGCCTACGAGAAGTTCGCCGCCGCGATGGCGCGCGAGCACCCGGCAGCCGGCCAGCCCCGTCCGGTCGCCAAGCCCGACCGCAGCACCGGCATCGCCGTCCGCCCCTCCTCGCGGTAGGTCTCGACGGGCTCGACCAACGGTGGCGGCTCGACCACCGGTGGCGGCTCGACCAACGGTGACGGCTCGACCACCACGGGCTCGACCAACGGTGGCGGCTCGACCGACGGTGCCAACTCGACCGCCACGGGCGTGCGTTGGACGTGATGAGAGGGTGAGGGCATGACGCGCCACACCCTCGCGACGCTGGTCGCCGCAGGTCTGGTGCTCGCGTTGGGGATCACGGTCGCGGCGGTGTCCGTCCCCTACGTCCGGGAGTCGCCCGGGCCGACCGTCGACGTGCTGGGCACCCGGGAGGGCGAGCCGGTCGTGAAGATCGAGGGCCGGCGCACCTTCGCGACCGACGGGAGCCTGCGGCTGACCACCGTCCTGGTCACCCAGCCCGAGCGGGCTTTCAACCTCCTCGGGGCGCTCGGCGGCTGGTTCGCGCGCGACACCGCGGTGCTGCCCTACGAGGCGGTCTACCCCGACGACGCCACGGCCGAGGACGAGCAGGCGGAGTCCGCGGCCCAGATGGTCAACAGCCAGGACACGGCGGTGGCCGCGGCCCTGGCCGAGCTGGGCGTCGACCTGCCGACCTTCGCCGAGGTCTCCGGGGTCACCCCCGACGGCCCGTCCGACGGCGAGCTCGAGGCGCGCGACCGCATCATCTCCCTCGACGGCGAGCCGGTCACCGACGTCCGCCAGGTGTTCCGCACCGTGGAGCGCGCCGAGCCGGGCGACACCGTCACCGGGGAGGTACGACGAGCCGGGCGCACCCGCTCCTTCGCGGTCACCACCGAGGCCGCTGCCGACGACCCGGACCGGGCGATGCTCGGGATCCTCGTGGGCACCGGCTACGACTTCCCCTTCGACGTCCGCATCGGCATCAGCGACAGCATCGGCGGGCCGAGTGCCGGGCTGATCTTCTCGCTGGCCGTCTACGACACGCTGACGAAGGGGTCGTTGACCGGTGGCGCGGACGTGGCCGGCACCGGCACCATCGCCGTCGACGGGTCCGTGGGCCCGATCGGCGGCATCCAGCAGAAGATCTCCGGCGCCGAGGCGACCGGGGCCGAGCTGTTCCTGGTGCCCCCCGACAACTGCGGCGAGGCGCTCGAGGCCGACGTCGACGACAGCGAGATCCGGCTCGTGCGAGCCGACACGATGAGCAGCGCCGTCCAGGCGCTGGAGACCCACCGAGACGACCCTGACGCCGAGCTGCCGAGGTGCACCGCATGAGCGACCCGACCGATCCCGTCCTCCCACCGGACCCGACCGAGCCGGCCCCCCGCGTCGCCGACGAGGTGCTGGCCCCCGCGGTCGACCTGGCCCTGCGCGGTGCGGTGCTGGAGATCGAGAGGCACGCCGCCGGAGCGGGCTGGGACCAGCCGGCCCGGCTGTTCGCGCTCGTCCACACTGCCGACCTGCTGGCCAACGAGCCGGGCCTGGCCGACACCATCGGCGTCGACCCCGAGGCCGACCTGACCGGCAGCCTGACCCCTGTCGAGCAGGACGAGCTGCCGGCCGACACGCCCCTGGAGGACCTGCTCCACCAGGTGATGTGGCCCGACGAGGTCCACGGCACCGCGGTCGTGGTGGAGCGTCTGGTGCTGCCTCCCGGTGCCGAGGACCTGCCCGAGGACCCGGCCGAGGCGGCGGAGGCCGCGGCCGCCCATCCCGACCGCCAGGAGGTGCGGATGGTGGCCGGCGCGACCCGGGCCGGCACCACCTTCTGCGCGCTGCGGCTGCGCGAGCACGACGACGACGTCGCGGTGATCGAAGGGCCGGACCTTGTGCCCGCCCTCCTACAGTTGTTGCAGGCCACGCTGGCCGACGGTTCAGAGACGGAGTTGTGAGACTGTGAGTGGCCTTTTCGACGATCCCCCGAACCCGCCCCGGCGTACGGCTGCGCCGCCGCGGCCCCAGCGCTCGCGCGCTCTCGGTGTCACCGCCGTGGTGCTCCTGGTCGGGTTCTTCGTCCTCTCCGCCTTCACCGGCCTGTGGACCGACCGGCTGTGGTTCAACAACGTCGGGTTCGGCGAGGTCTTCACGACCGTGCTCACCACACGGGTCCTGCTCTTCATCGGCTTCGGCGTGGTCATGGGCGGTTTCGTGGCCGCCAACGTGGTCCTGGCCTTCCGCCACCGGCCGCCGTTCCGTGCGATGCCGTCGGAGGCCAACCTCGAGCGCTACCGCGAGGTGGTCGAGCCGCTGCGCGCATGGGTGGTCGTCGCCGTCGCCGGCCTGCTCGCGCTGGTCGCCGGTGGCTCGGCCGCCGGCCAGTGGCGCTCGTTCCTGCTGTGGCGCAACGGTGGCGACTTCGGCACGGAGGACCCCTACTTCGATCGCGACATCGGCTTCTTCGTCTTCGACCTGCCGTGGCTGCACTACGTCGTCAACTTCGCCATGATGACGGTGGTGCTCGGCCTGGTCGCCGCGATCGTCGTGCACTACCTCTTCGGCGGCATCGCCCTGCAGTCGCGCACCGACAAGGTCTCCGGCGCCGCGCAGGTCCAGTTCTCCGTGCTGCTGGGGCTGTTCGTGCTCTTCAAGGCCGTCGACTACTGGCTCGACCGCTTCGACCTGACCACCGACCAGGGCCGCCGGTTCACCGGCGTCAACTACACCGCCTTCAACGCGATCCTGCCGTCGAAGAACATCCTCATGTTCATCGCGCTCATCTGCGCGCTGCTGTTCTTCGCCAACGTCTTCCGTCGCACCTGGCTGCTGCCCGGCGCCGGTCTCGGCCTGCTCGTGCTGTCCGCGGTCCTCCTGGGCGCGGTGTGGCCCGGGATCGTGTGGCAGTTCCAGGTCAAGCCGTCGGAGCCGGACAAGGAGGAGACGTTCCTGGCCGCGAACATCGACGCAACGCGAGCGGCGTTCAACATCGACGACGTGGCCGAGCAGCAGTACGACGCCACCGTCTCGGTGACCAAGGACCAGCTGCGCACCAGCGCCGACTCACTGCCGGGCATCCGGCTGATCGACCCTGCCCGCACCAGCCAGGCCTTCGAGCAGCTGCAGCAGGTGCGCGGCTACTACTCGGTGGCGGACGTGCTCGACGTCGACCGCTACGAGATCAACGGCGAGAGCCGCGACCTCGTGATGGGGGTGCGCGAGCTCGACCAGGACGGCCTCGTCCCGGACCAGCGCAACTGGGCCAACGAGCACACCGTCTACACCCACGGCTACGGCCTGGTGGCGGCCTTCGGCAACAACCGCACCGCCGACGGCGGCACGCCGTCGAACCCGGACGAGCCGCCGTGGGCGGAGGAGGACCTGCCGCCCCGCGGCGAGCTGTCCGACCTGACCGAGACCGGCTACGAGCCGCGGATCTACTTCGGTGAGAAGAGCCCGGAGTACTCCGTGGTCGGCAAGGCCGAGTCGGACGACCCCGACGTCGAGCTCGACATCCCCGAGGAGGCCTCGGGGGAGCGCGGCAACACGACCTTCGAGACCGAGAGCGGCACGGGCGTGCCTGTCGGCGGCATCGTCAACAGGCTGCTCTACGCGCTGAAGTTCGGCGAGCCGAACTTCCTGCTCTCGAACCGGGTCAACTCCGGCTCGGAGGTGCTCTACGACCGCGCCCCGCGCGAGCGGGTCGAGAAGGTGGCGCCGTGGCTGACCGTCGACGGCGACCCCTACCCGGCCGTCGTGGACGGCAGGGTGCTGTGGATCCTCGACGGCTACACCACGACCGACCGGTTCCCGAACGCCGAGCGCGAGTCGTTCCAGGAGATGACCAACGACGCGTTGACCAGCACGACGTCGTACGTCACCCTGCCGACCGACCAGATCAACTACATCCGCAACTCGGTCAAGGCCACGGTCGACGCCTACACGGGTGAGGTCACCCTCTACGAGTGGGACGAGGAGGACCCGATCCTGGACGCGTGGAGGTCGATCTTCCCCGACGCCGTCACTCCGCGCGACGACATCTCCGAGGAGCTGGCGGCGCACCTGCGCTACCCCGAGGACATGTTCAAGGCCCAGCGCTACATGCTGGCTCAGTACCACGTCACCGAGCCGCAGGACTTCTACCGGGGCACCGACCGCTGGCAGGTGCCGGAGGACCCGGCGGAGACGGTGAAGATGCAGCCGCCCTACCGGCTCTCGGTGCAGATGCCACCCGTGCCGGCCGGCGAGGAGGACGCCGACGCGGAGGAGGCGGTGGACACCGCCGACCTGCCGGTCGAGGACCCGGTGTTCTCGCTCACGAGCGTCTTCACGCCCACGAACCGGCAGAACCTGGCCTCGTTCGTGGCGGTGAACTCCGACGCCCGGGACGAGGACTACGGCCAGATCCGCATCCTGCGGCTGCCCGACTCCACCCAGGTCCAGGGTCCCTCACAGATCGCCAACACGTTCTCCGCGGACGAGAGCATCCAGGGAGCGCTGCTGCCGATCAAGCAGAACTCCCAGATCCTCGACGGGAACCTGCTGACGCTCCCGGTCGGTGGCGGTCTGCTCTACGTGCAACCGGTCTACGCGCTGCGCGAGAGCGGCGAGGGCGCCTACCCCGTGCTGCAGTTCGTGCTCGCCTCCTTCGGGCGCAACGCCGGCTTCGGCACGACGTTGACCGAGGCGCTGAACGACGTGCTCGAGTCCGGCGAGCTGACCGAGGAGGAGACCGGCGGCACCGAGGAGGTCTCGGGCAGCGGGGACGTCGACAACAGCGCCGGCGGCGGCGGCGGTGGCAACGGCGGCGGCGGCAACGGCGGCGGCGGCAATGGAAACGACGGCGGAAACGGCGGCGGTGACGCTGGCGGCACGTTGTCGCCGGAGGTGCTCGACCTGCTCCAGCAGGCCGTCGACACCTTCGCCGAGGCCGACCAGGCGCTGCAGGACGGGGACTCCGTGCGGTACGCCGAGCTGACCGAGCAGGCCGAGGACCTGGTCAAGCAGGCCCAGGCCGCCTCGGAGTAGGGCGTACGTCGGTCGAGCTCGTCGAGACCCTGGCGGGGGCGTGGTCGAGCTTGTCGAGACCCTTGCCGCGCGGCGTCGGTCGAGCTTGTCGAGACCCTTGCCGCGGAGGCGCTGGTCGAGCCTGTCGAGACCCCCGGCGCGGGGCGTTGGTCGAGCCTGTCGAGACCCCCGGCGCGGGGCGTTGGTCGAGCTTGTCGAGACCCCTTGCCCGGAAGATGCGGGCGCGGTGCGATCTTCCGTCATCCGGGTGGGTAAAGGGTCCACGCACGCGCTCGCTCGGGGCGCGCACGGACCTAAGGAGACGCACGTGACGGCCTCGGGACTCGATGACGTGTGGGACGACTGGCAGGACGCGGTCAACATGACGCGCAAGGAGCTCGACGACTGGCTCGAGACCGACGAGTCGACGTCCGTGGGGCAGGGCGAGGGCGAGTCGACCGGGCACAGGTCCGGGCGTCGCATCGTGCAGATACTGGCGAAGAACAAGGGCGACCTGACCGACGCAGACGTGGAGCACATGCGGAAGGTCGTCGGCTACGTCCACCGGCACCTGAAGCAGCGGCCGAGCGGTGACGTCGAGGACACGAGGTGGCGCTACTCCCTGATGAACTGGGGGCACGACCCGCTCAAGTGACCGGTGCGAGACCTGGTGGTCGAGGCCGTCGAGCTCCTCGATTTGGTGCCTCCGTCAGGTCCTAGTACCGTAGGGATCACCGACGCGGGGTGGAGCAGCTCGGTAGCTCGCTGGGCTCATAACCCAGAGGTCGCAGGTTCAAATCCTGCCCCCGCTACAACGCAGAACTGCAGGTCAGAAGCCGCTTTCCAGAATCTGGAGGGCGGCTTCTTGCATGTGCCGGTCACGGTCGAGACGAGGGGATGCCGGACCCGGGGCCTGGCTCCTCGCGGCGGCCCTGGCCCGGTCGCCGGTCGGCGACACCGTGGAGAGGTATGACCTCATCCGGGCTGATCGGTGAGTACCAGGGAAGCGGCAAGATCATCGATCTGTGCGCGCAGCTAGCCTGACGTCCCCGGGAGCCAGCAGGGAACCTGCCGTCTTCCGCCGACCGTCAAGCGGGAGCCCGAGGGTGCCCGATGTCAGGTCCCGGCGCCACCTCTCGGTCGGCGGCTCGGTCGCTGTGGTCGCTCGGAGCGGTCGCTCCTCGACCACGGCGGCAGCCGTGCTTGACCTGGGGGTCGGGCGAGTCCCATCCTCGAAGGCAAGGAGGCATGGTGCCAGAGAACGCGGCCGACGTGGGCGTCCACAGCGCGATCGGACGTACCCCCGTGATCGAGCTACGTCGCGTCCGGCCGGCCTCCGGCTGCAGGCTCCTGGTGAAGCTGGAGGCCGCGAACCCCACCGGGTCGATGAAGGACCGGATGGCTGTCGAGGTGATCAAGTCAGCCGCAGCCGACGGACGGCTGCCCCCGCAAGGGACGGTGGTCGAGTACACAGCCGGCACCACAGGCGTCTCCTTGGCCCTCGTGTGCGCAGCGCTCGGCTACCGGCTGCACGTCGTCTTCTCCGACGCCTTCAGTGAGGAGAAGCGCAAGACGATGCTGGCTCTCGGAGCGAGGATCACCGATGAGCCAAGCGATGGCGGCCGGATCACCGAGGACCTCATCAAGCGGATGATCGCGCACTCCCGACAGATCAGCCAGTTGCCTGGGCACTGGTGGGCCGACCAGCTGAACAACCGTGACGCTGTGCGCGGCTACGCGCCGCTCGGTGAGGAGATCTGGGAGCAGGTCGACGGACGTGTCGACGCATTCGTCCAGACTGTGGGCACGGCGCACTCGATCCACGGTGTGGGCGGCGTCCTGCGACGCCACCACGCAGACGTCGTCGTCGTCGCGGTCGAACCCGCCGAGTCGGCGGTGCTCTCCGGCGGGCCGACAGGAGCACACCGCATCGAGGGGATCGGGATCGGTTTCCTGCCCCCGCTCTGGGAACCGACCCAGGTCGACTCGATCGAGCGCGTCGCTAGCTTCGAGGCCCAGGAGATGGCCCGACGGTTGGCGAGGGAGGAAGGCCTGTTCGCCGGCACTTCGACCGGCGCCAACGTCGTGGCTGCCCTGCGTGTCGCGGATCGCTTCGACTCCTCCGCCACGGTGGTGACCATCGCCGTCGACTCGGGTCTGCGGTACCTGAGCACCGCGCCGTACGCGTGAAGCTTCGTTCTTCGCGACGTGTCGCCGGCACCGACGCGCAGCCATCGATCAGTTCGCCACGTGTGCGGCGGCGTCCGACACGCGCGGTTGGAGAGCGGGTGGTCAGGACCTGAACGGCGGAGGACCCGTGATGGTCACGCCCAGCGGATCGAGGACGCGCACCAGCTGCTCGACGACCTCGGTCGGCACCGGGCCCGGGAGCGGGAGCTCTCCGTCGAAGGGCGTCGTCACCGGGCGACCGGTTGCTTCGAAGAACTTCTCGAACCCCGCCGGGCTGATCAGGGTGTAGAAGTGCGCCGTACCGGACGCGACGCGGAAGGCGTGCTCCGAACCCGAGGGGAGGTGAAGCATGCTGCCTTCCTCCACTGCGTCAGGGAGGCACTGTGAGCGCTCGCGGTGCGCGTCGCCATCCCTCGGCAGGAGGTCTGGTCCTGCCGGGCGGTTCGAGCACGCGAGTGTCGAAGGCCCCCTTGCCGACGCTCGGGTACAGGGCCACAGTGTTGACAACTGACACCAGGAGGTCACGGCCATGGGCAACGTGCTGGTCCACATCACTGTCGGTCCTGAAGCCCCGACCCGAGCTGCGCTCGGCCTGTTGGTGGCACGGGCTGCCCTCGAGGAGGGACATGAGGTCAACGTCTTTCTCGCCGGCGACGCCGTCCAGCTCGTGCGAGACGCGGTCCTCGACTCGCTCACGGGACTGGGCACCGGCTCCTTGCGCGAGTCGTTCGATGCAATCGCAGGCGGAGGTGGGCGCTTCTACGTCTCTGGCATGTCGAGCAAGGCCCGCGGGGTGACGGAGGACGATCTCGCGGGCAAACCTGCCGAGCTCGCCATGCCGAAGCGGCTGGTCCAGCTGGCCTTCGAGGCAGACCGCAGCTTCACCTACTGAGCTTCACGCAGCATGGAGTACGGCTCGAGATCGAGCCTGCCCGCAGCAGGGTCGAGCACCCGACACGAGGCGCCCGCTCAGAGCAGTGACTCGTAGGTGTTGGTCAGGGTCTGCGGAGTGAACGGCTTCTGGTCGGGAGCGGAGGAGCGCCACGACCGGTACGACCTGCCGGCCACCTTGTCGACGGCTTCCACCGACGTCACCACCTCCAGTCCGTAGACCCAGTTGGCCAGCATCAGCACCGCGGCCTGATGGGCGCCCGAGCTGGTGGCCGCGCACATGTCCGGCACCAGGCTGACCTGGTAGTCGAGGGCGTAGGCGTCGTAGACGCTGGTGAGCACGCAGCAGTCGGTGGTGAACCCGCCGACCAGCAGCTCCCGTACGCCGAGGCTGCGCAGGACGAGGTCGAGCGGAGTGGCGTGGAAGCCGCTCCACCGGTGCTTGTCGACCACCACGTCGTCCTGGTGCGGCGTCAGTGTGTCGACAACCGCGACCGCGTCGCTCTCGGCCCGGTAGTACACCGGCAGGCCCTCGGCGTCGAAGACCTCGCCGTGAGAGACCCCGACGCCGTCGCGCCGGTTGACGTGACGGGTGTACAGCACCGGCAGGCCCGCCGTGCGGCAGGCCGCGACGACGAGCCCGGCAGCGGCCACTGCGTCGTCGACCCCTTCGACGCCGTACCTGCTCTCCTTCTGCACGTCGACCAGGAGCAGCGCCGTCTCCGAATGCACATCCATGAGCCATTTATAGCGACCGGTTGCTGCGGGGGTTCCCCAGACGTCCGAGTCAGGTGTGATGGGTCGACGGGTCGCTCCCTGGTGAGGCGAGCTCGACGCGGACGCGGGTGCGGCCTCCGTCGTGGCGCACCTGGACGGTGCCGCCGTGCGCCCGCACGATCTCCCCGACGATCGTCAGCCCGAGACCGTCACCGTCGGTCGCTCCGTCGCTCCCGTCCGGGGAGGGTCCGGGCCCCTCGTCGATGACGCTCATCTCGGCGCCGACGGGGGTGCTGCCGAGATGGATCTCGATGTCGCCGGTGCCGTGGCGGAGCGCGTTGTCGACCAGGTTCGACAACGCTCGGTCCAGCTGCACCGCATCACCCCGGATCCCCACCCGCCGGGGAGCCACCACCGTGACGTCGCGGCCTGCGGCAGCAGGCTGGAACCGCTCGGCGACGCGGGTGGCCAGCGCCACGAGGTCGACGGGTCGAGCATCGACGGGCACGTCGATGCCTTCGGCGCCGACACGTTCCAGGAGTGCCTCGGCCAGAGCGATCAGGCGTCTCACCTCGTCCTCGATGGAGCGCAGAGCCCGCAGTCAGCTCCTCGGGTGTCCGCTGCTGCGCCAACGCCAGCTCGACCTCGGTGAGCATCAGGGCGAGTGGTGTGCGCAGGTCGTGGCTGGCCTCGGCCACGAACCTGCGTTCACGCTGCATCCCGTCGTCGAGCCGTCCGAGCATGGCGTTGAGGGTCCGAGCGAGCCGCCGCAGCTCGTCGTCCGCGGCGGGCACCGGGAGGCGCTCGCCAGCGCTGCGGGAGGAGATCGTGGCCGCGCGAGCGCGCATCCGCTCGATGGGGCGCAGACCCGCCGCCGCGACCAGGTAGCCGAGGCCGCCAGCGACCACCAGCGCGAGCGGTCCGGCGATCAGCAGCTGGTTGCGCAGCTCGGCGAGAGCCTCGTCCACGTCCTCCCGCGACGCCCCGACCACCAGGACGCCCCCGGCGGTGGGTCGCACCAGCAGCACCAGCCGCTCGCGTTCCTTCTCCCGTCGTCCCTCCGCTGCGGCGTCGTCGTCGAACACCGTCGCCGTGGCCTCGCGCCAGCTCGACTCGCTCGACGCCGCGGCGCCGGTGGTCGTGGGCCGCAGCATCGGGTCCGCGAGCAGGGACGAGGACGACTCGACGTCGCCCTGCGTCGTGAGCAGCTGCGCATGGACCTCCCCGCTGAGTGCCCGGACGGCCCCGGGTAGCCGCGCGACTGGCACCGCTTCGAGCCGAGCGGCCTCGAGCCGGACCGTGTCCCGCAGCCGGTCCTCCAACGCGTCACCGACGCGCACCTGGACGAACACCCCGAGGGCAGTCAGCGCCAAGCCCGTGGTGGCCAGGAAGGCGAGCGCGACCCGCGTGCGCAGCGGCCAGCGACCCGGTCGCCAGCGACTCATGGCGTCTCCGCCGTCATCCGGTAGCCCACGCCGCGCACCGTCAACAACGTGCTCACCCCGAAGGGTCGGTCGATCTTCGCCCGGAGGTAGCGCACGTAGACGTCGACCACGTTGGAGGCGACTTCGTGGTTGTCACCCCAGGCCAGAGCGCGCAGCTGCTCGCGGGTCAGGACCTGACCGGGTCGGCGCATGAAGCACTCCAGCAGCGTCAGCTCCCTGGCCGAGAGCGACAGCTCGGACGTCCCTCGCCAGACCCGCCGCGCGGCGGGATCCAGACGCAGGTCGCCGACCTCGAGGTCGGTCGGTCGCGGCACAGGCCCGCGTCGGGCGAGGGCGCGCATCCGGGCCAGCAGCTCCTGGAAGGCGAACGGCTTGGCCAGGTAGTCGTCGGCTCCACTGTCCAACCCCATGATGCGGTCGCCGATGGCAGTCCGCGCGGTCAGCATCAGGACCGGGGTCCACACCCGGTCGGCACGCAGCCTGCGACAGACCGAGAACCCGTCGAGGTCCGGCAGCATCACGTCGAGCAGGATCACGTCGTACTCACCGTCACGGGAGGAAGCGAGAGCCTGGGCCCCCGTGCCGACGCAGTCGACCACGTCGCCGCGCTCGGTGAGTCCGCGTGCCACCAGGCCGGCGAGCTTCTCCTCGTCCTCGACCATCAGCACCCGCACACGTTCATGCTAGGGATGCAGATGAGTGCCGGATGAGAGACTCATCGACTCCTCATCTGAGAGACGTAGGTTGAGGGCATGAACCAGAAACTGAACCGCAAGCGCGTCGCGATCATCGTTGCCGGCGCAGCTCTGCTCACTGCAGGGACCGTCGGCGCGGCCAGTGCCCTCTCCGGCGACGACGACGCCATGGACCGCCCCATCCCCGCGTCGGAGCTCGAGCGCGCCGCGCAGGCCGCCCTCGAGGAGACCGGCGGCGGCGAGGTCACGGAGACGGAGGTCGACGACGAGGAGAGCAAGTACGAGGTCGAGGTGACGCGTGACGACGGCACCCAGGTCGACGTGCAGCTCGACGAGGACTTCCAGGTCGTCGGCACCGAGAGCGACGGGACGGACGACGAGTCCGGCACCGACGACTGACCGGAGGTCGTCGGGTGTCCCGCACCTGACCTTCCCCAGTCCGACGATCCGGTCGATCTCGACCCCTCGGACGTCAGCACGGACGTCACCACCCTCTGTTCCCACTCGGACCGGCAAGGACAACTGGTCGAGTGGCCGGGTTCGCGCCGTCCACGTGGGTGGGGGATGCAGGTCCGCAGGGTCGTCCGCACCTACGAGGTGCCGTCAGGTGGGTACAGGCACGGTCGGCTCGAACTGCCCCAGCAGGGCTTCGAGCGCGGCCTGGTCCGGACCGACGAACGGTGGGGAGTCGGGTGCCTCGCTCAGCATCTCCAGCAGCCTCTCGTTGAGGCCAGTCGCGGAGGGAAGGTGCGTGCTGAAGACCGCGGACGGGTCGAGGCGGCGGATGGGCTCGATGGTCGCGCGGAACTTCGCAGGGTCGACGTTGTGCACCCACGGGCTGTCGACGCCGGCCCACAGCAGCTGTCCGGCCCGCAGGTCGTCTGCACTGACGTCGTGCACGTCGCTCGCGAGCGCAGCATCGCTCGTCGGCAAGGGCGCGCCGAAGCAGTCGGAGGAGAACAACGCACCGGTCTTGTGGTCGACCACGCCGACGGTGGCGGGGTTGTCGAACAGCGGCGGTCGCAGGCCCGACAGCACCCGGTCGCCGACGTCGAGGCGTTGGCCGGGGTTGAGGAGGTAGACGCGGTCCATCGGCAGAGGCCTCTCGGTGCTGAGGATGCCGGCGCCGATGAAGGTCGTGACCACGCGGGCCTGCGGTGCCGCCTCGAGGAGGTCGTACAGCCCACCCGTGTGGTCGCGGTCGGGATGCGTGAGCCAGACCCAGCGGACGTCGACCGGGTCGATGGCGCCGCTCAACCAGGACACGAAGTCCTTGTCGTCGGTGCCCAGCCCTGTGTCGACCACCACCGGCTGCTCGGCGTGGATGACGAAGGCGTTGACCGGCAGGAAGCCCATCCCCGGGATCTCGGCCTTGTCGGCGAGGACGGTCACGTCTTGCTCGGTCCGATGAGTCAGCATCGTCTGCTCCTTGCTCCGGTCCAGCGGTGTCTCTAGAAGGGCACGGCCACGTCGAGGAGGTCGTGCATCACGGGTCGGTCGGCCGTGCGTCCGGACAGGACACGGCAGAAGTCGACAGCGTCGAGGCGGAGGGCGGGCCCGCCCTCGCCGTGGGAGAAGCTGCCGCCTGCGTCACCGGTGAGGTGGAGCCGGTACGAGCGGCCGTGCCTCTCGGCCCACTCCTCGACGACGTCGGCGACCAGCAGGCCGTCGTGGTCGGGCGTGAGCACCGGTGCTCGTCCGGTCGCCCGACAGATGTCCATGCGGTGCATCCACGGGTCGCGGGTGAGGATCGTGTCGATGAGATACCCGTTCGTCCATCGCTCTGTGACGCCGCCGACGTCCTGAGCGTCCGGCAGCGTCATACGACGTACCAGGGCGGGAGTACGGCGGCGCCCGCGCGCAGCGCGCGGACCGATGGTCGCGAACCGCTCGACGAGCTGGCTCGACGTGTAGTGGGCGTGTTCCTCCACCTGGAGGGCCGTGAGGGCGTCCAGCGGATTGCCATCGCGGCGCTTGGACACCGCGGACTGTCGCAGGGTCTCCTTCAGGCCGGTCGCCATCAGCGCCATCCCGGTGGTGTGGCCCGCCACCGCCCTCACGTCCCACGGGGGGCACTCCGTGGGCTTGTGCCAGTCGTCAGGTGAGAGCGAGCGCAGGAGGCCGAGGAAACGCTCGTACTCCGTCTCAGCGAGCCTCATCGCCATCGCGCGGTCCATGCGCGGGCGGCGCGCTCCGGTCCCGGTGCGGGGAGAGGGTCGGTGATCTCATGAGGCCTCCTGAGGCGTGCGTCCGGGTCCGACTTCACTGAGGAACATGTCGACAGCGCGAGGGGCGAGGCGACGCCAGCGCTCTCCCCCCGGGTCGTTGGCGTTCTGCTGGCTGACCAGGCCGGCGAGGATGCCGGTCCACAGGTCCGCGGCGTCCGCGTCGGTGATGCCGTAGCGGTCCAGCAGACGGTGCAGCCGCCCGATGGCCTCGACCGCGAAGGCGTAGGACTCGGCGCTCGGTGTGAAGCCGGGGACGGGGCGTTGGTTCATCAGTGCGTTCCGCTCCGGTTCCGCCGCCATGGCATCGAGCCAGTGCGTCGCGACCGCCAGCAGGGCTGCGCGCGGGTCCTCGGGGAGGGCGGGCTCGAGCACGGCCGCGTCGGCGTCGTAGTCGGCCCACGCCTGGCCGAACATCGCGTCGATGATCATGAGCTTGGAGTCGAAGTGTCCGTAGAGCGAGGGTGCGCGCATGCCAACCCGCTCCGCGACGCTCCGCTGCGTCAGTCCGGACCAGCCCGACTCGCGCACCACCGACCATGCCGCGTCCAAGATCTCGTTCCGCGTGACGCGACGACGGCGGGCCACCCTATCGGCGTTCGGTGTTCCTAACACAGTTAGGAGAATGGGCCGACGAGCGGGCCACGTCAAGGGAAAGGCCCGCCCGGTGTGGACCGGTCCGGTGGATCCAGGTGGAGCCGCCGGGCCGACGGGCAGGAAGGTCGGCGGGGGACGGGGGAGATGTCCCGGTCTGCCGAGGCATCGACGGCGAGCTGCCTGCCTGACGGCACGGCGTGGCCGGAAACAGCGCCGGACTACCGGCGGACGCCCTTGCGCCAGGCGCTGAAGGACGTGAGCCGCTGACTCGCGGGGCGGGCCAACCACCGCCACGGGTGCAGCTCCGCGACGTCGACCCGGGCTGAGCGTGTCGCGAAGCCCGGCACGGGGGCGTGGGTGACCGCGACCGGGCGCCCGGACAGCTCGTCGCCGACCCGCCCCCGGCGCACGTCGACCTCGCGGCGCCCGGCCAGGTCGGCCAGCGACTCGGCCAGGAACACCAGCCGCTTGCCGGACAGGCGCAGCGACGCGAGCAGCGGCTCGTCGAACACGAAGACGACGGGCAGGTCCGGGTGGGCCGCGAGCGCGGGGTCGCTGTCGCCGAGTGACTCCGCCGTGAGCCAGACCGCTGACGGCGTGCCGTCGACGACCGGCGTGTCCGGCCCGGCGGCCACCTCGCCGTCGGCGGGGGAGGCCAGCGGACCGTCCTCGACCGTCGGTCCACGCTCGGCGTCCGGCCAGTCCTGGATCGGGCAGGCGTCCTTCAGGGGGCACGCCCGGCACAGCTGCGGCGCCCGCTTCTCGACCTGCCAGCGGCTGAAGCCGTAGGGCTTGCCGGTGCCCGCGCCGACCGTCCACTGCCAGCCGACCCGGTTGGCCGCGCGCGAGCCGTCGAGCAGGTGGCGGAAGAAGCCGTCCTCGCCCTCGCGCCAGTCGCGACCGTGCCGCACGGTCCAGTGCGAGGCCCACCACATGCGGGTCTGGTTCACCAGCCAGCCGTTGCCCTCGAGCTCGTCGGCCACCCAGCTCGTGCAGGCCATGTCGTCGTTCCACGCAGGCGGCGCCGGCGGGTGGGGTGGCGCGTAGCGCAGCGGCTCGCGCGTCCGGGTCCCGACGCGGGCGTAGACGTGGCGCGCGTACTCCTGCCACATCAGCTCGTCGCGGAACTTCCGCTCGTCGCCCGACGGGGCGTCGGACACGGCGTCCCACACCTCGGGCAGGCTCAGCAGCCCGTGCCGGATGTACGGCGACAGCCGGCTCGCCCCGCGTCGCTCCTCCGGCAGGACCGTGGACCGGGAGCGTGCGTAGCCGGTGATGTCGAGGGTGGCCAGCGCGGCGTCGGCTGCGCCCTGGCCGCCCCGGTGGCCGCCCGGCCGGACGTTGCCGGCTCCCTCGAGGGTCAGGTGACCGAGGTGCTCGGCCACCCAGGCCACGACCGCCTCGGTGTCGTCGACGGCCGGCAGCGGAGGGAGCGAGGGCACACCCTCACTGTGCCAGCCGCCCCCAGCCCGCTACGCGTCGTACGGCGCACCCGGGGTCCCGGCGTTCCGGCGCGACATCGTCCGGATCCCGGGGCAGGCTGTCGTCATGACCAGCACCGCCCCGCCCGTCACGTGGCACCAGGCGCTCGCCTGGCGGCTCGAGCGCCACCTCCTCGACCCGCTCGGCGAGACCTCGGCGGCCGGTGTGGTCCAGCGCCTGGGTGCGGTGCCGGCCATGGACGAGGGCCTCGCCGATCTCGCCGTCCGGACGCGTCAGCGTGCCGGAGCGTCGGGAGAGCTGCGGCGGGCCTGGGAGGAGGGGGCGGTCGTCAAGACGTTCGCCTTCCGCGGGTCGATGCACTACCTCTCGGCGCAGGACGGCGGCGTCTACCTCGCCCTGCGCGCAGCCGGACGGCAGTGGGAGAGGAAGAGCTGGGTCGACCACTACCGCCTGGGCGCCGAAGGACTGGCCGGAGTTCCGGGCCACCGTCCGCGAGGTGCTCGACGGTGGGGCACGGGCGCTGCCCGAGCTCATCGAGGGCGTCACCGCGGTGCCGGCCTACCGCCACCTCGAGGCCGCTGCTCGAGAAGGACCCCTGGACGCTCCTCAAGGCCCTGAGCTGGCAGGGCGACCTCTGCTTCGCACCGTCGCGCGACGGGCGACCCACGTTCCAACGTCTCGACGCGGTCCCGTCCTGGTCCGGCGTCCCGGACGTCGACGAGGCCGGTCCCCGCGCGGTCGCGGCCTACCTGCGGAGCTACGGACCGGCCACGCTCGCCCAGGTGCACTACTGGCTCGGTGACGGGCTGAGCGCCGGACGTCGACGGCTGGAGCGGTGGCTGGTCGAGCTCGACGACCAGCTGGTCGCGCTCGACGTCGACGGCACCACGGCGTACGTGCTGCGCGACGACGTCGACGAGGTGCTGACGGCACGTCTCTCGGAGGCGGTGAGGCTGCTGCCCGGACACGACCAGTGGGTGATGGGACCGGGCACGAAGGACGAGCGCGTGGTCCCGCCCGAGCTGCGCGACGCCGTGACCCGCAAGGCCAACCTGCTGGTCGTCGGTGGCGTCGTGAGCGGGACCTGGGCGCGTCGCGGCGACGAGCTCGCCGTCTCGTGGCACGGGCCGGGCTCGTGCCCCGACGCGGCGCTCGCCGCGGAGGCCGACCGGATCGCCGGGCTGCTGGGCCGCGACCTGCGCGTGAGCCGGGCGACCTGAGCCGGCACCCGGACGGAGGTCAGGACCAGGGGTCCAGCTCCGTCACGGGTGCCTCGGCGCCGACGGTCACGGCACGGTCAGCCGACGAGACGCTGCTTGATGCCCTGGCCGACCTCGGACGCCCGCTCCTGCTCGCCCGCGAAGCTGCTGACCACGATGAGCGCTCCGGTGAGGGCCGGCACGGCCCACTGCAGCTGCTTCAGCCTGCGCTGCGCGGCGGCCACCGACGGCGGGGTGCCCTGGTCCGGCTCGGTGCCGGAGGCGGCCGGCATCTTCGTCTCCTCGGAGACCTGGCGTCCGAGCGCCCGGGCGTAGCCGGTGACGCCGAGCGCGGCCACGGTGAGAGCTGTCTTGGTCGCGGCCATCGACGCGACGCCCTCCTGTGCCTGGATGCGGCCCTTGTTGCCGATGATCTGGCCGACGCTGCCCACGAGGTGGGCGCCGATCGCGCCGGCGTTGACGGGTGTCCAGCGGTCCCACCCGACGTTGGCCACGGCGCCGGTCGCGGCCGAGCTGTCGGCCTGTGCCGCGGCCGGGTTGAGCGCGACCGCGTTGGCCAGGGTGCCGCCGAACCACGCGGCCAGGCCGACGTCGTGCAGCGAACGGGACAGGGTGTCGCGAGCCATGGGTGTTCTCCTCAGTAGTGGGGGTGCTGTCTGTGGAGTACCCCGTCCCTGAGGCTTCAGACACCCGGGACCGCATCGCCGGCGGCGAGGACAGCGGCACCTAGCCGCGGGCGGTGCGGGCTCGTTCCTGGACCCAGGTCTGCCGCGGCACGTGTGCCGACCATCGCGTGCCGTCGCACCCGGCCCCGACCGGGTGTCGCCGGGTGGCCGCCGAGCGGTGTTCGTGGTGCGGGGCGAGAAGACCCGCCTCCCGGGCGACCGCCACCGCGCGCAGCCGGTCGCCGACCCCGAGCTTGCGGTAGAGGTTCTCGAGGTGCTTGTGCACGGTGCGGGGCGAGATCCCGAGGTCGTGAGCGATGGCCTCGGCGGTGCGGCCCCGTTCGAGCAGCACGAGGACGGCGTGCTCGCGCCCCGTCAGGACGCTCTCGTCGCTCGCCTCTCCCGGGTCCGCCGAGCCGACCCTCGTGCACGCGCACCTGGCGGTCCAGCAGCCATCAGCAGCGGCTGGAGGCGGCGCGCCACCTCGAGGTCCTCGTCGGAGTAGTCCTCGCAGGACTGCGCGAGCACGAACGCGCGATGTCGGTCTCGGGCGCCAGCACGTAGGGGATGGAGAGCTGCTGATCGAACCCGAGGGGGGCCATGCAGGCCCGCAGGGCGGCGAAGCAGGCGTCCGGTGCGATCGAGCGGGGCACGCGTCCCGCCGACATCGGCGACGACTGCCCCGTGGCTGCGAACCACCGGACGATGGGGTGGAAGTCCAGCCCGACGCGCTCCCAGAAGGCCATCGCTTCGGGTTCGGGCCATCCGGGTGCGGGATGGCGGAGCTCGAAGCCCAGGTCGCCCCCGTCCATCCAGCTCCAGGCCAGGTCGCTGCCGAAGTCCTCGGAGATGGCGTCTGCGACCGCCCAGCGCGGGAACTCGGTGTGGTGCTGCAGCAGCAGGTCGCAGATCACGTCGGACCAGTGCGCGACCCGCCTGTCGAGAGCGGACATCGGTGGCCTCCCTCCCTCGTCGACCAGCGTAGGAACACAGGTCTCGACCTGAGAACGGACCTTCGACCCGTACGTCGAGGACGGGAGGGGCAGGAGTGACATCAGGGGAGTACGCAGGTGTGCGTATTCCACCGCGGTTTGGACCATCGCAGCATGGGGAATAGCCGCTCCCACCGGGGGAGCCTCGGCCCTGAGGAGCCTCCGATGCCTCGTGCCCCGCTCTCCCTGATCGTCCTGGGCCGCCACGGCGCCCGCGACCCGATGACCTGTCACTACCGCTGCGGCGACGCGTGCAGCTATCCCGAGCCGAACGATTCCGGCAACGAGCACCTCCAGCAGGTGATCTCCCACAGCCTGAGTCGACGCTCGATGCTCAAGGGGGCCATGGGGGGTGTGGGCGCGCTGGTCCTGTTGCGCGGCACCGGCGCGCCCGCCGCGGCGGCAACGCCCCGCTCCACCGGCACCCTCGCCTCGGACGCGTTCACACCGGTGGCACCGAACGTGCTCGACGAGGTGGTCGTGCCCTCCGGCTACACCCGTGACCTCGTCATCCGCTGGGGCGACCCGGTGCTGCCCGGCGCACCGGCGTTCGACGTGACCGCCCAGACCGGAGAGTCGGCGCGCCTCGCAGTTCGGGTACAACTGCGACTACGTGGGCCTGGTACCTCTGCCGGGGTACGGCGGACGGCGCGCCCTCCTGGTGACCAACCACGAGTTCACCAACGAGGAGCTGATGTTCCCGGCCGGCTACGACGCGGAGACGGTCAAGCGGGTCGCGATCGCCTCTCACGGGATGTCCGTGGTCCTGGTGCAGCGCACGGGCGACGCCGCCCGCGGGTCGTGGAAGCCGGTCGACCCCGAGGACTCGGCGTACAACCGACGCATCACGGGCGACACCGAGTTCCGCTTCGACGGCCCGGCCACCGGTCACGAGCTGCTGCGCACGAGCGCGGACCCGTCGGGCACCAGCCCCCGGGGCACGCTGAACAACTGCGCGGGTGGCACGACCCCGTGGGGGACGGTGCTGAGCGGCGAGGAGAACTTCAACTTCTACTTCACCGTGTCCATCAACGCGGTGCCGGAGCCGACCCGCACGCGCTACCGCCGCTACGGGATCGGCAACAACGGCCCCCGGGCGCGCCGCTGGGACACCGTCGACCCGCGCTTCGACGCGATGCAGGAGCCCAACGAACCCAATCGCTTCGGCTGGATCGTCGAGGTCGACCCGACCGACCCCACGTCGGTGCCGCGCAAGCACACCATGCTCGGACGGTTCAAGCACGAGGGCGCCAACATCGCCGTCGGCCCCGACGGTCGCGTGGCGGCGTACATGGGTGACGACGAGCGCGGAGAGTACATGTACAAGTTCGTCTCCGCGGGCACCGTCACCCCCGGGACGGATGCGGCGGCCAAGGCGGCCAACCGCGAGCTCCTCTCCACCGGAACCCTGTACGTCGCGAAGTTCACCGGCGACGTCGCCGACGGCGACGGGGAGCACGACGGGAGCGGGACCTGGGTGCCCCTGACCTCCGACACCCAGAGCTTCGTGCCCGGGATGTCGGTAGCAGAGGTGCTGGTGCACGCGCGCCAGGCGGCCGACCTCGTGCAGGGCACACGCATGGACCGGCCGGAGGACGTCGAGCCTAATCCGGTGAACGGCCGGGTGTACGCCGCCCTGACCAACAACTCGAACCGTGGCACCGCGACGATGCCGCCGAACGCGGCCAACCCGCTGACCTCTAGCCAGGTCCGCGACGAGCTCGGGCAACCGCTGAGGACGGAGGCCGGGAACCGCAACGGCTACGTCCTGGAGCTGACCGAGGACGGCGACGACCCGGCGAGCACCACCTTCAGCTGGCTGCTCTTCCTGGTCTGCGGCGATCCAGCAGCGCAGGAGGTCTATTTCGGCGGGTACCCGGGTGAGGACGTCAGCCCGATCAGCTGCCCCGACAACGTCGCCTTCGACAAGGCCGGGAACCTGTGGGTCGGCACCGACGGCAACGCCCTCGGATCGAACGACGGCATCTTCCGGGTCCCGGTGGAGGGGCCCGAGCGGGGTCGGGTCCGCCAGTTCCTCACCGTGCCGGTGGGGGCGGAGGCCTGCGGACCGCTCGTCACCGACGGCGACCGGACGCTGTGGTGCGCGGTGCAGCACCCCGGGGAGGTGACCGGCTCGACGTTCGCGTCACCGGCGAGCACCTGGCCGCACACGGACTCGTTCCCCCGCCCGAGTGTGGTGGTGGCGCACCGCGGCACGCCGTGACGCTCAGGTGCCGCAGAAGGTCCGGTAACGACCGAAGTCGGCCGGTGCCGGCTCGGCGTACCGCTCCAGCCCGGGACGTACGTCGAAGGGCTGCGTCACTGCCTCGAGGAGCCGGCTCACCGGGTCGAGGTCACCGGCGGTCGCCGCGTCGAGGACCTCCTCGACGAGGTGGTTGCGCGGCACGTGGACCGGGTTGACGCGGTCCATGGCGTCCGGGTCGGGCCCGACCGCGCGCCACCGCTCGGCCCAGGCGTCGTAGCCGGCGAGGTCGAGGAAGAGGTCACGCGCGGGCGTGCCCTCGCCGCGTGCCTCCGTGGCGAGCGCTCGGTAGAAGGAGGTGTGGTCCACCGGCGAGGGCTGCATGAGCGCCAGCAGGTCCTCGGCCAGGGGCTGCACGACGTCCTCGGCCAGACCCGCGGGCAGCCCGAGCTTGGCTCGCATCCCGTCCAGCCAGGCGCTGCTGTAGCGGGTGCGGAACGAGCCGAGCGCGTCGACGGCCAGCTCGACCGCCCGGTCCTGGTCGTCGTCGATGAGAGGGAGGAGGGTCTCGGCGAAGCGCGCGAGGTTCCACTCCGCCACGACGGGCTGGTTGCCGTAGGCGTAGCGGCCGCCGTGGTCGATCGAGCTGAACAGCGCCGCCGGGTCGAAGGCGTCCATGAAGGCGCACGGGCCGTAGTCGATGGTCTCCCCCGAGATGGTCATGTTGTCGGTGTTCATCACGCCGTGGACGAAGCCGACGAGCATCCATCGCGCCACCAGGGACGCCTGGGCGGCCACGACGCCGCGGAACAGCGCCAGTGCCGGCCGCTCGTCGTCCGCGGCGCTCGGGTGATGACGCTCGATCGCGTGCTCGGTCAGGCGGCGGAGCAGGTCGCGGTCGTCGGTGGCGCGGGCGTACTGGAAGGTGCCCACACGCAGGTGGCTGCTCGCGACGCGCGCCAGGACCGCCCCGGGCAGCACCGTCTCGCGCTGCACCCCTCGCCCGGTCGCGACCACGGCCAGCGACCGGGTCGTGGGGATGCCCAGCGCGTGCATCGACTCGCTGACGACGTACTCGCGCAGCATCGGGCCCAGGGCCGCCTGACCGTCACCTCCGCGCGAGAACGGGGTGCGCCCCGCGCCCTTGAGGTGGACGTCGCGCAGCGCACCGTCGGGTCCGCGCAGCTCCCCGAGCAGCAGCGCGCGACCGTCGCCCAGGCGCGGCGAGTAGCCGCCGAACTGGTGACCCGCGTAGGCCTGCGCCACCGGCCTCGCGCCCTCCGGCAGCGCCCGTCCGACGAGGAAGCGGACCCCGTCGGACTCCCGGAGCGCCGCGGGATCGAGGCCGAGCTCCGTCGCCAGATCCTCGTTGAGCACCACCAGCTGCGGGTCGGGCACGTCCTGCGCGTCGTGCGGTACGGCGAGCTCGGGCAGGGTTCGCGCGAAGCTGTCGCCCAGCGTGGTCTCGAGGATCGTCGTGCTCACGGGACGAGGCTACGTCGGGGCCGGAGGGAGCAGCGGGTGGTCGCCCATCGGTCCTCCCGGTCCTCAGGCGTGCTCGGCCTGCGGCCCGGCGTCCGGATCCGGGTCGGGATGACTGGCCGGCTCCGCCGTGGCGTCGTCGAGCTGGGTCGCGTCCGGCTCCTCACCGGTGGGCGTCGGCGGCTCGGCGTCCTGGTCGGGCTCGTCGGCGTGGTCAGGCTGGTCGGGTTCCTGCGGCGTCGTCGTCATGGAAGGTGCAGTACCCGTCCGTCCGCGGTCCATGCCCGGGCGACCGCCGCCGGGTGGGGCAGCGGGCCCAGGAACACGGACGACTCCGGCGTGGTTGACCCGGCATGAGCGAGTTCGACGACCTCCCCCCTCTCGGCGTCCCACCCCTCGTGCTTCCCGGTCAGGACGCACCCGAGTCGGCGTACCGCGTGGCGCACGACCTGCTCGCCCGCCGGGCTCCCGTCGAGGCGCTCGCCGTGATCGGACCCGCCCTCGAGCAGGAGCCGGGCAACCGCGGCCTGCGCTCGCTGCGCGCCTGGGCCTTCATGATCCGCGCCCAGCTGGCGAAGGCCGAGGCGGAGCTGCGGTCCCTCGTCGACGACGACCCCAGCGACGACTGGGCGCACCACGCGCTGGGGCGCACCCTCGAGCGCCGCGACGAGCTGGCCGGCGCGTTGCCGCACCTGCGGCTGGCGGCGGTGATGAGCGGTGACCCGGTGCACGAGGCCGCCGCCCGCCGCGTCGCGACGCGGCTGGAGAGCCGGAAAGCCTGAGCGGGCTCGCGCCGACCTGTCGGCGACGACCGCTAGCGTCCTCGACGTGACCACCCCGACCCGTGACGTCCGCGCGCGACGCATGCTCGACGTCCGCACGATCTTCCACGAGCGCGACGTACCGACGCACCCGCGGGGCGCGGAGATCCTCGCCCGGTTCCCTGACGCCGAGCGCGTCCCAGTCGACTCCCACCAGTCCGTCCCCGGCCTCTACGGCAACCCCGGCGGGGTGAAGGACTGGGTCCGCAACAAGCGCCAGGTGCTGGTGCTGGGACGCAAGAAGAGCCTCGCCGCACGGCTCAACGGTCGGTCGGCGGACTTCATCGCGCCCTCGACGGCCAACGGGTGCGCGATGGCGTGCGCCTATTGCTACGTGCCGCGGCGCAAGGGCTACGCCAACCCGATCACGGTGTTCGTCAACGGCGACCAGGTGGCGAGCTACCTCGAGCGTCACGTCCGCAGGCAGGGTCCCAAACCCGCGCCGAACCAGTGCGACCCGGTCGACTGGGTCTACGACATCGGCGAGAACAGCGACTGCTCGGTCGACGCGATGGTCAGCGACAACGTGCGCGACCTCGTCGACCTCTTCGCCCGCACCGACGGCGCCAAGGCGTCCTTCGCGACCAAGTTCGTCAACCGTGACCTGCTCGGTTGGGACCCACGTGGGGGGACCCGTGTCCGCTTCTCGCTGATGCCACAGGAGATGGCGAAGGTCCTCGACCTGCGCACCTCGACGATCGCCGAGCGGCTCGAGGCCGTCGACGACTTCGTTGCCGCAGGCTACGAGGTGCACCTGAACTTCAGTCCCGTCGTGGTCCACGAGCACTGGCAGCAGGAGTGGCGTGAGCTGCTGCGGCAGGTCGCCGACACGGTCGGCCCCGCGGCCCGGGCGCAGCTCGCGTGCGAGGTGATCTTCCTGACCCACAACGCCGGCCTGCACGAGGTCAACCTGGGATGGCACCCGAAGGCGGAGGAGCAGCTGTGGCGCCCCGACCTGCAGGAGTCGAAGGTGAGCCAGAGCGGGCAGGACAACGTCCGCTACCGCCACCGGTGGAAGGCGACGTGGGAGCGTGAGCTGCGCGGCCTGATCGCCACCGAGCTGCCCGGGTGCCGGGTCCGCTACGCGTTCTGACCCCGGCAGCGACCGGTTCCGCACGTCCGAACGGGCAGCTCTCCCCGATGTGGCTCCCACCGCGGTCATGACCGGCCGAGCTGCCCGTTCGTCCGCACGGTTGGTCGACGAACGCGCCTAGGATCAGTGGCCGTGCCCCTGACCGTGCTCGCCGACGTGCCGCTCGCCGACCCGGTGGGGGCCTGGCCGCTGGTCGGGCTCGACCTGGTCGGCGTGTTCGTCTTTGCGCTCTCCGGCGGGCTGGCGGCGGTGCGCAAGCGCTTCGACATCGTCGGGGTGCTGGTCGTCGCCTTCGCCGCGGGTCTCGGCGGCGGGATCCTGCGCGACGTGCTGATCGGCGCCGTGCCGCCGGTCGGCGTCTCGGACTGGCGGCTGCTGGCCGCGGCGCTGGCCGCCGGCGTGCTCACCTTCGTCTTCCACCCGCGGCTGGGCCGCATCGGTCGGGTCGTGATGCTCCTCGACGGGCTCGGCCTGGGGCTCTTCGCCGTCGCCGGCACCCTGAAGGCGCTGCAGCTCGCCATCGACCCGCTGCCGGCCGTGGTCGTGGGACTGCTGACCGCGGTCGGCGGCGGGATCGTCCGCGACCTGCTCACCGGGGAGGTCCCGCGGGTGCTGACCGACCAGGAGCTCTACGCCATCCCGGCGCTCGTGGGGGCGGCGCTCTACGCCGCGGCGTGGTCCGCCGGCCTCACCCAGGAGGCCGTGGCGTGGGGGTGCGTCGCGCTGATCAGCGGCGTCCGCCTGCTCGCCGTACGTCGACGCTGGCGCGCCCCCGTGCCGCGCAGCGGCTCCTGACCCGCCGGCTCGCTCAGGTGGCGGGAGCGTCGTGGATCGGGTCCTTGGGGAGCCGCTTGACCTTGCGGCCGCGCGTGCGGCGGCTCGGGATCATCGAGCGCATCTCCTCGAGGTTGCCGAAGCACAGCAGTCGGTCGCCGGCCTCGAGCACGTGGCGGTCGTAGGGGTTGGGGATGACGTGGGTGCCGCGCTGGAGCGTGAGCACGGTGATGTCGCGGTCCCGGAGCCCGGTCTCGCCGAGCGCGCGCCCGACCAGCTCGGCGGCGTGCTGCACGTGGATCTCGGCCACGCCGTAGCCGGTCGAGACCGTCAGCCGCTGCCGGACGTCGATCTCGGGGAAGGCGACCTGGTTGTCGATGTGGTCGATGATCGCGCCCGCGACGTCGAGCTTGGTGGCGGTCTCGATGCCCTCGAGGCCGGGGGAGGAGTTGACCTCCATCACCAGCGGGCCCTCGAGGCCCTCCAGCATGTCCACGCCGGCGACCCGCAGACCCATGATCTGGGCGGCGCGGACGGCGGCGCGCTCGTACTCCGGGTCGAGGTGGACCGGTTCCACCGAGCCGCCGCGGTGGACGTTGGAGCGGAACTCGTCGCCCTGCGCCACCCGCCGCATCGCCGCCACGACGCGGTCGCCGACGACGAGGGCGCGGATGTCGCGCCCCTTGCTCTCCTTGACGAACCGCTGGATGAGCACGTTCTGCTTCGTGCTCTGCAGCGTCTCGATGATGGCCTCGGCGACGTTGAGCTCGGGCGCCAGGATCACGCCGATGCCCTGGGTGCCCTCGAGCAGCTTGATCACGACCGGGGCGCCGCCGACGCGCTCGATGGCGGGGATCACGTCGGCGCGGTCGCGCACGAAGGTGGTGGCGGGCATGCCGATGCCGTGGCGCGAGAGGATCTGGGTGGCCCGCGAGCTTGTCGCGCGAGTTCGCGATGCCGTTGGAGGTGTTGGGCGTGTAGACGTCCATCTGCTCGAACTGGCGCACCACCGCGGTGCCGAAGTAGGTGATCGAGTTGCCGATCCGCGGCAGGATCGCGTCGTAGTGCGAGAGCCGCTTGCCGCGGAACTGCAGGTCGGGCTCGTCCTCGGACAGGTCGATGCCGAAGCGCAGGGTGTTGAGCACCTTGACCTGGTGCCCCCGGTCGAGCGCCGCGGTCCGCAGGCGCTGCGTACTGTACGACCGGGGTGCACGGGACAGGATCGCGAAGCTTCATCGTTCCTCAGACCAGGGAAGGGGACAGGTGGCCGACGACCATTCCTACACCGTCGCGGGCTGGCGGGAGTGGGTGTCCCTCCCCGGCGTCGGCGTGACGTGGATCAAGGCCAAGCTCGACACCGGGGCCCGGACCTCCGCCATCCACGCCTTCGACCTCACCGAGACCGACCAGGACGGCGTCCCGTGGGTGCACTTCTCGGTCCACCCCTGGCAGGGCTCCGACGAGGACGCGGTCGCGGTGTCGCTCCCGGTCGTCGACCGGCGCGAGGTCCGCAGCTCCTCGGGCCACCGCGAGGACCGTCTCGTGGTCTGCATGGACGTCACGCTGATGGGCATCGTGACCCCGGCCGAGGTGACGCTGAGTCGCCGTGACGAGATGGGGTTCCGCATGCTGATCGGCCGGGAGGCCCTCGCGAAGGGCTTCGCCGTCGACCCGTCCCGGTCGTACGTCGGGGGCCGGCCACGGCTCGCCGTACGCCGGCGCAACCGGGGGCGTTGATGGCGCGACCCTCCTTCGAGATCGGCTCCGTCCGCGTCCGCCCCGGACGCCACCAGGCCCTCTCGCTGCCGATCACGCGCCTGGTCACCGGCGCCGACGTCGACCTGCCGGTCCGCGTGGTGCACGGCCGCGAGGACGGGCCGACGGTGTGGATCGACGCCGCGATCCACGGCGACGAGGCCGTCGGGGTGGAGGTGGTGCGCCAGGTGCTGGCCGACCTCGACCCGCAGGACGTTGCGCGGCACGCTCATCGCCGTACCCATCGTCAACGTGCTGGGCTTCATGAACGGCAGCCGCTACCTGCCCGACCGGCGTGACCTCAACCGGTCCTTCCCCGGCTCGGCGCGGGGGTCGCTCGCCGGCCGCATCGCCCATCTCATGACCACGGAGATCATCGACAAGTGCGAGGTCGGGATCGACCTGCACACCGGCTCGGACCGCCGCTCGAACCTGCCGCAGATCCGCACCGACCTCGAGGACCCGCGCACCCGCGAGCTGGCCGCCGCCTTCGCGGCTCCGGTGATGATGCACGCCAAGCTGCGCGACGGGTCGCTGCGCTCGGCGGCACGCGAGCGTGGCGCCAAGGTGCTGCTCTACGAGGCCGGCGAGGCCTGGCGGATGGACCAGTGGGCCGTCGACGCGGGGGTGCGCGGGGTGCGGCGGGTGCTGGCCGCGATGGACATGGTCGAGCCGCTCGCCGAGGAGCCGCCGGCGCCGAGCGCGGTGTCGTGGCGCAGCGGCTGGGTCCGCGCTCGCGGCACCGGCATGCTCCACCTCGAGGTGGAGCTCGGTCAGCGCGTCGAGAAGGGCGAACGCCTCGGCGGGCTCTTCGACTCCTTCGGCAAGCGGGTCCGGCTCGTCCACGCCGACCGGCCCGGGATCGTCGTGGGCCGCACCGAGGCACCCCTGGTCAACTCCGGCGACGCCGTGGTCCACATCGCCGAGGTGGAGTAGCCCGGCTGGCCGGCTCCTGGTCACTCCCTGCAGGCCAGCCGGTTTGTGGGCGGTCCCTGCAAGAAGTCGGGGTCAGAATCTGCGGTCGTCGACCAGAAACAGGCATGCCGGTCGAGCCGGTGTCGGGGGCTCGGACGTCGACCTGGTGCTCGCCGACAAGACCCGCCGTGACAGCGCCGCGCACCGGACGGCGTCGTGGCTGACACGGGCCGGCAGCCAGCAGGTCGAGAGCACCACGTCGCCGCTGGCCTGATCCTCGGGTCGGTGCCCTGGTGGGCGCTCCCGGGGTGGCAGGATCACGTCCCGTGACGATCATCGCCGCCGCGGACGGCTCGGCCCTCGGCAACCCCGGCCCCTCCGGCTGGGCGTGGTACGTCGACGACTCCTGCTGGGCGGCCGGCGGCTGGGCGACCGGCACCAACAACAAGGCCGAGCTCACGGGCGTGCTCGACCTGCTCCAGCAGACGGCTCACCTCGACGAGGACCTGCTCGTCTACTGCGACAGCACCTACGTCATCAACTCGGTCACCAAGTGGATGGCCGGCTGGAAGCGTCGCGGGTGGAAGAAGGGTGACGGCCAGCCCGTGCTCAACGTCGAGATCATGCAGGCCCTGGACGCCGCCATGCAGGGCCGGCGCGTGACGTTCGCGTGGGTCAAGGGCCACTCCGGGCACCCGCTCAACGAGGCCGCCGACAAGCTGGCGAACGGTGCTGCCACCGCGTGGAAGGCAGGCGCCACCCCGGCACCCGGCCCGGGCTTCGAGGGCGCGGTGACGACGCCCGTCGTCGAGCGGCCGAAGCGCGTGTACGACGACGCCGACCTCTTCAGCGGTCTCTGAGCGGAGGTGCTCTACGCCATCCGCGGAGTCGAACGTGTGAGCGTATAGTGTCGGAGGCTGGCTCTAGGCTGATTGCATGAACCAGGACCTCCTCGAGCTCGATGCCGGGCAGCTGCTCGCCGAGTCGAGCGCGGCCGTGCGCGCGCGGCGAGCAGCCGAGGTGCGCGACCTGGAAGTGCTGGCCCAGTGGGCCGCGGTGCACTCCGCGGACCCCACGGAGGGCCCGGACGGACGACGGGCCCGCACGATCGGCAACGTGCTGGTGCCGACGGGTGGTGAGGGCACTCCAGCGGTGCAGGACTTCAGCCTCGGGGAGATCGCGCTCGCGCGCGGCACCGGGGTGACGGCGACGGCCAATGCGCTGGCGGACGTGATGGACCTGATGCACCGGCTGCCGCTGACCTGGGCGGTGTGCAGGCGGGCGGAGGCCGAGATCTTCGTTGCTCGCAGGGTGGCCAAGCTCTCGCGTCACCTGTCGTCGGACCGCATCGGTCTGGTGGACGCGGCGATCGCGCGGATCATCGCGCGGGAGTCCGGCGGTCGGGTGCTGGCGGTCGCCGAGGCCAAGATCATCGAGGCCGACCCCGAGCTGCACCAGCAGCGGTGGGCCGACGAGCAACGGCGGCGCTACGTGAGCCTCTCGCGCACGGACGAGGCGGGGCTGCGGACGATCATCGCTCGGGTCGAGGCCGGCGAGGCGGTGTGGGTGGACGCGACGGTGGCGCGCGTGGCCGAGATCATCTCGCCGCAGCACCCCGACCTCAACGCCGACGAGATCCGCTCCGCTGCGTTCTGCATGCTGGCTCGACCGGCCGAGCTGCTCGCCCTGCTGCTCGAGCACACCGAGCTGGACGAGGGGTCTCGACAGGCTCGACCGACGGGCGAGCTCGAGGCTCGACCGGCGGACGGCGAGTTCGCCCGAGGTGTTCCTCAACCGCGCGGTGGCGTTCCCCGCCGAACTGCTCGACGCGTTGCGAGGCGCCGACCTGACCAGGCTGGCGCCCCGGTGCGTGCTCCACCTGCACGTGCACGAGAGCGTCTTGCGCGGCGCCGACGGCGTGGCGCGGGTGGAGGGCCTCGGGGCCTTCACGCTCGCCCAGCTGCGGGACCTCCTCGGCCGCGCTCGGGTGCGGGTCCAACCGGTCGTCGACCTCTCCGACCGGGTCCGCACGACGGCCTACGAGCACCCGGAGTCGCTCAAGGAGCGGGTATACCTCGTCACCGGTGGCGACTACTGGCCCTTCGCGACCTCGACGAGCCGCAGCGTCGACTACGACCACCCCACGCCGTACGTCGATCCGGGCGACGGAGGTCCGCCGGGTCAGACCGGCACCCACAACTCCGGCCCCCTGGGGCGTCGACACCACCGGTGGAAGACGCATGCCGGCTACCGGTCCCGACAGTGCGGGCAGGGTCGCTACGTCTGGCTGACACCGCACGGCCTGGGGTTCCTGGTCGACCACCGAGGCACCCGTCAGATCACGGGAGCCGAGGCCGGCATGATCTTGGACGCGCCGCCGGGGGTCGACGTCTACCCCAGCGAGCTGCGCGTCGACATCGATCTGCTCCAGCGCTGACGTCCGAGCCGCAGCTTCCGACGGGCAGATGGAGACCGGGACCTTGTGGGGCGCCGCCGCGGACCCGTATCTTGCCAAGCCTGTGATCTGGATCACTCTCGTCCACAGGAGGTCCCATGACGCAGCTGGATCGACCGCCCGGTGGGCCCGACCCCATCTCGGTGCCCTTCACCCCGGGCATGCGGGACAACCCCGACGAGCTGGCGCTGATCCCCGACGAGATCGCGCGCGAGCACGAGGTCTCCCCGGACCCGACCCCGACGGAGGAGTTCACCGCCGAGTGGCGCAACGCGTCGTACAACTGCTTCTCGAGCGGCCACAAGTTCTGCCGCGAGGTCTGCCCCGTCACGCAGGTCACCCGCAACGAGTCGTGGACCCCGACCGCCTTCCACGCCAACGTCGTGGCGATGGACAAGGGCGAGCTGAGCATCGAGGACGTCGCGAGCGACTACGTCAATTGCACCCAGTGCGGCGCGTGCGAGCTCCGGTGCCCCAACACGCTCTTCACCGGCGACTTCTACCGCTTCCGCACCCGCACGGTCGACGTCGTCAAGGCGGTGCGGGCCTTCGCCGTGGAGAGCGGCATCCACCAGCCCGCCTGGAAGACGTGGAACGCGCGCACCGACGAGGCGACCCACGAACCGGTGCTCGGCGAGATCCCGATCAGGCAGGAGAACGTCCGCGACTGGTCCGCCGGTCTGGACATCCCGATCGGCGGCGAGTCGGTCCTCTTCGTCGACTGCGAGGCCGCCTACTACCGCACGTCGGTGCCGCGGGCGGTCGCGCAGATCCTGCAGCAGGCCGGCTACGAGTTCGGTCTGATGGGGGAGCAGTGGTGCTGCGGCGGCCCCGCCGCCGAGATGGGGTACGTCGACCAGGCCCAGCGGTTCGCCCGGCACAACCTGGACAACTGGCGCTCGACCGGCACCAAGCGCGTGCTCGTGCTCGACCCGCACGACTACATCTCCTTCACCGAGGACTACCCGAAGTACTTCGGCGAGGAGTTCGACATCGAGGTCGTGCTCGTCGTGGAGCTGTTCGCCGAGCTGATCCGCGAGGGCAGGCTGACCCCGTCGGTGCCCGTGGAGCGGTCGATCACCTACCACGACCCCTGCCGGCTCAACAAGCGCAAGGGAGTCTGGAAGGAGCCGCGCGAGATCCTGCGGTCCATCCCCGGGCTGGACTTCTCCGACGTCGACCGCGTGACCCAGTGGTCCTACTGCTCCGGCGGTGGGGGAGGCCTCCCGGTCGAGAAGCCGGAGCTGACCGCGGCCATCTCCGCGAGCCGACTGGAGAAGGCGGCCGCCCTCGAGGTGGACACGCTGGTGAGTGCCTGCCCCTGGTCGGAGCGACCGCTCAGCGCCGCCGGTGAGGCGGTCGACATCGACGTCGTCGACATCCACGAGCTCCTGGCCGCCTCCCTCGGCATCGAGGTGGGCGGCACCACGAACGGCTCGGCGAACGGTTCGGGACGATGACCGTCACCGTGGAGGCGCTCGACGAGCTGGTCACCGCCCTGCGCACGGTCCTGGCCGACGACCAGATCCTCACCTCCAAGACCGACCGCTACAACCGCGCCCGCGTGCCGGCGCCCTTCCCGGTCCACCGCTGGAGCGAGCGGCTGCCCGACCTGGCCGTGCTGCCCACCAGCACCGAGCAGGTCGCCGGCGTCGTGCGGATCGCCCACGAGCTCAGGGTCCCGGTGGTCCCGCGCGACGGCGGCACCGGCCTGACCGACGGGGCGGTCCCGCTGCGCGGAGGCATCGTCGTCGACGTCAAGCGCATGAACCAGGTCAAGGAGCTCGACCTCGAGAACCGCACCGTCACGGTCGGCACCGGCATCAGCATGCTCAAGCTCAACGAGCAGCTGGCCAAGCACGACCTGTTCTACCCCGACGACCCCGCGTCCTACCCGTGCTCGCTCGTCGGCGGCCGGATCGGCACCAGCGGCTGGTCGCTCATCGGCTCGCGCTACGGCCACACCCGTGACCTGGTCCTCAGCTTCGACCACGTGCTGCCCACCGGCGAGGTCATGCACGTCGGCGACGGCATCGGCCACAAGATCAGCAAGTCGTCGTCGGGCTACCAGCTCAAGCACCTCTTCATGGGTCACCAGGGCACCCTCGGCATCGCCACCGAGGCGACGCTCAAGCTCTTCCCCAAGCCGGAGGCCGAGCTGTCGCCGTTCTGGGCGTTCGACAACTACGACGACGCCTACCGCTGCGTCGGGGCGCTCGCCCGCGCCGGGGTGGCCACCTTCGCAGGAGCCGTGCTCTTCGACGAGTGGAAGGTCGCCTACCTCCGCCGCGACGACGAGGCCTACATCCCGCAGCCCAACGACGTACGCGCGCTCGTCTGCGCGGTGATGTACGGCTACGAGGACGAGGTCCGTCCCGCCGGGCAGGCGGCTGTTCCGGATCGCCAAGGAGCACGGCGCCCGCTACCTCGGCGACGAGATCTCCGAGGGCGACTGGGCCGCGCGCCACGACCGCTACGCCACGCCGCTGCACGGGCGCACCAAGGCCGGTCAGGTGGTGCCGATGAGCTGGCACTGCGAGGACGCGGCCATCAACTACACCAACATCCCGTCGGTCTCGAAGGCCTGGCACGAGATCGTGGCCGACCTCCGTCGTCGCACCGACGTCTTCGACGACTGGGGCATGTTCACCTACACCTCCGGCAGCACCGGCGTCGACTACCTGACCGAGATCGACGTCGGCATCTGGGAGCAGCAGCTCGACGACCGCGCGTGGGAGATGTGGGTGAAGGCCAAGCGCGACATCGCTGCCGTCGCCCTGGCCCACAACGGCTCCATCAGCGCCTGCCACGGCTCCTGCCGCGAGGGCGAGGTCGACCTCGTCCCCGACGAGCTCGGCCGCGGCTTCGACGTGATGCTCGACCTCAAGCGCGCCGTCGACCCGCACAACATCATGAATCCCGGGAAGTACCTCCTCGACCGCGCCTACGAGACGGGATCCCACGCATGAGCGACGCGCCCGACCGCCACCCGATCGGCTACCGGTACGCCGAGCAGGTCACCCCGCCCGCGCCGCAACGGGTCTCCGACGTGGCGATCACCACCCACGAGCACGTCTACGAGGTCGACCCCCGCCTGATGGAGCGGTGGGTGCTCCAGCAGCAGTTCCCCAACTGGGACAGCCTGCGCATCATGAACAGCCGCGGCGACCACCTGGAGTGGATGCACCGGCACTTCGCCCACAAGGTCGTCACCGGGTCGGACCTGCTCGCCGAGGTCGAGGCCGACGACGAGGCGGGTGCGTGATGGCGTCGAGCCCCACCCCTGGACCCGACGAGGACACCTTGCAGCTCGAGCGGCTCGGCTACCCCTCGCAGTTCCGCCGTGAGATGAGCCCGTGGGCCAACTTCGCGCTCGGCTTCACCTACCTCTCGCCTGTCGTCGGCATCTACACGCTCTTCGCCATCGCGCTGGCCACCGGCGGTCCGCCGATGATCTGGTGGCTGGTGATCGTCGGCCTCGGCCAGCTGCTCGTCGCGTTCGTCTTCGGCGAGGTGGTCTCGCAGTTCCCGGTGGCCGGGGGCGTCTATCCGTGGGCACGGCGGCTGTGGGGCGCCAAGTGGGCCTGGATGACCGGCTGGGTCTACCTCATCGCGCTGTTCACCACGATCGCCGGCGTCGTCTACGGCGCCGGTCCCTACCTGGCGCAGCTGCTGGGCTTCACGGCCGGGACCGCCGCGACCGTCACGTGCGCGCTGATCCTGCTGGCGCTCGCCCTCGCCATCAACCTGATGGGCACGAGGTGGCTGGCCTACGCCGCCATGATCGGCTTCACCGCCGAGCTGCTCGGGGCGCTCGCGGTCGGGGCGTGGTTGCTGATCTCGGAGCGCGCGCAGAACCTGTCGGTGCTCTTCGACACCCAGGGCGTCACCGACGGCGGCAGCTACTTCTCGGCCTTCGTGGCGGCGGCCCTGATCGGGATCTTCCAGTACTACGGCTTCGAGGCCTGTGGCGACGTCGCCGAGGAGGTTCCCGACCCGACCCGGCAGATCCCCAAGGCGATGCGGATGACGATCTACGTCGGCGGCGCTGCAGCGATCTTCGTGTGCCTCTCCCTGCTGCTGGCGGTCAAGGACTACGCCGCGGTCATCAGCGGCGAGGACGCCGACCCGGTCACCACGGTCCTCAACGACGCCTTCGGGGTCACCGGCACCAAGGTCGTGCTCGTCGTCGTGATGGTCTCGTTCCTGTCCTGCGCGCTCAGTCTGATGGCCGCCGCCAGCCGGCTGATGTACGCCTACGCCCGTGACGACATGATCGCCTTCTCGCCCCAGCTCCGGCACTTCGAGACCACCCGCCACGTCCCGCCGTACGCGATGGCGGTCGCGGCCGCCGTGCCCGCCCTGATCGTGCTGGGCTCGGTGTTCTCCACCAAGGCGCTGACCTCGATCATCTCCTTCGCCACCCTCGGCATCTACCTGGGCTTCCAGATGGTGGTGCTCGCCGCGCTGCGCGCCCGCCTGAAGGGGTGGAGGCCGTCGGGCCCGTTCAGCCTCGGTCGCTGGGGGATGGCGGTGAACGTCGCCGCGCTGGGGTACGGCGCGCTGGCGATGGTCAACATGGCCTGGCCCCGCACTCCGGACGTGCCCTGGTACGACAACTGGCTGGTCGCGCTCTCGGCCGTGGTCGGCGTCGGCGTGGGCCTCGTCTACATGCTCCTCGCCAAGCCCTACCTGCGCAGCGGCGCGATCTCCGGCGACGCGATCCCCGACGGACGGGACACGGTTTCGAACAAGTAGGTCAACGAGTCAGTCACACCAGTCAGGGGGCCGCCAGGCTCGCCGAGGAGGAACGATGAAGTTCAGCTACGTGATGCTTCCCGACTACCCGCTCACGGAGTCGCTGGCGTCGATCAAGAAGGCCGACGAGCTCGGCTTCCACGCGGTCTACGCCGCCGACGAGACCTGGCACAAGGATCTGTGGCTGCTCTTCGCCGCCGCTGCGGCCGAGACCAGCCAGATCCGGATGGGGCCCAGCGTCTCCGGGGTGGTGCTGCGCGAGCCGACCCTCATCGCCCAGGCCGCCGCCACGCTCGACGAGCTGACCGGTGGCCGAGCCGAGGTGGTGCTCTCCAGCGGCAACTTCGGGCTGCTCGCGCAGTACGGCATCGACTGGTCGAAGACCAAGCCGCTGTCGCGGGTCAAGGAGGGCGTGAAGGTCATCCGCACCCTGCTCGACGACGGCGTCATCACCCACGAGGGCGAGTTCTTCAACTACACCGGGCTGTTCACCTTCGCGCGGCCGGTGCAGGAGCGGCTGCCCGTGAAGATGGGTGCGATGAAGGGGCCGAAGTCCTTCCAGGTCTCGGCGGAGTTCTCCGACGGGTGCCACCACGCGCTGAGCTACACCCGCGAGGCCTACGACTACATGATCGAGCACTGCACCATCGGCGCGGAGCGTGCCGGCAAGGACGTCCAGGACCTCGACCTGGGCGCGTGGATCGTGTTCTCGGTGGCCGAGGACTCGGCCAAGGCGAAGGACGCCGCGCGCAGCATGGTCGGCCTCTACGCCTCGTCGATGCCCCACGACCAGCTGCGGCGCAACGGGGTCGAGCCGGAGGAGGTGGCACCGATCATCGAGGCCATCGGCGCGGGCGACATGGCGAAGGGCATCGAGCTCACGACGCCCGACCTCGCCGAGCGGCTGTCGGTGGCGGGCACGCCCGAGGAGTGCGTGGAGAAGATGCAGACCCAGATCGCGGCGGCCGGGGTGAACCACATGATCCTGGCGATCACCGACGCGTCACTGGTCAAGGCCCTCATGGGCCGCGAGATCGAGGGTGTGCCGAACGTCGACACGCAGCTCCAGCTGATCCACGACCGGGTGATGCCCGCCTTCGCCTGAGCGCCCAGGCACCGGGGTGGACCAGTCAGCCGGGTATCACCTCCTGTCCCGACAGGCTCCTGAGGAGTGAACTGAAACTCCCACGAGCCTCTGGAGGGGCCATGTCCCACACCCACGACGTCCGCTGCTTCTTCATCCCGCCCTACGTGCAGACGGAGGTGACCAGGAACGTCGACGGCGCGGCCGCCGACACGAGCCAGTCGACGCTGTCCGACGCCGCACGCCAGCGCCGCGACGCGGCGGCGACGGGACCGGCGGCCGCGCCGCCGCCGGGAGCCGCGCTCGCGCCCGCCCCCACCGGCACCAGCCGGCGCGAGGTCTACGACAGCGCGAACAGCACCAACCAGCGCGTGACGCTGGTCCGTCACGAGGGGTCTCCGGAGACGAAGGACGTCGACGTCATCAACGCCTACGACAACGCCGGGGTCGTGCGGTCCTTCTTCAGCAAGGTCCTCAACCGGAACTCGATCGACGACCGGGCCCTCGACCTCGTGCTCAACGTGCATTTCGGGACGCCTGTACAACAACGCGTTCTGGGACGGGGACGAGATGACCTTCGGTGACGGCGACGGCGTCATCTTCACCGGCTTCTCCCGCTCCCTCGACGTCGTGGCCCACGAGCTCGCCCACGGGGTCACCCAGTTCGCCTCGGGCCTGGTCTACGAGAACGAGTCCGGTGCCCTCAACGAGCACTTCTCCGACGTCTTCGGGAGCGCGATCACGCAGTGGGCGGCGAAGGAGTCGCCGGCCGAGGCCGACTGGCTCATCGGCGACGAGATCATGGGCCCCGACCTCTTCGGGGAGGCGCTGCGCTCCATGCGCCACCCCGGCACGGCGTACGACAACCCGATCCTGGGTCAGGACCCGCAGCCGGCGCACTACACCGACCGCTACACCGGCACCGCCGACAACGGCGGGGTGCACATCAACTCGGGCATCCCCAACCGGGCCTTCTACCTCGCCGCCACCGAGCTGGGGGACACGGTGCTGACCAGCCGGATCTGGTACCACGCGCTGCACTTCCTGGCGCCCAACGCGACCTTCGCGCAGGCCGCGGCCCAGGTGGCGGAGTCGGCCCGGATCCTCGTCAAGGCCGGGGCGGTGCCGAAGGGCGCGGCGCAGGTCGTCCGCGGAGCGTGGCGCGCTGTCGGCGTCTGAGGACGTCGATCAGCCCGCGATGGCCCGCGCGAGCGCGGTGGCGGTGCGCTGCAGCAGCGGCACGGCGCGGGCGACCACGTCGTCGGTCATCCGGGGCTCGGGCCCGGAGACCGACACCGCCAGCCGCAGGGTGCTGCCGGACGCCGGCGGCACGGCGACGGCCACGCAACGCACGCCGACCTCCTGCTCGCCCTCGTCCATCGCGTAGCCCAGCCGTCGTACGCCGACGAGCCCGGCGACCACGGCGTCGAGGTCGGTCACCGTCGCCGGCGTGTGGCGCGCGAGCCGGATCCGTCCGAGCACCGCTGCGGCCTCCGCGTCCGGGAGCTCGGCCAGCATCGCCTTGCCCACCGCGGTGCAGTGCGGCTGCACCCGGCGGCCCACCTCGGTGAACATCCGCATCGAGTGCCGACCCGGCACCTGGGCGACGTAGGTGACCGACGAACCCTCGAGCATCGCCAGGTTGGCGGTCTCACCCAGCGCGTCGACCAGCCCGCTCAGCAGGTGCTCGGTGCCGGCGCCGGCCATCGAGCTGGCGGCCGCGCCGAGGGGCACGAGCCGGAACCCGAGCGCGTAGCGGCGGTCCGGCGACTGGCGCATGTAGCCGCGCTCGACGAGCGTGCCCAGGAGCCGGTGCGCCGTGGCCAGGGGCACGTCCGCCGCCGCGGCGATCTCGCCGATCGTGGCGGAGCCGCCGCGTGCGACCACCACCTCGAGAAGGTCGAAGGCCCGGTGCACCGACTGCACCCCGGATCTCTCAGTCATCGGTTCCCCCGAAGTGGTCGACGCAGCCCTGCTGGTGAGGTGTGATGGTTGACACCTCGGGTACTCGTTGCCTAGTTTCCATTATCGACGAGTGATCTTTCCACGATACGGAAAGATCGGCAAGGAGTGGCATGGCAGAGCGCGTGCAGACCGGTGGACTCGACGTCGCCGCCCCCCTTCACCGGTTCGTGGAGGAGGAGGCACTGCCCGGGACGGGCCTCGAGCCCGCGATCTTCTGGGACGGCGTCGCCGCCGTGATCAACGACCTCGCGCCCCGCAACGCCGAGCTCCTCGCCAGGCGCGAGGAGATCCAGGCCCAGCTCGACACCTGGCACCGCGAGCACCCGGGCACGCCGGACGCGAAGGAGTACGCCGCGTTCCTGCGCGAGATCGGCTACCTGCTCGACGAGCCGGCCCAGGTCGAGGTGAGCACCTCCGGCGTCGACGACGAGGTCGCCACCATCGCCGGCCCGCAGCTCGTCGTACCGCTGCTGAACGCGCGCTTCGCCACCAACGCGGTCAACGCCCGCTGGGGCTCGCTGTACGACGCCCTCTACGGCTCCGACGTCGTGCCCCACGACGGAGACCTGGCCCCCGGCGACGGCGGCTACAACAAGACCCGCGGTGACGAGGTCATCCGTCGCGGCCGCGCCTTCCTCGACGAGCACTTCCCGCTCGCCTCGGGCTCGCACGCCGACGCGACGGCCTACGTCGTGGACGACGACGGGGTGGCGGTGACCGTGGACGGTGACGTCGTCCGGCTCGCCGACCCGGCCCAGCTCGTCGGCTTCCGCGGCGAGGCCGCGAACCCCGAGGCGGTCCTGCTGGTCCACCACCGCCTGCACGTCGAGATCCAGATCGACCCCGACAGCGAGATCGGCGCGACCGACCAGGCGGGCGTCAAGGACCTCCTGCTCGAGTCCGCGGTCTCCACGATCATGGACCTCGAGGACTCGGTGGCCGCCGTCGACGGCGAGGACAAGTCGCTGGGCTACCGCAACTGGATGCACCTCATGCAGGGCACCCTGGCGGAGGAGGTCAGCAAGGGCGGGAAGACCTTCACCCGCTCGATGAACCCCGACCGCGTCTACTCCACGACCACGGGCGAGGACGTCACGCTGCGTGGCCGCTCGCTGCTCTTCATCCGCCAGGTCGGCCACCTGATGACCACCGGCGCCGTGCGCGACAAGGACGGCAGCGAGGTGCCCGAGGGCATCCTCGACGCGATCATGACCGGGCTCGGCAGCCTCAAGGCCCTGCGCGGCGAGGCCGAGCTGGCGAACTCCCGCGAGGGCTCGATGTACGTCGTCAAGCCCAAGATGCACGGGCCCGAGGAGGTGGCGTTCGCCGTCGAGCTGTTCGGCCGCGTCGAGGAGCTGCTCGGCCTGCCCCGCCTGACCATCAAGGTCGGGATCATGGACGAGGAGCGCCGCACGACGCTCAACCTCAAGGCCTGCATCAACGAGGCCCGCGAGCGCGTGGTGTTCATCAACACCGGCTTCCTCGACCGCACCGGCGACGAGATCCACACCTCCATGCAGGCCGGACCGGTGGTCCGCAAGGCCGCCATGAAGGGCGAGACCTGGATCAAGGCCTACGAGGACCTCAACGTCGACATCGGCCTCGAGTGCGGCCTGCTCGGCCGGGCCCAGATCGGCAAGGGCATGTGGGCCGCGCCCGACAGCCTCGCCGACATGCTGGAGGCCAAGATCGGCCACCCGCAGTCGGGCGCCAGCTGCGCCTGGGTGCCCTCGCCGACCGCCGCCACCGTGCACGCGCTGCACTACCACCAGGTCGACGTCCGCGCCCGCCAGGAGGAGCTCGCCGCCGGAGGTCGCCGCCGCGACCGCGACGACCTGCTGCAGATCCCGCTCGGCGACCCCGACGACTGGTCCGAGCAGGACCGCCAGGAGGAGATCGACAACAACCTCCAGAGCCTGCTCGGCTACGTCGTCCGGTGGGTCGACGCCGGCATCGGCTGCTCCAAGGTGCCCGACATCACCGGCGAGAACCTCATGGAGGACCGGGCCACCTGCCGGATCTCCGCCCAGCACGTCGCCAACTGGCTGCACCACGGCGTCGTCACGCCCGAGCAGGTCGAGGAGACGCTGCGCCGCATGGCCGGTGTCGTCGACGAGCAGAACGCCGGCGACCCGACGTACACCGCGATGGCGCCGGGCTTCGACGGCCAGGCGTTCCAGGCCGCGCACGACCTGGTCTTCGAGGGCATGACCCAGCCCAGCGGCTACACCGAGCCGATCCTGCACCGCCGTCGCGCCCTCAAGAAGGAGGAGTCCGCATGAGCCTCACCCTGGACACCGCCCGCAGCATCATCGCCGGCGCCCGCGCGCACGGCAGCCAGGCCGGCTTCAAGCCCCTGACCGTGGTGGTCCTGGACGCCGGCGGTCACGTCGTGGCCGTCGAGCGCGAGGACGGGGCGTCGATGAGCCGCTTCGAGATCGGCTTCGGCAAGGCGTACGGCGCGCTGTCGCTCGGCATGGGCTCGCGCTCGATCATGGGCCGGGCCGAGCAGCAGGCCTACTTCATCGCCTCCGTCACGTCCGCCGTCGGCGGGGCGCTCGTGCCGGTGCCCGGCGGCGTGCTGGTCCGCGACGAGGGCGGCGACCTGCTCGGTGCCGTGGGCGTCACCGGCGACACCAGCGACAACGACGAGGCCGCGGCCGTGGCGGGCATCGAGGGTGCCGGCCTCACCGCCCAGGCCGACTGAGGAGCACCGATGACGACGACGCAGGAGCCGACGGACGTGGAGGTCTCCCCGGAGGTCGCCGCGGTGACCGACGCCGTGCGCGGGGTGATCCCTCCCGCGGGCATCATCACCGACCGCACCCGGCTGCGCACCTACGAGTGCGACGGGCTGGCCCACTACCGGGTCACCCCGGCCCTGGTCGTCATCCCCGAGGACGCCGCCCAGCTCGCCACCGTCATCCGTGCCTGCGCCGCGCACGGCGTCCCGTACGTCGCGCGCGGCTCGGGCACCGGGCTGTCGGGCGGCGCGCTGCCGCACGCCGAGGGGGTGCTCGTGGTGACCTCGCGGATGCGCGCGATCACCGAGATCCGGCGCGCCGACCAGCGCGCGGTCGTGGAGCCCGGCGTCATCAACCTCGACGTCACCAAGGCGACCACGCCGGAGGGCTACTACTACGCGCCCGACCCGTCGAGCCAGCAGATCTGCTCCATCGGCGGCAACGTCGCGGAGAACTCCGGCGGCGCGCACTGCCTGAAGTACGGCTTCACCACCAACCACGTCCTCGGCGCGGACTTCGTCACCTCCGAGGGCGACACCGTGGCGCTGGGCGGCCTCGCGCCCGACAGCCCCGGCTACGACCTGCTCGGCGCGGTGGTCGGCTCCGAGGGGACCCTCGGCATCGTCACCTCGACCACGGTCCGGCTGGTCCGGCTGCCCGAGGAGGTGCGCACGATCCTCGTCGGCTTCGAGACCACCGACCAGGCGGGCGCCGCCACGTCGGCGATCATCGCCGCCGGCATCGTGCCGGCCGCCATCGAGATGATGGACGCGCTGGCCATCGAGGCCGCCGAGGCCGCGGTGCAGTGCAACTACCCCGACGGCGCCGGCGCCGTCCTGGTCATCGAGCTCGACGGCGCCGCCGTCGAGGTCGAGCAGGAGTACGCCGAGGTCGAGCGGCTCTGCCGGGAGAACGGCTCCTTCGAGCAGCGGCTCGCCGTCGACCCGGCCGAGCGGGCGCTGATCTGGCGCGGACGCAAGTCCGCCTTCGCCGCGGTGGGCCGCATCAGCCCCGACTACATCGTCCAGGACGGCGTCATCCCGCGGACCGCGCTGCCGGAGGTGCTCCACCGCATCGCCGAGCTGTCGCAGGAGTCCGGGGTCCGGGTGGCGAACGTCTTCCACGCCGGCGACGGCAACCTCCACCCGCTGGTGCTCTTCGACGACGCCAAGGACGGGGCGGCCGAGGCGGCCGAGAAGGTCAGCGGCGCGATCCTCGACCTGTGCATCGAGCACGGCGGCTCCATCACCGGTGAGCACGGCGTCGGCATGGACAAGTCGAAGTACATGCCGCGCATGTACAACGACGAGGACCTCGACACCATGCAGCTCGTCCGCTGCGCCTTCGACCCGCAGTCGATCTCCAACCCCGGCAAGGTCTTCCCGACCCCGCGCCTGTGCGGCGAGATCCCCGGCAAGCGCAAGGAGGCCCACCCGCTGGTGCAGGCCGGGCTGGCGGACGCGTTCTGATGACGACCGAGACCCTGACCTCCAGCGCGCGCGAGGCCGTCGCCTCCGCGTGCGCCGACGTGCGCGACGCCACCGAGGCCGACACCGTCGACGGCGTCACCCCCGGAGTGGTGGCGCGTCCCGCCGACACCGCCCAGGTGGCCGAGGTGATGAGGGCGACCGCCGCTCACGGGCTCACCGTCGTCCCGCGCGGCCGCGGCACCAAGCTGTCGTGGGGCACGCCCCCGACCAGCGCCGACGTCCTGCTCGACCTGAGCGCCCTCGACCAGGTGCTCGACCACGCCGCGGGCGACCTCATCACCGTCGCCCAGACCGGCACCCTCATGTCCGACCTGCAGCGGACCGTCGCCGAGGGCGGCCAGCGCCTCGCCCTCGACGAGACCGTCGCCGGCTCCAGCATCGGCGGCACCCTCGCGGCCAACACCAGCGGCCCGCGCCGCGTCGCCGTCGGCGCCGCCCGCGACCTGCTCATCGGGCTGACGATCGTGCGCGCCGACGGCGTGGTGGCCAAGTCCGGCGGCCGGGTGGTCAAGAACGTCGCCGGCTACGACCTCGGCAAGCTCCTCATCGGCTCCTTCGGCACCCTCGGCGTCATGACCGAGGCCGTCTTCCGGCTGCACCCCCTGCCGGAGACCCGCCGCTGGGTCACCGCTCGCGTCTCCGACGAGACCGCCGCCCACGACGCCGTGCAGGCGATCGTGCACTCCCAGGCCGTGCCCGCCGCGGTGGAGGTCGAGTGGCCCGCCTTCGGTGACGGCACCGTCCACGTGCTGCTCGAGGGACGCGAGGACGGCGTCGCCGGTCGCGCCTCGACCGTCTCCGGCATCCTCGACGGGCTCGCGGGGGAGACCTCGGTGGACGAGGACGCCCCCGGAGGCGGTGCGACGTACCCGTGGGAGGTCGACGCCCGCGGCGACGACCGCGCCACCGCCCTCAAGCTCAGCTTCGCGCTCTCCGGCCTCCGTGACGTGCTCACCGCGGCGCGGGAGACCGGGCTGCACGTGCGCGGCTCGGGCGGCGCCGGGGTCGCCTACGCCGCGCTGCCGGCCGGCGCGGGCGTCGAGGCGGCGCAGGCCGCGCTCGCCCGCGTCCGCGAGACCTGCACCCGCCACGGCGGCAGCGCCGTCGTCGTCGACGCGCCCGCCGACGTCAAGGCGGCGCTCGACGTGTGGGGGCCGATCCCCGCGCTCGACCTGATGCGCCGCGTCAAGGACCAGTTCGACCCCGACCACCGGCTCGCGCCGGGCCGCTTCGTGGGAGGCATCTGAATGACCAGCACGGACGAACGACCCGACGGCGACGAGCTCGGCAAGACCGGAGCCGTCGTGGACCTCGGCATGCCCGCCCCCGGCGGCGCCTTCGACGAGCACCACCCGCCGGACGCCGCCCTCATCGGCGACTGCGTGCACTGCGGCTTCTGCCTGCCGACGTGTCCCACCTACCTGCTGTGGGGCGAGGAGATGGACTCCCCGCGCGGGCGGATCTACCTCATGAAGGAGGGCCTCGAGGGCGAGCCGATGTCCGACGAGATGGTCGGCCACTTCGACGCCTGCCTGGGCTGCATGGCCTGCGTGACCGCCTGCCCGTCCGGGGTGCAGTACGACCGCCTCATCGAGCAGACCCGCGCGCAGGTGGAGCGCAACCACGACCGCACCGCGCCCGACAAGGCGCTGCGCGGGCTGATCTTCTCGCTGTTCCCCTATCCGAGGCGGCTCAAGGCCATGCGTGGTCCGCTGCGCGTGATGCAGAGGACCGGGCTCGACAAGGCGATGCGGCGCACCGGCCTGCTCGACCGCGTGGCGCCGCAGCTGGCCGCCATGGAGCGGTTGGCGCCGCCGCTGGGCAAGCCGATCCCGCTGCCCGAGCGCATCGAGGCGACCGGCGAGCGGCGCGCCGTCGTCGGCATGCTCGTCGGCTGCGTGCAGGGCGCCTTCTTCCCCGGCGTCAACGCTGCCACCGCACGGGTGCTGCAGGCCGAGGGCTGCGACATCGTCATCCCCAAGTCCCAGGGCTGCTGCGGCGCCCTGTCGGTGCACAACGGCCGCGAGCCGGAGGGGCAGGGCTTCGCGCGCAAGCTCATCGACTCCTTCGAGTCCAGCGGCGTCGAGTACGTCGTGGTCAACTCGGCGGGCTGCGGCTCGACGATGAAGGAGTACGCCGAGCTGCTGGCCGACGACCCGGCCTACGCCGACAAGGCGAAGGCCTTCGCCGACCGGGTCCGCGACGTCGCCGAGATCCTCCACGAGCTCGGTCCGGTGGCTCCTCGCCAGCCGCTCGAGATGACCGTGGCCTACCACGACGCCTGCCACCTCGGTCACGCCCAGGGCATCCGCGCCCAACCGCGCGACCTGCTGCGCGGCATCCCGGGGCTGGAGCTCAAGGAGATCCCGGAGGCGGAGATCTGCTGCGGCTCGGCCGGCATCTACAACATCCTCAACCCCGAGCCCGCGCAGCAGCTCGGCGACCGCAAGGCCGCCAACATCGTGAGGACCGGCGCGCAGGTGCTGGTCACCGCCAACCCCGGCTGCCTCATGCAGGTCACCTCCGCGATCGAGCGGTCGGGTCACCCGATGGCGATGGCCCACACCGTCGAGGTGCTCGACGCCTCGATCCGCGGCGTGCCTGCCGCTAGTTTCACGTCCAACTGACAAGATCACGCACCGTCCCTGTCACGACCGCATCTCGAGAGGCCGTCATGTTCCAGCAGAACCCCGAGGCCGTAGGTGACTCACTCGCGCTCAGCGCGCTGTGTGCCGCCGTACCGCTGCTGACCCTGTTCATCCTGCTCGGCGGCCTCCGCATGAAGGCCTGGCTCGCGGGCGTGATCTCGCTGGGCGTGTCGATCGTCATCGCGATCGTGCTCTTCGGCATGCCGGTCAGCCAGACGTTCTCGGCCACGGCCGAGGGCGCGGCGTTCGGCTTCTTCCCGATCCTGTGGATCGTCATCAACGCGATCTGGGTCTACAACCTGACCGTGAAGTCGGGCCACTTCGACGTGCTGCGGCGCTCCTTCGAGAAGGTCAGCCCCGACCAGCGGATCCAGGCGATCATCATCGCCTTCTGCTTCGGCGCGCTGCTCGAGGCGCTGGCCGGCTTCGGCACCCCGGTCGCCATCACCGTCGTGATGCTCATGGCGCTCGGCTTCCAGCCCCTCAAGGCCGCTGCGGTGGCGCTGATCGCCAACACCGCGCCGGTCGCCTACGGCGCGCTGGCCACCCCGATCGTCACGCTGGCCTCGGTCACCTCGACCGTCAACGACGACCCCGGCCTCACCGTCGAGACCCTCGGCGCGATGGTCGGGCGTCAGACCCCGATCCTGGCCATCTTCGTCCCGCTCGTCCTCGTGCTCGTCGTCGACGGCAAGCGCGGCGTCAAGCAGACCTGGCTGCCGGCGATCGTCGGCGGCGTGGCCTTCGGCGTCGGCCAGTTCATCGCGGCCAACTACATCTCGGTCCCGCTGGCCGACATCATCGCCGCTCTCGTCTCCGCCCTCGCCATCGTGGCCCTGGTGCGGGTGTGGAGCCCCTCGCAGACCATCACCGCCGCGGACATGCACGACAGCGACGAGACCGCCGGCGAGTCCGGCGGCAGCGCGGTCGGCGCCGGTCGTCCCGGCGCCGGTGCCGGTGGCACGGGTGGCACGGGTGGCACGGCGACGAAGACCTCGCCGGCCCAGGCCGACAGCCGCGGCGACGTCGTCAAGGCCTACGCGCCCTACCTGGTGATCGTGGCGATCTTCTCCCTCATCAACATCCCGGCCGTCAAGGAGTTCTTCGCCGCCGAGCCGTGGACCTTCGCCTTCACCTGGCCCGGCCTCGACATCCTCAACCCGGCCGGCGACCCGGTGGCCACGGTCTACAACTTCAACTGGTTCCCCGCCGCCGGCACGCTCATGATCTTCGCCGGCATCATCACCGCGGCGATCCTCAAGGTCTCCCCGGGCACCGCGCTGAAGACCTACGGCGAGACCTACGTCGAGCTGAAGTCGGCCATCCTGACCGTCATGGCGGTGCTCGCGCTGGCCTACGTCATGAACCTGTCCGGGCAGACCGGTGCCCTCGGCGCCTGGCTCGCCGGCGCCGGCACGGCGTTCGCGATCCTCTCGCCGATCCTCGGCTGGCTCGGTGTGGCCGTCACCGGCTCGGACACGTCCGCCAACGCGCTGTTCGGGGCCCTGCAGGTGCAGACCGCGGCCCAGGCCGGGCTCGACCCCGTCCTCATGGCGGCGGCCAACACCTCCGGTGGCGTGCTCGGCAAGATGATCAGCCCGCAGAACCTCGCCATCGCGGCGGCGGCGGTCGGCATGGCCGGCAAGGAGGGCGACATCTTCCGCAAGGTCGTGGGATGGAGCCTGCTGCTCCTGGTCTTCATGTGCGCGTTGGTGGCGCTCCAGGCCTCCCCGGTCCTGTCCTGGATGGTGCCCTGACCGTGAGGGCTCGGCTCAGGCCGTCCACCGCCGCCGGGCTCGTCCCGGCGGCGGGGGCGGCCTTCGTCCTCGTCCTGAGCACCCTGTCCGGCACCGCCGGTCCGTCGGCCGGTCCCTCGGGTGGGTACGGTCCCGCGGGTGCGGCCGGTCCAGCGGTGGTGCGCGCGGAGGTGAGCGAGGCGGCGTACGCCGTGGCGGCTCGTGCGGCGCGGCCGGCCCCGAAGCGGTGGCTCCAGATCGAGCGCACGCGCCGCGGCTACCTCGTGACCGCCGGGCTGCAGCACAGCCGGATGCGGATCACCGAGACCGGACGCGGGCTGCGCATCGTCGACCCGGGCACGGCCGAGCTGCGCGAGCAGCTGCGCGGCTGCGAGCGGGTGAGGGTCCGCGTCGGCATCGGAGCCTTCTGCACGGTCTCCGACCGCGTGACCCGTCGTGACCCGATGCGGCTCGGGATCGTGCCGCGGCTCGGCAACGACCTGGTCGACACCCGTTCCCTGTCGGCCCGCTTCGACGTGTCCGTGCTCGCGGACGCCGGTCACGACGTCGTACGCCTCGGGGACGGGGACGACTTCGTCAACGGCTACACCGGCGTCGACCGGGTCTCCGGCGGCCGGGGCAGCGACTGGATCCGCACCGGCGTCGGCGACGACGTCATCACGGGCGGACGCGGCGGGGACCGGCTCGTCGGGGTCGAGGGCGACGACGTCGTGCGTGGCGGCGCCGGCCGTGACCAGGTGGGTGGCGGTCCCGGCCGGGACCGGCTCTACGGCGGCGACGGAGCCGACTCGATCTCCTGCGGCGACGGGCGCGACCACGCCTGGACCGACCGCGGCGACACGCGTCGCGACTGCGAGCGCCTCCACCGCTGAGCCCGCGTTCGCTGGACCTGGTTCCCCGGGCTACGTGACCGGCCAGGGCAGCAGCCGTGCACCCACCACCGCGACCTGGAGCGTGAGCCGCTGGGAAGGCTCGGTGGGGTCGTAGCCGGTCAGCTGCGCCACCCGGCTCAGCCGGTAGGTCACGGTGCGCACGCTCACGTGCAGCCGCCGTGCCGTGACGGTGGCGACCTCGTTGCACTCGAAGTAGGCGCTGAGGGTGTCGACCAGCGGCTGGGCACCTCCGCGGGCACCGGTCAGGGGGGTCAGCACGCTCTCGACCAGGTCCGTCAGAGCCGCCCGGTCCCGACCGAGCACGCGGTAGACGAGCAGGTCCCGCGTCGGCACCCAGTCCCGGTCGGGGTGCAGCTGCTCGAGGAGCGTCACGGCCTCGCGCGCCTGGTGGAAGGAGTGGGCGAGCCCGCCGAGCCCGTTCGCCGGCCGGCCGGCGGCGAGCCGCCACGAGACCGTGGGGGAGGAGCGGAGCAGGGCCGCGTGCAGCACGCGGACGGGCTCGTCCTCGTCCGCGGACGGGTCCGGTGGGGCCGGCAGCAGGGCCACCAGCCGACCGGAGCGATGGGTGACCAGCGTGTCCCGGTCGCCGTAGCGCTCGACGACGGCCCGCGCGAGGTGGCCGGCGTCCATCGACGTCGCGGGGCTGCCGTCGCGCCGAGCGGCCAGCACCACCCGGTGAGTGGCGCTGAGGTCGATGCCGAACGGCTCGGCCCGGTGCACCATGTCGGCCAGGTCGGCGTCGCCACGCAGCAGGTCGTCGACGAAGGCGAGCCGGGACTCCTCCTCCTGCCTGACGAGCGTCTCCCAGGACGAGGGCACGAGCGGATCCTCCGGTCTCACCGGCTCGTGGTTGCCGGGGCCCGGCAACCACGAGGGTCGGAGGTTGTCCGGCGGCAGCCCTGGGACACGGCCGCGGGCCCGGGGAGCATGGAGACCCACCGACGGAGGAGGTAGGCATGGCCACGACCCTGACCCCCGAGCGACCGGTCGAGACCCACGAGGTGCCCCGGGAGCATCGCGACCGGCACCGGCGGCTCCTCGCGGAGCGGACGTTCCGGCTCGAGCAGCTGGCCGACCTGGAGACCGAGGAGGCGCCGAGCGACCGACACGAGAGCGTGCGCGTCGCCCTGCGGATGGCCGGCGCGACGGCGCTGGCGGAGATCGACGGTGCCCTGGCGCGTCTCGCCGACGGCGTCTACGGCCGCTGCCTGACGTGCCACTGCCCGATCGCCGACGAGCGGCTGGACACGCTGCCCCAGGCCTCGCTGTGCACGTCCTGCCACTGGAACGAGCAGAACTGCCGGCACCGCTTCCCTCGCTGAAACCGTACGGCGTCCGCTGACTCGCTCAGCGCTGGTAGACATCAGGAACGCCGTCCTGGTCGACGTCGCGCGACTCCTCCGCGCAGATGCGTCGGTAGACCCGGTCGCGGGCCTTGACCAGAGCCCCGGCGAGGACGGCCGCGACGAGCGAGCCCACGAGGATGCCGACCTTGACGTGGTCGTCGGTGTCGCCGCCCCCGCCGAAGGCGAGGTCGCCGATCAGCAGCGAGACGGTGAAGCCGATGCCGGCCAGCCAGGACAGCCCGAGGACGTCGAGCCAGCTCAGCTCGTCGTCGAGGCTGGCGCGGGTGAAGCGGGCGGCCAGCCAGGTCGTGCCGAAGATGCCGATCGGCTTGCCGAGGACCAGGCCCAGCACGATGCCGACCGCGATCGGGTCGGTCAGCGCGTCGCGCAGCCCGGACAGGCCCCCGATCTCCACGCCGGCGGCGAAGAAGGCGAAGACCGGGACGGCGACGCCGGCGGAGATGGGGCGGATCCGGTGCTCGAAGTGCTCGGCCAGGCCCGGCCCGGCGTCCGGTCCGCCGGCCGCCTGGGAGCGGATCACCGGCACGGTGAAGCCGAGCAGCACCCCGGCGATCGTGGCGTGCACCCCGGACTCGTGCATGAGCACCCACGTGATCGCGGCCAGTGGCAGCAGCACCCACCACGACCGCACCCGCTTCTGCACCAGCAGGGCGAAGACCGCCAACGGCACCAGCGAGGCGAGCAGGAAGACCCAGGACAGGTCGGAGGTGTAGAAGATCGCGATGATCGTGACCGCGATCAGGTCGTCGACCACGGCCAGGGTCAGCAGGAAGGTGCGCATGCCGCTCGGCAGGTGGGTGCTGATGATCGCAAGCACCGCGAGTGCGAAGGCGATGTCGGTGGCGGTGGGGATGGCCCAGCCCTCGAGCGCGCCGTCGGTGCGGAAGGTGACGAGGACGTAGATCAGCGCCGGCACCGCCACGCCGCCGGCGGCGGCCAGGATCGGCAGGGCCGCCCGCTTCGGGTCGCGCAGGTCGCCGGCCACGAACTCGCGCTTGAGCTCGAGACCGACCACGAAGAAGAAGATCGCCAGCAGCCCGTCCGCCGCCCACGTGCCGAGCGTGAGGTCGAGGTGCAGCGCGGAGGGTCCGACCTTGAGGTCGCGCAGGGCTTCGTAGGAGTCACTGACCGGTGAGTTGACCCAGACGAGGGCGATGACGGTGCCGAGCAGCAGCAGGGCGCCGCCGACGGTCTCCTGACGGAGCACCTCGGCGATGCGAGCGGTCTCGGCCCAGGATCCCCGTCCCAGGAAGGTACGGCGGGGGTTGTGCTGCTCATGGGACACGAGGGAGAACCTCCAGAGTCGACGGATCCGTTGCCGACCAGACTTCCCGGCGCACCAGGGTCTATGTTCCCACAGGTCGCGGGCTCAATCCTTGCCCGCGTCTGTCCGGCTAGTCAGTCGTCGCTGCCTTCGCGGCCCTCGAGGCGAGCCAGCCAGGCGGGTCCGCCGCCGCGGAGACGTCCCATCTCCTCACCGCCGTCGCAGCGCAGCAGCGCCACCGTGACCTCGTCGGAGGTGCGGTGGACGACCCGCCACACCGCTCCCGAGTCCTCCCAGCGCTGCAGGTCGGAGACGAGAGCCTCGTCGTCGTGCTCGGTCCCGGGCTCCACGGTCGTGCCCTCCAGAGATCTCGGACGACGTCAGGCGGTGGTCTGACCCTAGTCATCCGTACCGCTGTCAGGCAGCCCTAGCCACGGGTCGTCGTGGCGAGGAGTGTGGAGGTGACGGAGCCCGTCCGTGGCGTCGTCACCCGGAGGAACCACCCATGGACAACCCGAGCCGCCCGCTGCCGCAGGTGCCAGCCCAGCCCGACCAGCCCGTCCAGCAGGGACCCGTGTACGCCGACCTCGACCTCGAGGACCTCGGGATCACCGGGGGGCGGGTCTCCGCGCTCGTCGTGCACGAGTCGTCGTTCGGCAGCACCCGGAAGATCGCGATGGCGGTGGCCGAGGGGGCGGCGGCCGCGCTGGAGGGCGACGCCTCGGTGGCGGTGTCCGCGGCGAACCGGGTCGAACCGTCGATGACGCAGTCGGTGCGGATGCTTTTCGTCGGCGCGCCCACCCACGCCTTCGCCCTGCCACGGCAGTCGACGCGGGAGGACGCCGTACGCCAAGGCGCGACGGGGCCCGCGATGTCCGGGGTGCGGGAGTGGATCGCCACCTTGCCGGTGCGCAGCAAGGACGCGGTGGCCGCCACCTTCGACACCCGCGTCGAGGTGATGCGGCACCTGCCGGGATCGGCCGCGACCTCGGCGCTGAAGCAGCTGGGGCGGCACGGCTACCGCACCGTCGAGCACGAGAGCTTCTACGTCGAGGGCACGCCCGGCCCGCTGCTGCCCGGCGAGGAGGAGCGCGCCCACGCGTGGGGCAGGCAGGTGGCGACCGAGATGCGGGCGACGCTCGCCGCCCGCACCGGTCACTGACTGCCCGCCGGCGATCAGGCGCCGACCAGCTCCGGGTCGCGCGTCTCGGACTGCGCGGCGATGTGCTTGCGCAGCGAGTCGCCCTCGACGTCGACGTCCGGCAGCAGGCGGTCGAGCCAGCGGGGCAGCCACCACGCCTTCTCGCCGAGGACGTACATGAGTGCCGGGATCAGCGTCATCCGCACCACGAAGGCGTCCAGCAGCACCGCGACGGCCAGGGCGAAGCCCATCGACTTGATGATCGGCTCGTCGATGAGCATGAAGGCGGCGAACACCGCGGTCATGATCACCGCCGCGGCGGCCACGACCCGGGCGCTGTTGCGGAAGCCGTCGACCACCGACTCGCGCGGCACGGCGCCGTGGACGTGTGCCTCGCGGATCCGCGTCACCAGGAACACCTGGTAGTCCATGGCCAGCCCGAAGACCACGCCGATGAGGAAGATCGGCATGAAGCTGACGATCGGCTGCGGGTCGACCAGGCCGAACATGCCCTCCTGGAACACCGCCACGGTCGCGCCCAGGGTGGCCAGCACCGAGAACAGGAACCCGAGCGTCGCGGTCAGCGGCACCAGCACCGAGCGGAACACGACCATCAGCAGCAGGAACGCCAGGCCGATGACGACGGCGAGGTAGACCGGCAGCGCGTCGTCGAGCCGCTCGGACACGTCGGTGGTGATGGCGGTCAGGCCGGTCACGCCGATCGTCGTACCGGTGTCGGCCTCGGTGCCCTCCTCGGTGGAGCGCAGGTCGTCGAGCAGGTCCTGCGTGGCGGGGTCGTCGGGGCCGGCCTCGGGGGTGATGAGGACCTGGGCCCCGTCGCCGGCCTCGCTGGTGCCGGCGACCTGGGCGTTGGCGACGCCGTCCTGCGAGGCGGCCCAGGCGACGACGTCGCCGAAGGCCTGCCCGCGCTCCTGCTCCGGTACGTCGCGCGCGTCGACGACGGCGATCATCGGCGCCTCGCGACCCGGTCCGAAGGCCTCGGAGATCAGGTCGGAGGCACGGCGCTGGGTGGTGTCGGGCGCCGCGGTGCTGTCGGAGGGGAAGGCCAGGTAGAGGTCGCGCACCGGGGTGGCGAGCAGCCCGAGGACGACGACGACCAGGAGCGCGACCGCGACCGGGCGCTTGCCGACCACCCGCGCCCAGCGGGCGCCGTTGTTGACGACCTGGCCCTGCTCGTCGTGCTCCGGGCGGTAGCGCCGGACGGTGCCGCCGAACGCCTTGGACTTGAACAGCCCGAGCAGCGCGGGCAGCAGCGTGAGGGCGACCAGCACGGCGATCAGCACGGTGGCAGCGGCGGCGATGCCCATCGCGGTCAGGAACGGGATGCGGACGACGGCCAGCGCGGCGAGCGCGATGAGGACCGTCAGGCCGGCGAAGACGACCGCGGAGCCGGCGGTGCCGACGGCCACGCCGACCGCCTCCTCGCGGTCGTCGGTGCGTCGCAGCTCGGAGCGGTAGCGGGCCAGGATGAACAGCGCGTAGTCGATGCCGACCGCCAGCCCGATCATCGTGGCCAGGGTCGCGGTGCTGGAGCCCAGGTCGAGGAACGCGGTGGCGGCGGTGATGCCGGAGATGCCGATGCCGATGCCGATGAGCGCGGTCAGGATCGGCAGGCCGGCGGCGACCAGGGAGCCGAAGGTCAGCACGAGGACGGCGAGCGCCACGGCGATGCCGATCAGCTCGGACTCCCCGCCGGGCGGGGCGAAGCTCTGCATGCCCTGGCCGTTGACCTCGGCCTCGAGCCCGGAGTCGCGGGCGTCGTCCAGGGCGGCGCGCACGGCGTCCTGGGTGGCCGGGTCGACGTCGGTCACGGTGTCGACGTCGAACGCGAAGGTGATCAGCCCGACGCGGCCGTCCTCGCTGAGCGGGGAGAGGGTCTCGGCGTCGGCGACGGCCTCGGCGCGCGGCGTGCCGGCCTTCACGGCGCTCTTCACCATCGCGTCGACCTGGGCCGGTCCGGCGACGCCGGGATTGGCCAGGGCCGGCTCGGCGCGGCACGTCGTCGATCGACTGGAGGTCCGCGACCAGGGCGTCCACGGCCGCCGAGGGGCGGGGGTCGGTGAGCGTCTGGCCCTCGGGTGCGGCGACGACCACGTTGACCGTGGCCTGGTCGAAGGCGTCGGTGGCCTGCGGGAACAGCTCCTGCTGCAGGTCGGCGGCCTCCTCCGAGGGGATGCCGGGGATGGAGAACGAGTCGGTCGTGGGCTTGGCCAGCGTCGCTGCGGCCGTGCCGACGACCACGACGGTGACGAGCCAGAGCGCGAGGACGATCGGCCAGCGGCGGAACGACGCGCGGCCGAGGCGGTAGAGCAGGGTGGCCATGGGGACTCCTGGGGGGCCTGGACGGGTCAGGGGTGGGACGTGCGGGGCGGTGCCGGAGCGAACAGGTCGCGCAGCGCGCGGATGTTCTCGGCCACGAGCCGGACCAGGGCGTCGGGCGCCAGGTCGTCGGCTGCGGGCTCGGGCGAGCCCGGGAGCGGGGTCAGCAGCTGGTCGAGGGCGGCCTCGAAGGTGGCGGCCAGCACCCGCACGACCAGCTGGGCGGTGGCCAGGTCGGTCCGGTGGCCGGTGCGCTCGACGAGCAGCTGGCCCAGGTCGGCGCTGGCGACGGCCATCCGCTCGTGCACGGCGGCGAGCAGGCGCGGCTCGGCGAGCATGATGCGGCGCCCGAGTGCCATCTCCTCACGGGTGAGGGTCTTGTCCTGCAGCACGTGGCTGGCCAGCACGATGAGGTCCTCGACCAGGTCGCCGTGCGGGCCGCCGGCGACGAAGGTCGCCCAGTGCTCGTCGTCGAGGACCGGCTCGGGGCCGAGCACGGCGTCGACCTTGGTCGGGTAGTAGTTGAACAGCGTGCGGCGCGAGACGTCGAGGGCCGCGGCGAGGTCGTCCATGGTGAAGCCGTCGAGGCCGCGTTCGTCGACGAGGCGCTGGGCGGTCAGCGAGATGCGGTGCCGCATCCGCCGGCGACGGTCCGCTCGACCGGTCGTCTCTGCACTCTCGTTCACAGAGTGCAGTCTTGCACTCTGCGCCAAGGGGTGCAAAAAGGTGGTGACCGTCACGTGGCTCACGCCGCGCCGGAGCCTTCCCCCGGCTGCTGCCGAGGCTCGGTCAGCTCCCGCTGGCGAGCGCCTTGCGGCGACCCCCCGGGATCCGGTTCGCGAGGTCGCCGAGGGGGCCGACCGTCTCGGAGAGCGTGATGACCGAGTCGTGCAGCTGGGGGAGCACCTCCACGAGCTCGAGCAGGCGCGGGTGGACCTTCTCCAGGATCGGCCCGAGCGCGACCAGCTGGTCGAGGGTGCCGCCGTGGGCGACCAGCTTCTCGACGAACCCGCGGTCCTCCAGCAGCCGGTCGACGAGCCCGCCCTCGGCGAGCAGGGTGTCGAGCGCGCCGCCGGGACGGGTGACGCGGTCGAGGGCGCCGTCGTCGGTGACCAGGCGCTCGAGCGGGCCGTTCTCGACCAGCAGCCGGTCCAGGACGCCTCCCGGGGCGAGCAGCCGGTCGAGGGGTCCGTCCGGGGCGAGGAAGCGGTCGGCGGCGCCGTTCTCGCTGAGGATCCGGCCCAGGGGACCGTCCTCGGCGAGCAGCCGGTCGAGGAAGCCGCCCGGGGCCAGCGCCTTGCCGAGCGGCCGGTCGGCGCCGGCGGCCCGGGAGATGGCCGCGATGCGGCCCAGGGGGCTCTGGGGGTCGCGGCTCATCGCGTCGAGCTTTCCGATCATCCCGTCCTCGCCCAGCAGGGCCGAGAGCTGGTCGAGGTAGCCGCCACGGCGCCGCATCGGCCCGCGCGGTGCCATCAGCTCCCCGGCGGCCAACGTGATGTTCACCCCGGCGACGGCGAGCTGGCCCGGCAGGGCGGCGAGCGCGGTCGCCCGGTGGAGCAGCAGGGACGTTTCGGGACGCGCGAGGGCGCGGTCGAGCGGAGAGGGCATGCGGTGAAGCCTAGGCGGGGGCAGGCGTGCTCCGTGCCTCTTCCATCACCAGGTCGGCGTTGATCTGCGCCCCGGCCATGGCCCCGGCGGCGGCCGAGGTCCCGACCTGCGCGGACAGGTCGGCCACGTTGCCAGCGGCCCAGACGCCGGGGGCGTCCGCGCGCCCGGAGGCGTCGACGGGCAGGTGCACGCCCAGGCCGCTGGGGTGATCGACCACGGTCAGTCCCAGGCGTGACAGGAAGCCGGCGCGCGCCACCATCCTCGACTGCACCGTCACGACCTGGCGTGGCACCATCGTGCCGTCGACGAGCCGGACACCCGTCACACGGCCGCTGTCCGTCACGACCTCCACGACCTCGCCCGGCACCACCCGGACACCACGGGCGTCGAGGAGCGCTCGCTGCTCCGCGTCGGGAGGGGCGGTGTGGCTCAGCAGGACGACGTCGTCGCTGAGCTGGGAGAACAGCAGGGCCTGGTGGGTCGCCATCGGGGTCGTCGCCAGGACGCCGATGGCCTGGTCGCGCACCTCGTAGCCGTGGCAGTAGGGGCAGTGGATGACCCCGTGGCCCCACTGCTCGCGCACACCGGGCACGTCGGGCAGCTCGTCGACCAGGCCGGTCGTCACGAGCAGGCGCCGCGCGGTCACCGAGCGCCGGTCGGCCAGGGTCACCGTGAACCCGGGCACTCCTGGCTCGGCCTCACCTCCGCTCGGCCCGAGGTCCGTGGGCTCCGCGGACACCACCTCGCCCGTCACGACGTGGCCGCCGTACGAGCGCACCTCCGCTCGTCCGCGCGCCAGCAGCTCGCCCGGCGGCGTCCCGTCGTGCCCCAGCAGGCCGTGCACCGCGTGCGCGGGGGCGTTGCGCGGGTGCCCGCCGTCGATCACGACGACCGAGCGTCGCGACCGTCCCAGCATCAGTGCGCCGTTCAGCCCGGCGGCTCCTCCGCCGATCACGACGACGTCGTAGTCCTTCTCCAACCGATCGGTCATCTCGACCACCTCCGGGTGCAGCGTGCGCCCCAGCGGATTGATGCGGCAACGTTCTTTGCCAGAATGGCAAGAACCGGTCTCGACCGGACCGGCGGCGGTCAGCCGGCCTCGGGGACCACGGCGACCGTGCAGCGAGCGTGCTCGACGACGACACGGCTCGTCGACAGGTGCGTGAGGCTGCCGAGGCGCGAGCGCCGGTGCGAGCCGACGACCAGCAGGCCGACGTGGTCCGACAGCTCGACGAGGTGGTCGACCGTCGGGCTGGGGACGACGTCGAGCGTCACCTCGACGTCGGGGTACTTCTCGGCGAGCCCGGCCACCGACTCGGCCAGCGTGCGGCGTACCGCCTCCGGCTCGCCGGGCGCCAGGTCCGGCGCGTCGTCGTTGACGTGGCGCGGGATGGGGTCGTAGCAGTGCACCACCGTCAGCGCCGCGCCGCGCCGCGACGCCGCCTCGTAGGCGTGGGCGACGGCGTGAGCGGAGGCGTGACCGCCGTCGGTGCCGACCGCGACCCGCCGTCTCTCGCCGACCAGCGAGGGGCGTACGACGAGCAACGGGCTGTGGGCGTGACGCGCGAGCCAGGCGCTGGTCGAGCCCAGCAGCAGCCGTCTGAGCACGCCGTGGCCGCGCGAGCCGACCACGACGACCGTGGCGTCGTGCGAGCGCTCCTCGAGGACCTGGCGGGCGTCGCCGTTGGCCAGCTCCTCGGTGACCTCGAGGTCGGGGTGGGACTCGCGGACGCTCGCGACCGCGCGGGCCAGCACGACGCCGGCGTACTCCCGCATGGACTCGGCCAGGTCGGCGGCGGTGTGCGGGTAGGTGCCTGGCGCGTAGCCGGTCGGGTACGCCGCCCAAGCATGCACGATGTGCAGCGGCCGGTGGGTCTGGAGCGCCTCGGAGACGGCGGTCTCGAGGGCGCGGCGGGCACTGTCGGAGTCGTCGACGCCGACGACGACGGCGCCCCGGGGAGGTGTGGTGGTCATGTCCTGAGCGTGTCGCGACCACGCCGCCACCGGGCAGGCCCGGATGTCATCAGTCCGAGGGTCCACCGGCCCCCGGGTCAGTCGTCGGTCGGGATGTCCGGCGGGGTGCGCTGGTAGCGCACCGGGACGCCCATGAAGCAGTCCGGCTCCTGGGTGAGCGGGCTCTCGTTGCCGGTGCTGACGAAGAGGATCCAGCCGCCGCCCAGCTGGGTGGGGCCGACGCCCTTGAGCGAGCCCTTGCCGTCCTCGCCGAGGAACCGGTCGAGGAAGGCGCGGGTGGCCTGCCGCGCCTTCGCCTCGCTCTGCGGGGCGCAGTCGCCGGCCGGACCGGCCTGGCGGGCGGTCTGGCGGGCCTCGCGCCGCTCCTCGCTGCCGTCGCCCTGGAGCGCCAGGAACCCGCCGACCAGCAGGATGCCGACGGCCAGGACCGCGACGATCGCGGTGATCTTCGACTTCACGGGTCCTCCGAGGTTGCCCCGCCCGTCCGGACGGACCCTCACTGTAGGCAGTCCGGACCCGTCCGGGGTCAGGAACGGCGCTTGCGGTCGCGCGCGATCTCCCGGCCGAACACCTCGTCGACCCGCTCGGCCATCACCATCTCGAAGGCCGCCACCAGGGCCTCGGTGGCCAGGTTGCGCACCAGCTGCAGGGCGTCCTGGACGCCGGGCCACTCCTCGGTCGGCTGGCCCCGGTCGACGAAGGGCGCCCAGACGCGGTCGACGTACAGGTCGAGGTAGGTGCTGGCGACGCCGTCCGCGTGGCGTCGCAGCCGCTCGACGACACGCAGCGCCTCGTCGGCGGTCAGTCCGAGCGTGTGGACGGCGTGCTCGCCGGCGTCGACGAGGCGCGTGGAGAGCACCTCGAACTGGTCGTCGCCGACCGAGCGGATGATGCCGAGCTTCTCGGCACGCGCCAGCACGCTGCGCTCCTCGGCCTCACCGACGCCGAAGCGCTGGCTCAGGTCCGCGAGGGTCGCCATGGTCCCGGGGGCGTCGCCGAACAGGCCGGCCACGGTGCGGCTGAAGCGCAGCAGGTCGGCGTCGGAGCGGCCCGCGTTGTCGAGCATGCGTGCGATCGAGTCGAGCTTGAGCCCCTCGCTCTGCAGGTCCTTGATGAGCTCGATGCGCGCGACGTGGCGCTCGTCGTACCAACCGGTGCGGCCGCGGACGTCGGGCGGCGGGAGGAGCTTGCGCGACTGGTAGGCGCGGATCGAGCGGACGGTCATCCCGGTGCGCCGGGAGAGCTCCTCGATGACGAAGGAGTCCTCCTGCTCGGGGTCGGACGCGCTGCTCATGTGAGCAGTATGACACTTGTGACTGTGACATCGTTTGGTGTTACATGACGGGATGAACATGTCAGCCCCGCTCCTGTCCGCGACCGAGGTCGTCCGGCCTGCCGGGCCTGCCCCGCTGGACCAGGTCGTCCTGGCCACCGGGGTCGTCGTCGTGGCCTCGGTGGCCCTCGGCGCCCTGCTGCTGGCGCACCGCACCGGGCGCACCACCGTCCTGGCGCGACTCACCGCCCGGGCCGAGGCCACCCAGGGTCTCGGCGGTGCCGCCGGCTGGGCCACCGTCCCGCTGATGACGGCGATGGTCTCGCTCATCACGGCGCTGATCGGCATGTACTGGGACATCGCCCTGCACATCGGTGTCGGTCGCGACGAGGGACCGCTGGCCAACCCGGCCCACTACCCGATCCTCATCGGGCTCTTCGGACTGTCCGCCTCGGGCGCCCTGGCGTGCGCGCTGCCCCGCGGCGACGAGGCCGGACCAGCCGCGGTCCGCGTCACGAGCACGTGGTCGATGCCGGTCGGGGGACTGCTGGTCCTCGCCGCCGGCTCCTACGCCCTGCTCGGCTTCCCGCTCGACGACGTCTGGCACCGGCTCTTCGGCCAGGACGTCACGCTCTGGGGCCCCACCCACCTCATGCTCATCGGCGGCGCCGGGCTGTCCCTGGTCGGGATGGCCATCCTGCTCCAGGAGGGGCTGCGTGCCCGCAACCCCCAGGGCGCCTCCGAGGCCGACGGCACCCTGCCCGGCCTGCTGCGCCGCGTCGGCGTCATGGGCGGCATGCTGATCGGGCTGTCGGTCTTCCAGGCCGAGTTCGACTTCGGTGTGCCGCAGTTCCGTCTGGTCCTGCAGCCGCTGCTCATCGCCGTCGCCGCCGCGCTCACCCTCGTCGCCGCCCGGATGTGGATCGGGCGCGGAGGCGCACTCGCCGCCGTCGGCTTCTACATGCTCGTCCGTGGCGGCGTCAGCCTCCTGGTCGGTCCCGGCCTGGGCGAGCTCTTCGCCGCGGTGCCGCTCTACGTCGGAGAGGCTCTGGTGGTCGAGGTCGCTGCGCTGGTGCTGCTGCGCCGCCGTCCGCTGGCCTTCGGCGCTCTCGCCGGGTTCCTGGTCGGGACGGTCGGCTTCGCCACCGAGTTCTGGTGGACGCGCCTGGTCTTCCCCCTGCCCTGGACCACCGACATCCTCGTCGAGGGCGTCGCGCTGGCGGTCGTCGGCGGCGTCGCCGGCGGGGTGCTGGGTGCGCTGCTCACGCTCGGCCTGCACCAGCGGCTGCCGGCCCCGCGCGTGGCCGCCGGTCTCTTCGCGCTGTCGGTGCTCGCCATCTCCGCCGCGACGTACGACGGCCTGCGGACCGACGTGCCCGACGACCTGTCGGTGACGCTCGACCTCGAGCCCACGTCGGTCGAGACCGACACCGTGGCGCCCGAGCACGTCGTCGGGACGGTCCGGTTCAACCGGGCGCCCGTCGACGGCGAGGCCGCCTGGGTGACCGTCACCGCCTGGCAGGGCGAGGGCACGGCCACCGCGCCGGACGCCCACGGCCTGCACGTCGAGCCGCTCGAGCGGGTCTCGGCCACGGAGTACCGCCTCACCGAGCCCGCCCCGGTCGGCGGGTCCTGGAAGACCATGGTGCGCCTGCACGACGGCCGCACCCTGACCGCCGCCCCGCTGTTCCTGCCGGCCGACCCGGCCATCGACGCCCCGGAGGTGCCCGCCACGGCCGGCGAGACGCGCGCCTTCGCCGAGGAGCACCTGCTGCTCCAGCGCGAGCGCAAGGACGGCGTGGCCGGCTGGCTGTGGGCCGCGGCGGGGCTCGTCGTGCTCGTCTGCTCCGGGGTCCTCGTGCTCGCCCTCGGCTGGGGCGTCAGCCGGTACGCCCGCTCGGGCGGTGCCGTGCGACCCGCACCAGCGGCAGCGGGTCGACGCATGACCCCGGTCGGGCTGCACATGGGCAGCCTGCACGCCATCGAGCTCGTGCTGTTCGTCGCGCTCGCCGTCGGCCCGTTCCTCGGGCTCGGCATCGTCATCGCCGTCGCCCGACGGCGTGACCGGAACCACCTCAACGAAGGAGAACGACCGTGCTGAACAACCTCTCGGGAATCGGCCAGGTGCAGGACGCCCTGGAGACCACCAACAAGCTCCTCGCCGAGGTGCTCGCCGAGCTCAAGCGCACCAACGACGAGCGGCTCTCCCACCTCATCGAGGTCACCGAGCGCCAGGGCACTTCGGCGTCCTGACCTTGCTGCCGGTTTCCCACGGTATGCAGGAGAACTGGCGCTCCCCACGGTGTCCGGAGCATGGGGAGCGCCAGGACACCGTGGGGAGCAGCGAGGACGGACATCGTGCCCCCCGGGTCAGGGCTTGAGCAGGATCTTCACCGCGCCGTCCTGCTTCTTCTGGAAGATCTCGTAGGCGTGCGGGGCGTCCTCGAGCGGCACCTCGTGGGTGGCGAAGGTGTCCACGCCGAGCGGGTCCTCGTCGGTCAGCAGCGGCATGATGTCGTCGGCCCAGCGCTTCACGTTGGCCTGTCCCATCCGCACCGTGAGCTGCTTGTCGAACATCGTCACCAGCGGGAGCGGGTCCTGCGCGCCGCCGTACACGCCGGACAGCGAGATCGTCCCGCCGCGGCGTACGGCGTCGATCGAGGCGTAGACGGCGGCGAGCCGGTCCACGCCGGCCTTCTTCATCATCGGGGCCGCGACGGCGTCGGGCAGGAAGCTGACGACGTTCTGCAGGAAGGTCGCGGCGGGGGAGCCGTGCGCCTCCATGCCGACCGCGTCGAGGACGGAGTCGGGGCCGCGGCCGTCGGTCAGGCTGCGCAGGTGCTCGCCGAGGTCGGGGTGCTCACGCAGGTCGACGGCCTCGATGCCGCGGGCGCGCAGCCGCTCGAGCCGCTCGGGCACGAGGTCGACGCCGATGACGCGGTGGCCGAGGTGGGTGGCGATGCGCGCGGCCATGTCGCCGATCGGGCCGAGGCCCATGACGACGAGCGAGCCGCCCTCGGGCACGTCGGCGTACTGCACGCCCTGCCACGCGGTCGGCAGCACGTCGGAGAGGTAGACGAACCGGGAGTCCGGCGGTCCCTCGGGCACCTTGACCGACGTGAAGTCGGCGTGCGGCACGCGGAGCAGCTCCGCCTGACCGCCGGAGACCGCGCCGTACAGCGAGGAGAAGCCGAAGAGCGCGGCGCCGGTGCCCTGCTCGCGGACCTGCGTGGTCTCGCACTGCGTGGGCAGGCCGCGCTCGCACATCCAGCAGCGGCCGCAGGCGATCTGGAACGGGATGACCACACGGTCGCCGACGCTCAGGTCGCGGACCTCGCTGCCGACCTCGACCACGGTGCCCATCGGCTCGTGGCCGAGGATGTCGCCCGGCGTCATGAACGCACCGAGCGTCTCGTAGAGGTGCAGGTCGGAGCCGCAGATGTTGGTGGTCGAGACCTTGATGACCGCGTCCGTGGGCTGCTCGACGCGGGCGTCGGGCACCTCGTTGACCGCGACGTTGCGCTTGCCTTGCCAGGTGACTGCCTTCATGGGGCTGTCCTCTCGATGTCGTCCGGTGTCTGGGGTCCCTCGCCGGCGGCCGTCGGCCGCCCGACTGTCGTGACGGGACCGTGGAGGTTGCCCGGGCCGGGTGGGCGCCAACACGCCCGTAGGGGTGGGTGAGGTCCGTCCGGACGGGCAGCTCGGGCGTTCCCGGGCCCTGGGGAGGGGTCGCGGACCGGAGCTGCACGTTCGACGGGACGCGCGGGCGGGTAACACCCCGTCATGCGCGTCGCGATGCTCGGAACCGGAATCATGGGAGCCGCCATGGCGCGCTCCCTCGCCCGCGAGGGACACGAGGTGGTGGCGTGGAACCGCACCCCTGAGAAGGCTCGCGACCTCGGTGAGGGGATCACGGCCGCGCCGTCGGTCGCCGAGGCAGTCACCGGTGCCGACGCCGTGGTGACCATGCTCTTCGACACCGACTCGGTGCTCGCGGTGGCGTCCGACGTCGCCGAGGCGCTCGGGCCTGACGCGGTCTGGCTCCAGTGCAGCACCGTCGGCCCCGACGGGATGGCGCAGATCGCCGAGGCGGCGGGCGTCGCCGACCGGCTGCTCGACGCCCCGGTGCTCGGGACGCGGAAGCCGGCCGAGGACGGTGTGCTGGTGCTGCTGGTGTCCGGCCCGTCGGCCGCGCGCGAGGCGGCGGCCCCGGTCTTCGAGGCGGTGGGGTCGCGGGTGGTGACGGTCGCCGACGAGGTCGGCCCGGCCAGCGCGCTGAAGCTGGCGTGCAACTCCTGGGTCGCCACGATCAACGCCGCGACCGCGCAGGCGATGGCGATGGCCGAGGGGCAGGGGGTCGACCCCGCGCTGTTCCTCGAGGCGATCAGGGGCGGCCCGGTGGACTCGGCCTACGCCCAGATGAAGGGCGGCCTCATGCGCTCGCGCGACTGGGAGACCCCGGCCTTCGCCGTCGACGGTGTCCGCAAGGACGTCGCGCTGATGATCGAGGCCGCCGAGTCCTCCGGGGTGCAACCCGCGCTGCTGCGCGCCCTGCTCGAGCGGTACGACGACGCGTCTGCGCGTGGTCACGGCGCCGCCGACATGTCCGCCGTCCGCTCGGCCTTCGACGCCTGACCCCGGGCCCGCGACCTCGACAGGCCGTGGTTCGGCGACCACCCTGGACCCATGGCGTACGACGAGGGGCTGGCCGCCCGGGTCCGTGACGAGCTCGCGGGTGAGCCCGGGACGACCGAGAGGCGCATGTTCGGCGGGCTGGCGTTCCTGCTCGAGGGTCACATGGCGGTGGCGGTCAGCGGGCAAGGCGGACTGATGCTGCGGGTGCCGCCGGACCGTCTCGACGAGCTGCTGGCCGAGCCCGGCGCCGGCCCGATGGTGATGCGCGGTCGCGAGATGACCGGCTGGCTCCGCGTCGAGGCCGACGCTGTCGCCGAGGACGACGTGCTGGCCCGCTGGGTCGCGGTCGGTCGTGACGTCGTGCGGACCCTCCCGCCGAAGCCGGGCGCGGAGACGGCGCCGGGCTAGCCGGTGGGCCTGCCGGTTTCCCACGGTATGCAGGCAAACCGGCGCTCCCCATGGTGTCCGAAGCATGGGGAGCGCAGGCCTGCCGTGGGGAGCACGCCGGCGCGGCCGGAGCGCCGCCGGCTCAGAGCCGGGTGCCCACCGTCAGCAGGTACTCCTTGCCGAACACCGCGTCCTCCGCCGTCCCGCGGTTCCAGGTGTCGCAGAAGCCGTCCAGGTCGGCGTCGAAGTCGTCGGCCCGGCCCTCCTTCTCCGCGTTCGCCCGCACCGCACGGGTCGGCCCGTAGTAGGCCTTGAAGTGCTCGGCGTACTCCTGGGGGCGGCCGAACGCCGTGATCTCGAGCTCGCCGCGCGTGACCGCGTCGAGCCGCACCCGGCCGCCGAGCAGCCCGTGCAGGTGCTCCTCGCTGCCCCACAGCGGCGGGGGGAGGGCGCCCGGCGGCGGCGGGGGCGCGTAGGGCTTCATCGTGGCGAAGAGCGCGCCGATCATCCCCTCCGGCGTCCAGCTCAGCAGTCCGAGCGTCCCGCCGGGGCGCAGCACCCGCACCATCTCGTCCGCGGCCGCCTGGTGGTGGGGCGCGAACATCACACCGATCGACGACATCACCACGTCGTAGGAGGCGTCGGGGAACGGCAGGTGCTCGGCGTCGGCCGGCACCCAGTCGATGTCGAGTCCCTGCGCCTCGGGCCGGGCGCGCCCGGCCTCGAGCAGCTCGGGGGTGAGGTCGCTGGCGGTGACGTGCGCCCCGCGCTGGGCCGCAGGGATCGAGGCGTTGCCGGTGCCGGCGGCGACGTCGAGCACCCGGGCACCCTCGGTCACCCCGCACGCCTCGACGAGCCGTGGCCCGAGCGGCAGCAGGAACGTCTCCACCATGGTGGGGTAGTCGCCGGAGGCCCACATGGTGCGGTGGCGGGTCTTGAGCTCGTCGTCGGTGGTGGTCGTGGTCATGGTTCCTCCTCGTAGGTCCTGGTCCCACCGTGCTCGCGTCAGCGGGGTCCCGGCATCGGGAGGACTCCCTATCTGGCCCCGGGCGCGCGATACTCCAGGGGATGGCGGCGGTCGTGCAGGACCTGACGACGGGCGCGCGAGCCATGGAGCAGGCCCAGTGGCTCGAGGCGCGCACGGCGTACGAGCGCGTCCTGGCCGCTGTCGCGACGCCGGAGCAGGCGGGTGCCGCGCTCGAGGGGCTCGGCCAGGCGCTGTGGTTCCTCGGCGAGGTCGCCGAGGGCATCGAGGCGCGCGAGCGCGCCTTCACCGAGTACGTCGCCGCGCGGGCCTGCGACGACGCGGCCCGGGTCGCGGTCTGGGTCTCCCACCAGCACCTCACGGCCGGTCGCACCTCGGCCGCCCGCGGCTGGCTGGCCCGGGCCGAGCGGGCCCTCGAGCACGTGCCGGAGTGCTCCGGCCACGGCTGGGTCGCCGTCGAGCGGGCCCGGCACGCCACGGACGTCGAGGAGCAGGTCGGGCACTGCGCGCGGGCGATGGACGTGGCACGGCGTACCGGGGCGGGAGACCTCGAGGTCTTCGCGCTCAGCCTGCTGGGACGGGCAGAGACCGCCGCCGGGCATCGTGAGCGGGGGATGGGCCTGCTCGAGGAGGCGATGGCGGCCGCGACCTCCGGCGCCGTGCGCAACGTGCACACCCTGGCCGAGGCCTACTGCAACCTGGTCATGGCGTGCACCGACGCGGGCGAGTGGGACCGCGCCGCGGAGTGGTGCGAGCACGTCGAGGACTTCGCGCGCACCCACGAGACCGCGCCGCTGTGGGGCGCCTGCCGGTCGGTGCACGCCGAGGTGCTGCTGGCGCGAGGGCACTGGGCCGACGCCGAGACGGCGCTGACGGCGGCGCTGGAGACCGCCGAGCGGTTCGTGCCCGGCATCGGCGCGCCCGCGGTCGCCTCGCTGGCCGAGCTGCGGGTCGCCCAGGGCCGCCTGGTCGAGGCCGAGCAGCTGCTGACGGGACGCTCCGAGACGGCGGCCGCGCTGCGCTCGCTGGCGCTGCTGCGGATCGCGGACGGGCGACCGGGGGTCGCCGTCGACCTGCTGACGCGGGGGTTGCGCGCCGCGGGCGGGGACGTCATGCGGACGTCGCAGCTGCTGGCCGCGCTCGTCGACGCGCACCTCGCCGTGGGCGACCCGGCGTCCGCCCGCGCGGCGTCCGGGGAGCTCGACGAGCTGGCTGTCTCGACGGGGATCCACCTGGTGCGGGCACGGGGCGCGCTGGCGTCGGCTCGGGTGGGGCTGGGCGAGGAGCCGATCGCCCTCCCGGCTGCGACGAGTGCCGGGGGCCCCGCCGGTCGTGCTGCCGGGGGACCCGCGGAACGGGCCACGGAGGCGTTGGTGCTGTTCGAGGCGCTCGTGATGCCGTTGGAGGTGGCCGAGTCCCGCCTGGAGCTGGCACGCGCCTCGGCGGTGACCAGCCCCGGGGTGGCGGCCGAGGAGGCCGGGGCGGCGCTCACGACGTTCCGCGAGCTCGGGGCAGTGGCGGCGGAGCGCCGGGCCGAGGCGGTGCTGGAGGAGCTCGAGACCGCGTCGCGTCCCGGAGGCCGGCGCCCGGACCGCGGGGGCCGACCGGGTGCAGGCGGGACTGCTGGGGCGGCCGCTGACCGCGCGGGAGCACGAGGTGCTCGAGCTGGTGGCGCGGGGCCGGTCCAACGCCGGCATCGCCCGGGAGCTGGTGATCTCCGAGAAGACCGCGGGGCACCACGTCAGCCACATCCTGGCCAAGCTGGGCGCGCGCAACCGCGCCGAGGCTGCCGCGATGTCGCGCCAGCCGTCGACCGGGGCATGACGGCGCCGTCCCGTGCTGGGCCGCGGGGTCAGGCCAGGCGCGCCAGTACGGCGTCCGCGGCCCGGTCGGCGGCGGCGGGGTCGACGAGGTCGAGGAAGAACGACGGCTCGGCCAGCTCCAGCTCGAGCAGCAGCGGACCGTCGTCGCTGGGCAGCAGGTCGACCCGGGCGTAGAGGGGCGGCCCGCCCGGGATGGCGGCAAGCACGCGAGCGGCTGCGGCGTGCTCCGCCTCGGACGGCTCCCGCGGCGACATGTCCTCCTCCTTGAACAGCCCGGTCGCCTCTCCGCCGTCAGCGGTGAGGAGTGCGGCCTTGCGCAGGGCGTGGGAGAAGTGGCCGTCGTAGAAGACGAGCGCGGTCTCGCCGAGCTCGTCGACTCCGTGGAGGTAGGGCTGCACCATCACGGTCCGGCCGGTCGCCAGGATCGCCTCGATCCGCCGCCGCGACTCGGCCCCGTCGCCGGGCGCGACCCGGGTGGTGTCCAGCGAGCCGGCGGAGACGGCCGGCTTCACGACGTGCTCGACGTCTGCGTAGGGGTTCGTGTCGTCGGCGGCGTCGAGGAACGCGGTCGGCACCGTCGGTACGCCGGCCGCGGCCAGGTCGCGCAGGTAGGTCTTGTCGGTGCTCCAGCGCAGGACCGCGAGCGGGTTGTGCAGCACGGTGACCTCCTCGACGCGCGCCGCCCACGCCAGGAACTCGTCGCGGCGCTTGGCGTAGTCCCAGGTCGAGCGGACCAGGACGAGATCGGCAGCCGCCCAGTCGACGGTCGGGTCGTCCCAGACCGCCGGCCGGGCCTCGACGCCCCGGTCGGCCCCACGCTCGACCAGCGCCCGCTGCAGGGCGCGGCTGTCGTGGTCGAGGTCGGGCAGCTCGGAGCAGGTGGCGATGAGGACGAGCGAGGTCATGGGGTGACGCTAACGGGACGGGCGGACAACGCGGGTGGCCGGGCGGGGCGACGTACGCGCGTGGCCGGGCGGAGCGACGTACGCGCGTGGCCGGGCGGAGCGACGTACTCCCCACGGGAACCTGGCGCTCCCCGTGCTCCGTGCACCATGGGGAGCGCCAGGTTGGCTGCATACCGTGGGAAACCTGCACGTCCAGCCCTGAGCCGGGGTGGTGTGGTGGTGGGTGAGCTCGGCGTGGTGCAGGAGTGAGCGATGAGGCGTCGGGCGTGCGGAAACGCCGTCGTGCGGGCGCGTCGCGGCCCGCTTAGTTGAGTGTGCCGGGGGTTTCCCCTAGCGTCGCGACCACGTCGGCCCTCCGCCGCGTGCCGCCTGGGCCGGCTCGACCGGCCCGCGGACCCTCGATCTCAGGAGAACCACCATGCGCAAGGACGAGCTCATCAAGGCCATCGCCGACTCGGCGAACCTGCAGAACGCCGAGGCCTCGCGGGCTCTCGACGCCGTCGTCGAGATCATCTCGGACGGTCTGTCCAAGGGCGACAAGGTCCAGATCGCCGGCCTCGGCACCTTCGAGGCCCGCCCGCGCAACGCCCGCGAGGGCCGCAACCCGCAGACCGGCGAGACCATCCAGATCGCCGCCACCACGGTGCCCGGCTTCAAGGCCGCCAAGCAGCTGAAGGACCGCGTCGCGGGCTGATCGCCCCCACGTCACGAGTGGCGGATCGGCGGGTCACACGACCCGCGGGTCCGCCACTGGCGCGTCCGGACCCGTCTAGGAGCCGGACGGCGGGGTAGGACCCCACCATGACCTCGCTCTGGCACGACGCCTCGTCCCACGCACCCGCCTCCGGCGGCCCCCTCCCCGAGCACGCCCAGCTCGTCGTGGTGGGAGCCGGCCTGACCGGTCTCACCACGGCCCTGCTCGCCCAGCGCGCCGGGGTCGACGTACTCGTGCTGGAGGCCCGTCACCTCGGCGCCGCCGCCACCGGCAACACCACCGCCAAGGTCAGCCTGCTGCAGGGCACCATCGCCTCGACGATCCGCTCGCACCACGACGACGACGCGGTCCGCGCCTACGTCCAGGCCAACGCCGCCGGCCAGCAGCTGGTGCACGAGCTCATGGACGAGCTCGGCGTCGCCTACCAGCGCGAGGCGGCGTACACCTACGTCAACGACGAGGGCAGCCTCAGCACGCTGGAGAAGGAGTACGACGCCGCGTCCGCCGCCGGTCTGCCGGTGCTGTGGGCCGAGACCACCGAGCTGCCGTACCGCACCGCCGGCGCCATCCGGCTCGCCGACCAGCTGCAGATGGACCCGGTCGAGCTGCTGCAGGCGATGCGTCGCGCGTTCGTCGACGCCGGCGGTCAGGTCATCGAGGGCGCGCGGGTCACCGGCCTCGGGCTGCGCGCCGACACGGTCGAGACGACGTACGGCGTGGTCCGCGCCCCGCACGTCGTGCTCGCGACCGGGGCGCCGATCCTCGACCGTGGTGGCCACTTCACCCGGCTGGTGGCCGAGCGCTCCTACGCGCTGGCGTTCCGGGTGCCCGAGGGTGGCCCGGCGGTGCCGGACGGGATGTACCTCGCGGCCGACTCCCCGAGCCGGTCGCTGCGCTACGCACCGCACGACGGTGAGCGGCTGCTGCTCGTCGGCGGCAACGGCCACGAGGTCGGCCGTGAGCCCGACACCCGGCGCCGCGTCGACGAGCTCGTGACGTGGACCGAGGAGCACTGGCCGGGCGCGGTGATGACCCACCAGTGGTCGGCGCAGGACTACTCCGCGGAGAACCAGCTGCCGATCGTGCAGCGCCTGCCCGGCGGCTCGGACATCCAGGTGGCGACCGGGTTCCACAAGTGGGGGATGACCAACGGGCCCGCCGCCGCGATCGCCATGGTGGCGCACGTGACCGGCGAGGCGGAGCCGTCGTGGCGCGCCGAGATGAGCCGCCGGGTGCCGGGCGTGCGCGACCTGGCCGAGGCCACCCGGGCCGGCACCAAGGTCGGCTTCCACGCGGTGCGGGGCTGGGGCGGCGCGCTGGTCTCCTCCGACGACAGCGCCCCGGCGCCGGGGGAGGGCCGCGTGCACCGCGACGGCGCGTCCGTGGTCGCGACCTCGAACGTCGACGGACGGGTGTGCTCGGTGTCGGCGGTCTGCCCGCACCTCGGCGGCATCCTGCAGTGGAACGCCGCCGAGTCGTCCTGGGACTGCCCGCTGCACGGCTCGAGGTTCGCCGCCGACGGCTCCCTGCTCGAGGGCATGGCCACCCGCGACCTGTCGCCAAGGTCGACGACTGACCTCCGCTGGTCGAGCCTGTCGAGACCTGGCGACCCTGGTGGTCGAGCAGGTCGCGCGAACCTGTTGGTCGAGCAGGTCGCGCAGCGACCGTCGTCGAGACCTGGTGCCCCCGTCGGTCGAGCAGGTCGCGCGAAACCCGTCGGTCGAGCAGCGAGCGCCAGCGAGCGTCGTCGAGACCTGGCAACCGACCGGTCAGCGAGCGGCGCGGCGGCCGGACGAGCGCGCGGCGCGGACCGCCTCGGGCCGCACCATCACGGCGTCGAACTCGATGACACCCAACGTCGGCTTGTGCACCCCGACCGGGAAGAGCCCGCTGAGGACGAAGCCGGCGTCCTGGTAGGTCTGCAGCGCCTCGGTCATGCTCGGCATGCCCTCGTAGATCGGCATGGAGGCGAGCTCCGACTGCATCGCGAGCACGTCCGCGACGCGGTCGCCCGCCCCGGCGAACGCCTCGAGGTCGAACCCCTGGGTGTCGAGCTTGAGGAAGACGCGGGGTTCGTCGAGGCCCGCGAGCACCGAGTCCCAGAGCCCGTCGAGCCGGCGGACCTGGATGGTCTGCACGGTCGGCTCCTCGCGGAGCCGTTGGTTCCAGGAGCGGCCGAAGTCGCTGGCCGGCAGCATCGAGCTGAGCGTCCCCTTGCCGGTGTCCACGTGGATCTCGGACTCGGAGTCCTCGCGTCCCAGGGCACAGCGCACCACCGTCCACTCGGGGTCGTCCGCGGCCGCGGCCTCCACCTGGTCGGCGAGGTGGTCCAGCGGCTCGAAGGAGACGATGCGTCCCGTGTAGCCGGCCTCGCGCAGACGTACGGCGTACTGCCCGCGGTTCGCCCCGACGTCGAGCACGCACGTCACGCCCAGGCGCCGGAGCACCTGACCGACGTGCTCGTTGCCGACGTGCTTGAGCAGCGGGGTGTGGTGCTCCTGCTTGCCCTGCGGCGTGAGCAGCACCGTCTGCCGCTCGGCGGGCCCGAAGGTGGTGACCGTTCGGCGGTGGGGGCCGGTGCGGGGCTGGACGAGCCAGGACCGGGTCCCCAGCCGCTGCGCCCTCAGAAGAGGTCCGGTGTCCTGCTGGACGAGCCGCGCCCGACGTCCCAGGCGGGTGGTGCGGGTCGGGCCCTCGTCCGCGTCCCGAGCGCCTCGGCCGAGGCGGCTCCTCGCGGAGGACAGTGCTTGCCGGAGCCGGGTGGCGGGTCGAGACATGCCGCGAGTGTAGGACGGCGCGTCAGTCCAGCAGGCACTCGACGCGGGTCGCCCAGGACGGGATCGACACGTGATCCGGCAGACCTTGTGCGGTGGATCGAGGTCACCTGGTGGCACCGATCCACCGCACAGTCGGCGTCGTGGGGCGCCCAGCCACGTCGCTCAGCGGTCGTCGAGGAGGGCCTCGAGCGCCAGCTGTCGCGCCGCCGGGCCGAAGCGGTCCTCGGCGTGGCGCATCCGTGGGTGATGGGACGGGTCGAGACAGGCCAGGACGTCGTGGACGGCGCGGGTCGCGTCGTACGCGTGGTAGCCGTTGACCCGCCGACCGTCGCTGGTGCGCCACCCGAGCACGGTGAGGGCACGCCCAACGGCGTCGGTGTCGCTGACGCCCGTCGAGGCGATCTGGGCGAGCACGAGCAGACCGGCCTGGCGCTCGAAGGTGCCCGGCTTGCCCGACGGCAGCACCTGGGCGAGGTGGCGCCAGAGCCGGTCGGGGTCGTCGTACGCCGCAGCGCCGGCTCTGCTGAGTCGCAGCCGTCCCTTGTACTTCCGGGTCAGCCCCAGGTCCGCGAGCATGAGTCGGAACCGGTGCACCGGGACGGTGTCGACCTCTCGGTTCTTCTTGCCGATCCACTCCGGCCCGCCCGGCACGATCTCGGCCGCGGCCAGCACGTCGTCCGGTCGTAGCCAGCCGGCGGCCGTCATCGCCAACCCGTCGGACCCGATGCGCTCCAGGAACCACCGGATGGTCGACACCGCGTCTTCCTTCTCGGCACGGTCGAGCGGTGCCGGCTCGTCGAGCTGCGCGAGGAGACCTGGCACGACTCGGTCCGCGAAGGAGCCGGTCAGCGGGAGGAGGGCAGCGACGAGGTCCGGCGCGAAGGAGCCGGTGACCAGCCGAACCAGCGGTGAACCGAGCACCTGGTTGATCTCGTGGACGTCGACGTGAGCCGGGTCGTCGAGCACCGTGGCGAGCTGCTCGGCGGTGCGCAGGCTGCCGCTGTCCTCCGGAGGCGCGGCGCGCTCGGCGGCCACGCAACGCGCCGGGACGCTCACGCGGTCGAGCGGCTGCACGTCCTCGAGGGCGAGGTCGAGAGCCCATTGGTCGCCGTAGTCGTAGCAGTAGCGCAGCACGTCGCCTGGGTCCGACAGGGTCTCGTCGAGCCGGACAGTCGTCTCGGGGACCCCGTCCTCCTGCTCCTCGACGTCGAAGGGGCACAGGAACATCTCGGCGTCGCGGTCGAAGACGCTTCCCCCGAGCGCGAAGCGGTGCAGGTGGGAGTCCGTCCACCCGAAGGCGACCTGCAGGACCTGGTGGACCTGGTCCAGGCGCAGGTCAGAGCGGAGGTCGAGGACCCGGACGATCGGCGGCTCGGACTCCTCGAGAGTGGCGCGGACCCGCAGGACGACTGGCTCGGTACGCCGCTTGCGGCGCTGGCTGCTCGGACCCGGCATGCAGGCCACCCTAGAGAAGCGGTGCTGGTCGAGCTCGTCGAGCCAGCCCCGTTGGTCGAGCCAGCCCGGTCGAGCCAACCTGGTCGAGCCGCCCGTTGGTCGAGCAGCGAGCGCCAGCGACCGTCGTCGAGACCTGGTGACGTTTCTCGTCGGTCGAGCAGGGAGCGCCAGCGACCGTCGTCGAGACCTGGTGACGCTCTCGTCGGTCGAGCAGGGAGCGCCAGCGACCGTCGTCGAGACCTGGTGAACGACGAGCTCAGTCCAGCAGGCACTCGACGCGCGTCGCCCACGAAGGCGTCGGCGGCAGCTCGCGCCGGTCGCGGCCCAGCAGCGCCACCACCACGGCCGCTCCGGGTGGGGGCGTGTCGGGCCAGGGCGTGTAGCCGTCGGTCAGCACCACCACCAGGTCGGGCCGCGGCCGCAGCGCCTCGGCGGCCCGGATGCCGACACGCATGTCGGTGCCACCCCCTCCGGCCAGGCGTACGTCGCGCGCGCGGCGGACCCGCGCGGGCTGGGACGCGGCGGCGTCGCACGAGATGACGTTGACCGCCTGGCTGCCCACCCCCAGCGCCCGCAGCGCCCCGTCGACCTCTCCGAGCGCGCGGGCGAGCAGCCGGTCGTCGACCGACCCGGAGGTGTCGACGACCATCGCCACCGACGGCAGCGGTCGCCGGGTCGACGGCAGCACGATGCCCTTGACCGCGCCGGCTCTCCTCGACGGGCGGGTGTAGGTGTACTCGGCGTGGCCGTGGGCCCAGCCCGCCCCTCGTCGTACAGCGCCGGCGAGGAGCGGCTCCCAGGCGATGGTGGGCTCGAGGATCTCCTTCGCCCACCGCCCGGCGTCGCCCGGCTCGGTGCCCCGGCGCGTGCAGTGCTCGGTGAAGTCGATGGCGACGCGGCGCCGGATGTGGCGGGCGTCCTCGGCGTCGACCCCGGCCACGTCGGCGTCCGGCGGCAGCTCGTGGGTGCGGAGCAGACCGTCGCAGCCGCTGCCGCAGCCCGGCGGTGGCGTGCCGGTGTCGCCGGGCTCGTCGTCGAGGGTGGCCGGCAGGCGGGAGATGATCGCGAAGTACTCCTCGGCCGAGAGGTTCGGAGCCATCCCGGTCGTGTACGGCAGCTCGCTGGCGAGCGCGTCGCCGTCGAGCACCTGCCGGACGGTGAGGTCGGCGGCCTGTGTGCCACGGCTCGGCGGTGCGGGCGTCGACGTGCTGGTCGCGGGCTCGGTCGGCGTGGTCGAGCAGCAGGTGCCAGGTGACGTGCGCGAGCTCGCCGGCGACGGTGGGCACGTCGCTGGCGGCCAGCCAGCCGGGGTGGACGTAGACGCGCCAGTGCTCGTCGACGCTCATCGTCTCGACGTCCTCGGTCAGCACCGGGGTGAGGGCGTAGAGCGCGTGGGCGAGGTACGCCATCCCCGGCGGCCCACGGTGGTCGAGCTTGTCGAGACCCTTCCCCGTTGGTCGAGCTCGTCGAGACCTGTTGACCCCCGTCGGTCGAGCTCGTCGAGACCTGGTGAGTCAGGCTCGGTGATCAGCCACAGCTTCGCCGCCGCCAGCCGGTCGAGCAGGGGCGCACTCATGCCGCAGGACGGTCCGGCAGCAGCCCGGCGAGCGCGAGGGCGGGGGCGAAGACGGCGATCTGCGGCGGTACGGCGGCGCCGGCCGGGCGCAGGCCGTCGCGGACCAGCGCGCGGACGACGGGCACGGCCGGGTCGACGCCGACCGCCTCGGCGGCGCGGGCGCAGAGCAGCACGGCGTTGGTCCACCGCTGCGGCGCGTTGTCGCGGACGACGGCGCCGAGGACGGCCTGGAGGCTGACGTGGACGCGGTCGGCGCGCAACCCCGTGAAGTCGTACGCCGCGGGGTCGGCCAGCAGCGCCTCGGGGTCGACGAGGTCCTGGGCGGCGACCCAGGCGAGGTACTCGTGGGCGACCGCGTCCCCCAGGCAGCCGGCCGCCAGGAGGCGTCGGACGGTGGCGTGGGTGCCGAGTGCGCGGGCCAGACCGAGCAGGCGTGCGGCGTACTCCCAGGTGCGGGGGGTGGGGAACGCCCGGCCGCGGCCGGCGGCGTCCTTGGGGATGACGCTGAGCTGCGACTCCCGGGTGCGCAGGAACCCCGCGACCAGCGCCCTTTCGTTGGTCGAGCTCGTCGAGACCAGCTCGTCCCCGTCGGTCGAGCCGTCCCCGTTGGTCGAGCAGCGAGCGCCAGCGAGCGTCGTCGAGACCTGATCGAACACCGGCATCGCCGGCCACACCCCGGTGACCATCGACTCGGCGTACACCTCGAGCGGCATGCCCCAGTCGAGGTGGACGAAGCGTGAGGCGGTGGGTGCGGCGAGCTCCCAGCCGGCGGCCGCGACGTCGGCGGGGTTGGCGGCGGCGACGAAGGAGACGGTCTCGGGCAGCTGGAGCGACCCGACCTCGTAGTGGGTGAGCGGGCGCAGCGCGGCGGCCTGGAGTGCGGGGGAGGCGGTGCTGAACTCGTCGAAGAACGCGATGGCCGGGCCCTCGTGGGCGGCGAGCCGCTTGGCCCACTGGGGCGGGGCGAGCGAGACGCCGCCGTCGCCGGTGAGGACGGGGAGGCCGGCGAAGTCACTGGGCTCGTAGTGGCTGACGATGAGGGTCTCGACGTGCCAGCCGCCCTCGCGCGCGGACTCCACGACCGCGGTCTTGCCCTCGCCGGGGTTGCCCCAGAGCAGGACGGGGATGCGGGCGCTGACGCAGACCCCCAGTGCGGTCAGCGCGTGCTCATAGTCGGTGCGCGTGCGAATGGTCATGCGTCTCCTTCGGTGGTGAGTTGCGTGTGGTCGAGCAGCGAGCGCCAGCGAGCGTGTCGAGACCTGGTCGAGCAGGTCGCGCAGCGACCGTGTCGAGCCTGTCGAGACCTCACTCACCCCCCAGCGGCAGCGAGTCGTCCAAGAACACCGCCGCCTCAGCCGGAGTCCGCACCCCGAGCCGCAGCAAGCTGAGCGCCCTCGCGCGCGTCCCGGCGATGGCCAGCACGAGCCCGACCTGCGTGCGAGTAGGCGTCGGGCGCAGCCCGCTCACGTCGTTGGCGAGCAGGTCGATGGCGCCGCCGCTGGGCACGGTCCAGGCGTCGGGGGCGGCCGCCTCGAGCGCGGCGAGGTCGCCGGGTCCGGGCAGGCAGTCGGCGGCGTGCCAGGCGGCGAGGAAGGAGGCGGCGGAGCGCAGCGGGCGCCCGGTGAGCGCGGCGTAGCTCTGCGCGTCGTCGATGGTGTAGCCGGCGGTCATCAGCCGCTGCACGTCGCGCACCGACAGCCCGGTCGCCAGCCACTGCAGCCGCGACTCGGGGTGGTGCCGGTCGAGGTCGCACTCGGTCCACGCGGCCCAGGTCAGGGTGTCCGGGTCCGGGCGCTGGAGGGCGACGGCGGCGAGCCAGTCGAGGTCGGGCAGGAGGTACGCCGCGCTGAGGTAGAGCGCGACCGGCAGCGCCGGCCCGTCGGGCCAGACCTGGGCGTGGACGTGCTCGACGAACTCGAGAGGTACGCCGGCCTCCCACAGGTCGGCGACGCCGCCGACGTCGTGGACGAGCGGGTGCTGGCGGGGCCGGGTGATGTCGGCGTGGTGGTGGGCGTGACCGACGGCGTCGTACAGCTTGCCCAGAGAGCGCCGGTCAGCGCGGGTGGCGCCGACCCAGTGGTCGAGGGTGCGCTCGTGGCGGGCGGCGTCGGCGGGGGTGCGGAAGGCGCGGTCGTGGCAGCGCGGGCAGGTGCGGCGGGCGAGGATCCAGCGGCTGCGGTCGGTACGTCGCACGCCGGCGAGTCGGCGCCGGGACGAGAGCTGGACGAGCTCGTGGAGGGCCGGTACGACGACGTCGTTGAGCGGGATGCACGAGAGGGTGCCGCCGAAGGCCGCCAGGATGCGCTCGGCGTCGAGGTCGTGAGGCGTGGTCAGCGACCAGTCGGCGGCGAGCGTGATGTCGTGCTTGGCGCCGCGGCCGCGGGTGCCGGTGCGGCAGGTGACCTGGGTCGTGAGCGGGCCGGTCGGGCTCGGCGGGAGGGCGCCGAGGGGTGACTGCCACGCTCCCATCGACCCACCTCCTCGAACACCTGAGCGAAGAGGACTATCAAGGTCGTTCGGCGTGCCGCAAGGGGCTTGAGCGCGTCTCCAGCGAGTCGTCCGTGTCGTCCCGGGTGTCGCTGTCCGGCGATTCGTCCGACAGGTACAGGTTCCCGAGCTGCACGCCGCGGGCCATGGACGGGGCGCAGGCTCCGTGCCAGCATGGCGAGCGGGGCGGCGCCTTTGTCACCCCGACAAGACAACCCATGTCGCCTCGGGGCTGCTGAGTGGAGCCAGTGATGCGCGAGCGCGAACCCGGACCCGACCAGACCTTCGAGCCGGGAGGGGAGCCCGCCTGGCCACTGGCGCAGGTGCCCGACCTCAGCCTGGTGCTGGGCCACGGAGCCGACGCTCCCGACCCGGCCGACCTGGGCGAGCCCCCGGCTGTCACGCACGCGCTCAGCCAGCACGTGGCCCGTCGCCTCTCGCGTCGCCAGGTCATGGCTGCCGGCATCGCCGCATCGGCCGTGGGCGCGCTGGCGCACGCCCCGGCCACGGCGGCGGCGGCCTCGCGAGCACGGTCCCACGGCCCCGGCACCGCGGCGTCGCTCAGCGTCGGCATCGATGTGGACTACCTGCGCGAGGTGACCGAGACCCTCACCGGCTTCGGCGACACGTCGTCCGGTTGGCGCCCGGGCGGCTCGCCGGCCAACCTGGAGGCGGTGACGTGGATCTCCCGCGAGATGCGCGCGGTCGGAATGACCCAGGTGGCGGAGCTGCCGGTGCCCATCGACCGGTGGGTCTTCAACGGCGCCTCGGTCGCGATCCCCGGCGGCGCGACGTACGAAGCGAGCTCGTGGGGCGGCGTACCGGGGACTCCGTCCGGTGGGATCACCGCCGAGGTGCTCGACCTGGGCCTGGGACAGGCAGCCGACTACGAGGGCGTCGACGCGACCGGGAAGATCGTCCTGGTCAACTGGGCCTACGGCGACTACTGGGTGAACCGGCACGGCCACCAGGCGACGCTCGAGGGCGCGCTGGCGGTGATCTTCTACACCGGCACCACGGCCGCGGGCGCGTTCTACAACGTGAGGGACGACGGGCTGCTGAGCTTCGACGGGACCTACGACGACGACTGGGTGCCGTTCGTCTTCGTCACCCGCAACGCGGCCAACGACCTGCGCGCCAGCATCGCCGCGGGGCCGACCACGGTGACCCTGACCGCCGACGTCGAGCTGACCCGGGCCGAGGACGGTGGGGTGGGCTACAACGTGCTCGGCTCCATCCCTGGCTCGGACCGGTCCGACGAGTTCATCATCTTCACCGGCCACCACGACGCCTGGTTCCGAGGGGCGGCCGACGACGCAACGGCGGTGGCCGCGATGCTCGCGATCGGCAAGGCGGTGCGGGAGACCGGGTTCCGACCCCGGCGGACGCTGCTCTTCCTGGCCAGCACGAACGAGGAGTACGGCTACACCGACGCCTACTACGAGTGGCTGGTGGGGTGTTGGTACGCCGTGACCAACCAGCGACCGGACTGGAGCCGAAAGGCCATCCTGAGCCTCGACTTCGAGCTGCTCGGCACCGGCGACCCGGGGGAGCGGCTGCTGATCCGCACGCACTCCGAGCTGCTGGCCCACGCCGTCGAGAAGCAGCTGAGCGATCCGTCGAGGACGCCCTTCGGAGCGATCTCGCAGAACGTCGTGTGGGCGAACGCCGACCACTTCACGCTCACCGCCGCGGGCATCCCCGGCATCTACTTCAACACCGTCGGCACGCAGTACCTCACGCGCAACTACCACACGAACTACGACGTGGTGGCGAACGTGAACTTCGACTACCTCCGCCAGAACATCGAGGTGATCAACGACATCTGGGTCGACCACGACCGGTCGTCCCTCCCGCTGCTCGACTTCGTCGCCCGTGCCGTCGAGGCCGAGACCCGGGTCGCCTACGAGGCCGAGCCGGGCGTGGCCCTCGCCGACCTGCCTGGGGTGGACGACCGGAGTGTCGAGCGCCTGTCAGCTGCAGTGGCGGACTTCCGGTCCGCCGCCGAGACCCTGGACGCCGAGCTCGCCACCGGCCGTCCGCAACGTTCGCACCGTTCGCAGAAGGTGGGAGGGACGATGCTGTCCGTCGAGCGGGACCTGCTCACCGAGCTCGTCGCTCTCGACGTCTTCGACCAGTACATCTTCCCGCACCAGCAGCTGCAGCGAGACGCCACGCGGATGCACCTGGCCGTCGAGGCCCTGGAAGCCGGAGACCCCGCCCGGGCGAACGGCACCTACGTGGGGCGCGTCGGACTCACCAACGCGGGACGCCGCTTCGCCTACGAGGCGTACGTCGCCGAGCTGGCACGGCACGAGCCGTCCGCTGACCGGCTGCAGTGGGGCGCCCAGGCCCACCTCGCGTCGTACGTCGACCTGTGGCAGGAGTACCACTCGATCAACGACAAGATCGCGGACGGGCTGACCGCCCCCGCGGACTACGCCGACGAGATCAGGGCGTTGCGCACCAAGCTGCGCCCGGTCTACCGCGAGCTGAACCGGCGGCTGGGGCGGATGGCGAAGGTGTTCGACCAAGCGGCCCGTGGGCTGCAGAAGGCCTCCCACCACGCAGGGAAGTAGGTGGGTCCGGCTCGACACTCGCTTGTTCCGTGGGCTGAGGGCGGAGTCGGCCCGCTGGGCGGTCGCGCAGGCGTGTCGTGGACGTGTCGACAGCTCGGGGCACGCCGGCGTCCCTCAGGTCGCCACGCCGCCACCTCGTGGACGTGCATCGACGAGCTCGAGGGGCACGCCGGCGTCCACAGGTCGGCGACGCCGCCGACGCTCGTGGACGAGTCGGGTGCTGCCGGGCGCGGATGGCGTCGACCCGGTGGTGCGCGTGGCCGATGCGCGTCGTGGCGGGCGGCGTCGGCGCGGGTGCGGAAGGCGCGGTCGTGGCAGCGCGGGCAGGTGCGGTGGGCGAGGATCCAGCGGCTGCGGTCGGTACGTCGCACGCCGGCGAGTCGGCGCCGGGCACGAGAGCTGGACGAGCTCGTGGAGGGCCGGTACGACGACGTCGTTGAGCGCGATGCACGAGAGGGTGCCGCCGAAGGCCGCCGAGATGCGCTCGGCGTCGAAGTCGTGGGGCGTGGTCAGCGACCAGTCGGCGGCAAGGGTGATGTCGTGCTTGGCGCCGCGACCGCGGGTGCCGGTGCGGCAGGTGACCTGGGTCGTGAGCGGGCCGGTCGGGCTCGGCGGGAGGTCGCCGAGGGGTGACTGCCACGCTCCACCGACCCACCTCCTCTTCGAACACCTGAGCGAAGAGGACTATCAAGGTGGCTCGGCGTGCCGCAAGGGGGTTGGGCGCGGCGTCAGCGAGTCGTCCGTGTCGTCCCGCAAGTCCAACTGAGGCGTGGCGAGCAGGGTGGAACGCGCTTAGCGAGTGTGAGGCGAGTTGCGGCCTGCACCACATCCGACCAAGGAGGGCTTGCACCTCATAAGCTCAGAAGCGCGGGGCCGCGAGACCCGGCAAGACCAAGATCTCGGGGAAGGGCTTATGACGGAGAAGCACCTCCATCCCGGTCTACGGGATGAGCTGATCACACGTGAGATGGCCGAGCTCTTGGCTGAGATTGAGCCGGACCAGATCGTTCGGGACCCGCTCCGCGCGGGAGAGGCCCTGGAGAGGCTGGGCAAGCATCTTCTTCGTGTATCGCAGCGGTTGCGTGGTCCCAATGACATCGAAGCTGTCGCGATCACGACTGCAGAGATCAACGCAGCTATCGCGGCCTTGGGGGCGGACTTCGAAGGCGACGGTGTCGCGTTGCCACCGACATTGCTGAAGGGCGTGCGCCCTCGGAGTGGGCTAACGCAAGGGGCGCTCCCGAGTCATCCGACCATTCCGCTGACCGTGAGCGAGCTTCTTGTCAACGGTGCGGGCGAGCCCGGGTTCGGCAACGTGCTGAAAGAGGAGATCCGGTGCGCTGACGAGGTCGACCTCATCTGCGCCTTCGTCGGGTACACGGGATTCCAACCGTTGAAGGAGGAGTTTCGAAATCTGATCGATCGGGGCGGTCGGCTCAGAGTCATCACTTCGACGTACCTCGGCTCAACAAGCGCCAAGGCCCTCGACGAACTCGTGTCAATTGGTGCTGAAGTTCGTGTGAACTACCAGGGACAAGCAACGAAGTTGCACGCCAAAGCATGGCTCTTCCGGCGACCGGGAGAGCTCGACACCGCTTGCATTGGCTCGTCGAATCTCTCAGACGCAGCTCTCTACTCGGGGCTCGAGTGGAATGTTCGGTTGGCGCGGGCGGACGCCCCAGGGGTCTTCGGGCGCATCCAGCAGACATTCGAAAGTTACTGGCATACCCCTGTCTACGAGACCTACTCGCTCGCTGAAAGGACGCGACTCGATGCGGCTCTACTGGTCGCCAAGGGGTATGCGCAGGAGGCATTCAGCCGCACAGCGCAGCAGACGATCGACCAGCTCAACCGGCAGCTGGTGGATGCGTACAACGAGATCGATCTGCAGGCCAAGCCACACCAGCGCCTCGTGCTCGACACGTTGGAGCACCGGCGGGAATCATTCGATGAGCACCGGCACCTCGTCGTTGCTGCCACCGGAACTGGCAAGACTGTCATCGCGGCATTGGACTACGCGCGACTTTGTCAGCCTGGTCGACCGCGGCCACGTTTGCTCTTTGTGGCCCACAGGATTCAGATCCTTGAACAGGCGCGTGCCACCTTCCGTAGAGCGTTGAGAGACCCACACTTTGGCGAGCTGCTCGCCGGAAGCGCAGCTGCGCCGGCAACGGATGCCTACGTCTTCGCCATGGTTCAGACCCTGCAGCGCCGTATCGCGACCGTCCCGGCGGACTACTACGACGTGATCTACGTCGACGAAGCCCACCACGGCACCGCGGAGTCGTGGCAGCAGGTCATCGAACACTTCGCACCCTCCGAGATCGTCGGTCTGACCGCGACACCTGAGCGTACGGACGGGGTGGGCATTGCCGATCTGTTCGGTGGTGAATACACGACCGAACTGCGTCTATGGGAGGCGGTCGACGACCAGCTCCTCGTCCCTTTCGAGTATGTGGGGGTCGACGACGGGACTGACCTCCGTCAGCTGGCGTGGCATCGCGGAGACTACGCCGTAGGTGAGCTTGCCTCTCTCTACACCGGGGACCACGAACGAGTACGTCGAATTATCGAAGCTCTGGTGCGCTGGGTCGACGTACCAGCAGCAATGCGGGCCCTGGGGTTTTGTGTCAACGTCGCCCATGCCGAGTTCATGGCGCAAGAGTTCACCCGCCGCGGCTTCGCGGCGGAGTACCTCGAGGGCGACCACGAGCAAAGCCAACGAGACGAAGTCCTGGCTCGACTCAAGGCTGGTGCCCTTCAAGTCGTATTCAGCGTGGATGTGCTCGGGGAAGGCATCGACGTCCCGGACGTTGACACTCTGCTGCTGTTGCGTCCTACGCAGAGCCCCGTCCTTTTCGCGCAGCAGCTTGGCCGCGGTTTGCGAACCTCGCCCGGGAAATCGAACTGCGTAGTTCTGGACTTCATCGGTCAACATCGAGCTGAGTACCGCTTCGAGGAGCGTTTCCGTGCCCTGATCAACCCGACGCGAGGGAGTCTTCGTGATCAGGCGGAGCAGGAGTTTCCGTATCTCCCCGCAGGCGCCTCGATCACACTCGAACGGGTGGCTCGAGAGCGAGTCCTGGCTCGCTTGAAGGAAGTCGCGCCAGCGTCCGGTCCCCAAGGAATGCGCAAAGAGCTTGTCCAGACGCGCGCTGACTCACTTGAGGCCTTTCTCATCGCTACCGAGCGCACCGCCGAGCAGTTCTACGCGGCAGATCAACGCAAGATGTCGTGGACGCGACTCCAGCGGGAGGCGGGGATCCCTGGCGCACCGGCCGAGCCGTCGGGATCGGACGCGCAAGCCGCGGAATCAGGGCTCCTGAAGCGCATCGGGTTCCTGCAGCACGTTGCCGACCCCGTTCGGAGTAAGGCCTGGGTGGGTTGGCTGGAGGGATCACAGCCGGATGCGGAGGGCTTGTCTGTAGCGGAGAGCCGTATCGCGATGCAGCTCCTCCATCTGCTGGGGCAGAGGCCGCCAACCTTGGCGGCCGGCCTTGACTTGCTATGGCGTAACGAGCCGGTTCGAGCCGAGATCCTCGAACTGCTTGCACTCACACGACGCGCCAGCGATACGAATGGCGCAACCCTTCCCGGCCTCGACCAGATACCTCTGGTGGCCCACGCGCGTTACACCCGCGCCGAGGTCTTTGCGGCGATGGGGATCAGCTCTGTTGAGAAGCCGAAGGAGCATCGCGAAGGCGTCTACTTCGACTCTCGTCAACAAGTGCAGCTCATGTTCGTCACCCTCAACAAGGACGCCTCTTCGTTCGCGTCTCATATTCGGTACAGGGATCACGCACTCTCCCCGGACCTCTTCCACTGGGAGTCCCCAAACAACTGGAGGCAGCACACCAGCGCCATGCTCAAGTGCATTGGAGTGGGACCGGGCGCATCTCGTCACCGGTTGCTGTTTGTGAGGGAGCGAAGTAGCGGGGGCGTCGAAGGAACTTTCCGATGCTTCGGACAAGTTGATCTGGAGGGCGAGCTCGAGGGGGAACGGCCGGTCGCGCTCACGTGGAGATTGCGGCAGCCGCTGCCCGAGGTGATCTTCGAAGCGACTCAGCTTGTGGCGGCGGGCTAACTTGGCCTGCCCGGGTCTAGCTTGAGCGAGCCCGTTACAGGGACGCAACATGGTTCGACCGTCGGGGCGCGTCACGCGACTTCGCTGGGGCGGCGGGGGAGACTGGCGCGACCAGCCGACTCGTCAGGAGGTGTCATGCCAGGTGGTCCCGGGCGCGACCAGCGCGCTCCGATGGAGCGACTCGTGCGCATCGCGGCCGTCCTCAAGGTGGCGGGCGACCGCGGGGTCGAGCGCCGACAAGCTCGTCCGCGTCGCCGGCTTCGACGGTGAGGAGGCCATGGACCAGCTCGCTCGCGAGCTGCGCCACCTGCGCAACCAGGGCTGGCAGATCGACAACATCGCCGACCCCGGTGAGCCCGGTCGCTACCGCATGGTCACCGTCGACAACCGACTCCGGGTGCGACTCACGCCCGCGCAGCAACGTGCTCTGCAGCGCGCCGTCCTGCTGGCCGACCGCCAGGAGATCGGCCAGCGCCTCGGACTGCCCGCTGACCAGACGCCCGCCGAAGTCACGCCGAGCCTGCGGACTTCCGAGCCCGACGACCAGCTCGCCACGGTGCTCGGCGCCGTCCGGCGCCGCTGCCGGCTGCGCTTCCGCTACGGCGGACGCGCACGCGAGGTCCACCCCGAGTCGGTGCGCCACCAGAACGCCAGGTGGTACCTCCGCGCCGTCGAGGTCGGCGGCGACGAGGCCAAGCTCTTCGTCGTGGCGCGCATGAGCGAGGTCGAGCGCGACGTCCCCGGCACGGCCGACCCGGTCGAAGGGGAGCGCACCCTCGCGCTGCACCCCATGCAGTGGAAGGTCGACCCGCCGGTGCAGGTCACGGTCCGCCTCGAGGCGGCGTACCGCCCGGACGCCGAGCGCTGGCTTGGCACCCCGGTCGACGCACGCGAGGACGGCGACGACGTCGAGCTGACCTACGAGGTCACCAACCGCGAGGCGCTGCGGGTCCGCCTCTACGACCTCGGCTCGCGGGTGAGGCTCGTCGGCCCCGAGGAAGTACGCCGGGAGCTGCTCGACGAGCTCGCCGCCGTTGCCGCTGGGGCCGACCGATGAGCGCCCCCACGCCGAAGTACGTCGCTCGCATCGCCCGGTTGCCGCTGGTCTTCGAGCACCTCGCCGCGCACCCGGACGGGCTGTCCTTGGGCGAGCTGGCCGCCGAGTTCGACGTACCGCCCGAGCAGCTGCGCGAGGACCTGCTCGCCTTCTACACCGCCGACGTCACCCCCGACCTGCTCATGGGTCTGTCGCGCCCGGGCGTGCTCGGCTTCTTCGGGCCCGACGGCGACGACGCGGACCCCGAGGACGCCGAGATCGTGCGCGTGCTCGACGCCCGCAACGCCGACGAGCTCGGGGTCGAGCACGTCGACGCCTCCGAGCTGGCGCTGATCTACACCGCCGCGCGGGCGCTGCAGGAGATCGACGACGACCCCGACCTCGCCGCGGCCGTCGACGTGCTCGCCGAGACGATGTTCGGCGTCACCGACGTCGGCAGCGACGACCCCGCGCCGTGGAACGAGGCGCTCGAGGCGATCCAGGTCGGCTGGCGCGAGCGGCGGCGCGTGCGCATCGTCTACTCCCGCTCCTGGGACGCCGGCGTGCGCGAGCGCGTCATCGAGCCCTACCGCCTCATCGCCACCGGCCGCGGCTGGGAGGTCGACGCCGGCACCAGCGAGCAGCGCGGCGAGGTGCGCACCTACATCGTCGGCAACATCCGCGAGGCCGAGCTGCTGGACGAGACCTTCGAGCCGCCGGACGACCTGCCGCAGCTGCTGGAGGCCAAGCGCGCCACCAGCCGGGTGCGCGTCGAGCTGCCGCAGTCGGGACGCTGGGCCGCCGACATGTACGCCGAGAACGTCACCGTCGTCGACGACCAGGAGACGACCGCCGTGCTCGACGTCGACCTGCTGCCGCCGCTGGAGCACCGGCTCGGGCTGCTGCTGCTCGCGGCTGGGACCGAGGCGCGGGTCGTGGAGCCGGTCGAGCTGCGAGGCGCGGCGGCTGACCTGGCGCGGCAGCTGATGGAGCAACACGGCTAAGGGCTCACCAATCGCGACTTTCTCGTCCGCGCCCCGCACGAAGCGCAACACAATGGTGCGATGGGGGCGATCGAAGACCTGCGTCGACGGCAGCGAGAACGTGCACTCTCCGGCGACGAGCGCGCAGGAATCTGGTCGCGCAACCAGGTGCGCCGACAGCAGTACGCGTTCCTCCGGAAGCAATGGCGAGTCTGGGCCGGGTTCATCGCCCTGATCATCGCCCTCGTCGTGGGACTGGTGGTGTGGTCCGAGGCGCCGCGGTTGGAGGGAGCACTCATCGGCGCGGCGATTGTCGGCGTCCCCGGGATGATCTGGCATCTCACGGTGCTGTCTACCGGCACGGGGAACATGCTCATGGGCGAGTCGGGTGAGCAGATGACCGCTGACGAACTCAGGACCATGCGTCGAACCGGATGGAAGCTGGTCAATCACGTCGTCCTCAAGATCTCCGACATCGACCATGTGCTTGTCGGGCCGGGGGGAGCCTTCGCCGTCGAGACGAAGTGGAGCTCCCGTCCCTGGGGTGACCCCGTCACTGATCCTCGGGTGAGAGCTGCAACTGCCCAGGCTCGCGAGAACGCCCGCCTTCTGAGGTTGTGGGAGGTCATGCGGCGCGATGATGTCGACGTCACTCCCATGGTGATCGTCTGGGGGCCAGTGCGGGAAGGTTTGTCCTCGTGGGAGGCCCCTCTGGTCAGCGACGGAGTCCTGGTGCTGCATGGGCGTGCGTTGAAGTCATGGAGGAAGGGCCTTGCGTCCGACGTGCTCACAGATGAGGTTGTGACACACGTATGGGAGGGGCTCGACCACCAAGCCCGTGTGCGCGACGACGCCTTGTCACCGGACGAGCGACCTCCGCGCTCGGTTGGCGACGTTCTCCAACCGCTGGGCATGGGCATTGGAACGAGCGGCCTATCTCTTGTCGGCCTCGTGAAGTTCTGGGAGCTGGCAGGGGAGGTGTGGTTGCAGACACTCGTCCCCGTTGTGGTCGTTGCCGTGACAGCTTCGTTGCTGCATCTCCGTGTGGCGCGGGCAGCCGGCTGGGGTGTCATCGTCGGAGTAGGCCTCCCCACCGTTGCGTATGCGCTGGCTAACCTCTGGCAGACCCTCTTGACTTGAGTCCTTACGCGGACCGCCTCGAGCGGACGCGTTGCCGGGAGCGGGAGGAGGGCACGCCCCTTAAGTCGCGACGCATGCTCCGCCGACGACCGTTGTGTCGGGGGGTCTCCCTAGCGTCGGAGACGCACCAGGGAACACCAACCGACGGGGGTCGAGCATGACGAGAGAGAACAGCACCGGGCCGGACTTCCAGTCCTCCGCCGACGCGGCGTGGGACGAGCTGGAGGCGGCGCTCGCCGAGCGGCTGGCGGGCATGACCGCGGACGACCTGGCCATCATCGAGTCGCTCGAGGCGGTCGAGCTCGACGGCGCGACGCCGTACGTGCAGTTCTGCGCCTGGGAGACCGACCCCGGGCTGACGATCCGCGCCGAGGCGGTCAGCAACCACTACCTCGACGTCACGCGCCGGCTCAGCCCGAGCGGGGAGCGCGACGCTCGAGAGCCTCGGGTTCAACCACCCGACGTACGGCGCCGGCGACGAGCCCGACAGCGGCTCGGCCAACTTCTACGTCGACCTGCTGGCCGAGGACGCCGAGCTGCTGGCCGACATGACGGTCCGCGCGTTCCGACGGGCGTACGGCGTCGCGCACCCGGCGTTCCTGACCGCCGACGGCCTGCTGCCCGACGCGCCCCACGAGCACGCCGCCGCGCCCCGGCGGTGCCCGCGACCGCTGAGCCGGTCATCGCGATCGTCGACTCGCCCGACGCGCTGCGCGAGCTGACCGGCACCGTCCTCGAGGCGCTGCTGGGCCAGCCGCCCCACCGCGACTCCGACGGCGACTTCCTCGTCCCCAGCGACCACGGCGCCTTCTGGGTGCTGCCGGCGCCCGACGCGCCGGCGCTCGACCTGACCGCGACCGTCGCCACCGACGTCAGCGACACCGCGCTGGCGCTGCTCGAGGTGAACCGGCTCAACCGCCGCGACGCGCTCGTGCAGCACACGCTCGTCGACGCCACCGTGCTGGCGCACCTGCGCATCGACTGCGCGCCGTTCAGCGACGTCCACGTCCGCAACCAGGTCGCGCACTTCCGCGTCGCGCTCGACGAGGCGATCCGGACCATGACCGAGACCCTCGAAGCAGCCTCGGTCGAGCAGGCGCGACGTCGCCGCAAGCAGGCGGTGGCCACGCTCACCGAGCTCGTGAAGGGCGAGCTGTCGGGGGACACGCCGCCGCTGGACCCGGCGATGGTGGGCCAGGTCTGCGGCCGCGACGAGGAGACGGTCGCGTCGCTGCTGCGCGGCACGCAGAGCCAGCTCAGCCGGGTCCGGCGGGTCCTCGCCACCGGGCGCGGCAGCCACGCCGACCAGCGCAAGGAGCAGCTGCTGCTGCGCCAGCGGCAGCTGCTGCGGCAGGCGCTGCACCTGCTGCTCGCCGACGCGGCGTGCTCGTGAGGAAGCCCGGTGCGAGGCGCCGACCCGTGGCAGGGTCGGCGCCATGCCACGGCTGATCCCGGAGGACCCCGCCTTCACGACCGCGTCCGAGCGCACGGTCTGGGAGCGGCTGCGCGACACCCTCGGTGACGACGACGTGCTGCTCGCCAACCTCCGGCTGACCGACGAGGACAAGGACCACGAGGCCGACCTCGTCGTCCTCATGCCGGAGGTCGGCGTGCTCGTCCTCGAGGTCAAGGGCGGCAACATCCGCTGGGACGACGGCTGGATCGTGCAGCGCCACGGCCGCGACACCCCCGTCGACCCGGTCAGCCAGGCGCGGAGCACGAAGTACGCGCTGCGCCAGTACGTCGAGCGCAACCACCGCTGGACCCGCGGCCGACGCGTGGCCTGGGCGCACGGGGTGGCCACCCCGTTCTCCGCCTTCGCCGACGACTTCGAGGTCACCGACCTGCCGCGCTGGGCGCTGCACGACCGGGCCGACCAGGGCCCGCTGGCCGGCCGCCTCGCGGAGAACACCCGCCGGCTCGCCCACGGCCAGGCCGCCCCGACGTACGACGACGTCGAGCTGATCGCCGAGATCCTCAACGGACCCATCCCGACCTCCCTCGACGTCGTGGCCGAGGCGGAGGAGCGGGCCGCCGAGGCCGACCGGCTCACCCAGGAGCAGGCCACCCTGCTGCGGGTGACCCGGCTGCTCAACCGCGTCGAGATCCGCGGCGGCGCCGGCAGCGGCAAGACCATCCTCGCGCTGCAGCAGGCCAAGGAGCTGACCCGCGGTCGCGGCGACCGTCCGGCGCAACGGGTCGCGATCATCTGCTACTCCATCGGGCTGGCGACCTTCCTCAAGCGCGAGGTCGCCACCTGGCACCGCAAGGACCGGCCCGCCTTCGTCGGCACGTTCCACGAGTTCGGCATGCAGTGGGGCGCCCCGGCCGAGACCGACCGCCAGCGCAGCGACTTCTGGGAGGTCGAGCTGCCGCAGACCATGGACCGCCTCGCCGTGGACCTGCCGGACAGCAAGCGCTACGACGCGATCATCGTCGACGAGGCGCAGGACTTCGCCGACCTCTGGTGGCAGCCGGTCATCAAGGCGCTGCGCGACGAGGCCGCCAGCGGGCTGTTCCTCTACTCCGACGAGAACCAGCGCCTCTTCGCCCGCTTCGGCCGCCCGCCCGTCGAGCTGGTGCCGCTCGTGCTCGACCACAACCTGCGCAACACCCGGCAGATCCACGAGTCGTTCGGGCCGCTGGCGCCGAGCCGGATGTACTCGCGCGGCGGCACCGGGGTCGACGTACGCTTCGTCGCCGCCGACTCACCCGACGCCGTCCTCGGCCTCGCCGACGACGAGGTCGACCGCCTCCTCGAGGCCGGGTGGCAGGAGAAGCACGTCGCCCTCATCACCACCGGCAGCCGCCACCCGATCCAGGTCGAGCAGACCGACGAGTGGGGCCAGGAGGGCTACTGGGACGGGTTCTGGGACGAGGAGATGGTCTTCTACGGCCACGTCCTCGGCTGCAAGGGGCTCGAGCGACCGGCCGTCGTGCTCTGCGTCAACGAGGGCCGCGACCACGAGCGCGTCCGCGAGAAGCTGTACGTCGGCATGTCCCGCGCCACCGACCAGCTCGTCGTGGTGGGCGAGCCGGAGCGGGTCCGCGAGATCGGCGGCGACGCCGTGGCCCGCAGGCTCGGGATCACCTGATCGATGTTGCTTCGCGGTTCGCTCGGCGGTGCAACCGCCGGTCCGCGGTTTGTCCCTTTAGTCTCAGCGTCTCGGGGAGGAGGAGCGGCATGGGCACGGGAGGTTCGGGCCGGGACGAGGCGCTGCGGGTGCGCGAACGCGCCGCGCGTCTGCAGCGGCGCGCGGAGATGTTCGACAAGACCGCCGACGGCGAGGCACGCACGGCGAAGGCGCTGTCACGCCTGGGCAAGGGCTGGGTCGTCCTGCACGACGTGCAGTGGCCCGGACGACGGCTGGCCGACATCGACCACGTCGTCGTCGGACCGGGCGGCATCTTCCTCATCGACACCAAGAGCTGGGCAGGCGGGCTGAGCGTCGAGGGCGGCGTGCTGCGTCAGGACGGTCGCGCCCGGGAGCGGACGGTGGTGGCAGCCGCCGACGCGGCCCTCGCGGTGGCCGAGCTGGCGCCGGCGTACGCGGGCCTCGTGCAACCGGTCCTGTGCTTCGCGCGGGACGGTGCACTGTCGGGCCGGGTGCACGACGTGATGATCTGCTCCACCTCGAACCTTCGCCGCACCCTGACCTCACGGCCGCGCGTCCTCGACGGCGCCCGGGCGGGCGAGGTCGCGACGCGGCTCGACCGGCAGCTCCGGTCCGCGACCGACCCGCAGCTGCATCGGGCGCCTTCCACGACACCGACCGTGCGGCTCCTCGTCCCACCACCGTCCGCGCCCGACGCACAGCGGGCGGCGCCTCGGCGGCGGGGCCGCTCGTTGAGCCGTCTCCTCGTCGCCGCGGCGCTCATCGTGGGCGCCGTCGGTGCGGCGCCGACGGCGCTGCCCCCTCTCAAGGAGAAGGTCTCGGGAGTCTTCGGTGGCCAGCTCGCCCCCGAGACGAAGAGCTGCGTCGAGCAGCGGCGTGAGCGGTGCGCCGCGCCCTGAGGCAGGGTGCTCACGACAGACGGGCCGGCGTACTACTCGCGGCGGCCAGGTCGGGCGTCAGGGCTCAGCGGGGAGAGCTCAGCCAGGGGTCCTTGAGGTCGAGGTAGCTCGGCTCCCCGATCGACAGGGCCTCCATCTCCTTCATCATCGCCTCCATCTCGGGCGGCGGCTCCTTGGCCTCGCCCGCGCGCGCCTCCTCCTCGGAGGTGAAGTAGAGCGCCATGGTCCACGCGTCCCCGTCGTGCTGGACGGTGATCGACCCGAGGATGTCCGGGCGGTGGCTCGCGAAGTCGATCGAGTCGTCGTCCATCACCTGCCGGGCTCGTTCGGGGTCGCTGGTGCGTCCCTGCATGACCTGGACGAACCGGGCAGCGTCCGGGTCGCCCGGGAGGTCGACGTCGACCTCGGTGCCGTCGTGGAACTCCGGCTCGCCGTCGAAGAGCTTCGCGGTCTCCTCCCACCACGCCGTCTGCTCCGCGCGACCACTGTTCGCCTGCGCGGCGTCGAGCGACTCGAAGCGTGCGAGGGCGATGAAGGTCCCGTCCTCGGTGACACCCGCCGTGCTGCCGAGCCACCCGGCTGCGCCGGGCGCGAGCTCGGTGCTCCACCTGTCCAGCTGCGCGCGCATCGCCGTCGCGTCCGACACCCGTCCCTGGAAAACCTGTACGAACATGTGCTTGTCCTTCCATCCGCCGCCTGTCCCCCGGAACCTCCCGACGCTACGCCGCAGCCCGGCTCACCGGCAGGGCCGGAATGCCCGGGGACTGGACCGGCGAACCAGGTGGAGCCGAGTCACCAGTGTGGTCGGACTCCCCGCACTCGCGATCAGGGGAGACGGTCGAGGGCCTCGGTCGCGGAGGGACTGACCGCCAGGGTGCGGGTGACCTCGCAGACCCGCTCGGTGTCGGAGGCGCCGATGAGCCCACTGAGCTTGCGGACGACGTCGTCGGGGCCGAGGGGCAGGTGGTCGACGTCGCCGACGGGGTTGGACTGGGCGAGGGACACCGATGAGCCGCCCCGCAGAACCACCTCGACCTCGGCACACCGGAGGGTGGGCAGGTAGGCGTCGAGCCGCTCGTCCACGACGACCTCGACGCGCGGACTGAACGCCTCCGCGGCCCGGAACGCACGACTCCTGGGGTCCATCACGTCCGGGTCGACCCGGCCGCTCACGACCGCCGTGCTCACGACGAACGGCAGAGAGAACATGGCCTCCAGCCGGGTGGTCGGGCTCCGCCCCAGCAGTGGCGCAGCCAGCGAGTGCACCCGCACCCGCACGGTGTCGACAGCCTCGGCCGAGGCCCAGGATCCAGCCCGCTGCAGCTCCTGCACGAGGTCAACCGCGACATGGGTGTAGGAGCAGGAGGAGTGCCGCTTGAGGTAGCCCTCCGTGGTCAGCCAACGCTGCCCGAGGCCTTCCACGAGGATCTCCGGGTGCAGCGTCCCCATCAGGTCGCCCAGACCGTGGGCAGCCGCCCCGAGGTTGCGGGCCAGGCCGGCGCGAGCCAGCCGGGCGGCGTTCAGCCCTGCCTGGTTGGCGCCCGCGATCCACAGGTTGCGCGTGAAGTCCCCGGCGAGCACGGTCCGCCACGGCGCGACATGCATCAGACCGGTGGCCGAGTCGATCGCCGCCGCCACGACGCGCGGCTTCGGATCCGGTTCGAGGAGGAGAGCGGCGGCACAGGCGGCACCCGTCGCGCCCCAGCTGCCGTGCGGGTGCCAGCGCGGGTCGCGGACGCTCGCGCGTCCGAAGCGAGCCGCCACCTCGTAGCCGGCCGCGACCGCACTCAGGAAGCGCGCTCCGGACACGACGTGCTCGGCCGTCCGCGCAGCGGCGACGGCAGCGAAGACGACGTGCGCCGCCGGGTGGCCCGCAGCGTGCTTGTTGCCCTCGTCCAGCTCCAGGAGGCACGCAGCCACCGCCGAGAGGTAGGCCGTGGTCTCCGCCGCCGTCCGGACCGATGTGCCGGGGAGCGTTGCATCGCCAGGCACCAGCTCCCAGGAGTCCACCAGCGCGCGCACCTCGGGCGTGCGCGCCCCGGCGACGGTCACCCCGAAGAGGTCGGTGAGCATCAGCTCCACGCGGGACGACACGTCGGCGGGGCATCGGCTCAGGGTGTCGACGGCGAACGACGCGAGTTCCTCGACGGCAGACTGCATCTGTTCCGCTAAGAGGAACGTATCCGCATCCGGCATGCTCTCGACGGTAGGAGTCGACGCCGCGTGGGTCAACGCCTAGGACCGCACATCCACGGTGAGGACGAACGAAGGCTTCCGGGATCAGCCGACGACCGGTACAGTCAGGGCCGTGCCTGACGTTTCTGCAAGCGGAACGCCCGCCCCGTCCATGCCGTTGGAGGGTCTGCGGGTCGTCGACGCCGCGACGATCCTCGCCGGCCCCCTGTGCGCACAGATCCTGGGCGACTACGGCGCCGACGTGGTCAAGGTGGAGCATCCGAAGAACGGCGACTCCATGCGGGGCCACGGCCACAGCAAGGACGACGTACCGCTGTGGTGGACCGAGATCAGCCGCAACAAGCGCACCGTGGCCCTCGACCTCAAGTCCGAGGCGGGCGGTGAGGCCTTCCGCCGCCTGGCCGCGAACGCCGACGTCGTGATCGAGAACTTCCGCCCCGGCACCCTGGAGCGGTGGGGCCTGGGGCCCGACGAGCTCCACGCCCTCAACCCCGGCCTGGTGATGCTGCGCCTCACCGGCTTCGGGCAGACCGGCCCCTACTCCAGCCGACCCGGTTTCGGCACGCTCGCCGAGGCCATGAGCGGCTTCGCCGACCTCACCGGGGCCGAGGACGGACCGCCCACGCTCCCGGCGTTCGGCCTGGCCGACAGCATCTGCGGCATCGGCGCGTCCTCCGCGGTGATGATGGCGTTGTGGCACCGCGAGCGCAGCGGTCGTGGCCAGGTCATCGACATGAACATCCTGCAGCCGATCATGACCGCCGTCGGTCCCGCGCCGACCGTCTTCCACCAGCTGGGGATCGTCGAGGAGCGGCACGGCAACCGCTCCACCAACAACGCGCCACGCAACACCTATCGCACCTCCGACGACAGGTGGGTGGCGATCTCCACCAGCGCGCAGCGCATCGCCGAGCGGGTGATGACTTTGGTGGGCCACCCCGAGGTGATCGACGAGCCGTGGTTCCGCACCGGCTACGGGCGCGTGCAGCACGTCGACCTCCTCGACGCCTACGTCGGCGACTGGATCGCCGATCGCACCCGCGACGAGGTCCTCGAGGCCTTCACCGAGGCTGGCGCTGCGATCGGTGCCGTCTACAACGCCCAGGACCTCGTCGAGGACCCGCACGTCCGCGAGACCGGCATGCTGCGCGAGGTGACCGACGAGCGGCTCGGCCCCGTCCTGCAGCACGACGTGCTGTGGCGGATGAGCGAAAGCCCCGGGCGCATCAGGTTCACAGGCCGTGAGCTCGGCCAGGACACCGACGAGGTGCTCGGCGAGCTGGGCTACGACCGGACCGAGATCGAGCAGATGAGGAAGGACGAGGTGATCCGGTGAACGACGCTCTCCTGAGCGCTGTCCAGGCGGGCGTCGAGGTCGTCGACCTCGGCCGCCAGCTGAAGGTCGGCATGCCCCAGTCGCCCAACCACCCGCACTTCTGGCACACGCTGCCGCGCCGTCACGGCGACATGGTGCGCGCCGACGGGGGCAGCGCGGCGAATGACATGCTGAGCATGGGCACCCACGTGGGCACCCACATCGACGCGCTGTCGCACGTCTCGCACGACGGCAAGATGTACGGCGGCATCGACGCGGTCGCCGCCGGCGTCGGCGGGAAGTACGACGAGCTCGGCGTGCACACGATCGATCCGATGGTCCGCCGCGGTGTCCTCCTCGACGTGCCGGCGGCGCTCGAGCGCGACGCCTGCGAGGGCGGTTACGAGATCACCGTCGACGACCTCGAGCTCGCCGCGGAGCGTCAGGGCACAGCGGTCGACGCCGGCGACGTCGTCCTGATCCGCAGCGGCTGGGGTCGGCTGTTCGACGAGGGCGCGCCGTACATCGGGCGCGAGAGCGGAGTCCCCGGCGTCGCCGAGGCGGGCGCCCGGTGGCTGGCCGAGAAGGGGGCACACGCCGTCGGCGCCGACACCATCGCCTTCGAGCGGCTCGCCCCGCACGGCGGTCACGCACTCTTGCCGGCCCACCGTGTCCTCCTCGTCGAGCACGGCATCTACATCGTCGAGTCGATGGACCTCGACGCCCTCGCGGCACGAGCCGCCCACGAGTTCACCTTCGTCCTGGTGCCGTTGAACATCTATGGCGCCACCGGGTCGCCCGTCCGCCCGCTGGCGCTGGTGTCGGCATGACCGAGCGCACGTTGGCCGAGGGGCTGGCGGCCTTCGCCGCCGGGACGTCGTACGACGACCTGCCCGAGGCCGTCGTCGACAGCGTGAAGATGCGCGTGCTCGACACGCTCGGGATCGCCGTGGCCGCGGCCCCTCTCGACACCAGCCGGGCCGCCCGCGACTGGGCCGTGGACCAAGGCGGCGCCCCGCACGCCTCGGCGGTCGGCGTCGCGCAGCGGCTGCCGGCGAACCAGGCGGCGTTCGTCAACGGCGTCCTCGCCCACTCCCTCGACTACGACGACACGCACCTGCCGTCAGTGCTCCACCCGAGCGCCGCCGTCGTCCCCGCGGCCCTGGCCGCAGCGGAGCGCGCCGGCGCCGACGGCCGCGAGCTGATCCGCGCGATCGCGGTCGGTCTCGAGACCTGCGTCCGGCTCGGGATGGCCGGCTACGACGACGAGGCGGGGAACTCCACCTTCTTCGAGCACGGCCAGCACGCCACCTCGATCTGCGGCGCCATGGGCGGCGCCGTCGCCGCCGCCGCGATCGCCGGGGACGAGGAGGCCGTGCTCAACAGCCTCGGCGTGGCCGCCTCCATGGCCTCAGGGATCATCGAGGCCAACCGCACCGGCGGCACCGTCAAGCGGATCCACTGCGGCTGGGCCGCCCACTCCGCGCTGTCGGCCGCCGACCTGGTCCGTCACGGCCTCACCGGTCCGCCCACGGTGCTGGAGGGTCGCTTCGGCTTCTTCGAGGCCTGGCTGCACGGGCGCTTCGACCCCGCCGCGGTCACCGACGGACTCGGCCGCGACTGGGCGGTGCCCGGCATCTTCTTCAAGCCCTACCCGGCCAACCACTTCACCCACGCCGCCGTCGACGCTGCCGCCGCCCTGCGCGCCCGCGGGCTGACCGCCGACGACATCGAGACGCTCGTCCTCGGCGTCCCCGCACCCAACCTGCGCACCATCGGGGAGCCGATCGAGGTCAAGCGCACGCCGCAGACCGGCTACATGGCGCAGTTCAGCGGCCCGTACGCCGTGGCCGTCGGCCTCCTCGGCGGCGGGGGGCTGGGAGCGGGCCTGGAGGACTACACCGACGAGCTCGCCCACGACTCGGCACGTCGCGCCGTCATGGCCAAGGTCGACGTCGTCGCCGACGACGAGTGCACGGCGATCTTCCCGCGCCAGTTCCCTGCCCGGTTGACCGCACGGCTCACCGACGGCAGCGAGGTGACCGAGTCCGTCCTCACCACCCGAGGTGGACCCGAGCGGCCGCTGTCCTTCGAGGAGCTGAGCACGAAGTTCCGCGAGAACGCCCAGCGCATGCTCACCGCCGACCAGGTCGAGGCGCTCGCGACGGCCTGCCGCGGGCTCGACCGGCAGACCGACCTGGGCGACCTCCTCGGCCCGCTCACCACCGTCGACCCGCGCACCTGACGGACCGGTCCGAGCACCTGCTGGACCACGGCTGAACCGACCATCCCTGACCCACACGCTCGACCACCCACCCTGAGGGAGACCCGATGCCCGACTACGACCTGCTGATCCGCGGTGCCCATGTCGTGCGGCCCGGCGCCGACGCGCCCGAGCAGCTCGACGTTGCCGTGAAGGACGGCGCCTTCGCCGCCTTCGAGCCGACCATCGAGCCAGAGCGCGCCACGACCGTCGTCGACGCAGCTGGCAAGCACCTCTTCCCGGGGGTGGTCGACGCCCACCAGCACTGGGGCATCTACAACGACCTCAGTGAGGACGCCGACTCCGAGAGTCGTGCCTCCGCCCAAGGTGGCGTCACCGCCGGCATCACCTACATCCGCACCGGCGCCTACTACCTCAACCGCACCGGCCCCTACCGGGAGATCTTCCCCGACATCCTGGAGAAGACGGCCGGCCGGGCCTACGTCGACTACGCCTTCCACGTCGCACCGATCCTGGCCGAGCACATCGACGAGATCCCGCACCTCATCGAGGAGCACGGCGTCGCGTCGTACAAGATCTTCATGTTCTACGGCTCGCACGGGCTGCACGGGCGCTCCTCGAGCCAGCAGGAGTTCCTCATGATCCCGGAGGACCAGACCTACGACCTGGCGCACTTCGAGTTCATCATGCGAGGCCTGCAGAAGGCGCGCGAGCAGTTCCCCGAGGACAAGGACAACCTCTCGCTCTCCCTGCACTGCGAGACCGCCGAGATCATGGCCGCCTACACCAAGATGGTGGAGGAGGAGGGCAAGCTCACCGGCCTCGAGGCCTACAGCGCCGCACGCCCGCCGCACTCCGAGGGCCTGGCCATCACCATCGCCTCCTACCTCGCGCACGAGACCGAGCTGCCCACCATCAACCTGCTCCACCTCACCTCGCGCAAGGCCATCGAGGCCGCGATGATGATGCAGCAGACCTTCCCCCACATCGACTTCCGGCGCGAGGTCACCATCGGTCACCTGCTCGCCGACTACACCACCGCCAACCTCGGCGGGAAGGTGAACCCGCCGTTGCGCTCGCGGGAGGACGTCGAGTCGCTGTGGGAGCACCTGCTGGCCGGCAACTTCTCCTGGGTCTGCTCCGACCACGCCTGCTGCCGTGACGAGGTGAAGTTCGGTGACCCGCGCGAGGACGTCTTCCTGGCGAAGTCCGGCTTCGGCGGCACGGAGTACCTCCTGCCGGGCCTGATCTCCGAGGGCCGCAAGCGCGGCCTGCCCTACCCGCGCATCGCCGAGCTCGTGTCGAAGAACCCCGCCGAGCGCTTCGGCATCCGCGGCAAGGGCGACCTCGTCGTCGGCTACGACGCGGACTTCGCGCTGGTCGACGACGACACCGAGTACGTCGTACGCGCCGAGGACTCGGTCTCCACCCAGGAGTACACGCCGTTCGAGGGGTTCACCCTCACCGCTCGGGTGACCGACACCTACCTGCGCGGCCAGGCCGTCCTCGTCGACGGCGAGGTCGTCGGCGAGCCCCGCGGGCAGTACCTCCGGCGGACCGCGGCCTCCGGAGCCTGAGCGACGACTTGCGCGCGGGTCGCCTCGGCTACCGGTCGGGGCGTCCTGCTCGCGCGACCGTCTCCTGTGCCTGGCGCACGACGGCGGCGTCGATGAGCCGACCGCGCTCGTCCGTGGTCACACCGCCCCCCGCCGCGGCGAAGCGCTCGACGACCGCCCGCGCGGCTTCCACGGCCTCCCCGGTGGGGGAGAGGGTGTCGTTGATGACGCCGACCTGGGACGGGTGGATGGCCGTGCGGGAGCGGAAACCGAGGTCCTGCATCAGACGCGTGCTCTCGGCGAACGCGTCGAGGTCGCGGAAGTCGGTCGAGGTCGGCGCGACCGGGGCGGCCATCCCGGCCGCGGCAGCGTGGACGACGACCTGCGTGCGCAACGCCGCCACCGCTGAGGCCGAGCGGGAGGTCCGGTCCATGCGCAGGTCGGCGAGCAGGTCCACCTCGCCGATCCCGAACGTCGTCAGCCGCGGCGACCTGGCCAGCTCGGGCAGGTCCAGCAGCGACCGGGCGTCCTCGAGCAGGCCGACGATGCGCACCGATCCGCCGGCGACTCCGCGCTCGGGTTCCATACGCGCCAACAGCGCTGTCAGCTCAGCCAAGGCAGTCACCGACGTCTTGGCTAGGAACAGTCCGACCAGACCGGGGCGGAGGACCGCCTCGAGGTCGTCGCTCAGGGCGTCCGCGTTGACCCGCACCCACGGCTGGGCCCCGGACCCGGCGCCGTCGGGGTCGCGTCCCACGAGCCACTGGCGTACGTCGTCGCGGGCCTGCGCCTTGCCTGTCAGGGGGACGGCGTCCTCGAGGTCGAGGACGACGGCGTCCGCCGGGCCGGCCGCTGCCTTGGCGAAGAGCTCGGGCTTGCTGCCGGGGACGTACAGGAAGGACCGGGGCAGCACTGCTGTCGGAGACGAGGCGCTCACGGGGTTACCGCCTGTGCTCGGTGATCGTGGCAGAGATGGCGCGGGCGGCGGTGACGACGGCCCGGGCATGGTCCTCGTGGCCCTCCTCGCCGTAGCGGAAGACCGGTCCCGACGAGCTGATCGAGCCCAGCACGTTGCCGGCCAGGTCGAAGAACGGCGACGCGATCGAGGCGGCGCCGGTGCCGCGCTCGTTCGAGGAGGCGCCGTACCCCTTCGTGCGGATGGCGTGGAGGTCGTCGAGGTAGGCGCCGACGTCGAGGTCGGGACGCAGGTCGCGGAGCTGGGTGATGTTGTGCTCGATGACCTCCTGTGGCAGGTGGGCCAGGATCGCCCGGCTCGACGCGCCGGAGTGCAAGGGGAAACGGGGGCCGAGCTCGACGACCATCTTCACCTCCTGAGGACTCTCGTACTGGTCGAGGTACATCCGCTGGTGGCCCACGAGCACCGAGAGGGTGGTTGTCTCGCGGGTCTCGTCGCGCAGCCTGCGCAGCACCGGCGCGGCGAGGTAGCGCAGGTCCAGCTGGGCCCACGCCCGCATGCTCAGCGTCGTGGCAGCCGGACCGAGGATGTAGGTGGACTCGCCCGGCACGGCCCAGGTGAGCGAGCGCGCCGTGAGGGACTGCAGGATCCGGTGCACCACGGCCTTGCTCAGACCGAGCGCACGGGCTATCTCGCTGACGCCCAGCGCCCGGTCCGACTGTGCGAAGAGCAGGAGGACGTCGGCGACCCGGTCCGCCGACTCCGTTCCTCCGGGGGTTCCCCAGCTCTGTTCCCGTAGCGCCATGCGGTCCCCTCACGTCTGTTCCGCCAAGCGGAACCCTATCAGATGCCGAAGTTCGGCAGTACCCCTAGGAATCACGCGTGGCCGCGTGCCATACTCCTGGGAAGCGCGCCGCTGATGTGACTCGAAACACTGCTCAGCGGAACAAGTGCTCCATAGCCGTTTCTCTCAGAGAAACCACGACGTGCCCTTCGGCACGAAAGGCAGGGATCGACGATGCAGAAGCTGACCAGCCTGGCCGCGATGGCCGTGGCCTCCACGGTGCTCCTCGCCGCGTGCGGCGACGGCGACACCGGCGGTGGCTCCGGCGGCGACGTCGACGAGATCGTCATCGGTGCCGTCCACCCGCTGACCGGCGCCCTCGCCGGCGCCGGCACGATGATGAGCCAGGCCGCCGAGATGGCCGTGGCCGACATCAACGAGGCCGGCGGCATCGACTGCCTCGACGGCGCGGAGCTGCGGCTCGAGACCGGTGACAGCGAGGGCGTCGCCGCCACCGGGCAGAGCGAGGCGCAGCGTCTGATCGACGAGGGTGCGACCGCCCTGGTCGGCACCTACCAGAGCGACGTCACGCAGAACGTCTCCTCCGTCGCCGAGCGCGGCGGCGTCCCGTTCGTCATCGACGTGGCCGTCGACGACGCCATCCTCGAGCAGGGCTACAAGAACACCTTCCGGGTGCAGCCGAACGCCACGAGCATGGGCACCGACGGCGCCGAGGCGCTGCTGCAGGCGGCCGAGCAGAGCGGCGAGCAGATCGACTCGGTCTCCTACATCCACGTCGAGGGCGCCTTCGGCCAGAGCGTGTACGACGCGTTCGCCGCGACCGCCGAGGAGAACGGCGTCGAGGTCCAGGAAGTCGTCTACTCCCCGACGAACTTCAGCGACGCCACGACCGTCGTCCGCCAGGCCGCCTCAGGCGACCCGGACGTCATCCTCGCGACGGGTTACTACCCCGACAGCCTGCTCGTCGCCCGTGCTGTCGAGCAGCTCGGCCCGGACATCCAGGGTCTCTACGGCATCGCCAACGGCGCCTTCGACAACGGGCCCTTCCCCGACGACGCGGGTCGCGCCGGTGAGGAGGTCCTGAGTGCCAACTACCACTACGACCAGAACAACGAGCGGGCCACCGAGCTCCGGGAGCGCTACCAGCAGGAGTACAAGCAGCCCATGGAGACGGCTGCCGTCCTCACCTACCAGGCCGTCGAGGTCATCAAGGCGGGGCTCGAGGAGTCGTGCTCCGACGACCCGATGGAGCTGCGGGACGCCATCGCCGGCGTCGAGATCGAGGACTCGCTGCTGGCCTTCGACGGTCCCATCACCTTCGACGAGACGGGGCAGAACGAGAACGCGACGGTCATCGTGATGCAGGTCCTCGACGGCAAGATCGAGCAGGTGTTCCCCGAGGAGTTCACGACCTCCGACCTGGTCTACCCGACCCGCTGACGGGAGTCTGATCCAGCATGGCAGAGCGAACAGGAGCGGTCGCCGAGGCGCCCGCCCCAGCAACGACGTCCTCGGGTCCGAGCAGGCTGCGCCTGCCGCTCGCCGTCGGAGGCGCCGTCCTCGTCGGCCTGGTCCTCATCTACACCGTGGGTGACCGGGACTCCGGAGTCGTCACGCAGTCCGTGGTGTCCGGGTTGTTGCTGGGGGGCGTCTACGCACTGGTCTCGGTGGGCCTGACGCTGATCTTCGGCGTGCTGGGGGTGGTGAACTTCGCGCACGGCGCCATGCTGAGCCTCGCGATCTTCATCGTCTACGGGTTCACCACCGGCGCGGGCATCCCGGTCTACCTCGCCACCCTGCTGGCGGCGCCGATCATGTTCGGCTTCGGCTACCTCGTCCAACGGGTGCTGCTGCACAAGCTGGTGCTGGCCGGCAGCCACGAGTCACCGCTCCTCGTGACGCTGGGGCTCTCCCTGCTCATCGTCAACGTCCTGCTCATCGTCTTCGGCGGCCGGCCCCTCAAGGTGCCGGGCTCGGTGTCCGGATCGATCACGGTCTTCGGCGCCATCGCGTCGTACGAGCGCATCATCGCCTTCCTCGGAGCGGCGCTGGTAGCCGCGCTGCTCACCCTCATCCTCACCAAGACCTCCTTCGGCATGTCCGTGCGAGCCGTGGCGGCCAACAGCCAGGGTGCCGCTCTCGTCGGTGTCAACGTCGGGCACGTCTACGCGCTCACCTTCGGCATCGGAGCCGCCTGCGTCGGCGTTGCGGGCGGACTGATCGCACCCATCCTCAGCCTCAGTCCGAGCGTGGGTGAGGAGTTCACGATCCTCGCCTTCGTCATCGTCGTGCTCGGCGGGCTGGGGAGCGTCGCGGGGGCCATGGTCGGTGGGCTGATCATCGGGCTGGTCCAGACCGTCGGCGCGCTCTACCTGCCGGGCACGGGGTCGCTGATCCTGGTGTTCGCGGTCTTCGTGCTGGTGCTGTTCTTCCGACCCCAAGGACTGTTCGGAGCCACGCGATGACCGGCCCGGCGAACGGCACCGCCGAGCGGCTCGAGGAGCCCTTGGCCCCCAAGGACGATGCCCGCCTCAAGGACACGGGCGGTCGGAACTCGTTCGTCGTCCTCGGCGGCGTGGCCGTGCTCCTGGGAATCCTCCCCGGCATCCTCAACGAGCGCTACGAGAGCGTTGCGGTCGCGACGCTGATCGTGGCGATCATCGCGGTCGCGTGGAACATCATGAGCGGCTACGGCGGCCTGTTCAGCTTCGGCCACGCGGCGTTCTTCGGCATCGGCGCCTACGCCGACGCCTACCTCGTCGTCGAGCACGAGATCTCGCCGTGGATCGCGATGGTCGTCGGCGCCGCGCTGGCGGCGTTCGCCGGGGTCGCCATCGCGTTCCTGTGCCTGCGCTACGCGCTGGCTGGGCCCTACTTCGCGCTGGCGACGTTCGCCTTCGCCCAGATGTTCCTGCTCGTGGCACAGAACCTCGAGTTCCTGCGCGAGACCGAGGGCTTCAACCTCCCCATCATCGGCGGAGAGTCCCTCTGGCAGCTGCAGTTCACCCAGGGGAGCGACTACTACATCTGGATCCCGGGCGTCATCCTGCTGCTGGCGCTGGCCGGCACCATCCTCTACACCCGTTCCCGGTCAGGCATGCGCCTCCAGGCGGTCCGGGACGACGAGGTGGCCGCGGCGTCGCTCGGCATCAACGTGCTGCGCGCGCGTCTCGTCGCGGTCGCGATCAGCTGTGCGCTCACCGCGATCGCCGGTGCGTTCTACACGCAGTACTACTTCTTCGTCGGGCCGCAGCAGGCGTTCGGTTCGCAGGTGTCGGTCGAGGCGATCGTGCCCGCAGTCATCGGCGGGATCGGCACCATCTGGGGCCCGTTGATCGGAGCGCTCATCGTCGGACCGCTCGCCGAGATGATCAAGACCGTCCTGCGTGACCCGCCCGGCTTCCTGGGCTTCCTCGAGGGCGTCGCCGGCGTCGACGTCGCGGTGTACGCCGTCCTGCTGATCGTCATCGTGCTCTTCATGCCGAAGGGCATCTACGGCACGCTGAAGGAGAGGTGGCGATCGTGAGCCTGCTCGAGGTCGAAGGACTCACCAAGCGCTTCGCCGGGCTGACAGCGGTCCGCGACGTCGACCTGACCGTCGAGGACAAGGAGTTCCTCGGCGTGGTCGGGCCCAACGGCGCCGGGAAGACCACCCTCTTCTCGCTCATCGCCGGACAGATCCCGCCCAGCGAGGGACGCGTCGTATTCGACGGTGTCGACATCACCGGGTGGCCGGCGGACAAGGTCGCGTCGTCCGGTCTCGTGCGCACCTTCCAGCTGATGCGTCCCTTCGAGAGCATGACGGTGCTCGAGAACGTCGCAATCGCCTCGCACCAGAAGTTCCGCTCCCGCCGTGCTGCTCGCAGGCACGCGCTCGCGGTCATCGAGCGCGTCCAGCTGGACCAGTACGTCGGCTCGATGTCGGGCAGCCTGCCCACCGCGGGCCTCAAGCGTCTCGAGCTCGCCCGCGCCCTCGCGCTGGAGCCCAAGCTCCTGCTCCTCGACGAGGTCCTGGCCGGGCTGGTCCCGGCCGAGCGCGCGCCGATGATCGACTTGCTGCGCGGCCTGCACTCCGACGGGCTGACGGTGATGTTCGTCGAGCACATCATGGCGGCCGTCCTGGCGCTGTCCGAACGCCTCCTCGTGATGCACGAGGGCGCGGAGCTCGCGCTGGGCGACCCCCAGCAGGTCACCCAGGACCCTGCCGTCATCGAGGCCTACCTCGGAGAGGACTACGCCTGATGCTCACCGTCAGTGACCTGCACGCCGGCTACCGCAAGCTCGAGATCCTGCACGGTCTGGACCTCCACGTGGAGCAGGGAGAGATCGTCTCCCTCATCGGCGCCAACGGGGCCGGCAAGACCACCACGCTGCGCACGATCGCCGGCCTCATCGCGCCGTCCGGGGGCACCGTGACCTTCGACGGGAGGCAGGTGCAGGGCCGGCGTCCCGACGAGATCGTCCGTGCCGGCCTCGTCCACGTGGCGCAGGACCGCGCTCTCTTCGGCGGCCTCCAGGTGTGGGAGAACCTCGAGATGGGCGCTTACACGCAGTCGCGCTCCTCGATCAAGGCGTCCTTGGACCAGGTCTTCGAGCTGTTCCCGATCCTTCGGGAGCGGCGCAGCCAGCAGGCCGACACGCTGTCGGGCGGGCAGCAGCAGATGCTCGCCATCGGCCGAGCGATGATGGCGCGACCCCGCTGCCTGACGCTCGACGAGCCCTCGGTCGGGCTGGCCCCCAACCTGGTCACGCAGGTGCTCCAGGCGATCACCGCCATCCGCGACGCCGGGGTCACCGTCCTCATCGTCGAGCAGAACGCGAAGCAGGCACTCGCCATCTCCGACCGCGCCTACGTCATCGAGAGCGGCTCCATCGTGCTCGAGGGCGCCGGCGACGAGCTCATCGACGATCCCCGGGTGCGCGAGGCGTACCTCGGCGTCTAGGAGGTCGGCATGGAGTTCCTGGTGCACATCGAGATCGACTGGCCGCCCGATGCTCCGGAGGAGGAGCGCGAGCGCATCTTCGCCGCCGAGCTCGAGGCCGGGCAGGAGCTCGCCCGCGGGGGTCAGCTCCGGAGGTTGTGGCGCATCCCTGGTCGCTGGGCGAACTGGAGCCTGTACGACGTCACCGACGCCACGGAGCTGCACGAGGCACTGACCAGCCTGCCCCTCTACCCCTGGATGGACATCGAGGTGCACGCGCTGGCCGGGCACCCCAACGACCCGAGAGCGCTGGGGATCACCCCCACCGCTCCCTGAGGAGGACAGCGATGAGGATCCTGGCCATCACCCCGATCGCGGTCGATGACGACGAGCTGCGTCGACGGCAGGCGCGGTACGACCGGCTCGCCCCGCCCGGGCTGTCGGTGCACCTGGAGAACCTGGGCGCCGGCCACGAGGTGCCCCGGGCCCTCGAGACGGCCGACGACGTGCTCGCCTCCGACGCGGCGTTGCGGGAGCGCTTCGCTGCTGCGGACCCCGAGGGCTTCGACGCCTTCCTCTCCGACTGCGTGCTCGACCCGGTCGTCGACCAGGGCTCGTCGTACCCCCGGCCGGTGCACGGTATCGCCCGGCTCACGGCGCACCACCTCGCGGGGCTGGGCCTGCGCACCGGTGCGGTGGCACGCAACCGGGCCATCGCGGACGAGCTCGACAGGCGGCTGCGCTCGTACGGCGTGGAGGCGGAGCCCACCGTGGTCATGGACCTGTCCGTGGAGGACATCGCGGACCCGGCGGCGTGGGCAGTCGGCGTCGAGAAGGCCGCGGCAGGCTCGGACTGCCAGGCGCTCATCAACGCGTGCTCCGCCGTGGAGGTGACGCCGGTCGCCGGAGGACCGCGCGTGGTCGACCCGACCGCGACGGCGTTGCGCCTGCTCGCTCTCGACGGCCAGGAGGCCCCGTGAGCGAGGTGGAGGGGCCCGACCTCGTCGTCGCGGGCGCCGGTGGTGGGATGGTCGCGGCGCTGCGAGCGGCCTCCCACGGGCTGACCGTGCTGGTCGTCGAGCGCAACGAGAGCTTCGCCGTGGGCAACAACACGGCGATGTCGACCGCGATGGTGCCCGGCGCCGGAAGTCGCTGGCAGCGCGAGGCCGGCATCGAGGACTCCCCGGAGACCTACGTGGCCGACATCGTGGCCAAGACGCACGGCGAGGCGGACGAGCGGTTGGCGCACGCCCTGGCCCGGGTGAGCGCACCGCTCGTGGAGTGGCTCGCCGACGGTGTCGAGATGCCCCTGTCGCTGGTCACCGACTTCCCCTACCCGGGGCACTCGCAGCTGCGGTGCCACACCGTGCCCGGCCGCTCGGGCCGTGCGATGCTCGGCCACCTCGTGCGCCAGGCACGCCGCTCCGGCCTCGTCGACGTCCTGGCGCCGGCCCGGCTGGTCGACGTGGTGGTCGGCCCCGAGGGAGTGGAGGCCGCGGTGATCGAGGGACCCAACGGCGAGGAACGCGTGCCGACCGGTGCCGTCCTGCTGGCGACCAACGGCTTCGGCGCCGATCGGGACCTCGTCCGCAGCCACATCCCCGAGATCGCGGACGCGGAGTACTACGGCAGCGAGGGGTCGACCGGTGACGCGTTGCGCATCGGCGAACGCCTCGGCGCCGACACGGCGTACCTGGACGCCTATCAGGGACACGGCGCCCTGGCCATGCCCGCGGCCACGCTGGCCGGGTGGGCGACGGTCATGCACGGCGGCTTCCTGGTCGACCGATCCGGGCAGCGGTTCGGCGACGAGACCTGCGGCTACTCCGAGTTCGCCGCCATCGAGCTCGAGAGAGCCGGCGGCGAGGCGTGGATCATCATCGACCGCCGCATCGACGAAGCGTGCTCGGTCTTCCAGGACTACCGCGACACCGTCGAGTCGGGGGCCGTGAAGTGGGGGGACACTGCGGCCGAGGTCGCGGCTACCGCTGGCATCGACCCGGACGGGCTCGTGAAGACGTGGCGGCAGACGGTCGCGATCGCCGAGGGGGAGCCGGACCCGCACGGGCGCGAGTACTGGGAGCGCCCGCTCGAGGGGCCGCTGGCCGCCATCGCGGTCAAGCCGGCGCTGTTCCACACCCAGGGCGGGCTGGTCGTCGACGAGCACGCCCGCGTGCTCCGGCCCGACGGGTCGCCGGTCCCCGGTGTCTACGCCTCGGGCGGGGCCGCGATGTCGATATCCGGCCACGGGGCCGGAGGTTACCTCGCCGGGAACGGGCTGCTCCCGGCCTTCGGGCTGGCCTACCTCTGTGCCGACCACGTCGCTGGACTGGTGTCCGAGCGCTGATCGGCGGGACCATGCGCACGTCCCGACGGGCAACTCTGCCCGCGGCGGGTCGTCGCAAGGTCTGACGGGCCGGAGCTGCCCGTTCGAACGAACATCCCCTGGCGTACTCCCGCAGGAGTAGGGCGCCGCCCGACTGCCACCCCTGGGCGGACGCGGGGGAGGACCCCGCGCCGCGACGGTGGACCCATGACCTCCCTGACGCAGCTCCTCAGTCGCCACCCACGCCGGTCGCTGGCCGGCCTCCTCCTCTTCGTCGTCCTCGCCGGGTTCTTCGGCGGGTCGGTCGCCGGCTCCCTCGACGACGACGGCGGCGGCTTCGTCCCGGCCGACGCCGAGTCGGTCACCGCGATCGAGGCCATCACCGCAGCCACCGGCGAGTCCCCCTCGCCCGGCATCGCCCTCCTCGTCGGTGCGGCCGACGGCCCGGCCGCCACCCCCGCCCAGGTCGAGTCGGCCACCGAGCGGCTCGCTGCGATCGAGGGCATCAGCAGCGTCGTCTCCGCCGCCAACGCACCGCCCGAGGCTGCCGCCGGGCTCGTCTCCGAGGACGGCACCCGCTCCCTGGTGCTCGGCACGCTCGCAGCCGCCGCCGACGACGGCGACGTCACCGAGGCGGTCCTCGAGGCCTTCGCCGACGACGAGGCCGTCACCGTCGGCGGAGAGATCGTCGGCGGCGAGCAGCTCGGCGAGACCGTCGAGTCCGACCTCGCCCGCGCCGAGACCTTCGCGCTTCCGCTCCTCATCGTGCTGTCGCTGATCTTCTTCGGCGGGCGCGCCGCTCTCATGCCGCTCGTCGTCGGCCTCACGACCGTGCTCGGCACCTTCCTCGCCCTCCAGGGCATCAACCAGGTCTACGGCCTCAGCGTCTTCGCCCTCAACCTCGTCATCGGCCTCGGCCTCGGGCTGGCCATCGACTACACGCTCTTCCTCCTCACCCGCTACCGCGAGGAGGTCGCCCGTCGCGGCGCCACTGCGGAGGCGATCGCCGTCACCATGCGCACCGCCGGCCGCTCGGTCGTCTTCTCCGCCGCCACGGTCGCCGTCGCGATGGCCACCCTCACCGTCTTCCCCCTCGGCTTCCTCACGTCCATGGGCATCGCCGGCGCCGTCGTCGCGGTCGTCGCCGCGCTCGCCGCGCTCCTGATCTCCCCGATGGTGTTCGGCCTCTGGGGCGCCAAGCTGCTGCGGCGCTCGCGCAGCACCGGCCCCGACGACCGCGGCCGGTGGTACCGCCTCTCCCACGCCGTCATGCGCCGCCCCGGCGCCGTCGCGGCCACCACCATGCTCGTCATGCTCGGCCTCGCCCTCCCCGCCCTCTCCGCGGTCTGGACGCCGATCGACGCCACCGTCGTCCCGCCGGAGGCGAGCGCCCGGGTCGTCTCCGACGCGATCGAGGACGAGTTCGCCGACAGCGGCGACTCCTCGATGACGATCGCCGTCGAGGCCGGCAGCAGCGACACCGCCGCCGTCACGACGTACGCCGAGCAGGTCGCGTCCCTGCCCGGGGTCACCGAGGTGACCGCTCCCGTCTCGCTCAGCCCCGACCTCTGGCAGGTCGACGTGACCGTCACCGGCGACCCGGCCGGCGAGACCGGCGCAGGACCTGGTCACCGACGTCCGCGACCTCGACGCGCCCTTCGAGACCCAGGTCGCCGGACCGGCCGCCGACTTCGTCGACCAGCAGCAGGCCATCGCCGGTGCCCTCCCGCTCGCCGCCGGACTTCTTGTCGGACTGACGATGATCGTGCTCTGGCTGATGACAGGCTCGATCGTGCTGCCGATCAAGGCCGTGGTCATGAACGCGCTCACGGTCGGCGCGTCGCTCGGTGCGCTGGTGTTCGTCTACCAGGCCGGGCGGTTCACCGACCTCCTCGGCTACACGCCCAACGGCGGCATCGAGCCGACCGACTTCCTCGTCGCCAGCGCGCTGGTCTTCGCGCTGTCCACCGACTACGGCGTCTTCCTCCTCGGCCGCATCAAGGAGCTGCGCGACGCCGGCGAGGGGGAGCGGGAGTCGGTCGCGATCGGCCTGCAGCGCACCGGCGCGGTCGTCACCGCCGCGGCGATCCTGCTGGCGGTGGCCATCGGGGCCTTCGCCACCAGCTCGATCTCCTTCATCCAGCAGGTCGGGATCGCCACCGCCTTCGGGGTCCTGGTCGACGCGTTCGTCGTACGCTCCCTGCTGGTGCCGGCCCTGATGGGACTGCTCGGCAAGTACAACTGGTGGGCGCCGATGCCGTTGCGCCGGCTGCACGACCGGATCGGCTTCCGCGAGGAGGCGCCGGTGGCGGACGACCGCGAGCTCGTACCTACTCCCTGAGGAGGATGACCGGGCGCGGGCCGGCGACTAGCGTCGACCCATGAGCATCAAGCTCCCACCCGCCCTCGTCGACGTGAGCATCGCCGTGGTCCTGGCCACGGCGATGCTGCGCGAGCTGGCGCTGGACACCGACACCGACGCCGACACCACCCCGGCAGCGGTCGCCGTCATCCTGCTCGCCGTGCTCCCGGTCGCGCTGCTGCGCAGCCGCCGCCCCGGCTGGGCGCTGGGGCTGAGCATGCTCGCGCTGGTGCCGCTGCAGATGGTGCTGCCGATCTACCAGACGATCCCGATCCCCAGCATGGTGGCGGGCTACTCCTACGCCGTGGTCGCCGACCGGAGGCGCGCGGTCATCGCCGCCGGGCTCGTCGCCCCCGCCGTGCTGGCCAACCTGGCGCTGGTCAGCGACCACGGGCTGCTGTCCTTCGAGACGTTCAAGAACCTGGCCTTCGTGTTCCTGCCGTTCGCGATGGGCGCCGCGGTGCACGACCGCCGTGCCTACCAGGACGCGCTGGTCGAGCGGGCCGAGACCGCCGAGCGCACCCGTGAGGAGGAGGCCAAGCGCCGCGTCGACGAGGAGCGCCTGCGCATCGCCCGCGACCTGCACGACATGGTCGCCCACTCCCTGGTCGCCATCAACGTCCAGGCCGGCGTCGCCGCCCACGTGCAGGACCCCGACCCGGAGACGAACCGGCAGACCTTCCGCCACATCAAGCAGGTCAGCGGCGAGGCGCTGGCCGACCTGCGGACGACGCTCGGTGTGCTGCGCGCCGGTGACGCCGAGGCCCCGGTCGCCCCCACCCCAGGGCTCGACCAGGTCGCCGACCTGGTGCGGGCGCTCGGCACGTCGGGGGTCGAGGTCGAGCTCGACCTGGACGAATCGACGAGTGCCGTCACGGGCACGGCCGGAGCTGCGGCGTACCGGATCGTGCAGGAGGCGCTCACCAACGTCATGCGCCACGCCGGCCCGACCCGGGCGCGCGTCACCCTGCGTCGGGACGGCGCCACCCTGCGGGTCGAGGTCGAGAACGACGCTCCCGCACCCGGACGGGCGCCGTCACCCGGCAGCGGGCACGGGATCCAGGGCATGCGCGAGCGGGCGACCGCTGCGGGTGGCACGCTGCACGCCGACGCCACGGCGTCGGGCGGCTGGCTGGTCCGCGCCGAGCTGCCGCTGACCGCGACGCCGTACGCCGAGGCGGACCCTGCCGACACCCTCCCGGCGACGCCCGCCCAGCCGGAGACCTCGCTCCGGTGATCCGCGTCCTGCTGGTCGACGACCAGGCGCTCGTGCGCTCCGGCTTTCGCGTGCTGCTCGACGCCGAGCCCGAGATCACCGTCGTGGCGGAGGCCGCCGACGGCGAGGAGGCGGTGGCGCGGGCGCTCGAGACCGTGCCCGACGTGGTGCTCATGGACATCCGCATGCCCCGCCTCGACGGGCTCGAGGCCACGGCGCGCATCGTCGCCGACCCGCGGCTGGCCGCCACCCGGGTCGTGGTGCTGACGACCTTCGAGCTCGACGACTACGTCTTCGGCGCGCTGCGCGTCGGGGCGTCCGGGTTCCTGCTCAAGGACATGGAGCCGGCGGCACTCATCGAGGCGGTGCGCACGGTCGCCGGCGGAGACGCCCTGCTGGCGCCGCGGGTGACCCGGCGGCTGGTGGAGGCGTTCGTGGGTCTCGACAAGCTCGACCACCAGGTTGACGACAGGCTCGACCACCGGTTGTCGACGGGCTCGACCACCGGGAGCGGGCCGACTCGCGGCTCGCGGAGCTCACGCCGCGCGAGCGGGAGATCCTCGCGCTGGTCGGTCGCGGGCTGTCGAACCACGAGATCGCTGAGGAGCTGGTCCTGTCACCGCTGACGGTGAAGACGCACGTGTCCCGGCTGTTCCTCAAGCTGCAGGCGCGCGACCGCGCGCAGTGCGTGGTCATCGCCTACGAGAGTGGTCTCGTCGTCGCTGGGACCTGAGGGGTCTCGACGACGCTCGCTGGCGCTCGCTGCTCGACCAACGGGGTCAACTCGATCACCGGGGCTCGGTCGGCGAGGTCTCGACGACGCTCGCTGGCGCTCGCTGCTCGACCACCGGGGTTACGACCAACGGGGTTGGCTCGCGAGGTCTCGACGACGCTCGCTGGCGCTCGCTGCTCGACCAACGAGGGTTAGCTCGACCGACGGGTCGGCTCGACCGCCGAGGGTTACCAGGTGGGCTCCTGGGCGGCCTGCTGGTCGAGCAGCTCTCGGGCGTGCTGGCCGTCGGCGCCCTCCTGGTCCAGGCCCCGGTGGAACGAGTCGAGCATCGCTTCGCCCGCGGGCCACGGGGGGAGCAGCGGCACGTCGGGGTCCACGACGGCCTCGAGCACGACCGGCCGGTCCGCGGCCAGCGCCCGGTCCCACGCGGCTCCGACGTCGGCCGGGTCGTCGACGCGGATGCCCTCCAGACCGAGCAGCCGGCCGTAGTCGGCGTACGGGAAGGCCGGCAGCGCCTGGCTGGTGGCGAACCGCGGGTCGCCCTCGGTCTCGCGCTGCTCCCAGGTGACCTCGGCCAGCTCCTGGTTGTGCAGCACCAGCACCACGAAACGGGGGTCGGCCCAGTCCTGCCAGCGCGACGCCACGGTGATGAGCTCGGCGATGCCGTTCATCTGCATCGCCCCGTCGCCGGCCAGCGCCACGACCGGCCGGCTCGGATCGTGCAGCTTCGCAGCCAGCCCGTAGGGCAGCGCCGACCCCATCGAGGCCAGCGTCGAGGACAGGTGCGCCGGCACGCCGGGCGGCAGCGTGAGATGGCGCGCGTACCAGTAGACGACCGAGCCCACGTCCACGCTGACCTGCGCGTCGGCAGGCAGCCGCGACGACAGCGACCGTACGACGAGCTCGGGGCTGAGCGGGTCCGCCGGCGTCTGCGCCCGCTCCTCAGCGAGGGTGTGCCAGCGCGCCACCTGTTCGTGCACGTCGGCGCGCCACCCCTCCTTCTCCTCCAGCAGCGGCAGCAGGGCCGACAGGGACTCGGCGGCGTCGCCGGTCAGGCCGACCTCGATCGGGTAGCGGTTGCCGAGGTGCCGGCCGTCGATGTCGACCTGCACCGCCCGGGCCTGGCCGGGGGCGGGGTAGAACTCGGTCCACGGGTCGTGGCTGCCCACGATCAGCAGCGTGTCGCAGTGGTGCATCAGCCACCCCGACGCCGTCGTGCCGAGGTGGCCCATCACGCCGCAGCTGTCCGGGGCGGTCTCGTCCCACCACGGCTTGCCGAGCAGGCTCGTGGTGACGCCGGCCCCCAGCCGGTCCACGACGGCCCGCACCTCCTCGGTCGCGTCCTTGGCGCCCTGGCCCACGAGCAGCGCGACCCGCTCGCCGGCGTTGAGCACCTCCGCGGCGGCGGCCAGGTCCGTATCGAGCGGGATCACCCGCGGCTGGCGCCACTCCGGGGTGGTCACCACGACGCCGTGGGTATGGGGCGGCTCCTCGGGCGCCGGCGCCACCTGTACGTCATGGGGCAGCACGACAACGCACGGCGAGCGCGTCGCCAGCGCCGTGCGGAAGGCCCGGTCGAGGACCAGGGCGGCCTGCTCGGGGGCGAGGACGGCCTGGAGGAACTGCGCCGAGACGTCCTTGAACAGTCCGGTGAGGTCGATCTCCTGCTGGTACTCCGCGCCCAGCGCCGTCGTCGGCTGCTGGCCCACGATCGCCACCACGGGCTGGTGGTCGAGCTTGGCGTCGTAGAGGCCGTTGAGCACGTGCACGGCACCGGGGCCCTGGGTGGCGACCACGACCCCGACCCCGCCGGTGTACTTCGCGTGCCCGACGGCCATGAGCGCGGCCGTCTCCTCGTGCCGTGCCTGCACGAACGCCGGGTCGCCGTCGGCACGCCGCAGCGCACCCATGACGCCGTTGATGCCGTCGCCGGAGTAGCCGAAGACCCGGGGGACACCCCAGGCACGCAGCCGCTCGACGACCAGGTCCGCGACCAGTCGCTCCGCCATGGGTCCTCCTCGGGGTGGGTGGACGTCGTCGTACCCGTCGGCGGGGGGTTCAACCCGCGGGCAGGTGCCCGTGGTGTCGCCCGCCGTCGCGAAGGGAAGGTGTCCTGGCATGACCCTGCCCAGCCTGCGTCAGGCCAACGCCCACTTCGTCACCCCGCAGCTGCTCATCGGGGGAGACCTGTCGTTCGACCAGTCGATGGCGGCGGGGCAGCTGGAGGAGCTGGTGGCTGCCGGGGTCACGCACATCGTCGACGTGCGGGTCGAGGCCGACGACGCCGACCTCGTCGCGGAGCTGGCCCCCGAGGTCGGCTACCTCCACCACGGGATCGACGACGCCGGGCAGCGGGTCGCGGCCGACTTCTTCGACACCACGGTCGGCTACGCCGTCGAGGCCATCGACGCCGGCGGTGTCGTGCTGGCCCACTGCCACATGGGCATCAACCGTGGCCCGTCGCTCGGCTTCGCCATCTTGCTGCACCAGGGCTGGGACGCGATCGAGGCGCTCACGGCGATCCGGGCAGCGCGCGAGATCGCCTACATCGACTACGCCGGCGACGCGCTGGTGTGGCACCACGAGCGTCTCGGCCACAGCAGCTCGGAGCTGTGGCACGACCTCGAACGGGTCGCCGAGTGGCGGAAGGCGAGCCACCTCGACGTCGTCGAGGTGATCCGCAAGAAGCGGCTCGAGGAGGGCTGAGCCAGCCCCGGCGTGCCGGCGGGCAGGAAGGTCGACCCGAAACCGGGGCCTGAGCAGCCCGGAATCGGTGAACTGCCTGCCTGTCGGTGCGGGCCAGGCGCGGTCGAGCCGCGTGCCGGGGCGCGTCACTCCGGAGGCCGCGCCCGCTGCGGGAACGGGGTCTCGCCCCGCGCCAGCATCTCCACGACCTTCCCGATGTTGCGGGCGCGTGTCTCGGGACGCTTGACCGACGTCACCCGCGTGACGAGCGCGAACCGGTTGCGGCTGGTCAGCACGTCCCACATCGCCCGCGCCGCCGGTGCGGCGTCCAGGGCGGCGGCCAGGTCGTCCGGCGTCTCGGTCGTCGCGGGACCGGCGTAGGCCCGCTCCCACCGGCCGTCCGCCTTGGCCAGCTCCACCGCGGCGCGGCCCGCGGGCTGCATCCGGCCCTCCGCCTCGAGCCGCTCCACGAGGGCGACGTTGCGGGCCGACCAGCTGCTGCGTGGGCGCCGCGGCGTGACGCGCACGGTGTAGCTCTCCTCGTCGCGCCTGCCCGCGACCCCGTCGATCCACCCCACGCACAGCAGCTCCTCGACCGCGGTGTCCCACCGCAGCGTGGTGGTCGTGCCGCCGGCCTTGCCCAGCACCAGCAGCACGCCGGGTGAGGTCGCATGGTGCTCGAGGAGCCAGTCCCGCAGTGCCTCGGGGTCAGGCACGAGCAGCTCGTCGAGCGGAGTCACCCCGTCAGCCGACGCGCTCGGTGACCACCACGGTGACCTCGTCGCCGGCCGCCTTGCCGGACCGCACCCGCAGCGCCTGCTTGACCGGGAGCTTGTGGTTGCCGTCGCCGAGGGCCATGAACGAGCTCTCGAACGGCTCACCGTCCACCGTGCCGCGGACCTTCACCCGCCCCCGCGTGCCGAAGAACTCCGCCGACTCCGGCCACACGACGTAGGTCCATCCGCCGGCGGCGTCGCTCTTCTCGAGACGGGTGGTGAAGGTGATCGGCAGGTCGCTCATGCCCCCTATGGCGCCACGGGGCGGGCTCGGTGTCAACGCACCCACGGTGCGTGGCACCGGTCACTCCCGGTCCGGGGAACATCAGGCGGGTGTGACCGTGTTGCGCCCTTCATGAGCGATTCCTCCGTGTCCCTCGAGACCACCGGGTCGGCCGACCAGGCGCCCGAGCCGGCCACCACACCGAACCCGCCCCAGGCGGGGGTCGTGGTCGCCGGCCTCCTCGGCGCACTGGCCCTGGGCAGCATCGTCTTCCTGCAGGCCGGCGGCGTGATCGCGACGCTCTACGGCGTCGGGCTGGCCTTCGGGTTCGTGCTGTTCCACTCCCGCTTCGGCTTCACCTCGGCCTGGCGCCAGCTCGTCTCGGTCCGCCAGGGCGCCGGCCTGCGCGCGCACATGCTGATGCTCGCCGCCGCGGCCACGCTGTTCGCGCCGATCCTGGCCAGCGGGGCGTCGTACGGCGGTGTCGCGCCGGCCGCCTCCCTGGCCCCCATCGGGGCGGGGGTGCTGATCGGTGCCTTCCTGTTCGGCGTCGGCATGCAGCTCGGCGGTGCGTGCGCCTCCGGCACGCTCTTCGCCGTGGGCAGCGGCCAGACCGCGATCGTCATCACGCTGGTGGCCTTCATCGTCGGCTCGGTGCTCGGCGCGTACACGCTGCCGTTCTGGACCGACACCCTGCCCAACGCCGACCCGGTCTCCTTCGCCGACACCGGCGCGGGCTACCTCGGCGCCTGGCTGATCACCCTGGCGATCATCGGCGCCGTCGTCGCGGTCACCTTCGCGATGCAGCGTGACCGGAAGGTGCCGTCCCTGGACCGTCCGCCGGCCGCCCGTGGAGTCGCCCGGGCCGTCCGCGGGGCCTGGCCGCTGTGGGTCGGCGCGCTGCTGCTCGCCGGTCTCAACGGCCTGACCCTGTGGCTGTCCGGCAAGGCCTGGGGCATCACCTCGGCCTTCGCGCTGTGGGGCTCGAAGGTCCTCGACGTCGTCGGCGTCGACGTGCAGGGCTGGGACTACTGGCAAGCCAACGCGGCGGCCTACCAGGAGGGCGTGCTCGGCAACGTCACGTCGGTGATGGACCTCGGGATCATCCTCGGCGCGCTCGTCGCCTCGGCTGCCGCCGGGTCCTGGACGCTCCACAAGCGCATCCCCGGCCGCCTCGCCCTCGGGGCGATCGTCGGCGGCCTGCTCATGGGCTACGGCGCTCGGATCGCCTACGGCTGCAACATCGGGGCCTACTTCGGCGGCATCGCCTCCTTCAGCCTGCACGGCTGGCTGTGGGGTGTGCTGGCGCTGGGCGGTACCTTCCTGGGGCTCAAGCTGCGCCCGCTCTTCGGCCTGGGCAACCCCAAGCCGTCCGACTCCGTCTGCTGAGGCGCCTGACAACTTCACAATCGAGCTGCCCGTTCGTCCGAACGGGCAGCTCGGTCGCGTAGGGGCCGCTCACCGTCTCCAGAGCAGGGTCGGGGGCAGAGGTGCCCGTTCGTCCGGACGCTCCACCGCCCATCGCAGGACGTCATGGACGTACGCAGGCTCGAACATCACGTGCTCCCACGCGAACCGCAGCACGACCCAGCCGCGGATGGTCAGGGCGTTGTAGCGCTCGCAGTCCCGCCGGAAGGCGGCGCGCGTCCCGTGGTGGCTGAACGAGTCCGCCTCGACGACGATGCGGGCGGCGCGGTCGACCAGGTCCGGGCGACCGTGGAAACCCCGCTCGTCGATGAGCTGCTGGGGCCGGACGCAGAGCCCGGGCACGCCCAGCGCGATGGCGCGAAGCACCGACTCGAACGGGTTGGCTGCTCGTGGGTCCGCGTGCTCCACCACCCGCTGGGCCTCACGACGACCGGTCGTGGGAAGCGCCTCGGCCATCGAGACGAGCCGGTGGTGGTCGACGTCGCGGTGACGCAGGGCCGAGTCGGCCACCGCGAGGGCGTCGGCGAAGGGTAGGTCGCGCGCGCAGTCGATGACGGTGCGGTCCATCGCGGTCAGGTGGTGGGCGAGCTCGTCGGAGGCGACGGGACGCCAACGCAGCTCGGTGCCGCGTCGTCGTGGTCCGGCCACGTTGCGGTTGCGCGGCACGACCACCTGGGGTCGCTCAGGAGGGTGGGCGACCTCCCAGCCGTGGACGAGGGCGGCACTCGTGTGCGACGCGGCGCCGGCGAGGGAGGCCGCCGCACGGAGGCCCTCGGAAGCCTGCGGCAGCGCCCAGCGCCCGCGGGTCACTCGCAGCACCTCACCCCGAAGGAGCGCCGCGCGCAGGTGGCGCGCGGTCGTCAGCCGCAGCAGGCTGCGCGTCGACGCGACGCCCCCGCACCGGTGCAGCGCGTCGACGGGATGCATGCAGCGATCCTCGGCAGTCGGAGGCGATTCCGTGACGCCTGCTGCCCCATCTGTGGAGAGGGACGCTTGTTCGGACGGGCGACTCGGGCTCGTGACGTCCCAGCAGCCCCGGCGGTGGTGGAAGCTGCCCGTCCGGGCGTACGCCGTGCCCGCTGCAGTCCCGCCGCAGACGCTGGGAGACCCAACCAGACGGGTCGGGACGGGACCGCAACGGTCCGGGTCCGACCGGTCGATGTCCCGGTTTGACCGCCGATCAGGCATTTGCCGGGACCCGCCGGGTCGAGTCATCACGAACCGCCCGCGTAGATCATGCCGACCCCCGCAGAGCCTGCCACGATGTGCGGGTGACTCTCGTCGACGAGTGGCCGGCACGGTCGGGGCTTCTCAACGCCCTCGACACCGCTGCGCTGCTCACCGATGCCGAGGGACGGGTGGTGGCGGCCAACGACCTCGCCCAGCGCCTCTACGGCCGCTCCGACCTGGCGCTGGCCGGACGGCAGCTGCTGTCCGCGCTCTTCGGTGAGCGCGAGCAGCACCAGATGGAGACCGTGCTGCGCCGGGTGCTCGAGGGCGACTCCTGGCGTGGGCTCATGCTGATGCGTCAGGCCGACGGGGTGTCCCGTCGGGTCGAGCTGACCTGTTCGCCGCTGCGCGACGCCGGGCAGGTGTTCGGCGTGGCCGTCCTGCTCGAGGAGATCGGCGGCCAGGAGGACACCGCGCTGGAGGCCGGGCGGTTGCGGGAGCGCCTGACCCGACTGGCCCGGGTCACCTCCGAGCTGGCCACCGCCCACACGATCGACGCGGTGCGCCAGATCGTCATCACCCACAGTGCGGACGCGGTCGGAGCGACGATGGCGTCGCTGAGCCTGCGGGACCCCGAGGACCCCGACCGTCTCCGCCTCGTCGGTCTCACCGACGGTCATGTGGCGCATGAGAAGCGATACGCGTCCTACGCGGTCGCCGACCAGAATCCTGCCGCCGAGGCCGTCCGCACCGGCGAGCGCATCGTGGTCGTGGGGGAGCGGGAGCTCGCCGCCCGCTACCCCGACCTGCTCGACGGCGGCGAACGGTCCGTCATCTGCCTGCCGCTGCACGGCGCCTCGACCACCATCGGCGCCATCGGCCTGACCTTCCCGGGCATCCGCATCCTCGACACCGCGGAGCTGGAGTTCTTCGACATCTTCGCCGACAGCTGCGCCCAGGCGATCGAGCGCATCGAGGCCCAGGTGGCCGCCGACCGGCAGAGCGCCAAGCTGACCTTCCTGGCGGAGGCGGCGATCGAGCTGTCCAACAGCCTCGACTACGAGGCGACGCTGGCCAAGGTCGCTCAGCTCGTGGTGCCGGAGTTCGCCGACTGGTCCACGATCGACCTCGTCGACGACGGCGTGCTGCGCCGCCTCGCCGTCGCGCACATCGACCCCGCCAAGGTCGAGCTCGCCCAGGAGCTGGCCGACAGGTACCCGCCGGACCCGGACGCTCCCAACGGCGCGTGGAACGTCATGCGCACCGGGGAGAGCGAGTTCCTCCGCGAGCTCACCGACGAGGTCCTCGAGATGCTCGACCTGCCGGAGGAGCAGAAGCAGCTGGTCCGCGACCTGCAGCTGCGCAGCGCCGTCACCGTCCCGCTCATCGCCCGCGGGCGGGTGCTGGGTGTCATGAGCTGGATCGCGGCGGAGTCCGGCCGGCTCTACTCCGAGGACGACCTCGCCCTGGCCGAGGACCTCGCCAAGCGCGCGGCCATCGCCATCGACAACGCCGAGCTGCACAGCCAGACGCTCGCGGCTGCCGTCCAGCTGCAGCGGGCGGTGCTCCCGGACGCCATGCCGGTGGTCGACGGCATGGCGGTCGCCTCGTGGTACCGCCCGTCCGGCCGCACCGAGGTCGGCGGCGACTTCTACGACGCCATCCCGTTGCGCGACGGCCGCGTCGCCCTCTTCGTCGGTGACGTGATGGGACGCGGCGTCGCGGCCGCGGCGAACATGGCGCAGATGCGCGCAGCGGTCCGTGCGTACGCCGCGGCCGACCCGCGCCCGGCCGCCGTCGTCGGGGCCCTCGACGCCATGTTCGGGCTGTTCCCGACCGACCAGCTGGTGACCCTGGCCTACCTGCTGGTCGACCCCACGACCGACTCGCTCACCTTCACCAACGCCGGCCACCCGCCACCGGCGCTGCTGCGCGCGGACGGCACCACCGAGCAGCTGCCGATCGCGGACGGCGCCCCCCTCGGCACCGTGCCGCAGGAACGCACCGAGCGCTCGGTCGAGTTCCGCGCCGGCGACACGGTGGTGATCTTCACCGACGGTTTGATCGAGCGTCGCGACGAGGACATCAGCACCGGTCAGCAGCGGGTCCTCGACGCGCTGCCAGGCCTGGCCGCGGACGACCTGTCGGCTGCGCTCGAGCGCTTCGGCGAGCACCTCACCGACCCGTCGCGCAACGACGACGTCGCCACGCTCGCTGCCCGCCGCCTGCGCTGAGCACAGAGCGCTGTTACCGAAGTGTGGAGCTCCTGAGGGGCTCGTGTAGGACGGCCGTGGAGCCGGGATCCCTAGCGTTGTGGACATCGAGAAAGAACCTCGACGCTCACCACAGCACCTCACTCAGGGAGTCCCGATGAACCGCAAGATCCTCGTCCCCCTCGCCACCGCTCTCGCCGCCGGCGCCGTCGCCGTCGGCTCCGGTGCGACCTTCAGCGCGCAGACGGGCAACACCATCAGCGCCGTCACCGCCGGGTCGCTCGAGCACACCAACAGCAAGAAGGACGCCGCGATCTTCAGCCTCACCAACATCAAGCCGGGCGACACCGTCAACGGCACCGTGACCCTGAAGAACACCGGCACCCTGCCGGCGAGCTTCTCGCTCACCGAGGTCAGCTCCACCAACGCCTTCAGCAACAAGACCGACCCGACGGTGAGCAACCTGTCGCTGAGCATCACCGACACCGGCTCCGGCGCCACCGTCTACAACGGCAACTTCGGCGGCCTCGTCGACGGCTCCGCCGTCGCGCTGGGCACCGCTGCCTGGGCGCCGGACGAGGCCCACACCTACAAGTTCTCGGTCACCCTGGACTCCGGTGCGGGCAACGTGGACCAGAAGAAGTCCGCCGGCGCCGTCTACCAGTGGAACTCCACCCAGGAGACCACCCCCAAGGTCACCGACCAGTGACCTCCGGGAGCACAGACGTCGGGGAGGACGCCTGAGCTCCAGCCGGAGCGTCCCCGAGGGGCCTGAGCCCTCGGGGGCGCCCCGGGCGGTCACCTACCGCCCGCCGCACGCCGTACGCCGCTCAGGAGCACGACCCGCACGACCCGACCCGCGCACGCACCTGACCCGAGGAGGCACTGATGGCCACGACCGCGTCGTCCACCGCGATCCGTCGCACCGGCCGCTTCCTCGCCAACGTCGGCGTCGTGGTGAGCATCCTCGTGTGCGCCGCCTTCCTGGCCCCGAGCGCGCTCGGCTACGAGCGCTACGTGATCACCGGCGGCTCCATGTCGGGCACCTTCGAGAAGGGCTCCATGGCCCTCGAGAAGCCCGTGGCCGTCGAGGACCTGCGCCGCGGCGACGTCATCACCTACATGCCTCCGCCGGCCTCCGGCGTCGAGACCCTGGTCACCCACCGCATCGTCGACATCGAACCCGCCGAGGGCGGCGGCACGCTCTACCGCACCAAGGGCGACGCCAACGCCGACGCCGACCCGTGGCGCTTCGAGCTCACCGCTCCCACCCAGCCGGTGGTCGAGCACACCGTCCCGCTCGTCGGCCACGCCTTCATCGCGCTGGCCGACCGGGACACCCGGATGCTGCTCGTCGGCGTCCCCGCGGGCCTCATCGCCCTGCTCGCCCTCGTCGAGCTCGCCAAGGCCCTCCGGCCCCGGTCCGCGTCGCCCTCCGGCACACCGGCCGTCACCGGTGACCACGCCGCCGAGCCGGACCGGGTGCCCGCGCCCAGCGCCCTGGTCCCGGCCCAGGGCCGGCTCACCGACCTCCAGCCCGTCGGTCCGCACCGTCCGGCCCCCGCCGGCGTCTGACGTCCTCCCGACGACCTCGCTCTCGTCGCTCCGCGGGGACCCCCGCCCTGCGGGGCGGCGACCTCGTCCCGTACGCCGTGTGCAGGTGGGTCGGTGTTGCCGAGGTGTGGAACGGCTGTGGCAGTCGCGTTGCCCGGCGGTGGCCCGCCGACTCCTAGCGTTGTCCTCACGACCTCCACCCCGTCTGCCCTCTCCCAGGAGTCCTCTCGATGTCCCGTCCCGTCGCTCTCCTCGTCCTGGCGCTGAGCGCCGGCCTGGTGCTGCTCGGGATGCCGTCGTTCTCCGGCGCCACCTACGTCGCGACCACCAGCAACGCGGTCAGCACGGTCACGGCAGCCAGCGACTGGACGCCCCCGAGCGTGACCGTGCGCAACCCGGGCACCTCGGTCAAGGACACCGTGACGGTCACCGCGGACGCCACCGACGGCGAGAGCGGGATCGCCCAGGTCGTCATCGAGCAGTCCGCGGAGGGCTCCGGCACCTGGACCACACTGTGCACGACGACCACCGCGCCGTACTCCTGCTCGTGGAACACCAAGAACGTCGCGGACGGCGGCCGCGAGCTGCGCGCCCGCGCCACGGACGTCGTCGGCTACGTGACCGTCTCCGACGTGGTCCGCACCACCGTCGCCAACAACCTGATGGTCACGCTGAGCCGTCCCGCCGACGCCGTGCGCGGCACCGTCCCGCTGACCGCGACCGTTGCCGGCGCCGGCTCGCTGAGCTACCAGGTCGACGTGCAGTACGTCGCGGCCGGCGGCACGAGCTGGCGCACGATCACCGGCTGCGCCGGGCTCGCACAGCCCTACACCTGTTCGTGGGCGACGGCGGCGGTCGCCAACGGCCCCTACGACCTGCGCGCCGTGGCGGTGACCGGCACGTCGAGCACCACCTCCGCGGTCGTGGCCGGCGTGCTCGTCGACAACACCGCCCCCACGGTCACCATGTCTGACCCCGGCAGCCCGCTGCGAGGATCGGTGACCTTCGCCGCCACCGCCTCCGACGCCGGCTCCGGCATCGCCACCGTCTCGGTGCAGTACGCCGCGACGGGCACCTCGACCTGGACGGAGCTGTGCGCGGACACCTCCGCGCCGTACTCGTGCGCCTTCGACACCGCCCGGCTCGCGGACGGCAGCTACGCGTTCCGAGCCGTGGCTGCCGACCTCGCCGGCAACAGCTCGACCTCGGGCGCCGTCGCCGACCGGCTCGTCGACAACACCGTCTCCTCGGTCTCGCTGACCAGCCCCGGCCCCTACGTGAGCGGGACGGTGAACCTCACCGCGACCGCCAGCTCCACGGCCGGAGTCACCTCGGTCCGGATCCAGCGAGCTCCCAACGGCTCGACCACCTGGACCGACCTGTGCACCGACACCACGGCGCCGTACACGTGCAGCTGGAACACCACCGGCGTCGCGGACGGCACCTACTCGCTGCGCGCCGTCCTGCTCGACGGGTCGGGCAGGACCACCATCTCGACGGTGTCCGGCGGCCATGTCGTCGACAACACCCCGCTGCGTGCCGCCGACGTGCAGACCACGGGCGCGGCGACGCTGGGCCGGCTGAGCGCCGGGGACGTGATGACCCTGACCTACTCCGAGCAGGTGAACCTGAGCTCGTTGCGCGCCGGCTGGAGCGGATCGGGCGTCGCGGTGGCGGTGCGGCTGCGCGACGGCGTGCTGCTCGGATCGGGGGGCGACACGGTCGACGTGCTCGACTCCGCCGGAAGCAGCACCGTCGTACCCCTCGGCTCGGTGCGCCTCAACCAGGACTACGTGAGCCCGAGCGCGACCACGGTGCTCAACGCCACGATGACGGCGAGCACGATCAGCGTGAACGGATCGCCGGTCACGCAGATCACCCTCACGATGGGGTCGGTCGTCAGCGGCGGGAGCTCGCTGCGCACCGTGAGTCTCGCCTCGACCATGCAGTGGACGCCGAGCACCAGCGCGACCGATCTCGCGGGTCTGGCCTGCACCTCGGCCGTCGCCTCGGAGACCGGCGCTGCGGACCGGGAGTTCTGATGGCTTCGCAGAAGGGACGTGGGGGAGTGCCGCACCAGCGACGAGGCCGACACGACGACGTCCGACCCGTGACCCGACCCGCGCGTCGCGGGTGCCCGGCCTCCGCGGTCCTGCTGCTCGCGCTCGTCGTCGCCCAGCTCGTGCTGTACGTCGTCACCGGTGCCGGAGAGCTGTGGGCCGGCGTGCTCGCTGCCACGGCGCTCGGGCTGGCCCTGCCGCTGGTGTGGGGACTGTGGACCGGCCGGATGTGCGAGTCGCGTCTGTTCGCGGTGCTCGTCGCGGCCTGCGTGGCCGGCGCCCACCTGCTCGCCGCCACGGTGGGACCTCCCGGCGGGGCCCCGCTCGGCTGGTCGACGGGGCGGGTGCTGCTGGTCGTGCTCGCCCTCACGGTGGCCGTCGTGGTGCCGTGGCGCGCACGCGGCCTCGCCCGCGCAGCCGACGCCTCCGCGTCCGCCCGCGTGGGTGGCACGTCGCGATCGCCGCATCCGTATGCTTCGGCAGATGGCGGAGATGGCACAGGCGGCACCGCAGCTGCTGGTCGTGGAGGACGACGACGGGATCGCCGCGCCCCTGCAGCGGACGTTGGAGCGTGAGGGCTACACCGTGGAGCGGGTCGCCACCGGCATGGCCGGCATCGAACGCGTCGCCCACGGCGGCGTCGACCTCGTCGTGCTCGACCTGGGACTGCCGGACATCGACGGGCTCGAGGTCTGCCGTCGCATGCGCGCCGGCGGCTACCACGACGCCCTGCTGATCCTGACCGCCCGGGGAGGCGAGCTCGACCGGGTCGTGGGCCTCGACGTGGGCGCCGACGACTACCTCGCCAAGCCCTTCGCGCTGGCCGAGCTGCTGGCGCGCACGCGCGCCCTGCTGCGACGGTTCGCCCGCACCGCCCCCGACTCCGCAACGGCGCCGCCGACGGGTCCCGCGACTGACGCCGCGACCGGCGCTGCGACCGGCACCGAGACCGGGCCAGACGTTCCCGCCGGCGCAACCGCGGCGGCCGGTGCGGCCGGCGGTGCCGGGACGCCTGGCACCAGCTTCCGGGTCGACGTCCAGGCCCGCCGGGTGTGGCACGGCGACACCGAGGTCACGCTGACCTCCAAGGAGTTCGACGTCCTCGCCCTGCTGGACTCCGAGCGGGGCGCGGTCCTGACCCGCGAGCGACTCATGGACGAGGTCTGGGACGAGAACTGGTTCGGCTCCACCAAGACCCTGGACGTCACGATCGGACGGCTGCGGCAGAAGCTCGACGACAACGACGTACCGGCGCAGGTCGTGACCGTCCGCGGCGTCGGCTTCCGCCTCGAGGTCGGCCCGCGGGATGCGTGAGCGGCTGGTCGCCGCCTTCGTCGGGTCCACCCTCGCGGTGCTGGTGCTCTTCGGCGTGCCGCGTGCCTACCAGGTGGGCGAGCTCGTGCGCGACGACGAGCAGCGCGCGCTCCAGCGCGCCACCGACCTCGCGGCGATCGTGGTGCGTGAGGAGGTCGCCGACGGTGACGAGGTCACCCCGGCCCTCCTCGACGAGATGGTCGGCGAGGACGAGCAGATCACCTACGTCGCGGCCGACGGGGCGCGGGTCACCGCCTCCGTCGACTGGCCCGCCGACGACCCGGAGAACCTGACCGCGAACCGCGAGCTGTCCGGTGGCGGCAGCGTGTCGCTCGTGCGGTCCGCCGCCACCGTGCAGGACCGGGTCTCCGAGGCGCTGCTTCCCCTGGTGGTCATCGTGCTGGGTCTGCTGGCGCTGTCGGTGATGGCCGGGGTGCTGATGGCGCGGCGGTTGTCGCGACCGTTCCAGCGACTGGCCACGGCCGCCCGACGTCTCGGCACGGGTGAGCCGGTGACCGACCTGCCGCGCTCGGGCATCCCGGAGGTCGAGGAGATCGGCGACGCGATCCGCACCAGCGCGGTGCAGCTCGAGGAGCTGCGGCACCACGAGCGCGAGCTCGCCGTGCACGCCTCCCACGAGCTGCGGACCCCCGTGACCGCCCTGCGTCTGGAGCTGGAGGACCTCGCGCTGTGGCCGCAGACACCGCCGGACGTCGCGGCGCAGCTGCACGCGTCGGTGGCGGAGCTCGACCGGCTCTCGACCGCGATCGGGGTGCTGCTCGACCGCTCGGCCGACCAGCGCCGCGACGCCGCTCGCGACGTCGACCTCGACGCGCTGGTGGCGGAGGTGGTGACCGGGTGGTCCGAGGCCGCCTCGGCCGTCGGCTGCCGGCTGCGCCACGAGCCGGGGGCGACGGGCCGTGCCCACGTGGACCCGGTGACGCTGCGGCGCCTGCTCGGGCGGCTGCTCGAGACGAGCGTGGCGACCGGGGCGTCCACGGTGGGTGTGCGGGTCCTCACCGTCGGGTCGCACCACGAGATCGAGCTGGGCCTGGAGGGGGACGGCATCATCGAGATGCCGCCCGACCCGCAGGCGGCGGACCTGGCCCAGGCCGTCGGGGGACGGTTGGCGGCCCTGCACGACGGTCGGCGCGGGGTCGTCGTACGCCTGGCGGAGTGAGGCAGGTCGCAGGCTTCCGAGAAGGCTGAGTGCGGGTTGTGGCCCGGCATTATGTCCGACAAGGCATGATTCGAACCATGCGCACGCTGAACCTGACGGAGGCCGACGCCGTCATCGAGCAGTACGGCGTGCTCGGCGAGCCCGCAGGCCGTGACCTGGACGCCCTGGTGCACCTCGCGGCCCAGGTGTGCGGGGTGCCGCACGCGGCGATCAACCTGGTCACCGCGACCGAGCAGCACCAGGTCGCGACCGCCGGGTTCGACGCCTCGGTGTGCTCGCGCGAGGACTCGATGTGCGCCGCGGTCCTGCACGACCCGCGCGTGGTGATGGTCGCCGACGCCAGCCAGGACGACCGCTTCCAGGCGAACCCCTTCGTGAACGGGGTGATCGGGGACGTCCGCTTCTACGCCTCGGCCGGGCTGACGACGCCGCAGGGGGTGGTGATCGGACGGCTCTGCGTCTTCGACGACCAGCCGCACGTCCTCGACGACGGGCAGCGCGAGCTGCTCACCTCCTTGGCCGAGCGGGTCGTCGACGCCCTCGAGCTGCGGCTGCGCAGTCGCCAGCTCGAGGAGTCGTTGAGCCGGCTGACCGAGGCTCAGGACGAGCTGCACCGCTCGAACGAGAAGCTCGCGCTCTTCGCCGGGCAGATCAGCCACGACCTGCGCACCCCGCTGACCGCCCTGATGGCCAACGTCGAGATGCTGGCCGACGAGCCGGCGGTCGTAGGTGATCGCCACGCTGTCCACGCTGGCCGACGGGGCCCTGCGGGCCGGTCGACGGATGACGTCGATGATCACCGACATCCACGCCCACGCGTTGCTCGGGGCCGACCTACGGCCGGTGCCGGTCGACCTCGGAGAGGTCGTGGCCGACGTGCTGCGCGACCTGCGGCCGACGGTCGAGACGGCCGGCGCCCACGTCGAGGTAGGGCCGCTGCCGGTGGTGTGCGGCGACGCGCAGCAGCTCTACGCGGTCGTGCTGAACCTGCTCACCAACGCCGTGAAGTTCCGCCGGCCGGGAACGGCCCCGGTCGTCGAGGTCCGGGCGCGGGCAGACGGGCGCGGGCACCGCGTCGAGGTGGTCGACAACGGCCCGGGCGTGGAGCCGGAGGAGCGCGAGCGGGTCTTCGAGCTCTACACCCGCGTCCACCCCGAGCACGCCCGGCAGCGGGATCGGCCTGGCCACGGCGCGACGCATCGTGGAGGCCCACGGCGGCGCGATCGGCCTCGAGGCCGCCGACGGCGGCGGCACGCTGGTCTGGTTCTCCCTGCCCCGCTGACCGCCTGACCGTCCCTGCCGGGCCGCTGACAGGCTGGGCTCGCCCAGGCTGGGTTCTGGTCACTGCCCGCAGCAGACCGGGTTCGTGGTCACCGCCTGCACGTTTCAGCCCGCAAATCGTGCGGGGAGTGACCAGGAACTGGCCGGCCTCGCGCCCAGGCGGGCCCTACGCTGGCGACGTGACGGACGAGGTGACCCGATGGTGACGCGCGCGGTACGACGTACCGGGATCCTCGGCGCGGCCCGACCCTGGGACGACGTGTCGGACCTGCCGCGCCCGGCCGGCCCGCCGTCGGCGCGGACCCGCAACGGCGAGGTCGCCGCGCTGGTGCAGGGGCCCCGCCTGGCCCTGGCCTCGCCGCGGCTGCTGCGCGCGCCGCGGGTGCCGCGCGGCGCGGACCGGCCCGTCGTCGTGGACATCCCCGGCTGGCAGGCGCCCGAGCTGTCGGGGGCGCCGCTGCGGGCCTTCCTCAAGCGGCTCGGGTACGACGCGCGCGGGTGGGGCTTCGGCAAGAACCGCGGCGACCCGCAGGCCGACGCCGCGCGGCTGCGGGTCAAGGTCGAGCAGTGGGCCGACGAGCACGGCCCGGTGCACCTCGTGGGCTGGAGCCTCGGCGGTGTGATCGCGCGTGAGGTCGCCCGGGAGGTCCCCGAGGCGGTGGCTCAGGTGGTCACCTACGGCACCCCGGTCGTGGGCGGCCCGTCGCACACCGTGGTGGCGCGCTACTACGGCGCCGAGGAGAGCCAGCGGGTCGCCGAGCTGTCCGAGCGCCACGACCGGGCGAACCCGCTGCAGGTGCCGGTCACCGCGATCTTCAGCCGCCGCGACGGCATCGTGTCCTGGCAGGCCTGCATCGACCACGTGACCCCCAGTGTCGAGCACGTCGAGGTCGGCTCCACCCACCTCGGGATGGGCATCGACCCCGACGTCTGGCTCACCGTGGCCGACCACCTCGCCCGCTGAAGGCCTTTTCCTCGCGCAAATGATCTCGCATTACGACGTCGACCCGGCGTGTCGAGCCTGGTGCGAGAACATTTGCGCGGCTTTCACCCGTGGGGGTCAGCGCGGCAGGGGGTGGGCGCGCAGGTCGGCGCGGACGACCCGACGGGTGGCCACGAGCCGCAGGAGGACGGCGCAGGTGACGGCCTGGCCGGCCATGAGACCGACGAGCACGAGGATCTGCGCGGCGCCGGCCTGGAGCGGTGTCCCGCCTCCGAGGAGCACGCCGATGAACGCACCCGGCAGCGTGACGAGCCCGACGGTGCGGGTCTGGTCGAGCCCGGGCAGGAGGGCCTCCCGCGCGGTCGGCTGTACGACGAGCACGGCCGCGTCCGGGCCCGGGAGCCCCAGTGCGAGGGCCGCCTCGTAGGTGCCGCGCTGGTCGTGCAGCTGGTCGAAGGCGCGCCGACCGGTGAGTGTCGAGGCCGTCATCACGTTGCCGATGACGATCCCCGCGACCGGGATGACGCCGGCGCCGTTGAACGGCACGACCCCCGAGCCGAGCGCCAGCACGAGCACGGGCAGGACGCCGGCCGCGACCGCGGCGCCGACCCACACGACCTGGTCGCGCGCGACGTCGAGCCGGCGCGCAGAGGTGAGCGTCGCGACGACGTACATGAGGAGGACGAAGGCCAGCGACCACCACACCGACGCCAGCGCCGCCGCGATCACCAGCGAGACGACGGACAGCTGGACGACGGCCCGGACGGCGGCCGTCGCCTGCTCGCGCGCCACCCCCAGGCGCCCGACGTACGACGCCGCGACCGCCAGAGCGACCAGCGCCACCAGCACGAGCGCCAACCGGACGTCGGGGTCGGGCGTCGCCGCGGTCGCCGAGCCGGTCGCGAGGGTCAGCAGCACGCGTCGAGCCTGCCACGAGCGAGCCGGATCCTGGTCGACGCCCGCACGGGTACGGCGTTCTGGCTGCGGCGAGTGACCAGGAACCGGCTCCCGTGCCGGGGGGTGACCAGAAACGGGCCTGGGTACGGTCGGGAGCATGACCTACCCTCGGAGCCGCACCATCTCAGCCGCGACCGCCGCCTACGGCCTGTTCGCCCTCGCCAAACCACGCCACCTCGGCGACGCCCTCGAGGCGCCGCACGTGCAGCGCCCTGCGATCGACCAGGTCGCCTACACCTACGGGGCTCGTGACCTCAGCATCTCCGCCCTGGGCATCCTCGGCACCCCCGCCCTGGTCCGGGCCGCCATGGCGCTGCGCATCGCCGGGGACCTCAGCGACGCCACCATCCTGACCCGCTACGCGCCGAACCAGAAGGTCCGCTCCAAGGTCCTGGCCGCCACCATCGGCTGGGGCGTGCTCAACACCCTGGCACTGGTCGCCGACGAGAGGGCGGCCCGCGCATGAGCGACACCGGACAGACCACGAACCAGGCGGTCAAGGACCTCGGCGACCTGCTGGGCAACGCCCGCGTCTGCATGTTGACGACCACCACCGAGGACGGCAAGCGCGTCAGCCGTCCGATGGCCGTGCAGGACGCCGAGTTCGACGGCGACCTGTGGTTCTTCACCTACGACGACTCCGACAAGGCACGCCAGGTGGCGGCCGACCCGGAGGTCAACGTGGCCTTCGCCGACGACAAGCACAGCACCTGGACCTCGGTCTCCGGGCGCGCCAGCGTCGTCCACGACCGCGCCAAGGCCGAGGAGCTCTACTCGCCGGCGCTGAAGGTGTGGTTCCCCGAGGGGCTCGAGACCGAGGGCATCGCGCTGCTCAAGGTCGAGGCGACGTCGGCGGAGTACTGGGACGCCCCGTCGTCGAAGGTCAAGACCGCTGTCGGCGCGCTGCGGGCGGCAGTCACCAAGAACCCGGACGCGTTCCCGGCCGAGAACCGCACCGTCGAGCTCTGAGCGGAGCCGCACGTGACAGTGGGTCCCGGGGTCGAGACGACGGCGGGACCCGCTCGCGTGCTCAGGACTCCTGCAGCTCGCTCTTCAGCTTGAGGACGGTGGTGCCGTCCTCCTGCTCGATGACGTAGGCCGGGTTGTCGTCGCTGCCGTTGCGGGTGATCTCCTCGCCCTTGCTCTGGCGCGTGACCTTCTCCTGGTGGACCTCCGTGACCTTGCCGGTGGCCGTGCTGCTGCCCCACTTCCAGGACACCTCGCTGCCGGTGCGGATCATGGGCTCTCCTTCCTGAGTCACCCGACGGTCGCCGGGTCGTGCAGGAGGACTACCCATCCCGCGCCGGCCTCAGGCACAGTGACCGGATGCGACAGTGGCGTGAGTGGGCCGGCCCTGGCATCGCCTTCGGCGGCGACTACAACCCCGAGCAGTGGCCGCGCGAGACCTGGGACGAGGACGTCGCGCTCATGCGCGAGGCCGGCGTCACCTTCGTCTCGCTCGGGATCTTCTCGTGGTCGCACCTGCAGCCGGCGCCCGACCGCTGGGAGCTCGGCTGGCTGGACGATGCCATGGACCTGCTCCACGCGAACGGGATCGCGGTCGACCTGGCCACCGCCACCGCCTCCCCGCCGCCCTGGTTCTCGCGGCGCTTCCCCGAGACCCTCCCGCAGCGCGCCGACGGCACCCGGCTGTGGCAGGGCAGCCGCCAGGCCTGGTGCCCCTCCTCGACGGTGTTCACCGAGCACGCGACCGCGCTCGCGGAGACGGTGGCCACGCGGTACGCCGAGCACCCGGCGCTGACGATGTGGCACGTCTCCAACGAGTACGGCTGCCACAACGTGCCCTGCCACTGCGACATCTGCGCGGCGGCGTTCCGGGTCTGGCTCCTCGCGCGGTACGGCGACCTCGACGGGGTCAACGAGGCCTGGGGCACGGCGTTCTGGAGCCAGCAGTACGGCGACGTCGAGGAGATCGTGCCGCCGCGCACCGTCCCGACCTTCGCCAACCCCGGGCAGGTCCTCGACTACCGCCGCTTCCAGTCCGACGCGCTGCTGGGGCAGTACCGCGCCGAGCTCGAGGTGCTGCGCCGCGTCACCCCCGACGTGCCGGTCACCACGAACTTCATGACCAACGACCACTTCCGTCACCTCGACTACGCCGCCTGGGCCGAGCACGTCGACGTGCTGTCCACCGACCACTACGTCGTCGGCGCGCTGGCCGACCCCGAGGCGGAGCTCGCCTTCACCGCCGACCACACCCGCGGGCTCGCAGGCGGGGACCCGTGGCTGCTCATGGAGCACTCCACGAGCGCGGTCAACTGGCAGCCGGTCAACGTGGCCAAGCGTCCCGGGCAGATGATGCGCCACAGCCTCGGTCACGTCGCCCGCGGCGCCGACGCCCTCGGCTTCTTCCAGTGGCGGGCCTCGCGCGCGGGGGCGGAGAAGTTCCACTCGGGCCTGGTGCCGCACGCCGGCACCGACTCGCGGCTCTGGCGGGAGGTCGTCGAGCTGGGCGCGGTCGCGGGCCGCCTCGCCGAGGTGCGGGGCAGCCGCGTCGACGCGGAGGTGGCGCTGCTGTGGGACCACCACGCCGACTGGGCCTGCGACCAGGAGGCGCACCCGAGCGCGGAGGTCCGCTACGGCGCCGTCGCCCACGACCTGCACGCGTCGCTGCGGCGCCAGGGCGTCACCGTCGACGTCGTACCGGTCAGCGACGCCGTCGCGACGACGCCCGACCTGACCGGCTACCGCGTCGTGCTGGTCCCCACCCTCTACCTCACCAGCGACGCCACCGCGGCGGCGGTGCAGGCCGCCGCCGACGCGGGGGCGCACGTCGTGGTGACCTACTTCTCCGGCATCGTCGACGAGCGCGACCACATCCGGCTCGGCGGCTACCCGGGTGCGTTCCGCGACCTGCTCGGCGTCCGTGTCGAGGAATTCGCCCCCGTGCTGCCCGGTGTCCGCCTGAGCCTCGACGACCGCCTCGTGGCCGGCGCCCACGGCACGACCTGGGCCGAGGACCTGAGCTGCACCGACGCCGAGGTCGTCACGTCGTTCGTCGACGGTCCGGTGCCCGGCGTCCCCGCAGTCACGCGCCGCGACCTCGGCGACGGCGCGGGAAGCAGGGACGGCGGGGGCAGCGGCGGAGGTGACGGGCGGCGCGGTGCCGCCTGGTACGTCGCCACCCGGCTCGACCCGTCGGGCACCGACGCCCTGACGGCCCGGGTGCTCGCCGAGGCCGGCGTGGAGCCCGTCGTCGCGGACGTCCCCGTCGGGGTCGACGTCACCCGGCGTCGTGACGCCGATCGGAGCTGGGTCTTCGTCGTCAACCACACCGACACCGCGGTCACCCTCGACGTCACCGGGCACGACCTCGTCGCGGAGCGTGCCGTGGGCGGGTTCGACAACTCCGACGGACCCCTGCGCGTCGCGGCCGGGGGCTGCGCGGTGGTCCGGGAGGGCTGAGGCGACCGGCGCAGGAGCCGTCCCTACCATCAGGGGGTGAGCACCCCCGTCGACCCCACCTCCCCGGGCGAGGCCGAGCGGCGGCTCCGGCAGGCGGTCGTGATCTGGCTGGTGGCCCTGGCGACGTACTTCCTGGCCGTCTTCCACCGCTCCTCCCTGGCCGTCGCCGGGCTGATGGCGACCGAGCGCTTCGAGATCAACGCCTCCCAGCTCGCGACGTTCGCGGTGCTGCAGCTGTTCGTCTACGCCGCGATGCAGATCCCGGTCGGCCTGCTCGTCGACCGCTTCGGCCCGCGGTCGGTGCTGCTCACGGGGGCCGTGGTGCTGACCGTGGCGCAGGTCGGCTTCGCGCTGGCCGAGAGCTACCCGGTGGCGCTGCTGGCCCGCTTCTTCGTCGGCATGGGCGACGCGATGACGTTCATCTGCGTGCTGCGGCTGGTGAACTCCTGGTTCGCCCCGCGCCGCATCCCGCTCGTCACCCAGCTCACCGGCGTCATCGGGCAGGGCGGCGCCATCGTCGCCGCGGTGCCGATGACCTGGGCGCTGGGAGGCCTCGGCTGGACCGGGGCCTACCTGCTCGCCGCCTCCGTCGGGGTGCTCGTGACCCTCGGGCTCCTGCTGCTCGTCCACGACCAGCCGGGGGAGCGGTCGCGGCGCGGCGAGGCCATGTCGGTCCGTGCCATCCGGGCCAGCCTCGGCGCCTCGTGGGAGCACCCGGGCACCCGGCTCGGCTTCTGGATGCACTTCTCCACCCAGTTCAGCGCCACCACCCTCGGCCTGCTGTGGGGCTACCCCTTCCTGGTGCGCGGCGAGGGCCTCAGCGAGGCGACCGCCGGCGTCCTGCTGACGATCATGGTGGTCGCGGTGATCTCCGCCGGTCCGGTGCTCGGCTGGCGCATCACGGTGCAGCCCTGGCAGCGCTCCACGCTGGTGCTGGGCATCGTGACCGCCATCGTCGCGGCGTGGACGGTCGTGCTCGCGTGGCCCGGCGACGCCCCGCTTCCGCTGCTGGTCGTGCTCGTGGTGGTGACCGGCGTCGGGGGACCGGCCTCGATGATCGGCTTCGACCTCGGCCGCACCTCCAACCCCTCGGAGCGGCTGGCCTCGGCCACCGGCATCATCAACCAGGGCGGCTTCTACGCCAGCCTCGTGCTGGTCGCCGCGATCGGGGTCATCCTCGACTGGCGCACCCCGGGCGACTCCACGGCGTACACGCCGGAGGCGTTCCGCTGGGCGATGTCGTTCCAGTACCTGCTCTGGGGCCTCGGGCTCGTGCAGATCTGGCGCTACCGCCGCAAGGCGCGGGCCCGCTACCTCGTCGACGACCCCGAGCTGTGGGGAGAGCTGCGACGGCGGGCGACCCGCAGCTCGCGTCGGGCGGGCCCCACCGGCACCGGCTGAGCGGTGTGCCACGACCCGAGGAGGGGGAGGGTGGACCCATGAGCGACTCCACCGCCCCCACCGTCACCCCCGTCGTGGTCGTCACCGGCGCGAACGGCCTCGTCGGCTCCCGGGTCTGCGCCGCGCTCGCGGACCGCGGCGCCACCGTCCGCGCCGTCGTACGCCGTGCCGGCACCTCGCCGTCCCTGCCCGACCTCGAGGAGCACGTCGGCGACTTCGCCGACCCCGACCTCGCCGCGCGGGTGACCGCGGGTGCGACCGCCGTCGTGACCACCGTCCACCCGCTCGGCGGCGACGACGAGGCCCAGCGCACCGTGGCCGTCGAAGGCACCCCCGTCATCGCCAGGGCCGCTCGCGACAACGGCGTCACCTGGCTCGTGCACGTCTCCACCGCAGCCGTCTACGACCGCTCGCCCTCGGCCGGCGACGTCGACGAGCACTCCGCCCTGGTCGACGACGACAGCGACGTCTACGCCGTCACGAAGCGCGACACCGACGCGGCCCTGGCCGAGGTCGACGGCATCACCCGGGTGCTGCTGCGCCCGCCGGCCATCCTCGGCGTGGGGGAGACCTCGATCTGGAACAGCGTGCGTCCCGCCCAGATCCGCGACGACGCGTCCGAGCGGACCGCCGTGCCCGAGAAGTCCTTCGCCTGGGTCCACGTCGACGACCTCGCCCGGCTCGCCGCCGACGTCGCCACCGGACGCGTCCCCTGCGCCGACGACCCCGAGCACGGACCGGTGGAGGGCGGCTGCACGCCCGTCAACGTCGCCACCGGCACCGGCACCCAGCGCGACTACCTCGGAGCGGTCACCGGGGCGCTCGGCCTCGAGCCGGTCTGGGAGGAGGGGGACGCCTGGACCGGCGACCTCGTCTCCGATCGCGCGCGCCGCTGGGGCTGGACGCCGCAGCTGGACCTCGACGCCGCCCTGGCCGAGCTCGCGGCCGGCCTGCGGGCGGAGGCGGAGGACCGTGGCTGACCCCCGCACCAGCGCCGCGCTCGCCGAGGCCGACGTGCTGCTCGCCGAGCGCGAGGCGCGGCTGGTCGACCAGCTGGCCACGCTCACGGCCACCCCCGCCGAGATGGGCAACATCTCCTTCGGCAAGCGGGTCGGGGAGGGCACGAACATGGCGGTCGACCGCCTGACGGCCGTCTCGGCCCAGGAGGAGCTGCTGACGATGCTCGACGACGTACGCCGCGCGCGGGAGCGGGTCGCCGACGGCACCTACGGCGTCTGCGAGGTCTGCGGGACCCCCATCCCGCCGGGCCGGCTCGAGGCCCGGCCGTGGGCCGCCCGCTGCCTGCAGCACGCCTGAGCCACGGCCCCCACGACGACGAAGGACCATCGCGTCCATGACTTCCTCCTCTCCGCGCCCGCCGACTCGCGGAGTTGACTGGTCCTGAGAGCAGGACGCAGCTCCGCGTCCGGACGACTCAGCAGGAGGCGGTCATGGCGGTCGAGAACCCGGCGAGCTCACACCCGTGGTTGCGGGGTGCGATCCACGAGGTCAGCGAGCAGGAGTGCCACGAGCTGCTGGCCCAGAAGAAGGTCGGTCGCGTCGCCTTCTGCAGCGACGAGGGCCCCACGGTCTTCCCGGTCAACTACGTGGCCGACGGCGACGGCATCCGCTTCCGCACCTCGCCCTACTCCCTCATCGCCCAGCAGGGCAGCGGGTCACGAGCCGCGTTCGAGGTCGACGAGACAGACGACTACACCGAGTCGGGATGGAGCGTGCTGGTGCGCGGTCCGGTCGAGGTGGTGCTGGGGCACGTGCCCGACCCCGAGCCGGACCCGTGGCCGCAGGGGGTCCGCTCGGTCCTCGTGCGCATCCGCGCCTCCAGCATCACCGGGCGCCGGGTGCTGGGCCATTGAACGCGTCCGGAGCCACCAGAGCCAGCAGAGCCACCAGAGCCACCAGGGCCACCAGCGGGCGGTGGGGGCCACCGGGCACCGAGGGGCCTTCCGCTCCGGCCCGATCGTTGCTCCAATGGGCGCCATGAGCGGCTCAGGGAACGGGCAGGACCGGATCCGGGTCTACCTGCTCGACGACCACGAGGTGGTGCGCCAGGGCATCCGCACCATGCTGGAGGCCAGCGGGCGCATCACGGTGGTGGGCGAGGCGGACTCCGCGGAGGAGGCGACCAGTCGCATCCCGGCCCTGCAGCCGGACGTGGCGGTGCTCGACGTACGCCTGCCTGACGGGTCGGGCATCGAGGTCTGCCGAGCCATCCGCTCGGTCGACCCCACCCTGAAGGCGCTCATCCTGACGTCGTACGACGACGACGAGGCACTCTTCAGCGCCATCATGGCCGGCGCCATGGGTTACGTGCTCAAGGACGTCAAGCGCGGAGACCTGCTCCAAGCGGTCGAGCGCGTCCACGAGGGCCACTCGTTGATCGACCCGTCGCTGGTGACCCGGGTGCTCGACCGGGTGCGCAACGGCCCGACCGTCGCTCCCGAGCTCGAAGGACTGACCGAGCAGGAGATGACCTTGCTGGGGCACGTCGCCGAGGGGCTGACCAACCGTCAGATCAGCGAGCAGATGTTCCTGTCGGAGAAGACCGTGAAGAACTACGTCTCGCAGATGCTGGGCAAGCTCGGGCTCGAGCGTCGGACCCAGGCCGCCGTGCTGGCCACCAAGCTGCTGGGCGCGGACGAGCACCGTGGCCGCTGACCCGGACGAGGTCGAGGCCCGGCTCCGCGGGCTGCTGCGCGCCACGAGCAGCATCGTGGGGGAGCTGTCGCTCGCGGCGGTGCTGCGTCGCATCGTCGAGGCGGCCCGCGACCTGGTCGACGTCGAGTTCGGCGCACTCGGGGTGATCGCGGCCAACCGGCACGGGCTCGACGAGTTCGTCCACGCCGGAATGGACGAGGCATCGGTCGCGGCGATCGGGCACCTGCCCACCGGTCAGGGCCTGCTCGGCGCCCTCATCGAGGATCCCCGCCCGATCCGGCTGCGGCGCATCGGCGACGACGTCCGGTCGGCCGGCTTCCCGGACCACCACCCGCCCATGGCCAGCTTCCTCGGGGTGCCGGTCCTGGTGCGCGGGACCGTCTTCGGCAACCTCTACCTCTGCGGGCTCCGACCCCGCGACTTCAGCGACGACGACGTCGAGCTCGTCACCGCTCTGGCCGCGACCGCCGGCATCGCCATCGAGAACGCACGGCTCTTCGAGGAGGCCCGCCGGCGGCAGACCTGGCTGGAGGAGACCAGCGAGCTGACGCGCAGGCTGCTCAGCGGCCAGGCCGAGGACTCCGCCGAGCTCATCGCGCGCACCGTGCTGCGGCTCGCCGGCGCCGACCGGGTCGTGGTGTGGTCGCTCCCGGCCCCGGTGACGGCCGGGTCCGTGGGGGACGCCGTCGACCTCCCGGAGCTGGTGCCGGTGACCGAGGTGGGCGACGGGCGCCCGGCGATGGCGGTGGCCGACGAGGCGGCCCTGGCCGGCTGGGCCCTGTCCACCCGTGCGGCGATCCGGCGCGACGACGACGGCGAGCTCGAGGCGGTCGTCGCCGAGGGCGGCCTGTCCGCGCTGCCCCAGCTCACCACGCGGGACCGGGACCGCGACCGCGCCCTGGTCGTCGTCCCCCTGGTCGGCTCCCGGGAGCGGCGCGACGTGCTCGTCGTCAGCCGGGCACCCGGCGAGCGAGGGTTCGCCACCGGCGACGTCTCCACCGCGCTGACCTTCGCCGGACACGTCTCGCTCGCGCTGGAGGTGGCCACCCGGCAGCGCGACCAGGAGCGCATCCAGCTGCTGGAGGAGCGGGCCCGCATCGCGCGAGACCTGCACGACCACGTCATCCAGCAGCTCTTCGCGGCCGGCATGACCGTGCAGGGCGTGACCGCGTCCCTCGGTGACGGCCCTCAGGCGGAGCTGCTGGAGCGGGTCGTGGACCTCGTCGACGACGCGGTCGGTCAGATCCGCACCTCGATCTTCCAGCTGCGTGCCGATCCGCACGACCCCGCAGGCCTGCGCGTGGGCGTGCTGGCCGTGGTCGCGGAGGTGCGCCCGGCCGTCGGCTTCGCGCCGCACGTGCGCTTCCAGGGACCGGTGGACGCGGTCAGCGACGCCGAGCTCACCCGGGACGTGCAGGCGGTGGTCCGCGAGTCGCTGTCCAACGTGGCCCGGCACGCCCACGCCTCCGTGGTGACGTTGACGGTGACGGCCCAGGACGGCCGGCTCTCGGTCACCGTGGTCGACGACGGGGTCGGGCTGGACGCGGGGGACCCGGGGGACGCGGGCGACGCGGGGGACGGCGTACGCCGCCGCAGCGGGCTGGCGAACCTGGAGGACCGGGCCCGGGAACGTGGCGGGGAGATGCGCCTCACCGGCTCACGGTCCGGCGGCCCGGCTCGGAGCGGTGAGGGCGCGGACGCGGCTCGGAGCGGGACCACCATGTCCTGGTGGGTCCCGCTCCTCTGAGCCGGGTGCTGATCAGCGACGGTCGCCCGGCGCCACGATCACGGGACATGCGGCGTGCTCGACGACCGCCCGGCTCACGGAGCCGAGGAAGAGGTCCCACACGCTGCGGTGGTGTGCGCCCACCACCAGCAGACGGTTGTGCCGCGACTCCTCGACGAGGCGGCCGGCGGCGGGACCGCGGGCCAGGGCGAGCTCGACGACGACGTCGGGATACTTCTCCCGCAGGCCGGCGACCGCCTCCGACAGCTCCAGCCGGTGCAGCTGGAGGTCGTCGAGGTCCTCGTCGAGGGGCACGTCGGGGTCGTCGCGGTACGGCAGCGGCGGCACGCAGTGCACCACACGGAGGGGCAGACGCCGCAGGGACGCCTGGGCGAAGGCCAGCTCGACGGCCGCCCGGGAGCGGACGCTGTCCTCCGCTCCGACCACCACGCCGCGCGCGGGCTCCTCGCCCGCCCCAGCCGCGGCGTCCGCCCCGGCCTCCTGGCCGGCGCCGGGTGCCGGGTCCGGCTCGGGGCGGACCACCAGGACCGGGCACGCGCTGTGGTGGGCGACCCAGAGGCTGGTCGACCCCAGCAGCAGGCTGCGCATCCCCCCGCGACCGCGTGAGCCGACCACGAGGAGCGACGCCTGGTGCGAGACCGCCGAGAGCTTCTCGCGCGCGTCGTGGGTGCTCAGGCTGGTCGAGACCGTCATCGCGGGGTGGCGCTCGACGACCCGCTCCCTGGCCTCCCGGACCACGCTCTCCGCGATGCCCCGCAGCGTCGAGGTGACGTCGCGGGAGGGGAGCACCGGACCCATCGCGGCGGGGTAGGGCTCGTAGCAGTGCAGCACGTGGAGCGGGCGGTGCTCCCGAGCCGCGACGTCGCACGCGGCGTCGAGGGCCCGATGGCTGTGGTCGGAACCGTCGATGCCGACGACCACCGCTCCGCTGGGTACAGGCTCGTTCATCGTGCTCACCCCCGCCGGCTCAGCGCAGCCAGGTGTTGCGACGGACGATCGGCTGGCTCTCCCACCAGGTCCCCAGCCCCAGGGTGCGGCCGGCGCCCAGCGCCGCCAGCAGGACGAGGAGCCCGGCGTAGATCAGGTGGTCGTCCATGAACGGGTTGTTGGCCGGGGGCAGCACCGCGGTCCACATCAGCACGAGCATCAGCGCGCCGCTCGCCACGGCGATGCGCATCGCCACGCCCAGGGCCAGCGCGACCCCGATGCCGAGCAGGCCGATCATGAAGAGCCAGTCGGCCCAGGCGTCACCGGCGATGCCCTGGTAGGTGTCGGCGAACGGGCCGGCGGTGGCGAAGGACAGGAAGCCTTCGGTGGGGCTGCCGCCCTCGGTCCAGGCGTCGGCTGCGGCGGTCTCGTGACCGAGACCGAAGGTCTTGTCCAGGAAGGCCCAGAGGAAGGTCCAGCCCAGGGCGAGACGCAGACCTGCCGCCAGCAGGCGTACGCCGCCCGACGTCGCGGTGCCCCCGTCCTGCAGGTGCTCGTGGTCCTGGCGCGGTCGGGGCACGTGGCCGACCCTGTGGACGGCCTCGGCGACGGCGCGTCGCGCCGATCCCGTGCTGCGGGTGCTTTCCCGGTCGGTGGTGTGGCTCATGGCGGTCTCCTCGGTGAGCGGTGCTCGTCCTGACATCTCGAGCATCGGTCGCCGCCCGGGTCGTCCGTCAGTGCTGCCGGTCGTCACCGCTGGTGCCAGAGGTCATCGCCGCCAGATGACCTCCGACCGTCGCCGTCACCCGACGGGCGCGACGTCCGCCAGCTCCACGTCGACGAGGAGCTCGTCGGCCAGCGACTCCAGCGCGCTGCGCAGGTCGGCGGAGGAGAGGGCGGCGGGCACGACGAGGACGGCGTGGGCCTCGAAGAGCGTCCCTCCGGCCATGGGGGCGTCGCGCACCTCGGTCTCCAGCTCCTCGACGCTGACACCGCGGTCGGCGAGCAGGGTGGAGATGCTGGCCACGATGCCAGGTCGGTCCGCCCCGACCAGGTCGAGCGCCAGACGGGAGGGCTCGCCCTCGTCGGGGGCGTCGGTGCGCTCCACCACGACCGTCAGGCCGGTCTCGGACAGTGCCTCGAGGGCGGCGACGAGGCCGTCGACGCCGCCGTCGGGTGCGCCGACCTCCACCACCCCGGCGAACTTGCCGGCCAGCCGCGCCATCCGGCTGCGCTCCCAGCTCGCACCGTGGGAGTCGAGCGCGGCGGAGACCGCCGACACGAGGCCGGGACGGTCGTCGCCGAGGACGGTGAGCACGAGGGTCGCCATGCACGCAGGGTAGTGGCCGACCGGCACGCGGGCGTCGGTCTCGTTCACGCAACGTTTGGGTGGTGCCCCTCCTGCGGAGGGTGCCGAAAGCCCTGAAGGCGACATAAGGTCGCCGCGACCTACCTCACAAGGAGCCTTCATGCCCCGAATCCCTCGTCGCGCCCTGGCCGTCCCGGCCGTGCTCGCGGCGTCCCTCAGTCTCGCTGCCACCACCCTGGTCGCGACCAACGCCTCGGCCGCCGACCCCGACCGGGCCGACGCCGAGCGTGCCTACGACGCGATGACGACGTCGGACGGTGCGAGCCGCAAGGCTCGCGACCGGGCCCGCACGCGCGACTACGTCAAGCTCGACCTGCTGGCCCTCAACGACTTCCACGGCAACCTGGAGGTCGTCGACGCCTCCAAGAGCTCGAGCGGGAGGATCAACAGCACCCCCGCCGGCGGAGCGGCGTACCTGGGTGCGCTGCTGCGCGAGGAGCGGGCCAAGTCCCGTGCCGCCGGGGCCACCCCCATCACGGTCGCGGCCGGCGACCTCATCGGCGCCTCGCCGCTGCTCTCGGCCGCCTTCCACGACGAGCCGGCCGTGAAGGCGATGAACCGGGTGGGGCTGCAGGTCGCCTCGGTCGGCAACCACGAGTTCGACGAGGGCTACCGCGAGCTGCTGCGCATGCAGCGCGGCGGCTGCCTCGACGACGGCCCGGACGGCGTCGACGGCCAGAACTCCTGCCCCGGTGACCAGGGCTTCCCCGGTGCCGCGTTCCGGTACCTCGGCGCGAACGTGACCTACGACGAGGGCCGGCGGGCGGGCGACACCGTCCTCCCGGCGACCAAGATCATGAAGGTGGAGGGCGAGAAGGTCGCCTTCATCGGCATGACCCTCGAGGGCACCGCCTCCATCGTCAGCCAGGCCGGCATCCAGGGGATCTCGTTCCAGGACGAGGTCGAGACCGCCAACGCGCTCGTGCCGCGGCTGCGCGCCCGCGGCGCGGAGTCCATCGTGGTGCTGCTGCACGAGGGCGTGACCCCCGCCGACACCACGGCGTACAACGACTGCACGGGTCCGACCGGTCCGGCGCTGGCGATCGCCGAGCAGCTCAAGCCGGCCGTCGACGCTGTCGTCACCGGCCACACCCACCAGCCCTACAACTGCGTCGTGCAGGACCCGAAGGGCAACAACCGGCTGCTCACCAGCGCCGCGTCCTTCGGCCGCATGGTCAGCAAGCTGCACTTCCTCATCAACCCCCGGACCGGGGACATCGTGCGTCCGGCCGCCTTCGCGGAGAACCTCATCGCCGAGAACGGCCCGGCGGTGACGCCCCAGCAGTCGGTGCTCGACCTGATCGCGACCTACAAGGAGCTCGTGAAGCCGATCGCCGAGGAGGTGCTGGGCCACATCGAGGCGGGGACGACGATCAGCCGCACGGCCGAGGCCAACGGCGGCGACTCCCCGCTCGGCAACCTGATCGCGGACGCCCAGAAGGTCTTCGCCCCGATCGTCACCCCCGACGGCGAGGAGCCGGTCGTGGCGTTCATGAACCCGGGCGGCATCCGCGCCGACCTCATCGAGAACGCCGCGGGCGACGTGACGTACGGCGCGGCGTTCGAGGTGCAGCCGTTCAGCAACTTCATGACGTCGTTCGACCTCACCGGGGCCCAGATCAAGGAGGTCCTGAACCAGCAGTGGAACGGGGCCAACGAGAGCACCCGCAAGATCCTGCAGGTCTCGGGCCTGAGGTACACCTGGGACCTCTCCGAGGCGATCGCGCCGAGCACGAACGCCATCGTCGGTGACGTCCTCGTCGACGCCGACGGCGACGCGAGCACCCCCATGGTGCCGCTGGTCGACAGCCAGACCTACCGGGTCGCGGCCAACAACTTCCTGGCCGACGGCGGCGACAGCTTCGCCGCCTTCACCTCCGGGACGGACCGCATCACCCAAGGCCTCGACATCGACGCCCTGCGGGACTACCTGGTCGCCAACGACCCGGTCGCGCCCACCGCGACGGACCGGATCAGCCAGCAGCCCTGACCCGCCCGCGCACACCTCGACGGCCCCCGTCCTCCTCACGGAGGGCGGGGGCCGTCCCTCGTGGTGCCCGGCCCGGTCCTGGACCCAGGACGACCGCGGACAGGCCGATGGCGGCGCCAGCTTGGGGGGCGCCGCCATCGTGGTGGGTCCTGCCGGACCTGGCGACAGGCCTCGGGCAGGACCGCGTGCGTGGCGCCGACCGGCACGACGGGGGAACGAGCCGGCCGACGCACCTCCAGTGTGGAGCCTCGCGCCCGTTCGCGCGCGGTGCAGGCGTACGAACCCGTCTAGTGCTGTCGCGCTACTCAACCTGTTCACTCGACCAGGACGGTCGTCCTAACGTGCGGGTGGAGGGCTCGGCTCCGGCTGCCCGGGCAGCCAGAGGAGCACCTCGGTGCCGCCCTCGGGACGGCGGCCGACGGACCACGTCCCGCCTGCGATCTGGGCCCGGTCCTGCATGCTCGACAGCCCGAGGTGGCCGGCCGTGACGACCGCCTGGTCGATCGCGGATGCCGATGCCGTCGTCGCGCACGCACACCTCGAGCCCGCCGTCGCGACGCCGCACGGTCACCCTCACGAGGTGCGCCCGAGCATGCTTGCGGGCATTGATCAGGGCCTCGCGGGCGATGCGGTGGGCCACCCGCAGGGTCGGCACGGGCAGGACGCCCGCGCGGCCGACCTCGGGCTCGGTCGCCACGTCCACCGCGGTGCTGCTGTCGTCGAAGATCTCTCGGGCGGTCTCCCGCAGGGCGGCTGCCAGGCCGTGGTCGAGGTCGACCGGGGTGAGGTCGAACAGCAGCGTACGGAGCCGGTCGGTGGCCTCGCTGACGGTGGCCCGCAGCGGCTCGACGTACTCGAGGAGGTGGGGGGCGTCGGCGGCGATGCGTCGTGCGAGCAGCCCGAGGCGCAGGTCGACCGCCGCCAGCGACTGCACCGAGTCGTCGTGCACCTCGGCCGCGATGTGCGCCCGCTCGGCGTCCTGGGCGTCGACGAGCCGGGTGAGCAGGTGCCGTCGCTGCTCGGCGAGGTCGCGCAGCGCCTCCTCGGCCGCGACGCGGTCGGAGAGGTCGCGCTGGACGGTGGCCAGCCCGAAGGGCTCCCCGGTCTCGGGGTCGCGGATCAGGAAGCTGGCGATCTGCACCGGGATGGCCGGACCGCCCCGCAGGTCGCGCAGGGTCGACTCGCCCTCCCACGACCCGTGGGCGATGACCGCAGGCTGCTCGACCTGCAGCGACCGCTCCAGACCCTCCTCGGTGAGGTAGTCGGCGATCCGGGTCGTGGAGACGTCGACGTCGTCGGGGATGCCGACCATGGCGCGGCCGGGCGGGTTCACGTAGAGCACGGTGCCGTCGAGCGCGGCGATGGCGATGAACTCCGGGCAGGCCTCGACCAGCACCTTGAAGCGCAGCAGCTCCGCGTTCGCGGCCCGGAGCGCCTGCTCCGCGGAGCGCAGCTCGGTGACGTCCTGGGCCACCCAGACCGTGCCCAACGGCTCGCCCGTCCCGGGGTGGGAGATGTGGAAGGCCTCGGTGCTCGCGACCGTGGGGCTGGCCGCGTCGCGCAGCGTGAGGTCGCCGCGCCACCGCCCCCGTGCGGCGAGGCTGCTCTCCACCTCCTGGGCGACGTCCTCGAGGATGGACGAGTCGAAGATGTCCTGCATGTGGCGTCCGACCCAGTGCTGACCGACGTCGGCGACGCGGGCGTTGACGTAGGTCGCCACCGCGTCGGTGTCGGTCATCGCGATCAGGTCGCTGGTCGCGTCGGCCATGGCCTTGAACTTCACCTGCTCCTCGAGCGCTTCGCGCTGCGACTGCAGCAGCAGCGCGTTGTCGAGCGCCAACGCGACGCGTTCGGCCACGTCGACGGCGAAGTCGGTGTCCTTGTCGTGGAAGCGGGGCGCCTCGCCACGACGCGCGAGGTCGATCGCCCCGAGCAACGTCCCTCGGGCGCGCAACGGGACCCGGAGGACCGAGTGCACGCCGCTCTCGCGCAACCACGACCCGATGAGGGCGTCGCCGAAGAGGTCGCGCGCGGCGTCGTCGCCGTCGAGGTCGAGGTGGCGGGCCCGGGCGATGTCGTCGGCGAGGCACCGGTCGATCTCGAGCTGCTCGGGGAAGGCCCGGTCGATCGGGGGCCGCACCTCGTCGCCGGTGGCGTTGCGGGCAGCGGTGAAGGCCGACAGTCGCATCCGGCTGCCACCGTCGAGCAGCCACACCGCGCCCGAGGACGCGGTGCCCGAGGTCGCGGCCTGCACGGCGGTGTCCAGCAGGGCGCCCAGGTCGACGACGTCACGGGCGAGGGCGGCGTCGAGCTCCACCAAGGAGCGGAGCCGACGCTCGTGCTCGTGCGCCTCGGTCTGGAGACGGCGCTGCTCGGTCAGGTCGCTCACCACGCCGAGGGCTCCGGCGGACTCGTCGGCGGCCGAGCTCAGCGGCTGCAGGAGGGTCTCCAGCACCCGGCCGCCGACCTCGCGGGAGAAGACGAAGGTCTCGCCGCCCAGCACCCGACGCATGTTGGCGACGAGCAGGGCGTCCTCGGCGTACGCCGCGAACAGGTCGACACCGACCATCTCGCCCGATCTCAGCCCGAGCTGCTCCAGGCCGGGGCCCTCGGACATCGTGCAGACGCCGCAGGCGTCGAAGGCGTAGACGATGGAGGGCGTGGCGCGCAACCACGCTGCTGGTGAGTCATGCTGGGTCTCCACGCGACTCGCCCCCTCCGCCCGATCGGCCGTCGTCGTGGTCGCATCGTATGACGGAGGCAGTGCGCCGGCACACCCTCGCCGAGGAGGGGGCTCGCCGGTCGCGGCGACCGGCACCGAGCGAGCGTCCGTCAGGACGGGCCGGACCCGGCAGCGCGAGCGGTCAACGAGGCCAGGGCGGAGGCGGCAGCGGGGCAGGCCAGCACGACCTCGCCCCGGGCGCAGCGCTCCAGCACCTCGACGAGGTCGGTCCCGGCGTGGCCCTTGGCGACGAAGCCCGTCACGCCGGCGAGGAGCAGGTCCTCGAGGGTGGCGGCCGCCGTCTGCCCGGAGATCGCCACCACGACGGGGGTGGGGCGCAGCCGCGCGAGCTCGGCGGCGGCCACGGCGCCCCCGGACGGCATCTGGACATCGATGAGCACGAGGTCGGCGCGTTTCTCGCGCGCCACCGCGACGGCGTCGAGACCGTTGCTGACCGACCCCACCACCTCGAAGCCGGGCTCGCCCTCGAGGACGCTGACCACGGCGGACAGGACGGTTGCGTGGTCGTCGGCGATCACCACGCGGACCGCGCGACTGGCGTTCATGTCCCTCCGCTCCTGTCCCTCGGCTCCGAGGATCCGCTGATCGGTCCTCATCGGGAAGGTGCGCCCGCACGCACGAGGCCTAGTGCCTGCATACTAGGAGCCACGTGTCGCTCCACGAGCCAACGAGGGGGTCGTCTGCATGTCCCACGGTGACGAGCTCGCGGGCACGCCCGGACCCATCCCGACGACAGCGGGGGACGACGTCCGTCGGCCGGTCCGCGTCCTGGTCGTCGACGACCACGAGGTCCTCAGCGGCAGCCTCGCGCTGGTCGTCGGCGCCGAGGCCGACATGCAGGCGGTCGGGGTGGCGCGCGACCTCGCCGAGGCCCGCCGCCGGGTCGGTGAGCACCAGCCCGACGTCATCCTGCTCGACCGCCGCCTGCCCGACGGCGACGGCATCGAGGCCATCGGCGAGCTGCGCGCCCTGAGCCCGGGCAGCAAGGTCGTCGTCCTCACCGCCAGCGACACCGACCAGGTGCTGGTGCAGGCCATCGAGGCCGGCGCCTCCGGGTTCCTGTCCAAGAGCAGGGGTCTGGGTGAGGTCATCGGAGCCGTCCGGGCCGCGGCGGCCGGTGAGGCCGTGATCTCCGGCGAGATGCTGTCACGCCTGCTGCCCAAGCTGACCCGCAGCTCCGGTCCCACGGTGGAGCTGACCCCGCGGGAGCAGGACGTCCTCGAGCTGCTGGCCGAGGGCAAGTCCAACGCCGCCATCGCCGCCGCCCTCTTCGTCAGCGTGCACACCGTGCGCAACCACGTCGCGAACCTCTCGGCCAAGCTCGGAGCCCACAGCAAGCTGGAGGCGCTCTCCATCGCGGTGCGCCGGGGCCTCCTCCCCGACGCCTGAGCGTCCCTCCCGCGGGTGGTGCCGATGCACCAGCGGCGAACGGTCCCTGCGCCCCTGTCCGCGCCGGTGGCGCCTGACGCACACTGGACGCGGCGCCCGGGAGAGCGCCCGTGCGGTCGACCTGTGGGAGGGGCCGACCGCGTGTCCGGCGGTGTCCGCTGCGACGGCTCCGGCGCCCCCGCCCCGGTCGGCCGTCGCGGCGCGCCGGCTGGGCCGCGTTCGACGTGGCCGTGCACCGATCGTCCGGCAGGGGAGTGAACCGTCCCCGACGGGGCACAGTCCCTCGTCGGACGGTGATCGGAGCCGTCGACGGACTCGACCCGGAGGGAGCACGTCATGGGAGCACTCAGCCAGCTGGTCTCACGGTTCGCGGGAGGAGGCCGTTCCGGCGGCCGTCCCGCCGGACCCACCGGACACACCGGAGGCGCGGGCACGCGCCGGGGCGGTTCGCAGGACGAGGCCATCGGCCGCGGCGTCCGCTCGGTGCTCGGCAAGCTGCGCAAGCGCTGACCGCCGCCGGCGGATCGTCGTACGCGGTGTGGCCAGGCGGTCTGCCACCGTGTCACGACGGACGTGACCGGGACCACGGGTCCGACGTGGTCTCGGTCACGAACAGCGCCCTCGATTTGAGACGGGGGCGCGGATGTGGCGTACTGGAGGGGTTGCTTGCGCAGGAGCAAGCGGATCTCGGATCCATGCGCCACCCGGGAACGATGTTTCCTACCCGCCCAGGTCGGTCGCTGTTCGTGCACACAAGTCGGTAGGGACCGTGGGGTGAGGACCCCATTCCGCTATGTCGACACGTCGAACCGCTGTGCGGCGCACGCTCGGGATGACTGTGGTGGCCACGCTGGTCGCCGCTCCCGCCGCCGTCGCCGTGGGTGATCACCCGGTCGCCGGAGTGGCAGCCACCGTCGGATCCACCGTCATCGAGGCCGAGACCGGCCTCGGGGCCTCGGACCTCGGCTCCTTCGGGGCCACGAGCGTCTCGAACGCATCCGCCCGGCCCGCCATCGCCGACAAGATCCTGGACCGCGACTCCCGGGTGTCCCGCTCGGGCACTCGCGTCGTGCCCGCGGTGAGCCAGGAGCCTCAGGTCGTCGCCACACCCGTGGTCATCCGTGAGGAGGTCCGCTGGGTGCTGCCCGTCGGCGGCTACGACCTGACCGGACGCTTCGGGTCCGTCAGCGGCTTGTGGTCGAGCAGCCACACCGGGCTGGACTTCGCCGCTCCGACAGGCACGCCGATCCGCTCGATCGCCGACGGCGTGGTCACCGAGGCCGGCTACGACGGCTCCTACGGCTACAAGACCGTCGTCACGCTGCCCGACGGCAGCGAGGCGTGGTACTGCCACCAGAACGAGCTCAGCGTCAGCAAGGGTCAGCGGCTCTCGGCCGGCGAGGTGCTCGGCTACATCGGCGCCACCGGCAACGTGACCGGATCGCACCTCCACCTGGAGATCCGTCGGGGCAAGCAGCCCCTCGACCCGGCTGCCTTCCTGGCCGCGCAGGGCATCGCCCCCTGACCGTCTCCGGCTCGCGTGTGGGTAGCTCCTGGCACGCAGGAGAGAACAGACGAGCGAAGGGGCCGACCCCGCCATGGGCAGGGTCGGCCCCTTCGTCGTACCTCCGTCGGCTCAGCCGTCGGCGAGGGCGCGCTCGTCGTGGACCCGCTCGTGGATGCGGGTCCGGGCGCGCTCGGCGCTGCGCAGCTGCGCCGCCGTGATGGCGCTGGTGATGAAGTCGCGGTAGTAGGCCAGGATGCGGCTGCGCGGGATCTCCGGGTTGTGCAGCGACCAGCGGCAGAAGGACTCGCTGATGCCGGAGATGGCGTTGGCGAAGGCCTGCAGCTCCTCGGCGTCGAGGCCGGGGGCGTACTCGCCGGCGAGCAGGCCCAGCTTGTCGACGGTGGAGAAGCGCAGCTGGGACAGCTGGACGGCCAGGTCGCCGCTCTCGCCGACGGCGCCGCTGAAGAGCAGCGCCCACCGGCTCGGCTGGTCGAAGAGCAGGTCGAAGAGCAGGTTGCCCCCGTGCTCGACGAAGGTGGCCAGGTCGCCGTGCGAGGCCAGGTGGGCCGCGGTGAGGGACGCCTCGAACTCCTCGCGGGCGCGGATCGCGCAGGCCAGGAAGAGACCTTCCTTGCTGCCGAAGTGCTGGTAGACGATGGGCCGGCTGACACCGGCGCCGCGGGCGATGTCCTCGACCGAGACCTTGTCGTAGCCGCGCGTCGTGAACAGCGCCTCCGCCACGTCGAGGAGCTGCGTGCTCCGGTCGTCGTGCGACATGCGGGTCGTAGCCATGGAGTTCCCCCCGTGATCGTGGAGATCGGTTCTGAGTCTAACGAGAGCGGACGTGCGGGGTGATGCCTCGGGAAGCGGGTCGACGTGGGGCTTGCGTGGGGGAGGTCCGGGGCGCGGCGGGGGTCCGCGCCCCGGACCGGCTGGGTCAGACCAGGCGACGGCGGAGGAACAGCGTCCCGCCGGCGGCGGACAGCAGCCCGAGGGCGGCCAGTCCGCGGGTGAGGTTGCGGCCGCCCTCGCCGTCCTCGCCCTTGATCTCGAAGGTGTACGCCGCCAGGCCGACTGCGCCCTCGGGGGCGCCGACGATCATCTTCTCGTCCGTGGCGCGCTCGGCGCCCGCCTCGAGGGTGGCGTACATGACGCCGTACTTCGCAGCGGTGTCCTCGCCGGCCTTGATCAGCTGGGAGGTGCCCTCGTCGGAGAGGCGCTGGGCCCCGTCGACGAGCTTCGGCGCGCCGTCGGCGGCAGTATCCAGGCCTTCAGTGAGCTTGCCCGAGCCTTCGGCGGCGTCCTGCAGACCGTCGGAGAGCGTCGTCGCGCCGTCGGCCAGCTGGCCCGAACCGTCGGCCGCGTCCTTCAGGCCGGTCGAGAGCTCACCGGCACCGTCGGTCAGCTTGCCGGAGCCGTCAGCGGCCTCGACCAGGGCCTCGGCCAGCTCACGGGTGCCCGCGGCCAGCTCCTCCGAGCCGACCGATGCGGTCAGCAGCCCCTGAGCCAGGGTCAGGTTGCCCTCGGCGATGCGACCGGCGCCGCTCTTCGCGTCACCGGTGCCGGCCTTCAGCTCCTTGGCGCCGTCGGACAGCTGGCCGGCACCACCGGCGAGCTCGCCGGCGCCCGAGGCGACGTCTCCCGCGCCGGACGCGACCTGCCCAGCGCCGGCATCGAGGGCCGTCAGGCCGGTGCTGAGGCTCTGCGAGCCCAGGTAGGCGTCGTTGGCTCCGGTCGACAGCGCCGTGATGCCCGACACCGCCTTGGTCACGCCGATCTCCAGGGCCGCCAGACCCTCGGAGACCTGAGCCACACCCCCCTGGATCTGCAGGGCACCGTTCTTGGCGCTGGTCGCGCCGGCCTTGGCCTGGACGAGACCCGCCTCGATGGTGCGTGCACCCGGCAGGAGCTGGGTGTTGATGCCGGTGAGGGCCTCGCCGAGACCGGCGGAGACCTGGCCGAGCGCGCCGTCGGCGGCACCCAGCAGACCCTGTGCGTTGCCGAGCTTGCCGAGCGCGGCGTCGAGGTTGTTGGCGCAGACCGGCTCGTCGGCGCAGGCCTGGACGCTGCGGGCGGTCTGGATGTCGCCCACGGCGCCGCCGATGGCGCCGCTGGCGCCGTTGACCGCGCCGTTGGCCTGGTCGACACCGCCCTTCGCGGTCGGCAGCTTGGTGGCGGACTGCTCGAGCCCGGCGACGAGGCTGCCGGATCCGGTCACGAGGGCGCCCAGACCGCCCTCGAGCTGGTTCAGGCCGCCGATGAGGGAGGTCGGGGAGCCCAGGTCGCCGAGGCCGGCGTTGATGACGTCCACCCCGGCCTGGAGCTTGTCGATGCCGGCAGCGGCTGCCGGGAGCCCGTCGACCGCGGCGAGCTGGCCGAGGCCGGCGCTGATCTGCGACAGCCCGTCCTTCAGCTTGGTGCCGCCGGCCGCGGCGTCCTTGGCTCCGGTGGCGAGGGAGCCGGCGCCGGTGGCGAGGGCGCCGGAGCCGGCCGCCAGCTTCGTCGAGCCGTCGGCGACCTGGCCGGCACCGCCGGCGAGCTTGCCGGCGCCGGCGTCGAGACGGCCCAGGCCGTCGCGGAGCTCGGCCGAACCGGCGGCGAGCTTCCGAGCGCCGGGAACGGCGGTGCCGGTCAGGCCGTCGGCCAGCTCGGCGTTGCCGTCGGCGATGAGCTCGGAGCCGGGGACGGCGCGGTCCTGGAGACCGGCGCGGAGCAGGTCGGCGCCCTCGAACAGCTGCTGGCTGCCGGGGTAGGCCTTGCCGGCCAGGCCGTCGCGCAGCTCCTCGGCGCCGTCGGCGATCTTCTCCGCACCCGGGGCGGCCTTGCCCTGCAGGCCGTCCTGCAGCTCGGCGGAGCCGTCGCGCAGCTTGATGAGGCCCGACAGCAGGTTGCCGGCACCGTCACGGAGCAGCAGCAGGTTGTCGTCGATCTGGGTGGCGCCGTCGGTGAGCTCGGCACCGGTCGCGGCGCCGGCGGCGTACGAGTCGCCCGCGCTCTTGAAGGTGGGGCTCTCGAGCGGGTTCACCGGCAGAGCGGTGACGGAGGCACGCGGCAGGACCGCGTCGGTGATCTCGGCGGTGTAGCCGAAGACCGCGGTGTCGGAGCCCACCGGCGGGACGAGCGTCATGGTGAAGCTCATCTTCGTGTTGCCGCGGCCGTCGCCGGCCATGTTGGCCTGGCCGGAGGCGACCTTGCGGAAGGAGGACGGCAGGACGGTGGTCAGGCTGCCGACCATCGGCACGGAGACCTCGACGTCCTCGGTGACCAGCTCGCCGCGGCCGTCCTCGAACTCGACGGTCTGCACGCGCTGGGTGACGTTCTCGACGGTGTACTCCACCTCGAGGTCGCCGGTGGCGCCGACCAGGTCGCTCGGCTCGACGCGTGTGCCGTCGAGGGTGTAGTCGACGGAGATCTCGAGCGGCAGGTCCTCCTCGAAGTCGCTGACGGTCCGGACGTCCTCGGTGCCGTCGACGTCGAGCTCGAGGTACTGCTCGCCGTCCTCGGTGTCGAAGCCGTCGAAGCCGTCGAGGTTGCGCAGGCCCTCGACCACGGCCGGGTTCTCCAGCGAGGTGCTGCCCTGGCCGGTGAGGTGCAGCTGCTCGTAGATGCGCGAGTCCTCGACCTCACCGGTGGCGTCGGTGTAGGCCTGGACGGTCTCGGTGTTGACGACGGTGAGGTCGTCGCCGGTGGCGGCCGCAGCAGGGCCGCCGACGGCCATGAGGCCGAGGGCGCCGGCGCCGGCGACGGCGGCGGATCGGACGAGGAAGGGGCGGGTGCTCATCGGGCGTTCTCCAGGCGGTCGTCGGTGCGGGACGAGGAGCCGTCCAGCAGGGTGTCGAGATCGGTGCGCTGCTCGGGGGTCGGGCTGCCGGGACCGACGGGTCGGTCGGTGCGGCGGGACCGGGGGGCGCGCGGAGCGGCCCAGGTGACGGCCAGGAAGCCGACGGCGAGCGTGACCAGCAGGGCGGTCAGCGCGGTGACCGCGGTCGTGGCCAGCTCGGCCGGCGCGGCGGCGTACACCCGCTCGTAGGCGCCGGCGAAGGCCGCGGCACCCAGCAGCGGCGCCCACAGCGCGATGCGCTGGCGGCTGACGGCCGCGACCACGGTGCAGAGCAGCACGACCACCATGACGGCGACGGCACGGCCACCGGCGGAGTCGGGCAGCACGGCAGCGCGCAGCGCGAAGCCGACCAGGGAGGCGACGACGCCGAGCAGCGCACCGCCCATCCGGGCCAGGGGGGTGGTGTCGGGGACGAGGGCCAGCGCGGCGCCTGTCGCAGCGCCCAGCAGGGCCACCGACTCGATCTGGAGGTCGAACAACGAGCTCACGACGACCGCCACGGCGGCGGTCAGGGCAAGGCTCGGTCCGACCAGCAACGATGTGCGCATGCTGGCGCGCTCCCTTCGAGGATGAGTGCGACCGACACCCTCCGTGTCGATCGGCGGCCCAGGTGACGACCGTCACCGGCGGGCTTGTTACAGAGCGTAACTTACAGATCGTAGTTTGCGAAATCCGTCCGTGGGTATGCCGCATAACCGGCAAAATCGTCGGGAGAACGGGTTCTACTCGCCGGTATTCGCCGTCGACCGAGCGTGGGCGTCCGGGCGTCAGCCGGTCCGGCAGCGCGTGTGGGGCGGTCCGCGAACGCCGGGGTAATCTTCGCGACGTGCTCGATGGACCCGACCGCGACGACGAGCGCGGGCAGCCCGGCGAGCCCCCCGGACCGGACCTCTCACCGACGGCCTCCTTCCGCGACGGCGTGCGGCGCGGGCTCCCCTTCGCCGCCGTCGGGTTCGTGCTGTCGCTGAGCTTCGGCGTGCTGGCCCGTCAGGCCGGCTTCTCGGCACTGCAGACGGTGCTGACCTCGGCGCTCGTCTTCGCCGGATCGGCCCAGTTCGCCGCGCTGTCCATCGTGGTCGCGGGGGGAGGGATCGGCGCCGCGGTGTCGGCCGCAGGCCTGATGAACGCGCGCTTCCTCGCGATGGGGATCGCGCTGGCACCCTCGTTGCCCGGCTCCGCCCCGGCGCGCGCGGCGCAGGGCCAGGCGGTCGTCGACAGCTCGTGGGCCATGGCGAACCGTCGCGACGGATCCTTCGACCGATGGTTGTTGTTCGGAGCCACCGCTCCGCAGTACCTCACCTGGGTGCTGGGCACGACCACGGGCGCCTTCGCCGGCGACCTGCTGGGCGACGTGGAGCGCTTCGGCCTCGACGCGGTCTACCCGACCTTCTTCCTCGGGCTCGTGATCGCAGAGCTGCGCGACGCGCGCTCGCGGGTGGTGGCGTTGCTGGGAGCGGGGATCGCGCTGGCGCTGGTGCCCCTCACGCCCCCGGGCGTCCCGATCCTCGCCGCGGCCGCGGCCGCGCTGCTCGGGCTGACGCGCTACGGGGAGGCGCGATGAGCCCGCTGGTGCAGGGGGCCGGCCTCTGGTGGCTGATCCTCGGACTGGTGGTGGTGACGGCCGTCATCAAGGCCGCCGGTCCCGTCGCCCTCGGCGGCCGCGACCTGCCGGCCTGGTTCGGCCGCGTCATCGCGCTGATGGCGGCGGCCCTGCTGGCGGCCCTGGTGGTGACCTCGACCTTCGCCGACGGCCAACGCTGGTCGGTGGGCGCCCACACCGTGGGAGTCGCCCTCGCCGGAGTCCTCCTCTGGCGAGGGCGCTCCCTCGTGCTCGCGGTGGCCGTCGCGGTCGCCGTGACGGCGCTGCTGCGCGCCCTCACCTGACGCTTCGGCACCACGCGAGACGGCGCTCGCGGTGCAGCGAGACGGCGCTCGCGGTGCAGCGAGACGGCGCTTGCGGTGCTGCGAGACGGCGCTTGCGGTGCAGCGAGACGGCGCTTGCGGCAGCCTGCGGCGAGACGGCGCTCGCGGTGCGGCGAGTGGCCGAGCTCAGCTCGTGCGGCTCTCGAGGGTGAAGCAGCGGACGTTGAGCACCCCGTTGGTCCCCGTGGCGCCGCTGATCCGCCAGAACGCCTGCACGGTGTGGGTGCCGGCGCCGAGGGGGAGCACCGCCATCGTGGTGCGCGTCTCCCAGAAGTCGGTGTGGTTGGCGAAGTTCGCAGGGCCGTAGACACCCTCGCGGACCGGTCCGCCGTCGACGGAGTAGCCCACGCGGATCTCGGCGTTCGGCGCGACGCCCGCGTCGGAGGACAGCTGCGCGATCACCTGGCGCGGAGCGGTGCCGTTCTTCACCGTCGCGGTCAGGCCCATGGAGGTCCAGCCGTTCTGGGCCAGGGTGGAGACGACGTTCGTGGCGCAGCTGCGCTGGACGGTCGGGACGGCCTCGGCGCTGCCCGAGAGCGCGGTGGTCAGTCCGGCGCTGGCCAGAGCAGTGAGGCTGAGCGCGACAGCGGTACGGCGACGGGGGGTGAGCGTGGTCATGGTGTCCTCCTGGGGTGCGGCGGTGTCCCGCCGGTGCGGTCGAGCCGTGGACCGGCTCGATCACGGAGGAGGTCGCTCGACGGTCGCGCGTACGTCGTACGCCCGTCGGAGGGTGATACGGGACCTTCGTCGGGACGTCTCGATGCCACGTAAGCGCCGTCTCGGTGCGACGTAAGCGCCGTCTCGGCGCGACGCGAGCGCCGTCTCGGTGCGACGTACGCGCCGTCTCGGTGCGACGCGAGCGCCGTCTCGCGGGGAGGTCGGGGGTCAGAGGCGGTGGAAGGCGGTGGCGAGCACGACGGCCTCGCCGGCCTCGTCGGTGGCGTCGAGGTCGACGACGGCGTCGATGACCCAGTCGCGGTGGCCCGCGGGGTCGTCGAGGGTCTGGCGCACCCGCCAGGTCCGGCGCGGCACGGCGTCGGTCCCGTCGGTCGCGTCAGCGGCACCGGTCGCGTCGGTCGCGTCACCGGCACCGCTCGGGCCGGGGTCGTCGGTCGGTGGGTGGGTGTCGACGACGAAGAGCTCGGGGCCGCGGGCGTCCGGGCCGGTGCCGACGCGGTCGTGCTCGTCGAAGTACGCCTCGAGCGCGGCGTCCCAGGCGTCGGAGTCCAGGTGCGGGACCAGCGGCGGGTCGGCCCGTCCGGCGGCGGTGCGCTCCAGCGCGGCCAGCGCCGCGACGTCGTCACGCGCGACCAGCTCGACCCGACGGAAGACGGCGTTGCGCACCATGACGCGCAGCGGCCGCTCCTGCTGCGACAGCGCGCGGGGCGGCGGCGGCGCGGCGCCGGGCCCGACGCCGTGCAGCTCGTGGTGCTCCGGGTCGGTCAGCGCCTCCCACTCGTCGAGCAGCGAGGAGTCGGTCTGGCGGACGGTCTCGCCCAGCCACTCGATGATCTCCTCGAGCTCCGGCGACCGGTGCGCGTCGGGCACCGTCTGGCGCAGCGTCCGGTAGGCGTCGGTGAGGTAGCGCAGCACGAGCCCCTCGGAACGCGCGAGCTGGTAGCGCGAGACCAGGTCGGTGAAGCTCATCGCCTGCTCCCACATCTCCCGCACGACCGACTTGGGCTCGAGAGCGTCCTCGGGCAGCCAGGGGTGCGTCTGGCGATAGATCTCGTACGTCGCCCCGAGGAGCTCCTCGAGCGGCTTCGGCCACGTCACCTCGTCGAGCAGGGCCATCCGCTCGTCGTACTCCAGCCCGTCGGCCTTCATCTGCCCGATGGCCTCGCCGCGCGCGGCGTGCTGCTGGGCGAAGACGATCTGGCGCGGTGACTCCAGCACGGCCTCGATGACGGAGACGACGTCGAGCGGGTAGGTCGGGAGCTCCGGGTCGAGCACGTCCAGCGCGGCGAGGGCGAAGTGGGCCAGCGGCTGGTTGAGGGCGAAGTCGGGAGGCAGGTCCACCGTCAGCACGTAGCGGCGCCCGAGCTCGTCGACCTCGTCGAGCCGCGTCAGGATGCCGGAGCGCACCAGCGAGCGGGCCAGTCGCAGCGCCCGGCGCACCAGGCGGGCCTGGTTGCGCGGGTCCTCGTGGTTGTCACGCAGCAGCCGCCGCATCACCTCGACACCGTCGGACTCCCGGGCGGCGACGTGGATGAGCATCGCGTTGTCGACGCGCATCCGTGAGACCAGCGGCTCGGGGTTGCCGGCCACCAGCTTGTCGTAGGTCTGCTCGGTCCACACCACCTGACCCTCGGGCGGCTTCTTGCGCTGGATGCGCTTGAGCTTCTTCGGGTCGTCGCCGGCCTTGCGGACCAGGCGCTCGTTCTCGATGACGTGCTCGGGGGCCTGCACCACGACGTAGCCGACGGTGTCGAAGCCGGCCCGACCCGCGCGCCCGGCGATCTGGAGGAACTCGCGGGTCCGCAGGATGCGCTGCCGCGAGCCGTCGAACTTCGCCAGCGCGGTGAAGAGCACCGTCCGGATCGGCACGTTGATGCCGACGCCGAGGGTGTCGGTGCCGCAGATGACCTTGAGCAGCCCCTGCTGCGCCAGCTGCTCGACGAGTCGTCGGTAGCGGGGCAGCATGCCGGCGTGGTGGACCCCGATCCCGTTGCGCACCAGGGTCGACAGCGTCCGCCCGAACCCGGCGCCGAAGCGGAAGTCGCCGATCACCTCGGCGATCCGCTCCTTCTCCTCGGCGCTGACCAGCACCGTGCCCTTCGGGCTGCGCAGCCCCGCCTTGAGGTTGGTCGCGTGCTCCACGGCGTTCGCCTGGGTGAAGTGGACGACGTACGCCGGCACCTGGCGCGTGGCGACGAGCTCCTCGACCGTCTCGTCGAGCGGGGTGACGGCCCAGGTGAAGCTCAGCGGCACCGGGCGCTCGGCGTCGTCGACGACGCTGGTGGGCCGTCCGGTGCGCGCGGTCAGGTCCTCGACGAACCGGTCGACCGGGCCCAGGGTGGCCGACATGAGCAGGAACTGGGCCTGGGGCAGCTCGAGCAGCGGCACCTGCCAGGCCCAGCCGCGGTCCGGCTCGGAGTAGTAGTGGAACTCGTCCATGACGACGAGGCCGACGTCGGCGTCGGGCCCCTCGCGCAGGGCGAGGTGGGCCAGGATCTCGGCGGTGCAGCAGATGATCGGCGCGTCGGGGTTCACCGAGGCGTCGCCGGTGAGCATGCCGACGTTCTCCGCGCCGAAGACGTCGCACAGCGCGAAGAACTTCTCGCTCACCAGCGCCTTGATGGGGGCGGTGTAGAAGGTGACGCGGTCCGTGGCGATCGCGGCGAAGTGCGCCGCGGTGGCGACCAGCGACTTTCCCGAGCCGGTCGGCGTGGCCAGGATGACGTTGGCGCCGCTCAGCAGCTCGATGACCGCCTCGTCCTGGTGCTCGTAGAGCTCCAGGCCCTGCTCGGTGACCCAGGTGGAGAAGAGGTCGTAGAGCCGGTCGGCGTCGACGGTGCCCGACCCGCCCGACGGGAGCGTGAGGCGGGACGGCATGACGTCATCCTCGCAGCCGCGGCACCCGTGCTCCCACCACGGCCGCGCGGGCGGCGTTGGCCCCGCAGGCGCCGTGCACGCCGCCGCCCGGGTGGGCCGACGACGACCCGAGGTAGAGGCCCGCGATCCCGGTGGTCGGGCGACCCGTGCCCGGCACCGGGCGGAACACCAGCTGCTGGTGCAGCTGGGAGGTGCCGCCGTTGACCGCGCCGCCGACGAGGCTGCCGTTGCGCTGCTCCAGCTCGTGGGGCCCGAGCACGCGTCGGGCGCGGATGCGCGAGGCGAGGTCGGGGGCGTGCTTCTCGAGCTGGGCCTGCATGCGGTCGGCGAAGCGCTCGCAGTCGTCGTGGTCCCAGACCCCGCGGATCCGGCGCCCGCCGTTCTCACCCGCGTCGTACGACGTGGTGTGCGGCACGTGGGTGTAGGCCCACATCGACTCGGTGCCCTGCGGTGACCGGCTGGGGTCGGCGGTCGTCATCTGACCGGCCAGCAGGAAGGGCTCGCGCGGAACGACGCCGGCCACGACCTGGCTCAGCGACTCCTGCATCGCCGAGACCGAGTCCGCCACGTGGAGGCATCCGGGCGCCACCGGCGGCGCCGAGGTCCACGGAACCGGCCCGTCCAGCGCCCAGTCGACCTTCACGGTGCCGGGGTCGAGCTCGAAGCGCGTCATCCCGCGGGCGACCGACGCCGGGAGGTCCTCGGGCGCGACCAGCCGCTCGTAGAGCACCGGGGCGGACACGTCGGCGACCACCGCACGGCGTACGGCGAAACGCTCGCCACCGACCGTGCGCACGGCACGGACCCGACCCCGGTCGACCTCGATGCGCGCGACCGCGGAGTCGAGGCGGATCTCGCCGCCGTTCGCGGTGAGCCGACGCGCCATCGCCTGGGTCAGCTCGCCGGCGCCGCCGCGCGGGACGGGGAAGCCGACCGTCTGGGCCAGCATCGTCAGCAACATCGCGAAGAGACCCGAGCCCGGAGCCTCGAGCGGGATGTCGGAGTGACCGCCGTTGCCCGCGAGGAGCAGGCGCGGACCCTCACCGCCGAAGCGCACGCGGCCCAGCCCGACCGCCGGGGTCAGCAGCTCCTTGACGAAGGCCAGGCCCCCGACGTGGCGCATCGACGCCAGGGCCTTCAGGCCGCCGCGGACCGGGGGCCAGGTCGCCATCAGGGCCTCGATCATCGGGTCGCCGACGCGGTCCCAGTCGGCGCACAGCTGCAGCCACGCCTCCCCGTCGCCGGCGTGCAGGGCGTCCAGCCCGGACGCGGTGTCGTGGCGGTCGGGGTGGATCACGGCCCAGTCGCCGCCGGGGAGGGGGTGGCCGAGAGGAGCGGCGGCGTGCGTCCACTGCAACCCGTGCCGCTCCAGGTCGAGGCTGCGGATGACGGGGGAGGCCAGCGCCAACGGGTAGAACGCGCTGAAGGTGTCGTGCACGAACGCCGGGTCGACCCCCCGGTCGCTGCGCACGGCGCCGCCGAGCTCGGGCTGGGCCTCGAGGACCAGCACGCTCCAACCGGCGTCGGTCAGCTGGTTCGCCGCGACCAGGCCGTTCGGGCCGGAGCCGACGACGACGGCGTCGTAGGTCGTGGAGGCGCCGCTCACGCGTGCGTACGTCGCTCGGCGACGAACGCCAGGCGGCGCAGGGTCTCGACGTTGCGCCACCTCAGGCCGGCGTGACGGACCGGGGAGGGGACGAGGCGGCCCGGTCCGGCGATCGCGTCCTCCTCGATGGTCACCTCGGTGCCGTCGTCGACGGGCCGGAGCCGGATCGTCACTCCCGCCTCACCCGAGGGCCAGGCCGCGGCTCGCAGCTTCAGCAGGGATCCCGGGACCGACTCGAGCACCTCGCTCTCGTCGCTGATCAAGCAACGGCCAGCTGCCCACGGAGTGGTGCAGCTTCGAGCCGGCGGCGGGCCACCCGTCCTCGACCTCGCGCATCCGGGAGGCTCCCACCACCCACAGCGGGTAGAGCCATCCGTCCTCCAGCACGCTCCAGACCTGCTCGGGGGTCGCGTGCATCACTCGGGTGTTGGTGCTCATGGGGGAACCGTAGCCCGCACGGCCCGGCTCCAACCCCACCCCCAGCGGCGGGGACCCGACGACCGCTGGACCCGGCGGAACACCGGGGGACGCCCCGACGTTGTGGCGGGCATGACTCTTCACGGTGAGTACGTCCCGAGCAGCGAGAAGTGGGTCCGCGACCAGGTCGCGGCGTACGAGGCCTCCGGCGGCCGGGAGGCGAACGTCCTGCCGCGCACCGGCGACCCCATCGTCGTGATCACCTCGGTCGGCGCGACCTCCGGCAAGCTGCGCAAGAACCCGGTGATGCGCGTCGAGAAGGACGGCAGGTACGTCGCCATCGCGTCGAAGGGCGGCGCGCCCGAGGACCCGGTCTGGGCCGCCAACTTCCGCGCGCACCCGCTGGTGGACCTCCAGGACGGCCCCGAGCCGCGCAGCTACACCGTCCGCGAGCTCGAGGGCGAGGAGCGGACCGAGTGGTGGGAGCACGCGGTGGCGACCTGGTCGACGTACGCCTCCTACGCGGAGAGGACCGACCGCCTGATCCCGGTGTTCCTGCTGGAGCCGGTGGACTGACGAGCGTCGAAGCGCGCTGAGGGCGGCGACGTCGAGACCGGCGGCGGCCCCGGTCGTGCCTGCTCAGTCGGCGGCGAGCACCTCCCGGGCGGCCCGCTCGCCCGCGCGGACGGCGCCGTCCATGTAGCCCGTCCAGTACGTCGAGGTCTCGGTGCCGGCCACGTGGATGCGCCCCACGGGCGTGCGGATCTGGTCGAACCCGCCGGTCATCACGCCTGGTGCGAGCACCGGGACGGGTGCGCCACCGGTCCAGCGGGCCGGGTCGTCGGGTCCGGGTCGGGGCTCGGCCCAGTCGTACTCGACGTACTCGACGGGCGCGAGCGCGCGCTCGCCGTACAGCCGGGCGAGGCCGCGGAGCACGGCGTCGCGGCGGCTCGCGGGGTCCAGGTCGGCCACCTCGCGCCAGGCGGCGCCGCCGATGAACGCGAGCAGCACGCCGGGGGCGCCCGGCGTCCGGGCGGTGTTGTCGAACGTGACCCGGACGGGGCCGTCGGGCGCCATGGCGAAGCCGTTGCGCCGCTCGTCGCGCCAGAACGGCCGGTCGTAGACGGCGTCGACCTTCATCAGCCGGCCCATCGGCATGCGTCGCCACAGGTCGGTCCGCGAAGCCGGCACCGCGTCGCCCCAGTCGACCCGGCCCAGCGGCTCGGGCGGCGCCGCCAGCACCAGACGTCGTGCGCGGACCGTGCCGTCGCCGGTCGTCAGCTCCACCCCCTCGGTGTCCTGCCGGACCGCGGTGACGGCCGATGCGAGGCGGACGGTCCCGTCGGGCAGCGTCGCGGCCAGGCGCAGGGGCAGCTGCTGGGCGCCACCGTCGAAGCGGCGCTCCTGGGCGGCACGGGTGGTGCCGCCGTTGCGCTCCACGGTGCCGCGCTTCGCGGCGTTGCCGGAGCAGGCGACGTACCAGAGGACGTAGAGCAGCGACAGCTCGTCGGGGTCCGCGCCGAAGCACGGCTGGGCCCAGCCGGTGAGGTAGTCGACCGCCCGCCGCGTCGCCAGGGTCGAGCGACGTAGCCACGCCCCGAAGGTCTCGGCGTCCCAGGCCGCGGCCCGCGGGTGCGCCCACGGTGCGTCGACGTCGATGCTCGCCGCCATCCGGTTCATCCGCAGCAGCAGCTGCACGGAGTCGGGCCACAGCAGTGGATCGGCGGGGACGACGGTGGTCGGGATCCGGCGTACGCCGAGGCGGTGCGTGGCGTAGGTGCTCAACCCACGCGGGCCGCGGAAGGTGGCCACCCCGAGCTCGTCGGCCAGGGCCTGCAGCCGGTCCTGGGTGGGGCCGATGAAGGCGGCGCCGGACTCGACGACGCCGCCGGAGTCGAGGGGGTGGTCGAGGATGCGTCCGCCGACCCGGTCACGGGCCTCGAGCACGAGCACGTGACGACCGGCCCGGGTCAGGTCCCGGGCGGTCACGAGGCCCGACAGCCCCGCCCCCAGCACCGCGACGTCGTAGCTCTCCGGCGCACCCATCCGCGCAACCTACCGAGACGTCGCTCCTACGCACGAGAGGTAGCTCGTGCACATGCGGGCTCAGGCGTCGTCGACGGCCTTCTCGAGCTCGTCCTTGCTCATCGAGGACCGGCCCTCGACGTTCTTCTTCTGCGCCTCGGCGTAGAGCTGGTCCTTCGTGCGTCCGCCTTCGCCGTGGTGGGAGCGCAGCCCGCCGCGGCGGCTGGCGGACATGTCGTCGGTGGAGGTCGTCGAGGCCTGCTCGCTCTCGCCGGCCTGGGCCCGCTCCTTGTTGACGGTGCGCGCGGCGATCTCCTTCGCGACCCCCTCCGGCTTGCCCTTGTCCTCCAGCCCGTCCTTGATGTGCTCGTACTGACGCTCGCGCTTCTTGTTCCAGCTCTGCTGCGGCACGTCGCCACCTCTCGTCCGGTCCCGGGATGCCCATGAGGCCCCGAGGTCCCGAGATCCTCGGGGTCCATCAAGACAGGTACCCATCTGCCGCCCTGTCACGCGGGCCGATGGCTAGCGTGGCGCCATGGATGACGACACCCGCGGCCTGGACCTGGTCGACCTCGAGCCGGGGGACGCCCGCCTCGTGCCGGAGGTGCTGCCCGTGCTCCGCGAGCTGCGCCCCCACCTGACAGCAGAGTCGTTCACGGCCGTCTACGAGGAGGGCCACCCACAGGGGCTGCGCTTCCTGGCGGCGTACGACGGCGAGCGGTGCGTGGGCGTCGCCGGCTGGCGCATGATCGCGTGCACCAGCCTCCTGCGCCGCCTGTACGTCGACGACCTGGTCACCTCCGAGGCCGCGCGCTCCGGCGGCGTGGGGCGCGTCCTGCTGGCCGAGCTGGAGCGCCGCGCCGCCGACGGGGGCAGCGGGTGGCTGACCCTCGACTCCGGGGTCACCCGCTTCGAGGCCCACCGGTTCTACTTCCGCGAGCGGATGGCCGCGACGGCGCACCACTTCACCAAGCCGGTCGAGCCGGTCGCCTTGTGAGGTCCTGACCGCCGTGGGATGATTAACCGACTGATCGGTCGGTTAATGAGGTGGGTATGACGAGCACGCGTGACGACGTACGTCCGGACGGGTCCGACGCCGGACTCGTCGAGGGGTTCGAGGCGACCCTCGCGCGGCACGAGCGGATCGAGCCGCGCGACTGGATGCCGGACGCCTACCGCGCGGGGCTGGTGCGCCAGATCGCCCAGCACGCGCACTCCGAGATCATCGGGATGCAGCCGGAGGGGAGCTGGATCAGCCGGGCGCCCAGCCTGAGGCGCAAGGCGATCCTGCTGGCCAAGGTGCAGGACGAGGCCGGGCACGGGCTCTACCTCTACTCCGCGTGCGAGACCCTCGGCGTCAGCCGCGACGAGCTGCTGGGCAAGCTCTACGCCGGCGCGCAGAAGTACTCCTCGATCTTCAACTACCCGACGCTGTCGTACGCCGACGTGGGCACGATCGGCTGGTTGGTGGACGGGGCCGCGATCTGCAACCAGGTGCCGCTGTGCCGCACCTCCTACGGGCCCTACGGTCGCGCCATGATCCGCGTGTGCAAGGAGGAGTCCTTCCACCAGCGCCAGGGCTTCGAGCTGCTGATGACCATGATGGGCGGCACCGACGCCCAGCGGGCGATGGTGCAGGAGTCGGTGGACCGGTTCTGGTGGCCGTCGCTGATGATGTTCGGCCCGCCGGACGCCGACAGCTCGCACACCGAGCGATCGCTGACCTGGGGCATCAAGCGGCACACCAACGACGAGCTGCGGCAGAAATTTGTCGACATGACAGTTCCGCAGGCCGAGCGGCTCGGCGTCACGCTGCCGGACCCCGACCTGCGGTGGAACCAGGAGCGGGGCGCCCACGACTTCGGGCAGCCCGACTGGGACGACTTCTGGACCGTGGTGAAGGGCGGCGGCCCCTGCAACGCCCAACGCCTCGAGCACTTCCGTCGCGCCCGGGACGAGGGCGCCTGGGTGCGTGAGGCGGCGACGGCGTACGCCGAGCGGGCGGCCGGCGCATGAGCGGGCAGCCGCGGGGGGAGTGGCCCCTCTACGAGGTGTTCGTGCGGGGCAAGCGCGGGCTCAACCACGTGCACGTCGGGTCGCTGCACGCCGCCGACGACCGCACCGCGCTGCTCAACGCCCGCGACGTCTACACGCGCCGCAACGAGGGCGTGAGCATCTGGGTGGTCCGCTCCAGCGACATCACCGCCTCCAGCCCCGACGAGAAGGACCCGATGTTCGCCCCCAGCGGCGACAAGGCCTACCGGCACCCGACGTTCTACGACCTCCCCGACGACGTCCCCCACCTGTGAGGCCGTGATGACCCCCGGACACGACTCGGATGCCGCGCAAATGTCTTCGCAATCTGCTCGACACGCCGAGAACGGCGCCGAGTGCGAGAACATTTGCGCGACTTCCACCGCCTCGCCGTACGACGGGCTGCTCGACCACGACCTGCCGCTCGAGGGGCAGGGCGACGCGCACTGGGCCTTCGGCACGGACTTCGAGGACCCGCTGGCCGGGGTCGACACGACCGTGCCGCCCGACGTCGACCCGGCCGACCTGGCGGCGTACTGCCTCATGCTCGGTGACGACGCGCTCGTGCTGTCGCAGCGGCTCGCGGAGTGGTGCAGCCGCGGACCCGACCTCGAGGACGACATCGCGCTGTCCAACGTCGCCCTTGACCTGCTGGGCCAGGCGCGGCTGCTGCTCGCGCGCGCCGCGGCGGCCGACCCGACGGTGGTGCCGGTCCTGCCCGCGGAATCACCCGTGCCGGCCGAGGACGCGCTGGCGTTCTTCCGCGACGACCGCGGCTACCGCAACGTGCGGCTGGTGGAGGTCGCCAACGGCGACTTCGCGCAGACGGTGGTGCGGCTGCTGCTGGCCTCCACCGTCCGGCTCGCCCTGCTGACCCGGCTGCGCGGGAGCCGCGACCCGGTGCTGGCGGCGATCGCGGCCAAGGGAGTCAAGGAGCTGACCTACCACCGGGACTGGTCAGCCCGCTGGGTCGTCACGCTCGCCCAGGGCACCGACGAGTCGCGCGCCCGCACGCTGGCCGGCCTCGAGGCGGTCTGGCCCTTCCTCGACGAGACCCTGCGCCCCCACCCGGTCGAGCAGCGGGTGGCGGCGGCGAAGGTCGGCGTCGACCCCGACGAGGCCCGGGTCGAGGTCGAGGGTGTCCTGGACGAGGTCCTCCGGGCCGCCGGCCTCGACCGGCCGCGGGGCCCGAGCGCCGGCGCCGTCAGCAGTGGTCGCGCGGGACGCGACGGATTCCACACCGAGGCCCTCGGCCGCCTGCTGGCCGAGATGCAGGTCGTGGCGCGGGCCCACCCGACGGGCGTGTGGTGATGGCAGCGGTCGACAGCACGCTCGACCTGGTCCGCGCCCGGGAGGTGGCTGCCAGGGTCACCGATCCCGAGCTGCCGATGCTGACCCTGGCCGACCTCGGCGTGCTGCGCGCGGTCACCGAGGAGGACGGTCGCGTCGTCGTCGGGCTGACGCCGACGTACTCCGGCTGTCCGGCGATGGCGACCATGCGGGACGACCTCGTCGCGAGCCTGGAGGCCGCCGGGTACGACGCCGTGGTGCGCGTCGAGCTCAGCCCCCCGTGGAGCAGCGACGACATCACGCCGCACGGCCGCGACGTCCTGCGGCGGCACGGGATCTCCCCGCCCGGCGTGGCCGGGCCCGCGGTCGCGGGACCGGTGGCTCTGTCGCTGGTGCCCCGGCGGCGCGACGTGACGTGCCCGCGCTGCGGCGCGAGCGGCGTACGCCTGGTCAGCGAGTTCGGATCCACCGCCTGCAAGGCGATCTACGCCTGCGTCACGTGCGGTGAGCCCTTCGACCACCTCAAGGAGATCTGAGTGTCCGCCACCGCCGTCGAGGGAGCGACCGGTGCTCGCCGCGGGCGTCCCGACTTCCACGCGCTCGCCGTCGCCCGGGTCGACGCGCTGACCGACGACGCCGTCGCCGTCGCCTTCGAGGTCCCCGACGACCTGGCCGAGGTCTTCGCCTTCACCGCCGGCCAGTCGCTGACCGTGCGGCGGGTGGTGGGGGACGAGGAGCACCGACGCAGCTACTCGATCTGCGCCGCCGAGGGGGAGCGGCCCCGGATCGCGGTCCGGGAGATCCCCGGCGGGCTGTTCTCGCGCTGGCTGACCCGCGAGGTCCGTCCCGGAGACGTCGTGGAGGTGCAGCCGCCCGCCGGAGGGTTCCGCGCCCCGGTCGGCACCGGTCACCGCCACCTCTGCATCGCCGCCGGCTCGGGCATCACCCCGATGCTCTCGGTCGCCACCACGGCGTTGCGCGACCCGGCGTCGAGCGTCACCCTGCTCTACGGCAACCGCACCACGAGCTCGGTGATGTTCGCCGAGGAGCTCGCCGACCTCAAGGACCGCCACCCGGCCCGCTTCGACCTCGTCCACGTGCTGTCGCGCGAGCCCCGCGAGGTCGAGCTGTTCAGCGGCCGGCTCGACGCCGCGCGGCTGCGCGACCTGCTCACCCGGCTGGTCCCGCTCGCCGACGTCGACCACGTCTGGCTGTGCGGGCCGCACGCGCTGACCAGCGGCGCCCAGGAGGTGCTGACCGCGCTCGGCGTACCCCCGGAGCGGGTGCACGTCGAGCTCTTCTACGTCGACCAGGCGCCGCCGGAGCTCCGGCGCGCCGACCGGGCCGCGCCGGCGGGGGAGACCAGCGAGGTCGAGGTCGTCCTCGACGGTCGCCGCACCACCGACCCGCTGCCGCGCGACCGGACGGTGCTCGACGCCGCCCAGCGGGTGCGCAGCGACCTGCCGTTCGCCTGCAAGGGCGGAGTCTGCGGCACCTGCCGGGCGCGGGTCGTCGAGGGCGAGGTGGAGATGGTCCGCAACTACGCCCTCGAGCCGGTGGAGGTCGAGCAGGGCTTCGTGCTGACCTGCCAGAGCTTCCCGCTCAGCGACCGGGTGGTCGTCGACTACGACGCCTGACCCCGACGACCGCGTCGAGACCGCGCTCCCGGCCTGACCCCCACCATCCCGGCCCGCTTCTGGTCACTCCCTGCTGCCGCACGGGCTTCCGGTCACTCCCTGCAGGATCTGGGGCCTGAATCCTGCGGGCGTCGACCACAAGCAGGCCTCCGTGCAGGGAGCGACCAGAATCAGGCCGCGGGTGCCGGTCAGGGGGATCCGAGGTAGGACTGCGCCAGCCGCGTGACGAACTGGTAGACGCCGTCCTCGGCGGGAGCGAGCGGACCGGGCACGAAGCCGGGGTTGCGGATGCCCCGCTGCACCGACTCGCACGCCGCCCAGTCCTGCTTGTTCGTCAGGTCCCAGAAGTCCACGGCGTACGACGGGTCGAAGCCGTCGGACTCGGCGACCGCCCGAGGGAAGGCCCAGGAGCACTCGATGCGGGTCACGGTGGGCGAGACCGGGGTCAGCAGGTGCGACATGACGTAGTCGGGGTGCAGGCTCATCAGCAGGTTGGGCATGAGCACGGCGTACATCACCGTCTCCTGCTCGTGGTCGGACAGCCCGGCCATCTTCTGCCCCGCGCTGCGGCCGTCGAACGACATCGTCTCCATGCCGTCGCGCAGGGCCATCCAGCCGCCGACCCAGTTGCCGTCGGTGTCGAGGTTCTCCCCGCTCTGGGGCGCCGACACCCGGCACAGCTCGGGGTGGATCGAGGGGCAGTGGTAGCACTCCTGGTAGTTCTCGACCACCAGCTTCCAGTTCGCCGCGACGTCGTAGGCGTGAGTTGTCACAGTGACAAGATCATCGCCGTCGTACGGCGACACCACGCTCTCGAGGTCGCCGACGTGACCGTCGAACGGCGGCTCGAGACCCGACGGGTTCACGAAGACCCAGCCGTGCCACTCGCGCACCGGCATGGGGTGGAGGGAGTAGCGCGACAGGTCGAAGGACCCGTCCTCGGGATAGCCGGGGGCGCGCTTGAGCCGACCGTCGTGGGTGTAGGTCCAGGCGTGGTACGGGCAGGCCAGCAGCCTGGCGTCCGAGGTGCCGCCGCAGGGCAGCATCTCGTGGCCGCGGTGACGGCAGGCGTTCTCGAAGGCGTGCAGCGCTCCGGCGGAGTCGCGGGTCAGCAGCACGGACGTCTCACCCACCGCGACCGCCTTGGCCGACCGCGGACCCAGCAGACCCTCGGCCCGTCCGACGCAGACCCAGCCGGAGAAGAGGTGGCGACGCTCCCACGCGAGGACGTCGTCCTCCAGGTAGGCCGCTCGGGGCAGCATGCGGCTCTCGCCGAACGGCGTGAGGCTCAGACGGACCTCGTCGAGGTCCACCGGAGCGGGCGGGTGTGCCATGAGGCCTCCTTGCTGACTCGTGAGTCAGGAGTCTAGGTGCGGTCCCCCGCCCCGGTCCATCGTCCCCCGGTCCCGCCGCCGGGAAGGGTCGGCCTGGGCGGCCCTGGTTGGATGGACACGTGCCCGAGGGAGACAGCGTGTACCTCGTCGCCCGTCGTCTGGAGCGCAGCCTCGACGGGCGCACCGTCGCGCACTCGGACCTCCGTGTCCCGCGGCACGCCACGGCCGACCTCGCTGGTCACCGGGTGCTCGCCCACGACACCCACGGCAAGCACCTGCTCACCCGCTTCACCGGTGACCTCACCCTCCACACGCACCTGCGGATGGACGGCTCGTGGAGCGTCACCGGCCCCGGCAAGCGGCTGCCCAGGCGCCTGATGCCCGACGTACGGGTCGTCCTCGGGGTCGACTCCGGGGCCACGGCGTACGGCGTGCTGCTCCCGGTCGTCGACCTGGTCCGCACCTCCGAGGAGTCGACCGTCGTCGGGCACCTGGGCCCCGACCCGCTGCGCGACGACTGGGACGAGGCCGAGGCGGTGCGACGCCTCGGTACCGACCCGTCGGTGCCCCTGGCGGCCGCGCTGCTCGACCAGACCCTGGTGGCCGGCTGGGGCAACCTGTGGGCCAACGAGCTGTGCTTCCTGCGCGGCCACAGCCCGTGGACGCCGATCGGCGAGGTCGACGTGCCGGCGTTGGTGCGCCTCGGCGCCAAGGCGCTGCGCCGCTCGGCCAAGGCGCCCGGCGCCTACCAGGTCACCACCGGCAACACCCGGCGCGGCGAGCAGCACTACGTGGCCGGCCGGGCGCGGAGGCCCTGCCTGCGGTGCGGCACCGAGGTGCGCGTCGTGGACGCCGTGCCCAACGACCCGTCGCGGCGCCGGACCTGGTGGTGCCCGACCTGCCAGCCCGGGCCGGGGCCGGACGCCGTGGCGGAGCACCGACGGGCCGCGTCGTGACACCGGGGCTCGAGGAGCTGGTCGAGCGGGTGCTGGTGCGGGTCTCGACAGGCTCGACCACCGAGGGCTCGCGCGTCCTGGTCGGGCTGGCGGGGGCGCCCGGCGTCGGCAAGTCCACGCTGGCCGGCGACCTGGCCGGCGCGCTCGGCGGGCGGCTGGGGACCGATGCGGTGGCCGTGGTCCCGATGGACGGCTTCCACCTCGCCGACGTCACGCTCGCGTCCCTCGGGCTCCGTGAGCGCAAGGGTGCGCCGGACACCTTCGACGCCGACGGCTACGCCGCGCTCCTCCGCCGTCTGCGGGAGCGTGGTGACCGACCCGTCTACGCCCCCGGCTTCGAGCGCGACCTCGAGCAGCCGGTCGCGGCGGCCGTCACCGTCCCCGCCTCGGCGCGGGTGGTCCTGACCGAGGGCAACTACCTGCTGCTCGACGATCCGCGGTGGCGCCGCGTCGCGGAGGCGCTCGACGAGACGTGGTTCGTCGAGACCGACGACGACGTACGCCGCGAGCGGCTCGTCGAGCGCCACGTGCGCTTCGGCAAGTCGGCCGCGGAGGCCCGGGCCTGGGTGGAGACCGTCGACCAGCCCAACGCCGACCTCGTCGCGGCGACCCGCCCGCGCGCCGACCTCGTCGTACGGCTCACCTGACGCACGCCGGACGCTGAGCTGACGCCCGACCGCGGACGGGCCCGGCCGGTGGCGAGCCCGCGCCGTCGCGCCTAGAAGTCGACCCAGAAGCGCAGGTCCTCGCCGCCGTCGACGGCCTCCTGCGTGGTCGTCGGTGCGACCCGGGGGTCCTGGGCCAGCGCGATCATGTCGGCCACGGGGACGCGCAGGTCGAGCCGGCGCGGATCACCGGTGATCTCCTGGCCCGACTGGAACAGCACCGCAGCGCCCCGCTCGCGGGGCACGATGACGATGACGGTGCCGGGGTCCTCCTCGGGCACCGCCTCCTCCCACTGCAGGACCGCACCCTCGTCGGTGGTGACGCAGCCCGAGAGGTAGTCGTTGGCCGCGCACTCGACCAGGTCCCGCGGCAACCGGTCCGAGACGCCGAGGGCGAGGAGGTCGCCGTCGTACTCGCCGTCGCTGCCGTAGCGCATGTCCATCGCCACCACGTCCCTCCCCAGCTCGTCGAGGTCGTCGGTCGCCGAGGCGCGATCGGGCTCGGGCAGCGTCTGCGTCGCGATCCAGGCGAGCGCGCGCGGCGTCGTGGGCACGTCGCCGCCCTCGGGCGCCGCTGACGAGTCGTCGGGGGGCGACGACGAGGCGTCCTCGGGGCGGTCGCCGCAGGCGGTGAGCGCCACCAGGAGCAGGGCCGCGGCGAGGAGGCGACGGGTCATGGCGCCACTGTGCCCGACCAGCGCCCCGATCGCCGCTCTCAGAGCTGCCGGTCCTTGAGGATGCGCTGGGCGGCGAGCTTGCCGGGGGAGCCCATGACGCAACCGCCCGGGTGGGTGCCTGAGCCGCACTGGTAGTAGCCCTCGATGGGCGTGCGGTACTGGCTCCACCCGGGGGCGGGTCGGAAGAAGTACATCTGCGGGGCGAGGAACTCCCCGGCGAAGATGTTGCCCTCGCTCAGCCCGGTGTGGGTCTCGATGTCCTTCGGCGTGACGACCTCGCGGTGCAGCACCAGGTCGCCGAAGCCGGGGAAGTGCTCCTCCAGGACGGCCTGGGCCTTGTCGCCGAACGGCTCCCGCTCGGTCTCCCAGTCCGACCCGCGCAGCTCGTAGGGCGCGTACTGCACGAAGCACGACATCACGTGCTTGCCCGGGGGAGCCATGTCCGGGTCCACCACGGACTGCACGGCGGCGTCGATGAACGGCTTGTCGCTGTACCAGCCGTACTTCGCGGCGTCGAAGGCCCGCTCGACGTACTCCATGGTGGGGCCGATGTTGAGGAAGCCACCGAAGTGGTCGACGGTGTCGGGCAGCGCCGGGAAGGTCGGCAGCCCGTCCAGGGCGAAGTTCACCTTCGCCGAGACGCCGCGGTAGCGGGTCCGCTCGACGGCGTCCACGAGGTCGTCGGGCAGCGCGCGGGGGTCGACGAGCTCGGTGAACGTGCGGCGGGCGTCGAGGGCGGAGACGACGGTCTTCGCGCGGATCTCGGTGCCGTCGGCCAGCACGACGCCGGTCGCGCGGTCACCGTCGGTGAGCACCGAGGCCACCGGCGCCTCGAGCCGCACCTCTGCGCCGAAGGACTCCGCGGCCCGGGCCAGCACCTGGGTGAAGCCGCCGTTGCCGCCCTTGTGGAACGCCCACGCGCCCATGGCGCCGTCGTGCTCGCCCATCTTGTGGAACAGCAGCACCAGCCCTGAGCCCTGCGACATCGGCCCGACCTTGGAGCCGATGATCGACGACGAGGCGTGGTAGCCCTTGACCGCCTCGTGCTCGAAGTAGTCGTCGAGCCAGTCCGCGGCGCTGCCCGTGAGCAGGCGCGCGACGTCGTGCATCGTCTTCTTGTCGACGCTACCCAAATGATCGAGGAGCCAGCGGACGTCGGCCTGGTCCTCGGGGTCCTTGCCGAACACGTTCGGCGGCGGGTTGTCGAACAGCGGGCGGACCGCGCGTCGCACCAGGTCGAGGTCGTGGTGGTAGCGGTCGTAGGCGTCCGCGTCGTGGCGGGAGTGACGCCGGATCTCCTGCACGTTCTGCGCGTGGTCCTCGCCCAGCAGCAGGTAGTCGCCGTCGCCGGTCGGGTGGAAGCCCGACGGCATCATCAGCGGCATGAAGCCGTGCCGGACGAGGTCGAGCTCCTGGATGATCTCGGGGCGCAGCAGGCTCAGGGCGTAGGAGAACGTCGTGAAGTGGAACCCTGGCATCACCTCCTCGGTGATCGCCGCGCCGCCGACGAGGTGGCGTCGCTCGAGGATGAGCGTGCGCAGACCGGCCTGGGCGAGGTAGGCGCCGTTGACGAGCCCGTTGTGCCCGCCACCCACCACGATCGCGTCGTACGTCGATCCGGCGGAGGTCCGTGCGGAGCTGGGGGCGGAGGAAGTCGTGGGGACCGTCACGTGGCCACCTTCCGGTCGGGGTTGAAGAAGGGCATGGCCGTGGTGGTCGCCCCCACGGTGGTGGTGCGGTGCTGCAGCGACGTCTCGAGGCGCAGGGCGGTGCCCGGCGCCGCGAGCTGGGGGCGCACCCGGGCGATGCCGATGTGCTTCTGCAGCACCGGCGAGTAGACCAGGCTCGTGCAGTAGCCGATCTGCTCACCCGCGTCCCCGGTGGTCGAGCCCGTCGAGACCCGCAGCACCGACTCGTAGGGGAGCGGCTGGTCGTCCTTGGGCGGGAAGACGCCGGCGTCGCGGTGCAGCGCGTCCCACTCGGCCCAGTCCAGGACGATCCCGGTGGTCGCCCAGCGCGACGTGCCCTCGGCCACCTCCCGACGGATCGCCGCGCCGCCGACGAAGGCGCGGTCGTCCGCGAGGGCCGGCCTCACCATCCAGCCCATGCCCAGCTCGGTGGGGGTCACCCGGTCGTGGTCGGTCATGACGAGGCGGCTGTTGTGCCACTCGACGTCGACGAGGGGCAGACCCGCCTCGATGCGCAGCGTCATCAGGGCCTGCTCGCCGAACGGGCGCAGGCTGTGGGGCTCGCCGGCCTCGAGCACCGCGTCGAGCACCGCGAGGGCGTCGGCGGCGGGGACCGTCAGCTCGTAGCCCAGGTCGCCGGTGTAGCCGGTGCGGCTGAGGGTGACCGGCACCCCGGCGACCTTGACCGCAGCGTGGCCGAAGTAGCCGAGCCGCCCGACCTCGTCGCCCTCGACCAGCGCCTCCAGCACGGCGCGCGACCGCGGGCCCTGGACGGCGAGGATGCCGTGGTCGTCGGAGACGTCCTCGATCTCGACCCGCAGCCGGCCGCGGTGGTCGGCCAGCCAGCCGAGGTTCGGGCGGGCGGCGGTGAGCAGGAAGTCGGTCTCGGAGTGGCGGAAGACGACGCCGTCCTCCATGACGAAGCCGCGGTCGTCGCACCACAGCGTGTACTGCGCACGGCCGGGTCGCAGCCGTCGTACGTCGCGCAGCAGCATGCCGGCGAGGAAGCGCTCCGCGTCGGGGCCGGTGACGCGGTACTTGAACAGGGGGGAGGTGTCGAAGACGCCGACGGAGTTCCGCACCGCGAAGTACTCGTGCTTGGCGGTCTGCCCGTAGCGCAGCGGCGAGAGGAAGCCCTGCCAGTGGGTGTACAGCCCCTGGGTGTCGAGCTGGCTCAGCCGCCGGTGGAACGGCGTGGTCCGGATCATCGGACTTCCTTCCTGACTCAGGCGTTCCTGATTCGCGGGTCAGCCTAGAGCAGAGAGCCGGTCCAGGACCCAGGCCTGGATCTCGGCCTCGTAGGCGAGGTGGGAGAAGCGTCCCGACGGCCCGGCGTGCGCGCCGGCGCCGGTCTCGCAGCGGAACAGGCAGCGAGGCCCCCACGCGGGGTCGCTCTCCCGCAGCGCGGCCACCCACTTGGCCGGCTCCCAGACCATGACGCGCGGGTCGTGCAGCGCCCCGGTGACCAGCAGGTCCGGCCGTGGCCCGGCCGGGGGCAGGTTGTCGTACGGCGACCAGGCCCGCATCCAGTCGAAGTCGGCTCGCCGCCGCGGGTCGCCCCACTCGTCCCACTCGTTGACCGTCAGCGGGATCGAGGCGTCGAACATCGTGGTCAGCACGTCGACGAACGGGACCTCCGCCACCACCGCGCGCCACCGGTCCGGGCGCTGGCTGAAGACGGCGCCCTGCAGCAGGCCGCCGGCGCTGAGCCCGCGCGTCGCGAGGCGGGACCCGTCGACCAGCCCCTCGGCGGCGAGCCCGTCGGCGACCGCGGCGTGGTCGTCGAAGGTGTGCTGCTTGTGCTGCAGACGACCGTCGAGCCACCACCGGCGCCCGCCCTCGCCGCCCCCGCGCACGTGGGTGTGGACGAACACGACCCCGCGGTCGAGCAGGCTGGGCAGCGCGGCGTCCCACTCCGGCTCGAAGGAGTACTCGTAGGCGCCGTAGCCGTAGAGCAGCGCGGGGGCGGTGCCGTCGAGCGGGGTGTCGCGGTGCCGGACCAGCGTGGCGCCGACCGCGGTGCCGTCCGGAGCACCGAAGCTGCGCCGCTCGCAGACGTACGACGACGCGTCGTGCCCCGGGGCGTCGCGGGCCAGCAGCTCGGTCCGCTCCCCGCTGCCGAGGTCGACCGCCGACCACACGACGGGATGGAGGTAGGACTGCTCGGCGACCACGACGTGCCGCGCCTCGTAGGACTCGTTGCGCGCGAGCGCGAGGGTCCCCGCCGCGAACCTCGGGGAGACCTCGAGCACGGGGCCGGCGAGGTCGGCGACCGGCACCACCCGCAACCGGCGCTCCCCGCCGGTGCGCACCTGCATCACGACGTGGTCGGCGAAGGCCTCGACCCGCTCCAGCCGGGCGTCCGGGTCCTCCGGTCGCAGCGAGCGCCAGGCCGTGTGGTCCTGGTCGGCCACCCGGGGCACCGGCGCGACGGCGAGTCGGAACTCGGTCGCGCCGTCGTCGGTGACGACGAGCAGCCGCCCGCTCTCGTCCTCGTCCCGGCGTCCGGCGAGATGTTCCGCGTGGTACTCCACGCCGGCCCGGCGTCCGCCCACCGAGCGTGGGACGTCCGTCGGCGACCCGGCGTCGACCACCCAGACCTCGCTGGTGTCGCGCGACTGCGACCAGAGCACGACCAGGGCGCCGCTGCGGGTGGCGCGCACCTGCAGCTCGAAGCGCTCGTCGGGCTCCTCGCGGACGAGCGCGTCCGCCGCGACCGGCGTGCCGAGCTCGTGGCGCCACACCTGGAAGGGGCGGTAGGCGTCGTCGTGGACGGTGTAGAAGAAGTGCCTGCTGTCGGCGCTCCACGCTCCGCTGTAGTAGCTGCGCGGCACCTCCTCGGCCAGGTCCGTGCCCGTCTCGAGGTCGCGGAAGCGCAGCCGGTAGACCTCGTCGCCGACCAGGTCGGCCGACCACGCCAGCCACCGGTCGTCGGGGCTGAGCAGGCTCACCCCCAGCTCGACGTACGCCGACCCGGCGCCGATCTCGTTCACGTCGAGGATCACCGATTCCGTGGTCGAAGAGCCCGGTAACGACGGATTCGGTGACTCGAACGGGTGTAGATCACGCAACAACTGCTCGTGGTCCCTTCCGGTGGGGACCCGGGTGTAGTAGGAAAAGTCTCCATGGGGCCAGGGGGCCGACAGGTCGGTCTCCGGGGTCCTGGCCTCCATCTCCGCAAGAAGTCCGGTGACCAGGGAGCTCAGATGTCCGGTGGCAGCGTCGTACCAGGCCCGCTCGGCGGAGAGGTGCGCGACGACCTCGGGCGCGCCGACCTCCCGCAGCCAGCCGAAGGGGTCCTCCCGGACGACCCCGTGCTCGGCGTGCTGGAACGGTCGGCGCGGTGGTGCCGGGGGGCCTTCGGTCATGCCCGGCACCGTAGCGCCGCGAAACCGGCGGTGGCGACAGCTCTTCTCGCTGCGCTGCTCGCGGCGCTCGTCCCGCTGGGGCTCGCGTCGGCCGGCTCGGCCGCCGCCACGGAGACCGAGGGCGGCGGCGACCTGACCTTCACCGTGGCCATGGACAACGAGGTCGACTCGTTCAACCCGTTCCTCGGGATCGAGGCGGAGTCCTACGAGATGTGGGCGCTGATGTACGACTACCTCATCGGCTACTCGATGGAGGACATGTCGCCCGAGCCCACCGGCCTGGCCGAGGGGTGGGAGACCTCGGAGGACGGCCTCACCTGGACCTTCACCGTCCGGGACGGCGTCACCTTCAACGACGGCGAGCCGCTGACGGCCGAGGACGTGGCCTACACCTACAACCGCATCCTCGACGGCGGCCCGGAGGCCGCGACCTGGGGCGGCTACCTGACCTCGGTGGAGGAGATCACCGCTCCCGACGAGCAGACCGTCGTCCTCGAGCTCTCCGAGCCCAACGCGGTGCTGCCGCTGCTGCCCATCCCGATCATCCCCGAGCACGTCTGGAGCGAGGTCGACGAGGACTCGGTCAAGAGCTTCGGCAACGAGCCCTCGGACGGCCGGCCCGTGGTCGGGTCCGGGCCCTTCAACCTGGTCGAGGGCACCGCGGGCGGGTCCACCATCCGCTTCGAGGCCCGTGACGACCACTGGAAGGCGGACCCGTACCTCGACGAGGTGGTGTTCCGCGTCTTCAAGAGCACCGACTCCGCGACCCAGGCCCTGATCAAGGGTGAGGTCGACTACGTCGAGGACGTGCCTGCCCTGCAGGTCGACGCGCTGCAGAGCCAGGACGGCATCACCACCCACTTCGGTGACTCACCGGGATTCGACGAGATCGCGTTCAACGTCGGAGCCGTCGACACCAAGAGCGGCGAGCCGATCGGCGACGGCCACGAGGCACTGCGGGACCGTGACTTCCGCTGGGCGCTCGGGTACGCCATCGACCGTGAGCGCATCGTCGAGACCGCCTACCAGGGGGTGGGGACCCCGGGCGACAGCATCATCCCGCCCACCTACGACAACTACCGCTGGGAGCCCGACGAGGAGGACGCGTTCAGCTACGACCCCGAGAAGGCCGACCAGCTCCTCGTCGAGGCCGGCTACGAGACCGACGCCGACGGCAACCGGCTCATGCCCGACGGCAGCGACTTCGGCACGCTGCGGCTCTTCGCCCGCAGCGAGAGCGACATCTCGGTCACGGTGATGGACCTGTTCAAGGAGTGGCTGGCCGACCTCGGCATCGAGGCCGAGGTCACCGCCATGGAGAGCAACCGGCTGACGAACGTCATCATCGACGGCGAGTTCGACGCCTTCGAGTGGGGCTGGTTCGTCGAGCCGGACCCCGACTCGATGCTCGGCTACCTCACCTGCGACCAGCTCGCGGTGTGGAACGACGCCTGGTTCTGCGACGAGGAGTACGACGAGCTCTACCTCGAGCAGAAGGGCGCCCTCGACGAGGAGGAGCGGGTCGAGGCCGTCCGGCGGATGCAGGAGATCTTCTACATGGACGCGGCGTACCTGGTGACGGCGTACGGCGCCACCGGCGAGGCGGTGCGCACCGACCGCTGGGCCTGCCTGCGGCCGCAGCCGGACCCGGGCGGCATCTGGCTCTTCCAGTACGGCATCGACAACTACCTGACCATGCGCCCGGCTGACGAGGCCGGGGACTGCGACGGGATGACGTCGGCCGTCAACGCCGCCGCGGTGTCCGGCAGCTCCGGCGGCTCCGGTGACGACGGGGGCGCCGGCACGGCGGTCCTCGTCGGGGGAGGTGTCCTGCTCGCGGTGCTGCTGGCCGGCGGGGGGTTCTGGCTGACACGTCGGCGGGCCACCGTGTCCGACCGGGAGTGAGCGCGCTGGCGGCTGCCGACCAGCCGCGCGTCGTCGCCCCCTCACGGAGGCGACGCAGCTACGGGCGCTACGTCGGCGGCAAGGTGCTCGGCTCGCTCGGCAGCCTCGCCTTCGTGCTGGTGCTGAACTTCTTCCTCTTCCGGGTGCTCCCGGGTGACCCTGCTCGAACCCTCGGCCGAGGGCGGTTCCGGACCGAGGAGCAGCTGGCGGAGTTCAGCGCGACGTACGGGTTGAACCAGTCCCTGCCGCAGCAGTTCCTCACCTACCTGAAGAACCTCGCGCAGGGCGACCTCGGCGTCTCGTTGCGCTACCGCGTCCCGGTCTCGGACCTCATCGTCGACCGGCTGTGGCCCACGCTGCTGCTCGTCGGCGTGGGGACCCTGCTCGCGGCCACGATCGGCATCTACCTCGGGGTGATCGCGGCGTGGAACCGTGGTCGCGCCGCCGACCGGTCGATCACCGGGGGGACGCTGACGCTCTACTCCATGCCCGAGTGGTGGCTGGGCCTGCTGCTCATCGCCACCTTCGCCGTCGGCATCGGTCCGATCCCCGGCATCTTCCCCACCGGAGGACTGCACTCCGTCGACGCCGACCCCGGCACCGTCGGCTACGTCCTCGACACCGCGTGGCACCTGGTCCTGCCCGTGCTCACGATCACGCTGGTCTACCTGGCCGACTTCGCCCTCATCATGCGCTCGTCGCTGCTCGACGAGATCGGCGAGGACTACCTGGTCACCGCCCGGGCGAAGGGGCTGCGCGACGTCGACGTCCGGCGGCGCCACGCCGTGCGGAACGCCCTGCTGCCCACCACCACGCTCATCGCGCTGTCGATCGGCTTCGTGGTCTCGGGCGCGATCACCGTGGAGACCGTGTTCTCGATCCCGGGTCTGGGCCTGCTCGCCACCGAGGCACTCTCGATCCCCGACTACTGGGTGCTGCAGGGAACCTTCCTGGTCACCACCGCCGCCGTGATCTTCGCCAACCTGGCCGCCAACCTGGTCTACGGCCTGCTCGACCCGAGGGTGCGGTCGTGAGCGCTGGCGCGAGCGGTGCCGACGGGGACGAGGTCGTGCTCACCCCGCGACAGGTCACCCGGCAGCGCCGGCGCCAGGGGGCGCGGCGCACCTGGCAGGAGTTCCGTCGGCACCGCTCGGGGCTCGCCGGGCTGGTGGTCCTCAGCGCCTTCGTCCTGCTGGCGGTCCTCGCGCCCCTGATCGCCGACGCGGACGGGCTCAAGGTGTCGCAGGCGACCGGCGAGGTGCTGGACGGCCCGTCGAGCGAGTTCTGGCTGGGCACCGACGACCGGGGTCGCTCCATCCTGACCCTGCTGATCTGGGGGGCGCGCATCTCGTTGTTCGTCGGGCTGCTGGCCACGGTGATCTCCATGGTCATCGGCACCCTCATGGGGCTCTTCTCGGGCTTCTTCGAGGGCTGGCCGGGTCGTGTGCTGTTCCGCGTCACCGAGTGGTTCCTCGTCATCCCGTTCATCCCTCTGGCCATCGTGCTGGCCAGCGTCCTCGGACGGTCCCTGCTCAACATCGTCGTCGTCATCGGCGTCACCGGCTGGGCCGGCACGGCGCTGCTCATCCGCAGCCAGACGCTGTCGCTGAAGGAGCGTCCCTACCTGGAGCGTGCCCAGGTGCTGGGCGCCGGGCGCTGGCACCAGATGTCGCGGCACATCCTGCCCAACGTGATGCCGATGGTCTTCGCCAACACCACGCTCACGGTGGCGCTCGCCATCCTGGCCGAGACGACCCTGAGCTTCCTCGGGCTCGGCGACCCCACCCGGGTCTCGTGGGGGTCGATGCTGGAGAGCGCCTTCAGCGTGGGGGCGATGACGACCGGCTCGTGGTGGTACATCGTCCCGCCCGGCGTCTGCGTGGTCCTGGTCGTGCTCTCCTTCACCCTGGTGGGTCAGGCGCTCGAGGAGATCTTCAACCCCCGGCTGAGGAGACGCTGATGACCGTCACGGTGGAGCGTGACCCGGTGGGGCCCGCCGCGGACGACGTGCCGCTGCTGCGGATCCGTGACCTGTCGGTCACCTACCGGACCTCCGAGGGTCCCCTGCCCGCGGTCCGTGGCGTCGACCTCGACCTGCGGGCCGGGGAGATCCTCGGGGTCGCCGGCGAGTCCGGGTGCGGCAAGTCGACCCTGGCCAGCACGGTGCTGCGGCTGCAGCCCAAGGACGCAGAGGTGTCCGGGTCCGTGCTCCTCGACGGAGCCGACGTCCTCACCATGGGCTGGGGCGACCTGCGGGCGGTGCGCTGGGCCGAGGCCTCGATCGTCTTCCAGGGGGCGCTGCACTCGCTGAACCCGGTGAGACGGGTCTTCGACCAGGTCGCCGAGCCGATCCGGCTGCACGAGCCCCGGGCCGGGAAGCAGGAGCTGGAGCGGCGCGTCGGTGACCTGCTGGAGCAGGTGGGTCTGCCGCGGGCGCGCGCCCGTGCCTACCCGCACCAGATGTCCGGAGGGCAGAAGCAGCGGGTGATGATCGCCATGGCGCTCGCCTGCCGACCTCAGCTCATCGTCGCCGACGAGCCGACGACGGCGCTCGACGTGATGGTGCAGGCCCAGATCCTCGACCTCCTGGAGGACCTCGTCCGGGGGGACGCCGCCGGCAAGGGACTGGCGATGCTCGTCATCAGCCACGACCTCTCCGTGCTCGCCGACATCAGCGACCGGGTGGCGGTCATGTACGCCGGCCGCGTGGTCGAGGTGGGCCCGGCCTCACAGGTCTTCACCGACCCGCGCCACCCCTACGCGCGGGCCTTGTCCAGGTCCTTCCCACGGATCGGCGACGAGGCGGCGCGCTACGCCCCGGCCGGGCTCGCCGGCGATCCGCCGGACCTCCGGGACCTGCCCCCCGGGTGCTCCTTCGCGCCACGGTGCGCGTTGGTGGTCGATGCCTGCGCCGAGGCGGAGCCGCCGCTCGATCCGGCCGGGGAGGCCCGCCGGGCCGCGTGCATCCGGGTGGGGGAGGCGACGTGACGGAGACCGCGCCCGACACGGACCGCCCCGCGGGAGCCCAGCCGGCGTTCCTCGAGGCGCGAGGCGTCGTGGTCGAGCTCGGCACCCGTGGGGGCGCCGTCGCGCGAGCGCTCGACGGCGTCGACGTCTCGATGAACCGCGGCGAGATCCTGGCGATCGTGGGGGAGTCGGGCTCGGGGAAGACCACGCTCGCCCGCACGCTGGTGGGTCTCCAGCGACCGGCCGCGGGCGAGGTGCGGGTCGACGGCCGTCCGATGGACTACTCCACACGGCGGCTGCGGGCGCTGCGACGCCGGGTGCAGATGGTGCTGCAGGACGCCTCGGGGTCGCTGAACCCCCGTCAGACGGTCTACGAGTCGGTCGCGGAGGGGATCCGGCTGCACCGGTTGGTGCGCGGGGGCGAGCGCGGCAGCGAGGCCGAACAGGTCGCACAGGCACTGGCCGCCGCGGGGCTGCGTCCTCCGCAGCGCCTCTTCCTGCGCTACCCCCACGAGCTGTCCGGTGGGCAGCGGCAGCGCGTGCTGATCGCAGGCGCGCTCGCCGTGCGGCCCGAGCTGATCATCGCCGACGAGCCCGTCTCGAGTCTCGACGCCTCCATCCGCGGCGAGCTGCTCGCCCTGCTGCTCCAGCTCCGCGACGAGCTGCAGCTGGGTGTCGCCGTGGTCACGCACGACCTCGGGCTGGCCTGGAACATCGCCGACCGCATCGCGGTGATGTACCTGGGCCGGGTGGTCGAGTCGGGCACCACCGAGGAGATCCTCCTGCGGCCGAGGCACCCCTACACCCGGGCTCTGCTCTCCGTGGTCCCCGAGATGGACCGGCTCGAGCCGGTGGTCCTGCGCGGCGAGATCCCGGACCCCACCCGGATCCCGAGCGGGTGCCGGTTCCACCCCCGGTGTCCGGCCCTGGCCGACGGCACCGCCGAGGCCGCGGGCGTCGCCGAGGACTGCCGGACCACGCCGCTCGCCGTGCTCCCGGCTCGCGGGGCCCACGCCTCGGCGTGCCACCTGGAGACCTCGAGATCGTCGCGACGCTGACCCACAAGTCCCTGTACTGCGGCGCCGCCCCGTGCCAGGATGCTGCTGACTCACGAGTCAGCAACGCGTTCGGCGCAGGGAAGGGGGCGGGGTGTGACGCTCCAGGCCGCGCTGCCGCGCGAGACGTACGTCGACCCCTCCCGATGGGAGAGCGAGCGTGACAAGGTCCTGTTCGGCGAGTGGTTCTGCGTCGGACGGACGGAGGACCTGGGACTGGAGGCACCCCGACGGCTGGCGGTCACCGACGTGGTCGGCGAGTCGGTGCTCCTCACCAGTGACGAGCAGGGACGGCTGCACGCGGCGTACAACGTCTGTCGCCACCGCGGCTCGCAGGTCGTCCCCGTCACCCCACGTTCCGCCGGGCAGGTGCCATCCCCCGTCACCTGCCCGGCTTCGTCCCTGCGGTGTCCCTACCACTCCTGGACCTACGGCCTCGACGGGCGGCTCCTCAAGGCGCCGCACGCCGACGTGCCGGACCCCGGGGCGTTCGGGCTCACCGCCGTCGGCGTCGAGACCTGGGGCGGCTTCGTGTTCGTCCACCTCTCGCCGGAGCGGGCCGCGCCGTTGGCCGCCTCCGTGGCGAGCCCGGCGCGCCACCTGGCCCGCTACGGGCTGGAGGCGCTGGTGACCGGGGCCACGCTGAGCTACGAGGTGGCCGCCAACTACAAGGTGCTGCTCGAGAACTACAACGAGTGCTACCACTGCGGCCCGGTCCACCCCGAGCTCTGCCGGCTCGTGCCGGCGTTCGCCGGCGGTGGTGACGACCTCGACTGGGAGTCCGGCATCCCGCACCGTGAAGGCGCGTGGACCTTCACCGCCACCGGCACCACCGACCGACGCCCGCTGCCGGGCCTCGACGAGACCGAACGCCAACGCCACAAGGGCGATCTCGCCTACCCGAACCTCATGCTGTCTGCCTCGGCCGACCACGTGGCCGCGTTCGTGCTCCAGCCTCAGGCGGTGGATCGCACGGTCGTGACCTGCTCGCTGCTCTTCGCCGCCGACGAGGTGGCGTCGGCGTCCTTCGACCCTGGTGACGCGGTCGAGCTGTGGGACCTGGTCAACCGTCAGGACTGGTCGGTCTGCGAGTCGGTGCAGCGCGGCATGACCTCGCGTGGCTACCGGCAGGGCTGGTTCGCGCCCATGGAGGACGAGAGCCTCGACATCCGTCGCTGGCTGAGCGGGCGGCTGTGACGCACCTGGCGGCCCACCTGACGGGCCGGTCGTGAGCGAGCGGTTCGACTACGTCGTGGCGGGCCTCGGCGCGCTCGGCAGCGCCACCGCCTGGCAGCTGGCCCGGCGCGGGCACCGGGTGCTCGGCCTGGAGCGCTTCGAGCTCGGCCACCGTCGCGGCGCCAGCCACGACACCAGCCGGATCCTGCGCCACAGCTACCACACGCCCGCCTACGTGCGCCTGACCCAGGAGGCGTACGCCGACTGGGCCGACCTCGAGCGCGCCTCCGGCGAGCAGCTGGTCACGGTGGTCGGGGGACTGGACCTCTTCCCGCCGGGCGCGGCGATCCCACCGGCCGACTACGTCGACTCGCTGGCGGCGGTCGGCATCGCCCACGGCGTGCTGGACGTCGACGACGTCCGCGGGCGCTGGCCCCAGCTCCGGCTGCCCGAGGGCACCCTGGTGCTGCACCAGGGCGACGCAGCCATCGTGCCGGCCGGTCGGGGGACGCGGGTCCTGCAGGACCTCGCCCGACAGGAGGGCGCGGACCTGCGGGAGACCAGCCCCGTTCGCGCCGTACGTGCCACGGCGTCGGGCGTGGAGCTCGAGACGCCGACGGGTGCGGTGTCGGCAGGCGGGCTCGTGGTGTGCGCCGACGCCTGGACCAACGACGTCCTCGGTCCGTTGGGGCGCACCCTCCCGCTCGACGTCACGCTCGAGCAGGTCACCTACTTCGCCCCGCCCGACCCCGCGCCGTTCCGACCGGGGCGGCTGCCGCTGTGGATCTGGATGGACGACCCCTGCTTCTACGGGTTCCCCACCTTCGGCGAGGACACCGTCAAGGCCGCTCACGACTGCGGCGGGCCGCCGGTGGACCCCGACGACCGGACCAGCGAGGAGGACCCGGCGATGCGCGACCAGCTCGCGGCGCACCTGGCGGCCATGCTGCCGGGCAGCGGTCGGCCGGTGCGTTCGGTGCGCTGCCAGTACACCCTCACCCCGGACCGTGACTTCGTGATGGCGGCGCTGCCGGAGCACCCTCAGGTCGTGGTCGGACTCGGGGCGGCGCACGGCTTCAAGTTCACCCCCACGTTCGGGCGGGTGCTGGCCGACCTCGCCACCGAGGGGCGTACGACGAGCGACGTCTCGGCCTTCGGGCTCGACCGCCCGGGGCTCACCGACCCGGCGTACCGCCCGCACTGGTTGATCTGAGGCTCACACCGCCCAGTCGTCGTCGAGCCCGAGCTCGTCGGCCAGCGCGGAGGCGGCGAGGGACCGCACCTGCGCCCGGGTCACCGTCCGGTTCACCAGCGAGGCCACCGAGAGGCCGTCGAGCAGGGCACCGATGCGGACCACGGTCGCCTCCGGGTCGCGGCACGTGAAGCTGCCGTCGTCGACGCCGTCGCGGATGATCTCGGTGAAGGTGTCGCGCCACCGCCCGTCCAGCCGGCGCAGCACCGCCCGGATCCCGGAGTCACGCTGGGCGAGGGCCCAGGCGTCGATCCACAGCCGCCAGCCGATCGCGGTGCCGGTCGGGCCGTAGCCGCGCACCACCGCGCGCAGCCGCTCGGTCGCCGTACGGCCGCGCGCGGCGGCGCGGTCGATGCGCTCGAGGTCCTGGTCGGCGGCGTAGGCGAAGGCCTCGACGAGCAGCTCGTCCTTGGTCCCGAAGTGGTAGAAGACCAGCGCTGGGCTGACCCCGAGCACGCCTGCGACGTCGCCGACGCGGGTCTGGGCCAGGCCGACGGTGGCGATGTGCGTCACAGTCGCGGAGAGGATCTCCTCACGTCGTACCTCGACCCGGCGGCGGCTGCCCGTCGCCGAGGGCGAGGTCGGCGCCGAGGGCGAGGAACCTGCCGGCGCCGGACGCCGTGCTCGAGCACCGGACGAAGTCCCAGCGCCACCTGGGGATTCGCCGTCCGACGGGGGCCGTGGCCGTGCGACCCGAGCGGGTCGCGGCCCCTGTCTGGTCATCTGTGCCCCCTGGGTGCGTCCGGTCGAGCTCCGGTCCGCGTGCAGTCACCGGTCAGGTCACCGTCACGGTGCCGTCACCCTAGTGCTTCACGGAGGCCTGACAATGGGGACATGACGACCGCCCCCGCCGCCGACAGCACCGACGTCCGCCCGCAGCCCCGTGTCACGACGGCGCAGCTGACGGCGGCGATGCTGGCGCTGGCGACGGGCAGCTTCACCATCGGCACGACGGAGTTCGTCACGATGGGCCTGCTGCCCGAGGTGGCCGCGGGGGTCGGGGTCTCCATCCCGACCGCGGGCCACATCATCTCCGCCTACGCGCTCGGGGTCGTGGTGGGTGCGCCGGTCATCGCGTTCCTGGGCGCCCGGGCACCACGCCGCGCTCTCCTCATCGGCCTGATGGCGGCCTACACCGTGGCCAACGCCCTGACCGCGATCGCCGTCTCGTTCGAGCTCGTCACCGCGGCTCGCTTCCTGGCCGGCCTGCCCCACGGCGCCTTCTTCGGTGTCGCCTCGCTGGTGGCCGCCGACCTCGCGGCCCCGGAGAAGCGCGGCCGCGCCGTCGCGCAGGTGATGCTGGGCCTGTCGGTGGCCAACGTCGTCGGTGTGCCGGCGGCGACCTGGATGGGACAGCACCTCGGGTGGCGCTCGGCCTTCTGGGCGGTGGTGGTGCTCAGCACCCTCACCATGGGGCTGGTCCGGCTCGTCGTGCCGAGCTCGCCGGGCCGGCCCGAGGCCACCGGCATGCGCGAGCTGAAGGCCTTCGCCAGCGCCCAGGTGTGGCTGACGCTGCTGGCCGGGGCGATCGGGTTCGGCGGCATGTTCGCCGTCTACACCTACATCTCGCCGACCGTCACCGAGGTCGGCGGCCTGGGCAGCGGCGCCGTGCCGGTGTTCCTGCTGGCCTTCGGGCTCGGCATGGTCGCGGGCACCTGGCTGGCGGGTGTGCTCGCGGACTGGTCGGTCTTCCGCTCCCTGCTCGGGTCGTCGCTGGGCATGGGCCTGGCCCTGCTGCTCTTCGCCCTGGTCATCCCGGGTGGCTGGTGGGCCCTCCCGGTGGCCTTCGCCATCCCGGTGCTCGGCTCGGTGGTGGTGGTCAACCTGCAGCTGCGGCTGATGGACGTCGCCGGCGACGCCCAGACCGTGGGGGCGGCGATGAACCACGCCTCGCTCAACGTCGCCAACGCCCTCGGGGCGTGGCTCGGCGGTCTCGTGATCGCCGCCGGCTGGGGCTACCGCGCCCCGGCGGTCGTGGGTGCCGGGCTGTGCCTGCTCGGTTTCGTCTTCATCTCCGGCTCCGCGCTGCTGCACCGTCGCGACGCGGCGCGCCAGAGGCCCGGTCCGCCTCTCGACACGTCGGCGTGACCGCCACCGGGTCTCATCGTGGCAGCGTCTCGTGCCACGTGCGGTGCGCGACCTGCTCCTCACCGAACCCGTCGTCCTCGTAGGCCGTGGCCTCCACGCGGACGTCGTACGACTCGGCCGTGACCGCGACGACCAGGGATGAGGTCACCCGTACGGTGACGCCGGGCCAGCTCAGCCGGAAGGTGGTCCTGGCGTCGGCCCGCTGCTCGAACGTCCGTCGGTCCACGCTCACCGAGCCGGCGTAGGACTCGGACGCCGTGCCGTCGTGGGGGATGTCGTACACCGACTCGCTGAGCACCTCGGCGGTGGTGGTCTGCGCCAGCACGTCGTCGGCGACCCTCCAGGTCACGCCGGTCGGGTCCTCGCTGCTGTGCTCCTCACCGGCGACGAAGCCGGCGCCGGAGGCCTCGACGGTCCCCTCCCAGACCGGGAGCTCCAGCGTGCCCTCCGCGACGGTGAGCGTGACGGGCGCCGGGGGAGCGACGGTGTTGGGCCAGTCGGCGCCGGCGACCGAGACCCGGAGGACGTGCCCGGGATCGAGCCGGTAGGCGCAGGCGTCCAGCTCGACCGTGACGTCGTAGGTCTCTCCGGGGACGAGCGCCACGGCCGGTCCGTGGACGCCGTCGCGGTAGCGGAGGTCGAGCGTCCCGCGGGCGATCAGCGCCGAGGTGCCGTCGGCGAAGACGTCGCAGAGCTTGACCGAGACCGACGCCTCGGGAGCGTCGGCCGCGAGCCGGAGCCGCACCCGGGGCTGCCCCACGACGGGCAGCTCCGGCGCGGACAGGTCCCACGTCAGCGACCGGGCGTCGTCGAGCCGCTGGTCGGTCGACAGTCCCCAGGGCAGGTGGCCGGCGCAGTCGATCCAGGCCGCGGTGCCGACCGACGGGTCGACCACGAGGCTGCGCTCCCCGGCGAGCGGGCGCGTCTCGCTGCGGCTGTGGGCGGACGGCCAGGTGTCGCGGATCCAGGACCCGGCGTGCAGGTCGAGGTCGGGGAGGGGGCGGGTCGAGGAGCGGACGAAGACGTCGACGACGTCGCGGTGCCCCTCCCCGTCGCGGCGCAGCCAGGTGTCGAAGAAGGCAGCCATCTCGACGTCGAGGTCGATCCGAGGACCCGGCATCGCGGTGGCCGGGGCGGCGTGCGCCCACGGCCCTGCGAGCAGCCGGTACGGCGTCCCGGCGGCGCCCAGCGCGGCGACCGTCCGGAACGAGTTGTTGCGGTAGCCGTCGGCCCACCCGGCCACGATCATGGTGGCCGCCTCGATGCGCTCGTAGCCGGCGAAGGTGCCCGCCGCGCCGGAGTCGCGCACCGACCCGTGGCGCCAGTAGGGGCCGTCCCGGTTCTCCCGCAGCCACGACAGCAGCCACGGCTCCTGGGTGTCGAGCCGTCGCCGCCACTCCTCGCGCCACCCGTCGCCGTGGACGGCGGGCACGGGCGGCAGCATCGTCATCGGGGTCATGTAGTGGCAGTAGTCGACGAGGTCGACCAGTCGCAGCGCTCCGCCGCGCCAGTGCACGTCGTCGGTCCAGCGGTCGTCGGTGGCGTAGATCGCGCAGACCGCCTTCAGGGCAGGCGGGCGCTCACAGGCCATCTGCAGCGAGTTGAAGCCGGAGTAGGAGGTCCCGAACATCCCGACCGCGCCGTTGCACCACGGCTGCTCGGCGAGCCAGGTGATGACCTCGTGCAGGTCGCGCTGCTCGGCCGGCGGGTACTCGTCGGTGGCATCCCCCTGGCTCGACCCGGTGCCGCGCAGGTCGACGCGGCAGACCGCGAAGCCGAACTCCTCGCGCAGCCGCTCGTAGGTCTCGGTGTACGACGACGTCAGGTCGTCCTTGCGGTAGGGCAGCGCCTCCACCAGGCACGGCTGGGGGTCCGGACGATCGGGCAGGTGCAGGGTGAGGGCCAGGTCGGTGCCGTCGACCATCGTGAGGCGCAGGTCCCGCGCGGTCCCGCTCATGGCCGGCCGGCCAGGTGCGCGCGGACCAGCTCGGGGTCGAGACCCTCACTGACGTTGCCGTCGCGGCCCACGGTCGTCGGGGAGGCGAACATCGAGTTGAGGACGGCCTCCTCCGATGCTTCGACGACCGCCTCGAACAGCGCGTCGAGCTCGCGACCCGCCACCCGGGGACCGAGGAACGCCGACCCGTCGCGATCGGTGCGACATGTTGTCGAGGCGGCAAGAAAGATCTCGCCGCTGCCGTGGTGGGCCACCGATCCCGCGCGCGCCAGACCGAGTCCGACGCGACGTGCGAGTCGCGCGCAGCCGGCGGCTTCGACGGGGGCGTCCGTGACGACGACGCCGATGCACGACCCGGCCGGTTTCTGCGGTTCCGAGCCGGGGCCTGACGCGGTGAGCCGTCGGCCCAGTGGCGTCCCGGCCACCACGAGCTGCTCCCGGACACCGAAGTTGGTCAGCAGCAGCACGGCCACCGTGTACGACGCGTCGGTCGAGACCACCACGCGCGACGCCGTGCCGATCCCGCCCTTGAACCCCAGGCACGACATCCCGGTCCCGGCGCCGACCGAGCCCTCGTCGGGCGGGGCTGTCGAACCGCGTGACGCTCGTGCACCGTCGTACGCCGCCCGGACGTCCGCGGCGGTGACCTGCATCCGGCGGCAGTCGTTGAGGAAGGAGTCGTCGCACTCCGCGACCACGGGGATGACGACGTCGTCGGCCACCCCCGGGTCCTGCTCGAGGGCCAGCTCACAGGCGGCGTCGTACACCCGGCCGAGCTGCATCGTGGAGGTGAGGAAGACCGGTGACTCGATGGCACCCCACTCGCCGGCGCTGAGGAAGCCGGTGCACTCGCCTGCCCCGTTGAGCACCGCCCCGCCCGCGGCCACGGGGCGTCGGTAGGCGTCGTCGGCAACCAGCAGCACGCTGACGCCGGTCCGCGCCACTCCGCGACCGTCAGGGGGAGGCACCTCGTCGCGGACGACCGTGGCGTGGCCGAGACCGACGCCCGGCACGTCGAGCACGGAGTTGGTCGGCCCGGTGGGCAGCGCCCCGATCGCGACCCCGACGTCCCGCGCGCGCACCATCGGACCATCCTGGCCTACGCGGCCGAGCGGCCGGCTACTTCTCGAGGAAGTCGAGCAGCGCCCGGTTGAACTCCGTCGCGTGGCTGACGTTGCACCCGTGCGGAGCCCCCTCGAGCAGCACCAGCTCGCTGCCGTCGATCGCCTCGTGGGTGCGCTTGCCGGACCCCTCGAACGGCACGATCCCGTCGCTGTCGCCGTGGATCACGAGGGTCGGTACGTCGACCTTCGTCAGGTCGTCGCGGAAGTCCGTGGTCGCCCACGCCTCCATGCAGCCCAGGGCCGCCTCCTGGTCGGACTTCTTGCACAGCGCCAGTGCCTCCTGGCGCTGCTCGTCGCTGACCTCGAGGTCGTCTCCGGCGGTGAAGAAGTCGGTGGTGAAGCCGTCGAAGAACTCGTCGCGGTCCTTCTCGAGCCCCTCGCGGAACTCCCGGGCGGCGCCCTCGGTCAGCGGGCCGTCCTCGTTGTCGTCGCCCTGCTGGAGGTACGGCGGCACCGCGGACGCGAACACCACGCTGTGGAGGTCGTCGGTGCCGTACTTCGCGGCGTAGCGGGCGACCTCGCCGCCACCCATGGAGAAGCCCACCAGCGTCACGTCGGAGAGCTCGAGGCTCGTGATGACGTTGCGGAGGTCGTCGGTGAGACGGTCGAAGTCGTAACCGTCACCGGGGTCGGACTGGCCGAAGCCGCGACGGTCGTAGGCGACCACGCGGTAGCCGGCGTCGCGCAGGACAGGGATCTGCTCCGACCACGAGTCGCTGCTCAGCGGCCACCCGTGGATGAGCACGACCGGGCGGCCGTCGCCCGCGGTGTCGCGGACGTAGAGGTCGTTGTCGTCGTCCTTCTCGTCGCTCCGGCTGTCTTCGCCGGCGCTGGCCTCGCCGGCGCCGTTCTTGCCGTCGCCGTCCGTGCTGTCGCTTTGAGTGCTCTCGCTGTCCGTGCTGTCGCTGTTCGTGCTCTCGGTCTCGGTCGTGTCGTCGGTGTCGTCGGCCATGCGTCGCTCCCCGGTGGGCTCGTACGGACCGGGTGACCGGTCGGGCACCCGAGGGCCGTCCGAGCCCACCCGAGTCGAGCTCGTGGTCACGTTCCGGCACCGCGTACGTCGTACCCGCTGACGTGACCTGTGACACACCCGGTCCTCAGACGGGCGGCGCCCGACCTCGCCCGACCTCACTCCGACGGGCGGGTGTCCTGGCGCGACTCCCCGGGCAGCCTCGGCTCGCCCGTCAGCCGGTCGCGCTCGATGCGGGCCATCAGCTGCGTCCGGGCGTCGACGTCGATGCCGGGCATCAGCTCGGTGGCAGCGTCCTCGTCCTCGGCGGGATCGGGGGTGAGGGAGGCCGACGTCCGGGCGGCGCGGACGTGCAGCCGGTCCGGGCCGCCGGTCCGCGGCCGCGTGGCCGGCCCGGTCCGCACCCGTGGGGCGAAGCGCGCGGGCCGCATCTGCCGCCGGATCCGCTCGTCGAGGTCCATCTCCTGCAGCAGCCGGCGCACGGTGGCCAGGACCGCTGCGGTGAGCTCCACCAGCTCGGGCACCGAGGCCGTCACCATCACCTCCTCGAGACGGGTGCGGGCCTCGTGCAGCCCCTCCAGGGCGGCCGCGACCGCGCGTACATCGGTGGCGCGACCACGCGGGCCGGGCGTGGCCTCGTCGTTCACCAGCTGGCCGAAGGCGTCGACGCCCTGGTGCATCTCGGTGAACGTCTGCGCGAGCCCCTGGGCGATGTCGTCCAGCACCTCCCGGTCGACGCCCCGCGCGCCCGCGGCGGCGTCGTCGATCGCCCGGAACATCGAACGCACCGACACCGCGGTGTGCTCGAGCGCCTCGAGGCCCTGGCGCAGCCCGGGGCCGGCGTCGGAGGTGAAGGCGGCGCGCATGTTCATCCGGCGGCTCTCCTCGGCGTGCAGCACCGCCGCCTCGACCGCGGGGAAGTCGTGCGTGATGCCCCGAGCCTCGTCGAGCCAGCGGGGGGTGAGGCCCGTCAGGTCCTGACCGTGCTCGACGGCGTCCGTCAGCTCCTCGGCCGCCCGCAGCAGCAGGCCGCTCACCCGGTCGGCGAAGGCGTCGACCGCCTCCCCGGCGTCCGCGACGGCGACCTTCGGGGGGAAGAGCAGGTTGGCCGCCACCGCGACGGCGGCCCCGACGAGGGTCTCGGCCATCCGCTCCCACGCGGCGGACCCGGCCGAGAACGAGCCGACGCCGAGCACGAGCATCGCGCTGATGGCGACCTCGATGAGGTTGGCCTCCAGGCGCAGCATCTGCCCGACGGACAAGGCGACGAGGATGAGCAGGCCGAGCGTCCACCACTCCAACGGGACCAGGGTGGCGAAGCCGACCGCGATCGACACCCCCGCGACGACCGCCAGCACCCGGTCCAGACCGCGCGCCAGCAGCGAGGCGGGGGTGACCTGGACGACCAGCATCGCTGTCAGCGGGGCCAGCAGCGGCTGGGCTCCGGGGAAGATCAGCGTGGCGACCACGTAGCTGAGCACCGCCGCGACGGTCAGCCGCACCGCGAACTGGAACTCGCTGCGCGCGGGCAGCCGGAACCGCCGCCGGGCTCGGCTCAGTGCTCCGTCGCGCGTCGTGGACACGTTCCTCATCTTGCCCGACCACCCGGGCCGGTCGTCCAGAGCGACCTGCGTCGCCGCTGTGGTGGGATGCGGGGATGACGGCTCCCCTCCCCGTGGTCTGGTCCGCCGACACCCTGCACCACGAGCCGGGCGGCGAGATCTGGGTCGGGGTCGCGACGCCGGGCACCGAGGTGCCTGCCCGGGTCGAGGTGATCCGGGCGGCGCTGGCGGACGCCGGGCACCGGCTGGTGGAGGCGCCCGCGGTGGCGCTGGACGACCTGGTGTCGGTCCACGACCCGGGCCTGGTCGACTTCCTCTCCGCGGCGGAGGAGCGCTGGCGCGCCGGTCCGTACGTCGAGCTCGCGGGGCAGGACCGCGTGGTGCCCTACCTGTTCCCCACCCCGGCCATGACGGCCGGACTGCCCGCACGCCGTCCCGCCGCGGTGCACGCCGAGGTCGGCACCTTCGGCTACGACACCATGACCCTGCTCGGTCCCGGGTCGTGGACCGCGATCCGGGCCGCCGCCTCCTGCGCCCTCCACGCGGCGGACCTCGTGCTGGCCGGCGAGCGGGCGGCGTACGCCCTGAGCCGTCCGCCGGGCCACCACGCGACACCGGCCGGCTACGGCGGGTCCTGCTACCTCAACAACGCCGCCCTGGCGGCCCAGCGGCTGCGCGACGGCGGCCACCAGCGGGTCGGGGTCGTCGACGTCGACGCCCACCACGGCAACGGCACGGCGGCGATCTTCTACGACCGCGCCGACGTCCTCTACGGCTCGGTCCACGTCGACCCGGGTGCCGGCTGGTTCCCCCACTACGTCGGCTTCGCCGACGAGATCGGGACCGGGGCGGGGGACGGGGCGACGCGGAACCTGCCGCTGCCCGAGGGCACCGGTGACGAGGGGTGGCTGGAGGCGGTGCGCGCGCTGGCAGCGTGGGTCGGTGACGCCGGCTGCACCGCCCTGGTCGTCTCCCTCGGTGTCGACGCGGCCGCGGACGACCCGGAGAGCCCGTTGCTGGTCACCGCCGACGGGTACCGCGCGGCGGGGCGCGTGCTCGGAGGGCTGGGCCTGCCCTCGGTGCTCGTCCAGGAGGGCGGCTACCACCTGCCCTCGCTCGGCGCCCTGGTGACGGCGTACGTCGACGGGCACACGACCGGCCGGCGGAGCGCCTGAGACGGGCCGGTGGTGGGATGGCCCCATGGACCCCGACCAGCCCCTCGACCTCGACCGGCTCCGCGCCGACACCCCGGGCACCGACACGGTGGTGCACCTCAACAACGCCGGCAGCTCGCTGCCCACCCGCCAGGTGCTCGACACCGTGGTGGGCCACCTGCTGCGCGAGGCGGAGATCGGCGGCTACGAGGCGCAGTGGGCGGTCGCCGACGAGATCGAGGCCGTGTACGCCGCGGTGGCGGACCTGCTGGGAGCCGAGACCCGCCAGGTCGCGCTGACCGACAGCGCCACCCGGTCGTGGGACCTCGCGGTCTACGGCTACCCGTTCGAGCCCGGGGACCGGGTGCTGGTCTCGCGCCAGGAGTACGCCAGCAACGCCATCTCGCTGCTGCACCTGCGGGACCGGCTGGGCGTCGAGGTCGTGCTGGTGGAGGACGACGCGCACGGCCAGGTCTCCCTCGACGACCTCGAGCAGGAGCTGCGCCGGGGGGCGGCGATGGTCTCGCTCGTGCACGTGCCGACCAGCAACGGGGTGGTGAACCCCGCGGAGGCGGTGGGGGCGCTGTGCCGCGAGCACGACGTGTTCTACGTGCTCGACGCCTGCCAGTCCCTCGGACAGGTTCCCGTCGACGTGACCAGGATCGGCTGCGACGTGCTGGCCGCCACCGGCCGGAAGTACCTCCGTGCCCCCCGCGGCACCGGGCTGCTCCACCTCAGCGACCGGGCGATGCAGCGACTGAGCCCACCGTTCCTGGACCTCCACGCCGCCACCTGGGTCGCCGACGACGCCTACGAGCTGCGCGAGGACGCGCGCCGCTTCGAGACCTGGGAGCGCAGCACCGCCGGGGTCCTCGGGCTCGGGGTCGCGGCCCGCTACCTCACCGAACTCGGCCCGGAGCGGACGTGGGACCGCGTGCGCACGCTCGCCGCCGGACTGCGTGAGCACCTCGCGCAGGTGCCCGGCGTCGTCGTGCGCGACCGGGGAGAGGTGCTCGGCGGCATCGTCACCTTCACCGTCGAGGGCCGGGCCGCCACCGAGGTGGCCGACACGTTGCGGGGCCAGGGGATCAACACCTCCGTCACCGGCGCGACATCCGCCCGGCTCGACCTGGGCGCGCGGGGGCTCGCCGAGGTGGTGCGCGCCTCGGTGCACTACTACAACTCCGAGACCGAGGTCGACACGCTCGTGGCCGCCGTACGCCGCCTGGCCTGAGCCGGGCGGGTCTGCGGGCTCCCGGCGTGGGGGATGGCTCGGTCGTCGGGAACGTCCCGGCCAGGTACGCCTAGACCGACGCGCCGAGGACGGGGCGACCCTGGACGTAGGTCGCGACCACGCGGGCCGCACCGATCTCGGCGGGGTCGGCGACGAACGGGTCGCGGTCGAGCACGGTGAGGTCGGCGTCGAGCCCCGGGAGGATCGCTCCGACCGTGTCCTCGCGGTGGTTCACCCGTGCCGAGCCGCTGGTGTAGGCGGCGAAGGCCGTCTCGAGGTCGAGCGCCTGCTCGGGCAGGAGGGGATCGCTGCCGGCCCGGCCCGGCTCGCCGTACGCCCAGCGGTTGACGGCGACGTGGATCGCCTGCAGCGGGTCGGGGGTGCTGACCGGCCAGTCGCTGCCCATCGCCAGCGGGGCGCCGGCGCGGTGGAGCTCGGCGAAGGGGTACTGCCGGGGCACGGCGGCGGGGTCGAGGAACGGCAGGGTCAGCTCGGTCATCTGCTCGTCGTAGCAGGCCCACAGGGCCTGCATGTTCGCGGTCACGCCGAGCTCGGCGAAGCGGCGCACGTCGTCGGGGGCCACGAGCTGCAGGTGCGCGAGGTGGTGGCGCAGCGGGCTCGGGCCCTGCTTCGACACGGTGGCGAAGGCGTCGAGCGCCTCGGCCACGCCGCGATCGCCGATGGCGTGGACGTGGACCTGGAAGCCCGCCTCCTCGAGCAGCGGCAGGTAGCGCCGGAGCGCGACCGGGTCGACGAAGGAGTGCCCGGTGTTCGTGGTCGCGTGGCCGCACCGGTCGAGGTACGGCGCGCTCACTGCAGCGGTGCCGTTCTCGAGGATCCCGTCCTGCATGATCTTGACGCTGGTGGCCCGGAACCGGCCGTGGGAGTAGTCGCGACGGCGCTGCTCGAGGCTGGCGATCTGCGCCTCGTCCTGGTCCCGGTCCCACCACAGGGCCCCGACGACGAAGGCGGTGAGGTCACCCCGGCGAGCTGCCGCGGCGTACGTCGGGCCGGGGTCGTCCATGCCGCCGTAGGAGCCCACGATGGCGTCCTGCCAGCCGGTGACACCGAGGGAGTGGAGGTAGGACTGACCCTCGAGCAGGCCGCGGTAGTACTCCTCGTCGGTGGTCGGCGGCACGATCGCCTGGACGAGGTCCATCGCGCCCTCGTGCAGGGTGCCCGACGGCCGACCCTGGGCGTCGCGCTCGAAGTGGCCGTGCGCCGGGTCGGGGGAGGTGTCGGTGATGCCGGCTGCCCGCATCGCGAGGCTGTTGACCCAGGCGCCGTGGTGGTCGCGGTTGAGCAGGCAGACGGGGCGGTCGGGCACGACGGCGTCGAGGTCGGCGGCGAGGGCTGCGCCGTTCTCGAAGGCGGCCATCGACCACCCGCCGCCGAGGATCCAGGGCAGGTCGGGGTGGGAGGCGGCGTAGGCGGAGATGCGACGCAGGTAGTCCTCACGCGTGCGGTCCTCCGAGAGGTCGCAGCGGATGCGCTCGAGGCCGCCCTGCACCGCGTGGACGTGGGCGTCGACGAACCCGGGGCTCAGCAGGCCGCCGTCGAGGTCGACGACCTCGGCCCCGTTCGGGACGTCGTCGCGTGGAACGTCGACGGCGACGATGCGGCCGTCGTCGACCAGGACGGCGCCGGCCAGCCGGCCGCGGTGGTGGTGGCCGTCGAAGAGCGACCCGTTGGCGAAGGCGATCACGGCGAGAGTCTGGCACTCGCGTCCCCGGCGCACTGACCCGGAGCATCGTCCGAGTGCTGTCTAGGGTGGCGCGATGAGCAACGACGCGACCGATCCAGCCGACCGGACCACCGCGGCGTACGGTGCGTGGCCCTCGCCGTTCTCCGCCCGCGACACCGTGACCGCGGGGACCGTCCGGTCCGTGCCTGTCGTCGACGGCCGCTCGGTCTGGTGGCTCGAGGCGCGGCCCGGCGACGGTGGCCGGTTGACGCTGGTGCGCGGCGAGGCCGGGGAGGTCGTGGACGTGTCGGCGGCCGGGGCCAACGTGCGCACCGCCTTCCACGAGTACGGCGGCGGCGCGGTGGGCGTGGGCGGCGGGATCGCGCTGCTCGTCGACCACGCCGACCAGCGCGTCCACCGCGTCGACGTGACGAGCGGGGAGCAGGGCGTCGAGCTCACCGCGCCGCGACCGGTCACGCCCGATGCCGGGGGACGGGTGCGCTGGTCGTGCTTGCGCATCGACGTGTCGAGGGGCTCGGCGTTCTGCCTGCGCGAGGACCAGCGCGACCCGTCCGTGGAGCCGGTGACGTCGCTGGTGCGCATCGACCTCGACGGCCCGAACGAGGACTTCGGCGTCGAGCTGCTGGCCGGCAAGCGACGGCTGGTCGACGGGGAAGGCAGCGAGGGAGGCGGCGAGGACCTGCCCGGCCCCGACTTCGTCCTCGACCCGGTGCTGTCCCCGGGCGGCCAGCGGATCGCCTGGCTCCAGTGGGACCACCCGAACATGTCGTGGGACGGCACATGGCTGTGGGTCGCGAGCCTCGACGAGGCCGGGGACCTCCAGGACGCGCAGGTCGTCGCCGGTGGGGATCTCGATTCCGTCGAGCAGCCGCGCTGGCTCTCCGACGACCGCCTGGTGTTCCTCTCCGACCGCTCGGGCTGGAGCAACTTCTACGCGCTCGAGGTGTCCGGTAGCGACGCCGAGGCGGCCGCGGGCACGAACGCGCACGAGCCGGTGGCGCTGGCCCCCGAGGACCGCGACTTCGGCCAGCCGCGCTGGACGCCCGACCAGTCGTCGTACGACCTCCTGCCCGACGGGCGCATCGTGACCACGCGTCTCACCGACGGGTTCTGCGCGGTGTGCGTGGTCGACCCGAGATCAGGCGAGGTCGCCGAGGTGGCCACCGACGTCACCGGCGTCTTCGACCTGCGGGCCGTCGGCGAGCACCACGCGGTCTGCCGCGCGACCTTCGCCGACCGGCCCGCCGACGTGGTCGTCATCGACCTGCGCGACGGCGCGACCGGGTCCGCAGCAGGGGAGGCGGAGCGGCCCGAGCCGGCCTGGGTCAGCGCCCCGGAGGCGGTCAGCTGGCGCAGCGAGCCCGACCTCGGCGGCGACGGACGGACCGCTCACGGCTTTCTCTACCCGCCGACGAACCCCGACGTGCGACCACCCGAGAACGACCTGCCGCCGCTGATCGTGACGCTGCACGGGGGCCCGACCGCGGCCGCGCCCGCGGCGTACACCCGGGCCCGGACGTTCTGGACCTCGCGCGGCTTCGCGGTGCTCGACGTCAACTACGCCGGATCGACCGGCTACGGCCGGGCTTACCGGGACCGGTTGCGCGGGCAGTGGGGCGTGGCCGAGGTGGCCGACGTGGCCAGCGGAGCGCGTCACCTCGCTGCCGTCGGTCGGGTGGACCCGGCGAAAGTGGCGATCACCGGCGGCAGCGCCGGTGGATACACCACGCTCGCGGCCCTGACCTTCACCGACGTCTTCGCCGCCGGCGCCAGCCACTTCGGCATCAGCGACCTCTCCGCGCTGGCCCGTGACACCCACAAGCTGGAGTCCCGCTACCTCGAGGGCCTGGTGGCGCCGTGGCCGTCGGGGGAGGACGTCTACACGGCACGCTCGCCGATCCACCACGTCGACCGGCTGGCGACCCCGCTCATCCTGCTGCAGGGCACCGAGGACAAGGTCGTGCCGCCGAACCAGGCGGAGCTGATGTTCGAGGCGGTCAGGGCCAAGGGGCTGCCGGTGGCGCTGGTGATGTTCCCCGGCGAAGGCCACGGCTTCCGCGACCCGGCCAACCAGGCACGGGCGCTCGAGAGCGAGCTGTCCTTCTACGGACAGGTCTTCGGGTTCACCCCGGCCGGCGACGTCCCGGTCGTCGAGGTCGAGAACCTGCGCTGAGCGTCGGTACGGCAGAGGCGGGCTGCACGATGGTGGCTGGACAGGCGTGGGACCGGTCCAACCACCACCCAAGCACTGGTCAGGTGATCGGGGCGGGCTCGTCGGCGGGCTGCCAGGGCGGGGCCTCGACGGCGCAGTGCCGACGGCAGGGCGACGGCTCGTGGGCGGGCTCGTCGGGGCCGGCGCCCGAGACGGGCTGATGGATCCGGGTCGCGGCGACGAGGCTGCCGAGGAGCAGGAGGCCGGCGCAGACCAGGGCGGCCCGGTGGAAGGCGGCGATCTCGGCGGCCGGGTCGCCGTAGGCGGCGTTGAGCCCGATCACCACGGGCAGCGCCGCCACCGCGAGCAGCCCGGCGGTGCGGGCGACGGCGTTGTTGACGCCACTGGCCAGGCCCGCGTGCCGGTCGGGAGCCGCAGCGAGGACGGTCGTGGTCAGAGGCGCGACGGTCGCGGCCAGACCGAGCCCGAAGAGCGTCACGCCCGGCAGCACGTCGGCGACGTACGACGCGTCCTCGTCGACCCGCAGCAGGAGAAGCGTCCCGACCGCGGACAGGGCGGGGCCGACGGTCATCGGCAGGCGGGGGCCGATCCGCTGGGCCAGCTCACCGGCCCGCGCGGACAGCGCCAGCATGATCACCGTGATCGGCAGCAGCGCGGCCCCGGCCAGGACCGGTCCGAACCCGGCGGCGGTCTGCAGGGTGAGCACGAGCAGGAAGAAGATCCCGCCGAGGGCGGCGTAGACCACGAACGTCACCACGTTCGTGACCCGGAACAGCGGCGAGGCGAAGATGCCGGGCGGCAGCATCGGGTGGGCGGCGCGGTGCTCGGCGCGCACGAACCCGACCCCGGCGGCCACGGCGAGCACCAGCGCGCCCCAGGTCGGGGCCGCGGTCAGCCCGCGCTCGCCCCACGACACGAGCGCGTAGGTCAGGCCGCTGAGGAACACCACGCCGAGGGCGGCCCCGGTCGACGTCGGAGCCGGGCACGCTCTCGGGGTCGCGGCTCTCCGGCACGTGGCGTACGGCGACCGCGACCACGACGAGCGCCAACGGCACGTTGAGCAGGAACACCCAGCGCCACGACGCGACGTCGACCAGCCAGCCGCCGAGGAACGGACCGACCGCCGCCGCGATGCCGCCGAGCCCGGACCACGCGCCGATGGCCCGACCGCGGTCGTGCCCGGTGAACGACGCCTGCAGGATGGCCAGGCTGCCCGGGGTCAGCAGCGCCCCGGCGACGCCCTGCAGCGCCCGGGCGCCGACGAGCGTCTCGACGTTCGGGGCCAGCCCGCACAGCAGCGAGGCGAGCGCGAAGCCGACCACGCCGACGAGGAAGACCCGGCGCCGGCCGAACCGGTCCCCGGCCGCGCCCCCCAGCAGGATGAAGGCGGCGAGCGTCAGCGTGTAGCCGTTGACGGTCCACTGCAGGCCGGCGATCCCGGCGTCGAGGTCCTCGCCGATCGCCGGCAGGGCGACGTTGACGATGGTGCCGTCGAGCATCGCCATGCTCGAGCCGAGCACAGTGGCCAGCAGGATCCACCGGCCCGCGGGGGCGCCGTACGCCACAGTGGCGGTGGTGGGCGGGGCAGCGGACACAGGGGAGGGACACCGGGACCCGCCGGGATATTCCCGCCGTGGTCAGCGCTCGAGCAGCTGCGCGAGCCGCGCCAGGTCGGCGCGGTTCGCCCGGCGTACCGCTCGCGCCATGACCGGGGCGGTGACGGCGGCGAAGCCGGAGGGCTCGCCGCGGTTGCGCAGCCGCATCAGCGTGGCGCCGTCGGGTGTGTCGGCCCAGGTGTAGGTCGTCTCCATCGGGAACGGGCCCTGGGCGGTGCGCATCACCAGCCGCTCCCCGGGCACGAGGTCGACGACCTCGTAGGTGTAGGCGAGCCGCCGTCCGAGGAACCGGGCGACGAAGTCGAGGCGCGAGCCCACGGCCAGGGGCGGGTCGGTGCGCCACTCGACGGAGTCGATGTTGGCGTACCACTCCGGAGCATGCCCGGGGTCTCCGGCGTAGGCGGCCACCTCGGCGCGCGGACGCCGCACGACGATCTCCGTCGTGACGTCCAGGGGGCGACTCATGGCGGCGATGCTGCCAGACTCCGGAGCATGACCCGCTACGGCCAGCAGTTCGGCCCCGACTTCACCTTCCTCGGCGTCGACCGGTGCGACCTCGACGAGCCCGCGACGTACGCCGACGCGGACGTCGTGATCCTCGGCGCACCCTTCGACGGCGGCACCTCCCACCGTCCCGGCGCGCGCTTCGGCCCGCAGGCGATCCGCGAGCAGGACTACCTGCCCCACGACGGCTCGCGCCCGAGCCTGGCGCTGCGCACCGACGGTCTCAAGGATCTGCGCGTCGTCGACGCCGGCGACGTGGAGATGTACTCCGGCGACATCGAGCGCTCCCTGCCCGCCCTGGAGGCGGCGGTGGAGAAGGTCGCCCGCGCCGGGGCGATCCCGGTGGTCCTCGGCGGGGACCACTCCATCGCCTACCCCGACGCCAAGGGCGTGGCCAACGTGCTCGGCCACGGGCGGGTCTCGATGATCCACTTCGACGCCCACGCCGACACCGGCGACATCGAGTTCGGGTCGTTGTGGGGCCACGGCCAGCCGATGCGCCGCCTCATCGAGTCGGGCGCGCTGCGCGGCGACCGCTTCCTGCAGATGGGGCTGCGGGGCTACTGGCCCGAGCCCGACACGCTCGACTGGATGGCCGGCAGGACGATGCGGTCCTACGAGATGACCGAGATCGTCCACCGCGGGTTCGCGGAGTGCCTGACCGAGGCGTTCGCCATCGCCACCGACGAGTGCGACGGCGTCTTCCTCTCCGTCGACGTCGACGTCTGCGACCCCGGGCACGCCCCCGGGACGGGCACTCCCGAGCCGGGTGGCCTGACCGCGCGCGAGCTGCTGGACGCCGTACGACGCATCTGCCTCGAGCTGCCCGTGGTGGGCGTCGACGTCGTCGAGGTCAGCCCGCCCTACGACCACGCCGGCATCACCGCCGCCCTGGCCAACCGGGTGGTGCTGGAGTCGCTGAGCGCGATCGCGCGGCGGCGTCAGGACGCCCGCGACGGCACGACGTGGAACCCGCTCCAGCCGCTGCTCGAGGGGCGCGGCACGGGCGGGGAGGGCGAGCGTTGATGCACTCCGTCGACCAGACCACCGAGCAGATGGTGCGCAGCGTCCTGGCCTACGCCGAGAACCGGCTGCGCATGGACCCCGTGCCGCTCGACAAGGCCACCCTCGACCCGGCGCGACTGCACGACCGGCTGCGTGGGGTGATCCGCGAGGAGCCGCGCCAGCCCGACGAGGTGCTCGGCGTCTACGCCTCGGTGATCGCGCCGAGCGTGATCTCCGCCGACAGCCCCCGCTTCCTGGGCTTCATCCCGGCGGCACCGACGAAGGCGAGCCTGCTGTTCGACATGCTCGTGTCCTGCGCGTCGATCCAGGGCATCTCGTGGCTCGAGGCGTCCGGAGCGATCGCGGCGGAGAACTCCGTGCTGACGCTGCTGGCCGCCGAGATGGGCATGCCCCCGACCGCCGGCGGCTGCTTCGTCTCCGGCGGGTCGGCCGGCAACCTGTCGGCGCTGGCCGTGGCGCGGGAGACCGCGAAGCGGGAGCGGACCCTGACCGGGCGACCCCAGGTCGTGGTCAGCCTCGACGCGCACTCCTCGATCATCAACACCCTCATGCTCCTCGAGATGGACGCGTTGGTGGTCGAGACCGACGACCACCGCCTGACCCGCTCGTCGGTGGAGCGGATGATCGCGCGGACCGACCCCGCCGTCCTCGACGACGTCGTGGCCGTGGTGTGCACCTCCGGCACCACGAACGCCGGCATCATCGACGACCTCGACGGCGTCGGCGCCCTGGCCGAGGAGCGAGGCTGGTGGTTCCACGTCGACGGCGCCTACGGCGGCGCGGGCGTGCTGGTGGAGTCGCTGAAGCCGAAGTACGCCGGCATCGAGCGGGCCGACTCGTTCATCGTCGACCCCCACAAGTGGATGTTCACGCCGTTCGACTGCTGCGCCCTGGTCTACAAGCGGCCCGAGCTGGCGCGTCGTACCCACACCCAGGACGCCTCCTACCTCGACGTCATCCGCGACCAGGGCGGGGAGTGGAACCCGACCGACTACGCCTACCACCTGACCCGGCGCGCCCGCGGCCTGCCGCTGTGGTTCTCGCTGGCCGTCAACGGCGTGGGTGCCTACCGGGAGGCGATCGAGGTCAGCGTCGACCTCGCCAAGGCGGCCGCCGACCTGGTCCGGGCGGAGGACCATCTCGAGCTGATCCGGGAGCCCGACCTCGGGATCGTGCTGTTCCGACGCCTCGGGTGGGAGCACGAGGACTACGACGCGTGGGCGCGCACGCTCCACGACGACGAGGTCGCCTTCATCCCGCCGAGCAAGTGGGACGGCGAGACGGTCGGCCGCTTCGCCTTCCTGCACCCCGACACCACGCTCGACGTGGTCCGCGAGGTCATCGACCGCACCCGGTAGCCGCTGCGGAGGCGGGGTCGCGCAGCAGGTCCCCGGGGCGGTCAGCCGGCGCGGAAGACCAGCGAGGTCCCGCCGCGGGTCAGCGTCAGCCGGTCGCCCTCCACGACGTACGTCGAGCCGGCGAGCACGTCGGCCAGCGGCGCACCCGCGACGAGACACTGCCGCTGGGTCCCGCCCAGGCCGCCCGCTCGGATCGAGTCGGCCGTGACCTCGACCTGTCCGGCGAGCTCGTCGCACCCGTCGAAGCCCTCGACGCGGCCGCCGTCGATCCGGAAGCGCGGTGCGGACCCCTCGCCCCCGCCGACCGCGCTGGAGGCGACGTCGCCCTCGACGACCGACTCCAGGCGCCAGGTGGTGCCCTCCAACGACGCGTCCGCAGGAGGCTCCTGGGTGGCGAAGCGTGCCGTGACGCCGTCACCGGTGAGGGTGAAGCCGTCGGGACCGGTGGCGATCCGGGGTCCCGACGTGAGGAGGTCGGCGACCCACCCGTCCTGCTCCATGCGGCCGGGCTCGCACCCCATCTCGGTCATGCCCAGCCCGGTCACCACGAGCCGGTCGTCGGTGACCGACGCCTGGCCCGACATCTGGTTGCACCCGGCGTCCGCGGAGAGCTGCCCGCCCTTCAGGATCAGCCGGATCCGCGTGCCCTCGACGAGCGACCGTCCGGACACGTCGGTGGCGACGTACGCGCCGTCCAGGGGGCCGGTCACCGCGTCACCGGTGTCGGACGAGCCGGCTCCCGGTCGTGCCGCGTCGTCGCCGGAGCGCGCGGTGGTGTCGCCGCAGCCGGCCGCGGCGAGGGCGAGCAGCGCGAGGACGGCGATCAGAGGAAGCGTCACGCGTCGCATCATCGTCATGTCGGTGGGACGCAGTCCACCCGCGCCGGGTTCCCCACGTGGGCGCGGGTCGCCGTACGGCGGGTGCTCCCCGCACGAAACTGGCGCTTCCCGAGCGATGCTTCGTTCGGGAAGCGCCAATGTCACTAGGTACCTAGTGAAACCGCGGGCCCCCTCAGCGCACCTTCTCGACGTAGGCGACGACCCGGTTGAACAGGTCGGTGGCACGGCGGAGGTCACGGTGGTGGGGCTCGGGGACCCGCATGCGGTCCAGGTCGTGGAAGACGGCGCGGGTGTCGCAGCCGGCGTCGGTGACGATGTGGGCGAGCGTCCGGGACGCGTCGCGCACCGGCTCCGGCTCCAGGCTCCACACCGACTCGAAGACGCGGTCGCGGTCGACGACGCCCACCTGGCCCGGGATCTCCCAGGCGGTGAGCACCGCGGGGAAGTCCTCGGCCAGGCAGGCCAGGGTCCACTCGCGATGCATGGGGGCGCCGTCGGGCAGCGCCACCTCGACGGGGGCGTCCGGGCGGGCGACGTTGTCGGCGAAGTCGGCCAGCGCCCAGGTGCCGCGTGAGGTGCGGGCCAGGTCGCGCCAGCGTCCCTCCGCCTGGCGGTAGTGCTTCTCCCGCTGGAAGGCGCCGAACAGCCACGGCGAGCTCGCCCGTGCGCAGCACTCGTCCTCCAGCGCCCACGAGAGCGCGAGGAGGGTCGACTTGCGCAGCCGGTGCGGACGCAGGTGGGGGTGACGCTCGCGCAGCTCGGCCCACACCGACGTGGCGGGGGAGGCGGCGAACTGCGAGACCTCGGTGATCGCGGCCTCGAGGCGGACGCCCACCTCGCGGCGCTGCTTCACGCGCAGGATGGAGTCGACGACCTCCTCGGGGTAGCGCCGGTGGCCGCTGGGCAGCCGCAGCGCCAGCGGGAAGCCGTAGCGGCTCTCCCACATGCGCAGGTTGCTGGCGCTGATGCCGGTACGGCGGGAGAGCTCGCCGATCGTGAGGGTGCCGGGATTGACCTCCCGGCCGTTCTGACGGGCTCTCTGACCGGATCTCGCCCACGATGTCGTCATGGGAAGAGGATAAACCTTCACACCTTGTGGAGAAACCTGTGCAACGCGATCGACTCGCGACGCGCCGCGGCGCGTCCTGGAAGGATGCTCCTCATGCCCGCGCCCACGCCTGCGCCCGTGCCCCCGGACCCGCCGGTCCCGCCGGTCCCGCCGGTCCCCGACGCCCTGGCGGGCCTGCCGGCGCACCTCGTCGAGCTCTTCGCCGCACGGCTGGAGCGCTGGTGGCCCGACCTGCTCGCGGGGCTCGCGGTCTACCCGGACCCGGACGCGGTGGCCCGCCGGGTCGTGGACCTGGCGGCGGCCGGGTTCGCCGCCCGCGACCCGGAGCTGCGCCGCCTCGACCTGCGCCGCAGCCTCGCCCCGGACTGGTTCCAGGACTCCTCCGCGCTCGGGTACGCCGCCTACGCCGACCGGTTCGCCGGCGACCTGTCCGGGGTCGCCGAGCGCCTGGACCACCTGTCCGAGCTCGGGGTCACCTACCTCCACCTCATGCCTCTGCTGCAGCCGCGCCCGGCCCCGAACGACGGCGGCTACGCGGTCGCCGACTACCGCGCCGTGCGCGAGGACCTCGGCACCGTCGACGACCTGCGCACCCTGGCGGGGCGGCTGCGCGAGCGGGGCATGAGCCTGTGCCTGGACCTGGTGCTCAACCACGTCGCCACCGAGCACGAGTGGGCCCGACGGGCCAAGGCCGGCGAGGCGGAGTTCCGCGCCTACTTCCACCTCTTCGAGGACCGGCGGATGCCCGACGCCTACGAGCAGACCCTGCCGGAGGTCTTCCCCGACATCGCCCCGGGCAGCTTCACCTGGGACGACGAGGTCGCCGCCTGGGTCTGGACGACGTTCAACACCTACCAGTGGGACGTCGACTGGTCGAACCCCGATGTCTTCTGCGCCTACGCCGACATCGTGCTGCACCTGGCGAACCTGGGCGTGGAGGTGTTCCGGCTCGACGCCATCGCCTTTCTCTGGAAGCGGCTCGGCACCAGCTGCCAGAACCAGCCCGAGGTCCACGCCCTGACGCAGGCGCTGCGGACGACCGTGCGCCTCGCCTGCCCGGCGGTGGTCTTCAAGGCCGAGGCGATCGTCGGCCCCCGCGACCTCCCGGCCTACCTCGGCGCCGGCGAGCACCACGGCAAGGTCAGCGACCTGGCCTACCACAACGGCTTCATGGTGCAGATCTGGTCGATGCTGGCCAGCCGCGACGTGCGGCTCGCGACGTACGCCCTGCAGCAGCTGCCGCCCACGCCGCCCACCACGGCCTGGGTCACCTACGCACGCTGTCACGACGACATCGGCTGGGCGATCGACGACGGCGACGCCGCCGCGATGGGCGTCAGCGGCTTCGCCCACCGCTCCTTCCTCTCCGACTTCTACTCCGGGGAGTTCCCGGGATCGTGGGCACGCGGCCTGGTCTTCGGGGAGAACGAGGAGACCGGCGACCGCCGCGTCTCCGGCTCGTTGGCGAGCCTGGCCGGGCTCGAGTGCGGCGACCCGTGGGCACTCAACCGGATCCTTCTCGTGCACAGCATGGTGCTCGGCTTCGGCGGCCTGCCGGTGCTGTGGATGGGCGACGAGGTCGGGCTGCTCAACGACCCCGGGTGGGCGGCGGAGGAGGGGCACGCCGACGACAACCGTTGGGCGCACCGGCCGCGGATGCCGTGGGGTGAGGACGGGCGCCCGGAGGACCCCTTCGGCCTGCTTCCGCGGATCACGGCGCTGGTGCGGGCGCGTCGCGGCACGCCCCACCTCCACGCCTCGGTGCCCACCCGCGTCGAGTGGCCCGAGGACCCGGGGGTGCTGCTGACGGTTCGCGACCACCCGCTCGGCCCGATGGTCGGGGTCTACAACGTCACCGACACCGGGCGCTCCGTCACGACCGCCAAGCTGCGTCACCTGGGCCTGGACGGCCGGGTCGTCGACCGGCTCGCCCCCCACCGGGCCCCGCACCGGTTGGGCTCCGTGCGCGAGATCGAGCTGGCGCCGTACGCCGCGACGTGGCTCACGCGCTGAGCCGGGTGTGCCCCGTCGGGGCGAGGGCACGCTGATGACGCACCGTCCGACGACCTGAGGAGCCCCATGTCCCGCTGGACCACCGACGACCTCGGAGACCTGACCGGACGGCGCGCGATCGTCACCGGCGCCAACAGCGGCATCGGGCTGCACACCGCCCAGGAGCTGGCCCGGCACGGCGCCGAGGTCACGCTGGCCGTGCGCGACGCGGCCAAGGGTGAGAGGGCCGCGAACGGGATCCGCTCCGCGCTCGCAGGCGCGACGGGCGCCGGCGAGGTCCGGGTGGCCGCGCTCGACCTGGCCTCCCTGGACTCGGTGGAGAAGCTCGCCGCCGACTGGCAGGGGCCGCTGGACCTGCTCGTGAACAACGCCGGCGTGATGACCCCGCCGCGCTACCAGGAGACCGCCGACGGCTTCGAGCTGCAGTTCGGCACCAACCACCTCGGCCACTTCGCGCTCACCGGTCGGCTGCTGGGTGCGCTGCGCGACGCCCCGGCCGCGCGCGTGGTCACGGTGTCCTCGATCGCGCACCACGGCGGTCGTCCCGACGTCGTCGACGGCAACCCGCGCGCCGGCTACAACGCCTCGCGCGCCTACAGCAACTCCAAGCTGGCCAACGTGCTCTTCGCCGCCGAGCTCCAGCGCCGAGCGCAGGCCTCCGGTCTCCCGCTGACCTCGGTCGCCGCGCACCCCGGCGTCTCGGCCACCAACCTCGTGACCAGCGAGCAGGGCCTGGGCTCGATCCCGGGCGTGCGCATCGTGGCGCCGCTGTTCCTCAAGGTCGCCTTCCAGTCGCCACGGGCGGGCGCGCTGCCCGTGCTGTACGCCGCCACCGTGGCCGACCCGCCGCCGTACACGGGACCGCAGGGTCTCCGCGAGAGCCGCGGCAAGCACCCCGGCCCCGCCCGGCTGCAGCCGCTGGCGCGCGACGAGGCGCTCGCCGCCCAGCTGTGGCAGGTCAGCGAGGAGCGGACCGCCGTGGCTTTCGACCTGTCCTGAGGTCGCGGGCTTGCGGGAGCCGCCCCGGCCCGACGACGGGCAACGCCACCCGTGTGGGTGAGAGGGCATACAACGACCCTGCTGTCTGCAAGAGTGACGGGCGACGCCCCACCCGCGATCGACACCTCGGAGGTCCCCATGCCCCGCAACGACCGGCACCTCACCGAGGACGCGCTCCGCGCGGCCATCGAGAAGGACGAGATCGACACCGTCGTCGTCGCCTTCACCGACATGCAGGGACGTCTGCAGGGCAAGCGGCTGCACGGGCGCTACTTCCTCGACCACGTGCTGGGCGAGGGCAAGACCGAGGGCTGCAACTACCTGCTCGGCGTCGACGTCGACATGAACACCGTCGACGGCTACGCCATCACCTCGTGGGAGCAGGGTTACGGCGACATGGAGTTCGTCCTCGACCTCGAGACCATCCGGTTGCTGCCGAACGAGCCGGCCGCGGTGATGATCCAGTGCGACCTGAGCTGGCCCGACCACACGCCGGTGTCGCAGTCGCCGCGGGCGATCCTCGCCGCCCAGATGAAGCGGGCGGCCGATCTCGGCTACGTCGCCCTGGCGGGCACCGAGCTGGAGTTCATCGTCATGGAGGACACCTACGAGGAGGCCTTCACCAAGGGCTACCGCGACCTCGTGCCGTCGAACCAGTACAACATCGACTACTCGATCCTCGGCACCCACCGCGTGGAGCCTCTGCTGCGCGAGATCCGCAACACGATGTATGCCGCCGGGATGAACACCGAGGCGGCCAAGGGTGAGTGCAACTTCGGGCAGCACGAGATCGGCTTCCTGTTCGACGACGTGATGGTGACCGCCGACAACCACGCGGTCTACAAGGAGGTCGCCAAGCAGATCGCGGTCAAGCACGGCAAGTCGATCACCTTCATGGCGAAGTTCAACCAGCGTGAGGGCAGCTCCTGCCACATCCACCTGTCGCTGCGCGGCAAGGACGGCGGGATCGTCTTCTGGGACGACAAGACCGGGAAGACCACGCCGCTCTACGACCGGTTCGTCGCGGGCGTGCTCGCCACGATGCGCGACTTCACGCTGCTCTACGCCCCGAACATCAACTCCTACAAGCGCTTCGCCCACGGCTCCTTCGCCCCCACGGCCATCGCCTGGGGCAACGACAACCGCACCTGCGCCGTACGGCTCGTGGGACAGGGCCCGGCCGCGCGCATGGAGAACCGGGTGCCAGGCGGCGACGTGAACCCCTACCTCGCGCTGGCGGCGATGCTGGCCGGGGGCCTGCACGGCATCGAGAAGAAGCTGACGCTGGAGCCGCCGCTCACCGGCAGCGCCTACGACTCCGACGCGCCCAAGGTGCCCCACACGATGAACGAGGCGCGTGAGGCGTTCGCGACCTCGAAGATCGCGCGGGCGGCGCTGGGCGACGAGGTGGTCGACCACTACACCAACATGGCCGACGTGGAGCTGGCCGACTACGACGCCACCGTCACCGATTGGGAGCTGCGCCGCGGTTTCGAGAGACTGTGACCTGGTGCCGGTTTCACTAGGTACCTAGTGAATTTGGCGCTTCCCGAGTGAAGCATCGCTCGGGAAGCGCCGGTTCCACTAGGTACCTAGTGAAACCGGCAGCCCATCCGTTCCCCCGCCCCCCGAGGAGGACCCTGGCGTGAGCACGTCCTACACCGTCCTGAACCCGGCCACCGCCGAGCCGGTGACCGAGGTCCAGCTGGCCTCGGAGGCCGAGACCGACGCCCTCATCGAGCGGGCGCACGACGCCTTCCCGGCCTGGCGCGACGTCGCGCCGGGGGAGCGGGCGCGCCTGCTGCGCCGCTTCGCCGCCCTGGTCGACGAGCACGTCGACGAGCTCGCCGGGCTCGAGGTCCGCAACGCCGGCCACACCTGGGGCAACGCCCGCTGGGAGGCCGGCAACGTCCGCGACGTCCTGAACTACTACTCCGCCGCACCGGAGCGTCTGCACGGCCGCCAGATCCCGGTCGCGGGCGGCATCGACGTCACCTTCCACGAGCCGCTGGGCGTCGTCGGCATCATCGTGCCGTGGAACTTCCCCATGCCCATCGCGGGCTGGGGCCTGGCCCCGGCGCTGGCCGCCGGCAACACGGTGGTCCTCAAGCCTGCCGAGCTGACCCCGCTGACCGCGGTGCGCCTCGGCGAGCTGGGTCGCGAGGCGGGCCTGCCCGAAGGCGTGCTGACCGTCATCCCGGGCGCCGGCTCGGTCGTCGGGAACCGCTTCGTCACCCACCCCCTGGTGCGCAAGGTCTGCTTCACCGGGTCCACCGCCGTGGGCAAGCAGATCATGGCCGGCGCCGCCGACCAGGTGAAGCGGGTCACCCTCGAGCTCGGCGGCAAGTCGTCCAACGTGGTCTTCGCCGACGCCGACATCGCCCAGGCCGCCGCGAGCGCGCCGTACGCCGTCTTCGACAACGCCGGGCAGGACTGCTGCGCGCGCTCACGCATCCTCGTCGAGCGTCCGGCGTACGACGAGTTCCTGGGTCGCCTCGAGCAGGCGGTCACCGGCATGCGGGTGACCGACCCCGGAGCCGACCCGGACAGCGAGATGGGGCCGCTGATCTCCGCGACGCAGAAGGAGCGCGTCGCCGGCTACCTCGACGACGTCGAGGTCGCCTTCACCGGTGCCGCGCCCGACGGCGCCGGCTTCTGGGTCCCGCCCACGGTCGTCCTGCCCGGCGGCGCCGACGACGCGGTGTGGCGCGAGGAGGTCTTCGGCCCGGTCGTCGCCGTGCTGCCCTTCGACTCGGAGGAGGAGGCCGTGCGGATGGCCAACGACACCGAGTACGGTCTGTCCGGCTCGATCTTCACCTCCGACGTCGGCCGGGCGCTGCGGGTGTCTCGCGGCATCTCGGCGGGCAACCTCAGCGTGAACTCGCACTCCGCGGTCCGGTACTGGACGCCGTTCGGCGGCTTCAAGCAGTCCGGCCTGGGCCGCGAGCTCGGACCGGACGCCCCGCTGGCGTTCACCGAGGAGAAGAACGTCTTCATCGCCGACGGCAGCTGAGGCGTCCGGCGACGCACGCACCCACAGATCACCAGCACCACACGTTGAGGGAAGGACACCGCTCATGACCGTGCCCGAGCAGGGGCGCACCGGGGGACGCGCAGGACGACTGGACGGCAAGGTGGCCGTCGTGACCGGAGGGGTGTCCGGCATCGGGCTGGCGACCGTCCGTCGCTTCCTCGAGGAGGACGCCACCGTCGTGGTCGGCGACCTCGACGACGCGCGGGGGGAGGAGCTGGCCGCCGAGCTCGGCTTCACCTACCTCCACACCGACGTGACGAGCAAGGAGGACGTGGACCGGCTCTTCACCTCCACGAAGGAGCGCTTCGGCTCGGTCGACGTCGCCTTCAACAACGCCGGCATCGCGCCGCCGGAGGACGACTCGATCCTCGACACCGACCTCGAGGCGTGGCGCAAGGTGCAGGAGGTCAACCTCACCAGCGTCTACCTGTGCTGCAAGGCGGTGCTGCCGATCATGATCGAGCAGGGCCGCGGGTCGATCATCAACACCGCGTCCTTCGTGGCTGTCATGGGCGCCGCCACCTCGCAGATCTCCTACTCGGCGTCCAAGGGCGGCGTGCTGTCGATGTCGCGCGAGCTGGGCGTGCAGTTCGCCCGCGACGGCGTGCGCGTCAACGCGCTCTGCCCGGGACCGGTGAACACGCCGCTGCTGCAGGAGCTCTTCGCCCGTGACGCCGAGCGCGCTGCGCGCCGGCTCGTCCACGTGCCGATGGGGCGCTTCGCCGAGCCCGTCGAGATGGCGAACGCGGTGCTGTTCCTGGCCTCGGACGAGTCCTCCTTCATGACGGCCAACACCTTCCTGGTCGACGGGGGCATCTCCGGCGCCTACGTCACGCCGCTCTGACCGGGGCCGAGGAGGGGCCGTGACGGTGGAGGAGGAAGCGGGCGTCACGCGGCGTCCGCTCGTCGGGCTGACGACGTACCGCGAGACGGCGTCCTGGGGCATCTGGGACACCACGGCCGACGTGCTGCCGGCGGTCTACGCCCGGGCGCTGGAGGTGGCGGGGGCCGCGGTGGTGCTGCTGCCGCCGCAGCACCCGGACTCCGGCGCGCCGGAGGCCGTGGTCGCCGCCCTCGACGGGTTGGTGGTCACCGGGGGTGCCGACGTGTCGCCGCACCGCTACGCCGACGAGCCGGACGAGCGGACGCAGGCGTGGCGCGACGACCGCGACGCCTGGGAGCTGGCGCTGCTCGGGGCGGCCGCCGCTCGCGACCTGCCGGTGCTGGGCATCTGTCGCGGCATGCAGGTCATGGCGGTCGCGGCCGGTGGACGGCTCGAGCAGCACGTGCCCGACCGGGTGGGTCACGAGAACCACAGCCCCGGGGGCGACGTCTTCGGCGAGGTGGCGGTCGAGGTGCGCGAGGGCACCCGGGTCCACGACCTGGTGGGCGACCGGCTGACCGTGCGCTGCCACCACCACCAGGGCGTGCTCGAGCACCCCGGCTTCGACCCGGTGGCCTGGGCGGCCGACGAGACGCTCGAGGCGATGGAGCGCCCCGGCGACCGCTTCGAGGTCGCCGTCCAGTGGCACCCGGAGATGGTCGACGACGCCGGGCTCTTCCGCGGGGTCGTCGCGGCGGCGCGGGCCGGGACCGGTCCCGGACGCGGCCCGGGCGGCCCCCGCCGCCCCGCTTAGACTGCGCAGGCACGCCGGGCACGAGGCACGGCGTACGGCGACGGGACCGCGGGTCCGGTGCGCACGGGGCCGACGAGAGGTGGACGCATGACCGGCACGACCGGACGGCAGCAGGACGGGTCCGCGAGGGGACGCGCCTTCACGGCCCGCGACCTCGCGCTGGTGGCGGTCTTCGCCGGCGTGATGGCCGCGCTGGGACTGGTCCCGGCGTGGACGGCTCCGGGCTTCTCCGTGCCGATCACCGCCCAGTCGATGGGCGTCATGCTCGCCGGCGGCGTCCTCGGCGGTCGACGTGGCGCCCTGTCGATGCTGGTGTTCCTGGCCCTGGTGGCCATCGGCCTGCCGGTGCTCGCCGGCGGTCGCGGCGGGCTCGGGGTCTTCGCCGGTCCCTCGGTCGGCTTCCTGGTCGGCTTCCCCGTCGCGGCGTACGTCGTCGGTGTGCTGTCCGAGCGCCTGCACGGCGTGGCGTCGGCGACCGGACGGCTCGCCGCCGCGCTGGTGGCGAACCTCGTCGGCGGCGTCGTGGTCCTCTACGTGTTCGGTGTGCTCGGCATGGCGGTCAACCTGCGCATCCCGATCGACGAGGCGACGACCCTGCTGTGGATCTACGTCCCCGGTGACCTGGTGAAGGTCGTCGTCGCCGCGCTGGTCGTGCGTGCGGTGCACGCTGGGTACCCAGGTCTGCTCGACCGGGCCCCACGGCGGAAGCAGACCTCCTCTGTCTGACGGGGCCGGGGAGGTCGCGGTGGACATCGCGGTCGACGTCGCGGCGGATGCGGACCCGGCGGGAGCCGTGCTGGCGGCGCACCGCGCGGGGCGGCGCATCTCGCTGGCGACCTCGGGGTCGGCGGGTCGACCGCGTCAGGTGTTCCGCACGACGGCGTCCTGGGTCGACTCGTTCCCCGTGGTGGCACGGCTGACCGGGCTCGACGGCTCCTCACGGGTGTGGCTGCCGGGTCGGGTCGCCGGACCCGGTGACCCGACCGGACGCGTCGGGCACGGCAGCACCTTGGCCCTGTTCGCGGAGGTGCTCGCGCGCCACACGGGCGCTGCCTGCGTGTCGCGCCCGGAGGACGCGACGCACGCGCACCTGACACCCGGACAGCTGGAACGCGCCCTCGACCCTCTGGCCGTCGCGCGCGCCGCGGGTCCGGTCCACGTCACGGTTGCGGGGGAGGCGCTGCCGGGCCCGCTGCGTGAGCGAGCCGGGACGGCCGGCATCCGGGTCTCCGGCTACTACGGCGCTGCCGAGCTCTCCTTCGTGGCCTGGGCCGTCGACGGCACGAGTCTGCGCCCGTTCCCCGGGGTCGAGGTGGACGTGCGGGACGGCGAGATCTGGGCGCGGTCGCCGTACCTCTGCGACGGCTACGTCGACGCCGAGGCTGGTGGTGCGCTGCGGACGGACGCGGACGGCTTCGCGACAGTGGGTGACCGCGGCCGCTGGGAGCCTGAGGGAGCGGCCGAGGACGCTCGCGTCCTGGTCGTGACCGGCCGAGGTGACGACGCCGTCACGACGGGCGCCGCGACCGTGCTGGTCGCCGACGTCGAGGCGGTCCTGCGGCCCGTCGTGCGCGGCGGCGTCGCCGTCGTCGGCGTGCCCCACGACGCGCTCGGCCACGTCCTCGCGGCGGTGCTGACCGACCCTGCCGACCTCGAGGCGGCGCACGCCGCCGGCCAGGAGCTCGCGGCGGCGCAGCGACCTCGGCTGTGGTTCCACCGTGACGAGCTGCCGCTGGCCGTCTCGGGCAAGAGCGACCGGTCGGCGCTGCGGGCCGAGGTCGCCGCGCTGCGCACCCCGGGTGGTGGCGGGACGCCCCTGCGACGGCTCGTGCCGGGGCGGACGCGATGACGCGGCCCGACACCGGTCCGGCGTCGCCCTGCGTGCTCGATGCGCTCCGCACCCCGATCGGTACGGCGGGCCGCGGCCTGGCGTCGCTCACCGCCGCTGAGCTGGCGGCCCCGGTGATCTCGGCCCTCGTCGACCGCCTGCCGCCCGGTGCGGACGCCGTGCACGAGGTGGTCCTGGGCAACTGCATGGGCCCGGGCGGTGACGTGGCCCGGGTCGCGACGCTGCGCGCCGGCCTCGAGCCGGCGACCCTCGGCTGGGGCCGGAACGTGCCCGCGGTGACCGTCGACCGCCAGTGCGCGAGCGGGCTGGCGGCCGTCGTCCAGGGGGCAGCCTCGCTGGCGGCGACACCGGGACCCGGCGTGGTGCTGGCGGGCGGCGTCGAGTCCGCCTCGACCGCGCCCTGGCGGTTCTGGCCGCCGAGCGCGGCCGTCGGTGTGGCGGCGGGGGAGGCCGGCATCCCGGAGGGCCTGCAGCGCTACGAGCGGGCGCCGTTCGCCCCGGCCGAGATCGGCGATCCCGACATGGGGGTGGCCAACGACCTGTTCGCGGCCGAGGCAGGAGTGACACGCGCCGAGCAGGACGCGTACGCCGCCCGGTCGCACGCGAGGGCGGTGGGGACGGCTGCGGCTGGAGGCTTCGCCGCCGAGCTGGTCCCGGTCGGGGGGCTCGGTCGCGACGAGCGTCCGCGGGACGGTCTGGGCATCGAGCGGCTCGCGCGGCTGCGTGCGGCGTTCCGCCCGGGCGGCACGGTCACGGCCGGGAACAGCTGCGGGATCAACGACGGTGCCGCGGTGGTCACGGTCGTCGGCGACGACGTACGCCGCTCGCTGGGGCTGCCGGGCCTGAGGATCCGCGCGACCGCGACGGTGGCGTTCGACCCGAACCGCCCCGGTCGCGGCTTGGTCCCCGCCACCCGGCTGGCCCTGGAGCGGGCCGGGGTGGCCCTGGCCGACCTCGACGTGGTGGAGCTCAACGAGGCCTTCGCGGGCCAGGTGCTGGGCTGCTGCCGCGAGCTCGGGCTCGACCCCGAGCGGGTGTGCCCCGAGGGGGGCGCGCTGGCGCTCGGCCACCCGTGGGGCGCGTCCGGTGCGGTGCTCGTCGTGCGCCTCTTCAGCCAGCTCGTGCGCAGCGGTCGCGGAGGGCTCGGCCTGGCCGCGATCGCCGCCGGTGGGGGGCAGGGCGTGGCCGTCGTGGTGGAGGCGGTCGCGTGAGCCCGGCTGCTCCGCGCATCGAGGTGCAGGGGGTGAGCCACGCCTACCCCTTGGTCGGCTCACGCGCCGGACGACCGGTCCTGCACGACGTCGAGGTCACGCTGACCGAGCGACGGATCGGGGTGGTCGGCGCCAACGGCTCGGGGAAGTCGACCTTCGTGCGGCTGCTGAACGGTCTGGTGCTGCCCGACGAGGGTCGCGTGCGGGTCAACGGCCTCGACACCCGCGACGACAGCCGCAGCGTACGGCGCCTCGTGGGCTTCTGCTTCACCAACCCGGACGCGCAGATCGTCATGCCCACGGTGCGCGAGGACGTCGCGTTCGGCCTGCGCCGGCGGAAGCGGCCGACGGGTGAGGTGCGTGCCCGGGTGGACGAGGCGCTGGCGCGGTACGGCCTCGACGGCCACGCCGACCACCCCGCTCATCTGTTGTCAGGTGGACAAAAACAGATGCTGGCGCTCGCCTCGGTCCTGGTGACCGAGCCGGAGGTGCTGGTCCTGGACGAGCCGACCACGTTGCTCGACCTGCGCAACGCCCGCCGGGTGGCCGACACCGTGGCCGCGCTCCCGCAGCAGGTGCTGCTCGTGACCCACCACCTCGACCTGCTCGACGACTACGAGCGGGTGCTGGTCTTCGACGAGGGCCGCCTCGTGCACGACGGACCACCCGCGGCCTCGGTGGCGCACTACCGCGACCTCATGGCGGCCCGGCCGTGAGCCAGCTGGGGCTCTTCGTGCCGGGGACCTCGGTGGTGCACCGACTGCCTGCTCGCGTGAAGCTGGGTGCTCTCGTCGCGGCCGGGGTCGGTTCGCTCTGGATCGACACGCTGCCCAGGGTCGCCCTGCTGTGGCTCGCAATCGTCGTCGCGTACGCCGTCGCGCGCATCCCCCTCCGCAGCGTGGTCGCCCAGCTCAAGCCGCTGGCGCTGATCCTGGGCGCGGTGGTCGTCTTCCAGGTGCTCGTCGCCGGCTGGGAACGGGCCGTCGTGGTGGTCGGTGTGGTGGCTGCGCTGGTGCTGCTGGCGGGTCTGGTCACGCTGACGACCCGCACGCAGGACCTGCTCGACGTCGTGGTGGCCGTCGTCCGGCCGCTGCGGCACGTCGGGGTCGACCCCGAGCGGGTCGGGCTGCTCATGGCGCTGGCGATCCGCTCGGTGCCGGTCGTCCTCGGCCTGGCCGAGGAGGTCCGCGACGCCCAGCGGGCGCGTGGGGTGCGGCCGAGCGCCCGCGCCTACGCCGCACCGCTGATCATCCGCGCCGTCCGCCACGCCGACGACCTCGGTGAGGCCCTGGTCGCCCGGGGCGTCGACGACTGACGGAGGTCAGTCGGTGGCGAACAGCTCGACGAAGCGACGCACGAGCCGCGGCGGGTGCACGACGTTGCTCGCAGCGGCGGCAGCCTTGAGGTCGTCGGCGGTGCGGGGATCGAAGTAGCCGGCGTGCTTGTAGGTGTCGATGCGGATCTGGATGCCGGTGACGTCCAGCTCGGGGTGGAACTGCGTGGCGTAGACGCGCTCACCGACCCGGAAGGCCTGCACCGGGCACGCGGACGAGCCGGCCAGCCGGACCGCGGTGTCCGGCAGCACCGTCACCGCCTCCTTGTGGCCCACGAAGGCCTCGAAGGTCGGCGGCAGGATGCCCAGGAGCGGGTCCTGGCGTCCCTCGTCGCTGAGCTGCACCTCGGCGGGGCCGACGGGCTCGGGGTAGGTGTCGTCGACGACCCCCAACAGGTGCTGACCCAGGATCCCGACGCCGTAGCAGGCGCCCAGGAAGGGGAAGTCGCGCTCGAGCACCTCCGGCAGCAGCAGCGCCAGCTCGGCCTCGGAGCGGATCTGGGCCGACGACTTCTGCTCGGCCGGTATCGAGGTCGTGAAGGGGCTCCCGCCCAGGATGAGACCGGACCACCGGTCCAGGTCCACCCGCCCCAGCGGGTCCCGCTCCAGCCGGTGCCGGACCAGCTGCGTCGGCGTCAGACCGGAGAACCGCAGGAAGGCGGCGTGCTCCTCGTCGGCGGCAGCGTCCTCGGCCCGGGTCGCGAGGAGCAGGAAGGGTTTCACGCAGTGAGGATAGGTCCCGTGCGTCAGTCGGTGCCGCGGCCCACCGAGGAGCCGCCGTTGCGTCGGGAGCTCGGGTCGCCGCGTCGCGGGCCCGCCTGGCGCGGCAGGGTGACGACGCGCGCGATCGCGGGCTCCGGCTCGGCCACCACCGGGCGCAGGCTGCGCGGGGCGGCGGTCATCGAGAAGCGCTCCGAGGCCTCGGTGACGGTGCGGTTGGCGCTCACCTGGCCCGAGGGGGTCACGCTCAGATAGGTGAGCCGGTCGCAGCGCAGGGACACCTCACCTCCCGGCCAGAGCACCTCCTCGAAGGTCGCGGCGGTCGAGAAGGACGTCTCGGCGTACACCGCGAAGCTCATCGCCTCGTCCTCGGCCACGCAGAGGTAGCGGCCGTCGAGGGTCTGCAGCGCGATCCGGTCGTGCGAGAGCGCCAACCGGCGGAAGACGCCGGCGGCCGTGACCGCCCCGGAGACCGGCTGCAGCCGGGACCGCCCGGTCATGGCGTCGGGGACGAGCCCGAGGTGGTCCCCGGCGTGCCTGAGCACGACGTAGCCCATCGCTTCCCCCTCGTCCGGTCGTGGTGGTCGCCCGACGTCGGAGGACGTCGACTGCGTCAGGTTACGGAGCGCCCGACGACCGCCACCACGGCCCAACGGCACCGGCGAAAGGGACGTTGGGACCCGCATGATCTTCCCCAGCAGGGGGAAGGGGCGGTCCTGAGCGGCCGTCAGCCTGCCACACCCACCGGCAGCGATGTCAGGAGCCCTTCGTCAGCGGCGTGGCCCCGGGCGCGTCCTGGATCCGCGCGAAGGGCCGGGCGGCCTCCAGCTCGAAGGCCAGCTCGAGCAGGGTCCGCTCGTCACCGAGGTCCGCGGCCAGCTGGACGCCGATCGGGAGTCCCCGCGAGGACTGCGCCAGCGGCAGCGACACCGCCGGGGCCCCGGTGGCGTTCTGCAGGGGCGTGAAGGCCACGTAGGTGCGCAGCCGATCGAAGAGCTCCTCGAAGCCGAGCCCGGGGGAGAGGAAGCCGATCTCCGGGGTGGTGTGGCTCAGCACCGGCGAGAGGTAGACGTCGTGCGTGACGAAGCCGGTGCGGTAGACGGCTGTGCTGCGGCGCAGCCGCCGCACCACACCGGGCGCGCCGAGCACCTGGCGGCGGAAGGTCCGTGCCAGCCCCTGGGTCAGCGCGTCGGTGCGCGCGGTGTCGAAGTCACGCCCCAGTGCGAGACGCCCGGTGCGGGAGATCAGGGCGCCGAGCAGCGCCCAGTACGCCGCGAAGTCCTCGGCGAAGCGGTCCGGCACCGGGGGCGCTGCCTCCTCGACGTGGTGGCCGAGGCCGGCGAGGAGGTCGGCCACCGAGAGCACCGCCGTGCGGGTCTCCTCGTCGGTGACGGCGCCGCCGGGCGAGTCCAGCGTGACCCCGACCCGGAGCCGGGTCCTGCCCGGGCCCTCGACCAGCCGGACCGGCGGCAGCCCCGGCGACCGCCGGTGCTCCTCGACCGCGGCGAGGAAGCGTGCGGTGTCGCGCACCGTCCGCGTCACGACGCCCTGGGCCACGATGCCCACCGGCATCACCCGGTCCGCCGGGTCCGAGGCGACCCGGCCGCGGGTGGCCTTGAGCCCGACCAGCCCGCAGACGGCGGCCGGGATGCGGATCGAGCCGCCGCCGTCGTTGGCGTGCGCCAGCGGCACCGCCCCGCCGGCCACCAGGGCCGCCGAGCCGCCGGAGGACGCCCCGGCGGAGAAGCGGGGGTCCCAGGGGTTGCGGACCGGAGCGGCGCCGGCGTACTCCGTGGAGGCGCTGAAGCCGAACTCCGGCAGCCGGGACTTGCCGAGCACGGTGACTCCGAGGGAGCGCAGCTGCGTCACCACGGGGCCGTCGGCCCTGGCCGGCCGGGCGACGAACGCCTCGGTGCCGTGGTTGGTGGGCAGCCCCTTCACGTCGGCGTTGTCCTTGACGAACGTGGGCACGCCGGCGAAGACGGCGTCCGCGCCCGGGGAGGCCGAGCCGCCCGCGTCGTAGGCGGCGTGCTGGACCGCGTTGAGGACCGGCTGCAGGAGCTCCGCCCGGTCGATGGCGGCAGCGGCCGCCTCGGCCGCGGAGATCTCACCCGAGCGGATGCGCGCCGCCACCCCGGTGGCGTCGTCGCTCCCGAGGGCGTCGTCAGCGAAGGCGTGGACCGGGTGTCCGGGAGGCGCGGGGGACGTCATGGCAGCTCATGATGCCTGCTCAGGCGCTCTCCGGGGCGTCCAACAGCCACAGCCGGTGCTCGCCGGCGAGGCCCTTCAGCTCGACCGCACCGACCGGCGTCAGGGCCAGGTCGTCGCGCCGCTCGAGCGCCTCGGCGACCTCGTCGGTGACCAGGGTCTGACCGCCGCCGGCGTGCGCGGCCACCCGGGCCGCGAGCGCGACGTTGCGCCCGAAGAAGTCGCCGTTGCGCGCCACCACCGTGCCGCAGTGGATGCCGATGCGGACCGTCAGCGGCGTACGTCGCAGCCGGCGCCCCGCGGTGCCCACCTTGCGGTGGATGCGCCCCGCCGCGGCGACCGCCGACTCGGGGTCGCTGAAGACGACCATGAAGCCGTCGCCCTGGGACTTCACGACGTAGCCGTCCTGGCTGCTGACCGCCGCACGGACGACGGCGTCGTGGCGGCGCAGCACCTTGACCCACTCCCGGTCCCCGAGCTCCTCGTTGAGCGCAGTCGAGCCCTGGATGTCGGAGAACATCACCGTGAGGTTCCCGTCGGGACCGGCGATCCGGCGGATCTGCTCCCGCTCCTCGGTGAACCAGCGCTGCAGCTCCTCGATCGGCGTCCGCAGCAGTCCGGAGACCAGGCCGCGGTCGCGGACCCGGGCCGCGGTGTCGACCACGGTCCGGACCGCCCACTGGGCGGCGTTCTGCGGACGGTCGGGGTCGGGGGTCAGCCGGTCCTCGAGCTCCTGGATCCGTCGGGCGCGACGTAGCGCGAGCACGCTCACCCAGACCAGCGCGACGAGCGAGGCGGCCAGCAGCACCAGAGCGACCAGGAGCAGCACGAGCGTGAGGTTCCGCGACACGGGTCCAGCCTGTCAGAGTGACCCTGGCCCCGGTGCCGGACGGCACCGAGCGCACCGAGACCGCCGGAAGGACCAGGGCCACCGAGGCCATCGAGCTGTGAGGAGAGCCCGTGACGGACCGTCCCCCCTGGCCCGAGCCCGCCGTGCGCGCGGCCGAGCAGCTGCGCGCGGCGTCGGGCGCCGAGCCGGACCAGGTCTGGTTCGCCCCGGGCCGGGTCAACCTCATCGGCGAGCACACCGACTACAACGAGGGCTTCGTGCTGCCGCTCGCGCTGCCCTTCGGGGTCGGCGCGGCCACCCGTCGTCGTGACGACCACCTCGTCGTGGTCCGGTCGGGCCAGGCCCACGGGGTGGTGGAGATCGACGTCTCCGCGCTCGACCCGACCTCCGAGGAGGGCCGGGTGGAGGGCTGGGGCGGGTACGCCGCCGGCGTCGCCTGGGCGCTGCGCGAGGCCGGCCACGACCTCGTCGACCGCTCCGGGGTGGACGTCTTCCTCGACTCCGACGTCCCGAGCGGGGCAGGGCTGTCCTCGTCGCACGCCCTGGAGTGCGTGGTCGCGCGCGCTCTCCTCGGACACGCCGGCCTGGAGGTCGACGCCACCGAGCTGGCGCTGCTCGTGCGCACGGCCGAGAACGACTACGTCGGGGCGCCGACCGGGATCATGGACCAGATGGCCAGCCTCCACGGCGTCGCCGACCACGCGCTGTTCCTCGACACCCGCAGCCTGGAGGTCTCCCCGGTGCCCTTCGACGCCGCGGCCCACGACCTGGCGCTGCTCGTCGTCGACACCCAGGCGCCCCACGCCCTGGTCGACGGGGAGTACGCCGAACGGCGGGCCTCCTGCGAGGCCGGGGCCCGCGCGCTCGGCGTCACGGCGTTGCGGGACGTCACGGTCGAGGACCTCGACGAGGCGCTGGCCCGGCTCGACGACGAGGTGGTCCGGCGGCGGGTCCGCCACGTCGTCACCGAGGACGCCCGGGTCCTCGACGTCACGGCGCTGCTCCGGGCGGGCGACCTCCGCGGGGTGGGACCGGTGCTGAGCGCCTCCCACGCCTCGATGCGCGACGACTTCGAGATCACCGTGCCCCAGGTCGACGTGGCCGCCGAGGCGGCAGAGCGTGCCGGTGCGCTGGGCGCGCGCATGACCGGGGGCGGGTTCGGCGGCTGCGTGATCGCGCTCGTGCCCCGCGCCGACGTCGCCGCGGTGGAGGCGGGCGTGCGGGCGGCGTACGACGACCACGGGTTCCCCGAGCCGCGCACCTTCGTGGTGACCGCCTCGGCCGGGGCCCGCCGGGTGGGGTGAGGTGTGGCATGAGCCGCAGCCGGCACGGCGACCTGTCCGGGACGCTCCCCGCTGTCCCCGGCACCACCGCCCTGCTGGCCGCCCTCGAACGGCTCGCCGACGCTCTTCCGCCGCCCGAGGAAGCGGGTGCGACGGACGGTGAGGCAGGCAGCCGCCGCGCCGACCTGGTTGCCGTCGGCTACCGCCTGTTGTTCGCCGAGCTGGCCGGCGCGTCCGGGCTCCCGGTCTCCACGCCCGAGGCGGTCGCGGGGCTGGTCACCTCGTTCCCGGTGCCGGACCTCCCCGTGCTGGACGCCGCCCGCGCAGCGCTGTGCGTCGGACCGGGCCTGGCACGCGACGACGTGCTCCGGCTCGGGCGGCTGCACGAGGAGGTGCTCGACTGGCAGCTCGTCGCGCGGAAGGACCGCTGGGTCTGGACGCGGGAGGGGCGTCTGCGCAAGGCCGGTGGCTCCTACTTCACCCCGGCCCCCCTGGTCGACCACCTCCTCGACGAGACGCTGGAGCCCGTGGCGCAGCTGCCCCGGGTGCTGGACCCGGCCTGCGGGGCGGGAGCGTTCCTCCTGCCGGCCGCCCGCCGGCTGACCGCCCGGGCTCGGGCGAGCGGCCTCGGGCCGGCGGAGGCCAGGCGAGCGGCCCTGGCCGCCGTGCACGGTGTCGACGTCGACCCGGCCGTCCTCGAGCTGGCCCGGGTCAGCCTGTGGCTGGACACCTGGCTCGACCTGCGCGGGGAGGTCGCGTCCGCGACCGTCCCGGCCGACGTCACGCTCGACGTGGCCCTGGTCGCCGGCGACAGCGTGGGCGACCTCGGCTGGCAGCGGTGCTTCCCCGACGTGTTCGTCGACGGCGGGGTCGCGGTGGGGGACTTCGAGCTCGGCGACTTCGAGGCCGGGGAGTTCGCCGCGGGCGAGCTCCGGACCGTCGGGACGGCCCCGGGCGGCTTCGACGTCGTGGTCGGCAACCCGCCCTTCGCCAACCAGCTCGAGCGGCTGACCGCCCGGGAGCGGCCGACCGCCGGCGTCGCGACGTACACGGACCTGAGCGCGGTCTTCCTGATGCGCGCCATGTCCTGGGTGCGCCCCGGTGGACGGGTGGGTCTGGTGCAGCCGCAGTCGGTGCTGTCCACGCGCGACGCCGCGCCGGTGCGTCAGGCCGTGACCGCGGCCGGCGCCGTGACCTCGCTGTGGGTGGGGGAGTCGGGACTGTTCGACGCGGCGGTGCCGACCTGCGCGATCGTGGTGGCGCACGGCGCGACCCAGGGCGCCGTACGCCGCTGGCGGGGTGGCGGGTTCGAGCGGCTGCCGGACCGCGAGGTGGAGGCGAGCCACCTGGCCCGGGAGTGGGGCTTCCTGCTCGCCGCCGCCCTCGGGGTGCCCGAGGTCGCGCTGGTCTCGCCGCGCACCCTCGGCGACCTCGCCGACTGCACCGCCGACTTCCGCGACCAGTACTACGGGCTCGGGCCGGCGGTCCGCGAGTCCGATCCCGCCGACGCCGGCGGGGTCGAAGCCTCCGGGACGCCCCCGTGCGCCGACGGTCGGAGCGTCCCGTTGGTGACCGCCGGGCTGATCGATCCCGCGGTCTGCCGGTGGGGGTTGCGCGGCACCCGCTTCCTCAAGCAGCAGTGGCAGGCCCCCGTGGTGGACCTCGACGTTCTGGAGGAGACCCCCCGGCTGGCAGCCTGGGCCGCGCGCCGGCTGGTGCCCAAGGTGCTGCTGGCGACCCAGGGTCGCGTGCTCGAGGCCGTCGCCGACCCCGCCGGGGAGTGGCTGCCGTCGGTGCCGGTCGTCACCGTCCGCCCGCACGACCCCGCGGCCGTCTGGCGGGTGCTCGCCGTGCTGCTCGCCCCGCCGGTGTGTGCGCTCGCGGCCACCCGCTACGCCGGGAGCGCCCTCAACCCCGCAGCCATCAAGCTGAGCGCCAAGCAGGCCGCGGCACTGCCCCTGCCCACCGACGAGGCGGCGTGGGCGCGAGGGGCCGACGAGGTCAGGGCGGCCCAGCAGGCGGCCACCCCTGCCGAGCGACGGGAGCTCCTGCTGCGGGCCGGCGCGACGATGTGCACGGCCTACGGCCTCACGGTCGACCGCGCAGGCTCGCCGGACGCGTCGCTCGAGGCGCCACCAGGCGAGGGCGTCCTCGCCTGGTGGACGGCACGGCTCCCGCGGGCCTGACCCCGAGCGGTCAGCGCGTCGCCGCGGCGCCCAGAACGAGGGAGATCAGGAAGGCCCAGCCGCCGGTCAGCCCGCGCCGCCCCTCGCGGCCGGGCGGCACGAACGGCGTCCGGTAGCCGAACGTCAGCAGGGCCACCGCTACGAGCGGGCAGAACGGGGTGAGCAGGAGCCAGAACCAGGCCCAGGGCGTCGCGCGTCTGGTCGGCGGGCCCAGGGCGAGCAGGAAGAGCGTGGCGACCAAGGCCCCCATCGCGACACCGACGACCCAGCCCCGCAGCTGCCACCCGGGGAACGCCTCGAACGTGGCGCCGGCGTCCGAGCGTGACGCCGTCTCGACCCGGACGTCCAGGTCCAGACCGGCCAGCAACGTCGACACGTCCTGCGACGTGACCAGGGTGGCCTCGGGGAAGTTGTCACGGCGCACCTGTCGCAGACCCGCCTCGCGGGGTCGGGCCACCAGCACCTCGGTGTGCTGGGCGAAGGGACCCTCGCGCCAGGCGACGTCGACCACGGACCAGCCGCGACCCTCGAGCGACGCGTCACCGCGCACGACGACGCTGTCGACGTCGCCACGCGCGACCGCGCCCTCCAGCCGGTCCCAGGTGGACGGGTGCTCGGCGAGGAACGCCCCCGCGGCCACCACCACGAGCCAGGCTCCGAGCAGCACCAGCCGGACCACGTCGACGACGCGCGACGAGCGGGTGCGGGCGCTCCGTCGCGGTGGATCGGCCAGGACGGTCACCGGTGGGAGATCCTCCCGCCCGGATTCTTGTCGAGGTCACGAGAGATCACCATGCGCTGGATCTGGTTGGTGCCCTCGAAGATCTGCATGACCTTGGCCTCGCGCATGTAGCGCTCGACCGGGAAGTCGCGGGTGTACCCGTAGCCGCCGAGCACCTGGACCGCGTCGGTGGTCACCTTCATGGCGTTGTCGGTGGCGACCATCTTGGCGATCGACGCCTCCCGACCGAAGGGGCGGCCGGCGTCCTTCAGACGCGCGGCGTGCAGGGTCGTGGCGCGCGCCGACTGCACCGCCGCCTCCATGTCGGCCAGCACGAACGCCAGCCCCTGGTGGTCGATGATGCGCTTGCCGAAGGTCTCCCGGTGCTTGGCGTAGGCCACCGCGTGGTCGAGCGCCCCTTGCGCCAGCCCCGTGGCCACCGCGGCGATGCCGAGGCGTCCCGAGTCGAGGCCCTCGAGCGCGATGCGGAGGCCGTCACCCTCCTCGCCCAGCAGCCGGTCGGCGTCGACGTGCACGTCCTCGAGGCGCAGCGTGGTGGTGGCCGAGCCGGTCAGCCCCATCTTGCGCTCCGGCGGGTCGGTGACGAGGCCGTCGGCGTCCGCCGGCACGAGGAAGCAGGAGATGCCGCTGCGGCGGTGTCCTGAGCCCGTCGAGTCGTCGGACGTGCGGGCCATCACCTTGTAGAAGTCGGCGTGGCCGCCGTGGGTGATCCAGGCCTTGGTGCCGCTCAGCACGTAGGAGCCGTCGCCCTGCCGTGCCGCCTTGGTCGTCATCGCCGCCGGGTCGGAGCCGGCGTGCGGCTCCGAGAGGGCGTAGGCGCCGAGGGTCTCGCCGGAGAGCATCTCGGGCAGGAAGCGCCGCTTCTGCTCCTCGGTGCCGCGCGTGAAGAGTCCGAAGCAGGACAGTGCGTGCACGCTGACGCCGACGCCGACCGAGGCCCACACCGACGAGATCTCCTCGAGCACCTGGAGGTAGACCTCGTAGGGCTGCTCGCCGCCGCCGTACTGCTCCGGGTAGGGCAGCGACAGCAGCCCGGCGCGCCCCAGCGTGCGGAAGACCTCGCGCGGGAACTCCTCCTCGGCCTCGGCGCGCGCCACCCGGGGGGCGAGCTCGCCCTCGACGATCTCGCGGGTCAACCGCAGCAGGTCGGCGGCCTCCTCGGTGGGCAGCACGCGGGTCGCGGGCACGGGTTCCTCCTGGGGAAGACAGCGGATCGTTGGTGGTGCTCAGACGGTACGCCGGACCCGGTCCTCGGCGTGGAGCCTCATGAGCACGCGCGGGAAGCCGCCCGAGACGGCGTCGGTGTCGGCGGCCTTGGTGAAGCCGGCGGTCTCGAAGAGCGCGCGGGTGCCGACGTAGGCCATGGTCAGGTCGACCTTGGCGCCCTGGTTGTCGGCCGGGTAGCCCTCGACCGCGGGAGCGCCCTGGGCGAAGGCGTACTCGGCGGCGCCGGCGACGAGCACCGGCGCGATGCCGCGGCCCCGGTGTCCCGGTCGGACCCGCACGCACCACAGCGACCAGACGGGCAGGTCGTCGACGTGCGGGATCTTCCGCGAGCGGGCGAAGGGCAGCTCCGAGCGAGGGGCGACCGCGGCCCAGCCGACGACGGTCCCGTCGTCGTAGGCCAGGACGCCTGGGGCGACGTCGCGGGCGCACAGGCCGCGCACGTGCTCGCCGCGTGCCGGACCGACCAGCTCGCGGTTGGTGCGGGCATCGATGCGGTGGCTGAGGCACCAGCACACCGATGACGTCGGGTTCTTCGGCCCCAACATCGTCGCGACGTCCTCGAAGTCGTGGGCGGGGCGGATCTCGAGAGCCACGGCGTCAGGCTAGCCCGGCGACCGGCCTCAGGTCGGTACCGACGTCAGGCAGTTGGCCTCAGGTCGGTACCGACGTCACGACGGTGGGGCGGGCCCGGTGACCGGCCTCAGGTCGGTACCGACGTCAGGCGGGGGCCTCAGGTCGGTACCGACGTCACGACGGTGGGGCGGGCCCGGTGACCGGACTCAGGTCGGTACCGACGTCAGGCGGGGGCCTCAGGTCGGTACCGACGTCACGACGGTGGGCGGCCGGTGACCGGCCTCAGGTCGGTACCGACGTCAGGCGGGGGCCTCAGGTCGGTACCGACGTCAGGCGGGGGCCTCAGGTCGGTACCGACGTCAGGACTGCTGGCCCCTGGTGCGGCCAGCCGTCCTTGCGTCACACGTTGCGGCGGTAGGCCCCGCCGACCTCGAAGAAGGCCTCCGTCACCTGCTGCAGCGAGCACACGCGCGCGGCGTCCATGAGGACGGCGAACACGTTCTCGCCCTCGACGGCAGCCCGCTTGAGCCGCGCCAACGCCTCCTCGGCCTCGTTGCGGTGCTTCTCCTGGAAGCCGTGGACCCGGTCGAGCTGGGACCGCTTCTCGTCCTCGGTCGCGCGAGCCAGCTCCACCGTCACCGGCTCCTGGGAGGTCTCGGGTGGCAGGAACGTGTTGACGCCGACGATGGGCAGCGACCCGTCGTGCTTGCGGTGCTCGTAGAGCATCGACTCGTCCTGGATGCGTCCGCGCTGGTAGCCGGTCTCCATCGCCCCGAGGACGCCGCCGCGCTCGGTGATCCGGTCGAACTCCTCCAGCACCGCAGCCTCCACCAGGTCGGTGAGCTCGTCGATGACGAACGACCCCTGCAGCGGGTTCTCGTTCATCGACAGCCCCCACTCGCGGTTGATGATCAGCTGGATCGCCAGCGCCCGGCGTACCGACGAGGCCGACGGGGTGGTGACGGCCTCGTCGAAGGCGTTGGTGTGCAGGGAGTTGGCGTTGTCGTAGATCGCGATCAGTGCCTGCAGCGTGGTGCGGATGTCGTTGAAGTCCATCTCCTGCGCGTGCAGGGAGCGTCCGGACGTCTGCACGTGGTACTTCAGCTTCTGGGAGCGCTCGTTCGCGCCGTAGCGGTCACGCATCGCCACCGCCCAGATCCGACGGGCGACGCGGCCGAGCACGGAGTACTCCGGGTCCATGCCGTTGGAGAAGAAGAACGACAGGTTCGGCGCGAAGTCGTCGATGTCCATGCCGCGGGCGAGGTAGGCCTCGACGTAGGTGAAGCCGTTGGACAGCGTGAAGGCGAGCTGGCTGATGGGGTTCGCCCCGGCCTCGGCGATGTGGTAGCCGGAGATCGACACCGAGTAGAAGTTGCGGACGCCGTTCTCGATGAACCACTCCTGGATGTCGGCCATCATCCGCAGGGAGAACTCGGTGGAGAACAAGCAGGTGTTCTGGCCCTGGTCCTCCTTGAGGATGTCGGCCTGCACCGTGCCGCGGACCGTGGCCAGACCCTGCGCGGCCAGCGCCGCGCGCTCCTCGGCGTCCGGCTCGCGCCCGTGCTCGGCGGTGAACTCGGCGACCTGCTGGTCGGCGACGGTGTTGAGGAAGAACGCCAGGATCGTGGGCGCCGGGCCGTTGATCGTCATCGAGACGCTGGTGGTGGGGGAGACGAGGTCGAAGCCGTCGTAGAGGGCCCGCATGTCGTCCAGCGTGGCCACCGAGACGCCGGAGGTGCCGACCTTGCCGTAGATGTCGGGACGCAGGTCGGGGTCGCGGCCGTAGAGCGTGACCGAGTCGAAGGCGGTGGACAGCCGGGTGGCCGGCTGACCCTCCGACAACAGCTTGAAGCGCCGGTTGGTGCGAAAGGGGTCGCCCTCGCCCGCGAACATCCGGGCCGGGTCCTCGTTGTCGCGCTTGAACTTGAAGACCCCGCCGGTGAAGGGGAAGAAGCCGGGCAGGTTCTCCCGGCGCAGGAAGCGCAGCAGGTCACCGTGGTCGCGGTGCCGCGGCAACGACACGCGGCGGATCTTGTTGCCTGACAACGACTCGCGCGTCAGGGGTGTGTGGATCTCCTTGTCACGCACGACGACGACCTGCTCGTCGCCGGAGTAGGCACGGACGATCTCGGGCCACGAGTCCAGCTGGGACCTGACCTCCCCGGGGACGTCGGCTCGCGCATCGTCCAGCAGGCGCTGCAGGTGCGGGGTCTCGACGGGCGCACCCTCGGCTGGCGCCTCGACCGCTGCTCGACCACCGGTGAGCTCGTCGAGCACCAGCTCGAGGCGCTGCACGCGGGAAGCCGCCTCGGCCAGCCGCTCGGTCTCGGCGTGGTAGCCGCGCACCGTCCCGGCGATGTCGGCGAGGTAACGCACCCGCTCGGGAGGCACGATGCGCGCAGTCACCGACGAGCGGCGTACGTCGACCCGTGGCAGGTGGCCGTCGGTCACCGGCAGGCCGCGCTCGGCGAGCAGGCCGCGGAGGTGCTGGTAGAGCGCGGTGACGCCGTCGTCGTTGAACGTGGCCGCCGAGGTGCCGAAGACCGGCATGTCCGAGGGCCGCTGGCCGAACGCCTCGCGGTTGCGCACCAGCTGGCGACCGACGTCGCGCAGCGCGTCCTCGGCCCCGTGACGCTCGAACTTGTTGATCGCCACCACGTCGGCGAAGTCGAGCATGTCGATCTTCTCCAGCTGCGACGCGGCGCCGAACTCCGGCGTCATGACGTAGAGCGCGGTGTCCACGAACGGCACGATGCCGGCGTCGCCCTGACCGATGCCGGGGGTCTCGATCACCACCAGGTCGAACCCGGCAGCCTTCAGCACGGTGACCACGTCGGGCAGGTAGGCCGGGATCTCGTGGGCGCCGCGGGTGGCCAGCGAGCGGAAGTAGACGCGGTCGCCGTCGAGGGAGTTCATCCGGATGCGGTCGCCGAGCAGGGCGCCGCCGCCCTTGCGCCGCGTCGGGTCCACCGCGACCACCGCGACCCGCAGCTTGTCCTCCTGGTCGAGCCGCAGCCGCCGGAGGAGCTCGTCGGTCAACGAGGACTTGCCGGAGCCACCGGTGCCGGTGATGCCGAGCACGGGCACGTCACGCCCGGAGGCGACCTGCTCGAGACGAGCGCGCAGGTCATCGGGCAGCCGCCCGGTCTCCGCGCCGGTGATCGCCCGGGCCACGGCGGTGGCGCCGCCGGCGAGGACGGCGTCGACGCCGACCGGTCCCCGGTCCCAGCCGGGCACGTCGCACTCGGCGACGATCCGGTTGACCATGCCGGCCAGGCCCAGCTTCTGACCGTCCTCGGGCGAGAAGATCGTGACCCCGCTGGCCGCGAGCCGCTCGATCTCGTCGCGGACGATGACGCCACCCCCGCCGCCGTACACCTTCACGTCGGGGGCGCCGCGCTCAGCGAGGGAGGAGACGAGGTACTCGAAGTACTCCACGTGCCCGCCCTGGTACGACGACACCGCGACGCCTTGGGCGTCCTCCTCGAGGACGGCGTCGACGACCTCCTGCACGGAGCGGTTGTGCCCCAGGTGGACGACCTCGGCGCCCTGCGACTGCAGGATGCGGCGCATGATGTTGATCGAGGCGTCATGGCCGTCGAAGAGGGCCGAGGCCGTCACCAGCCGGACCGGGTGGACGGGCCGGTGGAGGGCGGGACGGGACGGCGCGGTCGGCTCGGGCATGGCACCTCGGATTTAGTTGGACGTCCAAGTAATCACCGTCATCATACGCCGTCCTCACCGGGCTCGAGCCGGTCTCCGGCGTGCCGGCGGTACGTCGACAGCAGTCGGGTGAGGTCCGCGGTCTCGTCGGGGTCGAGGCCGAGGTCACGGAACACGGTGTCGTTGAGCTCGACGGTCGCACGCTCCACGACGGTGCGCCCGGAGTCGGTGAGCGCAGCGCGCACCACGCGCCGGTCGGCGCTCTGGCGCTCGCGCGCCACGAAGCCCTGCCGCTCCAGCCGGTCCACCGCGCTGGTGACGCTCGTGGGGTGGACCTGCAGCAGGGACCCCAGCCGGGTCATCGGCAGGGACCCGGCCGAGGTGAACGCCAGCAGCCGCAGCACCTCGTAGCGGGCGAAGGTCAGCCCCCACGGGCGCAGCACGGCGTCGATGCGCTCGTGCAGCAGCTGGTGGACGCGCACCAACGAGGTCACCACCGCCATCGCGTCGGCGGCGTCGGCCCAGCCGTGACGCACCCACTGCCGGTGCGCCTCGCGGATGGGGTCGGGCCGGTCCGGGCGGGGGGAGGTCGCCACCGTCAGTCGGTCGCCGGGAGCGGGACGGACCACACGAAGACGGTCCCGCTGGGCTCGTTGGGCCACAGGTCGAGATCCCCGCCCAGCAGCAGCGCTCGCCGTCGGGCGTGCCGCAGCCCGCTCTCACGACGCTCCTCGGGCACTCCGCTGCCGTTGTCGACGACCCGGAGCTGCACCTGCTCGTCGACCACGCGGACGTCGATCCAGACGCTGCCGGCGCGGGCGTGCCGGGCGACGTTGGTCAGGGCCTCGCGCAGGACCGCGAGGAAGACCGGCTGCACCTGGCTGCCCAGGCCCTGGTCGACCCTCCCGGTCAGCTGCACCGAGGGAGCGAAGCCGAGGCGGGGGACGAACTCGCGCACCACCTCGCGCACCTCGGCCCGCAGGGAGTCCTGCGGGCGCCTCTGCAACGAGAAGATGGTGCCGCGGATGTCGCGGATGGTCTGGTCGATCTCGACGACGACCTGCTCGATCCGCGCACGGAGGTCGGGGTCGGTGGCGGCGGTGCGCGCGGACTGCAGGTGCAGGCCGGTGGCGAAGAGGCGTTGGATCACCACGTCGTGCAGCTCGCGGGCGATGCGGTCGCGATCGGCGACGACCGCCATCTCCTCGCGGTCCTGCAGGGCCTGGGTCCGGTCGAGCGAGAGCGCGACGTGGTCGGCGAAGGTCGCGAGCAGGTCGCGCTCCTCCACGTAGTCGGGACGCCGGCTCGCTTCGTGCGCGATCACCAGCACGCCCGGGACCGCCAGGTGGGCGCGCAGCGGCGCGACGAGCGCGGTGACCTCGTCGGCCAGGGTCGTCTCGAGCACCTCTCCGCTGGCCACGACCGAGCGGACGGTCTGCTCCATCTCGCTCGTCACCGCGCCGAGGACCTCAGCGTCGCCGGACTGCGCCGCGACGCTCACCTGGCCCTGCTCGGGCACCTGCACCACGGCGGCCGCCAGGGCTCCGGACGCGATGCGGACCGCTGATGACACGCGGAGCAGGGCGCTGCCGAGCACCAGAGGCGGCTGCAGGGCGTCGTTGAGCTCGCCGAACATCTCCAGCCAGCGGCGGCGCCGCTCGCTCAGCGCGTAGGCGTGCGCGTTCTCGACCACGAAGCCCGCGACCTGGGCGAGCGCCTGGACCTGGGCCTGGTCGGCGGCCGTGAACGGAGCGCCGTCGGCCTTCTCGCTGAGGTAGAGGCTGCCGAACTCGGTGCCCCGCACCCGGATCGGCGCGAAGATCAGCGTCCGCAGCACCGGATGGTCGGCCGGGAAGCCGTGGAAGCGCGGGTGCTGGGTGAGGTCGTCCATGCGCAGGGTGCCGCTCAGGTGCCCGTTGAGCCCGGGCAGCCCGCACCCGTCGGGAAGTGGCCCGATGCGGGACTGCCGGCGCCGGTCCACCCCGTGGGTGACGAAGCGCGCGAGCCGGCCGTCGGCGCCGAAGACGAGCAGGGCGCCGTACCGGGAGCCGGCGAGCTCGCACGCGGCGAGCACGAGCTGGTCCAGCAGCGTCGTGGTGTCGAGGTCGCTGGAGATCGTCTCGATGGCGCGCAGGAACGCGGGCAGGGAAGGGGGCGCCGACGGTGTGGAGGACACGGGGGCGGGGGAGCCGAGGTCCTCGTCGTCGGAGCCGGTGGCGGAGCTCACGGGCTCATTGTCGCAGTCAGCTGGCGTTCAGAGCGGTGTCCAGCGACACCCGCGTGGCGGAGAGCCCGCGCATCGCACCGGGACCGATCGCGCGACCGGTCAAGGTCTCCCACCGCATCCGCAGGTAGAGGTTGCGCACGCCCCCGGCCCACGGATGGGGCCGCCACGCGTTGCGCATGGCCGTGATGACGTCGGCGTCGAGCTCGGCCCAGGCGCGTCCGCGGGCCAGCACGCTCCAGCCGACGTGCCGGTCGTGGTCGACGTCGTCGACCTCGAAGGCGAGCATCGCGTTGCGGCCGTAGGTCCCGAGCAGGCTGTACGTCGAGGTGCGCACCACGACGGTGTCCTCGAAGACGGCGTAGTTCACCGGGACGATGTGGGGGCCCTCCGGCGTCGCCAGCGCGACCCGGCCCACGACGCCGCTGCGCAGCAGGCGCACGCACTCCTCGGGCTCGAGGTCGCGGGTCTCAGACATGGGACGGGCTCCGTCGCGGTCGCAGCACAGGGCACCGCGGGGCGCGGTGATGATCCATGGTGCGTCACGAGCGGCGTGTCGACCAGCGTTTCGTCCCAGGTGGGGGCATTGGTCCCCGACCCGACCGACCATCGGCCTTCCGGGTCGGGGGACCAGCCCCTCGAGGAGAGGAGGTCAGGCGCTCTTGATCGCGCTGAGGTCGAACTCCAGGGTCACCTTGTCGCTGACCAGCACGCCGCCGGTCTCGAGCGCCGCGTTCCAGGTGAGGTTCCAGTCCTTGCGGTTCACCACGACGGAGCCCTCGAAGCCCACGCGCTCGTTGCCGAACGGGTCGGTGGCCGCACCGGTGAAGGTGAAGTCGATCGTGACCGGCCTGGTGGTGTCCTTGATGGTCAGGTCGCCGGTGACGCGCAGGGTCTCGTCGTCGGCCTGCTCGACCTGGGTGGAGACGAAGGTGAGCTTCGGGAAGGTCTCCACGTCGAAGAAGTCGCCGCTCTTGAGGTGGCCGTCGCGCTGCTCGCTGCGGGTGTCGATGCTGGCCACGTCGACGCTGACCTCGGCCTTGGTGGCGGACAGGTCGGAGGGGTCGAAGGTGGCGGTGGCGCTGAACTCGTTGAACGAGCCGCGGACCTTGGTGACCATCGCGTGACGCGCGACGAAGCCGACGTGGCTGTGCGACGGGTCGACGGTGAAGGTGCCGGCGGGGATCGTGCTCTGGGTGGTGGTGGTGCTCATCGGGCTCTCCTCGAGTCGTTGCTTGAACTTACAAGCATGACTCTGCCACCGAATGGTTGAAGTGTCAAGTATCTAGGCCGATGAACCGGCCCTGCTGCCCTGCTGGGTGCTGGATCAGGCGTCCTGCTGGTCCCAGAGCTCGCGTCCCAGCGGCGAGAGCCGCAGCGAGTGCCGCATCACCCGGGGGGTGAGCCCCTGCGCGCGTGCGGCGGTGAGCGCCCCCAGGACCGTCGCGTCCGCCAGCAGTGCGGGGTAGTCGTTCTCGAGCCGTGGGTCGGCGGGGCCGATCTCCACGAGGTCCAGCGCGAGCAGGCGTCCGACGTAGAAGGGCACCAGCTGGGGCAGTGCCAGGGGGGCGGCGTCGCCGATGCCGACGACGTTCTCGAGCAGGGACTCGCCGCTCAGTCCTGTCGGGGTCATGCAGTGGATGTGCACCAGCGCCCGCCCGGGCGCTCCCTCGGGCTCGGCAGCCAGCACCGCCAGGATGCGGGCCTCGTCGGGCACCAGGTGCTCGACGGCCCGGGCCAGCCAGGCCTCGCGACCGGCGGCGGCGTCCTGGCTCTCGGCCTCGGCCAGGAGTCGGCGCAGCTGCTGTCCCGCGCCCTGTCGGGGCAGGGCCACGGGCGCGGCGTCGCGTCCCGCGCGGCGGGAGAAGACGTCGAACCGGGGCAGCAGGGCCACGTCCCGACCGTAGCCGTGGCCCGTGGGTGGCGGGTGGGTTTGGCGTCGATCGGCTTAGGGTGGTCCGGTGACCAGCCCCGCGACGCGCTCCCGCCGCTCCGAGAGCCAGGCGCAGACCCGACGCCGGCTCGTGGAGACCGCGCGGGGGCTCTTCCTCACCGACGGGTACGCCGCCACCTCGCTCGAGCGGGTCGCCGAGGAGGCCGGGTTCTCCAAGGGGGCGGTCTACTCGAACTTCTCCGGCAAGGACGAGCTGTGCCTCGAGGTGCTCGAGGTCATCCACGCCGAGGTGGCCCGTGCGGTGGTCGGCGCCTTCGAGGGCGCCACCTCGTTGGAGGACGCGCTGCGTGCTCTCGACGTGTGGGCCGACGCCCGGCTCGGCGACCCGGACTGGTCGGCGCTGGAGGCCGAGTTCGCCGCCCGCAGCCGTCGTCAGCCCGAGCTGCGGGCCGCGCTCGACGAGCGCAACAAGGCGATCCGGGACGTGATCGCCCGCGTCCTGGGCGACACCTGCGTGCGGCACGGGCTGGTCATGCCGATACCGGTCGAGGAGGCCGCCCACGCCCTGCTGAGCCTCGGCATCGGGCTGGGTCTGCAGCGTGCCATCGACCCGGCCCTGTCGGTGCAGGTCCTCTCCGACGTGGTGCGCGTCGTCGTCGGCGCACCGGTGCCGGCGCCCCGTTGACCACTACGGGTCCCACGAGTCCCAACGCCTGGGACCTTGGTCCCGGCAACACGGGAAGGAGGCCACGGGGCGCGCCGTCGTCGACTGCGTCATGCTGGGTCGTGTCACCGAGCCGACCTCCCACGGCGACGTGACTCGCCTTCGGGCACAAGAAAGTCACTCGTGCGACTCTCCCAGCGCGCGACGAGACTCACAGCGGGCCGGTCCAGGGGTGGGCCGGCCCGAAGTCTTTTTGCCCGGCAGTGCCTGGTCCAGCCGCTAGCATGGGCCGCAGTCAACGCGGGCCGGACTGGGCCTGAAGGGAAATGGGTGGCATGAGCGTGGTTCGCGTCTTCCTGCTCGACGACCACGAGGTCGTGCGTCGAGGCCTCAAGGACCTCTTCGACTCCGAAGAGGGCTTCGAGGTCGTCGGCGAGTCCGGGTCGGCCAAGGACGCCGAGGCCAGGATCCCGGCGCTGCGTCCCGACGTCGCGGTGCTCGACGGTCGCCTGCCCGACGGCAGCGGCGTCGACGTGTGCCGCTCCGTCCGCTCGGTGGACCCCTCCATCCGCGCCATCATCCTGACCAGCTACGACGACGACGAGGCGCTGTTCGCAGCGATCATGGCGGGCGCCGCCGGCTACGTGCTCAAGCAGATCGTGGGCAACGACCTGCTCGACGTCGTGCGCAAGGTCGCCGACGGCCAGTCGCTGCTCGACCCGGCCGTGACCCAGCGGGTGCTGGACCGCCTGCGCGACGGCGGGGCGAACGAGCCCGCCGAGCTGCGCTCGCTCACCCCGCAGGAGCGCCGCATCCTCGAGCTCGTCGCGGAGGGCCTGACCAACCGGCAGATCGGCGAGCAGCTCTTCCTGGCCGAGAAGACGGTCAAGAACTACGTCACGAGCATCCTGACCAAGCTGGGCCTCGAGCGCCGGACGCAGGCTGCGGTCCTCGCCTCCAAGCTGCTCAACTGAGCCCTTCCCCGACCCCTCACCGGGGCACCTCCTCCTGGGTAGGTTAGGCTCACCTAACCGACGTCTTCCCCCGGAGGTCCTTCCCGCATGCGCACCGCCCGCACGCCCGTCCCCGCCCGCACGGCTCGTCGCGCCACCGCCGGCCTGACGGGGCTCACCCTGTCGCTCACCCTCGCCGGCTGCGGCATCTTCGGGGGCGGCGACGAGGAGCCCGGTGACGTCCAGGTCTACTCGGCGCGCCACTACGACCTCGAGGAGGCCTTCGCGGACTTCGAGGAGGACACCGGCCTGAAGGTCGACTTCCTCTTCGGTGAGGACGCCGACCTCCTGCAGCGGCTCGAGGCCGAGGGCGAGGGCTCCCCGGCCGACCTCTTCGTGACCGTCGACGCCGGCAACCTCTACGCCGCCGACCAGGCCGGCGTCCTCGCGCCCCTCGACAGCCGCCCTCTCGAGCGGGCGGTGCCCGCGGCGTACCGTGCCGACGACAGCAGCTGGTTCGGGCTGGCCCGGCGCGAGCGCACGCTCGTCTACAACCCCGACAACGTCGACCCCGCGGACTTCGACCCGGTCAACAGCTACGCCGGGCTCGGTGACCCGCAGTGGTCCGGACGGCTCTGCATGCGCGACTCCTCGGAGGCCTACACCCAGTCGCTCGTGGTCGCGCTGATGGACCAGTACGGCGACGACGAGGCGCGCGAGATCGTGCAGGGCTGGATCGACAACGACGTCGACGTGATGGGCAACGACGTGCTGCTGCTCGAGGCCGTCGACGCCGGCACCTGCGACGTGGCGATCGTCAACCACTACTACCTCGCGCGTGAGCTCGACGAGAACCCTGACCTGAACGTGGAGCTCTACTGGGCCAGCCAGGACGGCAAGGGCGTCATGGAGAACATCTCCGGTGCCGGGGTGGTCTCCACCGCCGACGACGCCGCCGAGGCGCAGCGCCTGCTGGAGTGGCTCGCCACCGACGGCCAGGAGGAGTTCGTCGGCGACAACCACGAGTACCCGGTCAACCCCGACGTCGCCCCCGACGACGACATCGTCGGCTTCGGCGAGTTCACCACGATGCCCGTCGACGCCGAGGCCTACGGTGAGCGGAACGCCGACGCCCTGGCGCTGCTCGACGAGCTCGGCTACGAGTGAGCCCCGGCGCCCGATGACCCTGCTCGACCCGGTGCAGCCGGTCGCGCCCGGCCGTCGGCCGGGCGCGACGGCCCCTCGGTCGCGCCGCCCCCTGGGCGGTGGCGCGGGCGGTCGCAGCGGGTGGGTGCTGGCAGCGCTGCTCGTCGCCGCCCTGGTGGCCGCCCCGATCCTGGCCGTCGTGGTCGACGGCCTGCGGGCCGATGCCGGCACCGCCTTTCCGTCGCGCCTGCCGGAGATGGTGCTCAACACCGTGGTGCTGATCGGCGGTGTCGGGATCGGCACGCTGGTCGTGGGCGGCGGCCTCGCCTGGCTCGTCACCGTCGCGCGCTTCCCGCTGCGCGACCTCTTCTCCTGGATGCTGGTGCTTCCGCTGGCGATGCCGGCCTACATCCTCGGCTTCGTCTTCCTCTCGACCCTCGACGAGGCGGGGCCCGTGCAGACCGCCCTGCGCGGCGCCTTCGGGGACGGGTTCTGGCTGCCGCCGGTGCGCTCGCTGGGCGGCGCGGTCGTCGTCATGACCCTGACGTTGTTCCCCTACGTGTACCTGATGGCGCGGGCGGCGTTCGCCGAGCAGTCGGCGACGACGTACGACGCCGCGCGCTCGCTGGGTGCCTCCCGGGGCCGGGCGCTGCGCCAGGTCGTGCTGCCGCTGGCCCGTCCGTCCCTGGCGGCCGGCCTGGCTCTCGTGGCGATGGAGGTGCTCACCGACTTCGCCACCGTGCAGTACTTCGGCGTGCAGACCATCTCGGTCGGGGTCTACAACCAGTGGAAGGGCGGCTACGACTTCGACTCCGCCAGCCGGCTGTCGGTGCTGGTGCTGCTCTTCGCGGTGGCCGTGCTGGTCGCCGAGCGCGGTCTGCGGGGACGGGCGCGCTTCACCCAGCGCGGCGGTCGCGGTCGCGGCCTGGAGACCGTCACGCTGACGGGCTGGCGTGCCGGCGCCGCGGTGGCGGCGTGCCTGCTCGCGCTCAGCGTGGCCTTCCTGCTGCCGGTGGCCCGGCTGGTCGCGTGGGCCGTCGGGGAGGCGCGGCGGGAGTCCGGCGCCCTGGTCGACCCCCGGTTCACCGAGTACCTCGCCAACACCCTCACCGTGGCCGTCACGGTGGCCGCCGTCTGCGTGCTGCTGTCGCTCGTGCTCGCCCACGCCCAGCGGGTGACGCGGGTCGGGCGGCTGCTGCCGGCCGCTGCCCAGGTCACCACCTTCGGGTACGCCGTGCCCGGCGCGGTCATCGGCATCGGCGTGCTGCTCGTCTTCGCCGACCTCGACCGGCTGGTGCGTGCCCTGGGGTCCGAGGACGGGACCGGGCTGCTGGTCACCGGCTCGGTGCTGGGAGTCCTCTACGCCTACGTCATCCGGTTCCTGGCCCCCGCCTACCAGGCGGTCGACGCCAGCCTGACCAAGGTCTCGGCCTCGATGACCGCCTCCGCGCTGAGCCTCGGTGCCCGACCCGGCCGGGTGCTGACCCGGGTGCACCTGCCCCTGGCCCGGTCCGGGGTGTTCGTGGCGTTCGTGCTGGTGCTCGTCGACGCCGTCAAGGAGCTGCCGCTGGTCCTGCTGCTGCGTCCGTTCGGGTTCAGTACCGTGTCGGTGTGGGTCTACGAGCTGGCGAAGGAGAACTACTGGGAGAAGGCGGCTCTCCCGGCGCTGGTGATCGTGGCGACGGCCGTGGTGCCGGTCTTCCTGCTGTTCCGCCGGGAGCGTCGCACGCTGGACCGGACCTCGGGAGCGAGCCGGTGACCCCGCCCGGCACCGCGACCGGCACGCCCTCCCTGACCACGCCGCAGGCGGCGGCTGTCTCCGAGCCCGCCCACCCCACCGACCTGTCACCGGAGCCCGACCCGGGGCAGCGGCCCGTCCTCGAGATCGCCGACGTCTCCAAGGGCTACGGCAAGGTCCCGGCCGTCACGGGGCTGACCCTCAGCGCGGGCTCGGGCGAGCTCCTCACCGTCATCGGCCCCTCGGGCTGCGGCAAGTCCACCCTGCTGCGGCTGGTCGCGGGCTTGGAGAAGCCTGACGCGGGGAGCATCCGCATCGACGGCGAGGAGCAGGCCGGTGGTCGGTGGGTGCCGCCCGAGCGACGCCGCGTCGGTCTCGTGTTCCAGGACCACGCGCTCTTCCCGCACCTCGACGTGCGCCGCAACATCGCCTTCGGCCTCGACCGGCTGCCGGGCCGCGAGCGCCGCGCCCGCGTCGAGGAGGTGCTCGCCCTGACCCGGCTCGGCGCCCTGGCCGACCGCTACCCCCACGAGATCTCCGGCGGCGAGCAGCAGCGGGTGGCGCTGGCCCGTGCGCTGGCGCCGCGGCCGGCCGTGATCCTCCTCGACGAGCCCTTCTCCAGCCTCGACGAGACGCTGCGCGCGCAGCTGCGCGCCGACACCGTCGCGGTGCTGCGCGCGACCGGGACCACCGGGGTGCTGGTGACCCACGACCAGACCGAGGCGCTCTCGGTCGGCGACCGGGTGGTGGTGATGCGCGACGGACTCGTCGAGCAGGCCGACACCCCCGTCATGGTCTTCGAGCGACCGGCCACCCGCTTCGTGGCCTCCTTCATGGGCGACGCGGTCTTCCTGCCGGCGCACGTGCGCGACGCGCTGCTGACCTGCGAGCTGGGCGTGGTCTCCACCGTCCCCGGCTGGGGCGACGCCGACGTCGACGTCGAGGTCGTGCTCCGCCCCCACGAGGTCGCGCTGACCGCTGAGACCGACGGCGCGGGCACCGTCACCGCCGTGGCCTACCACGGCGCCTTCGTGCTCCACACCGTCGCGCTGGCCTCCGGCCGCGAGGTCCGGTCCTGGCAGCCGCACGCCGTGCGGCACCCGGTCGGCAGCCGTGTCCGGGTCTCCGTGGTCGCCGGCCTCACACCGACGCTGCTGGTCGGCGACCGCGCGGTCACCGAGCCGCCCCGGTAGGTTGGGGCCGGTGCCCGCCACCACGACCGACACCGAGACCGCCACCCCCACCGGCCCTCGGTCCGCCCCGCTCCCCACGCCGATCCGGACCTCGACCAGGAGCGCCGTACCGCTCTGCGACGGATGCGCAGCGTCGCCGTCGGGCTGCTGCTGTTCGCCGCCACCGTCTACCTCGTCACGCTCGGCGAGGACGGCTTCCTCGGGTTCGTCAACGCCGGCGCCGAGGCCTCGATGGTCGGAGCCATCGCCGACTGGTTCGCGGTGGTGGCGCTCTTCAAGCACCCGATGGGCATCCCCGTCCCGCACACCGCGCTGGTGCCCAAGCGCAAGGAGATGCTCGGGCGCGGCCTCGAGGAGTTCGTCGGGGAGAACTTCCTGCAGCCCGACATCATCAAGGACCGGGTCCTCGGCGCGGAGCCCGCGCTGAAGGCCGGGCAGTGGATGGCCGAGGAGCGCCACGCCCGCCGTGTCGTCCACGAGGCGACCGACCTGCTGCGTCTCGGCCTGAGCCGGGTCGACGACCAGGACGTCGCCGCGTTCATGGAGCAGGTGCTCGTGCCACGCTTCCTGGAGGAGCCGATCAGCCCGATCGTCGGCAGCCTGCTCAAGGAGGTCGTCGAGGACGGTGCCCACCACGGCGTCGTGGACCTGCTCCTCGAGGAGGGCCACCGCTGGCTCGAGGGCAACGAGTCGACCTTCCACGACGTGGTCGTCGAGCGTGCGCCCTGGTGGGCGCCGGACTCGCTCAACGAGCGGGTCATCCACCGGCTGCACACCGAGATCCTCACCTGGCTCACCGACATCCGCCGCGAGCCGCACCACCGCTCCCGGATCGCGCTGGACCGGCTGCTGCGTGACCTGGCCCGCGACCTGCTCGAGGACGAGGAGACCATCGAGCGCATGGAGCGGCTCAAGGCCCGTTTCCTCGGTCACCCGCAGGTCACCAGCACCTACATCTCGCTGTGGAACGCCCTCAAGCGCTCGTTGGAGAAGGCGCTGGCCGACACCGACGGCGAGCTGGTGCGGCGCGGCGTCTCCGAGGTGCAGGCGTACGGCGAGCGCCTCGTGGCCGATGCCGGCCGCCGGAGCCGCCTCGACGTCCGGGCCGCCGACCTCGCGGTGTTCCTCATCGACCGCTACGGCCGCGAGCTGACCGCCGTCATCACGACCACCATCGACGAGTGGGACGGCAAGGAGGCCTCGGAGAAGATCGAGCTCCACGTCGGCAAGGACCTGCAGTTCATCCGCATCAACGGCACCATCGTCGGCGGCCTCGTCGGAGTCCTCATCCACACCGTCGCGGTGGTGCTCGGATGAGCGGCGGCGGTGCGGACCCGGGCTCGGAGCCCCGCCTCGTCGCGGTGCGCGAGGCGAGCATCCGCCTCGGCCAGCTGCTCAAGCTCGCCGACCTCGTCGACGCCGGCTCGGACGCCAAGGCGCTGCTGGCCGAGGGCGACGTCCGCGTCAACGGCGAGGTCGAGACCCGGCGTGGCCGGCAGCTGGTCCGCGGCGACGTCGTCACCGTGGACCGGCCGACCGGCCCCGACTCGGTGCAGGTCGACTGAGCCCGCCCGGGGGCCGGTCGCGGGTCAGCGCACGGACAGCAGGTCCACCACGAAGATCAATGTCTCGCCGGGCTTGATGACGCCGCCGGCGCCGCGGTCGCCGTACGCCAGGTGCGGCGGGATGACGAGCCGACGACGACCGCCGACCTTCATGCCCTGCACCCCGGTGTCCCAGCCGGAGATGACCTGGCCGACACCGAGGCGGAACTGCAGCGGGTCGCCCCGGTCGTAGGAGGCGTCGAACTGCTCGCCGGTCGAGTGGGCCACGCCGACGTAGTGGACGCTGACGGTCTGGCCGGCCGCGGCCTCGTCGCCGTCACCGACGGTGAGATCGGTGATCTCGAGCTCGCTGGGCGGGGGGCCCTCCGGGAAGTCGATCTCGGGCTTGTCGGACATGCAGGGTTCCTCGTCTCGTTCGGGGGTGGGCTGGTCGACGGTAGCCGACCCACGCGGACGGCGGTCCTGGCCCCCGGGCGCAGGTCGGTAGACTCGGCCGCTGCCCGGGAGCAGCACCCCGACAGGGCCACGACAAGGAGACCTCGTCCGGTGTACGCCTTCCTGCTCAGCACCGCCGTCATCTTCGTCGCCGAGCTCGGTGACAAGAGCCAGCTGATGGCCATGACCTTCGCCGCGCGCTACCGCGCCCGCGACGTGCTCATCGGCATCACGGTCGCCACGGCGGTCGTCCACCTCTTCTCGGTCGCTCTCGGGCGCTTCGTCGGCGACCGCTTCGCCGAGAGCCAGGACCTCATCTCGATCCTCGCCGGCCTGGCGTTCCTCGCCTTCGCCGCGTGGACCCTGCGCGGTGACGAGCTCACCGACGAGGAGGCCGACAAGGCCCGGCACAGCACGGGCGCAGCCATCCTGGCCGTCGGCGTCGCGTTCTTCCTCGCCGAGCTGGGCGACAAGACGATGCTCGCCACCGTCACCCTCGCCACCCAGGAGGGCTGGCTCGGCACGTGGATCGGCAGCACCGTCGGCATGGTGGCCGCCGACGCGCTGGCCATCGTGGTGGGAGCCGTCCTCGGCAAGAAGCTGCCCGAGCGGGCGATCAGGTACGGCGCTGCCGCCGCCTTCGCCGTCTTCGGCCTGCTGCTGGTCGCCGAGGGCGCCGGCTGGCTCTGACGTCCGGGGGGACGTCGGGGGTCAGCTCTGGTGGACGTAGGAGTCGAGCTGGTCCCGCTCGAACTCCAGGGCGCTGATCTTGTGCTTGACCAGGTCGCCGATGCTGACGATGCCGACCAGGGCGTCGCCCTCGACCACGGGGACGTGGCGGATCCGGTGCTCGGTCATCAGCGAGAGCAGGTCGTCGAGCCGGTCCTCGGGCGTGCAGGTGCGCACCGCGGAGGTCATGATCTGCTCCACGCTCGCGTCGAGCACCGACGCGTCGCTCCCCAGGTGGCGCACCACGTCGCGCTCGGAGACGATCCCGTCGAGGCGGGTGCCGTCGCCGCTGACCACCAGGGCGCCGAGGTTGTGCTCGGCCAGCGCGGCCACGAGGTCGCGCACGCTGCTGCCCGGTGTGGCGGTCACGACCTCGTGACGCGGCTTGGCTGCGAGCACGTCCTTGATGCGCATGGCTGACCTCCGGTCGCGACGACGGACCTCCCGTCGGCTGGGTGACCCGCAATCTAGACCACGCCGGACGGCGTGCGGTAGGGCCGGCGGGCAGGATGGTGACATGACCGGTCCCGACCCCGCCGAGGGCGCTGCCCCCGCCGTCGGGTCGGCCGGGGGCGCCGGGGTTGCCGGGGGCGCCGGGGGCGGACGGGTCGCGCTCGTGCTCATGGGCTGGCTCAGCCTGGTGCTGCTGGCCGACCACGACGGCTCGCTCGGGCTGCAACGCGGTCTGGGGCTGGCCACCTGGGGCGTGCTGCTGCTGGCGCTGCGACGCGTCGGAGCGACGGTCCGTGCGCAGACGGCGGTCGTGGTGGTCGTGGCGACGGTGGTGGAGTACGTCTTCAGCCCCGGCCTGGAGGTCTACACCTACCGCTTCGACAACGTCCCGGCCTACGTGCCGCCGGGGCACGGGCTGGTCTACCTCTCCGCCTATGCGCTGGGCCACGCCCCGTGGGTGCGGCGCCACCTGGACCGCGCGACCTGGCTCGTGGTCGTCGGGCTCGGCACCTGGGCCGCGCTCGCCCTGCGCGGCGACCGGCCCGATGTCCTCGGCGCCTTCTGGTTCCTGTGCCTGCTCGGCTTCCTGCGGTGGGGGCCCTCGCGCGAGGTGTACGTCGGCGCGGCCGTCGTGGTGACCTGGCTCGAGGTGCTCGGCACCGAGCTGGCGACGTGGACCTGGCAGCCGACCGACCCGACGGGGCTGGTCAGCATCGGCAACCCGCCGACCGGCGCGGCGGGCGGCTACGGCTGGTTCGACCTGGCCGGGCTGCTGCTCGCCCCGACCGTGCTGACGGCCTGGGCGCGGGTGCGTGGCGTCGGCCCGGGCGCGCCTGCCCCGCCGGAGGGCGGGGCCGCGGTCACATCGGGGGGAGGTCCGGACCCTGTCCCGTCGGGGCCGGCCGACGCCGGTCGCTGAGCTGGTGCAGCGTCCCACCGGGCTCGCGCGTCGCCGCCGACCCGGCCCGGGCCGGTGACCGGTCGCCGGTGGCCTCACCGTCCGGGCTGTCCTGGGGGTCGGTCGTGAGGCCCCCGCGGTCGCTGCCCGCGGCACCGGCGGGTCCGCCGTCCGCGGACGGTCGGGAGTCGGGACCGACCGAGCCGAGGAAACCCAGCACCGTCTCGTGGAGGATCCCGTTGCTGGCCAGGGCGTTGCCGCCGTGCGGGCCGTCACGCCCGTCGAGAGAGGTGAAACGCCCGCCGGCCTCGCGCACGATCACGTCGAGCGCAGCCATGTCGTAGAGCTCCAGCTCGGGCTCGGCCGCGAAGTCGACGGCTCCCTCGGCCACGAGCATGTGGCTCCAGAAGTCGCCGTACGCCCGGGTGCGCCAGCTGTGGCGCGACAGGGTGAGGAAGTCGTCGAGGCGGCCGGCGTGGTCCCAGCCGTCGAGCGAGGAGTAGGAGAAGGAGGCGTCCTCGAGCCTCGAGACGTCGGAGACCCGGATCGGGACCGGCTTGAGCAGGGAGCGGCCGGTGAACGCGCCGCCGTCCTTCATCGCCCACCAGCGGCGGTTGAGCTGCGGGGCGGAGACGACACCGACCACGACCTCGTCCTCGACCATGAGTGAGATCAGCGTGGCCCAGACCGGAACGCCGCGCACGAAGTTCTTCGTGCCGTCGATCGGGTCGACGACCCAGCGACGCTGGCTGAACCCGGTGCTGCCCTGCTCCTCGCCGAGGATGGCGTCGCGGGGGCGGGCCCGTCCGAGCGTGCGTCGGATGCCCTCCTCGACGGCCCGGTCGGCGTCGGTCACGGGGGAGAGGTCGGGCTTGGTGTCCACCCGGAGGTCCAACGCCTGGTAGCGGTCGGTGCTCAGCGAGTCCGCGTCGTCGGCGAGGACGTGGGCCAGCCTCAGGTCGTCGGTGAAGGAGGTGGGCATGGGGGTCAGCGTATGTCCCGGCTGCCGAGCAGCCGGCGGTAGGACTCGACCCGCGCGGCGTCGATCCGCTGGTCGCTCACGGCGAGGTCGAGGCCGCACTCCGGCTCGGTCGGCTGGTGGGAGCAGCCGCGAGGACAGTCGAGGGCGGCGTCCTCGAGGTCGCTGAACGCGCGGATCAGGTCGGCGGCGTCGACGTGGGCCAGCCCGAAGGAGCGGATGCCGGGGGTGTCGACGATCCAGCCGCCGGGCCCGCCGGGCAGGGCCAGCATGAGCGCCGAGGTGGACGTGTGGCGGCCGCGTCCGGTGTGGTCGTTGACCACGCCGACGGCCCGATCGGCGCCCGGCACCAGGGCGTTGACGAGCGTGGACTTGCCGACGCCGCTGTGTCCGAGGAGGACGCTGGTGCGCTCGGCGAGGCGCGCGCGCACCTCGGTGACGTCGGCCCCGCGCTGGGTCACGACGAACGGGACGTCGAGCGGGCGGTAGATCTCGAGGAACGGCCCGGGGTCGGCCAGGTCGGCCTTGGTCAGGCACAGCAGCGGGTCGATCCCCGCGTCGTACGCCGCCGCGAGCGCGCGGTCGACCAGGCCGGTGCGCGGCTCCGGGTCGGCGAGGGCCACCACGATCACGAGCTGGTCGGCGTTGGCCACCACGACGCGCTCGACCGGGTCGTCGTCGTCGGCCGTGCGTCGCAGCACGGTGGCGCGCGGCGAGACCTCCACGATGCGGGCCAGGGTGTCACCGCCGGCCAGGTCGCCGACGAGGCGCACCCGGTCGCCGACCACGACGCCCTTGCGGCCCAGGGGTCGCGACTTCATCGCGGTGACCAGACGGTGCTGCTCCCCGACGAGCCCGCAGGTGAAGCGGCCCCGGTCGACCGTCATGACGACGCCGTCGGTGGCGTCGTCGTAGGTGGGACGGTCCTTGGTGCGCGGCCGGGTCCGGCGCCGGGGCCGGTCGAAGGAGGAGTCGTCGAGGTCGGCGTACTGCCGCTCCGCGCCCTTGCGGTCCCGTCCGGCCACGCTCAGCCCCTCACCAGCGCGGTCCAGGCGCCGGGGAAGTCGGTGAAGGTCTTGGCGGTGGTGGCCACGTCGACGACCTGCACGCCGGGGACGCCGAGGCCCAGGATGACCGCGGCGTGGGCCATGCGGTGATCGGCGTACGTCGCGAAGGGCCCGCCGCGCAGCGGGCCGGGGACGATCGCGAGCCCGTCGGGCCGCTCGTGCACCGTGCAGCCGCGGGCGGTCAGCTCGGTGGCCAGCGCCGCGAGCCGGTCGGTCTCGTGGCCGCGGATGTGCCCGATGCCGCGCAGCACCGACGGGCTGTCCGCCAGCGCGCACAGGGCCGCGACGGCGGGGGCGAGCTCGCCCTCGTCGTGCAGGTCGAGGTCGACGCCGTGGACGGCCCCGGTGCCCCGGACGGTCAGACCGCCGTCCGTGAGCTCCACCTCCGCCCCCATCAGGGTGAGGATCTCGCGCAGCCGGTCGCCGGCCTGGGTGGTCCGGCGCGGCCAGCCGACCACGGTCACCTCCCCGCCGGTGACGACGGCGGCGGCCAGGAAGGGCGCGGCGTTGGACAGGTCGGGCTCGACGTCGACGTCCACGGCGCGGACCGGCCCGGGGGAGACACGCCACCGGTTCGGCTCGCTGTCGTCGACGTCCACACCGTGCTCGCGCAGCGCCTGGACGGTCATGTCGATGTGCGGCAGGGAGGGCACCGGCTTGCCGTCGTGCAGGACGTCGACGCCCTCGTCGTACGCCGCCCCGGCCAGCAGCAGGGCGGAGACGAACTGGCTGGAGGCGGAGGCGTCGATCACGACCTGGCCGCCGCGGACCGAGCCCCGGCCCCTCACGCTGAGGGGCAGCGTGCCGCGGCCGTCGTCCTCGATCTCCACGCCGAGGCCCCGCAGCCCGTGCAGCACCTGGTCCATCGGACGGGTGCGGGCGTGGGGGTCGCCGTCGAAGGTGACGGTGCCGTCGGCGAGGGCCGCCACCGGGGGGACGAAGCGCATGACGGTGCCGGCCAGGCCGCAGTCGACGTGCGCCGGCCCGTGCAGGGGGCCGGGGGTGACGCGCCAGTCGGGGCCCCCGGTGTCGACGGCGGACCCGAGCGCGGTCAGTGCGGCCGCCATCAGCAGCGAGTCGCGGGAGCGCAGGGCCCCGGTCACCGTGCTGGGGCCGTCGCTGAGCGCGGCCAGGACCAGTGCCCGGTTGGTCAGCGACTTCGACCCCGGGAGCCGGACCCGGGAGCGCACCGGGCCGGTCGGTGTCGGCGCCGGCCACAGGTCGGGCGCCCCGGCGTCGCTGCGCGGGAGGTCGGTCGTGGCGTCGGGGGGCACCGGCGAACCCTATCGAGCCAGGCGTGCCGGCCGGGGACGACGGTCAGCCGTCACGAGGCGCCCGGCGTCCGGAGCGGCGAGTGCCCTGCGCCTCGCCGGCGGGCCGGGACGGCTCGGCGCCCGGCTTGTCGTCCGAGCGCGGCTTGTCGGGCTTGTCGTCCGGCTTGCCGGTCGACGCGTCGGAGGCGTTCGCCTTGCCGGGTGGGTCGGCCTTGCGAGGTGGGTCGGCCTTGCCGGGCGGGTCGGCCTTGCCGGGCGGGTCGGCCTTGCCAGGAGGGTCGGCCTTGCCAGGAGGGTCGGCCTTGCCAGGAGGGTCCGCCGCCGGGCCGGGCTTGTCGGGCTTCGGCGCGGGGGAGGGGTCCGGTCGGCCGCGTCCGTCGGACGGTGTCGACCCGCCCGCCTTCGGCCCGCCCGGGCCCGACGGCCGGGTGTCGTCGGGCCCGCTGCCACCCTTGGGACCGGCACCGTCCTTGGCGCCTCCGGAGGCCCGGTCCCCGCCCTGCAGTCGCAGGGTGTCGGTGTTGTTGTCGGGGCGCGGGTCCGTGAGGCCGGGCAGGCTCACGGTGGTGACGACGTCGACCGTTTCGCCCGCGGCCACGGGCACGGAGAAGAAGCCGACCCAGGTGTTGCCGTTCCAGTCGCAGGAGGCGACGCCGTCGACGGGGCCGGTGCAGTCCCGCTCGGCCGCTGCGACGGTGACGGTGCCGGGACGGAAGGAGAGGCGGAGCGGGACGTCGGCCGGGCCGGTGCCCCGCGGCGTGCTGACCTGGACCTTGAAGCGGCCGTCGTCGCCGGAGACGTCGGACAGCGCGACGGCGAGGTCGGGCCCCTCGACCGGCCCGTCGGTGGGGCCGCCCGTGGTGGGTCCGTCGGTGGGGCCGCCCGTGGTGGGTCCGTCGGTGGGGCCGCCCGTGGTGGGTCCGTCGGTGGGGCCGCCCGTGGTGGGTCCGTCGGTCGGCCCCCCGCTCGTCGGGCCGTCGGTGGGCGTGCGTGCGGGGCGGTACTCGAAACGGATCCGGTTGTCGTCGGCGAAGGTCTCGCGGTAGCCGAGCACGTTGACCGAGACGTCGAGGAAGTCGACGTCGACGTCGGCCGGGAAGTCGAGCGGGATCACGGCCTGGAAGGAGCGAGGGGCGAGCTGGCTGGCCGCCATGCGCGCCATCGCGGTGCTCGTCACGCAGACCGCACGGGTCGGGGTGGCGGGCTCGACGCTGCACACCCGCTGGCCGGGCACGAAGGCGGCGCGACCGGAGTCCGAGGCGAGGTCGACCACGATGGTGACCGGTTCCGGAGGGAGGTTGTCGACGTCGACGACGAGGGCGTCGTCGGAGACGGTGGCCCCGGCGACGCGGATGTCGGTCTCCGGCTCGCCAGGGTCGGTCCCGGGGTCGGTCCCGGGTCCGTCCCGGGGTCCGTGTCCGGGTCTGCGGTCGGTCCGGCGCCGGTGCCCGTTCCCGCGTCGGTGCCGGGCGCCAGGGCCTCCGCGACGAGCTCGGCGACGGAGGTGGGGGCGGCGGCCTCGACCAGGACGACGGGCTCAGCGGCCTCAGCGGGCTCCAGGAGCATCGGCGACGCCACCCGCAGGGCGGGCTCGTCGGCGGTCCGGGGGCTCGGGAGCCGTGACCCGGGCGTGGAGCCGCCGGGGCCGGCGGGGTCGCCGCGGTCGGACCCGTCGGCGGTGTCGGTGCTGGACCGGTCGCCGCCGGCGGCGAGCGGCGGCTCGTCGTCGCCCGTGACGGCGATCGCGATGAGGGTGGCCACGGCGACCGTGGCGGCGGCGGTGCCCGCCACGACCGGGCCGGCGTTGCCGGTCACCGCGTCCTTCGCGCGCCCCAGGAGGGCGACCACGCCCCCAGCGGCACCGGCGCCGCCCGAGCCGAGGTAGCCCGCGGCCAGCCCGCCGAGCAGGAGGGGGGCGATGATCCCGGCCAGGTTGTCGTTGACCTCGTTCAGCTCGAGATACATCGCGGTGCACCGCGGGCACACGTCGAGGTGGAGGGCGACCTTGTCGTGGTCCCGCTTGGACAGCCCCTTGCGGACGTAGCCGCCGAGCCGCTCGGTCACCCAGCGGCACTCCGCCTGGTCGGCCGTGGTGAGGTGCGCGGCCAGGAACGCCTGGCGCAGACCCTCGCGCGCCCGGTAGGCCAGGGCCGAGACCGAGTTCGGGCTCATCCCGAGGAGGACGGCGATCTCGGCGGGCTTCTGGCCCTCGACCTCCAGGTGCCACAGCACGAGCTGCCACCGCTCGGGCAGCGAGGCGAACGCGCGAGCGGCTGCGCCGTTCTCGAACTGCGCGACGGCCGTGTCCTGGAACGGCACACCGGGATCGAAGGCCTCGAGGTCGTCGGTGGTCGTCAGACGCGAGGTCGCCCGGATCCGGTCGACGTGCAGGCGTCGCACCGCGGTCAGCAGGTAGGCGCGGAACGCCACGTCCGGACCGCCGCCGCGCTGCAGCACGGCCATGACCTTCGCGAAGGCGTCCGAGACCAGGTCGTCGGAGTCGGGGCCGCGGACCAGCTGGCGGGCCAGGCGCCGGGCGGCGTCCACGTGACGCGCGTAGAGGTCGCCGTACGCCTCGAGGTCGCCCTCGCGGACGCGCGAGATCAGCTCCGCGTCTCCGGGAGCCTCGAGCTGGTGCAGGAGTTCGGTCATGTCCCCACGGGTGGGGCGGACAGGGTGCCCGCCTCCTCGGCGGACGAATCGCCTGCCGTGACAAAAAGTACCCCGAGTCAGCCGATACCGCGAGCGATCTGCGGGGCCCAGGTGACGCCTGGGTCCGACGCTCGTCCACCAGCAGTCACAACAGACGCACGAGCCTCAGAGGTCCCGGCAGCCCCACGGTCGTGGTGGAGTCCGTCCGTCACCGTCGGAGCGCTGTCGGAAGTCGGAAAAAGAAACTCTCGATTTCCGCGTCATGACCCGGCTGCGTCCCCGTTCCCTCACTGACGGCACCCGGTGCTCGTCGACCACGGGTCGGTTCATGGGAGGACGACCCACGGAGGGGAGGAGGACGCCATGCGAGGCAGCTTGCCGTCCTTCACCGGTCGACGGGACCCGGGTGGATCGTCGGAGCCAGGGAGGGAGCGCACCACCGCATCGAGGCACGACGTGCCGCTGGGATTCGATGCGGTCGGTGACGCCCTGGCCTCCGGGAGGTGTCCGCTCGCGGCCTGCGCCCTGGTGGGGACCGCGCTGGCCGGGGACGGAGCGTCCGTGGGAGAGGCGCTCACCGGGCTGCGGACGACGTACCAGGTCGTCCGCAGCTCGGACCCCGACTTCGCTGCGACCGAGGCACTCACCGTGGCCTGGAGCGAGGCCACGCTGGGCTACCTGGTCGACGTCTCGTGCGAGGACCCCCTCACCGGGCTCGCCAGCCAGCAGCACCTGCGCAGCCGCTTGGCCGAGGTCTACCGGGGCGCCGAGCGCGCCGGGGCCGACGTACGCCGCACGCACGCGCTCGTCGTCGTCGACATCACCGGAAGCGCCCGCCGGCACCGCGAGGACCTGCGCGGGGCCGGCCCCGTGGACCTGCGTCTCCTGCGCGCCCTCGAGCTCGCCACGGTGGCGGAGGGTCTGCGCGCCACCTTCTCCGGGGAGGAGACCGTGTCCCGACTGGGCCACGACGCGGTGGTGACGCTCGTGCGCCGCACGCCCGAGCTGTCGCCCTCCGTCGCGCGACTGCGCACGCTGCTCGCCGAGCTCGGCGGTCCCGAGGACGCCCGTATCTGGGTGGAGGGCCTGCCGGCTGACGTGGACCAGGCCGGCGCGGTGCTGGGCACTCTGCTCGTCCACTGATCTCCGGGTGGTCTCCGCGCGCGACCAGGCGGCGGTGACGTCGCCGAGTGTGACGCGCGACACGTCAGTGTACAAACTCCAGGTCGTTGCCAAGTAGGTGTACAACTCCTACTCTCGTGTAAAGCCCGCTGTTCACGCGGGAACGCAGCGAGCAGGAGGCTGATCATGGCTGCCACTCACACCCCGGCCGGCACCCCGGCGGACGACCGGACGGCCGAGGCGGGCGACCACCCGACGGAGCGTGTCTGGCGCGACACCAAGCGCTACGCCTGGCTGGTCGGCGCGATCGTGCCGATCATCCCGTTCCTGTCCTGGGGCCTGGTGAGCTGGACCGGTTGGGACGCCTTCTGGTTCTTCGGACCGGTCTTCATCTTCGGCCTCGTGCCCCTGGTGGACCTCCTCGTGGGGATCGACCCCAACAACCCCCCCGACGAGGTCCTCGAGCGCCTGGAGGAAGACCGGTTCTACCGCTGGATCACCTACGCCTTCATCCCCATGCAGTACCTCGCCGTGATCTGGACCGCCTGGATGATCAGCCAGCCCCAGCACGACGTGCTGGACCGGCTCGGCATGGCGATCTCGCTCGGCATCGTGGTCGGGATCGGCATCAACACCGCCCACGAGCTCGGGCACAAGAAGGAGAAGCACGAGCGCTGGCTGTCGCGCGTGGCACTCGCCCCGACGGCGTACGGGCACTTCTACATCGAGCACAACCGCGGCCACCACGTGCGCGTCGCCACCCCCGAGGACCCGGCGAGCTCGCGGATGGGGGAGAACGTCTGGGCCTTCCTGCCCCGCACCGTCATCGGCAGCTGGAAGAGCGCCTGGCGTCTGGAGAAGAAGCGTTTCGGTCGCCGCGACCAGAACCACTGGACCATCAGGAACGACATCCTGAACGCCTACGCCATGACCGTCGTGCTGTGGGGCGGGCTGGTGCTCGCCTTCGGGTGGCAGGTGCTGCCCTACCTGCTCGTCGCCGCCGTGGTCGGCGTCTGGGAGCTCGAGTCGGTCAACTACCTCGAGCACTACGGCATGAAGCGCGCCACGCTCGAGTCCGGCCGCTACGAGCGCGTCAACCCCAGCCACAGCTGGAACAGCAACAACATCGGGACCAACGTGCTGCTCTACCACCTGCAGCGCCACAGCGACCACCACGCCAACCCGACGCGTCGCTACCAGGCGCTGCGCGACTTCCCCGAGGCGCCGGTGCTGCCCACCGGGTACGCCGGGATGATCGTGCTGACGTGGGTCCCCGCCGTCTGGCGCCGGGTCATGGACCACCGCGTCGTGGCGCACTACGACGGCGACGTCAGCCGTGCCAACCTGCACCCCCGGCGCGCCGAGCGCTACCTGGCGACGTACGGGCAGCGTCCTGCGAGCCACGCCGACGCCGCCTAGCCGCACGCACCGACCGACCCCCGGCAGCACCCACCAACCCGACCGACGAGCAGAGGGAGCGACACCATGGAGACCGTCACCACCACCACGCGGCAGGACCAGCAGACCGGCTGCTTCCGATGCCCGAACTGCGACTACGTCTACGACGAGACCCTGGGCGAGCCCCGCGAGGGCTGGCCGGCCGGCACGCCGCTCGCGCAGGTCGACGACGACTGGCCGTGCCCCGACTGCGGGGTGCGCGAGGCCCAGGACTTCGAGCCGGTCTGAGCAAACCCGTCCTCGGGCCGTCCCCGAGTCGCCCGGGTCGCGCTCCCGGCACGACCCGCCGTCTTGCCTGCGGATGAGACCCTGACGGGGTGAGCAAGAAACCGTTCCGAGCCGCCGTGCGCACGATCCTGCGCGACCGGCTGCTCGACGCGGCCGCGGCGGCCTTCGCCGCCGAGGGGTGGCGCCGGCTCACGATGGCCAAGGTCGCGGACCGGGCCGGGGTCAGCCGACAGACCGTCTACAACGAGTTCGGCACCAAGCAGCAGCTCGCCGAGCAGCTGGTGATGCGCGAGCTCGACGTCTTCCTCGACGTGGTGCGCCAGTCCTTCGAGGGGGAGCAGGAGTTCCAGCCGGCCGTGCGCTCGGCGGTGCTCGGCGCGCTCACCAGCGCCGGCGACAACGCCCTGCTCAAGGCCGTGCTGGAGAGCGGGCACACCGGCGACACCGACCTCCTGCCCTACATCTTCCAGTCCCAGACCATCATCGACACCGCGGCCGGCTTCCTCTACGACCTCGTCGTCGAGCACTTCCCGGACCTCCCTCTGCGCGGCGAGGAGCTGGCGGTGTCGCTGGAGTCCGTCATCCGGCTCGCGCTGTCGCACCTGACGCAGCCCCACAACCCGCCCGAGCGGACCGCTGACGACCTCGCGTGGGTCGTCGGAGCGGTGCTGGCCGGCGTCGAGGCCCAGCAGGCACAGCAGGCCGCCGTAGGCTGATGCCCATGTGTGGGCGCTACGCATCGAGCCGCAAGCCGGAGGACCTCGCCGAGGAGTTCGAGATCGACCGCGCGAAGGTCGCCGAGACCGTCGTCGCGCCCCTCGAGCCCGACTGGAACGTCGCCCCCACCAAGCAGGTGTACGCCGTGCTCGACCGGCCGGCCGGCGAGGACAGCCCCTCCGAGCGTCAGCTCCGGGTGCTGCGCTGGGGACTGGTGCCGTTCTGGGCCAAGGACCCCTCGATCGGCAACCGCATGATCAACGCGCGCATGGAGACGGTCACCGAGAAGCCCGCCTTCCGCCGCGCCTTCGCCAAGCGCCGCTGCCTGCTGCCGGCCGACGGCTACTACGAGTGGTACGCCACGGAGCAGCGGACCAAGGGCGGCAAGCCGCTCAAGCAGCCCTTCTACATCCACCCCGCGGACGGGTCCGTGATGGCCATGGCCGGCCTCTACGAGATCTGGAAGGACCCGACCCGCGACGACGACGACCCTGACCGCTTCCGCTGGACCTGCACGGTGCTCACCACCACCGCGGAGGACGCCGTGGGCCACATCCACGACCGGATGCCGCTGCTGGTGGAGCCCGACCGCCGCGCCGAGTGGCTCGACCCGGGCGTCGACGTCGACCGGGCCCGTGCCCTGCTGGTGCCCGCGGCGCCGGGGCGCCTCGAGGCCTTCCCGGTCTCCACCCAGGTCAACAACGTGCGTCACAACGGCCCCGAGCTCGCGGAGCCGCTGCCGGCCGAGGAGGTGCCCGCGGGCGTGGACACGGGCACGGGCGCCGCCGGCACGGACGGAACCGTGTGACCGAGATCCGCACCTGGGGCACCCCCCACGGCGACGCCCGTCTCCACGTCGACCGGTCGCGCAGCCCACGCGCCACCCTGTTCCTCCAGCACGGCGCCGGCGGGGGACCCGACGCCCCCGACCTGGTCGCGCTGGCGCGGGCGCTGCCCGGGCAGGGCATCACGGTCATCCGGCTCGAGCAGCCGTGGCGGGTCGCGGGACGCCGGATCGCCCCGGCTCCGGGCATCCTCGACACCTGCGCGGTGGCGATCGTCGACCGGCTCCGCTCACGCACGCCCCTGGTCCTGGGCGGACGCAGCGCCGGCGCCCGCAGCTCGTGCCGCACCGCGCACCACCTCGGCGCCTCGGGGGTGCTGGCGCTCTCCTTCCCGCTGCACCCTCCCGGCAAGCCGGAGAGATCGCGCGCCGACGAGCTGGCGGCAGTCACCGTGCCGAGCCTGGTCGTGCAGGGCGAGCGGGACCCGTTCGGCACCCCGGCGGAGTTCGCGCCGACCCAGCCGCTGGTCGTCGTACCGGCGGCCGACCACGGGCTCAAGACCCCGAAGCGCAGCGGCGTGAGCGCCGAGGACGTCGCCCAGATCGTCGTCGCGAGCGCGTTGGAGCTCATCGAGCAGCGCGTTCTCTAGCGGGGAATCAACCTCGCCGACCCGGCGTTGTCCCGGTGTCGGCGCAGGCGCGCCGGCACCTCGATCGACAGGAAGGGGTCACCGTGGCCTGCGCGACGATCACGGCCGATCTGCCGGGGCGGGCCCTGCCGGTAGGCTGGCGGACAATGTCTGACGAAGTCACCACCCCCGAGCCCGAGTCGGAGCAGGAGCGGGCCGCGCGCTTCGAGCGCGACGCCCTGCCCTACCTCGACCAGCTCTACTCGGCCGCGATGCGGATGACCCGCAACCCCTCCGACGCCGAGGACCTGGTCCAGGAGACCTTCGCGAAGGCCTTCGCCGCCTTCCACCAGTTCAAGCAGGGCACGAACCTCAAGGCGTGGCTCTACCGCATCCTGACCAACACCTTCATCAACAGCTACCGCAAGAAGCAGCGGGAGCCGCAGCAGTCGATGAGCGAGGACGTCGAGGACTGGCAGCTCGCCCGGGCGGAGTCCCACACCTCCAGCGGTCTCAAGTCCGCGGAGATGGTCGCGCTCGAGCACCTGCCCGACAGCGACGTCAAGGACGCCCTCAACCAGCTGCAGGAGGAGTTCCGTCTCGCGGTCTACCTCGCCGACGTCGAGGGGTTTCCCTACAAGGAGATCGCCGAGATCATGGACACCCCCATCGGCACCGTGATGTCGCGGCTGCACCGCGGCCGTCGACAGCTGCGCACGATGCTGGCCGACTACGCCCGGGAGCGCGGCATGCGCGTCGACGCGGACGGCAACGTCGCCCGGACCGCGGAAGGAGCGACACGATGAGCTGCGGCAGCCCCGACGACACCGACTGCACCGCCGCCCTGGAGCGGATGGTCTTCTTCATCGACAACGAGCTCGCCGATGCCGACGTCGCCACGATCAAGAAGCACCTCGACGACTGCGCCCCCTGCGTCGACCACTTCGTGCTCGAGCGAGCGGTCAAGGCCCTGGTGGCGCGCTCCTGCGCCGAGCGCGCTCCCGACGAGCTGCGCCACAAGGTGCTGGTCCACATCCGTCAGGAGATCGAGGTCCGCTACGGCGAGACCGGCCCCGTCTGAGACCCGAGAACGACGACGACCCCGTGCCTGGTGCACGGGGTCGTGGTGTCTCTCGCGGCGGACGGTCAGGCGTTGGGACGCTTGCCGTGGTTCGCTGCCTTCTTCTTGCGCCCGCGGCGCTTGCGACCGGTCTTACCCATGGTGTCTCCTCTGCACGGCCCGTGATCCGACGGACCGGTGGACTCTGGAACGCCCCAGTCTCTCAGAGAGGCGAGCGTCATAGGAAATGGCCGCCCGGACGACCGGTCCCTGTGACGTCCGCCGGTGAGGGGCGGGCATGCTGGGGGGCATGACCCACGACGAGGCCACTCTCACCTTCACCGTCTCCGCCGGCGACACCGCACGCGCGGTCGGGTCGGGCTCGCTGGAGGTGCTGGGCACGCCGGTGCTGCTGGCCTGGGCCGAGGCGACGACCTGCGCCGCCGCCGAGCCGCTGCTCGAGGGCGGTCAGACCACCGTCGGCACCCGGGTCTCGCTCGAGCACCGCGCCGCCAGCAGCGTCGGCGACCGGGTCCGGGTGCTGGCCCGGCAGGTGCACCGCGACGGCCGACTGCTGCGCTACGAGGTCACCGCCGTCGCCGACGACACCGGCTCGGTGCTCGGGCACGGCGAGGTCACCCGGGTCGTGGTCGACACCGAGCGGTTCCTGGCCCGGCTCGCCTGACCCGCAGCAGGTGCCCGGTCAGATGCCCAGGGTGTTGCGCGGGTAGGCCGCCTTCACGTCGGTGATGACGTTGACCAGGTAGGGCACGTTCGCGGCGAAGGCCCGGTCCATGGCCGGCCCGATCTCCTTCGGGTCGGTGACCATCTCGCCGGCGCCACCCAGCGCCTTCACCACCTCGTCGTACGCCGTGCGTGGGGCGAGGTCGGCGATGACGTCGTAGCCGTAGAGCATCTGCATGGGGCCCTTCTCGAGCGCCCACGCCGAGTTGTTGCCCATGACCATGACGACCGGCAGGCCGTGGCGCACCAGGGTGTCGACGTCCATCAGCGACATGCCGGCGGCGCCGTCGCCGAACAGCACCACGACCTGGGCCGAGGGCCGCACCAGCCGGGCGGCGATCGCGGCGCCCATGCCGGCGCCGAGGCAGCCGTAGGGTCCGGGGTCCAGCCACCCGCCGGGCCGCTGCGGCTCGACGTACTTGCCGGCGAACGAGACGAAGTCGCCGCCGTCGCCGATGACGACGGAGTCGTCGGCCAGCCGCGGCAGCAGCTCGCCGTAGATCCGGGCCGGGTGGATCGGGTCAGCCTCGGCGTCGAGGAGCTCGCGGTCGCGCTCCGCCGCGGCCTTGACCGTGTCCTGCAGCCGCGCGACCCAGGCGGACCAGTCGGGCTTCTGCCGCTGCTGCTCCAGGGCGGTGAGCACCCCGTCCAGGGCACGGGTGAGGTCGCCGTACGCCGACCCGGCCAGCTCGGCGTGGCCGGCCACCTGGGCCTCCGAGTCGGCGACGTGGACGGTCCTCGCGGTCGGGGCGCCCTCCTTGCCGCCGAAGACGCCGTAGGAGAGTCGGAAGTCCAGGGGGGTGCCGACCACCACCACCAGGTCGGCCTGGCCCAGAGCGACCGAGCGGGCCTTCGTGACGAGCAGCTCGTGCCCGCCGGGGACGATGCCACGACCCATGCCGTTGGCCAGCGCCGGCAGACCGGCGGTCTCCACGAGGCGTCGGGCCGCCTCCTCGGCGCCGTCCAGCCAGACGTCGCTGCCCAGCACCAGCACGGGGCGCTCGGCCTCGGACAGCAGTCGGGCGATGGTCGCGATCGCGTCGGGGTCCGGCTCGACGGGCTCCGCGGGGGAGTAGGTCGGCCGCTCGACGGTGGCGTTGTCGAAGAAGGCGTCGAGGGGCACGTCGAGGAAGGCCGGTCCGCGGTGCGAGGAGCGCGCGGCGGTGAAGGCGCGGTGCATCTCGTCGGCGACGTCCGCGGCCCGGTGCGCGGTGCGCGCCGACTTGGTCACGGGAGCCACCAACGGCACGTGGTCGAGCTCCTGCAGGCTGCCCTGGCCCCACCGGTTCGCGGGGGCCCGACCGCCGACGACGACCAGGGGCGAGCCGCTGAAGTAGGCCTGGGTGATGGGGCTGACGCCGTTGGTGATGCCCGGCCCGGCGGTCAGCACCGCGAGCCCCGGCACCCGGGTCAGCTTGCCGACGGCCTCGGCGGCGAACACGGCGGTCTGCTCGTGGCGGACGTCGAGCAGCTTGACGGGCGGGTCGGCGTGGACCGCGGCGTCGTACATCGGGAAGACGTGGGCACCGGACAGGGTGAACATCGTCGCCACGCCGTGGGAGGCGGCCACGGCGACCGCGTGGGTGCCGCTGTGGCCCTCGACGGCACCGTCGGAGGCGGCAGCCTGAGCGTTCGCCTCCGGGGTCTCGGCGGCGTGCGGGGCGTCGGGGCTGGTGTCCTGCGTCATGCGGTCGAACCTATCCGGCCTACGCTGGGGCCGTGGCGTCCTTGAGCGAGCTTGCCCAGGCCCATGCCGACCTCACCGCTGACGACGAGGCCTGGCTGCAGCTGCTGGTGGCCGACTGGCAGATCATCGCGGACCTCTCCTTCGCCGACCTCGTGCTGTGGCTGCCCGACCGCGACGGCCGGGGCTTCTGGGCCGTCGCCCAGATGCGCCCGACGACCGGCCCGACCGCGCACGTCGACGACGTGGTGGGCACCTTCATCCCACCCGGCAGGCGTCCGCTGATCGACATGGCGCTGGCGCAGGAGCGCGTCGTGCGCGAGGGCGACCCGGAGTGGCGTGACGAGGTGCCGGTGCGCGTGGAGGCGATCCCGGTCCGCCGCGGACGACGCATCATCGCGATCATCGGGCGGAACACCAACCTGCTGGGGGTGCGCACCCCCTCCCGTCTGGAGCTGGCCTACCTCCAGACCGCCACCGACCTCACGCAGATGATCGCGCGCGGGCAGTTCCCCTACCCGGGCCAGCGCTCGGACCACACCGACTCGCCGCGCGTGGGTGACGGCTTCGTGCGGGTCGACGAGTCAGGGGCGGTCACCTACGCGAGCCCGAACGCGCTCTCGGTCTACCGCCAGCTCGGGCTGGCCACCGACCTCGCCGGGCTCGACCTGGCAGCCACCACCCGATCCCTGGTGCCGCTCGCGCACCGCGCCGACGAGGAGACCCTGAGCGCGGTGCTCGGAGGCCGAGCCGCGCGCGACACCGAGATCGGCGACGGCTCCCGCGTCGTGATCGCCCGCTCGATCCCGCTGCGCGACCTCGAGCGGCACGTCGGCGCCCTGGTGCTGCTGCGCGACGTCACCGACCTGCGCAGCCGCGACCGCGAGCTGGTCACGAAGGACGCCACGATCCGCGAGATCCACCACCGCGTGAAGAACAACCTGCAGACGGTGGCGGCGCTGCTGCGGCTGCAGGCACGGCGCATGCAGGTGCCCGAGGCGCGCGCCGCCCTCGAGGAGGCGGTACGTCGCGTGGGCTCGATCGCCCTGGTCCACGAGACCCTGAGCCAGTCCCTCGACGAGCACGTCGACTTCGACGAGATCGCCGACCGGCTGCGCACCGTGGTGGCCGACGTCAGCTCCGGGGTCGCCTCGGCCGGCGGGGTCATCAGCTCGTCGCGGAGCGGCTCGTTCGGGACCGTGCCGGGCGAGGTGGCCACGCCGCTGGCGATGGTGCTGACCGAGCTGGTGCAGAACGCCGCCGAGCACGCGTTCGACGGCGGACCGGGTCACGTGGAGGTGTCGGCGGAGCGCAGCGGGGCCGGCTGGGTCGTCAGCGTGACCGACGACGGCGTCGGCCTGCCGGACGACTTCGACCTCGACCGCTCGAGCAGCCTGGGGTTGTCGATCGTGCGCACGCTCGTCGAGTCCGAGCTCGGAGGATCCATCGAGATCGGCGCTGCCGCCCCGCGGGGGACGTGCGTCCGGCTCGTGGTGCCCGCCGGCTGAGACGGTCCGTGGCCCGGCCGGCGGGTCAGGCGGTGGTGCGCACCCGGGCGCGGGCGTTGCGACGCTTGAGGGCGCGCCGCTCGTCCTCGCTCATCCCGCCCCAGACGCCGTGGTCCTGGCCCGCCTCGAGCGCCCACGCAAGACACTGCTCGCGCACCTCGCACCGACGGCACACCTGCTTGGCCTCCTCGATCTGGAGGATGGCCGGACCGGTGTTGCCGATCGGGAAGAACAGTTCCGGGTCCTCGTCGAGGCACGCGGAACGGTGGCGCCAATCCATGGCGACGGCTCCTTGTCTGGTTCAGGGGGTGTGGCACGGGGTGCCGACCACGGGTCATCGTCGCCGCTCGCGGCTCTTGTGAAACCCTCGCGTCCAACGCTCCGGTGACCGGATCCGAGGTTGAGGGCACTGCGAAGACCGGGCGGGGGCCCGCCAGTCGCAGGATGCCCCCATGACCGATGACGACCTGATCGTGTCAAAGTCTGGGGCACCGGTTCAAGGGTTTGGCCTGGTTGGTTTGGTCACACAGCCGAACAGGCCCTCTCACCAGCACAAACGCCTCCGCCGCGGGGGAGGTTGCGCCCACGTGGTCCCCGTACGTCGGTCCGGATGGGCGACGAGGCGTGCGCCGTACCATCGCCGTGTGACCGACGCGCCGCGCTCCTCCTCCGTTCTCGCCCTCGTCTCCGCGCAGCCCTGGCCCCTCAAGGCAGCCTGCGCGACCGCGGCCCTCGAGGCGGTCGTCCTGGTCGTCCAGGCGCTCCTGGTCCTGCCCGCCCTCGACGGGCAGCGGCTGGCCATGGGGCTCACCTCGGCCCTGTTCCTCGCCGTGTACGGCGCGGGCCTGGCCTGGTGCGCCTGGTGCCTGGTCCGGGGCCAGTCGTGGGCGCGGGCGCCGGTCGTGCTGGCGCAGCTGATCCAGGTGCTGGTCGGCTTCACCAGCGACTGGACCCCCGACATCATCGGGTGGGTGCTGGTGGCGGTCGGGCTCGCCGTGCTCGTCGGGGTGTTCCATCCCCGGTCGCTGGCGGTGCTGTCCACCGACGAGCACGCCTGACACGCCGGCTCGCGCCAGCGTCGGACCAGCCCGGTCAGGGGGTGGGGCGCTGGTCCTCGAGGTTGCGGCGCAGGTCGGCCAGGGTCCGGCTCAGGAGCCGGGAGACGTGCATCTGGCTGATGCCCAGCTCCTCGGCGATCTGCGACTGCGTCATGTTGCGGAAGAAGCGCAGCAGCAGGATGCGCTTGGCCCGGGGGTCCAGGGCGTCCAGCAGCGGCTTGACGGTCTCGCGGTCGACCACGGCGTCGAGGGCGTCGTCGTAGTCGCCGAGCTGCTCGATGACCGCGCCGACCTCGCCGCCCGGGTCGGGGGCGTCGAGCGACAGCGGGCTGTAGGCGTTCGCCGACTCCAGGCCCTCGAGGATCTCCTCCTCGCTGAGCCCGGCGTGCTTGGCGATCTCGGCCACCGTGGGGCTGCGGCCGAGCTGTTGCCCGACGTCGGCGACGGACTGGTTGATGATCGCCTGCATCTCCTGCAGCCGGCGAGGGACCCGGATGGTCCAGCCGCGGTCGCGGAAGTGGCGCTTGACCTCGCCCATGATCGTCGGGGTCGCGAAGGTCGAGAAGGCGACGCCGCGGTCGGTGTCGAAGCGGTCGATGGCCTTGATCAGACCGATCGTGGCCACCTGGACGAGGTCCTCGTGGGGCTCGCCGCGGTTGCCGAACCGACGGGCGAGGTACTCCGCGAGCGGCAGGTGCAGCTCGACCAGCGCGTCACGCACGTGCGCGGCCTCGTCGCCCTCTGCCGCCTGCATCTGGGCGAAGAGCTCAGCCGTGCGGGCGTGGATGTCGTTCGTGTCGTTGCTGCGCTGGTGCGTGGTCGACACCTGACGCGCTGTCGGCCCGGCGGTCACGGGTGCTGTCCAGCGCTGCGCGAGAGCGTGAGCACGAGCCGGTCGTCGCGGACCTCCGACCGGGCGTGGGTGGTCAGCGCGGTCAGGACCCGCCAGGCGAAGCCCTGCTCCGAGGGTTGGCGCGGCTCGGTGCACGTGGCGCCGACCGCGACGGTCATGGTCGCGCCACCGAGCCAGAAGGTGCAGTCCAGCTGGGTGTCCGGGGCGGCCTGCGGCAGCAGGATGGCGCACGCCTCGTCCACGGCGATGCGCAGGTCCTCGATGTCGTCGAGCGTGAAGTTGATGCGGGCGGCGAGCCCGGCCGTGGCCGAGCGCAGCACGGCCAGGTAGGCACTGTCGGCCGGCAGCCGCAGCTGGGCGTCCGGGGGTGAATCGATGTCCACGTGGTGCGGGCTCCCGTTCAGCGTGGGGAACGGGCCCGGGTCGTGGCGACCCGGGACCGTTCCGACGTCGTGAGGTCGAGACGGTGGGACCCCCTCGGCGTGGGGTCCCACCGGACTCAGGCCTTCTTGGTCTCGGCGAAGATCTGCGCGATCTCGTCGATCTTGGCCAGCAGCTCGTCGGCCGTCGCGGCGTCCATCGTGCCCTTGGTGCCGGACGCGCCGGCGAGCTTGGTCGCCTCGTTGAAGAGGGTGTGGAGCTGCGGGTACTTCTCGAAGTGCGGAGGCTTGAAGTAGTCGGTCCACAGCACCCAGAGGTGGTGCTTGACCAGCTCGGAACGCTGCTCCTTGATGAGCACGGCGCGAGTGCGGAAGTCAGGGTCGTCGTTGTCGGCGAGCTTGCCGATGATGCCCTTGATCGACTCCGCCTCGATGCGGGCCTGAGCAGGGTCGTAGACACCGCAGGGCAGGTCGCAGTGGGCGTGGACATCGAGCGTCGGGGCGAAAATTCGCGCGAGCATCCAGAATCCTTTCGTGAGCATGCACAGGGAGGGGTACTTCGGTCTGCTGCGACACTACTCCGTGGCCACGACGCTGCGCGGGCGGCTCAGCAGACTCACCCCCAAGGGGGTGGGGCCGGGACGGAGTGCGACGTGACAGGCGAGGTGAGGCGCGTGAGGAGCCCGGTCCGGGTCGGTCTGGCCCGCGTGCACGGTCGCTCCATGCTGCCGACCCTGCGTCCCGGCGACCTGCTCCTCGTCGTCCACGGCGGTCGCCCGCGGGTCGGGCGGCTGGTCGTCGTACGCCTGCCGGACGGGACGGTCGCGGTCAAGCGCGCCGTACGCCGCGAGCCCGACGGCTGGTGGGTCGAGCGCGACAACCCGCGGGAGGGCGTGGACTCCTGGTCGGTCGGTGCGGTGCCCGACGACCGGGTGCTCGCCGCGGTGCTGGCCCGGGTGTGGCCGCTGCGGGGGCGCCGGGCTGTGCCAGACTGAGGCCCGATCGAACGCGCCGCAGGGCGCCCCTGTCACGACCGCGGGCCCCTGCCACGGATCCCACCACCCCACGGATCCACGACCCGGCCTGATCGCACCGATCAGCTCGACCGCGACTCGCACTCGAGCCGCTCCCGCTCGCACCCTCTCGCGAAAGCCTCCTGCCACGCCATGACCGCGTCCCCCACTCCCGCCGACCGCGCCGCGTCCCCGGTGTTCCGCCTGCACGAGGGGGGCAAGATGGCGATCGCCAGCACCGTGTCGCTCGAGGACCGCGACGACCTGTCGCTGGCCTACACCCCAGGCGTCGCCGAGGTCTGCGAGGCGATCGCGGCCGAGCCGGCGCTGGTGCGCGACTACACCTGGGTCTCGAACACGGTGGCCGTCGTCACCGACGGCACCGCCGTGCTGGGCCTGGGCGACATCGGCCCGGCCGCGGCGATGCCGGTGATGGAGGGCAAGGCCGTGCTGTTCAAGCAGTTCGGCGGGGTCGACGCGGTCCCGATCTGCCTCGACACCACCGACACCGACGAGATCGTCGAGACCGTCGTCCGCCTGGCGCCCTCCTTCGGTGGCATCAACCTCGAGGACATCTCGGCCCCGCGGTGCTTCGAGATCGAGCAGCGGCTGCAGGAGCGCCTCGCGATCCCGGTCTTCCACGACGACCAGCACGGCACCGCCGTGGTGGTGGCCGCCGCTCTCGAGGGCGCGCTGCGGCTGACCGGGCGCACGCACGCCCGCGCCCGTGTCGTGATCTCCGGGGCCGGCGCCGCCGGCGTCGCGGTCGCGCGCATCCTGCTCGCGGCAGGCATCACCGACCTCGCGGTCACCGACCGTCGGGGCGTGCTGAGCTCCCAGCGCCACGACCTCACCCCGGTGAAGCGGGCCCTGGCCGTCGACACCGCCGACCGCACCGGGCGCTCGGGCTCCCTGGCCGACGCTCTCGCCGGCGCGGACGTCTACATCGGCGTCTCCGGCGGCACCGTCCCGGAGGAGGTCGTGGCCACGATGGCCGACGACGCGATCATCTTCGGGCTGGCCAACCCCACCCCCGAGGTCCACCCCGACGTCGCCCACCGGCACGCCGCCGTGGTGGCCACGGGGCGCTCGGACTTCCCCAACCAGATCAACAACGTCCTGGCGTTCCCCGGCATCTTCCGTGGCGCCTTCGACGCCCGCGCCACCGCCATCACGGAGTCGATGAAGCTCGCTGCCGCGAGCGCCATCGCCGGGCTGGTCGGCGAGGACCTGCGCGCCGACTACATCGTGCCGTCGCCCTTCGACCCCCGGGTCGGCCCTGCCGTCGCCGCCGCGGTCGCCGCTGCCGCCGGGGCGCGGCAAACCTCACATCCGCGAGGCCCAGCGGGGCACCACGGCTAGGGTCGGGAGCATGTTCGCCGTCTACGCCGAGTCCTTCTCCTCCGACACCCCGCTCGACGGTCTGGTGGTGGGGGAGCGACCCGATCCGGACGTCCCCGACGGCTGGACCACGGTCACCGTCAAGGCCGCCTCGCTGAACCACCACGACCTCTGGTCGCTGCGCGGGGTCGGGCTGAAGCAGGAGGCTCTCCCGATGATCCTCGGCTGCGACGCGGCCGGGCTCGACGAGGACGGCAACGAGGTCGTCGTCCACGCGGTCGTCTCGGACCCGTCGTGGCGCGGCGACGAGACCTTCGACCCGCGCCGCTCGCTGCTGAGCGAGCGTCACCAGGGCACGTTCGCCGACAAGGTCGCCGTACCCCGCAGCAACGTGGTCCCCAAGCCGGCTTCGCTCTCCTTCGAGGAGGCCGCGTGCCTGCCCACCGCCTGGCTCACGGCGTACCGGATGCTGTTCACCCAGGGCGGGCTCAAGCCGGGTGACTCGGTGCTCGTGCAAGGCGCCGGCGGTGGTGTGGCGACCGCCCTCATCACGCTCGCGCGCGCCGGCGGCCTGCGGGTGTGGGCGACCAGCCGTGACGAGGCCAAGCGAGCGCGCGCGCTCGAGATCGGCGCCCACGAGGTCTTCGAGAGCAACGCCAAGCTGCCGGGCAAGGTCGACGCGGTGATGGAGACCGTGGGCCGCGCCACCTGGTCGCACTCGATCCGCTCGCTGCGCCCCGGCGGCGCCATCGTCATCAGCGGTACGACGAGCGGGCCGAAGCTCGACGACGCCGAGCTGACCCGCATCTTCTTCCTCCAGCTGCGCGTCATCGGCTCGACCATGGGCACCCGTCAGGAGCTGGCCGGTCTGGTGCAGCTGTTCGACGCCACCGGCACCAAGCCCCTCGTCGACCGCTCGATGCCGATGGAGCAGGCCGCGGACGGCTTCGCCGCCATGGCCGACGGCGACGTGTTCGGCAAGGTCGTCTTCACGCGGTGAGGGGCCTGCCGGTTTCACTAGGTACCTAGTGGAACCGGCGCTTCCCGAACGATGTTTCGCTCGGGAAGCGCCAACATCACTAGGTACCTAGTGAAACCGACATCGGCGCATTCAGTCGTCGTCGGGGTCGTCGAGGCGGGCCAGCCAGGTGGCCAGCCGCTCGACGGGGACCTCGAAGTCGGGGTGGAGGTCGACGAACTCCTGGAGCCGGTCGGCGAGCCAGGCGATGCTGACCTCCTCGTCGCCACGACGGCCCTGGAGCTCCTCGATCCCACGGTCGGTGAAGTACACGGTGCTCCCGTCTCGTCTTGTCGCAGCGGCGTCCGCGCGCTACTCCGCGAACGCGTCCTTGAGCAGGTTCTCGAGCTCCTGCTTGTGGCGGCTCGCCTGACCCACCGCCGGTGAGCTGGACATCGAGCGCGAGACCAGCGTCATGCCGACGGGCAGCTCGTCACGCAGGTTGAGCGCCATGTGCGGCCAGGGCCCCATGTTGGCGGGCTCGTCCTGGACCCAGCGGATCTGGGAGAGGTTCGGGAACGCCTCGAGCTCCGCGAGCAGCTCCTTGACCGGGCGGGGGTAGAGCTGCTCGAGCCGGAGGATGGCGGTCGTGGGCGTGTCGCCCTCGCGCTTCTTCCGCTCGTTCATCAGGTCCCAGGTGATGCGGCCCGAGCACAGCAGCACCTTCTCCACCGCGTCCGCGTCGACCACCGGGTCGGGCGCGACCGGCTGGAAGGTGCCCTCGGTGAAGTCCTCGGGGCGGGACGCCGCCTCCTTGCGCTTGAGCATCGACTTCGGGGTGAAGACGATCAGCGGGCGGTGCTTCTCGCCCAGCGAGTGCTGGCGCAGCAGGTGGAAGTAGCTCGCCGGCGTCGAGGGCTGCGCCACCACGAACGCGTCGTCCGCGGCCATGGTGAGGAACCGCTCGATGCGCGCCGAGGAGTGGTCGGGCCCCTGCCCCTCGTAGCCGTGCGGCAGCAGCATGACGACGCCGGACTGCTGGCCCCACTTGGTCTCACCCGCGGTGATGTACTCGTCGATGACGGTCTGGGCGCCGTTGACGAAGTCGCCGAACTGCGCCTCCCAGAGCACCAGTGCCTCCGGACGGGCGACCGAGTAGCCGTACTCGAACCCGAGCGCGGCGTACTCGCTGAGCAGCGAGTCGTAGACGTAGAACTTCGCCTGGTCCTCGGCGAGGTTCGACAGCGGGGTCCACTCGTCGGCGTTGCGACGGTCGATGATCGTCGCGAAGCGCGACACGAACGTGCCGCGTCGGGAGTCCTGCCCGGCCAGGCGGACGGGCCGTCCCTCCATGAGCAGCGAGCCGAACGCCAGGATCTCGCCGGTGCCCCAGTCGATGGGGCCCTCGGTGATCGCGGCGGCACGGCGCTGCAGCTGGGGCAGCACCTTCGGGTGCACGGTGAAGCCGTCCGGGGCGTTGACGTGCGCGTCGGAGATCCGCTTCAGCGTCTCCCTGCTGATCGCGGTCTTCGCCTCGGGGGACGGCTTGTCCGGGTAGTCGGGGACGGTGAGCCACTCGTCGGGCTGGGTGTCGGCCTCGCGCACCTCGCTGAAGACCCGTTCCAGCTGCTGCTGGTAGTCGCGGAGGACCTGCTCGGCCTCCTCGATCGTGATGTCGCCACGACCGATGAGGGACTCGGTGTAGAGCTTGCGCACCGAGCGCTTCTGCTCGATCAGGTCGTACATCAGCGGCTGCGTGTACGACGGGTCGTCACCTTCGTTGTGCCCGCGGCGGCGGTAGCACACGAGGTCGATGACGACGTCCTTGTTGAACGCCTGGCGGTACTCGAACGCGAGCCGCGCGGTGCGGATGCAGGCCTCCGGGTCGTCGCCGTTGACGTGGAAGATCGGCGCCTGGACCATCCGCGCCACGTCGGTGCAGTAGAGCGACGAGCGCGACGAGGACGGGGACGTGGTGAAGCCGACCTGGTTGTTCACCACGAGGTGGATCGTGCCGCCGGTGCGGTAGCCGCGCAGCTGCGAGAGGTTGAGGGTCTCGGCCACCACGCCCTGACCGGCGAAGGCGGCGTCACCGTGGACCAGCAGCGGCATGACCGGGAACTCCGCCCCGCGGTCCAGCACGTCCTGCTTGGCCCGGGCGATGCCCTCGAGCACCGGGTCGACGGTCTCGAGGTGCGACGGGTTCGCGGCCACGGAGACGTTGATGGTCGCCCCGGAGCCGGCGCTGAAGACGCCGTCGGCGCCGAGGTGGTACTTCACGTCGCCGGAGCCCTGGACCGTGCGCGGGTCGATGTTGCCCTCGAACTCGCGGAAGATCTGGTTGTAGGACTTGCCGACGATGTTGGCCAGCACGTTGAGGCGACCGCGGTGGGCCATGCCGATGCAGACCTCCTTGAGGTCGGCCTCGGCCGAGGCCTCGCAGATCTCGTCGATCAGCGGGATCGTGGTCTCGCCGCCCTCCAGGCTGAAGCGCTTCTGGCCGACGAACTTCGTCTGCAGGAACGTCTCGAACGCCTCGGCCTGGTTGAGCTTGAGCAGGATGCGCAGCTGCTCCTCGCGCGGCGGCTTCTGGTGGGGCTGCTCGACCCGTTCCTGGATCCAGCGGCGCTGCTCGGGGTCCTGGATGTGCATGTACTCGATGCCGATGGTGCGGCAGTAGGAGTCACGCAGGATGCCGAGGATGCCGCGCAGCTTCATGAAGCGGCGGTCGCCGCCGAAGGAGCCGGTCGCGAACTCGCGGTCGAGGTCCCACAGCGTCAGCCCGTGCGACTCGATCTCGAGGTCGGGGTGGCTGCGCTGCTGGTACTCCAGCGGGTCGGTGTCGGCCATCATGTGGCCGCGCACGCGGTAGGCGTGGATCAGCTCGAGGATGCGGGCCTGCTTGCTGATGTCGTCGTCGTGGTTGGTCGAGATGTCCTTCGACCAGCGGATCGGCTCGTAGGGGATGCGCAGGGCGCGGAAGATCTCGTCGTAGAAGCCCTCCTCGCCGAGCAGCAGCCCGTGCATCCGCTTGAGGAACTCGCCCGACTGCGCGCCCTGGATCACGCGGTGGTCGTACGTCGAGGTCAGCGTCATCACCTTGCTGACCGCGTTGCGGGTGAGGGTCTCCTCGGAGGCGCCCTGGTACTCCGGCGGGTAGTCCATGGACCCGACTCCGAGGATGCACCCCTGGCCCTTCATCAGGCGCGGGACGGAGTGGTTCGTGCCGATGGTGCCGGGGTTGGTCAGGCTGATCGTCGTGCCCTGGAAGTCGGAGACCCCGAGCTTGCCGTTGCGGGCCTTGCGGATGAGCTCCTCGTAGGCGGTCCAGAACTCGGCGAAGTCCATCGCCTCCGCACCCTTGATGGAGGGCACCAGAAGCTGGCGGGTGCCGTCGTCCTTGGGCAGGTCGATGGCGAGGCCGAGGTTGATGTGGGCGGGCTGGATGAGGTTGGGCTTGCCGTCGATGACGTCGAAGCCGTTGTTCATCTCCGGCATCGACCGCAGCGCCTTGACCAGCGCGTAGCCGATGACGTGCGTGAAGGAGACCTTGCCGCCGCGGGCGCGGGCCAGGTGGTTGTTGATGACGATGCGGTTGTCCCACAGCAGCTTCACCGGCACGGTGCGCACGCTGGTGGCGGTGGGGACGGTGAGGCTCAGGTCCATGTTCTGCGCGGTGCGCATGGGGGCGCCGCGGAGCACGGTGAGCTGCGGCTCGTCGCTCGCCTCGGACGGCGGAGCGGGCGGGTTCTCCTTGGGCACGGGCGCCGCCTTCTTGGTCGGCTTCTCGCCCGAGCTCGGCGCAGAGGTCTTCTTCGCCTCCGGCGTCGAGGTGTCCTCGGTCGACGGCTTCTTGGTCGCCGACTGCTTCGCCGCCGACTCCTTGGCCGCCGACTGCTTGGCGTCGGCCGTCGAGGCGCTGCTCTGCGCAGACCCGGCGGGGGACGAGGTGCCTGACGAGGCGCCCTTCTTCGCCGATGCCTTCTTCGCCGGTGCCTTCTTTGCCGGTGCCGTGTCGGCAGGCGCCTTCTCCGGGGCCTTGCCGTTGCTGTCGGTGGCGGACGCGCCGTCGCCGGAGGAGGCCTTCCCACCCGAGTCCGAGCGGCCCTCGAAGTAGGCCACCCAGGCGTCGTCGACGCTGGACGGGTCCTCCTGGTAGCGCTCGAACATCTCGTCGACGAGCCACTCGTTGTCGCCGAACTCGGCCACCGAGCCGCCCGGGGCGCTGGATTGGTTGTCTGGACCCGATTCGGCCACGATTGAAGCTCGCCCTCTTCCGCTGCGGTATGGAACTGATCGCGGGACCAAATCTAGACCGTGTGCGAAGGTCGCGGGCGGGTGGCACGCGACTCGCGGGTAGGCCGGGCGCCGCACCCCGGGCGCCCGGTCCTCCCAGCGTGAGGGAGAACACGTGCAAAGGGGACGGAGCGGTGCTGGTGGTCCACGCGTCGGCGGCTGCGCGTCCCACCCCCAGGGGTGGGTCGTTCTCGGCGTGTTCCTCCGCCGGAGGCGTTGCAGAGGCGATCATGACGCCATGCGTCGTACGACGACCGTCGTCGCCACCCTGACCGCGCTGGCGTCCCTGACCGCGCTGGCCGGCTGCACCACGCCGCCCGCCGAGTCGGCCGACACCTCGACCCCGTCCGACGGAGCGGCAGTCGTGGAGCCGCCCGAGGTGTCCGCGCCGGTCACGCGGGTGGCCGGGCGGTTGCCTGACCGGGACCGCCTCGCCCTGCGACGCCAGGTGGAGGAGCTCGTCTCCGGCTACGTCGCGGCGGCGTTCGTCGACCCGACGACCGCGCCGGCGGACCGGTTCCCCGGTTTCACCGACGGGGCGGCCCGGCTGGCCCGGACCGACGGTGCGGTGCTCTCCCGAGCCGACCTCGAGGAGGCCGGGGAGTCGGGGGAGTCGGCGGAGTCGGTGGTGGTGCAGGTCCTCGGTGCCCAGGCACCCCTCACCGTGCTGGCCCCGCGTGGTCGTCCCGCCGGGGCGACCGCCCGCCTCGACCTCACGCTCGAGCTCACGCCGGGCGAGGACGGAGCCGTCGTGGCCTCCTCGCCCGAGTCCGCACCTGAACCGGGGTCCCCGTCCGCGTCCGAGTCGGCGTCCACCACCACGACCACGAGCACGACGACGACGACGGTGAGGCTCCAGGGCCGTCTGCTGCTGACCCCGGTCGGACAGGGCTGGCGGGTCTTCGGCTTCGATGTGCGCAGGACCGACTGATGAGCACGCGCGCGGCGCGGACCGCCCGCCGGACGAGCCGCCTGACCAGGCTGGTCGGCCTGGCCGTGCTGGCCCCGCTGCTGCTCGCCGTACCGCCGGCCAGCACCGGCCACACCCCGTCCGGGCTGGTCGCCACCGGCCTGGCTCGCGGGGTCGACCACGACGAGCGGATGCTGTGGATCCTGGCCCTGGGGTCGGACGCGCGCCCCGGCCAGAACATCACCCGGCAGCGCGCCGACGCGATCCAGATGGTGGGGGTCGACGTGACCACCGGTGACGCGGTCAGCATCGGCGTGCCTCGCGACTCGTGGGTCCCGATCCCCGGCCACGGCTCCGGCCGGGTCAACTCCGCGCTCACCTTCGGCGGTCCCGAGCTGATGGGTCGCACGGTCGGCAACCTCGTGGGTGTGCAGCCGGACTACGTGTTCCTGACGTCCTTCACCGGGTTCAAGCAGATGGTCGGCAGCATCGGCGGGGTCACGGTGGACTCGCGCCTGGCCTTTCGCGACGACGCCATGGAGGGCTCCATCCGCAAGGGCCGCAACACCCTCAAGCCGTGGGAGGCGCTGTTCTTCTCCCGCGCCCGCCACTTCCTGCCCCGCGGTGACTTCGACCGCTCGGCCAACCAGCAGGAGCTGCTGCGCGCCATCCTGCGACGGGTGCGGCTGATGCAGGACGCCCCGGGCTTCATGGAGCGCGCGCTGCTCTCGGTCGCGCAGAACCTCACCACCGACCTGTCGCCGGCCGCGCTCTTCCGCCTGGCCCAGGCGCTGACCGCGATCGATCCCTCGTCGATGCCGACGTGCGTGCTCGACGGCAGCTACGGCTACGTCGGCGGGGCCAGCATCGTCTTCCCCGACGTGGCGCAGGCGCGCCGGCTGGGCGACGACGCCCGCAACGACGCACGCTTCGCGCGGGGCTGCTGAGAGCGGAGGGTCCGGGAGCGGGCGACCGCTCGACCGACGAGCCGGAAAGCGTGCCCCCGGTAGGATTCGAACCTACGCTCCCGCCTCCGGAGGGCGGTGCTCTATCCCCTGAGCTACGGGGGCTCAGTGTGCGCGGGCAAGGCTACATGACCTGATGGGTCGCGCCGACCGCCCTGCCGGTGGGCCTCGGGCCATCGTGCCGGCGGGCGTCTGCCCGCTGACATCGGTCGCCGTGGGGGACGTCGTCGCCGATACGCTGGGCCGGTGCTGATCTCGCGTCCCGACCTGCGCCGACCCCTGGCTGCCCCGGCATGAGGGCCCACGAGGCCGGCGCCCTGCACGCCGACATCAACGCCCGCGGCCCCGCGTGGTTGCGCGAGCCCGTCGACGCCAACGCCCTGGTGCCTCACCTGTGGCCCGGCACGGCCGAGAAGGTCGACGGCGTGCTCCACGTCGGCGGGACGGACCTGCGCGCGCTGGCCGCGGAGGTGGGCACCCCGGCGTACGTCCTCGACGAGGAGGACTTCCGCAGCCGGGCGCGAGCCTTCCGCGACGCCTTCTCCTCCTACGACGTCTTCTACGCCGGCAAGGCCTTCCTCTGCACCACGGTCGCGCGCTGGATCGCCGAGGAGGGGCTCGGCCTCGACGTGTGCTCGGGCGGTGAGCTGACCGTGGCGCTGCGCGCGGGCACCGACCCGGCGCGGATCGGCTTCCACGGCAACAACAAGTCGACCGGCGAGCTGCGTGCCGCGCTCGAGGCAGGCGTCGGCCGGATCGTGCTCGACTCGTTCGACGAGATCGACCGGCTGGAGCGGCTGACCGCCGAGCTCGACCGGGTGGCCCCGGTCATGGTCCGGGTCACCGCTGGGGTCGAGGCCCACACCCACGAGTACATCGCCACCGCCCACGAGGACCAGAAGTTCGGGTTCTCCATCAACGCCGGTGACGCCTTCGCCGCGGTCCGGCACGTCCACGGCAGCGACCGGTTCACGCTCCTCGGGCTGCACAGCCACATCGGCTCGCAGATCTTCGACACCTCCGGCTTCGAGGTCGCGACCCGGCGCGTCCTCGCGCTGCAGGGCCGGGTCCGCGAGGAGCTGGGTGTCGAGATGCCCGAGCTCGACCTCGGCGGCGGCTTCGGCATCGCCTACACCCTCCAGGACGACCCCGCCGACCCGAAGGACCTCGCCTCCGAGCTGACCTCGATCGTGGAGCAGGAGTGCCGGTCGCGCGGACTGGCGGTGCCGCGGCTGGCGATCGAGCCGGGTCGGGCGATCGTGGGTCCGGCCATGTGCTCGCTCTACGAGGTCGGCACCGTGAAGAAGGTGGCGCTCGACGGCGGTGCGGTGCGCACCTACGTCTCGGTGGACGGCGGCATGAGCGACAACATCCGCACCGCGCTGTACGACGCCGACTACTCGGCCACCCTGGCCTCACGCACCTCCGACGCGCCGGTCGTGCTCGGGCGGGTCGTCGGCAAGCACTGCGAGGCCGGCGACATCCTGGTCAAGGACGAGTTCCTGCCGGGCGACGTCGCCCCCGGCGACCTGCTGGCGGTCCCGGGCACCGGTGCCTACTGCTGGTCGATGGCCAGCAACTACAACCACGCCCTGCGCCCGCCGGTGGTCGCGGTCCGCGGGGGCTCGGCCCGCGTCGTCGTACGACGTGAGACCGTCGAGGACCTGCTGGCCACCGACGTCGGCGCCGACACCGGTGCCGACCCGAGCGAGGAACGAGAGCAGTGAGCGCGATGCCCGAGGACGTCCCGACGAGCACGCCCCGTCGCACCGTGCGCGTGGGCCTGCTGGGCTGCGGCTCGGTCGGCAGCCAGGTGGTGCGGCTGCTCACCGAGCAGGCCACCGACCTCGAGGCGCGGGTGGGGGCGCCGGTCGAGCTGGTCGGCGTCGCCGTACGCCGTCTCGACGCACGTCGCGAGGTCGACGTGCCGGCCCACCTGCTGACCACCGACGCGGCCGGGCTGGTCGCTTCGGGGGTCGACGTCGTCATCGAGGTCATCGGCGGCATCGAACCCGCCCGCACGCTGATCCTCAGCGCCCTCGAGCACGGGGCCAGCGTCGTGACCGCCAACAAGGCGCTGCTGGCGGAGGACGGCTCGACGCTGTTCGCGGCCGCGGAGAAGCACAACCGCGACCTCTACTACGAGGCCGCGGTCGCCGGCGCCATCCCGATCCTGCGACCGCTCCGCGAGTCGCTGGCGGGCGACCGGGTGCGACGCGTGCTCGGCATCGTCAACGGCACCACGAACTTCATCCTCGACAAGATGGACACCTCCGGGGCCGGCTTCTCCGAGGCGCTCGAGGAGGCGCAGGCGCTCGGCTACGCGGAGGCCGACCCGACGGCGGACATCGAGGGCTTCGACGCCGCCGCGAAGGCCGCCATCCTCGCCAGCCTCGCCTTCCACACCCGGGTCGTCGCCGCGGACGTCCACCGCGAGGGCATCACCGACGTCAGCGCCGCCGACGTCGCCTCGGCGCGCGAGATGGACGCCGTGGTCAAGCTGCTGGCGATCTGCGAGCTCACCGACGGCCCGGACGGTCCGGCGGTGTCGGCGCGCGTGCACCCGGCCATGATCCCGCGCAGCCACCCGCTGGCCAGCGTGCGCGAGGCCTTCAACGCGGTCTTCGTGGAGAGCGAGGCGGCGGGGGAGCTGATGTTCTACGGCCCCGGCGCCGGCGGCGCCCCGACCGCCTCGGCGGTGCTCGGTGACTTCGTCACGGTGGCGCGCAACCGCCTCGTCGACGTCCGCGGGGTCGGCGAGTCGGCGTACGCCGAGCTGGCCGTGCGACCGATGGGAGAGACCACCACCCGCTACCACGTGGCCGTCGACGTCGACGACCGTGCCGGCGTGCTGGCGGCGGTGGCGCTGGCCTTCGCCGAGCACGGTGTCTCCATCCAGACGGTGCGCCAGGAGGGTCGGGGCGACGACGCCCAGCTCGTCGTGGTGTCGCACCGTGCCACCGACGCGGCCCTGTCGGCGACGGTGGCCGCGCTGCACACGATGCCCGAGGTGCGTGACGTGTCGTCGGTGATGCGGGTCGAGGGAGAGTGCGGCGAGTGAGCGTGCAGACCGGTCCGGGCCACCACCGCACCCGCACGCACCAGTGGCGCGGCGTCATCGAGGAGTACCGCGACTGGTTGCCGCTGCCCGAGGGCACGCCGACCTTCACCCTGCGCGAGGGCGGCACCCCGCTCATCGACAGCCCGTGGCTCTCCGAGCTGACCGGCGCGCAGGTCTGGATCAAGGTCGAGGGCGACAACCCGACCGGCTCCTTCAAGGACCGCGGCATGACCGTGGCGCTGTCGGTCGCGGTCGGGCAGGGCGCCGAGGCGGTCGTCTGCGCCTCCACCGGCAACACCAGCGCCTCGATGGCGGCCTATGCCGCGCGGGCGAAGGTGAAGCCGCTCGTGCTGGTGCCGCAGGGCAAGATCGCGGCCGGCAAGCTGGCGCAGGCGATCGTGCACGGCGCCCAGGTCATCATGGTGCGCGGGAACTTCGACGACTGCCTGCGGATGTCGCGCGAGCTCGCGGAGCACTACCCGGTCGCGCTGGTGAACTCGGTCAACCCCTTCCGCCTCGAGGGGCAGAAGACCGCGGCCTTCGAGATCGTCGACTTCCTCGGTGACGCCCCCGACGTGCACGTCCTGCCGGTCGGCAACGCCGGCAACATCTCGGCGTACTGGAAGGGCTACACCGAGTACGCCGACGCCGGCTGCGCCACGCACCGCCCGACGATGATCGGCTGGCAGGCCGAGGGCGCCTCGCCGCTGGTCCGCGGCGAGCCCGTCCTGTCGCCTGAGACCGTGGCCTCCGCGATCCGCATCGGCAACCCCGCCTCGTGGCACCTCGCCGTGGCGGCGGCGGAGCAGTCGGGCGGTCGGTTCGGAGCGGTCAGCGACGAGGAGATCCTCGCCGCGCAGCGCCGGCTCGCCGCCGCCGAGGGCATCTTCGTCGAGCCCGGGTCCGCGGCCAGCGTCGCCGGCCTGCTGCGCGACGTCGCAGACGGCGCGGACTTCCGGGGACGGACGCTGGTGGTCACCGTGACCGGTCACGGCCTCAAGGACATCGACACCGCGCTGTCGACCTTCACCGACCTCGTCGACAACGTCGTCGAGGCCGACGCCGCCGCGGCGGCGCGCGCCGCCGGCCTCGCGTGAGCGACGCGACCCGGGCGGCCGGACCGGTCACGGTGCGGGTGCCTGCCACGAGCGCCAACCTCGGCCCCGGCTTCGACGCGCTCGGGCTCGCCCTCGACCTGACCGACGAGATCACCGCCGAGGTGCTGCCCACCGCAGGGGCGCTCGAGATCGTGGTGGAGGGGGAGGGAGCGGCGCCGGGCGCCGTGCCCCGAGACGCCACCCACCTCGTCGTCCGGTCCCTGGTCGCCGGTCTCGAGGCCGTGGGCGCTCGCGTCCCGGGGCTGCGCCTGACCTGCCGCAACGCCGTGCCGCACAGCCGGGGCCTCGGCTCGTCGGCCGCCGCCATCGTCGGGGGGCTCGCCCTGGCGCGGGCCCTGACGCCGGGTGCGGAGCGCAGCGACGAGGAGCTCTTCGAGCAGGCGGCCCGGATCGAGGGTCATCCCGACAACGTCGCTCCCGCGGTCTTCGGCGGTTTCACCGTCGCACTCACCCGTGACGACGGGTACGCCGCGGTGCGGCTGCCGGTCCACCCCCACGTGCGGCTGCACGCGTTCGTCCCGCCGTCGCCGGTGTCCACCTCGGTGGCCCGCGGCCTGCTGCCTGCGCAGGTGCCGCACGCGGACGCGGCGGCCAACGCGGGTCGCGCCGCGCTGCTGGTGGCGGCGCTGACGACGCGGCCCGACATGCTGCTCGAGGCCACGGAGGACCGGCTCCACCAGGACTACCGTGCGCCCGCGATGCCGGAGACGCTGGACGTGGTCGCCGCGCTGCGGGGCCGGGGAGCCGCGGCGGTGGTCTCCGGCGCCGGCCCGACCGTCCTGGTGCTCGGCACCTCCGCCGACGAGCTCCGACTGGCCGCTTCGGTGGACGACGTCGTTCCCGGCTCGTGGCGACGCCTCGACCTCGGTGTCGGCGGCGGCGTCGCGACCCTCGCGTGAGGGTCGGCGTCCACCAGCCCTGCCCGGGACCTGCCGTACCGCGCCGTGGTGCTCTCCCGGGGCGGCCGGTGCTAGTGTGGCGCTGCGCTGGAAGCGCGACGGACGACGTCGCCCAGGCCTGGCTCGATCGCCGGGACAGCGCTCTCATCTCTCCGGGTCTCCCTGACGTCGACACCTCCCCGGGTCGTCGCCGTGACGGCGGTCCGGGGTCACTGTGATCACAGGTCGACGGGCACCTGCCCCGCGACCTCGACGTGCGAAGGACCTCACGTGTCGGAGACAGTCGAAGCCCCCTCCTCCTCGACGCCGGACGCCGGTGCGTCGGGGGCCACCAGCCCGAGCGGGGGTCTGACGGGCAAGCTGCTGCCGGAGCTCAAGCAGATCGCCGGCGGCCTCGGCATCAAGGGTGCCCGCGGCATGAAGAAGGCACAGCTCATCGAGGCCATCCGGGCGGCCCAGTCGAGCGGCCAGTCCAGCGGCCAGTCCAGCGGCCAGTCCAGCGGCCAGTCCAGCGCGCCAGTCCGGCCAGGGCGAGCAGGGAAGCCAGGGCGAGCAGGGAAGCCAGGGCGAGCAGGGAAGCCAGGGTGACCAGGCCAAGAAGAAGAACAAGAACAAGAACAAGAGCCGCGACTCGCAGGACGGAGCCGTGACGGGCGAAGCCGCCTCCGCGGGCGACCGGGGCGATCGGGGCGACCGGGGCGACCAGGACAACCAGGAAACCCAGAACGGCCGTGGCGACCAGAACGGCCGTGGCGAGCAGAACAGTCAGGGCGGACAGCGCGGCCGGAACGAGCCGGTCGAGTCGCCCGACCGCGGCGGGTCGTCCGAGGACAGCGGCTCCAGCCGGTCCGGCAACCAGTCCGGCAACCAGTCCGGCGACGACGCGAACCGCACCGAGGAGGGCAGCAACCGTCGCCGTCGCCGTCGGGGACGCGACCGCGAGCGCACCGGCGGCGGACAGGGGAACCAGGGCAGCTCGGGCAACCAGGGCGGCCAGGGCGGCCAGGGCAACCAGGGCAACCAGGGCAACCAGGGCAACCAGGGCAACCAGGGCGGCCAGGGCGGCAACCAGAACGCGCCGTACCGCGAGCGCCGCGCCCCCAGCGACGCCGACCTCGAGGTCACCGAGGACGACGTGCTGGTGCCCGTCGGCGGCATCGTCGACATCCTCGACAACTACGCGTTCGTGCGCACCAGCGGCTACCTGCCCGGCTCCCACGACGTCTACGTGTCGCTGTCGATGGTGCGTCGCTACCACCTGCGCAAGGGTGACGCGGTCACCGGTGCGGTGCGGCAGGCCCGCGAGGGTGAGCGCAAGGAGAAGTTCAACCCACTGGTGCGCCTGGACACCATCAACGGCAGCGAGCTCGACGCCGCGCAGAACCGTGCGGACTTCGACGACCTGACCCCGCTCTACCCCACGGAGCGGCTGCGGCTGGAGACGGGGCCGACCGAGATGACCGGCCGGGTCATCGACATCGTCGCTCCGATCGGCAAGGGGCAGCGCGGCCTCATCGTCTCTCCGCCCAAGGCGGGCAAGACCATGACCGTGCAGGCCATCGCCAACGCCATCAGCCACAACAACCCCGAGTGCCACCTGATGATCGTGCTGGTCGACGAGCGTCCTGAGGAGGTCACGGACTTCCAGCGGACCGTCAAGGGTGAGGTCATCGCGTCCACCTTCGACCGCCCCGCCGCCGACCACACCATCGTCGCCGAGCTCGCCATCGAGCGCGCGAAGCGCCTGGTCGAGCTCGGCCACGACGTGGTGGTGCTGCTCGACGGCATCACCCGGCTCGGTCGCGCCTACAACCTCGCGGCGCCGGCCAGCGGCCGCGTGCTGACAGGAGGGGTCGACGCGAGCGCGCTCCACCCCCCGAAGAAGTTCTTCGGCGCTGCCCGCAACATCGAGGACGGCGGCTCCCTGACCATCCTGGCCACGGCGCTGGTCGAGACCGGCTCGAAGATGGACGAGGTGATCTTCGAGGAGTTCAAGGGCACCGGCAACATGGAGCTGCGGCTGCGCCGTGAGCTCGCGGACAAGCGCATCTTCCCCGCCGTCGACCCGGTGCAGTCGGGGACCCGGCGCGAGGAGCTGCTGCTCGGCGAGGAGGAGCTGGCCATCGTCTGGAAGCTCCGGCGCGTTCTCGCCGGGCGGGAGGGCCAGCAGGCGCTCGAGCTGCTGCTGGAGAAGCTGCGCCGCAGCCACCACAACATCGACTTCCTCATGCAGGTGCAGAAGACGACTCCTGGGGCGCACGAAGACGACTGATACGCCGCGCGGTCGGCCCCGGCGCGGATATGCTCCGGGTGCCGGACTTTCTGTGGGCGGGGGAACGAGTCCCGGGAAAGGGGGAGTCAATGGCACGCATCTTGGTCGCGGACGACGACGAGGACATCCGCATGCTCGTGGTCATGCGGCTCCAGCACTCCGGGCACGAGGTGGAGCAGGCAGGGGACGGGGCGGAAGCGGTCGAGCAGTGCCGCAACGACGCGCCCGACCTCGTCGTGCTCGACCTGATGATGCCGGGCATGAACGGTCTCGACGCCTGCCGCACGATCCGTGCGGACCCGGCGCTGGCCCGGACTCCGGTCATCCTGCTGACGGCCCGCGCGCAGTCGTCGGACGTGGAGGCGGGCATGGCCGCCGGCGCCGACGACTACATCACCAAGCCGTTCAGCCCGCGTGACCTCGCGGAGCGGGTCGACGCTCTCCTCGCCCAGGGCGAGCGCTGAGGCGGAGCCCACCGTGACCGCGGCGTCCGGGAGCGTGACGTCGGATCACGAGGGCCCGGCGCGCCCGGACGGCGGCGACGAGCCGGCACGCTGGGTCGCCTGGGCCACGGCCTCGCTGCGACGCCAGACCGCGGTCACGCTGCGGGGCATGGTCGTGCTGCTGATGTCGTTGGCCGCCCTGTGCTCGACAGCCGTGGTGTGGTCGGCGCACTCCCTGGGCTCGCTCAACGAGACGGCGGTGCCCCTGCAGGTGGCCAACAAGGCGGTCCTGCAGGACGTCACCGATGCCGAGGCCTCGATCCGCGGCTACACGCTCACCGGCGGCGACTCCGGGTCCCTGCAGCCCTACCAGGTGGCGATCGGCTACCTGCCTCAGGACGAGAGGCAACTGCGCGAGCTCGCGGACGGCGACCAGGCGCTCACCGCTGCGGTCCTGCGCCAGGAGGAGGCCACCGACCGGTGGCTCGAGGACTACGTGGCGCCGCAGGTGGAGGCGGACCGTCGGCTCGGCGCCGCCGAGCGCGACCGGCTCGAGGTGCAGGGGGGGCGGCTGTACAACGACGTCCGCGCCGCCAACGCCCAGGTCGACCTCGCGATCGAGCAGACCATCTCCCGCATCAGCGACCAGGCCGGCGCCGTGCTGTTCTGGACGCTGGCCGCGGTCGTGCTGCTCCCCTGGTGATGATCGGCGTCGCCACCGCTCTGACCCGGCGGCTGGCGGTGGCGGTCCACGTCCCCCTGGACGAGGTGTCACGGGTGCTGGCGCGGCTGCGGGAGGGCGACCTCACCGCGCGGGTCGCGCGAAGTCGGCCCGGAGGAGGTCCGCGAGATCGCGATCGCCCTGAACCGGTTGGCCGAGGACAGCCTGCGCGGTCGCGACATGGAGGAGACCGTGGCCTCCCAGCTCGGGTGAGATCGACCGCGTCCGCACCGAGCTGGTCTCCACGGTCTCCCACGAGCTCCGCACCCCGCTGACCAGCGTGATGGGCTACCTCGAGCTGCTCGAGGACCAGGTCGCCGACCAGCTCGACGACTCCCGAGAGGCGCGGATGCTGGCCATCGTGCGCCGCAACCTGCTGCGGCTGCAGGAGCTCATCAGCAACCTGCTGACCCTCTCGCGGGTGGAGAAGGCGCGGCTCAAGATCGAGTCCCTCGACCTGCGGACGGTGGCCTCGGAGGTGGTCGGTGACCTGCGACTCACGGCGGGCTCGCGCTCCATCACCCTGCGGACCATCCAGAGCGCGTCGCCCATCCTGGTGCTCGGGGACCGCACCCAGCTCTTCCGGGCGCTGACCAACCTGGTCTCGAACGCCGTCAAGTTCTCCGAGCCGGGCGACGTGGTCGAGGTCCGGGTCGCGCCGGTGGGGCGTGAGGCGATGCTGGAGGTCGTCGACGAGGGCATCGGCATCCCCGCCACCGACCTCGACGGCCTCGGCTCCCGCTTCTTCCGGGCCTCCAACGCCACCCGGTCCGAGATCGCGGGGACGGGGCTGGGGCTGCGCATCGTGCAGACGATCGTCGACCGTCACGGCGGGACGCTCGGCATCGAGTCGGTGGAGGACGTCGGTACGACGGTCACGGTCCGGGTGCCGCTGACCCGGGCCTCCGGCTCCGACGAGGTCACCGCCCACCTGTTGGGCGGGTCCGGTCGGGACTAATTCGCTCCGCGACGGGGTTGTACTGCAGACTGGATCCTTGGTCCCGGTTCACGTCCGGCTCGCCACGAGCCGACGACCCGGGGTCACGACGAGAGGACATCATGCAGAAGGACATCCACCCCAGCTACACCGCCACCGAGGTCCGTTGCACCTGCGGCAACACCTTCACCACGCGCAGCACCGCCTCGGCCGGCAGCATCCACGCCGACGTGTGCTCGGCGTGCCACCCGTTCTACACCGGCAAGCAGAAGATCCTCGACACCGGTGGCCGCGTGGCCCGGTTCCAGGCTCGCTACGCCAAGAAGACCGCCGGCGCCGGGAGCGCCGACAGCAAGTAGTCCACGGCGACGCCGGCCCCGTCCCCGGGGCCGGCGTTTCGCATGCACGGACCGCGGGCGACCCGTGGGACGGACGACGGCCCGGGTGAGCAGGAGGTGCGGCGGTGTCGGTGCTCGACGCGGTGACCGCGCTGCTCGCTGAGCACGCCGAGCTCGAGGTGCGGCTCGCCGACCCCGACGTCCACTCCGACCAGGGGCTGGCCAAGCGGCTCAACCAGCGGTACGCCGAGCTGACCGCGGTCAAGCGCGCCCACGAGGAGTGGACGACGGTCCGCGGCGATCTCGAGGCGGCCCGTGAGCTGGCCGGCGAGGACGACTCCTTCGCGGCGGAGGCCGAGCGCCTGGCCGAGCGGCTCGGCGAGCTCGAGGACCGGCTGCGGCACCTGCTGGTGCCACGGGAGGCATCCGACGCCAAGGACGTGATCATGGAGATCAAGTCCGGGGAGGGTGGCGAGGAGTCGGCGCTCTTCGCCGGCGACCTGCTCCGCATGTACACCCGGTACGCCGAGCAGCGTGGCTGGCGCACCGAGCAGCTCGACGCGACGCCCTCGGACCTCGGCGGGTTCAAGTCGGTGACCGTCGCGGTCAAGGCCAAGGGGAACACCGGCGCCGGGCGAGGCGCCGTACGCGCTGCTCAAGTTCGAGGGCGGGGTGCACCGCGTCCAGCGGGTGCCCGTCACCGAGTCGCAGGGTCGGGTCCACACCTCCGCCGCGGGCGTGCTGGTGATGGCCGAGGCCGAGCCGGTCGACGTGTCGGTCGACGACAAGGACCTGCGCATCGACGTCTTCCGCTCCTCGGGACCCGGCGGGCAGAGCGTCAACACCACCGACTCCGCGGTCCGCATCACCCACCTGCCGACCGGGCTCGTCGTCAGCTGCCAGAACGAGAAGTCGCAGCTGCAGAACAAGGAGCAGGCGCTGCGCATCCTGCGCTCGCGTCTGCTCCAGGTCGCCGAGGAGCAGCGCCAGGTGGCCGCCTCCGACGCCCGGCGCTCGCAGGTGCGCACCGTCGACCGCTCCGAGCGCATCCGCACCTACAACTTCGCCGAGAACCGGGTCTCCGACCACCGCACGGGCTTCAAGGCCTACAACCTCGACACGGTGCTCGACGGCGAGCTCGACCCGGTGGTGGGCTCGTGCGTGGCGGCCGACCTGGAGTCCCGTCTGGCGGAGCTGGAGGGATGAGCGGGGGTCACGGTGGGTCCGTGCCCGCGCTGCTGCGGGCGGCGACGACGCGGCTGAGCGCCGCGGGGGTGGCCTCGCCGGAGGGTGACGCCGCCGCGTTGCTGGCCCACGCGGCCGGTGAGCAGCGCAGCCGGGTCCTGCTCCGGGAGGAGGTGGCCCTCTGAGGTGGCCGGGGCGTTCGAGGCCCTGGTGGCCCGCCGCGCGACCCGTGAGCCGCTCCAGCACCTGGTGGGGTCCGCGGGTTTCCGCCACCTGGAGCTGGCGGTCGGCCCCGGCGTGTTCGTGCCGCGCCCGGAGACCGAGCTGCTGGCGGGCTGGGCGGTCGAGCAGGCGCTGGCGGCGCGGGCAGCCACCGGTCGCGCCCCGGTCGTCGTCGACCTGTGCACCGGCAGCGGGGCGGTCGCGCTCAGCGTGGCCACCGAGGTGCCCGGCAGCCGGGTCCACGCCGTCGAGCTGGACGAGCAGGCGCTGGTCTGGGCCGAGCGCAACCTCACCGGCAGCGGCGTCGACCTCCGGGCCGGCGACATGGCCACCAGCTTCGCCGACCTCGACGGCACCGTCGACGTGGTGGGCTCCGAACCCGCCCTACATCCCGCTGGAGGCCTTCGAGTCCGTCACCCCGGAGGTCCGCGACCACGACCCGGCGCTCGCGCTGTGGAGCGGCGACGACGGCCTCGACGCGATGCGCGTGGTGGAGGAGGTCGCCGCGCGGCTGCTGGTCGCGGGAGGGGGCGTCGGCGCGGAGCACGCGGAGGTCCAGGCCCAGGACGCTCCCGCGGTCTTCACGACCACCGGACGTTGGAGCGACGTGCGCGACCACGAGGACCTGGCCGGCCGGGCGCGGTTCGTGACCGCGCGGCGTGCCACCAACCCCGGACCCCGTCCGGCACGGCTGGCAGACTGAGGCCCGTGAGCACCCGCTACGACACCGCCGACGAGGCCGAGCTCGAGGAAGGGTTGGCGGCCGCGGCCCGCGCCGTCCAGCGCGGCCGCCTCGTGCTGCTGCCGACCGACACCGTCTACGGCGTGGGCGCCGACGCCTTCAGCCCCGAGGCCGTGTCCCGGCTCCTGGAGGCGAAGGGACGCGGCCGGCAGATGCCGCCGCCGGTCCTGGTCTCGGCGAAGACCACCGTCGAGGCGCTGGCCGTCGACGTCCCCGGGTGGGCCAAGGCCCTCATCGAGGTAGCCGCGGCCCGGACCGCTGACGCTGGTCTTCCGCCAGCAGCCGAGCCTGCAGTGGGACCCTGGGGGAGACCCGCGGCACGGTCGCGGTCCGGATGCCCGACCACGACGTGGCGCTGGCCCTGCTGGCACGCACCGGACCCCTCGCGGTGAGCAGTGCCAACCGCACCGGCCTGCCGGCGGCCACCGACGCCGACGCCGCCGAGGAGATGCTGGGCACCGCCGCGCGTGTGCTTCTCGACGCCGGCCCGACCGCCGGTCCCGTGCCGTCGACGATCGTGGACTGCACCACCGACCGGGGCCGGGTCCTCCGGCAGGGCGTGATCACCCTGGAGACCCTCAACGAGGTGGTCGAGCCGCTCGGCGCCGTCGTGACCGACGAGGACTGACGCCGCGTGCGCGAGTACCTCGCGGTCTTCCTCGTCGCGGTCGTCGTCACCTACCTGCTCGCCGTCCTGGCCCGTGAGACCGCCCTGCGCTTCGGTGCGGTGGCCCGGGTGCGCGACCGCGACGTCCACGAGGTCCCCATCCCGTACTTCGGCGGTCTCGCGCTGTACGGCGGCCTCGTCGCGGCGTACGTCGTGGCCCGCAACCTGCCGTTCCTGTCGCGGGCCGGCGAGCAGGCGTTGTCCGACGCCGGGGTCGTGCTGGTGGCCGGCGGCATGGTCTGCGCGCTCGGCGTGGTCGACGACCTCTTCGAGATCGACGCGCTGACCAAGCTGGGCGGGCAGGTGCTGGCGGCGGGCTACATGGTCTACAACGACGTGCAGCTCTACTACCTCTACCTGCCCGGCAACGGCATGCTGACCCTCGACATCTCCCAGGCCGCGGTCGCGACGGTGATCATCGTGGTGGCGACGGTGAACGCCGTGAACTTCGTCGACGGCCTCGACGGGCTGGCGGCCGGGGTGGTGGGTCTGGGGGCGGTCGGCTACTTCCTCTTCTCCGACCGGCTGGCCGCGGTCAACGGCGAGTCGCTGGCGATCCCGGCCGCGCTGCTGTACGCGGCGCTGGCGGGGGGATGCTGGGGTTCCTGTCGCACAACTTCCACCCGGCCGCGATGTTCATGGGCGACAGCGGGTCGATGCTGATCGGGCTGGTCCTGGCCGGGTCCGCACTGACGCTGACGGCGAACTTCCCCATCGACGTGGTGGGGGAGACCACCCAGGCCAGCCTGCTTCCGGTCCTGCTGCCCGTGCTGCTGCCGATCTCGATCCTCGTGCTGCCGTTCCTCGACCTGCTGCTGGCGATCGCGCGGCGCACCCGCAAGGGGCTCTCACCGTTCAGCCCCGACAAGCAGCACCTGCACCACCGGTTGCTCGAGCTCGGTCACTCGCACCGCCGGGCGGTGGCGATCATGTGGCTCTGGGCTGCGTTGATCTCGCTGGGCGGCACAGCGGTGGCCGTCTACCAGAACCGCGTGGCCTTCCTGGCGCTCGCCGGCTGGCTCGTGGTCACCGTGGTCCTCACCGTCGTGGTGCCCCGGGTGGAGCATCCCGGCTGGACCCACCACGACGACGACGTGTCCCCGCCCCCGCGCCGGTGAGCGGCACACGGTCACGCGGCCACGGCTTGATCGATCGAATGGCGGGCTCGAGCGCGGCGCTTGTGCTAATTTTCACAAGCGCCACCGACCGATCGTCCTCAAGCAGAAACGGCCGCCGATCATGACGACCGAAGGACCCGCCACCCCCGTCGCCGGGAGCGGCGTGCGGGTCGAGGGCCTCGGTCTCGCGTCGGCCTCGGTCACTGCCGTCGGTGCCCTGACGGCTCTGCTCGCACTGGTGGTCGGCGGCTCCGGCGCCGCGACGGGCGCCGCTGCCGGTGCCCTGCTCGTCGTGTCCTTCTTCACCTTCGGCGCCTTCAGCGTCAACCTGGTGGCCACCGTGGCGCCGCGTGCGTCGATGCTCTTCGCGCTGATGACCTACACCCTGCAGGTGCTGCTGCTGGCCGTCGTGCTGGTCGCCGTGAACCGCTCCGACCTCGGCCCCGGCACGCTGGACCCGCGCTGGCTGGGGGGCACCGTCATCGTCGCGACGCTGGTGTGGATGGGCGCCCTGCTCGTGGGCACGCTGCGTGCGGACCTGCCCCGAGCCGAGGCCGGCGACCCGGCCGGCGACCACACAGATGAGTCACCGGGCGGGGCGAGGGGTTCGGTAGGGGTGACCCGGTGATGGGCCCGGCGCGTGGCTGCTATTGTCGCCGAGGCGATGAGTCAGTCGAGTCCCTCCTCCGGAGATCCCACCGCTGCTGCCCAGGAGTCTCCTCGCGGGGATCCGTGGCACGCGTTCGGGTACGTCGTGTCGGGAGTGGGGCTCTACGGGCTCCTCGGCTGGCTCGCGGACCAGTGGCTGGGCACCACCTTCCTGGTGGCGCTGGGCATCGTCGCGGGCGCCACGCTGGGCCTGTACCTGACCTTCAGCCGTTTCAACCGAGAACGACCGCCCGCACTGCCGCCCCCCTCGTCCGACCCGCAGCTGCCGAACGACCACGCACCGGAGCCGGACCGCGCACGACCGCACGACGATCCCGCACAGAACTGATGGAGGAGAGCTGGTGAGGAACGCAGCCGTGCTGACGTCCGGCGAGGAGTTCACCCCCCCCGGGCCCGCCGACTTCAACCTGCCGCCCGATCTTCGGCGGGGACGCCACCTTCTCGCTGTTCGGCCAGGAGTTCTACTACGGCGTCACCAAGCCGATGCTCCAGATCGTCATCGCCGGCGTGCTGGTCTTCGTCTTCTTCCGCCTCGCGATCGCCAAGCGGTCGATGGTGCCCGGCCGGATGCAGTTCGCCGGCGAGCAGGCCTACGGCTTCGTGCGCAACAGCCTGGGCCGCGACATCATCGGCGGGCACGACTTCATCAAGTACGTGCCCTACCTGGTGTTCGCCCTGTTCTTCTTCATCCTGGTCAACAACTTCATGGCCAGCGTCCCCTTCATCCAGTTCCCGACGTTCTCCCGCTCCGGCCTCGTCTACGGCCTGGCCCTGCTGAGCTGGATCATCTACAACGTTGCGGGCATGCGGGTCCACGGCGTCGGGCTACTTCAAGCACCAGTGCGTGCCGGCCGGCATCCGCGGCCCGATGCTGATCCTGCTGGTGCCGCTGGAGTTCATGTCCAACATCCTCGTGCGGCCGGTCACGCTGGCCCTGCGACTCTTCGCGAACATGTTCGCGGGCCACCTGCTGCTGATCCTGTTCGCCCTGGGTGGTGAGTACCTCCTCCTCGAGGGCTCGCTCCTGGTCAAGCCTGTGGGCATCCTCGCCTGGGTGCTCTTCATCGCGATCTCGTTCCTGGAGCTGCTGATCCAGTTCCTCCAGGCCTACGTGTTCGTGCTGCTCAACGCCATGTACATCTCCAGTGCTATCTCTGAAGAGCACTGAGAGCAGATAGAAACAACAGAAAGGAAGAAGCCGTGGAAGGCTCTCTCAACATGGTCGGTTACGGCCTCGCCGCCATCGGCCCCGGTGTCGGCATCGGCCTGATCTTCGCCGCCTACATCAACGGCGTCGCGCGTCAGCCGGAGGCCCAGAGCCGCCTGCAGTCGATCGCCATCCTGGGCTTCGCGCTCGCCGAGGCGCTCGCCATCATCGGTATCGCGCTCGCCTTCGTCATCTGACGACCCCGGCCCCAACTGCTGAGGACTGCTGCTGATGCTCCAGACACCTGTGTTCCACTCCGGAGGCGAAGACCTCAACCCGATCCTGCCCCACGTGGCGGAGATCGGGCTGTCGCTGGTCGTCTTCGGCATCCTGTTCTCGCGCTGCGCAAGTTCGTCGTGCCGAAGTTCGAGGAGGTCTTCGCCGAGCGCACGAACGCCATCGAGGGTGGCCTCAAGGCAGCCGAGACCAAGCAGGCCGAGGCCGACAAGCGCTTGGCAGAGCTGGAGAAGCAGCTCGGCCGAGGCCCGGCACGAGGCCGCGCGCATCCGCGAGGAAGCACGCGAGCAGGGCGCCCAGATCGTCTCGGAGCTGCGTGAGCAGGGCCGTGAGGAGTCCACGCGCATCGTCGAGCACGGCAAGGCGCAGATCGAGGCCGAGCGCCAGCAGGCCGTGACCCAGCTGCGGGCCGAGGTGGGCACGCTGGCCACCGCGCTCGCGGGCCGCATCGTCGGGGAGGCCCTCGAGGACGACGACCGCGCGAACCGCGTGGTCGACCGCTTCCTGGCCGACCTGGAGACCCTCGAGACCGCCCGTGCCGCCGCCGACCCCAACGACGGGGGTCGGTGAGCACCATGGCGTCCAGCACCCTGCGCGGACCCTCGGCCGAGGCGGCCCGGCGGCTGGAGTCCCAGCTGTCGGACTCGCTCGACGCCGTGGGCTCGCGCAAGACCGCCGAGATCGGTCAGGACCTCCTCGGTCTGGCCGACGTCGTACGCCGTGAGCCGCGGCTGCGGCGCGTGGTCACCGACGTCTCGCTCGACGACTCGGCCAAGGCGGAGCTCGTGCGCTCGATCTTCGGCGGCAAGGTGTCCGACGCGTCGGTGGACGTGCTCGCCGCGGCCACGGCTCAGCGTTGGACCGCGCCGCGCGACCTGCTCGCCGACAGCCTGGAGCTGCTCGGCGTGCGGACCACGGTCCGTTCCGCCGACGACGCGGGCCGGGTGGCCGACGAGCTGTTCGCGGTTGGGCCGTGCCCTCACCGAGAACCCGGAGCTGCGCAACGTGCTCGGGGACCCCGCGCGCTCGGTCGACGACAAGAGGGCGCTGCTGCAGGGCATCCTCGAGAACAAGGTGCTCGGTCTCCACGCTGCGCCTCGTCGAGCAGGCTGTCGCCGGCACCCACCGCACGGTCGCGCTCGCCGTGGCCGAGTACCAGAAGGTGGCGGCGTCGGTGCAGGGGGAGCGGGTGGCCACCGTGCGCAGCGCGCAGCCCCTGGACGACAGCGACCAGCAGCGCCTCCGCGCGGCGCTGGGTCGGCAGTACGGCCGCGACATCCACCTCAACCTCGTCGTGGAGCCGTCCCTCATCGGCGGCATGCGGGTCGAGATCGGTGACGACGTCATCGACGGGTCCGTGGCCAGCCGCCTCGACGACGCCCGGCGCAAGCTCGCCGGATAGACCTGGTCACCCCACCGCGACCACCCAGACTTGTAGACCTCAACCCAGAAGAGAGCAGGACGACACGATGACGGAGCTTTCGATCCGTCCGGACGAGATCCGGGACGCGCTTCAGCGCTTTGTGGCCGACTACGAGCCGGACACCGCCAGCCGGGAAGAGGTCGGCACCGTGGCGGAGGCCGGCGACGGCATCGCCCGGGTCACGGGCTTCCCTCCGCCATGGCCAACGAGCTCCTCGAGTTCGAGGACGGCACCCGCGGCCTGGCCCTGAACCTCGACACCCGCGAGATCGGTGTCGTCGTGCTCGGTGACTTCGAGGGGATCGAGGAGGGACAGACCGTGCGCCGCACGGGCGAGGTCCTCTCGGTGCCCGTCGGCGACAAGTTCCTGGGTCGCGTCATCGACCCGTTGGGCGTCCCGATCGACGGCATGGGCGAGATCGAGGCCGAGGGCCGCCGCGCCCTCGAGCTCCAGGCCCCCAGCGTCGATGCAGCGCAAGTCGGTGCACGAGCCGCTCGCCACCGGGATCAAGGCGATCGACGCCATGACGCCGGTCGGTCGCGGCCAGCGCCAGCTCATCATCGGCGACCGCCAGACCGGCAAGAGCACGATCGCGATCGACACGATCATCAACCAGAAGAGCAACTGGGACTCCGGTGACCCGGACAAGCAGGTGCGCTGCATCTACGTCGCCATCGGCCAGAAGGGCTCGACCATCGCCTCGGTGCGGGCGCCCTCGAGGAGGCCGGCGCGATGGAGTACACCACCATCGTCGCCTCCCCGGCGTCGGACTCCGCCGGCTTCAAGTACCTCGCGCCCCTACACCGGCTCGGCCATCGGTCAGCACTGGATGTACGACGGCAAGCACGTCCTGCATCGTGTTCGACGACCTCACCAAGCAGGCCGACGCCTACCGCGCCGTGTCGCTGCTGCTGCGCCGTCCCCCGGGCCGCGAGGCCTTCCCCGGCGACGTCTTCTACGTCCACTCGCGGCTGCTCGGAGCGTTGCGCGAAGCTGTCCGACGACATGGGGGCGGGCTCGATGACCGGCCTGCCGATCATCGAGACCGAAGGCCAACGACGTGTCGGCCTTCATCCCGACCAACGTCATCTCGATCACCGACGGCCAGATCTTCCTGCAGTCCGACCTGTTCAACGCCAACCAGCGCCCGGCCATCGACGTCGGCGTCTCGGTGTCGCGGGTCGGCGGCGCGGCGATGGCCAAGTCGATGAAGAAGGTCACCGGCTCGCTGAAGGTCGACCTGGCGCAGTTCCGCGCCATGGAGGCCTTCGCGATGTTCGCCTCCGACCTCGACGCCGCCTCGCGTCAGCAGCTCGACCGTGGTCAGCGGCTCATGGCCCTGCTCAAGCAGCCGGCCTACTCGCCGTACTCGCTGGAGGACATGACGGTCTCGCTGTGGACCGGCACCAGCGGCAAGCTCGACGCCGTCCCGACCGACGACGTCCTGCGCTTCGAGTCCGAGTTCCTCGACTACCTGCGTCGCCAGGAGTCCGGCATCCTCGAGGGCATCCGCGAGAGCCGCAACTTCGACGACGACACCGCCGACGCGCTGGAGAAGGCCTTCGACAAGTTCGCCGACCAGTTCGAGACCTCCGAGGGCGGCTCGATCAAGGCCGGCCACGAGGAGCACGAGGCGCTCGAGGACGACGACGTCGAGCAGGAGCAGATCGTCAAGCAGAAGCGGGGCTGACGGATGGCCGTATCGCTGCGCGAGTACCGCGCCCGGATCAAGTCGGTCGAGTCGACCAAGAAGATCACGCGGGCGATGGAGCTCATCGCTGCGTCGCGCATCATCAAGGCGCAGCAGCGGGCCCAGGCAGCCGCACCCTACGCGCGTGAGCTCACGCGAGCGGTGTCCGCGGTGGCGACGTACTCCAACGTCGACCACCCGCTGACGCAGGAGACCATCCGACTCGAACCGGGCCGCCGTGCTGGTGGTCACCAGTGACCGAGGTCTGGCCGGTGCCTACTCCTCCAGCGTGCTGAAGGAGGCCGAGCGTCTCGTCGAGAAGCTCAAGGGCGAGGGCAAGGACGCCTCGATCTACGTCTCCGGACGCAAGGGCGTGGCCTACTACAAGTTCCGCGACCGTGAGATCGCGGAGTCCTGGACCGGCCACTCCGACCAGCCGACCTACGACGTCGCCAAGGCGATCGGGGACGAGCTGATCGGCGAGTTCCTGACCGAGGACACGGGTGTGGACGAGGTGCACGTGGTCTACACGCGCTTCCGCTCCATGCTCACCCAGGAGCCGACGGCCGTGCGCCTGCTGCCCCTGGAGATCGTCGAGGGCGAGTCCAAGCCCGACGCCGAGGAGGCGCTGCCGCTCTACGAGTTCGAGCCCAGCCCCTCGGAGGTGCTCGACGGCCTGCTGCCGAAGTACGTCCAGTCCCGCATCTACTTCGCGCTGCTCCAGGCGGCTGCCTCGGAGCTGGCCGCCCGGCAGCGCGCGATGAAGTCCGCGACGGACAACGCCGAGGAGCTCATCAAGAAGTACAAGCGGATCGCCAACCAGGCCCGCCAGGCCGGCATCACGCAGGAGATCAGCGAGATCGTCGGCGGCGTCAACGCCCTGGCCGACGCCAACGCCGGCAAGGAATGATCACAGATGATCCCCCGAACGACGGAGAAGTGAGAGAGATGACTGCCACCATCAGCGACGAGACCACCGACCGCACCGGGGGCACCGTAGGCCGTATCGCCCGCGTGATCGGCCCCGTCGTCGACGTCGAGTTCCCCATCGACGCGATGCCGGAGATCTACAACGCCCTCAGCGTGGACGTCACGCTGGGCGACGACACCCAGACGATCGTCCTCGAGGTCGCCCAGCACATCGGCGACGGCATGGTGCGCTCGATCTCGATGAAGCCCACCGACGGCATGGTGCGCGGCGCCGAGGTGACCGACAGCGGCGGCCCGATCTCGGTCCCCGTGGGTGACGTCACGCTCGGTCGCGTGTTCAACGTGACCGGCGACTGCATGAACCTCGAGGAGGGCGAGAAGCTCGAGGTCGACGAGCGGTGGGCCATCCACCGCAAGGCGCCGGCCTTCGACCAGCTCGAGGCTCGCACCACGATGTTCGAGACCGGCATCAAGGTCATCGACCTGCTGACCCCCTACGTGCAGGGCGGCAAGATCGGCCTGTTCGGTGGCGCCGGCGTCGGCAAGACCGTGCTGATCCAGGAGATGATCGCCCGCGTCGCCAAGGACCACGACGGTGTGTCGGTGTTCGCCGGGGTCGGCGAGCGGACCCGTGAGGGCAACGACCTCATCCAGGAGATGCAGGAGGCCGAGGTCTTCGACAAGGTCGCCCTCGTCTTCGGCCAGATGGACGAGCCGCCGGGCACCCGGCTGCGCGTCGCGCTGTCCGCGCTCACGATGGCGGAGTACTTCCGCGACGTGAAGGAGCAGGACGTGCTGCTCTTCGTCGACAACATCTTCCGCTTCACCCAGGCCGGCTCCGAGGTCTCCACGCTGCTGGGCCGGATGCCGAGCGCGGTGGGCTACCAGCCCACGCTGGCCGACGAGATGGGCGTCCTGCAGGAGCGGATCACCTCGACGCGCGGTCACTCGATCACCTCGATGCAGGCGATCTACGTGCCCGCCGACGACTACACCGACCCGGCGCCGGCGACCACCTTCGCCCACCTCGACGCCACCACCGAGCTCTCGCGCGAGATCGCCTCGCTCGGCATCTACCCCGCGGTGGACCCGCTGACCTCGACGTCGCGGATCCTCGACCCGCAGTACATCGGGCGCGAGCACTACGACGCCGCGATCCGCGTGAAGCAGATCCTCCAGCGCAACAAGGAGCTGCAGGACATCATCGCGATCCTCGGTGTCGACGAGCTCTCCGAGGAGGACAAGATCACCGTCCACCGGGCGCGCCGCATCCAGCGCTTCCTGTCGCAGAACACCTACGTGGCCAAGCAGTTCACCGGTCTCGAGGGCTCGACGGTCCCGGTCAAGGACACCATCGAGGCGTTCAACAAGATCTGCGACGGTGAGTACGACCACGTGGCCGAGCAGGCCTTCTTCATGTGCGGCGGTCTCGACGACGTCGAGAAGAAGTGGTCGGAGATCCAGGAGCAGACCGGCGGCAAGAGCCGCTCATGAGCGAGACCACCATGCAGGTCGAGCTGGTCTCGGCCGACCGCCTCGTGTGGTCGGGCGAGGCCAGGATGGTCGTCGCCCGCACCACCGAGGGTGACGTCGGCATCCTGCCGAACCACGCGCCGATGCTCTCGCTCATGGTCGACGGCATCGTCGACGTGACCACCGGCGACGGGGAGACCTGGATCGCGGCCGTCGACGCAGGCTTCCTGTCGGTGGCGGCCAACCGCATCTCGATCCTGGCCGAGCACGCCGAGATGTCGCACGAGATCGACCTCGAGAAGGCGCGCGGCGACCTCGACCGGGCGCACGGCGCCGGCGAGAACGACGACGAGGCGGCCGAGAAGGCTGCCCGGGCGTGGGCCGAGGCCCGGATCCGGGCCGCGGAGTCCTCGAAGTCCTGACTGCGCGCGACTCGGTCTGACCAGGCCGGGAGAGGGCCTCGTTCATGCCGTGGTGGCAGTGGCTGGTGGACGTGCTGGGCGGCGTCCTCCTGCTGGTCGCGCTCTACGCCGTCGCCCTCGTCGTCCGTCGACGGTGGATCTCCCGCGCGGGCGGCACCTTCGACCTCAGCCTGCGCGCCGGTGAGCCCCGGCCCGGGCGGGGGTGGGTGCTCGGGGTGGGCCGCTACGCCGAGGACACCCTGCAGTTCTTCCGCATCTTCTCCGTGGTGCCGCGACCGATGGACGTCGTGGTGCGCGCCGAGGTGGAGTACCTCGGGCAGCGCCCGCCCGAGGCCTCCGAGGCCGAGCGCGCTCTACGCCGGGCACGTCATCGTCTCCTGCCGCCGGGCGCAGGGGCTGGTCGAGCTCGCGATGGCCGAGTCGGCCGTGACCGGCTTCCTGTCCTGGCTGGAGGCCGCTCCTCCGGGCCAGAGTCCCCGGCCGGTCTAGGTCTTCCGGTCCTGACGCCGTAAGCGCTCACGGCGTAGCGTCGTCGCGTCCGGGGACGTCCAGCGCGGTGTGCTGCCCGGCCACCGGTGACGTCCTGGGAGGAGTCATGGCCGTGGAGAACCTCGAGCGCAGCCCGGTGGCGAGCGAGCTCGTCACCGTCGCGCGGGTCTGCGAGGAGACAGCCACCGCCCGTGAGCTGCTGGACGACGGTGGTGCCGCACCTCTGCCGTCTCGCCGGTGCCGCCGGGGGCTGGGTCCTCGAGCCGAGCGCGAGGCGGCACGGCCGTCGCGACCAGCCACGGCCTCGCCGGGCTCCCGGCCTCGGCCCTCGACGGCCACCGCCACCGCGGTGGGTCCGCGGCCGGGATCGCGGTGCCGCCGGCGTGGGCCGACTCCGGGGTCGTCGCGGTCGTGTGCCAGCCGCTGCCGGGCCTGCTGGGTCACCTCGTGCTCGCCGTGGTGCACCGGCCACGAGAGCCCGCACCCGACGTACGACGTGGCCCAGGCGCTCGTGCTGCGCACCTTGGAGGCCCGCGACGAGCGCGAGCGGCTGCACGACCTGCAGGCCCGCGTCGACAACGCCCAGCAGCTGGCCGGCATGGGGGACTACGACTGGCACGTGGCCAGCGACACCAACGAGTGGTCGGACCAGCTGTACCGGATCTACGGCCACGAGCCGCAGTCCTTCAACGCCTCCTACGAGCGCTTCCTGTCCTTCATCCACCCCGACGACCGGGAGATGGTGTCGCAGGTGCACCGGCGCGCCTACGAGACCGGCGAGCCCTACCAGATGGTCGAGCGCATCCTGCGGGACGACGGCGAGCTGCGCTACCTCGCCACGAACGGTCAGGTCCTCCAGGACGCCGACGGCACCCCGGTGCGCTTCCGCGGCACCTGCATCGACATCACCGAGCGGACGCGGGCCGAGGAGGAGCGCGAACGCAGCCGCGTGCTGTTCCAGGAGCTCGCGGAGGCGGCCCCGGACGCCATCGTGGTCTGCGGTCCGGACCGGGTCGTCGTCCAGGCCAACGGTCGCGCCGTCGGGTTGCTCGGGGGCGACCCGGTCGGGCGTCGTGCTGCAGGAGATCCTGCCGGGCTCGGCGGGTGACGGGCTCGCGGTGCCCGCGACCGCTCTCGACGGCCGTGAGCTCGAAGCTCGACGTCCGGCGCGCGCCGCTGGAGGAGCACGGCACCGGGGGGCGGGGGCTCGAGGCGCTGTTCCTGCGCGAGGCGCGCGAGCGGCTCGAGGGCGAGGCGCTGGCCGCGCGCCTGCGGGAGGCCCAGGTGCGTCGCCGTTCGGCGCTCGAGATCAACGACAACGTCGTGCAGGGTCTGAGCGCCGGGCTCTACGCGCTGGAGGGCGGCGAGACCGACACCGCGACCCGGCTGCACCGACGGACCCTGGCGGCGGCGCGCCAGCTCATGTCCGACCTGCTCGAGCCGCTCGACGGCACCGACCTGCGGCCCGGCGACCTGGTGCGCTCCCGACCGAGCACGATCGACGGCGCACCGGACGCTCAGGAGGTCGCCGACCCGACGGGTCCCCGGGCGGCCACCGTCCCTCGCGTGCCGGCGTCGCGCTCGGGGGACGCAGCGCAGGCACGCGTCCTGGTCGTGGACGACTCCGAGGACGTCCGCTTCCTGCTCTCGCTGCAGCTGTCGACCCTGCCGGGGATCGAGGTCGTGGGCGAGGCCGCCGACGGGGAGGACGCGGTGGCCCGGGCCGCCGAGCTGCGGCCCGACCTGGTGCTGCTGGACCTGGCCATGCCGCGCATGGACGGTCTCCAGGCGCTGCCCCTCCTGCTGGAGCAGGCCCCGGACCTGCGGGTGGTGGTGCTGTCCGGCTTCGAGGACAACGTGCTGGCCGAGCGGGTGGTCGCCGCCGGGGCCTCCCGCTACATCGAGAAGGGCCTGGCGCTCGAGGAGCTGAACACGGTGATCCGCGAGACGCTCGCTGATCCGTCGCGGAGCTGACAGCAGCGTCAGCGCTCGCCGCCCGGCACCCACAGGACGTCGCCGACCTCGCGGTTGGCGTGCCGGGCCAGGATGAACAGCAGGTCGCTGAGCCGGTTCAGGTAGGTCAGGGCCACCACGTTCATGCTCGCGTGGTGCTCCTCGTGGGCCCGCCAGCCGGCACGCTCGGCGCGACGGGCCACCGTCCGGCACACGTGCAGCAGGGCGGCGCCGGGCGTGCCGCCCGGGAGGATGAAGGAGCGCAGCGACTCCAGGGGGTCGTTCAGCTCGTCGCACCAGGCCTCGAGACGCTCGACGTACTCCGGCAGCACGCGCAGCGGCGGGTACTCCGGGTCCTCCACCACGGGTGTGGCGAGGTCGGCGCCGACGTCGAAGAGGTCGTTCTGCACGTGCACGAGGACCGTCACGGTGCGCTCGTCGAGACCGCCCGCGGCCAGGGCGTGGCCGAGGTGGCTGTTGAGCTCGTCGACGTCGGCGTACGCCTCGAGACGCAGGTCGGTCTTGGTGGTCTCGCTGTTGTCGCCGAGCCGGGTGGTGCCGGCGTCGCCGGTGCGGGTGTAGATGCGCGTCAGGTTGACCATCGGCCCAGCGTAGAGGGACGGGTGGGAGCAGGGTCCGCTGGTGCGCGCACGCCGTCGGGTCGCGACCTCGGTATCCTCGCCGGATGCGTGCGAGCCAGGACCCCCAGGTGGACGGTCGGGCCCAGCGCATCGTGGTGTACGGCGTCACCGGGTCGGGCAAGTCGGTGCTCGCCGCCCGGATCTCGCAGCTGACCGGGATCGAGCGCGTCGCGGTCGACGAGGTCTGCTGGCGACCGGGCTGGGTGCAGGTCTCCGCGGAGGAGCAGCGCCGCCTCATGCGCGACGTGTGCGGCCGCGAGCGCTGGGTGCTGGACTCGGCCTGGGGCGTGTGGACGGACATCGCCCTGGCGCGGGCCGACCTCGTCGTCGCACTCGACTACCCGCGCTGGGTCTCACTGACCCGGCTGCTGCGACGCACCGTGGTCCGCATCGTCGGCCGTCACCCGGTCTGCAACGGCAACACCGAGACCTGGGGGCAGACCTTCTCGCGCGAGTCGATCATCGCCTGGCACGTCCGCTCCTTCGCGAGCAAGCGTCGTCGGATCGCTGCGTGGGAGGCCGATCCCGCGACGCCGGCGGTGCGGCGGCTGACGCAGCACGCGCGCGACGGACGCGTGGCTGGGGAGCCTCGCCGCGTCGGTGAGGGCCGAGGAGACGACCTGATGGAGGCCTTCGTCGTCACCAGCGGTGAGGACCGCTCCCCTCTGCACGGCACCGTGCGGGTGGGCGGCGCGAAGAACAGCGCGCTCAAGCTGATGGCGGCGGCGCTGCTCGCGCCCGGCACCACCACCATCACCAACCTGCCGGACATCCTCGACGTCGCCGTGATGGCGCGGCTGCTGGAGGAGCTGGGCTGCACGGTGAGCCTGGACCTCGACGCCGAGCGGGTCGACATCGACGTGCCCGAGACGCTGGGTCACCACGCGCCGTACCACCTCGTGCGGCGTCTGCGTGCCTCCATCAGTGTGCTGGGGCCGCTGCTCGCGCGGTGCGGGCGCGCCGAGGTCTCGCTGCCCGGGGGCGACAACATCGGGTCCCGCGGCCTGGACATGCACCTGCGCGGCCTGGGCGACCTGGGAGCGGAGGTCGGCATCGAGCACGGGTACGTCGTCGCGTCGGTCGCCGACCGCCTCGTCGGGACGCCGCTGTGGCTGGACTTCCCCAGCGTCGGCGCCACCGAGAACCTCGTCATGGCCGCGACCCTCGCCCACGGCACGACCGTCGTCGACAACGTCGCCCGCGAGCCCGAGATCGTCGACCTGTGCACCATGCTGGTCGAGATGGGGGCCCGCATCGACGGCATCGGCAGCTCCACCCTCGTCGTCGACGGGGTCGACCGGCTCCATCCGGTCGCGCACGCCACCGTCACCGATCGCATCGTCACCGGCACCTGGGCGTTCGCCACCGCGATGGCCGGCGGCGAGCTCGTCGTCGAGGGCGGCGTCGCGGGACACCTCGACATCGTGCTGGACAAGCTGGTCAGCGCCGGGGCGGGGGTCGAGGTGCGCCCCGACGGGTTCGTGGTGTCGGTCGAGCGCCGTCTCGACGCCTTCGACGTCGTCACGCTGCCCTACCCGGGGTTCCCCACCGACCTGCAGCCCTTCGCGATGGCCCTCGCCGCCGTCAGCGACGGGACCGCGATGATCACCGAGAACGTCTTCGAGGCGCGCTTCATGTTCGCCCAGGAGCTCGCTCGGCTCGGTGCCGACGTGCGCACGGACGGCCACCACGCCGTGGTCCGGGGCCGCCCGTTGCTGTCGGGCGCGGAGGTGGTCGCCCACGACATCCGCGCCGGGGCCGCGCTGGTGCTCGCCGGGCTGGCGGCGAGCGGACGCACGACGGTGGCCGACTCCTTCCACATCGACCGGGGCTACCCCGGCTTCGTGGAGACGCTGCGGCGTCTGGGGGTCGACGTCGAGCGGGTGGAGCTGCCCGACTACGACCGCTGAGCCGCGCCGGTCGTCCTCAGGCGCCGCGGCCGGTGGCCCCCTGCAGGCGGTCGATGTGCTCGGACGCCTCGGCCTTGGTCAGGTCGCCCTGCAGGGTCTCGCCGGCCTCGCGCGCCAGGGTGTCGAGATAGCTGCGCTGGGCGCCGGTCATCGGCTCGTCGCCGGTGACCCAGCTCTCCGGGTCCTTCTCGGTGGTGCCGGGAGCAGTCGCGCCGGCGCCGATGACGTCCTGGTCCTCGGCGGACGGGCCGGTGGGGTCGGTGGACTGGGGCTTCGAATGTGTGTTCGACTCGGTCATGTCCTGGTCCTACCCGAGGGTCACGACGGCAAAACGTCCACGACGGCGTGCAACGTTTTCGACGTGGCGTGCGTCATAGTGGGTGAGCCACGCTGGCGGCGGCGTGGACGGACCGCAGGGACGGGACACATGGGACTCGTGGACAACGACGGGGCGATCGAGCTGACGGGGCGCCTGGACGGACGCAGCTCGGCGCAGGTGCGCGAGGCGCTCTACGACCACATCGAGCGTCACCGGGACGAGGACGTGCGCGTCGACGTGACGCACGTCGAGTCGATCGACGTCACGGCGCTCAACCTGCTGGCTGCCGCCGCGCTCAAGGTGCGCCGTGCCGGAGGCCAGGTCGTCCTCGTCGGCTGCTCACCCGCACTGCGCCGCGTGGTCGCCTCCTGCGGCTGGCGCCGGCTCTTCCGGCTCGAGCGCGCTGCCCCGGAGTGATCCTGGGTGATCCCGAGGTGGGCCTCGTGGTGTGAGATGAGCCCCAGTGGATCACCTCACAACGCGGTTACCGCGGCGTAACCCGGCACTAGGGTGCCGCTATGACCCAGCAGCAGGATCAGGCGCCGCCGGCCGCACCCGCCACCGAGACCGCCGCGGAGACCGCCCCGGGCTCCGGCGAGGCGCGCCCGGAGCGCGACCGTCCCTGGGTGATGCGGACCTACGCCGGGCACAGCTCGGCGTCGGAGTCCAACGCCCTCTACCGCCGCAACCTGGCCAAGGGCCAGACCGGTCTGTCGGTCGCGTTCGACCTCCCGACGCAGACCGGCTACGACCCCGACTCGGTCCTGGCCAAGGGGGAGGTCGGCAAGGTCGGCGTCCCCGTCCCGCACCTGGGCGACATGCGGCAGCTGTTCGCCGACATCCCCCTGACCGGCATGAACACCTCGATGACGATCAACGCCACCGCGATGTGGCTGCTGGCGCTCTACCAGGTGGTCGCCGAGGAGCAGAACCCCGACGTGGACCCGCGCGAGGTCCACGCCCAGCTGGCCGGCACGACGCAGAACGACATCATCAAGGAGTACCTCTCGCGGGGCACCTACGTGTTCCCGCCCGAGCACTCGCTGCGGCTGACCACCGACACCATCGCCTACACCGTCAACCACATCCCGAAGTGGAACCCGATCAACATCTGCAGCTACCACCTGCAGGAGGCCGGGGCGACGCCCACCCAGGAGCTGGCCTTCGCCCTGTGCACGGCCATCGCGGTGCTCGACTCGGTGCGCGACTCGGGCCAGGTCGAGGCCGACGACATGGCCAAGGTCGTGGGCCGGATGTCGTTCTTCGTCAACGCCGGGGTGCGGTTCGTCGAGGAGATGTGCAAGATGCGCGCCTTCGTCGAGCTGTGGGACGAGATCACCCGTGAGCGCTACGGCGTCACCGACGAGAAGATGCGTCGCTTCCGGTACGGCGTGCAGGTCAACTCCCTCGGCCTGACCGAGGCCCAGCCCGAGAACAACGTGCAGCGGATCGTCCTGGAGATGCTCGGCGTCACGCTGTCGAAGAACGCCCGCGCCCGCGCCGTCCAGCTGCCGGCGTGGAACGAGGCCCTCGGTCTGCCACGGCCCTGGGACCAGCAGTGGTCGCTGCGGCTGCAGCAGGTGCTGGCCTTCGAGTCGGACCTGCTCGAGCACGCCGACCTCTTCGACGGCTCGCACGTGGTCGAGGCCAAGGTCGCCGACCTCGTCGCCAGCGCCCGCGCCGAGATCGACCGGGTGCAGGCGATGGGCGGCGCTGTCGCGGCCGTCGAGACCGGCTACATGAAGCAGGCGCTGGTGTCCTCCCACGCCGCTCGTCGGGGTCGCATCGAGTCCGGCGACGAGGTCGTGGTCGGCGTGAACAGGTTCGAGACCACCGAGGAGTCCCCGCTGACCGCGGACCTCGACACCGCCATCCAGGTCGCGGACCCCGCCGCCGAGCAGGCCGCGCTCGAGGGGCTGGAGCGCTGGCGCACCGAGCGCGACGACGACGCCGTGGCCGAGTCGCTCGCCCGGCTGGCCGCCGACGCCAAGTCCGGGGTGAACCTCATGGACGCCACCCTGGCCGCGGCCCGCGCCGGGGTGACGACCGGCGAGTGGGCCGGCACGTTGCGCGAGGTCTTCGGGGAGTACCGCGCACCCACGGGCGTCTCCGGCGCCGTCGGCGTGGCGGAGCCCGGCGAGGAGCTGACGGCGGTCCGCGAGACGGTTCGGGCCACGGGCGAGGAGCTGGGCGGTCGGCTGCGGCTCCTGGTCGGCAAGCCCGGGCTCGACGGACACTCGAACGGCGCCGAGCAGGTGGCGGTGCGTGCTCGTGACGCCGGCTTCGAGGTGGTCTACCAGGGCATCCGGCTGACCCCGGCCGAGATCGTCGCGGCCGCGGTTGCCGAGGACGTCCACTGCGTCGGCCTCTCCATCCTCTCCGGCTCCCACATGGAGCTCGTGCCGGCGGTGCTCGACGGGCTCCGGGCCGAGGGGCTCGACGACGTGCCGGTCGTGCTCGGCGGCATCATCCCGACCTCCGACGCCGCCCGGCTCAAGGAGATGGGCGTCGCCGCGGTCTTCACGCCGAAGGACTTCGGGCTCACCGAGATCATGGCCGGCATCGTCGCCGAGATCCGCAGGGCCCGCGGCCTGTCCTGAGCTTCTTGGCAGCTCGGTCGCGACGCGTTCGCCGAGAAAGGTCGGGGTTCGCGGCCCGCGCGGGGCCCCGGCGGTGAAGACTGAGGCGCATGAGTCGTGTGACCGTCGTCGGTGCCGGTGTGGTCGGGCTCTCGTGCGCCGTCCGTCTGCTCGAGGCCGGGCACGACGTGGCGGTGCTCGCCCGGGACCTGCCGCTGGAGACGACCTCCGCGGTGGCCGCGGCGCTCTGGTACCCCTACCGCGCCTACCCCGTCGAGCGCGTCCTCGGCTGGGCCGCCACGACGTACGCCGACCTCGTCGCGCTGGCCGACGACGAGTCCACGGGCGTCACGCTGCGACGCGGCACCCAGGTGCTCCGCACGGCGGAGGCGCGGCCGTGGTGGGCGACGGCGCTGCCGTCGGTCGAGGCGGCCACCGACCTGCCGGCGGGGTACGCCGCCGGGTGGTCGGCCCAGGTGCCGGTGGCCGAGATGCCGGTCTACCTCGGCTGGCTGCGTGCCCGGGTCGAGGACCTCGGCGGCACGGTGACCCGGATGGCCCTCGCAGGCCTGCCCGACCAGGTCGAGGTCGTCGTCAACGCCAGCGGGCTCGGCGCCCGGCTGCTCGGGTCCGACGACTCGGTCGTGCCGGTCCGCGGCCAGGTCGTGGTCGTGGAGCAGGTGGGCCTCGAGGAGTGGTGGCTCGACAGCGCGGGTCCGACGTACGTCGTGCCGCGCAGCCGCGACATCGTCGTCGGCGGCACCGACCAGGAGGGGGCCTGGGACCGCCGGCCGGACGAGGACGTCGCCCGCGAGGTCCTCGCACGCGCCACGGCGCTGGTGCCGCAGCTGAAGCGCGCACGGGTGCTGGGTCACCGGGTGGGGCTGCGACCGGCGCGCTCAGGGGTCCGTCTGGAGGAGCGCACCGGGGTGCGCGGCAACCGCGTGATCCACTGCTACGGACACGGCGGGGCAGGCGTCACGCTCTCGTGGGGCTGCGCCGCTGAGGTGACGTCCCTGGTCGGGCTCGCTGACCCGGTGCGGACCGGTCGGTAGGTTCGCCGCATGGACGTCCGTCGCCTGCTCCTGCTCGCTCTGCCCGGCCTCGCGCTGGGGATCGTCGGCGCCACCCACCCCGGGTCGCTGAGCTACCCGACCTCCCACCACTGGTGGCAGATGCACCTCGCGGGCATGTTCGTCTTCCCGCTGGTGGGCGTCGCGCTGTCGGTGCTGGTGTGGGGCCGCCGCGACCCGCTGGCGCTGGTGCTGCACGCCGGGGCCTTCGTCTACGCGATCTGCTACACCGCGCTCGACGTCATCAGCGGGCTGACGGCCGGGTGGGTCACCTACCGGCTCGGGCCCGGCCAGCTGCGTCCGGACGAGGTCGACTACATCTTCCAGATCGGTGGCCGGGTCGGGGACGTGGGGGAGTGGGGCCTGCTCGTGGCGGTCGGCGCCGCCTCGATCGAGGTGGCCCGGCGGACCGGCTGGGTCGCCCTGCCCGGGACCGCGATGGTCCTGCTCGGCGCCTGGTGGATCGCGGAGGACCACATCTTCCCGCCGTACGGCGCCGCCGGTGCCGCCCTCATCGGTCTCGGCACCGCCGGTCTGGCCTGGGCCCAGGGCCAGGAGGCCCGTCACTACTCGCTCGCCGACGCCTGACCGGCGGGACCGACCGGGCCGGCTGAGCGGATGCCCGACGGCCGGCTAGAAGAGGCGGTGGGTCGGGTCGTCGATGCCGCGGAGGGCGTCGTAGTCGACGACGACGCAGGCGATGCCGCGGTCCTCGGCCAGGACGCGGGCCTGCGGCTTGATGGCCTGCGCCGCGAAGACACCGCGGACCGAGCCGTTGACCGTCAGCAACGGGTCGCGGTTGAGCAGCTCGAGGTAGCGCGTCAGCTGCTCCACGCCGTCGATGTCGCCGCGGCGCTTGATCTCCACCGCGACGGACAGTCCCTCGCCGTCGCGGCACATGAGATCGACGGGCCCGATGGCCGTGGGGAACTCACGGCGTACCAGCGTGAGACCGTCGGACAGCGTCGCGGGGTGCTCGGCCAGCAGCGCCTGGAGGTGCTTCTCGACGCCGTCCTTCTGCAGCCCGGGATCGATGCCGAGGTCGTGGCGGGTGTCGCTGAGGACCTCCTCGATGAGGATCCGCAGCGTGTCGTCGGCCTTGGGGGAGGTGACCGTCCACTCGACCTGGCCGTCGTCGGTCGTGCCCTCGCGCAGGGTGGCCGGCGGTGACATCCAGTTGAGCGGCTTGTAGGAGCCGCCGTCGCTGTGGACGAGCACCGACCCGTCGTTCTTGACCATGATCAGCCGCGTCGCCATCGGCAGGTGCGCCGACAGGCGTCCCGCGTAGTCCACCTGGCACCGAGCGACGACGAGTCTCACGAGGCGGCAATCTACCCGGCGCCACGCCGGCGTCCCGGCCGGGGACCCGCAAGTTACCGGCCAGTGAAGTACCTCACGGGGCGGCTCGGGAGCCCCCTCGGAGTGGCAGGATGCGCCCATGTCTGCAGAAGCCGTCGCCCCGGTCAGCACCACCCCGTCACGCGAGTTCACCACCGTCGGCGTGGTCGGTCTCGGCACGATGGGCGCCGGGATCGCGGAGGTCTTCGCCCGCCACGGCTACGAGGTCGTCGGCGTCGAGGTGGACGACGAGACCCTGGAGCGCGGTCGGCAGCACGTCACCAACTCCACGGCGCGCGCCGTGACCCGCGGCAAGCTGACCGAGGCCGAGCAGAGCGAGCTCGTCGACCGCATCACCTTCAGCACCGAGCTGCAGGCGCTCGCCGGCTGCCAGTTCGTCGTCGAGGCCGTCGTCGAGCAGCTGGCCGTCAAGCGCAGTGTGATCTCCACCCTCGACGGCATCCTCGACGCCGACGCCATCATCGCCACCAACACCTCCTCGCTCTCGGTCACCGAGATCTCGACCGCCACCGCCCGGCCCGGGCGCGTCGTCGGCGTCCACTTCTTCAACCCCGCCCCGGTCCAGAAGCTGGTCGAGGTCGTCCGCACCGTCGTGACCCAGCCCGACGTGCTCGCCGACGTCTCCGCCCTGGTGGAGTCGCTCGAGAAGACCCCGGTCGTCTGCGGCGACAAGGCGGGCTTCATCGCGAACGCGCTGCTGTTCGGCTACCTCAACCACGCGGTGTCGATGTACGAGGGCCGCTACGCCTCGCGTGAGGACATCGACGCCGCGATGCGTTTCGGCTGCGGCTACCCCATGGGTCCGCTGGCCCTGCTGGACCTGATCGGTCTCGACACGGCCTACGAGATCCTCGACACGATGTACAAGCAGGGCCGCGACCGGCTTCACGCGCCGGCCCCGATCCTCAAGCAGATGGTCACCGCCGGCCTGCTCGGCCGCAAGACCGGTCGAGGCTTCTACACCTACGACGGCGTGGACTCCTCGGCCGTCGTGCCCGACGAGCGCACCCCGTCGGCCGACGAGGCGCCGCAGCTGCGCCACGACGTCGCCACCGTCGGCGTCGTCGGCACCGGCACCATGGCGAGCGGCATCGTGGAGGTCTTCGCCAAGGCCGGGTACGACGTCGTCTACGTCGGCCGGTCCCAGGCCAAGGTCGACGGTGTCCGTGCCACCATCGAGCGCTCGCTCGACAAGGCGATCCAGCGCGGCAAGCTCGACGAGTCGGCCAAGGACGCCGTGCTCGGGCGGCTGACCGGGGCCACCTCGCTCGACGACCTGGCCCGGGTCGACATCGTGGTCGAGGCCATCGCCGAGGACCTCCAGGTCAAGACCGTGCTGTTCGAGAACCTCGACGAGATCTGCAAGCCGGGCGCGATCCTGGCCACCACCACCTCGAGCCTGCCGATCATCAGCCTCGCCACGGTCACCTCGCGTCCGCAGGACGTCGTGGGCATGCACTTCTTCAACCCGGCCCCGATCATGAAGCTCGTCGAGGTCGTCTCCACCGTGGCCACCAGCGAGGACGTCGCCGAGACGACCCGAGCGCTGTGCACGAAGGTCGGCAAGCACGCCGTCTCCTGCGGCGACCGCGCCGGCTTCATCGTCAACGCGCTGCTGTTCCCCTACCTGAACGACGCCATCAAGATGCTCGAGGCGCACTACGCCACCGCCGACGACATCGACACCGCCATGAAGTACGGCTGTGCGCTGCCGATGGGCCCGTTCGCGCTCCTCGACGTCGTCGGCAACGACGTGTCGCTGGCCATCCAGCGCGAGCTCTACCTGGAGTTCCGCGAGCCGGGCTTCGCCCCCGCTCCGCTGCTCGAGCACCTCGTCGCCGCCGGTTATCTCGGGCGGAAGACAAAAAGGGGTTTCCGGGATTACTCCGCGGTGTGACCGGGGACACTCGCGCCTGAAGTCTCCGGCACCTCGCCCGCCCTGCACTCGGCTCAGCGCGCGAAGCCGGAGCGGAGGGCGGCCTCATGAGTGTGGAGACAGGGCGGATCACCACCGACATACCGGCGCGGATGGACCGGCTGCCGTGGGCGCGGTGGCACTGGCTGGTGGTCATCGGGCTCGGCACGGTGTGGATCCTCGACGGGCTCGAGGTCACCATCGTCGGGTCGATGTCGGCGGCCCTGGAGCCGGAGGGCACCGGGCTGGGGCTGAGCAGCTTCGACGTGGGGCTGGCGGGTGCGGTCTACGTCGCGGGCGCCTGCATCGGTGCGTTGTTCTTCGGCCAGCTGACTGACAAGTTCGGTCGCAAGAAGCTCTTCCTCATCACGCTGGGCGTCTACACCGTCGCCACGGTGCTGACAGCCTTCTCCATGAACCCGACCTGGTACTTCGCCTGCCGCTTCCTCACCGGCGCCGGCATCGGCGGCGAGTACGCCGCCATCAACTCCGCGATCGACGAGCTGATCCCGGCGCAGTACCGCGGTCGCGTGGACGTCGCGATCAACGGGTCGTTCTGGGTCGGCGCCGCGGGCGGTGCCCTGCTGACGATCCCCTTGCTGGACCCGACCATCGTCGACCCGGAGATCGGGTGGCGGCTGGCGTTCGGCCTCGGCGCGATCCTGGCCGTGGGCATCCTGATCGTCCGTCGCAACGTGCCCGAGAGCCCCCGCTGGCTGTTCATCCACGGTCGGGAGGACGAGGGCGAGCAGATCGTGCGCGAGATCGAGGACGCGGTGCAGCGGGACCTGGGGCGGGACCTGGACAGGCCGTCCGAGACGATCACCATCAGGCAGCGCAAGACGATCCCGCTGACCGAGATCGCCCGCACCGTGTTCACGTTGTACCCCCGCCGCACGGTGCTCTGCCTGTCGCTGTTCATCGGTCAGGCGTTCTTGTACAACGCCTTCTTCTTCACCTACGGCGACACCCTGACCTCCTTCCTGGGCGTCGAGCAGGTGGGCTGGTACATCGCCGTCTTCGCCGTGAGCAACTTCGTCGGAGCCGCGGTCCTCGGCCCGATGTTCGACACGATCGGTCGGGTCAAGATGCTGACCGGCACGTACGTGACCTCAGGGGTGCTGCTCGGCATCACAGGGCTGACGCTCGGCTCCTACTCCGCGACGACCCTGACCCTGATGGGCTGCATCATCTTCTTCTTCGCCTCCGCGGGCGCCAGCGCGGCGTACCTCACGGCGAGCGAGGTGTTCCCCATGGAGACGCGGGCGCTCTGCATCGCCTTCTTCTACGCGGTCGGCACCGCTGCCGGAGGCATCGCCGGGCCCCTGCTGTTCGGCAAGCTCATCGACGACGCGACCACGGGCGGCGAGGGCATCTCCGCCATCGCCCTGGGCTACTACATCGGCGCCGCGCTGATGATCGCCGGGGGCATCGTGGCGGCGTTCCTCGGGGTGAAGGCCGAGCGCAAGTCGCTGGAGTCCATCGCCCAGCCGCTCACCGCCGAGGACGACACCACAGGAGGCACGGGGGGCGGACCGCGCGACAAGACCCCGCAGCCCGCCTGACGCGTCGAGCGGAACCGACCCCACGGAGCGGGGGGAGGGGGACGATGGGTGGGTGAGAACCCGCCGCGCCGTCCTGCCTCCCCTGGCCCGCGTGGTCGTCGCGCTCTGCGTCGCGCTGCCGGTGGCGGCCGTCCCGGTGGGTGCAGCGGGCGCGGACCGGTCGGACGGGGGCGCGGCGCGCGGCGTCGAGGCGCGCACCCTGCCGCCGGTGAACGCCGACTGGGACTACCAGCTCGGGGGCCCGGCCGCGGTGCCCGCGCGGGTGGGGACGGTGGTCCGCGACCGCAGCGCGCCACCGGTCGCCGGTCGCTACTCCATCTGCTACGTCAACGGCTTCCAGACCCAGCCGGACGAGAAGCGGTTCTGGCGCGCCCGGTGGGACCTCGTGCTGAAGAAGGGCGGCGAGCCAGTCGTCGACAGCGCCTGGGGCGAGTGGCTGCTCGACATCCGGACCGCGGCGAAACGGGCGCGGCTGGCGCGCATCGTGGCCGGGTGGACCACGGGATGCGCCGCCGACGGTCACGACGCGGTCGAGCTCGACAACCTCGACTCGTTCACGCGCAGCCGCGGGCTCCTGAGCGCTGCGGACGCCCGCGCGTTCGCGCGCCTGCTGGTGGCCGACGCCCACGCCGCCGGACTGGCGGTGGCGCAGAAGAACTGGGTCGAGCTGGGCGCCCGCGGGCCGCAGATCGGCTTCGACTTCGCCATCGCGGAGGAGTGCGGCCGCTGGCGCGAGTGCCAGGGGTACGTCGACACCTACGGGGCTCGGGTGCTCATGGTGGAGTACCGCGACGGCGACTTCGCCTGGACCTGCCGGCGCTTCGGCGACCACTCCGTCGTACGCCGCGACCAGGCGCTCACCGCCGACGGGGTACGGGCCTGGTGCTGACCCGGGCGGTGGTCCACGTCAGCGGGATCGCTGGCGAGGCATCCAGACCTCGCGCACCAGCAGCAGCACCGCGGCTGCCGTGGGGATGGCCAGCAACGCGCCGACCACGCCGAGCAGGCCGGCGCCCACGAGGGCGGCGATCACCGTCACCGACCCGGGGACGTTGACCGAGCGCTGCATGACGCGGGGGTAGAGCACGTAGTTCTCCACCTGCTGGTAGATGAGGAAGAAGATGACGCAGGCGATGCCGATCTTGAGGTCGGTGGCGAACCCGATCGACGAGACCACCACCGCGCCCAGGGTCGCCCCGATCATCGGGATGAAGTCCAGCAGCGCCACCACGGCAGCCAGCGCGACGGCGTACTCGGCGAGCCCGACGACCATCAGGAAGACCAGCGAGACGGTTCCGGCGCTCACCGCGACCACGAAGGCGCCGGCGACGTAGCCGCCGACGCTGGTGAAGATCTGCTCCCCCAGGTCGGAGACCCGCGCCCGGCGGCTGCGGGGCGCGAGGTCGTAGAGCGCCTGCTTGGTCGTGTGCAGGGAGGCCAGGAAGTAGAGCATGAGCACGGTCACGAAGAAGGTGTTGGCCAGGAACCCGAAGAACGCCAGGCTCAGCCCGACCACACCTCCGAAGAGGCCGGAGGCCCAGTCGCCGCTGGTGACGAAGTCCTCGACCTTCTGCACCACGCCGAAGCGCTCGTCGAGGTCCTGGACGCGCTCGCTGCGTTGCAGCTGCGCGAACCAGCCCGGCGCCTGGTCGACGATCCGGCCCACCTGCTCGGAGATCACCGGCACGAGAGCGACGAAGAACATCACCAGGGCGAGCAGCACCCCGGAGATCACGATGACGACCGCCCAGGGCCGCTTGACGCGGTGGCCGACCAGCCAGTTCACGACGGGGTCGAGGCCGACGGCGAGGAACATCGCCACGACCACGAGGAGGAGGACGCCGCTGACCGAGAGCAGCAGGGTGCCCAGCCAGTACGCCGTCAGCGCCCCGACCCCGAAGAGAAAGCCGAGCGCCACCGGACCGTGGTGGTGCCACAGGTGCGATGGCGCGTCGGACGTCTCCGCCGGAGGGCGGACCTTGCTGGTCACTCCGTGCCGGCGTCCTTGCCGCGCGGCTCGGGGCCGTCGGCGAAGCCGGCCACGACGTCGCGCAGAGCGCCGAGCTGGGCCACGATCGCGTCGCGGCGCTTGGTGTAGCGGTCGACCTCGGAGCGCAGGCTCTCCAGCTCGCGCTCGGCCTCCGCCTGGCCGGTGGCGACGAAGGTCGCGGCCTGGGTCTGGGCCGAGGACACGACCTGCTGAGCCTCGCGGCGGGCGCGGGTGAGGAGGCGCTCGGCCTCGTCGGCGGCGGCCTGACGCTGGTTGGTGGCCTGCGCGATGGCCTCCCGGGCGCGCTGCTCGGCGGCGTCGGCCCGGGCCTCCGCCTCGTTGACCAGCGCGGTGGTCTCGGCCACGGCGTTGCTGTGGTGCTCGGCGGCCTCGCGGGTCAGGCGCTCCTTCTCGACCGCCAGGCCGCGCTGCATCTCCTGCACCTCGCGGTGGGCGGTGGCCAGGGCCTGCTCCGCCTCGCGGCGGGCGCCCGTGCGCAGCGCGTTGACCTCCTGCTCGGCGGCCAGGCGACGCTGCGAGGCGTCACGCTCGGCGGAGGCCACCAGGTCGGCGGCGTCGGCCTGGGCCGACGAGCGCAGGTGCTCGACCTCGCTCATGGCGGAGGTGCGGGCCTCGTCGAGCTCCTTGAGCTGGACCATCCGCATGTCCTCGGCGTCGCGCGAGGCGTGGGACTTCAGCGACGCCGCGTCGGCGCTGGCGGTGCGCAGCAGCTCGTCGGCGCGGTGCTTGGCTGCCGCGATGACCTCGTCAGCCTGCTCCTCGGCCAGACGCAGCAGCTCGCTGGCCCGACCGCCCAGCCCGGCGTAGGTGGGGTTCTCGTTCTCGCTGGCCTGCTCCCGGAGGGAGGCGAGCTGCTGCTCCACCTCGCTCAGGCGGCGGCGGGTCCCGTCCAGGTCGCGGGCCAGGGCGGCGTTCTCGCTGCTCAGCTGGCCGACCTTGCGGTCCACCGCGGCGGTGTCGTAGCCGCGCCGACCGATGGGGAAGCCGCTCGACGTGCGGGGCGTGGCGGCGCGGGGCTCGGGGCCCGGGGCAGGGGCGGCGGCCGCCGGGCGGGCGGAGGTCGGAGTCGGCGCAGGGGTCGGCGCTGCCTTCGCGGTCGGCGCCTGCCCGGGCACCGCGGCGGAGGGCTTGGCCGGCGCGACGGCGGGAAGGGTGGAGGTCTCGGTGCTGTCGTCGGTCTCGTCGAAGATGGAGAGTCCGGAGCGCTCGGTCATGGGAGTGTCCCTCGATTCGTGCTTGCGTTTCCTGGGCGGGCGGGCGGGAGCCATTCCCTAGTGTCACCGATGCGGCGCCAAAAGCCCGTCCGCCGTTGCGTGTCTCGTCGGCGTGTCCGAGGAAAACGAGGAACGTCCGGCTGCCTACTGGCCGCGGAAGGCGTTGATCTGCGTGAGGTGGGTGGCACGCAGCTCCTCGTCCAGCACGCCGAGGCCCTCCTCGGGCGCCAGGCACAGCACGCCGACCTTGCCCTGGTGGAGGTTGTGGTGGACGTCGAGCGCGGCCTGGCCGACGTCCTCGAGGCGGTAGGTGCGCGACAGGGTCGGGTGGATCTTGCCCTTGGCGACGAGGCGGTTGGCCTCCCACGACTCGCGGTAGTTGGCGAAGTGCGAGGAGATGATCCGCTTGAGGTTCATCCACAGGTAGCGGTTGTCGTACTCGTGCATGTAGCCGGTGGTGGAGGCGCAGGTGGTGATGGTGCCGCCCTTGCGGGTGACGTAGACGCTGGCGCCGAAGGTGTCGCGACCCGGGTGCTCGAAGACGATGTCGATGTCCTCGCCGCCGGTGAGCTCGCGGATCTTGGCGCCGAAGCGCTTCCACTCCTTCGGGTCCTGGGTGCGCTCGTCCTTCCAGAAGCGGTAGCCCTCCTCGGAGCGGTTGATGACCAGCTCGGCACCCATTCGACGTGCGATGGCGGCCTTCTCCTCGTTGGAGACGACACAGACGGGGGTGGCGCCGCCGTTGAGGGCGTACTGCGTCGCGAAGCCGCCGAGGCCGCCCGAGGCCCCCCAGATGAGGACGTTGTCGCCCTGCTTCATGTCGCCGCCGTTCTTGGAGACCAGCTGGCGGTACGCCGTGCAGTTCACCAGCCCGGGCGAGGCCGCCTCCTCCCAGGTGAGGTGCTCCGGCTTGGGCATGAGCTGGTTGGCCTTGACCAGGGCGACGTCGGCCAGGCCGCCGAAGTTCGTCTCGAAGCCCCAGATCCGCTGCTGCGGGTCGAGCATCGTGTCGTTGTGGCCGTCGGGGTCCTCCAGCTCGACCGAGAGGCAGTGCGCCACGACGCGGGCGCCGGGCTTCCACCGGGTGACACCGGGGCCGGTCTTGAGCACGACGCCGGAGAGGTCGGAGCCCACCACGTGGTAGGGCAGGTCGTGGCGCTTGGTGAGCTCGGAGAGCCGGCCGTAGCGCTCGAGGAAGCCGAAGGTGGAGACCGGCTCGAAGATCGAGGTCCACACGGTGTTGTAGTTGATCGCGCTCGCCATGACGGCGACCAGCGCCTCGCCCGGACCGAGCTCGGGCAGTGCCACGTCCTCGACGTGGAGGGACGTGCGGGGGTCCTTCTCCTTGCTGGCGAGCCCCTCGAACATGTCCACCTCGTCCTTGCGGACCGTGGCCGCGCGGTAGGACTCGGGCACCTCGAGCGCCGCGAAGGCGTCGGGGCTGGTCTCACCGGACTGGATGGCGTCGAGGATGTGCTTCACAACGGCTCCTAGGGGCACGAGGTCAGGAAGGCCGCCGAGCCCGAGGGCGGCGGTGCCCGCACGCTACCGAGGATTACCCGCCGGTAACCACCGCGTGTGACCAATCCGACGCCGGGGCTCGCGGTGGACTGCTCCTGAGGTTCAGCCGCCTGCAGCGGGCTCGACGAGCTCGACGAGGACCCCGCCGGCGTCCTTGGGGTGGACGAAGTTGATGCGGCTCTCGGACGTGCCGCGTCGCGGGGCGTCGTACAGCAGGCGGACGCCGCGCTCGCGCAGGACCGCTGAGACCGCCTCGACGTCGGTGACCCGGTAGGCCAGCTGCTGCAGCCCGGGGCCGGAGCGATCGAGGAACCTGGCGATCGTCGAGGTGTCGTCGAGAGGCGCGAGCAGCTGGATGCAGGAGCCGGAGTCGCCGACCCCGACCATCGCCTCGCGCACGCCCTGCTCCTCGTTGGTCTCCTCGTGCAGCACCTGCATGCCGAAGACGTCGCGGTACAGAGCGATCGCCTCGTCGAGGTCCGGCACGGCGATGCCGACGTGGTCGATGGCGGTGAACAGGTGTCCGGGGATCTCCACACTCATGCGGCACATCGTCGTACGCCGTGCCCGGGGCGGCGAGCGACTGTGACGTGTCCGACAGCACCACCGCGAGGCGACCCCTCCCGCTCGTGCCTGCTGCTCGGTATCGTCCGAGACAGACCCCCGCCCTCGGCGTGGGCACACCCGACCCGCAGCAGCAGGAGGCGCTCCATGTCCGGTTCCGTCATCGTCGCAGGGGCTCGCACCCCCATCGGGCGCCTCCTCGGCGGGCTCAAGAGCCAGTCGGCCGCCGACCTCGGCGGGGTCGCCATCGAGGCTGCCCTGAGCAAGGCAGGCGTCAACGGCGAGGACGTCGAGTACGTGATCATGGGCCAGGTCATCCAGGCCGGCACCGGGCAGATCACCGCCCGTCAGGCCGCGGTCAAGGGCGGCATCCCCATGAACGTCCCGGCCATCACGATCAACAAGGTGTGCCTCTCGGGAATCAACGCGATCGCGATGGCCGACCAGCTCATCCGCGCCGGCGAGCACGAGATCGTCGTGGCGGGCGGCATGGAGTCGATGACCAACGCCCCGCACCTGCTGCCGAAGTCCCGCGAGGGCTTCAAGTACGGCGACACCGCGCTGGTCGACTCGATGGCCTACGACGCGCTCTACGACCAGTTCACGACCCAGGCGATGGGCATGCTGACCGAGCAGTGCAACGCCGCCGGTGCGGAGCTGACCCGCGAGGAGCAGGACGCCTTCTCGGCCCGCAGCCACCAGCGCGCGGCCGAGGCCTGGAAGAACGGCGTCTTCGACGACGAGGTCGTGCCCGTCACGATCAAGGGCCGCGGTGGCGACACCCAGGTCACCTCCGACGAGGGCGTGCGCGGCGACACGACCACCGAGTCCCTCGGAAGGCTGCGCCCGGCCTTCTCCAAGGAGGGCACCATCACCGCGGGCTCGGCCTCGCAGATCTCCGACGGCGCCTGCGCCGTCGTGGTCATGAGCAAGTCCAAGGCCGAGGAGCTCGGCCTGGAGTGGCTCTGCGAGATCGGTGCCTCCGGCCAGGTCGCCGGGCCGGACTCCACCCTGCAGCTGCAGCCCTCGCGCGCGATCCAGAAGGCCGCGGCGAAGGAGGGCATCGAGGTGTCCGACATCGACCTCTTCGAGCTCAACGAGGCCTTCGCGGCCGTCGGCATCGAGTCGGCCCGCGAGCTCGGCATCGACGACGACAAGGTCAACGTCAACGGCGGCGCCATCGCCGTGGGCCACCCCGTCGGCATGTCCGGTGCCCGCATCGTGCTGCACCTCGCGCTGGAGCTCAAGCGGCGCGGCGGCGGCGTCGGCGCGGCTGCGCTGTGCGGCGGCGGCGGCCAGGGCGACGCCCTCATCATCCGCGTCCCCGCCTGACCAGGGCCGGGACCGCCCGCGTGCCCGAGCCGGACGTCGAGCGCCTCGTCGAGGACGCCCGCGCCGGCCGGGCCCGGGCGGTCGGACGCCTGCTCAGCCTCGTCGAGGAGGACTCCCCGGCCCTGCGCCGTGCCATCGCGCTCATCGCGCCGCGCACGGGAGCGGCCCACGTGGTCGGCGTGACCGGCGCCCCCGGTGTCGGGAAGTCCACCTCCACCTCGGCGCTCGTCGGCGAGCTCCGGCGACGGGGTCGACGCGTCGCCGTGCTGGCGGTGGACCCGTCCTCGCCGTTCTCGGGGGGTGCGCTGCTCGGTGACCGGGTCCGGATGGGCGAGCACGCCACCGACCCGGACGTCTTCATCCGCTCGATGGCCTCGCGCGGACACCTCGGCGGTCTCTCGGGGGCCACCCCGCAGGCGGTGCGCGTGCTCGACGTCGCCGGTTTCGACGTGGTGCTGGTCGAGACCGTCGGGGTCGGGCAGAGCGAGGTCGAGGTCGCCGGCGCCGCCGACACCACGGTCGTGCTGCTCGCCCCGGGCATGGGCGACGGCATCCAGGCCGCCAAGGCAGGCATCCTCGAGGTCGGCGACGTCTACGTCGTCAACAAGTCCGACCGCGACGGTGCCGCACAGGTCCGGCGCGACGTGCGCTCGATGCTCGGGCTGGCGCAGCGCCCCCCGGACGCCTGGAGGCCGCCGGTGCTCGGCACCGTCGCCACCCGCGGGGAGGGGATGGGCGAGGTCGTCGACGCCCTGGAGCGGCACCGCGACTGGGCGCGACGCAGCGGTGCCCTGGAGGTGCGTCGTCGTCGCCGGGCCCGCGAGGAGGTGGAGGCCATCGCGCTCGCCTCGCTGCGACGCCGCTGGGCCGGGAGCACCGACCGTGACCGGCTCGAGGACCTGGCCGGTCGGGTCGTCGCCCACGAGCTCGACCCCTACGCGGCCGCGGACCGGCTGCTCGACGACTGAGAGCGGCGCCGGCCCGGCCTGGACCGGTGCGGCGGCGTAGCACGCACGTAACCTGCGCGACCGACGCCGGTGACAGGACCCGCCGAGACTGGGAGCCATGCCGACCGGCAACGCCCCGGTGCTCGCAGGAGCCCGGATCCTGGTGACCGCCCGGCGCCGCGGTGACGACCTGGGCGCCGCCCTGGAGGACCGGGGTGCCACGGTCGTGCACGCGCCGACCGTGGCCTCGGTCGACGAGAGCCCCCCGCGCCTGCGCGCACGGACCCAGGAGGCTCTCGACCACCCCCCGGACGTCGTCGTGGTCACCACCGCCGCCGCGGTCGAGCGCTGGCGGGCCGTCGCCGAGCCCGCCGGTCTGGAGCCCGCCGTGCTCGACCTGCTCGCGGGCGCGCGCGTACTGGCCCGAGGCCCCAAGACGCGCGCCGCCCTGGAACGGCTCGGGGTCCGTCCGGACTGGTTGGGCGAGGCCGAGACGACCGCCGGGATCACCGAGCTGCTGCTGGCCGACGGCGTCGACGCCGCCCGGGTGCTCGTCCTGCACGGCGGCCGCCGCGACGCCGACCTCGAGCAGGCCCTGCGGGCCGGCGGGGCCGAGGTCGACGGTCTGCAGCCCTACCGCTGGGTCCCGCTCGACCACCACGCGCAGGTGCGGTCCGCGGCCCGGGCCACCGCGGGGGGTCGCTTCGACGCCGTGCTGTTCACCAGTGCGCCGGGAGCGCACGCCTGGCTGCGCGCCGTACGTCGGGAGGGGTGCCTCGACCAGGTCCGTTCCCGGGTGGACGAGCGGCGGCTGCTGCTCGCTGCGGTGGGGGCGGTGACCGCCGAGCCGCTGTCCTTCGCCGGCCTGCTCGCCCGGACCCCGGCCACGGCGCGCCTGGCCGACCTCGTGCGCCTGGTCCTCGAGGAGCTGGGGGACGACCGGCACGCGCTCCTGACCGGCCACGGCCTGTTGCGGCTGCGGGCCGGCACCGTGACCCTGGACCACCGTCCGGTGCCGGTGTCCCCGGGCGGGCTGGCGCTGCTGCGTCGTCTCGCCTCGACCCCGGGCCACGTCGTGAGCCGCGAGGAGCTGCTGCGTGTCCTGCCCGGTGCCTCGCGCGACCCTCACGCGGCCGAGGTCGCGGTGGCGCGGCTGCGTGAGGCGCTGCGGGGTGCCCTGCAGGGCGGTGCGGCGGGCACGGCCGCGGGTGCGGCCGGTGCGGCGGGTGCCTCCGGCGCCGACGACGACGGGGGGCTGGTGCGGACGGTCGTCCGGCGCGGCTACGTGCTCGCGGCCCGGTGACGTTCGCAGCCCGCTGCCGCGCGCCTCCGGGCCTCCGGACCCTGATTTTGGTACCCATGGACCATGAAGTCGCTGGTCATCGTGCTCCTCGTGCTGTTCGTCGGCTTCTGGATGGTGCAGTCCCCCGACGAGCTCGCCGACTTCGCCGGCGGTGGGGCGGACTGGGTGTGGAGCATGACCGAGACGGTCTTCAGCGGGCTCATCGACTTCCTCGGCGCCCTCTTCTCGTGAGCTGACCGTGGCGTCACCCGGCGCCCGGGGCGCCCCTCAGCGCCGGCTGCGGCGTACGCGCGCGCTCGGCAGCGGCGCCTGGCAGACCGGTCGGTGGGTGCGTGACCGCTTCCGGCCCTCGACCGACCCGCCGTGGCTCGAGCAGCTGCTCGAGGGTGACGACGACGGCCGGGAGACCTGGGAGTCCACCCTCGAGATCCACCACCACTGGTTCGCCCACGCCCGTGCCGCGCTCTACCGGGTGGTGGCGGTGCTGTCGCTCGTGGCGGGTGCGCTGGGGGTGCCACGGACCGTGGAGGGCACGATCCTGCTCGCAGCGGTGCTGCTGTCGGTCGCGTTCGCGCTCGCCGCGCGCGGGCGCCGGCTCCCTGTCGACCCCGACGTCTTCAGCCAGGCCATGCGCGTGGGCTGCCTGGCGGCCGCGGTGGGGCTCTACGCCTACGCCACCGCCGGTCTCCTCAGCGTGGAGGACCCCTCGGGTCTCCTGCTGCTGCTCGCCCCGGTGGCGGCGGTGCGCGGCGAGTGGCTGTGGCAGGCGACCCGCTCCGACGTCCTGTTCGTGACCACCAAGCGGGTCTTCAAGGTCAACTCGTTCCTGTCCAAGACCATGGGCGCCATGCCGCTGCGCGGCCTCGTCGACCTCACCGTCCACCAGCCGGTGCTGGGTCGTGTCCTGGGCTACGGCCACCTCACCTTCGAGTCGGCGGCGCAGCGTCAGGGACTCGACAAGTTCCACTTCGTCGGGGACCCGCTCGGGGTCAGCAAGCAGATCCAGGCCCGGGCGTACGGCGGCGGGTCGCCCCGCGGGACCGACGGAGCCGGAGGGGGCCGCCCGGACGACCGTGCGCGGCGCTCCGGAGCGCGCGACGGTGACGACCGGGGAGGTGACGGCGTCTCCGACGTCTCGATGCCGTGGAGCCGCTCGCCGGTGCACGACGAGCCGGTCGCCGAGCACGTCACGGGGCCTGCCCTCGACCCACGGACCGTCCGCCGCGAGGCAGGGACATCGGCGCGCCGGGGCGAGCGGATCAGGACGCTGGCCGACCTCGTGCCCCCCGAGCACCGGGTGCCTCGGGACCCGCGGGGGTCTCGCCCGTGGCCCTGGTCGCGCGGCGGCTGACCCGACTGGGACAATGACGCCATGACCATGCCGTTCTCCCGTCCCGGTGCGATCGACCTCTCCGCCCTCAAGGCTCCGGCCCGACCCGCCGGCGTCCCCGGAGCCGCAGGCCCGGGTGCCGCCCGTGGTCCGGACGGCACCGGCCCGAGCTGGACCCTGGAGGTCGACGACCAGAGCTTCCAGGGCCTCCTGGAGTCGTCGATGGACGCCCCCGTCGTGCTGGTCGTCTACTCGCCCAGCCGCATGCCGGCCAGCGTCCAGCTCGCCGACGACATCTCGGCCATCGCCGACGGGCTCGAGGGCCGGGTCGCGGTCGGACGCGTCGACATCGACGCCCAGCCCAGCATCGGCCAGGCCCTCCAGGTGCCGTCGGTGCCGCTCGTCGCCCTCGTGCTCCAGGGCCGCCTGCAGCCGCTCTTCCAGGAGGTGCCGGCCCTCGAGGAGCTGCGCGCCTTCTTCGGCCAGCTCCTGCAGCAGATGACCTCGCAGGGCATCACCGGTCGCCACCAGCCCTTCGCGGACGGACCCGTCGCCGAGGAGGAGGCCGAGGACGCGGTCGACCCGCGCTACGCCCCGGCCGAGGAAGCGCTCATGGCCGGTGACCTCGACACCGCGATCGCGGAGTACCAGAAGCTGCTCGACGCCAGCCCCGCCGACACCGAGGCCGCCGTCGGCCTCTCACGTGCCCGCCTCATGCAGCGCACCGCCGACGTCGACCCTGCTGCGGCGCGGCAGGCCGCGGCCGACCGGCCCGACGACGTCGAGGCGCAGCTCCTGGTCGCCGACATCGACCTCCTCGGCGGTCACGTGAAGGACGCCTTCGCGCGCCTGCTCGACGTGGTGCGGCGTACGGCGGGCGAGGAGCGCACCGCTGCCCGGGTCCACCTGCTCGAGCTGTTCGCCGTGGTGGGCAACGACGACCCGCGCGTGCTCGCCGGCCGCCGCGACCTGGCCTCGGCGCTGTTCTGATCCCGCGGCCCCGGTGCCGGCGGGCCCGGGGTCACACGGGGCGACCGCTCTCGCTGTAGCTCGGGGCGGGCCCGTCGACCGCCGCCAGGGCGGAGTCGATCCGCCGGGCGGTGAAGTCGGCGCAGAGCTGGTGCACCTCGGCCACGGTGCAGAAGCGTGCCGAACGGATCTCGCGGGCCTGCGGCACGATGCGGTCCGCGAGGTCGGCGTCGTGGCGACCGCCGTCGAACACCAGGCAGACGGCGTCGTCCCACCCGCTCCACGGCGGCAGCCAGTCGGTCAGCAGCAGCGAGCCGGCGGCGATGTCGAGAGCCAGCTCCTCCTCGACCTCGCGGGAGACGGCGACGCGCGGTGACTCGTTGACCTCCACGACGCCGCCCGGCAGGTCCCAGTCCTGCTTGTAGGTCAGGTTGCACAGCAGCACCCGGCCCTGCTCGTCGCGCACCAGCATCTGCGCGATGGCGCGCTTGCGGGGCAGGAACGAGTTCAGCAGGGCCCGGAAGCCGCGCGACTTCGACACCGGGGCGTCGGTGTGGAGGCGGGCGAAGACGACCCGGTCGCCCGCCTCGCCGGCACGGTCGACCGCGCCGCGCATGACGCCCTCGCGCTGCAGACCGGCCCAGGTCGCGATCCGGGTGGCCGTGACGTCGGCGGGGTCGACGAGGGCCTCCACGCGCCGCTGCCCGCGCTGCTCCAGCGCCCGGTCGACCTCCTCGCGCACGGCCGCGGAGGCGGCGTCGAAGCCCTGGGCCTGGAGCGCGTCGGACCAGCTGACACGGGTCACTCCGTTGCCGACCGGCTCGAGCCGAACGCCGCGGGCGCTGCGGTCACCGTCGTCACCGTCGAGCTCGCCGCCCCGTCGTCGGTCCCGTCGTACGTGTCGCTGTCCCGGCTCACCCTGCGACCCTAACCGGCGACCGGTCGAGGTCTCCGGGGGTGGACCGGCCCGGTCCCGCGGTGTCTCAGCCGTCGTACCGCAGCCAGACCGCGCCCAGCGGGGGCACGGAGATCGTCGCCGAGGCGGGGAGGCCGTGGGACCCCTCCGGCTCGGCCCGGACCTCGCCGAGGTTGCCGACGCCGGACCCGGCGTACACCTCGGCGTCGGTGTTCAGCACCTCGCGCCAGGTGCCGGCGTGCGGCAGGCCGATGCGGTAGCCGTGGTGGGGGACGCCGGCGAAGTTGACCACGCAGGCCAGCTGGGAGCCGGCGCCGTCGGTGCGCAGGAAGGCGAAGACGTTGCTGGCGGCGTCGTCGGCCTCGATCCAGCGGAAGCCGGACTCGTCGTGGTCCTCGGCCCACAGCGCCGGGGTGTCGCGGTAGACGTGGTTGAGGTCGCGGACCAGCCCCAGCATCCCTGCGTGGCCGGGCTGCTCGAGCAGCCACCAGTCGAGCTCGCGCTGCTCGGCCCACTCGGCGTCCTGGCCGAACTCGCACCCCATGAACAGCAGCTGCTTGCCCGGGTGCGCCCACATGAAGGCGTAGTAGGCGCGCAGGTTGGCGAGCTTCTGCCAGCGGTCGCCCGGCATCTTGCGCAGCAGGGAGCCCTTGCCGTGCACGACCTCGTCGTGGCTCAGCGGCAGCACGAACTGCTCGGTGTAGGCGTAGACCATCGAGAAGGTCATCCCGCCGTGGTGGTAGGTGCGGTGGATCGGCTCGCGGCTCAGGTAGTCGAGGGTGTCGTGCATCCAGCCCATGTTCCACTTGAAGTCGAAGCCGAGACCGCCCTCGCTGGTCGGCTCGGTGACGCCCGGCCAGGACGTCGACTCCTCGGCGATGGTGACGGCGCCGGGCACCCGCTTGTGGCAGGTGGCGTTCATCTCCTGCAGGAACTGCACCGCCTCGAGGTTCTCGCGGCCGCCGTGGATGTTGGGCGACCACTCGCCGGCCTCACGGGCGTAGTCGAGGTAGAGCATCGAGGCGACGCCGTCGACGCGCAGGCCGTCGGCGTGGAACTCCTCGAGCCAGTAGACCGCGTTGGCGTAGAGGAAGTTGCGGACCTCGTTGCGCCCGAAGTTGAAGATGTGGGAGCCCCACTCCTTGTGCCACCCGCGCTGCGGGTTGGGGTCCTCGTAGAGCGGGGTGCCGTCGAAGCGTGCCAGCGCCCACGCGTCGGTGGCGAAGTGGCCGGGCACCCAGTCGAGGATGACGCCGATGCCGGCCTGGTGCAGCCGGTCGACGAGTCGGCGGAAGCCGTCGGGGTCGCCGAAGCGGGCGTCGGGGGCGAAGTACGACGTCACGTGGTAGCCCCACGAGCCGCCGAACGGGTGCTGCATGACGGGCATCAGCTCGACGTGGGTGAAGCCGTTGTCGCGCAGGTAGGGCACCAGGTCGTCGGCGAGCTCGTCGTAGCTCCAGAAGGACGTGTCGGGGTGGCGCTTCCACGAGCCCAGGTGCATCTCGTAGACCGACATCGGCTCCTTGGCCGGGTTCTTGTGGTCGCGCGCCTGCATCCAGGCGTCGTCACCCCAGGTGTACGACGACTCGTGGACCCGCGACGACGTCAGGGGTGGCGCCTCGGTGGAGAACGCCATCGGGTCGGCCCGCTCGGTCCAGACGTCGTCGGCGCCGAGCACCTCGTACTTGTACCTCGTGCCCGAGCCGACCCCCGGCACGAACAGCTCCCACACGCCCGAGGAGGCCATCGCGCGCATCGGGTGCTCGCGGCCGTCCCAGGAGTTGAAGTCGCCCTTCACCCGGACGCCCTTGGCGTGCGGCGCCCACACGGCGAACGAGACGCCACTGATCAGGCCGAAGGGGCCGTCGTAGCGCTGGACGTGGGAGCCGAGCACGCGCCACAGCTCCTCGTGACGGCCCTCGTTGATCAGGTGCAGGTCCATCTCGCCCAGGGTGGGCAGGTAGCGGTAGGCGTCGTCCACCACGTGCGGGTGACCGTCGGCGTAGGTCACCTCGAGGCGGTAGTCGGGCGTGTGCTTGGTCGCGATCGCCCCCGACCACACCCCGTGGGCCTCGTGCGAGAGCGGGTGGCGCTCGTCGCCGTACACGACCGTGACGGTCTCGGCGAGCGGCTTGAGCGTGCGGACCGTGACGGCGCCGTCGTGCGGGTGCACGCCGAGGAGCGCGTGCGGGTCGCCGTACCGGCCCTCGACGAGCAGGGCGAGGTCGCCGTGACTCACGGGCGCGGGCTGGGGATTCGGCACGGAGGCTGCTCCTGGGGGCTCGGGGGAGTGCGGGGCTTGGGATGACCTACCCACTCTGGCAGCGGTGCAACACGTGCACAACGCGACCAGCCCGGGCTGCGACCTCGGGCGTCCCTCCGCGCTCACCCTGGGAGGTTCCGTCCGTGGCCGGTGGGGAGGAGAGTTGCCCCATGAGCGCTGCGACCCTGTTCGCCGACGGCCCCTTCGTCACCGACGGCGGGCTCGAGACCGACCTGATCTTCCACCAGGGGATCGACCTGCCCGAGTTCGCGGCGTTCCCGCTGCTGGAGGACCGTGCGGGGCGAGCGGTGCTGGACCACTACTACGACCAGTACGCCGCGGTCGCACGTGCTGCCGGGGCCGGCCTGCTCGTCGAGACGCCCACCTGGCGGGCGAGCCCGGAGTGGGGCGGACGGGTCGGCTACGGAGGCCAGGCGCTGGACCGCGTCAACCGCGCCGCCGTGACCTTCGCCCGCGGGGTGCAGGAGCGGGCCGGGGTGGCGCGCTCGCTCGTGGTCGGCATCCTCGGCCCGAGGGGCGACGGCTACGTCCCCGGCGCGTGGACCGACCCGGACGAGGCCGCCGGCCACCACGAGGCGCAGGTGCGGTCCTTCGCGGCCGAAGGCGTGGACCTCGTGCACGCCATGACCCTGACGGCGACCGAGGAGGCGATCGGGGTGGTGCGCGCCGCGCGGACCCACGGCCTCCCGGTCGTGGTCTCCTTCACCGTCGAGACCGACGGTCGGCTCCCCGACGGCACGATGCTCGCCGAGGCCGTGGCGCGGGTGGACGCCGTCGCCGCGCCGGACTGGTTCGGCGTCAACTGCGCCCACCCGACGCACGTGGCGCCGGGCCTCGACGGCGGCGCCTGGCAGGAACGGGTCGCGGTGCTCCGGCCGAACGCGTCGACGCTGACGCACGCGGAGCTCGACGCGATGGAGGAGCTGGACGAGGGCGACCTCGGCCTGCTCGCGGCAACCGTCGACCAGCTGCGGGCCCACCTGCCCCGGCTCGCCGTGGTGGGCGGGTGCTGCGGCACCGATGCCCGCCACGTCGGTGCGCTCTGGGGCGTCTGAACCGGTCCGGCCTTCGGGGCATCGGCGGTCAGCGGCAGCGGCGGTTCGGCGGCGGTCAGCGGCAGCGGATGTCGCCGAGCCGCGCGAGCCCACGGCGGTCGCCGTTCTGGAAGTCCGCGACCCCGACGTTCTCGCTGTGCATGAGCTGCGTGCTGTCAGGGGTGTGGTCGAGCCCGACGAGGTGACCGACCTCGTGACGGATGATGGCCAGCACCTGCTCCCTGCCGCCCGGCCGGTTGAGGATCTCGGCGAGGTCCGGGCTGTCGAGCGCGACCTGGCCGGTCCTCAGCCACACCCGGCTGCGCAGCGGCTCCTCCACGGCTGTGCTGCCGCCGAGCCCGGCCACGCGCCCCTCGAGGGCCGGCACCTGCTCGGGGTCGGTCCAGGCGACCAGCGCCGGGGCGTCGAGCGGACGCGCGCCGTCGGGCGTCGGCACCTCGTCGCTGGGCCCCACCAGCTCGATGCGCAGGCCGGTCAGCGCGGCGACCTCGGTCAGTGCGTCCTCGACCAGGCCCTCGACGCCGTCCGGGGCCCGGTCGTCGTTGAGCACCACCCGCAGCGGCTCGCAGGGGGAGTAGCCGACCGGCTCGTCCGAGCGACCCGGCTGGGTGGCGCTGAAGGCGAAGGCGCCGGGCCCGGCGGGCGCGTCCGGTGGGTTCCCGCGCACGTCCTCGGCCCAGGGCAGCCGACCCACGAGGTCGGACGCCCCCATGGCCATGCCGCCGGCCCCGATGATCACCACGAAGAGCGCAACGGCCGCCAGGGGCCCGAGCGTCCGGTCGCTGCGCGGACGACGCCTCCGAGACGCCCGACCGGTCGCGGCAGCGGCGTACTCGCGGTCGAGCTGCGCCAGGCGACGCCGCATCCACCGACGACGGCGGTAGGGGCCGAGCGTCAGGCGATCACGCAGGTGGCCCTCCACCCCCTGATTCTGGTCGATGCCCCCAAGCCGCAGCTGCCGTTTCCTGCAGCCGGCGCCCACACTCCGGCATTCCAGCAGTCAGTGACCAGGAGCCGGCCGGGGTGAGGAGCCACCGTGACCGACGCGTCACCCCGATGGCTCACGAGGTGATGCGGGCCAGGGCGGAGAGCGGGATCGGCAGCCAGGTCGGCCGGTTGCGCGCCTCGTAGACCGCCTCGTAGACCGCCTTGTCCGCGGTGTACGCCGTCAGCAGCACCTGGTCGACCGACGCACCGCTGGCGTCGCGGTAGCCGGCGAGGAACGCCTCGACGTTGCGCGAGGACCAGTCCCGGGCCCGCTCGGCGTCGTGGTGGTCCGAGTCGCCCGTCGCCTGCTCGTGGTCGGCCCGGGTCAGCTCCGCGGCGTAGTCGAACGAGCGCAGCATCCCCGCCACGTCGCGCCACGGCGAGTCGGCCTGCCGCCGCTCCTCGAGCGGCTTGGCCGGCTCGCCCTCGAAGTCGATGATCTTCCAGCTCGACACCGTCCTGAGCGTCTGGCCGAGGTGCAGGTCACCGTGCACCCGCTGCGCCACGACCTCCCGCGGGTGGTCGCCCACCCGCGCGAACAGCGCCCGCAGCGCGTCGGCGTGCTCCTCCAGCCCGGGTACGACGGGCAGCGCGGCGTCGAGGCGGGCCGTCATGGCCGACGTCAGCCGGTCGAGCCGTCCGCGGTCCCACGTCTCCGTCCCGAACGCGTCGGCGAGGTCGACGTGCATCTGGGCCACGGCCCGACCCAGCCGGTGCGACTCGGAGGCGAAGTCGCCCCCGGCCTGACGGGCGGTCATCTCGCCGCCGTCGCCGAAGAGGCCACGCAGGCTGGCCAGAGCCAGGTCGAAGCCGTCGCTCGCGGTCCGCAGGAACTGCTGGAGGATGCCCAGCTGCAGCACCTCACCCGACCCACCGGACCCGCCTGGACCTGCGGAGCCGCCCGTGCCCGCCGAGGTCTCGACGTAGCCGTAGAGCGTGGCGACGTTCTCGTTGCCGGCCTCGCTCAGCGCCGCGAGGATCTCGATGTCGGGGTTGACGCCCGGGGTGACCCGACGGAAGACCTTGAGCAGGCTGTCCTCGCCGAAGATCACCGACGAGTTGCTCTGCTGGCCGGAGAAGAACGAGGACCGCGCATCGACGTCGAGCTCGTGGTCGCCGACCCGCACGAACCGCACCGCGTCGGCTCCCTCGCCCCGCGTGCTGCCCTCGGCCAGCGACCGCACCCACAGCGGGGCGGTGGCTCGGTCGTGCAGGGCGTCGTAGGCGTGGACCGCGCCCAGCTCCTCGTCCTCCCACGACCCGATGTGGGCGTGGGCCAGCTGCTCCTGCTCGGTTACGTAGTAGACGGTCGGCAGCTGGTAGGTGTCGCTCTCGCCACCGTCGAAGGCGAGCTCGACCAGCTCGACGGTCACCGTCGGCCGGCTGTCGGAACCCTCCTGCAGCACCAGCCGGCGCGAGTCGCCGATCGTGAAGGTGCGGCCCTTGCCGCCGAACCAGCGCGCCTGCTCGACGAACCGGTGGACCTGCTCGCGGGCGTCCGGGGTCATGCCGGCTCCTCGGCGCCGCGGGTCAGGCCGGCGTCGGCGGCCGCACCGCTGCCGGTCTCGGCGGCCGGCTCGTGCAGCGGCGCCGGTCGCGGGAGCCGGAACCACAGGAACCCGTAGCCGGTCAGCGTCAGCAGGTAGGGCAGCTCGCCGATCTGCGGGAAGCGGGTGCCGCCCAGCAGCTCGACGGGCACGACGCCCTCCCACCGGCGCAGGTCGAGCTCGACCGGCTGGGGGAAGCGCGACAGGTTGTTGATGCACAGCACCGTGTCGCCCTCGTGCTCGCGCACGTAGGACAGCACGCTCGGGTTCGACCCCCCGAGGTCCTGGAAGTCGCCCAGCCCGAAGGCCGGGTGGTTCTTGCGGACGTGGATCATCCGGCGCGTCCAGTGCAGCAGCGACGAGGAGTTCTCCAGCTCGGTCTCGACGTTCACGCGCTGGTAGCCGAAGACGGGGTCCTGGTTCAGCGGCAGGTTGAGCCGACCCGGGGTGGCCTTGGAGAACCCGGCGTTGCGGTCGGCCGTCCACTGCATCGGGGTGCGGACGCCGTCGCGGTCACCGAGCCAGATGTTGTCGCCCATCCCGATCTCGTCGCCGTAGTAGAGCACCGGCGAGCCCGGCAGCGACAGCAGCAGCGCGGTGAAGAGCTCCATCTGGTTCGTGTCGTTGTCCAGCAGCGGGGCGAGCCGGCGACGGATGCCGATGTTGGCCTTCATGCGGGGGTCCTTGGCGTACTCGCCCCACATGTAGTCGCGGTCCTCGTCGGTGACCATCTCGAGGGTCAGCTCGTCGTGGTTGCGCAGGAAGATGCCCCACTGGCAGCCGTCCGGGATGGCGGGCGTCTGCTCCATGATCTCGGAGATCGGGAAGCGGGACTCGCGACGCACGCCCATGAAGATGCGCGGCATGACCGGGAAGTGGAAGGCCATGTGGCACTCGTCGCCCCCCTTCTCGAAGTCGCCGAAGTACTCCACCACGTCGGCGGGCCACTGGTTGGCCTCGCACAGCAGCACGCGCCCCGGGTAGTTCCGGTCGATGTAGGCACGCACCTCCTTGAGGAACTGGTGCGTCTCGGGCAGGTTCTCGCCGTTCGTCCCCGGTCGCTCGTAGAGGTAGGGGACGGCGTCGAGGCGGAACCCGTCGATGCCCATGTCGAGCCAGAACGAGAGCGCTTCGTACATCGCCTCGTGGACCTTGGGGTTGTCGAAGTTCAGGTCGGGCTGGTGGTGGAAGAACCGGTGCCAGAAGTACTGCTGACGCACCGGGTCCCACGTCCAGTTCGACGGCTCGGTGTCGACGAAGATGATGCGCGCGTCGGCGTAGTCGTCGTCGGTGTCGGACCAGACGTAGAAGTCGCCGTACGGACCGTCGGGGTCGTTGCGCGAGGCCTGGAACCACGGGTGCGCGTCACTGGTGTGGTTCATGACGAAGTCGATGATCACGCGGATGCCGCGCTTGTGGGCCTCGTCGAGGAACTCCTGGAAGTCGTCGAGCGTGCCGACCTCCGGGAGGATCTCGGTGTAGTCGGCGACGTCGTAGCCACCGTCGCGCAGCGGCGAGGTGAAGAACGGTGGGACCCACAGGCAGTCGACGCCCAGCCAGTGCAGGTAGTCGAGCTTTTCTGTCAAGCCCTTGAAGTCGCCGAAGCCGTCACCGTCGCTGTCGGAGAACGAGCGCACCAGGACCTCGTAGAAGACCGCGGTCTTGAACCACTCGGTGTCCTCGGTGGCCCCGGGGGAGACGGCGGGCACGGTGCCCGTCTGGGTTCCGGACGGGGTGGGGGAGGTGGTGGTCATCAGGCGGTGGGGCTCCTCACGGTCAGGATGTGCGCGGGCTCGTCGAAGGGGTCGAGGCGGACGTAGTTGTGCTCGCCCCAGGTCCAGTCGGCCCCGGTCACCTCGTCGTGCACGAGGAACCGGTCGGCCCAGTCGAGGCCGAGGGCGGCCATGTCGAGGTGGACGGTGGTCTCACGGGTGTTGTGCGGGTCGACGTTGACCACCGCGATCACGGTGTCGCGGCTGCCGTCGGGCAGCTCGGTCGACTTCGAGAAGCAGACGACCGCGTCGTCCTCGGGGTTGTGCACGGTCAGGTTGCGCAGCTCCTGCAGCGCCGGGTGGTCGCGGCGTACCTGGTTGAGCAGGGTGAGGTACGGCGCCAGCGTCCGGCCCGACGCCGCCGCTGCGTCCCAGTCGCGGATGCGGATCTGGAACTTCTCGGTGTCGAGGTACTCCTCCGAGCCGGGCTTGACCGCGACGTGCTCGAACAGGTCGAAGCCGGCGTAGACGCCCCACGACGGCGACCCCAGGGCGGCCAGGGCGGCACGGACCTTGAACGCCGGCGGACCGCCGTACTGGAGGTACTCGTGGAGGATGTCGGGGGTGTTGACGAAGAAGTTCGGCCGCAGGAAGTGGCTGGTCTCGCGCGACACCTCCTCGAAGTAGGTCTCGATCTCGTGCCGCGTCGTGCGCCAGGTGAAGTAGGTGTAGCTCTGGTGGAAGCCGACCTTGGCCAGCGCGCCCATCATCGAGGGCCGGGTGAAGGCCTCGGACAGGAAGATCACGTCGGGGTCGGTCGCCCGCACCTCGCCGAGCAGCCGCTCCCAGAACGCCACCGGCTTGGTGTGGGGGTTGTCCACGCGGAACACCCGTACGCCGTGGCCCATCCAGAGCCGGACGATGCGGAGCACCTCGGCGTAGATGCCCTCGGGGTCGTTGTCGAAGTTGATCGGGTAGATGTCCTGGTACTTCTTCGGCGGGTTCTCCGCGTAGGCGATCGTGCCGTCGGCGCGCGTGGTGAAGAACTCCGGGTGCTCGGTCGCCCACGGGTGGTCCGGCGCCGCCTGCAGGGCCAGGTCGAGCGCGATCTCGAGCCCGAGCCGGTCGGCCTCGGCCACGAAGGCGTCGAAGTCCTCGAACGTGCCCAGGTCGGGGTGGATGGCGTCGTGACCGCCCTCGCTCGAGCCGATGGCCCAGGGTGAGCCGACGTCGTCGGGTCCCGGGTCCAGGGTGTTGTTGCGCCCCTTGCGGTTGACCCGGCCGATCGGGTGGATCGGCGGCAGGTAGACGATGTCGAAGCCCATGTCGGCCACGGCGGGAAGGCGCTTCGCGGCGGTCCGGAAGGTCCCGCTGATGGTCGCGCCCGTGCTCTCGTCGACCCGAGCGCCCTCGGAGCGGGGGAAGAACTCGTACCAGGAGCCGTAGAGGGCGCGCTGGCGGTCGGCGAAGAACGGGAAGGGGCCTGCGACGGTCAGCAGCTCGCGGACCGGGTCGGCGTCGAGGACGGCCCGGACGGCGGGGGAGATGCCGGCCGAGAGCCGCACGATGTCGGGAGTGGCCGGCTCGCGCAGGGCCCGGGCCGCCGACGTCAGCGTCGCGGCGGCGTCGGCGTCGCGCCCCTCGGCCGCGCGCTCGAGCAGCAGCGCACCTTCGAGGAACATCAGCTCGGTGTCGATGCCGGCCGGCACCTTGATCTCGGCGTCGTGCACCCACGTGCCGTAGGGGTCGCTCCACCCGTGGATCTCGAAGCCCCACGCGCCCTCGGTGTCAGGAGTGACCGTGGCGCGCCACCGGTCCGCCTCGGCGGGCACCTTGGTCATGCGCTGCGGAGGGCGTCTCGTGCCGGTGGGGTCGACGAGGACGACCTCGGCGCTGTGGGCGTCGTGGCCCTCGCGCAGGACCAGTGCGGTGACCTCGAAGGGCTCACCGACGGCGCCCTTGGCCGGATACGTACCTCCTTCGATCTGCGGCGTGACATCCAGGACAGGTATGCGTCCAACCATGCCCGCGAACCTACCCAAGTCCGCGCGGGTCAACCAGTCCGGACCGGCGACGTCCGAGCGGCTCGTGGACTCCGGTCTGAACAGGCTCCAGATGGGGTACACCGAGGACATGACCCTGATCCGACGCCTCGCCCGCCCCATGCTCGCCACCACCTTCGCCCTGGGCGCCGTGGAGGCGCTCAAGAACTCGAAGCCGCTTGCCGACAAGGCTCAGCCGGTCACCGACCCGATCGTGAAGACGGTCCGCAAGACCGCTCCGCAGGTCCCGATCACCTCCGACCCGCACACCCTCGTGCTGGTCAACGCCGGCGTGCAGCTGGTGGCCTCCGCGGCCTTGGCCACCGACCGCTTCCCGCGCGTCTCGGCGACCGTGCTCGCCGCCAGCCTGGTGCCGACCACGATCGCCGGGCACGCCTTCTGGGAGGAGACCGACGCCGAGGCCAAGAACAACCAGCGCCTCGCCTTCGCCAAGAACGTCTCGCTGCTGGGCGGGCTGGTCCTGGCCGCGGTCGACACCGAGGGCAAGCCGGGCGTCACCTGGCGCGCCCAGCGCGCAGCGCGCGACCTGCGCCGCGAGGCCGGCCACATGGGCACCGAGGCGAAGCTGCAGAGCCGCCTGGTCGCCGCCAAGGTGCGCTGAGCGGGCTGCCGGTTTCACTAGGTACCTAGTGAAACCGGCGCTTCCCGAGCGAAGCATCGCTCGGGAAGCGCCGGTTTCGTGCGGGGAGCAGGACGTACGACGAGAGGGGCCTCGACCGTGATGGTCGGGGCCCCTCGTGCGTCCCGGCCGAGGCGCCGGTGACATCGACGGGGAACCGGACGGCGGCCGTCGTGGTCGACGGTCGGGGAGTGGCGAAGGTCAGCGGAACGCCCACGAGGGTTGTCAGTTACGCAGGTGGGTACCGATATTGGATTTGAACGATCCATTCGGTACCTTCCTGCGGTGCGCGCTATCCGACGGTTCACCGTCCGCCCCGTCCTGCCCACCGCCCTGACCGCTCTCGGCGAGCTGGCCGGCAACCTCCGTTGGTCCTGGCACCCGCCGACCCAGGACCTCTTCGAGTCCATCGACGCGGAGCTGTGGGAGAAGAGCCGGCAGGACCCGGTGAAGCTCCTCGGCCTCGTTCCCGCCGACCTGCTCGCGCGGCTCGCCGAGGACGCCGACTTCCTGGCGCGGCTCGAGACCGCCCGCGCCGACCTCGCGGAGTACCTCACCGGCCCGCGCTGGTTCCAGGGGCTCGACGAGAGCGCCCCGGCCGCGATCGCCTACTTCTCGCCCGAGTTCGGCATCACCGCCGTGCTGCCGCAGTACAGCGGCGGCCTCGGCATCCTCGCCGGCGACCACCTCAAGTCCGCCAGCGACCTCGGCGTCCCGATCGTGGGCGTGGGGCTGCTCTACCGCCACGGCTACTTCCGCCAGTGGCTCTCGCGCGACGGCTGGCAGGAGGAGACCTACCCGGTCCTCGACCCCGACGAGCTGCCGCTCTCGCTGCTGCGGGAGGCCGACGGCACCCCGGCCCGCATCTCGATCGGCATGCCCGGCGGCGAGGAGGCCGTGGCCCGGATCTGGGTCGCCAGCGTCGGTCGCGTCCCGCTGCTGCTGCTCGACACCGACATCGAGGAGAACCACGGCGTCCTGCGCGACGTCACCGACCGGTTGTACGGCGGCAACACCGAGCACCGGCTGCGCCAGGAGATGCTGCTCGGGATCGGCGGCGTCCGCGCCGTGCGCACCCACGCCCGGCTGACCGGCTTCGCCGAGCCCGAGGTGTTCCACACCAACGAGGGTCACGCGGGCTTCCTCGGCCTCGAGCGGATCCGCGAGCTGACCGAGGACAAGGGGCTCGACTTCGACGCCGCCGTCGAGGTCTCGCGCGCCGGCACCGTCTTCACGACCCACACCCCGGTCCCGGCCGGCATCGACCGCTTCCCGCGCGACCTCGTCACCCAGTTCTTCGGCGGCGACAACGCCTGCCCGGGCGTGCCCGTCGAGCGCATCCTCGCCCTCGGGGCGGAGGACTTCGAGGGCGGCGACCCCGGCGTCTTCAACATGGCCGTCATGGGTCTGCGGCTCGCGCAGCGCGCCAACGGCGTCTCGCAGCTGCACGGCGAGGTCAGCCGCGGGATGTTCGGGGGGCTGTGGCCTGCCTTCGACGCCTCCGACCGGCCGATCATCTCCATCACCAACGGCGTCCACGCGCCGACCTGGGTCGCCCGCGAGGTCTTCGACCTCGCTCGCGAGGCCGGCGTCGAGCCGGGCTCCGGCCCCGGGGCCGACAGCGCGTCACGTGTCTTCGACGTCGCCGACGAGGTGCCGTCGACGAAGATCTGGTCCGTCAAGCGCGACCTGCGCGAGCGGCTCGTCGTCGACGCCCGCAAGCGGCTGCGCGACTCCTGGGCCCACCGGGGCGCGGCCCCGGCGGAGCTGAAGTGGATCGACTCCGCGCTGGACCCCGACGTGCTGACCATCGGGTTCGCCCGCCGCGTGCCGTCGTACAAGCGGCTGACGCTGATGCTGCGCGACCCCGCCCGCCTCAAGTCGCTGCTGCTGCACCCCGAGCGCCCGATCCAGCTGGTCATCGCCGGCAAGTCGCACCCGGCCGACGAGGGCGGCAAGCGGCTCATCCAGGAGATCGTGCGGTTCGCCGACGACCCGGAGGTGCGCCACCGCATCGTCTTCCTGCCCAACTACGACATCAAGATGGCGCTGCCGCTCTACCCGGGCTGCGACGTCTGGCTGAACAACCCCCTGCGGCCCTACGAGGCGTGCGGCACCTCCGGCATGAAGGCGGCGCTGAACGGCGGGCTCAACCTGTCGATCCTCGACGGCTGGTGGGACGAGTGGTTCGACGGCAACAACGGCTGGGCGATCCCGTCGGCCGACGGCGTCGAGGACCCCGACCGTCGTGACGACCTGGAGTCCGAGGCGCTGTACGACCTGATCGAGCGCGAGGTCGCGCCGCGGTTCTACGACCACGACGCGGACGGTACGCCGGGCCGCTGGCTGGAGATGGTGCGTCACACCCTCAAGTCGCTCGGGCCCAAGGTGCTCGCCGACCGGATGGTCAGCGACTACGTCGACACGCTCTACGTGCCGGCCGCCGAGTCCTCGCGCACCCTCAACCACGACTACGCCGGCGCGCAGGACCTCGCCACCTGGAAGGCACGCGTGCGCGCCGGCTGGGGCGACGTCGCCGTCGAGCACGTCGACTCCGACGGCGTCGGCGACTCCCCGGAGGTCGGCGCCACCATGACGGTGCACGCCTTCGTCTCCCTCGGCTCGCTCAGCCCCGACGACGTCGAGGTGCAGGTCGTGCACGGCCGGGTCCGCGACGAGGACGTCATGACGGTCGCCGGCACGGTCCCGCTGAAGGCGGCCGAGTCCTACGAGGCCAACCGGCACCGCTTCGACGGGACCGTCACCCTGGCCACGTCGGGCTCGTTCGGCTACACCGTCCGGGTCGTCCCGCGGAACAACCGCCTCGCCTCGATCGCCGAGATGGGCCTGGTCGCCGTCCCGTCCTGACCCGGCGGGGCCTCAGGCCTGGCGCAGCAGCAGGAGCGAGCGGGCGGCGAGCGTGATCTCGTCGCCCGCCCGCACCTCGGAGCCGTCCGTGTGGGCGGGGTCGGTGCTCAGCACCACCTCGCCGCGGGCGACCCACTCGTTCTCGGGCAGCCGGATCTCGCAGTCGGTGCTCTGGGCGTTGCACCACAGCAGGAACGACCGGTCGCGCATCTGCTCGCCCCGCGGCCCCGGTGCGCGCAGCGGGTCACCCGAGACGAACATCCCCACGACGTGCAGCGCGCCGTCGTACCAGTCCTGGTCGGTCATCTCGCGGCCCTCGGGATGCATCCACGCGAGGTCCTTGGGCCCGCCGTCGACGGCGGGGTGGCCCCGGAAGTGGTGCCGCTGCCGCAGTGCCGGGTGCTCGCGGCGCAGCCGCAGCGCCTTCTTGGTCAGCTCGTAGAGGTCCAGCCAGGCGTCGTCGGCGCGCCAGTCGACCCACGAGGTCTCGTTGTCCTGGCAGTAGGCGTTGTTGTTGCCGCCCTGAGTGCGCCCCCGCTCGTCACCCGCGCCGAGCATCGGGATGCCGCTGGACAGGCACAGCGTCGCCATCAGGTTCATCGCCTGGCGCCGTCGCAGCGCCACGATCGCAGGGTCGTCGGTCTCGCCCTCGACCCCGTGGTTCCACGAGCGGTTGTGGTCGGAGCCGTCGCGGTTGCCCTCGCCGTTGGCCTCGTTGTGCTTGCGGTCGTAGGAGACGAGGTCACGCAGCGTGAAGCCGTCGTGGCAGGTCACGAAGTTCACCGAGGCGTACGGCGAGCGGCCGTCGTCGGCGTACAGGTCGGAGGAGCCGGCCAGTCGGGAGGCGACCTCGCGGATGCCCCCGGCGTCGGCGCGCCAGAAGTCGCGCATGGTGTCGCGGTACTTGTCGTTCCACTCGCCCCACGGTGGCGGGAAGTTCCCGACCTGGTAGCCGTCCATGCTGGCGTCCCAGGGCTCGGCGATGAGCTTGACCTGCCGCAGCACCGGGTCCTGGCCGACGGTGGTGAGGAAGGCGCTGCGCATGTCGACCTCGTGCCCGGTGCGCGCCAGCGCCGGTGCGAGGTCGAAGCGGAAGCCGTCGACGTGCATCTCGGTGACCCAGTAGCGCAGCGAGTCCATGATCAACCGCAGCGTGCCGCGGTGCGAGGCGTCGACGGTGTTGCCGCAGCCCGTGACGTCCCAGTAGGCGTCCCTGGTCGCGTGTGCACGCTTGTAGGTGCCGAAGTCGTCCAGCCCTCGGAAGGAGTACGTCGGACCGTCGGCCCCACCCTCGGCGGTGTGGTTGTAGACGACGTCGAGGACGACCTCGATGCCGGCGGCGTGGAAGGAGCGCACCATCTCCTTGAACTCGGTGACCTGCTGGCCGCGGTCGCCGGCGGCGTACGCGGCGTGGGGGGCGAAGAACCCGATGGAGCTGTAGCCCCAGTAGTTCGACAGCCCGCGCTCGGCCAGCGGCCGCTCCGAGAGGAAGTGGTGGACCGGGAGCAGCTCGACCGCGGTCACCCCGAGGTCGCGGAGGTAGTCCACGACGGGTGCGGAGCCCAGGCCGGCGTACGTGCCGCGCAGCGCCTCGGGCACGCGGTCGTGCAGCTGGGTGAAGCCCTTGACGTGGAGCTCGTAGAGCACCGTGTCCTGCCACCCGACCGCCGGCGGCCGGTCGCCCGCCCAGTCGAAGTCGTCGTCGACCACGACGCCGAGGGGGACGTGGCCGGCGGAGTCGACCGGGCTCGGACGCCAGGGCTCGGCGGGGTCGTGCGCCAGCAGCTCGGGGGAGCCGGCCGTCGCCGTCACCGTGCCGCTGACCGCACGGGCGTAGGGGTCGAGCAGGAGCTTGTGCGGGTTGAAGCGGCGACCGGCGTCCGGCTGCCAGGGACCGTCGGCGCGGAAGCCGTAGCGCTGCCCCGGAACCACGCCCGGGATCGCGCCGTGCCACACCCCGAGCGTGTGCTCGGTGAGCTGGTGGCGGGTCTCGCGACCGGCGTCGTCGACCAGGCACACCCACAGCGCCTGCGCCTCGGGGGCGTGCACGGCGAAGGTCGTGGACTCGGGCGACCAGGTGGCGCCGAGCCGGTGCGGGCTCCCGGGCCACACGGGGGCGAACTCGCCGGGGGCGCTCCAGCGCCAGGAGGGGGAACTCACGCGCCCCATTGTGCCCGGGTCGTCCCGGGCCACGCGGCCGGCCGTGGGTGGAGGGCGGGCTAGGGTGCGGACCGGTGGCCGGGCGACCGCACGGCCCGAGAGCGTCGTGGAGGTGCCCGTGGAGTTCGTCAGGCTCGAGGTCGAGGACGGTGTCGGCACGATCCGGCTGGACCGGCCGAAGATGAACGCGCTGAACCAGCAGGTGCAGGAGGAGATCCGGGCCGCCGCGCAGCAGGCCACCGAGCGCGACGACGTCCGCGCGGTGGTCGTCTACGGCGGGGAGCGGGTGTTCGCCGCCGGCGCCGACATCAAGGAGATGGCGGAGATGTCCTACAAGGACATGGTCTCCCGCTCCGGCGGCCTGCAGTCCTCGTTGACGGCGGTCGCCCGCATCCCCAAGCCGGTCGTGGCCGCGGTCACCGGCTACGCCCTCGGCGGCGGCTGCGAGCTCGCGCTGTGCGCCGACGTGCGCATCGCCGCCGACGACGCCACGCTCGGCCAGCCCGAGATCCTGCTCGGCATCATCCCCGGCGCCGGCGGCACCCAGCGGCTCACCCGCCTGGTCGGGCCGAGCCGCGCCAAGGACCTGATCTTCACCGGACGCTTCGTCAAGGCCGAGGAGGCGCTCGCGATCGGGCTCGTCGACCGCGTCGTCCCCGCTGAGGCGGTGTACGCCGAAGCGGTGGCCTGGGCGCGGCAGTTCTCCGGCGCCGCGGCCCTGGCCCTGCGGGCAGCCAAGGAGTCCGTCGACCGGGGGGGCGAGGTCGACCTCGAGACCGGGCTGGAGATCGAGCGCCAGCAGTTCGCCGCACTCTTCGCCACCGAGGACCGGACCACCGGCATGCAGTCGTTCATCGAGAACGGCCCGGGCAAGGCCCGGTTCTCCGGTGCCTGAGCCATGGGTCGGCTAGCCTGCGCGAGGAGAGGGAGGGACCACGGCCATGAGTGAGCAGAAGTCGGAGAAGTCCGAGAAGTCCGAGGACGCGCCCGACAAGAAGTCCGGGGGACGGCGCAAGAAGTCCTCCGGCAAGGGCTTCAGCGCGGGCGCCGAGCTGACGCGGGTCAGGTCGCTGGCCGCCACCGTCATCTGGATCGTCTCGGTGGTCGCTGCCGCGATCCTGGCGGTCGGCGCGCTGCTGATCGTGCTGGACTTCAACCGGCAGAACGGCGTCGTGGAGTTCATCACCGACACCGCCGACAACCTGAACTTCCTCGGCACCCTCAAGGAGTTCCGCGAGGGCGGCAAGAAGGGCGGCGTCGACGTCACCAAGACGGTGCTGGTCAACTGGGGCATCTGCGCCGTCGTCTGGATCGTCGCGGGCAAGATCATCGAGCGGCTCGTCCGCCCCTGACCTCCGCCGGTCCCGCTGTCCGCCCGGCCCCGGGACCCTGTGACTGACCCCACGCCCGGCACTGGGTGCGGGTCTATGTGACTGCCGGGTAACCTCGAAGCAACCGAGTGCACAGGAGGGGCCCTCCCGGGCCGAATCTGCCATGAACATTGTCGTGTGTGTGAAGTACGTTCCCGACGCCACCGGCGAGCGCCGGTTCGAGGATGACAACACGGTGGACCGCGTCGGAGTCGACGGTCTGCTGTCCGAGCTGGACGAGTACGCCGTCGAGCAGGCGCTGCAGCTGAAGGAGAAGCTCGCCGACGACAGCGAGGTGACCGTGCTGACGGTCGGCCCCGAGGGTGCCTCCGACGCCGTGCGCAAGGCCCTGCAGATGGGAGCCGACAAGGGCATCCACGTCTCCGACGACGCCATCGCCGGCTCCGACTCGCTCGCCACCTCGCTGGTGCTGGCCGAGGCCGTGAAGAAGACCGAGCACGACATCGTGCTGTGCGGCATGGCCTCCACCGACGGCGTCATGGGCGTCGTGCCGGCGATGCTGTCCGAGCGGCTGGGCTACCCCGGCGTCACCTTCGCCTCCGAGCTCGAGGTCGACGGCGACACGGTGAAGATCCGTCGCGACGGCGACGCCGCGACCGTCATGGTCGAGGCCACGCTGCCCGCGGTCCTGTCGGTCACCGACCAGACCGGTGAGGCCCGCTACCCGTCGTTCAAGGGGATCATGGCGGCCAAGAAGAAGCCCGTCGAGACCTGGTCGCTGAGCGACCTCGGCGTCGACGCCGAGATGGTCGGCCTGTCGGCCGCCTGGTCCACCGTCGAGGGCACCGAGGAGCGTCCCCCGCGGACCGCCGGCGAGATCGTCACCGACGACGGCGGCAGCGGCGCCGAGGCGCTGGTCGGCTTCCTGGCGTCCAAGAAGTTCATCTGACCGGAGTCGGCACGCCGACCCCGTCTCCCCCCAGTTTCGAGGAAGAGATCACCATGAGCGAGGTTCTGGTTCTCGTCGACCACGTCGGCGGAAGCGTTCGCAAGACCACCCACGAGATGCTGACGATCGCGCGCAGGCTCGGCGAGCCGTCCGCGGTCTTCATCGGCGACCTGTCCGACGACGCCGCTGCGGCGCTCAAGGAGTACGGCGCCGCGAAGATCTACACCGTGCCGGCCAAGGCGCTCGGGCCCTACCTGGTCACCCCCAAGGCCGAGGTCCTGGCCCAGCTCGTCGGCTCGGCCTCCCCGGCCGCCGTGCTGGTCACCTCCACCGCCGAGGGCAAGGAGATCGCCGCCCGCCTCGCGGTCAAGACCGAGTCGGGCCTCATCACCGACGCCGTCGACGTCGCCGAGGGCGGCGTGACGACCCAGTCGGTCTTCGCCGGGAACTTCACCGTGCAGGCCAAGGTCACCAAGGGCACGCCGATCATCTGCGTGAAGCCGAACTCCGCGACGCCGGAGGCCGCAGACGGCGCCGGCACCGTCGAGGAGGTGTCCTTCACGCTGCCCGACGCGGCCAAGGGCGCCAAGCTCGTCGGCGTGGAGCCGAAGAAGTCCTCGGGCCGTCCCGAGCTGACCGACGCCGCCATCGTCGTGGCCGGCGGCCGCGGCACCGGCGGCGACTTCTCCGAGGTCGAGGACATGGCCGACGCGCTCGGCGCCGCGGTGGGCGCCTCCCGCGCCGCCGTCGACTCCGGCTGGTACCCGCACTCCTTCCAGATCGGTCAGACCGGCAAGGTCGTCTCCCCGCAGCTGTACGTCGCCAACGGCATCTCCGGCGCCATCCAGCACCGGGCCGGCATGCAGACCTCGAAGACGATCGTGGCCGTCAACAAGGACGAGGAGGCCCCCATCTTCGAGATGGTCGACTTCGGCGTCGTGGGCGACCTGCACTCCGTGCTCCCCGCCGCCACGGAGGGCATCAACAAGCGCAAGGGCTGATCCGCCTCCCGGTGGTCGAGCAGGTCGCGAGCGACCGTCGTCAACCGGTGGTCGAGCAGGTCGCGAAGCGACCGTCGTCACAACCGGTGGTCGAGCAGGTCGCGAAGCGACCGTCGTCACAACCGGTGGTCGAGCAGGTCGCGAAGCGACCGTCGTCACAACCGGTGGTCGAGCAGGTCGCGAAGCGACCGTCGTCGAGACCAGGCACCCGCGACACGGGCCGTCTCCCACGTCAGGTGGGGGCGGCCCGTTTCCGTCTGCCCGCGAGGCGGAGCCGCGCCCGGGTGAGCCGCCGGGCGACGACGTACCCTGGTCCGGCGATGACCGAGACCACCCCGCACGTCTACCTCGACCACGCGGCGACCACCCCGATGGTGCCGGAGGCCGTCGAGGTGATGGCCGGTCTCCTCGCCCGTACCGGCAACGCCAACAGCCTGCACGGTTCCGGCCGTGCGGCGCGCAAGGTCGTCGAGGAGTCCCGCGAGCGGATCGCTGCCGCCCTCGGGGCGCGCCCCAGCGAGGTCGTCTTCACCTCGGGCGGCACCGAGGCCGACAACCTGGCCGTCAAGGGCATCACCTGGACCCGCCGCCGCGAGGACCCGGCCCGCGACCACGTCCTGTGCCCGGCCACCGAGCACCACGCCGTGCTCGACCCGGTCGCGTGGCTCGCCGAGCACGACGGCGCCCGCGTGACCTGGCTCGACGTGGACGGCGAGGGCCGTGTGGACCTCGACGGGCTCGCAGCGCGTCTCGACGAGGACCCCGGCTCGGTCGCCCTCGTCACGGTCATGTGGGCCAACAACGAGGTCGGCACCCTCCAGCCGGTCAGCCGAGGTGGTCGCGCTCGCGGCCCGGCACGGCGTACCGGTGCACACCGACGCCGTCCAGGCCGTCGGCGCCGTGGGTGTGGACTTCGCCGCCAGCGGCGTCGACGCGCTGACGCTGACCGCCCACAAGCTCGGCGGACCGTACGGCGTCGGGGCGCTGCTCGTGCGCCGCGACCTGTCCCCGACGCCCCTGCTGCACGGGGGCGGCCAGGAGCGCAGCATCCGCTCGGGCACCATCGACGTGCCCGCCATCGCGGCCTTCGCCACGGCCACCGAGCTGGCGGTGGAGCGTCAGGTGGAGCACGCCGCCCGGGTCGGCGCCCTCCGTGACGACCTGGTGAGCCGCCTGCAGGCCGTGCTGCCCGACGTGCGGCTCAACGGCGACCCGGTCCACCGGCTCCCGGGCAACGCCCACCTCAGCTTCCCCGGCTGTGAGGGCGACTCCCTGCTCATGCTGCTCGACCACCGCGGCATCGAGGTCTCGACCGGGTCGGCCTGCTCGGCCGGGGTGCCGCGGCCCAGCCACGTGCTGCTCGCGATGGGCCGCGACGAGGCCGATGCCCGCAGCTCGCTGCGGCTCTCGCTGGGCCGCACGAGCACCGCCGCCGACGTCGACGCGGTCGTCGAGGCCCTCGTCCCGGCCGTCGAGCGGGCCCGGGTGGCGGGCCTGTGAGCACGCCCTTGAAGGTGGTCGCGGCCATGTCCGGTGGCGTCGACTCCGCCGTCGCGGCCGCCCGCGCCGTCGAGGCGGGCCACGAGGTCACCGGCGTCCACCTGGCGCTGTCGCGCAACCCGGCCAGCCACCGCGCCGGCGCCCGCGGCTGCTGCACGATCGAGGACGCCAACGACGCCCGCCGGGCCGCCGACGTCCTCGGGATCCCCTTCTACGTCTGGGACCTGAGCGAGCGCTTCCACACCGACGTGGTGCAGGACTTCGAGGCGGAGTACCTCGCCGGGCGCACCCCGAACCCGTGCCTGCGCTGCAACGAGAAGATCAAGTTCGCCGCCGTGCTGGACCGCGCTCGCGCGCTCGGGTTCGACGCCGTGGCGACCGGTCACTACGCCCGCGTGGTCGAGGCCGCGGACGGCACCGTCGAGATGCACCGCGCCGAGGACGCCGGCAAGGACCAGTCCTACGTGCTGGGGGTGCTGACCCAGGAGCAGCTGCGGCACTCGCTGTTCCCGCTCGGTGACACCCCGAAGCCGCAGGTGCGGGCCGAGGCGGAGCGGCGCGGCCTGCTGGTGGCCGACAAGCCCGACAGCCACGACATCTGCTTCATCGCCGACGGTGACACCGCGGGGTGGCTGCGCGAGAAGGTCGGCGACCGCGCGGGGCACCGTGAGGGCACCTTCGTCGACCACGGCACCGGCGAGGTCGTGGGCACCCACAGCGGCTCCTACGCGTTCACCGTCGGTCAGCGTCGCGGGCTGCGGCTCGGCACCCCGGCCCCGGACGGCCGGCCCCGCTTCGTGCTCGACATCGAGCCGGTGAGCGGCACCGTCACCGTCGGCCCGCGCGAGGCGCTGACGGTGGACCGCGTGCTCGGCACCTCCGCGCGCTGGTGCGGGCAGGCGCCGGCCGGCTCGCTCGAGGGCACCGTGCAGCTGCGTGCGCACGGGTCCGAGCACCGGGCCCGGGTGCGTGTCGACGGCGACGAGGTCGCGATCGACCTGCTCGACCCGGCCCAGGGCATCGCGCCGGGGCAGTCGGCCGTGGTCTACCAGGGCACGCGGGTGGTCGGCTCCTGCACGATCACCGCGACGGCCCGGGTCGGGGCCGACGAGCCCGTGACGCCCGCGTGACGCGCGCCGGCGGGGTCGGGTCCCACCCCGGCGAGGACCAGCGGGCGTACGACGACGCGGTCGAGGTGGTGCTGGCCGATCTGCCCGAGCCGGCCGGTCTGACCTACGTGCCCGAGGTGCCGGGACGCGGCGCTCCCGCCGGCATGGTCGGTCGCACGCTGGCGCTGCTCGACGGTCTCGGGGTCGACCTCCAGCCCGCCGGGTGGCGCGTCACCGACGCCCCCGGCATCGACCACCGCCGCGCCGTCTCGCTGCTGGGTCAGGACCTCGACACGGTCGAGGAGCGGCTCCAGGGGTTCTCCGGTGTGCTGAAGCTGCAGGTCACCGGCCCCTGGACGTTGGCTGCCACGGTCGAGCGCCCGCGCGGCGACCGGGTGCTGGCCGACCACGGCCTGCGCCGGGAGCTGGCGCAGTCGCTGGCCGCCGGTCTGGTCGAGCACCTCGCTGCGACGCAGCGGCGGGTCCCCGGCGCCACCCTGCTGCTGCAGGTGGACGAGCCGGCGCTGCCCGCGGTGCTGGCCGGCCAGGTGCCGACCGCCTCCGGCTTCCACCGTCACCGCACCGTCGACGCCCCGGCCGCCGCGCCGCTGCTCGACGACGTGCTGGGGGCCGCCCGTGACGCCGGCGTCGAGACGCTGGTGCACTGCTGCGCCGACGACGTGCCCTTCGACCTGCTGAGCCGGGTCGGCGAGGGATTGGTCGGGCTCTCGGTCGACCTCGACCGCCTGGACGCCGCGGCGTACGACGAGGTGGCCGCCGCCCTGGAGGCCGACCGCTGGACGTTCCTGGGCGTGGTGCCCTCGACGCGGCCGGAGACCGAGCCGAGCGTCGGCGACGTCGTGCGCCGGGTCGAGCGGCTGCTGGACATGCTCGGGCTGGAACCCACCGACCGGCTCGTCCTCACCCCGTCCTGCGGCCTGGCCGGTGCGGACCCGAGGTGGGCTCGCACGGCCCTGCGGCTGTGCGCGGAGGCCGCGCGTCAGCTCTCCTGACGCCGGACGAGTGCGAGCAGACGAGCGGTCTCGCCGCCCCGGCTGTCGGTGCCACCAGGCAGGATGCAGGCATGGCTCAACCCCCCGACCCCGCCACGGTCCCTGACACCGCTGCCGACGCCGACGTCCCGCCCGAGGTCCGCGAGCGGCACGCCGCGCTGGCCGAGCAGCTCGAGGACGCGCGCTGGCGCTACTACGTGCTCGACGCCCCCACGCTGTCGGACGCCGACTTCGACGCGGCGATGAAGCAGCTGGAGGCGCTCGAGGACGAGCACCCCGCTCTGCGCACCCCCGACTCACCGTCGCAGACGGTGGGGGGCGCGGTGTCGACCGAGTTCACCCCGGTGGACCACCTCGAGCGCATGATGAGCCTGGACAACGCCTTCTCGCTCGAGGAGCTGGCCGGGTGGCAGCAGCGGCTGACCCGTGAGGGCGTGAGCGACGCGGCGTACCTCTGCGAGCTCAAGGTCGACGGCCTCGCCATCAACCTGCTCTACGAGCGCGGCCGCCTGGTCCGTGCCCTGACGCGTGGCGACGGCCGGACCGGCGAGGACGTCACGCCCAACGTGCGCACCATCGACAGCGTGCCGTCCCGCCTCACCGGCTCCGCCGACTTCCCCGTGCCCGACCTGGTCGAGGTGCGCGGCGAGGTGTTCCTGCCCGCGGAGGCCTTCGCGCGGCTCAACGAGTCGATGGCCGACGCCGGCAAGCCGCTCTTCGCCAACCCGCGCAACGCCGCCGCCGGGTCGTTGCGCCAGAAGGACCCGCGCGTCACCGCCACCCGCGCGCTCGGCATGGTCTGCCACGGCCTCGGCGCCCGTCAGGGGTTCGAGCCGACCTCGCAGTCCATGGCCTACCGGGCCCTGGCGACGTGGGGTCTCCCGGTCAGCGACCGCGCGAAGGTGGTCGAGGGCCTCGACGAGGTGCAGGCCTTCATCGAGCACTACGGCGCGCACCGTCACGACGTCGAGCACGAGATCGACGGGGTCGTGGTCAAGGTCGACGACGTCGCCCTCCAGCGACGGCTCGGGTCCACCAGCCGTGCGCCGCGGTGGGCGATCGCGTTCAAGTACCCGCCCGAGGAGGTCAACGCCCGGCTGCTGGCCATCGAGGTCAACACCGGTCGCACCGGTCGGGTGACCCCGTTCGGCGTCATGGAGCCCACCAAGGTGGCCGGATCCACCGTCGAGCGCGCCACCCTGCACAACGCCCACGAGGTCCGGCGCAAGGACGTCCGCCCCGGGGACACGGTGGTGCTGCGCAAGGCCGGTGACGTCATCCCCGAGATCGTCGGACCCGTGCTTCCCCTGCGGCCCGAGGGGCTGCCGGAGTGGGTCATGCCCACCGAGTGCCCGTCCTGCGGCACCGCGCTGGCGCAGCAGAAGGAGGGCGACAAGGACCTGCGCTGCCCCAACCACCAGCACTGCCCGGCCCAGATGCTCGACCGGGTCTTCCACGTGGCGGGCCGCGGTGCCTTCGACATCGAGGGGCTGGGCAGCGAGGCAGCTGCGGCGCTCCTGGAGGCCGGGGTCATCACCGACGAGGGCGACGTCTTCGACCTCGACGAGGCGAAGCTCCTGAAGGCGCCGCTGTTCACCCGGGCGCCCAAGAAGGGCGAGGGGGACCATCCCGTCCTCAACGCCAACGGCGCCCGCCTGCTGGCCAACCTCGAGGCGTCGAAGGACGTCCCCCTCTGGCGCGTCCTGGTGGCCCTGTCCATCCGCCACGTCGGTCCGACCGCCGCGCGAGCGCTGGCCCAGGAGTTCGGGTCCGTGGACGCGCTGCGCGCAGCGACCCAGGAGCAGCTGGCGGCGGCCGACGGGGTGGGGCCGACGATCGCCGAGGCCGTCATCGAGTGGTTCGCCGTCGACTGGCACGTCGCCATCGTCGAGTCCTGGGCCGCCGCGGGGGTCCGCATGGCCGACGAACGGGACGAGTCGACCCCGCGCGTGCTCGAGGGCCTCTCGGTGGTCGTGACCGGGTCGTTGCCGGGCTTCAGCCGGGACGAGGCGAAGGAGGCGATCCTCGCCCGCGGCGGCAAGGCCGCGTCCTCGGTGTCGAAGAACACCGCCTTCGTGGTGGTCGGCGACTCCCCGGGCTCGAAGTTCGACAAGGCCGTGTCCCTCAAGGTCCCGGTCCTCGACGAGGAGGGCTTCCGGGTGCTGCTCGCGCACGGCCCTGACGCGGCCCGCGAGGTGGCCCAGGTGCCGCCGGGGGAGTGAAGCCGGCGGGTCCTGGCCGGGCTCCGCGCCGCGGGGCCGAGGCCGTGGTCGGAACCACCGCCCGGCGCTCCTAGGATGGCGGGCATGCCCGAGATCTCCCGCGACGACGTCGCGCACCTCGCCGGCCTGGCCCGGATCCAGCTGTCGGAGGACGAGCTGGACCGCCTCGGCCGGGAGCTGCCCCAGATCCTGGAGTCGGTCGCGACCGTCTCCCAGGCGCTGGAGGGCCGCGACGACGTGACGCCCATGAGCCACCCGACCCCGCTCACGAACGTCTTCCGCGAGGACGTCGTACGCCCGAGCCTGACGCCGGAGGAGGCGCTGTCGGGCGCCCCCGCCCGTGAGGGCGACCGGTTCCTGGTGCCCAAGATCCTGGGCGAGGAGTGAGCGTGCCCGACACCGACCTGACCGACCTCACCGCCCTCTCGGGCTCCGAGATCGCCGCCGCGCTCGCCGCGGGCGAGGCCACTTCCGTGGCGGTGACGCAGGCCTTCCTCGACCGCATCGCCGCCCACGACGGCGCGATCCACGCTTTCCTCCACGTCGACGCCGACGGCGCGCTCGCCACGGCGGCCGACGTCGACCGGCGACGCGCCGCAGGTGAGGAGCTCCCCGGCCTGGCCGGCGTCCCGGTCGCCGTGAAGGACCTCCTCTGCACCGTGGGGCAGCCCACCACGTGCGGCTCGCGCATCCTCGAGGGCTGGGTGCCGCCGTACGACGCCACCGTGGTCACCCGGCTGCGCGCGGCCGGGATGCCGATCCTCGGCAAGACCAACCTCGACGAGTTCGCCATGGGCTCGTCCACCGAGCACTCGGCGTACGGCCCGACCCGCAACCCCTGGGACACCGACCGCACGCCCGGCGGCTCGGGCGGCGGCTCGGCGGCGGCCGTCGCGGCCCGCCTCGCCCCGCTGGCCGTCGGCACCGACACCGGCGGCTCCATCCGCCAGCCCGGTGCGCTGACCGGCACCGTGGGCGTCAAGCCGACCTACGGCGGGGTGTCGCGCCAGGGCATCGTCGCCATGGCCAGCAGCCTCGACCAGGCCGGTCCGGTCACCCGCACCGTCCTCGACGCGGCGCTGCTGCACGAGGTGATGGCCGGGCACGACCCGCTCGACTCGACCTCGATCGACGCTCCCGTCCCGCCGGTGGTCGAGGCGGCCCGGCGCGGCGACGTCTCCGGCCTGCGCATCGGTGTCGTCCGCGAGCTGTCCGGCGAGGGCTTCCAGACCGGCGTGCAGGAGCGCTTCGACGAGGCGGTCGCGCTGCTCACCGGCGCGGGCGCCACCGTCACCGAGGTCTCGTGCCCCAGCTTCGCCCAGGCGCTGGCGACCTACTACCTCGTCATGCCGAGCGAGGTGTCGTCCAACCTGGCCCGCTTCGACGCCATGCGCTACGGCTTGCGCGTCTTCCCCGACGGCGTCGACGACCCCAGCGCCGAGCAGGTCATGGCCGCCAGCCGCGACGCCGGGTTCGGCGACGAGGTCAAGCGCCGCATCATCCTCGGCACCTACGCGCTCTCCAGCGGCTACTACGACGCCTACTACGGCTCGGCCCAGAAGGTCAGGGCGCTGGTGGCGGCCGACTTCGACGCGGCGTTCGCCGAGGTCGACGTGCTCATGTCGCCGACGGCACCGACCACGGCCTTCCCGTTGGGGGAGAAGCTCGACGACCCGCTGGCGATGTACCTCCAGGACGTCGCCACCATCCCGGCCAACCTGGCCGGCGTACCCGGCCTGTCCCTGCCCGCCGGACTGGCCGAGGACGGGCTGCCCGTCGGCGTCCAGCTCCTCGCGCCGCTGCAGGCCGACGACCGTCTCTACAACGCCGCCGCGGCGCTCGAGCGTCTCCTGCTCGAGCAGTGGGGTGGCCCCCTCGCACCCCCGGAGGTGTCCCGATGACCGGCAACCTGACCGGCACCCTCGTGCCCGTCGACGAGGCACTCTCGCGCTACGAGCCGGTGATGGGCCTCGAGGTCCACGTCGAGCTCAACACGGCCACGAAGATGTTCTGCGGGTGCCCGGCGGTGTTCGGCGGGGAGCCGAACACCAACGTCTGCCCGGTCTGCCTCGGCCTGCCCGGCGCGCTGCCGGTGGTCAACGGCGCGGCCGTCGAGTCGGCGATCCGCATCGGCCTGGCGCTGAACTGCGAGATCGCGGAGTGGTGCCGCTTCGCGCGGAAGAACTACTTCTACCCGGACATGCCGAAGAACTTCCAGACCTCGCAGTACGACGAGCCGATCGCCTTCGACGGCTTCATGGACGTCGAGGTCGACGGGGAGACCTACCGCATCGAGATCGAGCGGGCCCACATGGAGGAGGACACCGGCAAGTCCTCCCACATGGGCGGGGCCACCGGTCGCATCCACGGCGCCGACTACTCGCTGCTCGACTACAACCGCGCCGGCATCCCGCTCATCGAGATCGTCACCCGGACCATCGAGGTGCCGGGCGACAAGGCGCCGCTCGTGGCGCGTGCCTACGTGCAGCAGCTGCGCGACCTCGTCCTGGCGCTCGGCGTCTCCGACGCCCGCATGGACCAGGGCTCGCTGCGCTGCGACGTGAACCTGTCGCTCAAGCCCACCGGGTCGTCGACGCTGGGCACCCGCAGCGAGACCAAGAACGTCAACTCCTTCCGCTCGGTCGAGCGGGCCGCGCGCTACGAGATCTCCCGGCACGCCGGCATCCTCGACGCGGGGGAGTCGGTCGTGCAGGAGACGCGTCACTTCCACGAGGACACCGGCTCCACGTCACCGGGCCGCGAGAAGTCCGACGCCGAGGACTACCGCTACTTCCCCGAGCCCGACCTCGCGCCGGTCGCCCCGTCGCGGGCGTGGGTCGAGGAGCTGCGGGCGACCCTGCCCGAGCCGCCCGTCGAGCGTCGCCGCCGGCTCCAGGCGGAGTGGGGCTTCTCCGACCTCGAGATGCGCGACACCGCCGGCGCCGGTGCCATGGACCTGGTCGCCGCCACGATCGAGGCCGGTGCCGCCCCCGCCGCGGCCCGCAAGTGGTGGCTCTCCGAGCTGGCCCGCCGCGCCAACGAGGCCGAGGTCGAGCTGGCCGAGCTGGCCATCACCCCCGCAGACGTCGCCCGCATCCAGGCGCTGGTCGACGACGGCTCGCTCAACGACAAGCTCGCCCGCCAGGTCTTCGACGGCGTCCTCGCCGGTGAGGGCACGCCCGACGAGGTGGTCGCCTCCCGCGGCCTGGCCATCGTCAGCGACGACGGTGCGCTGACCGAGGCCGTCGACCGCGCCATCGCGGCCAACCCGGACGTCGCCGACAAGATCCGCGACGGCAAGGTCGCCGCTGCCGGCGCCCTCATCGGCGCCGTGATGAAGGAGATGCGCGGCCAGGCCGACGCCGGCAAGGTGCGCGAGCTCATCCTGGCCCGCCTGACCTGACCTTCTGGGGCCCCTGTCGGTTTCACTAGGTACCCAGTGATCTTGGCGCTTCCCGCACGAAACTTCGCTCGGGAAGCGCCGGTTCCACTAGGTACCCAGTGAAACCGACAGCTGTCAGCGCAGCTCGAGCTCGAGGATGCGGTCGTCGCCGGGCTGTGGCTCGCCGCGGCCGTCGCGGTTGCTGGTGGTGACCCAGAGGGTGCCCTCGGGGGAGACCACGACGGTGCGGATCCGGCCGTAGTCGCCGACGAACCATCCGCGCGGCTCGCCGACGCCGTCACGGGTCACCGGGACCTGCCAGAGCCGCTCGCCGCGAAGCGCGCCGGCCCACAGCGAGCCCTCGAGGAACGCCAGCCCGGACGGGGAGGCCTCCGCGGTCGACCACTCGACGAACGGGTTGCGGAACTCGTCCTGCTCGCCCGCGCCCTCGACCAGGGGCCAGCCGTAGTTGCGGGCCTTCTCGATGCGGTTCAGCTCGTCCCAGGTCTGCTGGCCGAACTCGGTGGCCCACAGGCGGTCGCGGTCGTCCAGGGCCAACCCCTGCACGTTGCGGTGACCCATGGTCCACACCGGTGACCCGGGCACGGGGTTGCCGGGTGCCGGCTCGCCGTCGGGGGTGATGCGGAGGATCTTGCCGCCGAGCGAGTCACGGTCCTGCGCGAGCTCCGGCTCGCCGATCTCGCCGGTGGAGACGAACAGCATGCCCTCGTCGTCGAAGAGCAGCCGACCACCGTCGTGGATGAAGCCGTTGGGGATCCCGGTCAGGATCGGCTCCGGCTCGCCCAGCGACCGTCCGTCGAAGCTCATCCGCACGACCCGGTTGTCGTCGGCGGTGGACACGTAGGCGTACACCAGCCCGTCCTCGCCGTACGTCGGGCTCGCGGCCAGCCCCAGCAGGCCGGCCTCACCTTGCGGGGCCGCCTCGTCGACGGTGCCCACCGGCCGCACCTGGCCGGACGGCGAGACCGCGACCACGCGGGTGGTGTCCCGCTCGCTGACCAGCGCAGAGCCGTCGGGCAGGAACGCGACGCCCCACGGTGCCTCGAGGCCCTCTGCCACCGTCCGGACCACCCGCGGCTCGAGGTCGGCCGGGTCCTCGGAGGGCGAACGGCCGTCCGCGTCGGTGTCGTCGGGAGTGGGGCGGGCTGTCCGGGTGCTCGGCTGCGGCGACTCCGACGGGGTGCCGAGGGCGTTCGGCTCGCCGGCGGGCTCCTCCGTCCCTCCGCAGGCGACGAGGGGCAGGGCCAGCAGGAGCGTGAGGGCGGCGCGCAGTCGCATGCGGCCAGCGTAGGCAGCGCGCGGAAACGTCTGCGGCTCAGTCGCCGACGACCTCGAGCAGGTCGCGCAGCATCTGCACCAGGGTCGCCGGACGCTCGAGCGGCAGGAAGTGGGTGCCCGCCAGCTCGCGGTACGTCGCGCCGTCGATGCGGTCGGCCGCCGTGCGCATGTCACGGGTGGCGGCCAGCAGGTCGTACTTGCCCGCCACGAAGACGGCCGGGACCGAGACCCCGGACAGCGAGACCCGGCCGTGGCGCGACGCGTGCAACGCGAGGTGCATGTACCAGTCGACCGGCGTGGTGAGGAACTCGCGGACCGCCCGGCGTACCTCGGTCGAACGCGCGGTGGGGAACATGAACCCGCTGAACCGCAGCACGGTCGTGCCTACCGGACCCATCGGGATGCGGCGCGCGACCGGGGTGAGGACGGGAGCGGTCAGCTTCATGGCGCGCGCGACGTTGACGGTCAGTGGCTTGCGGAACGGCCGCGGGATGAACAGCGGTGCGCCCATCGAGGCGAACGTGCCGCCGGGCACGCCCGCGACCGCGAAGAGGCCGGAGACCCGCTCGGGGTGGCGCAGGGCCAGCTCGAAAGCGGTGTTCACACCGATCGACCACCCGGCCACGACGCAGCGGTCGAGGTCGAACGCGTCCATCACGGCGAGCGCGTCCTCGACGAAGGCGTCCATGCCCACACGTGTGGGGTCCTCGGGCCGGGCGCTGCGACCCACGCCGCGGTGGTTCCACGAGACGACACGGACGCCGCAGGTCGGGTCGAGCAGGGCGGGCCAGGCGTAGGGGTTCGTGCCGAGCCCGTTGCACAGCAGCACGACGGGGCCGTCCTCCACGGCGTTGGTCCAGGCCTCGACCACCGTGCCGTCGGCGCTGGTGACCGAGTGGAACCGGACGGAGCGGAACTCGCGCAGTCGACGCGTCCGGTCACCCAGCGTGGTCGAGGACGGCTGGTCCGAACCGGTGGCGCGCGAACCCGCGCGCGGTGAGGAGGTCGACGAGGACATCCCCCGAGTGTGCCCGAACCGACCGGGTTCCTCAGGGAATGGTGCGACAGATCACGCGGGTTGTCAGTGTACGGCGGTGACCCGGTGCCGGATCAGGCGATCGGCCAGGGGCGACCTCAGAGCGCGGCGCGCAGCGGCGGCTCGTCGGTGGCCGGGCCCACCGGCTCGGACGGGCCGATGCGCACCACCCGCCTGGCCTGCCAGCGTCGGTCGTTCAGGTCGAGGAAGTCCTCGACCTGCTGCCGCTCGTGCGACAGCGCGGTCAGCCGCGTGGACGCGACCAGCGCGTTGCGGCGGGCGTTGAGCTGGCTGTCGACCGGCCAGTGGGCGACGGCGCGGACGGCGGCGAGCGGCAGCCGGGCCGTCAGGGCCCAAGTGGTGGCGCGCGAAGTGGTCATGAGGGGCTCCTGGAGTGGTCCGTGAGGGCGGTCGGACCCGACACCGAGGACGCTAGTGAGACGACGATTCCCGAGGGTCAACGCGGTGTGACATCTGCGTGAACTCACCCGGCGCCGGCGGACCGTGGGGGTGGGCGTGGCAGCCGCGACGTGGAAAGGTGGCGGTCAGGCGCGGCGCACAGGAGGAGAGACCGATGGCGGAGACCCTGCTCATGATCGGGACCCGCAAGGGGCTGTGGTTGGCACGCAGCCACGACCGGCGCAGCTGGGACGTCACGGGCCCCGACGACGTGATGGGCGAGGTCCACGCCGTCGCGGTCGACACCCGCCAGGAGACCCCGCGGCTGCTCATGGCCAGCCGGCACTGGCACATCGGTCCGCAGGTCCAGCACTCCGACGACCTGGGGGCCACCTGGTCGGCCGCGCCCACGGGTGGCGTGACGTTCCCCAGCGACGTCGGGGAGGCCGTGGCGGCGGTGTGGGGCCTCGGCCTCTCGGCCGCCGACCCCGACGTCGTGTACGCCGGCACCGAGCCGAGCGCACTGTTCCGCTCCACCGACCGCGGCGAGACCTTCGAGCTCGTCCGCGGTCTCTGGGACCACCCCCACCGGCCTGAGTGGCACCCGGGAGGCGGCGGCCAGGCGATCCACACCCTGCTGCCCCACCCCACCGACCCCGACCGCGTCACGGTGGCGATGTCGACCGGGGGTGTCTACCGCACGATCGACGGCGGCACCACGTGGGAGCCGGCCAACCGCGGCATCAAGGCAGAGTTCATGCCCGACGAGGTCAGCTACCCCGAGTTCGGACAGTGCGTGCACAAGGTCGCGCGCTCGGCCAACGCCCACGAGGTGCTCTACGCGCAGAACCACGGCGGCCTCTACCGCAGCGACGACGCCGGCGACAGCTGGACCTCGATCGCCGCCGGGCTGCCGGCGGAGTTCGGCTTCCCGGTCGTCACCCACCCGCGTCTGGACGGCACGCTCTGGGTGTTCCCGCTCGAGAGCTCCTACCGCCGCTTCCCCCCGGACCGCGCCTGCCGCGTGTGGCGCTCCTCCGACCGGGGCAGCACCTGGGCCGAGCAGGGGATCGGGAGCCTGCCGGACCGCGGCTTCTTCGCCGGGGTCATGCGCGACGCGATGTGCGTCGACGACGGCGAGCCCGCCGGGGTCTACCTCGGCAGTCGCGACGGCAGCGTCTACGCGAGTCCCGACGAGGGCGAGTCGTGGGTGTCGGTGGCCGAGCACCTGCCCGACGTGCTGTGCGTGCGGGCCGCCACCCTCTGAGTCAGCAGTCAGTCAGCAGTCGCGCGTCGCAGCAGTGCGTCGTCCTCGTCGGCGCGCGGGTCGCCCTTGACCGTGGCGACACGGGTCTGCTGGCTGCGACCGCGCAGCTGCAGCGGGTCGAGCTCGCACCAGTGCCGGGCCTCGTCGTCGCCGGCGTCGAGCACCAGCTGGTGGTTGGCCACCACCAGCGAGGGGACCTTCTTGGCCTCCTCGGTGAGGCGCGCAGCCTCGTTGACGGGATCGCCGATGACGGTGTACTCGAAGCGCTCGGCGGCACCGACGTTGCCGGCCAGCACCCGTCCGCAGGAGACGCCGACGCCGGCGCGCAGCTCGGGGACGTCCTCGCCCAGGCGGGTGGTGAGCACCCGCGCCGCGCGCAGCGCCGCGGCGCAGTGGTCGTCCTGGCCCGACGGCGCACCCCAGATGGCGAGCGCCGCGTCCCCGGCGAACTTGTTGATCCAGCCTCCGTGCTCGTGGACGACGTCGATGACGACCTCGAAGAACCGGTTGAGCAGCCCCACCACCTCCTCGGGGTCCTCGTTCTCCGCCAGACCGGTGGAGCCCACGATGTCGACGAAGAGCACCGCGACCTCGCGGACCTCGCCGCCCAGCTTCGCGCCGTCCTCGAGGGCTGCACGCGCCACGTCGGTGCCGACGTGACGACCGAAGATGTCGCGCATCTCCTCGCGCTCGCGCAGCCCCTGGACCATCCGGTTGAACCCCGACTGGAGCAGCCCGATCTCGGTGGAGTCGTAGATCGGAACCTCCACGTCGAGGTCACCCTCCTCGACCCTGGCCACCGCGTCGCGCAGGCTCGCGATCGGCTCGCTGCTCGCCTGCGCGGCGACCAGGGACGACATCCCACCCACGAGCAGGACGATGCCACCCAGCACGACGACCGTCACCGACAGCTGCGGCACGGTGGTGGCGCGCTGGTCGATCAGCGCGATCGCGCCGGTGAAGACGATGCCGAGCACGGTCGCGCCGGTGCCGAGGGCCCACGCGAACATCGTGCGCGAGGCCACGCTGCGCACCCACATGCGCTCGGGGAACCCGCCCTGGAGCACCCGGCGCGCCACCGGCCGCAGTGCCCGCTCCGAGAGCAGGTAGGTCAGGCTCGTCGTGGTCCACCCGGCCAGCGCCACGACGAGGAAGATCGACAGCGCCAACGTGAAGGAGTAGCGGCTGAACTGCAGCAGGATGAGGATCGACGCGACGCCCCACAGGAAGCCCTGGAACAGGAAGATCCGGCGCGGTGCGGCCAGCACGTCGCGGCGGTCCTGGTCGCTGGGCTCGTCGCCCGGGCGCAGCATGACCACCACCGGGTGCAGCACCCGCCAGGCCTGGAAGGTCCCGACGGTGCCGAAGACCACGACGTACGCCGCCGCCAGCAGGATGTTCGACAGCTCGAGCAGGAAGTCCCGGTCCGCTTCCGGCATCGGGATCACGAGGGTGCTGAGCAGGTAGACCACCGCGATGCCGATGGCGTTGGACAGCGACAGCCCGAGCCCGAGACCGGCGCGCACCTGCCACTGCGCGGCGAGGCTGCGGAACCAGTCGGGCGGGTTGCCGAGCCGGCGGGACAGCGCCCTGGTGGGGAGCCGACGCAGGAGGCGGCGCGAGGCTCTGGTCACCCCATGACGGTAGCGGGCGCGGGACGGCCGGGTGGGGTGGACGCTCCACGCGTAGCATTCGCGCCATGGCAGCCACCGGCCCCCAGACCCCCGACAGCCCTGCGGCGACGCACGACCTGAAGCCGCGCTCGCGCGACGTCACGGACGGTCTCGAGCGGGCCGCTGCGCGCGGCATGCTCCGCGCGGTGGGCATGGGCGACGAGGACTTCCTCAAGCCGCAGATCGGCGTGGCCTCGTCGTGGAACGAGATCACGCCGTGCAACCTCTCGCTGGACCGGCTGGCGAAGGCGGTCAAGAACGGCGTGCACGCCGCTGGTGGCTACCCGTTGGAGTTCGGCACCATCTCGGTCTCCGACGGCATCTCCATGGGGCACGAGGGGATGCACTTCTCGCTGGTCTCCCGCGAGGTCATCGCCGACTCGGTCGAGACCGTGATGATGGCCGAGCGGCTCGACGGCTCCGTCCTGCTGGCCGGGTGCGACAAGTCGCTGCCCGGCATGCTCATGGCCGCGGCCCGCCTCGACCTCGCCTCGGTCTTCCTCTACGCCGGCTCCATCATGCCGGGGCAGGTGGACGGCCAGGACGTCACGATCATCGACGCCTTCGAGGCGGTCGGCGCCTGCCTCGCCGGCAAGATCACCCGCGAGGAGGTCGACCGCATCGAGCGCGCGATCTGCCCGGGGGAGGGCGCGTGCGGCGGGATGTACACCGCCAACACGATGGCCTCGGTCGCGGAGGCCATCGGCATGTCGCTGCCCGGGTCGGCCGCCCCGCCCGCCGTCGACCGGCGTCGCGACGGCTTCGCCCACCGCTCCGGCGAGGCCGTGGTCGGCATGCTGCGCCAGGGCATCACCGCGCGGCAGGTCATGACCAGGCCCGCGTTCGAGAACGCCATCGCCGTGGTGATGGCGCTGGGCGGCTCCACCAACGCCGTGCTCCACCTCCTGGCCATCGCCCGTGAGGCAGAGGTCGACCTGACCCTCGACGACTTCACCCGGATCGGCGCCAAGGTGCCGCACCTGGGCGACCTCAAGCCGTTCGGCCGCTACGTCATGAACGACGTGGACAAGATCGGCGGCATCCCGGTCGTCATGAAGCTGCTGCTGGACGCAGGCCTCATGGACGGCGACTGCCTGACCGTCACCGGCCGGACCATGGCGGAGAACCTCGAACAGCTGAACCCGCCGAGCGTCGACGACGACATCATCCGCGACCTGGCGCGACCGATCCACCGCACCGGTGGCATCACCATCCTGCACGGCAGCCTCGCTCCCGAGGGGGCGGTGGTGAAGTCGGCCGGCTTCGACGAGGAGGTCTTCGAGGGCGTGGCCCGGGTCTTCGACGGCGAGCGGGCCGCGCTGGACGCGCTCGGCGAGGGCGGGATCGTGGCCGGCGACGTCGTCGTCATCCGCTACGAGGGCCCGAAGGGCGGCCCCGGCATGCGCGAGATGCTGGCGATCACCGGGGCGATCAAGGGCGCAGGGCTGGGCAAGGACGTCCTGCTGGTGACCGACGGCCGCTTCTCCGGCGGTACGACGGGCCTGTGCGTGGGCCACATCGCTCCTGAGGCCGTCGACGGCGGACCGGTCGCGTTCGTGCGTGACGGCGACCCGATCACCCTCGACGTGGCCAACGGCCGCCTCGACGTGCGCATCGACGACGAGGAGCTGGCCGCCCGGCGCGAGGGGTGGACGCCGAACGCTCCGAAGTACACCCGCGGGGTCCTCGGGAAGTACGCCAAGGTCGTGCAGTCCGCCGCGCACGGCGCAGTCTGCGGGTGACCGGGCCCGTCCACCTGTCACCGACGGCCGGCGGGTCCGGCTCGGGCGACCAGCCCGACCCCACGACCCGGCTGCTGGAGATCGTCGCCGTCCCGGCGATGGTCGGCATGGGTGGCCTCGTGGCCCTTCAGTCCGACCTCAACGGCCGGCTGGCCGGCGAGCTCGGCTCGGGACTCCGGGCGGGCACCGCGGCGGCGGTCGTCTCCTTCGGGTCCGGCCTCGTGGTCCTCGTCCTCGTCGCCCTGCTGGTGCCACGGGTGCGCCGGCAGGCGGCGGCGACCGTGGGCGCGGCCCGCTCGGGGGCGCTGCGCCCCTGGCAGCTGCTCGGCGGGGTGGCCGGGGCGTCGCTGGTGGCCTCGCAGGGCATCACCGTCGGCACGATCGGCGTGGCCCTCTTCGTGGTGGCGGTGGTGGCCGGCCAGACCTCCAGCGCCCTGCTCGTCGACCACCTGGGCCTCGGGCCGTCCGGGCGCCGCGCGGTCAGCGGCGGCCGCGTGGTGGGGGCCGCGCTGACCCTGGCCGCGGTCGTGGTCAGCGTCTCGGGCCGGCTCGAGGGGGCCGGCGCCCTGACCGGCGCTGCCCTGCTGCTGGCCCTCCTGCCGCTGCTGGCCGGTGCGGCGACGAGCTGGCAGCAGGCGGTCAACGGCCGGGTCTCGGGCGTGGGCGGGCCGATGGCGGCAGCGCTGCTGAACTTCGCCGTCGGCACGGCCTGTCTGCTCCTCCTGCTCCTGGTCTCCCTCGCGGTCCAGGGCGAGCTGGCGGGTCCGCCGGCCCTGTCCGGCGGGTGGTGGCTCTACACCGGCGGCCTCATGGGCGTCGTCTTCATCTCCGGGGCCGCGCTGCTCGTGCGTGTGCACGGCGTCCTCGTGCTCGGCCTGTGCACGGTCGCCGGCCAGGTGGTGGCGTCCCTGCTCATCCAAGGCGTCTCGGGGGACCACCTCGACCTCACGACGGTCCTGGGTGGGGTCGTGGCACTGGTCGGCGTCACGATCGGGGCGTGGGCGAGCCGCCGGGCCGCCAGGTCGGGGGCACGGCCGACCGGGGCAGGTCCTCCAGCGCCTCGGCCTCCGCGACGGTGAGGGCGTGCCCACCGAGGTGCGCGGGGTGCCACAGCGCGCGCGTGCCGGGGTCCGGCCGGTGGCGGGGGTGCCGCTGCACCTCGTCGAGCATCGCCTGCAGGGTGACGCCGAGCAGCCGCGTGCCGGCGACCGCGTCGGGCGCGGAGGAGACGTCGAGCGGCTCGCCGACCACGAGCGTGACCGGACGGCCACGACGTACCTCGGGGCGCTGCTTGGCCGTCAGCAGTCGCTGGGGGCCCCAGACCACCACCGGCAGCAGGGGCGCCCCGGTCTCGCGAGCCAGCGCGACCGCCCCGGGCATCAGCGCGCGGACGGTGTAGGAGCGGCTGACCCCGGCCTCGGGGAAGACCCCGACCGCCTCACCCTCGCGCAGCAGCCTCCGCGCGTGGAGGTACGCCGCCGCCGGTGCGCGACGGTCGACGGGGACGTGGCCCATGCCGGTCATGAGGCGTCGCGAGGCCCAGTGGTCGAAGACCTCGTGCCGGGCGAGGAACCGCACCAGGCGCCGGCTGCGGTCGGCGGTGAGCCCGACGAGCAGGAAGTCGAGGAAGCTGACGTGGTTGGCCGCCAGCACCACCGGACCCCGGACCGGGACGTGCTCGTCGCCCGTGAGCTCGACGCGCAGGTCCAGGGCGCGCAGCGCCAACCGACCGGCGCCGACGACGCCCCGGTAGACACGCTCGCCCCGCTTCTCCACGCTGACCGTTCGTCCTCCACACCTCGTCGGACCGCTCATCCTCGCCCATGACGTCAGCCCGTCGGCGTCCGTGTGGTGATCCGCAGGTGCACGACCTGCGAACCCACCGCACGAGCCGGTGCCGGCCTGGCTAGTGTCGCGGCGTGACCCTTGCTCCCGCCTCCGCCCGGCCCGACGACTGGTGGCGCTCCGCCGTCGTCTACCAGGTCTATCCCCGCTCCTTCGCCGACAGCAACGGCGACGGCATCGGCGACCTGCCCGGGCTGATCGACCGTCTCGACCACCTCGCGCTGCTCGGGGTGGACGTGGTCTGGGTGTCGCCGTTCTTCACGTCCCCGCAGGACGACAACGGCTACGACATCAGCGACTACGAGGACGTCGACCCGGTGTTCGGCACCCTCGCCGACGTCGACCGGCTGATCGCCGGGCTGCACGAGCGCGGCATGAAGCTCGTCATGGATCTCGTCGTCAACCACAGCAGCGACGAGCACGCATGGTTCGTCGACAGCCGCAGCGGCAGGGACAGCCCGAAGCGGGACTGGTACTGGTGGCGGCCGGCGCGCGCAGGTCACGAGCCCGGCGGCGACGGCGCCGAACCCACCAACTGGCGCTCGTTCTTCTCCGGGTCGACCTGGGAGCTCGACGAGGCGACGGGGGAGTACTACCTCCACCTCTTCACCCGCAAGCAGCCCGACCTCAACTGGGAGAATCCCGAGGTGCGCGCGGCCGTCCACGCCCTGATGAACCGCTGGGTCGACCGCGGCGTCGACGGCTTCCGGATGGACGTCATCAACATGATCTCCAAGCGGGTCGGACCCGACGGGTCGCTGAGCGACGGCGGTGGGACGGCGTCCTCCGGCAGCTTCGGCGGCGACCAGTACCTCAACGGTCCTCGCGTCCACGAGTTCCTCCAGGAGATGAACGCCGCGGTCATGGCGCGTGCTGCCGCCCGGGGCCGGCGGCTCATCACGGTCGGGGAGACCCCGGCCACGCCGGTCGAGGAGGCCCGGCTGTACACCGACCCCGCCCGTGCGGAGGTCGACATGGTCTTCACCTTCGAGCACATGGAGCTCGACAGCCGGCCCGGTGGCGCCGGCAAGTGGGACCTCGCGCCGCTGTCGCTGCCTGCGCTCAAGGCGAACCTCAAGCACTGGCAGGACGGCCTGGCCGAGGCCGGCTGGAACAGCCTCTACTGGAACAACCACGACCAGCCCCGCATCGTGTCGCGCTGGGGCGACGACGGCGCCTTCCGCGTCGAGAGCGCGCAGGCGTGGGGGACCGTGCTCCACCTGCTGCGCGGGACGCCGTACATCTACCAGGGTGAGGAGCTGGGCATGACCAACGCCCACTTCACCTCCCTCGAGCAGTACGCCGACGTCGAGTCGGTCAACTGGGCACAGGACGCGGTCGCGAGCGGCGTACCGCTGGAGGAGGTCGTCACCTCACTGGCCGTGAAGTCGCGCGACAACGCCCGCACCCCGATGCAGTGGGACGCCACGGAGCACGCCGGCTTCACCACCGGCACGCCCTGGCTGCCGGTCAACCCGAACCACACGGAGATCAACGCGGAGGCGGCCGTGGCCGACCCCGGCTCGGTCTTCCACCACTACCGCCGCCTCATCGCGCTGCGGCGCGCGCACCCCGTCGTGGTCGAGGGTGACGTGACCTTCCTGCTCCTCGAGCACGACCAGCTCTTCGCCTACGTACGTCGACTCGCGGACGTCCGCCTGCTGGTGGTGGTCAACCTCTCGGGGAGCCCGGTCGCGGTCGACCTGGGGGCGCACGCGGACCTGCTCGCGGGCGAGGTCGTCCTCGGTGACCGCCTCGAGCCGGGCGGCACGCTGGCGCCCTGGGCCCAGACCGTCGTCCTCGGGTGAGGCGTCCGGGCCCGGTCACGGCCGGAGTCCCGCGTTCTCTGGATGGGTTCAAGATTCATCGGGTCGGCTGACGGGTAGGACACGGAGGACGCCGCAAGGGGTCCCAGCACCGGACGAGCGAGAGGAACCACATGACAGCCACGCGTGGCGAGACAGGCGAGATCGAGGGCACCCCGCAGGGGGGCTCCCACACCCTGACCGGCTCTCCGGCCGGCAACGACAGCCACTCGCTGACGTTGGGCTCCGACGGCCCGATCCTCCTGCACGACCGGCACATGATCGAGCAGATGGCGCACTTCAACCGTGAGCGCGTGCCGGAGCGCAACGTGCACGCCAAGGGCTCCGGTGCCTTCGGCGTCTTCGAGACGACCGAGGACGTGTCGGCGTACACCAAGGCGGCGCTGTTCCAGCCCGGTGCGAGGACCGAGATGCTGGCGCGCTTCTCCACGGTGGCCGGCGAGCAGGGCTCGCCCGACACCTGGCGCGACCCCCGCGGCTTCTCGCTGAAGTTCTACACCTCCGAGGGCAACTACGACCTCGTCGGCAACAACACCCCGGTGTTCTTCATCCGCGACACGATGAAGTTCCCGCACTTCATCCGCAGCCAGAAGCGCCGCGGCGGTCCGGGTCTGCGCGACAACGACATGCAGTGGGACTTCTGGACGCTCAACCCCGAGTCGGCCCACCAGGTCACCTACCTCATGGGCGACCGCGGCATCCCGATGTCCTACCGCACGATGAACGGCTACGGGTCGCACACGTTCATGTGGATCAACGAGGCCGGCGAGAAGTCCTGGATCAAGTACCACTTCAAGTCCGACCAGGGCGTCAAGGGCCTGACCCAGGAGGCGGCGAACAAGATCGCCGGCGACGACTCGGACTTCCACCGCCGCGACCTCTACGACGCGATCGCCGACGGCGACTTCCCGTCGTGGACGCTGCACGTGCAGGTGATGCCCTACGAGGACGCCAAGACCTACCGCTTCAACCCGTTCGACCTGACGAAGGTCTGGCCGCACAGCGACTACCCGCTCATCAAGGTCGGGACGATGACGCTGAACAAGAACCCGGACAACTTCTTCGCCCAGATCGAGCAGGCGGCCTTCGAGCCGAGCGCGGTCGTGCCGGGCATCAGCTTCAGCCCGGACAAGATGCTCATCGGTCGCACGTTCGCCTACTCGGACACGCACCGCTACCGCATCGGGCCGAACTACCTGCAGCTGCCGGTCAACAAGCCGCGCGTCGAGGGCTACAACACCTTCGCCTTCGACGGCCCGATGGCCTACGACCACTCCGGTGACCAGCCGGTCTACGCCCCCAACTCCGAGGGCCGTGGCTACAGCAACGAGATCGGCGAGGTCGAGGACTCGTGGGAGGCCGACGGGGCGATGGTGCGCAGCGCCTACGCCCTGCGCGCCGAGGACGACGACTTCGGCCAGGCCCGCACCCTGGTCAACGAGGTCTGGACCCAGGAGCAGCGCGACCGCTTCGTCGAGAACGTCGCCGGGCACATCCTGGGCGGCGTGAAGGAGGAGCGTCTCCCCAAGGTCTTCGAGTACTGGCGCAACGTCGACGAGGAGTGCGGCAAGCGCATCGAGGAGCTGGTCCACGCCGGCACCGCGACAGGTCCGGCTCCCGGCCCGACCGAGCCCGAGGGCGTGCTCTCCGAGTGATGCCCGCCTGACCACACGACGACGCGGGTCGTCTTCTCCGGAAGGCGGTCCGCGTCGCTCTGCGTGGGCCTCCAACGTGTCCGAGGAGCAGGACGGTGGTCCCAGATGATGGGACGGCTGTCACACTGGCTTGACCGGTGCGGGCCGGAGAGGGGACCGTATGTCCCATGCGCACCCTGGTACTCGTAGGACACGACGCGTGAGCTGAACGCTCCGCCGCCAGCGCGCGCGTCACCCTCGCCAGCCCACCGGGTTGCGAGGGTTTTTTGTTGGGTGGAGCAGGCGGCCGGAGTGGTTCCAGCAGTGGTTTCCGCAGTGGCTCCAGCAGAGATGGACCGGCACGGACGATGAGGGACGAGGACGTCATGAGTGAGGCAGCACAGCCCGCGGCGGGGGAGACGGTCACCGGGGCGCAGAGCCTCGTGCTGGCCCTGGAGCACGCCGGCGCCGAGAACATCTTCGGCATCCCCGGCGGGGCGATCCTGCCGGCGTACGACCCGCTCTTCGACTCCGTGAAGCTGCGCCACATCCTGGTGCGCCACGAGCAGGGTGCCGGGCACGCCGCCCAGGGGTACGCCGCCGCGACCGGCAAGGTCGGCGTCTGCATGGCCACCAGCGGCCCCGGGGCGACCAACCTGGTGACGCCGCTGGCCGACGCCCACATGGACTCGGTGCCGCTGGTCGCGATCACCGGCCAGGTCGCCAGCGCCGCCATCGGGACCGACGCCTTCCAGGAGGCCGACATCCGCGGCATCACGATGCCCATCACCAAGCACAACTTCCTGGTCACCGACCCCGCCGAGATCCCGCGCACCATCGCCGAGGCGTTCTACATCGCCTCGACCGGACGTCCTGGACCGGTCCTCGTCGACATCTCCAAGGACGCGCTGCAGGCCCCGACGACGTTCGTCTGGCCCACCGAGCTGAGCCTGCCGGGGTACCGACCGGTGACCAAGCCCCACGCCCGTCAGGTCCGTGAGGCGGCCCGGCTCATCACCGCCTCCCACAAGCCGGTCCTCTACGTCGGCGGCGGCGTCATCCGCGCCGAGGCCCACGCCGAGCTCCGCGTGCTGGCCGAGGAGACCGGCATCCCGGTCGTCACCACGCTGATGGCCCGCGGCGCGTTCCCCGACTCCCACCCCCAGCACCTCGGCATGCCGGGCATGCACGGCACGGTGGCGGCGGTCGGCGCGCTGCAGCGCAGCGACCTGATCATCAGCCTGGGCGCCCGCTTCGACGACCGCGTCACCGGCCAGCTGGACTCCTTCGCGCCGCACGCGAAGGTCATCCACGCCGACATCGACCCCGCCGAGATCGGCAAGAACCGGCACGCCGACGTCCCGATCGTGGGCGACTGCCGCGAGGTCGTCGCCGACCTGGTCGTGGCGCTGCGGGCGGAGGCCGAGGCCGGCCACCGAGGTGACTACGCGGCGTGGACGGAGTACCTCGACGGCGTCAAGGCGCGCTACCCGCTGGGCTACGACACCCCCGAGGACGGCTCGCTGTCCCCGCAGTACGTCATCGAGCGGATCGGCGCGATCGCCGGTCCCGAAGCGGTCTACTGCGCCGGCGTCGGCCAGCACCAGATGTGGGCCAGCCACTTCGTCAGCTACGAGAACCCGCGCACCTGGCTCAACTCCGGCGGCCTCGGCACCATGGGGTACGCCGTGCCGGCCGCGATGGGCGCCAAGGTGGGTCGTCCCGAGGCCACCGTGTGGGCCATCGACGGCGACGGCTGCTTCCAGATGACCAACCAGGAGCTCGCGACCTGCGCCATCGAGGGCGTGCCGATCAAGGTCGCGATCATCAACAACGAGTCGCTCGGCATGGTCCGGCAGTGGCAGACGCTGTTCTACAACCAGCGCTACTCCAACACCGACCTGCAGTCCAAGCGCATCCCGGACTTCGTCAAGCTCGCGGAGGCCTACGGCTGTGTGGGCCTGGCCTGTGACTCGCCCGAGGACGTCGACGCGACCATCCGCAAGGCGATGGAGATCAACGACGTGCCGGTCGTGGTGGACTTCCGGGTGCACCGTGACGCGATGGTGTGGCCGATGGTGGCCGCCGGCACCAGCAACGACGACATCAAGCTCGCGCGGGACATGGCTCCCACGTGGGAGGACGACGACCTGGAGAAGGACCACTCATGAGCAGCAGGCACACCCTGTCGGTGCTCGTCGAGAACAAGCCCGGCGTGCTGGCCCGCGTGGCCGGGCTGTTCAGCCGTCGCGGCTACAACATCGACAGCCTCGCCGTCGGCCCGACCGAGCACTCCGAGATCTCGCGGATGACCATCGTGGTCAACGTCGACGAGTCACCGCTGGAGCAGGTGACCAAGCAGCTGAACAAGCTGGTCGAGGTCATCAAGATCGTCGAGCTGGAGCCGTCCGCCTCCGTGGCGCGCGAGCTGCTGCTCGTCAAGGTGCGCGCCGACGCGTCGAGCCGAGGCCAGGTGCTCGAGATCGTGCAGCTGTTCAAGGCCAAGGTCATCGACGTCTCGACCGAGGCGGTGACGGTGCAGATCGTCGGCAACGCCGACAAGCTGGCCGACTTCCTGCGCATCCTCGAGCCCTTCGGGGTCCGCGAGCTGGTGCAGTCGGGCATGGTCGCCATCGGCCGCGGCTCCCGCTCGATCAGCGAGCGCACCCTCAAGCCGGTGCCCGTCCCGGTCCCCACTCCGGGCGCGGTGCCCACCGCGACGGCCTCGGCCGCCGCACCCACGCACGGCTCCGCCGTACCGTCCCCGAAGTCGTTCGCCTCCCGCATGTAACGCGGGGTTATGGACGCCTCCCAAGGCGCACAACCCGTGCGGGGCGTCCACAACCCTAGCGAGGAAGACCTGCACGAACCGCTCCACCGGACCAGAGAAATCCATCAGAAGGAGTGCCCACCGTGGCCGAGATGTTCTACGACGACGACGCCGACCTCTCCGTGGTCCAGGGACGCCACGTGGCGATCCTGGGCTACGGCAGCCAGGGACACGCCCACGCGCTGTCCCTGCGCGACAGCGGGGTCGACGTGCGCGTCGGTCTGCCCGAGGGCTCGAGGAGCCGGGCGAAGGCCGAGGCCGAAGGCCTGCGCGTCCTCACCCCGGCCGAGGCATGCGAGGAGGCCGACCTCGTCATGATCCTCGCCCCCGACCACATCCAGCGGAAGCTCTACACGGAGTCGGTCGAGCCCAACCTCGTCGCCGGCGACGCGCTGTTCTTCGGCCACGGCTTCAACATCCGCTTCGGCTACATCACCCCGCCCGAGGGCGTCGACGTGGCCATGGTCGCCCCGAAGGGCCCCGGCCACCTGGTGCGCCGCGAGTTCTCCGAGGGCCGCGGCGTCCCGGTGCTCGTCGCCGTCGAGGAGGACGCGAGCGGCAAGGCCTGGGAGCTCGCGCTGTCCTACGCCAAGGGCATCGGCGGCCTGCGGGCCGGCGGCATCAGGACGACCTTCACCGAGGAGTGCGAGACCGACCTCTTCGGCGAGCAGGCCGTCCTGTGCGGCGGCGCCTCGCAGCTGGTGCAGTACGGCTTCGAGACCCTCATCGAGGCCGGCTACCAGCCCGAGGTCGCCTACTTCGAGTGCCTGCACGAGCTCAAGCTCATCGTCGACCTGATGTACGAGGGCGGCATCGCCAAGCAGCGCTGGTCGGTCTCCGACACCGCCGAGTACGGCGACTACGTCTCGGGTCCGCGCGTCATCGACGCCCGCGTCAAGGACAACATGAAGGCGGTGCTGGAGGACATCGTCAACGGGTCCTTCGCCCAGCGCTTCATCGACGACCAGGACAACGGTGGCAAGGAGTTCCAGGAGCTGCGGGCCAAGGGCGAGCAGCACCCCATCGAGGAGACCGGCCGCGAGCTGCGCAAGCTCATGAGCTGGGTCAAGTCGCACGACTCCGACTACGTCGAGGGCACCGCCACCCGCTGACCCGCAAGGACCTGACGGGGTGCCGGATTCACCAGGTACCTAGTGAAACCGGCACTTCCCGAGCGATGCAACGCTCGGGGAGTGCCGGTTTTGTTCGGGGAGCACGCCGATGTGCCGGCTCGCTCAGTACGTCGTGCGCCGTCCGTCCGGCATGACGACCCACAGCACGAGGTAGGCGATGAACTGCGGTCCCGGCAGCAGGCAGCTGAGGACGAACAGCAGCCGGACCGTGCCGGGTTTCATGCCGAAGCGGTCGGCGAGGCCGGAGCAGACGCCGGCGATCATGCGGTTCGGGGGGCGGACGAGGGTGGTGTTCATGTCGGGATCCTTCCCATCGGTGGTGCTGCGCACCCGCTCCCCACGGCAACCTGGCAGTCCCCACGCTCCGGACACCGTGGGGAGTGCCAGGTTGCCTGCATACCGTGGGAAACCGGCATCCGGGTAGACCGACTACTTGACCTCGGAGTGGCGGACCATCACGAGAGCGACGGCGAGGGGGACGACGAGCCAGACCAGGCTGGTCACGCCGAGGTTGGCCCACTGGGTGGCGGACAGTGCGGTGTCGTCGAAGAGCTGGCCCTGGGCGAAGTTCGGGTCGACCCAGCCGCGCACGTCGCGGAACCACTCCTGGGTCGCCGACAGCAGCTCGGTCAGCGGCGGCATCACGAAGCCGTAGACGAAGTAGGCGACGACCGCCACGGCGGAGCTGCGGAACAGCACGCCGAGCGTGAAGCCCATGAGCAGCCCGATGACGTTGCCGAGCGTGATCTGGGCGAAGGCGACCAGGCTCATGTCCCACACCGGGTCGACCCCGGCCGCCGCGGAGCCCACGAGGTTGCCCAGGGCACCGACGCCGAAGGCCAGGGGGATCGCGACCACTCCGACCAGCACCGACGCGACCGCCTTCGCGGCGACGACCCGACCCCGGTGCGGCACGAGCGCGAACGTGGTCAGCCCGCTGCGCTGGCTCCACTCGCTGGTCACCGACAAGATCGCGACGATCGGCAGGATCACGGCCATCGGGATGCCGATGGCCGCCCCGAACGTGCTGTAGACGATCGCGTCGTCGGGGGCGAACGCCACGACGGCCGCGGTGGCCAGCACGGCGCTGATCACGATGCCGGCCATCAGCCAGAAGCCGGCCCGCGTGTCGAACATCTTGCGCAGCTCGACGCCCAGCACCCGGCGGAAGGGGATGGGATCGAACCTGCGCGGCGCCGGTGCGCCGGAGCGGGGCCCCGCGGGCAGGGTCGCGGACGGGGTGGGGGTGGTGACGACGGCGCTCATGCCGCGGCTCCTTCGGTGCGTGAGGGGAGAGAGGACGAGGAGGGGGTGGACGCGGTGGACGCGGTGTCCTCGCGCTGCGTGTCGGCGGTCAGCTCGAGGAACATCTCCTCGAGCCCGGCGCCGTCGGCGGCACGCAGCTCGGTGAGGGCGACGCCCGAGGCCAGGGCGACGGCGCCGACCACCACCGTGTCGGCGTCCGTGCGCAGCACCCCGTCGGCCAGGGTCACGCCGTGCCCGGAGGCCTGCAGCTCCCGGCCCAGGCGTACGTCGTCGCGCGAGCGGGCCAGCGTGCCCGCCGCCGCCAGCAGCGCGGCCTTCGTGCCCTGGGCCACGATCCGGCCCCGGCCGATGACGACGAGGTCGTCGGCGACCACCTCGATCTCGTGCAGCAGGTGCGACGACAGCAGGACGGTCCCGCCGCCGTCGGCGTACTCGCGGAGCAGGTCGCGCATCCAGCGGATGCCTGCCGGGTCGAGCCCGTTGGCGGGCTCGTCGAGGACCAGCACCTGCGGGTCGCCGAGCAGCGCGGTGGCGATCCCGAGCCGCTGACGCATCCCGAGGGAGTAGCCGCGGACCCGGCGGTCGGCCTCGGCCGGCGTCAGGCTGACCCGCTCGATCATGGCCGGGACGCGGTCGGAGGGCAGGCCCATCGTGCGCTGGGCCAGCGTGAGGATCTCGCGGCCGGTGCGACCGGCGTGCTGCGCCGAGGCGTCGAGCAGGACCCCGACCTCGCGACCGGGGTTGGGCAGGTCGGCGTACCGACGGCCCAGGACCGTCGCCGACCCGGACGTCGGCGGCGTGAGGCCGGCCATGACGCGCATGGTGGTGGACTTGCCGGCCCCGTTGGGGCCGAGGAAGCCGGTGACCCGTCCGGCCTGTGCGGTGAAGGAGACGTCGTCGACGGCGGTGAAGCGGCCGTACGTCCGGGTGAGGTTCTCGACGGTGATCATGGACCGATCCTGGGCGCAGGAGCACCGTGCGCACATCGGGGGAGACGCTGAGATCGCCCCGGAGCCCGACCCTGAGAGGACCTCGGGGTCGACCCCGGGAACAGCACGCACGACCCCAGCGTTGGCCCGTCGTGCTCATCGAGATCTGGTCCGACGTCGTGTGCCCGTTCTGCTACATCGGCAAGCGCCGGCTCGAGGCCGCGCTGGCCGACTTCGAGCACCGCGACGAGGTCGAGGTCGTCTACCGCTCCTTCGAGCTCGACCCGACCGCGCCCGAGGTCGGCACGGAGTCGATCGGTGACGCGCTGGCCCGCAAGTACGGCGGCGGCCCCGAGCAGGCCCGCGCGATGATGGAGCGCGTGGCGGGCATGGCGGCCGAGGTCGGGCTGAGGTTCGACTACGCCGACGCCACCCACACCCGCACGCTCGAGGCGCACCGGCTGCTCCACCTCGCCCTCGACCTGGGCGGGCCGGAGCTCCAGCACACCCTCGTCGAGGCCCTGATGGCGGCCTACTTCACCCGGGGGCGCTCGATGGGCGACCGCGAGGTCCTGCGCGAGGTCGCGCTCGACGCGGGTCTGCCCGCCGACCGCGTCGACGCCGTCCTCGCCTCGCAGGAGTACGCCGAGCAGGTCGCGGCCGACATCGAGCAGGCCCGCGCCTACGGCATCTCGGGGGTGCCCTTCTTCGTGCTCGACCGACGTCTCGCCGTCTCCGGCGCGCAGCCGCCGGAGGTCTTCGCCCACGCCCTGAGGCAGGCCCACGCCCAGCCCATCCGAGCCCTCGGAGCCCTCGGGCGCCTCCACCGAGGTGGGGTAGCATCGCCGAGGGCACAGCGTCGTGCGCAGCCACCCGCCGCCGTCGCGGCCGGGGTCGGCTCCCGCCACCGACCGCTCACCCGATCTCGTGAGGACCCCGACGTGAACCGCGACACGAGCCCCGACGTGATCAAGCCCGTCGTCCTCATCGCCGAGGAGCTGAGCCCCGCCACCCTGGAGGCGCTGGGCACCGACGTCGAGGTGCGTCACTGCAACGGCGCCGACCGCGGCGAGCTGCTCGCCGCGATCGCCGACGCCGACGCCGTGCTCGTCCGCTCGGCGACGAAGATCGACGTGGAGGCGCTCCGGGCCGCCACGAAGCTGAGCGTCGTCGCCCGCGCCGGCGTGGGGCTGGACAACGTCGACGTGAAGGCCGCCACGCAGCACGGGGTCATGGTCGTCAACGCCCCCACCTCCAACATCGTCTCGGCCGCCGAGCTGGCTGTCGCGCTCATGCTGGCCGCGGCCCGCAACGTCGCCCCGGCCAGCCAGGCGTTGAGGCAGGGGGAGTGGAAGCGCAGCCGCTACACCGGGATCGAGCTCTTCGAGAAGACCGTCGGCATCGTCGGGCTGGGCCGCATCGGCGTGCTGGTGGCGCAGCGGCTGAGCGCCTTCGGCATGAAGGTCATCGCCTACGACCCCTACGTGCAGGCCGGGCGGGCCGCCCAGATGGGGGTCCGGCTGGTCACGCTCGACGAGCTGCTGTCCGAGTCCGACTTCATGAGCGTCCACCTGCCGAAGACCGCCGAGACCGTCGGCCTCATCGGCGAGGACGAGCTGGCGCAGGTCAGGCCCCACCTGGTGCTGGTCAACGCCGCTCGCGGCGGCATCGTCGACGAGCAGGCGCTCTACAACGCGCTGAAGGAGGGCCGGGTCGCGGCCGCCGGTCTCGACGTCTTCGCGACGGAGCCCTGCGTCGACAGCCCGCTCTTCGAGCTCGAGAACGTCGTGGCCACGCCGCACCTCGGCGCGTCCACCGAGGAGGCGCAGGAGAAGGCCGGTGTCGCGGTGGCGCGCTCGGTGCGGCTGGCCCTGAACGGCGAGCTCGTGCCCGACGCGGTCAACGTGCAGGGCGGTCTGATCGCCGAGGACGTGCGCCCCGGCATCCCGCTGACGGAGAAGCTCGGTCGCATCTTCACGGCGCTGGCCGGCGAGGTCGCCCAGCAGGTCGACGTCGAGGTGCGCGGCGAGATCACCCAGTACGACGTCAAGGTGCTCGAGCTGGCGGCGCTCAAGGGTGTCTTCTCCGACATCGTCGAGGAGACGGTGTCCTACGTGAACGCGCCCCTGCTGGCCGCCGAGCGCGGCGTCGCCGTACGCCTGGTGACCGATCCCGACAGCCCCGACCACCGCAACCTCATCACGCTGCGCGGCACCCTGGCCGACGGCAGCCAGGTCTCGGTCAGCGGCACCCTCATCGGCATCTCGCAGAAGGAGCGGCTGGTCGAGGTGGACGGCTACGACGTCGACATCGAGCCGACCGAGCACCTGGCGTTCTTCCGCTACTCCGACCGGCCCGGGATGGTCGGCACCGTCGGCGGTGTGCTGGGTCGCGCCGGCATCAACATCGCCGGGATGCAGGTCTGCCGCGACACCAAGGGCGGCCACGCCCTGGTCGCGCTGTCGGTCGACACCGCCATCCCGCCGGCGGCGCTCGAGGAGATCGCGTCGGCGATGGAGGCCGTCGAGGTGCGTGCGGTCGATCTCACCGAGAAGCCCGCGCCCGACTCGCACCGCGTCTGACCGGTCCCGTCTCCGCCCGGGCGGGCGTCAGGTCACGAGCGCCGGCGCCGCCGGACGCGTCGTACGTCGTCCCGGTGGCGTCTCCTGCCACGCCCGCGCCAGCCGCTCGGTCGCCTCGCCGAGCTGCTCGACCGACCGGGTGTAGGGCAGCCGGACGAACCTCTCGAGCCCGCCCTCGGGGGCGAAGAGCGGCCCGGCGGCCAGCCGGACGCCCTGGGCGGAGGCCGAGCGGACCAGGGCCGAGGAGGCGGGGCGGGGGAGCTCGCACCACAGGCTCAGACCGCCGGCAGGCACCCGGAAGCGCCAGGACGGCAGGTGGGCGGCGAGACCGGCGACGAGCGCGGCCCGCGAGGCCGCCAGCTGCTCGCGCCTCGCGGCGACGACGGTGCCGTGGTCGGCCATCAGGCGCGCCAGCGCGAGCTGGTCGACGACGGGGGACCCGAGGTCGAGGGTGAGCCGACTGTGCAGCAGCTCGGCCATCCGCTCGTGCGGCGCCCGGACCCACCCGATCCGCAGCCCGCCCCAGAAGGTCTTGCTGGCGCTGCCCAGTGTCACCGCTCCCGGCAGGTGGGCCGCGAAGGGCAGCGGCATCCGCTCGGTCCACGGCTCGTCCACGGCGAGCTCGGCGGTCGTCTCGTCGACCACGACCGTGGTGCGCGCCGCGTGCAGGCGCGCGGCGAGCTCGGCGCGCTGCTCGTCGCTCATGAGCAGCCCGGTCGGGTTGTGCCAGTCGGGCATGAGGTAGGCAGCGCTCGGTCGCAGCTGACGGACGGCGTCACCGAGGCTCGCCGTCGCCCACCCGGCCTGGTCGATGTCGGCGCCGTGCAGCCGCGCGCCGGCCCGGCGCAGCGCCGCCAGGGCGTTCGGGTAGCTGGGGCTCTCGGTGAGCACGCGTTCTCCGGGCCGGACCAGGGCGGCGAGCACGATCGCGAGCGCCGACAGGGCCCCGCCGGTCACGATGACCTGCTCGGGGTCGGTGGGCAGACCACGTTCGGCGTACCGCTCGGCGATCGCGCGCCGCAGCTCCGGCAGCCCCGAGGGGTAGTAGCCGATGTCGGCGAGGTGGCAGGGCAGCTGCGCCACGGCGTGCTCGTAGGCCGCGGTGACGCCCGGCGGGGCGACCGGCGCGGCGCAGGTGAGGTCGACGACGTCGCCGTGGCCCCCGTCCGGCTCCCCGGCCCGCGGACCGAGGAGGGCGTCGCTGGTGGTCGCGGCGTGCGGCAGCCGGGCCACGCTGCCCGAGCCGTGGCGCGCGGTCAGGTAGCCGGCGTCCTTGAGGACGCCGTAGGCCCGGGTCACGGTGGTCCGGCTGACCCCGAGGACCGCGGTCAGCTCGCGCTCGCTCGGCAGCCGGGTGCCGACAGGGATCCGACCGTCGGCGATGAGCAGGCGCACCCCGTCGGCCAGGGCGGCGTAGGCCGGCGCGTGGTCCCCGGGAGGCGGCAGCAGGGCGGCGGCACGGCGGGCCGACAGGGTGGCGGGCACCAGGCCACTGTCGCACAAGTGGCTATGGATGAGAAGGCCACTTGCGGGCATGATGGCGGTCATGGACTCCCTGGCCAACCTCACGCCGTGGCAGCAGATCCGCAGTCCCCGCATGCCGCGCCGGCTCACCCAGCTGCTGGCCGGGCTCACGCTGTACGGCGTCAGCATGGCCATGATGGTGCAGTCGTTCCTCGGCCTCGACCCGTGGGACGTCCTGCACTTCGGCCTGGCTCGCCTGATGCCGCTGTCCTTCGGCACCATCGTCATCATCACGGGTGTCGCCGTGCTGCTGGCCTGGATACCGCTGCGCCAGGTGCCGGGGCTGGGGACGGTCGCGAACGTCGTCGTGATCGGACTGGCCACCGACTGGGGACTGTCGTGGATCGAGCGGCCCGACGACCTCGCTGCCCGCGCCGGGCTGCTGGTGGGCGGTGTCGTGCTCAACGGTCTGGCCGGTGCCCTCTACATCGGCGCCCAGCTCGGCACCGGCCCGCGCGACGGCCTGATGACCGGCATCTCGCGGCGCACCGGCTGGTCGTTGCGGCTGGTGCGCACCGGCATCGAGGTGACCGTGCTGGTCGTCGGCTTCCTGCTCGGCGGCACCGTCGGCATCGGGACGGCGCTCTACGCGCTGTCCATCGGTCCTCTGCTGCAGCTGTTCCTGCCCTGGGTGGTGGTGCGGCTGCCGGGCGCGCCCGCACCCGCGGTCGACGGCGCGCCGCCCGGGGCGAGCGAGGTCGCTCGGTGAAGGTGAACGTCACCTCGACGACGTGGCAGCGAGCCTAGGGGCCTCGGTGCTCCAGGCGTGTGGCTCGGGGAAGCTCAGCGCTTGGTGGCGATGAGGACGGCGGTGTCGGAGGCGACCATGACCTCGACGGTGGTGAAGCGCTCGTCGGTCAGCCATCGCTCGCGCAGGGAGTCGACCCGTCCGGCGTACACCGGGGGCCAGGACTCGCAGGGCGTGAAGTCGTCGAGGACCACGACGCCGCCGGGCTCGACGAGGTCGACCACGACGTCGGCGCCGCTGTCCTTGGGCTCGCGGGCGTCGAGGAAGAGCAGGGAGAAGGGGCCGTGCTCCTTGAGCGTCGACCAGTCGGCGGCCAGCACCTCCACCTGGGCGTCGTCGGCGAAGACCTCGGCGGCGGCGCCGGCCAGCTCGGTGTCGAGCTCGGCGCTGACGATGCGCGCCCCGTTGCGCACGCCGCTGCGCAGCCAGGCGGTGCCGACGCCGGTGCCGGTGCCGAACTCGGCCAGGGTGCCCTGCTTGGTGGCGGCCAGCGTGGCCAGCAGCCGACCGGTCTCGTTGCGGCAGAAGGAGGCGTAGCCGCGCTTGCGCGAGACCTGGAAGGCGCGCTCCACCACGGCCGGGACGTCGGGGGGTGCGCTCATGGGCAGGAGTGTCGCAGGATCGCCGCACTCGCCCGGGTCTGCGCCGCTTCGTGCCAGCATCCGAGACGCCGTCTCAACATGCGAGAAGGCCCGGGAAAGGGGTGGGCCGGTCGCTCCGCCCCCGCCTACAGTGGCAGCACCATGCGGAGGACGTTCGTACTTATCAGTCGCCGCGGCGAGGCCAGCTAACCAGGGCCCATCTCGCCGCGGTGTCTGGCGTTGCCTTCGGGCCCTGACCCTCCGCGGCGAGTGACGTCGTCACCTCCGCACCTGAGACCCAGAGCGATCTGGCCGATCTCCCCCCACTCCGGTGGGCAGGGCACCGCGCGTGATCCGCGTCCGTCGTCCTCGAGATCCCCGTCGCTCGTCGCGGAGGGCTCCGCCCGTGCCGGCGACCCCGGCCCGGCAGCCGGCACCCGGCACCTGCTTCCCACCCTCCGGTCCCCGCCCCGAGCGGGCGAGGCCGACCGAGCACTCCAGGAGACACCGATGTATGACTTCTACCCCGAGTGGGGCCCCTCGCGTCACCGCGACGAGACCGACGTCGCCACCCCGACCCGCCGTCCCCGCTACTGGCGCGAGCCGGCCCTCGTCGGAGCCGGTGCGGGCGCCGGTGCCGGGTCGCGAGACGGCGACCGCGACCGCCCCGACGACAACTAGGCTCCCGGCCCATGACCGCGACCCCGTCCGCCCCGTCCGCCCCGACCGGCCCCACCTCCGGGTCGAGCGGGACCCGCCTCGCCGTCATCCCCGGCGACGGCATCGGACGGGAGGTGACCGACGAGGCCCTCAAGGTCCTCGCCGTCGCCGCGCCGGCGGAGCTCAAGGTCGAGACCAACCGCTACGACCTCGGCGCCGAGCGCTACCTCGCCACCGGCGAGGTGCTGCCGGACTCGGTGCTCGCGGAGATCCGCCAGCACGACGCGATCCTCCTCGGCGCGGTCGGCGGCAAGCCCGGCGACCCGAACCTGCCGCCCGGCATCCTCGAGCGCGGTCTGCTGCTCAAGCTGCGCTTCGAGCTCGACCACTACGTGAACCTGCGCCCGTCGCGGATCTTCCCCGGGGTCACCTCCCCGCTGGCCGACCCGGGCGACATCGACTTCGTCGTCGTGCGCGAGGGCACCGAGGGCCCCTACACCGGCAACGGCGGTGCGCTGCGCGTCGGTACGCCGGCCGAGGTCGCCACCGAGGTCAGCGTCAACACCGCCTTCGGTGTCGAGCGCGTGGTGCGCGACGCCTTCGCCCGGGCGCAGAGGCGTCCTCGCCGCAAGCTCACGCTGGTCCACAAGACCAACGTGCTCGTCCACGCCGGCGCGGTGTGGTCGCGGCTCGTGAAGCAGGTGGGCGAGGAGTTCCCCGACGTCACCGTGGACTACCTCCACGTCGACGCCGCGATGATCTTCCTGACCACCGACCCCGCGCGCTTCGACGTCATCGTCACCGACAACCTCTTCGGCGACATCGTCACCGACCTCGCGGCCGCCGTCACCGGTGGCATCGGCCTGGCCGCCAGCGGGAACATCAACCCCGACCGGACCACGCCCTCGATGTTCGAGCCCGTGCACGGGTCGGCCCCCGACATCGCCGGGCAGCAGAAGGCCGACCCGACGGCCGCGATCCTCTCGGGCGCCCTCATGCTCGACCACCTCGGGCACCCCGACGCGGCGGCCCGCATCGAGACGGCCGTGCTCGCCGACCGCGCCGACGTCGGTCGCGGCCCCGCTGCCCCGCGCCGCACCTCCGAGGTCGGCGACGCCATCGCCGCCCGCGTCGCCGGCTGAACGAAGTACGGTGCCCCCATGAGCACGCTCGACATCTCCGTGACCCCGAACGAGGACCCCACCCCCGGCGACCGGGTGGCGGAGATCCTCGCCGACCCCGGCTTCGGTGTGAGCTTCACCGACCACATGGTCACCGTGGAGTGGACCCCCGAGAAGGGCTGGCACGACGCCCGCGTGACGGCGTACGGACCGATCAGCCTGGACCCGGCGACCGCCGTCCTGCACTACGCGCAGGAGATCTTCGAGGGCATGAAGGCCTACCGCCACGAGGACGGCTCGATCTGGTCCTTCCGGCCCGACGCCAACGGTGAGCGGCTGCGGCGCTCCGCACGGCGCCTCGCCCTGCCCGAGCTGCCGGTCGAGGACTTCCTGGCCACCATCACCGCCCTCGTCGAGGTCGACCAGCGGTGGGTGCCGGACGCGGCGGGGGAGAAGAGCCTCTACCTGCGGCCCTTCATGTTCGCCTCCGAGGCGTTCCTCGGCGTGCGCCCGTCCAAGCACGTGACCTACATGGTCATCGCCTCGCCGGCCGGCGCCTACTTCGCCCGCGGGGTGAAGCCGGTCTCGATCATGGTCAGCGAGGACTACACCCGCGCGGCCGTCGGCGGCCTGGGCGCGGCGAAGACCGGCGGCAACTACGCCAGCTCCCTGGCGCCGCAGAGCGAGGCCATCGAGCGCGGCTTCGACCAGGTCGTCTTCCTCGACGCGATCGAGCGCAGGTACGTCGAGGAGCTCGGCGGGATGAACCTCTACTTCGTCCACGACGACGGCACCATCGTGACCCCGGAGCTGACCGGCACCATCCTCGAGGGCGTCACGCGGGCGTCGATCATCGACCTCGCCGGCACCCTGGGCCACAAGGTCGAGGAGCGTCGCTTCTCCATCGACGAGTGGCGCGACGGCGTCGCCTCGGGCCGCATCACCGAGGTCTTCGCCTGCGGCACCGCGGCCGTGGTCACGCCCGTCGGGGTGCTCGCCTCACGAGCAGGCGAGGTCGACTCCAGCCACGACGGCGAGGCGGGCCCGGTGACGCTGGCCGTCCGCCAGGCTCTCGTCGACCTCCAGTACGGCCGCGCCGAGGACACCTTCGGCTGGATGCACCGCCTGGTCTGAGGAGGGCAGCCGTGGCGCACCCGACGATGTACGACGACACCGACCCGCTCCTGCAGCGGCTGCGTGAGGTCTGCCTCGTCCTGCCCGAGGTCGAGGAGCGCGTCTCCCACGGCCGCCCCACGTGGCGGGTGGCGAAGCAGTTCGCCGTCTACGGCGGCGGGGAGCGCTCGACTGAGGGGCACCTGCGCCACGACCACGCGCTGCTGTTCGTGCCCGAGACCGGGGAGGTGGCCGGCCTCGACGCCGACGACCGCTTCTTCCTGCCGGCCTACTACGGACCGTCCGGCTGGCGCGCGGTCGACCTCGACCGCGGCGACGTGGGCTGGGACGAGGTCGCCGAGCTGGTCGACGCCTCCTACCGGACCGTGGCCAACAAGCGGCAGCTCGCGGCTCTCGACCTGCAGGGCGACGAGGGAGAGGGACGGTAGCCTCACGCGGGTGAGCCCGCCGTCCCACCCGCAGCGCCGTGGCGCCGTCGACCCGGACGAGCGTCGTGTCGGGCCCTACCGGGTGCTGGACCGCATCGGCGAGGGCGGCATGGGTGTCGTCCACCTGGCCGAGGCCCCGGACGGCCGCCGGGTGGCGCTCAAGGTGCTGCGGCCCCACGTCGTCGGGGACGACGAGGGGCGCGCGCGCCTGGCCCGCGAGGTCGCCTCGCTGCGCAAGGTGCGCAGCGGTCACGTCGCCGAGATCATCGACGCCGACCCGTGGGGCGAGCTGGCCTTCATCGTCACCCGCTACGTCCCCGGCGACTCGCTGACCGAGCTGGTCAAGCGGGAGGGGCCGGTCCGCGGCGCCGACCTCGACCACCTCGCCGACCACCTGCTCGCGGCGATCCGCGACGTCCACGCCTCCGGGGTGCTGCACCGCGACGTCAAGCCGACCAACGTGGTCATGGAGGGCCGGTCGCCGGTCCTCATCGACTTCGGGCTGGCGCGGCTGGCCGAGGACCCGGCGATGACCGCGACCGGCATCCTGCTGGGCACGCCCGGCTACCTCGCCCCCGAGCTGCTGCTGGGCGACCAGCCGACCGGCGCGGTCGACGTCCACGGCTGGGCGTGCACGGTGGTGTTCGCCGCCCAGGGCGTCTCGCCGTACGGGCGGGGCCACACCATGGCCATCCTCGACCGGACGCGCCGGGGTGAGCTCGCCGTCGCCGACGTGCCGCCCGGCCTGCGGCCGCTCCTCGTCGCGGCACTGGCACCGGACCCGCTGGAGCGGCCCACCACCCACGAGGTGGCCGTCGAGCTCGAGCGGCTGCGAGGCGACGACCGTCCCACCGCCGCGCTGTCGGTGGCGCCGCCGCCGGCCCGACCCGACCGGCCCGACCGGACCGACCAACGCCCCCGGGGCCACCGCCCCCTGGCAGTCGGTCAGCCACGACCCCCCGACGGTGGTGACGCCCCGCGCCGGCGTGGCGCCGACCCGGGTCGGCCACCCCGCGAGCCACCCGGCGACGACCCCGCTCACCGCGGTCGCCTCTGCGGCCCCGGTCGTCGCACCGGTGCCGAGCGACCCCCGGCTGACCCGGCCGCCCGACCACATCGCCCGCAGCTGGCCGCCGCCGCCCAGCGCCACCTCGGTGCAGCCGGTGCCGATGATGGCTCCCGTCACGGGCCACCCGCGCCCGGAGGGCGCCTTCCAGCCCCCGTTGTCGGGCTGGGCGCGTGGACGTCGCGCCGCCATGCTCGTCCTGCTCGTGCTCCTGGTCGCCGCCGCGACGCGGTTGGCGCCGTACCTCACGATGGGCGTCGTCGCGACCGTCGCGGTCGTGGCCCGCGCGACCACGCGCAGCCGCGACGCGCTCTGGCGGCGGCGCGGCATGCGGGGCCGGACCTGGTCCGACAGGCCACGCTCGGTGCTCGGCTACCCCTGGCACCTCGCCGCCACCGCGGTCGGCAGCGCCGCGCTGCTGGTGACAGCCGGCCTCGCGGTGAGCCTCGTCGTGCTCGGCGCGGCCGGGGTCGTGGGGGTCGCCCCGGCGGCCGCCCTGGCCGCCGGCGGGGTCGTGCTCGCCTGGGCGGTGTGGTGGGGCCCGGGCTCGAGCCGGGTACGCCGCAGCGTGCTGCCGGTGCTGACCGGCCTGGCCCGCCCGGGGTCGCGCGGGCTGGTGACGCTGGTGGGCCTGGCGGTCCTGACAGGGCTGCTGTGGGTCGCGCAGCCGGACACCGGCACGGTCTGGTTCCCGTCCGGCGGCCCGCCGTGGAGCGGCTGGCGGTCCCAGGTCGACAGCTGGGTCCGGCTGCCCTGACACCCCGTCGCGGAGCCTGTCTCCCGCATCGCGGTCACCCGTGGCGACCCGGTCCGGGCCGTGGCAGACTCGAGCCATGCAGCAGAGCCTGGTGATCATCGCCTAGCGCGGCGGGGTGCTCCCCGACCGCGCGACCTCTCGTCCCACGGGGGGTTTTTTTGTTGCCCGAACCAGTACACGTCAGGATCTTGAAGTGAGCCAGCAGACCGACTTCCACGTCTACGACACGACGCTGCGCGACGGCGCCCAGCAGGAGGGCCTGAACCTCTCGGTCCTCGACAAGCTGCACATCGCGCGGCACATCGACGGTCTCGGCGTCGGCTTCATCGAGGGGGGGTGGCCGGGCGCCAACCCGAAGGACACCGAGTTCTTCCGCCGCGCCCGTGAGGAGCTGGTCCTCGAGCACGCGCAGCTGGCCGCCTTCGGCGCCACCCGCCGGGCCGGCGTCGCCGCCGCCGACGACCCGCTCGTGGCCGCCCTGCGCGACAGCGGCGCCGGCGTGGTGACCCTGGTCGCGAAGTCGCACGACCGTCACGTCGAGCTGGCCCTGCGCACCACGCTCGAGGAGAACCTCGCCATGGTGCGCGACACCGTGTCGCACCTGCGCGCCGAGGGCCAGGAGGTCTTCCTCGACGCCGAGCACTTCTTCGACGGCTACCGCGACAACCGTGACTACGCCCTCGAGGTGCTGCGCACGGCCGCCGAGGCGGGCGCCTCCGTCGTGGCGCTGTGCGACACCAACGGGGGCATGCTGCCGGCCTGGGTGTCCGACGTCGTGCAGGACGTGCTGGCGAGCACCGGAGCCAAGGTCGGCATCCACTGCCACAACGACACCGGGTGCGCGGTGGCCAACTCCCTGGCCGCGGTCGACGCGGGCGCCACCCACGTCCAGGGCACGCTCAACGGCTACGGCGAGCGCACCGGCAACGCCGACCTGGTGTCGGTGGTGGCCAACCTGGAGCTGAAGCTCGGCCGCCCGGTGCTGCCCAGCGGAAGCCTGCGCGAGGCCACCCGCATCGCTCACGCGGTCGCAGAGGTCACCAACGTGCCGCCGTCGTCACGCCAGCCCTACGTCGGGGTCAGCGCCTTCGCGCACAAGGCGGGCCTGCACGCCTCGGCGATCAAGGTCGACCCGAACCTCTACCAGCACATGGACCCCGAGGGCGTCGGCAACGACATGAGGCTGCTGGTCTCCGACATGGCCGGTCGCGCCTCGATCGAGCTCAAGGGCCGCGAGCTCGGCTTCGACCTGTCGCAGGACCGCGACCTGGTGACCCGCGTGACCGACCGCGTGAAGTCGCTCGAGCAGCGGGGCCACACGTTCGAGGCCGCCGACGCGTCCTTCGAGCTGCTGCTCGTCGAGGAGGTCGAGGGCGCGCGTCCGTCGTACTTCGAGGTGGAGTCGTGGCGCGTCATCACCGACTCCCACCCGGGTGGCGAGGCGGTGTCCGAGGCGACGGTCAAGCTGCGTGCCGGCGGGGCGCGGATCGTGACGGTGGGCGAGGGCAACGGCCCGGTCAACGCCCTCGACCACGCGCTGCGCGAGGCGATCGGGCAGGCCTACCCGGAGGTCGCGAAGTTCGAGCTGATCGACTACAAGGTGCGCATCCTCGACCAGGGGCACGGCACCGATGCCGTGACGCGGGTGCTCATCGAGACCAGCGACGGCCAGACCTCCTGGGTCACCGTCGGCGTCGGTGCCAACGTCATCGAGGCGTCCTGGGCGGCGCTGCTCGACGGCGTCGTCTTCGGCCTCCGCCGCACCGGCATGTGACGTGACGTGGCCCCCACACGCATGTAACGCGGGGTTATGGACGCCCCCCAAGGGGTGCAACCCCGGCGAGGCGTCCACAACCCTCGCTCGGACGTACGTCGCTCCCGTGCGGTCCCGCGCGGGCCCGGTCAGCCCGTCCTGACCGCCGACCGGACCGCCCGGGCCAGGACCTCGACCGCCGCCACCTGGACCACGAGGAACGCGACGTCGTCCAGCGGCTCGCCGTCCCCGGTGGAGACCGCGAAGACCGTGTCACCGTCGAAGCCGGTGTGGACCGGGCGGATCGCCTGGGCGAACGCGTCGTGGGCGACCTGGGCCAGCCGGTGGCACTGGGTCTTGGTCAGCGGGGCGTCCGTGGCGAGCACGGCGAGCGTGGTGCTGGTCCCCGGCGGCGGGGGCCCGGGTGCCTCGCCGGCCAGCAAGCGGGCGACGGTGCCGGGCACGGCCGCCCCGGCCAGGACCGACCCGTCCTCGGCCACGACGTCGCCGACGGCGTTGACGGCCACCAACGCCCCGACGACCGATCCGCTCGGCAGCGCGGTGGCGGCGGTCCCGAGACCGCCGTCGGCCGGCGACCCGAAGAGCTTGCCGACCGTGGCCCCGGTCCCGGCTCCCACCCGGTCGTCGGCGCAGGGGAGTCCGCGCTCGGCGTCGAGGACGGCGGCGAGCCCGGCCGCGGCGTCGGGACGGGTCGACGACGACCCGACCGCGAGGTCGTAGAGGACGGCGACCGGCACGATCGGCACCGGGCCGGCCGGGGTCGGCGTACCGATCCCGCGGGACTCGAGGTGCCTCATCACCCCGTCGGCGGCCGCCAGCCCGAAGGCCGATCCGCCGGTCAGGACGATCGCGTGAGCTCGTGCGACCGTGGCCTCGGGGCGCAGCAGGTCGGTCTCCCGGGTGCCGGGAGCGGCGCCCCGCACGTCGACGGACGCGACCGCGCCCTGGTCCGGCAGCAGCACCACGGTGCACCCGGTGCCTGCCTCGGTGTCGGTCCAGTGCCCGACCCGGATGCCGGGGACGTCCGTGAGGGCGCTCATGGCGCCAGGGTAGTGCGCGCGGGAGCGCGGGTCAGGTGTCCTGGCTGGTGAGGACGGCGACGCCGAGCTGCTCGCCGTCGATCTGGTAGGCGACCAGGGTGAGCCACAGCGTGCCGGCGGGGTACGACCGCCGGACCTTCGTGTGGACGGTCGCACCGGCGACCGCCCGGAGCGCGGGGCCGATCAGCTGGTCGTGCACCTCCGCGCCCACCACCTCGAGCAGCGGGCGCCCGCAGAGCTCGGCCGCGTCGGCGCCCTGCTGGGCGGCGAACTCCTCGGTGCACGCGAGCAGCTGCAGTCCCTGGTCGAAGAAGGCCACGAGGCTCGGCAGGACGCGAGAGCGCACGGCGTCGGCGACCGCCTCGGTGACGTCGACCGCGCGGGCGCCGTCGTGGGTGGTTGGCTGGGTCATCAGGTCCTTCGTCAGCAGCGGCGGGCGCCTTCGCCCACCGTCGCCTCCAGTGTGTGCCCGGGAGCAGGGTCGGCACATGAGCGCGAGGTACGGTCCCGGCCTCGTACCTCCGCGCTACCTCCCGCACGTGCGTCGTGCGTGCTCGGCCGGCCTTTCGTCACCTCGACCGGCGTGTCAAAGTGGGACGCCTCGACCCCAGGGAGGTTCTTGTATGTCCGACAATTCGGCGAGCCCAACGCCTACCAGGGTGACGACGACGTGGTTCGGGGTGGTCCTCGATGCCCTGGACGGACCTGCCCTCGCCCACTTCTACGAGCGCCTGCTGGGGTGGACGGTCTTCCACGAGAGCCCCGAGTGGACCACGTTGGCGCCGTCCGAGGACGCCGGCTACAACCTGGCTTTCGCCTCCGAGCCGCTCCACCGCCGGCCCGTCTGGCCGACCGTCGACGGCGTGCCCCAGATGCAGCTGCACCTCGACCTGGAGGTCGCGGACATCGAGGCCGCCGTGTCGTGGGCGTTGCACTGCGGCGCCGAGCTCGCCGAGTTCCAGCCGCAACGTGACGTGCGCGTGCTGATCGACCCGGCCGGGCACCCGTTCTGCTACTACCTGTCGAAGGACTGAGCGGGCGCGAAGTCTCCGCACGAACCCGCCTCTCGGGCCGCGCGCTGACGACCTCGCGTCACTCGGGACGACCGGCGAGCCGGAGGAAACTCGCGCGACGGCTCTCGGTGCCGCAGGGCAGAATCGGCCGCGATGCTCACCGCGCTCCGCAACTACGCCACGCCCCCGTCACCTCTTGCCGGCCGGCTGTCGGTCCAGTCGCTGATCTTCGCCACGGGGGATGGCGCCTTCCTGGCCGGGTCCGCCGTCTACTTCGGCGTCATCCTGGGCCTGTCGCTGGGACAGGTCGGAGTCGGGCTGACGGTGGCGGCGGTCGCGAGCTTCCTCGTCGCGGTGCCGGCCGGAAAGCTCGTCGACCGGTTCGGTCCGAAGCGGATGTGGTCGTTGAGCGCCGTGCTCCAGGGTGCGTTGTTCCTCGCCTGGCCGTTCATCGAGAGCTTCCCGCAGTTCGTCGTGCTCGCGGTCGTGATGGAGGTGGCCGGCAGCCTCGGCGGGGCGGCCCACGGTGCCTACGTCCTGGACGTGCTGCCGCCCGGGGAACGCGTCGAGTCCCGGGCCTACATGTACTCCGCGCTCAACGTGGGTTTCAGTCTCGGTGCCTTCCTGGGCGGTGGCGCCATCGCCTTCGGTACCGACGTCCTGCGATGGTCCCCGGTCGTCTCCGCCGTCCTCTTCGTGGTCAACGCGGTGGCGATCCTGCGGCTCCCGAACGCCTCCCACGACGTCCGGTCGACCGAGCCCCGCCGGCAGCCGGAAGGGCCGCCGGCCATCCGCAACCGCAGCTGGCTCGCGGTGACCTTCCTGACCGGCGTGCTGTGGTCCAACCAGGTGCTGCTCCACACGGTCATCCCGCTCTGGCTGGTCATCGAGACCGACGCGCCCCACGAGCTCGTGGCGCTGCTCTTCGCCACCAACACCGTGATGTGCATCGTGCTGCCACGGCTGACGTCGCGTGGCATCCACGACATCGACACCGCCCTGCGCGCGGTGCGCCTCTCCGCGGTCTTCTTCGCGCTCACCTGCGTCGTCACGCTGGCCACGCACGAGACCGTCGGCTGGATCACGGTCATCCTGTTCTTCGTCGGACACATCGTCCTGACCTGGGCCGAGCTCTACCTCTCCGCCTCGGGCTGGACCTTCGAGGCCGAGCTGATGGATCCGCGCCGGCGCGGGGACTACCAGGGCGTCTCCGAGCTGGGCAACACGCTCGGCCGGTTCTGGGCGCCGGCTGTCTACGGCTTCCTCGCCATGGAGTGGGGCGCCTTCGGCTGGCTGACGATCGCAGCCATCGTCGGTGTCGCGGCAGCTGCCATGCACCCGGCGACCCGATCCGGCCGACGCTACCTCGAGAGGCACGTCCCGCCCGACGTGCTCGCCGATGCCCGTGCCGGTGCTCCCGAGGAGGCGCCCCCTCCTCCGACCACGCTCGCGGAACCTCTCGACCCCGGCACGACCGTCACCGACACACCCGTGCCGCGCTGAGAGATCACGTCGCCGCGCGGACCTGGAAGGGACCTACGCCGACAGGGAGCCGGCCCGACCCGCGGACGTCAGGTCCGGCCCGCCGGGGCTCGGCTCGAGAGGCAGGCGGCGCAGCCGGCTCGGCCTCTGCTGACGACGGCTCGCCTTGGTCCGCCGCTAGTCTCATGAGGTGGGTAGCCGCCCACTCGTAGCGAACCGATCCCGCCACACGTTCGGAAGGGGTTCGACGTGGACCAACCGATCTACTGGGGAGTGCTGGCGGCGACGGCCGTCATCGGAGCCGGAGCACGGCTCGCTGCTCGACGTCCGCTGTGGCCGCGCCGCGCCAGAGCGGTCCCGACGGGCGAGCTCGTCGTCGCTGCGACAGCTGTTGCGCTCCTGGTCTTCCACTGCGCGGCGATGTTCTTCGCCGACTGGGTGGACGCGGTGCCGTTCTCGGAGGCCCCCGCAGCCGCCGTGCGCGACCTCGACAGCCTCGTCAGCGAGGTGGCCTACTGGGTGCCCGCTGGGGCGCTGGTGATCGCCCTGCGTCGGGTGTGGCCGCCCGCACTGCTTCTGCTCGGGGTGACCGTGGTGGGAGTGGGGTACACGATGTTCGTGCCCCATGCCCTCACCACCCACCTGGCATGGCTGGCAGCCGCAGGTGTCAGCGTGGTCCTGGTCGCCACGGCTCTCGTCCTCCCTGCGCGCCGAGAAGGTCGGTCGCGGCCCGAGCGCGCAGCTGCCGCGCCTGCCTGAACATCGAGGCCTCCGCCGGAGCCTCGTCCGCGTCGGTCAGCCGCGGGCCAGCAACCGACGGCACTCCTCGATGAGCGTGTCCCGCAGGGGCGCACCGCGCTCGGCGAACTCCCGCTGGGCGGCGACGTACTCGGCCTTGCCCTCGGCGGTCTCGACGCGCACCGGTGGGTGGTCCCACTCCGCCAGCCCCGAGAAGTCGTACGGCGACGCCCGCATGTCGAGCACGCGGATGTCCCAGGCCAGCGCGAAGCAGTCGGCCACGAGCTCGGAGGCGACGAGCGGGGTGAGCCGGAAGGCGTGCTTGTAGAGGTCCATCCCGGCGTGCAGGCAGGCGGGCTGCTCGAACGCCGGGCGGTCGTCCCGGCCCGGCTGGAGCACGTTGAGCCCGCGCGCGGGCTCGCTGAAGAACCGGAACGCGTCGAAGTGCGAGCAGGCGACCCGGTGGCCCTCCACGACCTCGTCGGTGCCCGTGGCGCCCAGGCGCAGCGGCCAGGAGGAGTGGCGGACGTCGTCCGGGTCGAGCCGGTAGACCATCGCCCACTCGTGCATGCCGAAGCAGCCGAAGTGGGGCGCCCGACCGGCGGTGGCAGCGAGCAGGCGGTGGACCTGCTCGACGACGGGTCGGCGCGAGGCCAGCAGGTCGGGGGAGACGCCGACCCCGTCGGGCCCCTCGACGTACCCCGTGAGCGTCAGCCAGTCCGCCCCGCCGACCAGCGCGACGTCGTACCCGGGGTGCCAACGGCGCAGCGCGGCCGGACGCTGGGAGTAGTAGGTGAAGAGGAAGTCCTCGACCGGGTGGCTGCCGCCCGCGCGGCGACGCGCGAGGAAGGGCGCCGTCCAGCGGTCGACGCGCGCCTCGTGGGCGTCGCGCCGTGCCTGCCACTCCGAGGGGCACAGCACGGTCGCGCGAGCGAGATCCGTCGTGCCGTCCACAGCACCGAGCCTAGTCGCGGGAGTGAGTCCTCCCCACCGGTAGGCTCGGGCGGTGCGCATCGCGAGATTCACCACGGGTGAGGACCCCCAGTTCGGGGTCGTCACCGGAGACCTGGACCAGCACGGCGAGCTGGACCCCGACGCGAGCGTCGTGGCCCTGGCCGGCGACCCGCTCTACGTCGGGATGAAGCCGACCGACCAGAGCCACCGCCTGGCCGACGTCCGGCTGCTGGCGCCGGTGCTGCCGCGCAGCAAGGTCGTCGGCATCGGGCGCAACTACGCCGCCCACGCCGCCGAGATGGGCAGCGACCTGCCGGAGGAGCCGCTGATGTTCCTCAAGCCGAACACCTCGGTGGTCGGCCCGGGTGACCCGGTGTTCTACCCGCGCCAGTCCAACGACGTGCACTACGAGGGCGAGCTGGCCGTGGTCATCGGACGGATCTGCCGCGACGTGCCGGTCGAGAAGGTCGCCGACGTCGTGTTCGGCTACACCGTCGGCAACGACGTCACCGCGCGCGACCTGCAGCGCTCCGACGTGCAGTTCACCCGCGCCAAGGGGTTCGACTCCTTCTGCCCGCTCGGGCCGTGGGTCGAGACCGACCTCGACGTCACCGACCTGCGCGTGCGCACCTTCCTCAACGGCGACCTCAAGCAGGACGGCACCACGAAGGACCTGATCTTCGACGTCCCGACCCTGGTCGCCCACGTCTCGTCGGTCATGACCCTGCTGCCCGGCGACGTCATCCTCACCGGCACCCCCGAGGGGGTCGGGCCGATGGAGGTCGGTGACGAGGTGGACGTCGTCATCGACGGCATCGGCACTCTCACGAACAAGGTGGTCTCCCGTGACTGACGCCCCCGCGGCGCCCCCGAACCCGGCCGTCCGCGTCCGGTTCTGCCCGTCGCCGACCGGGTCGCCGCACGTCGGCCTGGCCCGGACGGCGCTGTTCAACTGGGCGTTCGCGCGCCACCACGGCGGCACGTTCGTCTTCCGCATCGAGGACACCGACGCCGCGCGTGACTCCCAGGAGTCCTACGACACGATCCTCGAGGTCATGCGCTGGCTCGGCTTCGACTGGGACGAGGGCCCGGAGGTGGGAGGCGACTTCGGCCCGTACCGCCAGTCCGAGCGCTTCGACACCTATGCCGAGGTGGCCGACAAGCTGCTGGCGGCCGGTCGCGCGTACCACTGCTACTGCTCGCAGGCCGAGCTCGACGAGCGCAACGAGAAGGCACGCGCCGAGGGCCGCACCCCCGGCTACGACGGCCACTGCCGCGAGCTGAGCGACGAGCGCGCGCACGGCGTACGTCGAGGAGGGGCGGCGCCCGGTCGTCCGCTTCCGGATGCCCGACGCGCCCATCACCTTCGACGACCTGGTCCGCGGCGAGATCACGTTCCAGAGCGAGCACGTGCCCGACTACGTGCTGGTGCGCGGCAACGGCCACCCGCTCTACACCCTCGTCAACCCGCTCGACGACGCGCTCATGGAGATCACCCACGTGCTGCGCGGGGAGGACCTGCTGTCCTCGACGCCGCGCCAGATCGCGCTGCACGCCGCGCTCGGCGAGATCGGCATCGGCAGCGGTACGCCGCCCCGCTTCGGCCACCTCCCCTACGTCATGGGTCAGGGCAACCGGAAGCTCTCCAAGCGCGACCCGGAGGCGAACCTGCTGGGCTACCGCGACCAGGGCTTCCTGCCCGAGGGGCTGCTCAACTACCTGGCCCTGCTCGGATGGGCGATCGCCGAGGACCGCGACATCTTCTCGATGGAGGAGATGGTGGCGGCGTTCGAGATCGACCGGGTCAACCCCAACCCGGCGCGCTTCGACCTCAAGAAGGCCGAGGCCGTCAACGCCACCCACCTGCGCGCCCTGCCTGTCGAGGAGGCGGCGCGCCGGATGGTGCCGTTCCTGCAGGCCGCGGGCCTGGTGGACGACCCGCTGACGCGCGAGGAGTCGTCGCTCCTGGCCGCGGCCTCGCCGCTGGTGCAGGAGCGGATGGGCAAGCTCACCGAGGCCGTGGACATGCTGGGCTTCCTCTTCGTGGCCGAGGACGACTTCGCGCTGGACGAGGCCGACGCGGCCAAGCTGGTGAGCACCGAGGACGGCCGGACCGTCGTCCGGGCGGCCCGCGAGACGCTCGGGGCGCTCGAGGAGTGGACGACCGAGGCCATCGAGGGCGCGCTGCGCCAGGCCCTCATCGAGGATCTCGGGCTCAAGCCGCGCACCGCCTTCGGTGCGGTGCGCGTGGCCATCACGGGTCGGCGGATCTCGCCTCCGCTGTTCGAGTCGATGGAGCTGCTCGGGCGCGAGCGCTCGCTGGCCCGTCTCGACGGGGCCGTCGCACCATGAGCGGCCCGGGAGGATCGCCGCCGTACGGACAGCAGGGGTGGGGCCCACCCGGCCATGACCCCTACGGCGGTCAGCCCGGGTGGCCCCAGGCCCACCCCCAGCCGTACCCGCAGGCGTACCCGCAGCCGCGTACGGCCAGCCGCCTACGGCCAGCCGCCGTACGGCCAGCCGCCCTACGGCCAGCCGGCGTACGGCCAGCCGGCACCTGGGTGGGGTCCGCAGCCCGAGCCCGACCCGCGCTGGGCCTTCCCGCACCCCGAGCCCCGGCCCTACCACCAGATGCTGCGGACCTGGACCTACCGCACGTGGAAGCCCCTGGTCGGCATCCTGCTGGTGGTCCTCGGTCTGGTCGTCGTGGTGCCGCTGCTCACCTTCCCGGTGCTGCTCGTCGCGGCGCTCTTCGAGCCCGGGGACATGAGCTACGGCGACCGGATCCTCCAGGCCGCCACCATGGAGAGGCTGACCCCGTCGGGGCTGCTCTACCTCAACGTCGCCCTCGGCGCGATGATCCTGTGGGTCGGGCTCGTGATGCGCTGGCTGCACCACCTGCGGCTGCGCTGGTCCTCCTCGGTGGTGCCCAGGCTGCGCTGGCGGTTCATGGCCGGGTGCGCCGGCATGGCGGTCGTCGCCCTGGTCGCCCAGGTCGTCGTCGGCGCCCTGGTGCCGCAGAGCGCGAACCCCGACGTGGCCGGTCAGGCCAACGCGGTCACCGGCACCACCGTCGCGCTGGCGGTCGTCGTGCTGCTCACCACGCCCTTCCAGGCCGCCGGCGAGGAGTACGCGTTCCGCGGCTACCTGTTGCAGGCCATCGGTGCCCTCGCGCGGCACAAGTGGATCAGCATCGTGCTCACCGCGCTGCTCTTCGCGACCGCCCACCTGCAGTTCGACCCGCCCCTGTTCTTCGACCGCTTCATGTTCGGGCTGATCGCCGCCTGGCTGGTGATCCGCACCGGCGGGCTCGAGGCCGGCATCGCCCTGCACGTGCTGAACAACTACCTCGCGTTCGGCTTCGCGATCGCGTTCACCGACCTCGACTCCGCCCTCGACCCGGGTGAGGTCAGCTGGTGGAACATCCCCGTGACGCTCACCCAGTCGCTGGTGTACGCCGTGCTCGTGCTGTGGCTGGCCAAGCGGCTGAAGGTGCGGACGACGACCCGTCCACCCCACATCGACGAGCCCGAGCAGCAGGACGTGCAGGCGGTGTCCACGGCGCCGGTGTGAGGCACCTCTCGGGCGGTCCCCGCTTTTGGTCAGACCCCGCCCGACGTGTATTCTCGACCGGGCTTCGAGAGAAGCCGACCGGGCCTCGCGCGAGGCCCACATCCCATGGGGTATGGGGTAATTGGCAGCCCGACTGGTTCTGGTCCAGTTAGTCTAGGTTCGAGTCCTAGTACCCCAGCGAACGACGAGAGTCCCGCTGTGCGGGAGGCGCGGGTCGGCCGATTTGGTCGGGTCACCGCCCTCCGCTAGGCTCTCTCGCGGTTCACGCCCCCGTTGTGTAGCGGCCTAGCACGCCGCCCTCTCAAGGCGGTAGCGCCGGTTCGAATCCGGTCGGGGGTACAGAACGAGCGAAGGGCCCGACTCCGCAGGAGTCGGGCCCTTCGTGCTGTGCGGGCGGGGCGGGAGGCCCCGGTCAGCCGGTCAGCCGTTCGACCGCCCCGAGGCCGCGGTGGCGTCGTCCGGCTCGCCGGACCCGCTGGGAGACGACGCACTCGCGGTGTCGTCTGCCTCGGCGCGGGGCCCGCGCGAGCGTGATGCGTACTCCCGTAGACCGGCCAGAGGCGGTGGCTCGCTGATGCCGGGCTTCTCGATGTCCTCGTGCCGCAGTCCCTTGACCAGGCCCACGGCCATCAGCACGAGAACCACGCAGAACGGCAGCCCGGCTGCGATGGAGGCTGCTTGCAGGGCTCCCAGGGCGTCGCTGCCCGATGCCGCCCCGGCGACCAGCAGCACGGCAGCCAGCGCACCCTCGGTGATCGCCCAGAACATCCGCTGCTGCCAGACCGGGTTCGGGTCGCCACCGTTGGTCAGGATGTCGACGACCAGGGATCCGGAGTCCGACGAGGTGGCGAAGAAGAGCACGACCACGATCACGACCAGCAGGGAGGCGAGGGTGGCCAGCACACTCGGCACCTGGAGCTGCTCGAACAGGACGAACAGCGAGCGTGCCGGCTGGTCCCCAGCGGTGTTGAGCTCGTTCTCGGGGTCGTCGAGCAGCGTGGTCAGGGCGGAGTCGCCGAAGACCGTCAGCCACACCATGGAGGCGCCCACGGGAGCCAGCATGGCGCCGGCCACGAAGTAGCGGATGGTGCGCCCGTAGGAGATCCGCGCCAGGAACATGCCGACGAAGGGCGCCCAGCTGATCCACCAGCCCCAGTAGAAGAGGGTCCAGCCCGACTGCCAACCCTGCGCCTGCTCACCGCCGTTGGGGAAGGTCTCGAGTCCCAGGCTGGGCAGGCTCTGCACGTAGGTGCCGACGTTGGCCGCCAGGTTGTTGACGATCTCGCGCGAGGGGCCGAAGACGAACACGAAGACCATCAGGGCGAAGGCGAGCCACAGGTTGGCCAGGGACAGGTTGCGGATGCCCTTGTCGACTCCGAGCATCACCGAGACGACGGCCACAGCGGTGATGGCGCAGATGATGAGCACCTGGGTCGTGGTGGTGTTGGGGACCCCGAAGAGCTCGTTGAGACCCGCACCCACCTGCTGGCCGCCGATGCCCAGCGAGGTCGCGAGACCGAAGAGCGTGCCGAAGACGGCGAGGATGTCGACGAGCGCGCCGGGCCAGCCGTAGATGCGGTCGCCCAGCATCGCGTAGAAGGCCGAGGCGGGGCGCAGCGGAAGCCCGCGACGGAACGAGAAGTACCCGAGCGCCACCGCCAGGACGGTGTAGATCGCCCAGGGGTGCAGACCCCAGTGGTAGAAGGTGTAGTTCATGGCGTCGGTGGCCGCCTGAGGCGTGCCGCCCTCGCCGGTCGGCGGGTTGAGGAAGTGGTAGACCGGCTCGCTCACCGCGTAGAAGACCAGGCCGATGCCCATCCCCGCGGTGAACAGCATCGCGAACCACGACAGGTTGCTGTACTCCGGGCTGGAGTCGTTGGGGCCGAGCTTGATCGAGCCGTAGCGGCTCAGCGCCAACCAGGCGACGAAGACGACGAACCCGGTGGCTCCGAAGATGTAGAGCCACTCGAAGTTCGTCGTGATGAAGGTCAGTGTCGCGCCAGAGACCGACGAGACGTTGCTGGGAGCGAGCACGCCCCACAGGAGAAAGGCCACCACCACGAGGGCGGAGCCGACGAAGACCGGGGGGTTGGTGTGTTCCTTCAGGTAGGACCGCATGCGTCTCCTCAGGTCGGGGCTGGGTGTCCGTCGTGCTCGGACTCTGCGGCTCCGCCCCGGGAGCCGCTCAGGCGCACGACTGTTCCCCTCTTGCCCATCTCGGTGCCGGCTACACCCACGAGGGTGGGTGGGCTGCGGGTCGCCGGCTCACCAGCGGCGTCCGATTCCCGCTAGCGACCCGACCGTCCGCACCGCAGGATGGGGGCATGACCTCGCACAGCGACCTCGCGCTCCCCGACGCCGGGGCCTGCTACCGCGCCGTGTCCAGCCGCGACCGCCGCTTCGACGGGGTCTTCTACACCGCGGTGCGCACCACCGGGATCTACTGTCGTCCGTCCTGCCCCGCCCGGACCCCGCTGCCCGGGAACGTCTCGTTCCACCCGACGGCGGCCTCGGCCCAGGCTGCCGGGTTCCGGGCCTGCCGACGCTGCCTGCCCGACGCCACTCCCGACTCCCCCCGGTGGGACGTCGCCGCCGACAGCGCCGGGCGGGCCATGCGTCTCATCGCTGACGGCGTCGTCGACCGCGAGGGAGTGGAGGGTCTGGCGTCACGTCTGGGCTACAGCCCGCGCCACCTCAACCGGTTGCTCGTCGCCGAGCTGGGCGCCGGGCCCCTGGCGCTGGCCCGGGCCCGCCGCGCCCACAACGCGCGGGTGCTGCTCGAGACCACCGACTGGCGGACCGTCGACGTCGCCTTCGCCGCCGGGTTCGCCAGTGTCCGCCAGTTCAACGACACGCTCCAGGAGGTGTACGCCGCCACGCCGACCCAGCTGAGGGGACGGCGGGCCCGGAGCGCGACGGGTGTCCGCGGCGAGCCGGCGCACCCGACCGGGGCCGACGACGTACGGGCCGGGGAGGCGGTGGTGGGTGTCGACGTCCGTATCCCGGTGCGTCTGCCGTTCGACGCCGAGCGGATGACGCGGTTCCTCGCCTTCCACCTCGTGCCCGGGATCGAGGCCGCCGGCGACGGCTGGTACAGCCGCAGCCTCCGGCTGCCGCACGGGTACGGCGTGGTCCGGCTCGACCTGCACGGCGCAAGCACGACCGGGGCCGTCCACGGGCGGCTGACGCTCACCGACCTCCGCGACGTCGGCTCGGCGACGGAGCGCTGTCGACGTCTGCTCGACGCCGGCTGCGACCCCGACGCCGTGGACGAGGGGCTGCGGGACGACCCCGTCCTGTCCGGGTCGCTGCGGCGCCGCCCGGGGCTGCGCGTACCCGGACACGTCGACGGCGACGAGATCGCGCTGCGCACCGTGCTCGGTCAGCAGGTCTCCCTCAAGGCGGCCAACCGGCTCGGCGGCGTGCTCGTCGCGCTCGCCGGCGTCGACCTGCCGAGCGCCCTCCACCGCGACGGCGTCACCCGGGTGTTCCCGACCGCGGCCGGCGTGGCGGCGCTGCCGGGGGACGCCATGCCGATGCCGCGCAGCAGGCGGGCCTCGCTGGCGGTGCTGGCCTCGGCGCTGGCGGACGGAGAGGTGTCGCTGGACCGCAGCGTCTCCCGGGCCGGGACACGGGCGCGGTTGCTGGCGCTCAAGGGGATCGGCCCCTGGACGGCCGACTACGTGCTGATGCGGGCGCTCGGGGACCCGGACGTCTTCCTGCCGGGTGACGTGGCCGTGCGCGCCGTCCTGGCCGGCCACGGCGTGAGCGGCCCGGGGGCCCTGGCTGCTTTCGCCGAGCGGGTCAGCCCCTGGCGGTCCTACGCCGTGATGCACCTGTGGGCCGAGCGTCTCGACGTGCTGGCCGCCCCCGCCACCTCGGCGACACCCCCACCACGAGAGGACTCCCGATGACCGTGCACGACAGGACCCGCTGGACCGAGGTCGACAGCCCCGTCGGAGGCCTGCGGCTCGTGGCCCGCGACGGGGCGCTGAGCGCGGTGGAGTTCCTCGGGGAGATGCCCGACGGCCCGGGGGAGGCGGCGAGCGTGCGGGTGCACGCCGCGCGGGCGGCGGCGGGCGCCGCGGCGGCCCCGGTCGCGGGGGAGCGCGCCGACGACGAGGCGGTGCTGGTCGCCGCGGCCGAGCAGCTGGCGGCGTACTTCAACCAGGAGCGGACCGACTTCGACCTGCCCCTGGCGCCCCACGGCACGCCGTTCCAGCAGGAGGTGTGGGCGGCGCTGCGCAGCATCGCCTACGGCACCACCGCGACGTACGGCGAGATCGCCGCGGGACTCGGCCGCACCGGGCACGGCGCCCGGGCCGTCGGGGTCGCCAACGGGCGCAACCCGATCCCCGTGATCGTGCCGTGCCACCGCGTCGTGGGCGCCTCGGGCGCACTCACCGGCTACGGCGGCGGGATGGACCGCAAGCGGGTGCTGCTGGAGCTCGAGGGGGCGCTCGAGCCGCGACTGCTCTGAGCCGGGCTCACTCGTCGCCGCGGCGCAGCGAGCCGGAGAGCCGGTCCGCGGCGGCCAGCACGGCGGGGGCGTGCATGCGGCCGGGCTGACGGGTGAGTCGCTCGAGCGGACCCGAGACCGACACCGCGGCGATGATCTTGCCCGACGGGGAGCGGACCGGCGCGGACACCGAGGCGACGCCGGCCTCGCGCTCGCCGACGGACTGGGCCCAGCCGCGGCGTCGGATGCCCGAGAGCGCGGTGGCCGAGTAGGCGGCGTTCTGCAGCCCGCGGTGCATCCGCTCGGGGTCCTCCCAGGCCAGCAGCACCTGGGCCGCGGACCCCGCACGCATCGTCAGCTGCGAGCCGACCGGGATCGTGTCGCGCAGGCCGGAGGGGCGCTCGGCGGCAGCGACGCAGACGCGGTGGTCGCCCTGGCGGCGCCACAGCTGGGCGGACTCCCCGGTGATGTCGCGCAGGCGGGCCAGCACGGGGCCGGCGGCCGCCAGCAGCCGGTCCTCGCCGGCGGCGGCACTGAGCTCGGCGAGCCGGGGGCCGAGCACGAAACGCCCCTGCATGTCGCGAGCCACCAGCCGGTGGTGCTCCAGGGCCACGGCGAGGCGGTGGGCGGTCGGGCGGGCGAGGCCGGTAGCCGCCACGAGACCGGCCAGGGTGGCGGGTCCGGACTCCAGGGCCGAGAGCACGAGCGCGGCTTTGTCGAGGACGCCGACTCCGCTAGAGTTGTCCATACTCTGATCATGCCGTCTCGCATACTGATATGCAAGCGTGGATCGGGGACCGGAAGACAGATCACACACGGATTCATGGAGGTGGCGTCATGGGGCGCACGTTGTCGGAGAAGGTGTGGGACGAGCACGTCGTCCGCCAGGCCGAGGGTGAGCCGGACCTGCTCTACATCGACCTCCACCTGATCCACGAGGTCACCTCCCCGCAGGCCTTCGACGGGCTGCGCCTCGCCGGCCGCCGGGTACGCCGACCCGACCTCACGCTCGCGACCGAGGACCACAACGTCCCGACGCTGAACGTCGACCAGCCCATCGCCGACCCGGTCTCGCGGACCCAGGTCGAGACGCTGCGCAAGAACGCCGCGGAGTTCGGCGTACGCCTGCACCCGCTGGGCGACGACGACCAGGGCATCGTCCACGTCGTGGGTCCGCAGCTCGGGCTCACCCAGCCGGGGATGACGATCGTGTGCGGCGACTCGCACACCTCCACCCACGGCGCCTTCGGATCGATCGCCTTCGGGATCGGCACCTCCGAGGTGGAGCACGTGCTCGCGACCCAGACCCTCATGCAGGCGCGACCCAGGACGATGGCGGTCACCGTCAACGGCAGCCTCCCGGCCGGCGTCACCGCCAAGGACCTCGTGCTGACCCTCATCACCCACACCGGCACCGGCGGCGGGCAGGGCTACATCGTCGAGTACCGCGGCCAGGCGATCGAGGAGCTCTCCATGGAGGGCCGCATGACGGTGTGCAACATGTCGATCGAGTGGGGCGCCAAGGCCGGCCTCATCGCGCCCGACCAGACCACCTTCGACTACATCGAGGGCAAGCCCGAAGCGCCCACCGGGGCCGACTGGGACGCCGCCGTCGCGCACTGGAAGACGCTCGTCACCGACGACGACGCGACCTTCGACGCGGAGATCGTCCTGGACGCCTCCACCATGACGCCGTTCGTCACCTGGGGCACCAACCCGGGCCAGGGCGTGCCCCTGGGCGGCGCGGTGCCCGACCCCGACGCGTTCGAGAGCGAGGGCGACAAGGTCGCCGCAGCCAAGGCGCTGGAGTACATGGGTCTGGAGGCCGGGACGCCGATGCGCGAGATCGACGTCGACACCGTGTTCGTCGGCTCCTGCACGAACGGCCGCATCGAGGACCTCCGCCTCGCGGCCGAGATCATCGAGGGCCACACCGTCGCCGACAGGACGCGGCTGCTGGTCGTGCCGGGCTCGGTGCGCGTGCGCCTGCAGGCCGAGGCCGAGGGCCTGGACAAGGTCTTCCTCGCCGCCGGTGCCGAGTGGCGCGGGGCGGGGTGCTCGATGTGTCTCGGCATGAACCCCGACCAGCTCACCGCCGGGGAGCGCAGCGCGTCGACGTCGAACCGCAACTTCGAGGGGCGCCAGGGCAAGGGCGGACGGACGCACCTGGTGTCGGTGCCCGTCGCCGCCGCCACCGCCGTCGCCGGACACCTCGCCAGCCCCGCTGACCTGCCCGCGCGGGTCTGACCCGACCTCGACCGACCCGAGAGGACCGTCATGGACGCCTTCACCCAGCACACCGGCACCGGGATGCCGCTGCGTCGCAGCAACGTCGACACCGACCAGATCATCCCCGCCGTCTACCTCAAGCGCGTCACGCGCACCGGCTTCGAGGACGGGCTCTTCGCCGCCTGGCGCAACGACCCCGACTTCGTGGTGAACCGCCCTGAGCACGCCGGCGCGACCGTGCTCGTCGCGGGCCCCGACTTCGGCACCGGCTCCTCGCGCGAGCACGCCGTCTGGGCGCTGATGGACTACGGCTTCAAGGTCGTCGTCTCCAGCCGGTTCGCCGACATCTTCCGCGGCAACTCCGGCAAGGCCGGTCTGCTGGCCGCGCAGGTGAGCCAGGACGTCGTGGAGCAGCTGTGGAAGCTCATCGAGCACGACCCCACCACGCAGATCGTCGTCGACCTCGAGGCCCGCACCATCCAGGCCGACGCGCTCACCGCGCCCTTCGACATCGACGACTACACGCGCTACCGGTTGCTCAACGGTCTCGACGACGTGGGCATCACGCTGTCCCACGAGGAGGACATCACGTCGTACGAGGCGACGCGTCCGTCCTTCAAGCCCGTCACGATCCACGGCTGACGCGCGCGACCTCCCGAGCCAGGATCCCTTGCCCTGCAGGGGAAACGCGACGACGCACTCGTCCGGATGCACGTCGGCCCGCGACGACGGCGCGGACCGGGGCCGGGCAATCGCCCAAGAAACAACGACAAAAGCCCGGAGAGTCGTTGTGAGGCCCTTCACTTTTCCCTAGCGTGCAGGCAGGCGCCGTGCAGAGGTTCGGCCCCCGAGCCGTTCACGAAAGGGATGTCCAGTGAACAAGACCCAACTGATCGATGCGCTCTCGAACCGATACGAGGGGAACCGCAAGCAGGCCCAGCACGCGCTCGAGTCCGTCCTGGACACCATCACCCGCGAGGTCGCCCGCGGGGAGAAGGTGGCCATCACCGGCTTCGGATCCTTCGAGAAGCGGGTCCGTGAAGCCCGATGGGTCCGCAACCCACGCACCGGTGAGCGCGTGAAGGCCAAGAAGACAGCCGTGCCGAAGTTCACCGCCGGTGCGGACCTCAAGGCCGTCGTGTCCGGCGCCAAGAAGCTGCCCAAGCTCCCCAAGCCGGCCGAGCGCGCCGTCTCCAACGTGCGCGGGTCCAGCGCGGGCCAGAAGGCCGCCGGAGTGGCCAAGAAGGCCACCGCCCCGGCGAGGAAGGCCGCCGCGGCCGCCGCCCAGCCGGCCATCAAGGCTGCCGGTGCCGCCAAGAAGGCCTCGTCGTCGTCGTCCTCGACAGCGAGCAAGGCGCCTGCCAAGAAGGCGTCGACGGCTGCGAAGAAGTCCGGCTCGACGGCCAAGAAGACGTCGACCACGGCGAAGAAGTCGGCCTCCACCACCGCGAAGAAGTCGACCTCCACGGCGAAGAAGGCTCCCGCGAAGAAGTCGAGCTCCTCGAGCTCGTCGACGGCGAAGAAGTCGAGCAGCAGCTCGACCGCCAAGAAGGCTCCGGCCAAGAAGGCCCCGGCCAAGAAGTCGAGCTCCTCGAGCTCGTCGACGGCGAAGAAGTCGAGCAGCAGCTCGACCGCCAAGAAGGCCCCCGCCAAGAAGAGCAGCTCCTCCAGCTCGTCGAGCTCGGGCTCGAGCACCGCCAAGAAGTCCACCGCCAAGAAGTCGACGGCGAAGAAGTCCGCCTCGAGCTCCTGAGCACCGGACGCCGGCACCGGCGTCCCGGCAGCCCCGCCCTCGCCGAGGACGGGGCTGTCGTGCGTCCGGGTGCGGGTCAGGTGCAGTGGAGGGCGGCGTCCGCCAGCGTGTCCTGGTCGAGTCCGTGCCGCTCCAGGGACGCGCGGGTCGCCCCACCGAGGTGGGCGTGCGCCAGCAATGCCGCCAGGTCAGCAGGGCTGTCGACGTCGGCGCGCAGCTCCGGGGGGACGAGCGCCGTCAGGTCCACCGCGTCCCGGGCGTGCGCGGACCGGGACCCCGGGCCGAAGCGCGGGTGGAACAGCGCCGTCGGCGCGAGGTACGTCGTCGTCCCGGCGCCGGTGTGGTCGGCGACGAAGCCGGCGCGGGAGGCGGGGGCGACGGCGAGGAGGTCGGACAGCGCTCGCGAGGTGAGCGCCGGCAGGTCGGCACACAGCGCGAGCACCACGGCACCGTCCGTGTGCCGGTGGCTCGCGCTCCGCAGCACGGCCGCACCGCGGCGCAGGGCGCGGTTGAGCTCGCGCGGCTCCTTGTCGGGCACGAGGCGACCCCGGCCACCCAGCTCCGACCGGACGAGGGCGGACACCTGGTCGTCGGCGGTGACGACCACGATCTCGCGGATCCCGGCAGCACCGCGGACCGCGACGAGCACGTCGCGCACGAAGGCCAGCGCCAGGTCGCGGCGTACGTCGTCACCGAGCACGGCCAGGCGCGACTTGGCCCGGTCCAGGGGCTTGACCGGGATCACCACGTCGATCCCGGCGGGTCCCCGGTCGTGGGGAGCCGAGGACGAGGGGTCGGGGGCCGTCGGGGTCATCGTCGGTGATTCTCTCAGCCGCGACGACGGACCCGTTGCGGTGTCCGTCCGAGCGGCGCCGCGGGCAGTAGGGTTTCGTTCTCGTTCCCGAGTCTCCACGCACCGGTCCTCCGGCCGTGAACGACCCGGACAGGTGGGACCGACCGAGGTCCGGACAGGTGAGGAGGTCGCCATGGCGCGCACGCGTGAGCGTCGCGGCGTCGCCTTCACCATCGGGGTCGCCATCGTCAAGCCCACCCTGCTGGCCCTGACCCGTCGCGACTGGTCGGGCGGTGAGCACGTGCCCCGTTCCGGCGGCGCCGTGCTCGTCGCCAACCATGCCTCCCACCTGGACCCGCTGACCTTCGCCCACTTCGTGCACGAGCAGGGCCGCGTGCCGCGCTACCTGGCCAAGGCCGCTCTCTTCGACGTCTTCTTCGCCGGGTGGGTGCTGCGCTCCAGCGGGCAGATCCCCGTCCACCGCATGACCACCGACGCCTCACGCGCCTTCGACGCCGCTGTGAGCGCGGTCGCCGCGGGCAAGCTCGTGGTGGTCTACCCGGAGGGCACGCTGACGCGTGACCCCGACCTGTGGCCGATGGTGGGCAGGACCGGGGCGGCTCGCATCGCGCTCAGCGCGGGTGTGCCGGTCATCCCCGCCGCGCAGTGGGGCGCCCACGAGATCCTCTACCCCTACAGCACACGCCCGAGGCTGGTGCCGCGGCACACCATCCACGTGACGGCCGGACCTCCGGTCGACCTCGACGACCTGCGGGGGCAGGCCATCACCAGTGAGCTGCTGCGGCGGGCCACCGAGCGCATCATGGCCGCGATCACCGGTCTCCTGGAGGAGATCCGCGACGAGCAGGCGCCGCCGACGCGCTTCGACCCCCGCAGCGCCGGGGTGCAGGAGATCGGCAACCCCCACCGGGACCCGCGCGGCACGCGTGACAAGCACCGACGCCCGGCGTCGAGAAGGAGAAGCAGATGACGCAGGTGGCCGTGTTCGGCGCGGGTTCGTGGGGCACGGCGTTCTCGCTGGTGCTGGCCGACGCCGGCCACGACGTGACGATCTGGGGACGCCGCCCCGAGGTGTGCGACGCGATCAACCAGCAGCGGGAGAACACCGACTACCTGCCCGGCATCCGGCTCCCCGACGCCGTGCGGGCCTCGGCCGACCCGGCCGAGGCAGCCAAGGGTGCCGAGCTGGTGGTGCTGGCGGTGCCCTCGCAGACGTTGCGCGCCAACCTGGGCGACTGGGCCGGGGTGCTGCCGCCCGACGCGATCCTGATGTCGCTCATGAAGGGCGTCGAGCTCGGCACCCTGAAGCGCATGAGCGAGGTCATCGCCGAGGTCACCGGCGCGGGGCCCGGACGCATCGCCGTGCTGACGGGTCCCAACCTGGCCCGCGAGATCGCCGCTCGCGAGCCCGCTGCCAGCGTCGTGGCCTGCGCGTCGGAGCCGGTGGCCGACCAGCTGCGGGAGTGGCTCCACGGCCCTCGGTTCCGCCCGTACTCCAGCGTCGACGTGGTGGGGTGCGAGCTCGGCGGCGCCTACAAGAACGTCATCGCCCTGGCCGTCGGCATGGCGGTCGGTCTCGGCTTCGGCGACAACACCACGGCCTCGCTCATCACGCGTGGCCTGGCCGAGACCGCGCGGCTGGCGGTCAGGCTGGGTGCCGACCCCTTGACCCTCATGGGTCTGGCGGGGTTGGGCGACCTCGTCGCCACCTGCTCGTCGCCGCTGTCGCGCAACCGCACGTTCGGGGAGAAGCTCGGACAGGGCATGACCACCGAGGAGATCACCGCCTCGACCCGCCAGGTCGCGGAGGGCGTGAAGTCGGCGGCCTCGATCCTCGCGCTGGCCCAGCGCAACGAGATCTACGCCCCGCTCGTCGAGGGCGTCCACCAGGTCGTGGTGGGGGAGTGGACGACCCACGAGATGATGGAGAGCTTCGCCTCGCGCGAGACCAAGCGCGAGCGCGACTGAACCCAGGGCCGTTCGTCCCGGCTCAGGCCGGGGCGAGCCCGTTCAGCGCGGCGTCCAGGTCGGCCCAGAGGTCCTCGACGTCCTCGATCCCGACCGAGGCCCGCACCAGCGCCTCCGGGATGGTGGCGGCTTCCGACTTCCACCGGCGCCGTCGCTCGAAGGTCGACTCCACCCCGCCCAGGCTGGTGGCGTGCACCCACAGCCGGGTCGACCGGCACAACAGGTCCGCGGCCAGCGGCCCGCGGGTCGGCACGAAGGAGACGATGGCCCCGAAGCCGGGGTAGCGGACCTCGCCGACCTCCGCGTGCTCGCGCAGCCGCTCGACCAGCACCTGGGCGTTGGCCTCGGCCCGGTCCAGCCGCACCGCCAGCGTGCGCAGGCCACGCAGCGCCAACCAGGTCTCGAAGGTGCCCGGGACGGCGCCCTCCAGGTCGCGACGCTTCTTCAGCTCGCCGAGCAGCTCGGCGTCGGTCACGACCAGTGCGCCGAGCAGCACGTCGGAGTGCCCGGCGATGAACTTCGTCGCCGAGTGCACCACGATGTCGGCGCCCACCGACAGCGGCAGCTGACGCAAGGGGGTGGCGAAGGTGTTGTCGACCACGACGTGCACGCCGGCCGCGTGCCCGGCCGCGACCACGGCCGCGAGGTCGACCACCTCGAGGGCCGGGTTGGTGGGGGACTCCAGCCAGAGCAGGGCGGCGTCCTGGCAGGCCTCCGCGACGGCAGCCGGGTCGGTGACGTCGACGAGCGTGGCGACGACCCGGCCGCGCGACTCCAGGTCGGCCAGCTGCATGATCGTGCCGCTGTAGGCGTGGCGGGGCGCGACGACCTTCGCTCCGTGGCCCACGAGCCCCAGCACGGTGCTGACGGCCGCCAGCCCGCTGGAGAACGCCAGCGCCTGTCCGCCCTCCAGCTCGCCGAGGGCGTCCTCGAACGCCGACCACGTCGGGTTGCCGTAGCGCCCGTACTCCACGTCCCCGCCGGCGACGTACGTCGAGGCCGGGGTCATCGGGGTGTTCAACGGCTGGTCGGGCTCGTGGGGCGGTCGTCCTGCGGTCACGACCACGGTCCGAGGGGCCAGGGCGGACACGTGCGACGCTGACGACGCGGGGTCGGGATGCGGGTCTGGGTCACTCATGCGGTCAGCCTAGGCGGGTAGGGTCGCCACACCATGAGCGCCCTCACGCCCCCGTCCGCCACCCCGTCCGAGGGCCCGTCCGGTCGCCGTCCCCGCATCGCCCTGCTCTTCGGGGGACGCTCCAGCGAGCACGCCGTCTCCTGCGTGACGGCCGGCAGCGTGCTGGCCGCCATCGACACCGAGAAGTACGACGTGGTGCCGGTCGGCATCGCGACCGACGGTCGCTGGGTCCTCGAGTCGGCGACCTCGGCGCACCTCGCGCTGACCTCCGCCGACGACCTGCCGCAGGTCGACCCCGGGCGACCCACCCTGGTGCTCGACCAGCGCCGAGAGCTCTCGGTCCGCTCCCCGGGCGAGGTGCCCGAGGAGCTCGGTGCCGTCGACGCGGTCTTCCCGCTGCTCCACGGACCGTTCGGCGAGGACGGCACGGTCCAGGGGCTGCTCGAGCTCGCCGACGTCCCGTACGTCGGGTCCGGCGTGCTCGCCTCCGCGGTCGGCATGGACAAGCAGTACATGAAGATGGTGCTGGAGTCGGCCGGGCTGCCCACCCTGCCCTGGGTCGTGGTCACCGACCGGGTCTGGCGCACCGACCCGCAGCGCGTCCGCGACGCCGTCGACGCGCTCGGCTACCCCGTCTTCGTCAAGCCGTGCCGGGGCGGCTCCAGCATCGGCATCAGCAAGGTCGACGAGCCGGGCGAGCTCGACGCCGCCGTCGAGGAGGCCCGCCGGTGGGACCCGAAGGTGGTCGTGGAGCAGTCCGCGGGACCGGGTGCCCGCGAGGTCGAGTGCGGGGTGCTCGACACCCTCGGGGACGGTCCGGCCGAGGCCAGCGTGCCCGCCGAGATCGTGGTCGACGCCGCGCACGCCTTCTACGACTTCGCTGCGAAGTACCTCCCCGAGGAAGCCACCCGGCTCGACGTGCCGGCCGACCTCGACGGCGCGGTCGTCGACGAGGTCCAGCGGCTCGCCGTCGAGGCCTTCGAGGTGATGTCGTGCGAGGGTCTGGCCCGCGTCGACTTCTTCCTGCTGGCCGACGGCCGGCTCGTCGTGAACGAGATCAACACGATGCCGGGCTTCACACCGAGCTCGTTGTTCCCCCGGATGTGGGCCGCCTCCGGCGTGGACTACCCCGCGCTGGTGGAGCGGCTGGTGCAGCTCGCGCTCACCAGACCCACCGGCCTGCGCTGACCCCCCGCCCGGGCGCGGTCAGACGCAGCGTCCACGGGACGGCACGGTGGCGGCCACCGGGCCGGACAGGTCGGCCAGCACCTCCGCCGGGGGCCCGTACGCCGCAGCTCGGGTCACCTCGACCCCCACGAGCCGCTTGACCACGCTGAACACCACCTCGGGCCCCTCCGGGTCCACCAGGTCGTTGCCGGGGAAGAACCACGCGACGTCGTCGACCAGCACGCACTCCGAGGCCCGCCCGAACGCCGGCGGCGGTGGTCCGCCGCAGCGCAGCACGATGGCCGGGTCACCCCAGGCTGCGGCGAGGACGTCCGGGTCGGCGACGTCGCGCCGCTGCTGGCCGTCGAGGGTCGCGGGCAGGTCGGCCAGCAGGGCCCGGCAGGCGTCGGCCCGGGCCGCGGGCAGCTCGGCGGCGGTCGGTGCGTCGACGGCCAGGGCGCCGAGGTCCGTCGGCCCGGCGCTGCTCCCGCCGTCGCCGCGCGTGCATCCGGCGAGCAGCACGAGGAGGCCGACGGTCGCGATCGTGCAGCGCGACGGCCGGACGGAGGGACGGACGGGGGAGAGAGCTGGGATCGGGCAGGCCCTCAGATGTGGACGACCGGGCAGGTCAGCGTCCGGGTGATGCCCTCGACCGCCTGCACCTTGGCGACCACGAGCTTGCCGAGCTCGTCGACGTTGCTGGCCTCGGCACGCACGATGACGTCGTACGGCCCGGTGACGTCCTCGGCCCGCGTGACCCCCTTGACGTCGGCGATCGCCGCCGCCACCTCCGCGGCCTTGCCGACGTCGGTCTGGATCAAGATGTAGGCCTGGACAACCATGAGGTGCTCCTGTCGTCGTGCCCTGGGATCGGGGCGGGTGCGGCGAACCTGGCTCAACCTACCGCGTGCCAGGGCCGCCCGGTACCGCCTCGTCGGACATGCGTTTCAATGCAGGGCATGGACCCCTCACGCCCCGCCGACCGCACCCGCGTCTCGTCGGGCGGCCCGCCCCCGGGGGCGCCGGGGCCGACGCTGGCCGAGGTCGGGGAGTTCGGCACGATCGCGCAGATCGTGACGCGGTTCGGCACCGGTCCGCAGGTGCTGCTGGGACCTGGCGACGACGCCGCGGTGGTGGCCGTCGGCGGGCCCGGGGGAGGCCAGGTGGTGCTGACCACCGACGTGCTGGTCGAGGGGCGTCACTTCCGCCGCGACTGGGCCGAGGCGTCCGACATCGGGGCCCGGGCAGCGGCGCAGAGCCTCTCCGACGTCAATGCCATGGGCGGGCGCGCGACCGCGCTGACCGTGGGTCTCGCGGTGCCGCCCGAGATCCCGCTCGCGTGGGTGCTGGGCCTGGCCGAGGGACTCGCCGCGGAGTCGGCGCTGACGGGCGCCGTGGTGGTCGGCGGCGACCTGACCAGGGCCGACGCGGTGGTGATCTCGGTGACCGCGATGGGCGAGGTGGACGGCCAGCCGGTGACCCGCAGCGGGGCCCGCCCGGGGGACCTGGTCGCGGTGAACGGACGGCTGGGGTGGGCCGCCGCAGGTCTCGCGGTGCTCGGCCGGGGCTTCCGCTCGCCCCGCGCGGTGGTGGACGCCTACCGCCGCCCCGTCGTGCCCTACGCCGCCGGGCCGCAGGCGGTGCAGCTCGGGGCGACCTCCCTGGTCGACGTGTCCGACGGTCTGGTGGCCGACCTCGGCCACGTGTGCGCGGCCAGCGGGGTCGACGTTCTCCTGGAGACCGACGCGCTCGTCGTCGACGAGCCGCTGCGGGCCGTGGGGTCGGCCCTCGGCGCCGACCCGACAGGCTTCGTGCTCACCGGGGGCGACGACCACGCACTGGTGGCGACGTTCCTGCCGGGCACCGCGCTGCCGGAGGGCTGGACGGTCGTCGGGCAGGTCGTCGCTGCCACCGAGGAACGCGGGCGGGTGCTGCTCGACGGCCTGGCTCCCGAGGGGGAGGGCGGCTTCCGCCACTTCTGAGGCGCGTGGACCGGGCCCGGGAAAAGCAGCGACCGACCCCGGCGAGCCGGGATCGGTCGGTGGTGTCGGGACGGTCAGCCGGTCAGCGGCTGACCTTGCCGGCCTTGAGGCAGCCGGTGCAGACGTTGAGGCGCTTGGGCGAACCGTTGACGGTCGCACGCACGCGCTGGATGTTGGGGTCGAAGCGACGCTTCGTGATCTTGCGCGACCACGGCCGGTTGTTGCCGAAACCGGGCCCCTTGGCGCAGATGTCGCAGACGGCAGCCACCGTGAACTCCTGATGAAACTCGAGGTCAGATTGAGCGGCCCCGACGACCAGTAGGCGTCCGGGCAACCGCGCTAGCGTATCCGATGCGGACAGGCCCACGCCAATCGTCGGCGGCGACCGGTCGCCGCCGGGTGCTGTCGGCTCCCACCGCTAGCCTGTGGCGCGCGGACAGATCCGGGCAGGGTCTGGCGGGGCCGGTGCGACGGAGAGGCGTGGGGGCGTGGAGGACCGATCGGCAGAGCAGACCGTCGGCTTCGCCGTGGTCGAGCCGCTGCAGCGGTTCTCGGCGCTGGCGACCGAGGCCCTGCGCACGGCGCGGGAGGAGATCGACGCGCTCAACGTCTACCCCGTGCCCGACGGTGACACCGGGACCAACCTCTTCCTCACCTTCGAGGCCGCGGACGACGCCCTGCAGGAGGCGCTCGACCCGTCGGCCGGATCCCCCGACGTCGCGAGGGTCGTGGCCGCCTACACGCGCGGCCTGCTGCTGGGCGCCCGGGGCAACTCCGGCGTGATCATGTCGCAGCTCGTCGGGGCCCTGTTCCGTCGGATCGCCGCGGCCGGCCCCGACGAGCGCGCCGCCGCGGTGGTGGCCCAGGGCATGCAGGCCGCGACCGCCGCCGGGTACGCCGCGGTCGGCGACCCGGTCGAGGGCACCATGCTCACGGTCGCCCGGGCCGCGTCCGAGGCGGCGCTGGGCTCGGCCGCTGACCCGGCCCAGCGGACCGCCCAGGTCTTCGAGGCGGCCTCGCGGGCAGCGGGAGAGGCGCTGGACCGCACACCCGAGCAGCTGGAGGTGCTGCGCCGCTCCGGTGTCGTCGACGCCGGAGGTCGGGGGCTCTGCCTCGTGCTCGACGCCGCCGCGGCCGCCTTCACGGGCCGCCGCGAGCTCACCGCCGACGTACGCCGCCCGCGCCGGCCTGTCCCCGCACCGACCGACTCCTCCGCGCACCCGGTCCCCACCGACGACCTGACCGAGGACGGCCCGGCCTACGAGGTGATGTACCTCCTCGACGCCGACGACGACGCCGCCGTCGAGCTGCTGCGGCGCGAGCTGCTGCCCCTCGGTGACTCGCTGGTCGTGGTGGGTGGCGAGGGCCTGTGGAACGTCCACGTGCACGTCGACGACGTGGGAGCCGCGATCGAGGCGGGCATCCGCGCCGGACGCCCGCACCGCGTCCGCGTCACGCACTTCGCCGAGCAGGTCGAGCAGGCCCGCCGGTCCGCGACCCGGGCCCACGGACCCCGCACCGGTCGCGCGGTCGTCGTGGTGGCGCTGGGCGACGGTCTGGCCGAGATCTTCGCCGAGGCGGGTGCCACGGTGGTCACCTCCGAGGTGACGCGCCGGCCGTCGGCCGGGCGACCTGGCGGAGGCGATCCGCGCCACGGGCGCGGCCGAGGTCGTCGTGATTCCGAACAGCCGTGACGTGCTGCCGGCCGCCGAGGCGGCCGCACGGCTGGTCGAGGCCGAGGACGCCGTCCGGGTGGCGGTGGTGCCGACACGGGCGCAGGTGCAGGGCATGGCCGCCCTGGCGGTCCACGAGCCGGGTCGCCCCTTCGAGCAGGACCTCGTCGAGATGACGGCCGCAGCCCGGCACGCCCGGTCCGGCGCGGTCACGGTCGCCGCCCGTCAGGCGATCACCTCCGCCGGTCCCTGCGAGCCGGGGGACGTGCTCGGCGCCGTCGAGGGCGACTTCGTCGTCGTGGGCGACGACCTCGCGACGGTGGCGGTGGACGTGCTGGAGCGGATGCTGCGCGGTGGCGGCGAGCTGGTCACGCTCATCGTCGGCCAGGACGGGGACGCGGTGGCCGCCCGGTGCGAGGCCCACCTCGCCCACGAGCACCCCAGCATCGACGTGCTGCGCTACGAGGGGGCGCAGGAGCGCTACCCGGTCCTGCTGGGGGTGGAGTGAGCCGGTGGTGACGTGGGACAGCCGACTGCCCGGGGTCGTCGGCAGCGGCGCGAAGGCCCTGGAGGACGAGCTCGGCCTGCGCACGGTGGGGGACCTGCTGCGCCACTACCCGCGCCGTCACCTCGACCGCACCACGGTGGGCTCGCTCTCCGAGCTGGTGCCCGGCGAGCTCGCGCTGGTCGTGGTCGACGTCGCGACGGCCGAGGTGAAGCCCTACCAGGACCGTCGGACCCGGCAGACGGCGTACCGCGTCGTGGTCCGCGCCGAGCTCGCCGACGACACCGTCTGGCTGACGTTCTTCGACCGGCGCAAGCACGTCGCGGAGTGGCGTGTGACGAAGCCGCTGCGCCCCGGCAACCGCGTGCTCGTCTCCGGCAAGTTCGTCCGCAAGGTCTTCAACGGCCACCTGCGCTGGGAGCTGGCTCACCCCGAGGTCGACGAGGACGACCTCGACCGCACCGGGCTGAAGCCGCTCTACCCCGCCCGGGGCAAGCTCACCTCGCTGAAGATCGAGCAGGCGGTCAGAGCGGTGGTCGACGTCATGCCGCCCGTCCCCGACCCGGTCCCCGACGCCGTGCGCCGTGAGCTCGACCTGGTCTCGGAGGAGACCGCCCTGCGCTGGTTCCACGCACCCGAGGACTGGGCCCAGCGGGGCGCCGCGCTGAGACGGCTCAAGTTCACCGAGGCCTTCGTGGCGCAGGCCGCGCTCGCCCAGCGCCGCCACCGGCACCGGCACCTGCAGGCACGACCGAGGGCGGGCCGAGCCGGCGCGCTGCTGGACGCCTTCGAGGAGCGGATGCCGTTCACGCTGACCGCGGGCCAGCAGGAGGTGGAGGCCGAGATCGTGGCCGACCTCGCACGTCCTCACCCGATGCAGCGGCTGCTGCAGGGAGAGGTGGGCTCCGGCAAGACCGTCGTGGCCCTGCGCGCCATGCTCCGCGTGGTCGACTCGGGAGCGCAGGCCGCGCTGCTGGCGCCGACCGAGGTGCTGGCCCAGCAGCACCACCGCTCGATCACCCGGATGCTCGGTGACCTGGCCGCCGGCGGCATGCTCGGCGGGCATCCCGACGCCACCCGGGTCGAGCTGCTGACCGGGTCGCTGCCGGCGGCCGCCCGCAGGCAGGCTCTCGAGCTCGCCGCGTCGGGGGAGGCCGGGATCCTCGTCGGCACCCACGCCCTGCTCCAGCAGGGCGTCGACTTCGCCGACCTCGCGCTGGTCGTGGTCGACGAGCAGCACCGCTTCGGCGTCGAGCAGAGGGCCGCGCTGACCGCCAAGTCCGGCGGCGTGTCCTCGGGGCCGGGACCGGCCACCCCGCCGCACGAGCTGGTCATGACCGCCACCCCCATCCCGCGCACGGTCGCGATGACGGTGTTCGGCGACCTCGAGACCTCGGCGCTCACCGAGCTGCCCGCCGGGCGTGCACCCGTCCAGACGACCGTCGTGGCGGTGCGCGAGCAGCCCGCCTGGCTGGACCGCGCCTGGGACCGGGTCCGTGAGGAGGTGGCCCGGGGACGCCAGGTCTACGTGGTGTGTCCCCGCATCTCCGCCGACACGACCCGGGACGACGGTGAGGACCAGCCCGACGAGCCGGAGGACACGGGCGACGCGGTCGGCGCGGGCGAGGCCGACGGTGGCGACCCCGGGTCGTCGGGCGCCGCCACCCCCCGGCCGCAGTCCCCGCCGATGGCCGCCGTCGAGGAGGTGGCCCCCCGTCTGGCCGGTGGACCCCTCTCGGGGCTGCGGGTGGCCGCACTGCACGGGCGGATGTCGGCCGACGACAAGGACGCCACCATGAGCTCCTTCGCCGCGGGCGGCATCGACGTGCTCGTCGCGACCACCGTGATCGAGGTCGGGGTCGACGTGGGCAACGCGACCACGATGGTGGTGCTCGACGCCGAGCGCTTCGGGCTGTCCCAGCTCCACCAGCTGCGGGGCCGCGTCGGCCGAGGCGGGCACCCGGGCCTGTGCCTGCTCGTGACCACCAGCGAGCCGGGCAGCCCCGCGCGGGAACGCCTCGATGCCGTTGCCGCCACCACCGACGGCTTCGCCCTGGCCGAGCGCGACCTCGAGCTGCGACGCGAGGGTGACGTCCTGGGCACCCACCAGTCCGGTCACCACCGCTCGCTCAGGCTGCTGTCGGTCGCTCGTGACGCGGCGCTCATCACCACCAGCCGGGAGGCCGCCACCGCCCTGGTCGAGGCCGACCCCGACCTGGCCGGTGCGGAGGAGCTGCGCACGGCCGTCCTGGGGCTCGAGATCGACGACCAGGCCGCGTTCCTGGAGAAGACGTGACCCGGATCATCGGCGGCAGTGCCGGCGGACGCACGATCCGCACACCGCCGGGCGACGCCACCCGACCGACGACCGACCGGGTGCGGGAGGCGCTGTTCTCCATCCTGCAGTCGCGGGTCGGGTCCCTGCACGGCCTCACCGTCCTGGACCTGTACGCCGGCAGCGGCGCGATCGGCCTCGAGGCCGCCTCGCGGGGGGCGGGACGCGTGACCCTGGTCGAGAAGGACCGCCGCACCGCCGGGCTGGTCCGCCGCAACGCCGCCGACCTGGGCCTCGACGTCACCGTCGTCGCCGCCCCCGTGGCGCGCTTCCTCGCGGGGGGCCGGGAGGACTCGAGCGCGCCGGTCGACGTCGTCTTCGCCGACCCGCCGTACCCGCTCGCCTCCTCCGTCGTCGCGGCCGACCTCGCCGCCCTGTCCGACGGGTGGCTGGCCCCGACCGCTCTCGTCGTGGTGGAGCGCTCGGCGCGCGACCGGTCGTGGGCCTGGCCGGAGGGCTACGACGAGGTGGACCGCCGCACCTACGGCGAGACCGTGCTGCTCCTCGCCCGGCCGGCCCAGCACCCCGGGACCACCGAGCGCTCCGGGCGAGCCGGGCCGTCCGAGCCCACCGGTACCGGCTGAGCGCCCTGGTACGGTCCCCGGGTGCGTCGCGCCGCCTGCCCCGGGTCCTTCGACCCCGTCACCAACGGTCACATCGACATCATCGGTCGGGCCGCCTCCCTCTTCGACGAGGTCGTGGTCGCGGTCGGGGTCAACGCCTCGAAGAACCGGTTGTTCTCGGCCGAGGAGCGCATGGACATGCTGCGCGAGGCCGTCAGCCCCTGGCCCAACGTCACGGTCGACGGGTTCTCCGGGCTGCTGACCGACTTCTGCTCCGAGCGCGGCATCGGGGTCCTGGTCAAGGGGCTGCGGGCGGTCAGCGACTTCGACTACGAGCTCCAGATGGCCCAGATGAACTCCAGCCTGGCCCCGGTCGAGACGGTCTTCGTGCCGACCAGCCCGGAGTACTCCTTCCTCGCCTCGAGCCTGGTCAAGGAGGTCGCGACATTCGGCGGTGACGTCTCGAAGCTCGTGCCGGCGCACGTGCTGGCCCGCCTGACCGAGCGGCTCGCCTCGCGCGAGCGCTGACCGCGCGGGCGCGGGTTTTGTGGCACCCGCCTTCCGGGCGGTACCCTTGTCGACGGTCCTCGTGCCGGCTGCCGTCGGGATGGGGATCGTGATCTGTCACCCGACCCTGGAAGTGATCCTGTGCGTCTCGACCCGAGAGCGCCGCTCGTGCTCGACACCCGCGAGCTCGGCCGCCGCCCGGGGTCGGAGCGTCGGGTGACCCGAACGGTGCCGGCACCGGCAGATCTCGGGATCGAAGTCCTGCGTGTCCCCGAGGACTCGTCCGTCGAGCTGGACCTCCGGCTCGAGGCGGTCGTCGAGGGCGTGCTCGTCACCGGGACCGCGCGAGCGGGTCTGGTGGGGGAGTGCGTGCGTTGCCTGGCCGAGGTCGATGACACCATCGACAGCGACCTGACCGAGCTGTTCGTCTACGACGACGGCAAGGACGAGGCGGCGGACGACGAGGACGACGAGACCAGCCGGCTCCAGGGCGACCTGCTCGACCTGGAGCCCGTGCTCCGGGACGCCGTGGTGCTCGCACTGCCGTTCCAGCCGCTGTGCCGGGAGGACTGCCCGGGACTGTGCGCGGAGTGCGGGGCCCGGCTGGCCGACGACCCCGAGCACCAGCACGAGGAACCCGTGGACCCCCGGTGGGCCGCCCTGCAGGGACTGACCGAGGACTCGTAGGGCCCGCACCACCAGCACTGACCAGCACCGAGCAGCACCGACCAGCACCACCCACGTCAGCGAGAGCCGCGGCCCTCGACGACGTGGCTCGACGAAGGAGAAGACATGGCTGTCCCGAAGCGGAAGATGTCGCGCAGCAACACGCGTCACCGGCGTTCGGCCTGGAAGGCCGTCGCGCCGACCCTGGTGACCTGCGCCAACCCGGCCTGCGGCGCCAAGCACCTGCCCCACCGCGCGTGCGGCCAGTGCGGCGAGTACGGCTCACGCGCCAACCGTCGGCCGGTCCTCTGACCGAGGCCCGGTTGCCCGACACGCCGGTGAGCACACCCGCGCCCACGCCCCCCGAGGGAGCTGCGTCGTCCTCGTCCCCCGGACGGGGTCCGGTGTCCCTGGAGGACCTGCTCGACGCCCTCGGGCGGCCCGACCTGGACGCCGACCTCCTCGAGCGCGCCCTGACGCACCGCTCGTTCGCCTACGAGAACGGCGGGCTGCCCACCAACGAGCGCCTGGAGTTCCTCGGCGACTCGGTGCTCGGCGTGGTCGTGACCGAGACGCTCTACCTGACCCACCCCGACCTCAGCGAGGGCAGGCTCGCGAAGCTGCGGGCCGCCGTCGTCAACGCCCGGGCGCTGGCTGACGTCGCCCGCACCATCGGGCTCGGCGAGTACGTCAGGCTCGGTCGCGGCGAGGAGATCACCGGTGGCCGGACGAAGGCGTCGATCCTCTCCGACACCGTCGAGGCCGTCATCGGTGCGGTCTACCTCAGCGGCGGCTTCGAGGCCTCCCGCCAGGTCGTGCACCTGCTCTTCGACCCCCTCATGGACGCCGCGGCCGGCCTCGGCGCCGGGCTCGACTGGAAGACCAGCCTCCAGGAGCTCTCCGCCCAGCACTCGCTCGGCGTGCCGGAGTACCTCATCGAGGACGACGGCCCCGACCACGCCAAGACCTTCGTCGCGCAGGTCAAGGTCGGCGACCAGACCTACGGCCACGGTGAGGGCCGGTCGAAGAAGGAGGCCGAGCAGCAGGCGGCCGAGACGGCGTACCGCGCCATCGCCGCCGAGCTGACCGACGGTGGTTCCCCGCTGCCCTCCCCGGACGCAGGTCCGGACCCCGAGCAGGACGACTAGGCGACGGTGCCCGAGCTCCCCGAGGTCGAGGTCGTCCGCCGCGGCCTGGCCCAGCACGTCGTGGGCCGACACCTCGCCGCGGTGGAGGTGCTGCACCCCCGCCCGGTCCGGCGCCACCTGGCCGGTGCCGCTGACTTCGCCGACTCCCTGACCGGGCGCCGGGTGACCGCGGTGCGCCGACGCGGCAAGTACCTCTGGCTGCCGCTCGACGACACCGACGCCCTGCTGGGGCACCTCGGGATGAGCGGACAGTTCCTGGTCCAGCCCACCGGCGCCCCCGACGAGCGCCACCTGCGGGTCCGCTTCACCCTCACCGAGGACGACGGCACCTCGGCCGGCGAGCTCCGCTTCGTCGACCAGCGGATGTTCGGAGGGCTGCTGGTGTCGACCGGTGGAGCGGTGGTGCCGGCGGAGATCGCGCACATCGCCCTGGACCCGCTCGACGACGCCTTCGACGACGAGGCCTTCGTGCGCCGGGTGCGGGCGAAGGCCTCCGGGGTGAAGCGGGTGCTGCTGGACCAGACCGTGGTGTCGGGGGTCGGCAACATCTACGCCGACGAGGCGCTGTGGCGCGCCGGCCTGCACGGCGACCGCCGCGGGGAGACGCTGACCGGTCGTCAGGTCCGCGACGTGCTGGCCCGCGTGCGCGAGGTGATGGGTGCCGCCCTGGCCCAGGGCGGCACGTCCTTCGACGCGCTCTACGTCAACGTCAACGGGGAGAGCGGCTACTTCGACCGCTCCCTGGAGGCCTACGGCCAGGAGGGTCGACCGTGCTCACGCTGCCAGAGCACCATCCGGCGGGTGCCGTTCGCCAACCGGTCGTCGTACTTCTGCCCGCGCTGCCAGCCCGTGCCCCGGGCCCGTCCGGCCCGTCCCCGGGCCGAGCAGCGGCATTGACCGTCTCCGAGAGCGCGTGAGACCCTCAGGTGACCACCACCACGGCGGCCGCCGCCCCTCCCCACGGGCCTGACGGGCCGCGTGCGCCAGCTCCCAGGTGAAGGAACGTCCGATGGCGAAGGCCCTTGTCGGCTACATGAACGCGACCGACCCCCGCGCGGTGACGCGGCTCTCCTCGGAGAACCGTCGTCTGCGCGAGCGGGTCGCCGACCTCGAGGCGGTCGTGCTGCGGCTCCAGGCGCAGAACGACGCTCTGGCGGCCCGGCTCGACCCCGAGAAGCTGCTGACGCTGCCGGAGCACATGCAGCCGGTCTGAGCCTCACGCCGACCGGCCCGTCACCGCCCACCGCGGGGACGGGCCGTGTGTCTGCCCACGGGGTCCGCGGAATCAGGGGGGCGCGCGGGTAGGGTGGCGGGCGCTGACGCGCTGGCTTCCCCCGGCGGGTGGTTCCACCCGTTGTTCGGCGCAGATCGACCGGTGAGGAGCCTGCGTTGTACCTCAAGAGCCTGACCCTGCGAGGATTCAAGTCCTTCGCCTCGGCGACGACCCTGCAGCTCGAGCCCGGGATCACGTGCATCGTGGGACCCAACGGCTCCGGCAAGTCCAACGTCGTCGACGCCCTCGCCTGGGTGATGGGCGAGCAGGGCGCCAAGTCGCTGCGCGGCGGCAAGATGGAGGACGTCATCTTCGCCGGCACCTCCGGCCGCCCGCCACTGGGGCGCGCCGAGGTCGTGCTCACCATCGACAACACCGACGGCGCGCTGCCCATCGAGTACGCCGAGGTGGCGATCAGCCGCACGATGTTCCGCAACGGCGGCTCCGAGTACGCCATCAACGGCCAGTCGTGCCGGCTGCTCGACGTCCAGGAGCTGCTGTCGGACTCCGGCATCGGCCGTGAGATGCACGTGATCGTCGGGCAGGGACAGCTCGACTCGATCCTGCGCGCGACGCCGGAGGACCGCCGCGGCTTCATCGAGGAGGCGGCCGGCGTCCTCAAGCACCGCAAGCGCAAGGAGAAGGCCTTGCGCAAGCTGGAGTCCACCGAGGGCAACCTCAACCGGCTCGGCGACCTGCTCAGCGAGATCCGTCGTCAGCTCAAGCCGCTGGGCCGGCAGGCCGAGGTGGCCCGCAAGGCAGCGGTCGTCCAGGCCGACGTCCGTGACGCACGCGCGCGCCTGCTGGCCGACGAGGTCGTCACCGTCCGCTCCACGCTCGCCCAGGAGCTCGCCGACGAGACCGTGCTCATCGAGCGGCGGGCCGCGGTGGAGGCGGCGCTGGCCGTCGAGCGGTCGGCCGAGGCGGAGCTCGAGGCCGCCCTCCGCGAGGGGTTGCCGCAGCTCGCCGCTGCCCAGGAGACCTGGTTCGGCCTCACCGGGCTGGGGGAGCGGCTGCGCGGCACCGTGGCCCTGGCCGGCGAGCGGGTCCGCAACGCGGCCTCCGAGCCGGCGGTGCCCGCCGGACGCGACCCCGAGGAGCTCGAGGCCGAGGCACGCGCCCTGCGCGCCCAAGAGGCTGAGATCGCCGCAGAGGTCGAGCGCCGTCGCGCCGCCCTCCAGCAGGCTCTGACCACCCGTGAGGAGGCCGAGCGCCGCCACGCGGAGGAGGAGCGTCGGGTCGCCTCCCTGGTCCGTGCCGCCGCCGACCGTCGCGAGGGGCTGGCCCGTCTGCAGGGCCAGGTCAACGCCAAGCGGAGCCGGGCGGGCGCCGCCGAGGAGGAGATCGGACGCCTTCGCGCCGCCCGTGAGGAGGCAGCCGCCCGGGCCGAGCGTGCCCAGCGTGACTTCACCTCCTTGGAGACGCGCATCGCCGGGCTGGCCGACGGCGAGGAGGGACTCGACGCCGAGCACGAGGCCGCAGCCCTGGTGCTGGGCGACCTCGAGGACCGCGTGGGCAAGCTGCGCGAGGAGGCGCAGGCGGCCGAGCGCGAGCGCAGCGGTCTGACCGCACGCAAGGAGGCCCTCGAGATGGGCCTGGCGCGCAAGGACGCGGCCGCTGCCCTGCTCGGCGCGACCGACCCGACTCCCGGGCTGGTGGGCTCCGTCGCCGCGCTGCTGAGCGTGCGCCCGGGCTTCGAGGCGGCGGTGGCAGCCACCCTCGGACCCGCCGCGGACGCGGTCGCCGTCGAGGGCCTCGACGCCGCCCTGGCCGCGGTCGTCGGTCTCAAGGAGACCGACCAGGGCCGCGCCGCGCTGCTCCTGACCGACCCGACCGGCCCGACCGGCCCGACCGGTGCGTCGTCGTACGCCGCACCGACGGACCTGCCGCCCGGCGTCACCGCCGTCGTCGACGTCGTCGACTGCCCCGACGGCGTCCGTGCGTCGCTGCGCCGGCTGCTGGCCGACGTCGTGGTCGTCGACGACCTGGACCAGGCCCGCAGCGTGGTGTCCTCCCGACCCGAGCTGACGGCCGTCACCCGGGAGGGCGACGTGGTGGGCAGCCACCTCGTCGCCGGCGGTTCGTCGGCCGTTCCGTCGCTGCTCGAGGTCCAGGCTGCCGTCGACGAGGCCGGCGAGCAGCTCGCCGCCACGGTGCACCGCTGCGAGCGCCTGACCTTCGAGGTCTCCCAGCTCGAGCGCGAGCGCGAGGAGGCCAAGCACCGTGTCGACGTCTCGCTCGCCCAGCTCCACGAGTCCGACGCGCGCCTCGCGGCCGTCGCCGAGGAGCTCGCCCAGCACGGCTCGACCGCCCGCTCCGCCCTGGGTGAGCGGGACCGCCTGGAGACCGCGATCGCCACCGCCGAGCAAGCGCGTGCCGGCGACCTCGCCGGGCTCGAGGAGCTCGAGGAGCGCCTCGCCGCAGCCCAGGAGGCCCCCGACGAGGAGCCCCGGCTCGACGAGCGGGACGCCCTCGGCGAGGCCGCCCGCGCAGCCCGGGCTGCCGAGACCGAGTCCCGGCTGGCGCTGCGCACCGCCGAGGAGCGCGGCCGTGCCCTGGCGGGCCGGGCCGACGGGCTGGAGCGCGCCGCGACCGGGGAGCGGGAGGCACGCACCCGCGCGATCGCCCACCGGGAGCGCGTTCGCCGCGAGGGCCAGGTGGCCCAGGCCGTGCTCACCGGCGCCGAGATCGTCCGAGACCGTCTCGCGGTCTCCGTGCACGCCGCCGCGGAGGCCCGCACGGCCGTGGAGCAGTCCCGCCGCGGGGCGGAGGAGGCCCTGCAGGCCGTCCGGGCACGGGTGCGGACCCTCGGCGCCGAGCACGACGAGCTGACCACCAACGTCCACCGGGACGAGATGGCCCGCACCCAGCAGCGGATGCGCCTCGAGCAGCTGGAGGAGCGCGCGCTGGAGGAGCTCGGGCTCGAGCTCGACGCACTGGCGGCGGAGTACGGCCCCGACCAGCCGGTGCCCGTCCTGGTCGCTGACGCCGACGGCGTGCCCCAGGCGGGCGAGCCGGTGCCGTTCGACCGCGAGCAGCAGCGCAAGCGGCTCAAGGTCGCCGAGCGGGAGCTGGCGATGCTCGGCAAGGTCAACCCGCTCGCGCTGGAGGAGTTCTCCGCGATGGAGGAGCGCCACCAGTTCCTCGGCGAGCAGCTCGAGGACCTGCGGCGCACCCGGCGCGACCTGCTCGACATCGTCAAGGAGGTCGACGAGCGCGTCGAGCAGGTCTTCACCGAGGCGTGGGAGGACGTCCGCGAGGCGTTCGACCACGTCTTCGCGCGGCTCTTCCCCGGCGGCGAGGGCCACCTGGTCCTCACCGACCCCTCGAACATGCTCACCACCGGCGTCGAGGTCGAGGCCCGCCCGGCCGGCAAGAAGGTCAAGCGGCTCTCGCTGCTCTCCGGCGGCGAGCGCTCGCTGGTCGCGGTGGCTTTCCTGGTCTCGCTGTTCAAGGCCCGCCCCTCGCCGTTCTACATCCTCGACGAGGTGGAGGCGGCGCTGGACGACGCCAACCTGGGGCGGCTGCTGGAGATCTACGAGGAGCTGCGCGAGAGCAGCCAGCTGCTCGTCATCACCCACCAGAAGCGCACCATGGAGGTGGGCGACGCGCTCTACGGCGTGACGATGCGCGGCGACGGCGTCTCGGCCGTCATCAGCCAGCGGCTGCGCGAGGCCGAGCCGGCGTGAGCGGACCCGACCCCACCGCCGGAGCTACCGGAACTGCTCGGCCCGCGCGACCGCAGCGCGGCGACTACGTCGCCTGGCGCACCGCCACCACGCGCTGGGCCGACGACGACGTCTACGGCCACATGAACAACGCCGCCTACTTCGAGCTCATCGACACCGCTGTCAACGCCCACCTCGTCGAGAGCACCGGGCTCGACGTCCGCACGCTGCCGGCGATCGGCGTGGTGGCCGAGGTGTCGTGCCGCTACTTCGCGGAGATGCGCTTCCCGCGCCCCGTCGAGCTCGGGCTCGTCGCCGAGCGGGTCGGCGGCTCCTCGATCGTCTACCGCGTCGGGCTGTTCCAGGGCGACGGTGACGACGCCTGCGCGGAGGGTCGCTTCGTGCACGTGTACGTCGCGCACCGGCCGGACCGGGCGGTCCGGACACGGGTGGGGGTCCACGGCCCGTCGTCGCGATCCCGGCCGAGATCCGGGTCGTCGCCGAGGCGCTGCTGGCCCCCGAGCCCGCCTGACCACCCCTGCGGTCACCTGTGAGTCGAGTCACGTCCCGCGCGTGGGTGCGTCGGGACGGCGTACGAGCGTGGGCACAGTGGCGGGAGGGCACGTCCGTGCCCGCTCCCCGACCCCGGAGGTGACCATGCTCTGGCTCGTCTCGATGATGCTCGTCGCCCTGGTGCTCGCCGGTGCCGTCACGGCGTACGTCGCCTACCCCCGCCGCGGCCGTCGGCTGCCGGTGGCCCCCGCCCTCGGGGCTGCCCTCGAGCGCGGCGTGCAGAACCTGCCGACGCTGGACAACGCCCGCCGCTGAGTTCGCCGGACGCGGGTCCTGTGATGGGATGGCGACGTGATTGAGCTGATCTCCCTCGTCGTCGCGATCGCCGTCCTCGGCCTCGTCTTCACCGTCGGCCTCGTCCGACGCTCCGGTGCCCGTCGCGGGCGTCTCGACGAGGGTCGGGGCGGCACCGACGTGCTGGCGCCGCCGCGCGAGGCGCCGGCCCCGACCGAGACCCCGGTCCCCGCGGCGCCGGAGGCCCCGGCCGAGCCGCGGGCTCCGACCACACCGACGCTCGAGCGTCCCGAGGACGCCGCCGGTCGGCTGGTCCGGCTCCGCCGGCGCCTCGCCGGCTCCCAGAGCGCCTGGGGCCGCGGCCTGCTGGCGCTGCTGTCGCGCGAGCGGGTCGACGAGGACACGTGGGAGGAGATCGAGGACCTCCTCATCGGTGCCGACGTGGGCGTCGGTCCGACCCAGGAGCTCGTGGACCGGTTGCGCGCGCGGGTGCGCGTGGAAGGCAACACCACCACCGACGTGACCACGGTGCTCCGCGAGGAGATGCTCGCCCTGGTCGACCCGAGCATGGACCGCTCCCTGGCGGTCGAGCGCCGCGACGGCAAGCCGGCCGTCGTGATGATGGTCGGCGTCAACGGCACCGGCAAGACCACCACCGTCGGCAAGCTGGCCCGGGTCCTGGTGGCCGAGGACAAGACGGTCGTGCTGGGCGCGGCCGACACCTTCCGTGCCGCCGCCGCCGAGCAGCTGTCCACCTGGGGCGAGCGGGTCGGCGTCCGGACCGTCCGCGGCCCGGAGGGCACCGACCCCGCGAGCGTGGCCTTCGACAGCGTGCGCACCGGGATGGAGGACGGTGTCGACGTCGTCGTCGTCGACACCGCGGGCCGGCTGCAGAACAAGGCCGGTCTCATGGACGAGCTCGGCAAGGTCAAGCGCGTCATCGAGAAGCAGGCCGCCGTCGACGAGGTGCTGCTGGTCCTCGACGCCACCACCGGGCAGAACGGCATGATCCAGGCCCGCGTCTTCCGCGAGGCCGTGAACGTGACCGGCATCGTGCTCACGAAGCTGGACGGCTCCGCCAAGGGCGGCATCGTCGTCGCGGTGCAGCGCGAGCTCGGCGTCCCGGTCAAGCTCGTGGGCCTGGGGGAGGGCGCGGACGACCTCGCGCCCTTCGACCCGGGCGCGTTCGTCGACGCCCTCCTCGGCCTCGACGCCTGACGCGACGGTGCGCAGGGTTTACCTGCCCGAAACCTGACGGCCGCTTTTGTCACGCCGGTGCAACACGGCGGGCAGGCCGGCGAAACCTCGCTCACGGAATCTTCTCCGCAGGGGTGGGGACGCGCGGACACAACGTCGTACGCCGCACGGCACCCCGCAACGACCACATCGGGATCACCTGCGTGACCCGATCCTGATCTGGAGGTTCCGTGGACGGTTACAACGCGTTCATGCTCGTGGCCACGCTCCTGGTGTTGATGATGACGACACCGGCGCTGGCCCTTTTCTACGGCGGTATGACCCGCTCGAAGTCCGTGCTGAACATGATGATGATGTCGTACTCGGCACTCGCCATCGTCGGCATCCTGTGGGTGCTGATCGGCTACTCGATGGTGTTCGGCGGTGACGGCATCTTCGTCGCCTCACCGCTCACCCACCTGGGTCTGAAGGACCTCGGCTACGACGGCTACACGTTCATGATGTTCCAGCTGACCTTCGCGGTCATCACCACCGCCCTCATCAGCGGGGCCGTCGCCGACCGGGTGAAGTTCTCCGCCTGGCTGCTCTTCGTGCCGGTCTGGGCGACGCTCGTCTACTTCCCGCTGGCGCACATGGTGTTCAGCTGCAGCGAGAGCGCTCTCATCTGCACCACCATCGGTGCCCAGGACTACGCCGGTGGCACCGCGGTCCACATCAACGCAGGCATGGCCGGCCTGGTGCTGGCCGCCGTGGTCGGCAAGCGCGTCGGGTTCGGCTCGACCCCGATGCGCCCGCACAACCTCACGCTGACCATGCTGGGCGCCGCACTGCTGTGGGTCGGCTGGTACGGCTTCAACGTCGGCTCGCTGATCATCGACGAGAGCGCGGGCGACATCAGCACGCAGTTCCTCGCCGAGACGGGGCTGACCTTCACCAACACCACGCTGGCACCCATGGCCGCCATCCTCGCCTGGCTCCTGGTCGAGCGCGTCATGCACGGCAAGGCCACCAGCCTCGGCGCCGCCTCGGGCATCGTCGCCGGTCTGGTCGCCATCACGCCGGCCGCCGGTGCGGTGGACATCTGGGGCGCGCTGGCCATCGGTGCGGTCGCCGGCGCGGTCTGCGCCTGGGCGGTCGGCCTGAAGTTCAGGTTCGGGCTGGACGACTCCCTCGACGTGGTCGGCGTGCACCTCGTGGGCGGCATCATCGGCACGATCATGATCGGGCTGTTCTCGGCGCCCGCTGCCGAGGGTTCCGGCGTCGTCGGCGGTCTGGCCGACGGTCTGTTCTACGGCGGAGGCTTCGGCTCGCTGGTCGACCAGACGCTGGGAGTCCTGGTCGCCATCGCGTGGTCCGGCATCATCACCCTGGTGATCGCCCTGGCCATCAAGGTCACGCTGGGGTGGCGCATCAGCGAGGAGGACGAGGTGGAGGGCATCGACTACTCCGAGCACGGCGAGACCGGCTACGACCTCGTCAGCCGCGGAGGCGGTGCCCGTCCCGGCGCGTCCGGCCCGAAGACGACGGACGCCACAGCACGCAACGAAGGAGCAATCGCATGAAGCTCGTCACCGCGGTGATCAAGCCGCACAAGTGGGACGACGTCCGCGCCGCCCTCGAGTCCTTCGGGGTCTCGGGGATGACCGTGAGCGAGGTCAGCGGCTACGGCCGCCAGAAGGGCCACACCGAGGTCTACCGTGGTGCGGAGTACGACATCGCGCTGGTGCCGAAGGTCCGCGTGGAGATCGCTGTCGACGACAGCGACGCCGACGACGTGGTGGGCATCATCGTGAAGTCCGCCGCCACCGGCCGGATCGGGGACGGCAAGGTGTGGGTCAGCCCGATCGACACCGTCGTCCGGGTCCGCACCGGCGACCGCGACTCCGCCGCCGTCTGACCGACTGAGACGATGCGCCCGGGCCCAGGTGGCCCGGGCGCATCGCTGTCTCCTGCCGTCTCCTGCTGTCTTCTGCCCGACCGACGACCCGAGGAGGGCCCATGACCGCCGCCGAGCGCGACGCGCGGACCGTGCAGGCCGACACGCTCTGCCGCTCGGTCTTCGAGAGCGCGGTGGCCGGTCGCGCGGACACCGGGATCGCGCTGGTGGCCGTCGGCGGCTACGGCCGGCGCGAGCTGGCGCCGTACTCCGACCTCGACGTCGTCGTCGTCCACGACCCCTCCGTCGACGTGGGGGAGGTGCCCGAGAAGGTGCTCTACCCGCTGTGGGACGCCAACGTGCGCCTCGACCACTCGGTGCGGGCCCTGGACGAGGTGACGGACGCCGCCGCGCGCGACGTGCGTGTCGCCCTGGGGCTGCTCGACACCCGGCACCTGGCGGGTGACACCTCGATCTCCCTGCGGCTGCGTGCCGACGTGCTGTCGCAGTGGCGCCGCAACGCGCGCGAGAACCTGCCACGCCTGCGCGACCTGGTCCGCGACCGGGTGGAGCGGGTCGGCGAGCTCGCCCACGCCGCGGTGCCCGACCTCAAGGAGTCCGGCGGCGGGCTGCGCGACGCCACCGTGCTCACGGCCCTGGTCGCGACCTGGATGGTCGACGTGCCCCATGCCGACCTGGAGCGCTGCCGCCTGCAGCTGCTGGACCTGCGCGACCTGCTCCAGGACGCTGCCGGCCGGGCCACCGACCGGGTGGCTCCGGAGCTGTGGTCGGCGCTGGTCGACGGTCTGCCGCCGAACCTCGACCTGGCCGAGTGGTCGGCGCGCGGCTCGAAGGAGGACGCGGCCCAGCGGTGGTTGCGTCAGATCGGGCGCCGCACCGCGCACCTGTCGCGGCTGACCTGGAGCCGCGTCGACCACGTGCTGGCACCTGCGCCCCCGCCGACCCGCAGCCGTGTGCCTCGGCTGGACCGGCTCGCCCCCGGCGTCGCCCTGGCGAGCAACGAGGTCGTCCTGGACCGTGGGGCCGACCCCGCGACCGACCCGCTGCTGGTGCTCCGCGCCGCCGCCGTCGCCGCCGAGCGCGGCGTCGTGCTGGCCCCGGCCTCGGCGGCTCGGTTGGCCGCCACCTCGACCCCCCTGCCCGTGCCCTGGCCCCCCGAGGCGCGCGACCTGATGGTGCGGCTCCTGGCCTCGGGGCCCGGGTTGCTGGCGGTCTGGGAGACCCTCGACCAGACCGGCGCGCTCGACCTGGTGCTCCCGGAGTGGCGCAGGGTGCGGCTGCTGCCGCACGCCAGCGCCGTGCACCGCTTCACCGTCGACCGGCACATCGTGGAGACCTGCGTCGAGGCCTCCCGGCTCATCCGCAGGGTCGCCCGCCCCGACCTGCTGGTGCTCGCCGCCCTCCTGCACGACATCGGCAAGGGCGGGATGGTCGACCACAGCGTGGCCGGCGAGCCGGTCGCGGCCGAGGTGGCGGCCCGGATGGGCTTCGACCCCGAGGACGCCCGAGTGGTCGCCGCCCTGGTGCGCCACCACCTGCTGCTGTCGGAGACCGCGACCTCGCGCGACCTCGACGACCCGGCGACACTGGCGCACGTCGAGGCCCGCGTGAGCAGCGCGGCCGTGCTCGACCTCCTCGAGGTGCTCACCGAGGCCGACGCCCGGGCCACCTCGGCCAAGGCGTGGAGCGCGTGGCGCGCCCGGCTGGTGGCCGACCTGTCCCGGCGGGTGCGCGAGAGGCTCGCCGACGACGGCGTACGGCGGGAGCCGCTCGACCTCGAGGAGGAGCTGGACGTGCCCACCGCGGTCGCCACCGACCCGGCGTACCTCCACGTCGAGGTGACGCGCGAGGAGGACGGCTCCCTGGTGCGCGTCGTGGCCCACGACCGGGTCGGGCTGATGGCCGACGTGTCCGGGGCGCTGGCGGTGATGCGGCTCTCCGTGCGGTCCGCGCGGGCCTGGACCGTCGACCCGGTCGCGGTGTCGCTGTGGCAGGTCGACGACGACCTGGTCGACGCGACGGTGCTGCAGCAGCGGCTCGAGGCCGTCATGGCCGGGTCGCTCGACCCGTCCGAGCGGCTGCGCCCCGCTCCCGACACCCTGGAGCCGTCCGTGCTGGTGCGCCACGAGGCGTCGGTGGAGGCCACCGTGCTGGAGGTCCGCACGGCGGACCGTCGGGGTGCGGTGCACCTGGTCTGCCGGGCCCTCGCGGACCAGGACGTCTCGGTGCGCTCGGCCCACGTCTCGACGTTCGGGCCGCAGTCGCTCGACGCGTTCTACCTGCAGGAGCCGGGAGCGGGCGCGCTCAGCGACGAGCGCGCGGCTACGGCCGTCCACGCGGTCCGTGAGACACTCGCGCCCGCGGCTACTCTGGACGCCTGACGGCGCCAGCACCGCTCCCCACCGCCGTTTCCGACACGACCCGAGGACTGTGTTTCGTGTTCGCCACACTCTCCGACCGCCTTGCCGACACGTTCAAGAACCTGCGAGGCAAAGGTCGGCTCTCCGAGGCCGACATCGATGCGACTGCGCGCGAGATCCGTATCGCGCTGCTCGAGGCCGACGTCGCCCTGCCGGTCGTCAAGCAGTTCGTCAGCGCGGTCAAGGAGCGCGCCCGCGGCGCCGAGGTCAGCGGCGCGCTGAACCCGGCCCAGCAGGTCGTGAAGATCGTCCACGAGGAGCTCGTGACGATCCTCGGCGGCGAGACCCGCCGGATCCGCTTCGCCAAGACCCCGCCGACCGTCATCGTGCTCGCCGGCCTCCAGGGCGCCGGCAAGACGACCCTGGCGGCCAAGCTCGCGCTGTGGCTGAAGGGCCAGGGCAGCAGCCCGATGCTGGTCGCGGCCGACCTCCAGCGCCCCAACGCGGTGAACCAGCTGCAGGTCAACGGCCAGCGCGCCGGCGTGACGGTCTACGCCCCCCAGCCCGGCAACGGCGTCGGCGACCCCGTCGCGGTGGCCCGCGACGGCGTCGCCGAGGCGCGCCGCACGCTGCACGACGTCGTCATCATCGACACCGCCGGCCGCCTCGGTGTCGACGCCGACCTGATGCAGCAGGCGGCCGACATCCGCGACGCGGTGAACCCCGACGAGATCCTCTTCGTCGTCGACGCGATGATCGGCCAGGACGCGGTCAACACCGCGCAGGCGTTCCTCGACGGCGTCGGCTTCGACGGGGTCGTGCTCACCAAGCTCGACGGCGACGCCCGCGGGGGTGCGGCCCTGTCGATCCGCTCGATCACCGGCCGGCCGATCATGTTCGCCTCCAACGGCGAGAAGCTCGACGACTTCGACACCTTCCACCCCGACCGGATGGCCTCGCGCATCCTCGACATGGGTGACGTGCTCACCCTGATCGAGCAGGCGGAGAAGGCCTTCGACTCCGACCAGGCCGCCCGGGCCGCGGCGAAGCTCACCGGGCAGGGCGGCGACTTCACCCTCGACGACTTCCTCGAGCAGATGCAGGCGCTGCGCAAGATGGGCTCGCTGTCGAAGATCATGGGGATGCTGCCCGGGATGGGGCAGTTCCGCGAGCAGCTGGCCAACTTCGACGAGCGCGAGATCGACCGGATCCAGGCGATCATCCAGTCGATGACGCCCGGCGAGCGCGCCGACGCCAAGATCATCGACGGCTCGCGGCGCGCCCGCATCGCCCGCGGCTCCGGCGTCCACGTCTCCGAGGTCAACCAGCTCGTGGAGCGGTTCTTCGAGGCCCGCAAGATGATGCGCAACCTCGCCCAGGGTGGAGGCATCCCCGGCATGGGCGGCATGCCCGGTGCCGGCAAGCGCGCCAAGGCCAAGCGCCCGCCGGCCAAGAAGGGGAAGGGCAAACGCGTCTCCGGCAACCCCGCCAAGCGCGCCGAGCAGGAGAAGGCGTCCGCGACCGCGGCGGCCGAGCGTCCCGCGGCCAACCCCTTCGGCCTGCCGCAGGGTGCCGACGAGGAGCAGTTCGACGCCTCCGGCTTCGAGCTGCCCCCCGAGGTCGCGAAGTACCTGAACAAGTAGGCCCGGTTACGCCGGGCGGGCACCTGTCGGCCGGCTTCTGGTCACTGGCCGCACCAGGGCGGGTTCCTGGTCGTCCGCTGCACGTCGTACGCCGTTCCGGTTGCGGTGAGCGCCCAGGACCGGGCCACCCTGCAGGGACTGACCAGAAGCAGGCCGGGGAGTGGCGGGGACCCGGCGCGCGGCGTCTAGGGTCGGCACATGGCACCTCATGCTGCGGCGCTGCGCGTCTCCGGACCGGTCCTGCCCGACGGCGAGAGCCGCGACCTGTACGTCGTCGACGGCCGGGTCACCTACGAGAAGATCGCTTCTGCCGAGACCGTGGCCGAGGGCTGGATCGTCCCGGGCCTGGTCGACGCCCACTGCCACCTCGGGCTCGACGACGACGGCGCGGTGAGCGACGCCGCCACCGAGCAGCAGGCGATCGACGACCGCGACGGCGGCGCGCTGCTGATCCGCGACGCGGGCAGCGCTGCCGACACACGCTGGGTCCAGGACCGCGACGACCTGCCGCGACTGGTGCGCTGCGGGCGTCACATCGGCCGCACGAAGCGCTACATCCGCAACTACGCCCACGAGGTCGAGCCCGCTGACCTGCCGGCGTACGCCGCTCAGGAGGCGCGTCGGGGCGACGGCTGGATCAAGCTGGTGGGCGACTGGATCGACCGCGGTGAGGGCGACCTGGCGCCGAGCTTCCCCGCCGAGGCCTTCGCCGCCGCCATCGAGGCCGCGCACGCCGAGGGGGCGAAGGTGACCGCGCACTGCTTCGGCGCCGGGGTGCTGCCGGGGCTGATCCGCGCCGGCATCGACTGCATCGAGCACGGCACCGGCCTCACCGAGGACCTGGTCGACGAGATGGTCGCCCGGGGCACCGCGCTGGTGCCGACCGTCATGCAGCTCGACAAGTTCCCCGAGCACGCGTCCGCGGGCGCCGAGCGCTTCCCGGTGTACGCCGAGACGATGAACCACCTGTACGAGCAGATGCCCGCCACGATCATGGCCGCCTACGAGGCGGGGGTGCCGCTCTACGCGGGCTCCGACGGCGGTGGCATCAGCCGGCACGGCAACATCGCGGGCGAGGTCGCGGCCCTGCACCGCATCGGCGTCCCGGCCCACGACGCGCTGGGTGCCGCGAGCTGGCGGGCCCGGGACTGGCTGGGCCACCCGGGGCTCGAGGAGGGGGCACCGGCCGACCTCGTCGTCTACGCGTCGAACCCGCTCGACGACCTGGGCGTCCTGCGTTCCCCGAGCCGGATCGTGCTGCGCGGCCGCGTCGTCGCCTGACCGGGACCCCCCGTCTCCGTGGCCGGCACGGGCTCGGATTTCGGGGGAGCGGGGGCGTCTGGCAGAATGACGGGCTGAGTCCTGTGCGGCCGGGCCCTCTCTCCCGGCAGTCGCAGGCCCAGCAGCGCACCGACCCGGTCCCCACCCGGTCCCGGCACGCTCACCAGGAACCGACATCTCAAGGAGACTCCACAGCTCGTGGCCGTCAAGATTCGTTTGAAGCGGATGGGCAAGATCCGTCAGCCGTTCTACCGCATCGTCGTCGCCGACTCGCGCACCAAGCGCGACGGTCGTGTGATCGAGGAGATCGGCAAGTACCACCCCAAGGAGGAGCCCTCCCTGATCGAGGTCAAGTCCGACCGCGCGCAGCACTGGCTCTCCGTCGGCGCGCAGCCGACCGAGGCCGTCGCCGCGCTGCTGAAGGTGACCGGCGACTGGCAGAAGTTCAAGGGCGAGTCCGGCCAGGAAGGCACCCTCCGCGTCAAGGAGGTGGGCAAGTCCAAGCAGGAGATCTTCAACGAGATCCTCCAGGAGTCCGGCATGGGCGCCTCCGGTGAGGCCGTGACCGCCAAGAAGTCGGCCGACAAGCCGGCCAAGAAGACGGCTGCCACGTCCGCGTCGAAGGCCGAGGAGACCCCGGCCGACGAGACTCCGGCCGAGGAGACTCCGGCCGAGACGCCCGCCGAGACGCCCGCCGACGAGACCCCCGAGGTCGCGGCGGAGACCGCCGAGGCCGAGGCCGACAAGGCTGACGGCGAGGCCGAGAAGCCCGCCGACGAGAAGGCCTGACCTCGTGCTGTCCGAAGCGCTGGAGCACCTGGTCCGCGGCATCGTCGCCCACCCCGACGACGTCTCGGTCCGGGACAAGCAGCTGCGCCACGGCTCGCTGCTCGAGGTGCGGGTCAACCCCGAGGACCTCGGCAAGGTGATCGGCCGCAACGGCCGCACCGCCACCGCCCTGCGCACCGTCATCGGTGCGATCGGCGGCAAGGGCGCGGCCCGCGTCGACTTCGTCGACGTCGACCGACGCCGCTGAGCCGTCGCGGCCCAGCACTGCAGCGATGAGCACGACACCGCAGGACCCTGAGCGCGACGTGGTGGTCGGCCGGATCGGCCGGCCCCACGGCGTGCGGGGCGAGGTCAGCCTCGAGCTGCGCACGGACGAGCCCGACCGGCGCTTCGCCGACGGCGCCGTGCTGACCGTTCGCAGCGCTGCGGGGCGTCCCGCGCCGGAGCACGGCACGCTCACCGTCGCCGGCACCCGCTGGCACCAGGAGCGCCTGCTCGTCCGGTTCGACGAGCTCACCGACCGCGACGCCGCGGAGCGGGCCCGCGACCTGCTGCTCGAGGTCACGATCCCGGGTGACGCCGCCCCGGCCGAGGAGGACGAGTTCTACGACTTCCAGCTCGTCGGGCTCAGCGTCGTCACCGAGGACGGGACCCCGGCCGGCACGGTGAAGGCCGTCCTCCACCCCGGAGCCCAGGACCTCCTGGTCGTGGCCCGGGAGGACCAGGAGGACGCGCTGGTGCCCTTCGTGACCGCGCTCGTCCCCGAGGTCGACCTGGCCGGCGGACGCCTCGTGGTGGTGGACCGCCCCGGCCTGCTCAGCCCCTTCGAGGACGAGTGACCCCCGCGGGGAGCGGCCTCCGCATCGACCTGGTCTCGATCTTCCCGGCCTACTTCGACGTCCTCGACCTCTCCCTCGCCGGCAAGGCCCGCACGCAGGGCCTCCTCGACCTCCGCGTGCACGACCTGCGGTCCTTCACCCACGACCGGCACCGCACCGTCGACGACAGCCCGTACGGCGGCGGCGCCGGCATGGTCATGAGGCCCGAGCCCTGGGGCGAGGCGATCGACGCCGTCCTCTCCGACACCGCGGGGCACCGCCGCACCGTGCTCGTCGTGCCGACCCCCAGCGGCGTCCCGTTCACCCAGGCGGCCGCGGCCGACCTCGCCACCGCCGACCGCCTCGTCGTCGCCTGCGGGCGCTACGAGGGCATCGACCAGCGGGTGGTCGAGCACTACGACGCCGCCGACGGGGTCGAGGTGCGTGAGGTCTCGCTCGGCGACTACGTGCTCAACGGCGGCGAGGTGGCCGCGCTGGCGGTCGTCGAGGCGGTCGCCCGTCTGCTCCCGGGCTTCATGGGCAACGCCGCGTCGTTGAGCGAGGAGTCCCACGGCGAGGCCGGACTGCTCGAGTACCCCGTCTACACCAAGCCCGCCTCCTGGCGCGGCCACGACGTACCGGCGGTGCTGCTGTCGGGCGACCACGCGCGGATCGCGGCCTGGCGCCACGCCCAGGCGGTCCGGCGCACGGCGCAGCGCCGGCCCGACCTGCTGTCACCCAGCCACGACCTCCCGGCGCTCGACGGAGCTGACGCAGGCGCGGCCGAGTGGCGGCCCGCCGTGCGTGCCGACGCCGGCGAGATCCTGACCCTCCAGCGGGCCTGCTGGCTCGACGAGGCGCAGGCCAACGCGGCCCTCGACATCCCCCCGCTGCAGGAGTCGTACGACGACGTGGCGGCCGGCCTGGCGACGTACACCACGTGGGTGCTGCGCGTCGGCGGACGGCTGGTCGGCAGCGTCCGGGCCCACAGCGAGCCGGACGGCACCTGGTTCGTCGGCCGGCTCATGGTGGCGCCCGACCTGCGCGGGCACGGGCTCGGTCGCTGGATGCTCGAGCGCATCGAGGACCAGGCCCCGCCGGACGCACCCGGTTTCGCGCTCATCACCGGCGCCGGCAGCGAGAGGAACCTGCGGCGCTACCGTCGTGCCGGCTACCGGCGCGACCGGCCGGACCGGCCCGCGGACGACCCCCGCGCGGTCCGGCTGGCCAAGCGCCGGCGCTGAGGAGGATTTCCTCCGGCCCCGGCCGCTGTGGCAGAATCACCCCTTGGTCCACAGCCTCGACGGCGGACTCCGCGCCCGACGCGGAGCGCCGGCGCCGCACCTGCCACAGGGGGTCGCGCGCACGAGTCATCACGGGGACCGCCCGAGAACGAACCCACCCACGTCCGTGGGCGACCTGTGGCGCCGACGAGGAGACACCATGACCAACGTCATCGACGAGCTGGCCGGCGCCGAGAGGCGCTCCGACCTGCCCGAGTTCCGCGCCGGGGACACCCTGAAGGTCCACGTCAAGGTGGTCGAGGGCAACCGCTCGCGTGTCCAGGTCTTCCAGGGCGTGTGCCTGCGGGTGCAGGGCTCCGGCATCGGCCGCACCTTCACCGTGCGCAAGGTCTCCTTCGGCATCGGCGTGGAGCGCACCTTCCCGCTGCACACCCCGATCATCGACAAGGTCGAGGTCGTCACCCGCGGTGACGTGCGTCGCGCGAAGCTCTACTACCTGCGCAACCTGCGCGGCAAGGCCGCCAAGATCAAGGAGAAGCGCGAGCCCGTCGCGCGCTGAGCGCGTCCGGCGACGGCGGCTCGGGCGGCCTGGGTAGGGTCGGCGCGTGAGTGACGCGACGACCGGCTCGGGGGACGAGGTCCCCGCGAAGCCACCGGGGCGGCACCGCAAGGGCGGCCGACACCTCGCCCGCCTCGGCGACGAGGGACCCGCTCCCGAGCACCGGGACGACGAGCAGGCCGAGGCCCGCAAGCCCGTCCCGTTCTGGCAGGAGCTGACGCTGCTGCTGGTCATCGCGCTGCTGCTGGCCACCGGCATCAAGGCGCTGTTCCTGCAGGCGTTCTACATCCCGTCGGGGTCGATGAACGACACGCTGGTCTTCAACGACCGCATCCTGGTGCAGAAGGTCTCCTACTGGGGCGACGCCGAGCCCAGCCGTGGCGACATCGTGGTCTTCGCCGACCCCGGCGGCTGGCTGGACGAGGCGGACGCTCCCGCTGCCGAGAACATGGTCAGCAAGGGCCTCGAGCTCGTCGGGCTGTTCCCCACCGGCGGCCACCTGGTCAAGCGCGTGATCGGGGTGGGCGGCGACCGGGTCCGGTGCTGCGACCCCCAGGGGCGGATCCGGGTCAACAACGTGCCGTTGCGCGAGTCGTCCTACCTGGCGAAGGGCGAGAAGCCCTCGCTCATCACCTTCGACCAGAAGGTGCCCGAGGGGTCCCTGTGGGTCATGGGCGACAACCGGTCGCAGTCGGCCGACAGCCGCTACCACCTCGGCGACCCCGGGGGTGCCTTCGTGCCGGTCGAGGACGTCGTCGGCAAGGTCTTCGCCGTGGTCTGGCCGCTGGGGCACGCCAAGACCCTGGGGCGGCCCGGACACGTTCGCGGCGGTGGAGGCGGCCGAGGAGGACGACACCGACCGGCAGGCGGCCGAGAGGTGAGCGTCCTGCCCCGTGGTCTCACCGTGCGCCGCGACGCCGGGCTCTACGGCTACGAGCGCGCGCTGCGCCGCAGCGGTCTCGACCCGATCGCCGGCGTCGACGAGGCCGGCCGGGGCGCGTGCGCCGGTCCGTTGGTGGCCGGTGCGGTGATCCTGCCCGCGACCTCGCGCGGCATCGTGCCCGGGCTCGCCGACTCCAAGCTGCTGACGCCGAAGGCCCGCGAGCGCTGCTACGACCAGGTCGTACGCCGAGCGCTGGCGTGGTCGGTCGTCGTGGTCGAGCCGGAGGAGTGCGACCGGCTCGGCATGCACGTCGCCAACGTGGAGGCGCTACGACGGGCGCTGGCCCGTCTCGACGTGCGCCCGTCGTACGTGCTGACCGACGGGTTCGGAGTCGACGGCCTCGAGGTGCCGGGGCTCGCGGTCTGGAAGGGCGACCGCGTCGCGGCCTGCATCGCGGCGGCGTCGGTGGTCGCGAAGGTGACCCGCGACCGGATCATGGCCGACCTGCACCACGACTACCCGGTCTACGACTTCGAGACCCACAAGGGATACATCACCGCCACCCACTCCGCCGCGCTGAGCGAGCACGGGCCCTGCGCGGTCCACCGCCGCCGGTTCGTCAACGTGCGGCGCGCCGAGGGCGACTCGCTGCTGTCGGCGACCGCGGGAGCGGGTGCGGATGAGAGACTGGCGGCCCCCGTCCGGCAGGAGGCCTGATGAGCACCGAGGACCTCGAGAAGTACGAGGCCGAGATGGAGCTGCAGCTCTATCGGGAGTACCGCGACGTCGTCGGGATCTTCAAGTACGTCGTCGAGACCGACCGTCGCTTCTACCTGTGCAACCAGGTCGACGTGAAGGCGCGCACCGAGGCCGGCGACGTCTTCTTCGAGGTCTCGATGACCGACGCGTGGGTGTGGGACATGTACCGCCCTGCGCGCTTCGCCAAGAACGTCAAGGTGCTGACGTTCAAGGACGTCAACGTCGAGGAGCTCGCCGAGTCCGACCTCGACCCGCCCAAGCCCTAGCCTTGGCCCTGGCCGGACATCTCTAGCGCCGGTCGCGCCCGCGGGCCGAGCGCTCCTCGCGCTCGCACGCCCGGGTCGGCTCGTCGTCGGCCAGGCAGGTGCCGTCGTAGACGACGCGCCCGCCCAGGCGCTTCTCGAGCCCCACCCGGACCCGGCGGTCCTCGGCCTGCTCGGAGCAGAAGAGCCCGCCCGACTCGACGGCCACGGTGACCTCGACCCGTCGAGGGCGCTCGCGCACGTCGAGGACGTCGATGTCGTCGCACGGCCGGGCCCGGACGTGGACCAGCAGGCCGCGGCTGTCGGCCTCGTAGTCGTCCCAGGCGGTGCCGCCCCGTGCCTGGATCTCGCGCAGCAGCACCACGCCGGTGACGGCGGCCGCCACCAGCATGAGGACACCCGCGCCCACCACCAGACCGGTCCGTCTGCTGCTGCGCATGGTGCCCCTCCGCCTGAGCCGGTCATCCTCCCCGCCGAGTCTGGCAAGGATCGGCGTCGGGCGCGAGGGCGGCGCGGACCCGGAAGCCTCCCCAGGCGTCCGGTCCTGTGCGTTCTCCACCGCGCGCGCCGACCGACCGACGTGCCGGTCCCGCCGCCGCGACAGTGGGCTGCGGAGGTGGTCGAGATGGCGACAGCACGTCAGCGGTTGGCGACAGGGGGGTACGGCGAGGCACAGGCCGCGGCGTACCTCGGACGGCTCGGGATGGTCGTGCTCGACCGGAACTGGAGGTGCGAGCTCGGTGAGGTGGACCTCGTCCTGCGCGACGGGCCCGCTGTCGTGTTCTGCGAGGTCAAGACCCGGGCCGACGACCGGTTCGGGAGCCCGCTGGAGCAGGTGAGCGAGGCCAAGGCCGCCCGCCTGAGGCGGCTGGCCGCGCGCTGGCTCGGCGAGCACGACGTGTCGGCCCGCGAGGTGCGGCTCGACCTCGTCGGCGTGCTGCTGGACCGCGTCGGCGACGCCCGCTTCACCCACGTGCGGGGGATCGGCTGATGGGCGTCGCGACCGCGCGCACGGTCACCCTCGACGGCATCCGCGGCCACGTCATCGACGTCCAGGCCGACGTCCGTCAGGGGCTGATCAGCACCACGATGGTCGGGCGGCCGGACCCCACGATCAGCGAGTCGCGCGACCGCTGCCGCACCGCGATCGTCAACAGCCGTCTCGAGTGGCCGACCACGCGGCGGGTGACGATCGCGCTGTCCCCGGCGGACCTGCCGAAGCGCGGGTCGCACTTCGACCTGGCCATCGCGCTGGCGGTGCTGACCGCCGGGGCGCGCGAGGAGCCGTCGATCCCGGTCGAGGCCCTGGCCGACCGGCTGTTCATCGGGGAGCTGACCCTGGACGGCCGGGTGCGTGCGGTGCACGGGGTGATCCCGATGGTGATGGCTGCCCGCGCGCGCGGCGTGCGCCGGGTGGTGGTGCCCGACCTGCACGTGCCGGAGGCGGCCCTGGTCCCCGACGTCGAGGTCGAGGGTGTGCGCAGCCTGGCGCAGGCGGTCGCGCTGCTGACGGGCGAACCGCTGCCGGACGCGCCACCGGTCGAGCCGCTCGGGTCGGGCTCGGTGCTGAGCTGGCGCGGCGAGGACCGCACCGACGAGCTGGACCTGGCCGACGTCCACGGGATGGCCGACGCCCGCTTCGCCCTGGAGGTCGCTGCGGCCGGCGGGCACCACCTGCTGCTGACCGGTCCGAAGGGAGCAGGCAAGACGACGCTCGCCGAGCGACTGCCCGGCCTGCTCCCCGACCTGAGTGTCGAGGAGACCCTCGAGCTGGTGGCCGTGCAGTCACTGGCCGGCGAGGTGCCGCGTCGGCTCACCGACGCCCGCCCGCCGTTCCGGGCGCCGCACCACAGCGCGTCGAAGGTGAGCGTGCTGGGCGGTGGCACGGGCAGGGTCCACCCCGGGGAGATCAGCCGCGCGCTCCACGGCGTCCTCCTGCTCGACGAGTTCCCGTTGTTCCGCTCCGACATCGTCGACGCGCTGCGCCAGCCGTTGGAGAGCGCGGAGATCACGATCACGCGCGGCGACGACGTGGCGACGTTCCCGGCCCGGTCGATCGTGGTGCTCGGGGCGAACCCGTGCCCCTGTGGCGACTACAGCTCCGATCCGGCGACCGACCGCTGCACCTGCGGGGAGGTGAAGCGTCGCGGCTACCGCGAGAAGTTCTCCGCCCCGGTGAAGGACCGCATCGACATCGAGCGCCACGTGATGCCGGTGCGGCCGTGGGAGGTCGGTGACCCGCTGCGGCGCCCTGAGGGCACGGCCCCGGTGCGTGCTCGGGTCGCAGCGGCGCGGCAGCGGGCCGGGCTCCGGCTGGCCGGCACGCCGTGGCGGGTGAACGCCGACGTGCCGGGACCGGTCCTGTCGGCCCGGTGGCCTCTGACGGTCGCCGGCCTCCGCGTGGTCGACGCCGCCCTCACCCGGGGCGGCCTGACCCGCCGCGGCGCGACGCGGGTGCACCGGATGGCGTGGACGGTGGCCGACCTCGACCCGTCCCTGCTCGAGCAGCACGACGGCGCGGAGGCGCCCGGTCCGGAGGCCGTCGAGATCGCGCTGCGTCTGCGCTCGGGGGAGCCGCTGGCCGAGGCGACGCTGGCGAGGAGGGCGGGATGAGCGCGAGCCAGGACGAGCGCGAGGCGCGGGTGCGCCTCAACGCGCTGACCGAGCCCGGCGACCCGCGGGTGTCGCGGCTGCTGGGGGTGATGGGGGCGCAGGCGCTGGCGACCGAGCTGGCCGCGGACGGCGAGCTGCTGGGGCTGCGCGAGGACGTGCGGATGCGCGAGGACGGGCTGGACCCGGCCGCCGTGCTGGCGCGAGCTGCCGCGGCCGGCATCAGGTACGTCGTGCCCGGGGACGCCGAGTGGCCTGCGTGCCTGGCCGAGCTCGACCACGTGGACGCGGTCAGCGGTCTGGGCGGTCAGCCGCTCGGGCTGTGGGTCCGGGGACCGCTGCGGCTCGACGACGTGGCGGCCGGTGGGGTCGCGGTGGTCGGGTCGCGATCGGCCACGACGTACGGGACCTCGGTGGCCGGTGACCTGGCCGCCGCCGTGGCGACGGAGGGCCGCACGGTGGTCTCGGGCGCTGCCTTCGGCATCGACCAGGCGGCTCACCGCGGAGCGCTCGGCGTCGGCGGGACGACCGTCGCGGTGCTGGCCTGCGGGGTGGACCGGGCCTACCCCTCCGCCCACCGTCCGCTGCTGGACCACCTCGCGCAGCACGGTGCGGTCGTCTCCGAGCTGCGTCCCGGCCTGCCACCGACCCGCGTCCGTTTCCTGGCCCGCAACCGGGTCATCGCGGCGTTGAGCGGCGGCACGGTGGTCGTGGAGGCCGCCGTGCGCAGCGGAGCGCTCAACACGGCCAACTGGGCCTCCCGCCTCAACCGGGTGCTGATGGGCGTCCCCGGGCCGGTCACCAGCGCGCCCTCGGAAGGCGTGCACGAGCTGCTGCGGACCGGTGCCGCCTCGCTGGTGACGCGCGGCGAGCACGTCGTCGAGGCGCTGGCGCCCGTCGGGACGGCCACCGTCCTGCCGCGACGCGCTCCCGAGCGTCCGGCCGACGCCCTCGACCTGCTGGAGATGCGCGTGCTCGACGCCGTCCCGCTGGTCCAGACGGCGGCTGCGATCTCGGTCGCCCACGCCGCCGGCCTCTCCGTCGCGGACACCACCCGTGCGCTGCACCGCCTCCGCGCCGTCGGTCTCGTGCAGGCCGAGGGTGCCTCCTGGCGCCGCGCGCCGCAGCCGGAATGACCGGGCAGGCGTGCTCATCCGCCTAGCCTGAGCGGGTGGAGGACGAGGGCACGTCGGTCGCGGAGGGCTTCGCCGAGCCGCTGGCCGAGTTCGAGCGGCACCTGGCGTCGGCCCGCGACGTCAGCCCCCACACGTTGCGCGCCTACACCGGCGACCTCAGGTCGCTCGCGGCGCACCTCACGATGCTGGGCCACGACTCCGTGGACACCCTCGACCTGCGGGCCCTGCGCAGCTGGCTGGCCCAGCAGCAGACGCTGGGCCGCAGCCGCGCCACCATGGCCCGCCGCTCGGCCTCCGCCCGGGCGTTCACCGCCTGGCTCGCCCGCACCGGCCGGACCCCCGCCGACCCGGGGGCGGCGCTGGCGTCCCCGAAGGCACACCGGCCGCTGCCGGCCGCGCTGAAGCAGGACGAGGTCCGCCTGCTCCTCGACGCCGCCGCCGAGCAGGCCCACCACGACGACCCCGTGGGGTGTCGCGACCTCGCCGTGCTCGAGCTCCTCTACGCCACCGGCATCCGGGTGGGGGAGCTGTGCGGCCTCGACGTCGACGACCTCGACGACGGTCGGCGCGTCGTCCGTGTCCTCGGCAAGGGGCGCAAGGAGCGCTCCGTGCCGTACGGCGCCCCCGCGGCGACCGCCGTGGACCGGTGGCGTGCGGTGCGGGGGCAGCTGGCACGACCCGGGTCCGGCCCGGCGCTCTTCCTGGGGGCCCGCGGCGGGCGCATCGATCCGCGGACCGTGCGCACCGTCGTGCACCGCCGGATCGCGGACGTGCCCGGGGCCCCCGACCTCGGCCCCCACGGCCTGCGGCACACCGCGGCCACACACCTGCTCGAGGGCGGCGCCGACCTGCGCAGCGTCCAGGAGCTGCTCGGCCACGCCTCCCTGGCCACCACCCAGATCTACACCCACGTCACCCGCGACCGGCTCCGGTCGGCCTACGAGCAGGCCCACCCACGCGCCTGAGCCGACCGCGCCCCCTCACCAGGGGTACAGCCGCACCGGCTGCGGGACGGCACCGACGAGCGTGAGCGGGTCGAGGTACGTCTCACCGCGGATCAACCCCCAGTGCAGGCAGGCGACCGGAGCGCAGTGGCTGCCGGCCAGCACCAGCCGCCCGACCATCTGCCCCTCCGCCACCTCCTCACCACGCTCCACCACGGCCGCCACGGGCTGGTAGGTCGTGCGCACCCGCCCGTGGTCGACCGTGACGATGCCGCGGCCCGCGATCCGACCGACGTAGGACACCGTCCCGGCCAGGGCTGCGCGCACCGGCTGACCGGGACGGCCGACGAGGTCCGCGCCGCGGTGACCGGCCGACCACCGCTGCTCGGGCGGCTCGAAGGGACGCGCGATCGAGGGCACCGGTGCCAGCGGCCACGTCCCGCGGGCGGGCGCCGGCTCCGTCGACCGAGCGCGCTCGCCGGTCGACGACGCCGAGCGCGCGGCGGCTCCGCCGGCTCCGGCGGCTCCGCCGGCTCCGGTCGGCTGGGGAGCGGGCCGCGGTCGGCGTCCCGGCCTCCGGGGTGGACCCGACCAGGAGTCCGGACAGCACCAGCCCGGCGACGGGGGCGAGGGCCGCGCCGAGGGAGAGGGGAGCGACGCGGAGGCCACGGTGAAGGACTCGGGAAAGGACACGAGAAAGGACGCTGGCGAGGGGCATGGCCCAGGGTGACCTGCGACCGCGGGCAGCCGGAGCCCGGAGCCCGGGTCTGTGGACAACCCGGCGGTTCGCGAGCACCCCCGGTCCTCCCGTACACTCGCCGGTGGCGACCCGTGCCGTGCCTGCGCACGAACCGGGTCGACTATCGCAGGCTCGTCCAACCGCACAGCGTCGCGCACCCTCACCGGTCGCGGCCCGCGGGCAGGCACCCTCTCGGTCCCACGAGGAACCTCTCGTCGGTGAGGGCCCTCGCCGAGCCTCAGGGCGGTCCGCAACCCGCGGCCCGCGACAACCGAGAACAGCACCACCGCCTGCGGCCCCGGAGATCCGGGCCGCGCGCCGCGGTGCGCACACGAAAGAGAGTCGAAGGCCATGGCCGTCGTCACCATGCGTCAGCTCCTCGAGAGCGGCGTCCACTTCGGGCACCAGACCCGTCGTTGGAACCCGAAGATGAAGCGCTTCATCATGACCGAGCGCAACGGCATCTACATCATCGACCTGCAGCAGTCGCTGGCCTACATCGACCGCGCGTACGCCTTCATCAAGGACACCACCGCCAAGGGCGGCACCGTGATGTTCGTGGGCACGAAGAAGCAGGCCCAGGAGGCGATCGCCGAGCAGTCGACGCGCGTCGGGATGCCCTACGTCAACCAGCGCTGGCTGGGCGGCATGCTCACCAACTTCCAGACCGTGCACCAGCGGATCAACCGCCTCAAGGAGCTCGACGAGATCGACTTCGACGACGTGGCCGGCTCCGGTCGCACGAAGAAGGAGCTCCTCGGGATGAAGCGCGAGCGTGACAAGCTCGACCGCACCCTGGGCGGCATCCGCGACATGACCCGGACCCCGTCCGCGGTGTGGATCGTCGACACGAAGAAGGAGCACCTGGCCGTCGAGGAGGCGCGCAAGCTCCGGATCCCGATCATCGGCATCCTCGACACCAACTGCGACCCCGACGAGGTCGACTTCCCGATCCCGGGCAACGACGACGCGATCCGCGCCGTCGGGCTGCTGACCCGCGTGGTCGCCGACGCCGTCGCCGAGGGCCTCATGGCCCGCGCCGGCGTCAAGGGCGAGCAGGCCGCCACCGGCGCCGAGCTCGGTGGCGAGGAGCCCCTGCCCGAGTGGGAGCGCGAGCTCCTGGGCGGGCAGGCCGACGAGGCCGCCGTCGCCGCCACCGGTGGCGACGCCGCGACCGAGTCGACCCCGGCCACCGAGGCCACCGGCGCCTCCTCCGAGGGCAGCGCGACCGCCGAGCCCGCCGAGGGCACGGAGACCGCCGAGACCCCGGCGCAGACCCCGGAGACCTCCGAGACCCCCGAGGCCACGGAGACCACCGACGGCGCTGCCGAGTCCACCGAGGCCCCCGAGACCTCGCAGGCCTGACGACGTCCCGCGCCGCCGCTCCGACCCGCAAGGGACCGGGGCGGCGGCCGGTCCGTCCTGCACCCAGGCTCCGCCACAGCAGCCCGAGCACTCCACGACGAAGGAAGACACAGATGAGCATCACCGCTGCAGACGTCAAGCGGCTCCGTGACCAGACCGGCGCCGGCATGATGGACGCCAAGAAGGCCCTCACCGAGGCCGACGGCGACTTCGACAAGGCCATCGAGATCCTGCGGGTCAAGGGCGCCGGCAAGGCCGCCAAGCGCGCCGCCGAGCGCTCCGCGAGCTCCGGCCTCGTCGCCTCCGCCGGCACCGCCCTGGTCGAGCTGAACAGCGAGACCGACTTCGTGGCCAAGAGCCCGGACTTCGTCTCCACCGCCCAGGAGATCGCCGAGGCCGCGGCCGCCGCCAAGCCCGCCGACGCCGAGGCCCTCAAGAGCGTCCCGATGGGCGACTCCACCGTCGGCGAGGTCGTCGAGGCCCTCGCGGTCAAGATCGGCGAGAAGATCGAGCTCGGCCGCGTCGCCGTGTTCGACGGCCCGGTCGTGACCTACCTGCACCGTCGTGCCGCCGACCTGCCGCCCGCCGTCGGCGTGCTGGTGGAGTACTCCGGTGGCGACGAGACCGTCGCCCGCGGCGCCGCCATGCAGATCGCGGCCATGCGTCCGACGTACGTCTCCCGCGACGAGGTCCCCGCGGACGTCGTCGCCAAGGAGCGCGAGATCGCCGAGGCCACCGCGCGCGAGGAGGGCAAGCCCGAGGGTGCGCTGCCCAAGATCGTCGAGGGTCGCCTCAACGGCTTCTTCAAGGAGGTCGCCCTCCTCGACCAGCCGTCGGTCTCCGAGAACAAGAAGTCGGTCAAGGCCGTCCTCGACGGCGCCGGCGTCACCGTGACGCGGTTCGCCCGCTTCGAGGTCGGGGCCTGATCCCCGCGTGGCCGGGTCCCGCAGCAGCGGGTCCCGGCCACGCGCGCACCACCACCCCCAGTCGTCCGGGTCGACTAGGGTGCGCCCAGAGGCGAGCGCACCGAAGGAGAAGCAGATGAGCGGTTATGAGCGAGTGCTGCTGAAGCTGTCGGGCGAGGTGTTCGGCGGAGGACGCATCGGCGTCGACCCCGACGTCGTCAACACGATCGCCTCCGAGATCGCCGAGGTCGTCCGCAGCGGCGTCCAGGTCGCGATCGTGGTCGGCGGCGGCAACTTCTTCCGCGGCGCCGAGCTGCAGCAGCGTGGCATGGACCGGGCCCGCGCCGACTACATGGGCATGCTGGGCACGGTCATGAACTGCCTCGCCCTCCAGGACTTCCTCGAGAAGCAGGGCGTCCCGACCCGCGTGCAGACCGCCATCTCGATGGGCCAGGTCGCCGAGCCCTACATCCCGCGTCGCGCGATCCGCCACCTCGAGAAGGGCCGCGTGGTCATCTTCGGCGCCGGGGCCGGCATGCCCTACTTCTCCACCGACACCGTCGCCGCGCAGCGCGCGCTCGAGGTCGGGGCCGAGGTCATCCTGATGGGCAAGCAGGGCGTGGACGGCGTCTACGACGCCGACCCGAACCGCGAGCCGGGTGCGGTGAAGTTCGACCACCTGACCTACGACGAGTTCCTCACCCGCGGCCTCAAGGTCGCCGACGCGACCTCGATCAGCCTGTGTCGCGACAACGACGTGACCATGGTGGTCTTCAACCTCTCCGAGCACGGCAACATCGCCCGGGTCGTCGCAGGTGAGAAGATCGGTACGACGATCTCGCGGGATGTGTGACCACGGCCCCCCGGGCCGACCATGATCCCCCCAGGGCGCCGCTCGCCGGTGGCCGCCCGACGACGAAGGAGCAGTCTTGATCAACGACACCCTCAAAGAGGCCGAGAGCAAGATGTCGAAGGCCGTCGAGGTGACGCGTGAGGACTTCGCGTCGATCCGGACCGGCCGCGCGCACCCGGCGATGTTCCACAAGCTGACCGCCGACTACTACGGCAGCCCGACCCCGCTGCAGCAGCTCGCCTCCTTCACCGTGCCCGAGGCGCGCGTGGTGATCATCAGCCCGTACGACGCCGGTGCCATGGGTGCGATCGAGCGCGCCATCCGCGACTCCGACCTCGGCGTGAACCCGACCGACGACGGCAAGACCATCCGCGTGACCTTTCCCGAGCTCACCGAGGAGCGTCGCCGCGACTACATCAAGCTCGCCAAGGGCAAGGCCGAGGAGGGGCGGGTCTCGGTCCGCAACATCCGCCGGACCGCCAAGCAGGCCCTCGACAAGCTCGAGAAGGACGGCGAGGTCGGCAAGGACGACGTCACGGGCGCGGAGAAGCGGCTCGACGGGCTCACCAAGAAGCACACCGACGCGATCGACGACATGCTCAAGCACAAGGAAGCCGAGCTCCTCGAAGTCTGAGGCCTCGCATGACTGACCCCACCGCGCCGGCCGCTTCGGAGCCGCCGGCTCCGAAGCAGAGCCGTGCCGGCCGCAACCTGCCCTTGGCGATCGCCTCCGGCGTCGGCCTGGCCACGATGATCATCGTGACGCTGGTCTTCCTCAAGTGGCTGTTCATGGTCGTCGTGGTCGCGGCCGTCCTGGTCGCCATCTGGGAGCTCGACCGCGGGTTCCGCGCCAAGGGCGTCAACCTGCCGCAGGAGCCGCTGATGCTCGGCGGCACGGTCATGGTGGTCTCGGCGTACTTCGAGGGGACCGAGCCGCTGGTCACCGCGACCGCCGTCACGGGCCTCGTGACGATGCTCTGGCTGCTGCGCCGCGGCATCGACGGCTTCGTCCGCGACGCCACCGCGTCGGTCTTCACGATCTTCTACGTGCCGTTCCTCGGATCCTTCGTGGCGCTGCTGCTGGCCGAGGACGACGGGGTGAAGGCGATCATCACCTTCATCGCCGTCACCGCCGCCTCGGACATCGGCGGGTACGTCGCCGGGGTGCTGTTCGGCAGGCACCCGATGGCCCCGGTCATCTCCCCGAAGAAGTCGTGGGAGGGGTTCGCCGGATCGGCGCTGGCCTGCGTCGTGGCCGGCTGGCTGCTCGTCGACTACCTGCTCGAGGGCGACTGGTGGGTCGGCGTCGCCCTGGGCCTCATCGCGGTCGTGATGGCCACGCTGGGCGACCTCGTCGAGTCGGTGATCAAGCGCGACCTCGGCATCAAGGACATGTCGCAGGTCATCCCCGGCCACGGTGGTCTCATGGACCGGCTCGACTCGCTGCTCGCGACCGTCGCCCCGATCTGGCTGCTGCTGCACTATGCCGTCCTCTAGCCCGTCGAGCGGGTCGTCCCGCGGCACGCCGCCGGCGGGCTCACCCCGGCCGTCGCGCCAGAAGCCGGTGCTGATCACGCTCGGCACCCTCGTCGGGCTCTTCGTCGGGTTCGTGCTCTTCTCGCTGTTCCCGGCGCTGGCGCAGTCCGACCAGGACTCGGCGAGCCTGGTGTCGCCGGCGATCCCCTTCGCGCTCGGTCTCGGACTGCTGCTGTCGCGCTCGGTCCGCGAGGGCGGGCGGGGCCTGCTGCGAGGACTCGCCACGGGTCTGCTGACCGGTGGGCTCGTGGGCCTGGTCCTGACGGTCCTGCTCTTCGGACTCGGCCCGTTCTGATCGTCCTGACGTCCTCCCTGTGAGGGCCCGCACGAGCAGCACCGGCACGGACTGAGCCTGACTCCCCGTGGCGCGATCGTGATCGGGCGAAGTGCTGTCCGAGGGTTCACACCGTCGTAGAGTTCTCGGCGCGAGCCGCCGGGCTCGCCGGCCGGAGAGCGCCGAGGTCCACCCGCTCCGAGCCGCCTCGTACACGGGTGGACGTGGGATACCCGAGCATCACGGCTCCGCCGCACCGTCCACCGGACGTCCGGCAGAGCCTCGGGGTGAGCTCAGCGCAGCTGAGCGGGCACCGTCAGCCCGAACCCGACAGGTCACATTTCACAGGCGTGGACGAAGGGACATCCATGTCTGTCATCACGTCTGCCCTCAGACGCTCGCTCGTCATCGTGCTCGGCACGATCCTCTTCACCGGCCTCCTGGGCGGCCTGCCCACGGAGGACAGCGGCCAGCACGCCGAGGCCGCGACCACCCGCACCACCGAGTCCCAGCGGCTGCGCGCCATGAAGATCGCGCTCGCACAGCGCGGCGACCCCTACCGGTACGGCGCCGCCGGCCCGAACGCCTTCGACTGCTCCGGGCTGACCTCGTTCTCCTACGCCCGTGCGGGCCGCAGCATCCCCCGCACCACCGACCAGCAGAAGGCCGGCCTGCGCGCCGTCTCGAAGTCGGCGAAGCGCAAGGGCGACATCATCCTGTTCCATCAAGAACGGCAACGCCTACCACGCCGGCATCTTCGTCGGGAACAACCGGATCGTGCACTCCAGCCGCTCCGGCACGCCGGTCAAGGTGGACCCGATCTGGACCTCGTCGTACGTCGTGCGTCGCCCCTGAGGGGCGCGCCCGGCTGGCGGTGACGGCCCGGTTCGCGCATGTCGGTCCCAGCGGGGACACTGGGAGGGCCATGAGCGACACCGAACTCACCCCCACGACCGCCGTGCCCGCCGAGGGTCCCAACCTGCTGCCGCTGGTCTTCGAGGAGCCCCGTGGCCGCGGCAAGCCCCCGCGGCACCTCGCCGACCTCTCGCCCGCCGAGCGCAAGGAGCTGGCGGAGAAGGCCGGGCTCCCCGGCTTCCGCGCCCGTCAGCTGTCGGCCCACTACTTCGCGCGGCTGGTCGACGACCCGGCGGAGATGACGGACCTGCCCGCAGGGCAGCGCACCGAGCTGGTCGAGAAGCTGCTGCCGCGCTTGCTGGACCCGGTCTCGGTGCGCACCGCCGACAAGGGCACGACCGTGAAGTCGTTGTGGCGGCTGTTCGACAACGCGCTCGTCGAGTCGGTGCTCATGCGCTACCCGGGACGGGCCACGATGTGCGTGTCGTCGCAGGCCGGCTGCGGCATGGCCTGCCCGTTCTGCGCCACCGGCCAGGGTGGGCTGCAGCGCAACATGTCGGCCGCCGAGATCGTCGACCAGGTCGTCTGGGGCGCTCGCCAGATGGCGACCGGGCAGGTCGCCGGCGGTCCCGGGCGCCTCTCCCACGTCGTGTTCATGGGCATGGGGGAGCCGCTGGCCAACTACAAGGCGGTCGTGGGCGCCGTACGCCGCCTCACCGAGCCGAACCCCGACGGGCTCGGGCTCTCGGCCCGCTCGATCACGGTCTCCACGGTCGGTCTCGTGCCGCGCATCAACCAGCTCACCGAGGAGGGCGTCCCGGTCACGCTCGCGCTGTCGCTGCACGCCCCCGACGACGAGCTGCGCGACGAGCTGGTCCCGGTGAACACGCGCTGGAAGGTCGCCGAGGCCGTGGAGGCGGCGTGGCGCTACGCCGAGCGCACCGGTCGCCGGGTGTCGATCGAGTACATCCTCATCAAGGACATCAACGACCAGGGCTGGCGGGCGGACATGCTCGCCGACGTCCTCCGGTCGTACGGCGACTGGGGCTGGGTCCACGTCAACCTCATCCCGCTCAACCCGACCCCGGGGTCGAAGTGGACCGCGAGCCGTCGCGAGGACGAGCGTGAGTTCGTCCGCCGGCTCGAGGCCAAGGGCGTGCCGGTCACGGTGCGCGACACCCGCGGCCGCGAGATCGACGGCGCCTGCGGTCAGCTCGCGGCCAGCGAGGCCCCTGCCTGACGAGGCACCCGCCGGCTGGGCTCGATCCATCCGGCCCCTCCGAGGTCCCCGGTTGTCCCCAGACACCGGCGAGGCGCTGGGATGTGTCGGAGGCGTCGTCTACAATCGAAGACATGTTCGACACAGACGTCAGCGATTTGGACGCCGCCGCGGTGGCGGACCGGTTGCTGGCGTCGACGCGGGCGGTGATGGCCGCCGAGGCCGAGCAGCTCGTGCTTGCGACCCACTGGGTGGACCTGCACGCGCCGGAGTTCGTGGCCGGCTGCGAGGCGCTGCTGCCCGGGGCCGAGCGGAGCAAGCGTGTCGGTGCGGACGGGTGCCCCGAGATGAGCGAGTTCGCCGGTGCCGAGCTCGCGGTCTACCTCGGCCGCTCCACCGCGTCGGGGGAGACCTTGATCGCGGACGCGGTGAACCTGCGCCACCGGCACCCGCTGCTCTGGCGTGCGTTGCGCCAGGGCGAGGTGCGCGTCTGGCTCGCCGTCCAGGTCGCCCGGCGCTGCGCCGCTGCCGGGTTGAGCGCCGAGCAGGCCCTCTGGGTCGATGCCCAGGTCATGCCGTCGATGAGCGCGCTGCCCACGAAGCGCTTCCTCGCCTTGGTCGACGCCAAGATCGTCGAGGCGGACCCGGACGGCGCCAGGGCCCGCGCGGAGGCCGAGGAGCTCGCCCGGTTCGTACGCGTCGGCCGGGCCGACGAGCACGGTCTGCGGACGCTCGTGGCCCGCGCTCGCGGGGGCGACGTGCTGGTGCTCGTCGCCGTGCTCGACCGGCTCGCGATGGTGCTTGCCGACCAGGGGGACACCGACCCGCTGGATGTCCGGCGCGCCACCGCACTGCGGATCCTCGCCGACCCCGCCCGCGCGCTGGCGCTGCTCGCCGGTGCTGCCCTCCAGCACCTCGACGACGACGAGACCACCGAAGGAGCGAGTCCGGCCTCCGACCCGGCCTTCGACCTGGCCGTAGGCCACACCGTGGGCACCAACGCGGGCACCAACGCGGGCTTCACTGGCACCTCTCCCGGCACCGGTGTCACTGACGGAGACGCGACCGGCGACTCACCGGCATCTGACGCGTGGGCGACGAGGCGGAGCGAGGCGGCGCGGGGCGAGCGTCCCGAGGAGTGGGCCGGGTGGATGCTCGACGCCCAGGGTCGGCCCCTGCGAGCCGGCACGTTGTACGACGACCTCGTCGACCTGGAGCCCGAGACCGGCGGCGACCTGTTCGAGGGGACAGCCCTGGAGCTGGCGGGTCCGGTGCCGGCACCGGAGCGGACGATCATCGACGGCGGGAGCTCGGGGAGCCTCTCTGCGAGCGGCGCGCCGGACGACCCGCTCCGACGACCGCCGGACGGGCCGGACCCCTCGCTCGCCGGGCTGGGCGACCGCCGGCTGCTGCGCCGCCTGGTCGACACGCTGACCTCGACGCCGGTGCGGATGGACCCGCTGTGCGTGATCAACGTCCACACCACCCGCGCGGCCCTGCGCGACAGCACGGGAGTGGCCCGGGTCGAGGAGCTGGGGCCGCAGTCGATGGAGTCGGTGAGGCTCTGGCTCGGCGCCCAGGGGACAGGTCTGCGCATCCGCGTGAGACCGGTGGTCGACCCCGACCAGATCGCCCCGGTCGACCGTTACGAGATCCCCGCTGCGATGCGGCACGGGGTGGAGGTCGTCAATCCCTTCGAGGTCTTCCCGTTCGGCACCCGCGCGTCCTCGTCCTGCGACGAGGACCACGTCCGCCCGTTCCGACGACGATCCGACGGCACCCCGGCCGAGCCGGGGCAGACCAGGCCCGACAACCTGGCGCCGGCCTCCCGTTTCCACCACCGCCTCAAGACCCACGGGTCCTGGCTGTGCTGGTCGCCCGAGCCCGGGAGCTGGTGGTGGCGGACCCCGCAGGGCCACTGGTTCGTCGTCGGCCCCGACGGCACCCACCACGTGGGCCGCAACGCCGACCTCGACGAGCGCCGGCTCTGGGCCTGAGCCGGCCATCGACCCGTCAGCCCAGGGCGTCCTCGACCCCGTCGACGTCGTCGACGAGGAAGATCCGCTCCGCGAAGCCGCCCTGCTCGGCCAGCGCCTGGAGCAGCGGCCACACCGGCAGCCGCTCGGTCCAGTGCTCGCGCCCGACGAGCACCATCGGCGCCCCCTCGCCCTCGGCGGCGTAGTAGTTCTCGCACGCGTCCTGGAACAGCTCCTGCACCGTGCCGCCCGCCCCGGGCAGGAACACGATGCCGGCGTCGCAGCGCCGCAGCAGGGTGTCCTCGCGGCGGGCGTTGGCGAAGAACTTCGCGACGTGGGTCGCGAACAGGTTCGGCGGCTCGTGGCCGTAGAACCAGGTCGGTACGCCGATCGTCCTCGTCTCGGGCAGGTCGGCGGCCACCACGGCGGCGGCGCGGGCCCACGCGGTCTCGGCCCCGACGTGGTCGGGCGCCTCCGCGAGCCGCTCGAGGGCGGCGTCCACCTCGGCCGGGCCGGCCTCGACCAGCCGGGCGCCCAGGTTCGCCGCCTCCATGGCTCCCGGCCCGCCCCCGGTGGCGACCAGCAGTCCCCGGCCGGCCAGGCGCCGCCCGAGCTCGACGGCGGTGCGGTAGCCGTCGGTGCCCCGGCCGAGCTTGTGCCCGCCCATGACACCGACCGTCCGGTGCCCGGCGAGCGCCTCCCCGAGCGCGTCGTCGACCGCGTGGTCGTGCAACGCCGACGCGGCGGCCAGCAGGGCGTCGTGCTCGACGTGGGCCTGGACCGACCACCGGTAGGCCCGGGCGTCGAAGGTCGCCTCGTAGCCGTCCTCGAGCCCGGCGTAGAGCTCGGCGGGCGTGTAGAGCAGCCCGCGGTAGGGCGAGAACGGCAGCCCCTCGATGCGAGGAAGCACCACCGCCCCGCTCTCGCGCAACCGGTCGGCCAGCGCCGGCGAGGTCCGGCAGCCCAGGAAGGCCGCCCCGGTCGCGTCCAGCCCCGTCAGCCGGTCCTCGTGCTCCCTCAGGTCGAGACCCTGCAGCCGCCACCCGTGCATCGACCGCGCCCCGCCGGCCAGCAGGCTGTCCAGCTCGTCGAGGGTCTCGATCTCGCGCAGGTGGCGCGCACCCACCGCAGCGGACTCGGACGGCACGGGCGAGAGGGGAGAGCCAGGGGTCGTCACCCGCCCAGCATGCCCGGCACTCGCCGGCTCACCCATCCGCCCGCACCGCTCAGTACGCCTGCGCCAGCACGTCCGCGAAGAGGTCCTCGGCGTCCATCGCCAGCCCCCGGCGGGTGAACCACGTCGCCATGTTGCGGCAGTCGCGCAGCAGGAAGTCGGTCCCGGTCGGGTTCGCCACGATGTCCACGACCTGCGGCAGGTCGATCACGACGAGCCGGTCGCCGGCGGCCAGCACGTTGTACGGCGACAGGTCGCCGTGGGCGATCCCTCGACGGGCGAGCGCCCCCAGCAGGTCGCGCACCTGCTCGGCGTACGACGCCAACCGGTCCGGCTCGGGACGGGTCGCGGCGAGCCGGGGCGCGGGCTCGAGGTGCGGCGACTCCGGGTCGACCACGAGCTCCATGAGGATCTCGGTGCCGTCGATCTGCACCGGGTAGGGCACCGGCACACCCGCCAGCCACAGCTCGCGCAGCGCCTCCCACTCCGAGGACGCCCACTGCCCGGCCGCCACCTCCCGGCCGAACCGCGTGCCCTTCTCGAGGGCTCGCGTGCTGCGGGTGCTGCGCATGCGCCGGCCCTCGGTGTAGGCCGCGCTGCGGTGGAACGTGCGGTGCTCGGGGGAGCGGTAGCGCTTGGCTGCCATCACCACCCCCGGCGTGCCGGGCACGGCCCGCTCGAGCAGGAAGACGTCGGCCTCCTTGCCGGTCTTCAGGACACCGAGCTCGGTGTCGACGGCGGCGCGGTCGGCCACCACCCAGGCGGGCGCCGGCTCGGGACCGCGGCAGAGCCGCTCGACGTCCCAGTACGTCGTCCAGCGCTGGGTGGCCTCGTCGAGGTCGTCGGTGGTGGCGAAGTCGAGGGTGAAACGGGTGCCGGCCGGCTCAGGGGAGTCGGCGCGGACGGGCGGGGAAAGGGTCACGTCTGCTCCAGCAGTCGAGGAGGGAGAGGGGGTGCGGGCGTGCGCTGACGGCAACCATGGGTTTCCTCCTCGGAGCAGCAGTGACGGACGGTCGTGGGATAGCGTCGCGGAGCGGGCGCGCTCCCCGCAACGTCTTTTCCGAGAGGTGCCCCCGTGCCCGTGCCCCGCTCCCTCGCCAGTCTCGGGACCGTCCTCGTGACGGTCCTCCTCCTGGGCCCGGCGCTGACGGGCGCGACCGGCGCCTCCGCCCACGCCGCGGTCACCGGGTCCGACAGCGGCGGCGACCCCTACTTCCCGCTCGACGGCAACGGCGGCTACCAGGTCGAGCACTACACGATCCGCGACGACTACCGTCCCGGCACCGACCGGCTCCGCGGCACCACGGTGCTCGAGGCCCGCGCCACGGCCGACCTCAGCGCCTTCCACCTCGACCTCGCCCTCACCGCGGACAGCGTCCGCGTCGACGGGGAGCCGGCGCGCTTCGCGAAGCCGAACCGTCACGAGCTCCGCGTGGTCCCGGCGGCCACCGTGGGGGCCGGCGACGCCTTCCGCGTCGTGGTCCGCTACCACGGCCGCCCCGCGTCGGTCGTCGCCGCCGGGCAGTCGCCGTTCTCGTGGACCCGCGGCGAGGGCGTCGCGGTCGGGCAGCCGCAGATGGGTCCGTGGTGGTTCGCGGCCAACGAGACCCCGGCGGACAAGGCCACCTACGACATCGTGCTGCGCGTGCCGCGCGGCCAGGAGGCGCTCAGCAACGGCGAGCTGGTGTCCCGGCAGGCGGCGGGGGACTGGACCCGCTGGACCTGGCGGATGAGCCAGCCGATGGCGACGTACCTCGCCTTCTTCGCCGCCGGGCAGTTCCGCGTGGAGCAGACCACGGCGGCGGGCCGCCCCGTCGTGTACGGCGTCTCGGAGCAGCTCGGCGGCACCGCGCGGGCCGAGGCCCTCGCGCTGATGCGGAGGACGCCGACCGTGGTGTCCTGGTTGGAGAGCGAGTTCGGTCCCTACCCGTTCACGAGCGTCGGCGGCGTGGTCGTGGCCGCACCCCTCGGCTACCTGCTCGAGACCCAGAGCCGACCGGTCTACCCCTACATCGGCGGCACCACCGCCGGCAACGTCTCGCTGGTCGTCCACGAGCAGGCCCACCAGTGGTTCGGTGACGACGTCGCGGTCACCCGCTGGCGCGACATCTGGCTCAACGAGGGCTTCGCGACGTACGCCGAGTGGGCGTGGGCCGAGCACCTCGGGACGAGGACGGTCGACGCCAGGCTGAGGCGCGAGTACGACGGCCGGCCCGCCTCCGGGAGCTTCTGGAAGCTGCAGGTCAGCAACCCCGGCCCGGCCAGGATGTTCGACGACGCCGTCTACCAGCGCGGCGCGATGACGCTGGCGGCGCTGCGCAACCGGGTCGGCGACGCCGCCTTCACGACCATCGCGCGCACCTGGGTGTCGCGCAACGCCCGCGGGCACGGCACCGACGCCGAGTTCCGTGCCCTCGCCGAGGAGCTGTCGGGCGAGGAGCTCAGCGCCTTCTTCGCCGAGTGGCTCGACGACACCGACAGACCGGCCGACACCGAGGAGAACGGACTGGCATGAGCACGCACGGGAGCTACGCCGAGACCCACGCCCGGAGCATCGAGGACCCCGAGTCGTTCTGGCTCGAGCAGGCCCGCCTGGTCGACTGGTTCGCCAAGCCGACCCGCGCGCTCGACGCCAGCCGTCCGCCGTTCTACCGGTGGTTCCCCGACGCCACCCTCAACACCTGCTACAACGCCCTCGACCGGCACGTCGTCAACGGTCGCGCCGACCAGGTCGCCCTCATCCACGACAGCCCGGTGACGGGCACGCGGGCGACCTACACCTACGCCCGGCTGCTGGAGAAGACGGCCGCCTTCGCCGGGGTGCTGCAGGCGCTCGGGGTGCAGAAGGGCGACCGCGTCATCGTCTACATGCCGATGATCCCGGAGGCGGTGATCGCCATGCTCGCCTGCGCCCGGCTCGGCGCGGTGCACTCGGTGGTCTTCGGCGGCTTCGCCGCCAAGGAGCTCGCCGCCCGCGTCGACGACGCCCGGCCGAAGGTCGTGGTCATGGCCTCCTGCGGGGTCGAGCCGGCCCGCGTCGTGGAGTACAAGCCGCTGCTCGACCGGGCGCTGGAGCTGGCCGAGCACCAGCCGGAGGCCGTGGTCGTCAAGCAGCGACCGCAGGGCGAGGCCGAGCTGCGCGAGGGACGCGACCTCGACTGGGACGTCGTCATGCGCCACGGCGCCAACGATCCGGCCGGGTGCGTCGAGGTCGCCGCCACCGACCCGCTCTACGTGCTCTACACCTCCGGCACGACGGGGAAGCCGAAGGGCATCGTGCGCGACAACGGCGGTCACGCCGTGGCGCTGGCCTGGTCGCTGCCCCACATCTACGACGTCCGCACGGGACAGGTCTTCTGGGCCGCCTCCGACGTGGGCTGGGTCGTCGGCCACTCCTACATCGTCTACGCGCCGCTCATCTGCGGCGCGACGACCGTGCTCTACGAGGGCAAGCCCGTCGGGACCCCCGACGCCGGGGCGTTCTGGCGGGTGATCGCCGACCACAAGGTCGAGGCGCTCTTCACCGCACCGACCGCCATCCGCGCGGTCAAGAAGGAGGACCCCGACGGGCGGCTGCTGGCCGACCACGACACCTCCTCCCTGCGCACCCTGTTCCTCGCCGGGGAGCGTCTCGACCCCGACACCTACACGTGGGCCACCGAGCGGCTCGGCGTGCCCGTCGTCGACAACTGGTGGCAGACCGAGACGGGTTGGCCCATCGTGTCGAACCTGCGCGGGCTCGAGCCGATGGAGATCAAGCCGGGCTCGCCGAGCGTCCCGGTCCCGGGCTACGACGTCCAGGTGCTGGACCCGACCGGGCAGCAGGTGCCGCCGGGCGAGGAGGGGGCGATCTGCCTCAAGCTGCCGCTGCCGCCGGGGACCCTCCCGACGGTGTGGGGCGACGACGAGCGGTTCGTGTCGTCGTACCTCACGGCGTTCGACGGCTACTACATGTCCGGTGACGGCGGCTACGTCGACGAGGACGGCTACGTCTTCGTCATGGGCCGCACCGACGACGTCATCAACGTCGCCGGCCACCGGCTCTCGACCGGGTCGATGGAGGCCGTCATCGCCTCCCACCCCGCGGTCGCGGAGTGCGCGGTGATCGGGGTCGCCGAACCGACCAAGGGGCAGGTGCCGCGCGGCTTCGTGGTGCTCAAGTCGGGCGTCACCCAGGACCCCGACGAGATCGCGCGGGAGCTGGTGGCGATGGTCCGCGACGAGGTCGGGCCGGTGGCCGCCTTCCGCGACGTCGCGGTCGTCCCGGCCCTGCCCAAGACCCGGTCCGGGAAGATCCTGCGCAAGACCATGCGCGAGATCGCGGACGGCAAGGACGCGGTGCCGCCCTCGACCATCGAGGATCCTGCGGTCCTCGACACCCTGCGCCCCTCGCTCCGCTCCTGACGGCGACGGGTGGAGGCGACGGGTGAGACGAGGGTGAGGCCGACGGGGAGGGCGACCGGTGGCTGACGCGTTCCGTGAGCTGCCCCTGCTCCTGCGCACCTGTGTCGCGGTCGGCCTGGCCTTCGCGCTCACCCAGGTCGAGGCGGCGTACGACCGGCACCGCGACTTCGCACCGGTCGCGCGCGCCGAGGAGCGGGCAGCCGACGCGCGGCAGGAGGTCGTCACCCTGCCCTACGGCGTCGTCGAGGGCTGGTTGCGGGCCGGGGTGGTGGAGAGCGAGGTGCGCGAGCGGTGGCGCAGCGGCAACGCGGCGTTCGCGGAGGCGTACGACGCCGTGGCCGACCGGACCCCGCAGGCTCCCGAGCTGCGGGGTGAGCGCTGCTACGTCTTCCCGGTGACCGGGGAGGTCCGCACCCGGCTCCGCGGGACCGTCGCGCTGGCTGCCTTCTGCTACGAGGGGGAGGCACCCGCGACCGCCCCGCTCGTGGCCGGGCTCGAGCCGGTCACCGACCTGTAGCGGACCGGAGGTCAGTGGCCGAGGAACGGCGCCATCGCCCGGGCCACGACCGAGGGACGGCCGGTCAGGCGCTCCTCGTGGTCGGCCATCGTCATCGCCCGCAGCCCGGCGTTGATGCCGGTCCACCGCAGCGGCTCGGGCTCCCAGCGCGGGGAGCGGTGCTGCACCCAGGGCAGCCGTGTCAGGTCGCTCCGCTCACCGAGCACGAGGTCGCGCAGGGTGCGCCCGGCCAGGTTCGTGGTGCTCACCCCGTCACCGACGTAGCCGCCGGCCCAGCCCAGCCCGGTCGACCGGTCCAGCCCGACCGAGGCGCACCAGTCGCGCGCCACCCCCAGCGGCCCGCCCCAGGCGTGGCTGAAGCCCACGTCGCGCAGCGTCGGGAACATCTCGACCAGCGCCTCGCGCAGCGAGGCCCAGACCCGCTCGTCGCGGTCGAAGCCGGGCGCCACCGCGGACCCGAAGTGGTACGGCGCGCCGCGGCCGCCGAAGACCAGCCGCCCGTCCTCGGTGCGCTGGCCGTAGACGATGAGGTGGCGGTGCTCGCTGAAGCTCGGCCGGTCCGTGAGCCCGATCTCCCGCCACCGGTCGTCGGTCAGCGGCTCGGTCGCCACCACCAGCGAGTAGACGGGCACCACGGCCCGCCGGTGGCCGGCCAGACCCGGGGTGTACCCCTCCGTCGCGCGGACGACGTACCTCGCCCGCACCCGGCCGTGCTCCGCCTCGACCAGGCCGGGAGACAGGCGGAGGGCCCGCGAGTGCTCGTGGATCACCCCGCCACGGCGCTCGACCGCGCGGGCCAGGCCGCGCACCAGCCGGGCGGGGTGGACGACCGCGCAGTCGGGGGTGAAGGTGCCGCCACGGACGCCCTCGGCGGCCAGCATCGCGCGCGCCTCGTCGGCGTCGAGGAGCCGCAGGTCGTCGGGACCACGTCCCCAGGACCGGGCGTGCTCGACCTCGGCCCGGGCGCGCTCCCGCTGCACGTCGCTCCGGGCCACCACCACGGTGCCGCCCTTGTGGAAGCCGGCGTCGATGCCCTCGGCGGCGACGACGCGTCCGATCTCGTCGACGGCGTCGCGCATCGCGGCGTGCTGCGCCTGCGCTGCCGCGCGGTCCGAGCCCGGCAGCGCCGCGAGCCGCTCCGGCGACAGCGGGAAGAGCGCCGAGCACCAGCCGCCGTTGCGGCCCGAGGCGCCGAACCCGGCGGTCTCGGCCTCCAGCACGACCACGCTCAGGTGGGGGGCCGCCTCCAGCAGGTAGTACGCCGTCCACAGGCCGGTGTACCCGCCGCCGACGACCACGACGTCGCACGTGACGTCGCCGGCCAGCGGGGCGCGGACGTGCGGCGGCTCCTCGAGGGTGGCCGACCAGAGCGACACGGGGGCGCTCAGCGCACGCCCCACGAGTAGGTCTGCTTCTTCAGCCGCAGGTACACGAAGGTCTCGGTGCTCACGACCGACTCGATGGCGCGGATCTGCTGGGAGACGATGTCGAGCAGGTGCTCGTCGCTCTCGGCGACGACCTCGACCAGCAGGTCGAAGGAGCCGGCGACCACGACGACGTAGTCGACCTCCTCCATCGCCACCAGCGCGTCGGCGACGGGTCCGAGGTCACCGGTCGCGCGGACGCCGATCATGGCCTGGCGGCTGAAGCCGAGCTCGGTGGGGTCGGTGACGGCGACGACCTGCATGACGCCGCTGTCGACGAGGCGCTGCACCCGCTGGCGCACGGCGGCCTCGCTCAGGCCGACCACCTTGCCGATGGCGGCGTACGAGCGGCGGCCGTCCTGCTGCAGCTCGGCGATGATCGCCTTGGACACCTCGTCGAGGGCGGTGCGGGACCGGTCAGACCGCCCGGGGCTCTTGGTCATGGTCGTGATCGTGGCATCGACCACCGACGAGGTCAAAGACCTGCAGGTAACGATCCGATCGATTCCGTGGCAATCGGGTTACAGCACGACGGAATCCCTTGTCGATCGGCGCTCGGCATGGAACCATCCACACCATCACCTGGCTCGGAACCGGTGCTTTCCGCAGAATCACGACCGTGGAGGAAAAGACGATGCCTCGCCCCGCGATCAGCCACCGCCAGCTGGTGGACCTCAAGGCCCTCGGCCCCGTCGGACGCCGCAGCTTCCTGCGCGGCTCAGCCGTCGGTGGCCTCGGCCTCGGACTGCCCGCGCTGCTCAGCGCCTGCGGCACCGAGGGAACCGTGCAGACCGCCGACTCGTGCACCTCCGAGGACAAGTCGTCGGAGGAGAAGGTCGTCGAGTTCAGCAACTGGCCGGAGTACATCGACGTCAAGGGCAAGCGCATGCCCTCGCTCGAGGGCTTCGAGGACCAGAGCGGCATCGACGTCAACTACACCCCCGACGTCAACGACAACAACGAGTTCTTCGCCAAGATCCAGAACCAGCTCGGCGACTGCCAGCCGATCGGTCGCGACATCATGACGCTGACCGACTGGATGGCTGCCCGCCTGGTCAACCTCGGGTGGCTGCAGAAGCTCGACCACGCGAACATCCCCAACGTCGACGCCAACATCGTCGCGAGCCTCGAGAGCCCCGACTGGGACCCCAACCGCGACTACTCCGTGCCGTGGCAGAGCGGGCTGACGGGCATCGCCTACAACGCCGCCTACACCGGCGAGGTCCGCAGCTTCGAGGAGCTGCTCACCCGCTCCGACCTGTCGGGCAAGGTCAGCCTGCTCTCGGAGATGCGCGACACCATGAGCTTCATGCTCAAGCTCGTCGGGGCCGACCCGGCGAAGTTCACCGACGACGAGTGGGGCGCCGCGATCGAGGAGCTCGAGAAGTACGTCGACAACGGCCAGATCCGCCGCTTCACCGGCAACGACTACGTCGAGGACCTCAACAAGGGCGACATCGTGGCCTGCGAGGCGTGGTCCGGCGACGTCATCGCGATGCAGTACGACAACCCCGACATCAAGTGGGTGCTGCCCGAGGAGGGCGTCTCGCTCTGGTCGGACAACATGCTGGTGCCGAACAAGGCCGAGCACAAGGCCAACGCCGAGGCCCTCATGAACTACTACTACGAGCCCGAGGTGGCGGCCACGCTGGCGGCCTGGGTCAACTACATCTGCCCGGTCGACGGCGCCCGCGAGGCGATGGAGAAGATCGACCCGTCGCTGGTGGACGCACCGCTGATCTTCCCCGACGAGGAGCTGATGTCGAAGACCTTCTCGTTCATGTCGATCGACGACGAGACCGCCAAGCAGTACGACACCGACTTCTCCCGGGCGATGGGCTAGTGGGCGGCTCGGACGACCTGCAGATCGAGGGTGTCACGAAGCGCTTCGGCGACTTCGTGGCGGTGGACGACCTCAGCCTCACCATCCCGCAGGGCTCCTTCTTCGCCCTGCTCGGGGCTTCGGGCTGCGGCAAGACCACGACGTTGCGCATGGTGGCCGGCCTCGAGCGGCCCACGGCGGGGCGCATCCGGCTCGGTGAGCAGGACATCACCGACCTGAAGACCTACAAGCGGCCCGTCAACACGGTGTTCCAGAGCTACGCGCTCTTCCCGCACCTGTCGATCTTCGAGAACGTCGCCTTCGGCCTGCGACGCACCAAGGCGAAGGACCTCAAGACCCGCGTCGCGGAGATGCTCGAGCTCGTCCAGCTCCAGCAGTACGCCGACCGGCGTCCGGCCCAGCTGTCCGGCGGCCAGCAGCAGCGGGTGGCGCTCGCCCGGGCCCTCATCAACCGTCCCCAGGTCCTGCTCCTCGACGAGCCGCTCGGGGCCCTCGACCTCAAGCTGCGCCGCGGCATGCAGATCGAGCTGAAGCGGATCCAGACCGAGGTCGGCATCACCTTCATCCACGTCACCCACGACCAGGAGGAGGCCATGACCATGGCCGACACCATCGCGGTGATGAACGCGGGTCGCATCGAGCAGATGGGCGCTCCCGGCGAGCTCTACGAGCACCCGCAGACCACCTTCGTGGCCAACTTCCTCGGCCAGTCGAACCTCATCCAGGGCTCGATCGTGCAGTCGAGCGACGAGGAGGTCCACGTCGACGTCCGGGGCTCGCGGATCCGCGCCACCCACGTCACCTCGACGGTGCGCTCCGGCGACGCCTGGCTCGGCGTACGCCCCGAGAAGATCCGGCTGCACCGCGCCGGTGACGTCGCTCCCGACGGGGCGAACGCGCTCACGGGCGGTCGGGTCACCGACGTCAGCTTCGTGGGGGTGAGCACGCAGTACCTCCTGCGCATGCCCTGGGGTCAGGAGCTCATGGTCTTCGAGCAGAACACCGGCGGCCACGACAGCTTCCGCGTCGGCGACGAGGCCGTGCTGACCTGGTCGTCGGAGCACACCTTCCTGCTCGACTCGACCCAGGACGTCTCGGCAGGTGCCGACCCGGCGGAGAGCGCCTGATGGCCGCCGTCGGGCACGTACCGGCTCCCGGCGCCGAGATCGCGGCACCCCCTCCCGACGACCAGCGCCGGGGGCTCGCGGGCTACCTGCTGATGGTCCCGGGCAGCGTGTGGCTGCTGCTGTTCTTCCTCGTCCCGACCTTCACGCTGGTCGCGAGCAGCCTCTACGACCCGGCGGGGTCGCTGGCCACCGGCTACCCCATGACCTGGGAGCTCGGGAACTACACGGAGATGCTCTCGGTGTACGGCGGCACCTTCGTCCGCTCGTTCCTCTACGCGCTGGCGGCCACCATCGCCTGCATCCTGCTGGGGTTCCCGCTGGCCTACGCCATCGCGTTCAAGGCGGGGAGGTACCGCAACCTGATGCTGGTGGCCGTCATCGCCCCGTTCTTCACCAGCTTCCTGATCCGCACGCTGTCGTGGAAGCTGCTGCTGGGTGACACCAGCTTCCTGGTCGACGCCATCAACGCGCTGCCGTTCCTCGACGGCGTACGCCTGCTCGCGACGCCCTTCGCGGTGATCACCGGGCTGACCTACAACTTCCTGCCCTTCATGGTGCTGCCGCTCTACGCCAGCCTGGAGAAGGTCGACCCCCGGTTGATGGAGGCAGGTCAGGACCTCTACGCCTCGCCGTTCCAGACCTTCCGGCTGGTCACGCTGCCGCTGGCCATGCCGGGTCTGGTCGCGGGCACGCTGCTGACGTTCATCCCCTCCGCCGGCGACTACATCAACTCCGAGCTGCTGGGCAACCCGCGCACCAGGATGGTCGGCAACGAGATCCAGGACCTGTTCGCCGCGGGGGCGCTGCCCGCCGCTGCCGCCATGTCGGTGGCCCTGATGGTCATCATCGTGACCATGGTGCTCGTGTACGTCCGCCGCGCCGGCACCGAGGACCTGGTATGAGCAGCGTCGTGACGCGCGGCCGCGGCTGGGTGGGGGAGCACGCCGTGCTGCTCTTCGCGCTGCTGGTGCTGCTCTACATGTTCACGCCGATCTTCGTCGTGGTGCTGATGAGCTTCAACCAGCCGGCGAGCCGCCTCGGCTACGAGTTCGACGGGTTCACCTTCGACAACTGGCTGAACGTCTGCGAGCGGCCCGCCCTGTGCGACTCGGTGGTGACCAGCCTGCAGATCGGCCTGCTGGCGACCGGGCTCGCGACGTTGCTGGGTGCGCTGATGGCGTTCGCGATGGTGCGTCACCACTTCCGTGGCCGGGCGACGGCGAACCTGCTGATCTTCCTGCCCATGGCCTCGCCCGAGATCGTGCTGGGCTCGTCGTTGCTGGCGCTCTTCGTCAACGCCGGCTTCGCCGGGCAGCTCGGCTTCTGGACGATCTTCATCGCCCACGTCATGTTCTGCCTGTCGTTCGTGGTCATCACGGTCAAGGCACGGCTCTCGGGCCTCGACCCGCGCCTGGAGGAGGCGGCGGGGGACCTCTACGCCAACGAGCTGCAGACCTTCTGGCGGGTGACCTTCCCGCTGGTCATGCCCGGCATCGTCTCCGCCGCCCTGCTGAGCTTCTCGCTGTCCTTCGACGACTTCATCATCACCAACCTGAACTCCGGGCAGACGGTGACGTTCCCGATGTACGTCTGGGGCGCGGCCCAACGCGGCGTCCCGATGCAGGTCAACGTCATCGGCACGATCATGTTCCTGCTCGCGCTCGGTCTGGTCGTCGGCAGCGCCGTCGTCCGCCGCATCCGCGAGCGCCCCGTCTCCTGACCCGCGTCGCGCCGGCTCGCCCCGGCGACGCTTCGCGCGTTCCCGTGCGACGGTTCGCGCGTCTGGGAAAAGAGAACCGGCCCCCGGACCTGGGAGGGGTCCGGGAGCCGGTCCGACCCACCCCATCGATCGGGGAGGCCGGGGAGCGGAGAGGTCAGGGCCTCACAGCATGTCCCAGGCCTCGGAGAGCACCTTGCGGAGGATCTCCTCCATCTCGTCGAAGTGCGACTGGTCGCAGATCAGCGGCGGGGAGAGCTGGATGACCGGGTCGCCGCGGTCGTCGGCACGGCAGTAGAGACCACCCTCGTAGAGCGCCTTGGACAGGAAGCCGCGCAGCAGCTTCTCCGACTCGGCCTCGTCGAAGGTCTCCTTGGTCTCCTTGTCCTTGACCAGCTCGATGCCGTAGAAGTAGCCGTCGCCACGGACGTCGCCCACGATCGGCAGGTCCTTGAGCTTCTCCAGCGTGGCGCGGAACCCGCCCTCGTTGCGCTGAACGTTGCCGAGCAGGTCCTCGCGCTCGAAGATGTCGAGGTTCGCCATCGCGACCGCGGTCGAGACCGGGTGGCCGCCGAAGGTGTAGCCGTGGAGGAACGACGTGGCGCCCTGCAGGAACGGCTCCATGAGCCGGTCGCTGGCGATCATCGCCCCCAGCGGGGAGTAGCCCGAGGTCAGGCCCTTCGCACAGGTGATGATGTCGGGCTGGTAGCCGTAGCGGTCGGCGCCGAACATGTGTCCCAGTCGCCCGAAGGCGCAGATGACCTCGTCGGAGACCAGCAGCACGTCGTACTCGTCGCAGATCTCGCGGACGCGCTGGAAGTAGCCGGGCGGGGGCGGGAAGCAGCCGCCGGAGTTCTGCACCGGTTCGAGGAAGACGGCCGCGACGGTGTCGGGGCCCTCCATCTCGATGGCCTCGGCGATGCGGTCCGCCGCGTAGCGGCCGAACGCCTCGAGGTCGCCGTCGCTCCCGTTCTGGAAGGCGTCGGGCGCGCGGTAGAAGTTGGTGTTGGGCACCCGGAACGTCGAGGGCACCAGCGGCTCGAAGGGCTCCTTCATCCCGGGGATCCCGGTGATGGAGAGCGCGCCCTGCGGGGTGCCGTGGTAGGCCACCGCACGGCTGATGACCTTGTGCTTGCCCGGCTTGCCGGTCAGCTTGAAGTAGTGCTTGGCCAGCTTCCAGGCGGACTCGACCGCCTCGCCGCCGCCGGTGGTGAAGAAGACGCGGTTCAGGTCGCCGGGGGCGTAGCTCGCCACCCGCTCCGCCAGCTCGATCGCGCCCGGGTGGGCGTAGGACCACAGCGGGTGGAAGGCGAGCGTGGACGCCTGCTTCGCAGCCGCCTCGGCCAGCTCCGTGCGGCCGTGGCCGACCTGGGTGACGAACAGGCCGGCGAGACCGTCCAGGTAGCGCCTGCCCTCGGCGTCCCAGATGTAGGCGCCGTCACCCTTGACGATGATCGGCATGTCGTGGTCCGTGTAGCCACCCATCCGGCTGAAGTGCAGCCAGAGGTGGTCGCGCGCGCTCTTCTGCAGGCGCTGGTGATGGTCGTGGTCCATCGGAGAGGTCGACACGAGATGCTCCTGGGGTTCGTGGTCCCTCCATGGTGGCTGCAACGAGACCTTTCGGCAAGCCCGCCGCCCCGAAATCCGTTGTCCGGATCCTCGAGCGATGGCACTTCTGTCGGATGGCGGCCGGAAAACTTCGGATTCCATCGTGCGGAGCGGGTTCCGCGACACGCTGCGCCTGGTTAGGCTGCCGCCTATGACTCAGACCTTCCGCAACATCGTGAACGGCGAGCTCGTGGACGCGGCCTCCGGTGCGACGTACGACGTCATCGACCCGACCACCGGCGAGACGTACGCCTCCGCGCCCAAGTCGGGGGCCGAGGACATCGACCGCGCCTACGCCGCCGCGGACGCCGCCTTCGACGGCTGGGGCTACGCGACGCCGCAGGACCGCTCGCACGCGCTGCTCAAGCTGGCGGGCGCCATCGAGGACCGGATCGAGGAGATCAACGCCGTCGAGTGCAAGGACACCGGCAAGCCCCTCGGCGTCACCATGGACGAGGAGATGCCCTACGCCTCCGACCACTTCAAGTTCTTCGCCGGCGCTGCCCGCGTCCTGGGAGGCTCCTCGGCGGGCGAGTACATGGCCGACCACACCTCCTGGGTGCGGCGCGAGCCGATCGGCGTCGTCGGGCAGGTGACGCCGTGGAACTACCCGCTGCTGATGATGATCTGGAAGATCGCGCCCGCGCTGGCGGCCGGCAACACCGTCGTCCTCAAGCCCTCGGACACCACGCCGGCCTCCTCGACCCTGCTGGCCGAGATCGCCCAGGAGTTCCTGCCGCCGGGCGTGCTCAACGTGGTCTGTGGTGACCGGGACACCGGTCGCGCCCTCGTCGAGCACAAGACCCCGCAGATGGTCGCGATCACCGGCTCCGTGCGCGCCGGCATGCAGGTCGCCGAGTCGGCCTCGCGCGACCTCAAGCGCGTGCACCTCGAGCTCGGCGGCAAGGCGCCGGTGGTCGTCTTCGACGACGCCGACATCGCCGCCGCCGCCGAGGGCATCGCTGGCGCGGGTCTCTTCAACGCCGGCCAGGACTGCACCGCCGCCGCCCGCGTGCTCGTGCAGGCCGGCATCCACGACGACTTCGTCGCCGCGCTGGCCGAGGCCGCGCAGGGCATGCCGACCGGTGACCCCGCCGCCGAGGGCACCTTCTACGGCCCGCTGAACAACGAGAACCAGCTCGCCCACGTCACCGGCATGGTCGACCGGCTGCCCGACCACGCGAGCATCGTCACCGGCGGCACCCGGCACGGCGACAAGGGCTACTTCTACGACCCCACCGTGCTCTCCGGCCTCCAGCAGGGCGACGAGCAGATCCAGTCCGAGATCTTCGGCCCGGTGATGACCGTGCAGAGGTTCTCCGACGAGGGGGAGGCGCTGCGGTGGGCCAACGACGTGGAGTACGGCCTGGCCTCCTCGGTCTGGACCAGGGACCACGCCCGTGCTCTCCGGGTCTCGCGCCGGCTGGACTTCGGCGCCGTGTGGATCAACACCCACATCCCGTTCGTGTCCGAGATGCCGCACGGCGGCTTCAAGCACTCCGGCTACGGCAAGGACCTGTCGATGTACGGCCTCGAGGACTACACGCGCATCAAGCACGTCATGTCGTACATCGGTGAGTGACATGAGGATCCTCCTCGTCGGCGCCGGTGGCGTCGGCGGTGCCTTCGCCGCCATCGCGGCCCGACGCGACTTCTTCGAGCAGGTCGTGATCGCCGACTACGACGCGGCCAAGGCGGAGAAGGCGGCCGCGGTCGACGACCGGTTCGCCGGCGCGCAGATCGACGCCTCGGACGCCGACGCGGTGGCCGCGGTCTGCCGCGAGCACGACATCACCCACGTCATGAACGCCGTCGACCCGGTGTTCAACATGACGATCTTCGACGGCGCGTTCGCGGCCGGCGCCGACTACCTCGACATGGCCATGTCGCTGTCCAAGCCGCACCCGGAGGCGCCGTACGAGCGGGTGGGGGTGAAGCTCGGCGACGAGCAGTTCGCCGTGGCGCACGACTGGGAGAGCGCGGGCCGGCTCGCGCTGGTCGGGATCGGCGTCGAGCCGGGACTCTCCGACGTCTTCGCCCGGTACGCCGCGGACCACCTGTTCAGCGACATCGACGAGCTCGGCACCCGCGACGGGGCCAACCTCGTGGTGACCGACGACGAGGGCAAGGAGATCTTCGCGCCGTCGTTCTCGATGTGGACGACGATCGAGGAGTGCCTCAACCCGCCGGTCGTCTACGAGAGGGACCGCGCGGACGTGGACGGCGGATGGTTCACCACCCCGCCGTTCAGCGAGCCCGAGGTGTTCGACTTCCCCGAGGGCATCGGACCGGTCGAGTGCGTCAACGTCGAGCACGAGGAGGTGCTCCTCATGCCGCGCTGGGTCGACTGCAAGCGGGCCACCTTCAAGTACGGCCTCGGTGACGAGTTCATCACCATCCTCAAGGTGCTCCACACGCTCGGGCTCGACAGCACCCAGAAGGTGCGGGTCCCTTCGACGAGCTCGGGACAGGGAAGGTCCATGGTCGAGGTCTCGCCGCGCGACGTGGTCGCCGCGGTCCTCCCGGACCCCGCCACCGTGGGCCCGCGCATGAAGGGCAAGACCTGCGCCGGACTTCATGTCACGGGGACCGGAAAGGACGGTCAGCCGCGGTCGACGTACCTCTACCACGTCGTCGACAACGAGTGGACGATGAGCGAGTACGGCCACCAGTGCGTGGTCTGGCAGACCGCCGTCAACCCGGTCATCGCCCTGGAGCTGCTCGCACGAGGAGACTGGGCGGGTCAGGGCGTGCTCGGCCCCGAGGCCTTCGACGCGGTGCCGTTCCTGGACCTGCTCACCGAGTACGGCGCGCCCTGGGGGCAGCGGGAGCAGGCGTGACCAGGGGGACTCTGCCGCCGGCGGGGTGGTCCCTCGCTCAGAAGTCGACCCACCAGCCGAGGTCCACGCTCTCCGAGACCGCCTTGCCGACGGGGTAGCACTGCCAGTGCGGCACGTCGACGCCCGAGAAGGTGGTGGTCTCCCACGCCAGCTTGTAGCTGCGGAAGGTGCTCCCGGTGAGCTCGTTGCAGCGGGCGTTGGCCGCGGTGCGCATCTTGTCGGTCAGCGGGGGGCCGTAGAGGTAGAAGAAGAGCGCCAGGATCACCATCGCGGTGGCGACGCCGTTGCGCACCGCCGACATGTGCATCCCCTGGCCGGTTGCGGACACACCCATGGCAGTCTCCGTCCGGGGGCAGCAGGGTCGGGATCGGTCGTCGTCCAGACTAGGGCCGCGGGCCCCTCCCGCGCGGGAGGAACGCGACGAACCCCGCACATCCGAGAAGGAGCCGTGAGGCGCAGGTGAGTGGACCTGACCGACGTGACGTGGTGGTGCTGGGATCGACCGGCTCGATCGGCACCCAGGCCCTCGAGATCGTCCGGCGCAACCCCGACCGGTTCCGGGTGGTCGGCCTGACAGCCGGCGGCAGCCGGCCCGACCTGTGGGAGCAGCAGGTGGCGGAGTTCGCCCCGGCGTTCCACGGCACCGGCGAGGACGCCTCGGTCGAGGCCGCGGCCATGGGGTGCGACGTCGTCCTCAACGGCATCAGCGGCGCCCGGGGGCTGCGGCCCACGGTCGCGGCGCTGGAGGCGGGCACCACGCTCGCGCTGGCCAACAAGGAGTCCCTGATCATCGGCGGCCCGGTGGTGACGAGCCTGGCGCGGCCTGGCCAGATCGTCGCCGTCGACTCCGAGCACTCCGCGCTCGCGCAGTGCCTGCGCGGAGGTCGCGCCGGCGAGGTACGCCGTCTCGTGCTCACCGCGAGCGGCGGACCGTTCCGGGGCCGCAGCCGTGAGGACCTGCACGCGGTCACCCCCGCCGACGCCCTGGACCACCCCACCTGGTCCATGGGCCCGCTCGTGACGGTGAACTCCGCCACCCTGGTCAACAAGGGGCTCGAGGTGATCGAGGCCCACCTGCTCTTCGGCATCCCCTTCGAGGCGATCGAGGTCGTGGTCCACCCGACCTCGGTGGTGCACTCGATGGTCGAGTTCGTCGACGGCTCCACGCTGCTGCAGGCCTCGCCGCCGTCGATGCTCATCCCCATCGCGCTCGGGCTCGGATGGCCGGACCGGATCCCCGGGGCCGCCGCCCCGGTCGACTGGACCAGCCCGGAGGTCTGGGAGTTCACCCCCCTCGACGACGAGGCGTTCCCCGCCGTACGCCTGGCGCGGGAGGCCGGCGCCGCCGGCGGTGTGATGCCTGCGGTCTACAACGCCGCCAACGAGGTCTGCGTGGCCCGCTTCCTCGACGGGCGGCTGCGCTTCACCGACATCGTGCCGACGATCGAGCGGGTGCTGCGCGACCCCGGCGTACCCTCGGACCATGAGCTCACCGTGACGCAGGTGCTGCACGCCGACGCCTGGGCCCGCGAGCGAGCCGAGACCCTGCTGGGGCCCACCCCGACACCGGAGATGCCGGAGACACCGTGATCACTGTCCTGCTGTTCGTGCTCGGCGTGGTGGTCTTCGCCGTGGGCGTCGCCGTGTCCATCGGGTTGCACGAGGTCGGCCACATGGTGCCGGCCAAGAAGTTCGGCGTGAAGGTGACCCAGTACTTCGTCGGCTTCGGTAGAACGATCTGGTCGACCCGCCGCGGGGAGACCGAGTACGGCCTCAAGGCCATCCCGCTCGGCGGCTACGTCAAGCTGGTCGGGATGCTGCCGCCGGCCAAGGACGACCCGCTGGGGCGCCCCCGGCAGAGCAACACCGGCATGTTCACCCAGCTGATCTCCGACGCCCGGCACGCCGAGGCAGAGCTGATAAGGCCGGGTGACGAGGACCGCCTCTTCTACCGCCTGCCGTGGTGGAAGAAGGTGATCGTGATGGCCGGTGGCCCGACGGTGAACCTGGTCATCGCGTTCGGCCTGTTCGCCGGGATCTTCGGCATCTACGGCGTGCCCGAGCCGACCACCACCGTCCAGACGGTCTCCGAGTGCGTGATCACCGCCGAGGAGCAGCCCCGGCAGTGCACCGCCGAGGACGAGGCCTCGCCCGCCGCCGAGGCCGGGATCCTCCCCGGGGACCGCATCGTCAGCTTCAACGGCCAGCCGATCGACACCTGGGACCAGGTGGTGGGGCTGATCCGCTCCAACGACGACGGCCGGGCCGCCATCGGCGTCGAGCGCGACGGCCAGGACCTGACCCTGGAGACCAGCACCACGGTCAACCTCGTGCGCTCCCTCGAGGACCGCGAGGTCATCGTCGAGGACGGCTTCCTGGGCGTCACGCCGACCGCCGTGCGCGAGCAGCACGGGCTGCTCTACACCGGTGAGCAGATGGGCGTCATGACGTGGGACGTCACCCAGGCGCTGGTGCGGCTGCCCGTCAAGGTCTTCGACGTGGCCCAGGCCGTGGTCGGCCTCGAGGAGCGGGCCGACGACAGCCCGGTCAGCATCGTGGGCGCGGGGCGGGTGGCCGGCGAGGTCACCAGTGACCAGACCAGCCCGGCGGTCGACCGGCTGGTGTTCCTGGTCGGGCTGCTGGCGAGCCTCAACCTGTTCGTCGGCATGTTCAACTTCATCCCGCTGCTACCCCTCGACGGCGGCCACATCGCCGGCGCGCTCTACGAGGGCCTGCGGCGCGGCGTGGCCCGGGTGCGCGGACGTCCCGACCCGGGTTTCGTCGATGTCGCCAAGCTCCTGCCAGTGGCGTACGTCGTGGGGGCGTCGCTGCTGGTCATGGGTCTGATCCTCATCACCGCCGACATCGTGGTGCCCATCCAGGTCTAGCCGGCCGTAGGGGCCGCAGGGTCGTGGCGTCCGAGTAGCCTGGGGTCGTGACTGCGATCAACCTCGGCATGCCCTCCGCACCCCCTCCGGTCCTGGCCCCGCGCCGCAAGACGCGCCAGATCAAGGTCGGCTCGGTGATGGTCGGCGGCGACGCCCCGGTCTCGGTGCAGTCGATGACCACGACGCTGACCTCGGACATCAACTCGACGCTCCAGCAGATCGCCGAGCTGACCGCCTCGGGCTGCGACATCGTGCGGGTCGCGTGCCCGTCGGCCGACGACGCGGAGGCGCTTGCGGCGATCGCCACCAAGTCGCAGATCCCGGTGATCGCCGACATCCACTTCCAGCCGAAGTACGTCTTCGCCGCGATCGACGCCGGCTGCGCCGCCGTACGCGTGAACCCGGGCAACATCCGCAAGTTCGACGACCAGGTCAAGCAGATCGCGCAGGCCGCGAAGGACCGCGGCACCTCCATCCGCATCGGCGTCAACGCCGGGTCGCTGGACCCGCGGCTGCTGGAGAAGCACGGCAAGGCCACCCCCGAGGCGCTCGTCGAGTCCGCGATGTGGGAGGCCTCGCTGTTCGAGGAGCACGACTTCCACGACTTCAAGATCTCGGTCAAGCACAACGACCCCGTGGTGATGGTGCGCGCCTACGAGATGCTCTCGGAAGCCGGCGACTGGCCGTTGCACCTCGGCGTCACCGAGGCCGGCCCCGCCTTCCAGGGCACCATCAAGTCGGCCGTCGCGTTCGGCTCGCTGCTCAGCCGCGGCATCGGCGACACCATCCGCGTCTCGCTCTCGGCCCCTCCGGTGGAGGAGGTCAAGGTCGGCATCCAGATCCTGCAGTCGCTCAACCTGCGACCGCGCAAGCTCGAGATCGTCTCCTGCCCGTCCTGCGGACGCGCCCAGGTCGACGTCTACAAGCTCGCCGACGAGGTCACCGCCGGGCTCGAGGGCATGGAGGTGCCCCTGCGCGTGGCCGTCATGGGCTGCGTCGTCAACGGCCCGGGGGAGGCCCGTGAGGCCGACCTCGGTGTCGCCTCCGGCAACGGCAAGGGCCAGATCTTCGTCAAGGGCGAGGTCATCAAGACCGTGCCGGAGTCGCAGATCGTGGAGACGCTCATCGAGGAGGCCATGCGCATCGCGGAGACGATGGAGGACGCCGAGGGCTCCGGCGGCGCCACCGTCTCGGTCGGCTGAGCGGCGACGAGGCTGCGCCGGTGAGCGCCTCGGTCGATCCTCGCGGTCCCGGAGAGCTCCGGGTCCTCGGCCCCGACGACGTCGACGAGGTCCTCGCGCTGCTGGCGCGCGACCCGGTCGTCAACGTCGTCGCCGACTACCGCACCCGCCTGACCCGGCTGCAGCCGCGCTGGCTGGGCGGGGAGATGTGGGGCCACGCCGAGGGCGGCGCCCTGACCTCGGTCTGCCACGCCGCCGCCAACCTGATCCCGGCCATGGCCTCGGAGGAGGCGGCCCACCAGTTCGCCTCGCGTGCCCTCGAGCGCGGCCGACGCTGCTCGACGCTGCTCGGCCCCACGGACGCGGTCGAGACGATGTGGCGGGTGCTGTCGCGGTCGTGGCCCACCCCCCGCGACATCCGCCGGGGGCAGCGGCACCTCGAGATCCGTGAGGGCCCGGCGGTGGCGCCCGACCCGGCGGTCCGGCGCAGCACGCAGGCCGAGCTGGACCTCGTCTACCCGGCGTCGGTGGCGATGTACACCGAGGAGGTGGGGGTCTCGCCCGAGGCCGGAGGCGGGGCGGCGGCCTACCGGACGCGCGTCACCCAGCTGATCTCCAAGGGCTGGTCCTTCGTGCGCGTCGAGGACGGCCGGGTCGTCTTCAAGGCCGAGGTGGCGGCCGCGACGCCGTACGCCTGCCAGCTGCAGGACGTGTACGTCGTGCCCGACCGACGGGGGGAGGGCCTGGCCACCGCGGGGCTCGCCGCCGTGGTCGAGGTGGCCCTGCGTGAGATCGCCCCCGTCGTGTCGCTCTACGTCAACGACTGGAACACCCCCGCGCGGGCGGCGTACGACCGGATCGGCTTCACCCAGACCGCCACCTTCACCACGATCCTGTTCTGACGCACCCCCTCGGCCGGCTCCTGGTCACTCCCTGCTGGAGGGCCGGCTTGTGGTCAGCCCCTGCAGCCAGAACGCCGCTTCGGTGCGGGCAGCGTCCAGAATCCGGCTACCTTGCCGGGATGGCCCCTCTCTCGCTCCCGCGCGACGTCGCGCTGCTCGCCGGCATCTTCACCGTCTCCGGCGTGACGCACCTGGTCCGGCCGCAGACCTTCCTGCCCCTGATGCCCCGCTGGGTCCCGGCGCACCGCGAGGTCATCCTCGGTTCCGGGGTCGCCGAGCTCGCCTGCGCCGCCGGGCTGCTGCACCCCGCGACCCGCCCTGCCGCCGGGCTGGCCAGCGCGGCCCTCCTGGTCGGGGTGTTCCCCGGCAACGTGAAGATGGCCGTCGACGCCAGCCGCACCCCGCACACGGCGTACAAGGCGGCGACCTTCGCCCGGCTGCCGCTGCAGCTGCCGCTCATCCGCACCGCGCTGCGCGCCTCGGGCCGGGCCTGACCCGCGCGGAATCGTGGTCGAGAGCACCCCGAACCCGTGGGTAGCCTTGCGCCCATGGTTCTCCGTCTGTCGACCCTCTTCCTGCGCACCCTCCGAGAGGACCCGGTCGAGGCCGAGGTGCCGAGCCACCGGCTGCTGCTGCGGGCCGGCTACATCCGCCGCGCCGCCCCCGGCATCTACTCCTGGCTGCCGCTGGGCCTGCGGGTGCTGCGCAACGTCGAGGGGATCATCCGCGAGGAGATGAACGCGATCGGCGCCCAGGAGCTGTCGTTCCCGGCGCTGCTGCCCCGTGAGCCCTACGAGGTCAGCAACCGCTGGACGACGTACGGCAACGGCATCTTCCGGCTCCAGGACCGCAAGGGCGGCGACTACCTGCTCGGGCCCACGCACGAGGAGATGTTCACCCTCGCGGTGAAGGACCTCTACTCCTCCTACAAGGACCTGCCGGTCTGGCTCTACCAGATCCAGACGAAGTACCGCGACGAGGCGCGCCCCCGCGCCGGCCTGCTGCGCGGGCGCGAGTTCATCATGAAGGACTCCTACTCCTTCGACACCTCCGACGAGGGCCTCGACCGCTCGTACGCCGCCCACCGGGCGGCGTACGTCAAGACCTTCGACCGGCTCGGCTTCGACTACGCCATCGTCACGGCGACCAGCGGCGCGATGGGCGGCTCCAAGTCGGAGGAGTTCCTCGCCAAGGCCGACGTCGGCGAGGACACCTACGTCCGCTGCACGAGCTGCGACTACGCCGCCAACGTCGAGGCCGTCGCGGTGCGTGCGCCCGCCCCGGTGGCGTACGACGACGCCCCGGCCGCCCACGCCGAGCAGACACCCGACACGCCGACCATCGACACCCTGGTCGACCACCTCAACGAGAAGTTCCCACGCGACGACCGGCCCTGGACGGCCGGCGACACGCTCAAGAACGTCCTCGTCGTCCTCAAGCACCCCGACGGCACCCGCGAGCCGCTCGCCATCGGCGTGCCCGGTGACCGTGAGGTCGACCAGAAGCGCCTCGAGGGCCAGCTCGAGCCGATCGAGGTCGAGCCGATGGACGAGACCGAGCTCGGCAAGCACGCGGCACTCGTCAAGGGCTACATCGGTCCCGAGGCGCTGGGGGAGGAGTCGGCGTCGAGGATCCGGTACGTCGTCGACCCGCGCGTCTCCGAGGGCACCCGCTGGGTGACCGGCGCCAACGAGCCCGGCAGCCACGTGATCGACCTGGTCGCGGGTCGCGACTTCACGCCCGACGGCACGATCGAGGCGGCTGACGTGCGCGACGGCGACGCGTGCCCGAACTGCGACGAGGGCACCCTCGAGTCCGCCCGCGGCATCGAGATGGGCCACATCTTCCAGCTGGGCCGCTGGTTCGCCGAGGCGCTCGACCTCAAGGTCCTCGACGAGAACGGCAAGCTGGTCACGGTCACGATGGGCTCCTACGGCATCGGTGTCACCCGCGCGGTGGCCGCGATCGCGGAGGGCAACCACGACGAGCTCGGGCTGGTGTGGCCGCGCGAGATCGCGCCCGCCGACGTCCACCTCGTCGCCACCGGCAAGGACGCCGCCGTGTTCGAGGCGGCCGAGAAGATCGTCGACGAGCTCTCCACCCGGGGGGTCGAGGTGGTCTACGACGACCGGCCGAAGGTCTCGCCCGGCGTGAAGTTCAAGGACGCCGAGCTCATCGGGGTGCCCACCATCGTCGTGGTCGGGCGGGGGCTGGCCGACGGCACCGTCGAGGTGAAGGACCGGGCGACCGGCGAGCGCGAGGAGGTCGCGGTCGACGCCGTGGTCGACCGCGTGGTCGCGGTCGTCCGGGGCTGAGCCCGTGAGCGAGGTTGCGGGTGCGCTCGACGCCGTCATCTTCGACTGGGGCGGCACCCTGACGCCCTGGCACACGGTCGACTTCGACGCCGAGGCCAGCGCGCTCGCCCAGGCCGTCGTCGACCCCCACGCGGACACCCATGTCGCCCTGCGCCGCGCCGGGGCCTCGGTGTGGGCGCGCGCCCGCGACGAGCAGCGCAGCGGGACGGTCGCCGACGTCTTCGCCGAGGCCGGGCTGACCCACGACGACGGGCTCCTCACCGCCTACCGGGAGTTCTGGGAGCCGCACACCGTGACCGACCCGGCCGTGCCGTCGCTCCTGTCGGGGCTCCGCGGGTTCGGACTCCGGGTCGGCATCCTGTCCAACACCATCTGGCCGCGCGCGTGGCACGAGCACGTCTTCGCCCGTGACGGCATCGACCACCTCATCGACGGCGCGGTCTACAGCAGCGAGATCGCCTGGACCAAACCGGCGCCGCAGGCGTTCGAGGCCGCGATGGCCGCCGTGGGTGCCATCGACCCGCGACGCTGCGTCTTCGTCGGCGACCGGCTCTTCGACGACATCTGGGGCGCGAGCCAGGTCGGCATGCGCACCGTCCACGTGCCGCACTCCGACATCCCCGTCGACCAGCACGGGCACACCGAGGGCGAGCCGGACGCGGTCGTCCACGAGCTCGGCGAGCTGCTGGGCGTCGTCGAGGCCTGGCACCTCGGGGTCAGAGGTCGGGGGCGCCGGGCCAGGTCTGGGGAGCCGCACCGAAGGTGAGCCCACGCAGGGAGGCGTCGGTGAGCAGGCCGATCGCGGAGCGCCGCAGCTCGCCCTCGGTGGAGGCCACGAGCAGCGCGTACGCCTCGGCGCACCGCAGCTCGGTGCGACGGGCCGCCGCGGTCAGCGTGGCGGGGGAGCGGTCCGGTGCGTCGACCTCGTACGCCGCGGCCGGGGGGACGGGGTCGACCTCGCGGTCCGACACCAGCGAGCGCAGCCGGTCGCGGCGCGCCCGGTGGGCGTCGTACGCCGCCCGCAGCCGGGCCGACGTCTCCGGGTAGGAACCGGCCGAGAGTCGTCCGCCCAGCACGCCGTAGGTGTAGACGGCGACGTGCTCGGCGGCCAGCGTCTCCTGCAGCGCCTCGAGAGGCGTCATCGGTCCGAGCCTCCCGTCAGGGTCTGCTCCAGCTGGGCCGAGGCCGCCGCCATGCTCGCCACGACGCGGGCGAGGGCACCGCTGCGCGCCGCCATGGCGGTCGCCACGTGCCCGCTGGAGACGCGGGCCTCCAGCTGCACCAGGGCGGCGAGGGCCTGCGGGGGACGACCCGGCACGGGGCGCCGTCCCGACGGCCGGGTCGGCGCCTTGCCCGTGGTGCCCCGCAGCAGCTGCACGTGCGTGCGGTGGGTGGCCAGCGCCGACGCGGTGACGCCGCGCAGCCGGGGGTGCCGACGGCGGGTGCGCTCCAGGAGGTCCACGGCGGCGAGCTCGGCGTCGAGGGCGGTGGCGACCAGGGCGGTGTCGCCGTCGGCCCTCGTGCCGGTGACGGCGTCGTCGGAGGCGCGGGCCCGCGGACCGCAACCGCTCAGCAGCAGCGCAGCCGACCCGCCGAGCGAGGCCAGCCCGACGACGACGGTGCGGCGGTCCACGCCCCGCACCCTAGTCGGCCCGGGCGGCTCAGGCGACGCGGAACGACACCAGCGTGTAGCGCGTCTTGGTGTACCTCATCGCCACGACGAACTTCGCGTCCTTGAACGCCTCGTTCTCGTTGCGGTAGGTGCCGTCCTCGAAGTACGAGCGCGAGGCCGGGATGTCGATGACCGCGGTCGCCTCGTAGGTCGCCGGCGCACCAGCGGGCTTCACCGTGATCCTGTCCACCGCGGCGCCGGGGAAGTCGACGTTCCAGCCCTCCTTGCGTCGCTGGGCCAGCTCCTTCCCCAGCTCCTTGCAGCCCTGGCAGGTGCTGCCCTTGGCGCTCAGGTCGGACATCGCCCCCGCGTCGTTGGTGGTCAGCGCGTAGCCCCAGCGCTCGATCACGAACTCGGTGAACGCCTTGCGTCCGTCGGGGGTGTTGCGTGCCTTCGGCGGCCTGGGGAGCGGCAGGTCCTCCGCGACCTCGGTCTCCGCCCCCTCGTCGTCGCCCGCCGCCTCGGCGCCGGGTGTCTCGGAGGCCCCGGCCGACGCCGTCGCGGACGCCGACTCCGATGCCGACTCCGACGCGGACGCCTCGGGCTCGTCGGACCCGCCACCGCTGCAGCCGGCCAGCAGGCCGGAGCCGAGCAGCGCGGCCACGGCCAGCGCGGTGGCGGTGGTGCCCGGACGGGGAGCGCGGCGGGTCGACATGGTCCGAGGATAGGGGTGGTGCGGACCACGGGCGTCGCTTTCGTGGTCAGTCGACCCACTGCGGGTCGGCTACGCTCGGCCCACGGCGGAGCACGCCCCGGCAGGCCCCGATCAGCACCACGACCACCCCACAACTGACAGAGGCGGACGAGACCCGTGGCCAACGACCAGGCGCGTGAGCGCCTCAACCAGGGACTCACCGGACCGCTGCTCGAGCTCGGCCTCGACCTCGAGGCGGTGGAGGTCACCCCGGCCGGACGTCGCCGCGTGGTCCGGGTCGCCATCGACCGCGACGGCGGGGTCACCCTCGACGACGTCGCCGAGGCCACCAAGCTCGTCTCGCAGCACCTCGACGAGGGAGGGCCGCTGTCCGACGTGCTCGGCGAGCAGGCCTACACCCTCGAGGTCACCTCCCCGGGCGTCGACCGTCCCCTCACGCTGCCGCGCCACTGGCGTCGCAACGAGGGTCGCCTCGTCACGGTGACCGACCGCGACGGCGGCACCGTGACCGGGCGCGTGGTGGGCCACGACGACGACGGCGCCCACCTCGACGTCGACGGGGAACGCCGACACCTGACCTACGACGCGATCGCCACCGCACGCGTCCAGATCGAGTTCAACCGGAAGGAGGGCTGACCCATGGACATCGACCTGTCCCTGCTCCGCGTGCTGGAGCGTGAGAAGGAGATCAGCTTCGACATCCTCATCGACGCCCTCGAGCAGGCACTGCTGACGGCGTACCACAAGACCAACGGCGCCCAGAGCGACGCCCGGGTCGAGATCGACCGCCAGAACGGCCGGGTCAGCGTGCTCGTCGCCGAGAAGGACGAGGAGGGCGAGAAGGTCGGGGAGTACGACGACACCCCGGACGGCTTCGGCCGGATCGCCGCGACGACCGCCAAGCAGGTCATCCTGCAGCGCCTCCGCGACGCCGAGGACGACCTCAGGTTCGGCGAGTTCTCCGGCCGCGAGGGCGACGTCATCTCCGGCATCGTCCAGCAGGGCCGTGACCCCTCCGACGTGCTCGTCGACCTCGGCAAGCTCGAGGCGAGCCTGCCGCTGGCCGAGCGCGTCCCCGGCGAGCGCTACGACCACGGCACCCGGATCAAGGCACTCGTGGTCAGCGTGAGGCGCGGCATGCGCGGGCCCGCAGGTCCAGCTCTCGCGCAGCCACCCCAACCTGGTCAAGAAGCTCTTCGCGCTCGAGGTGCCCGAGATCGCCGACGGCACCGTCGAGGTCTGCGCCATCGCCCGCGAGGCGGGCCACCGGACCAAGATCGCGGTCCGTACGACGGTCCCCGGTGTCAACGCCAAGGGCTCGTGCATCGGTCCGATGGGCCAGCGCGTGCGCAACGTCATGCACGAGCTCCACGGCGAGAAGATCGACATCGTGGACTGGTCCGACGACCCCGCCGAGCTGGTCGCCCACGCACTGTCCCCGGCGCGCGTGAACAGCGTCGAGATCGTCGACCTCGCGGCCCGGTCCGCCCGCGTCGTCGTGCCCGACTACCAGCTGTCGCTCGCCATCGGCAAGGAGGGCCAGAACGCCCGCCTCGCCGCCCGCCTGACCGGCTGGCGCATCGACATCCGCTCCGACGAGGCCCCGGACGCTCCCACCACCCGGCGCTGAGTTCGGAATCGCGCCGTCGGGCCGCTAGAATGGGTTTCGTAGCCTGCCCGCCCCGTCCCTGAGGGTGTCGACCATGACCTCGAGTCCTGTCCGCACCTGCGTGGGATGTCGGCGCCGGGCTGCCAAGACCGATCTGTTGCGCGTCGTCGCCGAGGATCAGGGCCACGGCCTCGTGCTGGTGCCCGACCCCCCGGCTCGGCGCCCGGGGCGGGGGGCCTACCTCCACCTCGACGAGGACTGTCTCGCGCAGGCATTGCGTCGCCGGGTCTTCCCCCGGGCCCTCCGGATCACCTCCGGAGCGGGCGGGGGAACCGACGACACGGGCCTGAGACGCCATGTGCAACAGTGGTCGCGACGTTCGACCCCGGCCTGACAGCGAGGCGCTCAGGCGCCGCGGGTGGCAGGCAGACCGTGATGGAAGCAGTCCGAGAACAGACGGAATGGAGCAACAGCTCATGAGCACTCGATGAGTACTTCCCGATGAGCGTGCACACCAGCTAACGGTCCGGCCCACCCGGGGCTCGGACCAGAAGGAGAAGCGTGGCTAAGGTCCGAGTCCACGAGCTCGCGAAAGAGTTCGGAGTGGAGAGCAAGGTCGTCCTGACCAAGCTCAAGGAGATGGGTGAGTTCGTGAAGTCGGCGTCGTCGACGATCGAGCCCCCCGTCCAGAAGAGGTTCAACGACACCTACGGCGCGGAGCTGCGCGCCGCGGCGGAGAAGAAGGCCGCGCGCAAGGCGCCGGCCCCCAAGGCCCCGGCGAGCCCCGCCGCGGAGACGCCGACCGAGGCCCCGACCAGCGCGTCCGCGCCGGTCGCGACCGACGCGGACGCCGCTCCGGTGGAGCAGGCGCCCGCGGCGTCCGCCCCTGCGGCACCGGCGTCCGGTCGCGGCGTCACCCCCGGTCCCCGGCCCGGTCCGGCCCGCCCGGCCGCCGAGCCCACCCCGGAGCCGGAGCCGACGCCCGCACCGCAGGCCGAGCAGGCCCCGGCAGCCTCAGCAGCCTCGGGAGCCCCGGTGGCTCCGGCCGAGACCCCGGCGGCCGCTTCCGCCGGCACCGGTGAGGGGTCCGCCGACGCCGAGAGCCGCGCTCCCGGCACCCCGGGTCCCCGCCCCGGCGGCGGCCCCAGGCCCGGCGCCCCGCGTCCGGGCAACAACCCGTTCGGCCAGACCCAGGGGATGGGACGCCGTCCCGCCCCGCCGCCCGGCGCCCCGGCGGCACGTGAGCAGGGCGGCCCCGCGGCCGGCACGCCGGGTCGCACCGGCGGGCTCCCCGCCGGTGGACGTCCCGCTGCTCCTGGCGGTCGTCCCGGCATGCCCCGGCCCAACCCGGCCATGATGCCCAAGTCGCCGACCCCCTTCGGTCCCGGCGGCGGTCCCGGCGGACGTGGCCCCGGCGGTCCCGGCGGCGGTCCCGGCGGACGTGGTCCCGGCGGTCCCGGCGGTGCCCGTGGCGGAGCCCCGGGTCGTCCCGGCGGTGCCGGTGCCGGTGCTCCCGGCGGCGGTCGCCCCGGGTTCGGTGGCGGTCCCGGAGCCGGTGCCCCCGGTCGTCCGGGTGGCGGTGGTCGTCCCGGTGGCGGTCGGCCCGGTGGACGCGGCAGCGTCGGCGGTGCCTTCGGTCGCCCCAGCGGCCCCTCGCGCCGCGGTCGGAAGTCGAAGCGTCAGCGTCGTCAAGAGTTCGACCAGATGGAAGCCCCGACGATCGGCGGCATGCGCGTCCGCAAGGGCAACGGCGAGACCGTGCGTCTCGCCCGTGGCGCCTCGCTGACCGACTTCGCCGAGAAGATCGGCGTCGACCCGGCCTCGCTGGTGCAGATGCTGTTCCACCTCGGTGAGATGGTCACCGCGACCGAGTCGGTCAACGACGCGACGCTGGAGCTGCTCGGCGACGAGCTCAACTACGTCGTCGAGGTCGTCTCGCCCGAGGACGAGGACCGCGAGCTGCTGGACTCCTTCAACCTGGAGTTCGGCTCCGACGAGGGCGTGGAGGCCGACCTGGCCGCCCGTCCGCCGGTCGTCACCGTCATGGGTCACGTCGACCACGGAAAGACCAAGCTGCTCGACGCGCTGCGCAACGCCAACGTGGTCGCCAAGGAGGCCGGTGGCATCACCCAGCACATCGGCGCCTACCAGACCGCCGCGGTCATCGACGGCAACGAGCGTCCGATCACCTTCATCGACACCCCCGGCCACGAGGCGTTCACCGCCATGCGTGCCCGTGGTGCCCAGGCCACCGACATCGCGGTGCTCGTGGTCGCGGCCGACGACGGCGTCATGCCGCAGACGGTGGAGGCGCTCAACCACGCCAAGGCCGCCGGTGTGCCGGTCGTCGTCGCGGTCAACAAGGTCGACAAGCCGGAGGCGGACCCGACGAAGGTCCGCGGACAGCTGACCGAGTACGGCCTCGTCCCCGAGGAGTACGGCGGCGACACGATGTTCGTCGACGTCTCGGCCAAGGCCGGCCTCAACATGGAGGGTCTCCTGGAGGCCATCGTGCTGACCGCCGACGCCTCGCTCGACCTGCGGGCGAACCCCGACCAGGACGCCCAGGGCCTCGTCGTCGAGGCGCACCTGGACCGCGGTCGCGGTCCGGTCGCCACGATCCTGGTCCAGCGCGGCACCCTGCGCGTGGGCGACTCGATCGTCGCCGGTCCGGCGTACGGCCGTGTCCGCGCGATGCTCGACGAGCACGGCGACAACATCGAGGAGGCCGACCCGTCGCGTCCCGCGATGGTGCTGGGCCTGACCGCCGTCCCCGGCGCCGGTCAGAACTTCCTCGTCGTCGAGGACGACCGCATCGCCCGTCAGATCGCCGAGAAGCGGGAGGCGCGCGAGCGTGCCGCCATGCAGGCCCAGCGTCGGGTCCGTCGCAGCCTCGAGGACTTCATGAAGTCCATGGAGGAGGGCCAGAGCCAGGAGCTCAACCTGATCCTCAAGGGCGACGTGTCCGGCTCGGTCGAGGCCCTGGAGGACTCGCTGGCCAAGATCGACGTCGGCGAGGAGGTCTCGCTGCGTGTCATCGACCGCGGTGTCGGTGCCATCACCGAGACCAACGTGATGCTGGCGGCCGCGTCGAACGCGATCATCATCGGCTTCAACGTCCGGCCCCAGGGCAAGGCGACCGAGGTGGCCGACCGCGAGGGCGTCGAGATGCGCTACTACTCGGTGATCTACCAGGCCATCGAGGAGATCGAGGCCGCGCTCAAGGGGATGCTCAAGCCGGAGTTCGAGGAGTCCCAGCTCGGCACCGCCGAGATCCGGGAGATCTTCCGCTCCAGCCGCATCGGCAACATCGCCGGCTGCATGGTCACCGGCGGCGTCATCCGACGCAACGCCAAGGTGCGGCTGCTGCGCGACGGCAACGTGGTCGCCGACAACCTCGACCTCTCCTCGCTGCGACGCGAGAAGGACGACGCGTCGGAGGTCCGCGAGGGCTTCGAGTGCGGTCTGGTGCTGCGCAACTACCAGGACATCAAGATCGGCGATGTCGTGGA
>CAVRJU010000004.1:0-12971 GCA_963721555.1 uncultured Actinomycetota bacterium | reverse complement strand
GTTCGAGATGCGCGAGATCCCGCGCGGGTGAGCCGATGGTGCCGGGCGGCCTCCTCGCGAGGTCGCCTGGCGCCCGGCCGGCGCATCCAGGCAAGGTGCGGCACAGCTCGTGCCCGCAGAGAGTGAAGGATCATGAGCAGCCCACGGGTCAGGAAGATCGCGGACCGGATCAAGGTCGTCGTGGCGGAGATGCTCGAGCGGCGGGTCAAGGACCCGCGGCTCGGGTTCGTCACCGTCACCGACGTGCGCGTCAGCGGTGACTCCCAGCACGCCAGCGTCTTCTACACCGTCCTCGGTGAGGAGGAGCAGGCGGAGGGGACCGCGGCGGCTCTGGAGTCGGCCAAGGGGCTGATCCGCTCCGAGGTGGGCAAGCAGCTCGGGATCCGGCACGTGCCGACCATCGAGTTCATCCGTGACGCCCTCCCGGAGACCGCGCGTCACCTCGAGGACCTCCTCGAGCAGGTCCGGCAGGCCGACGCGGCTGCGGCGGCCGCCTCGGCCGGCGCCGTGTTCGCCGGGGAGGCGGACCCCTACCGCAAGCCTCGCGTCGAGGACGACGAGGACCTGGCCCCTGGAATGGCAGACGCCGCGGATGCGAGGGGACGACGACTCCGACGCCCGCGCGTGAGCCGGCGCCGTCCTGACGGCGGCCCCTCGGGGCTCGTCGTGGTCGACAAGCCGGGCCGGATGACCTCGCACGACGTGGTCTCCCGCGTGCGCCGGCTGGTCGGCACGCGTCGCGTCGGGCACGCCGGCACCCTCGACCCGATGGCCACCGGGGTGCTGCTGCTGGGGGTCAACAAGGGCACCCGGCTGCTGGGGCACCTGGCGCTGGCCGACAAGACCTACCTCGCCACGATCCGGCTCGGGGTGGCCACCACCACCGACGACGCCGAGGGCGCGGTGCTCGCGCGCGCCGACGCCTCCGCGGTCGCCGAGGCGGCCGTCCGCGCCGCGGTGACGCGCCTGACCGGCGACATCCAGCAGGTCCCCTCCACCGTCTCGGCGATCAAGGTCGACGGCCGGCGGGCCTACGCCCTGGCCCGTGAGGGCGCCACGGTCGAGCTGAAGGCACGACCGGTGACCGTGCACCGCTTCGACGTGCTGGCTCTCCAGCCGGCCGACGACGACGGCGTACCGGTCCTCGACGTCGACGTCGAGGTGCACTGCACGACCGGCACCTACGTCCGCGCCCTGGCCCGTGACCTCGGCGCCGACCTCGGCGTCGGCGGGCACCTGACCCGGCTGCGGCGTACGACGGTGGGCCCGGTGGGCCTGGACGGCGCTGCCGACCTGGAGGCGGCGCTCGCGACCGGCGAGCTGGACGTCGTCCCCCTCGAGGACGCGGTGGCCCGGTTCTTCGACTGCCGCCGGCTCGACGAGGACCAGGCGCGCGACGTCACCTTCGGCCGCGCGTTGGCACTGGCGGTGCCCACCGACGCACCGGTGGCCGTGCTGGCGCCGGACGGCACCTTCCTCGCGCTCTACCGCTCGGCCGACCCCGGCCCCGACGGGGCTCCCCGGGCGACCGCGGTCGCGGTGTTCTGCTCGGCGTCCGGCGGGTGAGCAGCGACACCGCACCGCCGCCGGGGAACCCGTCGGCGCCCGACCCCGCTGTGGCAGGCTTCGAGCAGTCATCGAGACACGCAACGACACCCGAGCACGAGAGGACGGTGGGCATGACGGTCTGGCGATCGGTCGACGAGGTGCGGGCCGACCTCGGGCGCACGGTGGTCACCATCGGCAACTTCGACGGGGTGCACCGCGGTCACCGCCACGTCATCGCGCGCGCCCGGAGCCTGGCCGCCGAGGTCGACGCGCGCCGCGTCGTGGCGGTCACCTTCGACCCCCACCCCATCGCCGTGCTGCGCCCCGAGCACGCTCCCAACACCCTGACCGGCATCGACGAGCGGGCCCGCCTGCTGCAGGAGGCCGGCGTCGACGACGTGCTCGTGGTGCCGTTCAGCCGCGAGGTGGCCTCCTGGTCGCCCGAGCGCTTCGTCACCGAGATCCTCGTCGGCGGCGCTGCACGCCGCCGCCGTCGTGGTGGGCAAGAACTTCCGCTTCGGCAGTCGCGCGGCCGGCGACGTCAGCACGCTCCGTGAGCTCGGCGAGCGTCACGACTTCGTCGCCGAGGGCGTCGAGCTCGACGGTGGCCCGCAGGTGTGGTCGTCGACGTACGTGCGGACCTGCCTCGCAGCCGGCGACGTCGAGGGTGCCGCCGAGGCGCTCGGACGGCCGGTCGTGGTGCGCGGCACCGTGCAGCGCGGCGACCAGCGTGGGCGCGGGATCGGCTACCCCACCGCCAACGTGCCGCCGGGTGGGACCGCGGCGCCCGCCGACGGCGTCTACGCCGGCTGGGTGTACGTCGACGGCGAGCCCGAGCGGATGCCCGCCGCCATCAGCGTGGGCACCAACCCGACCTTCGCGGGGGAGCGGGAGCGGCGGGTGGAGGCCTACGTGCTCGACCGCGACGACCTCGACCTCTACGACCGCCAGGTCTCCGTGGAGATGGTCGCCAAGGTGCGCGGCATGACGCGCTTCGACTCCCTCGACGAGCTGCTCGAGGCGATGGCCGGCGACGTCGCCGACACCCGACGCGTGCTGGGGCTGGTGTGACGGCGCCTGCAGGTGAGGGCAGCGGGGCCGGGACGCTCGGCTCGGCGACCCCCGAGGTGATGGCCGCGACCGAGTCCTGGTTCCGCAAGCGTGGCCTGCCCTACTTCGTGCCCGACGAGCGCGCCGCCGCGCGCAGCGCGCTGACGCTGCGCGCGATGCTGCCCCTGCTGCTGGCCGTCGGACTGGCCGCGCTGCTGCTGGGCGGGGTCCTGACCTGGCGGACGTCGAACGCCTCCTTCGGTCCCGGCGCGGTCACGTTCCTGGGTCTCCTGGCCGCCGGGTTCTACGCCGTGACCCGGCTGCGGGCCCGACCGATCGTGACCTTCGCCGTGCACCGCACCGCCTCCGGGCTCGGTCAGCTGTTCCCGATGGCGACCCGGGCCCTGCCGTTGCTGCTGGTGTTCATCACCTTCCTCTTCATCAACGCCGAGGTGTGGATGCTGTCGGCCTCCCTCGACGGGGCCCTGCTGTGGTTGACGGTCCTGCTCTTCGGGGTCGTGGCGGTGGCGTTCCTGCTGGTGCGCCTGCCCGAGGAGGTCGACGTCGTCGACGACCGCATCGACGCTCCCGCTCCTGGTCTCGGCCAGCCGCGGGACGCCGATGGCGGAGGCGGCGCGCGACCTCGTCACCCAGCACGGCGACGAGCTCGACCTGCAGCGTGACACCGAGGTGCGCGGCTTCGAGCGCGGCAACCTCATCGTGGTGCTGCTGGTCATCCAGGCCGCGCAGGTGCTGCTGCTGGCGCTCGCCGTGTTCGTGTTCTTCCTGGTCTTCGGCGCGCTGACCATGAAGAAGGGCGTGCAGGAGGCGTGGATCGGCGGCGGGACCACCACCTTCCCGGGGCTCGGCAACGTCTCGGTGGAGCTGTTGCAGACCTCGACGTTCCTGGCGGCCTTCTCGGGGCTCTACTTCACCGTCTACGTCGTCACCGACGAGGCCTACCGGGTGCAGTTCTTCACCGGCGTGCTGCACGAGATGGAGAAGGCCGTCGCCGTCCGCACCGTCTACCGGCACCTGCGCCGTGGTCGCGACGTCGCCGCGCCCCCCGCGCCGCCGGCGGCTCCGGCCACCGGTGCGACCGAGGACGTCGTACCGACCCGGACCCTGCCGCCGGCACCGGAGCCCACCGACCAGCCGGTGGTCCGGCCGGGGGACCCGGGGAACGACTGAGCCGCCCGCCCCCGGAGGGGACGAGCGGCTCGGGTCAGGCGTACGACGTCAGGCGTCGAGGTCCTTCTCGACGAGCGCCGCGATGGTGTCGACGGCCGACTGGTCGTCGCTGCTGACCTCGACCGCGTCGCCCTTGCCGGCGCCGAGGGTCATGATCAGCAGCGCCGAGCTGGCGTCGACGGGGTCGTCGCCTCCGACGGCGAGGGTGACCTCGGCGTCGAGGTCGGCCGCGGCCTCCGCGATGATCGCGGCGGGACGGGCGTGCAGGCCGACGGCGGAGCCGACGTTGACGGTCTTGCTGGGCATCGTGGGTGTCTCCTCTGAGTTGCTGGGCTGTGGATGGGTGACGTGCGCTCGGCGGAGGTCTCCGCAGAGGTCAGACGGCGACCTTGGAGAGCTGCTCGATCTCGGCCGTGTCCTCGGTCAGGGACTTGAGGGCGATCACACCCGCTGCCGCGACCAACGTACCGGCGACCAGGGCGATGAGGAACCCGAGGACGTTGTCCACCGCGAAGAGCACGAAGATGCCGCCGTGCGGGGCCCGCAGCCCCACGTCGAGACCCATGGAGAGCGCTCCGGTGACCGCGCTGCCGGCCATGATCGGCGGGATGACGCGCAGCGGGTCGGCCGCCGCGAACGGGATGGCGCCCTCGGTGATGAAGGAGGCGCCGAGCAGCCAGGCCGCCTTGCCGTTCTCCCTCTCGGGGGCGGTGAACAGGCCCGGCCGGACGACCGTGGCCAGGGCGAGCGCCAGCGGGGGCACCATGCCGGCCAGCATGACCGCGGCCATGATGAGCAGCTGCGGGGCGTCGGTGGCTGTCGCCGCCGCGGCGAGCCCGGTGGTGGCGAACAGGTAGGCGGTCTTGTTGAGCGGACCGCCCATGTCGAAGGCCATCATCAGGCCGAGGATGACGCCCAGCAGGACGCCGGCGCCGCCGCCGGAGAGGCTGGTCAGGCCGTCGTTGAGAGCGGTCATGAGCTCGGCGAGCGGCTTGCCCAGGACGACGAGCATGATGAAGCCGGCGATCAGCGTGGTGAGCAGCGGGATGACCAGCACCGGCATGAGCCCGCGCAGCCAGGCCGGCGTCCTGAAGCCGCCGATCTTCGCGGCGATGACACCGGCGAGCACGCCTCCGATGATGCCGCCGAGGAAGCCGGACTGCGTCGTGCCGGCGATGGCGCCCATGACGAAGCCGGGCGCGATGCCGGGGCGGTCGGCGATCGCGTAGGCGATGTAGCCGGCCAGGGCCGGGACCAGGAACCCGAAGGCCGCACCGCCCAGCGTCAGCAGCGCGGCGGCCAGGTAGGTCAGCAGCGCGCCGTTGGGCAGGCTCTGGTCGTTGATCAGCGCGAACTGGCCCGGGTCGGGCGGGTTGAGGATGGAGCCGCCCGCGAAGATCTGACCCGCGACGCCACCGGCGCCGTCCTCGGTCTCGAGGGCGATCTGGTAGCCGCCCAGCAGGAACGACAGGGCGATCAGCAGTCCACCGGCTGCGACGAACGGGATCATGTAGGAGACGCCGGTCATGAGGACGCGGCGGACCTTCAGCCCGATCGACTCCTTGCCCTCGTGGGCGCCGGCTCCCGTGCTGGCCGTGCCCTCCACGCGAGAGGCGGAGGGGTTGGAGGCGGCGGCGACGGCGTCGCGGATCATGCCGTCGGAGTCGTCGATGGCCCGCTTCACGCCGGAGGCGACCATCGGCTTGCCGGCGAAGCGGGCACGGTCCTTGACACCCACGTCGGTGGCGAAGATGACGGCGTCCGCGCCGGCGATCGTCGCCTGGGACAGCGGCGAGGAGCCCGCCGAGCCCTGGGTCTCGACGGCCAGCTCGACACCGGCGCGCGCGGCGGCGGCCTCGAGGGCCTCGGCGGCCATGTAGGTGTGGGCGATGCCGGTCGGGCAGGCGGTGATGGCGACCAGGCGCGGAGCCGACGACGAGGCCGACGAGGACGTGGTGTCCGCCGCGGAGGACGCCGGGGCCGCGGCAGCAGCGGCGGCACCGGCAGTCGGGGTGGCGGCGGCCGGGGCCGCGGAGGGCTCCGGTGCGGTGCCGACCACGCCGCTGACGAGCTCGACGACCTCGTCCTCGGTCCGGGCGCGGCGCAGGGCCTCGGTGAAGTCCTTCTTCACCAGCGCGCGGGCCAGCTTGGTCAGCAGCTGCAGGTGGGTGGCGTCGCCGCCGGCGGGAGCGGCGATGAGGAAGGCGAGGTCGGCCGGGCCGTCCTTGGCGCCGAAGTCACGCGGCGGGCTGAGCCGCGCGAAGGCCAGCGTGGCGACCTCGACGTGGGCGGTGCGGCAGTGCGGGATCGCGATGCCGCCGGGGAGCCCGGTCGGCGAGGTCGACTCCCGCGCCAGCGCGTCGTCGGCGAGGCCCGACGCGTTGTCGCTGCGACCTGCCGCTGCGACGACCTCGGCGAGCGACCTGATCACGGCGGACTTGTCGTCCCCCAGGTCGTCGTCGAGCCGCACGAGCGCGCGGTCGATCAGGGGAGTGGACATGGCGGTCACCTCAGTTCTCTCGTGCAGCGGTCGCTGCAGGTGTTGCGCGTGGGGACGCAGGAGCCGGACGGGTGTCCAGCGGTACGGGGTGGACCTCGACGAGGTCCGCCCGCGCCTGGTGGGGCGCGGGGATCGTGGTGCCGGGCAGCGACGCCGCGGCGCTGCCGTAGGCGACGGCCAGGCGCAGCCGCTCGGCGGGAGCCTCCCCGCGCAGGTCGGCGAGCAGGTAGCCGAAGAGGCTGGAGTCGCCGGCCCCGACGGTGCTGACGACCGTGATCGGCGGGGGAGTGGCACGCCAGGCACCCTCGGGGGTGACCAGCACGGCGCCGGCGCCGCCCAGGGTCGCCAGCACGCTGCCGGCGCCGGCCTCGACGAGCCGGTACGCCGCCGCGGCCGCCTCGACCGGGTCGGCCTCGATGGCCACCGGGTCGCCGCCGGTCAGCAGCGCCAGCTCCTCGGAGTTGGGCTTGATGATGTCGGGACGGGCCTCGCCCAGCGCGGCGGCGAGGGCCAGCAGCGGCTTCTCAGAGGTGTCGACGGCCACCCGGGCGCCGGAGGCGCGCAGGTCGGCGGCCACCTCGGCGTACCACCCGTCGGGGGTGCCCGGCGGCACGGAGCCGGCCAGCACCACCCACGAGGCGTCCGCGGCGAGCTCGCCCACGGCGCCGCGCAGGCGGTCGAGCAGCTCGGCGTCGGCGGTGGCGCCGGCGCTGTTGATCTTGGTGGTGGTGCCGTCGTGCTCGGTGAGGGTCAGGTTGACCCGGACCTCACCCGTGGGGCGCACCGGGTGGCAGCGGATCCGATCGTGACGCAGCGACACGGTGAACGGCGCGTCCTCGTCGGCCGGGAACACCGCGACGGTCGCGACGTCGGCCACGGAGGCGGCCCGCGAGATGTTCACGCCCTTGCCTCCGGCCTGCTCCAGCGCCGCGTCGGCGCGCAGCACGCCCCCGCGCTCGAGGCGGCCGGACAGGGCGACGGTCCGGTCGAAGCTCGGGTTGGCGGTGAGGGTGACGATCATGCGAGGACCACCTTGATGCCGGCGTCGGTGAGGGGTTCGACCGCCTCGGGAGTGGCGCGGTCGTCGGTGACGAGCACGTCGACCTGGTCCAGACGGGCGAAGCGCACGAGGTGCTCCTGACCGAGCTTGTCGGAGTCGGCGAGCAGCACCACCTGCCGGCCCGCAGCGACGATGGCGCGCTTGACCGCGGCCTCGCTGTGGTCAGGGGTGGAGAGCCCGTGGGCGGCGCTGATGCCGTTGGTGCCGAGGAAGACGACGTCGGCCAGCAGCGGCTCGAGCGCCGCGACGGTGTCCTCGCCGACGGCGGCCTGGGTGGTGGCGCGCACCCGGCCGGGCAGCAGGTGCAGCACCACGGCGGGGTTGCCGACCAGGCGTGCGGCGATCGGGACGGCGTGCGTGGTGACCTCGAGGCGACGGTCGGAGGGCAGCATCCCCGCCAACCGGGCCGTGGTGGTGCCGGCGTCCAGGATCACGCTGCCGTTCTCGGGCACCAGGTCGAGGGCGGCCTGGGCGATGCGGTCCTTCTCGGCGGCGCTGCTGCGGTCCCGGTCGGAGACGGCCACCTCGAGCACGCTGAGAGCCTGGGAGGCGACGACGCCTCCGTGCACCCGGCGGACCAGACCACTACGCTCCAGGGTGGAGAGGTCGCGCCGGATCGTCTCGGTGGTGACGGCGAACTTCCCGGCCAGGTCGGACACGGACAACCGTGCGGACCGGGCCACGAGGGCCGCGATGGCCTGCTGGCGCTCCTCGGCGTACATCGGTCCTCCCAGTGTCGGCGGTGACGCGGATAATCTTTGTATCTGTTGTTTTATGCCCGAACGTGTTGACTGTCAAGGGGTGACGGGGGTTACATTTCTGTCCATGACCTCCCTCACAGCCTCGAACGCCTCGTCCGCGCACCCGGCCGGCACCGGCGTGCTCACCGGCACCCCGGTCGTGCCCGGCGTCGCGCTGGGCCCGGTCGTCACCGTCACCTCCGACGTGCCCGCCGACGTCGTGCAGGCCTACGAGGCCCGCGACCCTGCCAGCCCCGACGACGCCCTCGCGACGTACGACGAGTCGGTCGGCGTCGTGGCCGACTCGCTCGTCGCCCGCTCCTCGAACGCGTCCGGCGCCGCTGCCGAGGTGCTCGTCGCGACGGCGAACCTGGTCAAGGACAAGGGCCTGCGCAAGGCCGTCAAGAAGCGCCTCGACGCGGGGGAGCCCCTCCTGGAGGCGCTGCGCGGCGCGGTCGAGCAGTTCGCGACGCTCTTCACCCAGATGGGCGGGCTGATGGCCGAGCGGGTCACCGACCTGCGCGACATCGAGCGGCGGCTGACCGCACGCATCGTCGGCGCGCCCGAGCCCGGACTCAGCACCCCCGTCGAGCCGTCGGTGCTGGTCGCCGTGGACCTCGCGCCCGCCGACACCGCCGGCCTGGACCCGGCCTTCGTGGTCGCGCTCGTCACCGAGCAGGGCGGGCCCACCAGCCACACCGCGATCATCGCCCGCCAGCTCGGCATCCCCTGCGTGGTCGGCGTCCACGGCGCCACCGGGCTCGCACCCGGCACCCGCGTGCTGGTCGACGGCTCGACCGGTGCGGTCGAGACCGAGGTCGACGAGGCCGACGCCGCCGAGCGGGTCCGCAAGGACCAGGAGTGGCGCGCCCACCTCGACGCCTGGAGCGGTCCGGCCGCGACCAAGGACGGCACCGCGGTCAAGGTGATGGCCAACGTCGCCGACGGCCCGTCGGCCGAGAAGGCCGTCGCCTTCCCCGTCGAGGGCGTCGGGCTCTTCCGCACCGAGCTCTGCTTCCTCGGCAGCACCGAGGAGCCCAGCGTCGAGGAGCAGGCCGACGTCTACGCCGCCGTGCTGCGACCGTTCGCCGACGGTCGCACGGTCGTCGTCCGCACCCTCGACGCCGGGTCGGACAAGCCCATCGCCTACGCCACCCCGAAGGGGGAGGAGAACCCGGCGCTCGGCATCCGCGGGCTGCGGCTCTCCTTCGACGACCCCGGCCTGCTCGACCGCCAGATCGAGGGCATCGCGCTGGCGGCGGAGCAGACCGGCAGCGCGCCCTGGGTGATGGCCCCCATGGTGGCCACCGTCGAGGAGGCCGAGACGTTCGCCGGCCGCGTGCGCAAGCACGGGCTCACCGTCGGCGTCATGGTCGAGATCCCCTCGGCGGCGCTGCTCGCCGAGCAGATCCTCGAGGTCGTCGACTTCATGTCCATCGGCACCAACGACCTGACGCAGTACTCCATGGCCGCCGACCGGATGTCGGCCGGGCTGGCCCACCTCACCGACCCCTGGCAGCCCGCCGTGCTGCGGCTGATCGCGATGACGGCCGCCGCGGGCAAGAAGCACGGCAAGCCCGTCGGGGTGTGCGGCGAGGCCGCCGCCGACCCCGCGCTGGCCACCGTGCTCGTCGGCATGGGCATCACGTCGCTCTCGATGGCCCCCAACGCGGTCCGTGCCGTCGGTGCGCAGCTCGGTGCCACCTCCGACGAGGCCTGCACCCGTGCCGCCGAGGCGGCGCTGGCCGCCTCGGACCCGCACGAGGCGCGTGCCGCCGTGCGCGCCGTCCTCGACGCCTGAGGGGTGCCGCCGGTTTCCCACGGTATGCCGGCAAGCTGGCGCTCCCCATGGCGACCGGAGCATGGGGAGCGCCAGCTCACCGTGGGGAGTACGGCGTACGGCGGCCGGCCGGGCGGCTCAGCCAGCGGCGTACGGCGGCCGGCCGGCGCCTCAGCCTCCGGCGGACACCGTCACCGGTACGCCGCTGAAGGCCGCGTTGCCGCTGACGTCGAGCCGCTCCGGGTCGGTCAGGTCGTTGATGGACGCACCGGGCACCTGACGGGCGTGCCCCATGCCCGGGTTGCGTGCGTGGCCGTAGCCGTGGGGCAGCGACACCACCCCCGGCATGACGTCCTCGGTGCTGCTCACCTCGACGCTGACCTTGCCGACCCGGCTGGCCACCTCGACCGTCGTACCGTCCGCGAGCCCGCGCGCCGCGAGGTCGTCGGGGTGCATGAAGAGCTGGTGCCGCGCGCGGCCGCGCGTCAACCGCTCGGCGTTGTGCATCCACGAGTTGTTGTCACGCTGATGCCTTCTCCCGATCAACAACAATTGAGAGTCGTCGGGGACCTCGTCGGCCAGCATGAGGACACGGGACAGCTCGCCCAGGGGAAGCGGCTGGGCGAGGTCGACCCGCTTGCCGCGCGTCATCAGCCGGGCGGGCAGGCGCGGCTCCAGCGGGCCCAGGTCCACGCCCTCGGGCCGCTTCGTCAGGGCGCCGACGGAGAGCCGGCGCCCGCCGGTGCGCAGGAGCCCGTCGATGATCCGGGTGGGGGAGAGCCGCATCCGGGCCTGGGTCACGGCCCACCGCTTCCACGGCTGGCTGCGTCCGGACCTCCGCACCAGGCCCAGGGCGAGGTCGCGGAAGATCTCCCAGTCGTGGCGCGCGTCCTCGGCCTTCGGCAGGACCGCCCGGCTGAACCGGGCGGTGTTCCGCACCGCCAGCGCGTGGAACGCCAGGTCGTAGTGGTCGCGCTCCAGCGTGGTGGTCGGCGGCAGGACGACGTCGGCGTGCCGCGTGGTCTCGTTGAGGTAGATGTCGACCGCGACGCGGAACTCCAGCCCCGCGACCGCCTCGTCGAGCCGCGCGCCGTCGGGCGTGGACAGGACCGGGTTGCCGGCCACGGTCAGCAGCCCGCGGACCTGGCCCTTCCCGGGGGTGAGCATCTCGTCGGCCAGGGTCGCGACGGGCAGCTCGCTGCCGGTCTCGGGCAGGTCGCGGACGCGGCTGCGGTACCTGTCGTGGTGCCCGCGACCGATCAGCCCGCGCCCCACGACGTCGACGGCCGGGCTCGTGAACATCACGCCGCCGGGGACGTCGAGATGACCGGTGACGGTGTTCAGGCAGCTGATCGCCCAAGCGCAGACGGTGCCGAAGCCCTGGGTCGAGACCCCCATCCGGCCGTAGACCGCAGCCCGCTCGGTGGTCGCGACCTCCCGGGCCAGGGCGGCGATGCTCTCCGCGGGCACGCCGGAGACCCGCGAGGCCAGCTCGGGGGTGAAGGGGGCGACCGCGTCGCGCAGGGCGTCGAGGCCGTCGACGTACGCCGGGACGCGCTCGAGTCCCTCGGAGAGCACGACGTTCAGCATCGCCAGCAGCACGGCCGCGTCGGTGCCGGGACGCACGAAGTGGTGCTCGTCGGCGACCTTCGCCGTCTCGGTGCGCCGCGGGTCGAGCACGACCATGCGACCGCCGCGGGCCTTGAGCTCGCGCAGCCTGCCGGGGAAGTCCGGCACCGTCATGAGCGAGCCGTTGGAGGCCATCGGGTTGGCACCCAGCACCACGAAGAGGTCGGTGCGGTCCAGGTCGGGGATCGGGATCAGGAGCTGGTGGCCGAACAGCAGGTGCGCCGCGAGCTGGGCGGGCAGCTGGTCCACCGAGGTCGCCGAGTAGGCGTTGCGGGACCCCAGCGCCTTGACCAGCTGGGTGCCGTGCGTCATCGAGCCGAGGCTGTGGACGTTCGGGTTCCCGAGGTACGACGCCACGGCGTCGCGTCCGTGACGCTCCTGGACCCCGCCGAGTCCCTCCACGGCGGCCCGGACGGCCTCGTCCCAACCCGTCTCGGCCAGGGTGCCGTCCGGCTGCCGGACGAGGGGGCGGCGCAGACGGTCCGGGTCGTCGTACACGTCGGCGATCGCGACGCCCTTGGGGCAGATGTGGCCGCGCGAGAGCGGGTCGTCGGGGTTGCCGCGCACCCCGGTCACGCGCTCGCGGCCGTCCGGGCCGGGCTCGAGGGTCAGGACGAGGCCGCAGATGGCCTCGCACAGGTTGCAGGCGGTCAGCGCGGTCCGGGTCGTCACCGTGGCAGTCAAACAGGTCGCCTCGTACGACGGCACTGCCCACGGCAAACTGGCACTCCCCATGCCCTGGACGCCATGGGGAGTGCCAGGCTCTCGGCATACCGTGAGAAACCGGCAGCCGCTCCGGGGACGCGCGATTTCGGGGTAGGGCCGGTGGGTTGATAGTCTTCTTCGGTTGCCGTCCAACGGCCGCGGATCCACAGAGCCCGGGTGAACCAGCCCCGGTGCGCCGCGCAACGAACCTCGAGAGGAACCCTGTGTCTGCAGGTACTGACGCTGAGACCAAGAAGAACATCGTCGCCGAGTACGGCCTGACCGAGGGCGACACCGGCTCCCCCGAGGTCCAGGTTGCGCTGCTCAGCCACCGGATCGCTCACCTCACCGAGCACCTGAAGAAGCACAAGCACGACCACCACACGCGTCGTGGCCTGCTGCTGCTGGTCGGCCGCCGTCGTCGGCTGCTGAACTACATGCAGAAGGAAGACATCAACCGCTACCGCTCCATCGTGGAGCGCCTCGGTCTGCGGCGATGAGCTCTCGGAGCGGCTACCTGTGCCAGGTGGCCGCTCCGCTGCCGTCCACGGCAGCCGCACCACCGGCACACCGCTAGCACCTCACAACTGAATCCATCACCCCAGGAGCGACCGCGAACGTCCGGCTCGGTCCTCGGTAGTGGCCCTCGGGCGGTCTCGACCAGCAGCACCGGTCGACGCACCCGCGGGCCTCGATCGAAGACCGGCCCCCGGCTCCGGCCACCGGCCAGCACTCGCTGGCCAGCTGTTCACCGTCGATGCGCCGCAG
>CAVRJU010000003.1:0-69721 GCA_963721555.1 uncultured Actinomycetota bacterium | reverse complement strand
GTCGACGTCGCGTGATCGCTCCGCGAAACGAAAAGGAGATCCCCATGGAGGGACCCGTCATCTCCGCTGTCGAGACCGTTCTCGACAACGGCAAGTTCGGTCAGCGCACCGTCAAGTTCGAGACCGGCCTGCTGGCCCGTCAGGCGGCCGGCTCGGTCACCGCCTACCTCGACGACGACACGATGCTGCTCTCGGCCACCACGGCCGGCAAGCACCCCAAGGACCACTTCGACTTCTTCCCCCTGACGATCGACGTCGAGGAGCGGATGTACGCCGTGGGCCAGATCCCCGGCTCGTTCTTCCGGTCCGAGGGTCGTCCCGGTGAGGACGCGATCCTCACCTGCCGCCTGATCGACCGCCCGCTGCGCCCGACCTTCAAGAAGGGTCTGCGCAACGAGGTCCAGGTCGTCATCACCGTGCTGGCGCTCGACCCCGACCACCCCTACGACGTGCTCGCGATCAACGCCGCGTCGCTGTCGACCCAGCTCTCCGGCCTGCCGTTCTCCGGCCCCGTCGGCGGTGTCCGCGTCGCCCTCATCGAGAACCAGTGGGTGGCCTTCCCGACCCACAGCCAGCTCGAGGACGCCGTCTTCGACATGGTCGTGGCCGGTCGCGTCACCGACACCGGCGACGTCGCCATCATGATGGTCGAGGCCGAGGCGACCGAGGAGACCTTCAACCTGGTCCGCAGCGGTGCCGAGGCGCCGACGGAGGAGAAGGTGGCCAGCGGTCTCGACGCCGCCAAGCCCTTCATCAAGCAGCTGTGCGAGGCCCAGGCCGAGCTGGCCAAGCAGGCCGCCAAGCCGGTCCAGGACTTCCCGATCTTCCTCGACTACGAGGACGACGTGTACGCCGCGGTCGAGTCCGCCGCCTCCGCCGACCTGGCGCAGGCGCTGACCATCACCGGCAAGCAGGAGCGCGAGGAGCGTCTCGACGCCGTCAAGGACAGCGTGCTGACCGCCGTCGGCCCGCAGTTCGAGGGGCGCGAGAAGGAGATCGGTGCGGCGTTCCGCTCGGTCACCAAGGCGCTGGTCCGCGACCGCGTGCTCCGCGACAAGGTCCGCATGGACGGTCGCGGCCTGTCCGACATCCGCAGCCTCACCGCCGAGGTCGGCGTGATCCCGCGCGTCCACGGCTCGGCGCTGTTCGAGCGCGGCGAGACCCAGATCCTGGGCGTCACCACGCTGAACATGCTCACGCTGGAGCAGAAGCTGGACACGCTGTCGCCGGAGAAGTCCCGCCGCTACATGCACAAGTACGTCTTCCCGCCGTTCTCCACCGGCGAGACCGGTCGCGTCGGCTCCCCGAAGCGTCGCGAGGTCGGTCACGGTGCGCTCGCGCGCCGCGCCATCCTGCCGGTGCTGCCCACCCGCGAGGAGTTCCCCTACGCGATCCGTCAGCTCTCCGAGGCCATGGGCTCCAACGGCTCCACCTCGATGGGCTCGGTCTGCGCCTCGACGCTGTCGCTGCTCCAGGCCGGCGTCCCGCTCCGCGCTCCCGTCGCCGGCATCGCCATGGGCCTCATCACCGGTGAGGTCGACGGCAAGGACGAGTACGTCGCCCTGACCGACATCCTCGGTGCCGAGGACGCCTTCGGCGACATGGACTTCAAGGTCGCCGGCACCCGCGAGTTCGTCACCGCGCTGCAGCTCGACACCAAGCTCGACGGCATCCCCGCCGACGTGCTGGCCGGCGCGCTGACCCAGGCCCGCGACGCGCGCCTGGCGATCCTCGACGTCATGGCCGAGGCCATCGACGCCCCCGAGGAGATGAGCCTGCACGCCCCGCGGATCATCACCGTGAAGATCCCCGTCGACAAGATCGGCGAGGTCATCGGGCCCAAGGGCAAGGTCATCAACCAGATCCAGGACGACACCGGCGCGTCGCTGTCCATCGAGGACGACGGCACCATCTACATCGGTGCCACCAACGGCGAGGCGGCCGAGGCCGCCCGTCAGGCCGTCAACGCGATCGCCAACCCGACGATGCCCGAGGTCGGCGAGCGCTACCTCGGCACCGTCGTCAAGACGACGAACTTCGGTGCGTTCGTCTCGCTGCTCCCGGGCAAGGACGGCCTGCTGCACATCAGCAAGCTGCGCGGCCTGGCCGGCGGCAAGCGCGTGGACGCGGTCGAGGACGTCGTCTCGGTGGGCCAGAAGCTCCAGGTCCAGATCGCCGAGATCGACGACCGCGGCAAGCTGTCGCTGATCCCGGTCGTCGAGGACGACGGCTCCGCGGAGCCCGACACCGCCGACGCCGCGAGCTCGGACGAGGGCTGATCCCCACGGCGCGCAAGCAAGCACTCGGAACGGGCCCGGTCGACATCGACCGGGTCCGTTCCCGTACGCCGTCGGGGCAGCCGGTCCCGCAGGAGCCGGAGACGCTGCTGGTGGAGACCGACACGACCGGCGCCGTTGTGTCCACGGTGCGGCGTACCGTCCTGCCCGGCGGGCTGCGCGTGGTCACCGAGTCGATGCCCGGCGTCCGCTCGGCCTCGATCGGGGTCTGGGTCGGGGTGGGCTCGCGCGACGAGACCCCTGCCCTGGCCGGGGCGTCGCACTTCCTCGAGCACCTGCTCTTCAAGGGCACGCCGGAGCGCTCCGCCCTGGACATCTCGGTGTCGCTGGACGCCGTGGGCGGTGAGTTCAACGCCTTCACCGCCAAGGAGTACACCTGTTTCCACGCCCGGGTCCTCGACGTCGACCTGCCCCTGGCCGTCGACGTGCTCGGCGACATGATCACGTCCTCGACGATCACCCCGGAGGACGTCGAGGCCGAGCGCGAGGTGATCCTCGACGAGATCGCCATGCACGACGACGACCCCGAGGACGTCGTGACCAACCTCCACGCCGAGGCCTGCTGGGGCACGTCCCCGCTGGGCCGCCCCATCGCGGGCACGGCGGAGTCGATCGCGGCGCTGACCCGTGCCCAGATCCACCGCTTCTGGCGCAAGCACTACACCGCCGACGGCATGGTGGTCGGCGTCGCCGGCAACGTCGACCACGACGAGGTCGTCGCGATGGTGCGCTCGTCCTTCGATCGGGCCGACTTCCTCGCGCCCGCTCCCGCGGAGGTGCCCGCGCCTGCCCGCCGCGCGCGTTCGCGCCGTTTCCGTCGGGCGGGCGGCGGTGAGGTCCGCGTCTCGCGGCCCTTCGAGCAGGCCAACCTGGTGCTGAGCGTCAACGCGCTGCCGCGCGGCGACGAGCGTCGCTACGCCCTCGGCGTCCTCAACGCGTGCCTGGGCGGTGGACCGTCGTCACGGCTCTTCCAGGAGGTTCGCGAGCGCCGCGGGCTGGCCTACTCGGTCTACTCCTACGCCGGTCACTACGCCGACGCGGGCATCTTCTGCGTCGGGGCCGGCTGCCTGCCCGGCAAGCTCGACCAGGTCCTCGACGTGGTCCGCGCCGAGCTGCGGCTGCTGGCCGAGGACGGGCTCACCGCCGAGGAGCTCGAGCGAGGCAAGGGGCAGCTTCGAGGCGGTCTCGTGCTCGGTCTCGAGGACTCCGCGGCCCGGATGTCGCGCATCGCGAAGTCGGAGCTGCACGGCGAGGAGCTGCCGAGCATCGAGGAGATCATCCGGCGCGTCGACGCCGTCACCCTCGACGACGTGCACGGCCTCGCACGGACCCTCTTCTCCGGACCCGAGACGCTCGCCGTCGTCGGCCCTGAGCCTCGGACGTCGCGCGCGGCGAAGCGCTGAGCCGGCTCGACCTTCGGCGGCGGGAACCTCGAGGCCGCCCCGTGCGTCCCACCCGCATGCGACCCACGCTGCGGCGACCTCGAGCCACGCCGGTCCGGGCTGCCTCCGTGGGTGCCGTGGTCCTGCTCGCGGCGCTGACCGGGTGCGGTCCCTCGTCCGCGCCCACGCCGGACGTCCTGGAGGTCGGCGGGCAGACGCCGGAGCGCCCGATCGCCCCGAAGGCCGCGCGGGCGCTGGAGTGCGCCCACCGGGTCGCGACGTCCGGCGGCGGGGACTACGTCGACGGCGGGCTCGAGACCGTGCAGGACGACCCGCGGGCCGCGGTCGAGGACCTGGTCCGGGCGGGCTCCGTCGGAGGCCTGCCGGCGACCGGCTACGAGGTCACGGCCACCGACGACGCGCGGGTGCTCGCCACGCTGGAGCACGACGGCAGGACCGTGGTCGCGTTCGTCGTCGAGGACGGCATCACCGACTGGGACGACGACGAGGGCTGGGGCGTGACGTCGTACGCCGCCTGCGACCTGGCCGAGCTCCCGCCCGAGGTCGCGGAGGAGCAGGGGACCGAGGTGTGGACCGACGCGGAGGGGACGCCGGTGCCCACCTCCCGGGTGCAGTCGGCCGCCGGGCCGGAGCACTGCGACTGGCAGGACGTCACCTTCCTGCAGGTCGGGGGGTGGCGCGACGGAGAGCAGTACCTTCGTGACGTCGACGGCCTGCTGGCCGACCACGAGCGCACGACGTACGCCGCGGACGTGCCGCTGCCCGAGGTCGCGACCGACACCGGGTGGCGCCACGACGGGCGCGAGCTGTGGCTGGTGCCCGACCGCAGCGCGGCGTACCTCGTGGTGGCCGACCGCCCCGCCGGTCCGCCGGTGGGGGAGCGCTGGCCCGCGACGAGGGAGCGGGTCGGCTGCGCCTAGCGGGCGCACCGTCCGGCGCCGCGTCCGGGGCCCGCTATAGGGTCGGGGGCGTGACACAGGTGCGGAAGGTCGGCGTGCTCGGCGCCCAGGGCAAGGTCGGCCGCGAGGTCTGCGCCGCCGTCGAGGCGGCCGACGACCTGCAGCTGGTCGCGCGGGTCGACGTCGACGACGACCTGGCCGACCTGGTCGCGGCCGGCGCCGAGGCGGTCGTCGACTTCACCCACCCCGACGTCGTCATGGCCAACCTCGCGTTCTGCATCGAGCACGGCATCCACGCCGTCGTCGGCACCACCGGCTTCGACGACGACCGGTTGGCCACGTTGCGCTCGCAGCTCGACGACCACGACGGCGTCGGTGTGCTCGTCGCGCCGAACTTCTCGATCGGCGCCGTGCTGATGATGCGCTTCGCGGCCGAGGCCGCGCCCTTCTTCGACTCCGTCGAGATCGTGGAGCTGCACCACCCCCACAAGGCCGACGCCCCCAGCGGCACCGCCCGGCGCACCGCCGAGCTGGTCGCCGCCGCTCGGCGGGAGGCCGGGTCGGCGCCGATGCCGGACGCCACCTCGACCTCGCTCGAGGGCGCCCGGGGCGCCGACGTCGACGGCGTCCGGGTCCACGGCCTGCGGATCCAGGGCATGGTGGCTCACCAGGAGGTCGTGCTCGGCGGCCTGGGGGAGACCCTGACCGTTCGCCACGACTCCATGGACCGGGCCTCGTTCACCCCCGGCGTGCTGACCGGACTGCGCGCCATCGCCGACCACCCGGGCCTCACGGTCGGCCTGGAGCACGTCCTTCCGCTCGACTGACCAACCCCACCCCACCTCCCCAGGAGCCCGTGTGCCCGTCCCCGCGAACTTCAGCATCGTCACCCTCGGCGTCGCCGACCTCGATCGGTCGATCGCGTTCTACGAGGCCTGGGGGTGGGAGATGCGCGGAGCGCGGCACGACGGGATCGTGTGGTTCAAGACTGCGGCCACCTGGCTCGGGCTCTTCCCGATGGCCGAGCTGGCCGAGGACGCCGGCCTCGAGAACCCCGCCTCGTTGCCGGCGTTCCGCGGCTCGACGCTGGCGATCAACCTGCTCTCGGTCGAGGAGGTCGACGACGCCTTCGCCGTGGTGCTCGCCGCCGGCGCCACCCTGGTCAAGGCGGCCGAGTCGATGGAGTGGGGCGGCTACGCCGGCTACGTCGCCGACCCCGACGGCCACCTCTGGGAGATCTGCTACAACCCGTTCTTCATGATCACCGAGGGCCAGATCCACATCCCCTGACCCGCCGCGGGACGACCTGCACAGAACCTTCACGGTTCGCGACCGACTTCCGGGCGCCGGGCTCCTAGGCTCGGGCCATGCCAGTCACGGGACCAGTCACGGGACCAGCCGGGAGGGAGTGGCGAGGCGGCTGCTCGTCGTGGAGGACGAGCCGGTCATCAACCAGGCGGTCACCGACCGCCTGCGCGGTGAGGGGTACGACGTCGTCCAGGCGTGGGACGGGCCCGGAGCGGTCGCACGGTTCACCGAGACCGAGCCCGACCTGGTGCTGCTCGACGTCATGCTGCCCGGCTTCGACGGGCTCGAGGTGTGCCGGCGGATCCAGGCCACCCGGCCCGTCCCGGTGCTGATGCTGACCGCCCGCGACGACGAGGCCGACGTCCTGGTCGGGCTGGGTGTCGGCGCCGACGACTACCTGACGAAGCCGTTCCGGATGCGCGAGCTCGTGGCGCGGGTCGCCGCCCTGCTGCGGCGGGTCGAGCGGGCCGCCGAGCTCGTCGCCGAGCGCGCCGGCGCCGGGAGCGGGGCGATCGAGCTGGGCGACCTGAGCGTCGACCCGGCCGCCCGCCGCGTCCGCGTCGCCGGTGCCGAGGTCCACCTGACCCCGACCGAGTTCGACCTGCTCGTGCACCTCGCCGGCAGCCCCGGCACCGTGCTGACCCGCGAGCGCCTGTACGCCGAGGTGTGGGGCTGGGAGAGCGCGTCGGGCACCCGCACCGTCGACAGCCACGTGAAGGCGCTCCGGGCCAAGATCGGCTCGGACCGGGTGCGCACCGTGCACGGGGTCGGCTACGCGCTCGAGCCCGGCGCCCCACGCGGGACCGGGTCGTGAGCAACCGCCTCCTCGACCAGCTGACGTCGGTCAAGGTCAAGCTCGGTGTGCTCGTGGCGGTCAGCGTCACCGTCGCCGCCGTGGTGGCCGCGACCGGAGCCGCCGGGGGCGTGCCGTTCTGGCTGAGCGTGCCCGTCACGGTGGCGCTCGCGCTCGCGGTCACCCAGCTGCTGGCGGTCGGCATGACCTCGCCGCTGCGGGAGATGACTGCCGCCGCACGCCGCATGGCTCGAGGTGACCACTCCGCCCGGGTGGTGGCCACCTCCAAGGACGAGGTCGGCGAGCTGGCTCGCGCCTTCAACCGGATGGCCGAGGACCTCGCAGGAGTCGACCGGCAGCGACGCGAGCTGGTCGCCAACGTCAGCCACGAGCTCCGGACCCCGTTGGCGGCGCTGTGCGCGGTCCTGGAGAACCTCGCCGACGGTGTCGCCGAGCCCGACCCGGTCGCGCTGCGGGCCGCGCTGGAGCAGGCCGAGCGGCTCTCGGCCCTGGCCTCGGACCTCATCGACCTGGCCCGGGTCGACGCCGGCGCGACCCGGCTCGCCCGTGAACCGGTGAGGGTGCAGGCCCTGCTCGAGCGCAGCGTCGCGCAGGCCCGGGTGACCGGGCGCGACGTGACCTACGACCTCGCCGTCGACCCGTCGACGCTCACCACTACCGCCGACCCCGCCCGCCTGCACCAGCTGGTGGCCAACCTCCTCGACAACGCCTCGCGCCACAGCCCCGCCGGCGGGGTGGTCCGGGTCCGCGCCACGACGTACGACGACCGCTGGCGGCTGGAGGTCTCCGACGACGGTCCCGGCATCCCGGCGGCCGACCGGGACCGGGTGTTCGAGCGGTTCGGCACCCTGAGCGAGACCGAGGGGGGAGGCGGGACCGGCCTGGGTCTGGCCATCGCCCGGTGGGTGACCGACCTCCACGGCGGCACCATCCACGTCGTCGACCCGGAGGCGCCGAGCCGGGGGGCGCGGGTGCGCGTCGACCTGCCCCGGGAGCCGCCCGAGGTCCTGCCGTCCACCACCCCGCCGACCGTCGTCCATCCCCCCGTCCCAACGACCCAGGAGACCACCGTGCCCCAGTCCGTCAGCGGTTCCACCTCCGGGCCCAGCCGCCCCACGGCGTACGCGGGCCCACCCCATCCCGCGGCGTCGTACGCCGGCGCGGCCCGCCCTCCCGGCCCGCCGCCCGAGCCGGCCATGGACGCGCTGTTCGGCAGCTTCTGGCCCGAGGTCGCGCTGCCGGCCAACGTGCGGGCGGTGCTGTCCGCCCTGGCCGTCGGGCTGCTCGCCGCCGTCGTCCTGCCGTTCCGCGACGCGGGTGTCGGCACGTTCCTGGTGCTGCTCGCCGCCGGCGGCGTCGTCCTGGGCTTCAGCGTCAACCGCCGCTCGCCGTTCACGCTCGCCTGCGCGGGACTCTGTGTCCTGCTGGCCTCGGTGGCGATGCTCCGCGACGCCGACTGGATCATCGCGCTCTGCCTGCTCGCCGGCGCCGTCGTGTGCGCGGTGGGGGTCGTGGCCGGTCGCAGCGTGCCGGCGTTCGTCGTCTCCTGCGTCGCGTGGCCGCTGGCCGGCATCCGGGGCCTGCCCTGGCTGGGACGGTCCGCCCGCGCGATCACCGGGCACGGCACCAGCGCCGCCGCGCTGCGGACGACCGTCTGGTCGCTGCTCGGCCTCGTGGTGTTCGGGCTGCTGTTCGCCTCGGCCGACGCCGTCTTCGCCCGGTGGGCCGGCGCGCTGGTGCCGGACCTCACGGTGGACACCTTCGTGCTGCGCGGCTTCCTGACCGTGGCCGTCGGCGGCGTGGTGCTGGCGGCGACCTACCTGGCGCTCAACCCTCCGCGGGTCGAGCCCGAGGACCGGGTCGTGCGTCCCGTCGCGCACCGCTACGAGTGGCTGGTGCCGGTGCTGCTGGTCGACGCGGTGTTCGCCGTCTTCCTGGGCGCCCAGGCCACGGTCGTCTTCGGCGGCCACGACTACCTCGAGCGCACCACCGGGTTGACCTACGCCGACTACGTGCACGAGGGCTTCGGGCAGATGACGGTCGCGACCGCCCTCACGCTGCTCGTGGTGTGGGCCGCGGCGCGCAAGGCGCCCCGTGCGACCCCACGGGACCGGGCCTGGCTGCGCGGCTCGTTGGGCCTGCTGTGCGTGCTGACCCTGGTGGTCGTCGCCTCCGCACTCTCCCGCATGCACGTCTACCAGGAGGCCTACGGCTTCACGCGCCTCCGGCTGCTCGTCGACGTGTTCGAGGGCTGGCTGGGCCTGCTCGTGCTGGGCGTCATGGTCGCGGGGGTGGGGCTGCGCGCGCGCTGGCTGCCGCGCGCCGCCCTGCTCAGCGGCGCCGCGATGCTCCTCGGCCTGGCCGCGGTCAACCCGGACGCCTGGATCGCCGAGCACAACCTCGACCGGTACGCCGAGAGCGGCAAGGTCGACTGGAGCTACCTGCAGGGCCTGTCCGACGACGCCGTACCGGCGCTGGCCGACCTCTCCGGGGACGACCGGACGTGCGCCCTGGCCGGAAGGATCGCGGCCGACGACGACTGGCTCGCGTGGAACCTGGGACGCCACCGGGCCGCCGGCGACCTGCCGGACACCGATCCCGTGGCGGGCCCCGACTGCATCAGCCGGTGAGGAGCCTCAGAGGCCCTCAGACACCCTCCACGCGGAGCCAGGCCGACGTGTCGGCCGGGAGCCGCCCTCCGTCGAGCGGGCCGCTGGCCAGCACGACCTCACCCTCCGGCAGGTCGACGCTCGTGGCGCCCATGTTGGTGACGCACCGCCACCCGCCCGGCCGCGCGAGGTCGAGGACGGTCGCCCCCGGCTCGGAGCGCCAGGTCAGCTGCTCGTCGCCCTGCAGCGTGCGCCGTAGGCGGAGCGCCTCGCGGTAGAGCGTCAGCGTCGAGGCCGGGTCCCCCTCCTGGACGGCGACGGCGACCTCGCCGAACCAGTCCGGCTGCGGCAGGTGCGGCGGAGCGTCGCCGAAGCCGTACGACGGCGGCTCGGTGGTCCAGGGGATCGGCACCCGGCAGCCGTCGCGGCCCTTGACCGTGTGGCCCGAGCGCTTCCAGGTCGGGTCCTGCAGCGCCTCGGCGGGCAGGTCGGGCACCTCGTGGAGGCCGAGCTCCTCGCCCTGGTAGAGGTACGCCGATCCCGGCAGCGCCAGCATGAACAGGGTGGCCGCTCGGGCCCGCCGCAGACCGGTCTCGCGGTCCAGCACGGGGTCGCGTCCGTCGGTGCCCAGCCACGCCTCGGAGATCTCGGCCCGGTCGCCCGGGGGCAGGCCGTAGCGAGAGGCGTGACGCACGACGTCGTGGTTCGACAGCACCCACGTCGAGGACGAGCCGGTGTCGTGACGGGCCTCGAGGACGTCGGCGACGATCTCGCGGAAGGCCACCGGGTCCCAGGGGGCGTCGACCAGGTCGAAGGTGAAGGCCTGTCCCAGCCCGCTCGGGTGCGCGTACGGCGCCAGCCGGCTGCGGTGCACCCACGCCTCGGCCACGGCCGTGCGGGGCGGGTCGTACTCGTCGAGCACCCGCCGCCACTCGGCGTACACCTCGTGGACGCCGTCCTGGTCCCACAGCGGGTGCGGGCCCAGCGCCGGCGGGATCGGGGGCAGGTCGGCGGTGGGGGTGAGCGGCTCGCTCAGGTCCTTGACCAGCGAGTGCGCCACGTCGACGCGGAAGCCGTCGACCCCGCGGTCGGACCAGAAGCGAAGGGTGTGCAGGAAGTCCTCGCGGACCTCGGGGTGGTCCCAGTTGAGGTCGGGCTGCTCGGGCGCGAACATGTGGAGGTACCACTGGCCGTCCGGGACGCGCTCCCAGGCCGGGCCGCCGAAGACCGACTCCCAGTCGCTGGGCGGCTCGGAGCCGCCGGGCCCGGTGCCGTCGCGGAAGACGTAGCGCTCGCGCTCCGGGGACCCCGGCCCGGCCGCCAGGGCCTGCCGGAACCACACGTGCCGGTCCGAGGAGTGGTTCGGGACGATGTCGACGATCACGCGCAGACCGCGCCCGTGCAGTGCGGCCACCAGCGCGTCGAAGTCGTCGAGCGTGCCCAGCACCGGGTCGACGTCGCGGTAGTCGTCGACGTCGTAGCCGCCGTCGGCCAGAGCCGAGGGGTAGAAGGGGCTGACCCAGACCGCGTCCACACCCAGCGCGGCGAGGTGGTCGGCGCGGCTGGTGATGCCCCGGAGGTCGCCGATGCCGTCGCCCGAGGCGTCGGCGAAGCTGCGCGGGTAGACCTGGTAGACGACCGCCTGGCGCCACCAGTCGGCTCCGGGGGCAGCGGGGGAGTCGGGGCGTGAGGAGGGCACGAGCGGAAACTACCGGCCGCCACGGACACCGGCCAAAACGGCGGACGCCGCCGACGGTCTCCCGTCGGCGGCGTCCGGTGCCGCTGGTGGTCAGGTCAGCGCTTGGGCGCCACCTTGACCTTGAGGTTGCCGTTCTTCGCCGTCTGGAAGACGGTGATCGTCGTGCCGGTCTTCGGCACGTCGACGCTGTACCAGCCGGGCTGGTAACGACCCGGGTGGGAGCCGGTCGCGCCGTGCTCGTCCTCGTCGTACCACCAGGTCTTGGTGTCGTCGAAGGTCCGAACGGCCGGCTTGGAGGCGATGGTGGCGGGGACACCGTCCTTGTGGAGGGTGATCCGCTTCGTCGCCTGCTGGGAGAACGTCGAGTCGTAGGACAGGATGCGGTTGCGCATGAGCGTCCCGTCCTTCCAGTGCGAGAACTGCGGGTGCGCGTCGACCGGCAGCAGCAGACCCTCGCCCGGGTGCTCGCCGACGTTGTTGTCGGTGAACTCGTCGTTCCAGTACCAGACCAGCATGCCCGGCATGTACGGGTAGGTCTCGACGTAGTCCGGCCGGGTGTCGGCGAAGCCGAAGTTGTACGCCGTCCTCAGCGACTCGTCGTAGCCGTCGTACTGACGGTTCTCCGAGACGTAGGCGTTGAAGAACTGCTGGATCTCCGCGCCGGTGGTGCGCACGAAGCCGTCGAAGGTCCAGCCCTCGTCGGCGGTCTCGGCGGTGCCGATGGTGGTGGCGCTGCTCGTGGTCGCGTCGAGCACGATGTCGTCGACCCGGAAGCCCTGCTCCACGTAGGCGCCGTCGGTCTGGTAGCGGAACCGGACCGCGGTGGTGTCGGCCGGCAGCGTGGCGGCGAGCTGGACCCACTGGTCACCGGTGCTGCCGGTGATCCCGGTCTTGCTGGTGTTGAACCCGCTCTGGTCGCCGCTGGTGTCCGAGCGGTTGGTGGCCACCGGCGTCCAGGTGGTGCCGTTGCTCGAGGCCTCCAGGAACGCGTAGTCCCAGTCGGTCTCGATGTCGTACTTGACCGCTGCCGTGAGGTTGGTGCCCGAGATCCCGGTCTTGGTCATGGTGGTGTTGAGGTTGTCACCCTGGGTGGACCAGAACTGGTAGTCGCCGGTCTTGGGCGCACCGAGCTCGAGCGGGACCTCGTTGTCGGGCAGCACGGTGAACAGCGCCTGTGCACCGCCGGTGCTGGCCGGGACGTTCTTGGCGAGCGTGTGGGTCGAGGTCCTGCCGGCGTTGGCGACCTCGTAGAACGGGCCCTTGTCCCCCTGGGGGGCGAGCCAGCCGAGCTGGAACAGCTCCCAGGCGCTCATGTCGTTCGGGGCGTCGCCGATGCCGTCCTGGCTGCCGTCGCCGATGTTGGCGCCCGACGACATGAGGGTCCAGAAAGCGGTGTTGTTCTCGGCGCCGCCGGTGTTGCCGGAGGTGTCGTAGAGGTCGGGCAGACCGAGGTCGTGGCCGTACTCGTGGGCGAAGACGCCGAGACCGCCGTTCTCGGGCTGGATGGTGTAGTCACCCACCCACACGCCGGTCGGGTTGTCGGGGACGTCGGCGGTGGAGTACTTGCCGCTGTTGGAGCCGGCGTTGACGCCGGGCAGCCCGCCGGGACCGCCGGGCTGCAGGTTGGAGTACCACCGGTGGCTCCAGATGGCGTCGGAGCCGTAGATCGGGTCGCCCGAGGCCTGGTCGCCACCGGCGTGCACGATCTGGAAGTGGTCGATGAAGCCGTCGGCCTCCTCGTAGTTGCCGTCGCCGTCGACGTCGTAGCGGTCCTGCTGGTCGAACGTCTCCAGGTAGGCGGTGACCTGGGCCAGGGTCTGGCCCGCGTCGAGCTGGTTGTCGACCCAGACCGCGAGGGCGTCGCGCACGAGCGCCTTGGTGCTGTCGCACACCACGTCGCCGCAGAAGTCGCGACCGTAGGCGGCCTGGTTGAAGGGCACCTTCACCCACTCGGTGACCTCACCGTCGACGCTGTAGCGGCCGGAGGACTGGGTCTCGTAGTACTCCGCCATGCGGTTGAAGTACATGTCCTCGTAGTGGCCCTGGTCGTAGTCGGCCTGCCACAGGGTCGCGTTGTCCGTCGCGCGGTCCGGCTCCGGGATCTGGTTGTGCAGCGGACCGTCGTAGCGCTGGGGGACGGGCTCCGTGGTGGTCGGGCCGGCGAACTCGGGGTGCTGCTTGTCGGAGAACTCCGCGAGCACGACGAAGATCTTGTCCGTGCCCTCGAGCTCGAGCGGCACGTTCTGGTTGCGGCCCTTGCCGGCCACCTTCTTGCCCTCGAGCTTGCGCTGCAGCGCGGCCTGCTTCTGTGCGTCGCGCTTGGCCTTGATCTTCAGCGGGTGCTTCGGGGTGTCGTCGCCGCCGCGAGCAGCGGCGGCCCGCTCCGAGCCGTCCTGGTTCGGGACAGCCGGTGCGGGTGATGCTGTGGCGAGTCCTGCGGTCAGCAGGCCCGCCGCAGCCAGCAGAGCGGCTGCTCCGCGACGGTGGTTGCGTGGGATCACGATGTCTCTTTCCTGTACGGCGATAACGCCTGTTTTCCCGAAAGACGGGCAGATCCGGGACCTTCGCCCGCAGGTGTCGCGTTTGTCGGCGGCACCAAGGGGAAACCTTTCGCCCGGCCCGGGGCACATCCCTAGACCGGACACGCCATTGTTATCGGACCGTTATCGCCCGATAAGTGACAGAGGGCCCGGTCACTCACGGGGCAAATCGGGCAGGCCTCAAGACCCGAGGCGGACAAATAGGAGAGACAAGGCATACCTGGTGGTTCCGGGCCCTGGGCGTCACAGCAGCCGCAGGAGCGCCGCGGTGAGGGCGGCAGCCATCACGACCACCAGGAAGGGTGCGCGCAGCAGCAGCGCGACCACCGCAGCGGCGAGCCCGGCGGCGCGGGCGTCGAGCACCAGCCGTTGGTCGCTACCGAGGACCTGGACCGCGATGAGGGCGGCGAGCAGGGCGACCGGGAGCAGGTCCGCCACCCGGGACACCGCCGGCCTCTCCAGCACCGACGGGGGCACCGACAGCCCCGCCAGCTTCAACGCGTAGCAGCCGACGGCGGCGGCCAGCACCGTGCCCCAGATCACCGGGGATCCCCGGTGCGCTCCGAGCGCGGGACGCGCCGCGGCAGCAGCCCGAGCAGGGCCACCGAGGCGGCAGCGAGCACCGGCAACCCGGGGGTGACGAGCGGGACCAGGCCGAGGGCGACGGCGGCGGCGAGGACCGCGACGGCGCGGGCGAGACCGCCGGACAGGCGCGGCCAGAGCAGGGCCAGGAAGGCACCGCCCACGGCAGCGTCGAGCCCGTAGGTGCGCGGGTCGCCGAGCTGCTCACCGGCCAGGGCGCCGCCCAGGGTGGCCAGGTTCCACAGCACGAACACCGACAGGCCGGTCGCCACGAAGCCCAGCCGCGCGTCGGCGGTGGTGTCGCGGTTGACCGCCATCGCGGTCGACTCGTCGATGAGCAGGTGCGCCCCCAGCGCTCGCCGTACGCCGCGCCAGGCCAGCAGCGGAGCGAGGCGCAGGCCGTAGAGACCGTTGCGCACCCCCAGGAGCAGGGCCGTCCCGGCGGCCGCCGGCGCGGATCCCCCGGAGGCCAGCACCCCCACGAGGGCGAACTGCGAGGCGCCGGTGAAGACCAGCAGCGACAACGCGCAGGTCTGCCACACGTCGAGCCCGGAGGTCACCGAGATCGCGCCGAACGAGATCCCGTAGGCGCCGGTCGCCAGCCCGACCGCCAGCGCTTCCCCCACGATCCGGCGTCCGGACCCGCGCAAATGATCGGTCACTTCGCTCGACACGCCGTGGCGGGGCGTTGATGCGCGATCATTTGCGCGGTTCACACCCCGTCGAGGAGGTCGGGGCGCTCGAACATGACGGCGGCCGCGCGTGCGGTCGGGTGCCCGGCATCCGGGTCGGCCCCGGCGGCGAGCAGCGCGCGTACGACGTCGTCCTCGCCCTTGAAGACCGCTCCGGCCAGCGGGCTCTGGCCGCGGTCGTTCAGGTGGTCGACGTCCGCGCCGCGCTCGGTCAGGGCCGTCACCAGGGCGGCGTGACCGTGGTAGGCCGCGAGCATCAGCAGCGTGTTGCCCGAGGCGTCGGTCAGGTCGACCGGCACGCCGGCGTCGACGTACGCCGTGAGCCGCTCGCGCCGGCCGTCGCGCGCGAGGTCGAGCATCTGGTGGGCCAGCGCGACGAGGTCGGCCTCGGCTGCCGGATCTGAGGGCGCTGCGCTGCCGGGGGACTGGGGGTCGGTCACTCCGTGGAGTGTTCCAGAGCCACCTTCTGCTCGAGCGTGAGGAAGGCGGCCACGCCGGCGCCGAGCCCGAGGGCGACGCCGAGCAGGACCGTGACGGGCGCCGGTGGACTGGTCGCGACGAGGATGCCGAGCACGGTGCCGGTCAGCAGCGAGAGTGCGGCCATCACGGTGCGATAGCGACGCGGGAGGTGTGCAGGTGCTTGCGGTTGCCTGGATTGCATGGTCACGTCCGTCCGTCCCGAGCGGCCGCATCCGCCCGATGCGGACCACTGCGACCTCCAGGGTCCTACCCGGAGCCCACTGGGTCAAACCGCACCCGTTGTCAGTTCCTCGGGCAACTGTCGGCCGGTCAGGACGTGGGCTCGCTGATGTCGGTGTGCAGCCGCACCTGCTTGACGACCACGACGCCGTCCCCGCGCAGGTCGAGCTCACGGTGGGCGCCGTCGGCTGCCCACCCGGCCGAGGTGAGCAGCGCGCGCCGGGCGTCGTCGCCGGCGTTGAGCCAGCAGACCGCCCGGGTGAAGCGGTCGGCGCGCAGCGTGTCGACGCAGGCCTGGAGCAGGCGGGACCCGTGGCCCTGGCGCTGGTGGTCCGGGTCGATCACGAGCTCACCGATCTCGCCGTCGGCGACCGGGTCCGCGTCGCCGTCGGCACCCGGAGTGGTGACGGCGAAGCCGCGGACGCGGTTGCGCTCCAGGGCCACCAGCACCCGGTTGCGGGCGTCGCCGGGCTTGGTCATCGCGGCCCGCCACCCCTCGGCCAGCCCGTCGCCGTCCAGGGCGTCGAGCACGTCGGCCGGCAGCAGGTCGGCGTACTCCTCGCGCCAGGCGCGCACCTGCACGTGACCGATCCCGGGGGCGTCGTCGGCCCAGGCCACGCGCACGGAGAGGTCGGCCGAGGGAGAGGTCATGCCTGCATTGTCGCCCGTCGTCCCGGTGCTAGGTTGCCGGGGTGCAGCAGTACCTCGACCTCATCCGGCGGATCCTCGACGAAGGCGTGGAGAAGGGCGACCGCACCGGCACCGGCACCCGGAGCGTCTTCGGCCACCAGATGCGCTTCGACCTGCGCGAGGGTTTCCCGCTGGTGACCACGAAGAAGATCCACACCCGCTCGGTCTTCGGCGAGCTGCTGTGGTTCCTGCGCGGCGACACCAACGTGCGCTGGCTGCAGGAGCGCAACATCTCCATCTGGGACGAGTGGGCCGACGCGGACGGCGACCTCGGTCCCGTCTACGGCCACCAGTGGCGCTCCTGGCCGACCCCCGACGGAGGGCACGTCGACCAGGTCGCCAAGCTCGTCGCCGACCTCCGCCGCGACCCCGACTCGCGCCGCCACATCGTCTCGGCCTGGAACGTCGCCGACATCCCGCAGATGGCGCTCGCACCGTGCCACGCGTTCTTCCAGTTCTACGTCGCGCCGCCCCGTCCCGGGGGTACGTCGGAGCGCGGCCGGCTCAGCTGCCAGCTCTACCAGCGCTCGGCCGACGTGTTCCTCGGCGTGCCGTTCAACATCGCCTCCTACGCGCTGCTCACGCACATGGTCGCCCAGGTCACCGACCTCGACGTCGGCGACTTCGTCCACACCCTGGGCGACGCCCACCTCTACTCCAACCACCTCGAGCAGGCGCAGCTGCAGCTCACGCGGGATCCGCGCCCGCTGCCCGAGCTGTGGCTGGACCCGGCCGTGCGCGACCTCGACGCCTTCGACCTCGAGCACATCGAGGTCAAGGGCTACGACCCGCACCCCGGCATCAAGGCCCCCATTGCCGTCTGACGCGCTCCGGGGGACTCGGTGACCCCGGGCGGCAAGCAGGTCGTCTGCGTGGCCGCCGTCGCCCGCAACGGCGTGATCGGCAACGGCCCGGACATCCCGTGGCGGATCCCGGGCGAGCAGGCGGAGTTCAAGGCGCTGACCCTCGGCCACGTCCTGGTGATGGGACGCACGACGTACGAGTCGATCGGGCGACCGCTGCCCGGGCGCACCACCGTCGTCCTCACCCGCGACGCGTCCTGGGCCGCGCCCGGCGTGCACGTCGCGCACGACCTCGACTCGGCGCTGGAGCTCGCCGACACGCTGCCCGGCGACGTGATGGTCGCCGGCGGGGGAGAGGTCTACCGGGCGGCGCTGCCGCACGCCGACGCCCACGTCCTGACGCAGGTCCACCTCGAGCCGGTCGGCGACGTCACCTACCCCGAGCTGGACCCCGAGGTGTGGCAGGAGACCGGTCGCCGCCCGGGAGCGGCGTACGACGTGGTGCGCGTGGAGCGTCGGCGCGCCTGAGGCCCGGCACCGGATAACCTGACCCCATGGCCGACGACCTCCTCCCTCCCGCTCCCTTCGGGCGGATGCTCACGGCGATGGCGACGGCGTTCCACGAGGACGGCTCGATCGACCCCGAGGGCACCGCTCGGATCGCCGCCCACCTCGTCGACCACGGCAACGACGGCGTCGTGGTGTCCGGCACCACCGGGGAGTCGCCCACCACGACCGTCGAGGAGGACGGCCGGCTGCTCGAGGCCGTCAAGGACGCGGTCGGCGACCGGGCCACGGTCGTGGCAGGTGTCGGCACCAACGCCACCGCCCACTCCGTGGAGCTGGCCGAGCAGGCGGCCAAGGTCGGCGTCGACGGCGTGCTGCTGGTGACGCCGTACTACAACAAGCCGGGCCAGGCAGGAGTGCTGCACCACTTCCGCACCGTGGCCGGCGCCACCGACCTGCCCGTGATGCTCTACGACGTGCCGGGGCGCACCGCCACCGGCATCGACCTGGCCACCTACGAGGCCGCGATCGACCTGCCCACCGTGGTGGCCGTCAAGGACGCCACCGGCGAGCTCGCCCGCACACCGCTGCTCGCGCAGCTGGGCTACGCCGTCTACTCCGGCGACGACGTCTCCACCCTCGGCTTCCTCGCGCACGGCGCCTGCGGTCTCGTCTCCGTGGTCGGCCACGTCGCCGGGCGTGAGCTGGCCGCGATGATCACCGACTTCCTCGGCGGCGACCACGCCCGTGCCCTGGAGACCTTCACCCGCCTGCTGCCGGCCATGGAGGCCGTCATGGGCGTGCCGAACTACGGCGCCACCACCGCCAAGGCTGCCCTGCAGCTGCTCGGCGTCCTGGACAACCGCACCGTGCGGGGTCCTCTCGTGGCGCTCGACGAGGCCGAGGTGGAGGCGCTGCGCGCCGGCCTCGCCGCCTCCGGACTCATCTGACCTGCCCCCACCCCCGAAGGACCCTCGTGACCCACTTCCACCACGACCTGCCCGACGCCGGCCCCGTGCCGGACAAGGCGCTGCGCGTCACCCCCCTCGGCGGCCTCGGCGACGTCGGGCGCAACATGACCGTCTTCGAGTACGGCGGCCGCGTGCTGATCGTCGACTGCGGCGTGCTGTTCCCCGAGGAGCACCACCCCGGCGTCGACCTGATCCTCCCCGACTTCGAGGCGATCCGGGACAAGCTCGACCGCATCGAGGCGCTGGTGCTGACCCACGGTCACGAGGACCACATCGGCGCCACGCCGTACCTCCTGCGCGAGCGTCAGGACATCCCCCTGGTGGGCTCGAAGCTGACGCTGGCGCTGCTGCGCTCGAAGCTGCAGGAGCACCGGCTCAAGGAGACCGTGCAGCACCAGGTCGCCGAGGGCGACACGATGAAGTTCGGGCCCTTCGACCTCGAGTTCGTCGCGGTCAACCACTCCATCCCCGACGCGCTGGCCGTCGCGATCCGCACCCCCGCCGGGATGGTGCTCCACACCGGCGACTTCAAGATGGACCAGCTGCCGCTCGACGGCCGGATCACCGACCTGCGCGCGTTCGCCCGGCTGGGCGAGGAGGGCGTCGACCTCTTCATGGTCGACTCCACCAACGCCGAGGTGCCCGGGTTCACCACCTCGGAGGGTGAGATCGGCCCGGTCATCGACCGTGTCTTCCAGCGCAGCGAGGGCCGCATCATCGTGGCCTGCTTCGCCTCCCACGTGCACCGCGTGCAGCAGGTGCTCGACGCGGCGGTCGCGCACAAGCGCAAGGTCGCCTACGTCGGTCGTTCGATGATCCGCAACATGAACGTCGCTCGCGAGCTCGGCTACCTCAACGTGCCGGCGAACACGCTGGTCGACTCCAAGGAGATCGACAAGTTCGCCCCCGAGAGGACCGTGCTGATCTCGACCGGCTCCCAGGGCGAGCCGCTGTCGGCGCTGAGCCGCATCGCGCAGCGCACGCACAACTTCGTGCACCTCGAGGAGGGCGACACCGTCGTGCTCGCCTCCTCGCTCATCCCCGGCAACGAGAACGCCGTCTATCGCGTCATCAACGGGTTGTCACGGTGGGGCGCGCACGTGGTGCACAAGGGCAACGCCCTGGTGCACGTGTCAGGTCACGCCAGTGCGGGTGAGTTGTTGTATTGTTACAATATCGTGCGGCCGCGCAACGTCCTCCCGGTCCACGGCGAGATCCGCCACCTCCAGGCCAACGCCGCGCTCGCCCGCGCGACCGGTCTGGCGTCGGAGAACGTCGTGGTCGCCGAGGACGGCATGGCCATCGACCTGATGGACGGCAAGATCGAGGTCGCCGGCAAGGTCCCGGTGGGCTACGTCTACGTCGACGGGCAGTCGGTCGGCGACATCACCGAGGTGCTGCTCAAGGACCGCCGCATCCTCGGCGAGGAGGGCTTCATCTCGGTCATCGTCGTCGTCGACATGGGCCAGGGCAAGGTGTCCGGCGCGCCCGAGATCCACGCGCGCGGCTTCGCCGAGGACGACAGCGTCTTCGACGAGATCAAGCAGCCGATCGTGGACGCGCTCAACGCGGCCATCGCCGACGGCACGGACGACTCCTACCAGCTGCAGCAGACGGTGCGCCGCGTCATCGGCCGCTGGGTCGGCAACAAGCACCGTCGCCGCCCCATGATCATCCCCGTCGTCGTCGAGGCCTGACCCGCTCCCGCCACCCCCCGCTCACGCACGACTCCGGCCCCGCGGCCCCCGGTCGAGGCGGCGCGTTGGTTGCGTCGAAGCGTCGCGTCGGTCGCATCGAGACGTCGCGTTGGGTGCGTCGAGACGTCGCGTGCGTGGGTGCGAGACGTCGCGTTGGTTGCATTGGAGCGTCGCGTGCGTTGGCTGATGAGGCGTTGCGCTGACGTAGGCGACGTCTCGACGCGACGTGCGCGCCGTTTCGACGCGACGGGCGTGACGTTTCGACGCGACGTACGCGCCGTCTCGACGCGACGTACGCGCCGTCTCGGTGCAACGCGCGTGACGCTTCGCCCACGGTGGGGGGGTCAGACGACGCCGACGGTGACGACGCTGCCCTTGGGGATCGAGGAGCCACCGTCCACGTCCTGGCGGACCACGGTCTCGAGGCCGATGTAGAACCGGGTCTCGCTCACGTCGATACCGAGGCCGACCGCGGCCAGCTCGTCGGTCGCGGCGTCCACGCTCAACCCGGCGAGGTCGGGCACGACGACCAGCACGGGACCCTTCGAGACCACCAGCTCGATCTGGTCGCCCTTGAAGCCGGTGCCGTCGTCGGGGGTCTGGTCGATGACCACGCCCTTGTCGACGGTGTCGCTGTTCTCCTCGGTCGTGCTGACCTCGAAGCCGAGCTCGCCCAGCTTCGCCTCGGCGCGCGTGGCACTGCGCCCGGCGAAGTCAGGTATCTCGATCGGGCGCTGACCGCGGCTGACCACGACGCTCACCACGCTGTCGCGCCGCAGCTCGGTGCCGGCGACCGGGTCGACCGCGATGACGCTGCCTTCCTCGACGTTCTCGCTGTAGCGCTGGCTCGGCTCGCCCAGGGTCAGGTTCTGCTCGGTCAGGATCGCCTCGACGTCCTCGAAGGGCTTGCCCGCCAGCGCCGGTACGGCGTACCGCTCGCGACCCTTGGAGACCACCACCTCGATCGTGCCGCCCTCGACGATGCGGGAGCCGGCAGCCGGTGAGGTCTCGATGACCGAGCCGGCGGGGACCGACTCGGAGAAGGTGCGCTCGGTGACGTCGAGGTCGAGCCCGAAGTCCGCGGCCTTGCCCTCGGCGTCCGACACCGCGAGGTTGATGACGCCCGGGGTCGAGGTGTAGCGACCGATGGCGAACCACCAGCCCGCGTAGCCCGCCGCCACGGTCAGCAGCACGACGACGAGGAGCAGCACCCAGCCACGGCGCGGACGGCGCCGCGGCCGTCGTGTCGCCGGCGCGGGGGATCCCGCGACGCGGTGCGGCGGGCCGGACTGGCCGGGTACGACGCCGCGGGGGTCGCCCGTGCCGGGACCGCCCGGGCCGCCGGGACCACCCGAGCCGGCCGGCCGTCGGGGCCGTGTCGTCACCTGGCCCGAGGAGCGACCCCCGGAGGAGGCGGGTGCGTCGGCGCGGACCGCCGTGGACCCGGCGGCGACGCCGGCCGCGGCGAGACCACCGACGCGGATGATCGTGGTCGTCTCCTCGCTGTCCGGCAGCGGCAGCGGGTGGTCGGGCAGGGGGAGGGACCGGTCGGAGGGGGCGTCCTCGCGGGCGGCGGGCGCCGGGGGGACGCGCAGGGGCTCGTCCTCGACCTCGTCGTCCTGGGAGGTGTCGAGCAGGGTCAGGGGCCCGGCCGGCAGCAGGTCGGCGGTCAGCTCCTCGTCGTCCACGACCCCGGCCCGCAGCGTGGCGGACACGCGCCGCGCCTGCTGCAGGAACACCTTGGCGTCGGCCTGCCGGCGGTCGCGGTCGCGGGAGGTCGCCCGCGTCACCAGCGCGTCGACGTACGCGGGCAGAGGTGCGGGCGTGCAGGTCGAGGGTGCGGGGATGTCCTCGTTGACGTGCTTGAAGGCGATCTGGATCGCGCCGTCGCCCTCGTGGGGCTTGCGGCCGGTGAGCATCTCGAAGAGCAGCACCCCGGCGGCGTACACGTCGACCCGCGGGTCGGCGCTGCCGTCGACGATGAGCTCGGGCGCGAGGTAGGAGACGGTGCCGATGAGCACGCCGCGCGTCGCGGTCTGGCTGACGCTGGCGTCGAAGGCGCGCGCGAGCCCGAAGTCGGCGACCTTGATGCGGCCGTCGTCGGCGATGAGCACGTTCTCCGGCTTGACGTCGCGGTGCACGAGCCCGGCGGCGTGCGCCTCGGACAGGGCCGCCAGCACGGGCTCGAGCAGCGCCAGGGCGCGCTCGGGCGCCATCGGCGACTCCTCGCGCACGACCTCGCGCAAGGTGCGGCCCTCGACGTGCTCCATGACCAGGAACAGCGCGCCGTCGTCGTCGCCCTGGTCGGAGACCGACACCACGTTGGGGTGGGAGAGGCGGGCGGCGGCGTGCGCCTCGCGCACGAAGCGGCGTCGGAAGTCGGCGTCGTCACCGAGGTCGCTGTGCATGATCTTGACCGCGCACCCGCGGTCCAGCCGGAGGTCGAGGGCCTCGTAGACGGTGGCCATGCCGCCGCGCGCGATCTTCGCTCCCACGCGGTAGCGCCCTTCGAGGACGCGTCCCGTCATCGGGTCGGCACCTCTCTCCACGACGGCTCCTCGGGTCGAGCGCGCAGCTGTCGGCCGCGGGCGCAGGAAGGACGACTCTAAGGGTGCCGTGCCCCGGCCCCCGGGCTGCGGAGGCTCCCCGGCGTGCCGCCGGTTGGCTGCTCCCGGCCCCGCGGTGGCAGAGTGTCCGCCGTGAACGAGCCCGCCGAGACCCCCGCCCCCGCAGCCGACCCGATCCGCGATCTCGTGGGCGACTGGTTCGACTGGTCGGCCTGCGCCGAGGCGCTCGGCGTGACCGTCAGCCGGGTCCGTCAGCTCATCAAGGAGCACCAGCTCGCTGCCGTGGTGCCGGCCCCGGGCGCCGGTCAGCAGGTGCCGGCGGCGCTCGTCGACCAGGGCGAGATCGTCAAGGGAGTGCCGGGGCTGTGCACCGTGCTCCACGACGGGGAGTACTCCGACCACGAGATCATCACGTGGCTGTTCACCCCCGACGAGACCCTCCCGGGCCGCCCGATCGACGCCCTGCGCGAGAACCGCGGGTCCGAGGTCAAGCGCCGCGCGCAGGCGATGGCGCTCTAGGGCGTCGACCCGTCCGCGACCTCAGAGGCTGCGCTGCGTCGCGGCCCGCGCCAGGTCGGCCAGCACCACCCGGGCGTACGTCGTGACCGGTGCGGCCTCGAGCGCCTCGAGGCAGTCCCGGGTCAGCGCGGCGATGCGCTCCTCCATCTGGGCTGCCGCCCCCGACGACTCGATGACGCCCTGGAACCGGGCCACCTCGGCGGGCTCCAACGCCCGCCCGAGGGCGTCGTCGAGGGCGGCCGCGTCCTCGGCCGACGAGCCGGCCAGGGCCAGCGCGACCAGGACCGTCCGCTTGCCCTCGGTGAGGTCGTCGCCGGCGGGCTTGCCGGTGACCGACGGGTCGCCGAACACACCGAGGAGGTCGTCACGCAGCTGGAAGGCCTCGCCGAGCGGCAGCCCGAAGGACGACAGCGCGGTCACCATCTCGGGGCCGCCGCCGGCCAGCACGGCACCGACGTGCAGCGGCCGCTCCACGGAGTACTTCGCCGACTTGTAGCGCACCACCTGCATCGCCTGCTCGACGTCGGCCTCGCCGCGGGCCTGCAGCGACACGTCGAGGAACTGCCCGAGCACGACCTCGCTGCGGGTGGCGTCGAAGACCCGCAGCGCCTCGGCCACCACGTCGGCGGGCAGGCCGCAGCCACGCATGAGCTCGTCCGCCCACGACAGCAGCAGGTCGCCGAGCAGGACGGCCGCGGCGGCGCCGTACTGCTCCGGCGAGCCCGGCCACCCCGAGCTGCGATGCAGCTCGGCGAAGGCGACGTGGGTGGCGGGATGCCCCCGACGGGTGTCGGAGGCGTCCATGAAGTCGTCGTGGACGAGCGCGGAGGCGTGCAGCAGCTCCAGCGCCGCCGCGGCGCGCACGAGGGCCGCCTCCTCGCCCGGCTGGGGCTCGCGCACGGCCCGGAAGCCCCAGGCGCAGAACATCGCCCGGAAGCGCTTGCCGCCGGCCACGGACCGGGTCGCCGCGGCCATGAGGCGGGCGGCGTCCTCGCCGAGGTCGACGTACTGGGCGGCCTGGGCGTCGACGAACCTGTCGAGCACCGTCTGGATCTCGGCGCGGAAGGACGCGGGGTCCCACGGGGTGGCTGACGTCACCGGCCGAGCCTACGGCCCACCTATCCTGGGCCTCATGAGTCCCGTGCCCCAGGATCGTTCCTCCCGCCTGTCCGGCGGTGGACGCCGCGTGCGCGACCTGCTCGCGACCGGCGAGCGGTCGTTCTCCTTCGAGTTCTTCCCGCCGAAGGACGCCGCCGGCGTGACGGCGCTGTGGAAGGCGCTGCGCGAGCTGGAGTCGCTGCGTCCGACGTTCGTCTCGGTGACCTACGGCGCGGGCGGCTCGAGCCGGGACACCACGATCGAGATCACGCAGCGGATCGCGCGCGAGACCACGATGACGCCGATGGCGCACCTGACCTGCGTCGGGCACACACGTGACGAGCTGCGCTCGATCGTCGGGGCGTACGCCGACGGGGGCGTGCACAACGTGCTGACCCTGCGCGGCGACCCGCCCGGTGGGCCGGGCACCGACTGGACCCCGACCGACGACGGGCTGACCTACGCCGACGAGCTGGTCGCCCTGGTGCGCTCGCTGGGCGACTTCAGCGTCGGCGTGGCGGCCTTCCCCGAGGGGCACCGCGACGCGGCCGGTCTCGACGAGGACATCGCGGTGCTGCGCCGCAAGCAGGACGCGGGCGCGGAGTTCGCGATCACCGAGATGGTGCTGCGCGCCTCGGACTACTTCGGGCTGCTGGAGCGGGCGCGGGCCGCTGGGGTCAGCATCCCGATCCTGCCGGGCATCATGCCGATCACGAACCTGCGCCAGATCGCCCGGATGGCGGAGCTGTCGGGCCGCGAGGTGCCGGCCGACGTCGTGGCGCGCGTCTCCCGGTTCGAGGGCGACGCCGAGGCGGTCCGGGCGGAGGGTACGGCGATCGCGGCCGAGCTGTGCGAGGAGCTGCTGCGCGGCGACGCCCCGGGGCTGCACTTCTACACGCTGAACCGGTCGCGGGCGACGCGGGAGATCTACGCCGACCTGGCCCTGCCCGTCGGCTGACCCGCCTGGCTCGCCCGGGTGGTCGAGCTCGTCGAGACCTCAGGTCGGACCGATCGCCTCGGCCACCAGGGCGGCGCTGAGCCCCACGAAGGGCAGCCAGCCACCGCCACCGGTGTGGGCGCCCGCGGCGTACACCCCGGGCAGGGGCGTGCGGGTCGAGAGCCGGTCGGTGATCGTGTTGCGGCCCTGCCACAGCACGCCGCTGGGGGAGCCGGACCACTGCTCGACCAGCGCGCGCGGTGAGAGGTCGATGCGGACGTCGATGGCGTCGCGGACGTCGAGCTTGTGGCGCGCCATCGCCACCACGAGGTCCTCGGCGAGCCGACCGCGGCCGAGCACCGTCCACGCGCGACGTCCGGCAGGTGCCTGCCCGCCGGTGCGGATGGTGAGCGTGTACTCGTCGTGCACCACGACCTCGGGGGGCAGGTCGGGCGCGTCGTCGCTGAGGCCGAGGTGGGTGACGGTCGGCGGGACGGCCGGCATCGTGCGCCTGACGTGCGACGCCAGGGCGGGCAGCCGTCGGGGGTCGATGGCCACCACCACCTGGTCGCCCACGACCTCCCCGGCGGTCGTGGTCACGGCGACCGGCCGGGCGTCGGATGCGGTGCCGGACATCACGACGTCGAGGGCGGTGACGCCGGTGAGGACCTCCACGCGGCGCTCGCCCAGGCGCTTGGTCAGCAGCGCCGCGAACGCCCCGAGCCCGCCGGGGACCGTCCAGGTGCCGAAGTTCTGCTCGAGGTAGTCGATGATCGCGAACCACGCCGGCACGTTGCGGGGGTCGTGCCCGCCCTCGACCGCGTGGTGGGTGGCCAGCGTGCGCAGCCGGGGGTCGTCGAAGCGTCGTTCCACGACCTTGTGGAGCATGAGCCGGCTGGTCAGCAGCTTCTCGGTGGCTGCCGGCATCCGCTCGAGCCCGGCGGACCGCTCGAACCAGTCACGGCGGAGCAGGTCCCAGGCCTCGGCCTGGGCATGGACGTGGTCGACCCACTGCCGGCCCGGGCTCGGCGGTGCGTCCCTGCCGGCACGGCCCGCCTTGACCGGCCGTCCCTTCGCGTCCTGGGCGGGACCGAAGGCCTCGTCGACCGCGGCCAGCTGGGCGGCCCGACTGCCCGAGGGCAGGCGCAGCACGGTGCCGTCGGTGAAGCGGTGCTCGCGCATCGGGTCGACCGGCACGAGCTCGAGCTCGCGCTCCAGGGGTCGCCCGGACTTGCGGAACAGGTCGCGCAGCACGGCCGGCAGGGCGGTGGTGGCGGGGCCGGTGTCCCAGGTGTAGCCGTCCTGCTCCAGCAGCCCCAGCGCCCCGCCCAGCGTGGGACGGGACTCGACCAGGACGACCTGGTGGCCCTGCTTGGCCAGCCGCGCGGCGCAGGCGCAGCCGGCCAGCCCGCCCCCGAGGACCACCACGCGTGACATGGGGGGACTGTAGCGGTCGGGCCGGACCGTCCCGGTCCTGCTCAGTTGACGGTGATCTCGGTGGCGCCCGTCATGCGCCGCAGCTCGTCGTACGTCGTGCTGAAGACGGACGCCGGGTGGCCGGCGGCGGCCCAGATCTCGGGGTACTGCCGGAGCGCGGTGTCGAGGTACGTCGGGACCGGGGCGGGGTGGGCCAGGGGGGACACGCCGCCGATCACCTGGCCGGTGTGGGTGCGCACGAAGTCGGGCTTGGCGCGGGTCAGCGGCGGCAGGCCCTGCTCAGCGGCGACCTTGGCGGTGTCGACCCGGTGGGCGCCGCTGGTCAGCAGCAGCACCGGCGACCCCTCGGCGTCGAAGAGCAGGCTGTTGGCGATCGCGCCGACCTCGCACCCGAGCGCCGCGGCGGCGAGCGCAGCGGTGTGGACGGAGTCGGGCAGCACGACGATGCGGCCGGTGCCGCCCGCCGCGGTCCAGGCCGCGCGGAAGGCGGCCATGCCGGGGTGCTCGGAGCGGTCAGGTGGCGAGGAGCTGGTCACGGGTTCTCCCAGGGTCCGGGCGAGGTGTTGACGTGCTGTCGGGGGTGGGGTGTACCTTCGGATCGTTCGAACACCTGTTCGAACGATCCGGTGGGAGTGACCTCGACCCCCACTCCCACCGGACACCCTGCCACGGCGCACGGACGGGCGGGGCGGGGTCGGTCGGGGTCGGTGGAGGGGTCGTGGAGACGGTGGAGGTGGCGCGCATGCGGAGGTACGACGACCCGGTCGAGGTGCGACGGGGGATGGTGACGGGCGATCAGGGCCCGGTGGAAGGCCCGGAGCAGTTCCTGTGGCACGGCCGGTTGTGGAAGGTGTACGACGTGGTCGGGCACTGGCGGGAGACCGGGGCCTGGTGGCAGTCGCGCGAGGTGGCGTCCGTCCTGGGGGCCGACTCCGCGGGAGCCGACGCCCCATCCGTGCCCGACCTGCTGGCGGAGCGGGAGGTCTGGCGGGTGGAGGCCGGACGCGGCGCAGCCACCGGACGGGGCGTGTTCGACCTCGTCTTCGACTGGGCGCAGGGCAGCTGGCTCCTCACCCGGTGCTGGGACTGATGGCCATGACCGCACCGTCCACCGCGGCCGCCGTCCCGCCCCCCGCTCTGTCGGGCTTCGACGTGCCCGCCGCCACCTTCGCCTACCTCGCGCGGGCGGCGGCCTCCCTCCAGGAGGCCATCACCACCTCCGACGTGGGCATGCGCTACGCCACCGCTCACGTGGCAGCGCTGCGGGCCACCGCCGCACTGCTCGCCGCCCGCGCCCGACCGACCGTCCACGTCCGAGGACGGACCCGCGCCCAGCGCAACGCCTGGGTGCTGCTGGCCGAGGTGGCTCCCGAGCTCGCCGAGTGGGCGACGTTCTTCTCCGCCGGAGCGGCCAAACGTGCCGCGGCCGAGGCCGGCTCCCGGCGCGCGGTCACCGAGCGGGAGGCCGACGACCTCGTCCGTGACGCCGACCGCTTCCTCGGCATCGTCGAGGAGTCGCTCGGTCTCACCCGGCACGTGCCGATCCCGGCGACGCTGGTCCAGGTGGGCTGAGCCGGGTGGGTGACCCCTTCGTCCACCTCCACGTGGCGTCGGGCTTCTCGTTGCGCCACGGGGCCTCACCTCCCGCTGCGCTCGTGGAGCGGGCGCTCGAGCACGAGATGGACGCCCTGGCCCTCACCGACCGCGACGGCACCTACGGCGCGGTCCGCTTCGCCAAGGCCTGTCTGTCGGCCGGCATCAAGCCGGTGCTGGGCGTCGACCTCGCGCTGGCCCCCAGCGGGCTGGTGCCGGGCCCCTGGGCTCGCGAGCACGGGGAACCGGCGCGGCGGTCCGCCCGGACCCCCGTGCGCGGAGGTGCCTTCCGCGACCGTCGGTTGCCGAGGGTCACCTTCCTGGCCGCCGACCGCACGGGCTGGGCCGCCCTCTGCCGGCTCGTCTCCGCCACCCACCTCGCCGGGCAGCGGGGCGAGCCGGTCAGCTCGCTCGACCTCGTCGCCGATCACGCCACGGGGCACGGGGTGCTGGCCCTTCTCGGGCCGGCGTCCGAGGTCGGGGCCGCCGTCACGGTGCAGCGCCCCGACCTCGGGCGGGCGGTGCTCGACCGGTGGCGCGAGCTGCTGGGCCCCTCCGACGTCCTGGTCGAGCTCGTCAACCACCGGGTCGCGGGCAACGGGCCCACCTCGGCCTCCCACGCGGCCCGGATGCTCGGCGTGGCCACGACGGCCGGAGCGGGCGTCGTGCTGAGCAACGTCGTGCGCTACGCCGACCGCACCGACGCGGTGACCGTCGACGTCCTCGATGCCGCCCGACGCCTGGTGCCGCTCGACGTCCGTCACGTCGACCGGGGCAACGCCGAGGGCTACTTGAAGTCAGGCAAGGAGATGGCCGACGTCGCCGAGGAGATCTGCCGGCTGGCCGGGCTGGGCCGTGACCGGTCGGCGGCCCACACCCTGCTGGCCCGCACCCGCGCGGTGGCGGAGCGGTGCGCGATCGACCCCCGCGCCGACCTCGGGCTGGGAGAGGTCCACTTCCCCGAGCTGGAGGTGACCGACCCCGGAGCCCGGGACCGCGGCGCCGACGAGGTGCTGCGGGCGCGCTGCGAGGCCGGCATCGGCCGGCGCTACGGCACCCACCCGCACCGACGCATCTGGAAGCGGCTCGACGACGAGCTGCGGGTCGTCAGCGGTCTCGGCTTCGCCTCCTACTTCCTCACCGTCGCCGACGTCTGCGGCATGGTCCGCGACCTCGGCATCCGCTCGGCGGCGCGCGGCTCGGGCGCCGGCAGCCTGGTCAACTACCTCCTCGGGGTCTCCGGGATCGACCCCGTGCGCCACGGCCTCCTCATGGAGCGGTTCCTCTCCCCGATGCGCCGGGCGCTGCCCGACATCGACGTCGACGTCGAGTCCGACCGCCGACTCGAGGTGTACGACGCGATCCTCGACCGGTACGGCGGGGAGCGGTGCGTCGCGGTCTCGATGATGGACACCTACCGGGTCCGTCACGCGATCCGCGACGTCGGTGCAGCCCTCGGGATGCCCGGCGGGGAGATCGACGCCATCGCCAAGGCCTTCCCCCACATCCGTGCCCGGGACGCCCGGGCCGCCTTGCGCGACCTGCCCGAGCTGCGGGCCTCCGGCCTGGGGGAGGAGAGGCTCGGGCTGCTGTTCCGCCTCGCGGAGCGGCTCGACGGGCTGCCCCGCCACGTCGCCATGCACCCCTGCGGGGTGCTGCTCTCCGACGCCACCCTGCTCGACCGCACCCCGGTGGAGGCGAGCTGGGCGGGCTACCCGATGAGCCAGTTCGACAAGGACGACGTCGAGGACCTCGGCCTGCTCAAGCTCGACGTGCTCGGCATCCGCATGCAGTCGGCGATGGCGCACGCCGTGGCCGAGATCCGCCGTGTCGACGGTGTCGAGGTCGACCTCGACGACGAGGCCCAGGTGGCCTTCGACGACCGGCCGACCTACGAGCTCATCAGCTCCTCGCGCACGCTGGGGTGCTTCCAGATCGAGTCGCCGGGGCAGCGGGAGCTGGTCGGCAAGTCCGGCCTCGACAGCTTCGCCGACGTCATCACCGACATCTCGCTGTTCCGGCCCGGCCCGGTCAAGAGCGACATGATCACGCCGTACCTCGAGGCCAAGCAGGGGTGGCGGATGCCCACCTACCTCCACGAGGACCTGCGACCGATCCTGCGCGACACCCGCGGCGTGGTCGTCTTCCACGAGCAGGTCATCGAGATCATCGCGCTCTTCGCCGGCTGCACCCTGGCCGAGGCCGACGAGGCCCGCCGCGCCCTCGGCGAAACCGACGGCATGGCGCGCACGAAGCTCTGGTTCGGCCACCGGGCGACCGGGCGGGGCTACCCCCGCGACGTGGTGGACGCCGTCTGGGCGGTCCTGCAGGCCTTCGGCTCGTTCGGGTTCTGCAAGGCCCACGCCGCGGCGTTCGCGCTGCCGACCTACCAGTCGGCCTGGCTCAAGACCCACCACACCGCGCACTTCCTCGCCGGAGTGCTCACCCACGACCCCGGGATGTATCCCAAGCGCCTGATCCTCGACGACGCCCGCCACTTCGGCGTGGCGGTCCTCGGGCTCGACGTCGACGCCAGCGGGGCGACGTACGTCGTGGAGCGGCTCGAGGTGCCCGCCGCGGACGCGGATCCGGACGAGGTGGCCGACCCGGAACCGGACGGTCCTGACCGGACGCCCCGGAGGACCCGCCCGTCCGCTACGGCATCCGGCTCGCGCTGGCGGAGGTCACGGGCATCTCCGAGACCGAGGTGGCCCGGGTGGTGGCGGCGCGGCCCTACGCGTCGCTGTCCGACTTCTGGCAGCGGGCGGGGGTCTCGCGCCCGGTGGTGGAGCGGCTGGTGCTGGCCGGCGCCTTCGACCGGATCTACGGCATCGGCGACGGAGGCGGCCTCGCGACCCGCGGCCGGGTGACCCGCCGTGACCTGCTGCTGCAGGTCTCCGACCTCGACCGCTACGCCCGCGCCACCCACCGGGCCGGCCGGAGCGCCGGCCGCGTCACCCGTGCCAGCCGGGCGCTCGGCTGGGCCGGCGGGCCCCGCGCCCGCACGACGGCCGAGGTGCGCCTCGGCGAGGCCGCCGCGCGCAACAGCACCGACCCTCGCAGTCGCGACGCGTCCCGGTCGCGAGGGGAGGCGCCCGAGCGGGGCGGGGTGTGGGCGGCCGCTCGGTCACAGTCCCGCGCTGCCGCCGTCCCCCCGCCCGTCGACTCCGTCCAGCTCACCCTGGATCTCGGGGACGCCCCGGCCGAGACGCTGCACACCGGCGAGGTCAGCGGACTGCCCGAGCTCGACCGGGAGGAGCGGGTGCAGGCCGAGCTGGAGATCCTGGGTCTCGACGCCAGCCGTCACGTCATGGACTCCTACGCCGAGGTGCTCGACGCGCTCGGTGTCACCCGCGCCAGGGCCCTGCTGGAGCAGCGCAGCCGTGCCGACCTGCTGGTGGCCGGGGTCAAGGTGGCGACCCAGACCCCGCCCATCCGCTCCGGGCGGCGGGTGGCGTTCCTGACCCTCGACGACGCCACCGGTCCGGTCGACGCCACCTTCTTCGAGGACGCCCTGGCTCGCTACGCCTCGACGGTCTTCGGGTCCTGGCTGCTGCTGGTGCGTGGAGAGCTGCGACGCACTGGTCGTCGGGGTGTCTCGGTGCGGGCCACCGGGTGCTGGCCGCTGGAGGAGGTGCACACCGCTTGGCGCGAGGGCGGCGTCCCGGCGGTCCGGCGGCTCACCGCGCCGCTCGCCTCGGAGCCGGCACGCCGGGCGGAGGGCGCGGACCACGCCGATCCCGCGGCCGACGGCGTACGGCGGGTGCTGGTCCACTCGACCGGCTTCGAGGTCTCGCCGTACGCCGACGTCAGGCCGGCCGGTGACTCCCCGTCTGCAGCACCGCGCAAGCTGTGGCACTCCTCGCCGGGGAGCCCGGGCCGGTGACGACGGTGGTGACGACGGTGGTGACGACGGCGACCACACCGCGGGCACTAGGGTGGGCGCCATGTCGGCCCCGGGCAGCGCGCGCTCCACGCAGAGCGCCTACCACCGTCGCAGCTCCGCCCGCACCGCCGTCGTCTGGGACGCCCTGCGGCCCCTGCTGGGGCAGGGAGAGCCGCTCGAGGTGCTCGACATCGGGGGCGGCACCGGCGGGTTCGCGGTCGGGGTGGCCGAGCTCGGGCACCACGTCGTGGTCGTCGACCCCAGTCCTGACGCCCTCGCCACGTTGGCCCGGCGCTCCGCAGAGGCCGGCGTCGCCGACCGCGTCCGCGGGGTCCAGGGCGATCTCGCCACCCTGGCCGACCTCGCGCCTGCGGACGGAGCCGACGTCGTGCTCTGCCACGGCGTGCTGGAGGTCGTCGACGACCCACGCGCCGCGCTCTCCTCGATCCACGACGTGCTGCGACCCGGGGGCACGCTCAGCCTGTTGGTCAGCCAGCGGCACGCGGCCGTGCTCGCCCGTGCCATGGCCGGTCACTTCCGCCAGGCGCACGAGCTGCTCGACGTCGACGGGACCAGCGACACCAGCGGGTCCACCGAGACCACCGGACCGCGCCGCTTCACCGTCGAGGAGGTCCGGGCGCTGCTCGCCGAGGCCGGGCTCGGGGAGCCCACGCTCCACGCGGTCCGGGTGTTCGGCGACCTCGTGCCCAGCTCCCTGGTCGACCTCGAGCCGGGAGCCGCTGCCGCCCTCGCGTCGCTGGAGGAGGCGGTCTCGACCCGTCCGGAGTACCTCGCCCTGGCCACGCAGGTCCACGCCCTGGCTCGCCGCGCCGGCTGATCGCCGTCCTCGGGTCGCTCCTGGTGCTCCCGGCCGTCGGGTCGCCGTGGTCGTGCTCAGCAGGTCGGCATGAGCGGGCGTCGCGGTGCCCGGCCTCCGGCGCAGGTCACCTCCGAGGACTGCCCGTTCCTGCACGTCGACATGGACGCCTTCTACGCCGCGGTGATGACGCGCGACCGGCCCGAGCTGAGGGACCGGCCGGTGGTCGTGGGCGGTGGCGACCGGGGTGTGGTGCTGTCGGCCAGCTACGCCGCCCGCACGAGCGGGGTGCGATCGGGGATCCCGATGACCCGGGCCCGCAGGCTCTGCCCTGCGGCGCTCGTCATCCGTCCTGACTACGACCTGTTCACCACCGTCTCGATCTCGGTGATGGAGATCTTCCGGCGCGTCACCCCGGCGGTGGAGGCGCTGTCGCTCGACGAGGCGTTCCTCGACGTGTCCGGGGCGTCCCGGCGACTCGGTGGTCCGGTCGAGGTGGCCGAGCTGATCCGAGCCCGGGTCGCCGACGAGCAGGGCATCGCCTGCTCGGTCGGGGTGGCGAGCACGGTCGGGGTGGCGAAGATCGCGAGTCGTCGGGCCAAGCCCGACGGCGTGGTCGTCGTACCCCCGGACCAGGTCACCTCCTTCCTGCACCCGCTCGCCGTGACCGAGCTCTGGGGAGTGGGGGCGAAGACCGGCGAGCAGCTGCACCGCCTCGGGCTGCACACCGTCGGCGACCTCGCGCACACCCCGCGGCCGACGCTCCAGCGCGCCCTCGGACAAGCGCTCGGCCTCCAGCTCCACCGCTACGCCTGGGGGGAGGACAGCCGGATGGTGGTCGCCCGGCGCCACGACGCCGAAGGGCCGGACAAGAGCATCGGATCAGACCAGACCTTCGGGCGCGACACCGACGACCCCGAGGTGGTGCTGCGTGAGCTGCTGCGCCTCACCGTCGGGGTGGCCGCCCGGCTGCGCGCCGCTGCGGTCACTGCCCGCACCGTCACGATCAAGGTCCGGTTCGCGGACTTCACCACCATCACCCGGTCGCGCACCCGCCCGGAACCCACCGACGTCACCGGGGAGATCTACGAGACGGCTGTCGCCCTGTTCCGGGGCCTGGGTCTGCAGCGGGCCCGGATCCGTCTGGTGGGGGTGCGGGCGGAGGGCCTGCAGCCGCGGGCGCAGGTGTTCCGCCAGCTCGTGCTCGGCGAGCGGGACCAGGGCTGGTCCGAGGCCGACCAAGCCGTCGACCGCGCGGTCTCGCGATTCGGCGCTCGTGCAGTCCAGCCGGCTTCGCTCCTCGGGAAACGGGTACCACGTTCTGGGTAGGACATTTTCGAGGCTCGGCTACCGCCGTATGGCATGGGTGCCTAGACTCTGAACAGGACTGGGTCCGACAGGAGGATGACGTGCCGCTCTCAGAAGAAGAGTTGCGTTTGCTGGAGCAGATGGAGCGCGCGCTCGTGGCCGAGGACCCCAAGCTGGCCTCGACCTTACGAGGTACGAAGGTCCGCCAGCACCAGCGACGCGCCATCGCCCTGGGGGCGACCGCCTTCGTCGTCGGCATCGTGCTGCTGATGTCCGGCGCCGTCACGAGCACGATCTGGCTCGGCGTCATCGGCTTCGTCGTGATGCTGGCCTCGGTGTTCTTCACCCTGACCCGTTGGAAGAGCGGCGGCGGCGCCGCTGCCGCCGGCCCCCAGGCCCCTTCCGGCGACGCACCCGCCGGGCTCCGCGTCCTCGACGGTGGCAAGAAGTCCCGTCGCAAGGGTCCCCGCGGCTCTCGCGGACAGCAGCCCCCCTCCGGCACGATGATGGACCGCTTCGAGGAGCGCTGGCGTCGTCGCCGCGAGGGCGAGCGCTGATCCACCCCCGACGTCAGGACCGCGGGTGCCTCAGGTCGGTACCGACGTGCGAATGGTTGGACCGGTCGTGGGACCGGCCTCAGGTCGGTACCGACGCCAGGATGCGGGTGCCTCAGGTCGGTACCGACGTCCGGATCGTTGAACCCGTCGTGGGACCGGCCTCAGGTCGGTACCGACGTCAGGACGGGTGGGTGGGTGGTGGAGCCGGCCTCAGGTCGGTACCGACGCCCCGACGCCAGGACGTCACGGCTCAGAGCCGCATCTGCTCCCGCTCGTTCGTGACGCTGTCCGTCGCACCGGCGTTGATGCGCCGGGCCCGCCACAGCGAGGACGGCAGCCACGTCGCACGGCGTCGCGCTGCGGGGCGGGCTGACGCCAGCAGCGTCTCGACCACCGTGTCGGCGTCGGACGCCGCGGTGGCGGACTCGTCGCGGCTGAGCCCGCGCGCCGAGTAGCGGCCACGCTCGAGGGCGAACACCAGCGACTCGAGCCGTGCGCGCACCTGCGCCTCCGACAACCGCGACCCCCCGGTACGTCGTCCCGCTCCGGTCACGTCGTCGTCGGTCTCCACCCGACGCAGCGGGCCCAGCAGGGCCACCGCCTGACGGCGCAGCGAGGCACCGTCGTCCCAGTCGAGGTCGAGGTCGAGCGCGGTCGCCCGCACCTCGGCCCACGCGCCCTCGGCGACGCCGGCCCCCTCGGGCAGCCGGCCTTCGAGCCGCCGGCGCCGTTGCAGTGCGCGCAGCAGCCGAGGGGCCAGCACGAGCGCGACGAGCACCAGCACCACGGCCAGCACGGTCGGGACGACCGGGTTCACGCCCTCGTCCGTCGCGGTGTCCTCGGCGCCGGTCAGCAGGTCGTCGCGGCGCAGGTCGCGGGGGGCCTGGCTCGCCGCGTCGCTGGGGACGTCGCTCGGCCCGGTCGTCTGCTGCTCGCTGGGCAGCTGGCCGCTGGTGTACTCCGGCACCTGGGGGACCCGGGCGGACGGCGTGGGGTCGAAGAGGGTCCAGCCGGCACCCTCGAAGTAGATCTCCGGCCAGGCGTGCAGGTCGCGGCGGCTGTAGACCCAGGTGTCGGGTCCGACGTTCTCGGGCTCGAGGAAGCCGACCGACACCCGCGCCGGGATGTCGAGGGAGCGCGCCATCAGCGCCAAGGCGGTGGCGAACTGCTCGCAGTAGCCCTCGCGGCTCCCGGGGCCGTCACCGAGGAAGACCTCGAGCTGCTCGAGCCCGTTGCCCGGGGAGGTGTCGGTGGTGTACTCGAAGCCGCCGTCCTCGCGGAACCAGCGCTGCAGCATGACGATCCGCTCGAAGTCGCTGGTCGCGCCCTCGGTGACCTCCTCGGCGGTGCGCTCGATGAAGTCGGGCATCTCGTCGGGCAGGTCGGTGCCGAGACGTTCGACGCCGCGCGGCGGGAGCGGAGCGTCCACCAGCTCCTCGGGGTCGGGCTCGATCTCGAGGCTGGTGACCTCGGCCTGGGCGAACTGCACCTCGGAGCCGACGATGTCGAGGGTCTCGCTGTCGTAGCGCCAGTCGCCCGAGACCGACACGTCGATGGCCGGGTAGACCGTCGGCAGCCACTGGCTCTCGAAGTCGCTGGTGGCCACCATGCTCGAGCGGTAGGCCTGCTTCGGCGTGGCGTTGGCCAGCCCGGGCACGGGGGGCAGGCGCTCGTCGGCCTGGTTGGTCGGGGGGATGTCGCGCTGCGAGGGGCGCCAGGCCTCGCCGTCGAACTCGTCGAGCACGGTCAGGCGCAGGTAGTCCGGGGCGGGGTCGTTGGTGGTGACCTGCACGAGCGGGTCGTTGGCGCCCTGGACCAGGTCGCGCTGCATGTTGAGCATGGGGTTGCTCAGCTCCAGCGAGCCCCCGTCGCCGTCCCCGGACCCGCCGCTGCCGAAGCGGTCGAGCAGGCCGAGGCCGGAGGGCAGCAGGACCGGGGCGACGACGGCCACCAGCACGCCGGCGACCCCGACCCCCAGGGCGGGCGGCAGCGTCGAGGGCAGGCCCACCTCCGTGTCGGTCCGCCGCTCGTCGTCGGACCCGCCTCCCCACTGGCCCAGCCCCCACTGGCTCACGCGCAGGGTCTGCTCGGCGGCGAGCAGCAGCGCGAAGGACACCGCGGCCAGCGCGAAGGCGAGCACGGGCACGCCCCCGAGCAGGCTGACGGGCACGGTCAGGGTGGCGATGATCGGCAGACCGGCCAGCGGGACGCGACGCACGGTGCCGACCAGCACCTCGACGAGCAGCGCCAGCAGGGCTCCGGCGCCGATCAGCAGCGGCGGGAACTCGCGGACGCCGACGGGCACCGGCGTCGCCCACTCCTGGGCCGAGCGGCCCGCAGCGGCCAGCACCTCCACGTCGCGGCGCAGCGACTCGAACGTCGGGATCCAGCCGAGCGGCGACACCGACCCGGCCCACAGGTGGTTGAGCACCAGCACGACGAGGAGGACCTGCACCGCGACGACACCGGCGGAGGGCAGCCGCAGCGCGCGCAGCACCAGCCCGCTCAGCGACACCACGACGCAGATCCACAGCAGCGGCCCGAGGAAGGCGCCGGGGTCGGCGGAGATGCCGGACCACGAGCGCAGCGCGAGGTACGACGTCGCAGCCGTCAGCAGGGCCAGGCCGATCCGGGTGGGGTGCACGGGCAGGCGGTCGGTCACGAGACCCGCTCCCCGGCCGTCGAGCGGCGTACGGCGACCCCGACCTCGCGCCACTTGCTCGGCAGCGGGTCCTGCGGCCCTGCGGCGACCGCCCGCCACCCGCTCGCCGTGAGGCTGCGCAGGCCGGGCGGCTCCTCGTGGCGCGGCCCGGGGGAGCGGGACCAGCGGTCGACGTCGAGGACCAGCGCGATCGCGTTCGGGGTCTCGTGGCGCAGCCGGTTGACCACCGCCTGGTCGGTGGCGGCGAGGTCGCCGAAGATCCCGACGACCAGGCCGCGGGCGTGGGTCTCGTCGGGGCCGAGGGCGTCGAGCCGCTGCGACGCCTCGGGAGCGAGCACGGCGAGCGCCTCGAGCAGGGGACCGGTGTCGGTGGCGGTGGCCCCGGCCTCGTGCCAGCCCTCGCCCAGCGCCGTCCCGCTGGCCGACAGCAACCGGGTCCGGAAGCCGCGCTGCACCAGGTGGGCGGCGATCGAGGCCGCGGCGCTGACGGCGTACTCCAGCGACGAGGCGGCGCCCGTGCCGCGGTGGACGTGCGCCCGGTTGTCGATGAAGACGGTGGCGCGCGACTGCCAGGGCTGCTCCTCGCGGCGCACCATCAGCTCGCCGGCGTGGGCGCTGGCGCGCCAGTGCACGCGACGCAGGTCGTCACCGCGGCGGTACTCCCGCACGGTCACGTCCTCGGCGCTGCCGCCGGCGAAGTCGCGGGGGCGGTTGTCGCCGGAGCCGGTCCAGCTGCCGTTGAGGCTGATGGCGGGCAGCGCGACCACCTTCGGGGTGACGGTCACGGTCGCGGTGGAGCGGAACGCCCGGTCCAGCTCGACGAGGCCGAAGGGGTCGGCGGCACGGACGGTGACCGGTCCGAGGGTGAAGCGCCCGCGCACGTCGGAGCGGATCCGGTAGCTCACCGTGCGCTCCCACGTGGGCGGCATCCGGTCGAGCACGAAGCGCGGGCGGGTGCCGACCGAGTAGGGCACCTGCTCCTCCAGGAGCAGCAGGCCCGTCGGACCGCGGCCCTCGTTGCGCAGGTGCAGGCTGACCTCGGCGCTCTGACCGACGCCGATCCGGTGGGGGGACACCGAGCGGACCAGCGCCAGCTTGTGCCGACCCCGGGCGACCAGTGCCGCCGCCAGCAGCGGGAGCGCCAGCAGGAACACCCCCATCCGGCTGAGGTCGTCGAGGGAGAACACGAGCCCGCAGAGGACGGCGGTGACCCCGGCGGACACGAAGGCACGCCCCCGCAGCGTCAGCGAGCCCAGTGCCGTGCGCAGGCTCGACCGCGGCGAGCCTGCCATCACGAGCGCTCGCGTGAGGGCACCGGGGTCGAGGCGACCAGGGCCGCGAGCGTCGCGGCCGGGGAGCGGCCCGACATGGTCGCCTCGACGGTGGGCAGCAGACGGTGGGCCAGCACCGGCACGGCGAGGCTGCTGACGTCGTCGGGCACGACGTAGTCGCGCCCGGTCATCGCCGCGTGCGCCTTGGCCGCGCGCACCAGGTGGAGCGTCGCTCGGGGCGAGGCGCCGAGCAGGAGGTCGGGGGAGTCGCGGGTGGCGCGCGTCAGCGCGACCGCGTAGCGCCGCACGCTGTCGGCGACGTGGATGCGGTTGACGATGTCGACCAGCTTGGCCACGGTCGCGGCGTCGGTGACCGGGTCGAGGTCGTCGAGGGGGCTGGCCGTGGTGTGGGCGTCGATCATGTCCAGCTCGGCCTGCTCGACGGGGTAGCCGATGGAGACCCGGGCCATGAAGCGGTCGCGCTGCGCCTCGGGGAGGGCGTAGGTGCCCTCCATCTCGATCGGGTTCTGGGTCGCGATCACCATGAACGGCGCGTCCAGGTGGTACGTCGCCCCGTCGACGGTCACCTGCCGCTCCTCCATGCACTCGAGCAGGGCCGACTGGGTCTTGGGGGAGGCGCGGTTGATCTCGTCGCCGACCACGATGTTGGCGAAGACCCCGCCGGGCCGGAACTCGAACTCCCGGGTGTTCTGGTTGAACACCGAGACGCCGGTGACGTCGCTGGGCAGCAGGTCGGGGGTGAACTGGATCCGGCGCACGGTGCAGTCGATGGAGCGGGCCAGCGACTTGCTGAGCATGGTCTTGCCCACGCCCGGCACGTCCTCGATGAGCAGGTGGCCCTCGGCGAGCAGCACCGTCACCGCCGTCCGGACGACGTCGGGCTTGCCCGTGATGACGCGCTCCACCGCGCGGCTGATGGACCCCGTGACCCGGGCCAGCTCCTCGAGCTCGGCCTGGTGCGCTCGCTCGTCCGACCGTGCCTGGTCTGCCTGGTCCGCGACGCTCACGCGCTCTCCTCTGCTGTCCGGGTGTCGAGGTCCAGTGAACCCCACCACCGAAAACAAGGCGAGAAAGGGGGCGCGGTGGAGCCGAATCGCATTGACGGTGGGGGGAAGTGGAGTAAAGTGGAGCGCAGTGGAGGAAATGGCGCTGGAGGAGGTGTCGGATGTTCTTCGGCACCTACACCCCGAAGCTCGACGAGAAGGGGCGCCTGATCCTCCCGGCGAAGTTCCGGGAGCAGCTGGCAGGAGGGCTGATGGTGACGCGAGGTCAGGAGCACTGCCTCTACGTCTGGCCCCAGGCGGAGATCGAGCGGATCACCGACCGGCTGCGCGAGGCGCCCGTCTCCAACAAGGCCACCCGCGACTACGTCCGCATGTTCTCCTCGGCGTCCTCCGACGAGCGCCCCGACAAGCAGGGCCGGATCACGATCCCGCCGACCCTGCGGACCTGGGCCTCGCTCACCAAGGACGTCGTGGTCATCGGGGCCATGAACCGCCTCGAGATCTGGGACGACGCGGCCTGGACGGCGTACTCCGAGAGCCAGGAGGAGGCCTTCGCGGAGCTCTCCGACGAGGTCTTCCCCGGGATCTGACCCCCGTCCCTCCACTTCTCCCCACCGCTCCACCCGGCTCCACCCCGAACCGCCCCGCACCACCCCCGAACTCAACAGCCGGCACGCAGGACGAGGTCTCACGTCCGCTCCGCCCCGTGATCGCGGTCCCCTGGCGCACCTTCCCCGGTGCCAGGCGACCGAGGCTCGCGGGGGGAGCGGGCGGGGACCTGGCCCGGTGAGCCGGCTCCTCCACCCTGCGAGACCAGAAGGGACAGCGGCATGAGCCTCACCACCCACCACCGCTCTCCCTTCGGCCCGCTGCAGCCGCAGACCGCCACCCGGAGCAACCGCAGCGGGTGGGCCGAGGCGGTCGAGCTCGCCCGGGCCGAGTCCCTGGAGAACCGCCGCTGCTCGCGCCGGGTCCGCTACGAGGCCCGTGACGCCCTCGGCGTCGTCCTCTTCTCCGCCGGAGCCTCCACGCTGCTCAGCGTGCTGGCCGCGGTGGCCCTGAGCTGGGCGGCCTGACCCGCGATGACCGACGCCACCCACGTCCCGGTGATGCTCGACCGGGTCGTCGCCCTCGTCGCGCCCGCGCTGGAGCACCCCGGGTCCGTGCTCGTCGACGCCACGCTCGGGCTCGGCGGCCACACCGAGGCCGTCCTGGACCGCTGCCCGCAGGCCCGGGTCATCGGCATCGACCGCGACCCCCAGGCGTTGGCGCGCACCTCCGAGCGGCTGGCGGCGTACGGCGAGCGCCTCACCTGCGTCCACGCGGTGTACGACGAGATCGCCGACGTGCTGGCCGACCAGGGTCTCGCCCACGTCGACGGCGTGCTCTTCGACCTCGGCGTCTCCAGCATGCAGCTCGACCTGCGTGACCGCGGCTTCTCCTACGCCCAGGACGCCCCGCTGGACATGCGCATGGACGAGACCGCGGGCCGCACCGCCGCCGAGGTCGTCAACACCTACCCGGTGGGGGACCTGACCCGGATCCTCGCCCAGTACGGCGAGGAGCGCTTCGCCCGCCGCATCGCCCAGCGGATCGTGTCCGAGCGGGCCCGGGAGCCGTTCACCTCCACCGAGCGGCTCGCCGAGCTCGTCCGTGAGTCGATCCCGGCCGCCACCCGGCGCACCGGCGGGCACCCGGCCAAGCGCACCTTCCAGGCCCTGCGCATCGAGGTCAACGACGAGCTCGCCGTGCTGACCCGGGCGCTGCCCGCTGCGATCGCGTCGCTGGCGGTGGGGGGCCGGATCGTCGTCATGTCCTACCACTCGCTGGAGGACCGCCTCGCGAAGGCCGCGCTGCGCGCCGGCGCCCGCGACGACCTCCCGGCCGACCTGCCGGTGACGGCCGACGCGCTGCGCCCCGAGCTGCGCCTGCTGACCCGCGGCGCCGAGCAGGCCTCCGCCGACGAGGTCGCCGCCAACCCCCGCGCCCAGTCGGTCCGCGTCCGCGCCGCCGAGCGGCTGCGCGCGAGCGACGCCGCCTGAGCACCCCGAACCCCGCACAGCACCACCCCGACCCACCACCAGCACCACGAAGGGCACCCGCAGATGAGCACCTGGATGGCACAGTCCCGCACCCGCCTCCCGCGCCTGGCCGAGACCGCGGTCGAGCGGGCGCGACTGACGCTGGTGCCGCGACCCCGCCACCAGGCCCCCCGGATGCCGTTCCTGGCCTTCGTGGCGCTGGTGATGCTCACCGGGGTGGTCGGGCTGCTGGTCTTCAACACCCACATGCAGCAGGCCTCCTTCCAGGCCACCACGCTCGAGACCCGCGCCACCGCGCTGCACGCCCAGGAGCAGGCGCTGCGCATGGAGCTCGACACCCTGCGCGACCCCCAGCGCGTCGCCCAGCGCGCCCGCTCGCTCGGCATGGTCCCGGTCGCGAACCCGGCCTTCCTCAACCTCGAGGACGGGTCCACCCTCGGCAGCGCCGTCCCCGCCACGGCCGAGGACGCCCAGCGCCTCACCCCGCTGCCCACCCGTCGTCCGGCGTCGCTGATGCCGGCCGCCCCGACGGTCACGCGCGGTGACCTCGTGGACGGCGCGCCCTCGGAGCGGTAGGCGCCGTGGCAGGTAGAAAAGGAGGGCCGCGCCGGTCGCACCCGACCGCCGGCCTCACGGGTCACACGGCACAGGAGGACGCACGGATGCCCAGCTCCGGTCGCCGACGCGGCGCACGCGGTCGAGGCCGGTCCCTGCGACGGACAGGCGCCGCCCGGTCGTCCCGCCCCGCCCCGGCCGCCTCGGGCCTGCCGCGCCAGGCGTCCCGTGAGCGCGACCTCGCCCGCGTCCGCACCGCCTCGCTGCTCCGCCTGCGCATCGGCTTCCTGCTGATCGCGATGGTGGTCTCGATCTTCGGCGCGCGACTGCTGCAGCTGCAGGGACTCGACGCCGCGGCGTACGCCGCCAAGGCGCGCGAGGTCGGTGCCGTCCAGCAGATCCTGCCTGCCACCCGAGGGGCCATCACCGACCGCAACGGCGAGCCGCTGGCCGAGTCGCTCGACGGCATGATGATCGTCGCCGACCCGACGAAGACCAGGGACGACGCCGCCGAGATCGCCTCGGTCCTCGAGGAGCGGCTGGGCATCGACTACATCGACGCGGTCCGCAACCTCAGCTGGCCCGACCCGTCGGTCCACTTCCGCTACATCGCGCGCCGCGTCCCCTCGACCAAGGCCACCGACGTCGTGGCCGACCTCACCGAGCTCGGCTACAAGGGCCTCGACACCGAGCGCGACCCGCTGCGCAGCTACCCCGCCAAGGACGTCGGCGCCAACCTCGTCGGCTGGATCAACGACGCCGGCAACGGCGCCGACGGCGCGGAGCTGCTGTTCTCGAAGCTGCTGGCCGGCAAGGACGGGTCCGCGACCTACGACATCGGCGGCGGCAACCGCATCCCGCTCGGCGACAACAGCGTGACCGACCCGGTCGACGGCCGCGACGTCGCGCTGACCATCGACCGCGACGTGCAGTGGTACACCCAGCGCGTGCTGCGCCAGACGATCGAGGACGTCGGCGCCGAGTCCGGCTCGGCCGTGGTCATGGACACCCGGACCGGCCAGCTGCTGTCGCTGGCCGACTACCCGACCTTCGACCCCAACGGCGTCACGGGCGCCATCGACGAGCGCCTGCTCGGCTCCCGGTCGCTGCGTGAGGTCTACGAGCCCGGCTCGGTCGAGAAGGTGCTCACGATGAGCGCGCTGCTCGACGCCGGGCGTGTCACCCCGCGCACCCGGCTCACCGTCCCGGGCCAGCTGACCAGCTCCGGCATGCCGATCAGCGACCACTGGGAGCACGGCACCATCCCGCTGACCCTGACGGGTGTGCTGGCCAAGTCGTCCAACATCGGCACCGTGCTGGCCGCACGACAGCTGCCACCGTCGCAGCTGCGCCGCTACCTGACGGGTTTCGGCCTCGGCAAGCGCACCGGCCTCGAGGGGTACGGCGAGCAGCCCGGCATCCTGGCCCCCGCCTCGTCGTGGAGCCCGATCGTGCGCGACAACATCGCCTTCGGCCAGGGCGTCGCGGTCAACGTCGCCCAGATGGCGGCGGCGGTGAACACGATCGCCAACGGCGGTGTCTACGTGGAGCCCAGCCTCGTGCTCGGCAGCGCCGACACCGAGTTCGGTCCGCAGGGCTCCGACCACTCCGAGACCCGCGAGGTCATCAGCGCCAAGGCCGCCCGGCAGGTCACCACGATGATGGAGATGGTCACCGACGAGGTCGAGGGCACCGCCCCGGCGGCCAAGGTCGCCGGCTACCGCGTGGCAGGCAAGACGGGCACGGCGCAGGTGGCCGAGAACGGCTCCTACTCCTCGGAGAAGTTCGTGATCTCGTTCGCCGGCTTCGCCCCCGCCGACGACCCGCGCTTCACCGTCTACGTCGTGATCCACAACCCCCAGGGCGACGTCGGCGGTGGCGGCACGGCCGGCCCGGCCTTCCGCAAGATCATGTCCTACCTGCTGCAGCGCTACGCCGTGCCGCCGTCGGGCAAGGCCTCGCCCCAGCTGCCCATCGCGTGGCAGTCGGGGGAGCGTCGCCGGCGGTGACGTCACGGCGCCCCCCGGCGACGGGGTCCGGCTCTAGTACATTCCCGACGTGACCCCGACCCGTCCCGTGGCTCCACGCCGCACCCCGTTGGTCGAGGTGGCGGACCGGCTCGCGGTGGCGCTGGAGCCGGCGGCCCGCTCGGCCGCCGCCGACCTGGTCGTCACCGGGGTCACCATGAACAGCCGCCTCGTGCAGCCCGGCGACCTCTACGTCGCCGCCGCCGGGGCCACCACCCACGGCGCCCGGTTCGCCGCCGCCGCGGTCGAGGCCGGTGCCGTCGCGGTCCTCACCGACGACGCCGGGGCGGAGCTGTGCCGCGACGCCGCGGTCGGCCCACCGGTGCTGGTCGTCACCCACCCGCGCGCCGTGGTCGGCGGCCTCGCCGCCTGGCTGTACGGCGACCCCGCCGGCTCGCTCGCCCTGGTCGCGGTGACCGGCACGCAGGGCAAGACCACCACCACGCGCCTGGCCGAGGCCGCCCTGGAGGTGGCCGGCGTGCCCGCCGGGGTGGTCGGCACCATCGGCACCCGCGTCGCGGGCGAGTCGGTGACCTCCTCGCTGACGACCCCCGAGGCGCCGGACCTGCACGCGCTGCTGGCCGTCATGGTCGAGCGCGGGGTGCGCTGCTGCGCCATGGAGGTCTCCAGCCACGCGCTGGTGATGGGGCGCGTCGACGGGCTGGTCTTCGACGTGGCGGCCTTCACCAACCTCGGCCGCGACCACCTCGACTTCCACACCGACGTCGAGGAGTACTTCCAGGCCAAGGCCTCCCTCTTCACCCCCGAGCGCGCCCGCCGCGGGCTGGTCAACGTCGACGACGAGCACGGGCGGCGGTTGCTGGCCGAGGCCCGCATCCCGATGACGACGTACGCCGTGGAGCCCGGTGCGGAGGCGGACTGGCGCGCCACCGGCGTCGAGGCCACCGTCAGCGGCTCCCGCTTCGTCGTCGAGGGCCCCGGCGGTGTGCGCGTGGGCACCGAGATCCTGGTCCCGGGCGCCTTCAACGTCTCCAACGCGCTGTGCGCCGTCGCCCTGCTCGCCGAGGCCGGTCTCGACCCGGTGCTCGTCGCCGAGTCGCTGGCCCGGGTCAGCGGGGTGCCCGGCAGGCTCGAACGGGTGGACGCCGGGCAGGACTTCCTCGCGGTCGTCGACTACGCGCACAAGCCCGACGCGGTGGAGGCGGCCCTGAGCAGCCTGCGCGAGCGCACCTCCGGGCGCCTCATCGTGGTGCTGGGTGCCGGTGGCGACCGCGACCGCGGCAAGCGGCCGCTGATGGGCGAGGTCGCCGCGCGGCTGGCCGACCTGCTGGTGGTCACCGACGACAACCCCCGCACCGAGGACCCCGCCGCCATCCGGGGCGAGGTGCTGGCCGGGGCCCGCGAGGTCGGGGCGGCCGGGGCCGAGGTGCACGAGGAGGGCGACCGTCGCGCCGCCATCCGGCACGCCGTCGCCCAGGCCGGACCCGGCGACACCGTCGTGGTGGCCGGCAAGGGGCACGAGACCGGCCAGGAGGTCGCCGGCGTGGTCCACCCCTTCGACGACCGGGTCGAGCTGCGCTCCGCCCTCGAGGCCCGGACGGGGGCCCGGTCGTGATCGCGCTGACGCTGTCCGAGATCGCCTCCGTCGTGGGCGGCGAGGTCGTCGACGACCCTCACGGCGTCGTGGTGCGCGGGGCCGCGTCCGTCGACAGCCGCGAGGTCGAGCCCGACGGGCTCTTCGCGGCGTTCGTGGGGGAGCGCAGCGACGGCCACGACTTCGCCGGCGCGGCCGTCGCCGCCGGCGCTGCGGCCGTGCTGGGCAGCCGCGCCACCGGGCACCCGACGGTGCTGGTCGAGGACCCGCAGGCCGCGCTCGGCGCACTGGCCCACCACGTGCTGGGCCGGCTGCCGGACGTCACGGTGCTGGCCGTCACCGGCTCCCAGGGAAAGACCTCGACCAAGGACCTGCTCGCCGGGGTGCTGGCCGCCCACTCCGGGCCGGAGGGCACCGTCGCCACCCGGGGCTCCTTCAACAACGAGCTCGGACTGCCGCTGACCGTGCTGCGCGCCGGTCCCGCGACCCGCTTCCTGCTTCTCGAGATGGGCGCGCGCGGTATCGGGCACCTGCGCGAGCTCTGCGGCATCGCGCGCCCCGACGTCTCGCTGGTCCTCAACGTGGGCAAGGCCCACCTCGGCGAGTTCGGCACCCAGGACGACATCGCCACCGCCAAGGGCGAGCTGGTCGAGGCCCTCGAGCCCGACGGCGTCGCGGTGCTCAACGCCGACGACCCCCGTGTCGCCGCCATGGCCGCCCGCACCCGGGGTCGGGTCACGACCTTCGGCCGTGCGCCTGACGCACCGGGCGGCGCGCCGACGGTCGGGTACGCCGACGTGCGGCTCGACGCCGAGGGACGCCCCTCCTTCTCCCTGGTCACCGGGGAGCACCGGGTGCCGGTGACGCTGCAGCTGGTCGGCGCCCACCACGTGCCGAACGCCGCCGCCGCGGTGGCCGCCGCCACCGCGGTCGGAATCGGGCTGGAGGAGGCAGCCGCCTCCCTCGCCACGGTCTCCACGCTGTCGCGCTGGCGCATGGAGGTCGTCCGACGCGCCGACGGGCTGGTCGTCGTCAACGACGCCTACAACGCCAACCCCGACTCGGTGCGTGCCGCCCTCGAGGCGCTGGTCGCCATCGGGGCCGGCGGGTCGACCCGACGTCGGGTGGCCGTGCTGGGCGAGATGAAGGAGCTGGGCGCGTCGGCGGACGCCGAGCACGCCGAGGTCGGCAGACTGGCCCGGAGCCTGGGCGTCGACGTGCTGCTCGCGGTGGGGCACGCGGCCCGACCGGCCCTGACCGGGTTCGAGCAGGCGCACGGGGACGACGGAGAGGACGGCATGGCCGGACAGCCAGACCTGGTGCGGAGCCCCCGGGCGGTCGCGGCCGCCGACAACGAGGCCGCCGTCCGCTGGCTGGGCGAGCACCTGCGGGCCGACGACGTCGTGCTGGTCAAGGCCTCGCGCGGCGCCCGCCTCGACGAGGTCGCCGCCGCGCTGCTGGCCGACCCCGGTCCCGACGCCCGGCCCGCGACGTCCGACCACCCGGGGGTGGGCGCGTGAGAGCGATCCTGCTGTCCGGCGGCCTCGCGCTGGTCTTCACCCTCGGCGGCACGGTGGGCGCCATCCGCTTCCTGTCCGCCAAGGGCTACGGCCAGCTGATCCGCGACGACGGACCCACCACCCACCACACCAAGCGCGGCACACCGTCGATGGGCGGCACCGTCATCATCGGCTCGGTCGTGCTGGCCTACCTGCTCTCGGCGCTGCTGACCTCCCGGACGCCCACGGCGTCCGGGATGCTGCTGCTGTTCCTGCTCGTCGGCCTGGGCCTGGTCGGCTTCCTCGACGACTACATCAAGGTCGCCAAGCAGCGCAGCCTCGGCCTCCGCAGCCGGGCCAAGATGACCGGGCAGCTGCTGGTCGGCATCGTCTTCGCGCTGCTGGCGCTGCGCTTCCCCGACGAGCGTGGACAGACCCCGGCCTCGCGCCACCTGTCGTTCACCCGCGACTGGGAGGCGTGGACGCTGCCGACGTTCCTCGTCGTGGTGCTCATCCTCTTCATGATCGCCGCGACGTCGAACTCGGTGAACCTCACCGACGGCCTCGACGGTCTGGCCACCGGCTGCTCGACGATCGTGTTCGCCGCCTACGCGATCATGAACATCTGGCAGAACAACCAGTCGTGCGAGCTCACCCAGGGCAACACCTGCTACGAGGTGCGCGACCCGCTGGACCTCGCGATCATCTCCGCCGCCCTCACCGGAGCCTGCTTCGGCTTCCTGTGGTGGAACGCCTCCCCGGCGAAGATCTTCATGGGCGACACCGGCTCGCTCGCCCTCGGCGGCGCGATCGCCGGGCTGGCCATCCTGACCCGCACCGAGCTGCTCCTGGTCGTCCTCGGCGGTCTCTTCGTGGCCCAGAGCGTCTCGGTGATCCTCCAGGTCGGCTTCTTCAAGCTGACCGGCGGCAAGCGGATGTTCCGCATGGCCCCGCTGCACCACCACTTCGAGCTGAAGGGCTGGGACGAGATCACCGTCGTCATCCGCTTCTGGATCATCGCCGGGCTCTGCGTCGCCGGCGGCATGGGCATCTTCTACGCCGAGTGGGTGGCGGGCACGTGAGCGACGGGGCCCGACGCGTGACAGCCCTCGGGCGCCGGGACTCCTGGGAGGGCGTGCGCGCCGCCGTCGCCGGTCTCGGCGTCTCCGGCTTCGCCGCCGCCGACAACCTGACCCACCTCGGCGCCCAGGTCGTGGTCCTCGACGAGACCGAGCCCAGCGGCGAGCGGGCCGAGAAGGCCACGCTGCTGGAGATGCTCGGCGCCGACCTGCGCACCGGTCCCGGCTCGACGGCCACCCTCCCCGACGGCGTCGACGTGCTCGTCACCTCGCCGGGCTGGCGCCCCGACGCCGCTCTGCTCACCCAGGCCCGCGGGCTCGACGTACCGGTGTGGGGGGAGGTGGAGCTGGCCTGGCGGCTGCGCGACCCCGAGCACGCCGCCCCCTGGCTGGCGGTCACCGGCACCAACGGCAAGACCACCACCGTGCAGATGCTCGAGGCGATGCTGCGCGCCGGCGGCCTGCGCACGGTCGCCTGCGGCAACGTCGGGCTGCCGCTCGTCGAGGTGGTCATGGACCCCGAGCCGTACGACGTCCTCGCCGTGGAGCTGTCGAGCTTCCAGCTGCACTACACCGACTCGATGGCGGCGCAGTCGGCAGCCGTGCTCAACGTCGCGGAGGACCACCTGGACTGGTACTCCTCGATGACCGACTACGCCGCCGACAAGGGCCGCATCTACCACGGCGTCGAGCGGGCCTGCGTCTACAACGTCGCCGACCCGCTCACCGAGGAGCTGGTGCGCGAGGCCGACGTCGTGGAGGGCGCCCGCGCCATCGGCTTCACGCTCGGCACCCCGGGCGTCGGGATGCTCGGCGTCGTCGACGACGTGCTGGCCGACCGCGCCTTCGTCGAGAACCGTCACGACTCGGCCGCCGAGCTCGGCACGCTGGCCGACCTGGCCAGCCCCGCGCCGCACATGGTCGCCAACGCCCTGGCCGCCGCCGCCCTGGCCCGCTCCCACGGCGTGGCGCCGGTCGCGGTCCGCGACGGGTTGCGCGGGTTCCGCCCCGACGGCCACCGCATCGCCACCGTCGCGACCATCGACGAGATCACCTACGTCGACGACTCCAAGGCCACCAACCCGCACGCCGCCCGGTCCTCGCTCGGCGCCTACGAGCACGTGGTGTGGGTGGCCGGCGGGCTGGCCAAGGGCGCCGCCTTCGACGACCTGGTGGTCGCGATGGGCGGCCGGATGCGCGGCGTGGTGCTGCTCGGACGCGATCGTGCGGTGATCGCCGACGCCCTGCGGCGACACGCCCCCGAGGTCCCCGTGATCGAGGTGCCCGACGACGAGACTGACGTCATGGACCGTGTGGTCCGGGCAGCAGCGGGTCTCGCCCAGCCGGGCGACACCGTGCTCCTCGCCCCGGGGTGCGCCTCCATGGACATGTTCGCGAACTACGGTGCTCGCGGGGATGCCTTCGCCGGGTCGGTGCTCCGCCTCCGCGAGAGCTGACCCACCGGCGCAGGAAGGCCGACGTTGACGACGACAGCGGGTCGACCCACCCGGTCCCCCGGGACGAGCGAGGACGACCGGGCCGCCGACCGGGGCCGCGTCCCGCTCTCGATCGCGACGCTGCGCGCCTCGCTCGACCGTCCGCTGACGTCGTACTACCTGCTCGTCGGGGCCTCCGGGCTCCTGCTGACCCTCGGCCTGATCATGGTGCTGAGCAGCTCCAGCGTGTGGTCCTACGAGTTCAACGGCGGCAACAGCTACGCCACGTTCCTCAAGCAGCTGACCTGGGTGGTGCTGGCGGCGCCGTTCGTGTGGATCGCGGTGAGGATGCCGCACACGATGCTGCGCAAGCTCGCCTGGCCCGCGCTGACCGTCTCCGTGGTGCTGCTCGCGCTGACCCAGGGCCCGATGGGCGTCGAGGTCAACGGCAACCAGAACTGGCTGGCCCTCGGACCGGTGCAGATCCAGCCCGCCGAGCTGGCCAAGCTCGCCGTGATCCTGTGGTGCTCGCACATCTACGCCACCAAGGAACGGCTGCTCACCGACTGGCGGCACACGCTCATCCCGGTCGTGCCGCTGATGTTCGTCGTCATCGGCCTGGTCATCGTCGGTGAGGACCTCGGCACCGCGCTGGTGCTGATGTCGATCGTGCTCGGCCTGCTGTGGACGGTCGGCGCGCCCACCAGGATGTTCGTCGGCTCGATCCTGGTCGCGGGGGTCGCGGCCCTCGGCCTCGCCGCCTCCTCGCCCGAGCGCATGGACCGGCTCACCAGCTTCGCCGACCCGTTCGCGTCGTACGGCGACTCGGGGTGGCAGGCCGCGCACGGCATCTTCGCGATGTCGAGCGGCGGCATCTTCGGCAAGGGCATCGGCGCCAGCCAGCAGAAGTGGGGCGACCTGCCCGCGGCCCACACGGACTTCATCTTCGCCGTGCTCGGCGAGGAGCTCGGCCTGTTCGGCACGATGCTCGTGCTGGCGCTCTTCCTCACCGTCGCCTACGCCGGCTTCCGGGTCGCGCGACGCACCGTCGACCCGTTCGCCCGCTACATGGCGGCCGGCATCACGGTGTGGATCACCGCGCAGATGATCATCAACATCGGCATGGTGCTGGCCCTGCTGCCGGTCATCGGGATCCCGCTGCCGCTCGTGTCCTACGGCGGCTCGGCCCTGCTGCCGTCGCTGGTCGCCCTCGGCCTGCTGGTCTCCTTCGCCCGCCACGAGCCCGGCGCGCAGGCTGCGCTGGGCCGGCGCCGCGAGGGTGGACCCCGCGGCACCACCGCCGGCGGGCTGTCACGAGGCGGGCGCCGATGACCGCCTCGGACCCGACGGCACGAGGCGACGCGCGGGTGCTGCGCGTCCTCATGGCCGGCGGCGGCACCGCCGGCCACACCTCGCCTCTGCTGGCGACCGCCGACGCGCTGGTCCGCAGCGGTCCCGACCTCCGCGGCCGCGTGGAGGTCACCGCCCTCGGCACCGCCCGGGGGCTGGAGACGACCGTGGTGCCGGCCGCCGGCTACCCCCTCGAGCTGATCCCGCCGGTGCCGTTGCCCCGCAAGGTCTCGGCCGACCTCGCGCGGCTGCCCGGGCGGCTGCGCGGAGCGGTGAGGGCCGCGCGCGAGGTGATCGAGCGGGTGCAGCCCGACGTCGTCGTCGGCTTCGGCGGCTACGTCTCCGTGCCGGCGTACCTCGCGGCCCGCAGGGCGAAGCTGCCGATCGTGGTCCACGAGGGCAACGCGCTGCCCGGTGTGGCCAACCGGCTCGGGGCCCGCTTCACCACCCACGTGGCGACCAGCTTCCCCGACTCGCCGCTGCGCCACGCGACCTACCTCGGGCTGCCGATCCGCCGGATGATCTCCACCCTCGACCGCACCGCGCTGCGCGACGAGGCGCTCGCCCACTTCGGGCTCGAGCCCGGCCGACCGACCCTGCTGGTCACCGGAGGCTCCCAGGGTGCGCGACGGCTGAACCAGACCGTCGGCAGCGCCCAGCCGGCGCTGGCCGCGGCCGGGGTCCAGGTGCTGCACGTCGTCGGACCCGCCGGGGACGTGGAGGTCGCCCCCGACGCCGGCGCCCCGCCGTACGTCGTCCAGCGCTACGTCGACCGCATGGACCTCGCCTACGCCGCCGCGGACCTGACCGTGTGCCGCGCCGGCGCCAACTCGGTCACCGAGGTGGCCGCCGTGGGGCTGCCCGCGGTGTTCGTGCCGCTGCCGATCGGCAACGGGGAGCAGGCACGCAACGCCCGACCCGTCGTCGACGCCGGGGGAGGGCTGCTGGTCTCCGACGCCGCCTTCACCCCCGAGTGGGCCGCTGCGACCCTGCCCGAGCTGGCCACCGACACCGAGCGGCTGGCGACGATGTCGCGGGCCGCGGCCGACCTGATCCCGCGCGACGCCGACGAGGCGCTGGCCGCGATGGTGCTGCGCGCCGCGGGGTGGTCGGCGTGAGGGTCCCCGTCCCCGACGACATCCCGGCCGCCGACGCGCTGGGTCGTGTCCACTTCATCGGCATCGGCGGCGCCGGCCTGTCCGGCATCGCTCGCATCATGCTGGCGCGCGGCATCACCGTCAGCGGCAGCGACGCCCGCGAGTCCCGCGCGCTGACGGCGCTGACGGCGCTGGGCGCGCAGGTGCACGTGGGCCACCGCTCCGAGCAGGTCGCCGACGCCGACACCGTCGTGGTCTCGACCGCGGTGCGCGCCGACAACCCCGAGGTCGTGGAGGCCACGGCCCGCGGGCTGCGCATCCTGCCGCGCTCGGCCGCCCTCGACTCGGTGATGCGCGGCCGCACCGTGGTGGCGGTGGCCGGCACCCACGGCAAGACCACGACGACCTCGCTGCTCACGGTCGCGCTGCAGCACTGCGGGGCCGACCCGTCCTTCGCCATCGGCGGGGAGCTCAACGAGTCGGGGGCCAACGCCCACGACGGCACCGGCACGCTCTTCGTCGCCGAGGCCGACGAGAGCGACGGCGCGTTCCTGGTCTACTCGCCGACCGCGGCGATCGTGACCAACGTGGAGGCCGACCACCTCGACAACTACGGCACCGAGGAGGCCTACCGGGCCGCCTTCGTCGAGTTCCTCGACCGCATCGAGCCCGGCGGGTTCCTCGTCGCCTGTGCCGACGACCCGGGTGCCGCCGAGCTGGCCCGGGTCGCGCGTGACCGGGAGCTCGAGGTCGTGACGGTGGGGGAGTCCGGAGGCGCCGACCTGCGGGCCGGGTCGTTGAGCTTCCAGGGGTCGACCTCGACCTTCACCGTCGACCAGGGCGGCGAGCGGCTCGGCGAGATCACCCTGCGGATCCCCGGTCGCCACTACGTGCTCGACGCGCTGGCCGCGCTCGGCACCGGGCTGCGGCTCGGGTTCGGCTTCGACGACCTCAAGCGCGGGCTGGAGTCGTTCTCCGGCACCCGTCGGCGCATGGAGCTCAAGGGCGAGGTCGGTGGCGTCCGCGTCTACGACAGCTACGCCCACCACCCCAACGAGATCGCCGGCGACCTCCAGGCGGCACGGTCCCTGGCCGGCGACGGCCGGGTCGTGGTGGCCTTCCAGCCCCACCTGGTCTCACGCACCAAGATCTTCGGTCCCGCCATGGGCGAGGCCCTCGGTGCGGCCGACGAGGTCGTCGTCATGGACGTCTACGTCGCCCGCGAGGACCCCGAGCCCGGCGTCAACGGCGCCATGGTCGCCTCCCACGTGCCGCTCGACCCCGAGCGTGTCGTCTTCGTGCCGTCCTGGTCGCTGACGCCCGCGGCGCTCGTCGAGCGGGCCCGCCCCGGTGACGTCGTGCTCACCCTCGGTGCGGGCGACGTCACCCTGGTCGGGCCCGAGGTGCTGACGCTGCTGGCCGAGGCCGAGGCCGCGGAGTCCCCCGAGTCCCCCGGGGGCGACGCGCCCGGGACCGGCGACCCACCGGAGGCGGACCGATGAGGACGGGCTCCCCGACCCACGACCCCGGGACCACGACGTCCCGCGAGGGTCCGGACCCGCGTGAGCCCGCCGCGCGACCCGGCCGGCGCGGACTGCGCGGTCGCCGTACCCCCCGGGCGAGCAGGGTGCAGCGCCGCTTCGCCCGACGCCTGCGGGCGCGCCGCTGGCGGGCCTGGCGCCGCGTCCTGGTGCTGGTGGCGCTCGTGGCCGCGGTCGCCGGCGGCGTGTGGCTGATGCTGTTCTCGTCGGTGACCTCGGTGCACGACGTCTCGGTCGACGGGGTCTCGGTGCTCTCCGCGGACGAGGTGCGCGAGCAGGCGGCCGTGCCGCTCGACGTGTCGCTCGCGACCAGTGACCTCGACGCCGTGCGCGCCCGCGTCGAGGCCCTCGCCCCTGTGGCCTCGGTGGAGATCTCCCGCGACTGGCCCGACACCGTGCAGATCGAGGTGACCGAGCGCGAGGCGCTCGCCGTCGTCGAGTGGGAGGGCGCCTGGCGCGGGGTGGACGGCGACGGCGTGCTGTTCCGGACCTACGCCGAGCGGCCCGAGGGACTGCCGCTGCTCGACACCGCTGCCGCCACGCCCGCCGAGGCGCTCGGCGAGGCCGCCACCGTGGTGGACTACCTGCCCGCCGAGCTGCTCGCGCGGATCAGGAGCGTCGAGGTCGGCTCGATCGACGCCATCAGCCTGCTGCTGCGTGACGGGACCCGCATCAACTGGGGGAGCGCGGACGAGTCCGAGGCCAAGCTCGAGGTCCTCACCCTGCTCATGCAGCAGGAGGGGCGCATCTACGACGTCACCGCCCCCGGCCGCCCCACCCTCACCAAGTAGCCCACCCCCGCCCCCGGCACCCCTTCCACGCCGAGACGGCGCGTCGGTTGCGCCGAGACGGCGCTCGGTCGCACCGAGACGGCGCTCCCGTCGCGCCGAGACGGCGCTCCCGTCGCACCGAGACGTCGCGTCCTGCGACGAGCGGAGCCGTCCGCGACTTTCTCGACGATTTGTCGACACGCCTGCGTGTCTGCGCCGGGGCGCGGGGTCGGTGTCCTACGTTCTTCCACAGGCGCGAGGTTGACATAACTATAACCCTCTACTTCAGGGTTAACGTTCGCAGACACGCCGAGGGCCTCTTCCCCACCGATCCACCCCAGCACCAGCCATCCATCAGCAGCAAGCACGCCGGCCGACCGGGCCGGCGCCACACATGAGAGGGACCTGCCGTGGCAGCACCGCAGAACTACCTGGCCGTCATCAAGGTCGTCGGGATCGGTGGCGGTGGCGTCAACGCCGTGAACCGGATGATCGAGGTGGGACTCAAGGGTGTCGAGTTCATCGCGATCAACACCGACGCACAGGCGCTCCTGATGAGCGACGCCGACGTCAAGCTCGACATCGGCCGCGAGCTGACCCGTGGACTCGGGGCGGGCGCGAACCCCGACGTGGGCGGCAAGGCCGCCGAGGACCACGCGGAGGAGATCGAGGAGGTGCTCAAGGGCGCCGACATGGTCTTCGTGACCGCAGGTGAGGGCGGTGGCACCGGCACCGGTGGCGCCCCCGTCGTCGCGCGCATCGCGCGCTCGCTGGGCGCGCTGACCATCGGCGTCGTGACGCGCCCCTTCTCCTTCGAGGGTCGTCGCCGCGCCAACCAGGCCGAGGAGGGCATCTCCGGTCTGCGCGAGGAGGTCGACACCCTCATCGTGATCCCCAACGACCGGCTGCTGTCGATCAGCGACCGCAACGTCTCGGTCCTCGACGCCTTCAAGCAGGCCGACCAGGTCCTGCTGCAGGGTGTCTCGGGCATCACCGACCTCATCACCACCCCGGGCCTGATCAACCTCGACTTCGCCGACGTCAAGTCGGTCATGTCCAACGCCGGCTCCGCGCTCATGGGCATCGGCTCGGCCCGAGGCGAGGACCGTGCGGTCGCCGCCGCCGAGATGGCCGTCTCGAGCCCGCTGCTCGAGGCCTCCATCGAGGGTGCGTACGGCGTGCTGCTCTCGATCGCCGGTGGCTCCGACCTCGGACTGTTCGAGATCAACGAGGCCGCCGCGCTCGTCTCCCAGGCGGCCCACGCCGAGGCCAACATCATCTTCGGCGCCGTCATCGACGACGCCCTGGGTGACGAGGTCCGGGTCACGGTCATCGCGGCCGGCTTCGACGGCGGGATGCCCAAGCGTCGCGAGGCCGTCCCGGCCGCGCGCCGTGAGCCGCTCCCCTCGCAGAGCCAGGCCGAGACCCGCGCGGCTGCTGCTGCGGCGGCGGTCCGTCGGGACTCCGAGCGTGGTGCCGAGGCGGCCCGCAACGGCTACACGTCCTTCGGCTCGTCCTCGACCTCGGCCCCCCAGCGGACCGAGCAGCGCAGCGAGTTCGCCCGTCCGGAGCGCAACGAGTACCAGCGTCCCGAGGCCCCGCGCACCCCGGCCCCGGCGCCGGCGCGCACCTCGGCGGCGGCCGACGACGACCTCGACGTGCCGGACTTCTTGAAGTGACGCTCTGAGTGTTCGCTTTCCGCTCAGCGGTCGGCCCGGTCGAGGTGGCGTTCACCGACCGGGCCGGCGGCGTGTCCGGGCCGCCCTTCGACTCGCTCAACCTCGCCGCTGTCGGCGACGACGACCCGTCCGCGGTGGCCACCAACCTCTGCCGGGTGCAGCAGGCCTTCGCCGGCACGTCGTACGGCGAGCCGTGGGCGCTCATGCACCAGGTGCACGGCGGTGACGTGGTGCGGGTGCACGCTGCGGACCTCCCGGCCGAGCCTGCCCCGGGCGTGGACCACCTGCCCACCGCCGACGGCCTGGTGACCGACGAGCCCGGTGTGACGCTCGTGGTGCGCGTCGCCGACTGCGTCCCGGTGCTGCTGGCCGATCCCGAGGCCGGCGTCGTCGCTGCGCTCCACGTCGGCCGTCCCGGTCTGGTGGCCGACGTGCTGCCGCACGGGGTCGGCGCCATGCGCGAGCTCGGGGCCGATCAGGCGCGGGTCCGTGCCTGGATCGGTCCTCACGTCTGCGGCCGCTGCTACGAGGTGCCGGAGTCGATGCGCGACGACGTCGAGGCGGCGGTGCCCGGCACGGCCACCACGACGTCGTGGGGCACCCCGGCCGTCGACCTCGGCGCCGGCGTCCGCGCCCAGCTGGACGCTGCGGGCATCGGCGCCCAGCGGGTGGAGGCGGTCGGACGCTGCACCCGTGAGGACCCCGACCTCTTCTCCTACCGCCGCGACGGTGCCGCCTCGGGTCGTCTCGCCGGACTGGTGCGGGTGACGCGGTGAGCGGCGTCCAGGCCGCGGCCGGCGGCCGCGCCGACGAGATCAGCAGCAACCTGGCGAACGTCGAGCGCCGCATCGCCGACGCCTGCGCACGGGCGGGCCGCGACCGCGACGAGGTCACCCTCGTCGTGGTCACGAAGTACTTCCCGGTCTCCGACGTGCGGGTCCTCGCCGACCTGGGCGTCCACGAGGTGGGGGAGAACCGCTACCAGGAGGCCGTGGCCAAGAGCGAGGAGTGCGCCGACCTCGACCTGCGGTGGCACTTCATGGGCCGGCTGCAGAGCAACAAGGCCGGCGCAGTGGGCCGCTGGGCTGACGTGGTGCAGTCGCTGGACCGGGCCAAGCTCGTCACCCCCCTCGCCCGAGGCGCGCAGGAGCGGGAGGGTCGTGGGGCCCTCGACGTGCTCGTGCAGGTGAACCTCGACACCGACCCCGAGGAGGCACAGCGGCGCGGGGGCGCCGACCCCGCCGACGTACCAGCCCTGGCCGAGGCCGTCGCCGAGGCCGCGTCGCTCCGCCTGCGTGGCGTGATGGCGGTGGCACCCCGCGAGGGCGAGCCAAGCGCGGCGTTCGAGCGGCTGCGCGCGGTCTCGGAGGCGGTGCGCGCGGTCGTGCCGGAGGCGACGTACCTCTCGGCGGGCATGAGCGGAGATCTCGAGGCCGCCCTGGAGTGCGGCGCGACACACGTGCGCGTCGGCGGGGCGATCCTCGGAAACAGACCGACCAACGGATAGCGTGAAGGAGACAGTTGTGATCCCTGTGTGGAGGCGAAACTCATGAGCGGCGCGATGCGGAAGATGGGCGTCTATCTCGGACTCCTCGAGGACAACGAGCGCTACGACGAGTACGACGAGTACGACCAGGACCCCGACCAGGGGACCCACGGCGGCCAGCCGACCCAGGGGCGTGCTTCCGGCGCGACCGTGGCCCAGCTCGCCGAGCGTCGCCGCCCCGCCCCGGGTGTGATGCCCGGCCAGGCCGGCGGTCTGGCCGTCGCGCCCCGCATGGCGGAGCTGTCGCGGATCACGACGCTGCACCCGAGCACCTACAACGAGGCGCGGGTCATCGGCGAGAACTTCCGTGAGGGCATCCCGGTGATCATGAACCTGTCCGAGATGAGCGACGTCGACGCCAAGCGCCTCGTCGACTTCGCCGCCGGGCTGGTCTTCGCGGTCCACGGCACCATCGAGCGCGTGACCAACAAGGTCTTCCTGCTCTCGCCGCCCAACGTGGCGGTCTCGACCGAGGACAAGGCCCGCATCGCCGACAGCGGCTTCTTCAACCAGAGCTGACCTCGACGCCCCGGGTGCGAGCCCGGGGCCGCTTGGCCGACCCCCCTAGGATCAGACATCGTGCAGACCGTCGGCCTCGTCATCGAGCTGGTCCTGTTCCTCTTCCTGCTGCTGCTCTTCGCGCGGTTCGTCGTGGACTGGGTCCAGGTCTTCGCGCGCTCCTGGCAGCCCCGGGGCGCCGTGCTGGTGATCCTCGAGGTCATCTACTCGATCACCGACCCGCCGATCATGTTCATCCGGCGCTTCGTGCCGCCGCTGCGCATCGGCTCGATCTCCTTGGACACCAGCTTCATCCTGGTGCTGATCGCGGTCTACATCCTCCGCGCCGTCAACCGCGCCGTTCTCCTCAGCTGAGCCCATCACCCACCCTCCGGGCGGTACGGTGTGCTCGACCCGGCCCCCCTGGAAAGGTTGATCTCGGTGCCCTTGACCCCTGAGGACGTGGACAACAAGCGCTTCGCCACGGCCCGCGTGATGCGCCAGGGCTACGACATGACCGAGGTGGACAACTTCCTCGACGAGGTCGCCGCCGAGATGAAGCGTCTGCACGACGAGATCGCCGAGCTGCGCTCCCAGGCATCGAGCTCCACCGAGGCGACGGGGGACGACACCACGGTCGCCCAGGCGTCCGGCTCGAGCACGCCGACCGCCACGGACGACCCGGCCTCCGACGCCACGGCTTCTGATGCGTCGGGCTCCGACGCGAAGGCGGACGCTGGTACGACGGGCGACGGCGAGTCCGGCGAGCAGGCGAGCGAGGGCAAGCACAGCGAGGACGGGTCGGCCGACGCCGCCGCGACCTCCGACGTCGCGGCGGACGAGTCGGCTGCTGCGACGGGGACCCACGCGGCCGAGGACGAGCTGGCCGAGGGCGAGACCGAGGTGGCTCGCGTCTCCGGCAACCGCGGCGAGCTGCTGCGCGTCGCCACCACCGAGGACGCTGCCGCGGCGGCCGCCCGCATGCTCGAGCTGGCCGGCCGCAACGCCGAGGAGCTGGTCACCGACGCCCGCAGCCAGGCCGACCGGATCGTGGCCGAGGCGTCCGGACGGGCCGAGGAGCTCGACGGCGAGACCGAGCAGCGGCGTACCGCCCTGGTGGCCGAGCTCGAGCGCGACCACCAGGAGCTCAAGGACGAGGTGGAGGACCTGCGGGTCTTCGAGCGTGAGTACCGCGCCCAGCTGCGCAACTACTTCCAGCAGCAGCTCGAGGCGCTCGACGCGCAGGGCGGCGGCGTCACCCTCGCCGAGGACCTCCACGAGGACGAGGGGGAGATCGGCTCCCGCCTGCGCTCCATCCTCGCCGAGGAGGAGTCCAGCGAGTCCGAGCCTCGGGGTCTGGGTCCGCCGGCGGAGTCCTCCGCTGAGCCGGCCGCCCCGGCGACCTCAGAGCCCTCGGCGTCTTCCGAGTCCTCCGGGGCGAGCGAGTCGTCGCCCTCGACCGAGTCGTCGCCCGAGGAGCCCCGCCCCGGCTCCTGAGCCGGTAGCGACGACGACGTCTGACAGCCGTCCCCAGGTCGGTACCGACGCACGGCGTACTGCCTCACGTCGGTACCGACGTACGGCTGGTCCATGGCCCTGTTGAGCCGTCGTGAGGTCGGTACCGACGTCCGGACGGCGTGGGCCCCGGGCATCAGGTCGGCCCGTCTGACGCCCGGACGGTTCCGGCGACCGGAAACCGGCCGGACGTCAGACGAGGGGCGCAGCCGCCTTCACACGCGGGTGACCGAGAATCGCAGACCCAGGTCCGCGTCCTCGCGCACCTCGCCGCTCGGCTCGGAGCGCGACACCGAGGTGGCCAGCACCTCGTCGGCCACCGCCGCCTCGTGCTCGGCCAGCGCCTCGCCCAGCTCGCCGTCGGCCTGCCAGACCAGCGAGATCCGGTCGCTGACCTCGAAGCCGCTCGACTTCCGGGCGTCCTGCACCAGCCGGACGACCTCACGCGCCAGCCCGGCCCGTCGCAGCGACGGCGTCAGCTCGAGGTCGAGCGCGACGGTCTCGCCGTGCTCGTTGGCCACCGACCAGCCCTCGCGGGGACGCTCGGACAGGATGACCTCCTCGGCGGTCACCGAGAGCTCCTCGCCGTCCACGACGACCGGCGCCGAGCCGGACTCCCGCAGCGCGGCGGCCAGGGCAGCCGCGTCGGCGGACGCGATCGCAGCCGCCACCTGCGGCGTACGCTTCGCGAACCGCTTGCCGAGCGCCCGGAAGTTGCCCTTGGCGCTGACGTCGACCAGGTCTCCGGTCGAGTCGAGAGACTCGACGGCGCCGATGTTGAGCTCCTCGGCCACCTCGCCGCGCAGGTCCTCGCCGAGGGCGGACCAGGCCGCCGACGGCACCAGCGCGCGACGCAGCGGCTGCCGCGTGCGCACCTTGGCGTCCGCCCGGGCCGCGCGTCCGAGCTCGACGATGCGGCGGGCCTGCTGCATGCGACGGTCGAGGTCGACGTCGACCAGGGACTCCTCGACGACCGGCCACGACGCCAGGTGCACCGACGCGACCTCACCGGTCGGGGCGAACAGGTCCTGCCACACGCGCTCGGTGATGAACGGCGTCAGCGGCGCCGACACCAGCGTCACCAGCCGAAGGCACTCGTGCAGCGTCGCCAGCGCGCCCGGGTCGCCGGCCCAGAAGCGCCGGCGCGAGCGGCGGACGTACCAGTTCGACAGCACGTCGACGTACGCCGCGATGCGCGCGCCGGTGCGCTGGGTGTCGAAACCCTCGAGCGCGTCGGTGACGTCGCGGACCAGCCGGTGCGCCTCCGAGAGGGCCCAGCGGTCGAGCACGTGCCGCTCGGCGGGCGCCGGCGCCGCGTCGGTCGGCGACCAGCCGGCGGACCGGGCGTACAGCGCCTGGAAGCCGACCGTGTTCCAGTAGGTCAGCAGCACCTTGCGGACCGTCTCCTCGATCGCCTGGTGTCCCACGCGTCGCGCCGCCCACGGCGAGCCGGACGCCGCCATGAACCAGCGCACGGCATCGGCGCCGTGACGGTCCATCAGCGGCAGCGGCTCGAGGATGTTGCCGAGGTGCTTGCTCATCTTGCGGCCGTCCTCGGCCAGGATGTGGCCCAGGCACACGACGTTCCTGTACGACGAGCGGTCGAACACCAGCGTGTTCACCGCCATCAGCGTGTAGAACCAGCCGCGGGTCTGGTCGATCGCCTCGCAGATGAAGTCGGCCGGGAAGGCGGCCTCGAAGCGCTCCTTCGACCCCTCGACGTGCGGGTAGCCCCACTGCGCGAACGGCATCGAGCCGCTGTCGAACCACGCGTCGATGACCTCGGGCACGCGCCGCGCCTCGAGCCCGCAGGTGGTCGAGCCCGTCGACGCCGGGCAGGCGAAGACGATGTCGTCGACGAAGGGGCGGTGCGGGTCCAGCTCGGACTGGTCGGTGCCGGTCAGCTCGCTCAGCTCGGCCCGCGACCCGACGCAGGTCTGGTGGTTCTCCTCGCAGCGCCAGATCGGCAGCGGCGTGCCCCAGTAGCGCCGTCGCGACAGCGCCCAGTCGATGTTGTTGTTCAGCCAGTCGCCGTAACGGCCCCACTGGATCGTCTCGGGGTGCCAGCTCGTGGCCTCGTTCTCGCGCAGCAGCTCGGCCTTGCGCTCGGTGGTCCGGACGTACCAGGACGGCTGGGCGTAGTACATGAGCGCGGTGTGGCAGCGCCAGCAGTGCGGGTAGGAGTGCTCGAAGGCGACGTGACGGAACAGCAGCCCGCGGGCCTCGAGGTCGCTCACCAGGTCGGCGTCGGCGTGCTTGAAGAACTGGCCGCCGACGAGCGGCACGTCGTCGGCGAAGTGACCGTCGGTCTTGACCGGGTTCACCACGGGCAGCCCGTAGCGGCGGCAGACCGCCATGTCCTCCTCGCCGAAGGCGGGGGACTGGTGCACCAGGCCCGAGCCGTCCTCGGTGGTGACGTAGTCACCGAGCACGACGTAGTGGGCGGGCACGTCGGCCGGGAACTCGACGAGGTCGAAGGGCCGGGTGTACTCCCAGCGCTCCATGTCCGCGCCGCGGACGGTCTCGAGCACCTCCCAGCCCTCCCCGAGGGTCTCGGCCAGCAGCGGCTCGGCGACGACGAGCGTCTCGGTGCCGTCGGTGGCCACGACGTAGGTGACCTCCGGGTTCACCGCGACCGCGGTGTTCGACACCAGCGTCCACGGCGTCGTCGTCCACACCAGCAGGCTCGCGCGCCCGGCCAGCGGACCGCTGGTCAGCGGGAAGCGCACGTAGACGCTGGGGTCGGTGACGGTCTCGTAGCCCTGGGCCAGCTCGTGGTCGGACAGCCCGGTGCCGCAGCGCGGGCAGTACGGCGCCACCCGGTGGTCCTCGACCAGCAGGCCGGAGGTGTGGATCTGCTTGAGCGCCCACCACACCGACTCGACGTACTCGGGCGCCATGGTGGTGTAGGCGTGCTCGAGGTCGACCCAGTAGCCCATCCGGTCGGTCATCTTGGCGAACTGGTCGACGTTGCGCAGCACCGACTCACGGCAGCGGGCGTTGAACTCGGCGACGCCGAACGCCTCGATGTCCGTCTTGCCGGTGAAGCCCAGCTCCTTCTCGACGGCGAGCTCGACGGGCAGGCCGTGGCAGTCCCAGCCGGCCTTCCGCTCCACGTGGTAGCCCTGCATGGTGCGGAAGCGGGGGAAGACGTCCTTGAAGACGCGGGCCTCGACGTGGTGGGTGCCGGGCAGGCCGTTGGCCGTCGGCGGACCCTCGTAGAAGGTCCACGGCTCGGCGCCTCGGGTGCGCTCCAGCGACGCGGCGAAGGTGTCGTTAGCGCGCCAGAGGTCGAGCACCTCGTGCTCCAGCGCGGGCAGGTCGACCTGGGCGGGGACCGGGCGGTAGGAGGAGCCGCCGGTGCGGTCGGTGCTGGTGTCCACGGGGGTGTGTCCTCGTCTGTCGTCGACGTACGTCGAGCCTGCGACGAAGGGACGAGGCCGCTCGATCGAGCGGGTCCCGCGGTACCACCCTCCTTGGCGTCCCCCTCGTGCCGGGGAGCCCTCTCGTGCACGTCCGCTGCCGGTTCTACCTGCCCGCGACCTGGGTCCCGGGCGCTCCTCCGACGGCTCGGGGGTGATCTTCGCTCCGGCCAACACCCCTGGGCTCCCACCGTCCCCAGGTCGCTCTCGGCTGGTCCCGGACCTACTCGTCCCGTCGACACCGTGCGTACGCAGGTCCCAGTCTGCCAGCCCTGGGGGTCGCGACCAACTCGGTATCGGACGTCACTGGTGCCGGTGCGGCGCGAGAGTTCGCGGCGTGGCGCCTGGCGTGGCCTGTTGTCCTGGGGGGTGCCCCGGCATATCCTCACCGCACTGTGCGGGCTGGGGACGTGCAGGTACGCCGGGCGGGGCCAGGTGTTCCACCCATCGGCGAAGCGATCTCCTTCTCGAGAAGGGCACGACGATGGCTCGGATGAGCGCCGCCAAGCTGGCGGGCAGGACGGCGGCCGCCGCCAAGCGGGTCACCGGTCGGGGCGGGAAGGCCGCGAAGTCCGCCGCCGAGTCCGCCGCGAAGACCGCCGCCGCGCCGGCGAAGGCCGCCGCGAAGAAGGCGTCGACCAAGAAGGCCGCCAGCTCGACGACGAAGAAGGCGCCGACGAAGACCGCCAGCTCGGCGTCCACGAAGTCGGCCGCGACCGCCCCGGCGCCCGCGAAGCAGTCGTCGGCCACCGCCGCGTCGGTCAAGAAGGCGGCCGCGAAGAAGGCTCCCTCGCCTGCTGCGCCGGCAGCGAAGAAGGCGCCCGCGACGAAGACCGTGACGAAGAAGGCCGCTCCCGCGAAGAAGGCCGCGGCGAGCAAGGCGGCCCCCGCGAAGAAGGCGGCCCCCGCAACGAAGGCGACTCCCGCCACGAAGGCGGCTCCTGCGAAGAAGGCGCCGGCGAAGAAGGTGCCCGCGAAGAAGGCGGACAGCTCGACGTCGAAGAAGTCGGCCGCGACCGCCCCGGCGCCCGCGAAGCAGTCGTCGGCCACCGCGGCGTCGGTGAAGAAGGCGGCCGCGAAGAAGGCCCCGTCGCCTGCCGCTCCGGCGGCGAAGAAGGCGCCCGCGAAGAAGACCGTGACGGGTAAGGCCGCTCCCGCGAAGAAGGCGGCCCCCGCGAAGAAGGCCGGGACGAGCAAGGCGACCCCGGCGAAGAAGGCCACTCCCGCGAAGAAGGTCGCTCCCACGAAGACGGCGACCGCGACGAAGAAGGCGGCGCCCGCCACGAAGGCCGCGGTGAGCAAGGCGGCACCCACGAAGACGGCGACCGCGACGAAGGAGGCGGCGCCGGCGAAGAAGACCGCGTCGGCCGCGGCAACCATCGCCTCCGCGACGGCGACCGCCCAGAAGGCGACGAAGAAGACGGCCAAGAAGTCGGGGCCCACCCGCGCCGGGTCGCTGGCGGTGAAGGCCGACGAGTCCCCGTGGACGGCGAAGGAGCTCAACCAGGTCAAGGCCGAGATGAACGCCGACGTCGAGCGTCTGCGCGAGGAGCTCGACCTGGCCGCGAAGGAGCTCGACGACCTCATGCGCGACGCCGGCGACGGCGCCGGCAACGACCAGGCGGACGTCGGCTCGGCCACCTTCGAGCGCGACCACGAGGTGTCCATCGCCAACAACGCGCGCGACATGCTGACCCAGATCGAGCACGCCCTGGAGCGCATCGAGGACGGCACCTACGGCCGCTGCGAGAGCTGCGGTGAGGCCATCGGCAAGAATCGTTTGATGGCGTTCCCGCGTGCCACACTGTGCGTGCCATGCAAGCAGCGCGAGGAGCGTCGCTGAGCGACAGCGACGACGAGCACCCCCCGACACCGCCGGACCGACGACGTCGGCTCGGCCTCTTCGCGACCGTCGCCGTGGTGGCCTACCTGGTCGACCTCGGCACCAAGACCTGGGCGCTCGCTGCGCTCGAGCGCGGGCAGCCGGTCGAGGTGGTGGGCGACCTGTTCCGACTCACCCTGGTCTTCAACCCGGGCGCCGCCTTCAGCCTCGGTACGTCGGCCACGGTCTACCTCACCCTCTTCGCGATGGTGGCCGCCGTCGTGGTCCTCGTCGTCGCGCGTCGGGTGGGTGACCGGCTCTGGGCCATCGGCCTCGGAGCCCTGCTCGGCGGCATCCTCGGCAACCTGACGGACCGGGTCTTCCGCGACCCGGGACCGCTGCGCGGCCACGTCGTGGACATGTTCCAGCTGCCGAGCTGGCCGGTCTTCAACGTGGCCGACGTGTGCATCAACCTGGCCGCGCTCGTCATCGTGGTCCAGGCCTTCCGCGGCATCAGCGTCCGCGGCGAGCGGAACGCCTCGTGAGCGAGCACCGCACCGTCTTCGTCCCCGACGGCATGGAGGGCGAGCGCGTCGACGCCTGCCTGGCCCGGATGTTCGGGTTCTCCCGCACCCGCGCGGCCGACCTCGTCGCCGACGGTCACGTCCGCCTCGACGGCCGCGACGTGTCGAAGTCCGACCGCGTCAACGGCGGCGCGATGCTCGACGTCGAGATCCCCGACCTGCGCGACCCGGTCGCGATCGTGCCCCAGATCGTCGAGGGCATCGGGATCATCCACGACGACGACTCGTTGGTCGTCATCGACAAGCCGGTCGGGGTCGCCGTACACCCCAGCCCGGGGTGGAACGGGCCCACCGTCGTCGGCCACCTGGTCGCCGCCGGCTTCCGCATCGCCACGTCCGGGGCCTCGGAGCGGCAGGGCATCGTGCAGCGCCTCGACGTCGGCACCAGCGGCGTCATGGTCATCGCCAAGGGCGAGGTCGCCTACTCCCGGCTCAAGAACGCCTTCCGGCACCGCACGGTCGACAAGACCTACCACGCGCTGGTGCAGGGCCACCCCGACCCGTTGCGCGGCACGATCGACGCCCCGATCGCGCGCCACCCCCGCTTCGACCACAAGTTCCACGTCGCCGAGGGTGGGCGCCACAGCGTCACGCACTACGACACCCTCGAGGCCCACCGCTTCGCGAGCCTGCTCGAGGTCCACCTCGAGACGGGCCGCACCCACCAGATCCGGGTCCACATGCAGGCGCTCAAGCACCCCTGCGTCGCGGACCCGTTGTACGGCGGCGACCCGGTCCTCGCGGCCCGCCTCGACCTGACGAGGCAGTGGCTGCACGCCGTACGTCTCGGCTTCGAGCACCCCGGGACGGGGGAGCACGTCAGCTACGAGTCGCCCTACCCGGCCGACCTCGAGCACGCCCTGGAGCTCGTCCGTGAGCTCGACTGACCCGCTGACCGGGGACTCGCACGGTGACCGCCCCGGTCCCGAGGTGCTCGTGCGCCGCGCCGTGCCCGAGGACGCCGCCGACTGCGCCGAGGTGGTGATCGAGGCCCGCCGGGCCGCGGGGCAGGCCTTTCCGCCGTCGGTGCACACCGTCGAGGAGGACCGCGCGTTCTTCGCTCGACGTGTCTGCGACCACGAGGTCTGGGTGGCTGAGACCGGTGGGGAGGTCGTGGGTCACCTCGACCTCGACGGTCACTGGATCCACTCGCTCTACGTCCACCCGCGCGCCCAGGGACAGGGGGTCGGCGCCGCGCTGCTCGACCTGGCCAAGGCGTGCCGCCCCGAGGGCTTCGGGCTCTGGGTGTTCGCCACCAACGAGCGCGCCCGCCGCTTCTACCGTCGGCAGGGGCTGCTGGAGCTGGAGACCACCGACGGCTCGGGCAACGAGGAGAACGCGCCCGACGTGCGGGTGGTGTGGCCGGGGCCGGACCCGCTCGCCTTCCTGCGCCACCAGATCGACCTCGTCGACGAGGAGCTCGCCGCCGTGGTCAACCGCCGGATCGCGCTCACCGCCGCCGTCCAGGCCGTCAAGGACACCCCCGGCCACGCCGGGCGCGACCTCGAGCGCGAGCGGCAGATCGCCGAGCGGCTGGCCGCCCGCACCCCTGACCTCGACGAACGCACGTGGGAGCCCGTGGTGGCGGCCCTGGTGGAGACCGGGCTGGACGTCGCGGAGCGCCGCACGCCGCACGCGGATCGACGTACGCCGTGAGCGTGCGCGTTGTGTCGGCGCCGCGTGCCAGGGTGCTCGGCACGGCGTCGGTCGCTTAGGGTGGTCTCCTTCCCCCCGACTCGGCCGATCGCCCCGCCGGACACCCCTGATCGTGGTGCCCGGTGACGTGAGAAGCGTCCAGTCAGCCCCTGCCCGCACCCTGTGAGAGGAGCCGGTCGCCCGATGTCAGGTGGGACCACCAGCGCCGGTTTCGCGCACCTGCACGTGCACACCGAGTACTCCATGCTCGACGGGGCCGCCCGGCTCGACGACATGTTCGCGCGCACCGCCGAGCTCGGCATGGGCTCGATCGCGATGACCGACCACGGCAACGTCTTCGGTGCGTTCGACTTCTACTCCAAGGCCCAGGCCCACGGGGTGAAGCCGATCATCGGCATGGAGGCCTACTTCACGCCGAACACCTCGCGCTTCGAGCGCAAGCGGGTGCGGTGGAACAACGGCGGGGACGACGACGTCTCGGGCTCGGGTGCCTACACCCACATGACGCTGCTGGCCGAGACCACGGCCGGCATGCACAACCTCTTCCGGCTCTCGTCCCGGTCGTCGCTGGAGGGCTACTTCTACAAGCCGCGCGCCGACCGCGAGCTGCTCCAGGAGTACGCCGGCGGCCTCATCGGCACCACCGGCTGCCCCTCGGGCGAGGTCCAGACGTGGCTGCGCATCGGCGACTACGACAAGGCCCGCCAGGCGGCCGCCGACTTCCGCGACATCCTCGGCGCCGACAACTACTTCCTCGAGCTGATGGACCACGGCCTCGACATCGAGACCCGGGTGCGCGACGGCCTGCTGCGGCTGAGCAAGGACCTGTCGATCCCGCCGATCGCCACCAACGACTCCCACTACGTGCGTCCCGAGGACGCCGGCGCCCACGAGCACCTGCTGTGCGTGTCGTCGGGCAGCACGATGTCGGACCCGGGCCGCTTCAAGTTCCACGGCGACTCCTACTACATCAAGTCTCCGGAGGAGATGCGCGAGCTGTGGGCCGGGCGCAACGGCCTGCCCGAGGCCTGCGACAACACCCTGCTGATCGCCGAGCGCTGCAACGTCGAGTTCAACACCTCGGCCAACTACATGCCGCGCTTCGGAGTGCCCGAGGGGGAGTCGGAGGACTCCTGGTTCGTCAAGGAGGTCGAGAAGGGGCTGGCCTACCGCTATCCCCAGGGCATCCCCGACAAGGTCCGCAAGCAGGCCGAGTTCGAGACCGGCGTCATCACCCAGATGGGGTTCCCGGGCTACTTCCTCGTGGTCGCCGACTTCATCAACTGGGCCAAGGACAACGGCATCCGGGTCGGCCCCGGTCGCGGCTCCGGCGCCGGCTCCATCGCGGCGTACGCCATGCGCATCACCGACCTCGACCCGCTCGAGCACGGCCTGATCTTCGAGCGCTTCCTCAACCCCGACCGGGTCTCGATGCCCGACTTCGACATCGACTTCGACGACCGTCGCCGTGGCGAGGTCATCGACTACGTCTCCAAGAAGTACGGCGACGACCGGGTCTCGATGATCGTCACCTACGGCACCATCAAGGCCAAGCAGGCCGTCAAGGACTCCTCGCGGATCCTCGGCTACCCCTTCGCGATGGGCGACCGGGTCACGAAGGCGATGCCGGCGTCGGTGATGGGCAAGGACGTCCCGCTCAAGGAGATCTTCGACCCCAACCACCCGCGGTACGGCGAGGGCGGCGAGTTCCGCACCCTCTACGGCAACGAGCCCGACGTGAAGACCGTCGTGGACACCGCGATCGGTCTGGAGGGCCTGAAGCGGCAGTGGGGCGTGCACGCCGCCGGCGTCATCATGTCGAGCGAGCCGCTGCTCGACGTCATCCCCATCATGCGCCGACCGCAGGACGGCGCGGTCATCACGCAGTTCGACTACCCGACGTGCGAGCGCCTCGGCCTGATCAAGATGGACTTCCTGGGGCTGCGCAACCTCACCGTCCTCGACGACGCGCTGCGCAACATCGAGCGCAACCGCGGCGAGAAGGTCGTGCTCGAGGAGCTCGAGCTGACCGACGAGAACACCTATGCGCTGCTCCAGCGCGGCGACACCCTGGGCGTGTTCCAGCTCGACGGCGGCCCGATGCGGGCGCTGCTGCGCAGCATGCGGCCCGACACGTTCGCGGACATCTCCGCGGTCGGCG
>CAVRJU010000002.1:0-27450 GCA_963721555.1 uncultured Actinomycetota bacterium | reverse complement strand
TCGTCGCCTGCAACAAGCGCGTCATCGAGTCGCTGATCAAGGCCGGTGCCTTCGACTCCCTCGGTCACCGGCGTCGGGCCCTGGTCGCGGTCGCGGAGTCCGCGGTCGACCAGTACGTCGACATCAAGCGCAACGAAGCCATCGGTCAGGACTCGTTGTTCGCGGGCCTGGACGACGCCGCCGACCAGGCCGGCTGGGGCGTCACCGTGGCGATCCCCGACATGGCCGAGTGGGACAAGCAGGCGCTGCTCGCCCACGAGCGCGACATGCTCGGCCTCTACGTCTCCGACCACCCGCTGACCGGGCTCGAGCACATCCTGTCGCGCGAGGCCGACTGCACCATCGGGCAGGTGCTGCTCGACGAGAGCCGCGGCGACGGTGCCCCGGTGAAGATCTCCGGGCTGGTGACCGCGATCCAGCGCAAGGTGACCAAGCGCGGCGACTCGTGGGCGCTGGTCACCGTCGAGGACCTCGAGGGCGCGGTCGACGTGCTGCTGTTCCCGACCGTCTACCAGCTGGTGAGCACCTCGCTCAACGAGGACATCATCATCACCGTCAAGGGCTCGCTGTCGCGCTCGAAGGACCAGCCGGAGATCCACGGTCGCGAGGTCAGCATCCCCGACCTGACCGAGGGGCCGTCCGGACCGATCGTGATCTCGCTGCCCTCGACCCGCTGCACCCCGCCCGTGGTCGACCAGCTGCGCGACGTGCTCGGCACCCACCCCGGCGTCACCGAGGTCCGGCTCAAGCTGCTCTCGCGCAACAGCACCACGGTGATGCGGCTCGACGACCGGTTGCGGGTGGAGGCCTCCTCCGCGCTGTACGCCGACCTCAAGACCCTCCTGGGCCCGAACTGTCTCGCCGAGGCATGAAGCAGGTCCTGGTCGTGCTGGCCGTCCTCGCGGGGCTCGGCGTGGCCGCCGGCGTGGTGTGGGGACTGGTGGTCGAGACCCCGCAGCTGACCCGCGACACCGTCGGGGTCGTGACGGCCGGACCCGAGCTGGCCAAGCAGATCGACAGCGACGCGTGGTTCGCGGTGCTCGGGCTGCTCGTCTGCGTCCCGGCCGGGATGGTGGTGGCGCTGCGCAGCCGGACGGACCCCGTCGTCGGTGTCCTCACCGTGGTGGCCGGCGCGATCCTCGCCTCCGGGCTGTGCGTGGCGGTGGGGCTGCTGGTCGGCCCGGGAGACCCGGTCGAGGTGCTGCGCGACGCGGCGCCGGGGGAGCAGGCACCCGCACGGCTGACCGTGCACACCTGGGTGGTGCTCGTGGTCTGGCCCCTGGCCGCCGCGCTCGGGTCCCTGGTGGTGCTGCTGCTCAAGCCGCCGCGCCTGCAGGAGACCACCGACTCGGGCCACGTCGGGGTGACCGAACGGACAGGTCCTGGACCGCACTCTCCCCACCGGTCCGGCAAAGCGCCCTCCTGAGGTTGCCAGCCGCTACCTTGGGCGGGTGCCACCGAAGTGGTCGGGGGCCCGCGACGAGGGAGAGCAATGTCCAGCGACACACCGGGGACGCCCGGCGGAGCAGGCGCCGGCGAGCCGGCACACGTGGACTACCTGGAGGACGCCCAGCCGCAGAAGCGGCGCAAGGGCCCGCTGGTGGCCGGGGCGGCGGTCGTCACCGTCGCCGTGGTCGGTGCCGCGGCCTGGGGGGTCACCCAGTTCCTGTCCGACAGCACCACGCCCGCGCAGGCCATCCCGGCCAGCGCCATCGGTTACATCGGGGTCGACATCGACCCCGGCAAGGACCAGCAGCTCGAGGCCTACCAGACGCTGAAGAAGTTCCCCGCGCTGGAGAAGGAGCTCAACCTCGACAGCGAGGGCGACCTGCGCGAGAGCCTGTTCAACCTCATCAAGGAGGAGTCGGGCTGCGACGACCTCAGCTTCGCCGACGACATCGAGCCGTGGCTCGGCAACAGCGTCGCCTTCGCCGCGCTGCCCGGTGAGGAGGAGCCCACGCCCTTCGCCGTCGTCGAGACCACCGACCAGGACGCCGCCGAGCAGGGCGTCGCCACGCTGGTGGAGTGCGGCGACAGCGAGGACCCCGCCGAGGGCGGTGGCGAGGACCCGGTCTACGACTTCAGCGGTGACTACATGGTCCTCGCCGAGACCCAGGACGACGTCGACACCGTGCTCTCCGAGATCGACAAGGGCACCCTGGCTGACGACGAGACCTTCCAGGCCCGCGTCGAGGAGGCCGGTGGCACCGGCTTCGTGACCGGCTACGCCTCGCCCGAGGCGGCCACCGAGTTCCTCGAGACTGTCTCCAACGAGACCGAGTCGCTGGGCGGCTCCGGCCCCAGCGAGGAGGAGAAGGAGCTGCTCGAGGAGGCCTTCGCCGACTTCGAGGGCGCCGCGATGTCGCTGCGCTTCGCCGACGAGGGCGTGGAGCTCAAGGTCACCGCCGCCGGCGTTGTCCAGGAGGACCTCTCCGCTGCGCTGTCCGAGGGTGACACCGGCATGACCGAGCTGCCCGCGACCACCATCGCGGCCTACGGCATCCCGGTCGGCGACGACGCCGTGGCGCAGATCCTGGAGTTCGCCGAGAAGTTCGACACCGAGGGCGAGCTCGAGCAGGGCATCACCGAGTTCGAGTCCGCGACGGGCCTGTCGGTCCCCGAGGACATCCAGACCCTGCTCGGCGACGGCTTCACGATCTCCCTCGACGACTCCGTCGACGTCGAGGGCCTGACCTCCGGCGCCGCCGGTCCCGACCAGGTCCCCGCCGGCATCCGCATCAACGGCGACCCGGCAGAGATCCGCGAGGTCCTCGAGCGTGCGCTCGACGCCTCCGGCGCCCCTCCGGGCTTCCTCACCATCGAGGAGGGTGACGGCGCGCTCGCGGTCGGGCTCGACCCCGACTACGTCGCGGAGCTCGCCGGCACCGGTGAGCTGGGGAGCGAGCCCGCGTTCGAGAGCGTGCTCGCCGAGCTGAGCGGCGACCAGGGGGCGTTCTTCGTCAGCTTCGAGGGCGACTGGCTCTCGGCGCTGGTGGGCAGCTTCCCCGGCGAGGACGACGGCGGAGGTCCAGGAGAACCTCGAGCCGCTCCTGGCGATGGGTCTGGCGACCACGGCCAACGAGGACGGCATCTCCTACACGGTCCGCATCACCACGGACTGACCCGCACCACCGACCCGCCTGTTCCGCCCGCCGACTGACGCACGCGGCACGACGTACCACCGGCCCGGCCGGAGCCCTCACGGGTTCCGGTCGGGCCGTCGTCGTTGTCGCTCGCTCGGTCCGGCGTCCCGACAGTCCTGACGTCGGTACCGACGTACGGCCGTCGTCTACGGCCGTCCTAGTGTCGGTACCGACCTGAGGACGGCCGTGGGCCCGTCCGAGTCGTCCTGACGTCGGTACCGACCTGTGACGGCCGTCCTGATGTCGGTACCGACCTGAGGCCGGTCGGTGGCCGCTGCCGGCCCCACGGCCGCACGCGCGCCCGGTGGACTAGTTGGGGCTCCAGCCCGACCGTGCCACCTCGGTGGCAGGCAGGGACGGGATCGCGTTCATGGCACCGATCTCGCGGCGCATCAGTCGACGCAGCAGCCCGAGCCGCTCGTGGGTGGTCGGCGACTCGAGCAGCTGCTGGCGCTCGCGCAGCGTCAGCGAGCAGGTCGAGGCCAGCACGTAGGAGAGCAGCTCGGGGTCGCGCGGCAGGCTGCCGGTCATCACGTCGTCGCCGCGCAGCTCCGAGACCAGGTCCCGGTAGTCGGCGAACGTGGCCAGCGCGTGGGCGGCCTCGCGGGCGGTGTCGACCGAGGGCCGCGTCTCCTCGGGCAGCACCTCGACGTCGGCCACCAGGAACGGGCCGGAGGCGTCGGTGCCCATCACGCGCATCCGCTCACGACCGACGCCGGCCAGGTCGTAACGGCCGTCGTCGTACTCCTGGACCGTGCCGAGCTGCACGACGCAGCCGGTGCGGTACATCGACCGGGCCTCGTGCCCGCCGGTCTCGTAACCCTCGCGGATGGCGACGATGCCGAAGCGTCGCGCGGCCGGCTCGTCGATCGTCAGCAGGTGGCGCACCATCGCCCGGTAGCGCTCCTCGAAGATGTGCAGCGGCACCGTCATCCCGGGGAACGCGACCATGCCCAGCGGGAAGATGGGCAGCTGCTCGGTCATGCCGCCAACCTACCTAGACTGGGGGCATGATCCGCAGAATCGACCTCCGTGGCCAGGCCGTCGCACCCGACACCGACGCCCGCACGCACTACCGCCACGTGGTCCCGCGCGCCGAGATGGACGTCGCCGCCACTCTCGCCGTCGTCGAGCCGATCATCGCCGCCGTCCGCGAGCGCGGCCTCGAGGCGGTCTGCGAGTTCTCCGCCCGCTTCGACGGCGTCGAGCAGACCGACATCCGGGTGCCGGTCGAGGCCACCCACGCCGCGCTCGAGGCGCTCGACCCCGCCGTGCGCGCCGCGCTGGAGGAGTCCGTCCGTCGGCTGCGGATCACCAGCGAGGCCGAGCTCGAGGCCGACGTCACCACCGAGGTCGTGCCCGGTGGCACCGTCACCCAGCGCCTGGTCCCCATCGACCGCGTCGGGCTCTACGTCCCCGGCGGCATCGCGCCGCTGGTCTCCAGCGTGCTGATGAACGTCGTCCCGGCCCAGGTCGCGGGCGTCGGCTCCATCGCGCTGACCTCGTCGCCGCAGGTCGACAACGACGGCCTGCCGCACCCCACCATCCTGGCCGCGTGCGCGCTGCTGGGCGTCGAGGAGGTGTACGCCGTCGGCGGCGCGCAGGCGATCGCGATGCTGGCCCACGGCGCCGGCCCGTGCCGGCCGGTCGACCTGGTCACCGGTCCGGGCGGGATCTTCACCGTCAGCGCCAAGCGGCTGGTCAAGGGCGTCGTCGGCATCGACTCCGAGGCCGGGCCGACCGAGATCGCGGTGCTGGCCGACGCCTCCGCCGACCCGGCCTTCGTCGCCGCCGACCTGGTCAGCCAGGCCGAGCACGACCCGCTCGCCGCCTCGGTGCTGGTCACCGACTCCGAGACGCTGGCCGACGACGTCGTCGCCGAGCTCGACAAGCAGGTCTCCGCGACCCGCCACGTCGAGCGCATCCGCACCGCGTCTGACCGGTCCCCAGTCGGGCATCGTCCTGGTCGACGACCTCGAGCAGGGCCTCGAGGTCGTCAACGCCTACGCCGCGGAGCACCTGTCCATCCAGACCGAGGACGCCGCCGCCTGGGCGCGCCGGGTCAGCAACGGCGGGGCTGTGTTCGTGGGCCCGTGGAGCCCGGTGTCGCTGGGCGACTACTGCGCCGGGTCCAACCACGTGCTGCCGACCGGCGGCTGCGCCTGCCACTCCTCCGGCCTGTCGGTGCGCTCGTTCCGCACCAGCGTGCACGTCATCGAGTACACCCGCGAGGCGCTGGCCGACGTCGCCGGCCACGTCGTGTCGCTGGCGAACGCCGAGGACCTGCCCGGGCACGGTGCGGCGATCGACGTACGCACGCAGGCCCCGTGAGCGCGCCCGCGACCGGGGCGTTCCGGCTGCCGCTGCGCCCCGAGCTCGAGGGCGTGGCGGCGTACGGCGCCCCGCAGCTCGACCTGCCGGTGCTGCTCAACGTCAACGAGAACCCCTACCCGCCCTCCGACGCGGTGGCGGCCGACCTGGCCGCGGCCGTGAGCGCGGTCGCCGGGGAGCTCAACCGCTACCCCGACCGCGAGTTCACCGCCCTGCGCGAGGGGCTGGCGGCGTACCTCGGGCACGGCCTGGGACCCGAGCACGTCTGGGCGGCCAACGGCTCCAACGAGGTCATGCTGCACCTGCTGCAGGCCTTCGGCGGTCCGGGACGTACGGCGATCTCCTTCGCGCCGACGTACTCGATGTATCCCGAGTACGCCCGAGACACCCACACCGGTTGGGTGGTCGGCCACCGTGAGTCCGACTTCGCCATCGACCTCGACAAGGCGGTGGCGCTGGTGCGCGAGGTCGAGCCCACCGTGGTGCTCGTGCCGTCGCCGAACAACCCGACCGGCACGGCCCTGCCCCTGGACACGGTGAAGGCGCTCTGCGAGGCGACCGCGGCGCTGCCGACCCCGGGCCTGGTCGTCGTCGACGAGGCGTACGCCGAGTTCCGCCGACCCGGCACCCCGACCGCCCTGGAGCTGCTGGACAGCACGCCGAACCTGGTCGTCAGCCGCACCATGAGCAAGGCGTTCGCCTTCGCCGGCGTGCGTCTGGGCTACCTCGCGGCGTCGACGGAGATCACCGACGCGCTGCGGCTGGTGCGGCTGCCCTACCACCTGTCGGCGGTGACGCAGGCGGTCGCGCTGACCGCGCTGCGCCACGCCGACGAGCTGCTGGCCCAGGTCGACCGGCTCCGCCGCGAGCGCGACGAGCTGGTCGTGTGGTTGCGCGCGCAGGGGCTGACCGTGGCCGACAGCGACGCGAACTTCGTGCTGTTCGGGCTCTTCGAGGACCGTCACGCGGTGTGGCAGGGCCTGGTGGACCGCGGTGTGCTCATCCGCGAGACTGGACCCGAGGGGTGGCTGCGGGTCTCCGTGGGCACACCTGACGAGACGGCCGCCTTCCGGGCGGCCCTGATGGAGGTCATGACATGAGCGACGAGACGGGCACCCCTGCCCGCCCCGCCCGCACCGCGCGCATCGAGCGGACGACCCGGGAGTCCAAGGTCCTCGTCGAGGTGAACCTCGACGGCACCGGTCGCGCGGACATCAGCACCGGCGTCGGGTTCTACGACCACATGCTCAACGCGTTCTCGCGCCACTCGCTGATCGACCTCACCGTGCACGCCGACGGTGACCTCCACATCGACGGCCACCACACCGTCGAGGACACCGCCATCGTGCTCGGCGACGCCCTGCTCGAGGCGCTCGGCCCGAAGAGCGGCATCCGCCGCTTCGGCGACGCCACGGTGCCGCTCGACGAGGCGCTGGTGCAGGCCGTCGTCGACGTCTCCGGGCGTCCGTACTGCGTGCACACCGGCGAGCCCGAGGGCCAGCAGTTCGTCACCATCGGCGGCTCCGGCGTCGGCTACGTCGGGTCGCTGACCCGCCACGTCTTCGAGACGATCGCCCACCACGCGCAGATCGCCCTGCACGTGCGTGTCCTCGGCGGTCGCGACCCGCACCACATCGTCGAGACGCAGTACAAGGCCGTCGCCCGCGCGCTGCGCGACGCGGTCGCCCACGACCCGCGCGAGACCGGTGTGCCCTCGACCAAGGGCACCCTGTGAGCGCTGGGGACACCCCCGCTGCCGTCTCGGGCGCCGACCCCGTCGCCGTACCGTCGATCACGCACGACCAGCCGTCCTCGGGACCCGACGTCGTCGTCCTCGACTACGGCTTCGGCAACGTGCGCTCGGTCGTGCGGGCGCTGGAGCGCGCCGGCGCCCGGGTGGAGCTGACCGCCGACAGGACCCGCGCCCGGGAGGCCGACGGCCTCGTCGTGCCCGGCGTCGGGGCGTTCCGCGCGTGCGTCGAGGGCGTCCGGGCGGTGCGGGCCGAGGAGATCATCGGCCGCCGGCTGGCCGGCGGACGCGCGGTGCTCGGCATCTGCGTCGGGCTGCAGATCCTCTTCGACCGCGGCGTCGAGCACGGCCAGGAGACCGAGGGGCTGGGGGAGTGGCCCGGCACGGTCGAGCGGCTCCAGGCGCCCGTGGTGCCGCACATGGGCTGGAACACCGTGCAGCCGCCTGAGGGGTCGCGACTGTTCGCCGGCCTCGAGGACGAGCGGTTCTACTTCGTGCACTCCTACGGCGTGCGCGAGTGGGAGCTGGTCACCAACGGACGCACGACGCCGCCGGGCGTGACCTGGTGCGAGTACGGCGGTGACCGGTTCGTCGCGGCCGTCGAGAACGGACCGCTGACCGCCACCCAGTTCCACCCCGAGAAGTCCGGCGACGCCGGGGCCGCCCTGCTGCGGCACTGGGTCGAGACCCTCCCGTCGTCGGCGACCGGCACCGGCGCTGCGACCGACACCGCCGACCCGCCCGCGGTCGACTCGTGAGCAAGGACCGCGCGAAGCGGCGGGCCGCCCGCGAGCACGAGGCCGGCCTGCGGGCAGCGGCCGCAGCAGGAGAGGCGGAGCGCCGCGAGCGCCGCGCTGCGCGCACCCGTCCGTTGCGGAACGCGGCCAGCGTGCTGCGACCTGCGCCCGTTGCGGGTCGTCAGAACGGGGTGCTCGAGCGGAAGCGCCGTCAGCAGAACGGTCTGCTCGTCGCGCTGCTGCTCGTGCTCGTCGTCGTGGTCTGGGTGGTGCGTCCGGACTGGGCGGCCCGGTTCGGGATCATCGTCCTCGTCGTGCTGGCCTTCCCGGTCCTGCGACTGCTGCTGTTCTCCCGCCGCTGACCTCGCCCCCGGTGGTCGACCTCCCGGTGGTCGACCGCAGGGCGCGCACCGTGCCAGGTCTCGACAGGCTCGACCGACGAAATCTGGTGGTCGAGCAGGGCGCGCAGCGCCCGATGTCGAGACCCTGCTGGTCGAGCCCCCGGTGGTCGAGCAGGGCGCGCACCGTGCCAGGTCTCGACAGGCTCGACCGACGACTTCCGGTGGTCGAGCAGGGCGCGCAGCGTGCCAGGTCTCGACAGGCTCGACCGACGAATTCCCGGTGGTCGAGCAGGGCGAGCAGCGTGCCAGGTCTCGACAGGCTCGACCGACGAATTCTGGTGGTCGAGCAGGCGCGCAGCGTGCCAGGTCTCGACAGGCTCGACCGACGAATCCTGGTGGTCGAGCAGGCGCGCACCGTGCCAGGTCTCGACAGGCTCGACCGACGAAATCTGGTGGTCGAGCAGGGCGCGCAGCGCCCGATGTCGAGACCTTCGCCGCTGTCGCCCGAGCCGTGACGCCTCTAGCCTGCCGACATGGCGGCTGACACCGAGATGACCATGAACCGGGTGATCCACGCGGCCGTGCGCCGCGACTTCGAGCGCACCGCCACGGCCCTCGACGCGTTCCGCGACGGCGACGCCGCACGTGCAGCAGAGCTGGGGCGCGCCTGGGACCACCTGGCGAGCCAGCTGACGCATCACCACGAGCAGGAGGACACCCTCATCTGGCCGGCGCTCCAGACGCTGGGGGTGGATCCGGTGCTGCTGGGGGAGATGGAGAGCGAGCACCAGGCCATGCACGACGCGCTCGTCGGGGTCTCCGCCGAGATGACGCGGCTGGCCGGGTCGGCGCGCAAGGAGGACGCCACCGCCGCGGCTGTGGCGCTGGAGCACGCCCGCGCCGTCACCGAGCGCCACCTGCGCCACGAGGAGGACGAGCTCGAGCCGCAGATGGTGCAGCACTTCGAGAGCCGCGGAGTGGAAGGCGGTCGAGAAGCAGATCCGCAGCCAGTCGCCCCGCGTCGCCGGCGGCTTCTTCGCCTGGGTGCTCGACGGGCTCCCGGCGCGGGAGGAGGCGCACGTGCGCGCCATGGTCCCGGCGCCGGTGATCCTCGTGATGAGCCGGGTGTTCGGGATGGGCTACCGCCGCAGCATCGCCCCGATCTGGCGCCACTGACCGAGCAGGTCCACGCGTCATCGATCGTCCGGGCACCAGGTGCGCACGGTCAGGACCGGTGGTCCGGACCGCCGCGTATCACCTCACCGGCCGCCCGCTCCTGACGTCCGAGGCCGGCGACCGCCCGGCCGCGGGAGGGAGCGCCGGTGCCGTCCCCCGACTCCCGACCCACGGCGCTCGTCGACCGTCCGGGCCCCGACGACCGGCCCCTGCCGAGGCACGGGCCGACGGAGGCGCGGGTCCCGCGGCAGCGCCGGACGTTCGACGCGGTCGAGCACGTCGATCAGCCCACCGCCGCAGCGCCATGGCCGACCGAGCCGCCGAGACCCGCGACCCGGCTGGCCGGGCGCCGGGCGCTGGTGCGGCTGCTCACCGGCCACGGCATGGCCACGCTGGCGCAGACCACGACCAGCCTGGCCGCCGGCGCCTACGCGCTGGAGCGCACCGGCTCGGCGTCGTGGGCCTCGCTGACGGTCGCGCTCGGCGTGCTCCCGTACGTCGTGCTCTCGGGGCTGGCCGGTCTGCTGGCCGACCTGCTCCCGCGCAGCGCCGTGCTGGCCTGGTCGTGCGGGGCGCGTGCGCTCCTCGTCGCGGCGTCGGCCGGGGTGATGGTCCTCGACGGACCGGTCGGGTGGCTCGTGGTGCTGGCCGTCCTCACGGCGGTGGCTGCGACCCCGGCGTACCCGTCGGTGGCCGCCTCCGTCCCGCAGTGCGTCCCGGACGCCGCGCTGGAGCGGTGGAACGCCGTCGCGACCGGGGTGGAGAACCTCGCCTGGCTGGTCGGGCCGGGCCTCTTCGGCGTGCTCGTGATGCTGGGCCTCCCGCCCTCCGCCGTGGCGTCGGTCGCGGCCGTCGTCTGCGCGATCGCGGTCGTCCCGGTCGCCGGCGTACGGCTGTCGCGGCCCGAGCCCGGTGGCACGTCGTCCCGCGGCGGCTGGGCCACGGAGGTGCTCGCCGGGCTGCGCCTGGTCGCGTCGCGGCGCCCCCTCCGGGCGGCGATGGGGCTGGCGATGGTGGACAACTTCCTCTACGGCTACGTCGTCGTGACCCTGGTCCTGCTGGCCGGGGGGACCGGGGGAGCCCTGCCGGGTGCGCTCACGGTCGGGGCGCTGGCCGCCGTCGTGGTGGCCGGTCGCCTGGCGCGTGGGTTCTCGGCCGGACGGCTCGTGACGTCGGCGCTCCTGGTCTTCGTGCTCGCCTTGGTCGGTGCCGGGCTGGCGACCGGAGCCGCCGGGGTGGACCTGTGGGTGGCGGTGCCTCTGGTGGCGCTGGCGGGCGCGGCCACGCTGGTCGCCGAGATCGCGGCCGTCACCCTGCTGCAGCGGGGCAGCGACCCGGGAGTGCTGGCCCGGGTGTTCGGCGTCTACGACCAGCTCAACGTCGGCGCGATCGCCGTCGGCTCGGCACTGGCGGGCCCGCTGGCGCAAGCGGTCGGCGCGGGCCCGGCCCTGGCCGTGGTCGCCCTCGGCGCGGGGGTCGCGACGACAGCGCTGGGCCGCGGGCTCCGGCGTACGCCCGCTTGCTGAGCCGGGGCCGACGGCACCGCGGCCGAGCCCTAGGCTGGAGCCATGTCTGCGTACCTCGAGCTGCTGCCCGCCGTCGACGTGCAGGGCGGCCGCGCCGTCCAGCTGGTCCAGGGGGTCGCGGGCTCGGAGAAGGTGTTCGGCGACCCCGTCGAGGCTGCCCTGAACTGGCAGGACCGCGGCGCGGAGTGGATCCACCTCGTCGACCTCGACGCCGCCTTCGGCCGTGGCGAGAACCGCGCCCTGCTGGCCAGGATCGTGGGCACGCTCGACATCAAGGTGGAGGTGAGCGGCGGCATCCGCGACGACGCCTCGCTCGAGGCGGCCATGACCGCGGGTTGCCGCCGGGTCAACATCGGCACCGCCGCGCTCGAGCAGCCCGAGTGGTGCGCCCGCGCGATCGCCGAGCACGGCGACCGGATCGCGGTCGGCCTCGACGTCCGCGGACGCACCCTGGCGGCCCGCGGCTGGACCCGCGAGGGCGGCGACCTCTACGAGGTGCTCGAGCGGCTCGACTCCGAGGGCTGCGCCCGCTACGTCGTCACCGACGTCGACAAGGACGGCATGCTCCAGGGTCCCAACCTCGACCTGCTCCGCACCGTGTGCGAGCGCACCGACCGCCCCGTGGTCGCCTCGGGCGGCATCACCGAGCTGGCCGACCTCGAGGCCATCGCCGGCCTCGTCGGTGAGGGCGTCGAAGGTGCCATCGTCGGCACCGCCCTCTACGAGGGCCGGTTCAGCCTCGAGGACGCCCTCGCGCTCACCCGGGGCCCGGCGTGACCCTCGCCGTCCGCGTCATCCCCTGTCTCGACGTCGACGCCGGACGGGTGGTCAAGGGCGTCAACTTCCAGGGCCTGCGCGACGCCGGCGACCCGGTCGAGCTGGCCCAGCTGTACGACGCCGAGGGCGCCGACGAGCTCACCTTCCTCGACATCTCCGCCTCCCACCAGGGCCGCGCCACGACGGTCGAGATCGTCGCCCGCACCGCCGAGCAGGTCTTCATCCCGCTCACCGTCGGCGGGGGTGTGGCATCGACCGCGGACGTCGACACGCTGCTGCGCGCCGGCGCGGACAAGGTCGCGGTCAACACGGCCGCGATCCGCCGACCCGAGCTGATCGCCGAGATCGCGGACCGCTTCGGCAACCAGGTGCTGGTGCTGTCGGTGGACGCGCGCCGCGTCGGGCCCGGTACGACGACCCCGTCCGGCTTCGAGGTGACCACCCACGGGGGTCGGACCGGCACGGGCATCGACGCCGTCGAGTGGGCCGCACGGGCGGAGAAGCTCGGTGCCGGCGAGATCCTCCTCAACGCCATGGACGCCGACGGCACCCGCGGCGGGTTCGACGTACCCCTGATCCGGCTGGCGCGCGAGGCGGTCTCCATCCCGGTCATCGCCTCGGGGGGCGCCGGCAAGGTCGAGCACTTCCCGCCCGCGGTCGCGGCCGGCGCCGACGCGGTGCTGGCTGCCAGCGTCTTCCACTTCGGCCAGCTGAGCGTCGGCGACGTGAAAGCAGGCCTGGCCGAGGCGGGTCACCCCGTCCGCTGAGCGCCCGTCACTGGGGGCGTCGCTGCTCCCGCTTGGTCCGGGCCTTGTCCACCGCCTCGCGGATCCGGCGTTGGTTCTCCGGCTTCTGGGCCTCGGTGTAGAGCTTCCTGGCCACGCCGATCGCGGCGGCACTTCGCAACAGCTTCATACGACAGTTCTACCTGCCCACCCCCTGCGCTCGACAGCACCCGAGCGGGTGGACCCCGCGAGCTGGTCTGCACCGCCGTGGACAGGGTCCGGGAGCGGGCCTAACGTCGAGAAGATCATCGGGGGCGGGCCGAGGGCGAGGGTGATGCATGGGCTGAGGGTGTCAGGAGGGTCAGCGCGGGCAGCGATCGTGGTCGCGGCCGCGACGTTGCTGGCCGTCGCCTTCCCGGCTGTCAGCCCGCTCTACGCGCTGGTCTATCCGACCCCCGGCTCCGGTCCGGGCGGGATCGGCGACGCCCTCACCGAGGCCAACCTCGAGCCGCGCTTCGACGCCGACGAGGTCACCCAGTTCGAGACGGTCCGGTTCACCGCGCGGCTGATCTACGGCACCCGGACGACACCGGAGCTGCCGACGGTGCGGGTGGCGTGGAGCAACCTGGCGGAGCTGACGGCCCAGGACGAGGAGGCGTTCGTCATCGAGCCGACGTCGGCGTCGCGGCAGTTCCTCGACGACGGCGCGCGGCGTCCCGGCGGTGGCTTCCAGCTCGACTGGACCTGGGACGTGACCCCGCTGAAGCCCGGCAAGCAGACGCTGATCGTCCAGGTCCGTCCCACGGTCGTCGTCGAGGGCCGGACGATCCCGGACCTCGCCGACGTGAACCAACCCGTCCCGGTCGACGTGGAGGTCAACCCGGTCCAGCGCGACTTCGACGAGGTGGTGGGCGCGGCTGCCGAGATGGAGACCGACGTGCCCGAGGAGATGACGGTGGGGCAGGAGTACGACGTCGGCGCGTCGATGGCGCGGGCGGCGCCGGCGGACCAGGTGTCGGCGGACATCCGCCTCGAGCAGGGCGAGGGCTCGGCCGAGGTCACGATCACCGAGGCGTCGGCAGCGCCGGGGGCGTCGCCGGCGATCGCGCCCGGCATCTCGTTGGTGAGTGCGCCGACCGACGCCGTGGAACGCCGCTGGACCGTCGTCCCGGACGAGCCCGGCCAGGTCGACCTCGTCTTCGTGGCCGACGTCGCCGGGCGGGCCGAGGGCCAGGCGCTCGAGCAGGCGGTGCCGGTCACGGAGACGTTGCGAGCGGTCGAGCCCGGGGCCTCCCTCTGGGAGATGATCCGCACGCCGGTCAACGACCTCGGTTCGATCGCGGGCTCCCTCGCGACGCTCCTCGCGCTCGGGGGCACGCTGTTCGCGCTCCGTGCGAAGTGGTCGAAGCGGCAGCCGGCGGCAGCAGGCGCGACGCCGGGAGGGGAAGTCCCTCTCGTCCCGGAGCAGCGAGCCGCCGACAGCGGCCCCCTGCCGCCCGATCGGCCCCAGCCGTCCGACCGGCCCCTGCCCTCCGATCGAGCCGCGCCGCCGGCGTCCCCGCCCGGCCCGGGGCCGTGACGGCGTACCTGCTGCTCGCCGCGATCGCCTGGGCGGTCGCGGCACGCGGTGGGACGGACCTGCGCGACCTCGTCGTCGTCCTGGTGCTCGTCGCCGCCGCAGCCGTCGTGGCCCGGGCACGGCTCCCGCGCGATCCGCTGCTCGTCGTCGCGCTCGCAGCGCTCCTGGCCTGGCTGGTGATCCTCGGCCCGTTGCGCCTCGGGGTGTCGGCGGAGACCGTGCGGGCGCCGCTGCTGGTCGTGGTGGCGACGCTCACCGTCATGGCTGTCGCACGCCTCGACGCCGCCCACCGCGAGGTCCTGGTCAACGGGCTGGTGGTCCTCGGGTGCGTGCACGCGGTCGTCGTGCTCGGCCAGGTCACGGTGGCGGTGGCCGACCAGGTGCCCTACCCCTCGCGGCCCGACTCGCTGCTCGGCTCGGCCACCGCACTCGGCATGCTGCTCGTCGCCACCTCGGTCCTGACCGCGCGTGCGCTCGCCCGTCACGGCGGCTGGTGGTTCCGCGCGGCCCTGCTGCTGCAGGGCGCGGCGCTGGTCGCCACCGGCAGCCGCGCTGCGATCGTCCTCGCGGCGGCGCTGGTCGTCGGGTACGCCGCCCGTCGGCCGAGCCGCGCGCTGCGGTTCGCGGCCGTCGGCGTGGTGCTCACCGGGGGAGCCATGGTCGCGTGGCGGCTCGCCACCGAGCCGGTCGAGCAGCGGCCCCACCTGTGGCGGCAGGCGCTCGGGCGCATCGCCGAGCGGCCCGTGCTGGGCTCGGGACCGGTGCCGGAGGCCTACGAGCCGTCGGTCCCGGGCGCTCGGGTCACCACGCACGCGCACAACGAGCTGCTGCAGTGGGCGGTGGACTACGGTCTCGTCGGTCTGGCGCTCGGGGTGCTGGTGGTGGTGCTGGCTCTCCGTCGCAGGCGAGGACGGACGGCGGGCTGGGGACCGGGCGACCGCTGGTTGCAGGTCGCCGCCCTGACGCTGCCCGCCGCCGCACTGGTCGACTTCACGCTGCGGATCACGGCGATCACGGTCGCCGCGGCCGCTCTGGCGGCGCTCTGGGCGACGGTCGCGCCGTCGCGGCTGACCGATCGCGAGGAGGCGCCCGACCGCGTGGCCGCGGCTCCCGGGGTCCGGCGCTAGTCGTAGATGACCGCGGTGCCCTCGGCCTGCATCTTCGCGAGCCCGTCGCGCATCGCCTGCAGCTTCTCCGGCGAGTGCCCGACCCAGTCCTCCAGCTCGCCGACCACCCGCAGCGGCTCGCGGCTGCGGAAGGAGTGCGTCGGGTTGCCCGGCAGCTTCTTGTCGGTGACGTTGGGGTCGTCCTCGAACGCCCCCGTCGGCTCCACGACGTAGATCCGGCCCGGGCCGTCGCCAGGAGCCAGCTCGGCACCCCAGACCGCCGCGTCGAGCGTGGCGGTGAAGTAGACGTGGTTCATGACGCGGCCGGCCTCGAAGTTCGACGCCCGGCCGGCCACCAGCAGGTCGCCGACCGCGAGGTCCGCCTTGGTGCCGTGCAGGTGGACGCCCTCGGCGTAGACCTCGAACGGCACCGGCTCGCTCGTCGCGCTCATGGACCCAACCTAGGCCGGGCCGCGGCCCTCGGGCCAGGTCGCGACGCGGTGCGCGGTGGCTCAGCCGACGCCGGCGACCAGGGTCTCCAGCACCAGGTGCGGGTGCATCCGCTCGACGGCTCCGGCCCGCCAGCGGTCGGGGAAGAGGGCGAGATGGTCGCCGTCGGAGCGCACGAGCACCTCGACGTCGCGCATGCTGTTGAGCTCGACGGCGTGCTCGGGCGTCGTACGGCGCGCCAGCGAGTAGCCCAACCGCTCCAGCCGCACCGGAGCGTTGAACTCGCTGCCCATCCGCTGCTCGACCACCTCGAACTGCATCGGCCCCACCGCCGCCAGCACAGGCGCCTGGTCACCGCGCATCTCCGAGCGCAGCACCTGCACGACGCCCTCCTGGTCGAGCTGCTCGATGCCCCGGCGGAACTGCTTGTAGCGCCCGGAGTCCATCGCGGTGACGGTGGCGAAGTGCTCGGGGGCGAAGCTGGCGATGGCCGGGAAGCGCACCGGCGCGCTCTCGAAGATCGTCGAGCCCACGCGCAGGGACCCGGCGTTGACCAGGCCCACGATGTCACCGGGATAGGCGGTCTCGACGATGGAGCGCTCACGGCCGAAGACGGCCTGGGCGTACTTCGTCGGGAAGGGACGACCGGTCTCCGCGTGGGTCGCGACCATGCCGCGACGGAAGACCCCGGACACGACGCGGGCGTAGGCCAGGCGGTCGCGGTGGGCGGAGTCCATGCCGGCCTGGACCTTGAAGACGAACGCGCTGAAGGGCTCGTGCAGGGCACGCAGCGAGCCGTCCGCGTCCGCGGTGTCCGAGGGGGGCGGGGCGATCGAGACCAGGGTGTCCAGCAGCTGCGCCACCCCGAAGTTGCTGATGGCGGAGGCGAAGAGGACCGGCGTGGTCTCGCCGGCCAGGAAGCGGTCCTGGTCGTGGTCGGCGCCGTCGGCCTCGAGCAGCTCGTGCTCCTCCTCGGCCGCCTCCCAGGCCTCGCCCTCGCGCTGCCGGGCCTCGGCGGGGGACATCCGCTCCTCCGGGGCGCGCTTGGAGCCGCCGTCGGTGCGCGTGTAGCGGATGAAGTCGCCGCTCGGGCGGTGCAGCACGCCGCGGAAGTCGCCGGAGACACCGACCGGCCACGTCAGGGGAGTGGGGCGCAGACCGATCCGCTGGTCGATCTCGTCGAGCAGCTCGAGTGCGTCACGGCCGGGACGGTCCCACTTGTTGATGACGGTGATCACCGGGATGCGGCGGTAGCGGCAGACCTGGAAGAGCTTGAGGGTCTGCGGCTCGAGGCCCTTGGCCGCGTCGACGAGCATGACCGCGGCGTCGACCGCGGACAGCACGCGGTAGGTGTCCTCGCTGAAGTCGGCGTGGCCGGGGGTGTCGACGAGGTTGACGACGTGGTCGCCGTAGGCGAACTGCAGCGCCGCCGAGGTGATGGAGATGCCGCGGGCGCGCTCCATCTCCATCCAGTCCGAGACCGTGGCCCGGCGTCCGGCCTTGCCGTGGACGGCGCCGGCCTCGGAGATCACCTGGGCGTGCAGCGCGAGAGCCTCGGTCAGGGTCGACTTGCCGGCGTCGGGGTGGCTGATGACCGCGAAGGTACGGCGGCGTCGGGCCTCGCGTACGACGACGAGGTCGACGTCGGAGGACGTCGCGCCGCTCATGAGGTCGAGCCGAGGAGGTGGTGGAGACCCATGTCCCGGTGTGTTCCTCTCGATGGCGCTGCGACCGGCCATCCTACCGTCACGCCAGCGGACGGCTCGCGCCACGCGGAGGGACTGCTCAGCGGCCCCCCACCTCCTGCTGGAGGGCTCCGGCGATCTCGGCGGGGGTCAGGCGGCGCTCGCCGACGTAGTAGAGGACCGAGCCCGCGGCCAGCGGGGTGTCCCAGGTGGGGTTGACGAGCGAGCCGGCCCGGCGGATCGCGATCACCGTGGCGGCGTGCTGGCGACCGAGGCTCTCCTGGAGGTGGCCGAACGTCACCTCCGTCGGGGTCGCGGGCAACGGGGCGCTGTAGGTGTTGCGGCCCCCGTAGGACATCAGGTCGGCGTACACCTGGGAGATGCCCGGGTCCTCGAGCTCCTCGGTGACCAACCGCGGCGAGTGCCACTGGACGCAGCTGACGTCCGGGTCGACGTACGACACGTTGCGGGCCGAGGACATGTCACGCAGCGTGACCACGGCGTGGACGTCCGGGTTGACGTGCATCGCGGCCACGGTCAGGGCCAGCGCCTCGTTGTCGTCGCGGGCGTCGACCAGGATGCGGCCGGCCCGCTCCACCCCGGCTCGGCGCAGCACGTCCTCGTGGGCCAGGTCGCCGCGGACGAACGCGACCCCGACGCGCTCCGGCATCGGGTGCTCCGCCACCTCGTCCCAGGCGCAGAGCACGACCTCGGAGCGACCCTCCGCGGTGTACTCCTCGATCAGGCGTTCGGTGCGACCGGGCGTGTACCCGATGACCACCAGGTGGCCGGACATGTCGACGGCGAGCTGCCCCTTCATGCGCTGTCCCTTCACGTTCTCGAGCGCGACTGAGATCTTGGTGAACAAGGTGGTGAGCGTGACGATCCCGCCGAGGATCACGTAGGCGCCGACGAGGTGCCCGGCCCCGGAGACCGGGAAGAAGTCGCCGTAGCCGACGGTCGCCGCGGTGACGACGAAGTACCACCAGTAGTTGCCGGGGTCGGTGACGGTGTTGCTGGCCGGCTCGGCGAGCACCATCAGCGGCCAGCTGGTCAGGAAGACGAAGGCGATGATGCCGGCAGGGAGCGCCCAGGTGCTGCCCACCCGGAGCCGTCGCATCGCGCGGGTGAGCAGCATGTTCATGCGAAAGCCTTCCGTCGGCACGTCTGTCGGACAGGTCCGGCGCCCTGCGCACGAGGGTAGGCCCCCCGACGCGCCTGCCGGTCAGGACCGCATGAACTCTGCGACGACCCGGCCCAGCTCGTCCCCGGCGTCCTCCTGCAGGAAGTGGCCGGCGTCCTGGATCGTCGGGTGGGAGCGGCCACGGGCTCCCGGGAGGAGCTTCTGCAGGACCGGACCCATCGCGCCCGTGATCGGGTCGCTGTCGCTGAAGGCGACGAGGACGGGCAGCTCGCTGGTCGTCAGCACCTGCCACGCAGCGCGGTTGGCCTCGGTGGCGGGGTCGTCGGGCCGGGTGGGCACCAGGCCCGGCAGTGCGCGTGCGCCCGCCTTCGAGCGCTCCTCGGGGAACGGGGCGTCGTACGCCGCCCGCACCTCGTCGGAGAGCGGGTGCACGCAACCGGCGGCGACGAGGCGTCCGACGTCGAGCACGTCGGTCCTCTCGACCGCGTTGCGGAACTGCCACCACACCTCCGGCATGTCGAAGTCGCCGGTCGGCAGACCGGTGTTCGACGCGACGACGCGGGTGAAGCGGTCCAGGTTCTCGGCGACCAGGCGGAGCCCGACGAGCCCGCCCCAGTCCTGACCGACCAGGGTGACCTCGCGCAGGTCGAGGTGGTCGACGACGAGCTCACGGGTCCACTCGACCAGACGCGCGAAGGAGTAGTCGGTCGGGTCGAGCGGCTTGTCGGAGCGACCGAAGCCGATCAGGTCCGGCACGACGCAGCGGATGCCTTGCTCGGTGAGGACGCGGACCACGTGGCGGTAGAGGAACGACCAGGAGGGCTCGCCGTGGAGCAGGAGCGCCACGGGCTCCGTCAGCCGGGCCGGCGTCGACGTACGCCATGCGCAGCGTGCCTCCGTCGGGGGCGGCGACCTCGGCGTAGCTCGGCTCCCACCCGAAGTCGGGAACCTGGTCGAACGCGGACTCGGGCGTGCGGTAGACCTCCATGCCGGGTGAGTCTGCCACTGCCCGAACGAGCCCCCGAGTGCGCCACAGTGGGGCATGCAGCAGATGAGCCTCCGTCAGTACATCGACTCCCTCGCGCGCGAGGGGTACGGCGTGCGCGACGACCACGGCGAGGATCCCGTCCTGATCACGCCCGACGGCGAGGCGGTCGAGACGTGGCGGGAGAACTACCCCTACGACGAGCTGATGAGCCGCAACAGCTACGAGGTGGAGAAGTACCTCCTCCAGATCGAGCTGCTGAAGTTCCAGTACTGGGCGCAGGACAACGGCACGAGGCACGTCATCGTGTTCGAGGGACGCGACGCGGCGGGCAAGGGCGGCACGATCAAGCGGTTCATGGAGCACCTGAACCCGCGCTCCGCCCGCGTGGTGGCGCTGACCAAGCCCACCTCGACCGAGCTGGGGCAGTGGTACTTCCAGCGCTACATCTCGCACCTGCCGACCTTCGGCGAGATCGTCCTGTTCGACCGGTCCTGGTACAACCGCGCCGGGGTGGAGCGGGTGATGGGGTTCTGCGACGACGACGAGTACCGGACCTTCATGGGGCAGGCGCCGGTGTTCGAGCAGATGCTCCTCGAGTCGGGGGTGACCCTGACGAAGCTGTGGTTCTCGGTGACCCAGCAGGAGCAGCGGACCCGGTTCGCGGTCCGCCAGATCGACCCGGTCCGGCGGTGGAAGCTGTCCCCGATGGACCTCGAGAGCCTCGACAAGTGGGAGGCCTACACCGAGGCGAAGGAGGAGATGTTCGCGCGCACCGACACCGACCACGCGCCGTGGTACTCGATCAAGAGCAACGACAAGAAGCGCGCGCGGGTCGAGGCGTTGCGGCTGTTCCTCAGCCTCGTCGACTACGACGGGAAGGACACCGAGGTCGTGCTGAAGCCCGATCCGAAGCTCGTCCAGCGTGGCCACGACGCCATCGGTGACTGAGTGCAGACCCCGGTGCGTTCCGTCGGACGGGCAGCTCGAACCGTTTCGGGGGTCCATGAGGCCGATCGGCGGTGAGCTGCCCGTCCGACGGTACGTCCCTGTCGACGAAGCCCGAGGGACACGACGCCATCGGTGACTGATCCGGTCATCGCAGGCACCATGGGCGCATGGATCTGTCACCCTTCGGCGTGCGCGCCAGCGCCGGGACCCTGCGTGCCGCCGAGGATGCGGACAGCGTCGTGCTGCGTCACGTCTGGACCGAGGAGGGTGTCGTCGCGGGTCCGGCGGCCAACGGCGCCCAGGTGCTCCACCTGTCCGTGGCACTGTGCGTCCTCAACGACACCTACCGCGAGGCGGAGCGACTCGGCGTCGAGGTTCGTGGCGTCGCGGTCGAGGTGGACGGAGGCTTCGACGAGCGACTGGCACTCGACCGGGATCGAGCTACCGCGTCACGCTCGACTCGCCGGCGTCCGCCGAGGACCAGGCGCGCCTGGCCGCCGTCGTGGACGAGGTCGCGGAGATCCCGCGGTCACTCCGTGCCGGCGCGGTCGTGGCACGACGCACCTGACGCCAGCCTCCATGCCGAGGCGTCGCTCTAGTGCGTGACCTTCTCGAAGACCATCGTCGCCTGGATGCGGTCGCCGCCGGCGAAGCCCTTGCTGCCCGAGGAGGCGGTCGTGATGGTGTGCAGCCGATACCCGAACGCCGCTTGGCGGTTGAGGACGCCCTCCAGCTCGGTGAGGTTCCCGGAGCCCGTTCCCAGGAACTTCTCCTTCAGGATGACCTGCAGCACGACGTAGGTCGGGCTCTGGGCGGACTGGTACGGCTGGATCCCGGGTCCTGGACCGCCGTGCGGCGCGCCGGCGGGCGGCGCGGCAGCGCTCGAGGGTGGCGGCTGGTGGTCGTTGGTCCATGCCGTGCCGTCCCACCAGCGTTTCGCGCCGGTGCCTGAGCCGTCGTCGTACCAGCCTGCGGGCGTGTCACTCATGATCGTCCCCCTCCGTCCATGGGCCTCTGGCCCGCGAGTCCGCACAGCCTAGGAGCCCGCTCGTGGTTCTGGAGGCAGTTCGCCCCACGGTGTCGCGGCCGCGCCGGCGTGATCAGCGGCGCTTGCGGATCTCCTCGACGACGGCCGGCACGACCTCGTGCATGTCACCGACCACGGCGTACGTCGCTCGCGTCATCATCGGCGCCTCGTCGTCGGTGTTGACCGCGATGATCGTCTTCGACGAGGCGCAACCGGCCCAGTGCTGGATGGCGCCGCTGATGCCGCAGGCGATGTAGACGTCGGGGGAGATGCGGTTGCCGGTCTGGCCGACCTGCTCGTGGTGCGGCCGCCACCCCAGGCTCGTCACCACGCGCGTCACACCGACGGCGCCGCCGAGCAGCTCCGCCAGCTCGCTCACGGGTCCGAAGCCGCCGGGTCCGCCGGCGCCGCGTCCGGCGCCCACGACGACCGGCGCGGAGGTCAGGCTGCCGGAGGCGTCCGCGACCCGCTCGCTCGTGCGGACGACCCGGGCCGCCAGCTCCTCGGCAGGTACGGCGACCGCGTGCTCGCTCCAGGCGGCCGGCTCGCCGCCGGTCTCCTCGGCCCGCCACGCGTGACCGGCCACGGTGAACACCGCAGGCTGCTCGGCCAGGGACATCTCCTCGAAGGCCGACCCGCCCGCGACCTGGCGCCGCACGGTCAGCGGCGCGACGCCCTCGAACGACACGACGTTCGCCGCCATCGGCACGTCCCACCGCGCCGCGAGGTGGGCCACCACCTCCATGCCCCGCGGGGTGCCGCCGGCCAGGACCGCGACGACGTCGGTGGCGTCGGCCAGCACGGTCTCCACCGCCGTCGCCCACGCCGCCCCGCCGTACCGGGCCACGTCCTCACCCACGGCGTGCCGGACCTCGACGGCCCCGTGACGCCCCAACGTCGCGGCCACCGCACCGGTGTCGGGCACCGGCCCCACGACCGCCGCGTGCACGGCCGAGCCGGCGGCAGCGCCCAGCGACCGGGCCAGCGCGAGCGACTCGAGCGAGACCTCGTCGACCTCACCGGTCGTCGGGTCGACCTCGCAGAGCACCAGGATCATCGCAGCACACCGATCATCGCAGGACCCCCAGCTTCTCCAGCACGTCGACGACGGCCGGCGCCGCGGCCGGTCCCTGACCGATCACCTGCGCCTCGCTCGGCGCCGGCGGCGGCACGTGCCACCGCACCCGGCCACCACCAGCGGCCGCCCCGACGGGCTCGCGCACCTCGATCTGGACCTTCTTCGCCGCCATCCGTCCCCGCAGCGTGGGGTAGCGCGGCTCGGCGCCCCCCTCGAGCACCGAGACGACCGCGGGCAGCGGCAGCTCGTAGGTCTCGTCGGCGTACGGCCCCTGCACCTGCGCCACGAGCACCCCGTCGCTGACCTCCAGCATCCGCGCGCCGGTCACGATCGGCCGACCCAGGGCGTGCGCGACCCGGATCGGCACCTGGAAGTCGCCGGTGTCGGCGGCGTCGTTGCCCAGCACCACCAGGTCGTACGTCGCCCCGCTCGCGTCCGCGTCCCGCACCACGGCCGCGATCTCCGACGCGATGTCACCGGGCCCCATCGCCGTGGCGTCGGCCTCGACCAGGATGCCGGCGCTCGCGCCCAACGCCATGGCCGAGCGGATCTGGTCCGTCGCGTCCGACGACCCGACGCTCAGCACGGTCACCGACCCGTCGCCCGCCTCCGCGACCCGGATGGCCAGCTCCACCGCGCACGAGTCGTGGTCGCCGATCGTGTAGCCGGTGAACCGCCCGTCGAGGCCCTGCCCGTCCTCGGTCAGCACCACCTCGCCGGAGGTGTCGGCCACCCGCTTGACCGCCACCAGGACCCGGGTCACGACCGCAGCCGCTCGTTGTCGGGGTCGAAGACCGGCGTCGCGTCCGCGCTGAGCACGGTGACGGGGTAGAGCTCCTCCATGTAGGACACCGCCAGGTTCGTCCCGACCCGCGCCTGCTCCGGCGGCAGGTAGGCCATCAGCAGGTGCTTGCCGAGGCTGGGCGCCGAGCCGGCGGTGGTGACGTAGGGACGGTGACCGTGCGCGTCCACCAGGGGGTCACCGGAGGCGGTCAGGATCGGCTCGCCGCCGAGCATGTAGCGCTTCACCCCCGACGCCGACGTGTGGTCGTCGACGCCCAGCGTGCACATCACCCGGTCCGGGTCCTTCTCGCGCTGGGCGAGGTAGGCGTCGCGCCCGGTGAACGCCGCCTCCTTCACCCGCGGCCGCTGCATGCCGGCCTCGACGATGGTGCGCTCGGTGTCGAGCTCGGCGCCGTAGGCCCGGTAGCCCTTCTCCAGCCGCCCCGTCGTGCCGTAGACGCCGATGCCGACCGGCACCGCGCCGTCGGGCTCGCCCGCCTCGTGCAGCAGCGACCACAGCCGGGCGCCCTGCTCCATCGGCACGTAGAGCTCCCAGCCCAGGTCGCCGACGTAGGAGATGCGCGAGGCCAGCACGTCCAGGCTGCCGACCTCGATCCCGCGCGCGGTGGCGAACTTGAACCCCTCGTGGCTGATGTCGGCCACCGTGACGCGACCGAGGATGTCGCGGGCGCGCGGCCCCCACAGCCCGATCGTGGTGTACGACGACGTCAGGTCGGTCACCGCGGCGCCGAGGCCACGGGCATGGGCGCGGAACCAGGCCAGGTCGGCCATCCCGTGCGCGCCGCCGGTGACGACCCGGAAGTGGTCGTGGGCCAGCCGCATCACCGTCAGGTCGGAGCGGAACCCGCCCTTGGCGTCGAGCACCGGGGTGTAGACGACCCGCCCCGGCGCGACGTCGACCTGCGCCACCACGGTCCGCTGCACCGCGGCCAGCGCGTCGGGCCCGGCGACGTCGAAGATGCAGAACGCCGACAGGTCGACGATGCCGGCCCGCTCGCGCATCGCGAGGTGCTCGGCGTTGATGATCGGGCTCCACCACCGGCTGTCCCACTCGGCCTCGCGCGGCATGACGGCGTCGCCGTACTCCCCGAGCAGGGACTCGTTGGTGGCGTACCACTGCGGGCGCTCCCAGCCGACGGTCTCGAAGCACTCGGCGCCGCGCGCGACCTGGTCGGCGTACATGGGGGAGAGGCGCTTGCGGCGCTCGGACGTCCACTGCTCCCCGGGGTGCACGATCCCGTAGGTCTTGATGAACGCCTCCGACGTGCGCGCCCGCACGTGCTCGCGGGTGCGCTGGTGGGGGTGGAAGCGGGCGATGTCGCTGTGGTGCAGGTCGATCTCGGAGTAGCCGTGCGTCATCCACTCCGCGACCGCGCGCCCCACCCCGGGGCCCTCCTTGATCCACACCGCCGCCGCCGACCACAGCCCGCGCACCTCGGGGCTCTCGCCGAGGATCGGGGCGCCATCTGGTGTGAGTGACAACAATCCGTTGATGGCGTAGCGGATCTCGGCGCCCTCGGCGCCGAGCGCGTCCGGCATCAGCTCCAGCGCGGTCTCGAGCTGCGGGTCGAAGTCGTCGGCCGTGAACGGCATCTCCGTCGGGCTCAGCTTGGCCCGGTCGATCGAGGGGATCTCCTCGGGGTCGTGCAGGATCGCGCGGTGGGCGTAGGAGCCGACCTCCATGTCGGCGCCGTGCTGGCGCTCGTAGCACAGCGAGTCCATGTCGCGGACGATCGGGAAGCTGATCTCGCCCTCGAGCTCGGCCAGCTGGGGGATGGGCCCGACGCTGATCATCTGGTGCACCGCGGGGGTCAGCGGGATCGACGCCCCGGCCATCGCGGCGAGGTGCGGGCTCCAGACGCCGCAGGCGATCACCACGGTGTCGCAGGCGATGTCGCCCTGGTCGGTGCGTACGCCGCGCAGGGCGCCGTCGACGACGTCCATGCCGGTGACCTCGACGTTCGGTACGACGGTCAGCGCGCCGGCGGCCATCGCCTCCTCCCGCATCAGCGTGCCCGCGCGCAGCGAGTCGACGACGCCGACCGAGGGCGTCCAGAAGGCGCCGATGATCTCGGAGATGTCGATGAACGGCACCCGCTCCTGCACCTGCTCGGGCGTGATGAGCTCGGCCTCGATGCCCCACGCCTTGGCGCTGGACATCCGTCGGCGCAGCTCCTCCATCCGCTCCTCGGTGCGGGCGATCTCCAGGCCGCCGCACTGGGTGAAGACGTCGAGCTCCTGGTACTGCCTGACCGAGTCGAGCGTCAGGTCCGTGATCTCGCGGGAGTGGTCGACCGGGAAGATGAAGTTCGACGCGTGACCGGTCGAGCCGCCGGGGTTCGGCAGCGGGCCCTTGTCGATCTGGACGATGTCGCGCCAGCCGAGGCGGGCGAGCTGCTGGACCAGGCTGTTGCCGACGATGCCGGCGCCGATGACGACGACCTGGGCTGACTGCGGCAGGGGCACGGAGACCTCCGGAAGAGTTGGTCGCGCATGTTGCGTCATGCGCACGCCGTCGCGTCATGCGAGACGATCACAACTCTCGGGTGCGAGCCGTCCCGGTGTCAACGACACTTCGTCCCCAGTGTTGGGCCAGTGTCGGAGCCGTCTCGGGACCGTGTCCGGGAGGCGGGTCACGCGGAGTGGGTCTCGACCTCGCTGTCGGCCCAGCCCAGCGCCAACGACGCGTCGCGCGCGGCGCGCAGCAGCGGCTCGATCGTGTCCGCGACCGTGCCGTCGTCCATCCGGTGGGTGGAGCCGCTGACGCTGACCGCGGCGACGACGTCGTCGTGCGCGTCACGGATCGGCGCGGCCAGGGCGGTCAGCCCCTGCTCGAGCTCGTCCACGGCGAGGGCGTAGCCGCGCTTGCGGACCTCGGCGAGCTGACGGTGCAGGGTGGTGCGCCGCGTCACCGTGCGGGGGCCGTGCCGCTCGAGGTGGGGCACGAGGCGGTCGACCTCCTCGGTGCTGCGGTGGGCCAGCAGCACCTTGCCGTTGCTGGTGGCGTGCAGCACGATCCGCTGGCCGACCCAGTTGTGGGGCTGCAGCGTGCCCTCGCCCGCGATCTGGTCGACGTAGAGCGCGTCGGAGTCGATGAGCACGGCCAGGTTGATGGTCTCCCCGGTCTCGGCCGCGAGACGCTTGCACATCGGTCGTGCCAGCTGGACCAGGTCGCTGCGTGCAGCGGAGGCGCCCGCGATGCGCACCAGGGAGAGCCCGATGCGGTACTTCCGCTGGTCGTCGGACTGCTCGACGAGGCCGCGTGCCTGCATCGTGGCGATGAGGCGGAAGGCGGTGCTCTTGTGGACGTCGAGCTCGGCGGCGACGTCGGTCACGCCGGCTTCGCCCTCGCGAGCGAGGATCTCCAGTATGGTGATGGCGCGGTCCACCGACTGCACGCGGACGACGTCAGTCCCACTGCCGTTCTCATCGGTCATGGCGGCAGCCTAGCGAAGTTGCGCAATGCGCAACGTGTTGCGCATGACGCAACGCCAGCGCGACGCACCTCAGCGCTCACGAGAGCCCGCTGATCCGGCCGTCGGCGTCGATCGACATCCGCGCGCTGGCCGGCACGGTCCGGCAGCCCGGGCATCGTCATGACCGCCCCGGCGATCAGTACGACGAACCCGGCTCCCGCGCTCAGCCGCACCTCCCGTACGTCGACCACGTGCCCCTCGGGCGCGCCCACCGCTTGGGGTCGGTGGAGAAGGAGTACTGGGTCTTGGCGAAGCAGACCGGCAGGTGACCGAACCCGTCGGCCTCGATCCGATCGAGCTGCCGCCGCGCAGCCGCGCTGAACGTCACGCCCTCCGCCCGGTAGACCCGTCGGGCGACGGTCGCCGCCTTGTCCGCCACCCCTCCCTCGTCGGGGTAGCAGAACGTGAAGTCGACCTCGTCCTTGTCGAGCAGGTCCTGCACGGCGTCGGCCAGATCGACCGCCCCGGCGCCGCCGTCGGCCGCGTGCGTGCTCGCCACCGCCAGGCATCCCTCGAGGTCGGCGATCTCGCGCACCACCTGGATCTCCGCGTCGGTGTCGGACGGGAAGCGGTTGATCGCCACCACGGCCGGCACCCCGAAGACGTCGCGCAGGTTCTGCAGGTGCCTGCGCAGGTTGGCCCCGCCGCGGCGTACGGCC
>CAVRJU010000001.1:0-363682 GCA_963721555.1 uncultured Actinomycetota bacterium | reverse complement strand
ACGACGTGGCCGTGCTGCTGCTGGAGCACACCGCGACCGGCTCGGACCACCGCCCGTCGGCGGCCGAGCACGACTGGCGCACCTCGCTGCCCCAGTGACCAGTGAGCTCACGCCCCCGGCGCTTGGAACGCATTGACACCCCGGCCCTGAGGCGAGCACCGTGGCAGCAGGGGATCCCATCCGGAGGCGCCATGGCCGGCGTGCGCAGGGCTCTGATCGTAGCGACGGACGAGTACAGCGATCCGAAGCTGACGAGCCTCAACGCGCCCGCGCGCGACGCGAGAGTCCTGGCCGAGGTGCTGCGCGACGAGGCCGTCGGCGGCTTCGAGGTCGAGACGGTCTTCAACCGGCCCACCCACGAGGTCGAGCTCGCCATCGCGACGTTCTTCGGGTCAGGCAAGTACGGCGACACCCTGCTCGCCCACTTCTCGTGTCACGGCGTCAAGTCTCCGAGCGGCGAGCTCTACTTCGCCACCACGGACACCGACCTGTCGGACGCGTTCAAGCTCAAGGTCACCGGCGTCCCCTCCGCTCTGGTGCGCGACGCTCTCGAGGAGTCACGAGCCAGCCTGATCCTCTGCCTGGTCGACTGCTGCTACTCGGGGGCCTTCGTCAAGCTCGCCAAGGCGGCCGACACCGTCGACCTCACGGAGCGGCTCGGCGGCAAGGGCAGAGCGGTGATCACCGCGTCGACGTCGTTGCAGCTGGCGCTCGACGGCGAGGAGGAACCGTCGCTGTTCACCCATGCCGTGATCGATGGCCTCCGCACGGGTGAGGCGGACCGCGACCTCGACGGGCTCATCTCGTTGGACGAGCTGTACAACTTCGTGCACGACCGGGTGACGACACGCAATCCGAACCAGACCCCGGTCAAGAGCTTCGACGTGCAGGGCGAGGTGTACGTCGCTCGCCGCAGCACCCCCGTCACCCGGCCCGCCCCGTTGGAGGCCGACCTGCTCGCGGACACGCACGCCTCCGCGACCTACAAACGGCTGGGCGCCGTCCAAGGGCTCGCGAGCATCCTGGCTGAGACACACCCCGGTCGGTCGCTCGCAGCCCGCCTGGAGCTGACCAGGTTGGCGGACGCAGACGACAGCCTCAAGGTACGGGCCCAGGCGCAGCAGGTGCTCGACGTCGCTGGTGAACGACCGGTCCCGGCCATCCCCGACTACGAACCGGCGTCGCCCGCGCACGGAGGACCGTTGGTCCCGAGTCCTCGGACGCCAGACGGCACAGCCGAGACGCGCACCCGCAGCGCGGTGGTCGGCACCGGGCCGCCGCACGAGACCACGACCGAGAGCGGGGCGGACGGCGCCGCCACCCCGGTGGGCCGGCAGCGCGATGGACGCCGTCGCACCGGGCTGGTCGTCACCAGTGCTGTCAGCGTGCTGTTCGTCGGTGGCCTCGTCTGGTGGGCGTCGGACGACCAGGGTGGCGGAACCACCGGCTCCGGCGTGGCCGGGCCGGTCCTGCGGGACACGGAGGTCCTGGTGCAGGTCGAGGACTCCGAGGTCGGCACCGGGATCGTGGCTCTCGACACCGGCTCGGGCCGGACCCGCATGGTCGTCCCCGGGCCTGCCTCGGTCTTCCCGACACTGTCCGAGGACCGCCGGTGGATGGCCTACCTGATCGGCCGGGACACGATGGGCGGGCTGCCCCGACTGGCCCGGGTCGACGGGACCGACGACGCTCGGCTCCTCGGTGCCGAAGCCGCCCAGGAGTGTCCGTTCACCACGCGGCCCGCCTTCAGCCCCGATGGTAGGTCCCTTGCGGTGGTCTGCGTCGACGCCGACGGTGCGCCCCTCGGCCTGGCCGTCGTCGACCGGGAGGGACGCCTGGTCCGGCTGATGGAGCAGGACGACCTGATGGGAGCACCGACGTGGACCGGCGACGGCCGACTCGTCGTGGTGCGTGACGTCGAGGGCGACGGCACCACCGCCCTGTGGTCGGTGTCGGCTGACGGCGAGGTGCTGACGCCGCTCACTGACGGTCTGGACGGGTCGGACTCTCACCCGGACTGGTCCGACAACGGCCTGCTGTTCATCCGGGAGAAGGACGGGTCCAGCGATGCGTTCGTCATGGAGACGATCGACGCGCGCGGGGTCACCCCCGTCACGACCAGTGGCCGGGCGCAGTCGGCCACCTGGGGGCCGGGCAGCGAGCCGACGATGGTCTGGTTGGAGCCCGCCACGGAGGGGGCAGGGAAGACGCTGCTGGTCGGCACCCTCGGTGACGGCTCGCCGACGGACCTCGGCACCGCCGATTTCGGCTCACCCGCCTGGGGGAGCCGCTGAGTCAGCCGGCGGTGGTGTCGGCAGCACCCGGATCGGTGTGGTGAGCCGTCCTCAACGCTGCGACGAAGGCCGCGACCAGCTCCTCCTGCTGCTCCTCGTCGGCCAGGACGGTGATGCTCTTGTCGCCGATCGTCATCTGCAGCGGCGGCGTCGAGCTCGAGCGGTTGGCCAGCCAGCCTCGGATCACGTCGAGCACCTTCGCGACCGCCTGAATCCCCGGTGCGACGCCGACGACGAGTGCCCCGACGGCCGACACGTCGAGGCCCTTGGAGCCCTCCGGTGCAGGGCCGGCGACTGCCTGCTCGACGCGGTCCACCTCGTCCACCTCGAGGATCTCGGTCCTGAGGGCTCGCGTCAGCGCGTCGATCTCCTCGGGGTCCGCGTCCGGACCGCCCACGAACTCGACCCGGAATTCCTCGTCCACAGGGCTCACCTCCTGTCCCCCGAGGCTACTCCTGCGCCGTCAGGTGACCAGACCGGACGGCCGGCCCCTCACCAGGCAACGCTCACCCGCCGGCCCGCTGCACTCGTCCCCAGCCATCGCCACCATTCGCGCTCCGCTCTGAACCGACTCCTCAGCAACCCGACTCGACGAAGGCCTCGCCCCCGGTGCCGTCTGCCAACGGGGTCGACAGCACCCGGATGTCGCCGTCCTGCGCCGGACCGCTCCCGACGACGTACCGCAGCCGCCTGGTCTCCCCCGGCCCGAGGTCGATCGTCGCGAAGGCCACCGGGCGCGTGTCGTGCAGCACGCGAGTGACCGCGAGGTCTTCGCCGTCGATCGTCGCCTCACGGACCTCACCGCCGCTGGGCGCGTACAGGAGGTACCGGTTGCGCATCGCGTTGCGTGGCAGCCCGGGGAGTCGTACGCCGTACACGTAGTCGGGCAGACCACTGGCGGGCACGTCCGACCGGAGCGTCACGTCCACGATGATCGCCTGGGTTCCGTCATTGCACGACGAGGGCGTCACGGCAACGTCCGAGTGCAGGTAGTAGCCGAGCTTGTCGCCCTTGTCGCCATTGACGTAGAAGCCGATCTCGGGTCGGCTGGACTCCTGGGGCAGCTCGTTCGCGACGTCCTCACCGGCGAGCAGGCTCTGCTCGGCAGGGTCCGCCGACCACACAGCGACCCGCCGTTCGTCGATGCCTCGTCCCAGCGCGGTGACCAGCTCGGTGGCTGAGCCGTTCGCCTGGATGACGGTGTTGAAGATGTCGCGGGCGGCCCGGGCGAAGAACTTGTCCTGCTCCTCGTTGTCGAGCTGCTCGTAGGAGTCGCGCAGCAGCACCTCGACGGCGTTGTCCGACCTCAGCTCGGCCTCGTTGCCGACCGCGATGGGGCCGGTGTAGTCGAGGAGGTAGGACAGTGCCACAGGATCGACCGATATCACCCCGTCGATCGGCCTGCGGCCGCTGGCCTCCCAGAAGGCCGCGAAGAGCTCGCCGTTGCGGGGGAAGTCGGGGTTGAACGTGGGGCGAGCGGCCACGACGTACCTGGGCTGGAACAGCTCCAGCTCGTACGCCGTGGGCGTCACCACGCGCTTGCCGGCCTCGAGGTCACCAGGCGTGAAGGAGCGACCCAGTTCCAGCTGTCCGTCGCGCGCCGTCAGCTCCACCATCGAGCCGGGCATGCCGCCCGTCGCGCGCACCTCGGCGTTGTTCTGGAACGCAACCAGGTAGGTGCGCTCGCTGTCCTCGCCCAGCATGCCGGGAAGCAGGTCGGCTGCGACACCGGCGGCGCGCGCCACCCGGGCGGCGTCAGCAAGGAGCACCTGCAGCTCCTCCACGGGGCCCTTGACGGGCTCGAGCAGCCCGGAGGTGTCGAGTCGCCCCGTCGACTCGTCGACGTCGGCGATGCGCGGTGCGGCCTCGTCGAGCACCTCCCCGGCGCGACGCAGCGGCTCGATCGGGATTCGCCCGTCCTCCGGCCTGAGCTGGTCAGGAGTGAGACCCGCCTCCACCATCGGCAGCACGACGCCGTCGGTCAGGTCGTGCAGGCCCGCGCTGACCGTTCGCACAGCCTCGACGTCGTCCCCGACGACCGGAAGGAGCTGCGACATCCACCAGACAGGCGTGTGGCTGTGCCCGTCGGCGCTCGCAGTCGCATCGTCAGCGCGCCGCGCGGCCTCCGTCGCCGCCTTCTGGTCCCCCGCGTCGAGGTGCTCGGCCATGGCCTCCAGGTCAGCGCGGGCACCCAGCAGCGACGACCGGATCGACAAGGCCTGCCAGGCGGTGAAGAGCGCGACGAGCACGACCACCAGCAGGGCGCCGCCCACCCACCGGAGGGGACGTCTGCGTCTTCGGGGAGGCTCGCTCGGCACGACCACCCTGAGAACGTAGCCGCACCTCCCCACGAAGGTGGCCGACTCGTCCGGACCGGGCGGTCGAGACGTCGAGCCCAAGCCCGAGAAACGCAGGAGCCGCAGGTCAGCGGACCAACATGCGACTCCCGATCCGCGCAGACCGTGGGCAGGCCCCAGCATGGTGCCGGGGCCTGCTGTCCTGGCCTACCTGAGCAATCAGTCGAGGAGGTGGGTCATGGCGCGGGCGACGAAGTCGCGGCGCATCTCCGCCGTGGTGAAACCTTCGGCGCCGAAGCCTGTGAACACCGTGTCCTCGGTGGTGGTGGCAGCGCCCTCCTCGAAGGCCTTCTGAGTGCGGGTCCAGTTGTTCGTCACCCGCGTTCCTTCGGGGGCGGGTTCCGTGGTCCACCCGCCGAGCCCGTCCTCGAAGGAGGTCTCGTCGGTGACCTCTCCGTCGACGGTGACGGCGGTGTCGTCCACGAAGACACCCAGCCCCTGGGTGCCCCAGTCGGTCAGGTAGCTGATCGACACTTCGACCTGCTTGCCGGCGTATGCCGACAGGTCGACGTTCCACTCCTGCCAGCCGGAGCTGTTGCCGGTGGCAGCGTGCCACGTCCCCGTCTCACCGGTGGGGGAGCAGTCCGCGCCCTGGTAGTTGCCCACGAACGGGTGGAGGTCCACCCAGCCTTCGGCACACGAATCTCCGGTGCCCTGCTGGGTGTGGCCGTTCTCGTCCGGGAGCGTGGTCCACTGGTCGGAGCCGACCTCGTGCGCCTCGACGATGACGTAGTCCCAGTCGAGCTCGGTGTCGTGCGACATCTGGAAGCCCAGCTCGCCGGACGTCGCTGAGGTGAGGTCGACGGTGCGGGTCATCCGCTTCCAGCCCTGATCGGCCAGCTGGCTGAACATGTACCACTGGCCCGTGTGCGGGTCGTAGGGCGCAGCTCCGGGCCGGTCCCACTTCATCGGCGCCGAGCTGGCGAACTGCGGGAACTCGTCTGCCGGCAGGAAGCTCGACGTCGTCAGCAGCGACGCGGTGTGGTCCTGGTTGTCGGCGGAGTCGCCGCCGTTGAAGGTGCCGGCGAAGCCGTCGAAGGCACCCTCGACACCGCTCACCGGGAACGGACCGTCAGGTCCGGTGGCGCCGTCGCTCACGTAGTTGTAGGCGCCCAGCCAGTACTGCTGGAAGTCGTTGGCCAGCGGCAGGCAGGGGTAGGTGTCCACGGTCGTGCATTCCGGCGGCGCGAACGGGTTGTAGTCGTAGACGCCGTTGGCGGCCTGCGCGAACTGGTTGTACTTGCCGGTCACCAGCGCCTTGCCACCCTCGTTGAGGTAGTCGCGCACCGCGAGCTCGAGGTCGAGTGAGAGCTTGGCAGCCGTGCCGCCCACCTGACCCGGCGCTCGGGTGATGATGTCATCGCCCGACTCCCACACGATCGCGTCGTAGTGCGACAGCACGCCCAGGTGGTGCGGTTCGGTGCGGTCGTTGACGTCGACGTCGTACACGTCCGAGCTGTAGCCGGCCGCGGAGAGTGCCGCGGCGTAGTCGTCGGCGTACTTCGCCGCGGTCACGCCCTGGGCCGGGCTGAGGCCGGTGACGTCCTCCGCGGCCAGGATGAGTACGTCGCCGCCGATGTCGTTCGCGACCCGGTAGGTGAACCGATCGCTGCTGACCGGGCCTTCACCGGGCTTGACGCCGGTGAACCAGGCCTCGACGGAGTCACCCGGCGCGGTGCCGGTGACCGTGCCGCGGAACTCGGCGTAGTAGTCGTGGTGGGTGTCGCCGTAGCGCTCACCGCCCTGCCACTGCGACGTCTTGACCGACGTGGTCGCTCCGCCGTTCACCGAGTACTTCAGGCGCAGGTCCGTGAGCGCCTTCTTCGCGGTGACCGCGACCGGCTGGGTGCGGCCGTGCGCGACCGCGAACGGGTCGGACACCATGTCGGCCGCCCTCCGCCCGACCACCGACACCGGGTCGTCCGGGTCCTGGGTCGACTTGGCGACCGCCAGCGCGAACGGGATGTTCTTCTCGAACTCGGCCTGGATCAGCTCCTCGTCGTCGGGGAAGTTGAATCCGCTGATGCAGTCCTCCTCCACCCACTCGTCGTCGGGGATGGAGTTCGAGACCGTCTCGCAGGTGGTCATCTCGGGGGTGAAGCCGAGGGTGCGGTTCTCCACGGTGGCGTGCGTGTCGGTGTCGCCGTTGGTGGTGTAGAGCTCGGCGGAGATGTCCGGGTCGTAGCCGGGGACTGCGGGGTCCTCGTCGTCGCCGGTCATCGCCTCGTAGATCACGTCGTCGGGTGATGGCGTGCTCACCTGCCAGCCGATGCCGTACAGCAGCAGCTCGGCGGCTGAGTGGTAGTTGATGAAGAACTCGAACCCGATCCGGTCGAAGAGTCCGTCCAGGGCCCGTGTCTCCGGCTCGGAGTTCGGGCCGGTGCCACGGTATGTCTCGCTGTCCGGCTCGGGGGAGGAACCCTCGTTGTCCCAGCCCCACTTGACTGCGAAGTTGCGGTTCGGGTCCACGCCGTCTCCCGCGGTGATGGTGCCGTCGCTGTTGTTGTCGTGGAGGTTCTTGCGCCACAAGCGCTCATCGGAGAACGTGAAGTCATAGCCGTCGGGGTTGGCGACCGGCAGGAACCACAGCTCGGTCGTGTTCACGATGCCGGTCAGCTCGGCGTTCGTGCCGTAGCCCTCGAGGTAGTGGTGCATCAGGCGGCGGACCATCTCAGGGGTGATCCACTCACGCGCGTGCTGCGCTCCGGCGTACAAGACGGAGGGCCGCTTGCCGTCCTTGAGGACCTTGGCGTTCTTGGTCACCTTGAGCGCGAGGATGTCTTGCCCGTTCACGCTCTGCCCGATGCTGACGAGCTTGGTGATCGCAGGGTAGGCCGCCGCAGTCTCACGCAGCTCGTCAGCGATGCCGCCGTTCTCGCTGTAGGAGCGGAAGGCGTCGTAACCGGCGCGGTTCTGGCGCTGCGCCTCGTCGGAGGCCTTGCGGCCGTTCACCTTCTTCACGCGGACCGAGAGGCCTTCTGCACGCAGTGCGTCTGCCTGTTCCTCGGTGATGACGACGTCGAGTCGGACGTCGCCCCCGGCGGTGTCCGACTGGGTCGTGTGATCGGTGTCGACACCGACCTCCGCGAGCTTCTCGAGCTCGGCAGGGCTGGACTCCACGACATAGACCTCGAGGTCTTGCCCGTCGCGTTCGGCCCGGTTTGCTCCGGTGCTCACCGATGGACTGGTGACAAGCAGGCCGGCCGTCAGGGCGGTGATGGCGAGTACAGCGGGAACGGAGCGCATGATCGGCCTCGAGTTCCAAGGTGATGGGCTTTCCACACTGTTGCGATGCCCGTCGCAAGTCAAGGACTCGGGCGAGTACTTTCGAGCCCGACCAGACCTGGCGCGAAATCAACCGATTCTCGTGCCCATCACCATGCTCGCCTCGTCCCTCGGCCTGTCAGCGAGACGTCAAGAAGCGCACCACGGGTTCACCGGGTGCGCTGGGCATCAGGTCGAGACAAGCTGCCCTGAAACCGGTCCTGTCGCCAGACAGCGTGCGGCCGTCCCTCTCGCCGCTTCCCGGGCCAGGGCTCATGATGGTGGCGTGCGGAAGTTCCTGGACCATGATGCGGCCGCGGTGGTGATGGCCGACAAGATGGCTGAGGTCAAGCCGCAGCTTCGGGGGTGGCTCCACGCCGGGTCGATCCCGCTCGTGGTGGTCGCGGGAATCGTCTTGATCATGCTGTCCCCGTCGGTCGGCACAAAGATCGGATCGGGTGTCTTCATCTCGGCCGCCCTGCTGCTGTTCGGCATCTCGGCGATCTACCATCTCGGCTCGTGGCAGCCCGCCATCTGGGCGCTGCTGCGCCGGCTCGATCACTCGAACATCTTCATCTTGATCGCGGGCACATACACGGCTTTCGCGATGTTGCTACTCGACGGCGACGCGCGCGTCTGGCTGCTCTCGGGAATCTGGGGCGGCGCCCTTCTCGGAGTGTTCTCCCGAGTCTTCTGGACCAGCGCCCCGCGATGGTTCTACACGCCGATCTACATCGGTCTCGGATGGTTCGCCGTCTTCTTCATTCCCGACTTCATCGATGGCGCCGACCGATTGGGCACTCCTACAGCAATCGCGACCTTGAGCCTCGTCGTGACAGGCGGGCTGCTGTACACCCTCGGTGGCGTGGTGTACGGCCTCAAGAAGCCGAATCCGAATCCCGAGTGGTTCGGCTTCCATGAGGTGTTCCACTCCTTCACGATCCTGGCCTTCATCGCGCACTACGTGGGTGTTTCCCTGGCGACCTACGCCTTGCGCTGATCGGGTGGCGCGAACGAGTGAGAATTTCAGCCACCGCTTGGGGTGGCGGTGGGGACTTCGGCGCGGTCGCGTTGCCTCGTGGCCAGCGCCGCGGCGGCAGCCGAGGTCATCCACCGGCAGGCAGCCTGTGCCGAGACCCCTGCGTCGACTGTGGTGGGGTGTGCCAGCGTTTTCGCGACGCGCTAGCACGGCGGAGTTCCTCGCCGGCCGGCCGACCGCTCCCGGCTTGGCCGAAGCCGCAGGTGAGCGGGCTGACGTGCGGTTTCGTGATCTGCACACCCGTAGGGATTCGAACCCCGAACCTTCGATCCGTAGTCAGATGGGAGCCCCGCCCGGATCCGCGGTCTGAGCGTGAAAGTCACGGATCTGCGGTGTACATCGTTGTGAGATCGGCGCACTTGGACCGCACCGACTGCGCCCAAAGTGTGCCAGCGAATACCCAGAGATCGAGGCCGTTGCGGCCGATGACGTAGGGGCGTCCCTCGCTAGCTGGCACCTAGTAGTTCTTCTCCTCCAAGGCCCACTTCGCCGCCGGTCGGGCTCCCGGCGTGCACCGGATCAGCTTGATGTGCGTGCGGCCCGGAGGACAGGCAGCACTCAGTCCGAGACGCTCGCTCATGCAGCGCTCTGACGCTCGGGCCGAGCGCGGTCGCGGACTCCGAAGAGGATCAGGTATCCGACGATCCAGAGTTCACCGATGGTGGCGGGCACGGTCAGCAACCCGGCCACGACATCGGCATTCGCGAACACGTAGCTGACGAAGGTGCTGAGCATGTAGCCCACCCCGCCGACCATGAGGATCTGGCCCAACGGCCGCGGCAGCCACCGCGACCGCACTACGAGCCAACCCATCGGAACCAGCCATAGGCCGAAGAACAGGCCCCCGACTCCCCAGAGATGACCGCTGATCACGTACAGCAGCTGGACGGTGGCTGCCGCGCCCCCGGACACGGCCAACGACTTGTCATCGGCAACGTCGAGGGACGTCGCGAGCGCCGCCGCGCTGCCCAGGATCGCCACCGCGTTGACCATCCCGAACACCGCGACCAATCCAGCGGCGACCGAGTCCACGCTGCAGAACAGGCGGTAGAACCACACGGCCGCCAGGGCCTGGGTCAGCACGATGCCCAGCTCGAGCACCACGCCAAGGCGCGCCATCGACGTGTGTTCGACCAGGTTGGACAACGTGCCGCCCGGGTCGTCGGCGACGAAGAGCTGGCCGCGGACAAGTAGGAATCCGAGAGCTCCGGTGACGACCAGTCCGAGGTACAGCAGCCCGGTCGTGCGAGCGGTGCCGGTGAGGCCGAGCGCAAGCGCCTGCGCCTCGTCCTTGGGCATGCCCTCATCCGCCATGGATAGGAGTCTCGCAGACAGGGCGAACGTCCGGATTGCCACTGGTCGCGCGCTCGGGCGAGGTGCGGGGCACCACACACATGCTGCGGAACACCTGCACGTCGTCGTCAGTTCGGCTGGATGTGCCGGCCCGGTTCATCCCCCCGGGCTCTACATATTGCCGCTACGAGCGGCCGCTCGCCGAGAGGCGGTTGTCGGGTCGGCGCCTTGTCCTCCATCGGGTGAGAACTTGATGCTCCGCCGGTCATTCCTTTCCCAGTGTGAACAGCGTCAGCTGCATCCCGTCGGGTGTGGCCACGCGGGCGTTTCGGTCACCCCAGGGCGTGTCGACGGCGTCGGCGACAGGCGTGGCTCCGGCCGTGACAAGACTCGCTGCCGTGACGTCCGCGTCCGCCACCTGCAGGGCGAAGCGGACCGTGCCAGAAACCCGCCGACCGACCTCGAGATCGTCGACCATCGCGGCCTGCGACTCGTCGAAGAGCTCGAGCGTCGCGCGGCCGACATCGAGCAGCAGCACCCGTCCCTGCTGGCTGCTCCAGTCGGCGATCTGCGAAAGGCCGAGCCCGTCGCGGTAGAGCTTCACGGCGGCGTCGAAGTCATCGACGGTGAGGGTGATCCGGAACTCCTGGACATCGTTCATGCGTCGATCCTCCGCCCTCAGGCGCACGTGAGGTCAAGGGCCAACGGCGATGCGGCAACCGGTGGGGACCCGGTTGTGACGGCGGGCCGCGCCAAGGCGTACGACGTCCGCGGGGTGGCGCCGGCTCACGCGCGGCACTCGGGGTGGTCAAGAGCGGCGTCAGTTTTGTCTGCGACCGATTGACCTTGTCTGCGACAGGAGCTGCTGCGTGTGGGTCTGCTGCACGAACGGGTGACAGTTCCAGCTAGGCCGCTTGGGGTGGCGGTGGGGACGTAGGCGCGGTCGCGTTGTCCTCGTTGCCAGCGCCGCGGCGGCAGCCGTTGGTCATCCACCGCCAGGCAGCCTGTGCCGAGACCCCTGCAGTCGATTGCGCCCGAAGTGTGCCAGGGTCTTCGCACTGCAATAGTGCGGCGCACTCACGGGCCGTCCGGTCGCCCCAGGAATGCACAAAGCCGCAGGTCAGCGGTCTAACCTACGGCTCCGGATCTGCGCACCCGTAGGGATTCGAACCCCAAACCTTCTGATCCGTAGTCAGATGCTCTATCCGTTGAGCTACGGGTGCCCGTCCGGCACGGTGCGAGCACCGCGGCGAACCTGCAGGAGTCTAACGGACCGTGCCGCGGGGCGCGAAATCGGATGGGGTCACGCACCACCCAAGGGGTTGAGCAGCGTCTTCTTGCCCTCGAAGGCGAAGAGCAGCAGGTCAGCCATGGTGAACCGGCCGGCGGTCCGCCCCAAGGTGGGGGTGAACGCGGGGTCGCGCAGGATCGAGGTCGCGCTGCCCTCGAGGGCGCGGTGGAACGTCTCGGCGACGATCCGGGCGCCCACCCCGGAGAGCCTGCCGCCGTTGAGCTCCGCCTCACGCAGCACGTAGAACCACAGCGGCGTCCGCTCAGCGACGGCGTCACGCTCGGCCGGCGCCAGGTCCCCGAGGTCGGCGCCCCGGTCGCCCCGCAGGATCTGGTCCCTCGTCAGAGCGGTCACGTCGACACCACGGTCCCGCATCAGCGCCACCATCTGCTGTCCGCTGGCCAGCTTGAGCATCCGCCCCCTCACCAGGTTGCGGAAGGCGAGGTTGAACTGCTGCGGGGGCGCCCCGTCGTCGAAGCCACCGAAAGCACCCTCCGGCAGGACGTCGAGCGGGTTCGTCAGCCGGGTGTCGATGCGCATCGCACGGTTCACGCCGTTGGGTCCGGTGAGGTCGGGGCGGTCGGCGTCGGTGAAGTCGTAGAGACGGCGGAAGTCGGCAATCCAGTTGCTCGGCAACTTGGCGCCGCCCCCGAGGTCCCCGCCCGTCGCGGAGAAGAAGAAGAGCAGGTCGAGCGATCCACCGTTCACGGCGAAGCGCCGGTTCCAGTCGTAGGTCGCGCGGATCATCGAGTGACCGAAGCGGAAGGCCGCGACCGCGAACTCGATCGGCATGGTCGGCATCTGCGTCCCGGGAGCGCCGACCTCGAAGACCTTGCGGCCGTTGTCGAACACGTCGTCCACCACCTTCGCCGCAGCGATGCGCGGCAGGTAGTCGTGACGGACCATCCACTGGTAGTGCTTGACGACCTGGCGGCGGGCCCGCGCGAACCGCACGGACTCCGGCACCGAGGCCGGCAGCTTGTCGAGCACCCGGTTGTGGAAGCGGATCATGGCCAGGTGGGTCTGGGCGACGGCGAGGTTCTCGTCGTTCCGGGAGTCGGGGATGACAGCCTGGCGGCGTACGGCGACGCCACCGGACTTGCCCCGCGGCAGGTCGAAGCCGACGCGCGCGTCGTCCGGCGGGGCCGCGCTCGTGCCGCCCATGGCGAGGTGCATGAGATCGGGGGCGTAGAACTTCTGCGACTCCGGGTCGGCGGGACCGTTGCCGTAGACCGAGTCGAGGTCGAGCACGGGTGAACGGGCCAGCGTCAGCTCGGCGGGCGAGATCATGTCGCCGAGCGAGACGTCCTCGGTCTTGTCGAAGGTGAGGTCGTGGTCGAGGAACTGGCCGAGGTAGGTGTACCCGGCCGGGATGCCACGGGCGTCGCCCATGACGCCGCCCGGGGCGATCATGGCGCCGGCGAGCTTGCCCAGCACCGGCATCCCCAGCGGTCGTCCCCGGGGCCCCATCCGGCTGAAGCGGAACGGCGCGTCGGCGTCGGTCAGCGCCGCGACGTCGCGGCCTCGGGCGCCTGGGCGGCCGTCACCGCTGGTGGCCAGCAGCCCCTCCCCCAGGACGAAGAAGCTCTCGGACCCGTGTGCGTGGTGTGCCATGGACCGACGATCCCGCCGCCGCCGACGGGCACGCCAGGTCCGGAGGCCCCTTGACACGGCCGCGCCTGCGCGGCCGGGGGCAGGTCAGGGCAGCGGATCGACCGCGCCGTACGACGCGACGCGGCCGGCCAGGCGCGCGGTGTGCAGCCGCGCGTCACCGAGCTGCGCCTCGAGCGCCCGGAGCCGGCTGAGCCGGTGACCGACGGAGTACTCCGCGGTGACCCCGATGCCGCCGTGCAGCTGGATGGCCTCCTGCCCGACCCGCTTGCCGGCCGTCGCGACCTGGAGCGCCGCGCGCGAAGCCGCGACCGAGACCTCCTCGGACGAGCCGGTCCCTCCCGGGCCCGTCGACGGATCGGCCAGCACCATGGTGGCCCACAGCACCAGGCTGCGGGTGAGCTCGAGGTCGACGTACATGTCGGAGGCGCGGAAGGTCAGCGCCTGGAACGTGTTGAGCGTGACGCCGAACTGCTTGCGCGAGGTGAGGTAGCCACGCGTCGCGCTGAGTGCCTCGGAGATCAGCCCGAGCGCCTCGGCCGCGGCAGCGATCCGGGCCGCGTCGAGGACCCGCGCGACGACGGCGGTGGCGTCCGCGCCGTCCCCCAGGGCCTCGGCCGGCGTGCTGTCGAAGGTCACCACCGCGGCGCGCCCACCGTCGTGGGTGGGGTAGCCGGTGCGGCTCAGGCCGGCCGCGTCGGCGGCCACCAGGAACAACCCGGTGGTCGAGGTCGTCGAGGCCCCGCCGGTCCCTCCCGAGCCCGTCGAAGGGGCGTCGGGCAGCGCGGCCGTGACGACGAGGACGTCGGCGTGCTCGCCCGCGACGACCGGCTCCTTGGTGCCGGTCAGGGTCCAGCCGTCGCCCTCCTGCGAGGCCGTGGTCGCCGACGCCGACGACGTGTAGCCGTGGCCGGGCTCGTCGTGGGCCCAGGCCAGCAGCGACTCGCCGGCCGCCAGCGGCTCGAGCAGGGCCGCACGCTGGGCCTCGGTGCCGGCCGCGGCGACGGCACCGCCGGCCAGCACGACCGCGGTCAGGAACGGCTCGGGCGCGAGCACCCGGCCCAGCTCCTCGGCCACGATGCCGACCTCGATCGGACCGGCGCCCATCCCGCCGTCGGCCTCGGCGAAGGGCAGCCCGAGGACGCCCATCTCGGCCAGCTGACGCCAGACGTCGAGGTCGTAGCCACGCTCGCTCGTGCTCGCCGTACGCCGCCTCTCGAAGTCACCGTAGGCCTTGGTCAGCAGCCCGCGGACGGCGTCACGCAGGGCCTGCTGCTCGTCGTCGTACTCGAAGTCCATGTCCCCGTCCCTCTCAGAGTCCCAGGATCGTGCGGGCGATGATCTGGCGCTGGATCTCGTTGGAGCCGCCGTAGATCGAGGCCTTGCGGAGGTTGAGGTACGTCGGGGTGGCGACGCGCGCCCAGCCCGGTACGCCGCTCCCGTCGCCGGCGCCGGAGGCCAGCGACCCGGGCCCGGCGAGCTCGACGACGAGGTCGCTGACCTCCTGCTGCAGCTCGGAGCCTTTCAGCTTGAGCACCGACGAGGCCGGGTGCGGCTTGCCGTCGGCGGAGTGCGCGACGACGCGCAGCGCGGTCAGCTCGAGAGCCAGCAGCTCGTTCTCGATGGCGGCGAAGCGGGCGGCGACCAGCGGGTCGCGCAGCGTCTCCTCGCCGACCCACTCCTTGGCGTGGGCGAGGACACGCTTGACCGCGCCCACCGGTGCGACGCCGACCCGCTCGTTGCCGAGGAGGAACTTGGCGATCTCCCAGCCCTGGTTCTCGGCACCGACGAGGTTGGCCGCCGGGACCCGGACGTCGGTGAACCAGACCTCGTTGACCTCGTGGCCGCCGTCGATGAGCTCGATCGGGCGGACCTCGACGCCGGGTGTGGTCATGTCGATGAGCAGGAAGGAGATGCCGGCCTGCTTCTTCTCGGCCTCCGGGTTGGTGCGGACCAGGTTGAAGATCCAGTCGCCGTACTGGCCGAGCGTGGTCCAGGTCTTCTGGCCGTTGACGACGTACTCGTCGCCGTCGCGGACCGCGGCGCAGCGCAAGCCGGCCAGGTCGGAGCCGGCGTCCGGCTCGGAGAAGCCCTGCGACCACCAGATGTCGAGGTTGGCGGTCTTCGGCAGGAACGTCTCCTTCTGCTCCTGGGTGCCGTAGGCGGCGATGACCGGGCCGACCATGGAGGCGTTGAAGGCCAACGGCAGCGGGACGCAGGCGCTCTGCATCTCCTCGTGCCAGATGTGGCGCTGCAGCGGGGTCCAGTCCCGGCCGCCCCACTCGACGGGCCAACCGGGGACGGCGAGCCCGGCGGCGTTGAGGATCCGCTGGCTCTCCGCGATCTGCTCCTTGGAGAGCTCCTCGCGGGCGGCGACGGTGTCCCGGATGCTCTGGGGGACCTGTGTGGTGAAGAAGGTCCGCATCTCCTCACGGAACGCAGCGTCCTCCGGGGACAGCTCCAGCCTCATCAGAACTCCTCGTCGCTTGCCGGTGGGCGTGCCCACACCTTGCCCCATCCCCCCGAGGAGCGGCCGGATCCACGCAAATGTTCTCGCATCATGCTCGACACGCCGTAGGACGGGCTCAGTGCGAGATCATTTGCGCCGGAAACCCGGCAGGACTCAGCCGAGGAGGCCCTTGAGGCGGGCCCGGACGAAGTCGGAGGTGCGCGTCTCGGAGTTGTGGGCCACGGCGCGGGCGACGGCGGGCAGCGGCAGGGACACGCCGGCGAGCCGCTCGGGCCAGAGCCGGGAGCTGGTCCAGGTCGGGTCGCCGGGCTGGGCGTCGTACACGGACCCGTCGTTGCTGAGCGCTCGTCGCATCGCCTCGGCCGCCGGGGTGGCGACGCCCGGCAGCCCCCAGGCCCGGTCGGGGTCGCAGACCATGTCGTGGCGCAGGCTGGCCACCAGGGCCGAGACCGTCCGCGACGGCGCGGCGCAGAACAACGGTGCGGTCAGCGAGACCAGCGGCACCGGCACCGGCGGGACCGGCAGCCGCAGACGCCGCAGCCCGGCCTCCTGGGCGAAGAGCGCCAGCAGCTCGGGATACGGCAGTACGTCGGGCCCGCCGACGTCGACCGCCCCGACCGGGTCGTCGTGGTCGAGCGCGTGCGCCAGCAGCTGCGACGGTGTCGGCCACCGCGATCGGCTGGATCTGCGAGGTCAGCCAGGAGGGCACCGGCTGGACCAGCATCGTGGCGGCCAGCTGGCGGATGATCTCGAACGACGTCGAGCCGGCGCCGAGCACGACGCCCGCGCGCAACGAGGTCACCGAGGCCCGGGAGCGCAGCAGCACCTCCTCGACCTCGAGCCGTGACGACAGGTGGTGCGACAGCTGGTGGTGCGGCAGGTCGGGCACCAGCCCGGACAGGTAGACGAGCCGCGGCACCTCGGCGGCGTCGACGGCTTCGCGCATGATGTCGGCTGCCTGCCGGTCGAGGCTCGAGAAGCCCGGCTTGTCGAGGGCGTGGACGAGGTAGCAGACGGCGTCCGCACCCTTCACGGCTGCCGCGACGTCGCCGGCGTCGAGGGCGTCCATCACCGCCCACTCCACGTCGTCGGCCCACGGCACGACGGCCCCGCTCGGATCCGAGGACGCGGTGGCCACCACGTCGTGGCCCTGGCGCAGCAGCTCGGGCACCAGCCGGGACCCGATGTAGCCGCGGGCGCCGGTGACGACGATCCGCTTCGGGGGTTGGACGGTCGTCTCGGAGGGCATGCCCTGAACGTACCCATCGTCACGAACCCCGATCCCCGCTCCGGAGAGGCACGCATCACCATGGCCCACATGCAGCAGCGCACCCTCGGACGCACCGGCCTCGACGTCTCCGTGATCGGTCTGGGCACCTGGCAGCTCGGTGCGGACTGGGGCGAGGTCTCCGAGGCGGACGCCGGCGACGTCCTCGCCGCCGCCTTCGGTGCCGGGGTCACCTTCTTCGACACCGCTGACGTGTACGGCGACGGGCGCAGCGAGCAGGTGGTCGGCCGCTTCGTGGCCGAGCACCCCGAGGTGGTGGTCGCGACCAAGATGGGTCGCCGCGTCGAGCAGACCCCGGAGAACTACACCGCGGCGAGCTTCCGCGCGTGGACCGACCGCTCCCGCCGCAACCTCGGCCTCGACACCCTCCCGCTGGTGCAGCTGCACTGCCCACCGGACGCGGTGTACGACGACGACGCGGTGTTCGCAGCCCTCGACGACCTGGTCGCCGACCGCACCGTCGCGGCGTACGGCGTGAGCGTGGAGACCGTCAGCCAGGCGCTGCGCGCCATCGAGCGCCCGGGTGTGGCGACCGTGCAGATCATCGTCAACGCGTTCCGGCTCAAGCCGGTCGAGGAGGTGCTGCCTGCGGCCGCCGAGGCCGGCGTCGGCGTCATCGCCCGGGTGCCGCTGGCGTCCGGGCTGCTGTCCGGGAAGTACGACGCCTCCACGACCTTCGCCCAGGACGACCACCGCACCTTCAACCGCGACGGCTCGGCCTTCGACGTCGGCGAGACCTTCAGCGGTGTCGACTTCGACGCGGGTGTCGCGGCCGCCCAGGAGTTCAGCCGGCTCGCCGCCGAGCACGCCGGCGGCGCCACCCCCGCACAGGCCGCCCTCCGCTGGCTCGTCGAGCAGCCCGGCGTCTCGACGGTGATCCCCGGCGCCCGCAACGCCGAGCAGGCGGAGGCGAACGCCGCCGCGGCCGGGATCGGTCCCCTGCCGACCGCGTTCCACGACGGCGTCCGCCGGATCTACGACGCGCGGCTGCGCGAGGCGGTCCACCCCCGCTGGTGAGTGGTACGCCTCTGCGTCGGTGAGCCCGGACATCGGCAGCAGGACTGGAAACGTGGCGCGTCACACCCCTGGGGAGGGGGTGACGGACCTCGGCGCGCATGTTGGAACGGTCCAATGGATAGCGCGCTGGCGCGACGGTACTTTTCGACCAACCTGCCGGTCGTCCTCGCTGCGAGTCGGCCGCGGGCCGCAACGGTGCGGGAATGGCGACACTCATCCGTGGGGTCACCCACGCTCATCCGGGACCGCAGCCGACCCGGGTGGGGGAACTGCGCGAAGGGGACGGTAGATGACTACCGAGACGACCGAACGACCGACCACCCACGACGGCATCCTGCGCTGGGTCGAGGAGATCGCCGAGCTCACCACCCCGGACCGGGTGCACTGGTGCACCGGCTCCGACGAGGAGTGGACCCAGCTGACCGACTTCCTGGTCAGCACCGGCACCTTCACCCGCCTCAACGAGGAGAAGAAGCCCAACTCCTTCTACGCCGCCTCCGACCCCACCGACGTGGCCCGGGTCGAGGACCGCACCTACATCTGCTCGGTCGAGGAGAAGGACTGCGGGCCCACCAACAACTGGATGGACCCGGGCGAGATGAAGGCGCTCATGACCGACCTCTACCGGGGCTGCATGAAGGGCCGCACGATGTACGTCGTGCCCTTCTGCATGGGGCACCTCGACGCCGAGAACCCCATGTTCGGCGTGGAGATCACCGACTCGGCGTACGTCGTGGCGAGCATGCGCGTCATGGCCCGCATGGGCAGCGACGTGCTGGCCAAGATGGAGGAGATCCAGGCTCCCTACGTCCCCGCCCTGCACTCGGTCGGCATGCCGCTCGAGTCCGGCCAGGACGACGTCAAGTGGCCCTGCAACGACACGAAGTACATCGTGCAGTTCCCCGAGGAGCGCATGATCTGGTCCTTCGGCTCCGGCTACGGCGGCAACGCCCTGCTGGGCAAGAAGTGCTACGCCCTGCGCATCGCGAGCGTCATGGCCCGCGACGAGGGCTGGATGGCCGAGCACATGCTCATCCTCAAGCTCACCAGCCCCGAGGGCGTGAAGAAGTACATCGCCGCCGCGTTCCCCAGCGCCTGCGGCAAGACCAACCTCGCCATGCTCGCCCCGACCATCCCGGGCTGGAAGGTCGAGACCCTCGGCGACGACATCGCCTGGATGCGCATCGGCGACGACGGCCGTCTCTACGCCGTCAACCCCGAGTTCGGCTTCTTCGGCGTGGCGCCCGGCACCAACGAGCACACGAACCCGAACGCGATGCGCACCATCAACATCGGCAACTCGGTGTTCACCAACGTCGCGCTGACCGACGACGGCGACATCTGGTGGGAGGGCCTCGAGGGCACCCCCGAGCACGCCACGTCGTGGAAGGGCGAGGACTGGACGCCGGACTCCGACGAGCTGTCCAGCCACCCCAACAGCCGCTACTGCACGCCGATCAAGCAGTGCCCGATCCTCGCCGACGAGTACGACGACCCCAAGGGCGTCCCGATCGACGCGATCCTGTTCGGCGGGCGCCGCAAGACCACCGTCCCGCTGGTGACCGAGGCGCGCGACTGGACCCACGGCACGTTCATGGGCGCCACGCTCTCCTCGGAGACCACCGCCGCGGCGACCGGCGCGGTCGGCGTCGTCCGCCGCGACCCGATGGCGATGCTGCCGTTCATCGGCTACGACGCCGGCGACTACTTCAACCACTGGATCACGATGGGCAAGGAGAACGACGCCGCGAAGATGCCGCGCATCTTCTACGTCAACTGGTTCCGTCGTGACGCCGACGGTGGCTTCCTGTGGCCGGGCTTCGGTGAGAACAGCCGGGTGCTCAAGTGGGTCGTGGAGCGCATCGACGGTCAGGCCGAGGCGGTCGAGACGCCCATCGGTCACGTCCCGACGCCGGAGTCGCTCGACACCGACGGTCTCGACATGAGCGAGGCCGACCTCGCCGAGGCGCTGCGCGTCGACGTCGAGGAGTGGAAGGCCGAGATCCCGCAGATCACCGAGTGGTTCGAGAAGTTCGGCGACAACCTGCCGGCCACGCTGTGGACCGAGCTGGACGGCCTCAAGGCCCGCCTCGGCGCCTGACGCGACCCGCACGTCCCGCGGACGTCACGGGACTGGCCGCTCCGGCGACCAGCACCCCTGGCGTCCGCGGTGTCGTGCCGGGGTGCCGGCGACGGGTTGGGGCGAAATGTCCGGTCCCGGGTCGCGATCCGGCATCATGGGCCCCATGGCAGCGGCGACCGAGGCGGGCGACCCTCCGCGAGACACCCAGCCGTCGGCGACCCCCGGCGACGCTCCTGCCGCGCCGGAGCTGCGGGTGCCCTCACGCGCCGACCACGAGCTGGTCCGCGAGCTGGGCGCCGAGGTCTACGAGGTAGCCGTCACGCAGGGCTGGATCGACGCTGCCGACCGTGACTTCCTCCCGGGCTCGACGCGACGCTCAGCCCTCCTGCTGCTGGTCGACCTCGGGCTGCTGACCTTCGACAGCCAGGCGGAGCGCTACCACCCCGTCGACCCGAGCGCTGCCAGCGACCTGCTCGTGGCCCCGCTGGCGCAGCACGCGTCCGAGCTCATCGCGGAGTCCGCGCGCTGGAACAACACCTTCGAGGAGCTCGCCTCGCTCTACCGCAGCTCCCCGATCAACCTCAAGCGCGCCAGCACCGAGATCCGCGGCATCGAGGCCATCAACCGCTTCATCGACATGCAGGTCACCGACCTGCGCCTCGAGATGCTCACGGCCCAGCCCTACGGCCGCCGGCCTGCGGTCACCCTGGCCGAGGCGGAGCCGCGCGACATGCAGGCCCTGCGTCGTGGAGTCTCGATCCGCACCATCTACCAGCACTCCGCACGCCAGTCGGCCGCCACCCGGGAGTACGTCGCCGAGGTCTCGTCCCTCGGCGCCGAGGTGCGGACCTCCGACGAGTTCTTCAAGCGGATGCTGGTCTTCGACCGCCACACCGCCCTCATCCCCGCCACCGAGAGCCACGAGGTCGCGGTCGCCATCCACGAGAAGTCGATCCTGGCCTTCCTGCTCGATCTCTTCGACCGGGCCTGGGAGCGCGCGATGCCCTTCACCGTCGACACCATGGCCGCCGCGCGCAACGTCGCTGCAGAGGTGCGCAGCATGACCCTGCGGATGCTGGTGGAAGGGCACAGCGACGCGGCCAGCGCCAAGCGGCTCGGCGTCAGCGTGCGCACCTACGCGTCGTACATCTCCATGCTCAAGGAGGAGTACGGCGTCGAGACGCGCTTCCAGCTGGGATGGGCGATGTCCCGCTCGGCCGCGCCCTCGAGCACCTGACCCCGAGCCTCACGCGGTCGGGACCCGGTGCGCCCGGCCTCCCGAAAAGCCGAGAGAGGCAGCAACCTGAGGTTGCTGCCTCTCTCGAACGACTGAGACAGGCCGGGGTGGGCTGTGTCCGACGTTCGGGGGACGACGTCGGATCCGTCTCACTCAGGCCGCTGACGGGGGTGGGGTGGGGTGGGGTTGTCAGCGACCCGGATCGGGGTGGTGCGTCAGGGGCGGTTCCAGCCGCTGTCCCGCTTCACCGAGACGGAGTCGCTGGGCTTGGCGTCGGCAGCGGACACCGAGGTGACCATGCTCAGCGAGAGAGCGGCGACGCATGCGGCGAACCATTTCGAAGCGGTGCGGTTGTTCATGGGGGTTCTCTCGATCTGTGGGTGCGTGAGGCTGTCGGCCTGCGTCTATTCTGGCCACGCCGAGAGGCTGCGAGCCACTGAACAGCGACGCGTGAAAATGCATTGCAAGATCGTGCAGAAATAGACCAAAAGCCCGCGAGCGACACGCGAACGTGGTAGCCCGGTGGTGGATGCGGGACGTCCGGGCCGGCGTGTCACCAGGCCGCACCGTAGCTGACGAACGCGGCCGGCGAGCGACGCTCAAGACTCTCACGTTGCGCCTCCGCAAGCGAGGCGGACACATCTTTTCCCTGCGCCAACCGCGTGTGCAGGTCAGCCATCACCCGGGCGCTGACCTCGTCGTTCACCCGGGCCACGGCCGCCACGACGCTGCGCGTGCCGAGGTGCAGCAGCACCTGGGCGAGCCCGAGCATCTCCTCCCCCGGACGCGTGGTGGCCAGCCCGGCGTCGCAGGCCGAGAGCACCACGCAGCCGGCGAGCCCGGCCCCGGGCTCGATCTCGTGGGCGTAGAGCGACCCGTCGTGGAGCCGGACGGACGAGAACAGCGGGCTGTCGGAGCGGTGTCGACCGTGTGCACTGACGTGCACGAGGTCGCTGGCGACCAGGGCCTGGCACGCGCGCTGGGTCGTCGCCTCGGGGCCGCGCAGCGCCCGGGCACCCTCCCACCGGCCGACCACCTCCTGGACCTCCGTCTCGGCGAGGCGGAGGTCCGGCCCTGCCACGGCGACCACCCGGGGCCGGGCCGGCCGTTGCCCCTCCCGGGCGCGCAGCCACGCCGCCGCGCTCGGAGTCACCGAGGTCGCCGTGCCTGCCCGGCTGGGGAGCAGGCCCCACGGGAGCAGCATCAGGTCGCCGCTGCAGGAGAGGACCAGGCGCCGCCCGGCCAGCCCGAGGGGGGCGAGCAGCAGCGCGTCGAGGCGCGCCAGCCCGGCCGTCAGGCTGTCGTGGACCGCACGAGCGAGTGGCGGGGGGAGTGCGGGTGACGCGCTGGCGTCCAGGTCAGCCCGCACGCGAGCGACCAGCCCGGCCACCTCCGCCACGGGTCCCAGCCGGGTCAGCACCGCCCGACGGCCGTCGAGGTGGACGGCGACCCAGCTGCTCCGGTGCCGGGCGAAGCTGACGACAACGGAGTCGTCGGCCTCGGCGGCCGCGGCCAGCCGGGACACGCGGGGCGGGGCGTCGGCGGCTCCTGCCACTCCCTCCAGCTCCCAGGCACGCCCGCGGATCTCGTGCTGCAGCCGGGCCGCCTCACGACGCAGCCCTCGCGCCCTCTCGAGCCCGGACGGATCACCCTCCAGGGAGCGCGCCTCCTCGTCGAGGCCGCGCAGGCGTGCCACCAGGGTCGCCGTCGCCGGGTCGCCCGGGGGACGCACCTGCGGCAGACGGGTCGACACCGCGCGCGCACGCTCCACGAAGGCCAGGACCTCCGACGCGGACCCGTCGCGCAGCACCAGCTCGAGCCCGAGCCGCGCCAGGGCCGAGCCGTGCACGGCGCTGGCCGTCCGGAGGTCGAGCGAGCCGAAGCTCTGCTGGTAGCCGCCGAGCTCGGCCAGCCCCCGCCGGACCTCGACCTTCGCCCGTCGACGGTCCCCGCTCGTCTCGGCTGCCAGCGCACGCACCTCCCGGGTGAGCAGGCGGACGGCCAGCGGGTCGCGCCGGCGCAGCGGCGCCGGCCGCGTGCCCGCGAACGGATGCGATCCTCCGGCGCGGCCCGACAGCTGGGCCCGCAGGAACGCCTCCCGGGAGATCAGCACGGCCTGCCGGGCGAGGTCGCGGCGGCCTTCGACACGGCACCGGTCCGCGAACGTCTGGGCCGCCGCCGCCAACCTGCGCAGCGCCGCCCGACGCGCCGGCTCCGAGGCCCCCTGGGCGGTGCGGGCCTCGATCGCGGATCGCCGGCACCGCAGCAGGAGCAGCTCGGCGCGCCGCTGCCACGTCCGGTTCCCCCGACGCACGAAGCGTCCCCGTGCCGAGCGCGCGAGCTCCCGTGCAGCAGCCAGGTCACCGGTGAGCAGCAGGCACTCCGCGCGGACCAGCTCGGTCTCGCCCAGGTCCTGCCCGAGACCCGCGTGCCGGAGGTCCTCCGCAACCGCCTCCAGCAGCTCGTCGGCCTCGGTCAGCAGTCCCGCCTCGCGGAGCACCCGTGCCCGGTCCAGCCGCGCGATCGGGTGCTGCGCGGCCGCCTCACCCATCAGGGTGAGCGCCCGCGGCAGCCGCCCGAGGCGGAACTCGGTCCACCCGAGGTTGTGACGCGCCGTCGAGGCACCCACCTCGTCCCCCGTGCGCTCGGCGATCGCCAGACAGCCCTCGAAGTCGGCGCGCGCCGCGTCGAGGTCGCCACGCTCCAGGTGCAGCACACCCCGGTTGACCAGGATCGACTCCTGGTCCTTGGCGTCAGCCCCGTCGAGCATGTCGGCCGCCCGGTCGAGGGCGGTCAGGGCCTCCGCGGTGCGGCCGTTGCGCAGCAGCAGGAGGCCGAGCTGGCCACGGAGCGCGACCAGCAGCCGGTCCCGGCCGACGCCCTCGTCGACGTCGGCGGCCACCGACTCGGCGCGGTCGAGCAGCGCGGTGGCCCGCCCGAGGTCGCCGCTGACCTCGAAGGACGCCGAGGCGAGGCTGACGAGCACCTGCGCCAGCAGCAGGTCCCGCTCGGAGCCGGCCGGCACCTCGCCCTCGACGCGGGCGCGCAGCCCGCCGAGCGCGGCCAGCGAGTCGGCCGGGCGTCCGTGCTGGAAGAGCTCGCGGGCGGCGTCGACCTCGGCCCGGAGCGTCTCGAGCAGATCAGACCCGCCCACCGACCGCACTCTACTGCGCGCGCGAGCGCCCTCAGAGCTGGAACAGCGGGGTGACGACGGTGCCGTCGGGGTCGTCGTCGGGGTGGATGGTGAGCTGCGCGAAGCCCTCGGGCACGCCCTCGAGGACGAAGCGGCCGGAGTCGTCGGCGTGGACCTCCTGGGAGCCCTCCTGCATCCGCAGCACGATCCGGGCCGCGCGGGCCGGAGCGATCCAGCCGTCGAGGCGCACCTCGTCGGGGCCGGAGCGCGACACGGTCACCATCGCGGTCAGCCGCTCGGCCGAGAAGGTCAGCGTCTCGGTGCGCATGCCCGCGGCGGGGTCGCCGCGCACGGCGAGCACGTCGTCGGGCACGCGCGTGATGGCGGCCACCTCGGCGTACACCTCGTCGAGCGCGAGGGAGAACGACACCCGCTCGACGAGATCCTCCGGCACGGGGTCGACCGTCCCCAGGAGCGCCGCCACCTCGGTGAGCAGCGCCAGGTCGGTCTCGTCCAGGGGTTCGGCGGCGGCACGGGTCAGCTCGGGGCTGAGGCCCGAGGCGAAGTCGTCGTCGGTCATCACCGTTCTCCCTCCCATCGTGGGTCGTGTGCGAGCAGGTCCTTGAGCTTGGCCAGGCAGCGGCCGCGGGTCGGGCCGATCGAGCCCACCGGCATGCCCAGCGCCTCGGCCAGGTGGGCGTAGTCGGGACGGTCGGCGAAGGCGATCACCCCGACGAGCTGGCGGCAGCGTTCGGGCAGCGCCTGCACGTGCTCCCACAGCATCCGTTGCCGGTCGTCGGCGAACACCTGGTCGTCCGGCGTGGGGGCCGGGGGCAGGTCCATGACCTCCTCGGCGTCGACGCCGAACACCGCGGCGGTGTGCTGGCCGTCGGTGCGGGTGCGCCGCGAGACCCGCCAGGCCTCCCGGCGGGTCGAGGTCAGCACCCACTTGACCACCGTCCGGTCCTCCCGGATCGTGTCGGCGCTGCGCAGCAGCACCATCCAGACCGTCTGCACGACGTCCTCGGCCGTGGTGGGGTCGAGGCCGGCACCACGCGCCGTGCGCCACATCAGCGGGGTGAGCACGGCGACCAGGTCGTCGAAGGCCTCCCGCTCCCCGGTCCGGAACCGGGTGAAGGCCGACGTGGCCCGGCCGACGAGCGTCTCGTCGCCCGGGCGCGCCTCCACCGCCGGGGTCACGACTCCCCCTCGGCCGCGGCGCCGTCCTGCTGGGCGACCGGCTCGGCGACTGGCTCCCGGCGGCCCGGCATCTGCGCGAGCACCTGCCGCATCCGCTCGACCCGGCTCCCGAGGTCTGGCTCGCGGTCCGTGGCGTCCCAGGCCGCCGCGAGCTGCCCGGCGAAGACCGGCGCCGCGAAGGAGGTGCCGCTCCAGACCCCGAAGCCGGAGCTGAAGTCGTCGGGGTCGAGGGCGGCCCGCGTCTCACCGCGCGCGTTGGTCACCTCGTGCGAGGGCTCGAGAGCGGCGTCGTAGGTGGTCGGCATCGTGCTGACGAGCGCCGCACCGGGGCGCAGGTAGCGCACCCACGGCCCGTCGTTGCTGAAGAGCGCCACCGTCCGGTCGGGGTTGAGCGCCCCCACGGCGGTCACCGGGACCCGGTCGGGCCGGTCGCGCACGGCCCCGCCGGGGTACGGCGCGAGCGCCGCCGGGTAGATCGGTCGGCTCGAGGCGTCGTTGCCCGCCGAGACGACCACCGCGACGCCGTACCTCCCGAGCAGCTCCAACGGCCCGGCGAGCAGGGCGTCGAAGGCGGCGTCACCCGGGAGCTCGTGGTAGTAGCCCAGCGACATCGTCAGCACGTCGACGGGAGCGGGACCGTCGGTGCTCGCGACCGCCAGCACCTGACGCAGCGCCAGCAGCTGCAGGCTGCGCAGCAGCTCGGCCTCGGTGACCATCCCGCTCCCGCCGTAGAGGCGTACGTCGAGCAGGTCGGCGTCAGGGCAGGCCTGGTGCACCAGCCCGGCGATGAAGGTCCCGTGGCCGGAGTCCGGCTCGAGCTCGCCCAGCATGGCGTCGGAGGTGCCGCGACGGCGCTCCTCGGGGTCGCCCGGGCCGAGGCCGATGGCGGTGCCCAGGACCTCGGGGTCGCGGGTGACGACGTCGGGGCCCAACCAGGGGTGCTCCCCCACGCCGGTGTCGAGGATCGCGACGACCGGACGCGGCTTGCGACGGCGCGACGACCGCGTCGGTCGGGGGCCGGTCCAGCTGACCGGCTGACGCCCGCCCCACCCCGGGGTCGTGTACGCGTCCACCCCCGCCTCCACCGGGTGGCCCCGGGTGATCGGGTGGCCGAGCGTGATCGGGTGCCCCCGCGTGATCGGGTGCCCCCGGGTGATCGGGTGGCCCCCGCGTGATCGGGCTCGCCAGCACGGGGTGCTCGAGCGCGACGTCGGCCAGCCGGTCGCGGTCGCCGGCGACGCGGGTGCGGTAGCTCTGGAGCAGCCGCCAGATGTCGATCGGGCGGTGGACTCCCCGGCCGTCGGGGGCGGGCAGGAGCCTCACCCGCCGGGTCCAGACGGCGACGAGCTCCGCGCGCCGGTCGCCCAGCCGAGGGTCGTCGAGGAGAGCGAGGTCCGCGGCTCCCCGGGCGTCGTGCTCGACGACGAAGCCGGCCTCGGCGGCCGCCTCGTCGAGGGCGTCGAGGGTCCGCCGGTCCTCACCGCGCACCAGCAGGCTGTCGGCGACGTACGCCGTCGGCTGCGGCTCGGCGTGGCCCCGCAGCTGGTAGGCGCTCTGGGGGTCGAGCAGGCGGACGTTCATCCCGCTCGCTCCTGACGGGTCCGGTGCTCCTGCGGAGGCCGCACCCGACGATGTCTGCTCACCACTCATCCGCCCGCTCCTCCTCCGTTGCGCCGCTCGACCGAGACTAGGACCGCAACACCCTGCGGCGACAGACCGCGCGGGCCGGTGACCTGCGCGCCGCTCGTCGGACGGCTCGTCGCCGAGCACCGTCCGCGCAGGTTCGTCCGGGTTCCCATGTCGGGGAGGAGGCGGCGGACCGTCGCCTGATACGTCAGGGGCGCTCGGTCTCCTCGATCCCGTGGGGGAGGTATCAGGGGGACCCGTGCCGGCTCCTCCCCCGGCATGAGCGACCGACACCTGCACGACCTCGACCGCGCCACCGCTCTCGCCGTCCGCGCGCTCGCCGCGCGACCGGACTCCACCCACGAAGCCCTGACCCGCATGCTGCGTGCCCGGTGGTGGCTCGGCGCCGGGCTCCCCGGCGGAGTGGTGCGCGCCCAGCGTCGCGCTGCAGGTCGGAGCGCACCGCCCAACGAGCCGTGGCGAGCGTGGGGCGAGCGCTGGGACCCCGCCGTCCACCCGCACGGTGAGCTGCTGCGCATCTTCCTCGCCTGCGCCCCCGGGACCGGGCTGCAGACCGTGGCGACCGTGACCGACCACGCCCACCGGTGGTCCGAGCCGTGGATGCTGTCCTCGCGTGCCCTGCACGAGCCGGTCACGCGCCCCGACGCGACGGTGCTGACGATCCCGGTGACGTCCCTGCACCCGCTGCGGGCGCCCCTGCAGCGCCTGGTGACCGACCTGCGCCCGCTGCTGGCCAGCCAGGCGCCGCTGCTCACCCTGCACGTCATGCGCGGGGTCGGCATCGCCGAGAACCCGCGCCCCGACCTCTCCTTCGGCCGGCACCGGTGCGGCCTGGTCGCCGCCGCGGTGCTCGCGCACCGCGAGGAGCCGCTGACGCGGCTGCAGAAGCGCACCCAGGCCGCCTTCTGGTCGGTCGGGATCGATCCGCGCCGTCCCTACCGCTCGGTCGACGCGGCCTGGTCGTGGCAGTCGCAGCGGGTCGCCGCCTGAGCGAGCCGTCGCGCGTCCCTCGCTAGGCTCAGCGCGATGCCGAGCCAGCCGAGACCGACCCCGGGGCCGGGGGCCGGCGCGCCCGCTCAAGAGTCGCGCGGGACTGCGGCGACCGCCCGGCCGGTGCGGCGCCGGGTGCTCACGGCGCTCACCGCCGTCCTCGTGTGGGCCGCCATCGCGGCGCCGACCGCCCTGGTCACGTTCCTCGACGGCGCCCGCCAGACCGTGATCGCCGGTCACGAGGCGGTGGTGTCACCGACCCTCGACGGCTGGGCGACGGTCCGCCTCGGTCCGTTCCTGCCGTCGCTGCGCCACCCCACCCCGGGATCGGTGGGCGTCGACGTCGAGCTGGGACGCACGCCCCTCACGACGTACGGCGAGCTCGGGCAGCGCTACGCGTTCCTGGCCGCGCAGCCGGAGGGGCAGATCGCCAAGGTCGAGGGCCTCGTCGTCGACATGGCCCTGGAGGCAGCCCTGGTGGGCGCGGTCGCCGGGTTGCTGCCGCTCGGGCTGTGGCTGCTGCTGGGGCGCCGCCGTCGACGCGAGCTGGTGGCGACCCGGCAGCGGGCGGCCCTCACCGCGTCCACCGTCGCGCTCGTGCTCGTCGTCGCGACCGCCGGGCTCGTCCGCCCCTGGCAGGGCTCGCCCACCACGCCGGAGCAGTGGTCGTCGCTGGGCTCCGCACTGCCCGCGGGGATCGCCCTGCCACCGGACGCCGCCGGGGTCGAGATCGAGGGCAGCCTGCTCACGAGCGGGTCGCGGCGGCTGGTGGAGTCCGCGATCGACAGCTACCGCAAGGGTCTGCTGTTCTACCAACGGGCGGTGGATGACCTGACGTCGGTCGCTGAGGAGGTCCGTCGTCCCGAGGAGGGCGACACGGTCGCGGTGCTGGTCTCGGACCGCCACGACAACATCGGCATGGACCCGGTGGCGCGCGCCGTGGCCGACCTCGGGGGCGCCACCGTCCTGCTCGACGCCGGCGACGACACGTCGACGGGCTCGTCGTGGGAGGCCTTCAGCCTGGAGTCGCTGGCCGAGGCGTTCTCCTCCTACGACGAGCGCTACCTGGTCACCGGCAACCACGACCACGGCGACTTCGTCGGGGGACAGGCGGCCGACCTCGGGTTCACCGTGATGGACGGCGAGGTCGCGGAGGCCGCCGGCGACATCCGGCTGCTCGGGGTGGGCGACCCGCGCTCCTCGGGGCTGGGGAGCTGGCGCGACGAGACCGGCCTCTCCTTCGCCGACGTCGGCGACCGGCTGGCCGAGGCCGCCTGCGCCGCGGACGCCGACGGTGAGCGGGTGGGCACGCTGCTCGTGCACGACGCCAACCTCGGCCGGGCGGCTCTCGAGCGCGGTTGCACCGACCTCGTCGTGGCCGGCCACCTCCACGACGTCGTGGGCCCGGAGCGGGTCGAGGGCGACAACGGGCAGGTCGGACACAGCTTCACCACCGGCACCACCGGTGGTGCCGCCTACGCCGTGGCGCTGGGCACCAAGCCCCGCCGCGAGGCGACCGTGTCGCTGCTGACCTACCGCGACGGCGTGCCGGTCGGGGTGCAGTCGCTGGTGCTCTCGCCGTTGGGCGCCTGGTCGGTCCGGCCCTACGTCGCGCTGGAGGACTGACGCGACGAGCCCGGACCCCACGAGGTGGGTCCGGGCTCGTCCTCGGTGTCCGAGGACACCACGCGGAGGTGGCGGGATTTGAACCCGCGAGAGGGTTCAACCCTCAACCCGCTTAGCAGGCGGGCGCCATAGGCCACTAGGCGACACCTCCATGCGCTCCGAGGAGCGCGGAGCACAGGCTACCCGGGCCGGATCGGCCGGAGCCAATCGGTGTCCGTGAGGCACCGTCGTGGCCCCGGTCAGGGGACGGGACGGTAACCGTGGCCGTGGTGCAGGTGCTCGCCCAGGTCACGCACGAAGTCCTCGCGCGGGGCGTCGAGCACCGCGACGGGGACGGTGGTCGAGCGTCCGTCGCGCAGGCGCAGCACGACGCAGTCGTCGCCGTGGACGGTCGTGGTCACGACGTCCTGGACCTCGCGCCAGCGGGCCGCGACCTCGCCGGCGCCCCGCAGGTAGCGGACCCGGTAGCCCACCTCGTCCAGCGAGACCAGCGGGCGGGCGCGCATCAGCCCCAGCCCGGAGACGAGCAGCAGCGCCACCCCGAGGAGCAGGGCGGTGGTGAACACCGCCGACGGCAGGTCGAGCACCGCGACCAGCAGGCCGACGAGCACCACGGTGCCGCCGAGGACGGTGAGCACGCTGCCGAGCAGCCGGAGGCGGACCCGGGCGGCCAGCCGGTACGTCGAGGTGGTGGGCACGCTCCGATTGAACCCGCCGGACGGTGAGCGGGGCAAACCCGCACGGGACCGCACGTGGCGGGCCGGTCGGCGTACGGCCCAGGTGGGGTCTTGCGCGGCGCGACGGCGCGGGCGGACACTCGAACCCCCTCATCACGGAGGTGGTCGCCGTGCGACGACTGGCCCTGGCCCTCGACGGCCTCGAACGAGCCGTGGCCGCGCCGCCACGGCTCCAGCAGTCCTGGCGCTTCCTCGTCCGCAAGCGCCTCGCCCGGGTGGAGGAGGCGCTCGCCGCCGACCACGACGCCGAGCGCGCCACGGAGTCCGAGCCGTGGCTGGAGCCCCGCGCCGCGCAGCTCCACCGGGAGCAGGTGCGGCTACGGAGCCGCACGTCCGTGCTGGCGGCCACCGTCCACGAGGCCACCGACCTCGGCGCCGTGCGCGAGAGCCTCGGTCGTCTCGTGGCCGATCTGCAGCACCACCTGCAGCGTGTGAACGACCTGACCTACGACGCCGTGGACCTCGACGTGGGTGGCTCCGACTGAGCTCCCGCACGTCCCGGAGCCCGGATCGCCGGACGACTCGGCGCCGGGATTTGCCCGGTTTGATCGGCGTGTCGCGTTGACTTTTCTCTATTTCAGCCCCACGAGTTCACATCTGCACCCATGGTGGGACGGTGAGACCTCTCCGCCGCTCCGCCCTGCCCACCGTGCTGGCCCTGCTGATGACGTTGGCCGTGCTCGCTCTGCCCGCGCCCGCCGGCGCCACCATCACGCGTCTGTGCACGGGGTACACCTCGTGTGCCAACGCCGGGATGAGCAGCAGCGGCTACGCCGCGGCGAGCGGACAGATGTACTGGCGGATGTACTCCGGGCACAACTGCACCAACTACGCCGCCTACCGCGTGATCAAGAACGGCTACTCGAGCACCCGGCCGTGGGAGGGCAGCGGCAACGCGACGTACTGGGGCACCCAGATGGCCAGCATCACCGACCGCACTCCGGCCGTCGGCGCGATCGCCTGGTGGCGCGCCGGCGTCTACCCCGCCGGGTCCGCCGGTCACGTGGCCTACGTGGAGAAGGTCATCAGCCCCACCGAGATCGTGATCTCGCAGGACAGCTGGGGCGGCGACTTCTCCTGGGCCCGGATCACCTCGACCTCGGGGTGGCCGAGCGGGTTCATCCACTTCAACGACCGACGCATGCAGAGCGTCTCGCGCCCGGTGGTCTCCGGCAAGCCGGTCGTCGGCAGCACGCTGTCGGCCACCGCTGGTTCGTGGAACCCGTCCGGCCCCGCCGTCCTCTACCAGTGGCTCGCCGGCGGCGAGCCCGTCCAGACCGGCAGCCGCAACACCCTGGAGGTGACGCGGGCCATGATCGGCAAGCGCCTGCAGGTGAAGGTCACCGCCAGCAAGAGCGGGTACGCCGACGCGTCCTCCCGCTCGGCGCTCACCGAGGCGGTTCCGGACACCGCCCTGGTCAACACCGTCCGCCCCGTCATCGAGGGCACCGCGCAGGTGGACCAGACGCTCGTCGCGAGCGGCGGACGATGGACGCCGCGCGCCGACACCCGCCGCTTCCAGTGGGAGGCGGACGGCGACCCCGTGCCCGGCGCCACCGGCCGCAGCCTGACCCTCACCAGTGACCTCGTCGGCACGTCCCTGAGCGTCACGGTCACCGCCGAGCGCGCCGGCTACCGCAGCGCCACCGCCAGCTCGGCCCCGACCGCGGCCGTGGCCCCCGCCAGCCTCGTGGTGCAGCAGGCCCCGGTCCTGGAGGGGGTGCCGGTCCTCGGCGAGACGCTGCGGCTGACCACGGTCGGGACCGCGTCGCCGGACGCCACCCGGGCGATCCAGTGGATGCGGGACGGCACGCCCGTCACCGGCGCGACCACGCGGCGTTACGAGACGACGCGTGCGGACCTCGGGGCCCTGCTGACGGCCCGGGTCACCTTCAGCCGTGAGGGCTACCGCAACGTGCGCGAGGAGGTCGCCGCTCCGGCGCCGGTCCGTGCGCTCACCACGCTCACCCCCGTCGTCACCGAGGGGGTCGGCCGGTTCGTCGTGGACGCGACCGTGACGGCCCGCGGCCTCGCCGTGGTGCCGAGCGTCGTGCAGGTGATCCGTCGGGGCGTGGTGCTGGCCGAGCAGGCCGTCGGCGAGGACGGCACCGTCCGGCTCGTCGTGCGCGACCAGCGGGTGGGCGAGCGCACCTACCGGATCCTGGTTCCGGCCACCGACGTGACCACCAAGGCCGTGGTGCTGCAGGACGTCACGGTCTCCTGACGCCTCGTGCCAGACGACGGAGCGGGCATCAGAGGCGGCAGCAGAGGGGGCGGGATTCGAACCCGCGGCTGACATCACTGCCAGCGACCGCTTTCAAGGCGGTTCCGATAGGCCACTCCGGCACCCCTCCACGCCGGGTCCCGCGGGTCCCGGCGTCCGAGGAGTCTACGAGGCGGACGCGGTCAGGACGGAGCGGCGTACCGCTGCGGCTCCGGCCACGGCTCGCCGTCGCGCCGGTTGCCCAGCGACGGGTTCTCCTCGCGCGCCTCGGCCACCCGGTCGAGGGAGATCTCGGCCCGCACCAGGGCGCCGTCCTCGTCGCCGGCCTCGGCCAGGACGTCGCCGCGGGGGTCGACCACCAGCGAGTGACCGCTGTAGCGCGGACCCGGCTGGCCGACGGCGGCGACGTACGCCAGGTTCTCCACCGCCCGAGCCGCGACCAAGGTGCGCCAGTGCGCCACCTTGCGCGGTCCGGCCACCCAGGCCGCCGGGACGACGAGCAGGTCGGCACCGGCCCGGGACAGCTCCCGGCCGAGCTCGGGGAAGCGCAGGTCGTAGCAGGTCATGAGGCCCACGCTCAGCCCGTCCACGTCGAGCAGCACCGGCCGCCGGTCGCCGGCGACCAGACGGTCGGACTCGAGGTAGCCGAAGGAGTCGTAGAGGTGGATCTTGCGGTACGACGCCAGCAGCCCGGCCGCGCTCACCGCCACCAGGGTGTTGAAGGGCCGACCGTCCGCGGTCCGCTCGATCATGCCCGCGATCCAGGTGCCCCCGTGCGCGGCGGCCCGCTGCGTCAGCGCCTGGACGAACGGTCCGTCGAGGTCCTCGGCATCGGGGCCGAGGTCGTCGTCGGGCGAGCCCAGGTCCCGCTGGAACACCTCGGGGAGGACCACGATCTCGGCGGGAGGCACCTCGAGGGCCGCCAGCCGCTCGCGGTTCTCCGCGGGTCGTCGCGAGGCCGCGAGCTGGGCGAGGACGATCCGCGGTGCGGCGGCAGGGGTGCGAGCCATGGCTCCACCCTGCCACCCGGGGCGCTGCGAGTGGCAGGGTGGAGCGATGACCGAGCCGACGCCCCTCGCCGCGGACTCCTGGGGGGTCGACCCCGGTCGGGTGGGCGCGGTGGTCCTCGCCGGCGGCACCGCAGCCCGGCTCGGGGGCGCCGACAAGGCCTCGATCGAGCTCAGCGGGGTGACGTTGCTCGAGCGCGCCCTCTCCGCGACCGTGACCGCGGTCGAGGTCGTCGTGGTCGGCGACGCCGTGCCCACGACCCGTCCGGTGACCTTCACCGTCGAGGACCCCCGCGGTGGTGGGCCGGCCGCCGGGCTGCTGGCCGGGTTGCGTGTCTTCTACCGCGAGCCCGACCTCGTGCTCGTGCTCGCCGTCGACATGCCGCGGGTGGGGCCCGGCACCTTCGCGCGGCTCCTCGAGGCGGTCGTCACGCCCGAGCCGGGCCGGGCCGCCGGACCGGACGGTGCGCTCCTGCTGGGCGCCCGCGGACGCCGCCAGCCGCTCTGCGCGGTCTACCGCGCCGCTGCCCTGCGTCGGGTCAGCCCGGACTCCCGCGAGGACGAGCACGGGCTGCCGATGCACCGGCTCGTCGGTGCCCTGGACCTGGTCGAGGTGGCCGAGGTCGCGGACGAGTCCCACGACGTCGACACGTGGTCGGACCTGAGGGAGCTGAGGGAGCGGACCGCGTCGACCGAGGGGACCTGACGGCCAACGCACGCCGGTCCGGGTCGGTCGACCGGGTCGATTTCGGCGCGACGGGTTGCGCCGCGCGCTGCGTCGTACGACGCTGGCCCGGTGAATCTCCACGACTGGATCGACGAGCTCATGGACGCTCTGGACCTCGAGACGGAGGTCGACGAGGGGCTGATCCTCGACCTCGCTCGGGAGGCCGCCCACCGTGTGCAGCGACCCGCGGCGCCGATCAGCACCTACCTGCTGGGTTACGCCGCGGCCCTGGCGGGCGGGAGCCCTGCGAAGACGGAGGCCCTGGCCGCGCGCGCCTTTGACCTGGCCAGCCGCTGGGAGGGCGGCGAGAAGCTCGACGTGGACGTCGAGGTCGAGGAGGTCGAGCTGCCCGAGACCGAGCTGGTCGAGACCGACTGAGCCCGACGGCGGACGCGGCGCTCCCCCCCTAGGGTGGGCGCATGCGCGCCATCGTCACCACCGAGCCCGGCGGACCCGAGGTCCTGACCCTCGCCGAGCTGCCCGACCCCACCGCCGGCCCCGGCGAGGTCGTCATCGACGTGGTCGCCACCGCGGTGAACCGCGCCGACGTGCTGCAGCGGCGCGGCCACTACCCACCTCCGCCCGGCGCCAGCGACGTGATCGGCCTCGAGTGCAGCGGAACCGTCGCCGAGGTCGGCGAGGGCGTGACGCGGTGGAAGGTCGGCGACGAGGTCTGCGCCCTGCTCGCCGGAGGTGGGTACGCCGAGAAGGTCCTCGTCGACGAGGGTCAGGTCATGGCCGTGCCGGACGGGATCGACCTCGTGACCGCCGCCGCGCTGCCCGAGGTGGCCTGCACCGTGTGGTCCAACGTGTTCCTGGTGGCCGGGCTGCGTCCTGACGAGACCCTGCTGGTGCACGGCGGCGCCGGCGGCATCGGCACCTGCGCCATCCAGGTCGCCCACCAGGTCGGGGCCCGGGTGATCACCACGGCCGGGTCCGCGGCCAAGCTGGACGTCTGCCGCGACCTCGGGGCCGACGTCGGCATCGACTACCGCGAGCAGGACTTCGTCGCCGAGGTGAAGGAGGCCACCCACGGTCGCGGGGCCGACGTCATCCTCGACAACATGGGCGCCTCCTACCTCGAGCGCAACATCGACGCCCTCGCCACCGAGGGGAGGCTGGTCGTCATCGGCATGCAGGGCGGGACCAGGACGGAGATCGACCTGTCCTCCCTGCTGCGCAAGCGGGCGGCGCTGATCGCCACGACGCTGCGCTCGCGCCCGCCCGAGAACAAGGCCGTCATCTGCGCCGCCGTCGAGGACCACGTCTGGCCGATGGTGGCCGCGGGCACGGTCAAGCCGATCGTGCACGCCACCTTCCCCCTGTCCGAGGCGGCCGACGCGCACCGGGCGCTCGACGACGGCAGCCACGTCGGCAAGATCCTGCTGACGGTGCGCTGACGCGACCGCCGTACGCCGACGCGTCGCGGGGTCTCAGTAGGATGGGGACCATGACTGAGCCCCGCCCCGACCAGACCTCCGGATCCGTCGACGACCCCCGCGTCGTCGTGGTGGGCCCCAACCAGATGGCCGTCTCCGGCGGCTCGGGCGGTGAGGACGACGACGACCAGGAGCGCCAGGTCACCGACCTCGTGGAGCAGCCCGCGAAGGTGATGCGCGTCGGCGGCATGATCCGACAGCTCCTCGACGAGGTGAAGTCGGCGCCGGTCGACGAGGCCTCCCGCGCTCGCCTGGCCCGGATCTACTCCGCCTCCATCGAGGAGCTGAAGTCCGGTCTCGCTCCCGAGCTGGTCGAGGAGCTCGAGCGGCTCTCCTCGCCCTTCGCCTCGGAGGCGCCGTCGGAGTCCGAGCTCCGCGTGGCCAAGGCCCAGCTCGTCGGGTGGCTCGAGGGACTGTTCCACGGCATCCAGACCGCGATCTACGCCCAGCAGATGGCCGCCCGCGCCCAGCTCGAGCAGATGCGACGGGCCCTCCCCATGGGGTCCGGTGTGCCCGGCCAGGGCCCGGACGGCCAGCCCGGCGCCCCGGGAGGTGGCCCCGGCGAGGAGGGGCGCAGCGGAGGCATGTACCTCTGACCGGGTCCCCGGCTGACCGCTCGACCGCTGGTGACGACTGACGTCTTGCGTGGTCGACCGATCTGATCGATCCTGAAACGGAACGGTCCAGCTCGGATCGACGCGGTCAGGCAGGTGTGTCGTGCGACAGACCCCGGCGGAGATCGACCACGCCATCCTCGACGTCGCCGCGGGCTTCTTCGCGGTCCACGGCTTCGCCGGCACGTCGGTGCAGACGATCGCCGACGCGGTCGGCTACTCCAAGCCCGGGCTGCTGCACCGTTTCGGCAGCAAGGAGTCGCTCTACCGCGCGGTGATGGACGAGGTGGACGAGACCGTCGAGGTCATCGTCGACCACGTCGTCTCCCTCCAGGAGCACCCCGAGCACCTCGACCAGGCGCTCGAGCTCGTCGTACGTCGTGCGCTCGCCCGGCCCGGCGTCGTCCAGATGGTGCTCGCCGCGTCCGAGACCGGCACCGAGTCGGGCACCGGGTCGGCGCAGGCGGCGGGGTACCGCCTGATGGACGCCTTCGAGCAGTCCCACGCCGGTCCGGCCGGCCGGCTGCGCACCGCACTGGCCCTCCGCCTCATCGCCGCCGCAGCCACGTCGCAGCAGTCTGCGCTCGACGCCGACCTGCACGTCCCTGAGGAGCAGCTCGTGCCCATGGTGCGCGACATCGCGCTCGGAATCCTCGAACATCGGGACGTCTAGACACCCCGGTCCAGACCAAGGGCCCTCGCCCACGAGGCCGTTCTGCCCGAGTCTGTGACCACGGTCATGGGGGCCGTTCGGACCAGGGGGTTCATCATGCTGTCGTCCACATCCACGTCCCGGGCATCACTGCTCCGGGCTCTGGCACTGCTCACGGTGGTGCTCATGCTCTTCGCCGGCGCCACCGCACCGGCCGAGGCGGGCAAGCGCCACAAGAACAAGAAGGCCTCGCACAACGCCGCCCGGGTGACCGAGCACTGCGACAAGGTGCTCTACCCGACCAAGGTCCAGTCCAACGGCACGAAGACCCGGCTGCAGACCGGCCTCGAGCCGGGCACCGAGGTCTGCATCAAGGCCAGCACCCGCACCACGATCGTCGAGGTCGACGCCGACGGGTTCATCACCCAGTCGGAGATCACGAACAAGCGCGGGGTCGCCCAGGCGATCAGCTACTACGCCTACGGCGAGGAGGCCACACCGCCCGGTCCCTGCGACACCAGGGGCGGCGACACCGACGGTGACGAGGTGTGCGACAACGACGAGACCTGCGCGAGCCAGCCCGACATGTGCGAGCCGGAGCCCTGCACCGACACCGACGGTGACCAGGTGTGCGACGACGACGAGACCTGCGCGACCCAGCCCGACATCTGCCGACCTGCCGGAGCCCGTGCGAGACCAGCGCGACACCGACGGTGACCAGGTGTGCGATGACGACGACGAGACCTGCGCGACCGAGGAGGACCTCTGCGAGCCGGAGCCGTGCGACCCGAGCACGGCGTACTGCGAGGAGCCCGACCCCTGTGCCGTGGACCCCACGCTCGAGGACTGTGAGGTCAGCGAGCCCTCACGCTCCTGACTTGACGCATCGTCCGTCCATGGCCCAGCCGGGTGGTCCTGCCGTCTGTGCAGGACCACCCGGTTGTGCTTGTCCGGGGGCCTTCCGGCACGGTCGCGCGGACCGTTCGGGCCCTAGCGTGAGCGGTGCGGTCCGAGGGGGGTCGCATCCGCTCCGAGGACCAGGGGGTCCCATCCATGAAGATTTCACGTCTCGTCGTCCCTGCCGCTACCGCCGTACTGATGACCGGCGGTCTAGCTGCTCCGGCGAACGCCGCACCCAAGGAAGCGCTGCACTGTCCTGACTACAAGAGCCCGGACAAGGTCGAGCTGTCGGGCGACGATTCCTCGGTCGAGGTGGCTGACGGCATCCAGCGCGTATGCCTCAAAGCCGGCGCCGGTATCGAGTATGCCTTCGTCGACAGCGCGGGATACATCACCAGCAGCGGCAAGGGGATCAGCTACTACATTCCGGTCGAGTGCCCCCCGGAGTACGTCGAGTGTGGCGGAGGCAGCGGCTCCTGACGCCGCACGACGGTGGCCCCGCAGAAGCGGGGCCACCGTGGCGTCCTAAGCCAGCAGGAGGCGCTCGAGCACCTGCGCCACGCCGTCCTGGTCGTTGCGCGGGGCGACGTGCTGGGCGGCGTCTCGCGCGTGGGCGTGCCCGTTCTCCATCGCGTACGACGTGCCGGCCCACTGCAGCATGTCGACGTCGTTGGGCATGTCCCCGAACGCCACGACCTCGGACGCGTCGAGACCGCGCTCGGCGCAGAGCCGCGCCAGCGTCGAGGCCTTGGTGACACCGGCGCCGCTCATCTCGACGAGCGCGTTGGTCGACGACCAGGTCGTGGTCACCGCGCCGTCGACCGCGCGCTCGACCCGCTGCCAGTAGTCGAGCGGCGCGTGCTCCTGGTGGAGCGCGAGCAGCTTGACCACGTCGGTGTCCAGGGCTTCGGTCAGGGGTGCCACCTGGACGCGGAACGCGTCGGCCTCGCCCCCGGCCCGGTCGTCGGGGTGCACCGGGAAGGCCGGCTCCTGGGCGAAACCGGTGGTCTTCTCCAGCGCGAACGTGGACCCCGGGACGGCGTCACGGATCCGGTCCGCCACCGCGAGGCCCACCTCGGGGTCGATGGTGCGGGCCTCCAGCACCGCGCGCCCGGGCACGTCGTACAGGATCCCGCCGTTGCTGCAGATGGCGAGACCGTGGTCGCCGACGTGCTGCCACAGCGACTCCATCCAGCGGATCGGCCGGCCGGTGACGAAGACGACCACCACCCCGAGGGCGTCGACGGCGTCGAGCACCTCGAGGGTGCGGGGGCTGACGGTGCCGTCAGGCTGGAGAAGGGTTCCGTCGAGGTCGGTCGCGACCAGCCGGATCACGGGAACCAGCGTGCGAGCTCGCGCGCCACCCCGTCGTCCTCGACCGTGTCCGTGACGTCGTCGGCCGCCTCCTGCACCGACAGGGTGGCCTGCCCCATGGCGACACCTCGTCCGGCCCACTGCAGCATCTCGATGTCGTTGCGGCCGTCCCCGATCGCCAGCACGTCCGCTGCGTCGACGCCGAGACGCGCACACACCGAGGTGAGGCCCGAGGCCTTGGAGACGTCGGCCGGTGCGAGGTCGAGCCAGGCGGTCCAGCCGATGAAGTAGTTGATGCCGTGCAGCCCCACCTTTTCAGCCAGCTGCACAAAATCTTCCTCGGATGCGTCCGGGTCGCGGATGATCACACGCGTGACCGGCTCGGACACCAGCTCGTCGAGCGTCTGCACCGTCATGTGACCGTCGATCTCTCCCTCGGGGAACAGCCGGTTCAGGCGGTAGCCCACCCCGATCTCCTCCACCGCGACCCGGGCCTCGGGCACGTGCTCCAGCAGCAGCCGGACCACCTCCGAGGCGTCGAAGGTCTCCGTCGTCAGGATCTCGACCGGCGGGTAGGAGAACGTCACCGACCCGTTCGAGGCCACCGCCAGGACCTGCTCCCCCGGATCGCGCGGCAGGCCCAGCATCTCGAGGACACCGGTGATGGAGAACGTCGACCGGCCCGTCGACAGCACCACCGGCACACCGGCAGCCACCACCTTGTCCACGGCCGCGCGCACGGCGGGGCTGATCTCCTCGGTGACCACCCCGGTGCCGTGACCGGCCCCGAAGAGCGTGCCGTCGATGTCGAGGGCCACCAGCTTCGGCGTCCAGCCCTCGGCGACCTCTCGTGTCACCGCGTCACCGGCTCGAGGACCTCGCGGCCCTGCAGGTAGGGCTGCAGGGCCGCGGGGACCCGCACCGACCCGTCGGCCTGCTGGTGGGTCTCGAGGATCGCCACGATGGTGCGCGGCATCGCGCACAGGGTGCCGTTGAGCGTGGCCACCGGCGCGGTTCCCTCCGCGAAGCGACCGCGGATGTCGAGGCGGCGGGCCTGGAAGTCGGTGCAGTTGGACGCCGAGGTGAGCTCGCGGTAGCGGCCCTGCGTGGGGATCCACGCCTCGCAGTCGAACTTCCGCTCCGCCGACAGGCCCAGGTCGCCGGCGGCGACGTCGATGACGCGGAAGGCGAGCTCGAGCTTGGTCAGGAACTCCTTCTCCCACGCCAGCAGGCGCTGGTGCTCGGCGGAGGACTCCTCGAGCGTGGTGAAGGTGAACATCTCGACCTTGTCGAACCAGTGCACCCGGATGATGCCGGCGGTGTCCTTGCCGTAGGAGCCTGCCTCCTTGCGGAAGCAGGGGCTCAGCGCCACGTAGCGCCGCGGCAGGTCACCGGGGTCGAGGATCTCGTCGGAGTGGTACGCCGCCAGCGGCACCTCCGAGGTGCCCACGAGGTAGAGGTCCTCGCCCTCGATCCGGTAGACGTCGTCCGCGGCCTGCCCCAGGAAGCCGGTCCCGTCCATCGCCCGCGGACGCACCAGCGCCGGCGGGATGACGGTCGTGAAACCGGCCGCACGGGCCTGGTCCATGGCCAGCTGCGTCAGCGCCATCTCCAGGTCGGCGCCAGGCCCGGTGAGGTAGTAGAACCGGGCCCCGGAGACCTTGACGCCCCGCTCGATGTCGATGGCCCCGAGCATCCGGCCCAGCTCGATGTGGTCGCGCGGCTCGAAGCCCTCGGCCGCGAAGTCGCGCGGCGTACCCACGTGCTCGAGCACGACGTAGTCGTCCTCGCCGCCGGCCGGCGCCGCCTCGTTGGCGAGGTTGGGGATGCTGCGCAGCACCTCCTGGTACGTCGTCTCCGCGGCGGTCTGCGCCGCTTCCGCCTCCTTCACCCCCGCCGAGAGCGTCTTGGTGCGGGCCAGCAGCTCCTGCTTGGCCTCGCCCTGCGCCCGGGGGATCTCCTTGCCGAGCACCTTCTGCTCCGCCCGCAGCCGCTCGAAGTCGGCGATCGCGTCCCGGCGTGCCTGGTCGGCGGCCAGCGCGGAGTCGACCACGTCCGACGAGAGCCCACGACGCTCCTGGGCGGCGCGGACACGGTCGGGCTCATGGCGGAGGACGCGGGGATCGATCACCCGCCCATGCTAGGCGGAGGACGTGTGCCCTCCGGCCACCGCTCCCGCCCCGTGCCGGGTGTCCGGCCCGGGCCGGCAGCCGGTGCCGACATACTGGAGCCTCCCCGCTCACGCCACCGCGGACCGTCCCCGGACGCCGCTCGGGTCCAACTCGTCAGGAGTCGCATGTCGTTCGGTGCCGAGGTCCGGCGTCGCCTCCGGCTGGCGGCGGCCGGCACCGCCCTGGTGCTCGTCGTCCTGCTGGTCCTCGTCGCCGTGGAGGCGAGCTTCCTGCGGGATGCCGACCGGTGGATCGGTGAGCCGCTGGCCGGCCTCACGGCCGACCACGCCTGGGTGGAGCGCATGGCGCACGTGCTGGCTCAGCGTGACCCGCCCGGTGTGGCTCAACGTCGTCGCGGTCGGCGTCGCGATGCTGCTCGTCGTCCGTGGGTTCCGACGGCCGGCGACGTGGTTGGTGCTGGTGATGACGGGCTGCTGGACCAGCACGCTGCTGCTCAAGTGGCTCGTCGGACGCGCACGTCCCGACTACGCGCTCGACACCCTGCGCGACGGGTCCTTCCCCTCCGGCCACTCCTCGGCCATCGCCTGCGCCGCGGGGGTCAGCCTGGTGCTCGCCACGCTGTTCGTCCGTCGCCGCAGCCAGCGCCGGCTGGTGGCGGTGCTCGTCACGTCGGTCGCGGTGCTCGTCGGGGTGGACCGGCTCCTGCTCGGCGTGCACTGGCCCTCCGACGTGGTCGGCGGCTTCGCCCTCGGCGCGCTCTGGGTGCTGCTCGCGGCGGCGTACGCGGACCCCACGCCGCGCCCCGCGTCGGTCGCCCCGATGCCCAGCGCCCGTCCTGGCACCCGGAGGCTGGCCGTCATCCTCAACCCGATCAAGGTCGAGGACCCGGTTGCCTTCCGCGCGCTGGTCGACCGCCGGGCCGGTGAGCTCGGCTGGTCGGAGCCGGTCTGGTTCGAGACGACCGTGGAGGACACGGGCCGCTCCATGGCGCACGCCGCGGCCGTCGCGGACGCCGAGCTGGTCGTGGTCTGCGGCGGCGACGGCACCGTGCGCACGGTCTGCGCCGAGCTGGCCGGCACCGGCATCCCCGTCGGGGTGGTGCCCGCGGGCACCGGCAACCTGCTGGCGCGCAACCTGGCGCTGCCGCTCTACCTCAACGCCGCGGTGGAGGTCGCGCTCAACGGCCAGGACCGGGCGATCGACATCGTGCGGGTGGCCGGCGACGGGATCGAGGCCGACGAGCACTTCCTCGTGATGGCGGGCATGGGCTTCGACGCCGCGATCATGGAGGGCGCCAACGAGCAGATCAAGGCCAAGGTGGGCTGGCTGGCCTACGTGGTGGCGGGCATGCGCAACCTGATGTTCCCTGCCGTCCGTGTCGACATCAGCCTCGACGACGAGCCCTTCACCCGCCACCGTGCGCGCACCATCGTCGTCGGCAACGTCGGGTTCCTGCAGGCCGGCCTCCCGCTGCTGCCCGACGCCACGATCGACGACGGCCGCATCGACGTGGTGCTGGTCAACCCCGCCCGCTTCCTGTCCTGGCTGCGTGTCGTGGTCCGCATCGTGGGGCGGCGCAAGAAGGTCGACGGCACGGTCAACCGGATGACCGGTCGCAAGGTCGTCATCAAGGCCGCCCACGACACCCCGCGCCAGATCGACGGCGACGCCATCGGCGCCGGGACCGAGCTGCTCTGCGAGTGCCTCCCCGGCCGGCTCCTCGTCCGGGTCCCGCGCTGACGCTGAGGCGCCGCGACGACGCCGGCCCCGTGGTCGGTGGGGGGCGGCGTTCAGGAGACGACGTCGCCGCGGGCGCCGGTGACGGCGTCCTGCTCCTCGGGGCTCAGCTGCTGGTCGGAGCTCCAGGCGTTGATGTTCTTGGCGTAGGTGCGCGCCTCGGAGCGGCCGTGGATCGAGGTCAGCACGACGCCCTCCCCGCTGTCGTCGAGCAGCGCCAGCGACCACGACAGCCGTCCGCCCATGTCGCCGAAGGCGTCGTAGCGGACGAGCCCGATGCGGCGTACGGCGCCCGCGGACTCCTGGCGCAGCGACTCGACCTCGCCGCGCAACCCGGCCAGGTCGAGCGGCAGCGGTGACGAGCGGGCCCCCCGCTTGCGGGCCGAGAGGGCGCGCTGGGTCGACAACGCGATCGCCAGCCCGAGCAGGCTGACGAGTCCGACGAGCACGACCAGGACGGTCAGGGAGGAGTTCGACATCGCCTCCGCAGCCTATCGGCGCGGGCGCCGCTCAGCCGCACCCGAGCGGGCGCGTCACGAACCGTTCGTACGTCGCCGCGACCCACCGCGAGGACAGGCTCGCGGACCCCGGCCCGCAGGCGGGGCGAGCCGTCTCAGGCGCCGTCGCGCAGCCGTGCCAGCCAGGCGGCCGCGTCCTCGAACTCCTCGTCGGTGGTCCCCGGCCGGATGGTCGGCGGTGTGCCGTCGTGGCGCTCGTAGGACCCGAGGAAACGGACGTCGGCGCACACCCGGCGCAGACCCATGAGCGCCTCCCCGACGCGACGGTCGGCGACGTGACCCTCGGCGTCGATGGAGAAGCAGTAGTTGCCGAGCGCGGCGCCGGTGGGCCGGGACTCGATGCGGCTGAGGTTCACCCCCCGCATCGTCAGCTGCTCCAGGATCTCCAGCAGCGCGCCCGGGTGGTCCTCGCGCATGAAGGCCACCAGGCTGGTCTTGTCGCGGCCCGTCGGCGCGGTTGGCACTCCGGGGCGGGAGACGAGCACGAACCGGGTGACGGCGTCGGGGTTGTCGGCCACGCCCGCGGCCAGGGTCTCGAGCGCGTAGTGCTCGGCGGCCAGCGGCGCCGACACCGCCGCCTGCCACGGCGGCGGTCCGTCGTCGGACGCGTGCGCCAGGGCGGCGGCCGCCGCGGCCGTCGAGGTGGCGTGGACGACCTCCGCGTGCGGCAGGTGCTGGGCCAACCAGCCGCGGGTCTGGGCCGCGGCGTGCGGGTGGGTGCCGACGACCCGGACGTCCTCGGGGCGCGTGCCGGGACGCACGAGCACGGAGAAGGCCACCGGCACCGTCATCTCCCGCACGATCATCAGCGGACGACCGGTGGCCAGCTCGTCGAGCGTCACCGGCACCGAGCCCTCGACCGAGTTCTCGATGGGCACGACGGCGGCTTCGGCGTCACCGGAGCGCACCGCGTCCAGCGCCACGATCACCGTCGAGCACGGCACCGGCTCGGCCTGCCCGGCGCCCGGGAGGCTGCGCAGCGCCTGCTCCGTGAAGGTGCCCCGCGGGCCGAGGTACGCGACACGGTGGCCCGGGGTCAGGGCGCCGTCGGGGGCCACGGCGGTCGGGGCCGGCGAGGTGGCGGGCGCGGCGCTGGAGGGCCGGGAGGGCGGGGTCACCGGCCCAGGCTAGTGCGCCGCGGCCCGGCGGGTGGGGCGTCGCGGGTCAGCCGGAGCCGCGTCGGACCAGGCGCCAGACGGCGGCGCCGATGACGGCGCCGGTCGCACCGACGGCCATCAGCGGCCCGCGGGAGGCCGCGGCCGCCTGGGGGGACAGCGCGGCCGGGCCGCCGGTGGGTTCGCCGGCCGGTCGCGGCAGCTCACGGCGTACGGCGTGGTCGGGCTCGGCACCCAGCGCGTCGTCGCCGGCGTCCTCGGAGCCGGTCGCATCGTCCGTCGTGTCGGCGTCGCCGTCGTCCGAGTCGGAGCCACCGGTCGGGGCGGTCGCGCCGTCGGCCTCCGCGGCCTCGCGGATCTGTCGGCCGCGCTCGATGTCGTCGAGCTCCTTCTGACGCGCCTTCTCGATGTTGCGGGTGTCGCGGGCGGGCAGCTGCAGCTCCTCCTCGGCGGCCATGCCGGCCTGGAGCTCGCGTCCCCGCTCCATCTCCGAGTCGACCTCGGCGCCGAAGAGCAGCGCGATGTTGGTGATCCACAGCCACAGCAGCGCCACGATCACGCCGGCCAGCGAGCCGTAGGTCTTGTCGTAGCTGCCGAAGTTGGCGACGTAGAAGGCGAAGGCGACCGACGCGAGGATCCAGATGGCGATGGCGACGGCGGCACCGACCGAGATCCAGCGGAACTTGGGCTGCTGGATGTTGGGCGTGGCGTAGTAGAGCAGCGCCACGATGCACATCACGAGGAGCGCGAGCACCGGCCACTTGGCGATCCCCCAGATGAGGACGGCCTGGTCGCCGACCCCCACGACGTCCCCGATCGCCTGAGCCACGGGGCCGGAGACCACGAGCATCACGAGCACGGTCGCGGTGAGGAAGACGCCGATGAACGTGACCAGCAGCATCGCGGGACGCAGCTTCCAGAAGGGGCGGCCCTCGGAGATCTCGTAGACCCGGTTCATCGCCCGGGAGAACGCGCCGACGTAGCCGGAAGCGGACCAGAGCGCGCCGGCGAGACCGGCGACGAAGGTGAACCCGGCCGCCTGGGAGGACGCCATGCCCTCGAGGACCGGCCGGACGACGTCGTCGAGGGTGTCGCGCTCGACGAGCGGGCGCATGACGTCGAGGACCGTCCCGATGGCCTCGTCGGCCTGCCCGATCAGGCCCAGCACCGACGTCAGCGCGAGGAGCGCCGGGAAGAGCGCGAGCACGGCGTAGTAGGTCAGCGCCGCGGCCTGGTCGGTGCACTGGTCGTCGCTGAACTCGCGCACGGCCTTGCGCGCGACGTACTTCCACGAGCGCGCGTCGAGCTCGCTGGGCGTCCCCGGCTTGGCGGGGTGGTCGGGATCGGGCATGGCGTCCTCGTGGCGGTCCCGGCCCGGAGCCGTGGTCTCGGTCATGGGTTCAGCCTGTCCTGAGGTGAGGGGCACAAACGCACGACGCGCTCACGGGCGCCGCGCGGTCCAGCAAGGCGCAGGAGGGGCGGTCGTCGAGACGACGCTCGGAGGGCCGGCGTTCCCGCCCAAGCGCGGGAACCCCGGCCACACCTTGTGATCTCCGCCCCGAGGGCGGGGCCACACGGTCGGACGTCCACTTCCGGCCGGTGGCGAAGGCCGGAACCCTGTCGCGGCGTGCACCCACGTCAGGTCCGGACCTTCGGATCAAACGTACGTTTCGGGCATCTCCCGCACCACACCCCTCGGGGTGAACGTACGGCGGTGGGGCGGGTGTGGCTCCAGGGGTGCCTGCGCCTGCCTCCGAACCGGCGACGTACTCGCGCGTAACCAAAGACGCTTCGGGACGTTGGTCCTGTGATCCCCGCCACCCACGCCTCAGGAGACGCCTCATGCGGAAGCCCGTCCGCCTCTCACTCGGCCTGTCGCTCGCCGCCGCACTCGGCGCGACGCTCGCCCTGCCCGGCACCCCGGCCAGCGCCGCCACCTCGGCCCCGCTGCAGCCCTACCTCGCCGAGCAGCTCGCCGACCTCCGCCTGCTGGAGTCGACCACCGTGCTGGTGCACGGCGAGTCCCTGCAGGCGGCCGAGGACGCGGTCAGCGCCTCCGGCATGAAGGCCTCCACCAGCTTCGACAAGATCGGCGTCGTCGTGACGCGCGGCACCAAGGCGCAGATCACCGACGTCCGCAGCCGGCCCGGCGTGACCTACGTCGAGGGCAACCAGCCGATCGAGTTCGCGCAGTACACCTCGAACACATCGACCCGTGGCCAGGAGGCGCTGGACACGCTGAGCGGCACCGACGGCTCGCGCCTGGACGGCTCCGGCGTCAGCGTCGGTGTCATCGACTCCGGCGTCGACCCGAACCACCCGTACTTCGCCGAGGCCGACGGCTCCAGCGCCGTCGTGGCCAACAAGAAGGTCGCCTGCGACCCGTTCGAGGTGGCCTGCCAGGTCGTCGACGCCGGTCCGCTCGACACCGACACCCTGGCGGCCGGCGGTCACGGCACGCACGTCAGCGGCATCGTGGCCGGCCGCGAGGTCACCGCCGGCGGCCAGCCCCTCCACGGTGCGGCCCCGGGCGCCAACCTGGTCTCGCTCTCGACCGGCGCGGTGCTCTTCATCGTCGGCGCCGACGCCGCCCTCAACTGGGTCCTCGAGAACCACGAGGCCCCCTGCGGCGAGGGTGTGCCGGCCGCCCAGTGCCCGCCGATCAAGGTCACCAACAACTCCTACGGCCCCTCGGGCGGCGGCGAGTTCGACCCCAACTCCGCGACCGTGAAGCTCCAGCGCGCACTGGCCGCTGAGGGCGTCGTGACCGTCTGGGCCGCCGGCAACGACGGTGGTGACGGGTCCGAGTCGCTGACCAACCCGCCCGGGCAGGACCCCACGGGCGGCATCATCTCCGTGGCGTCGTACAACGACCTCGAGACCGGCACCCGTGACGGTGAGCTGTCGGAGTTCTCCTCGCGTGGTCGCGAGGGGCAGACCCAGACCTACCCGGACATCTCGGCCCCCGGCGACACCATCACCTCGTCGTGCCGCATCTACCTGCCGATCTGCACCACCGGGCTGGACCCGGTCGACGGCGGCAACTACAACACCATCAGTGGTACGTCGATGGCGGCTCCGCACATCGCCGGCATCGTGGCCCAGCTCTTCGAGGACTCGCCCAACGCGACCCCGGCCCAGGTCGAGGACGCCCTGACGTCGACGGCCTACCAGTACTCCTTCGGCGCTCCCTACGAGGGCGGCACGTCCTTCGACAAGGGCGCCGGCCTGGTCGACGTCGTCGCCGCGGCCAACGCCATCGGCTGACCCTCACCACCGACGCCTCGGCGTCCCCGAACGCGGCCCCGTCCCCCTGCAGGGCGGGGTCGCTTCGCGTCCCACGGGCCCCAGGAGTGGCGTGGTTCCACTAGGTACCCAGTGAAACCGACGGTCAGCCCGCCTGGGTGGTGGCTGGACAGGCGTATGACCTGCTCAGCCACCACCCAAGGCGCCGGCGCTACGCGGCGTCGACCCGGTCGAACCAGAAAGGTGCCTCGCAGCCCGCTCGACAGCCGCGCACCCGGCCAGCTCCATCCCAGCCGTCGCAGCAGGACTCCGACCATCCCCGCGGTCCGGCACGGGCGACCCGCGCACTGACCCCACCCGAGCCTCGTGGTCTCCGCCCCGTGCTCGACACGGGCCAGCAAGTCCCGCTCGATGTCCCGGTCCCGTTGGCGAGGCGACTGGTGGAACCCTCGTCCGTCGAGCTCCAGCACCAGCAGCCGGCCACCGACGCGGTAGAGCACGTCTCGGTAGACGACCCCGTCCCGGGTGTGATGACGCAGCTGTCGGAACGCCTGCGGCAGACCGTGCGGACGCTCCACGTCGCACACGTATCTCCGCTCCAGGGCCGACGTCGCTCCCGCCGCCACGTCACCGAGCACGTCGACCAGCACGTCTCGGTGGCGCACCCGTCGGCGTGATCGGACCGCTGAGAGCAGACGGTCGGCGCTGGTGCAGCGGACCTGGACCACACGAGCGAGCTCGGCCACGACGTCGTCGACCCGGTCCAGGCGAGCCACCACGTCGAGCACTGCCTCGGCGTACCGCACTCGCGGCGGCGCACCGAGCTGAGTGCGAGCGGCGACGTGCGCGCTCCGTCGTACGACGACGCCCGGCCGGTCCAGGAGCCGACGGTCCTTGAGCACGGCGATCTCGATCACGCTCGAGCGGTGGGGCGACCCGGGACCCTCGACGACGGCGAGCGCGGAGGAGTGGCTCAGCACTGCCGGCCAGCCCCAGAGAACCGCCCCCCAGGCACGTTGATCCCACGTCGGCGCACCGGTGTGGTCGACGTAGACACCGGGGTGGATCGCTGCCAGCTCCTTGCGCCGCAGCAACCGCTCCACGTTCTCCGCCGTGAGACCGACGGCCAGCGCCTGACGTCGCGCCACCACTCCGCTCTGCCGCTCGAGCAGGGGGAGCAGACGGCGATCCATGACTCGCACCCTGCACCAGCGGGCAGCAGCAACGCCGCCGTCGACGACGATCTGGGGACAACCCGGCGGACCGGCGCAGCACTTGAGTGGTGGCTGAACAGGCGCATGACCTGCCAGCCACCACTGAGTGCGGCCCAAGCCGGGGCTAGGAGCCACCGGCGGCGACCGGGGCGGCGCCGGGCTCGGGAGAGCCGCGGGGCGAGACGGTCCGCGGCCACCAGAACCGGTCCCCCAGGAGCACGGCGATCGCCGGCACCAGCACGGTCCGCACCACCAGGGTGTCGAGCAGCACCCCGACGCAGATGATGACACCGAGCTGGGCCAGGACGACCAGCGGCAGCACGCCCAGGACCGCGAAGACGGCGGCGAGCAGGATGCCGGCGCTGGTGATGACTCCGCCGGTCGCGGTGAGCGCCCGCAGCATGCCCTCGCGGGCGCCGTGGTCCCGGGCCTCCTCGCCGGCCCGGGTGACCAGGAAGATGTTGTAGTCGACGCCCAGCGCGACGAGGAACAGGAACGCCAGCAGGGGCACCCCGACGTCGAGCCGCTCGAAGCCGAGCACCTGGGTGAAGAGCAGCCAGGACGCCCCCAGCGCCGCGAGGTAGGTGCCGACGACGCTGGCCACCAGGATGACCGGCGCCACGATCGAGCGCAGCAGGGCGCCCAGAGCCACGAGCACCAGCCCGAGGATCAGCGGGATCAGCAGCAGCCGGTCGCGGTCGGAGGCCGCCTGCTGGTCCACCCGCTCCGCCTCGGTGCCGCCCACGGAGCCGTCGTCGCCCAGCTCGTCGCGCAGCGCCTCGACGGTGGCGCCCGCCTGGTCGCTGCCCGGCTCGGCGGACAGCACCACGTCGAGCCGGCTCACGCCCTCGGCCGACCCGGCGGGCCGCACCGAGTCGACGCCCGCGACGGTCCCGAGCGCGCCGGCCACCTCCTCGGCCGGTCGGTCGGTGAGGACCACGGTCGGGTCGGAGCTGCCGGCGGGGAAGGACTCGGCCAGTCGCTCGGCGGCCTCGATCGCCTCGGGGGTCTCGAGGAACTGGTCGGCCTCCGACAGGCCGGTCTCGATGCGCAGCGTGCCCAGCGCCATCACGGCCAGGACCGCGGTCACCACACCGGCCAGCACGACCGGCCGACGCGAGACCTGGTCGCCGACGCGGCGCCACAGCGACCGGGTGTCGACGAGGGCGGGCTCCCCGACGTGCGGGACGCGGGGCCAGAACACCCAGCGGCCGACCAGCACGAGCGTGAACGGCAGGAACACCAGGGCCGCCACAGCAGCGATGACGACGCCGACCGCACACGCCAGACCGAGCCCGCGGGTGGTCGGGAACGCCGAGAGCAGCAGGATCAGGAGGCCGACCACGACGGTGGTGGCGCTGGCCAGCACCGGCTCGACGGTACGACGCACGGTGGTCCGCATCGCGGCGTACCGGTCCTCGTTCCGTCGCAGCTCGTCGCGGTAGCGGGAGATGAGCAGGAGCGCGTAGTCCGTGCCGGCGCCGAAGACCAGCACCGACAGGATGCCCACCGTCGACTCGTCCCAGGCCACGCCGACGACGTCGAGCACCTGGGTCGACAGGGCGGCGGCCGCGCGGTCGGCGAGACCGACGACCGTGAGCGGGATCAGCCAGAGCACCGGGCTCCGGTAGGTCAGGATCAGCAGGATCGCCACCACGGTGGCCGTTGCCCCGAGCAGCCGGAAGTCCGCGCCGTCGAAGACAGCGGCCAGGTCGGCCTGGATCGCGGCCGGGCCGGTCACCTGGGCCGTGACGCCGTCGGGCACGTCGGCGTCGAGGGCCTCGCGGAGGTCGCCGACCGTGGCCGCGACCTCGGTCGCGCCGGCGCCCTGGACCCCGATGACCCCGATCGCCGCGGTGCCGTCCTCGCTGGGCACCAGGGCAGTGGTCGGGTCGCCCGTCGGTGCCCCCGACCCCGCCGGAGATCCCGCTCCCGCGTCGGCGCCCGAGCCCGTCTCCCGGTCGGCACCCGCCCCCGCCTCGGCGCTGGGGTCGGAGAAGTCGCCCGCCACCTCGACGAAGAGGTCCTGGGCCGCCTCCAGCTGGGCCCGGCTCAACGCCGAGTCGGCGGAGAAGAGCACGATCGCGACGCTGTCGTCGCCCTGCGGGAAGGCCTCGAGGGCGGCCGTGACCTCGGTGCTCGCGTAGCCGTCGGGCAGCGCGTCGGTCGGGGTCGGCTCGCGCTCGGCCTCTCCCACCCCGATGATGGCGAACAGGGCCAGGAGGACGCCCACCACGGGGACGACCAGGGCGCGCCGCGGTCGCAGCACGGCGTCGAGGAGGCGGGACATCGGTTCTCCGCGAGGTCAGCCGTCGGCGGACCGACGGGATACATTTACTTCCAGGATCGAAGTGTATGTACTTCGACAGTCGAAGTAAACCGGGAAGGAGTCGACCCGTGGAACGGAGCACCGAGCCCACGGCCGACACCCCGACGTCCCCGACCCCGCGGGCCGCCGACCTCCCGACCCACGACCGGTTCCTGCTCGACGACCGCACCTCGGTGGTCGAGCGTCTGCGCCGGCTCCAGCTCGAGCTGGACCAGTTCGTCGACGTCTTCGCGCGCCGCCACACCATGCACCGCACGGATCTCGACGCGCTCGGTCACCTCTGGGAGGCGGAGGTCGCGGGCAGCCCGCTGACCCCGACCCGCCTCTCGACCTCGCTCCACCTCAGCCCGGCGGCCACGTCGGCCTCGCTGGACCGGTTGCAGCGGGCCGGCCACGTCGTACGCCGGCACGACCCGGCCGACGGGCGCCGCACCTTCGTCACGCTGAGCGACGAGGCGCGCACCCTGTCCGCAGAGTTCTTCCAGCCGCTGGCGCAGCGGATGCGCGACGCGCTGGCCGACTTCTCCGACGAGGACGTCGCGACGATCGACCGGGCCCTGGCGGCGCTCACCGAGGCGACCTCGGCGCTCACGAAGGAGATCCGGCCTTCCCCACCAGGCCGTTGACCCACGCCAGGGTGGCGACGACCGCCGCCGCCGGCACGAAGGGGCCGAGGTCGCCCTCCCCCAGCGCCCGGCTCGTCGGTCCAGCGCGATGGCCACGGGGGTCCAGGTGCCGACCACGACGTTCGAGGCAGCCGCTGTGCCCTCCTTCACGTTCACTGGCGACCGGAAGCGGGATCTGTCACTTTGGACGTCCACCATCGACCCCAGGAGCTCCCGTGCCCCAGACCGACGTCGCCCCGATCGAAGCCACCACCGAGATCGACGCGCCCCCGGCCGAGGTGTGGGCGCTGGTGTCGGACCTGCGCAACATGGCGCGCTGGAGCCCGCAGTGCGTGAAGACGTTCGTGCGCGGCGGCGGTGCGGTCACCCAGGGCAGCAGGATGGTCAACATCAACCGCCGTGGGCCGCTCTTCTGGCCCACCCAGTCGAAGGTCGTCCGCTTCACCCCCGAGAAGGAGATCGCCTTCCGGGTCAAGGAGAACTGGACGATCTGGAGCTACACCCTCGAGCCCACCGCCACCGGCGGCACCCGGCTGACCGGCAGGCGCGAGGCGCCCGACGGCATCTCCGACCTCTCGGCCGGTCTGACCAAGCGCGTCCTCGGCGGCACCGAGACCTTCGCCTCCGAGCTCGCCGCGGGCATCCAGCAGACCCTGAGCAGGATCAAGGCCGACGCCGAGCGCTGAGCGCTGAGCCGACCGCAGGCGATCCCGGGCGCCTGAGGGCCCGAGCCCACCGGCAGGCCACCATCGAGGACGGGGGACACTGACGCGTGCGTTCCTTCGTCCTGCTCCTCCTGGCCGCCCTCGTCGCGCTCGTCCTCGCCCCGGGGGCGCTCGTCGCGCCCTGGGTGTCGAGCAACGTCACCGACACCTCCGCCTACCTCAGCACGGTCGAGCCGCTGGCCGAGGATCCTGACGTCCAGCGTCTCGTCGCGGGCCAGGTGGTCGCCGCCGTCGAGGCCCGGCTCCCGGCCGGTGCGGGCACTGCCGGTCCCGTGGTCCGTCGGGTCGCCGACCAGGTGGTGGCCGGGCCGACCTTCCGCGAGGTGTGGCGCGAGTCCCACCGGGGCGTCCACCGTGACGTCGTGGCCGTCCTCGAGAGCCGCAAGGCCGCCGAGGTCGACGAGATGGGGCGGGTGCGACTGGACCTGACCCCGCTCACCGAGGCCGTCACGCGGACGCTCACCGACAGGGGCGTGCCCGGCGCGGACGCGGTCGGCCCGGTCCCGGTCTCCGTGCCGGTGGCCGAGGTCGAGCAGCTCGAGACCGCTCGCGCCGCCTACGACGAGGTCGACCGCCTCGGCTGGCTGCTCCCGGTCGCCTGGCTCGGCGCCGTGCTGCTCGGCGTCGCCGTCGCCGCCCGGCGGTGGTACGCCGTCGCCGTGATGGGGGTCGCCACCGCGCTGGGCGCCGGGCTGGTGCTGCTCGGCGTCGTCTTCGGTCGCCAGCTCTTCGCCGGGGCGACCGAGCGCGAGGAGCTGGCCGGGGCGGTGTGGGACGTCGTCACCGACGGCCTGCAGACGCAGGCGTGGGTGGCGGTCGGCATCGCCCTCGTCGTGGCTGCCGGTGCGGGCGTCGCTCAGCGCCTCGCCGACCGACGCGACTGAGCCCGTGCCCCGCACCTGACCGGCACCCAGCCGGCACGTGACCGCCGCGGTCACGGCGTACTCCTCCCGCGGGCCGGGTAGGAGGAGGTCATGACTGACGAGACGACGCACGTGGGCCGCCGCACCATCGGACGGGGCGAGCATGCCCTGGAGGTGTCCGCCCTCGGGCTGGGCTGCATGGGGATGTCGGAGTTCTACGGCTCCTCCGACGAGGACGAGGCGCTGGCCACCATCGGCCGGGCGCTCGACCTGGGCGTCACCTTCCTCGACACCGCCGACATGTACGGCCCCTTCACCAACGAGCGGCTCGTCGGCCGCGCGGTCGCGGGCCGGCGCGACGAGGTCCAGCTGGCCACCAAGTTCGGCAACGAGCGGCTCGAGGACGGCACCCGGGTGGGCGTGAACGGCAAGCCGGAGTACGTCCGCTCGGCCTGCGACGCCTCGCTGCAGCGGCTCGGCGTCGACCACCTCGACCTCTACTACCAGCACCGCGTCGACACCACCGTCCCGATCGAGGAGACCGTCGGCGCGATGGGCGAGCTCGTCGCCGCGGGCAAGGTGCGCCACCTGGGGCTCTCCGAGGCCGGCGCCGACACGATCCGGCGCGCCCATGCCACCCACCCGATCACGGCCCTGCAGAGCGAGTACTCCCTGGTCACGCGCGGGCTCGAGGACGAGATCCTCCCGCTGCTGCGCGAGCTCGGGATCGGGCTCGTGCCCTACTCGCCCCTCGGGCGCGGCATGCTGTCCGGTGCGATCGACCGGGTGCTGGCCGACCCGGACGACTCCCGGGGCGGTCGCTTCCCGCGCTTCCAGGGCGAGGCGCTCGAGACGAACCGCCGCCTGGTGGCCGCCTTCGAGGAGATCGCCGGCTCGAAGGGCTGCACGTCGGGCCAGCTGGCGCTGGCCTGGGTGCTGGCCCAGGGTGACGACATCGCGCCGATCCCCGGCACCAAGCGCGTGCGCTACCTCGAGGAGAACGTCGGCGCGCTCGACGTGACCCTGTCCGACGACGACCTCGCCGCCATCGAGCAGGCGGTCCCCCGTGGCGCGGTGGCGGGTGAGCGCTACCCGGACATGTCCGGCATCGAGCGCTGACGCACGCGGCTCGGCGTCTGTTCGAACGGGCAGCTCTCCTGGGAACCGGGCCCATTGGGGCGCAGGACCGGGGAGCTGCCCGTTCGCCCGCACCCGGCGCGGTCAACCGGCGGAGCGCTGGCGTTCCCGGTAGGCCGCCACGGCGGCCCGGTTGCCGCAGCCGCTGGAGCAGAAGCGCCGGGAGCGGTTGCGGGTGAGGTCGACGACGACACCGCCGCAGTCGTCGCGGTCGCAGACCGACAAGCGCGACGTCTCGTCCGCTCGGATCACGTCGACCATCGCCATGGCGGTGTCGACGGCGATCCGGGTGGCGAGCGGCTCGTCGTCGGAGACCGCGTGCAGGTGCCAGTCGACCGGGTCGTGACGCACCAGTCGCGGACAGGCGTGCGACTGTCGCAGCGTCTCGTTGACCAGCGCCGCAGCGTCGTCGCGCCCGGCGGTGAGCATCGCCCGGAGGTGGGGGCGCAGGGCACGGACCTGCTCGAGGTCGGTGCGGGTGGCGGCCCGGGGCACCGAGTAGTCGAACTCGACGAGGTGGGCCTTCAGCTCGTCGAGCGAGGTCAACGTGTCCGGGTGCTCGGAAGAGTTCACCAGCCAGGCTGCAGCCTGGAGCGCCATCTCGGTGTCATGAGCGAAAACCACGTTGACACCTTACATCGTCACCGCCTAACGTCATGACCTATGACATCGATGGCCCATGACAGCACCGTGGTCGCCGACCTCGCCCGCGCTCGCCGTACTCGGGTGGGGCTGGCCTTCGCCATCGTCTCGGCCGCGACCTTCGGGCTCTCCGGCGGGTTGGCGCGCGGCTCGCTCGAGGGAGGCTGGAGCCCGGGCTCCCTCGTCCTGGTCCGGGTCGGGCTCGGCGCGCTGCTGCTGCTCCCGCTCGGGCTGCGCGCGCTGGACGGGCGCTGGCACCTCGTGCGCCCCAACCTCGGGCGCATCGCGGCCTTCGGGTTCCTCGGCGTGATGGTCGCGCAGTTCTCCTTCTTCTCGGCCGTGCAGACGATGCAGGTCGGGCCGGCGCTTCTCATCGAGTACACCGCCCCCGCGGCGATCGTCGTGTGGCTGTGGCTGCGCCACGGCGAGCGCCCCACCCGCACGACCCTGGCGGGAGCCGCGGTCGCCGCGGTCGGGCTCGTGCTGGTCCTCGACCTCGTCTCCGGCGCCGACCTCAGCCTGCCCGGCGTGCTGTGGGCACTGGCAGCGATGGTCGGGGTCTCGGGGTACTTCCTGCTCTCCGCCGAGAGCGGCACCTCCCTGCCGCCGATCGCCCTGGCCGCCGGCGGCCTGCTGGCCGGCAGCGCCGGGCTGGGCCTGCTCGGGCTCACCGGGCTGATGCCGATGCGGGCCACGACCGCCGACGTGGTGCTGGTCGGCCAGGTCGTTGCGTGGTGGGTGCCTCTCGTCCTGCTCGGCGTCTTCACCGCCGCGGTGTCCTACGCCACCGGGGTCGCCGCCACGCGCCGCCTGGGCTCGCGCCTGGCGTCGTTCGTCGCCCTGCTCGAGGTGGTGGCGGGCGTCGGGTTCGCCTGGCTGCTGCTCGGCGAGCTGCCCGGGCCGGTGCAGCTGCTGGGGGGCGGGCTCATCCTGGCCGGCGTGGTGACGGTGAAGATCGGCGAGGGTCGGGCCGCGATCACCCCTGGGGGTGGTGACTACCGTGGTGGCCGAGGTGATGACGATGCCTTCGACGCACGAACCGACGGGACCGTCGGACCCGCAGCAGCCTGAGCACGACACGGACGCGCCGGACGCGCCGGACGACGAGCGGCGCACCTCCTGGCGGCTGCGCCGGCGCGAGAAGCGCGACCGGGAGGCCGCCGAGGAGCGGATCCGCAACCAGGGCAGCTGGGTCGACCTGCAGATCCAGCAGGCCGTCGCGCGCGGCGACTTCGACAAGCTCTCGGGCTTCGGCAAGCCGCTGAAGCTGCGCGACACCCACGACCCGGACTGGTGGGTCAAGGGCCTCGTGGAGCGGGAGAACATCACCGGCGTGCTGCCGGCCGCGCTCCAGATCCGCAAGGACGACGCCGCCCTCGACGACCGGCTGGACCGTCTCAACACCGAGAAGCAGGTGCGCGAGGCCGTGACCGAGTTCAACGCCGCGGTGCGCCGGGCCCTCTACTCCACCTGGGGCGACCCGCCGGTCGTCACCTCCCCGCGCGACGTCGACGAGGAGGTCGCGCGCTGGCGCTCCCGCCGCGCGCGCCCCTGAGTGGCAGAGGATTACCCTGGGGGGGTATAGTGGCGGTATGAGCGAGCACGCGCACCCCGGCTACCTGCAGAGCAAGGACACCTACCTCAAGCGGCTGCGGCGCATCGAGGGCCAGGCCCGCGGCCTGCAGCGGATGGTCGAGGAGGAGACCTACTGCATCGACATCCTCACGCAGGTCTCTGCCATGACGAAGGCGCTCCAGGCGGTCGCCCTCGGCCTGCTCGAGGAGCACGTCGAGCACTGCGTCGCCGACGCCGTCCGCGCGGGCGGGCCCGAGGCCCAGGACAAGCTGCGCGAGGCCAACGAGGCGATCGCGCGCCTCGTCCGCTCCTGACGTACGTCGCCCCGGCCGCCGCCCGCCCGGCTCCGCACCCCCCGCCCGCACCCACCCGAACCGATCCCTGGAGAACCGATGACCACCCAGACCTACACCGTCACGGGCATGACCTGCAGCCACTGCGTCGCCTCCGTCACCGAGGAGGTGACCGAGGTCGCCGGCGTCGCCGCCGTCGACGTCGACCTCGCCTCCGGCGCCCTCACCGTCACGCCCACCGACCCCGCCTCCCCCGTCGACGACGGCGCCGTCCGCGCCGCGGTCGAGGAGGCCGGCTACGCCCTGGCCTGACCGGCCCACCCACCGACCGACCCACCACCCCACCGGGACGCCCCATGACCACCACCCGCACGAGCACCCCGACGAGCACCGACACCGTCGGGGTCACCACCGACCTCGACGTCACCGGGATGACGTGCGCGTCGTGCGCCAACCGCGTCGAGCGCAAGCTCAACAAGCTCGACGGCGTGGTCGCCACCGTCAACTACGCGACCGAGAAGGCCAGCGTCCGGCACCCGCCGGGCCTCGCCGTGGACGACCTGCTGCGCACCGTGGAGCAGGCCGGGTACGCCGCCACGCCGCACGACCCCACCCCCCGGCACGGCACGGCCCCGCACGACGCCTCCTCCGACCTGCGCACCGACGACCTCCGCCGCCGTGTGCTGGTGGCCGGCGCCCTCACCGTCCCGGTCACGGTCCTGGCGATGGCGCCCGGGGTCGACGTCGCGGGCGAGGGCTGGTGGCAGCTCGCGCTCACCACCCCCGTCGTGCTGTGGGCCGGGCTGCCCTTCCACCGCGCCAGCCTGGTCAACGCCCGCCACGGCGCCTCCACCATGGACACGCTCGTCTCGATCGGCACCCTCGCGGCGTACCTCTGGTCCGTCGTCGCGCTGCTGGTCGGCGGGCACGCGCACTACTACTTCGAGACCGCCGCCGTGGTCACCACCTTCCTGCTCGCCGGGAGGTACGCCGAGGCGCGGGCCAAGCGCCGGGCCGGGGCGGCGCTGCGCTCGCTGCTCGACCTCGGGGCCAAGGACGTCGCGGTGCTGCCCGACGGGGCCGACGGACCCGAGCGCCGGGTGCCCGTCGACCGGCTCCGGCCCGGCAGCCGGTTCGTGGTGCGCCCGGGTGAGAAGGTCGCGACCGACGGGGTGGTCGAGGACGGCCGCTCCAGCGTCGACCAGTCCCTGCTGACCGGCGAGTCCGTGCCGGTCGAGGTGTCCGTGGGCGACCACGTCGTCGGCGCCACCGTCAACGGCGGCGGACGCCTCGTGGTCCGCGCGACCGCGGTCGGTGCCGACACCCGGCTGGCCCAGATCTCCCGGCTCGTCGAGCAGGCCCAGTCGGGCAAGGCGGCCGTGCAGCGGCTGGCCGACCGGGTCTCCTCGGTCTTCGTCCCGGTGGTGCTCGTGATCGCCGCCGCCACCCTCGCGGTCTGGCTGCTGACCGGTCAGCCCGCGGAGCAGGCGTTCTCGGCCGCCGTCGCGGTCCTGATCATCGCCTGCCCCTGCGCGCTCGGGCTGGCCACGCCCACCGCCCTGCTCGTCGGGAGCGGTCGAGGCGCCCAGCTCGGCATGCTCATCAGCGGCCCGGAGGTGCTCGAGGCCACCCGTCGCATCGACACGGTGGTCCTCGACAAGACCGGGACCGTCACCACCGGCCGGATGTCGGTCACCGACGTCGTGGTCGCCTCCGGCCGGCGGCGACCGGCGAGCAGGCCGGCGCGGCCGACGTGCTCCGCGTCGCCGCCTCGTTGGAGAGCGCCTCGGAGCACCCCGTCGCCCGCGCCCTCGTCGAGCACGCCGCCCACGAGGAGCTGGTCCTCGCACCCGTCGTCGACTTCGCCAACGTCGAGGGCCTCGGCGTGGAGGGCACGGTCGAGGGCCGGGCGGTCCTCGTGGGGCGGCCCTCGCTGCTGGCCGAGCGTGGCGTCGCCGTACCCCCCGACCTCACGGCCGCGCTCACCGACGCCCGCACCCGCGGCCGCACCGCGGTGCTCGTCGCCTGGGACGGCCGGGCCCGCGGCCTGGTCGCCGTGGCCGACACGGTGAAGCCGACCTCCGCCGCGGCCGTCGCCGCGCTGCGCGACCTCGGCCTCCGGCCGGTGCTGCTGACCGGCGACCACGAGCGCGTCGCACGCGAGGTCGCCGGCGCCGTCGGCATCGACGAGGTCGTGGCCGACGTGCTGCCGGCCGACAAGGTCGCGGTCGTGGCCCGGCTGCAGGGCGAGGGCCGGGTGGTGGCGATGGTGGGCGACGGCGTCAACGACGCCGCCGCGCTGGCACAGGCCGACCTCGGCCTGGCCATGGGCACCGGCTCCGACGTGGCCATCCAGGCGGCCGACATCACCCTGGTGCGGGGCGACCTGCTGCTGGTCGGCGACGCGCTCCGCCTCGCCCGCCGCACCCTGTCGACGATCAAGGCCAACCTGTTCTGGGCGTTCGCCTACAACGTCGCAGCGCTGCCCCTGGCGGCGCTCGGCCTCCTCGACCCCATGATCGCGGGCGCGGCGATGGCGGCCAGCTCGCTGTTCGTCGTCGGCAACAGCCTGCGGCTGCGGCGCTTCACGCCCTCGAGCGAGCGCCCGGGTAGGAGCAGTTCCGGGTAGCCCGTCCTGCTCGGGGTGCCCTAGGTCCCGTGCGCCGCGCCGTGGGTGCGGACTAGACAGGACCTCAGGCCCGGACACGGTGGTCCGGACCCCGGCCGGGAGGTGCACGTGCTGCAGGACCACCGGTGCGCCGCCGTCCGGCACCACTACGCCGAGGTGGCTTCCGAGCCCGACCGCCTCTGGTCGCTGTGCTCCGACGACATCGTCTTCCACGTCGCGGGCACGCACCCGCTGTCGGGCAGCTACCTCGGCCGCGACGCGGTCAGCACCTACCTCGACGCCGTACGACGTGTGCCGGGTGACCACCCCGGCTTCACCGTCACCTCGGTGCTCGCCGACCACCACAAGGACCTGCTGCTCGTCGAGGGCACGGCCCGCCACGGCGACCCGGCCTTCGTCCGCACGGTCGTGCACGTGCTGCGCTTCCGCGAGGAGATGCTGGTGGAGTACTGGGACCACCCGTTCGACCAGTCCGCCGAGGACACCTTCTGGCGCACGGCCCTGCCGGACCGGGTGCCCGTCCAGCGCGAGGGGCGAGGCGCGGTCAGCCGCGACCGTGCGGGGTGAGCCAGACGTCCTCGTCGGGGCCCTTCGGCACGATCTTCGTGGGGTTGATGTCGGTCTGCACGACGTAGTAGTGCGCCTTGATCTGCTCGAAGTCGATGGTGTCGCCGAACTCCGGGATCTGGTAGAGGTCGCGGGCGTAGCCCCAGAGGTTCGGCATCTCCTTGAGCTGGTTGCGGTTGCACTTGAAGTGCGCGTGGTAGACCGCGTCGAAGCGCGCCAGCGTCGTGAAGAGCCGGACGTCGGCCTCGGTGACGGCGTCGCCCATGAGGTAGCGCCGGTCGGCGAGCCGCTCCTCGAGCCAGTCCATGGCGGTCCACAGCCGGTCGTAGGCCTCTTCGTAGGTCTCCTGCGAGCCGGCGAAGCCGCAGCGGTAGACGCCGTTGTTGACCTCGGTGAACACCCGCTCCATGACCTCCTCCATCTCGTCGCGGACGTCGTCGGGCCACAGGTCCGGGGCGTCGGGACGGTGGTGGTCGCGCCACTCGAAGAAGAAGTCGTGGGTGATCTGGGGGAAGTCGTTGGTGACGACGCCCCCGCTCTCGATGTCGACCACGGCCGGCACCGTGATGCCCTTGGGGTAGTCCGGGATCCGGCTGTCGTAGGCCTGCTTGAGCTTCTCGATGCCCAGCACCGGGTCGCGCCCGCCCTCGTCGAGGTCGAAGGTCCACGAGTCGGCGTCGTGCGTCGGCCCGGCCAGCCCCATCGAGATGACGTCCTGCAGGCCGAGCAGGTTGCGCACGATGATCGACCGGTTCGCCCACGGGCAGGCCTTGGCGGCTGCGAGGTGGTAGCGGCCCGGCTCGGCCGGCCAGGTCTTGGTCTCGACCTCACCCACGCGCGGGTCCTGGGAACGGCCCGGCTCGGTCGTGATGCGGTCGGGGATGTAGTCCATGTCCCGCTCGAAGGCCTGGCCCTCGGTCACGTAGCTGCCGCTGGTGTCCTTCACGCGCGCTCCTGAAGATCGTCAGATGTTGCTTCAAGTGTCCCCCCTCGGACGCCCTGCCACACCCCGGGGGCGCGCCACCTATCCTCGGCGGGTGACGGCTGCGGACACCTCGGGACGGACCGCGCGTCGTCGTACGCCGAACCGCCGCTCGTTCGGGTCGCGGCCGGTGTGGCTGGTGCTGGCCGGCATCGCCTCGGTCCAGCTCGGCGCGGCCTTCTCCAAGCAGCTGTTCGCGGTCCTCGAGCCCACGGCCGTCGTCTGGCTGCGGCTCGTGGCGTCCTCGATCATCCTGCTCGCGATCGCCCGGCCCCGGCTGCGCGGCCGCAGCCGGGTCGACTGGCGGACCGTGCTCCTCTTCGGTCTCGTGCTCGGCACCATGAACTGGGCGATCTACCAGTCCTTCGCCCGCATGCCGCTCGGCCTGGCCGTCACCATCGAGTTCCTCGGCCCGCTGACCGTCGCGCTCGTGGGGTCGCGCAGGAAGCTCGACCTGGCCTGGGTCGGGCTGGCGGCGCTGGGGGTCGCGCTGCTGGGCTTCGGCGGCGGCGCAGTCACGATCGGCGGCGTCGTCTTCGCCCTGCTGGCCGGTGCCGCCTGGGGCCTGTACATCCCGCTGAGCGCCGCGGTCGGCCGCGGCTGGGACGGTCTCTCCGGGCTGGCCGTGGCCAGCCTCGTCGGCACCGTCGCGCTCGCGCCGTTCGCGATCGCGATCGGCGGCGCCGACCTGCTCGGCACCCGCGTGCTCGTGGTGGGAGCCCTGGTCGGGCTGCTGTCGAGCGTCATCCCCTACAGCTTCGAGATGGCGGCGCTGCGGACGATGCCGCCGCGGGTCTTCGGGATCCTCATGAGCCTCGAGCCGGCGGCCGCCGCGATGGCCGGGCTGCTCGTGCTCTCCGAACGGCTCGGGGTGCGCGAGTGGGTCGCCGTGGTGTGCATCGTCGTCGCCAGCGCCGGCGTCACCCGCAGCGCCAGCCCTCCGACCGCCCCCGCCCCGGACTGAGGAGGCTGCTCAGCGGGTGTTCTGCTCGACCAGCAGGTGGGCGACCTTCTCGATGAGCTCGAGCGGCATCGGCTCGGAGAGCGGGAACCTCAGCGTCCCCCGACCGGCGACGTACCGGTCGATCTCGGGCTCCAGGATCGAGACGTCGTCGGGCACGGGGTAGATGCTGACGTGCTCCTTCCAGCCGGCGAAGTGGATGAGCGAGCGGCCCTCGAGGCGCAACGTCGGGATGCCGTAGCTGATGACCTCGTCGGCTCCCGGGGCGGCGGCACGGATGCGGTCCTGGACCCGGCGCAGCACGTCGCCGACGTCGTCGGGGAAGGAGTCGAGGTACTCCTGCACGGTGTCGAACTGTGTTGCTGACACGATGGCCTCCCGCCTCCGAGGGCCCCTCAGCCCTGCCGGGGACCATCTCACCACGACCGGGGGGACGCCGCCGATGACTCCGACCACCCAGCGAGGCGCGGTCCTGACCGCGCTGGCCGCGCTGCTCGTCGCGCCGCTCGCCGCCTGCTCGTTCGGCTCCGACCCCGCACCGGAGGACACCGCGGACGACCTCGCGGCCGCGCTGGAGGGCGGCGAGCTGGCCGACGGGCTCTTCGCCGACGGCACCCCGCAGGCGGAGTACGACGCGATCGTCGAGGACCTGGTGGGTGCCGGCCTCTCCCCCGAGGTGACCGTGGCGCAGGTCGTGGAGGCCGAGGACGGGGAGCGGGCCAGCGTCCGGCTCTCGTGGGAGTGGGCGGCCGGCCCGGAGGTCTGGTCCTACGAGACCACCGCCGACCTGACGCTCCCCGAGGACGCCGAGGCGTGGCAGGCCGCCTGGGACCCGGCTCTCGTCGAGCCGTCGCTGAGGGACGACGACACCCTCGACGTGACGCGCGTGCCCGCGCCGCGGGCACAGGTTCTCGGAGCGGACGGGGCGGTGCTGGTCCGCGACCGGCCGGTGGTGCGCATCGGCATCGACAAGACCCGCCTCGGGTCCGCCGCCGCGGTCGCCAACGGGCGCCGGCTCGCAGCCGCGGTCGACGTCGACCCCGGCCCCTACGCGGAGCTGGTCCGCAGCTCCGGCGACCTGGCCTTCGTGGAGGCGCTCGTGCTCCGCGCCTCCGAGGCCGCCCCCGCCGTCTCGGCGATCCGGGGGATCCGCGGCGCCGTGGCGCTCGACGACGAGCTGCCGCTGGCGCCGACCCGCGAGTTCGCCGCACCCGTCCTCGGCCGGGTCGGGCCCGTGACGGCCGAGCTCGTCGAGTCCTCCGACGGCCGGCTGCAGGCCGGCGACGTCGCCGGGGTCTCCGGGCTCCAGGCGAGGTACGACGAGCAGCTCGCCGGCACACCGGGGCTGGTCGTCAGCGCGGGCGAGGAGGAGCTGTTCTCCACCGACCCGGAGCCCGGGCAGCCGCTGGTCACGACCCTCGACCCGCGCCTGCAGGCCAAGGCCGAGCGGGTGCTCGCCGTACCGGAGGGGGCGGAGTCGCCGGCCACCGCGCTCGTCGCGGTCCGACCCTCCGACGGGGCGATCCTCGCCGCGGCCAGCGGGGTCGGCGGCGACGGGCTGAACGTCGCGACCTACGGCCAGTACGCCCCCGGCTCGACCTTCAAGGTCGTGTCGTCGCTCGCGCTCCTGCGCGCCGGGCTGGTCCCCTCCTCAGAGGTGTCGTGCCCGGCGACGCTGAGCGTGGACGGCAAGTCGTTCAAGAACTACGACGACTACCCCGCCGACGGGCTCGGCGAGATCACGCTGCGCCAGGCGGTCGCGAACTCGTGCAACACCGCGTTCGTCGGGTCGGCCGACGAGCTCGGGCGGGGCGACCTCGCCGGGGCGGCCGCAGCCCTCGGCCTCGGCGTCGACCAGGACCTCGGCTTCCCGGCGTACTTCGGCCAGGTGCCGCCTCCGCGCAGCGAGACCGAGGCCGCCGCCGACCTGATCGGGCAGGGCACCGTGCTGGCCTCCCCGATGGCGATGGCCACGGTGGCGGCGTCGGTGCGAGCGGGCCGGACCGTGACGCCGTACCTGCTGGAGGACGTCCGGCCCGAGGCCTCCCCGGAGGATCCCCTGACCGCCGCCGAGGGACGGGCGCTGCGCGGGCTGATGCAGGCCGTCGTCACCGAGGGCTCGGGCTCCGTGCTCGCCGGGGTGGCCGACGGCGCGAAGACCGGCACCGCGGAGTACGGCGACCCGCGTCCGGACGGGTCGCTGGCGACCCACGCCTGGATGATCGCCTTCTCCGGCGACCTGGCCGTGGCGGCCTTCGTCGAGACCGGCGACTCCGGCTCGTCCACCGCCGGCCCCCTCCTCCGCGCCTTCCTCACCGGCTGACCCCTCCTCCTCCTCCCCCACCCCACCCCTCCCCACCCCGCCGAGACGGCGCGTACGTCGCGTCGAGACGGCGCGTAGCGTCGCGACCGAGACGGCGCTTACGGTCGCGACCGAGACGTCGCACTCACTGCGTCGCGACGCGCCCAGACGTCACGATCGTCCACTGGCGTCACGCACGCGCCCACTCGGCGCCACGCACGCGCCCACTCGGCGCCACGCACGCGCCGACTCGGCGTGACCTACGCGCCCACTCGGGTGGGGTCAGGGGGCGCGGGAGCCGCGGCGGTCCTCCTGCTCGACCAGCTCGGGCAGGTCCTTCAGCCGGTCGAGGCCCTTGACCGCTCGGGCCATGCGCTGGTTCCGCGCGAAGTCCTCGCGGTGCCGGTCGAGGAACCACCAGTAGCCGGCGGAGAACGGGCAGGCGTCGTCGCCCACGCGCACCTTGGGGTTCAGCGGGCACTCACCGCAGTAGTCGGTCATCGTGTCGAGGTAGGCGCCGCCCGAGGTGTAGGGCTTGGTCGCCATCACCCCGCCGTCGGCGTGCTGCGACATCCCGACGACGTTCGGCACCATCACCCAGTCGTAGCCGTCGACGAACGCGCGGTGGAACCAGTCGGTGACCTCGAGCGGCTTCCAGCCGCGCTGCATGGCGTAGCTGCCCAGGATCATCAGCCGCGGGATGTGGTGGACCCAGCCGTGCCGGTCGACGTCGTCAAGGGTCTTCGACAGGCACCGTGCTCTCGTCGCCGAGCCGTCGAGCTCGGCGAACCAGTCGGGGAGCCTGCGCCGTGCGCCGAGGACGTTGCGGTTGCGGTAGTCCTCGCCGAGGTGCCAGTACAGGTGCCACACGTAGTCCCGCCAGCCCATCACCTGCCGCACGAAGCCCTCGACGCTGGCGAGCCGCGCGCCGTCGGAGCGGTGCCGCTCCTCGGCCTGGCGTACGACGTCCAGCGGGTCGAGCAGCCCGAGGTTGAGGGGGGCCGAGATCAATGAGTGCGCCATCCACGGGTCGTCGGCGAGCACGGCGTCCTCGTAGGTGCCGAACGGCTCGAGCCGGTGGTCGAGGAAGTCGGTCAGCGCTGTCTGGGCCTCGGCCGGGGTGGCGGAGAAGCGGCGGGGGCCGTCCGAGCCCAGGAAGGAGATGCCGGTCCGGTCGTCGGACGCCCAGGCGTCGAGGTCGCGACGTACCTCGTCGTCGATCGTGTCCTCCTCGGGCCACCACGGCTCGCCGACGCCCAGCGTCGTCGCACCCTTGGGTGGCGACTCGCGGTTGTCGGCGTCGTAGTTCCACGACCCGCCGACGGGCTCGCCGTCGTCCTCGATCAGGACGCCGTGCCGGCGCCGGGCGTCGCGGTAGAAGTCCTCCATCAGCAGGCGCTTGCTCCCGCGCGCCTCGGCCCAGCGCGTGAAGTCCTCGCGCGCCGTGACGAAGCCGCGGGGCGGGAGGATCTCGATCTCGCGAAACTCTGCCAGCCGCTGCACGAAGCGCAGCGCGACGTGGCTCGTCGGATGGATGACCTGCAGCGGGCCCTCGACCTGCGCCAGCGCCTCGCGGTAGGTGCCGGTCTGCAGGAACGTGACGTCGCGCCCGCTCTCGGCCAGCTCCTCCACCCGGTGCCGCATCGCCGAGAGCACGAGGTGCGCCTTCTGCCGGTGGAAGGTCCGTCGTCGGAAGACGGCCCTCGACTCGACGACCAGGAACGGCCCGTCGTGGTCGTCGGCGAAGTGGGGCCCCAGCTGGTCAGCGAACAGCCACCGCGTCTGCGGCCCCGACGGGCTCACGACCCTGTGACGGCCTGGTCGAGCCGGTTGAGGGTGTCCTCGAGCTGCTCCTGCTTCACGAGGGGGAAGCCGATCTTCTTCAGCAGCTCCTGGTCGGTGACGGCGCTCCAGTCGTAGGTCTGGCGCACCAGCGTGCTGTCGGAGCCCTGCGACTCCAGCTCCCACAGCCACTCCCAGCCGGGCGGCTCGGTGCCGCGCGGCGCGGTCTTCCACGCGATGAGGTGGTTGCGGTCGAAGCCGGTGACGTGGTTGTCGACCTGGTACTCCCCACCCATGTGGTCGCCGGCCATGTTCATGACGAACTGCTGGCCGGACTTCTCGATGCGGTCGCCCTTCTCCAGCGAGCGCACGAAGCCGGAGCCGTCGAGGTCGACGTGGCGGTGCGGGTTGCTCAGCACGTCGAAGACGGCGTCGGAGGAGGCGTTGATGGTCTTCTCGACCGAGATCCTGGTGTCGGAGGTAGTCATGGTGAATTGGTGCTCCGAACACCGCATCCTCAAACCTGCACGCTTGCTGTGGAGGTTTGAGGGTGCGACCCCACGACGGACACGTCGTTGCCGCCCCAGGGACGCTGTGGAAGGGTCCCGCCATGACGAACGCCACACCCGAGCTGGTCCTGGGACACGTGCCCACCACCATCGACGAGCCCCTCGCCCACTGGGCCGCGCACAAGCCCGACGAGCTCGCGGTGATGTACGGCGAGCGTCAGTGGACCTGGGCGCAGTGGAACGACCGCGTACGACGAGCCGCCGGCGGACTGCGCGCCCTCGGCGTCGGCCGCGGCGACATCGTGGCGTTCCTGGACAAGAACCACCCGGCCTGCGTCGAGATCACGCTGGCCGCCGCCTCGATCGGCGCCGCCCACGCGATCGTGAACTGGCGCTCGGCCGGCGACGAGGTCGACTACGCCGTCAACGACTGCGGCGCGAAGGTGCTCTTCGTCGGCGTCGAGCTGATGGCGACCGTGGAGCCGATCCGCGGCAACCTGACGAGCGTCGAGAAGCTGGTCACGGTCACCCCCGACGGGGCCGACGGCGACGAGTACGAGGCCTGGCTGGCCGCCTCCGAGCCGCTCGAGCGTCCGGCGGAGACCAGCGCCGAGGACGTCTGCCTGGTCATGTACTCCTCGGGCACGACCGGACGCCCCAAGGGCGTCATGCTCACCCACGCCAACCTCGTCGCCCACACGGTCAACGCCCACGAGGGCTGGGGGTTCGAGGAGGGCGACCGGTCGCTGGTCGCGATGCCGCTCTTCCACGTCGGCGGCACGAGCTACATCATGTTCAGCATCTTCGACGGCGTCCCCAGCGTGATGACCCGCGACCCGGACGGCCCCTCGCTGGCCTGGGCGATCATGAACGGCGGCAACGGCGCGTTCCTCGTCCCGGCCGTGCTGGCGCAGGTGCTCGCCTCCGGCGGTGACGCGGTGAAGCTCTTCGGTGCGCTGAAGCTCTACACCTACGGCGCCGCCCCCATGCCGACCCCGCTGCTGCGCGCCGCGATGGAGGCCTGGCCGACGACGAAGTTCATGCAGGTCTACGGCCTCACCGAGATGTGCGGGGTCATCACCCACCTGCTGCCGGAGGCCCACCACGACGCCGAGCACCCCGAGCGCCTGCTGTCGGCCGGCACGGTGCTGCCGAACGCCGAGGTCAAGGTCGTCGACCCGGCGACCCTCGAGGACGTGGGAGTCGGCCGGCCCGGGGAGCTGTGGTTCAGGACCCCGCAGCTGATGAAGGGCTACCTCGGCAAGCCCGAGGAGACCGCGAAGGTCATCACCTCCGACGGCTGGTTCCGCACCGGCGACATCGGCAAGGTCGACGAGGGCGGCTACGTCTACGTCGAGGACCGGCTCAAGGACATGATCATCTCGGGCGGCGAGAACATCTACTCCCCCGAGGTCGAGCGCGTGATCTCCGAGCACCCCGCCGTCGCGGAGGTCGCGGTCATCGGCGTCCCCGACGACCGTTGGGGCGAGGTCGTCAAGGCCGTCGTCGGCCTGAAGCCGGACACCGAGGCGACCGAGGAGGAGATCATCGCGTTCACCGCCGAGCGGCTCGCGCGGTTCAAGTGCCCGCGCACGGTCGACGTCGTCCCGGCCCTGCCGCGCAACCCGACGGGCAAGATCCTCAAGAAGGACCTGCGCGCGCCGTACTGGGCCGACCGGGACCGCGCCGTCGTGTGAGCCGCTCGCCGCGCCGACCGGGAGGGACCGGTCGGGGGCTAGCCGTCGAGGCCCTGCTCGATGGCGTAGCGGGTGAGCTCGACGCGGTTGTTCATCTGCAGCTTGCCGAGGATGTTCTGGACGTGGTTCTGCACGGTCCGGTGCGACAGCACCAGCCGCTCCGCGATCTGCCGCGAGGTGAGCCCCTTGGCCACCATCGTGAGGACCTCGGTCTCCCGCTCGGTCAGCGGTGACTCGCCCGCGCCGGATGTCCGGCTCCTCGGAGAGCCGGCGGAACTCCCCGAGCACCAGCCCCGCGAGCCCGGGGGTGAAGACCGGCTCACCGGCAGCGGCACGACGTACTCCGTCGACCAGCTCCTCCCGGCTCGCCGACTTCACGAGGTAGCCCACGGCGCCTGCCTTGACCGCGCCGAGGACGTCGCTGTGCTCGCCGGAGGCCGACAGCACCAGCACCCGGGCGGCGGGGTCCTGCCCCACGATCCCGGCGGTGACCGCCACCCCGTCCGGAGCCGGGATCTGGAGGTCGAGGACCACCACCTGCGGGCGGGTCGCGGCGAACCGCGCGAGGGCCTGCGTGCCGTCGGCGGCGGTGGCGACCACGGAGAACCCGGCGGCGACGAGGTCGCGCTCCACGGCCTCGCGCCACAACGGGTGGTCGTCGACGACCATCACCCGGACCGGGGTCTCGCTCATGGCGACGAGACTAGACGCCTCGGGGTACGGCGAGCTCCCACTCGGTGCCCCACGACCCGGTGGTGAGGGTGGCGGTGCCACCGAGGTCGGACATCCGCCCGCAGATCGACTCGCTGACCCCGAGCCGTCCCTGCGCCTCGGCCTCCTCCAGCCGCCCCGGGGGGATGCCGGGTCCCTCGTCGCGCACGGACACGTCGACGCGGTCGGGGAAGGACTGCACGAGCACCCAGGCGGGGGCGTCCTCGCCGACGTGACGAGCCACGTTGTCCAGGCAGGCGCGGACCACGGCCACCACCTCGCGCGCCGTCTCCTGCGGGAGCTCGACCGCGGTGGCGGGGGTGGCGACCGTGATCGTGCCGTGGCGCTCGAGGCGCCCGAGCTCGGCCGCCAGGTCCACCACGCCCCCACCGGCCGTCGTCGGCGAGGCGTCGGCACGCAGGAGCGCCCGCAGCTCACGCTCCTGCTCGCCCGCCAGCCGGGCCAGCTCGGCTCCGTCGCCCCCGAGGTCCGGGCCGCGCCGCTTCACCAGCGCCAGCACCTGCAGCGTCCCGTCGTGCACGACCCGGTTCAGCCGGGCCCGCTCGGTGGCACCCGCGGCGCTGCGCTCCGCGCGCTCCCGCTCCACCGCCATGCGCTGGAGCGCCTCGCACATGTGCCCGACGACGAGCCCGCCGAGCACCAGCAGGAAGGCGTTGCCGTAGTTGGCCTGCGCGACCTCGGGCCGCACCGCCAGGTCGACGCCGGCCAGCAGCACGCCGGCGAGCAGGCCCCCGGTGCGGCGGAAGTGGATGGCCCAGGCGAAGAGCGCCCCCATCACCCAGAAGCCCGGGACGCTGGCGTTGAAGTCGTCGCCCTTGACCACGGGGGTCACCGCCAGGAGGCCCAGGGCCACGACGAGGTCGGCCACGAGCAGCGGGAGCTCACGGCGACGCGGCTCGACGTACGCCCAGAGAGCGACGGCCGTCCACACCACCATCACGGCGAGACACGACAGCGCCAGCAGCGGCGATCGAAAATTGTCGAGACGATAGAAAGTCAGGCCGGCGGCGTTGAGCAGCACGATGGAGCGCAGCACGGCCAGCGCGCGGAACAGCTGGCTCTTGACGTCGACGGCGGCCGCGGTGGTCCAGGTGCTCATGAGGTCTCCGAGCGTACGGCGCACCCGAGGTCCGACGGTCCCTTGACAGCCCGACGCGCCCGCGAGCAGTGTCGGGAGCAGGATCCGGCCGCTCGACCGGGCGTCACGGGTCGTCCTGGTGTCCGAGAGGAGGGGCCATGCCCCCGAGACGTCGACAGTGTGCCGCGATGCAGGAGTACGAGCGGCTGCTGGAGGAGCAGCCGTCCTTCCGTGCCAACCAGCAACGGGCCGAGGTGTTCACGGCGCGGGCGGTCACCAACGGGGAGGCCGCGCGCGTGACGCGCACCGTGGTCACCATCCCGACCGTGGTGCACGTCGTGCACAGGAAGCCCGCGGAGAACATCACCAAGGCGCAGGTGAAGAGCCAGATCGACGCGCTCAACGCCGACTTCCGCGCCAGGAACCCCGACGTCACGAAGGTCCCCGACCCCTGGAAGGGGCTGGTCGCGGACGCCAAGATCCGGTTCCGGCTGGCCACCACCGACCCCGACGGCAAGCGCACCGACGGGATCGTGCGGGTGGCGACCGAGCGGGCCTCGTTCGGCGCCGGGGACGCCGTCAAGCGGGTGGCGTCGGGAGGGTCCGCGGCCTGGCCGACGGACCGCTACCTCAACATCTGGGTCTGCACGCTCGGTGGCGGCCTGCTCGGCTACGCCCAGTTCCCCGGCGGGCCCAAGGCCACCGACGGGGTGGTCGTCCTCAACACCGCCTTCGGCACCGAGGGCAGCGCCACCGCGCCCTTCGACCAGGGCCGCACGCTGACGCACGAGGTCGGGCACTGGCTCAACCTGCGCCACATCTGGGGCGACACCCTGGACTGCAGCGGCGGCGACCGCGTGCCCGACACCCCCAACTGCGAGGGCCCCAACACCGGTACGCCGACCTTTCCGGTCGTGACCTGCAGCAACGCGCCCCACGGCGACATGTTCATGAACTACATGGACTACGTCGACGACGCCGCGATGTTCATGTTCACCGCCGGCCAGGTGTCGCGGATGAACGCGTGCCTCGCCGGGCCGCGCAAGACGTTCCTCGCGTGAGCCGATGACGCCCGAGGACGTCTGCGGCCGGTGGGTGCACGTCCGGGAGGAGGACACCGAGGACGAGATGGTGTTCCGTCCGGTCGGCACGCCGCTGCCGCCGGCACGCGGCCGCGTCGCCTTCGAGCTGCGTCGCGACGGGAGCTTCGCCGAGAGCGGGCTCGGCGCCGCCGACGTCCCCGAGGAGGCGGTCGGCGACTGGAGCGTCGACGGTGACACCGTCACGCTCAGCGAGGGCGCCGCCCAGGGGGTGCCGCGCGTGATGCAGGTGGTCTCGGTCGCGCCCGACCGGCTCGTCGTGCGCCGGTCGGGCTGAGACGACCTCGGGTCAGGACCGTCCACCGATCTCCTCCGCGCCGGCTCAGGCGACCTCGCGGAAGGGGTCGTGCTCGGCGAGGATGCGCTCGACGCGGGCCTGGTCGAGCCGGCTGTAGATCGCCGAGTCCTCCTGGTTGTCGCGGATCACCTTCGCGAGGGTGAAGCACGAGGAGACCAGGAACAGCGTGGTCATCGCGATGAACGCGCGCATCCAGGCGTCGCCCGGCATGTAGAGGGCGGCCATCACCAGCCCGAGCAGGGCGACGCCGAACGAGATCGCGGCCTGGGCGAAGAAGGCCGAGGTGGTGCGGGTGGTGCGGGGCTGGTTGCTGCTCACGGCGGTGATCCTCCTGGTCGGTGCCGGGTCGGTCCCGGCGTCCTCTCGATGGATCAAGCCTCGCGGTCACCGGTCGTGAGCACCTGAGTAGCGCTACTCAACTCACCCGCGGAGCCGGGGCCCCGCGTCCCGCGATGTTCGGACGGGCAGCTCTCACCTCCCGGGGACTTCGCACGCGCAGATCCGGTCGAGCTGCCCGTCCGAACGCGCGCTCCCCGACCTCGACGAGGACGAGGGGCCGGTCGCCGTACGCTGCAGCCATGATGAACACCAAGGTCGTCGCCCTCGTGCTCGTCGCCGCGCTCGTGCTCACCGGGGTCGGCACCGGTCTCTCGGTCCTGCTCGGCCGCTAGGTCAGGCCTCCGAGGAACCGACAGGGCCCCTCGGACGCGTCGACCACCGGGTCCTGAGGTCCATGCGCCCGCGCGGCAGATCGGGCCCTTCGACGGTCTATCCCTCGGGCGATCGGCCCTGGCCACGTCCGCCCTCCGGGTCGAGGGTGGGGAGATGACCAGGGACATGAGGTGCCTCGTCGGCTGGCACAAGTGGGTCAAGCGGGTGAACGACTCCGGCCAGGCCTATCTCGTCTGCCGACGTTGCCAGAAGCAGGACGACAACGAGGGCGCGGCAGCCCCGCTCGGGTGGAACTGAGCCGCCGACCGGGGCGGTCCTCAGTGCAGCAGGCAGCTCGCGTGGGGCGGCAGCACGACGACGTCGCCCTGCACGGTGACCCCGGCCGGTGACTGCCACAGCGTGGTCCAGGTCCGACCCTCGCCGGCCCGTCCCGCCCCGTCGGTGTCGTCACCCAGCGGCACGGTCACCTCGACGTCGCTGAAGTTGACCGCGGCCAGCACGCCGCTGCGGTCGCCCCGGCCCGAGCCCTGCCTGCGCAGGAGGAACCAGCGCGCCTCCTCGTCGAAGTGGACCGAGGTCCGGGTGAGGTCCGGCTCCGTCAGCTCGGGCAGGGTCCGCCGCAGCCGCGTCAGCGTGCGGTAGGTCTCCAGCAGCACGGCGTGACGCCCGGTGCCGACCTCGCTCCAGTCGAGCTTCGAGGCGGTGAACGTCGCCGGGTCCTGCGGGTCGGGGATGGTGTCGGTGTCCCACGCCATCTTCTCGAACTCGCGCTTGCGGCCCTCGCTGACCGCGTGCCCGAGGTCCTCCTCCGGGTGCGAGGTGAAGAACGCGAAGGGCGTCGACGCCGCCCACTCCTCGCCCTGGAACAGCATCGGGGTGTAGGGGCCGGCCAGCGTGAGCAGAGCCGCCGCGGCGAGCTGGTCGTCGTCCAACGACTCGGCGAGCCGGTCACCGCGGGCCCGGTTGCCGACCTGGTCGTGGTTCTGGTTGCAGACCACGAGCCGCCAGGCGGGCATCCGTGCGACGTCCACCGGGGCGCCGTGGTCGGCGCCACGGAAGGTGGAGAACGTCCCGTCGTGGAAGAAGCCCTTCTCGCACACCTTCGCCAGGGCCGACAGCGGCGCGAAGTCGCCGTAGTAGCCCTGCGTCTCCCCGGTCAGCGCGACGTGCACGGCGTGGTGGAAGTCGTCGCTCCACTGCGCGTCGAGCCCGGTGCCCCCGGCCTCGCGCGGGGTCACCATCGCGGTGTCGTTGCCGTCCCACTCCGCGATCAGCGTCAGCGGACGGCGGTGGTGCGCCGACAGAGCGGCGACCCGCTGGGCCATCTCCTCCAGCAGGTGCGTCGGTGAGGAGTCGACGAGCGCGTGCACCGCGTCGAGCCGCAGCCCGTCGACGTGGAAGTCGGTGAACCACGTCGCCACGTTGTCGAGGACGTAGGCGCGCACCTCGGCCGAGCCCTCGCCGTCGAGGTTCACGTGGTCGCCCCACGGGTTCGAGCCCTCCGACGACAGGTAGGGCCCGAACACCGGCAGGTAGTTGCCCGACGGACCGAGGTGGTTGTAGACGACGTCCTGCACCACTCCGAGCCCGCGCTGGTGGCACGCGTCGACGAAGCGCTGGTACGCCGCCGGCCCGCCGTACGGCTCGTGGACGGCGAACCACGCCGTGCCGTCGTAGCCCCAGCCGTGCTCGCCGTTGAAGGCGTTGACCGGCATCACCTCGACGAGGTCGACGCCGAGCTCGACGAGGTGGTCGAGCCGGTCGATCGCCGCGTCGAGCGTGCCCTCGGGGGTGAAGGTGCCGACGTGCAGCTCGTAGACCACCGAGCCGGCCAGCTGCCGACCGGTCCAGTCGCCGTCGCCCCACTCGTGGGCCGACGCGTCGAAGGTCCGCGACCGCTCGTGGACGCCGTGCGGCTGGCGCCGCGAGCGCGGGTCGGGGACGATGCGCGGGCCGGACCCTCCTGAGCTCGTCGAAGGGTCGACGGAGTAGCCGTAGTCGACCTCGCCCAGCGGCTCGGGCCCGGTCGGGGTCCACCAGCCGTCGTCGCCCTTCTCCATCGGCACGACCCGGTCGCCCACGCTGAGCGCCATCGTCTCGACCTCGGGCGCCCACACGTCGAAGCGGCCGCGACCCTCGCGCCGGTCGGGCACCAGCAGCGCGACCGGGTAGTGCGCCAGCAGGTCGCCCACGTCGACGCGCCCCTGCTCGTCGAGACGCAGCCGGCGGCCGGTCAGCAGGTCGATCCACGGGCCGTGCGGCGGCAGCGGCAGCGCGGTCGCGTGCCAGCCACCGCGCGCGGCCAGACCGGCGGGGAGACGGGTGGCGACCGTGATCGCGCCGCCCCGGTCGAAGGCGAGCACGTGGTCGGCGGCGTCGCCCTCGGCCGTCAGCGGCGTGTACGTCGTGAAGCAGTCCGGCTGGTCACGGCGTACGACGAGCGCCGTGTGCGTGACCAGCAGCTTGACGGTGCCGTCGTCGTCCGGGCCGCCGACCAGGGCCGGTCGCTCCCCGGAGCGCAGCAGCTCGAGGGCCTCGGCGCGGCGGGTGAAGTCGACGGGCCGGCGGTTGTCGGGGTCGACGAGGCTCTGCTCCCACAGCTCGCTGCCCTGGTAGACGTCGGGGACCCCGGGGATCGTGAGCGAGACCAGCTTGGCCGCGAGCGCGTTGCTCCAGCCGGGGCCGGCGAGCTCGGCCACCAGCTCCTCGACGACCTCGCGCACCTCGGGCCGGTCGAGGACCGCGTCGACGGCGGCGTGCACGGCCGCCTCGTAGGTCGCGTCCTGCGCGGTCCAGGTGGTGCGGTCGCCGGCCTCGCGCATCGCCTTCTCGGCGTACGCGTGGAGGCGCGGGCGCAGGTCCGGGGCGTCCGCGCCGCCGGCGGGCCAGGCGCCCACGACCGCCTGCCACAGCAGGCTGCCGAACCCGGCGTCGGGCAGCGGGGCCAGCGCGAGGAGCCGGTCGAGGGCGGAGGCCCACCGCTCGGGCATCTCGGCGAGCACGGCGATGCGGGCGCGGACGTCCTCGCCGCGCTTGGTGTCGTGCGTCGAGCCGGCGGTCATGGCGTGCGGCCACTCGACCTGGCGGGTCGACATCGCGGCGTGGAAGTCGTCGGGCGCGACCGAGAACACGCTCGGGTCACCGCCCACCTCGTTGAGGCTGGTCAGCCGGGACCAGCGGTAGAACGCGCAGTCCTCGACGCCCTTGGCCATGACCATGCCGCTGGTCTGCTGGAAGCGCTGCGCGGCGTCGGAGGCGCCGTCGAACAGCACCGGCTCGAGGGCGTCGAAGGTCGTCCCCAGGTCGGGGCGGTGCTCCCGGGCGGCGGTGAAGGCCTGCTCGAGGTGCTCGCGGCCGAGGGGGAGGTAGGAGCGGTAGACCGGGAAGCAGGCCAGCAGCTCGGCGACCGCGTCGACGACCTGCTCGAAGCTCTCGACCGGCTCGAGCGACGCCTCGACCCGGGCGACCTCCCGGGCGATGCGCCGCACCTCGGAGCTCAGGACGTCGTCGGCCACGGCGCGCTTGGTGTCGTGGATCATCGCGTGCCAGTCGACGGGCTCGCCGCGCAGCCGCGTCTCGAGGTCGTCGAGGGGCCGCTCCCCGGCGGGATCGGTCAGCACCCGGTCGACCAGCGCCATCACGTCGTAGCCCGTGGTGCCTGCGGTCGCCCAGGTGGGCGGCAGCGCCTCGCCGGGCTCCAGGATCTTCTCGACCAGGACGTAGGAGTCGCCGGTCAGGCGAGCGAGGTCGTCGAAGTAGCCGCCGGGGTCGCGCAGACCGTCGGGGTGGTCCACGCGCAGCCCGTCGACGAGACCCTCGTCGAACCAGCGCCGGATCTCCTCGTGCGAGCGGTCGAACCACTCCTGGTCCTCCACCCGGATCGCCACCAGGGTGTTGACGGCGAAGAAGCGGCGGTAGTTGAGGTCGTGGTCGGCGCGGCGCCACGAGACCAGCTCGTAGTGCTGGCGCGCGGCGACCTCGTTGGCGTCCTCGTCGGGCCCGCGCTCGGCCGTCCCGGGAGCCAGCGGGAAGCGCTGGTCGTGGTAGTGCAGCTCGCCCGCGAACACCTGCAGGTTGGCGATGCGGCCGGTCTCCGGGTCGAGGTCGTCGTCGCCGATCACGGGGATGCGGACGCGGCCGCCGGCGGCGTCCCAGTCGATGTCGAAGGCGCCGGCGTACGGCGACTCCTGGCCGTGCGTCAGCACGTGCCACCACCAGGTGTTCTCCCACGGCCGCGCGACCCCGACGTGGTTCGGGACGATGTCGACGAGCACACCCATCCCCAGCCGGCGGGCCTCCGACGACAGCGCCGACAGGCCCGACGACCGGCCCCGGGAGGGGTCGATCGCGGAGTGGTCGGCGACGTCGTACCCGTGGTCGCTGCCGGACTCCGAGGCCAGCAGCGGCGACAGGTAGACCCAGTCCACGCCGAGCTCGTGCAGGTAGGCCAGCTGCCGTGCGGCGGCCAGCAGGTCGAAGCTCTCGGTGATCTGGAGGCGGTAGGTGCTCGCCGGGATCCTCACGGGGTGGTCCTTGTCCGGGGTTGCGGGTGGGGCGGGGTCGTGCGCGGTCGTGCAGGGTGCGGGGCGGGTCGGCCCTACGTACGGCGTCGACGCTTGGCCGGCTCGCTGGCCGGCGGCTCGGCCATGGCGATGAGGGAGGCGGCGACGGAGACGTCCTGCTCGCCCTCCGGCTCCTCGTACTCCTGCAGCACGAGCACGCTGCGCGGCTCCAGGACCAGGCTGCTGCCGTGCGGCTTCGGGTCGACGTCGCGACCGGCGGCCGCGGTGTCGACGACGAACATCCAGGTGTCGGCGTACTCCTGCGGCGGCAGCGTCAGCTCCACCGGCTCGTGCCCGGCGTTGAAGTAGAGCAGGAAGTGGTCGTCGACGATCGGGTCGCCGACGGCGTCGGTGCCGGCGATGCCGTGGCCGTTGAGGTACATCCCGACGACCTTCGCGTCACCGGAGTCCCAGTCGCCGCCCTCCATCGGACGGCCGTCGGGGTGCAGCCAGACGATGTCGTTGAGACGCTCGCCGTCGCCGGTGCGCACGGTGTTGCCGGTGAAGAAGCGCTTGCGGCGGAAGGTCGGGTGGTTGGCCCGCAGCCGCGCGATGGCGGCGGTGAACTCGACCAGCGGACGGTCCATCTGGTCCCAGTGCATCCAGGAGATCTCGGAGTCCTGGGCGTAGGTGTTGTTGTTGCCCTGCTGGGTGCGGCCCATCTCGTCGCCGTGCAGCAGCATCGGCACGCCCTGGCTGAGCAGCAGCGTCACGATGAAGTTGCGCTGGGCGCGGCTGCGCAGCGCCAGCACCTCGATGTCGTCGGTCGGGCCCTCGACGCCGTGGTTCCAGGAGCGGTTGTGGCTCTCGCCGTCGCGGCTGTCCTCGCCGTTGGCCTCGTTGTGCTTGTCGTTGTAGGACACCAGGTCGCGCAGCGTGAAGCCGTCGTGGGCGGTGTGGAAGTTGATGCTGGCGAACGGCCGCCGGCCGGACTGCTCGTAGAGGTCGGACGACCCGGCGAGGCGGCTGGCGAACTCGCCCAGCGTCGGCTCCCCGCGCCAGAAGTCGCGCACGGTGTCGCGGAACTTGCCGTTCCACTCGGTCCACAGCGGCGGGAAGTTGCCGACCTGGTAGCCACCGGGGCCGACGTCCCACGGCTCGGCGATGAGCTTGACCTGGCTGACCACCGGGTCCTGCTGGACGAGCTCGAAGAAGGTCGCGAGCCGGTCGACGTCGTAGAACTCCCGCGCCAGCGCGGAGGCGAGGTCGAAGCGGAAGCCGTCGACGTGCATCTCGGTGACCCAGTAGCGCAGCGAGTCCATGATCAGCTGCAGCGAGTGCGGGTGGCGGACGTTGAGGGAGTTCCCGGTGCCCGTGTAGTCCATGTAGTAGCGCTGGTCGTCCTCGACGAGGCGGTAGTAGGCCGCGTTGTCGATGCCCTTGAAGCTCAGCGTCGGGCCGAGGTGGTTGCCCTCGGCGGTGTGGTTGTAGACCACGTCGAGGATGACCTCGATGCCGGCGCGGTGCATCGCCTTCACCATCGCCTTGAACTCCTGCACCTGGTTGCCGGGCTCGCGCGCGGAGGCGGAGTAGTCGGCGTGGGGCGCGAGGAAGGCCAGGGTGTTGTAGCCCCAGTAGTTGCGCAGGCCCTTCTCGAGCAGGGTGCTGTCCTGGACGAACTGGTGGACCGGCATCAGCTCGATCGCGGTCACGCCGAGCCTGGTCAGGTGGTCGGTCACCGCCGGGTGGGCCAGCCCGGCGTACGTGCCGCGGATGTCCTCCGGGACGTCGGGGTGGAGCTGGGTCATGCCCTTGACGTGCGCCTCGTAGATGAAGGACTCGTTGTAGGGCACCTTCGGCGCGCGGTCGCCCTCCCAGTCGAAGAACGGGTTGACGACGACGCCCTGGGTCATGTGCGCGGCGGAGTCGTCGTCGTTGCGCGAGTCGGGGTCGCCGAAGTTGTAGCCGAACAACGACTGGTCCCAGTCGATGTCGCCGTACGTCGCCTTGGCGTAGGGGTCCAGCAGCAGCTTGTTGGGGTTGCAGCGCATCCCCGCCTCCGGCTCGTAGGGGCCGTGGACGCGGTAGCCGTAGCGCTGCCCGGGCTGCACCTGCGGCAGGTAGCAGTGCCAGACGAAGGCGTCGACCTCGGTCAGCTCGATGCGTGTCTCGGTGCCCTCGGCGTCGAAGAGACAGAGCTCGACGCGGTCGGCGACCTCGCTGAAGAGGGCGAAGTTCGTCCCGCGCCCGTCGTACGTCGCGCCGAGCGGGTAGGGCTGTCCGGGCCAGGGGTGCACTGATCTCCTTCGTGTGCGACGGTCCGTCGCGGTGTGTCGTCGGACGACGTGCGTCGTCGCCCACCGCTGGAACGTTCCAACGCTGGGCCAACGCTACCTGTACCCAGTCAGGAGCGCGTTATCGTTCGTTGCAGAGGAGCCGACGCCGGGAGGTGGCATGACGTACTCCCCGGCCGAGGACGTCGGCTACCCGCTCGAGGACGCGGTCGGCAGCCTGCCGACCCTCCGGTCCGACGTGACGAACGACTCGTCCGCGGACCCGCTCCTGGACCGCTCGTTCGACCGCTACGCCCGCCTGGTGCAGCACGCCCTCGGCGTACCGGTGGCGCTGGTGAGCCTCGTCGAGACCGAGCGGCAGTGGTTCCCCGGCGCCGTGGGGCTGCCCGAGCCCTACGCCACCTGCCGCGAGACCCCGCTGTCGCACTCGTTCTGCCAGCACGTCGTCTCGACCCGCGAGCCTCTCGTGGTCACCGACGCCCGCCACGACCCCCGGGTGGCGGACAACCTGGCCATCGAGGACCTCGGCGTCATCGCCTACGCCGGCCACCCGATCACCGACCACTCCGGCGAGATCATCGGCTCGCTGTGCGCCATCGGGCACGAGCCCCGCGACTGGACCGACCACGAGCTCTCCGTGCTGCGCGACCTCGCCGACGCCTGCTCCACCGAGCTGTCCCAGCGCGGACTGCGGCTGGCGGCCGCCGAGGAGGCCCTCCGCTCGCGCGAGCTGTCCCAGCGCAGCCAGGTGCTGCTCTCGCTCAGCCAGGCGCTGGCCGAGACCCAGACCACCAGCGACATCGCCGCGGCGCTGAGCCGGGTCACCACCGAGCGGCTGGGAAGCATGCGCGCCGGTGTGTGGCTGCGCAGTCCGGCCCGGGCGCTGTCCTCGGACCGCAGCCTGACCGGTGCCACCTCGGGCCAGGACCTCTTCGCCGGCACCGGCGAGACGCTCGACTACGTCGAGGCGCCCTCCCAGGACTGGCAGGCGGCGCGGGAGTACTCCTCCATGCCGCTCACCGAGGACAACCCCATCGGCGCGTGCCTCGTCGCCGGCCGACCGACGTACTACCCCGACCGTGCCCAGCAGACCGCGCGCTTCCCGCACGTGCGGACGTCAGCCCAGGTCGGCGAGGCCCGCGCCTTCCTGCCGCTGGCCACCCGCAGCCAGGTGTACGGCGTGCTGGTGCTGCTGTGGGAGGACGTCCGCGAGATCCCCGACGACGAGCGGATCACGATCGAGGCGCTGGCGGCGTACACGAGCCAGGCGCTCCAGCGCGCGCTGCTGTTCCAGGACCGGATGGACGCCCTGGTCACCCTGCAGAACGCGATGATGCCGCGCCTGCCCCGTCCCGAGCACCTGACGCTGGCCGCGCGCTACCTGCCGGCCGCGACGCTCGACCAGATCGGCGGCGACTGGTTCGACGCCGTCGTCATGCCGAGCGGGCGGACGGCGCTCATGATCGGTGACGTCATCGGCCACGACATCTCCGCGGCGGCCAAGATGGGTCAGGTCCGCAGCATGCTGCGCGCCTTCTCCCTCGCCGTGCCCGAGACGCCGTCGGAGAGCGTACGTCGCCTCGACCTGGCCCTGGCCGACCTGGAGATGGAGACCATGGCCAGCCTCGTCTACGCCCAGATCCTCGAGGACACCTCTGCCAAGGCGAGCGACGGCGTCGTCCGCGGCGCGGGCGGCCGCACGCTGCAGTGGGCCAACGCCGGTCACCCGCCGCCGCTGCTGGTCGGCGCCGACGGGTCGCTCACCTGGCTCGACAGCGAGTCGCCCGACGCGCTGGTCGGCGTGGCCCCCGACCTCGAGCGCTCCGACCTGCAGGCCGAGATCCCCGACGGCGGGACGGTGCTGCTCTACACCGACGGCCTGGTGGAACGTCGCGACGAGGCCCTCGAGGTCGGCCTCGACCGGCTCGGCCGCTCGGCGCGGGCCCACCACCACCTCGACGTCGAGGACTTCGTGGACGCCGTCCTGGCCGACCTGGTCCACCGTCGCCTCGACGACGACGTCGCCATGCTCGCCGTCCGCTTCTCCTGAGGCAGCAGACGTCAGTCGTCCATCTCCTGACGCGCGGCGGCCCGGGCGGCGCGCATGCCGACGAGGCGCGTCACCACCATCGCGATGTAGAACACCCCGGCCATCTGCTCGAGCATCGCGACGCTGCGGGCCAGACCCCTCACGGGGACGACGTCGGAGAGCCCGGTGCTCGACAGCGTCGTCACCGACAGGTACAGCAGCTCGGTCCAGGTGCGGTCGGCGGTGGGCATGCTGGCGGCGATGAAGCTCTCCGGCTGCAGGGCCTGCACCACCACGAAGCTGTACGCGAACGCCCAGGCGACCAGCGTGAAGACCGCACCGATCGCGAACAGCTCGTCGGTGGTGACCACGTCGTCGTGGTGCATGTAGCGCAGCATCGCCCCCGCGGCGTAGAAGTACAGCAGCGCCTCGAAGGCCGCCGCCCACACCGCGATCGCCTGCTCACCGGTCACGACCTGGGCACCGAGGAGCACCACCGCCGGTGTCGCCAGCAGCAGCGCCACCCACAGCAGCGCCGGCGTCGCCCGTACGGCGCGCAGCGCCATCGCGAGGACCAGCAGCCCGAACAGGGCCAGCAGCGAGCGCCCCTCGACGCTGTCCTCCATCAGCGGGTAGAGCAGCACCCCGCCCAGCTGGACGGCCAGCAGCGTCGCGCAGGGGTTCTCCCGGAGGAAGCGGACGGCTCGCATGCCCCGAGGCTAGTCCGCGTCCGGCTCCGGCGCGGGTACGTCGCCCGGGCCACCGTCCGCGAGCAGGGCCGCGGCCCGGGCGGCCACCCGGGCGAGCTCGGCATGGGGGTCCCACGAGCCGGCGTCGGTCGCGGACGTCCAGCCCTCGACCCGCTCCCGGGCCCACCGCGACCAGAGCAGCGTCGCCTCGACCTCGCCGAGCATGGCCGGCAGGCAGAGGGCGTGGAGGTGGCGGCGGTGCGGGAAGTTGGTGGGCCGCCCCGACAGGTCGCGCAGCTCGGCGATCCGCCCGAGGGACTCGCGCTCGATCGACTCCAGGGTCGCCAGCAGCTGGGCCCGGTCGCCGGCGTCGGCGAAGAAGACCTTCACCATCGCCTCGAACTCCGTGACCCGGGGCGCCGACGGCTCGCTCAACCAGTCGGCCAACGCCTCACGTCCCTGCGCGGTGATCGTGTAGTGCCGGCTGCGCCGCCGTCCGGCGTACCGCTCCTCGACCGCGACGAGCCCGGCGGCCGCCAGCCGCTTGGGCTCGTCGTAGAGGCGGCGCTCGGTGCGGGGCCAGAACCAGCGCAGGGACCGCTGGACCTGCTGGGCCAGCTCGTAGGTCGTCCAGGACCGCACCGAGAGCAGCCCGAGCAGGGCGTAGGAGGTGGAGTTCGGGGGCGAGGTCACGGACGATCCTGACACGAGCTCTTGACATGGTGCATCGTGCAGTATCGGATTGTCGGTGTTCCGCCGTCCCTCCCGAGGAGCCTGCATGCCGGGTCGCGCACGCTTCACCCACAACGGTGAGCGGCGCCCTGCCCTGCGGCTCCTGGTCGTGGTGGCGCACCCGGACGACGAGACCTTCGGCTGCGGGTCCCTCGTCCTGCACGCACGCGAGGCCGGCGCGGAGGTGCACGTGCTGTGCGCCACCCGGGGCGAGGCGGGCGCGGTCGCCCCCGGCGTCACCCTGCCCGAGCAGGGTCTCGGTGCCCTCCGGGAGGCGGAGCTGCGCGAGGCCGGACGCATCCTCGGCGTCGAGGAGGTGCACACGCTGGCCTACCTCGACTCCGGGATGGACGGCGACCCGGCGGCCGGCACGTTGTGCAGCGCGCCGCTGTCGCTGCTCGAGGAGGACGTCAGCGACGTCGTGGCCAGCCTGCTGCCCGACGCACTGGTCACCCTGGACGGCAGCGACGGTCACCGCGACCACCTCGCCGTGCGGGAGGCCACCGAGCGGGTGGCCACGACCTTCCGGCTGCCCCTCTACCTGCACTGCCTGCCGCGGTCGGTGATGAGCCGCTGGGCCGACCACACCGCGACGGTCGACCCTGGTTCGGCGTACCTGCGGGGGCTCGAGCTCGGCACGCCCGACGAGCAGGTGACCCACCGCCTCGACACGGCCGCGCACCTGGAACGACGCTGGCGGGCGATCCGCGCCCACCGGTCACAGACGTCCCCCTTCGAGGGCCTTCCGGAGGACCTGCAACAGGCCTTCCTGGCGCAGGACCACCTCATCGAGGTGCTCCCGGAGGGGGCGGAGCAGCCCGTGGGGCTGCTGCGGCCGACCGCGGCAGCGGTCGAGGCGGGCTGAGGGGACGCCGGAGCTGGGACACCCGCGGGGGCGTGTCCCAGCTCCGGCGACCGCCGACCTCCATGCGAGCACGTCGTACGACGGCCCGCGGCCCTGGTCTCAGCCGTCCGCGCGGAGCCGCCGCAGGTCGGCCCACAGCGACTCGACGTGACGGCGTTCGGTGGCCACCGACCCGATCGCGACCCGGATGACGAAGCGGCCCTCGAGCACGGTGTGGGTCAGGAAGCTCGCACCCTCGGCGTTGACCGCAGCCATCAGGCGTCGCGTCGCCTCGTCGTCGGGTGCTCCGTCGGGGTCGGCGACCTGCAGGCAGACCAGCGACAGCGAGGGCTCCACGGCGAGCCGGAACCCGGGCTCGGAACGGACCTGCTCGGCGAGCCAGCCGGCCAGCGCGACGTGCTCGCGGATCGCCCCCCGCAGCCCGGACAACCCGTGACCGGTGATCACCGACCACAGCTTGAGCGCACGCATCCGCCGGCCCAGCGGCACCTGCCAGTCCCGGTAGTCGACGACCTGCCCGGAGTCGGTGGCGGCGTTGCGGAGGTACTCCGGGGTGATCGACAGCGCCGCGGGCAGCGCGTCACCGTCGCGCACCCACAGGAACGAGGCGTCGAAGGCGGTCATCAGCCACTTGTGGGCGTCGGTGCAGAAGGAGTCCACGAGCTCCGCCCCGTCGACCAGGTCGCGGTGCTCGGGGCACAGCGCGGCGACACCCGCCCAGGCGGCGTCCACGTGGACCCAGGCGCCGTGGACGGCTGCGACCTCGGCGATCCTGCGCACCGGGTCGACGGCGCCCGTGCTCGTCGTCCCGACCGTGGGACAGACCATCACCGGCACGAGCCCGGCCTCGACGTCGACGCGCATCGCCTCGGCCAGCGCGTCGGGGTCGATGGTCTGGGTGCCGGGCGTGAACGGAACCGGCCGCAGGGCGCGCTCGCCCAGCCCTGCCACCCGGACCGCCTTGGCGACCGAGGAGTGGGTGTCGACCGAGAGGTAGACCCGCTCGCGACCGCTGACCCCGGTGGCGCGCCAGTCCGGGGTGCGACGGTGCAGCGCGGCGAGCAGCGCCACGAGGGCGCCCGAGGACGCGGAGTCCTGGAGCGAGCCGCCGCCTCCGCCGGCGAACGTGAACTCCTCGCCCAGGCCGAGCGCCACGGCCAGGCCGTCGAGCACGACCTGCTCGAGCTCGGTGCCGGCCGGCGAGGTCGACCACAGCATCCCCTGCGCGCCGATGCCGCCCGAGGCGATGTCGCCGAGCAGCGACGCCAACGAGGCGTTGGCCGGGAAGTAGCCGAAGAAGCCGGGGTGCTGCCAGTGCAGGGTGGCGGGCACGACGACGTCGTCGAGAAGACCGACGAGCGCGTCACCGAGGTCCGGGGCCGGCTCCTCCGGGAGCGCCGCGGGCACGGCGGCCCGGACCTGGCCAGGCACCGGCGGCGTCGTGACGGGCCGGTCGCCGAGCCCGGCCCGGTAGTCCGCCACCCAGTCGACCAGGCGGTGCCCGAGCCTGCGGAACTCCTCGGGGGTCAGGTCGGCCATGCGGGTCGTCCTCCAGCAGTCGGGTGGGTCGGCGGGAGCGTCGGGGGCTCCTCGATGGACCCCGCCGCGGAGTGCTTCAGGCCACGCGGCCGAGCGCTGTTCATCCTGCCGCACCTGGGTAAACGTCCCGCGATGACCTCTCCGACCGACGGCGGCACACCGATGACGACCAGCTCCTCCGAGCCGAGCTCCCGTGAGGGCGAGCCGGTCACACCGGAGGGCGGCGTCGCGCAACGCCTGTGGACGCAGCTCAGCGCCGGACTGCTCGACCGGGTCCCCCGCGAGCAGCGCGACACCGACGCCGCCTTCCGTCGCCGCCGGGTGGTCGCATGGACGACGTTGGCCCTCGGGGCGATCTGCCTGGCCCTGACGCTGCGCATGGACCGCGCGTCGCCGTACTTCACGCTGGCGACGCTCGGGGTGGCCTGCATCTGGTTGGCCGGCTCGTTCGCCTCCGGCAAGCTGCACGCGGGCCGGATCAGCGTCTCGGGGCAGGTGCGCCGCCCGGTCTGGCCGCCGCTCATCCTCGGTGCGCTGCTGGCGGCGGTCTTCGTCCTCGGCGCCTTCATCACCCGCCAGATCCCGCCGCTGGCCGAGCAGGCCAACAACGTCCTCGGCTTCGCGGAGGAGAACTCCCTGCTGCTGCTGGCGGTCGCGACCTTCATCAACGGCATCGCCGAGGAGTTCTTCTTCCGCGGCGCGCTCTACGCCTCGGTCAAGGAGCCCCGGCAGGTGCTGGTCACGACGATCGCCTACGTCGTGGCCACGCTGCTCACCGGCAACGTGATGCTCGCCTTCGCCGCCGCCGTCATCGGCGTGGTGACGGGGCTGCAGCGCCGCTCCACGGGCGGCCTGGTCGCGCCGATCATCACCCACCTGACCTGGTCGATGACGATGCTCTTCGTGCTCCCCCTGATCTTCTGAGGCGCGCCCACCCGCATGTAACGCGGGGTTATGGACCGGGGCCGGAGCGCGCACGCCGGGGTACCGGTCCATAACCCCGCGTTACATAGGGCTGATCTCAGGCGGCGGCGGACTTCGTGCCGAGCTGCTTCTCGATGTCCTTGGCCAGCTTCTCGGGCTTGGTCACCGAGCCGAATCGCTTGACGACCCGCCCGTCGCGTCCGACGAGGAACTTGGTGAAGTTCCACTTGATCTTCTCGCCCATGAGGCCGCCCTTCTCGCTGCGCAGCCACTCGAAGAGCGGGTGGGCGGTCTCGCCGTTGACGTCGACCTTGTCGAACACCGGGAACGTGACGCCGTAGTTCTTCTGGCAGAACGCGCCCTGCTCCTCACCGGTTCCGGGCGCCTGCGCGCCGAACTGGTCGCACGGGAAGCCGAGCACCACCAGACCGTCGCCGCCGTACTGCTTCGACAGGCTCTCGAGGCCCTCCAGCTGCGGGGTGAACCCGCACTGCGAGGCGGTGTTGACCACGAGCACGACCTTGCCCTCGTAGGCGTCGAGCGGCTGCTCGGTGCCGTCGGGCAGCGGAGCGGTGAAGTCGGTGAGCGTGGGCATGCAGATCTCCTCGGTGCGGGGGCTCCCCGGCCGCTCGCGGCTCAGAGGGACGACGCTGGTCGTTCGCAGGGATACCCGGCGTGGATGGGTGACATGCCCAGCCGCTGGGCGCTGTGAGCGTCGCCACGGCACCCCGGACGGTGTTTGCGGAAGGACCTCTCGGGTACATAAAGGTTGAGACTTCAACCCAGGCTGCGCCAGCCGGCCCCCGCACCGCACCCCCGACGAAAGGTGACCTCGTGTCCCAGGCATTCGAGTCCGTGACCATCGGCGACTGGACGCTCCCGCAGCGTTTCGTGATGGCCCCGCTCACCCGCAACCGTGCCGGTGAGGGCATGGTCCCCACCGACCTCGCGGTCGAGTACTACGCCCAGCGTGCCGACGCCGGCCTGATCATCAGCGAGGGCACGCAGCCCAGTGCGACCGGCCAGGGCTACCTCAACACCCCCGGCATCCACTCCGACGAGCAGGTCGCCGGCTGGGCCAGGGTCGCCGACGCCGTCCACGAGCGCGACGGCCGCATCGTCGTCCAGCTGATGCACGTGGGTCGCATCGCCCACCCGGACAACAAGCGGGGCCTCGAGACGGTCGCTCCCAGCGCCATCGCCGCACCCGGCGAGATGATCACCGCCGAGGGCTCCTTCCCCCACGTCACCCCGCGCGCGCTCGAGACCGACGAGGTCCCCGGCATCGTCGAGGAGTTCGTCCACGCCGCGCGCCAGGCCAGGGCCGCCGGCATCGACGGCGTCGAGATCCACGCCGCCAACGGCTACCTGCTGCACCAGTTCCTCGCGCCGTCGAGCAACGAGCGCACCGACTCCTACGGCGGCTCGCCCGAGGCCCGCGCCACGCTGGTCGTCGACGTGACCCGCGCCGTGGCCGAGGCCATCGGCGCCGAGCGCGTGGGCATCCGCATCTCGCCCTCGCACAACATCCAGGGCGTCCTCGAGGAGGACGCCACCGAGACACGAGCGACCTACGAGACCCTCGTCGGCGGCATCAAGGACCTGGGCCTGGCCTACCTCAGCATCCTGGCGCAGCCGTCCTCCGACCTCGTCGCGGACCTCAAGGACCTCTTCGGCGGCCCGGTCATCATCAACTCCGGCTTCGCCGACGTCACCGAGCTCGCCGACATCGAGAAGATCCTGGCCGAAGGGCTCGCCGACGCGGTGGCCGTGGGCCGGCCGTTCCTGGCCAACCCCGACCTGCCGAAGCGCTGGCAGACCGGGGCCGAGCTCAACGAGCCCGACCCTGACACGTTCTACGGCGGCGGCGCGGAGGGTTACACCGACTACCCGCGCCTCGCCAGCTGACGCTCGTCCGCGCACCCGCACCGACGGGCAGGCAGCTCGTCCGCACGGCACCCCGCACGGGGCTGTGACCGGGCGAGCTTCCTGCCCGTCGGCACGTCCGGAGCCGGCTGCGTCGCTCAGGCGAGGGTCACACGTCGCAGAGCGGGTGCTCCGGCTCGTCGGCACACACGACGTAGGGCACCTCGTCGCCGGTGCTCGCGTCGACCACGGCCCGGTCCCCGATCGGGGACGTCAACCGGATGCGCTTCGTCTCGAGCACCGTGTCGTCGGCGCACTCACCGTCGGAGGAGACCGTCGCGGCCACGGTGACCTCCTCGCGCGACTCCTCGAGGTCGATCGACCCCGGCTCCGAGCAGCGGTCGCTCTCGACGACGACCTCGACCCGCCCCCCGTCCATCAACCGCATCCCCGCGACACCGGCCCGCTCCCCGTCATCGCCGCACGCGGCAAGGACGGCGAGCAGCGGGACGAGGACGAGGAGGCGACGGATCACGGCTCCATCCTGCCGGGTGACCCCTCGGTCGCCGACAGACCGGTCGCGCGCGACCTGTCCGGCGCACCTCCCGAGCTCGACGACGCCGCGGCACGAGACGACCGGCAGCGCGGACCGGCGCCCTCACGACGTCGGGGCCGCCATCACGTCCGCCCCGGCCAGCCACTGGTGCACGAGCGGCACCACGGAGGCGCCCTCGCCGCTGGCCGACGCGACGCGCTTCATCGACCCCGACCGGATGTCGCCCGCCGCGAAGACGCCGGGCACCGTGGTGGCGAGGTTCTCCGGGGGCAGGTCGTCGGTCCAGTGCTCCCTGGGGACGTCGCGCCCGGTGAGCACGAAGCCGCGCTCGTCGAGGGCGAGCTCGGGTGGCAGCCAGTCGCAGTGCGGGGCCGCGCCGAGCAGCAGGAACAGCCCGCGTGCCTCGACCCGCTCGGTCTCGCCGGTGGTGGTGTCGCGCAGGTCGAGCCACTCCAGCCGGTCCGCGCCGCCGCCGTCGACGACCTCGGTGCAGGGCCGCACGGTGATGCGGTCGAGGTAGCGGATCTCGTTGACGAGGTACGCCGACATCGTCTCGGCCAGCTCCGGGCGCCGGATCACGATCGTGACCGACGCGGCGAACTTGGCCAGGTGGACGGCGGCCTGGCCGGCGGAGTTGCCGCCGCCGACGACCACCGCGTGCTGGCCCTCGAGCTCGCGGGCGGTCGTCATCGCGCTGCCGTAGGTGACGCCGAGGCCGGTCATGGCCTCGATGCTCTCCACGCCGAGCCGGCGGTAGCGCACGCCGCTGGCCACGACGACCGCACGGGCACGGACGGTGCCGCCCTCGGTGACGAGCAGGTGCGGCTCGCCGTCGCGGCCGACCTCGAGACGCGTGACGTCCCAGCCGGTGAAGAAGCGGCTCCCGAAGCGCAGCGCCTGGTTGCGCGCGCGCTGGGCCAGCCGCATGCCGGAGATGCCGCGTGGGAAGCCGAGGTAGTTGCGGATCATCGAGCTGGTGCCGGCCTGTCCCCCGACGGCCTCCGCCTCGAGCACCACGGTCGACAGGCCCTCGGAGGCGCCGTACACCGCAGCGGCGAGGCCGGCCGGACCGGCGCCGACGACGGCGAGGTCGACGACCTGGTCCACGACGAGCTCGTCGGGGCGGCCGTTCATGGCCACCGCGACGTCGCGGGCGCTGCGCGCCGGGAACGTCTCGCCCTTGAGCGACTGCACCCACGGGAAGGGCGCGTCGGCCGGGTGGCCCTGGGCGACGAGGTCATCGCCGATGCGGGCGCCCACCTCGGAGTCCGGGGGGTGCACGCGGTAGGGCAGCCCCATCCGGTCGAGGAAGTCGCGCACGCCCATGGTGACCTGGTCCAGGCGGGGCGAGACGATGCTGACGCTCTCGACCTCGGGCCTGGCCACGGTCGAGCCCCAGTCGCTGAGCAGGTCGCTGACGGCGTGGTGGAACTCCTCGTCGCGCCGGCCGCGCGGCATGAGCAGGTAGGCGTCGTACTTGCCGGTGGCCAGTCCCGGACGCAACCGCTCCGCGTCGAGCAGGAACCGGGTGTGGTGGGCCACGACGAGTCGCCGGGCGGTGGGCACGACGGCGCGCAGGCGGTACATCGCCCTCATCACGTCGGTGTCGGGCAGCTCGGTGTCGGAGACCAGCAGCGCGACGGGGGTGCCGTCGGCCCGCAGGTCGGCCAGGCGTGCCTCGGCCCGCTCCGCCGACGGCTCGACGTACAGCTGGTAGTCGCGGGTGTAGCGCCCGAACTCGTCGAGCAGGTGCTCGCCGTGGACGTCGGAGACGATCAGGATCGCGGGGTCGTTGCTCATCCGTCTTCTCCTTTGGGGCCGCCGGTTTCCCAAGGTATGTCGGCGTACTGGCACTCCCCATGCCCCGGACACCATGGGGAGTGCCAGTTTGCCTGCATACCGTGGGAAACCGACAGGGGCTTGGCCTCGGTGGGAGGGTGAGGAGGTGCCAGAGGGTCACACCATCCACGCGCTGGCCCGGAGGCTCGACGACGCGTACGTCGACAGCGTGGTCGCGGCGAGCTCGCCCCAGGGCCGGTTCGTCGCGGGCGCGGCGCTCGTCGACGGCTCCGTCTGGCAGGGCGCCGAGGCCCACGGCAAGCACCTGCTGGTCGACCTCGACCTGCCGCGCGAGCTCGCCGGCACCCGGCTGCACGTGCACCTCGGGCTCTTCGGCCGCTTCTCGGTGCGCCAGCACCGCCGCAAGGCGCGGCCCGCTCCCGACGACCTGCCGGTCCGCGGGCAGGTCCGGCTCCGGCTGGTCAACGACACCCACGTCGGCGACCTGCGCGGACCCACCGCCTGCACGCTCGTCGACGCCGACGAGGTCGCCGCCCTGCTCGCCCGGCTCGGGCCGGACCCGCTGCGCGACGACGCCGACCCCGAGGCGGGCTGGCGCACGATCAGCCGCTCACGCCGCTCGATCGGTGCCCTGCTGATGGACCAGTCGGTCATCGCCGGCGTCGGCAACGTCTACCGCGCCGAGGTGCTGCACCGCGCGCGCCTCGACCCGTTCACCCCCGGCCGCAGCGTCCCGCGCGAGGTGTACGACGAGCTGTGGTCCGACCTGGTGCGCCTCATGGCGGTCGGTGTCGAGGTCGGCAGCATCGTGACCCGCGAGGACGACCTCGAGCGCACGCTGCACTGGGAGGGCCGCGGCCGGTTCCGGGCCAGCTACGAGGTGTACCGCCGGGCCGGGCAGCCCTGCCGGCGCTGCGGCGGACGGATCCGGTCCGCGGAGGTGGTGGCGCGCACGCTCACGTGGTGCCCCGGCTGCCAGGTCGCCCCCTCCTAGCCCACGAGGTCAGAGCGCTGCGAGCCGTCGCATGATCTCGGACTGCTCGGCGGGGTTGGACGTGAGCGAGAGCGCCGCGCGCAGCTCGGTCTCGGCCTCGCCGCGGCGACCCAGGAGCGCCAGCAGGTGCCCGCGGGCCAGCCGCCAGGGGTGGTAGTCGCCCATCGGCTGGAGGTCGAGCTCGAGCAGCGCGGTCTCGGGCCCCGCGAGCTCGGACAGCGCCACCGCCCGGTTGGTCGCCACCACGGGCGAGGGCGCGATCGCCAACAGCTGGTCGTAGAGCGCGACGACCTGCCGCCAGTCGGTGTCCGCCGCCCTCGCGGCGGAGGTGTGGACCGCGTTGATCGCGGCCTGGACCTGCAGCGGGCCGGGTTCGTTGCGCGCCAGCAGCCGTCGCACGATCGCGTGCCCCTCGTCGATGAGCCCGCGGTCCCAGCGCGAGCGGTCCTGGTCGGCCAGGAGCACGATCGTGCCCTCGACGACCCGCGCCGGCCGCCGCGCCTGGGTCAGCAGCATCAGCGCCAGCAGGCCCTGCGACTCCGGGTCGTCGGGCACGAGCGCCACCAGCAGGCGGCCCAGCCGCACCGCCTCGGCGGCCAGGTCGTCGCGCACCGGGTCGTCGGAGCCGAGGTGGCCCTCGTTGAACAGCAGGTAGACGACCGTCCGCACGCCGGCCACCCGCGCCGGCAGGTCGGCGGCCGCCGGGATGGTGAACGGCAGGTTGGTCGCCGCGATCTTGCGCTTGGCCCGCGTGATGCGCTGCGCCACCGTGCGCTCCGGGGTCAGCAGCGCCCGCCCGATCTCGGGCATGGTCAGCCCGGCGACCAGGCGCAGGGTCAGCGCCACCCGGACGTCGGGCGCCAGGGCCGGGTGGCAGCACATGAACAGCAGGCGCAGCCGGTCGTCGTCGACCACGCCGAGCGGCAGGGCGTCGGAGCGGGACAGCTCGTCCATCCGGTCCGCCTCCCTCTCGCGCTGGGGTCGCGACTGCTCGCGCCGGAGCCGGTCCAGCGCACGGCGTACGGCGGTGGTGGTCAGCCACCCGCCCGGGTTCGGGGGTACGCCGTCGCGCCGCCAGGTCTCCACGGCCGTCACGACCGCCTCCCCGGTGGCGTCCTCGGCGAGCCCGACGTCGCCGAAGCGACGGACCAGCGAGCCGACGACGCGGGCGTGCTCGGCGCGGACCGCCTCCGCGATCGCGGCGTCGAGCGCCGAGTCCCGCCCCGGGTCCTGCCCTGGGTCCTGCCCCGGGTCCTGCCCCGGGTCGGGGCCGCCCGAGGAGGTCACTCGCCCTGGAAGGGGCGGACCTCGACGGCGTGGACGCAGGCCTTCGAGGCCTTGGCCGCCCAGGCGTGGGCCTCGTCGAGGTCGGCGGCCCGGATGACCCAGAAGCCGCCGAGGTACTCCTTGGTCTCGGCGTAGGGCCCGTCGCTCACCACGGTCTCGGACCCGACCGCGTCGACCGTGGTGGCGGCGCCGATCGGCTGGAGCCCGCCGGCGAAGACCCAGGCGCCCTCGGCCTGGAGCGTTGCGTTGAAGGCGTCGACGTCGCGCACGACGTCGGCGAAGTCGGTGCCCTCCGGCACGGCGTCGTCCTCACCGTGGATGACGGACAGCAGGTACTCGCTCATGGTCGGTTCCTCTCGTGCGGGGCACCCCCGTGGCGCCCTCACCTGCTCCACGCACGGGAGCGGCCGGCTGCGACACCGGCTGAGGAGAAATCTCAGCAGAGTCCGCCGACAGGGCTCAGGCGCCCCCGCCGATGAGCGACTTCATGGTCTCGATCTCGGCGCTCTGGCTGTCCTCGATCTCCTCGGCCAGGGCGACCGCATCGGGGTTCTCACCCTCCGCGACCTCGGTCTCGGCCATCGCGACGGCGCCCTTGTGGTGGGCGAGCATGAGCGCCAGCCAGACGTCCTGGAAGGCCTGGTCGGGGGCGTTCTCGAGCTGGCGCATGGACATCGCCGACATCATCCCCTCCATGCCGTCCATCCCCTCCATGTCCTCCATGTCCTTGGCGGTCATGGAGGCGACGTCGGGGACGTCCTCGCCCCAGGTCTCCAACCAGCCGGTGAGGGTCTCGATCTCGGGCTGCTGGGCCTCCTGGATGGCGGCGGCGAGCTCCTCGACCTCGGGGTCGAGCGGGCGTCCCTCGGCCATCTCGACCATCTCGAGGGCCTGGGCGTGGTGGGGGATCATGCCGGCGGCGAAGTCGACGTCGGCGGCGTTGTGCTCCGACGACACCTCGGAGGAGGTGTTCTCGGCGTCCCCGGTGCTGCCCCCGTCGTCCGTCGCGCTGCCACACCCCGCGAGCGCCAGGGCGGCGACGGTGGTCGCGGCCGTCATGACCTGGGTGAGTGTGCGCATGGAGAGCCTCCTGGGTCGGTGCTCCCACCACTGTAGGCGGGTGGACGGACAAACCCCACCCGCCACACCTGTCCACAGACGCCCGGGCTGCGGCCCGCCGGGACCCGCCGACCTCGGGGGTTCGCCGACGGGAACGCCCACCCGTTCCCTAACGTCGGGACATGAGCCACGACACGGACTCCGCGATCAGTCGACTGCTCGGGCAGACCCGCCAGGGGTTGTCGCGCGTCGAGCCCGAGGACCTGGACGCCGTACGGGCCGACGGTGCTCTCGTCGTGGACATCCGACCTGTCGAGCAGCGCCAGCGCGACGGCGAGCTGCCGGGTGCCCTCGTGATCGACCGCAACGTGCTGGAGTGGCGGCTGGACCCCACGAGCCCGAGCCGGCTGCCGCTGGACGTGACCGCCAGCACCCGCATCGTGATCGTCTGCAACGAGGGCTACAGCTCCAGCCTGGCGGCGCACACGCTGCAGCTCCTCGGTCTCGAGCAGGCGACGGACCTCACGGGTGGCTACCAGGCCTGGCTGCGACGTCGTCCGGCGCCGTAGTCCTCGATGCGGAGTGACGTGTGCTGCGAGCGCTCGTTGAGCCCCTCGGACACATCCTCACGAGGGAGCCACCGTGCAGCTCAGCAAAGCCATCGCCGTACTTCTCACCGGGTCAGTCGCTGCCTCGCTCGCGCTCGCCGGCGTCACGCCGGGGTCGCCCGCGCCCCAGGCCGTCGCCGCCGAGTCCGACCAGGTCTACGAGGTGCGCTACGTGCCGACGGTCGGCGACGCCGTCATCCGGGTCGAGATCTGGCGCGACGCGTCGTACGACGCCGAGAAGCAGCCGGTCATCCTCACGTACTCGCCGTACAACTCCCTCGCTGAGCCCGAGACGGCGCGCGACTCGGTCGGCGAGACGTTCGTGCCGGAGGGCTACGCCCGCGCGGTCGCCGACGTGCTGGGCACCCGCGGCTCCACCGGGTGCTGGGACTACGGCGGTCCGAAGGAGCAGCAGTCCGGTGTCGACGTCGTGAAGTGGCTGGCCGACCGCACGTGGTCGAACGGCAAGGTCGCGATGATCGGCGGCTCCTACAACGGCACCACCGCGTCGATGGTCGCCGCGCGCGGCGCCGACGTCCCCGAGCTGAAGGCGATCGTCCCGATCGCCGCGATCAGCCGGTGGTACGGCTACGCCTACGGCAACGGTGTCCGCTACTTCCTCAACTCGCAGGAGCCCACCGACGAGGGCTTCGACACCCCGCTCGCCTTCGACCTCGGGTTCGCCAAGACGGTCGCGGCCGACCCGATGGGGCAGACGTTCGCGGACACGATCCGCGCCCGGGCGGCGGAGTGCGGCACGGTGGAGCACACCGAGGAGGGCTACTCCCGCAACCCCGACTACGACGGCTTCTGGCGCGAGCGCGACTACCGCAAGGACGCGCGTGACTTCCGCGCGGCCGTGCTGCTGGCGCACGGGTGGCAGGACTACAACGTCAAGCAGGAGGAGGGGACCGAGCTCTTCCGCCGGATCCCCGTCGACCGGCCCGCGACCCGCGCGGTCGAGGGTGTGCCGTTCAAGCTCGCCTACCTGACGCAGGGCACGCACTCCGGCGCCACCGACGGCCCACGCTGGGACGGTCTGCTGGAGCGGTTCTTCGCGCGGACGCTGAAGGGCGAGCGGACGGGCATCTCCGGCGAGGGTCCGGTGATCACCCAGGGCCGCACGAGCAGCGGCGACGGCGCGTTCACGACGGCGGCCGGCTACCCGCTGCCGAGCACCCGGAGCACGCGGCTCTGGCTGCGCGACGGCCGGCTCGCTGGGGCCGCGCCGAACACCGGCCGGGTCGCGTCGTACGTCGAGTCGGGGACGTCGGTGGAGGAGGCTCCGCTGGTCAACGGGTTGAGCTACACCTCCCGGCCGCTGGCGCGTGCGACCCGTCTGGTCGGCTCCGCGGTCTTCCAGGCGAAGGTGAGGGTCTCGAGCGAGACGATGCACCTGACACCGGTGCTGGTCGACGTCGCGCCGGACGGGACGGAGCGCACGATCGAGCGTGGGTTCCTGCACGTCGACTACCGCGACGGGCTGGGCTCGGCGGAGCCGGTCACCGGGCGTTGGCTCGACGCATCGGTGCGGCTGCTGCCCCAGGACTACACGGTGGCCGCCGGTCACCGGATCGGGCTGCGGGTGCAGAGCTCCAACACGGTCTGGGCGGTCCCCGGCAACCCGGGGACGGTCGACATCGCCGAGGGTGCCGTGGACGGAGTCGTGCGCGGTTCCTCGCTCGTCGTACCGACCATCGGCGGCGAGGCACGCTTCCGCTGACGTTCGAGGCGGGTCGACCCGCCATTCAACGTCGAGGGCGAGGTGTGTTCGTCCGCGTGGTGGGGGCTGCGCTGAGGGGGTCCTCGGGCCAGGCGTGCTTGGGATAGCGCCCGCGCAGATCAGCGCGAACGCCCGGGTAGCCGTTGGTCCAGAAGGACTTCAGGTCTGCCGTGACGGCCGCCGGGCGTCGCGCGGGTGAGAGCAGGTGCAGCAGGAGGGGGACGCGGCCGTCGGCGAGGGCCGGCGCTGCGGTCCAGCCGAAGACCTCTTGCAGTCGTACGGCGAGCACCGGCTGCTCGGCGGAGTAGTCGACCCGCACGCTCGACCCGCTGGGGACCTGCACCCGCTCCGGTGCCAGCTCGTCGAGCCTGCCCGCCTGTGGCCACGGCAGCATCGCCCGCAGCGCGGCAGCCACGTCGATGCGCCGAAGGTGCGCCGCCGAGCGGACCCGTGCCAGCTGCGGCCCGAGCCACGACTCGAGGTTCTGCGTCAGTGCCTCGTCACCCACGTCCGGCCACGGGTCGCCGAGCGCACGGTGCAGGAAGTCGAGGCGGGCGCGCAGCGCTGTCGCCGCGTCCGTCCAGGCAAGAAGGGCGATCCCCTCGCTCGCCAGCGCCTGCCGGATCGCGTCGGTCACGGCCTGCGCGGGCGGATCGGCGAGCGGGACGGAAGTGAGCTCGATGGCGCCCAGCATCGTGCGTCGGCGGGCGAGCACCCGTCCTCCGGTCCAGCTCACCTCGTCGACCTCCCGCCACTGGGCGGCCGCCACCTCCAGCGCCAGGTCCTCGGTGAGCGGGGCGGCCGATCGGATCCGGGCCTCACGCTGTCCGGTACGCCGCTCCGCGTCGCCGACCGCCAACCACTCCAGGCCGACCAGGGGTCCCGGAGCACGCGGATCGAGCGCCGCGCCCGTCCCGGAGGCCATCAGGTAGCTCGAGCCACCGGAGCGCTTGCGGGCGATCCGGTCCGGGTGCGCCAGGCCCACCACCAGCCCCACCGCCACGTCGTCGGTCAGTGCTCGGGCGTCGGGCGCCCCTCTCCGGTCACCGGCGGCGCCGTACTTCTCCGCGACCTTCTCCAGCCGGGTGACCTGGCTGCGCCACGAGCCTGCCCGCTTGCCGGCGCGCAACGACCGGAGCCCAGCGACGAGGTCCCCGCCCGGAGCGCGCACGTCCTCGCTCAGCATGGCAACGACTTCCGCGGCCCGCCTGGCCCCGACGAGGTCGGCGCCGTCGATGAGGGCACGCGCCAGCCGGGGATCGACCGGCACGTCAGCGATCACCCGGCCCCGTGGGGTGGCTCTGCCGTCCTCGGTCATCGCGCCCAGGTCCACCAGGACCTCCCTGGCGGCCGACAGCGCGTGTGCCGGTGGCTGGTCGAGCAGCGCCAGGTCACCCATGTCGCGGCTCCCCCAGCACGCCACCTCCAGGGCGAAGGCCGTCAGGTCGGCGGTGGCGATCTCGGGCTCCGGATGATCGGCAAGGTGCGCGTGCTCCGCCTCGGACCAGCAGCGGAGGACGGCACCCGGGCCCAGCCGTCCGGCTCGCCCCGCCCGCTGCTCGGCCGCGGCCCGGCTCACCGCGACGGTGACCAGCGAGGCCAGACCGCGACGGTGGTCGGTGCGTGGCTCGCGCGAGAACCCGGCGTCCACCACGACCCGCACCCCGGGCACCGTCAGCGACGACTCGGCGACCGCGGTCGAGACGATCACCCGTCGACGCGGGCCCTCACTCAGCACACGATCCTGCTCGGCGCCGGACAGACGTCCGTGCAGGGCGTGCACGGACGCGTCCACGCCGGCGAGGCGACGCAGGGTCGCCTCGACCTCCGCGACCCCCGGCACGAACACCAGGACGTCACCCTCGTGCTCGACCAGCGCACGTCGTACGGTCCCGGCGACGTGGTCGTGGAAGGCCGGGGTGATCCCGCGGTCGTCGGTGCGGCGCAACCCCGCTGGCAACGGGCACCAGACTGACTGGACCGGATGCAGTGCTCCGGGGACGCGGATCACCGGAGCGCCCCGGCGATCGTCGGGCCCATCAGGACCGTCGGCCCCACCGAGCAGCGCGGCCGTCCGCTCGGCCTCGATGGTGGCCGACATCGCCACCAGGGACAGGTCCTCACGCAGGTTGGCCCGGATGTCGACCAGCAGCGCCAGGGTCAGGTCGGCATCGAGGTGGCGCTCGTGCACCTCGTCGAGCACGACGGCCCCGACGCCGGCCAGCTCGGGATCGTGCTGGATCCGCCGGAGCAGCAGGCCGGTCGTGACCACCTCGACACGCGTACGTCGACCGGTGCGCCGCTCCCCGCGTACGGAGTAGCCGACCGTCTCCCCGACCGGTTCGCCCAGCAGGTGCGCCAGCCGACGGGCAGCCGCGCGGGCTGCGATGCGGCTGGGCTGCGTGACGACGACCCGTCCGGCGACCACGCCGGCGACAGCGGGTGGGACCAGAGTCGTCTTGCCGGTGCCCGGCGGCGCCTGGACCACCGCGACTCCACGGGTGCGAAGCGCCTGGTCGAGAGCGGCCAGGCCCGCGGCGACCGGCAGGTCCGGCGGCGCGGCGAGCAGGGTGCGCAGCGGGTCGGACACTCCTGCAGTGTGTCCTAGGTGCCTCGGGGGCATCACGACCGTGTCTGTGGGCACCGTGGCTCCAGGAAGGAGCATGTGATGACCTCAGAGAGAATGTCGGCACTCGCCGCGGCTGCTGCCCGAGGTGCCGTCGCGGGCACGGTCGGCGTAGCCGCGATGACAGCCGCGGAGAAGGTGGAGCAGGCCGTCACGCACCGGCCGGACTCCTACGTTCCAGCCCGTGCACTGCTGACTCTGGCGGGCATGGAGCCGTCGGACACGGACACCCCGGTGGCGTGGAACCACGCCATGCACTGGGGCACCGGCGCCGTCGTGGGCGCGCTGCGGGGGGTGTGGGCGGTCATCGGCATTCGAGGGACCCAAGCCAACGCCGCGCACACCGTCGTCAGGCTGGCCTTCGACCAGACAGTCGAGAACGCCACAGGAGTCGGAGCGCCGCCAGCGACGTGGCCGACCTTGGAGCGACGGGTCGACGTCGGGCACAAAGCGGTGTACTCGCTCGTCACCGGGTTGGTGGCGGACCGCTGGATCTCTCCGCGTCTGCAGTCGCGTCGTGGTGTCACCAGCCACTGACAACCACGTCGCAAAGGTCGTCAGTCACACGAGCATTCGAACCGTCGCCTCGCTCGACTGTGGGGGGAACCCACGCGAGGACGATCCTGACACCTGCGAACGACGGTGTTTGGAGGGTTCCCACAAGAGAGGGCGGTGTTCCGGTTGGTGACTCGCCCGTAACCCACGACCCGTGACAGCCTCCGAAGACGGCACCTCCCCGAGCCGCCGCAGGAGAGACACGTGTTCCAGCGCATCGCCATCGTCAACCGCGGTGAAGCCGCCATGCGGCTCATCCACGCCGTGCGCGACCTCAACGCCGAGGGCGGGCAGCAGATCCGCACGATCGCCCTCCACGTCGACGAGGAGCGGACGGCCATGTTCGCCCGCGAGGCCGACGAGGCCCACGCGCTCGGCCCGGCCGCGAGCCGGCCCTACCTCGACCACGCCGCCCTCGAGCGCGCCCTGGTCGCCACCGAGGCCGACGCCGTCTGGGTCGGCTGGGGCTTCGTCGCCGAGGACCCGAACTTCGCGGACCTCTGCGAGCGGCTCGGCATCACCTTCATCGGGCCCAGCGGCGAGGCCATGCGCAAGCTCGGCGACAAGATCGGCTCCAAGCTGATCGCCGAGGAGGTCGGCGTACCGGTTGCGCCCTGGTCCCGCGGCGGGGTCGAGACCCTCGAGCAGGCGCTCGAGGCCGCGCAGAGCATCGGCTACCCCCTCATGCTCAAGGCCACCGCCGGCGGCGGCGGGCGCGGCATCCGCAAGGTCGAGTCCGCGGCCGAGCTCGAGGACGCCTACCAGCGCACCCGCGACGAGGCCGAGCGCGCCTTCGGCAGCGGCATCGTCTTCCTCGAGCGCCTCGTCACCGGCGCCCGCCACGTCGAGGTCCAGGTCATCGCCGACGGCCAGGGCACCGCGTGGGCCATCGGCGTACGCGACTGCACCGTGCAGCGACGCAACCAGAAGGTCATCGAGGAGTCCGCCTCCCCGCTGCTCGACGAGGCCCAGACCGACGAGCTCAAGGCCTCGGCCGAGCGGCTCGCTGTCGCCGTCGACTACCGCGGCGCCGGAACTGTGGAGTTCCTCTACCACCCGGGCGAGAAGACCTTCGCCTTCCTCGAGGTCAACACCCGCCTCCAGGTCGAGCACCCCATCACCGAGCTCACCACGGACCTCGACCTCGTCAAGGCGCAGATCCACGTGTCGGCCGGCGGCCGCCTCGAGGGCGAGAAGCCGACCGAGAAGGGCCACGCCGTCGAGGCGCGGCTCAACGCCGAGGACCCCGACCGCGACTTCTCGCCGTCCCCGGGCCGCATCGCCCTGCTCGAGCTGCCCGCCGGCCCCGGCATCCGCGTCGACACCGGCGTCAGCGAGGGCGACACCATCCCCTCGGAGTTCGACTCGATGATCGCCAAGATCATCGCCTACGGCCGCACCCGCGACGAGGCGCTCGCCCGGCTGCGCCGCGCCATGGCCGAGACCACCGTCGTCATCGAGGGCGGCGCCACCAACAAGAGCTTCGTCCTCGACCTGCTCGACCAGCCCGAGGTCGTCGACGGTGGCCCGTCGGGCACGGACTGGGCGGACACCGCCTGGATCGACCGCGCCCGCGAGGCCGGCCGCCTGGTCTCCCACAAGCACTCCGGCATCGCGCTCGTCGCCGCCGGCATCGAGGCCTACGAGGACGAGGCGCAGCTCGAGATCACCCGCCTGCTCGAGAGCGCCCACGGCGGCCGCCCGCAGGTCCAGCACCGCGTCGGGCACCCGGTCGACTTCAAGCTGCGCGGTACGCCGTACAAGGTGGCGGTCCTGCAGACCGGGCCGCACCGCTTCCGGGTCAGCGTGGCCAGCGGCGACGTGGAGCAGGTCGTCGTGGCCGAGCTCGAGCGGCGCAGCGAGTACCACGCGCGGTTGCTGATCGAAGGGGTCTCGACGAGCTCGACCACCGGGAGGTCTCGACAGGCTCGACCACCGGGAAGGTCTCGACAGGCTCGACCACCGGGAGGTCTCGACAGGCTCGACCACCGAGGAGGTCTCGACGGGCTCGACCACCGGGAGCTCGACCAGCACCTACCGCCTCGTCACCGCCACGCACGAGCCCGTCCACCTCATCGAGGTCGACGGCGTCGCCCACCGCGTCACCCGCGACGAGGGCGGCGTCCTCCGCTCCCCCGCCCCGGCGCTCGTCGTCGGCTCCCCCGTCGCGGTCGACGACGTCGTACCGGCCGGCGCGCCCGTCCTCGTGCTGGAGAGCATGAAGATGGAGACCGTGCTGCGTGCGCCGTTCGAGGCGAAGGTGCGCGAGCTCATGGTGATGACCGGCAGCCAGGTCGAGACCGGGGCCCCGCTGGCCCGGCTCGAGCCCGTCGGCGACCCCGCCGAGGCCGGCGCCGCGGTGGCCACCGGCCCCGAGCTCGACCTGCCCGCCGAGCCCACCGACGCCCCGGCCGCCACGCGCGCCGCCCGCGCGCGGGCCGACCTGACCGCCCAGCTGCTCGGCTTCGACGTCGACCCGCAGGCGCCCGGCCTCGCGCTCGACGACTACCTCGCCGCCCGCGAGGAGCTCAAGTCCGAGGGAGTCGACGTCGTCGCCGACGAGCTCGAGCTGCTGGCGCTCTTCGCCGACTTCGCCGAGCTCAGCCGCAACCGGCCCGCCGGAGAGGAGCTGCACACCGAGCTGCGCATCCACAGCTCCAAGGAGCACTTCCACACCTACCTGCAGAGCCTCGACGCCGACCGCGGCGCGCTGCCGGAGGAGTTCCGCGAGCGTCTCGCCCGCGTGCTCGCGCGCTACGGCGTCGACGAGAGCGACCGCACGCCGGCGCTCGAGGAGGCCGTCTTCCGGATCTTCCTCGCCCAGTCGCGCTCCACCTCCGACCTCCTCCTCGCCACCTCGCTGCTGCAGCGCTGGATCGCCGAGCCGCCGCCGGGCGAGGAGCTCGCGCGCCGCGCCCGGGTCCTGCTCGAGCGGCTCGTACGCGCCACCCAGCTGCGCTTCCCCGTCGTCGGCGACCTCGCGCGCAGCGTGCGCTTCCGCTGGTTCGACCAGCCGCTGGTCGACGAGGAGCGCAGCAGCGTGCTCGCGGCTGCCCGCCGTCAGGTGGCCGAGCTCGCCGACAACCCCGACCTGGCCGACCGCGCCGAGCGCATCGAGGCTCTGAGCAACATCCCCGAGCAGATCGTGCGCTTCCTCGCCGAGCGGCTCGCGGCCGGCGTACCGACCGAGGAGCCGATGCTCGAGGTCCTCGTGCGCCGCCACTACCGCGAGTACGACCTCACCGGTCTCGCGTCCACCCAGCGCGACGGGCGGCCCTTCGCCGTCGCCGACTACACCCTCGACGACCGGCCGACCCGGCTGGTCACCACCGTCGGGACCCACACCGAGCTCGCCGACCCCACGGGGTCGTTGGCCTCCGCGATCGGCGCGGAGCTCGCCACGCGGGGTGACGGCCAGCACGGCGTCGTCGACCTCTACCTGCACTGGGCGGACGCACCGGAGTCCGTGGACGAGGCGTCAGCGGAGCTCGCGCGCGTCGTCGGCGCGCTGCCGTTCGCCAGCGACGTACGTCGTGTCGCGGTCGCCGTGAGCGCCGGGGACGACCGTCCGGTCGGCTACTACACCTACCGGCCCTCACCTGGGGGTGGCGTGTTCGAGGACGACCTGGTGCGCGGCGTGCACCCGATGGTGGGCCGCCGGCTGAACCTCTGGCGGCTGCGCAACTTCGACGTCACGCGCGTCGAGGCGCCCGAGGACGTCCTGCTCTACGAGTGCGTCGCCAAGGAGAACCCGCAGGACCGCCGCCTGGTGGCGCTCGCGCAGGTGCGCCAGCTCGCCGTCGTACGCGACGAGGCGGGCAACGTCACCGGCCTGCCCCACGCCGAGCGGGCGGTCGAGAACTGCCTCGAGGCGATCCGGCGCACGCGCAGCGCGCGCGGGTCGGCCGGCAGCAAGCTCGACAACAACCACGTGTGGGTGCAGGTGTGGCCGCTGGTCGAGGCCGACCCCGACCAGCTGAGCGCGCTGCAGGGCAAGATCACGCCGCTGACCGACGGCACCGGCATCGCCGAGGTGCTGGCGCAGGGCCGGGTGGCCTCGCCCGACGGCCCCGTGCCGCTGGCGATCCGGTTCCACGCCCGTCCCGGCGCCGGGGTGACGGCGTCGTTCGAGGAGCCGCCGACCGAGCCGCTGGCGCCGCTCGACGAGTACGCCTCCAAGGTCGTGCGCGCGCGGCGCCGTGGCCTGGTCTACCCCTACGAGCTCGAGGGCGTGCTGGCCGGACCGAACGGGTCTCTGGTCGAGCACGACCTCGACGACACGGGTGTGCTCGTGCCGGTCGACCGGCCGCGCGGGCTCAACAAGGCCGGCATCCTGGTCGCCGTCGTGACCACGCCGACTGCGCTGCACCCCGAGGGCGTGAAGCGCGTCGTGCTGTGCGGCGACCCGACGAAGGCGCTCGGCGCGGTGTCCGAGCCGGAGTGCGCACGGGTGATCGCCGCCATCGACCTGGCCGAGCGGATGGGCGTGCCCGTCGAGTGGTTCGCGCTGTCGGCCGGCGCCCGGATCTCGATGGACTCCGGCACCGAGAACATGGACTGGGTGGCGGCCGCGCTGAAGCGGATCATCACGTTCACCCAGGCCGGCGGTGAGATCAACGTGGTGGTGGCCGGCATCAACGTGGGCGCGCAGCCCTACTGGAACGCCGAGGCCACGATGCTCATGCACACCAAAGGCATTCTTGTCATGACACCAGATAGTGCGATGGTGCTGACGGGCAAGCAGTCGCTGGACTTCTCCGGCGGCGTCTCGGCCGAGGACAACTACGGCATCGGCGGCTACGACCGCGTCATGGGACCGAACGGCCAGGCGCAGTACTGGGCGCCCGACCTCGCCGGCGCGTTCGGCGTGCTGATGTCCCACTACGACCACACCTACGTCGTACCCGGGGAGGCGCGGCCGCGTCAGGCGTCCACGAGCGACCCGGTGGACCGCGACGTGTCGGCCTTCCCGCACACGCACCCGGACAGCGACTTCACCACCGTCGGCGAGATCTTCTCGTCCGAGACGAACCCGGACCGCAAGCGGGCCTTCGACATCCGCACCGTGATGCGCGCGGTGGCCGACCAGGACCACCCGACGTTGGAGCGCTGGGCCGGCATGGCCGACGCCGACACCGCAGTGGTGCAGGACGCCCACCTCGGCGGGCACCCCGTGTGCCTGCTGGGGATCGAGTCGCGGCCGGTGCCGCGCCGCGGGTTCCCCCCCACCGACGGACCCGACACCTACACCGCCGGCACGCTGTTCCCGCGGTCGTCGAAGAAGGCGGCACGCGCGATCAACGCGGCCAGCGGCAACCGCCCGCTCGTGGTGCTGGCGAACCTGTCGGGCTTCGACGGCTCGCCGGACTCGATGCGCAACCTGCAGCTGGAGTACGGAGCCGAGATCGGAAGGGCGATCGTCAACTTCGACGGGCCGATCGCGTTCGTGGTCATCTCGCGCTACCACGGTGGCGCGTTCGTGGTGTTCTCCAAGGCGCTGAACCCGAACATGACGGTGCTCGCGCTCGAGGGCTCCTACGCCTCGGTGATCGGCGGTGCGCCCGCGGCGGCCGTGGTCTTCGCCGGCGAGGTGGCCAAGCGGGTCTCCGCGGACGCCCGGATCGCCGACCTGGAGAGCCGGATCGCCGAGGCGTCCGGGCCCGAGAAGGGACGCCTCGTCGTGGAGCTGGCCGAGCTGAGGGCCGCCGTACGCCCGGAGAAGATCGGTGAGGTGGCCGCGGAGTTCGACGGTGTCCACGACATCCACCGCGCGGTCCGGGTCGGGTCGGTCGACGAGGTCATCACCGCGGCCCAGCTGCGGCCGAGGCTGGTGCAGGCGGTCGAGGAGGGGCTGGCCAAGCTCGCCTGATCCGGCGGGCAGGCAGCTCGGGTCAGAAGCGGGCCGGAACGAGCTGTTTCGAGGCGAGCTGCCTGCCCGCCGGCCCGCCTCGGTGCGACGCACGACGCACGCGCCGTCTCGGTGCAACGCACGCGCCGTCTCGGTGCAACGCACGCGCCGTCTCGCCACGACGCTTTCGGGGGGCGGGAGGATGGGGGCATGCAGCTGATGCGGGGGCCTCTGCCTGACGGCGAGCCCGAGGCCGAGCTGGAGCTGGCGGTGGCGCGGGCGATGCTCGACGCGGCCAAGGCGGGGAGGATCGGCGAGGCGGTCCGCGTCTACCGGCCGCGCTCGCCCGTCGTCGCGTTCGGTCGCCGCGACACCCGGCTGCCGGGCTTCGCGGACGCGGTGGCGGCCGCCCGAGCGGCGGGGTTCGATCCGGTCGTCCGCGCGGTCGGCGGCCGAGCCGTCGCCTACACCGACGCCGCGCTGGTGGTCGACCACGTCCGGGCGGAGGTCGGCGCGATCGGTGGGCAGGACGAGCGCTTCGAGGAGTTCGGCCGCCGCTTCGTCACGCTCTTCCAGGGGTACGGCGTCGACGCCCGCCTCGGTGCCGTCCCGGGCGAGTACTGCCCCGGCGCTCACAGCGTCAACGCCCGTGGCACCCGCAAGCTCGTCGGCACCGCCCAGCGCATGACGCCCGGTGCCTGGCTCTTCAGCTCGCTGCTCGTCGTCGGCGACACCGACCGTCTCCGCCCGGTGCTGGCCGAGGTCTACCGCTGCCTCGACCAGGACCTCGACACCGCCTCGGTCGGCGCACTGGCCGAGGAGCTGCCCGGGCTCGACGTCGCGGACCTCGAGGAAGCGGTCGTCGCGACCTTCGCCCCCGGAGCCGCTCCAGTCACCGTCCCACCGGACCTGCTCGCCACCGCCCGCGAGGCTCCTCGACCAGCACCGCGCGGACCCCGCTGGCTGACGACCCGATACGTCGGGATCGGGTCCAACGACCCTCACCAACCGGGCCCCCGCGTGTGAGCATCGGTCACGTGAGCACGGTCGGGGACCTCGTCAAGAACCCCGCGCTCGCGCGTTCCCTGGGCTCCTTCGGGTTCGCCTACACCGCCGAGTGGGCGTTCACCGTCGCCATCGGCCTCGTCGCGTTCGCCGACGGCGGTGCGGTCGCGGTCGGCGTCGTCGGTCTGCTGCGTCTCCTGCCCGCCGCCCTCCTCGCCCCCCTCATCACGGCGTACGCCGACCGGCTGCCGCGTGAGCGCGTGCTCGTCGCCTCGAGCGCGGTGCGCGGACTGACGACCCTCGCGGCCGCCCCGGTGCTGCTCGCCGACGGCCCGACCCTGCTCGTCTACGTGCTGGCGATCGTCTCGACCATCGCCTTCACGCCGTTCCGGGCGGGCCACTCGGCCCTCATGCCGTCGCTGTGCCGCACGCCCGACGAGCTGACCTCGGTCAACGTCGTCCGCGGCGGCCTCGACTCCTTCAGCGTCATCGTCGGGCCGCTGGTCGCCGCGCTGCTCGTCGGCGTCGGCGACGTCGCGGCCGTGTTCGTCTTCGCCGGAGCCTGCGCGCTCGCCTCGGCCGCCCTCCTGCTCGCCCTCGACTACGAGACCATCCCCGTCCCGCCGGCGCGGCGCCGCCTGGTCACCGAGATCCGCGAGGGCTGGACGGCGGTGGTCTCCGACCGCGGCGTGACGGTCGTGGTCTCGCTCGTCGTGCTCCAGGCCGCGATCCGGGGCGCGTTCTCGGTGTTCGTCATCGTGGTCGCCATCGACCTGCTCGGGCGTCCCGAGTCGAGCGTCGGGGTCGTCCAGGGCCTCGTCGGCGTCGGGGCGCTGGCCGGCAGCCTGGCCTGCGTGATGCTCATCGGCAGCCGGGCGATGACCCGGTGGCTGGGCATCGCGGTCGTGCTCTGGGGCGCGCCCCTGGCGGTCATGGGCCTGCTGCCGTCGTACCCCGTCGCGCTGCTCGCCGCCGCCGTCATCGGGGTCGGCAACAGCCTCGTCGACGTCACCGCCTTCACGCTGCTGGCCCGCATGGTCCCCAACGACGTGATGGCGCGTGTCTTCGGCGTCCTCGAGAGCGTCGGAGCGCTCGCCGTCGGGCTCGGGTCGCTGACCGCCCCGCTGGCCATCGAGCTGCTGGGCACCGAGGCCGCCCTGGTGCTCGTCGGCCTCGTCGCGCCCGTCGTCTGCCTGGTGGCGTGGCGCGGGCTCACCCGCATCGACCGGTCCGTCTCCACCCGCACCGACGAGCTGGGGGTGCTGCGCCAGGTGCCGATGCTGCGTCCGCTGCCCGTGCCTGTCCTCGAGCAGCTGGGACGCGGGCTCGGACGGGTCGCGCTCGCCCCCGGCGAGGTGCTCTTCGAGGCCGGGGCGCCCGGGGACAGCTTCTACGTCGTCGAGCAGGGTGCGGTCGAGATCCTCGACGGCGAACGGCTGGTGCGCACCATGCGCGTCGGCGAGGGCTTCGGCGAGATCGCCCTGCTGGGCCCCACGACCCGCACCATGACGGTCCGGGCCGACGGGCCCACCGAGCTGTACTCCGTCAGCAGCCCCGCCTTCCTCGCCGCCGTCGCCAGTGCCAGCGGCGCGCAGTCGGCCGCCGAGGAGGCACGCTGGACCTACCTGGCCCACGCTCCGGGACGGTCGGCCGACGGGCGCGACCCCGTCTGACAGCGGGCGCGACGCGATTGAGCGGGGCCGCACGGGGTAGGGCTCACGTGACGCGCTGAGCGCCCTCCACGGGCCGCTCCGCGCCGGTCCTACTCGGAGGACGGCCGACCTCGGCTGGCCACACATCACGTTGGAGGCTCACATGAGCAGAATTGTCACGTTGACCGCAGGTGCGATCGGCTTCGTCCTCGGCTCCCGCGCCGGACGCGGACCCTACGAGAAGCTGTCCGCCAAGGCGGGCGAGGCGCGCCGCGACCCGCGCGTGCAGGAGAAGGTCTCGCAGGCCCAGGACGTCGCCCAGGACAAGGCGAGGACCGCCGCATCGACCGTGCAGGAGAAGGTGAGCGACAAGGTCAGCGAGGTCCGCAGCAGCGACTCCTCGACCGGCTCGACCGGCTCGACCGGCACCGCGTCCGCGGCGCCCGCCGGCGCCGACAACGCTGACGCGACCACGCCGCTGAGCGAGACCGTCGGCGAGGCCGGCCCCGGCCCGCAGGGCACTCTGCCGTGACCGGTGCGAGCGCGGCGGGCGGCTCCACGGCCGTCGCGTCGTCCGACCCGTCCGCCCTGAGCACGGCCGAGCTGGTCTCCCGCATGACCGAGCAGACCTCGACCCTGGTGCGCTCCGAGATGGAGCTGGCCAAGGTCGAGATCCAGCAGACGGTCACGGACGTCGGCCGCGGCGCGGGGCTCTTCGGCGCCTCCGGGGTGCTCGCCCTGTACGGCGGTGGCACCCTGGTCGCGACCGCCGTCCTCGGGCTCAGCACGTTCCTCGACGGCTGGCTGGCGGCCCTGATCGTCACGGTCGTGCTCTTCGCGGTCGCCGGGGTCGTCGCCCTGGCCGGCAAGAAGAAGGTCCAGCAGGCGCCCCCGCCCGTCGAGGCCACCAAGCGCAACGTCGCCCGCGACATCGCGGCCGTGAAGGAGGCGCGCTCATGACGGAGTCCGGCAGCACCGGCAGCCCGTCCGGTGGCACGGCGTCCGCCAACGGGCGCCCCGACAACCGCAGCGTCGACGAGATCGAGCGTGACCTCGCGCGGACGCGTGAGCAGCTCGGCGCCACCGTCGAGGCGCTCGGCGCCAAGCTCGACGTGAAGTCGCGCACCCGGGGCTGGGCCGAGGAGAAGAAGGCCGCGACCCAGCACACCGCCCGTCAGGTCACCGACCAGCACGGTCGGGAGCTGGCCTTCGGCGTCAGCGCCGTCGTCGCCGGACTCGTCGTCCTGGCTCTCTGGCGCTCGCGCCGCTGAGTACGCCGAACCGGCCCCGGACAGTCGTCCTGGGGCCGGTTCGTCACGTCCGGTCGGCTTCCCGCCCCGTCACCCGGCCCGTGTCCGGCTCGTGTCCCGGCCTGCGATGGCTGCCAGCCGCTCGTTGTAGGCGCGCAGCTCGGCGTCGTCGTCCCGGTCGGCGCGGGCGTCCGAGCGAGCCGCTCGGGTGCGGTCCTGGCGGAACCACTGGAACAGCACGACGGCCACGACCATCACGATCGGGACCTCGCCGAGCCCCCAGGCGATGGAGCCGCCGAGGTACTGGTCGGCCGAGAGGTCCGAGGCCCACGGCCGGTCCAGCAACGCGTAGAACTCGCCCCCGACCGGCGGCTCGGTGCTCATCATCGCGATCGAGAAGAACGCGTGGAACGGCATCACCACGATGAGCAGCCCCAGCCGCGCCAGGTGCGGCAGCCGACGCGGGATCGGGGCGTCGCCGATGAGCACCTCGAAGAACAGGTAGCCGGTCAGCAGGAAGTGGACCTCCATCAGGGCGTGCCCGAGGTGGTTCATCATCAGCGCCCCGAACAGCCCGGAGAAGTAGACGCCGTACAGGCTGACGACGAAGAGCAGCGAGGCGACCAGCGGGTGCGCCCAGAAGGCGACGAAACGCGAGCGCAGCAGCGCCGCCAGCATCTGCCGCGGGCCGACCCCGCCGGGCACGTCCGGTCCCGGCAGGGCGCGCAGCGCCAGCGTGACCGGCGCGCCCACCACCAGCAGGATCGGCGCGAGCATCGACAGCGCCATGTGGGCGGTCATGTGCGCGCTGAACGCGACGTGGGAGTAGACGCCGAGCCCGCCGATCGTCACGTAGCCGACCGTCGCCAGCCCGGCGAACCACGCCACCGTCCGGCCCACCGGCCAGCGGTCGCCGCGCTGCCGCAGCCGCAGGAGCCCGCGCAGGTAGAGCGCGGCGCCGAGCCCGACCACGAGCAGGCCGACCCCGGACGGTGTGAACGACCACAGCAGCCGCCCGAGCGTGGGCGCCGGCGGCAGCGGCCCGCCGAGCAGGCTCTCGGCCGCGCTCGTGTAGGGCTCGCCGACCGGGGTGGGCGTCCGCGACAGCGCGACCCCCAGGCCGGTCGCAGCCGCGAGGACCGCGACCTCGAGGGCCAGGAGCCGCGCCAGCACCCCGCGCCCGGTCGCTCCGGACGACGCGCGTACGCCGCTGCGCAGCCGAGCCGCGACCAGGCCGACGGCGACGAGGACGAGGACCTTGGCGACGACACCGGCGCCGTAGCCGGTGGTGACCAGCGCCGGCCACGAGCCGAGCCGGACGGCCGCGTTGAGCGCGCCCGACAGCCCGACCAGCGCGAAGCACCAGGCCGCCAGCGGGGAGAACCGACGGGCGGCGAGCGCGCGGCGGTCCTCGTCGGCGCCGAGGTGCCAGGCGAGCGCGACGACGCCGCCCATCCAGATCACCACGCCCCAGACGTGGACGAGCATGCTGACGACGGCGGTGTCGTGGCTGCCGGAGGAGGCGGCGTGGCCGGTCAGCACGGCCGGGACGACCGCGGCCAGCGCGAGGGCCAGCACGGCGCCGACCTCGCGCGGCTTGAGCGCCCAGCGGCTCGCGACCGCCACGGCGGTGACCAGCACCAGCTGCACGAAGAGCGCCAAGCCCTGGTCGGACTGCCCGAGCACCTGGCCGACCAGGTCGGGCGTGAGCCGCCAGACCGGCACGGCGAACTGGTCCGAGACGGTCAGCACGATCACCGCTGCCGTCACGACGACCCACGCCAGGGCCAGCCGGCGGACGGTCCAGAGGGCGCGGAACGCGCGCCCCCGCACCTCCTCGTCGGGGCGTCGCATGGTCAGCAGGGGCACCAGCAACGAGCCCACCACGAGCACCGCGAGCAGCTGGTCGAGCAGACCGGCGACGGGCAGCCCGAGCGTGGTCACCCGGCCGGGGTCGGGCAGGCCGACGGGCGTGGCCTCCGGTACGCCGCCCGCGAGCGTCAGCAGCACACCGCCGGCCACCAGCGCGGGCAGGAGCAGGAGCAGGGCCAGGCGCGTGCCGCTCAGCCCGCGGCGAGACGCACTCTCCGGGCGTGTGTCTGCGCGGTCGTCAGGGGTCGGCCCGGCGGTGGTGGGCGGCGTCACGGGCTCGCCCGCCCTCGCGCCAGCCACAGCAACACACCCGCCACGACCACCAGGAAACCACCCAGCAGGTAGTGCGACCCGTGGGTGGCCCAGGAACCCTCGGGCTCGGACGGCGCCGCGGCGGCCTCGGCGTCGGCGTCGGTCGCCGAGGAGTCCGCACTCGCGGCGGCGTCGTCGTGGGCCGACGGCTCGGCGCTCCGGCCGCTCGAGGGGTCCGCCGTCGACGACGACGCGACCGCGAACGTGAGCTCGCCCGTCACCGGGTGACCGTCGGTGGAGACGATCCGGTAGGCGACCGTCACCTCGCCGGAGACCTCGCCCGTGTCCTCGGCAGTCTCACCGCCACCGTCGTCCGCAGCGCCCAGCGCCTGCGACACCGTGGCGCCCTCGACCTCCGGGTTGCCGGAGGCCAGCTGCCGCCCGTCGGAGGCGCGCACCACGACGTACGCCGGGGTCGCGACCTCTTCGGTGAACGTCAGCGAGACCCGGTCCGGCAGCCGTTCGAGGCGAGCGCCGTCGCGAGGGTCGCTGGAGACCAGGGCGGCGTGCGCGGCAGCGGGGCCGGTGCCGACGGGTGTCAGACCCAGGACGAGGAGCACGAGCGCGAGAGCGCGCAGTCCTCGGGTCAGGGGGGTCACAGCAGGGTCCTCCAGTAGCTCCAGAAGCGGACGAGGGCGAGCACGACGACGGTGAGATACCACGCTGCCACGATCAGGTAACGCACCGACCACAGACGTTCGGCAGCCCGCGAGGGACGGATCGTGCGCCACGCGACCAGCACCGACCACACCATGACGGGGATGGTCACCGTCCACACCACCAGGCACCACGGGCAGAGGGCTCCGATGCGGTAGAGGCTCTGGAACGCCAGCCAGTGCACGAAGCCTGCGCCGGCCAGACCCCCCAGGGCCAGCCCGGCCAGCACCCCGCGGGCCGGGCGCGACCCGGTCGCCAGCAGCACGCCGACCGTGACGACGACGCCGAAGCCGACCAGGCCGAGGAGCGGGTTGGGGAACCCGAACACCTCGGCCTGGTCGGTGCGCATCACCGAGCCGCACGACAGCACCGGGTTGAGGTCGCAGCCAGGCACGAAGGCGGGGTCCTCCAGGAGGCGGATCTTGTCGACCGTCAGCGCGAAGGCCGCTCCCAGGCCCACCGACCCCAGCACGGCCAGCCCCCGCCCGTAGGGCCGGAGGTCCTCCCCCCGGTCCACGACCGGGTCGAGGACCGTCGCGGGCCCGCTCGTCATGGTCACGACGCGTCCTGCAGCGCCGCGTCGACGGTCGACTCGAGAGCCGTCATGTCCTTCAGCTCCTCGCCGTCCACGAAGACGGTGGGGGTGCCGTCGACGCCGTCGTCGCCGGCTTGCGTGGTGGTCGAGGCGACCCAGTCGGCGTAGGTGGCGTCGTCGACGCAGGTTCGCACGGCGTCCTCGTCGGCGCCGGCGGCCTCGGCGAGACGGACCAGCTGGTCGTCGCTGAGACCCTCCCCTCCCTCCGGCGGCTGCTGCCCGAACAGGCTGCGGTGGAACCGCGACCAGACGTCGCCGCCCTCGGCCATCACGCAGGCCGAGGCGTTCAGGGCCCGGCTGGAGTAGTCGGTGGAGGACGCCCGGTCGAGGAAGGCGATGCCGCGGTAGGCGACCTGCACCTCGTCGCCCTCGACGTAGGACCGCAGCAGGTCGCCGTTGGCGGCCTCGAAGGCGCGGCACGCGGGGCACTGGAAGTCCTCGACGACCTGCACCGTCACGGCGGCCTCGGGGCCGCCGAGGACCAGGGCGCCCTGGTCGTCGACCTGCGGGGGTACGGCGGACGGCTCGGTGCCGTCCTGGGCCCGGAGGACAGCGATCGTCACGGTCAGCACCACCACGACGACGAGCGCGGCGACGCCGGCCTGGATCATCACGGTGCGGCGGCGGGCCTGTGCCTGCTGGGCCCTCATCAGCTCGGCGGCCCGGCGGGCGGCCTCCGAGCGCTGCGGGTCGGTGGCTCTCTTCCTCTTCTTGCTGCTGCTCACTCAGGTCTCCTCACGACACGGTGGCGCCCGGGGTTCGGGCGCGCAGGATCCGCCGGAGCACCGGCGGGCGGACGCGTGCGTCGGCCGCGGGAGGACGCGTGGGTCAGCCGCGGACCGGCAGGACGCGCGCCGGCGGACCGCGAAGGACGCGGGTGAGGAGGAGGCGGGCCGACGCGAGCGGCGCCGGAGCCGCCGAGCGGACCGGTGCGGGTCGCGTGGGGACGAGGATCGGGGCCAGGGCGACGACGGGGCGGGGCAGGAGCGCGGCGGCGACCCGGACGGCCGCCTGCACGAGCGACCGGTCGAGCCCGACGGCCACGGCGGTCGCCGCGACGCCGGCCAGCAGGTGGGCGCCGAGCATGAGGACCGCGTGGTCGGCGCCGGTCGAGGTGGTCGCCGGCGCCGGGGCGCCGACCATGAAGACGAGGTGCCAGACGCCCTGGGACAGCAGCGTCAGCGCCGCTACCCGGAGCGGGTCGGCGGTCCTCGGCGCCACCGGTCCGGCCGGTCCGACCCGAGACGTCGGTGTACCGGTCCCCGGCGTGCGACGACTGGGCGCGCGGGACGACGCGCCGCCCTGTGCGAGGAGCACGGGACCGAGGGCGACCGAGACGACGAATGCGACCAGCCCGGCGAGCGGCGTGACCTCGCCGCCGGAGACGCTGTGGGCGACCCAGGCGCCGACGCCGGCGACGGCGCCGCTGAGCACGCCTCGTGCGGCGCTGCCCGTCATGCCTGCTCCCTCGACCGTCCGTCCATGTCCCGCCGCCAGTCTAGGTCGGGGCACACGTCCGCTCGAACGGGCAGCTCGCCGACCGGCAGGGGCGTGGAGGGTGGGTACGGGGAGAGCTGCCCGTCTCGACGAACGCCGCAGTCGTCCGCGTCGTGGGGCCCGAGTCGCCGCACGGCGACCGGGCCGCGAGATCAGTCGGCCGCGGAGAAGACCAGCGCGACGTGGGTGGGGGCTTCCGGGTCGTCGCCCAGGACGGCGACCCGCGTCAGGCCGGGGGTGACGCCGGCCGCGTCGTACTCCTTGTTCCAGACGTCGCGCAGCGACAGCAGCCCCTCGGCCTCGACGACGAACTCGCCCAGCGACCGAAGACCGGACGGTGCGACCGGCGTCAGGTCCACCGTCACCGGCCCCTCGCCCACGGCGAAGGCGACGCAGTCGTGCGTGGCGGTGGCGGTGGCTCCGCCGAAGGAGCGGGGCGGGGAGAAGTCCTCGCGGCCTACCAGCAGCAGGACGTCGTTGCGGGTCTCGATGAGGGTCACCGGGTCATCCTGTCCCCCACCACCGACGTGAGACGCCGCGCCGGGCGGGCCGACGGGCAGGCAGTTCACGCACGATCGGCCTCTGCAGGGGGCCGATGCCGGTGAGCTGCCTGCCGTTCGGTCCTCAGCGGGTCCAGGCCGGGTCGCGGCCGACGAACGCCACGAGCCGGTCGGTCGGGTCCGCGCCGGCGGGCGGCTCGACCTTGGGGCCGTACTGACCGGAGGCCCGCAGCATCTCGTCGAGCGGCTCCATCCCGGCCAGCAGCTCGGTGGCGTGCTCGTCGTCGAGGCGGTCGGGCTGGCCGGTCGCACGGGCCAGGTCCCAGGAGTGCATGAAGACGTCGGTCGTGTAGAGCCGGTCGATCATCTGTGTCAGCGACATGTCCGGGAAGTGCGGGCTGCTGACGACGCGCTCACGGCTGGCCGGGTCGTCGAGCAGCGCCTGGACCGCCGCCGCGTGCGCCTCCCACACGCGGGCCACCGTGGGCTCGTCCGGTCCATCGGGAGGTCCGGAGCGCTCCTCGTCCTGGCCCGGGCCTGCGGACGGCCGGCCGAACGGGACCCCGACCGACCCGAGGAGGCCGGGGAGCCAGGTGGTGAGGTGCTCGACGACGTCGCGGGCGGTCCAGCCCTCGACGGGTGCAGGAGCGTCCCAGGTCGTCGTCCCGCGGACCAGGTCGGTGAAGCGGCCCGCGACCTCGCGGTGGCGAGCCGCCTCGTCGGTCGGCACGGCCATCAGTCGACCGTGCCGGCAGCGAGCAGGTCGTCGAGCGCTGCGTAGCCCTCGTTGACGCCGGTCTCCATGCCGCTGCTCAGCCAGCCGTCGCGGGCCTCGAAGCTGTCGCTCAGCGACGTGGCGTGCAGGCGGGTGCGCCCGTCGCCGAGGTCCTCGAAGGTCAAGAACTCCAGGGCCACGCCTTCGGGCATGCCCTCCCAGGTGAAGGTCTGCACGAGCCGGTCGCCGATCTCGTGGAAGCAGCCGCGGAAGGCGTACTCCTCCACGCCTGCCTCCCCGCGCCTGATGTTGGTGAAGCGGAAGCTGCCGCCGGAGCGGGCGTCCCAGTGATCGATGCGGGTCTCCAGGTTCGAGGGCCCGATCCACTGGGCGAAGATCTCGGGGTCGGTGTGCGCCCGGATCAGCTGCGCCTTCGTCGCGCGGAACTCGCGCGTGATGTTGATGGCCGGCACGACGGGGTCGGCCTCGATCGTGGCCTGAGGGTGCGTGGCGAGGTTGCTCATGATGCTGTTCCTTCCTGTGCTGCTGGGGTCTCGGGGGGGTGAGGTTGCCGTCCTCGTCCATGCGGGCGAGCACGTCGTCGAGGCGGCGGTAGCGCTCCTCGGCCTGCTGGCGGTAGCGCTCGATCCATGTCGTCATCAGGTCGAACACCTCCGCCTCCAGGTGCACCGGGCGCCGCTGCTGATCGCGGGTGCGGCTCACCAGTCCGGCGTCCTCGAGCACCTTGAGGTGCTTCGAGACCGCCTGCAGGCTCACGTCGTACGGCGCCGCCAGCTCGGTGACCGTGGCGTCGGCGTCGGTGAGCCGGACGACCATGTCGCGCCGGGTGGGGTCGGCGAGCGCCGCGAACACCCGGGAGAGCTGGTCGACCATGACACCTTCCTCAACTGCTTGGTTGAACAACCATGCAGCCCACCCTCCTGCTTTGTCAACCCCCTGGTTGAACACGTGCGAAACTGGCGAGACGGCGCGTCCGTCGCGACGAGACGGCGCGCGCGTCGCGGCGAGACGGCGCGTCCGTCGCAGTGAAGCGTCACCCCCGTGCTGTCGCGACCTCGCACGCATCGCGCAGGATGGGCCCATGACCGCCCTCGATCCCCGCCCCCGCGTGCTCGTCCTCGACGTGAACGAGACGCTGTCCGACCTCAGCCACCTCCGACGCCTGGTGGAGGAGGCCGGCCTGCCGTGGACCGTCGTCGACCTGTGGTTCGCCCAGGTCCTGCGCGACGGGTTCGCGCTGGCGACCGTCGGCGAGGAAGCGGGATTCGCCGACCTCGCAGCCCACTGCCTCCGTCAGCTCGCGCCCGACCTCGACGACGAGCTCGTCGACACCTTCGTCCGAGCCTTCGGACAGCTGCCCCTGCACCGCGACGTCGCACCCGGCCTGCGCGCGCTCGCACGCCAGGGCGTCCCTGTCGTGACCCTGAGCAACGGGTCGGCGTCGGTGGCCGAGGCGCTGCTCGAGCGCGACGGCTTGCGTGACACCGTCGGCCAGGTCCTGTCGGTCGACGGCGCCGGCGGCTGGAAGCCGGCCGCCACGGCGTACCAGGTGGCGCTCGACGCCTGCGGGCTCGACGATCCCGCCGACGCCGCGATGGTCGCCGTCCACCCGTGGGACCTGCACGGCGCCAAGCGTGCCGGGCTGCGCACGGCGTGGGTCAACCGGCGCGGCTCGACGTACCCGACGTACTTCGCGGCACCCGACCTGACCGTGCGCTCCTTCGAGCACCTGGCGGCCGAGCTGAGCTGATTGCTTGCATATCGTCAAACGATATGCTCATACTGTTGCGCAGTAAGTATTCCCTGCGAAACAGTAAGGACGTGGTCGGCATGGTCGGCTTCTCACGCGGCATGCGCGCCGCCTCCGTCGCCGTCCTGGTCGGATGGCTCGGCGCCCTGCTCGCAGCGGTCGTGACCACCGGCGTCGGAGTCGCGGGCCTCGCCGGCTGGAGCGACTCCTTCGTCCAGCGCGTCGACCTCTCCGGCGGCCTGGGCCTCGTCGAGATCGACGTCGCCCCGACCTGGGAAGCCGGCGGGGTGCGCGAGATCTGCGCGGAGGTCGACCTCCGCGACTACCCCACCGAGTGCCTGGGCTTCGTGCTCGAGGACGGTTCCGCCCGCACGACCACGGTGGACGGAGTGGTCCGCCAGGGCGACGTCGTGCCCCAGTCGATCGAGCTCACCGGCCCCCTCGTCCTCGACGCGGCTCCGGGCTGGAACGCTCTGCTCGCCTCGCTGTTCCTCATGCAGGTGCTCGCGCTGCTGGTCGTCGCGGTGACGCTGTTCCAGCTCTGGCGGCTGCTGCGGACCGCGGCGGGCGGGGAGCCGTTCACCGGCGAAGCGGTACGCCGCTTGCGGACGATGGGCGCGCTGCTGCTGGGCTGGGAGCTGGCCGAGCCGGTGCTGTGGCTGTTCCTGAGCCCGAAGGCGTGGGACTACGGCGAGGTCGGCATCGGGCCGACCGGGTGGCTGCAGCTCGGCTCCATGGAGCCCGGCGGGCCGAGCCTGACCGTCATGGCCTTCGGCGCGCTGCTGCTCCTGCTGGCGCAGGTGTTCCGACGCGGCGCGGACCTCGCTGACGAGCACCGGCTGACCGTCTGATGGGCATCGAGGTCAGGCTCGACCACATGTTGCTCGAGCGGCGGATGACACTGACCGAGCTCGCCGAGCGGGTCGGGATCACGGTGGCCAACCTGTCGGTGCTCAAGACCGGCAAGGCCAAGGCGGTGCGGTTCGGGACGCTCGAGGCGATCTGTCGGGAGCTCTCCTGCCAGCCCGGCGACCTGCTGACGTACGTCGACGAGGCGGCGTCGCCACGAACCTGACGTCTCGCCGCGACCGACGTGCCGCCTCGCCGTCACGCACGCGCCGTCTCGGCCGACCGACGTGCGCCTCGCCTCACGCACGCGCCGTCTCGCGGGCTTGGGTGGGTCAGGGGGCGAGGGGCAGGAGGACCGAGAAGGTGCTGCCGGCGCCGAGCTCGGAGTCGACGACGAGCTCGGCGCGGTGGCGCTCGACGATGCGCCGCACGATCGCGAGGCCCAGGCCGCTGCCCGGCTGCGCCTGCGCGGTCGGGTTGGAGGACCGGTCGAACTCGTCGAACAGCCGCTCGAGGTCGTCGGCGGCGATGCCCAGGCCCGTGTCGGAGCAGCGGAAGGCGGCCCGGTCGTCGACCGGCTCCAGGCACAGCGTCACACGCCCTCCCTCCGGCGTGTACTTCACGGCGTTGCCGACGATGTTGACCATCATCCGGGTCAGCTCGTCGCGCTCGCCGCTGACCACCAGGTCGCGTCCCGGACCCACGACGTCGATCCGCAGGTCCTTGCGCTGCGCCTGCACGGTCACCGCCTCGACCACCTCCTCGACGAGGGGGCCGAGCGGCACCGGGCCGGAGACCAGCACCCGGTGCGGATCGCTGACCTTCGCCAGCAGCAGGAGGTCGTCGGTGAGGTTCACCAGCCGGGTCACGTTGCGCTCGATCGCCTCCATGCCGCGCCCGCCGACACCCTGCTCGGAGAGCAGCTCGACGTAGCCGCGGATCGCGGTCAGCGGGTTCTTCAGCTCGTGGGTGATCGTCGCGATCATCTCGCCCTTGTAGCGGTCGAGCTCCTGCAGCTCGGCGACCAGCTCACGCTCACGCTGGTAGAGGTGCGTCCGGTGGACCACGCGGCCCATCTCGCGGCCGACCTCCAGGGCGGCGTCGCTCTCCGCCTCGGTCCACGCCGAGCCCTCGGAGGCGCGCACCAGCGTCAGGTAGCCCACGCAGCTGGCGCCCGAGCCGAGCGGCACCAGCATCACCCCGGCCGCGTCCAGGCCGGTCATCATGACCCGCAGCAGCGCCAGGTCGACCGGACCCACGAGGTCCTCCGGCGGCTCCGTCAGCGCGTCGACGACGCAGGTGGTCTTGCGGGCCCAGCACTCCCGGGCGATCCGCTCACCGAGAGCGAGCAGCTCGCCGCCGCTCGGCTGCTGTCCCAGGTCGGCCAGGCGCGGCCCCATCGAGGCCAGCAGGTCCGGCGGGTACGTCGCCCCGGCCCCGGACGCCGGTCCTCCTCCCGCACCCCCTGACCCTCGGTCGTCGAGCTGGTCGAGCACCCGGATGAGCAACCGGTCGCAGCGGAAGCCGTCGGCCAGCGGCACGAAGCTGTCGTCGATGATCGTCTGCAGGTCCAGCTCGCGCGACGCGGTCTCCAGGATCGTCCGGACCGCCGCACCCAGCCGGATCCGCTCGTTGAGGCGAGCGCGCTCCTGCGCGTGGTGGATGGCCAGACCGGCCTGCACGGCGTACATCTCGAGGACCTGGCGCGCCAGCGGCCCGGGGCGGCGCCGGTTGACGGGGAGGTCGACGCTCAGCACCCCGACGAGCTCGCCGGTCGGCCCCTCCAACGGTGCGTAGAGCGCGTCGAGCGGGTGCCACGCGTCCGGTACGTCGAGCGGCTCGATGTCGGGCACCCAGCTGGTCTCGGCGTCGGCCTCGAGCCGGTCGTGGGGGACGAACTTCAGCAGTCCCCACGGCTCGGCGATGTCGAACTCGGTCAGGATCTCGACGAGCGGGATGCGCCGTGACTTCATGGTCGCGACCGCGTCCGGGTCGCCGGCCACGGCCAGCGCCTCGACGTACCCGTGGTCGTCGACGCAGTCGATGACGGCGACCTCGAAGCCGAGGACGTCGACGACGCCCTGGGCGGCGGTCTGCAGGACGCCCTGGAGGTCCTCCATCTCGTGGACGGAGGTGATGATGGCGTGCAGGCTGCGGAGGGCGAGCACCTCGGGCGAGGTCCCGGTCTCCGCCACGTCAATTCCCCCTCTGCAGTATGTCGAGGGTACGGCCGTCCGACGGCGTAAGGACACATAACGGTGCGTTCCGGTCCGGCCAGGACGTGTTGCGCGGCTGCTCCGGGCGGTGGCGTCGAGGGGAAACGGTCGTGATCAGACCGTCTGCTGGCTTCTGGTCACTGCCTGCACGTCGGCCGGTGTCTGGGCGACGGCCGCAACGACACGCCGCGGCGGCCTGCAGGCAGCGCCCGGAAGCCGCCCTTCCGGCAGCCAGTGACCAGAAGCAGGCCCGGGTCAGCGGGTGGCTTCCTCCAGCACCTCGAGGACGTGGCGGTACTCCTGCCCGGTCGCCCGCGACATCCCGATCTCGCAGGTCCGGTTCCCCGAGACGTACGCCGCGAAGGTGCGGTCCGCGAGCTCGGCCGCCTCGGGGGCCGTCGCCGAGGCGGTCAGCTCGGGATGCAGCAGGCCCCGGTCGCCGGCGAAGGCGCAGCAGCCCCACGCAGCAGGCACCACGACGTCGTCGGAGACCACCCGCGCCAGCGCGACCAGCGCGTCGGTCGACCCCAGGGCCGTCGACGAGCACGTCGGGTGGACCGCCACGGACGCGACCGGCGCGGACACCGAGAGGCGGGGCGCCACCCGCGACGCCACGAACTCGGTCGCGTCGAGCACGGTGACGCCCTCGGCCCTCGCCGTCTCCAGCGCGATGATCACGCCCTCCGCGCAGGAGGACGCGTCGACGACGACGGGCAGCCGGCCGCCGCCCGTCGCGGCCAGCAGCGACTCGGCCACCATCGACGACATCCTCCGGTGGCCGTCGAGGTGGCCCTTGGACTTCCAGGGGGTCCCGCAGCACAGCGACGGCAGGTCGTCGGGGGTCCGCAGGGACACCCCGGCCCGCTCGCAGAGCGCCACGAGCGCCGAGGTCGCCCCGCCGCCGAACAGCGTCTGGACGCACGCCGCGAACAGCACCGCGTCCGGCTCGGACGCCGCCAACGACGGCCGCGGCGCCCCTCCGCGACCGAGACCGGGGTCGTACTCCGGCACGCGCTCGGCGCCCGCGACGCGGCGCGCGGCCCGGGACACGCCGACGGTCAGCCCGCCGGGCAGCTTGTCGGCCGCCGTCAGGGCCAGCGACCCGGCCCGGGTCGCCGCGCCCCAGTGGCCGGCCGCAGCGTCCCAGGCCCGCTCGGCCAGCCCGCCGTTCGACTCGGCCCGCAGCCGGCGCACCAGCGCACCGGTGTCGATGTGGACGGGGCAGACGGTGGCGCACATGCCGTCGGCGGCGCACGTCTGCACGCCGTCGTAGTCGTAGTCCTCGGCCAGCTGCGCCGCCAGCGCGTGGTCGCCCCGCTGGGTCGCCGCCTTCTGCTCGCGGCGCAGCACGATCCGCTGCCGCGGCGTCAGGGTCAGCGCCCGCGACGGGCACACCGGCTCGCAGAAGCCGCACTCGACGCACCGGTCGACCTCCTCCTCCACCTCGGGCACGACCTTGAGGTCGCTGATCCAGGCGCGGGGGTCCTCGGTGAGCACGATGCCGGGGTTGAGCATCCCGCCGGGGTCGACCAGGGTCTTGAGCTCGCGCATCACCTCGGTGAGCTCGGCGCCGTACTGCCGCTCGACGAACGGCGCCATGATCCGCCCCGTGCCGTGCTCGGCCTTGAGGGTGCCGCCGAGGCCGAGCACGAGGTCGACCATCTCCAGGGTGAACGCCTCGTAGCGCTCCAGCTTGTCAGGCGATCCGAAGTCCTCGTTGAGCATGAAGTGCAGGTTGCCGTCGCGGGCGTGGCCGAAGATGACCGAGCCCTCGTAGGCGTGGGCGTCGAACAGCTTCACCAGGCTCTGGCTGAGGTCGCCGAGCTCGGCGACCGGCACCGCGACGTCCTCCAGCAGTGCGCTGGTGCCCATCGGGCGGGCGCCGGCGACGGCGGAGTACAGGCCCTTCCGGGTCGTCCACAGCCCGGCCCGCTCGGCGGCGTCGGTGGTCATCGCGGCCCCGGTCTCCAGCGGCAGGGTGCCGAAGGCGCGTACGGCGGCGTCCTGCATGCCGGCCAGCTCGTCGACCTCACGGGCCTGCAGCTCCACGAGGAGCGCGGCCTGCTCGGCCAGGCGCACGCCGCGGATGGCCGGCGGGCACTTCGGGTCGGCCTGGGCGACCCGCAACGACTGGGCGTCGAGCAGCTCAGCCGTCGCCACACCGGTGGCCACGACCGCCTCGACGGAGGCCGCCGCGGCGTGCAGGTTCGGAAAGACCAGCAGCCCGGTCGCCACCTGCGGCAGCACCTCGAGGGTGCGGAAGACCGCGGAGGCCACGAACCCGAGGGTGCCCTCGGAGCCGACGGCGAGCCGCACCAGCATCTCGACCGGGTCGTCGTGGTCGAGCAGCGCGTTGAGCCCGTAGCCCATCGTGTTCTTGAAGCTGAACAGCCGCTCCAGCGTCGCCACCGAGCCGGCGTCGGACCGCACCCGGTCGCGCAGACCCAGCAGGCCGGCGTACAGCTCGGGCTCGGCGGCGCGCAGCAGCGCGTCGGCGTCGGGGTGCGCGGAGTCGACGACGGTGCCGGAGGCCAGCACCAGCACCATCGACTCCAACGTCCGGTAGGTGTTGAACTCCGTGCCGCACTGCATGCCGGACGAGTTGTTGGCGATGACGCCGCCGATGGTGCACGCCAGCTCGCTCGCCGGGTCCGGCCCCAGCCGGCGACGGTACGGCGCCAGCCGGTTGTTGACCGCCCGCACGGTCACACCCGGCTCGACGCGGACCCGGGCACCGTCGTCGAGGACCTCGACGCCCTGGAAGTGGGTGCGGGTGTCGACGAGCACGCTGTCGGTCACGGCCTGACCCGAGAGCGACGTGCCCCCGCCGCGCAGCGTCAGCGGGACGCCGAGGCGGGTGCAGGCCCGCATGACCTCGGCGACCTGGTCCGCGCCCCGAGGGATCGCGACCGCCTGCGGGTGCAGCAGGTAGTGGGAGGCGTCGTGGGCGCGGGCCAGCAGGTCGAGCGGTCGCTCGGTGACCTCGCACGAGAGGTCGCCGAGCGCCCTCCGTGCCTGGGTGTCGAGGAGGTTCAGGGCTTGTCCTTGTCGCTCTACCGGTCGTCAGACCGAGCCGTCGCTCACGAGCAGGCCCGGTACGTCGTGCGACTCACCGTACGCTTCCGCCACCGGCCTCACGTGTAGGTCTTGATGGTTCCCTCGTCGACCCGCGCGCGGAAGCTCCTGACCTCCTTCCGCACCACGCGCGCCAGGATGTAGAGCCCGATGATGTTGGGCACCGACATCGCGAAGATCATCGAGTCCGAGAAGTTGATCACCGGGGTGAGCGTGGCCACGGCGCCGATGAAGGTGAAGATGCAGAACACCACCTTGAAGACGTTCTCCGCCGTCGAGCTGTCGCCGAAGAGGTAGCCGGTGGCCTTCATGCCGTAGTAGGACCAGCTGATCATCGTCGAGAACGCGAAGAACATCACCGCGATCGCCAGCACGTTGGGGAACCACGGCAGCACGGACTCGAAGGCGCGCGAGGTCAGCGAGACCCCCTCGGTCTCGGGCGCGTCCGGGTCGTTCCAGGCTCCGGTGATGACGATGGTCAGCGCGGTCATCGTGCAGATCACGATCGTGTCGATGAAGGGCTCCAGCAGGGCGACGTAGCCCTCGGTGGCGGGCTCCTTGGTCTTCACCGCCGAGTGCGCGATCGAGGCCGAGCCGATGCCTGCCTCGTTGGAGAACGCCGCGCGCTGGAAGCCGACCAGCAGCACTCCGACGGCGCCGCCTGCGATGCCCTCGGGGTTGAACGCCCCGGTGACGATGTCGCTGAAGGCCGTCGGGACCTGGTCGACGTTGGTGAGGATCACGATCAGGCACGCCGTGATGTAGAGGACCGCCATGAACGGCACGATCTTCTCGGTGACCCGGGCGATGCTCTTGATGCCGCCGATGATCACCACGCCGACGAGGATCGCGAACAGCAGCCCGATGGCCCAGCGGTAGTCGGCCAGGAACCCGTCGTCACCGCCGGTCACGTTGACCAGCTGGGTGGTGGCCTGGTTGGCCTGGAACATGTTGCCGCCACCGAGCGCCCCGCCGATGCAGAAGATCGCGAAGAGCGTGGCGAGCACCTTGCCCAAGGTGGGGTTGACCAGCTTCCCGACCCCGTCCCGCAGGTAGTACGTCGGTCCGCCCGACACGGTGCCGTCGGCGTGCTCGTGGCGGTACTTCACCCCGAGCGTGCACTCGACCATCTTGGTGCTCATCCCGAGGAACCCGGCCAGGATCATCCAGAGGGTCGCACCGGGGCCACCGAGCGAGACCGCCACCGCCACACCGGCGATGTTGCCGAGGCCCACGGTGCCGGACACAGCGGTGGCCAGGGCCTGGAAGTGCGAGACCTCACCGGCGTCCTCCGGGCCGGAGTACTTGCCGCGCACGGTGTCGAAGGACATCCGGAAGCCGCGGATGTTCTCGAATCCCATCCAGACCGTGAAGAAGGAGCCGGCGACCACGAGCCACAGCAGGATCAGCGGCACCGAGCACGCCGCCGATCGTCACGGCGTAGAAGACGGTGCTGGTGACCCACTCGGAAAGCTTCTCGAAGCCGTCGACCAGGATGTTGTGAGGCGTCACGCTCATCACGGCACCACCGTCACCGGCACGGGCGAGGTCTGGGCCAGCCGCCCGACCACACTGCCGAACACCGCCTCGGTGAAGCCGCTGTCACCGGTGCGCCCGACCACGATCTGCTGGGCTCCGGACTCCTGCGCCAGGGCGACGAGGGTGCGCGCCGGTTGTCCGTGACGGATCTCGCTGCGGACCTGCCGTCCGGACTCGTCGGCCAGCGCCACCATCGGGTTGACGACCGCGGTCCGCGCGTGCTCGATCTCCTCGGCGCGCTTCCGCGGTCTCTCCTCGTTGTCGGACGGCGTGTTGAACGTGAAAGGGGACCAGTGGATGACATGTGCGATGACGATCTCGGAGCCCGAGTCCCGGGTCACGTCCACGGCGTACTCCACCGCTCGTGTCGATGAGTCCCCGCTGTCCACTCCGACGAGAATGGTGCCCACGTGTGACCTCCTGGAGTCGTCGCCGAGGTCCTGTGCCGGACATCGCGTGTCGATCCTCCTCCACAATGACGGTTTGTGCGAGGCACGCGCGAGAGTCGGTGGACCGTTGGCCGCGACAGGTAAGCGTGGTTGAGGGCGTCGCCCAGGTGGCAGGCTCCCCGCGTACGCCCGTGACCGCGAGTCCTCAGGAGGAAGCCGATGATCTTCATCTGCGTCAAGTGGAAGATCAAGCCCGAGCACGCCGACCGGTGGCCCGAGCTGGCACGCGACTTCACCGAGGCCACGCGTGCCGAGGACGGCAACCTGTTCTTCGAGTGGTCGCGCAACGTCGAGGACCCGGACCAGTACACGCTCATCGAGGCCTTCGAGGACGACGCCGCCGAGGCCCACGTGACCTCCGAGCACTTCAAGCAGGCCCAGGCGGACCTGCCGCAGTACGTCGCGGAGACGCCACAGGTCCGCAACATGCAGATCCCCGGCGACCACTGGGACACCCTCGGCGAGTTCGAGGTCTCCTGACCTCCCGCGATCCTCGACGCGGCCCCGGAACAAAGCCGGGGCGGGTGTGCGTTGGGGCCACCATGACGACCTGGGGCTTCATCGGAAGCGGCAACATCGGCAGCACCGTCGCCCGGCTGGCCCTGGCGGCCGGTCACGAGGTGGTGGTGAGCAACAGTCGCGGCCCGCAGACCCTCGAGGGACTCGTGGCCGAGCTGGGACCGGGCGCCCGCGCCGCCACCGCGGAGGAGGCCGCCGAGGCCGGTGACGTGGTGGTCGTGACGATCCCGCTCAAGGCCTACCGCGACGTCCCCGTCGCCCCGCTGCGCGGCAAGATCGTCCTCGACACGATGAACTACTACCCCCAGCGCGACGGCGAGATCGCGGAGCTCGAGGACGAGTCGACGACGACCTCGGAGCTGCTGGCCGCGCACCTGCCCGAGTCGGCGGTGGTGAAGGTCTTCAACAACATCTACGTCGGCCACCTGGGCTCGCTCGGACGCCCGAGCGGCGCGCCCGACCGCAGCGCACTGGCGATCGCCGGCGACGACGCGACCGCCAAGGCGACGGTGTCGCGCCTGCTCGACGAGATCGGGTTCGACACCCTCGACCTCGGACCCCTCGCCGAGGGGTGGCGCACGCAGCGCGACACCTCCGCCTACGGCACGCCGTACGCCGCGGACCCGGCGGACTGGAGTGCCGGCGGCCGTCAGGTCACGGCGGAGGAGCTGTCCGAGGCGGCGCAACGCGCCCAGCGCTACCGCGACCAGTGAGCCGCCGGTGACGCTCAGCGACCAGCCGGCCCTGGACCTCGGGCCCTGGTCCCCCGACCTGCCGCGCGTCGCCTCGATCCACGTCGCCAAGGGGCGCCGGCTGCCGATGCGCGCCGTCGACGAGGTGCAGGCCGAGGCCGGGCGCGGCCTGGTCGGCGACCGCTACCACGGGGCGAAGCACCGCCACGTGAGCGTGCAGAGCCTGACCTCGCTGGCCGACGCGGCCGTGCGGTACGGCGCGGAGGTGCCCGCCCACCTGACCCGGCGCAACGTCACGCTGACCGAGGGCGACGTCCCGACGACTCCCGGCACCCGGCTGCGGGTCGGGGAGGCGCTGCTCGAGGTGGTGCGGGTGGCCGCGCCGTGCAAGCTGCTCGACGACACGATCGGCGTGGGTGCGCAGCACGCGCTGCGTCACCGCGGCGGGTCGGTGTTCCGGGTCCTGGAGAGCGGCACGATCCGGGTCGGCGACGAGGTCGTCCCGGTCTGATCGCACCGCTCAGTGATGCGGCTCAGGCGACGGGGGTGAGCGGGTGGATGCCCGGAGGGAGCGCCAGGTGGCCCTCGGTGGCGGCCAACGCGGCAGCGATGTGCGGGGTGGTCATGTGCGCGGCCAGGTCCTCGGCCGAGCGCCAGGTCTCGACGGTGATGAAGGTGCCGGGAGCGGCCCCGGACTCGAAGAGCTCGTAGGTCACGCAGCCCTCCTCGTCGCGGGTGGCGGTCACCAGCTCGACGAGGGCGGCGCGGACGACGTCGTGGGAGTCGGGCAGGGCGACGATGGTCGCGACGACGCGCTGACCGCTCGGGGAGGAGTCCATCGTCGGAGCGTACGTCCGATCAGACGGTCGGGGTGGCGGTCCGCGAGGACCGGGCCAGCCAGAACAGCCCGACGAACGGCAGCACGAGCGGGAGGTAGCCGTAGCCGACGCCGAAGTCCGACCACACGGTCGCGTCGTCGAACCACTCCGGCCGCACCTCGCTGACGGTCCCGACGGTGATCACGCCGACGGCCTCCACCACGCAGGCCACCCACGCGACCCGGGTCGCCCGTGCCCCGTCCCGCGCGAGACCGACGGTCGCGGCGACGTACACCAGCGCGGCGAACGCCGACAGCGCGTAGGCCGCCGGGGCCTCCCCGGCCTTGGTCAGCAGCTGCACCGTCGAGCGTCCGGTCGCCGACAGCGCGAACACGGCGTACACCGCGACGAGCAGGCGACCGAAGCCGGCCCCCGTCCGGCTGCTCACACGCCCGACCAGATCTGGTCCAGCCGCAGCTCCAGGAAGGCCACCACGGCGACCGCGATGAGCAGCACCGCCGTGCCGGCGCGCGAGGGCTCGCCCAGCGCCCAGGCCAGCCCGGCCGGCAGCACGACCAGCGAGCCGACCAGGTAGCCCAGGAAGGTCACGGTGCCGCCCTCGGCGCTGCCGTCGCCGGCCACCAGCACGATGCCGGCCACGAGCTGGACGAGCAGGGCCAGCTCGAGGACGGCCAGGCCGCCGACGAGCCAGTCGGTCGGCCGCCAGCCGCGGACCACGTGGAGGACGGTCGCCACCAGGAGGACGAGGCAGCCGAGGTAGATCCCGGCCTCGAGCGCATCGATCACGTCGCCATCCTGCCAGCCCCGCCGTCGGCACGGCGCCGCCGCGGCCGGGTTCCCCGCGCGGCTCAGGAGTGCTCGGCGGCGAGCCGGTCGAGCACCAGGCGCAGCGGAGGCCAGGCCTCCCGGCCGGCGCGCACCACGGCGTACGCCCGCAGGGTCACCGGCGGCTCGACCAGCGGCAGGAGGTCGATGCCGTCCTCGTCGGCGTGCTCGTGGGCGAGCAGCCCGACCCCCAGCCCGCCTCGGATCAGGCTCGCGACCAGCTCGAGGCTGTCGATGCGGTGCTCGATGCGCGGGGTGAAGCCGGCCATCGAGGCCAAGGTGCGCACCGCCTCCTCGTCGGCGGTGTTGCGGGAGTTGGTGATCCACGCCCGGTCGGCGAAAGCCGCGAAGACCTCGGTCGACGAGCCGGTCGGCGCACCTGCCCCCGCGGGTACGGCCAGCCCCCACGGTGCCGTCCACAGGGGCCGCACGGTCAGCCGGCCCGGCCACGCCGCGGGCGCGACCGTGTAGTCGTACACGAGAGCCAGGTCGACGTCGTCCGCGGCCAGCAGCGCGAAGGACTCGAGCGGCTCGTGCTCGCTGAGGTGCAGCCTGACCTGCGGGTACGCCGACGCGAGCTCGCCGACCAGGGGCAGCAGCGCGCGGCGCACGGCGCTGCTGGAGGCGGCGACCCGGATCGTGCCCGCCGGCTCTGCCTCGGGGTCGAGGTCGCGCCGGGCGGTCTCGACCGCGGCCAGGATCGTGACGCCGTGGTCGGCGAGACGACGTCCGGCCGCGGTCAGCCGGACCCGGCGCCCCACCGGCTCCAGCAGCGGCACGCCCACGTCGCGGGCGAGAGCGGCCAGCTGCTGCGAGACCGTCGAGGTGGTCAGGCCGAGCTCGTCGGCGACCTCGCGCATGGAGCCGAGACGGGACAGCTCCACGAGCAGCTCGAGCCGGCGGACGTCCATCGGGCCATTGTCCGCGATCCATGAACGATGTGTCCATCGTGGTCACGTGGACGTGAACACTCGGTCGTTGGTGTGCTGTCCCCATGACCGACCTGCTCACCACTCCCCCCACCCCGACGGGCTCCCGCGCCGGGGCTTCCGGTTCCCCCGCGCGCAGCGGCGCGCTGATGGCACTGGTCGCGATGACGTCGGTCCAGCTGGGGCTGGCCGTGTCCGTCGGGCTCGTCGACGTGCTCGGGATCGCCGGAGCCGCGTGGCTGCGGCTCAGCGTCGCCGCGCTGGTCCTGCTCGCCGTGGTGCGTCCGCGCCGGGCCCACTTCACGCGTGACGCGCTCGGCACGACCCTCGCGCTCGGGTGTCGCGACCGGCGGGATCACGCTGCTGTTCATGGCCGCCATCGAGCGGCTGCCGCTGGGCACTGCGAGCGCGCTGGAGTTCCTCGGCCCGCTCGGCGTCGCGGTCGTCCGCGGGCGTGGCGCCAGCCGGGTGTTCCCCCTGCTCGCCCTGGTGGGCGTGCTGCTGCTGACCGAGCCCTGGTCCGGCGGCGCGGACCTCCTCGGCGTGGCCTTCGCGCTGGGCGCGGCGGTCTGCTGGGCGGCGTACATCGTGCTGACCCAGCGGGCCGGCGACGCCGTCGCCGGGCTGTCCGCCCTCTCGCTCTCGCTGGTGGTCGCCGCCCTGGTCGCCACCGTCGCCACGCTCGCCACCGAGCCCGCCGCCGTGACCCGCCTGTCCGTCGAGGTCCTGGTGGTCGGGATCGGCGCGGCCGTGCTGCTGCCGCTGGTGCCCTACGTGCTCGAGCTGCTGGCGCTGCGACGCCTGACCACGGCGGCGTTCGGGACGATGATGGCGCTGGAGCCGGCGATCGCGCTGCTCGTCGGCCTGGTGGCCCTCAGCCAGGTGCCGAGCCTGCTCGCGGTCGTGGGCATCGGCTTCGTCGTCGCGGCGGGGATCGGGGCGGAGCGGACCGGCGCACGCGCGGGCACGGGCACCACGGCCTGACCCGCCCCCTGCTCAGAGACCCTGGTCGTAGGCCTTGCCCGCCGCCACCCAGGCCCGGGTGCCGCCGGCGACGTTGACGGCGTCGAAGCCCTGAGCCACGAGGAACTCGGCCGCGGCCGCGCTGCGCGCCCCGACCGCGCACACGACGTACAGGCGTCGCCCGCGCGGCAGCTCGCCGAGCGCCCCGTGCAGCGTGCCGAGCGGGACCAGCTGCGCCCCGGGCACGTGGGCCTGGGCGAACTCCGCCGGCTCCCGGACGTCGACCAGATCGACGTCGCCGTGGGTCAGCAGCGCGTCGAGCTCGTCGACGTCGATCTCGCTCACCACGTCAGGACGCCCGGGCCAGGAACGAGCGGATGGCCTCGCGGGGACGGTCGGTGATCTCGGGCCCGTGGGTGAAGGCCGCCGTTGTGTAGTCGAGCTCGGCGAGCCGGTGGGCGGTCTCCTGGGTCATGCGGAAGTCCGAGCACAGCAGCTTCATCGGCCAGCGCAGACCCAGCACGTTGAAGATCGCGTCGCCGGTGATGAGCAGGCCGGAGTCGCGGTGGAGGTAGGAGCAGTGGCCCGGCGAGTGGCCGGGCGTGTGGACGACCTCGAGCCCGCCGGCCACGTCGAGCACCTGCCCGTCGCGCACCGGCTCCTCGGCGACGGGCGCCGGTGGTGCGCCTCCGCTGGGCAGCAGGCGCGTCAGCAGCGACGTCCGCACGGTGGGGTCGGTCGGGGGCTGGGTGCCGGTGCGGACGTACTCCGCGTCGTCGGCGTGCACGCTGACCTCGCGGCCGGTCCGCTCCGCGACGTACGCCGCCCCGCCCGCGTGGTCGGGGTGGCAGTGGGTGAGCAGCAGACGGGTGACGTCGGCGGGGCCGGAGCCGATCGAGGCCAGCGCCCTCATCATCCGCTTGCCCGAGAACGGCAGCCCCATGTCGAGCACGGTGACCTGCCCGTCGTCGTCGCGCAGCAGGAAGCCGTTGGTCCAGTCGCCCATGAGCGGGACGCGCCAGATGCCCTCGGCGAGCGGGACGGTCAGGGCCATGCCGCGATCCTAGGCGCCGGACGGCGCGGCGGTCAGACGTCCAGGCTGCCCTGGTGGTACGCCGCTCGCCCGGGTGCGGCGACCACGGCCGCCACCCGCCGCAGCTCCTCCAGCGCCAGCTGGATCTCGGGCTGCTGGGAGGTGCCCCGCCGGACGCTCGTCCGGACGTGTCGCACCGGGGCGTCCCGACCGTGCAGCATCACCCGGACCAGGTCGAAGCCGGCGGGCAGCCGGGCCAGCCGCGGGATCATCGCGACGCCCAGCCCGGCGGAGACCAGCGCGGCGCAGGTGTCCCACTCGACCGCCCGGTGGGCGTGGCGCGGGGTGAAGCCGGCCGCGGTGCAGGCGCTCACGGCGAGCTGGTGGTAGGGCCGGCCGGGGCGGTCCATGATCCACTCCTCCCCGGCCGCGTCGGCCAGGGTGACCTGCTCCTGGTCGGCCAGCCGGTGCCCGCTCGGCACGAGGAGGTCGAGGGTGTCGCTCAGCAGCGGGCGCTGCTCGAAGCGGCCGTCGGCGCTGGCCGGCAGCGGGTCGGTGCCCACCACGACGGCGAGGTCGACCTGCTCGGCCAGCAGCAGCTCGAAGCACACCTCCGGGTCGGCCTCGGTGATCTGCACGACCGAGTCGGGGAAGGCCGCTCGGGAGGCGGCGGCCACCGGGGGCAGCAGGACCGAGGCGGCGGTGGAGAACCCGGCCAGCCGGAGCTGTCCCAGGGACCCGCCGCGGTCGGCCTGCTGGACGTGACCGCGGATCTCCTCCCAGCGCGCGAAGAGCTCGTCGCTGTGGCCGAGCAGCGTGCGGGCGGCCACGGTGAGCCGCACGTTGCGCCCGTCGGGCTCGAGCAGGCGCACCCCCACGTCGCGGGCCAGGGTGCGCAGCTGGTGGGACACCGCGGAGGGCGTGTAGCCGAGGTCGGCTGCCGCTGCCGAGATGGTGCCGCGCTCGGCGACCACCCGGAGCACGCGGAGACGCGGATCGATCATGCAACAAGATTGCACGATGCTCGATCAAAACCCGCGCTTTTCGTGCACGGTCGTGCGCCGTGAGGATGGGCTCGTGCCCACGATCGACCCCCTGCTGGACCCCTTCACCCTGAAGGGCCTGCAGCTGCGCAACCGCGTCGTCAGCACCTCGCACGAACCCGCCTACACCGAGGACGGGATGCCGAAGGACCGCTACCGGGCCTACCACCTCGAGAAGGCCCGCGGCGGGGTCGGCCTCACGATGATCGGCGGCTCGGCCGTCGTCTCCCCCGACAGCCCGCCCGCCTTCGGCAACATGCTGCTCTACAAGGACGAGATCGTCCCGTGGCTGCGCCGGCTCACCGACGACTGCCACGAGGCCGGCGCCGCCGTGATGTGCCAGGTGACGCACCTGGGTCGACGTACCTCCAACTTCACCGGCGACTGGTTGCCGCTGGTCTACCCCTCGGGCCTGCGCGAGGCCCAGCACCGCTCGTTCCCCAAGGCGGCCGAGCCCTGGGACGTCGACCGCATCGTGCGTCACTTCGCCGACGCCGCCGCCCGCTGCGAGGCGGCGGGCCTCGACGGCATCGAGATCGAGTCCTACAGCCACCTCTTCGACGCCTGGGTCTCCCCGGCCACCAACCAGCGCGACGACGCCTTCGGTGGCAGCCTCGAGAACCGGCTGACCTTCCCGCTCCGCGTGCTCGACGCCGTCCGGTCCGCGGTCTCGCCCGAGTTCGTCGTGGGCGTCCGGATGGCGATGGACGAGTGCCTGCCCGACGGGCTCGGGCTCGAGGACACCCTCGACATCGTGCGGCGCTACCGTGAGCACGGCGTCGACTTCCTCTCGGTCATCAAGGGCGGGCTCGACTCCGACGCCCGCCTCGCCGCCGCGATCCCCTCGATGGGGACGCCGAGCGCACCGTTCCTCGAGTTCGCCGGACAGGTGCGCCGCGCTCTCGACGTCCCGGTCATGCACGCCGCCCGCATCGGCGACGTCTCCACCGCTCGCCACGCCATCCGCGACGGCCTGCTCGACCTGGTCGGGATGACCCGTCCGCAGCTGGCCGACCCGCACCTGGTGGCCAAGGTCGCACGCGGCGAGGAGGACCGGATCCGGCCGTGCGTGGGGGCGTCGTACTGCCTGGACGCGATCTACGAGTCCGGCGACGCCAAGTGCATCCACAACCCGGCGACCGGGCGCGAGCAGTCGCTGCCCCACGTCGTGGCCCCCACCGTCGGGCGCCGGTTGCGCGCCGTCGTCGTCGGCGCCGGTCCCGCCGGTCTGGAGGCGGCGCGGGTGCTGGGCGAGCGCGGCCACGACGTCGTGCTCATGGAGGCGGCCGACCGGCCCGGCGGCCAGGTGCTGCTCGCCGCGTCCGGCGCCCGTCGGCGTGACCTCATCGGGATCGTCGACTGGCGGGTGGCCGAGGCGAAGTACAGCGGCGTCGACTTCCGGTACGGCGTCTTCGCCGAGGAGTCGACCGTGCTGGCCGAGGCGCCCGACGTCGTGGTGGTCGCCACCGGCGGGATGCCCGACCGCTCGTTCTTGTCGGTCGGACAACAGCTCGTGCTCGACACCTGGGACGTCATGGGCGGCACCGGAGGGGCGCCACGCCCGGGCGACCGGGTCCTGGTCTTCGACGACCACGGCGGCGAGCCCGCCCTGGACGCGACCGAGCAGCTGGGTCGCTCCGGCGCCCGGGTCGAGCTGGTCACCCCCGAGCGGATGGTCGGCGTCTCGGTCGGGTCGATGAACAGCCCCGCCTACCTGCGGGCCTTCGCCGAGCACGACGTCACCCTGACCGTGGCGCGGCGCCTGGTTGCCGTGCGGCGCGCCGAGCCCGGGGCCGGCGGCCGGCTGGTCGCGACCCTGGCCAGCGACTACAGCGACACCGGCGCCTCGACCGTCGAGCGGGTCGTCGACCACGTCGTCGTCGAGCACGGCACCGTCCCCAACGACGAGCTCTACCACGCGCTCGTGCCCGGATCGGTCAACCTCGGCGAGGTCGACCACGACGCCCTGCTGGGAGGCGAGCCGCAGCAGGTCCGCACCAACCCGGCCGGCTCCTACCAGCTGTTCCGGATCGGCGACGCCGTCACCAGCCGCAACATCCACGCCGCCGTCCTCGACGCGTTGCGTCTGTGCATGACGGTCTGAGCAGGAGCACCGATGACGACCACACCCTCGCGTCCGACCACGGGCAGCGGACCGCTCGTGGGACCGGCCGCGGCCGAGGCCCGGGCCCACCTCGCCGAGGTGCTCGACGCGCGTCAGCCGAACCGGTCGCTCCCCGGGGCGGCGTACACCGACGCCGACCTGCACGAGCTCGACCTGGCGCTGCTGTGGCAGCGGCAGTGGGTCTTCGTCGGCACGGTGGCGGAGGTGCCGGAGGCCGGCGACTACGTCACCGTCGAGCTCGGCACCGCCTCGGTGCTGGTGCTGCGCGACGACGACGAGGAGGTCCGGGCCTTCCGCAACGTGTGCCGCCACCGCGGCGCCCGGCTCGTCGAGGAGCCGAAGGGCTCGGTCGGCAACATCGTCTGCGGCTACCACCGGTGGACCTACGCCACCGACGGCCGCCTCATCCACGCCCCCCAGCTCGTGCCGGTCGAGGACGGCGGGGTCGACCCGGCCTGCCTGTCGCTGCGCACCGTCCACCTGCGCGAGGTCGCCGGGCTGCTCTTCGTCTGCCTCGCCCCCGAGCCCCCCGACGACCTCGAGGCGGTGGCGGCCACGGTCACGCCGTACCTCGCCGCGCACGCGCTCGACCGCACCAAGGTCGCGGCCCAGGTCGACCTCGTCGAGGACGGCAACTGGAAGCTGACCATGGAGAACAACCGGGAGTGCTACCACTGCGAGGGCCACCCCGACCTGGTGTGCACCTTCTTCCCGACCTGGGGGCTGGCCGACCACGAGGTGCCGCCACGGCTGCGCGGCGCCCACGACCGCTACCTGCTGGCCGAGGAGGGGCTCCACCTCGCCTGCGAGCAGCGCGGCATGCCGTACGCCCCCGTCGAGGACCTCGTCGACCGGCCGGTCGGCTTCCGGATCCAGCGCGAGGCGCTCGACGGCCTCGGGGAGTCCTTCTCCCGCGACGGCTCACGGCTGGTGCAGCGGCTGCTCGGCGACCTCGACGAGGCCCGGCTGGGGCGCCTCACCTTCCACGCCCAGCCCAACCTGTGGTGCCACGCACTGGCCGACCACGTCGTGACCTTCGCGGTGCTGCCCCTCGGCGTCGGCCGGACGCTGGTGCGCACCACCTGGCTGGTGCACGCCGACGCCGTCGAGGGCGTCGACTACGACGTCGACGCGCTGACGGAGGTCTGGCGCCACACCAACGAGGAGGACGCCGCCTTCGTCGCCCTCACCCAGGCCGGCGTCACCGACCCGGCCTACGAGCCCGGCCCGTACTCCGTCGCCGAGCGCCAGGTGGACGCCTTCGTCTCCTGGTACGTCGCCCGCATGCGCGAGGAGCTCTCCCGATGACCGTCACCCCCCTGTCCTGGGCCGACCCCGACCCGGTCGCGCCGGCGCTGCGGCTGGTGCCCGACCTGCCCCTCCCCCCGTCCCCGCTGGGCTCCGACGTGCTGCCCCCCGAGGCGCCGCTCGACCAGGAGGTGCTGGTCCGCCGTGTCGTGCCGCTCACCCACGACGTCGTGCAGGTCGTGCTCGAGCCGACCCGTCCGGGTGGGGTCGCCTTCACCCCGGGCCAGTACGTCACCCTCGGCGTCGAGGTCGACGGCCGTCACGTCGAGCGCTGCTACACGATCTCCTCGCCCCCGACGCGTCCTCACCTGCTGAGCCTCACCGTCAAGCGCGTCCCGGACGGCGCGATGTCGACGTACCTCCACGACCGGGTGCGGCCCGGTGACCGGCTGCAGGTGACCGGACCGCTCGGCGGCTTCTCCGTCGCCGAGCACCCGGCGCGGCGCTACCTGCTGCTGTCCGCGGGCAGCGGCGTGACGCCGACGCTCGCCACGCTGCGCACCATGTCCGACCTGGCCAGCCTGTCCGAGACCGGGGCGACCGGCTCGGCGCTGGACGTCGTCGTCGTCCACAGCGCCCGCACCCCCGACGACCTCGTCGCCCGCGTCGAGGTCGAGGCGCTGGCCGCGACCCACCCCGGGCTGCGGGTGCACTGGGTGTGCGAGACCGACGGCGCTCCGGACCGCTCCGGCCCCTGGTCGGGCCCGCGCGGGCGACTGACCGCCGACCTGCTGCGCGCCTTCGCGCCCGACGTCGCCGACCGCGAGGTGTTCACCTGCGGCCCGCCCGGCTACATGGCGGCCGCGCGCGCCCTGCTCGCCGAGGTCGGTGCCGACCCGGCGCGGTGCCACGAGGAGAGCTTCGTGCTCGGCACGGCCGGGGCCCCGGCGGCGCCCGGGGTCACTGACGTCCTCGGCGAGGTCGGAGGGCACCTGCTCGACGCAGCCGGGCCCGCCGCCGGGCCCACCACCGCGCCCGCCGCGGCCTCGGTCACCTTCGCGCGCAGCGGCTGCGCGGTCAGGTGCCCGACCGGCACCACCGTGCTGGCCGCCGCCGAGCAGGCGGGCGTGCGGCTGCCGTCGTCCTGCGCCGAGGGCATGTGCGGGACGTGCAAGTCCACGCTGCTGTCGGGCCGCGTCGACATGAAGCACGCCGGCGGGATCCGGCCGCGCGAGATCGCGCAGGACAAGTTCCTGCCCTGCTGCTCCACCCCCGACGGCGACATCGTCGTCGACGCCTGACCGTTGATCGAGCAGTGAGCGAAGCGAACGAGTCCGTTGATCGAGCAGTGAGCGAAGCGAACGTGCCCCGTTGATCGAGCAGTGAGCGAAGCGAACGTGTCCGTTGATCGAGCAGTGAGCGAAGCGAACGTGTCCGTTGATCGAGCAGTGAGCGAAGCGAACGTGTCGAGATCCTGCAGACCTGAGACCGAGACCCACCCGAGGAGAACCCCGTGACCGAGACCCTCACCGCCGACGCCGTCGTCGTCGGCTCCGGCGTGATCGGCTCCGCCGTCGCGCTCGAGCTGGCCCGGGGAGGCCGCTCGGTGCTGGTGCTCGACAAGGCGGGCGGGCCCGGCCACGGCTCGACGAGCGCCTCGAGCGCGGTCATCCGCTTCATGTACTCCACCTTCGAGGGCGTCGCGACCGCCTGGGAGTCCAAGTTCTGCTGGGAGCGCTGGTCCGAGCACCTCGGCCTGCCCGGGTTCGAGCCGCTGGCCGACCCCCCGGCGCTCTCGCGCTTCCACCGCACCGGCATGCTGCACCTCGACGTGCCGGCCGTGCCGCGCGAGCACAGCATCGACCTGCTGCGGGCGGCCGGGGTGCCCTTCGAGGAGCTCGACGCCGTCGAGCTCGTGGCTCGCTTCCCCCACCTCGACAGCGGTGCCTACTGGCCCAACAAGCCGGTCTCCGACGACGCCTTCTGGGAGGAGACCCCGGCACGCCTCGGGGCGGTCCACACCCCCGACGCCGGCTTCATGGACGACCCGCGGCTGGCCGCGGACAACCTCGCCTTCGCAGCACGTCTGCACGGCGCGCGTACGGCGTACCGGGCCGAGGTGACCGGCGTCGACCGCACGGGCGAGGTCTGGCACCTGCGCCTGGCCGACGGCCGACGCGTCGAGGCGCCCGTCGTCGTCAACGCCGCCGGGCCCTGGTCGGGCGCCTTCAACGCGATGGCCGGGGTGGGCGAGGAGTTCACCGTCGGGGTGCGGCCGCTGCGCCAGGAGGTCCACCAGGTCAGGCAGCCCGAGGGCTACAGCGGTGAGGAGTCCTTCGGACCGGGGGTCTTCGACCTCGACCTCGGGACCTACATGCGTCCGGGGCCGGCGCAGACCTGGGTCATCGGCGGCACGGAGCCCGAGTGCGACGGCTTCGAGTGGCTCGACGACCCCGACGCGGTCGACGCCCACGTCAGCAACGACCGCTACGAGGCGCAGGTGACCCGCGCCGCGCGGCGGCTGCCGGAGCTGCGGGTGCCGAACCGGCCCTCAGGCGTGGTCGGCGTGTACGACGTCGCCGACGACTGGACCCCGATCTACGACCGCACGGACGCCCCGGGCTTCTACGTCGCGATGGGCACGAGCGGCAACTCGTTCAAGAACGCCCCGCTCGCGGGTTGCTTCCTGGCCGCGATCGTCGACGCCGTCGAGGGCGGCGCGGACCACGACCTCGACCCGGTGACGTTCGTCGGCGAGCACACCGGCCTCAAGATCGACCTGTCGGCGTACTCCCGCAAGCGGCCGATCAACGCCGACTCCACCTGCACCGTCCTCGGCTGACGCCGCCGACTCCTGGTCGCTCCCCGCCGGGACGCCCCGTTCTGGGCGCTGCCTGCAGGGTCGCGCCGCGTGTCGGTGCGGTCAGTGACCAGGACGTCGAGCGCCGAATACGCTCGTTTACCCCGGCCCCTCTCGAAGCAAACCCGTCCACGATGCTTTGTGCCGCGAACCACGTCATGAAGGTCGCGCACCGCCGTCTCCTTCCTGACAGCACCACCGGATCGAGGAGCAGCGATGACCACCGAGCGACACGGATGGATCTCGACGCTGAGCGTGAGCGCCGACGAGCGCGGCGCGCTGGCCTCGGTCTGCCGGTGCGGCCAGGAGCTCGACGTCTGCCACGGCGCCCACTGCCCGCGCTGCGGCTCGACGCTCAGCCGCCGTCCCCGCTGAGCGGACTCACACGCGTTCGGCGCGCGTGAGCTCGAGGCGCTGCATCGTCGGGGTCGCGGTGATGCCGTGCAGCACCACCGAGAGCGCGATGGTGAACCCGACGGTGGACCACAGTGCCGCCATGCCGGGGAACTGGGCCTGTCCGGCGGCGTAGGCCAGGTAGTAGAGCGAGCCCACCCCGCGTACGCCGAACCAGGCCGTGGCGACCTCCTCGCCGGCCGTGAGTCGGCGGGCGCCGGCTCGCTTGCCCATCGGGCCCACGCGGAGGGAGAACCAGGCCGCGGCCGGCCGCACGACCAGGACCAGGAGCGCGCCGACGGTGGCGCCCTGCCAGGTCAGGTCGGCGAGCAGCGAGTTGCTGAGGGCGGCCCCGAGCACGAGCAGCACGGTCAGCGTGAGCAGCCGCTCCAGCCGCTCGATGCTGGTGTGCATCGCGGCGTTGTAGTCGTGGCCACGCTCCGACATCCGCAGGGTCATCGCACACGCGAAGACCGCGAGGAAGCCGTAGCCCTGCGCCAGCTCGGCGGCACCGTAGGAGAGCAGCACGGCGGCCACCGCGGCCAGCGGCTCCCCGGTGTCGGCGAGCCGGAGCGTGGCCGAGGGGATGCGGAACGCCAGCTTCGCCAGCAGCCAACCCATCGCGGTCCCGACGGCGACGCCGATCACGACCTTGCCGCCCAGCTCCCACGCGACCCAGCGCAGCCCCCACTCGGTGACACTGCCCAGGGAGACCAGGAAGATCGCGGCGTAGACGAAGGGGAAGGCGAGTCCGTCGTTGAGCCCTGCCTCCGAGGTCAGGGCGAAGCGGACCTCGTCCTCCTCGTCCTGCAACGCGTCCTCGCCCGCGAGGGCGGTCGTCGGTCCGCTGACCTGGACGTCGGAGGCGAGCACCGGGTCGGTCGGCGCCAGCACCGCTCCCAGCAGCAGGGCGGCGGCCGGTGCGAGACCCATCAGGCTCCAGCCCAGCAGCGCCACCCCGGCGATGCACAGCGGCATCGTCAGCAGCAGCAGCCGCCACGTCGCGCCCCAGCAGCGCCAGGCCTCGGGGTTGCGCAGCTCCAGCGGCCGGTCGAGGGAGAGGCCGACGCCCATGAGGGCCACGACGACCGTGAGCTCGGTGGCGTGCTCGAGCAGCGCCGGGTCGCTGGTGAGCGAGACCAGGACCTTGTCGGCCACCGGGAAGAGCCCGAAGCCCGCGCCCATGAGCAGCAGCACGATCGGACCCGGGACCGGGTAGCGCTGTGAGACCCGAGGCAGCAGCACGGAGGCCAGCAGGGCCGTACCGACGCAGAGATAGATGAGATCAGCGGTCACGCGAAACCGGGCCTGCCTGAGCGTGGGTGGGCGGGGATGTCGAACAGGTACCCATCCCCGGCGGGTGTGATCACCCCGAGCCGGGGGTCAGTCGCGCGGCTTCTTGTGCCGCGGCTTCTTGTGCCGCGGCGGGAAGTCGCCCGAGCGCGTGACAGGACCGCCTGCGTCGGGCTCGAGCGCGATGAGCTTGCCGGAGATCCGCGTCCGCGACAGCTTCGACAGCGACTCCGAGGACAGGTCGCGCGGGAGCTCGACGATGGAGTGGTCCATCCGGATGTCGATGTTGCCGAAGTCGCCGCGCCCCAGGCCGCCCTCGTTGGCGATGGCGCCCACGATCTGACGGGGCTCGACCTTGTGACGCTTGCCGACCGCGATCCGGTACGGCGCCATCGGCACGTCACTGCGCCCACGCGGCGGACGGCCGCGGGCCGGCCCGCCACCATGACCGCCCGAGCCGCCGCGGTCGAACCGCTCCGGACGCTCGGGGCGCTGCGGCTTCTCGTCAGCCGGGTCGAGCAGCAGCGGGGTGTCGCCCTGCGCCACCACGGCCAACGCCGCGGCGACGTCGACCTCGGGCACGTCGTGCTCGTTGACGTAGTGCTTGATGATGTCGCGGAAGCGCTCGATGCGCGACGCCTGCTGCAGCGCCGCGGTGATCTGGTCGTCGAAACGGTTGAGGCGGGTCTCGTTGACGTCCTCGGCCGACGGCAGCTGCATCTGCACCAGCGGCTGCTTGGTGGTCCGCTCGATGAGCTTCAGCAGGTAGCGCTCGCGCGGGGTGACGAACGAGATGGCGTCGCCGCTGCGCCCCGCGCGTCCTGTGCGCCCGATGCGGTGCACGTAGGACTCGGTGTCGGTGGGGATGTCGTAGTTCACGACGTGGCTGATGCGCTCGACGTCGAGGCCGCGGGCGGCCACGTCGGTCGCCACCAGGATGTCGAGCTTGCCGGCCTTGAGCTGGTTGACCGTCCGCTCGCGGACGTTCTGCGCGATGTCGCCGTTGATCGCGGTCGCGGAGTAGCCGCGGGCCCGCAGCTTCTCGGCCAGGGTCTCGGTCTCGTTCTTGGTGCGGACGAAGACGATCATGCCCTCGAAGTTCTCGACCTCGAGGATGCGCGTGAGGGCGTCGACCTTCTGGGGGTAGCTCACCAGCAGGTAGCGCTGGGCGATGTTCGGGGCGGTCGCCGTCGTGTTCTTGACGGTGATCTCGACCGGGTCGTCGAGGTACTTCTTCGAGATCCGTCGGATCGCCGGCGGCATCGTGGCGCTGAACAGCGCGACGTGCTTGTCGGCAGGGGTGTCGGCCAGGATCGTCTCGACGTCGTCGGCGAAGCCCATCTTGAGCATCTCGTCGGCCTCGTCGAGGACCAGGAAGCGCAGCTCGGAGAGGTCGAGGGTGCCCTTCTCGAGGTGGTCCATGATCCGACCGGGGGTGCCGACCACGACGTGGACCCCGCGGCGCAGGGCCGAGAGCTGCACGCCGTACCCCTGGCCGCCGTAGACGGGCAGCACGTGCAGGCCGGGCAGGTGCGCGGCGTAGCGCTCGAACGCCTCGGAGACCTGCAGCGCCAGCTCGCGCGTGGGCGCGAGCACGAGCGCCTGGGGCGTCTTCTGCTTGAGATCGATGCGCGACAGGATCGGTACGGCGAACGCGGCCGTCTTGCCCGTGCCGGTCTGGGCCAGGCCGACGACGTGGCGGCCCTCCAGCAGCGGCGGGATGGTGGCGGCCTGGATCGGCGAGGGCGTCTCGTAGCCGACCTTGGCCAGCGCCTTGAGCACCCGCTCGTCGATCCCGAGGTCGGCGAAGGTGGGTCGGTCGTCGTGGCCCTGCTGGTCCTGCACGTGGTCCTGCCCTGCACCGGTGGTGTCGGTCATCGTCTCGGCTCCTCCCGGCGTGAAAGTGTCATTCTGCCGTGAAGCAGGCCGTTCCGTCGCATCGAGGCGGTGTGACGTCCGCGAGGGGTGCACTGCGCACGCTCGGTCTGCTTCTGGTCACTCCCTGCGGGAGGGCGGGCTTCTGGGCGGCGGCTGCAGATCGAGACAGCACATTGATGCGGCGAATGACCAGGAACCTGCAGGCCCGCGGCGCGTGACCAGCCGCTCGGGGTGGGGCTGGTCGAGCGCACCTGTGCCGGCTACGCCTGCTCCTCGGGGCACCACCACGTCGTCCGGCTCCCGACCGTCGCGCGCTTCATCTCCGCACCGCACCGCGGGCAGTGTCCCCCGTGCTTGCGGTGCGCGATGACCTCCCCGGTGTGGACGCCACCCTGGTCGATGGCGCGGCGGATGCCCCTGCGCAGCTCGCGCCGCAGCGCGTCGAGCTCCTCGGTCGACAGGTCGCCGGAGGGCCGCTGCGGGTGCAGCCGGCTCTGCCACAGCACCTCGTCGGCGAGCAGGTTGCCGATCCCCGACAGCGCGCTCTGGTCGAGCAGGCGTGCCTTGAGCGGGGCCGTGCCGCGCCCCACGCGCTCGCGGAACTCCGCGCGCCCGATCTCGCCGGCGTCCGGTCCGAGCGCGTCGAGGTCCGGGTCGAGCCGCACCCGCCCGAGCCGACGCTTGTCGAACAGACGCAGCCGACCGCCGTCGTCGAAGGTGAGGGTGAACCGGTACCACTCCTCCTTGCGTGGAAGCGTCGGCCTGCCGCCGTCGGACTGGCCGCCGGAGCCCTCGTAGTCGCCGCCCTCGTCGCTGCCGCCTCGGTCCTCGACGAGGATGCGCCCGCTCATGCCCAGGTGGATCCCGAGGTGGGGACCCTCGCCCTGCCGGGACCGAATGCCGGTCGTCTCGCACCACATCAGCTTGCCGCGGCGGTGGACCGCGCGCAGGCGCCGGTCGAGAAGCGCGTCCTTGATCTCCCCGGGGGCGTGCGGTCGGCACTCGTAGGTGTCGGAGTCGTCGACGTCGACGATGCGCCGGTCGAGCGCGGAACGCTCGATCACCTGACGGGCGGACTCGACCTCGGGCAGCTCCGGCACCTGGCCAGTCTGCCCAGCCGCGCCAACCGACCGTGGCTCATGGCCCGGGCGCCGTACGCCGACGGGCCGCGGCCTGGTGCAGTGCGCACAGCTCGTCGGCGAGCTCCTCGACCGGACCCTCGACGGTGAGCCCCGGAGCGACGGTGGTGATCGGGAGCGGAGCCACCGGCCCCGCCGGCACGCCGACCTCTGCCAGCCAGGTGGTCAGCTGGGCCGTCGACCCGGCGTACACGATGCGGCCGAGACCGACCCACGCGTGGGCGGCGGCGCACATCGGGCAGTGCTCGCCGGAGGTGTAGACGACGCATCGCGCCCGCTCGCCCGGCGACAGGTGCTGCGCCGCCCACTGGGCGATCGCGAGCTCAGGATGACGGGTGTGGTCGCCGTCGCCCACGTGGTTGTGGTCGGCGAGCAGCACCTCGCCCTCGGACGAGACGAGCACGGAGCCGAAGGGCTCGTCGCCGACGTCGAGCGCCAGGCGGGCGAGGTCGACGGCTTGACGAAGGTGGGAGCGGTCCGCGTCGCTGAGGGTCACCTCGACATCATGTCCCTTGCGGAGCGCCTGATACTGGGCAGGTGACCCCGACGCCGCACGCCTCCGAGACCCTTGCGCCCCTCGCTCCCGGCGTCGACGAGGCCGCGCTCGCGGGCCTGCGCCGGTGGAACCTCGGGCTCGCCGTGCTCCACGCCGCCCAGGCGGTCGCGGTGTGGCTGCTGGCCAGCGACTTCACGATCACCCTGTCGACCGCGTTCCCCGAAGGCCCTCCGGGCTCCCGTGTGCCCGCACCCGAGTCCGCGGTCGACGTACCCGTCGGAGCGGCCGTCGCGGTGTTCCTGGCCCTCGCCGCGCTCGACCACCTGCTCACCGCGACGCTGCTGCGCAGCCGCTACGAGCAGGACCTGCGCGGCGGGATCAACCGCTTCCGGTGGCTGGAGTACTCCGTCAGCGCCACGATCATGATCCTCCTCATCGCCTCCTACGCCGGCATCACCCAGCTGGTCGCGGTGATCGCGATCGCCGGGGCGAACGTCTCGATGATCCTGTTCGGCTGGCTGCAGGAGCAGATGAACCCGCCCGGGCGTGCGCGCACCTCGATGCTGCCGTTCTGGTTCGGCTGCGTGGCGGGCGCGGCGCCCTGGATCGCGATCACGTTCAACATCGTCGGCTCCGAGACGGTGCCCGGCTTCGTCTACGGCATCTTCGTGTCGCTGTTCGTGTTCTTCATGAGCTTCGCGCTGAACCAGTGGCTGCAGTACCGCGAGATCGGCAGGTGGCGGAGCTACGCGTACGGCGAGAAGGTCTACCTCGTGCTCAGCCTCGGGGCGAAGTCGGCACTGGCCTGGCAGATCTTCGCCGGCTCGCTGGCCGGCTGAGCTCTCGGACGTCGGGGGTCGCCGTGCTGGGTCAGCGGTGGGGCGTCGAGGACGCCGAGGTCGAGCGGCGCTACGCCTGCGACGGCTTCGTGACCGACCCGACGCTGGAAGCCTGGCGCGGCATCGACGTGGCCGCCCCGCCGCAGCAGGTGTGGCCGTGGGTCACGCAGATCCGCGTCGCGCCGTACTCCTACGACTGGGTCGACAACCTCGGTCGCCGCTCCCCGAGGACGCTGCTCGGGCTGCCGGAGCCGGCGGTCGGCGAGCCCTTCACCGCCTGCGCCGGCCGGTCGGTCGGACGCGTGGTCGCGGTCGAGCCGGGCCGCTCGCTGACCGGCTTCATCCTCGGCGCCTGGATGACGTACGACGTGGTGCCGGCGACCGGCGGGGCGACGCGCCTGCTGCTCAAGATCGTCATGGAGACCAGCCGTCCGGCGGCGGCGCTCGTCACGCTGGGCGACCTCGTGATGGCGCGGCGCCAGCTGCGGACCTGGAAGGCGCTGGCCGAGTCCTCGGGGCCGACCTGAGCAACGGCCGGACGTGCCGACGGGCAGGCAGCTCGCCCGTTGGCGGCGCCGTGCGGGGCGCCGTGCGGGCGAAGTGCCTGCCCGTCGGTACGGATGCACTGGAAGGCTGGGCGGCCCGCAGTCGGACGCGTCAGCCGGCCGCCATGTCGACGAAACGGGAGTAGTGCCCCTGGAAGGCGACCACGACGTCGCGGGTCGGGCCGTTGCGGTGCTTGGCCACGATCAGGTCGGCCTCGCCCGGGCGGGTCGACTCCTTCTCGTAGACGTCGTCGCGGTGCAGCAGCACCACCATGTCCGCGTCCTGCTCGATGCTGCCGCTCTCACGCAGGTCGGACAGCATGGGGCGCTTGTCCGCGCGCTGCTCGGGACCACGGTTGAGCTGCGAGAGCGCGACGACCGGGACGTTGAGCTCCTTGGCCAGCAGCTTGATCTGGCGGGAGAACTCCGAGACCTCGAGCTGACGGGACTCGACCTTCTTGCCCGAGCTCATCAGCTGCAGGTAGTCGATCACGATCAGCCGCAGGTCGTGGCGCTGCTTGAGCCGCCGCGCCTTGGCCCGGATCTCCATCATCGTCATGTTCGGGCTGTCGTCGATGAACAGCGGCGCCGAGGAGACCTCGCCCATCTTGCGCGCGAGCTTCTGCCAGTCGTCGTCGGTCATGTGGCCGTTGCGCATGTGGTTGAGCGGGATCTTCGCCTCCGCGGACAGCAGGCGCATGGTGATCTCGTTGCGGGTCATCTCGAGGCTGAAGATGACCGAGGCCTGGTTGTGGTGGATGCTCGCCGCGCGGCAGAGGTCGAGGGCGAGCGTCGAGTTGTGCGTCGGGATCCCGGTCGGGCCGGCGAGGTAGAGGTGGGCGTCGTTGTCGACCTGGACGCAGCGGACCGGCACGGTCTCGACCGGCACGACGCTCTCGACCTTGACCGACGTGCCGTCCGGCATGGCGATGGTGTGCCCGGCCGTGACGGTGCGTGCCAGCTCGCCCGTGGTGATCGTCGAGACGCCCGAGCCCGTGGCCGAGGGAGCGCCGGCACCGGCACGCGTGACCCACTGGTGCTGCCAGTCGGCGACGATCTCGGAGCCGTCGGAGAACGTCAGGCGGTAGCACGGTCGGCGCAGCAGCGGCTGGGTCGCCGCCACCACTCGCGTCGGGTTGCCCTCGGCGTCCAGCAGCTCGTCGCCGACAACCACCTCCCCCATGGTGGTCCACCCCGTGGGGGTGGGCAGCGCGGTGTCGAGCGCCAGCGCCTTCCCGACCGCCGGTCGCGCGGCGATGATGATCATCTGGCCGCCGTGCATGCCGTTGGTCAGCTCGTCGAGGTCGACGAAGCCCGTCGGCACGCCGGTCATCTCGCCGCCGCGGTTCGAGATCGCCTCGATCTCGTCCAGGGTGCCTTCCATGATCGCGCTGAGCGGTGCGTAGTCCTCGCTGGTCCGCTTGTCGGTGACCTGGTAGACCTCCTGCTGCGCGGCGTCGACGGTGTCGTCGACCATGCCTTCGCCCGCGTAGCCCATCTGCACGATCTTGGTGCCGGCGCTGACCAGGCGGCGCAGGATCGCCTTCTCGCGCACGATCTCGGCGTAGTAGGACGCGTTGGCCGCGATCGGCACCGAGGCCGACAGCGTGTGGAGGTACGGCGCACCGCCGACCTTCACCAGCTCGCCCCGTCGGCTCAGCTCCGCCGAGGTCGTGACCGGGTCCACCGGCTCGCCACGGCCGTAGAGGTCGATGACGGCGTCGAAGATGGTCTCGTGGGCGGGCCGGTAGAAGTCGGTGCCGCGGATGCTCTCCACGACGTCGGCGATGGCGTCCTTGGACAGCAGCATCGAGCCGATGACCGACTGCTCGGCGGCGTGGTCCTGGGGCGGCATCCGGTCCGACCCCGCGGAGGAGTACTCCTCGGGGGCGTACGGCGCGAAGCTCGCCTCCCACGACTCGGCGGACGACGGTCCGCGTCCCGGTGACTGCTCCGCGATGCTCATGCGTGGCCCCTTGTCTGTGTCCCGGGGGAGACGGTAGGGAGGGGCTCCGACGAAATGACGGACGGCGCCGCGGACCGGGTCCGGAACGGGCACCGTTGCCCTGCGAAGCCGTGACCGTAGCCCGACACCGGAGGCCGCACCAAGGTCGTTGTCCACAGGCCCTGTGGATAACCGGCGTCTCCATGTGGAACACGCCCGGGGAGGGTGTGCACAGGTTGGGGACAAGCCTGTGGACTCAGAAGAACTTCGGATCGCAAAACCGCCGCTGACCTGGGGCTTTCTGATTCCTGGCCTGTGTGCAGAAAAAAGATCTGGTCACGCGCCGTTCATGTTCTCGCCATCGGACCGAAGGTCCCTGGCGCGTCCTGGGGACGCTGGAGCAGCCCGATATCCACAGCAAACCCGGGGTTGTGCACAGGGTCAGCGCGGTGGTAGTGACCGCTCGCGGACCTGCGCCGGTCACGCTACGTTCACCTGGCCGACACGCACAGATAGGTTCCTCCCATGGCGTGGCGACGGTCGGAGGGCACCCGCGCGGTCGACCGTCAGATCCTCGGGCTCGCCGTCCCGGCCTTCCTCGCGCTCGTCGCCGAGCCCCTGTTCCTGCTCGCCGACTCCGCGATCGTCGGTCATCTCGGCACCACCGAGCTCGCCGGTCTGGGCATCGCCTCGGTCCTGCTGCGGCTGGCGGTCGGCGTCTGCGTGTTCCTCGCCTACGCGACGACGGCAGCCGTCGCCCGGGAGCTGGGGGCCGGTCAGCCCCGCCGGGCCCTCCAGCAGGGCGTGGACGGCCTCTGGCTGGCCCTGGCGCTCGGCGTCGTCCTCTCGACGGCCGGCATGGCCTCGACCGTGCCCCTCATCGACCTCTTCGGCACCGGTCCCGAGGTCGCGACCGCGGCGACGACGTACCTGCGCATCTCCTGGCTCGGGCTCACCCCCATGCTCCTGCTGCTGGCCGCGACCGGCGTGCTGCGCGGCATGGCCGACACCCGGACGCCGCTCGTCGTGGCCGTCGCCGCGAACCTCCTCAACATCGTGCTGAACGTCGTGCTGGTCTACGGCCTCGACCTCGGCATCGGCGGGTCGGCCGCCGGCACGGTGCTGGCCCAGGGGGCTGCCGGGGTCTGCCTGGCCGCGGTCGTGCTCCGTGCTGCGGCCGCACGGGGGGCGACCTGGCACCCCGACCTGCCCGGCGTACGCCGCTCCGCGCGCGCCGGCTCCCCGCTGCTGGTCCGCACCCTCAACCTCCACGCCTGCCTGCTGACGATGACCTGGGGCGCCGCGGCGCTCGGCGCCGTCGCCACCGCCGCCCACCAGCTGGCCTTCACGCTGTGGACCTTCCTGGCCTACGCCCTCGACGCGCTGGCCATCGCGGCCCAGACCCTCACCGGTACGGCGCTGGGGGCCGGCGACCAGGAACGCACCCGCTCGCTGACACGACGCATGATCCGCCTCGGGCTCGGGTTCGGGGTGATCACCGGCGCCGTGCTGGCGCTCGGGGCACCGGTGCTGGGCGGTCTGTTCGTCGACGACCCGGCCGTCGTCGACGCCCTCGCCCCGGCCCTGCTCGTGGCGGCCGTCGCCCAGCCGCTCGCCGGGGTGGTGTTCGTCCTCGACGGCATCCTCATCGGCGCCGGCGACGGCCCCTACCTGGCGAAGGCCGGCACGCTGGTGACGGTCGCCTTCGTGCCCTGCGCGCTCGTGATCGCCTCGCTCACCGACGACCTGGGCGCCACCGCCGGCCTGGTGTGGCTGTGGGTCGCGTTCTGCGTGGTCTTCATGGGCGGGCGCGGGGCCGTGCTGCTGCGCCGAGCGCGCGGCAGCGCCTGGATGGTGACCGGATCGGCCGTCGCGGCGAGCCCGCCTCACTAGAGTGCCCCAGGTGACCTCGCTGCAGACCGTCGTCATGGGCCTGGTGATCGTCTTCCTCGACATCCCGCCCGACGGCTACGACTGGATCGCCGACCCGGCGGGCTGGGTGCTGGTGCTGCTCGGGCTCGCGCCGCTGGCGGGCCGACTGCCCAACCAGCGGGGACTGGTCCTGGCCGCCTGGGTCTGCCTGCTGTTCTCGGTCCTCAGCTGGCCGGCCGGGTCCCCGGCCACCCTCACGCCCCTGCTCGGCTGGCTCTTCAGCCTCCCCACCCTCGCGTGGTGCTTCCTGGTCTGCGACGCGGTCTCCGACGTGGTGAGCGGCCGGCTGCGCTGGGTGGCGCTCGCCCTGCGGGCGGCCTTCGCGGTGGTGGCGCCGCTGCCGGGACTGGTCTACCTCGGCGAGCAGGACTGGCTCTCCACGCCCGCCGAGGTGCTGATCCTCGTCGCCAACCTCGGTGTCCTGCTCGTGCTGTCGAGCGCCTCGAGCAGGCCGGGGCTGGGTGAGCCCGCAGCGGCGCCGCGTCCGGAGTCCGGCCGGCAGAAGCGCTCGGCGGCGGCCACACCGACCCCGACCCAGCCGACTCCGACCAAGCCGACCCGGTCCGAGCCGACCCGGTCCGAGCCGTCCGGGGCCACGCCGGCCGGCCCCGGGGACGGCACCCCGGTCACCGGTGCCGAGGTGATCGCGAAGGTCCGCCGTCGCCGGCAGGCGCGCGAGCGGGGTCGGGGCCGCGCCGATGACCAGGACGCCCCGAAGCACTAGCCCAGCGTGTCCGGGGCCGACGTCCCGCGGCCTCGCGCACGAGGGACGGCACGGGACGCAGACGACCCGCGCCACCCGGAGGTGACGCGGGTCGTCGTACGACGTCGTCGATGAGTCGCTGAGGGCGGTGCCTCAGGGCCTCAGGCGGGGACGACGTTCAGGTTGACGGTCGCCTCGAGCTCGTCGTGGACCTTGACGGTCACGACGTGGGTGCCGAGCGACTTGATCGGGTTCCCGACCATGATGCGGCGCTTGTCCACGACGTCGGAGGAGCCTCCGGCGGCGTTGTTGATCGCGGACGCGATGTCGGAGACGGTGACGGCGCCGAAGAGGCGGCCACCCTCGCCGGCACGGACCGGGACCTGGACCTCGCTGCCCTCGAGCTTGGCCTTGATCTCCTTGGCCTTGCCGAGGTCGGCGACGGCGCGGGCGGAACGGGCCTGCTTGATGGAGTCGATCTGGCGCTCGCCGCCGCGGGTCCAGCGGATCGCGAAACCGCGCGGGATGAGGAAGTTACGGCCGTAGCCGTCCTTGACCTCGACGATGTCGCCAGGAGCGCCGAGGCCGTCGACCTCGTGGGTGAGGATGAGCTTCATGTCGTTCCCCTTCCTCAGCGTGCCGTGGAGGTGTACGGCAGGAGCGCAACCTCACGGGCGTTCTTGACGGCGATCGCGACGTCGCGCTGGTGCTGGACGCAGTTGCCCGTCACCCGACGCGCGCGGATCTTGCCGCGGTCGGAGATGAACTTCCGCAGCAGCGCGGTGTCCTTGTAGTCGACGTACTCGGTCTTGTCCTTGCAGAACTGGCAAACCTTCTTCTTGGGCTTGCGCAGAACAGGCTTGGCCATCGTGGTGCTCCTTCTCGAGCCCGGGCGGCCCTCTGCGGGGTTGGCCCGGAATGGTTGCTGGTCTGGTGGTCACCGCACCCGGTCAGGGGCGCGGAGGTGGATCAGAAGGGAGGCTCCTCCGAGGAGCTGCCGCCCGGGGTCGCCCAGGGGTCGTTGTTCTGGCCGGGGGTGTTCCATCCACCCTGGCCACCCTGGCCACCGCCCCCTGGCCAGCCTGGCCGCCCCCTGCGGCGCGGACTGCGGAGCCGACTGGCCGCCGCCGTACCCGCCCTGGGCGCCGCCCTGGGGAGCGGACTGACCGCCGCCACCCTGGTTGGACCACGGGTCGTCCCCGCCGGAGCCACCACCGCTGTAGCCGCCTCCGCCGCCACCCTGGCGGGTGGTGCGGGACACCTTGGCGGTGGCGTACTTCAGGCTCGGCCCGATCTCCTGCACGTCGACCTCGAAGACCGTGCGCTTCTCGCCCTCGCGGGTCTCGTAGCTGCGGGCCTTCAGGTTCCCCTGCACGACGACGCGCGATCCCTTGGTGAGGGACTCCGCGACGTTCTCCGCCGCCTGGCGCCACACCGAGCAGTTGAGGAACAGCGCTTCGCCGTCCTTCCACTCGTTGGTCTGACGGTCGAAGTTGCGCGGGGTCGACGCGACGGTGAAGTTCGCGACGGCCGCACCCGAGGGGGTGAAGCGCAGCTCCGGGTCAGCGGTGAGGTTGCCGACGACGGTGATCGGGGTTTCGCCTGCCATTGGATGACTCCCTTGTCTGGGGCTCGCAGCCCCGGTGGTGCTCGGTCCGGTTCGTGTGCGCCTCATAGAACCTCATGACGGCGACAGTTACGAGACCGATCGGGCGATCGGTGGAACGATCAGTGCACGTCGGGGCGGATCACCTTGGTGCGCAGCACCGACTCGTTCAGCGTGAGCTGACGGTCGAGCTCCTTCACCGTGGCCGGCTCGGCCTGCAGGTCGACGACGGCGTAGATGCCCTCGGCGTTCTTGTCGATCTCGTAAGCGAGTCGTCGCTTGCCCCACACGTCGACGTTCACGACCTCGCCACCGTCCTGACGGACGACGTTGAGGTAGGTGTCGAGAGACGGGGCGACGGTGCGCTCGTCGAGGCTGGGGTCGAGGATGACCATCACTTCATAGGCACGCAAAGCAGTCTCCACCTCCTTCGGACTGGCGGCCACGGTCGTTCCGCGGCAGGAGGGCTGTTGCGTCGGAGCACGTCCCGCGATGCGGGAGCAGTACGCCGTCCCGGCTGGTCGGCCACCGTCGGTGGCGACCGGGGTCAACCGGACAGGGCAATCTACCAGCGCGCCCGCCCCATCTGGAAATCGGCGACGCGGCCTAGCCTGGGGACATGAGCCAGGCCAGCCCGTCCCCCACGCCCGTCACCGCCGACACCCTGCGGATCGGCGCGCACGTCGACCAGACCGACCCGGTCGCGGAGGCGAAGGCGCGCGGGACGACGCTGGTGCAGTTCTTCCTCGGCGACCCGCAGAGCTACAAGGGCCCCGAGATCCGGTACGCCGACGGCGCGGCCGCCCTGAAGGCCGACGCCGAGGCCGCCGGGGTGGACCTCTACGTCCACGCCCCCTACATCGTGAACGTGGCGACGACGAACAACCGGATCCGCATCCCCTCGCGCAAGCTGCTCCAGCAGCACATGGATGCGGCAGCCGAGATCGGCGCGAAGGGACTCATCGTCCACGGCGGGCACGTCAACAAGACCGACGACCCCGAGAAGGGCTTCGACAACTGGCGCAAGGCGATCGAGGCGACCGACCTCAAGATCCCGCTGCTCATCGAGAACACCGCCGGCGGCGACAACGCGATGGCCCGGCACGCCGAGCGGATCGGACGGGTCTTCGAGGCCGTGCACGCCGCCGAGGGCGCGGACATGGTCGGTTTCTGCCTCGACACCTGCCACGCCCACGCCGGCGGCATCGCCCTCGGCACCGCCGTGCAGCAGCTGCTGTCGCTGACCGGTCGCATCGACCTCATCCACGCCAACGACAGCCGCGACGCCTTCGACTCCGGCGCCGACCGTCACACCAGCTTCGGCGCGGGCCACGTCGACCACGACGCCTTCGTCGAGCTGGTCCGTGCCGCCGGCGCCCCCGTCATCGCGGAGACCCCGGGCGGCCCGGACGAGCACCGGGCCGACTTCGACTGGCTGCGCTCCCGGCTCTGACCCTGGTCGTCAGTCCCGGCTTCCCACGGGATCGTTGGTGCCGGTTTCCCACGGGATGCAGAAGTCCTGGCACTCCCCACGGCGTCCTGACCATGGGAAGCGTCAGGATGTCGTGGGGAGTGCAGCCGTTTCGCGCACAGCAAACCGCCGGCGCACCTGACGTGACACCTGCGTCGTACGGCGGCGCGAGGGTCAGCGAGCGAGCACGTCCCGCAGGAGGTCGGCAACCCGCTCCGGGCGCTCGAGGTCGCCCCAGGTCAGCCTGACGACACGCCATCCTGTGACCCTGCGCAGTGCATCCTCGCGTCGCTTCTCCCGGAAGACCGCATCTCCTGGCGTCTCACCCGGCCGCAGATGCTTGAGGTACTTCTCCTTGCCGTCGAACTCCACGATCAGGCCGAGGTCCGGCCAGACGAAGTCGCAGATGCCGATCAGCACACCGTCCGACGTGACCTCGTACTGCAGCTGGGGCGCCGGCAACCCCCAGCGCCAGAAGAGGTGACGGCATCGCGACTCAGCGACCGACCCGCTCCGGCCGTCGGCCAGGCGGACGACCAGCTGCAGGCGCCGGCAGCCAGGCCAGGACTGCATCAGCTCGAGCTGGGCCACGAGCCGCTGCACGTCGTACAGACGTCTGTTGAGGCCGGCGTCGACCACGGCCAGCCCTTGCTCCACGGTGAGCAGCGACGCCGACTCGAGGACGGCGCGCACGGGTGTCATCACGGCGACGCCGTCGACCTCGCAGACGTCGGAGGCGACGACGAAGCCCTCGTGATGCTGCAGATCGCCTTCCTTCCGACCTGCGCCACCGTCGCGACGCGTCAGCCGCACCCGCTCGAGATCAGCACCCCAGACCGGCAGTCGGTGCATGAGGCACGCGCTGTGGTGACTCACCACCACCCGCTGCCCCAGCACCCTCATGGCCGCGCGGGTCCGCACGCGGTGCCGCTCGTCGAGGTCCAGCACGCTCCAGCAGTCGCTGAACGTGTATGCCCCGTGCCGCACCCGGACCCAGGCACCGGCGCGGAGCTGTCGCCGCAGGTCACGATCGTCGAGGCCGAGCGCGAGCACCTCACGGCGAAGGAACACGCCGTGCTCGGCCGCCAGCCGCCGGAGGTGGTCGTCGTGCACGACGGGGTGCGTGGTCGTCATGCCCTCACCCTTGGCCACGGGTGTCCGGAGGTACGGCGCCCGCCCTCCCGCTCGGGACAACTCGATGGTCGCCACGCCTGTGGACGACATCGTGCCCACCGGCATCGAGGATCACGTCGCCATGTCACGGCTCCCCACGACGGGCTGGCACTCCCCACGCTTCGGACGCCGTGGGGAGTGCCGGTTCACCTGCATACCGTGAGAAACCGGCAGCCCCCGCCTACTGAGCGGAGGGCTGGAACGTCGACAGGTCGAAGACCTCGTCGGAGGCCGGGGCCTCGAGGTCGAGCTCGGCGTCGAAGTCGGAGAACGTCACCTGGCCGGGCTCCTCGCCCTGGTCGACCTGCACCTGGAGGATGTGGTGCGGGTCCGCGGTGGCCACCCAGGAGGTGACGGCGTCGCCCTCGTCGGAGGTGCTCTCGATCGTGACGGCCTCCTGGCCGTCGACGTCCTCGGTCCCGCCGACCTCGATCTTCTCGTCGGAGTCGTCGGAGCCGAACTCCTCGAGCAGCGAGTCGAGGTCACAGATGTCGGCGAAGCTGTCGGCCTCGTCCCCGGGGAAGGCGACCCACTTGTCACCCGCCTCCTCGGTGACCTGGGCCGCGGCCGGGCCGGCGAACTGCTCCCAGAACGCCGGGGTCGGCTTGATCCAGGTCTCGCCGCCGACGCTCAGCAGCTCCAGGCTGACGTCCTCACCCAGCGACAGGTCGCCGGCGCAGTCGCCCGCCGTGCTCAGCATCAGGTCGAGCGAGATCTCCTGACCCTCGTTGGTGAGCGAGCCCGCCATCCGCACCGAGGACAGCGCCTTCATGTCCTTCTCGGCCTCGGCGACGATGTTCTCGGGTGACTCCTCGGCGAACGCGGCCGCCTCCTCCGCGGACTGGTCGCTGGACTCCCCGGAGCCCTCCCCCGCACGCGGACAGCAGCAGCAGCGCGCCCAGGCCGGCGGCAGCAGTCGATACGACCTTCATGTGTTCCCCTCCGTCAGTGGTGGCTCGACGGGGCGGTGGCCCGTGATCCCACCCACCCATCCCACCACAGCGGCCCCGGCACCATCGGCGTACCAACTAGTCTTCCCCGGTGAGCCGACTCGACGTCCGACCCGTGTCCGCCGAGGAGCACCGCGCGTTCATCCGGTCCCGCCGGCACGCCAGCTTCCTGCAGACGCCCGCCTGGGGCCAGGTCAAGAGCGACTGGCGGCGCGAGTCCCTCGGCTGGTACGACGACGCCGGCACGCTGGTGGGCGTGGGGCTCGTCCTCTACCGCCAGCTGCCGAAGGTCAGGCGCTTCCTGGCCTACCTCCCGGAGGGTCCGGTCATCGACTGGGACGCCGAGGACCTCGCCGACTGGCTGGCGCCGATGACGACCCACCTCAAGGCCCAGCGCGCCTTCGCCGTCCGCATGGGCCCGCCCGTGGTCACCCGCCGCTGGGACGCCGCCGCGGTCAAGGCGGGGGTCGCCGACGAGGGCGTCCACCGGCTCGGTGAGGTGCCCCCCACCCGTCGCGAGCCGGTCGGCGCGCGGGTCCTCGGCCGGCTGCGCGAGCTGGGGTGGCAGCAGCAGGTCGCCGAGGGCGGCTTCGCCGCGGGCCAGCCGCAGTACAACTTCCAGGTGCCGCTGCGCACGCCCGAGGGCGAGCCGCGCACCGAGGACGACGTGCTGAAGGGCATGAACCAGCAGTGGCGCCGCAACATCAAGAAGGCCACCAAGGAGGGCGTCGTGACCCGACGCGTCCCCGCCGCGGAGCTCGACGCCGCGCTGCGCCGGTTCCACGACCTCTACGTGCACACCGCCGAGCGCGACCACTTCACGCCGCGCCCGCTCGCCTACTTCACCACCATGTTCGCCGCGCTCGGCGCCGAGGACCCCGACCGCATCGCGCTCTTCACCGCCGAGCACGAGGGCGACCTGGTGGCCAGCACCGTCCTCATCCAGGTCGGCGGGCACGTCTGGTACTCCTACGGCGCCTCGTCCACCGAGAAGCGCGAGGTCCGCGGCTCCAACGCCGTGCAGTGGGAGATGATGCGCCACGCGCTGGGCTCCGGCGCCGACGTCTACGACCTGCGCGGCATCACCGACACCCTGGACAGCGACGACAGCCACGTCGGACTGATCCAGTTCAAGGTCGGCACCGGCGGCGAGGCCGTCGAGCTGGTCGGCGAGTGGGACCTCCCGCTCAACCGGCTCGTCTACCGCGCCTTCACCACCTACATGGCGCGACGGGGCTGAGGCGCGTGCTCACCCTCCACGTCGACGAGACCCGCTGGCGCCGCCACCTCGAGCAGGTCCGCGACGCCGACCCGTCGCTCGTCCCGGTCGCCAAGGGCAACGGCTACGGCCTCGGCCTGCCGCGACTGGCCGAGACCGCGCGGTCGCTCGGGCTCGGCACCCTCGCGGTCGGGACGTACGCCGAGGTGCCGGTCGTCGAGCGCCACTTCGACGGCTCCGTCCTCGTGCTGTCCCCCTGGCGGCCCTTCGAGACCCGCGCCACCTACGACCCGCGGCTCATCCACACCGTCGGTCGGGTCAGCGACGTCGAGGACCTGACCTCCGACCCGTCGCGTGGTCGCCCGCGGGTGGCTCTGGAGCTGCTCACCTCGATGCGTCGCCACGGGTTCACCCCCGGCGAGCTGCGCGCCGTCGCCCCGCTGACCGACCGGCTCCAGGTCGAGGGCTTCGCCCTGCACCTGCCGATGGACCACGGCTCCCACCTCGGCGAGGTCGAGCGGCTGCTGAACGACGTGGTCGCCAGCGGCATCGAGGCCCGCACCGTGTGGATCTCCCACCTCGCCGCCGACGACATGACCCGCCTGCGGTCGTCGTACGGCGACTTCGACGTGCGACCGCGCACCGGCACGGCCCTGTGGCTCGGCGACCGGGGAGCCCTGCGGGTGACGTCCTCGGTGCTCGACGTGCACCCGGTCGAGCGTGGCGACGTCTACGGCTACCGCGGCCGCAGCGCCCCCCGCGCCGGCCACATCCTCGTGGTCTCCGGGGGCACGGCCCACGGCATCGGCCTCGAGGCCCCGACGGGCGGCGCCAACCTGCGCGACAAGGCGGCCCGCGTCGCCAAGGGCGGCCTGGACGCCGCCGGCTTCGTCCGCTCGCCCTTCACGGTGACCGGGAAGCAGCGGCTCTTCGCCGAGCCGCCGCACATGCAGGCCTCCATGCTCTTCCTGCCGCACGGCGCGACCGTCCCCGCCATCGGGGACCAGGTCGACGTCCAGGTGCGCTTCACCGCGACGGCGTTCGACCAGACCCTGCTGGGGTGAGCGCCACGTCCGGGGTGGCCGGCGGCCGGGCGACCGGTTCGGGGGCCACCGGGTCGTGCCAGGGCCGCACGATGTCGCGCACGACGACCACCGCCAGGTAGAGCTCGGCCGCCACCCGGATCAGGATCGCGGCGCTGTAGGCCGGATCCGGTGCCCCGCTGGTCGCCGAGCTGGTGAAGCCACCGAGGTAGAGCCACACCATGACGAAGTAGACGACCTCGCCGGCCTGCCAGATCATCAGGTCCCGCCACCGGGGCCGGGCCAGCGCCGCCAGGGGCAGCAGCCAGAGGACGTACTGCGGTGAGTAGACCTTGTTGACGACCAGGAACCCCAGCACGACGAGGAACGCCAGCTGCTCGGGTCGTGGCGTCCGCCGAGCCGTCAGCCCCAGCACCAGCACGCCCAGGCAGACGAGGGCGAACACCACCGTGGAGACGGTGTTGACGGTGCCGACGTCGACGTCCCACCCCCGTTCGCGCGCCACCAGCCACAGCGAGCCGAGGTCCGCGCCCCGGTCGGAGTTGAACGACCAGAAGCCGGCCCAGCCCTCGGGGTGGACGAGCACGGCCGGCAGGTTGCACAGCAGCCAGGCAGCGACGGCCCCGGCGACGTTCAGGCCGAAGCCCCGCAGCTCGCGACGCCGCAGCGCGACGACGAGGAAGGCGCCGAGCAGGAAGGCCGGGTAGAGCTTCGCCGCCGCCCCCAGCCCGATGAAGACCCCGACGAGGAGCGGCCGGCCGCGGGCGTGGGCCCAGAACGCCCCGGCCACGCAGGCCACGGGGAGCAGGTCCCAGTTGACCAGCCCCGTCAGGACGAGCGCCGGTGCGGCCACCATCCCCATCGCGTCCCACGGCCGGCGCGGGTGCGCGCCCGCCAGCAGCCAGGTGGCGAGCAGCAGCAGCCCGAGCAGCAGCACGGCGTTCACCGCCACGAAGTCCTGCCGTTCCTGGTCGACCCCGGGCAGCGACCCGACGGACTCGACCGGTGCGGCCCGACGGGCGCTCAGGTCGGGGAAGCCGTGGACGGCCTGGGTCGCCACGGCGGCGCCGTAGGCCAGGTAGCCGATGAGGACCGGGTACTCCAGGTCCGGGTAGCGGCCCTCGGAGTCGGTGAAGGGCACCTCGAGCTCGGCGAACCCGCGCCCGACGTACAGGTAGGGCAGGTCGGAGTAGCAGAGCTGCGCGTAGCGGGTGTCCTCGCCGTTCCAGCCGTCGCGGATGCACGGCGCCTTCTGCACGATGGCCAGCACCCAGGCCAGGCACGCCACCGCGAGCAGCACCCGCAGCGGCGTCCACCAGCGGTGCGGGCGCGCGTGGTCCCCCAGGGGTCCGCCGACCACCTCGCTCGCGGCCCGGGCGACGGGGTCCTCGCGGGTCGGCGCGACCACCTCACCGGCGCGGGGGTCCGGGGGCGGGGTCACGTCGAGCAGGCTACCGAGGCGGTCACTCGCCGGGCTCGGTGCGGCCCGCGGCCGGCGACCGGCTCGCGTCGTCGCGGCCTCCGCGACCGCCCGGGGGCTCGACCGGGCTCGGGGAGCCCGTGGGAGGGGCCGACTCGCTCGGGGGGGCCGAGGACGGCGGCGCCGTCGTGGCCGGGGCCTCGGAGCTGGGCTCCGGCTCGGGCTCGGGCTCGGGGGACGGCTCCACCGTCTCGGTCGGCTCCGGCTCCGGCGTCGGCTCCGGCTCGGGCTCCGGCGGGGGCGTGTACGGCTCGTAGCTCTCGACGGTGGCCTCGAGGTTGGCCCGCTCCGGGAACGACAGGATCTCCTCGCCCTCGAGCGCGGCTCCCATGACCGAGGCCCACGTGCGCGCTGGGTACTCCCCGCCGTAGAAGGTGTCGAGGAAGCCGTTGAGGGGCTGGTTGCCGTTGCCGCGGGTGTACATCACTGCGGTGGACAGCTGCGGGGTGTAGCCGACGAACCACGACGACCGCACGTTGCCACCGTCGGTGGTGGCCGTGCCGGTCTTGCCCGCGATCGGTCGCCCGATCACGTTGGCGTTGGTGCCGGTGCCGGTGGCGGTGACCTGCTGGAGGGCGTACGACGTCTCGGCGGCCACGTCCTCGGGGATCGCCTGCTCCTTGCGCACCTTGTGCTGGTAGTCCTGGCTCTCCGGTGCCTTGACGGAGGAGACGATGAAGACGTCCTTCGCCGCTCCGGCGTCGGCGATCGTGCCGTAGGCGTTGGCCATGTCGATGGGGCTGACCGTGGCGGAGCCGAGCACGATGGACAGGGTGTCGTCCAGGCCGGGCGCGTCCCGCGGGATCCCCATGTCCACCGCGGTGTCGACCACCTCGGGGACCCCGACCTCGTCGGCCATGTTGACGTAGGCGGTGTTCACCGAGTCGATGGTGGCCTGGAGCAGGCTGATGAAGCCGTAGGAGATGCCGCCGCCCTCGCCCTGGTTGCCGAACTCCGTGCCGGCCACCTCCTGCGGCGAGGAGCCGTCGAAGTAGGAGTCCAGCGCGTAGCCGTACTCCAGCCCCGCGGCGAGCGCGAACGGCTTGAAGGTCGAGCCCGGGGCGCCGCCGGCCTCGGCCCAGTTGAGCTGGCTCTGGAGGTAGTCCTGGCCGGCGAACATGCCGCGCAGCGCGCCGGTGCGCGGGTCGACCGAGGCGACGGCCACGTGCAGGCCCGGCAACGCGGGCCGGTTCGCGGCCACGCCCTGGGCGGCGGCCGTCATCGCCTTGCGGGACAGCGTCGTGGTGATCCGCAGCCCGCCGGTGTCGATCTCGGAGTCGCTGTAGCCCAGGCGCGAGAGCTCGTTGCGCACCAGTCGCAGCACGTGGCCACGCTGGCCGCCGTACTGGCTCTGCTGCTCCACCTGCGGGAACGGCGGCAGCTTGTCGAGGAACGCCTTGCCCGTCACCCGGGCAGGGAGCGTCCCCATGTCCTCCATGCCGTCGATGACGTAGTCGTAGCGCTCCTTCAGCCCCCGCCGGGACTGCTTGCCGTTGGCCGGGTCGTAGCCGTTGGGGCTGTTGATGACGGCTGCCAGCACCGCGGCCTGCCGGACGTCGAGCTCGGAGGAGCTGACGTCGAAGTAGGCCTGCGCGGCGGCCTCGACGCCGTAGGCGCCGCGACCGAAGTAGATGGTGTTGAGGTAGCCCTCGAGGATCTCGTCCTTGGACTTCTCGCGCTGGATCTTCAGCGAGAGGATCGCTTCCTTGGCCTTGCGCGACCAGGTGCGGTCCTGGCTGAGGTAGAGCACCTTGACGTACTGCTGGGTGATCGTCGAGGCGCCCTGGGTGTCGCCGCCCGAGGCGTTGTTGAAGGCTGCGCGCAGGATGCCCTTGGGGTCGATGCCGCGGTTGGTCTCGAAGGTCCGGTCCTCGGCGGCGATGACCGCGTCCTGCACGACCTCCGGCACGTCGTCGAGCTCGACGTTGGTGCGGTCCTGCTCGGCGAACTTCCCGAGCACCGTCTTGCCGTCGGCGTAGTAGACGTAGGTGGTCTGCGCCTCGAACCCCTCGTTGGGGTTCGGGATGTCGGTGGTGGCGTAGGCGAAGGCGAACAGCCCCAGCCCGAGCACGAAGAAGGTCGCGAACACGATCGCGAGCCACTTCACGACCCGGCGCCAGCCCCGCGACCACTTGCCGCGCGGCTTGCCGCCCTTCACCGCGGTGGTGGCGCCGCTCCCCGAGGCACCGCTGCGGCCGGCGCCCTGCTTCGAGCCCCCGGCGGCGCGGGCCTTCTCCTCGGCAGCGCGCTGCTGCCAGGGCCAGGGTTCCTTGCGATCACCGCTCACCGGTCGTTGCTCCTGGAGGTCGGGGGACAGATCCACCGCCCAGCGTAGGGCGCCGCCGTCGGCCGACGAGCCACGTTGGTCCAGGTTCGCCCGATCCGGGCGTGGCCTTGCTCACGGTCGATATATCGACGCGATAGGTTGTTTCGAGAGGTGCCCCCGACCGGCGGCACCGGACAGCGGGCGGAGGGGTGGCGTGGCCAGACGTGGGGAGACCCTCGAGCTCGCGGTCCTCGGCCTGCTCCACGAGAACCCCATGCACGGCTACGAGCTGCGCAAGCAGCTGACCGTGGTCCTGGGCTGGGGTCGGGTGCTCTCCTACGGCTCGCTCTACCCGGCCCTGAAGAAGATGCTGCGCGCCGGCTGGCTGCGCGAGTACGTCGTGCCGCCCGAGCCGGGCGCATCCGGCTCGGGCGGACCGGTCGCCAGCCGTCGGCCGCGCATCACCTACGAGCTCACCGGTGAGGGCTACGCCCGGTTCGCCGCACTGACCGCCGACTCCGGGCCCTCCTCCTGGGAGGACGACGTCTTCGGCGTGCGCTTCGCCTTCTTCGGCCGCACCGACCGCGAGACCCGGCTGCGGATCCTCGAGGGCCGCCGGACCCGGCTCGAGGAGCGGCTGGAGCGCGTCAAGAAGCAGATCGACCACCTGACCGGCAACGACACCTACACCGCCGAGCTGCAGCGGCACGGGCTGGAGTCGGTCGAGCGCGAGGTGCGGTGGCTCTCGGGGCTCATCGACCGCGAGCGGGACGACCGGCCGCCCGCACCCGACCCCACCGCCTGATCCCCCTGACCTCGCACCACCGCAGCACCACCGCACCACCGCACCAGACCACCGAGAAACACAACGAAGGAGAACCATGGGTTCCGTACGAGTCGCCATCGTGGGCGTCGGCAACTGCGCCACGTCCCTCGTCCAGGGCGTGGAGTACTACAAGGACGCCGACCCCGAGGCCACGGTGCCCGGGCTGATGCACGTGAAGTTCGGGGACTACCACGTCTCCGACGTCGAGCTCGTCGCCGCCTTCGACGTCGACGCCAAGAAGGTCGGCTTCGACCTCGCCGAGGCGATCGGCAACAGCGAGAACAACACGATCCGCATCTGCGACGTGCCCCCGACCGGCGTCACGGTCCAGCGCGGCCCGACCCACGACGGCCTGGGCAAGTACTACCGCGAGACCATCGAGGAGTCCGAGGAGCAGCCCGTCGACGTCGTGCAGGTCCTCAAGGAGGCCCGGGTCGACGTGATGGTCTCCTACCTGCCGGTGGGCTCGGAGGACGCGGACAAGTTCTACGCCCAGTGCGCCATCGACGCCGGCGTCGGCTTCGTCAACGCGCTGCCCGTCTTCATCGCCTCCGACCCCGAGTGGGCCGCGAAGTTCGAGGCCGCCGGGGTCCCGATCGTCGGGGACGACATCAAGTCGCAGGTCGGCGCCACCATCACCCACCGCGTGATGGCCAAGCTGTTCGAGGACCGCGGTGTCGCGCTGGACCGCACCTACCAGCTCAACGTCGGCGGCAACATGGACTTCAAGAACATGCTCGAGCGCGAGCGTCTGCAGTCCAAGAAGGTCTCGAAGACCCAGTCGGTCACCTCCAACCTCACCGGTTCGCTGGCCGGCAAGGTCGAGGACAAGAACGTCCACATCGGCCCCTCGGACTACGTGGCCTGGCTCGACGACCGCAAGTGGGCCTACGTCCGCCTCGAGGGCCGCGCCTTCGGCGACGTCCCGCTGAACCTGGAGTACAAGCTCGAGGTGTGGGACTCCCCCAACAGCGCCGGCATCATCATCGACGCCCTGCGCGCCTGCAAGATCGCCAAGGACCGCGGCATCGGCGGCCCGATCCTGTCGGCGTCCACCTACCTGATGAAGTCCCCGCCCGTGCAGATGGCCGACGACCTCGGCCGCCAGCAGGTGGAGGCCTTCATCCGCGGCGACGTCGAGCGCTGACCGCCCGCACCACCTCCTGGGGGCCGACACGTGCCCGGCCGATGCTCGGATCCCTGTCAGTCGGACAAGAATCTCGTTACATTCACGTCCATGAGCCAGAACACACCTCCGTCGGAACCACCACACCCCCCGGGAGGGTCTGACGCCCCGCCTCCCCCACCCCCGGGAGCACCCCCGCCGCCCCCTCCGCCCGCCGGTCCGCCCGGCGGATCCGGTGACGGCGGCGGCTGGGGCTCGGCCCCGCCCCCGCCTCCGCCCGGAGGTGGTGGCTGGGGCACCCCACCGCCCCCGCCCGGTGGCGGCGGCTACGGCGGGGGTCCCGGCGGCCCGGGGGGATACGGTCCGGGCGGCCCGGGCGGGTACGGCGGTCCCGGCGGCCCGGGCGGGTACGGCCCGCAGTCCTACAGCGTCGGCAACGCCTTCACCTACGCCTGGGAGAAGTTCAAGGCCAACTGGGGCCCGCTGGTCCTGATCGCCCTGGTCCTGCTGGTCGCCGGCATCGTGGTGAACCTGCTGAGCCAGGCCATCTTCGGCGGCGTCGGCCAGGCCACGGTCGACCCCCAGACCGGGCGCATCGAGGGTGGCGGCCTCTTCGGCATCGCGATGATCCTCAGCCTGCTCTCGACCGCGTTGGTCTTCGTGGTCCAGCTGATCATCCAGGCCGGGATCATCAAGGGCGCTCTCGCGCTCAGCCGCAACGAGCCGATCAGCATCGGTTCCGCCTTCAACGGCATCAACTGGGGCCAGGTCATCCTGGCGGCGATCATCACCGGCGCCCTGACCTTCGTCGGTCTGATCCTGTGCATCCTGCCGGGCATCGCGGTCATCTTCCTGACCTCGTTCACGCTGTACTTCGTCATCGACCGCAACATGTCGGCCGTCGACGCGATCAAGGCCAGCGTCACCATGGTCAAGGACAACATCGGCCAGCTGATCCTGTTCTTCCTCGCCACCTTCGCGGCGTACGTCGTCGGCGCCTGCCTGTGCGGTGTCGGTCTGCTGGCCGCCATCCCGATCGTGGTGCTGGCGCAGGTCTACACGTTCCGCACCCTCAACGGGGACCCCGTGCAGGCCTGACGCACCTGCTCGACCGCGAAGCCCCCGGACCGCTGCGCTGCAGCGGTGCCGGGGGCTTCGTCGTGGTCCTCAGGCGCTGCCGGACCGGGGCGGCGCGGACGGCGGGGGTGTCGCGGGGAAGGTCCCGGTGGGCGGAGTCCCCTGCGCCGGACGTCCCGGGTTGCGCTGGACCGCGCTCCCGGCGCGCGCCACGAGGGCGCGGGCGTGCTGCGGATCCGCCCGCCCCGTCGCGAAGGCCAGCGCAGCCGCCACCAGCACGGCCACCAGCCAGATCAGCAGGGTCGTCTGCAGCCCCTCCGGGCCGGCCGCGGCCGAGACGGAGACGCGCTCCGTCTCGCCGTCGAACCCGGTCTCGAGCGCGGCGGAGGCGTGGACCGAGGTGAGTCGCACCAGCAGCGGGACCGCGACCAGGAGCGCGACCAGCCACGCGCCCAGCGCGAGCAGGCCGTGCTCGCGCCTGGCGAGCCGCAGCACGACGTACGTCGCGAGCGCCAGCACCCCCAGCAGGACCAGCGGGGCGATCCACAGTCCGGGCTCACTGTCGGTGACCTCGCCCCAGAGCCGGCTGTACTCCTGCTCGGTCGGCTCCCCTGTCGTCTCGGCCACCCCGCCGACGGGGGCACCGGAGCCGAGGGAGATCAGCCACATGCCGCCGTTGGCGAGACCACCGACGATGAAGGACGCGGCGGTGCGCGCGCCCTCACCGGTGACCTCGCCGCCGGTGTCCTCGCCCGGGACCAGCGACAGGAAGCCGATGCCGCCGGCGACGGGGAGCAGCGCGACGATCGTGGCCAGACCACCGAGGACGGGTGGGACCAGCGCGCGCAGCATCCCGACCCACCCGGTGGCGCCGGGCGCCGGCTCGCCCCACGCGGCACGGTGCCTGCTCCCACGCGCGAAGGCCGTCGCCCCCAGCACCGCCAGGAGGATGAGGAAGCCCAGACCGAAGGCACTGAGGGCGTCGGCGCCCATGTCCAGGTCGTAGTCGAGCGCCTGCTGCGAGAGCGCCTGGCCCCAACCACGACCCAGCTCGTCGTTGTCGGCGCTGAAGACCAGCGCGGGCACGGCCAGGCAGACCCCGAAGAGCAGCGCCGCCCGCGCCGCGTCGCCGACGGCGACCAGGGCCGACGGGTAGTCGCGGGTCACCCGCCTGAAGACGAGGACCGCCACGACGAGCGCCACCAGGGTGACGGTGAACGGGAAGACCCCCAGCGCAGCGTCGCCGCTGATGTCGAAGAAGGCGTCCTCCCCGCCACTGACCGAGAGCTTCAGGTCGGCGCCGAAGGCCCCGGTGGCGATCACGGTGGCCAGGGCCAGCGTGTTCGACAACCCGAAGTCGACGGGCTTGGCCAGCAGCGCCAGCAGCAGGCCGAGCGAGCCGGCGGTGAAGGCGGTGGAGACCGCCACCAGCGCGGCGCCGACCCAGTTGCCGCGGACCAGCGCGAGCACGATGTCGGCCGGGGTGACCGGCTTCCGCTCCTCGGCCGCCGGTGCCCGCCCGGCCCCGCAGGCGGGGCAGGTCGTCGCCGTCGCGTCGGTCGCCGCCCCGCACGTCGCGCACGTCATCGCGTCATCCCCCGTCATCGTCACTGCTCCTCGTCCCCGGTCGTCCTGGTCGCCGCGCGAGCAGGAGCCGCGCGCGTTCGTCGCAGCTGTCAGGGTAGGGCCGGATCCGCCGTCCACGGGGCGGGACCGTCATGATGGCCGGGTGGCGACGACAGGGAGGGCACCCGGCTCCTGGGCGCACCTGCGGCGGCTGCTGCGCGGGCGCTGGTTCCGCCGGCTGCTCGGCGTCCGCCTCGCGAGCCAGCTCAGCGACGGGGTGCTCCAGGTCGCGCTGACGTCGTACGCCCTCTTCGGACAGGAGCAGACCGACCCGGCCGAGATCGCGGTGGCGCTGGCGGTGGTGCTGCTGCCGTTCTCGCTGCTCGGCCCGTTCGCCGGGGTGTTCCTCGACCGGTGGTCGCGACGGCAGGTGCTCGTCGTGGCCAACCTCGTGCGGGTGGTGATCGCCGCCCTGCTCGCGGGCATCGTGGCCGCCGACCTGCCGGACCCGGTGTTCTACCTCGTCGTGCTCGTGTGCCTGTCGGTCAACCGTTTCCTGCTGGCCGGGCTGTCGGCCGCGCTGCCCCACACCGTGGCCGGCGACGACCTGCTCACCGCCAACGCGCTCACGCCCACGGCGGGAACGATGGCCTTCCTGGTCGGGCTGGGTCTCGGGGGGCTCGTGACCGGTCTGACCCCGGCCGGGGACGTCGGTGTGCTGCTCCTCGCTGCGCTCCTGTACGGCGTCGCCGGGTCGGTGGCGCTGCGCATCCCCCGGACGCTGCTGGGGCCGGACCGACCCGGTGCCACCCGTCCCGACGGCCTCCTGGGCAACCCGCCGGACGCCGCTGCCGCCGACCTGCCGACGGTGGGAGCCGCGCTGCGGGCGGTGGCGGTCGGCCTGGTCGAAGGCCTGGGTCACCTGCGGAGCCGGCGCGACCCCGCCACCGGACTGGCGCTGATCGCCGCCCAGCGCTACCTGTTCGGCCTCACCGCGGTGCTGCTGCTGCTGTTCTTCCGCAACGGCCTCCACCCCGACGACCCCGACGCGGCGTTCGCCGCCCTGGGCCGGACCACGCTCGCCGGAGGCGCCGGGTTCCTCGCCGCCGCTGTGCTGACACCGGTCGTGACCGAGCGGGTCCGGCCGCACCGCTGGATCGTGCTGCTGCTGGCCGGGGCCGCCCTGGTGCAGCTGCTCCCCGCCGTCCGCCTCGGCGAGCCGACGCTGCTCGTCGCGTCGTTCGGGGTCGGCCTGGCGGCGCAGGGCATCAAGATCTGCGTCGACACCTTCGTCCAGCGCGACGTCGACGACGCGTTCCGCGGGCGGGTGTTCTCGCTCTACGACGTGCTCTTCAACGTGGCGTTCGTGTCCGCCGCGGTCAGCGCGGTCGTGCTGCTGCCGCGCGACGGCCGCGCGCCGGAGGCGCTGACGACCATCGCCGCCTGCTACCTGCTGCTGGCCGTCGTCTTCGCGCGGCACACCCGGGAGCGTCCGGGCACGCCGCACGCGCTCAGCCGCTAACAGGTTGTCCAGGAGGCCGCCACGAGGCGAACAGGCGCCTCATCGCGCCTCGGGTCCCGCCCCGCCGCGACGCAGGCAGAAGCGGCGGACGGCCTCGCTGCCGGCCAGCTCGGCGAGCGTGCGGTAGCGCTCGCCCGCCTCGTCCCGGCGCCCCGTGCGCCAGAGCAGGTCGGCCAGCGCGAAGCCCGCGTCCCGCTGGGCGTACGCCGGTCCCGTGGCGGCGAGGCGCGCGAGCTCCGTCCCCACCGACCCGGCCGACTCCGGGTCGGCGTACGACCGGGCCACGAGGCGCGCGACCTCGACCGCGGGCGAGGGCCAGACCCGGCCGAGAGCGTCGTACAGGGCGAGGATGCGGGGCCAGTCGGTCGAGGCGACGTCGGGGGCGGTGGTGTGCAGGCCGGAGATCGCGGCCTCCAGCGCGAAGCGGCCCGTGCCTTCCCGCGCAGCGAGGGCCGCGTCGCGCAGGCCCGCCCGCACGAGCCGGGCGTCCCACCGGGTGCGGTCGACCTCGTCGAGGGTGAGGGCGACCCCGTCCGCGTCGACCCGGCCGGGACGCCGACCGAGGCCGAGCAGGACCACCGCCCGCAGCCCGCGCACCTCGGGGTCGCGGGGGTACAGCCGCACGAGCGCGTCGGCGACCGACAGCGCCTGGCCGCCGAGATCGCTCGCCGCGTCCACGGGCTCGAACCCGTCGCGGTGGGCGACGGTGAACATCCCGGCGACGCAGGCGAGCACGACCGGCAGCCGCGCGCGGCGGTCCGCCGCACCGGGCACCGTGAAGCCGCTCCGGGCCTGGGCCAGACCCTTCTTCGCCCGGGTCAGCCGGGCGGCGGCGGCGGGCTCCGCGATGCCGAGGTGGACCCCGATCTCGCGGATGCTCAGGCCGCACACGACCCGCAGCGCCAGCACCATCTGGGCACCCGGGGCCAGGGCGTCGTCGCAGGCGACGAACAGCAGGGCCACCCGGTCGTCGAGGTCCTCACCCAGGTCGTCGGGGTCCACGTCGGTCTCCGCAGGGTCGCGAGGGAGGTGCCGGGAGCCCGCCGGGACCGCGGACCCCGGCGCCGGCTCGACCGCGACCCGGCCGGTGCGGGCCAGGTCCGCGGCGAGCCTGCCGAAGGTGTCGCGGCGGCGGGCGTCGTCGAGGAGGGCGCGCTGGCCGACCCGCACGGCCCAGGCGGCCAGGTCGTCGATGCTCCCGCCGTCGGCGTGGTGGCGCACCGCTCGCGCCATCGCCTCGGCGGCGTGCTCCTCGGCCAGGTCGAGGCTGCCGCACCAACCGGCCAGCGTCCGGACGACGCGGGGCCAGGCGGCGCGGAACTCCTCGTCGAGCGGCATCACCCGCTCATCCTGCCGCCTCCGCGGTCCGGGCGGACGCGCGTCGTGTCAGGCCTGGTCGTCGTCCATCGGGAACACCTTGCGCCACTCGATCGTGCCTGCGGTGGGAACCATCGCCGCGATCGTGCGCGCCTGCTCCTCACCGGAGACCTCGACGAGGTAGAAGCCGGTGATCAGCTCGCTGGAGTCGGCGTACGGGCTGTCGGAGTAGACGGCGTCCTCGACCGTCCGGTCGCCGGCGCCCGGGGTCACCACCCCTCCGTACCGCGCGTTGGTCAGCGCGCTGCCGCCCACGATCCGGGCCCCGAGCTTCTCGACCGCGACCGCGAAGGCGCCGTGCTCCTGCATCGTCTCCTGCATCTCCGGCGGCATCTGCTCCGCGGCGACGTCGAAGGAGTCGGAGTCCCAGTCCTTCTCGCGGATCAGGTAGCAGTAGGTGTCGCTCATGGTGGAGTCCTCTCGTCGGGCCACCGGTCGTGGCCGGGATGGGTCGGGGCGTCCTCGCCCCACCACTGTGACGAACGCCCGCGCCCGGAATCGACACCGCGCATCAGAATTCTCCGACGACCCGCTCGCCCGGCTCAGGGGGCGGTTCAGGGGCGGGCGGCCCACCACGCACGCAGGGCCGCCTCCGCGTCCTCAGGGGCCATCGGGCCGTGGTCCATCCGCAGCTCGAGCAGGAAGCGGTAGGCCTCGCCGACGGCCCGGCCCGGGCCGACGCCGAGGATCTCCATGATCTGGTTGCCGTCGAGGTCGGGCCGGATCGACTCCAGCTCCTCCTGCTCGGCCAGCCGGGCGATCCGCGCCTCGAGGTCGTCGTAGGTGCGGCGCAGCCGCTCGGCCTTGCGACGGTTGCGGGTGGTGCAGTCGGCCCGGGTCAGCACGTGCAGCCGGTCCAGCTGGTCACCGGCGTCGCGGACGTAGCGACGCACGGCCGCGTCGGTCCAGTCGCCGTCGCCGTACCCGTGGAAGCGCAGGTGCAGCTCCACCAGCCGGCAGACGGCGTCGGTGGTGTCGTTGGAGAAGCGCAGTGCCTTCATCCGCTTGCGCGTCATCTTCGCGCCGACGACGTCGTGGTGGTGGAAGGTCACCGTCCCGTCACCCTGGAACCGCCGGGTCCGGGGCTTGCCGACGTCGTGCATCAGCGAGGCGAAGCGGGCCACGAAGTCCGGACCCTCCCCCGGCAGCCGGTCCTCGAGGTCGATCGCCTGCTCCAGCACGGTCAACGTGTGCTCGTAGACGTCCTTGTGCCGGTGGTGCTCGTCGCGCTCGAGCGCCAGCGCCGGCAGCTCCGGCAGCACGCGCGCGGCCAGCCCGGTCTCGACGAGCAGGGCCAGGCCCCGGCGCGGGTACGTCGCGCAGACCAGCTTCACCAGCTCGTCGCGGACCCGCTCGGCCGAGATGATCTCGATCCGCTCCGCCATCGCGGTCATCGCCGCCACGACCCCCGGGTCGACCGCGAAGCCCAGCTGGGCGGCGAACCGGGCCGCCCGCATCATCCTCAGCGGGTCGTCGGAGAAGGAGTCCTCGGGGGTGCCGGGCGTTCGCACCAGCTGGTGGGCCAGGTCGACGATGCCGCCGAAGGGGTCGGCGAACTCACGCTGCGGCAGCCGCAGCGCCATCGCGTTGACGGTGAAGTCGCGCCGGCCCAGGTCGCCCTCGAGCGTGTCGCCGTAGGCGACGGTGGGCTTGCGGGAGTCGGACGCATAGGCCTCGGAGCGGTACGTCGTGATCTCGATCGTCCAGTCGCCCTTGCGGCAGCCGATCGTGCCGAACTCCTTGCCGATGTCCCAGACCGCGTCGGCCCAGCCCGTCACGAGCCGCTGCACGGCGTCCGGTCGCGCCGACGTGGTGAGGTCGAGGTCGGAGGTGAGCCGACCCAGCAGGGCGTCGCGCACGGTGCCCCCGACCAGGGCGACCTCCTCGCCGGCGTCGGTGAAGAGCCGGCCGAGGTCCGTCAGGACCGACCCGATGCGGTCGAGCTCGCGCTCGGCCCGCTCCTGGACCTCGACCATCGACAGCGGCTCGCCCTCCGGCCGGCTCACCGGCGCGCCCGCGGACGCCGCGTCGCGGGGCTGCTCGTGAGGGGTCGTCGAGGGGTCGGGCACGGGACACCACTGTAGAGACACCGCGAGACATCGAGAGACACCGACGGGCGAGACCCACGTCGTCCCCCGACCGTGGGGCCCGACGACTAGCCTGACCGGGTGAGTGCTGCGGACCCGAGACGACGGTGGACCGTCCTCGGGGCCGGATGTCTCCTGGCGCTCGTGGCCGGGACCTGCCCGACCGCGACCGCGTCCCCGGCAGTCCTCCGCGCCGGTGACACCGAGGCCGCCGGGGCGCTCCACCCGGAGGCGCTGCCCGACGCCGCCTCCGCGCGCTCGACGCCGGCCTCGCGGCGCACGCGCGCGACCCCGGCCGTAGCCCCTGCCCCGGCGCGCGCGGAGCCCGAGGAGCCGGAGTCCCCTCTCCGCGTGGTCATCGACCGGCTGCTGCCGGCCGTGGTCCCCACCGAGGGCGACCTGGTGGTGACGGGAACCGTCACGAACGTCTCCGAGTCGAGCTGGACCGACAACAAGGTCTACCTGCTGACCTCCACCGACCCGATGACCACCGAGGCCGAGATCGACGACGCCGTCGCCTCCGACCCCGACATCGAGATCGGGGACCGGCTCATCACCCCCGGCCTCTTCCAGGTGGCCCCCGACCTGGAACCCGGCGACTCCACCCGCTTCCGGCTCGTGGTCCCGGCCCGCCGGCTGCTGGTCTCCGGAGAGCCGGGCGTCTACTGGCTCGGCATCCACGTCCTCGGCACCGGCGAGACCGGCCGCATCGAGGGCGCCGACGGACGCGCCCGCACCCTGCTCCCGCTGGTTCCCGACCAGGCCTCGACCCGCCTCGCCCTGGGCATGCCGTTCCGGCGCCACGTCGTGCGCCGGGCCGACGGGACGCTGCTCTACGACCGGCTCTGGGCGGCCCAGCTGCGCTCCGGCCGCCTCGAGCGGGTCCGCGCCTTCGCCGCCAGCGCCCTGCCCGACGCCGACGAGGACTCGACCGAACCGCCGCGCCGTCCTCGTCGCGACGGCGCCGGGCCACGCACCGGCTCAGCAAACGGCTCCGCTGGCGGGGCCCGGGGCGGGAGCTCCGCCTCGGACCGGGAGGCCGTGGCGGACGACTCCCCCGACGGCTGGCCGCTGACGTGGCTGGTCGACGGCGCGCTCCTGGACGCCGCCGACTCGCTGAGCGCCGGCAACCCGGCCATCGACCTCGCCTCGGACGGCTCCAACGAGGTCACGGCGCCCGACGACGAGCCCAGCGAGGAGGAGACCGCCGCCCGCGCCGCCGAGGACGACCCCGCGGCCAAGGCCGCGACCCGCTGGGTCGACCGGTTCGTCGCCGGCGCCCGGCGCGCGAGCGTGCTCGCCCTGCCGTACGGCGACCTCGACGTCAGCGCGACCGCCGACGGCACCCGAGGGCCGGAGATCGTCTCGATCGCCCTCGAGCAGAGCCAGGCCGTGCTGTCCGCCCGCGGCGTGTCCTCGGCCCCGGTCGTGGCCCCGCCGTCCGGCTACCTCTCGCCGGAGGGCCTGGGCGTCCTCGACCCGGACCTGCGCGTGGTGCTCGGGCGGGGGGCGATCCCCGAGGAGCTCGAGGACGACGACGACCCCACCGTGTTCGCGGCCCCCCGGGGCGGGGCGCTCGCCGCCGCGCCGTCGGAGGAGGGCATCTGGGGTCCCGGGCCCGGTCGCACCCACAACGCGCTCGCCGTACGCCAGCGGCTGCTGGCCGAGGCTGCCGTCCACGCGCTGTCCGACGACGCCGCCGACCCCCTGGTCACGGTCCTGCCCGCGCTGTGGGACCCGGGCCGCGACTGGGAGCGCTCGGAGTTCTTCGACGCGCTCGCCGCCCAGCCGTGGCTCGACGGCGTCTCGCTGAGCTCCGTGGTCGACCCGGCCGCCGTCGGCTCGGTCACCGTCCGCGGTGACGACCTCGTCTACCCCGACGAGGAGGTGCTGGAGGAGGTGCCGGCGTACGCCGTGGCCGCGAGCGCGGCGCTCGTGGACCGCAGCCTGACCCTGCAGGACCTGCTCACCGACGACGCCGGCCTCGGCGAGCGGATCGACCGCCAGGCCCTGCTGACCTCGTCGGTCTGGAGCCGCGCCTACCCCGGGGTGGCCACCCAGCGCGCCCGCGACGCGGTGGCGCGGGTCGACGACTGGCTCGGCGGCATCAGCATCCGGGGTCCCTCCTTCATCACCATGTCGAGCGGGAGCGGGACCTTCCAGGTCACGCTGGTCAACGGTCTCGACCAGGCGGTCACGGTCGGGCTGTCGGCCACCGTGAGCGGCGGTCCGCTCCGGCTGACCACTCCCGACCCGGTGGACCTGCCGCCGGGCGGGCGGCGACCGATGCGCATCGAGGCCGACTCCACCGACATCGGCGTGCACCAGGTGACGCTGCAGCCCGTCAGCCAGACCGGCCGCGCACTGGGCCAGACCTCCACCCTCAGCGTGCGCAGCAGCAAGGTCGGCATGATCCTGTGGTTCATCATGGCCGGCGGCGGCGTCGCGCTCTTCGGGGCGATCACCGTGCGCACGGTGCGTCGCCTGCTGGCGCACCGGCGACGGCGCACCGCGGCGGGGGCGAGCGCGTGACCGAGCGCGACTCCAGCGTGCTCTCCTCGAGCGCGGTCATGGCCGCGGGCACCGCGGTCTCCCGGCTCAGCGGCTTCGTCCGCTCCACCCTGCTCGCCGCAGCGCTCGGCACCCAGCTGCACGCGGACGTCTTCACGATCGCCAACACGGTGCCGAACATGCTCTACATCCTGCTGGCGGGCGGGGTGTTCAACGCCGTGCTGGTGCCGCAGCTGGTCCGGGCGATGAAGAACGACCCCGACGGCGGCGAGGCCTACACCAACCGCATCATCACGCTGGCTGCGCTGTTCCTGGCCGGCACGACCGCGCTGCTGGTCCTCGCCGCGCCCTGGGTGATGCGGCTCTACCTCGACGACGCCTACTTCACCGCCGGCTTCACCGAGCAGCGGGAGTCGGTCATCGCCTTCGCCCGGCTGTGCCTGCCGCAGGTGTTCTTCTACGGCATGTTCGTGCTGGTCGGCCAGGTGCTGAACTCCCGCGACCGCTTCGGCCCGATGATGTGGGCGCCGATCGCCAACAACGTCATCGCCGTGCTCGTCCTGGTCGTCTACCTCGTGCAGTTCGGCGCCGCGAGCGGTGACGAGCTGGTCGGCGGCTACTCCTCCGGCCAGGAGCTGCTGCTCGGCCTCGGCTCGACGGCCGGCATCGCCGTGCAGCTGCTGATCCTGCTGCCCTACCTGCGCGCGGCCGGGTTCCGCTTCCGCCCCCGCTTCGACTTCCGCGGCACGGGTCTGGGCCACACCTTCCGGCTGGGCGCGTGGACGCTCGGTTTCGTGCTGGTCAACCAGATCGCCTACACGGTCGTGGTCCGGCTGGCCTCGGGCGGCACCGCCGCCCCGGGCGCCGGGGGGCCCGGGGCGGCGGACGCCACCGGCTACACCGTCTACTCCGGCTCGTTCCTGCTGGCGATGGTGCCGCACTCCATCGCCACGGTCTCGCTGGCCACCGCCGTGCTGCCCCGGCTGTCGCGGCTCGCCGCCGACACCGACCTGCGGGGGCTGGCCGGCCAGATCGCCGCCACCGCGCGCACCGCGCTCGCGCTCATCGTGCCGTTCGCGCTGCTGCTGCCGGCGATCGCGCTGCCGCTGGCCGACCTCGTCTTCGGCTACGGCGCCGCCTCCGAGACCTACGAGGGCTTCTCGACCACGCTCGTGGCCTTCGGCCCGGGCCTGGTCTTCTTCACCCTCCACTACCTGACCCTGCGCGGGTTCTACGCCCTCGAGCGCACCCGCACCGTCTTCGGGGTCCAGTGCGTCATCGCCGTGGTCAACGTCGCGCTCGCGTTGCTGGTGGTCGGTGCGGTCTCGCCCCGGCTCACCGCGCCGGGCCTGGCGCTCGCCTACGGCGGTGCGTACGCCGTGGGTGCGGTCATCTCGACCCTGGTGCTCCGGCGCGTGCTGGGGTCGCTGGAGATCCCGGAGCTGGTCCGCTTCGGGGTCCGCATCCTGCTGGCGGCAGGGATCGCCGGCGCGGCGGCGTACGGCTGGCGCAGCCTGGTCGACGCCGTCCTCGACCCCGGGGGCGACGGCATCGAGGGCAAGCTGACCTCGCTGCTGGTGCTGTCCAGCACCGGCCTGGTCGACCTGGTGGTGCTGCTGGTGGTGGCGCGTGCGCTGCGGATCGCCGAGATCTCCGAGGTGACCTCGCTGGTCACGAGCCGGCTCCGACGCTGAGTGCCACCGGTGGGTCCCGACCCGCCTACCATGGAGGTCGACCACGGGCGGGGATCCACCGGACGGGACCGGGGAGGGAGCAGGACGGCATGAGCCAGGGAGGGCAGGACGCCTGGGGCCCCGGGAGCATCGTCGCCTCCCGGTTCCGCCTCGAGGACCTCCTGGACGAGCGCTCGGGCGCCCGCTTCTGGCGCGCCACCGACCTGACCCTCGCCCGCAACGTCGCCATCCACGTCATCTCCGCCCAGGACCGGCGCGCCGGCGCGGTGCTCACCGCCGCCCGCACCTCCGCGACCGTGAGCGAGCCCCGGCTGCTGCGCGTGCTCGACGCCGTGCAGGAGGACGACGTCGTGCACGTGGTCCACGAGTGGGGCTCCGGGATGTCGCTGGACCGGATGGTCGCCGACGAGCCGCTCGCCCCGCGCCGGGCCGCGTGGCTGGTGCGCGAGGTCGCCCAGACCATCGCCGCCACCCACGCCCAGGGCGTCGCCCACGGCCGGCTGCTGCCCGAGAACGTCCTCGTGTCCGACGCCGGGTCGGTCAAGCTCATCGGGTTCGTCGTCGACGCGGTCCTCTACGGCCGGCTGTCCGCCGAGGACCTGACCGACGACCTCGAGGGCGTGCACCTGAGCGACCACGAGAACGACGTCCGCAACCTCGGGGCGCTGCTGTACACCGCGCTGGTGGGCCGCTGGCCCGGCCGCCCCGCCTCGGTGGTGCCCGACGCACCGCTCGACCACGGTCAGGTGTGCCGACCGCGCCAGGTGCGGGCCGGGGTGCCGCGCGAGCTCGACACGCTCTGCCGCCGGTTGCTGCGCGTCCAGGAGAACCCCTCGGTCGTCGTCACCGCCGCCTCGGTGGCCGAGGCCCTCAGCCGCTACCTCGGCGAGGGCGGCCCCCACGCCGTCACCAGCCTCTCGGCCGCCACCGCGTTCCTGGCGCCCGACGCACTGACCGGTCCCGGCGGCACCAGCGGACCGGAGGACGACAGCCTCGGGTCGGAGGACGTCCCGCCCACCCAGGCGTCCGGGGCACCGTCCACGGACCCGGAGGCGACCCAGGCCTCGCCGTCGCCGCGCTGGGACCTCGACGACACCGGGGCCGGCCCGGGTGCTCCGAGCCACCCGGAGGGGTCGGGCGCCCCCGACCCCGAGGCGACCCAGGCGGCCCCCTTCGCGGCTCCGTGGGGAGGCTCGGCGCCGTCCGACGGTCGTGCCCGGCGCCCCGCCCCCACCTCGGGTGACGACGCCGACCCGAGCGGACGGACGCAGGTCGTGCCACCGACCGGTCGCGCCACGCCCGCCCCCGACCCACGGCTGGGGATGGGGTCGGGTGCGGTGCCGCAGGACTGGGGCCCCGACGCCGACGACACGGGGTCCCTGCCGGTCCTGCACGACGCTGCCGAGCGGCCGGGGTCCAGCTGGATGCGGCTCGGTGCGGCGCTGGCGGGTCTGCTCCTGCTCGTCCTCGCGCTCGTGGTGATCACCAACCTGGGGGGCCCCGACCTCGTGCCGGGTGGAGAGGCCACGGACGAGCCCACGCCGGAGGCGTCGGCCGAGCCGGACCCGCCCCAGCCGGTGCCGATCGCCACCATCTCCGACTTCGACCCCGACCAGGACGGCGGCACCCCCGAGGAGAACCCCGACCTGCTTCCCCTCGCCGTCGACGGCCGTCCCGGGACGTCCTGGGAGACCGAGACCTACTTCGACGGCCCGGCGCTGCCGCCGTACAAGTCAGGGGTCGGGCTGCTGCTCGACCTCGGGCAGGAGACCGAGGTCACCGACGTCCGCGCCCAGCTGCCCGGGACCGGCTACACGGTGCAGCTGCTCGCCGCCGGTGAGGGCGCCGGTGCCCCCACCGTCGCCACGGACCTGGACCGGGTGGCGACGCAGACCGGTGTCGGCGGCCGGGTGGTGCTCGCCCCCGACGCACCCGTCACCACCCGCTACCTCGTGCTCTGGCTGACGGCGCTCCCGAGTGTCGACGGCGGCTACCAGGGCCAGGTGGCCGAGGTCGTCGTACGGTCGTGACGTGACCGAGCCGACCGGGCCCCGCGACCTGGCCGAGACCGACGACCGCGCCCTGCTGGCCGCCCACGTCGCCGGTGATCCCGAGGCGTTCGGCGTGCTCTTCGCCCGGCACCGCGACCGGCTCTGGGCCGTGGCACTGCGCACGACCGGCAACCGCGAGGAAGCCGCGGACGCGCTTCAGGACGCCCTGGTGGCCGCCTTCCGGCGCGCGGAGAGCTACCGCGGCGACGCGGCGGTCACCACCTGGCTCCACCGGGTCGTGGTCAACGCCTGCCTCGACCGGCACCGGCGCCAGGCCGTGCGCCGCACGGAGGCCCTGCCGGAGACCGAGCGGGTCACCGACGTCCCGGACCCCGGGCCCGGGACGGGGGTGCTGCGACCTCGCAGCGACGGCGACCCCGAGGCGATGGCGGAGCGGTCCGAGCAGCAGCGGGCGGTGCACGCCGCCCTCGCCGCGCTCCCCGTCGAGCAGCGCGCCGCCCTGGTCCTGGTCGACATGCAGGGGCTGGGGGTCGGCGAGGCCGCCGAGGTGCTGGGCGTCGCCGTCGGGACCGTCAAGAGCCGGTGCTCGCGGGGACGTCACCGGCTCGCCGAGCTCCTCGCGGGCCAGGTCGCGGGCCAGGTCGGCGGGAACCGCGACGGCCCGGCCCGCGTCCCATCCACGACCGACGAGGACCCGGCAGGAGGTGTGACCAGCAATGAGTGAGGACCGACCCGGTTCGGGCGTGCCCGAGGGAGAGCTCTCGGAGGAGCAGGTCGCGCGCCTGCTGGGCGCCGCCGGTCCCCTCGAACCGACCCCTGCGGACGTGGTGTCGCGCCTGGACGCCGTCCTGGCCGACCTGCTCGCCGAGCGTGCCGCCGACGGTGCCGACGAGGCCACCCTGGCCACCCTGGCCACCCCGGCCACCGCGGCCACGTCCCTCGACGCGGAGCGGGCTCGTCGTCGCCGGACCTGGGGGCCACGGCTGCTCGTCGCCGCCGCGGTGCTGGGCGTGGCCGGCGTCGGCCTGAGCCTGGTCGACGACCTCACCTCCGGCTCCGGGCCCGAGAGCGCGAGCGCCGGGGACGCCGCCGGTGCCCGGGAGGAGTCGAGCGACGGCGGCGGGTCGACCGAGTCGGGGGCCGGCAGCAGCCGCGCCTCCGAGTCCGCTCGCGCACCGGAGGTGCCCCGGGTGCTGCGCATCTCCGACGACGCCGACCTCCGGGCCGCGGTCCGCGGCACCGCCGCCGGCGACGTCGACGCCCTCAGCGACCTCCAGCGGGACGACGAGGTCGCTGAGGAGTCCCCGCAGGCCGCCAACCGTGCCGGCGTCGAGAGGTGCGTGACGCCCCGGGGCCCCGGGCGACGCACCCTGGTGAGCTACCGGGGCGACCCCGCCGTCCTCGTCGTACGCCGGACGGGTGGTCGCCTGGACGGTCGGGTCTACGACTGTGACCTGGGCCGGCAGCTGGACGGGGTCGAGATCGGACCCACGGGGGAATAGTCGCCACCTAGGATCGGTTGTGCCGACGTCCCGCCGAGCGTGAGGACGACGGGGCCGATACACCCAGCAACCGCGAGCGAAGGACATCCATGACCTCCGAGACCGAAGTCCACGACGTGATCATCATCGGGTCGGGACCCTCGGGCTACACCGCCGCGATCTACGCCGCGCGCGCCAACCTGAAGCCTCTCGTCTTCGAGGGAGCGGTGACGGCCGGCGGGGCCCTGATGAACACCACCGAGGTGGAGAACTTCCCCGGCTTCCAGGACGGCATCATGGGCCCGGCGCTGATGGACGAGATGCGTGCCCAGGCCGAGCGGTTCGGCGCCGTCTTCGTCACCGACGACGTCACCGACGTCTCCCTGACCGGCGAGGTCAAGGAGGTCACCGACGGCGACGGCACCCTCCACCGCGCGCGGACGGTCATCCTGGCCACCGGGTCCGGCTACCGCAAGCTCGGCATCGCCGACGAGGAGCGGCTCTCGGGCCACGGAGTCTCGTGGTGCGCCACCTGCGACGGGTTCTTCTTCCGCGACCAGGAGATCGCGGTCGTCGGCGGCGGCGACTCGGCCATCGAGGAGGCGACGTTCCTCACGCGCTTCGCCAAGAAGGTCTACCTGATCCACCGCCGCGACGAGCTGCGCGCCTCCAAGATCATGCAGGAGCGCGCCTTCGCCGACGAGAAGCTCGAGATGGTGTGGAACAGCACCGTCACCTCGCTGCACGGCCAGGACAAGCTGACCGCCGTCAGCCTGAGCGACACCCGGACCGGGGAGGCCCGCGAGCTGCCGGTCACCGGCCTCTTCATCGCCATCGGCCACGACCCCCGCTCGGAGCTGCTGGCCGGTCAGGTCGACCTCGACGACGAGGGCTACGTGCTGGTCCAGCACCCCTCGACGCGCACCAACATCGAGGGCGTCTTCGCCTGCGGCGACCTCGTCGACCACGAGTACCGCCAGGCCATCACCGCCGCCGGCACCGGCTGCTCGGCCGCGCTCGACGCCGAGCGCCACCTCGCCGACCTCGACCACGCCGCCAAGCAGGCCGGCGTGGGTGTGGGCCGCGAGCCGGCCAACGTCTGAGCCGCCTCGCACCTGCCCGGCGTCGGGAACAATCCGTCGGCGCCGTGGTGTTGACTCAGCACGCACGAACCAGCAGGACCCGCACGATCCCCCGCACCGATCCCGCACGACCCACGAACGGAAGGACCTGATCCGTGGCCGAGATGAAGAAAGTCACCGACGCCGACTTCGAGGCGGAGGTCCTCAAGTCCGACAAGCCCGTGCTGGTCGACTTCTGGGCCGAGTGGTGCGGTCCGTGCCGCCAGGTCGCACCGATCCTGGCCGAGATCAGCGCCGAGCACGGCGACAAGGTCGAGATCGTGAAGATGAACGTCGACGAGAACCCGGTCGTGCCGGCGCAGTACCGCGTCTCCGGCATCCCGACGATGAACCTCTACCACAACGGTGAGGTCGTCAAGCAGATCGTGGGGGCGCGCCCGAAGGCCGCGATCCTCAAGGAGCTCGCCGACTTCATCGGCTGAGCCGGTGAGCGACGTCCCCGCCCCGAGCCGCACCTCCGTGGTGTTCCGGCTCGGGGACCGGGCGCCCGAGGTCGCCGAGCTGAAGCACCGTCTGGTCGCCCTGGACCAGCTCCCGGCCGCCGACCTCGGCGACCCTGAGGCCTACGACGACGCGCTCGAGCGCGCCGTGCGCGCCTTCCAGCAGCGCCGCGGCCTCAACGCCGACGGCGTCGTGGGCCGTTCGACCTTCCGAGCGTTGGAGGAGGCGCACTGGCGCCTGGGCGACCGGGTGCTGGTCCACCTGGCCGGCACCGTGCAGACCGGTGACGACGTCATCGCGCTGCAGCGCCAGCTGCTCGAGCTGGGCTTCAAGACGGGCCGGGTCGACGGACGCTTCGGCTCCGTCACCGAGCGCGCGGTCCGCGAGTTCCAGCACAACATCGGAGTGCCTGCCGACGGCACCTGCGGCCCGGCCACGCTGAAGGCGCTGGCCCGTCTGGCGCCGCGGGTCTCGGGCGGTCGACCCAACGCGCTGCGCGCCGAGGAGCGCATCCGCACCGCGGGGCCCCGGCTGAGCGGCAAGGTCGTCGTGATCGACCCGTCGGCCGGCGAGACCGCCGACGGCCGGTCCACGCAGGGCCGCGAGCGACGAGCCCGGGCCCACGAGGCCAGCAGCGACCTCGCCCGCCGGGTCGAGGGCCGTCTGCTCGCGACCGGCGTCCAGGCCTTCCTGTCGGTGCCGCACGCCGGCGTCGAGGAGGACGAGAGCGTCCGGGCCGGCTTCGCCAACCGCGCCGACGCCCACCTGTGCGTCTCGCTGCTCGTCGATCCCGCCGCCACGCCCGCCGACCACGGCGTGTCGACGTACTTCTTCGGGATGGAGGCCCACGGCCTCCGCTCCTGGGTCGGCGAGCGGTTCGCCGGGCTCGTGCAGCGCGAGATCGTGGCCCGCACCGCGCTGCCGGACCTGCGCACCCACGCCCGGTCGTGGGACCTGCTGCGCCAGACCACGATGCCGACCGTGTGCGTCGAGGTCGGCTACGACGCGGCGTCCGTGGCGTCCGGGCGCGACGAGCACCTGCGTGACACCGTGGCCGAGGCCGTCGTCATCGCCGTCCAGCGGCTCTACCTGGACCCGGACTCCGACCACCACACCGGCGTCCTGCGCATCGCCGACCTCCGTGGGCTGGGCCACGCCTCCCCCGACGGCGGCTGAGCCGACCGGCCGGATGCCCGGGGCAGCGGCGCGGGGACCGGCGGGCGCACCGCGCCCAGGAGCCGCTCCCAGGCGAGCTCGACCTCCTCGCGCCAGCTGACCACCGACTTCAGGTCGAGCCGCATCCGCGGGTGGCGCACGTGGCCGCGGGCGGTGCGGAACCCGACCTGTTGCAGGAACTCGACCGGCAGGCAGCAGGCGTCGGCATCGGGCGGGACGCCCGGCTCGCGCCCGAAGCACTCGACGGCCCGGTAGCCGCCGCGCTGCAGCACGTCCTTGACGGCCAGCTGCATGAGCATCCGACCGAGGCCGGCGCCGGCGTGCTCCTCGCCGACGAACACGCTGGCGATCTGCACCGCGTCCTCCGCCACCGGGGCCGTCGGCATCACGACCGTGCCGGGCAGGAAGGCGGGAGGGGCGTAGACGACCACGCCCGCGACCGCGTCGTCGACCCACACCACGCGGCCGCACGAGCCCCACTCCAGCAGCACCCGGGACAGCCAGGCGGCCTTCTCCTCGGCGGCGGTGCCCTCGCGCTCGGCCCGGGCACGCTCGACCGGGTCGAGCTCCCAGGCCACGCAGGTCCGCACCTCGTCGGGGAGGGCGGCGAGCGAGTCCACGGTGAGACGTGCGACGCGTCGGGACACGGCACCTCCTCGGGTGTGGATACTGGGATGGTAGCCAGCCGCCAGGAGTTCGCACCCATGTCAGACCCGTCCGCCGAGCCGCCCGAGCTGCCCGCTCGCAGCAGCACCCGTCTCGACAGCTACGTCGACCGGTACGCCGCCCGCACCAAGGGCATGACGGCCTCGGAGATCCGCGCGCTGTTCTCGGTCGCCAGCCGGCCCGAGGTGGTCAGCCTCGCCGGGGGCATGCCGAACATCTCGGGCCTCCCGCTCGACGTCGTCGGCGGCGCGATCAGCGACCTGGTCGCCCAGCACGGCGCCACCGCCATGCAGTACGGCTCCGGCCAGGGCGACCCGGTGCTGCGCGAGCAGATCTGCGACGTGATGCGGCTCGAGGGCATCGAGGCCCACCCCGACGACGTCGTGGTCACCGTCGGCTCCCAGCAGGCCGTCGACCTGGTGACGCGGATCTTCTGCGACCCGGGCGACGTCGTCATCTGCGAGGCCCCGTCGTACGTCGGTGCGCTGGGCGTCTTCCGCGCCTACGAGTGCGACGTTGTCCACGTCGAGATGGACGCCGACGGGATGGTGCCCGAGGCGCTGCGCCAGGCCATCGCGCACGTGCAGGCAGCAGGCCGCACCATCAAGTTCGTCTACACGATCCCGAACTTCCACAACCCCGCCGGCGTCACGCTCAGCGCGGAGCGGCGCACCGAGGTCCTCCGGATCTGCCGCGAGGCGGACGTGCTCGTGCTCGAGGACAACCCCTACGGCCTGCTCGGCTTCGAGGGCGAGCCGATCCGCGCCATGCGGGCCGACGAGGCGGAGGGCGTGATCTACCTCGGGTCCTTCTCCAAGACCTTCGCCCCCGGGTTCCGCGTCGGCTGGGCGCTGGCGCCCCACGCCGTGCGGGAGAAGCTGGTGCTCGCCCAGGAGTCGGCCACGCTGTGCCCGCCGTCGTTCAGCCAGATGGCGGTGTCGTCGTACCTGCGCACCCACGACTGGCAGGGGCAGGTGAAGCAGTTCCGCGAGATGTACCGCGACCGCCGCGACGCCATGATCGAGGCCCTCGACGACCTGATGCCCGCCACCGCCCGCTGGAACGTGCCCGCCGGCGGCTTCTACGTCTGGCTGACCCTGCCCGACGGGCTCGACGCCAAGGCCATGCTGCCGCGGGCCGTCACCGCCCGCGTCGCCTACGTGCCGGGCACGGCGTTCTTCGCCGACGGCTTCGGAGCCCAGTCGATGCGGCTGTCCTACTGCTACCCCACCCCCGAGCGCATCCGGGAGGGTGTCCGCCGTCTCGTGGGCGTCATCGAGGACGAGCTCGAGCTCCGGCAGACCTTCGGCGCCGTCGCCGACGTGGTCGCCCGGGGCTACGAGGGTCCCCAGTCCGACCTGACGTGAGCCCCTGTCCCGGCCGGGAGTCGCTCGAGCCCCGTCCCGCTGTCCCCCCAGTCCCTGTCCGACCCGGAGGTCGTCGTTGTGAGTGAGCGCGTGCTGGTCCTGGCCGGAGGCCTCTCCCACGAGCGCGACGTCTCGTTGCGGTCGGGACGCCGGGTCGCCGAGGCCCTGCGGGACCACGGCCACGACGTCGAGGTCAGCGACGTGGGCTCCGGCCTGCTCGAGCGGCTCCAGCAGGACCGCCCGACGTGCGTCGTCCCGTTGCTGCACGGCGAGTCCGGGGAGGACGGCGCCCTGCGCGAGGTCCTCGAGCTGCTGACCCTGCCCTACGTGGGCTCACGGCCCAGCGCCTGTCGTCTCGCCTTCGACAAGCCGGTCGCCAAGACGCTGGTCGCCCGCGCCGGGGTCCGCACGCCGGTGAGCGTGACCCTGCCGACCGAGGCGTTCCGCGAGCTCGGCGCCTCCGCGGTGATGGACGCGATGGTCGGGACCGTCGGGCTGCCGATGATGGTCAAGCCCGCGCGCGGCGGGTCCGCGCTCGGCTGCAGCCTGGTCACCGAGGCCGCTCAGCTGCCCGGCGCCATGGTGCACGCGTTCTCCTACGGCGACACCGCCCTCGTCGAGTCGTTCGTCGTCGGCACGGAGGTGGCCGTACCGGTCGTCGAGACCGACGCGGGGCCCGAGGCCCTGCCGGTCGTCGGCATCCGCCCCGACGGCGGCGTCTACGACTACACCGCGCGCTACACCGCCGGCTCGACCGCGTTCGACGTGCCGGCCGACCTGCCGGACGAGGTGATCGAGGCCTGCCGGGCGGTGGCGCTCACCGCGCACCGCACGCTGGGGCTGCGCGACCTCTCGCGCTCGGACCTCATCGTCGACGCCGACGGCCAGGTGTGGTTCCTCGAGGTCAACGTCGCGCCCGGGCTGACCGAGACCTCGACGGTGCCGCTGGCCGTCGACGCCGCCGGGGACGACCTCGGCACGGTCATGGCGCGGCTCGTGGCGCGAGCGGTCGCCCGTGCGGCGACGGGCCAGTAGCCTGTCCCGGTGACCGACCTGACGTACTACTCGATCATCGGAGCGGCGCGGACCTGGTTCAAGGCCATGGACTTCCGCTTCCAGATCACCGGCGAGGAGCACATCCCCGCTGACGCCGGCGCGGTCCTGGCGATCAACCACGTCTCCTACGTCGACTTCATCATGGCCGGGCTCGGCCCGCGCTCGGTCAACCGGCTGACGCGCTTCATGGCCAAGCGGGAGACGTTCGACCACCCCGTGACCGGGCCGATCATGCGCAACTGCAAGCACATCAGCGTCGACCGGGCGGACGGCCAGGCGTCGTACGACGAGGCCGTGCGCTACCTGCGCGAGGGCGAGCTGGTCGGTGTCTTCCCCGAGGCGACGATCTCCCGCAGCTTCCTCGTCAAGGAGCTCAAGACCGGCGCCGTGCGGATGGCCGAGGACGCCGACGTGCCGCTGATCCCGCTCATCCTGTGGGGCACCCAGCGCATCATGACCAAGGACCACCCGCGCGACCTCTCGCGGCACAAGACGATCTCGATCACGATCGGCGAGGCGTTCCGGCCCGAGGGCGAGACCGCGGTGGAGAAGACCAAGGTGCTCCACCAGCACATGTCGGCCATGCTCGACAAGGCGATCCACGAGTACCCGCCCGAGGAGCAGCCTCCCGGCTCCTGGTGGCTCCCGGAGTCCTACGGCGGATCCGCCCCGACGCCCGAGCGGGCCAAGGAGCTCGACCGCGAGGAGCTGAAGCGCCGCGCCGAGAAGCGCCGTGCCAAGGCCGAGGCCGCGCGCGCCAAGAAGGGCTAGCAACCGCCGGCTCACCACGCCGGCGACTCTCCCCGGGATCAGTCCTTCGCCGGGTTGCCGTGCCTGGGCACCTCGGCGAGCTCCTCGGTCGACAGGTGCAGGCCCAGGCCCTCGCGGCAGAAGTCCTCCCCGAACGGCGTCAGGTGGAGGCTGCGGCGCACGCACTTGGCGCGCTTGACCGACTCCATGGCCGCGATGACGTCGGGCTGGGCCTCGAGCACCTGGTAGTCCATGGGGTCGGGCACCAGCTCGGGCGAGAACCAGATCAGCCCCAGGCGCTCCAGGTTGTGCAGGTACGACGGCACCCGGTCGACGTACCGGCAGCCCGCGTGGGCGCCGATCATGTTGAGCTGCGGGGCGACCAGCGTCGACGACACCGTGCCGATGAGGCCGCCGGTGCGGACGTCGACCGCGGCCTGCGGCCCGCGACGCAGCAGCAGGAGCAGGATCCGGCCCTCGTCGGGTGCGAGCTCCTCGATGATGCGGGCGTAGGCCGGGTGGCCGTGGTCGTCGGCCCAGACGTCGCGCGAGCGGTGCAGCAGGTCACGGCCCGCCGCGTGCAGCGGGTTCTCGGGCTCCGGTTGGGGCTGCGCCGGGGGCTGGTGCGGGGTGACGTTGTCGAGGGTCTCGGCCACGACACGCACCACGGGGTTGCCGGCCGCGGCCGCGCGCACGTCGTCGAGCCGGTCCCCCACCATCGCGCGCGTGACCGCGTCCGCGGCGTGCCTCACGTCCTCGGCCAGCTCCCAGGCGTGCTCGGGGTGGATCGCGACGTCGACCACGCGCCGCGTCGCGGACAGGCCCGTGTACGCCGCCCAGGCCCCGACACGGATGCCGGAGACGGTGACGACCTTGGCGAGGCCGACGACGTCCCGGGGGCCGAAGCCGTCGGGGTCCTCCGCCGGCGTGCGCCGCTCGAGGCTCACAGGAACTTGTCCGAGCTGAAGATGAGGACGTGCAGGAGTCCTCCGCCGAACCCCATCACCGCCCCGTGTGCGTACAGCATCCACTCATCCTCCTTGATCGCGGCGCGCAGCATCTCCACGAAGTCCTGGGACGGCAGCTCGCGCGTGCGCTTCTCGAACAGCAGTCGGATCTTCTCGCTCTGCCGGGCCGAGAACGCGGGGTCCTTGAAGGGCTCGATGGTGTGCGCGGCCGAGTCGTGCGCCACCTGGTCGCGGATCGCGTCGAACTCCCGCGTGCCGACCGCCACGCGCAGCGCCCCGCGGACCGGTCCGGCGGCCCGGTCGATGGCCGGACCCATCGCCTCCTCGAGCATCTGGTGCGTGCGGTCGCCCCGCGGGCCGTAGAGCAGGAAGTCGCCGATGTTCTCGAGGGTGATGACGTCGTCGGCGATGATCTTGGCGTAGATCGAGGCGACCTCGTCCTGACGGCGCAGGAAGAGCCCGTGGACCCTGATCCCCAGGATCCGGCGCTCCTCGACCGGCGAGAAGATCAGCGCCATGCCGAGGAAGTTGGTGATCCAGCCGACGACCACGCCCAGGAACGGCAGCGTCCACCACAGGTGGAAGAACACGTCGATGATCGCCACCGGGATGCCGAGCAGGAAGCCGAAGGCGAACCCGACGCGCACCATCAGCTTCAGCTCGCGCTCGCCGACGTCGTAGAAGATCTTGTTGACCAGGGCCGGGTTCTGGCGGAAGTGCTCGATGACCATGATCTTCGGGTCGAGCAGCTGGTCGATGTGCTCGCCGATCTCGTCGGTGATCTCCTCGACGATGTGGGGCAGCTGGTGCTTGACCCGCTGGACGATGGCGTCCTTGAGCCGGGGCGGCAGGCTCTTCCACAGCTGCGGGTGCTGCCGGAGCATGACGCCCTCGACGATCTCGGGCACCTTCGGCTCCATGATGGAGACGATGTGCTCTCCGATCGCGGGCGGGTCGAGGTGCTGGTAGAACTCCTGCGGCGTACCGATCTTGGCGATCGCCTTGTCCACCGCGATGCTGCCCATCTTCGCCGCGCGGGCCGGCACGATCCCCTGCCATCCGAGTCGCCCGTAGAGCAGGCCCGGGATCTCCTGCAGCTTGTGCGGCAGCAGGCGCGCCAGCTCCGCCAGACCGGGCACCCGTACGCCGTACAGCCGCACCGGCTTGAAGAGCATGATCAGACCGGTCCAGTTGATCAGCCAGCCGACCGTGCCGGTGAAGATCGGGATCGTCCAGAAAATGACCCATTCGTTCTCGAAGAAAGTCGAGATCCCGTCCACCGGCCGAGCGTAGCCACAATCGAGGGGCCGCGAGGGGGATGGCGTCAGGTTGTGACCACCGGCACGCCCCCACCCGCCGGCCTGCCGGTTTCACGTGAAGCGGGGTGGACCGATCGACGTGTGGACTTGTCGTCACGTCGACCTGCGGACTTGTCGGTGAAGCGACTCATCGACGTGTCGTCACATCGCTTTGTCGACAAAGCGAGGCGTCACGACGCTTGCTGACGCCCCTGGGCGTCCATGGTGGCCACGATGCGCTCCAGGTCGGCCAACGAGGCGAACTCGATGGTGATGCGGCCCTTCCGCTGACCCAGGTCGACCTTGACCCGGGTCTCGTAGAGGTCCGAGAGCCGTTGGGCCACCTCGGCGGCGTGGGGTGCCACCGGCTTGGCACGACGGGCCCGAGGCGCGGTGTCGTCGCCGTACTCCCCCAGGGCCACGATCTCCTCGAGCGCCCGGACGGAGATGCCCTCGGCCACCACCCGCTCGGCCAGCCGGTCCTGCAAGGTCGCCTCCGGCACCGACACCAGCGTCCGGGCATGACCGGCGGACAGCACGCCGGCCGCGACCCGGCGCTGGACGGCTCCGGAGAGCTTCAGCAGGCGCAGGGTGTTGCTGATCTGGGGCCGACTGCGCCCGATCCGGCGGGAGAGCTCCTCCTGGGTGCACCCGAAGTCGTCGAGCAGCTGCTGGTAGGCGGCCGCCTCCTCCAACGGGTTGAGCTGGGCCCGGTGCAGGTTCTCCAGCAGCGCGTCGCGCAGCAGGTCGTCGTCGGTGGTGTCACGCACGATCGCCGGGATCGTGGAGAGGCCCGCGCGTTGCGTCGCGCGCCAGCGACGCTCCCCCATGACCAGCTCGTAGCCGCCTCCCCCGGCCGGCCGCACCACGACCGGCTGCAGCAGCCCGACCTCGGTGATCGAGTCGACGAGCTCGCTGAGGGCCTCCTCGTCGAAGACCTCGCGCGGCTGACGCGGGTTCGGGCGGATGTCGGTGACCGACAGCTCGGCGAAGTGGGCGCCGGTCACCGGCGCCAGCTCGGCCTCGGCCGTCGGGGACGCGACGGTGGTGGGCTCGTCGTCCTCGGTGGCCGGAGCGTCGATGCGGCCGATCCAGTCGGTCGGGGCCGCCTGACGCGGCGGCGCCGCGTCCCCCGGCGCCACGGTCGCCGTCGCCGTGCCCCCGGTGTCCTCGTCCGGCACGGGTGCGGTGGGGATCAGGGACCCGAGCCCTCGTCCCAGTCCACGGCGCTGGTTGGTGCTCATGCGGTGCCTCCCTGGCTGCCGGCCGCCACGACGTGGGGCTCTGGTTCGTGCTTCTCCACCTGCTGCGCCAGCTCGCGAGCGGCCTCGCGGTAGCTCAGCGCGCCCGACGACGCCGGGTCGTAGGTCATCACGGTCTGGGCGTAGCTGGGCGCCTCGGAGATCCGCACCGCCCGGGGGATCGCCGTGCTGAGCACCCGGTCCCCGAAGTGGCCGCGCACCTCGTCGGCCACGGCCGCCGAGAGCCGGGTGCGGCCGTCGTACATCGTGAGCAGCACGGTGCTGATGCGCAGACGGGGGTTGAGGTTCGCGCGGACGAGCTCGACGGTCTCCAGCAGCTGCCCGACCCCCTCGAGCGCGTAGTACTCGGCCTGGATCGGCAGCAGCAGCTCCTCGGCCGCCACGAGCGCGTTCAGCGTCAACAGCCCCAGCGAGGGTGGGCAGTCGATCAGGACGTAGTCGAAACGGTCCTCGCCGTCCCCGGACACCCGGTCCCAGCCGAGGATCGCCTTGCGGAGCCGGTTCTCGCGGGCGACCACGCTGACCAGCTCGATCTCAGCACCGGCCAGGTCGATGGTGGCGGGCACGACCATGAGGCCGGGCAGCTCCTCGCAGGGCTGTGCGACCTCGCTGAGCGGGATGCCGTCCACCAGCGCGTCGTACGTCGACAGGGTGCCGCGGGTGTGCTCGACCGCGAGGGCCGTCGAAGCGTTCCCCTGCGGGTCGAGGTCGATGACCAGCACCCGCAGACCGCCCTGGGCGAGCCCGGCGGCGAGGTTCACCGCGGTCGTGGTCTTGCCCACACCGCCCTTCTGGTTCGCCACCACCATCACGCGCGCACGGTCGGGTCGCGGGAGGCTCTCGCGCTGCAGCAGCCCGCGGCGCAGCAGCAGCTGCTTCTGCACGGCCGCGGCCAGGGGGGTGGACTCCGACCCGATCTCCTCCGGAGCGGCCTGGGGCGGGATCGACGCCGTTTCACGGGAAACGGCCGGTTCGACGCCGCTCGTCTCCTCGGGGCCGGCACCCTCACCCGTTTCACGTGGAACAGCGGCCGGGGGCACGGACGCGCCGGGCTTCGCGGACGCGACCGGAAGGGACGTCGGCTGGGGGGCCGGCGGGGGAGTGGACCGCAGCGAGTGCCGCGGGGGGACGGTCGGGGCTGCCGGCCAGCCGAGACGCGAACGACCCAGCTCCCGCACCTTCTGCGGCCACCCGAGCCCTCGCTGGACGCCTGGTTGAGCGGTCGGGCGTCGCACTGACACGGTGGTGCCTCCTCGTCGTGGCCGGGCGGAGGCGGCCGTGAGGGCCGCGTCGCGCTGTCGGCTCAACCTAACGAGACGCCGGACGCGCTTCCACTCGCACCACCGTGACAGGCGAAGAAAGCCATTCCGTGTCGATCACGATCACCTCGGGGACCCCGCAGCGCAACCGGCGCAGGGCCGCCGACGACGCCGCGATCTCGTCGCCGGCGCTGCGTCCCTTGAGCGCGAGCACCTCACCGGAGGGGGTGCACAACGGCAGCGACCAGCGCAGCAGCTTGTCCAGCGCAGCCACGGCACGCGAGGTCACCACGTCGAACGCCCCCCGCCCCGGGACCTCGTCGGCCCGGCCGCGCTCCACCGCGACCTGGTCGCCCAGCCCGAGGTCGGCCACGACCTCCTCCAGGAAGGTGGTCCGGCGCAGGAGGGGCTCGATCAGCGTCACCTGCAGGTCCGGACGGGCGATCGCGAGCACGAGACCGGGCAGGCCGGCCCCGCTGCCCACGTCCGCCACGCGGCGACCTGGGGGCACCACCTCGGCCAGCGCCGCGCAGTTGAGGACGTGGCGGTCCCACAGGCGCGGCAGCTCGCGCGGACCGATCAGCCCCCGCTCGATGCCGGGGCCGGCGAGCCAGTCGGCGTACGCCTCGACCAAGGGCAGGCGCTCATGGAAAACCCCCGCGGCCGAGGACGGCGGCGGGGGCGTTCCACGTGAAACGTGGTCGTCCATCAGGCCCCGGCGGGCCGGACGACGACGTGGCGCCGCGGCTCGACGCCGTCGGAGTCCGACGCCAGCCCGGCCTCGGCGACGACGTCGTGGACGACCTTGCGCTCGAACGAGTTCATCGGCTCCAGCGCCTTCGCCTCGCCGGTGGCCTGCACCTCGGCGACCGCGGCGCGTGCGACCTCCTGCAGCTCGGTACGGCGCTGGGCGCGGTGCCCGCCGATGTCCAGCATCAGCCGGGACCGGTCACCGGTCTCGCGCAGCACCGCCAGGCGGGTCAGCTCCTGGAGCGCGTCGAGGACCTCGCCGCGCTCGCCCACGAGACGGCCCAGGTCGCCGCCGACGATGGACACCGATGCGCGCCCGTTCTCGACGTCCATGTCCAGGTCGCCGTCGAAGTCGGCGATGTCGAGGAGCTCCTCGAGGTAGTCGGCGGCGATGTCGCCCTCGCGCTCGAGCTGCTCGACCTTGGTGCTCGTCGCCGCGGGACCGTCGGCCGTGTCGGTGCCTACGTCATCGGTGCCCCCGACGGTGGCGGTGCCGACGGAGTCGTCGCGCTCGGCCGCGACGTCCTCGTCGACGACGTCGCTGGTCTCGGTGGTGGTCTGGTCACTCACAGGGTGCTCCTCAACGTTGGCGCTGCCGCGGGTGCAGCGGGTGGTCGCCCGGGGCCCGGGCGGGGGAGCGGATGGTGCCGCTCCCGGGTGGTCGTGGGGGTCAGTCCGGGTTCTTCTGCTCGGACGGTCCCGGCTGGCGCGGGGCGGCCTGCCGCGGGGCTCGCGGGGGTCCCTGCTTGCGTCGCTGCTCGCGGGTCTGCTTCTTCGGCTGCTGGCGCGGAGGGGTGGGGGTCGCGGGCGTCTCGGTCGCGGTCAGGGTCGTGCCCGCAGCGGGCTCCTCGGGCAGGCCCTTCTTGCGGCGCTTCGCTGCGTCCCTGTCCTCCTTGGCCTTCGCGGCCGGGGTGCCGGGGACCGGGTTGTTGCGGATCACGTAGAACTGCTGGCCCATCGTCCACAGGTTCGACGTCGTCCAGTACAGGAGGACGCCGATGGGGAAGGCGATGCCGCCGACGGCGAAGACGAGAGGGAGGACGTAGAGCAGCAGCTTCTGCTGCTGGGCGTACTGCCCGGTCAGCGCGTCGGCCGGCATGTTCTTGGTCATCAGCTGGCGCTGGGTCAGGAACGTGGTGGCTGTCATCGCCACGACGAGGACCGCGGCGAGGACGCGGACCTGGGTGGCGGTGTCACCGGTGGCGCCGAGGAAGGTGTCGGCGATACGCGCCCCGAACAGGGTGGCCGACGACAGCTCGTTGACCTGGTCCTGGGACAGGACGCCCTTCTTCTCCCCGTTGGCGGCGCTGTCGATGAGGTGGAACAGCGCCAGGAAGATCGGCATCTGCAGCAGCAGGGGAAGGCAGGCCGAGAAGGGGTTGGTGTTCGTGTCCTTGTAGAGCTTCATCTGCTCCTGGGCGAGACGCTCCCGGTCGTGCTTGTACTTCTTCTGCAGCTCGCGCACCCGCGGCTGGATCAGCTGCATGTTGCGGCTGGACTTGATCTGCTTGACGAACAGCGGGATCAGGGAGGCACGCACGACCAGGGTCAGCCCGACGATCGACAACGCCCAGGAGGCGCCGGAGGCGTCACCGAAGACCGCGCCGAAGACGCTGTGGAACCCCGAGAGGACCAGCGAGGTGATCCAGTAGAGCGGCGTCAGGATGGTGCCGAAGAACGAACCGATCGCGTCAAACACGCTGGCTCCTCGAGTCAGGGTCGGTGGTGGTGGTGCGGGGCGGCACCGGGTCGTAGCCGCCCGGGTTCCACGGGTGACAGCGCAGGATCCGGCGTCCGGCCAGCCACGAGCCTCTCAGACTGCCGTGCACGGTGACCGCCTCGAGGGCGTAGGCCGAGCACGACGGGTGGAAGCGACAGACCTGGCCGTAGAGCGGGCTGATGAGCAGCCGGTAGGCCCGGAGGAAGCCGATGAGCAGGTGCTTCACGCGTCCACCTCGGCGGCGTGGGCCCGGGACCGTGCCACGCGCCGCAGCACGTGGTCGAGGTCCTGGCCGAGCCGCTCCGAGTCCGCCGCCGCCGCGGCCGGCAGCGCCCGCACCACGAGGGTGGCGCCGCGGGGGAGGGCGTCGAGCCGCCCGGCCACGAGGTGGCGCAGGCGGCGCTGCGTGCGGTTGCGCACCACGGCGTTGCCCACCGCGCGGCTCACGACGAAGCCCACGCGGGCGGGTGCGGGTCCGGGCTCCGTGAGCAGGTGGGCGACGAGCGTGCCGGAGCCCGCGCGCGCACCGCGTCGTACCGTCGAGCCGAACTGCTGGGCACCGGTCAGCCGGTGCGGCCGCGCGAGCACCAGCTCAGCCGATCCGGTCGCGGTCCCGCGCACACGCCGAGGCGTGCGAGGGACGAGGCTCCGAGGTCACGGGAGGCACCGGGGCACCAGGTCCCCGCCTCAGACGGAGAGGCGCTTGCGGCCCTTGCTGCGACGGGTGGAGAGGATGGCCCGGCCGGCGCGGGTGCGCATGCGCAGGCGGAAGCCGTGCGTCTTGGCGCGGCGACGGTTGTTCGGCTGGTAGGTCCGCTTGCTCACGAGTATCTCCGGGTGTCGAGGAATGAGACAGTCTGGAAGGACCGGGGTGCTCGAGCACGTCGGTGGCTCCGACGGGCGGTGCGGCCCGTGGCGCTGTGGACATGCGGCACTCGACGATCCGGTCGTCCGCTCCACGGTACGGCGTGGGCCTGACGAGGGTCAAACCGGACGAGGACCGGGCCGGGGCGGGCCAGGTCAGCGCCGGTGTCCACGCCTCGTCGGAGCACCATCCAGCCTGTGGAGAACTCCTTGATCCCCACGCGATTCCCTTGTTAGGTTCACCCCCTCCCCGAGACTTCCCCCTCTGGCTCGTAGACCGTCCTGCACGACCCGGCGACACCTCGTGCTCTCTCGATCCCCCATCGACGAGAGCGTTGCTCCGGGCCCTCGGCTGGAACGATCCAAGGCGCCTGGTCCTCGCACGGAGACACCAGACCCCGTCCACGCTGCACACCCTGTGGATAAGGGTGTGGACGACCACCTCACGAGGCATCCCGCCCTCGGAGCACCATGTCGTCCCGGCCGTGCCGCCTTCGGGCGCCGCGCCCGGGTCGGCCCAGGAGAGGACGCGAGACGACGTGACCTTCGGCGGCACCCCCCCAGAGAACGAACCCGAGGACTCCGCGGCGACCGGCGCCTCCCCCACCCCACCGGACGACCTGCTGCGGGTCTGGCGCCAGCTGGTGGAGAACCTGCCCCCGAACCAGCGCGTCTGGCTCAACGCCAGCCAGCCCCGGCACCTGCGCGACAACATCGCCACGATCGCGGTGGGTGACGAGTTCACCCGGACCCGCCTGGAGGGCCGCTTGCGCACCTGGCTCGAGGACGCGCTGGCCGACGCCTTCGGCCGCTCGATCCGCCTGCAGGTCGAGGTCGACGACAACCTGCCGGTCCCTGCCGAGCCCGCCTCCACGCTCGCGCCCGCTCCGGTCCCGGTCTCCATGTCGACGGATACCTTTCCCGACAAGTCGACAAATCGAGGTGTCGACGACGGCTACGGCATGGGCCGCCCGACGGGCAGCATCGTCGAGGCGCGGCTGAACCCGAAGTACATCTTCGAGACCTTCGTCATCGGCTCGTCCAACCGCTTCGCCCACGCCGCGGCGGTCGCAGCCGCCGAGGCCCCCGGCCGTGCCTACAACCCGCTGCTGATCTACGGAGGCTCAGGACTGGGCAAGACCCACCTGCTCCACGCGATCGGCCACTACGTCCGCAGCCTCGTCGCCGGCGCCCGGGTGCGCTACGTGTCCAGCGAGGAGTTCACCAACGAGTTCATCAACGCGATCCGTGACGACAAGACCTCGATGTTCCACCGGCGCTACCGCGACGTCGACGTGCTGCTCATCGACGACATCCAGTTCCTCGAGGGCAAGATCCAGACGCAGGAGGAGTTCTTCCACACGTTCAACACCCTCCACAACGCGAACAAGCAGATCGTCATCACCTCCGACCGCCCGCCGAAGCGCCTCGAGGCGCTCGAGGACCGGCTGCGCAACCGCTTCGAGTGGGGCCTGATCACCGACGTGCAGCCGCCGGACCTGGAGACGCGTATCGCGATCCTGCGCAAGAAGGCCGCCATCGAGCGGCTGACCGCGCCCCCGGACGTGCTCGAGTTCATCGCCAGCAAGATCCAGACCAACATCCGCGAGCTCGAGGGGGCTCTGATCCGGGTCACCGCCTTCGCGAGCCTCAACGGGCAGCCGGTCGACCTCACGCTCACCGAGATCGTGCTCAAGGACCTGATCCCGCACGGCAACGAGCCCGAGATCACCGCCCCGCTGATCATCGCCCAGACCGCGTCGTACTTCGGGCTGTCGATCGACGACCTCTGCGGGCCCAGCCGCTCGCGCAACCTCGTCACCGGCCGTCAGATCGCGATGTACCTGTGCCGTGAGCTGACCGACCTGTCGCTGCCGAAGATCGGCCAGCAGTTCGGCGGTCGTGACCACACCACGGTCATGTACGCCAACAACAGGATCCGCGACGAGCTGGCCGAGCGCCGCAGCACGTTCAACACGGTCACCGAGCTGACCAACCGCATCAAGCAGCAGGCCCAGCAGGGCTGACGGCTGCGATGACGACCGCGGGGACCGGGCTCAGGGGAGCGGCGAACTACAACGGTGTCAGATGTGCACCCACCTGGGGGCGGCCGTCGCCGCGTGCGGGAGAGGCTGTGGAGAACATGTGGTTCGGCGGGGACGACCAGGCTCTCCTCCCCACCCCGGCCGCCGTTCCCGGCGCGTCGTCCACAGGCCCGGAGGAACAACTTCTGGCCGCTGACCAGCGCCGATCCGAGTTCTCCACAGTTTCCACCGGTGCTACGACTAACCCTGTAATTCCCTTGTCCTCATCCTCGGTGAATTCCTCCAGGGCGCCCGACCTGTGGAGGAACGAGCCGGTCGTGGCAGGATCGGGCAACCCAACTCTCTGGAGGCAGCAGCCGTGAAGTTCCGAGTCGAACGCGACGTGCTGACCGACGCCGTGGCCTGGGCCGCCCGCGGCCTCCCGGTCCGCCCGAGCGTGCCGGTGCTCGCCGGCCTCCTCATCGAGACCACCGACACCGGCGACGGGCTGGTGCTGTCGACCTTCGACTACGAGACCTCCGCACGTGCGTCGATACCGGCCACGGTGCAGGACGAGGGGAAGGCACTGGTCTCCGGCCGTCTCCTGGCCGACATCTGCCGCAGCCTGCCCGCCAAGCCGGTCGACATGGCCATCGACGGCGCGAAGGTGGTGCTGACCTGCGGCTCGGCCAAGTTCACGCTCCAGACCATGCCGGTCGACGAGTACCCGGCGCTGCCCGCGATGCCGCAGTCGACCGGGTCGGTCAGCAGCGACGTCTTCGCCCAGGCCGTCGGCCAGGCCGTCACCGCGGCCGGACGGGACGACATGCTGCCCGTGCTGACCGGTGTCCGCATCGAGATCGCCGGCAGCAACATCTCCCTGCTGGCCACCGACCGCTTCCGGCTCTCCCTGCGCGAGCTGTCCTGGGACCCTCAGCCGACCGACGTCGAGGCCCACGCGCTGGTGCCGGCCCGGGTGCTGGCCGAGACGGCCCGCGCCCTCACCTCCGGGTCGACGGTGACCGTCGCGCTCTCGGGCACCGGTGCCGGTGAGGGCATCATCGGCTTCGAGGGCGAGGTCGGGGGCGGCTTCCGCCGGACGACGACCCGTCTGCTCGACGGCGAGTTCCCCCGGGTCCGCACGTTGTTCCCGGCCGAGCACGCGACCACCGCCCGTCTCAACCGCACCGAGCTCATCGAGGCCGTCAAGCGCGTCTCGCTGGTCGCCGAGCGCAACACCGCGGTCCAGCTGAAGTTCGACGACGACGGGCTGACCCTCGACGCCGGGCACGGCGACGAGGCCCTGGCGACCGAGCTCATCGACGCCCAGGTCAAGGGCGAGGGCATCGTCACCGGCTTCAACCCGCAGTTCCTGCTCGACGGCCTGACCGCGATCGAGGAGCCGGTCGTCGAGCTGGCCTTCACCCAGGCCGCCAAGCCCGCGGTGATCACCGGGGTCCCCGACCTCGACGGGGAGCGCAACACCGACTTCCAGTACCTCCTCATGCCGCGCCGGCTGCTGAGCTGAGACCAGGGAGTGAGCAGATGAACCAGAGCGGGAGCACCGGGGCGTCGGACCACATCGGCATGGTCGGCCTCGGCAAGATGGGCAAGAACATGCGCGACCGCATGCGGCGCGCCGGGCTGACGGTGATCGGCTACGACCGGAACCCCGAGGTCAGCGACACCGAGTCGCTCGAGGCGCTGGTGGAGGCGCTGCCGAAGCCGGCCGTGGTCTGGATCATGGTGCCGTCCGGCGGACCCACCGACGAGACGGTGACGGCGCTCGCCGACCTGCTCGACGAGGGTGACCTGGTCGTCGACGGCGGCAACTCCCGCTGGACCGACGACGAGCGGCACGCCGCCGAGCTCGACGCCCACGGTGTCGCCTACGTCGACTGCGGGGTGTCCGGCGGCGTCTGGGGGCTGGAGAACGGCTACGGGCTCATGGCCGGCGGCGCGCCGGAGCACATCGAGCGGCTGAAGCCGTTCTTCGACGCGTTGAAGCCCTCCGGCGAGCTCGGGTTCGTCCACGCCGGCCGGGTCGGCTCCGGTCACTTCTCGAAGATGGTCCACAACGGCATCGAGTACGCCGTCATGCAGTCCTACGCCGAGGGCTTCGAGCTCCTGCAGGCCGCTGACATGGTCGACAACGTCACCGAGGTGCTGCGCTCGTGGCGCGAGGGCACCGTCATCCGCTCCTGGTTGCTCGACCTGCTCGTCCAGGCGCTCGACGAGGACACCGACCTGCAGGGCATCCGGGGCTACGCCGAGGACTCCGGCGAGGGGCGCTGGACCGTCGAGGCTGCCATCGAGCACGCGGTCGCCACCCCGGCCATCGCCGCGTCGCTCTTCGCCCGCTTCGTGTCCCGCCAGGACGACAGCCCGGCGATGAAGGCCGTGGCGGCGATGCGCAACCAGTTCGGCGGCCACGCCGTGCACGCCGGTCCGCCGCCGGGCGACGCCGGCGGTCACCCGGGCGGTCAGGGGTCGGGCGGGAGCCCGACCGCCTCCTGAGGCGTACGACGTGCACGTCGCGCACCTCACGCTGCACGCCTTCCGCTCCTACGACGCCCTCGACCTGGCGCTGACCCCGGGACCCACCGCGATCCTGGGCAGCAACGGGCAGGGCAAGACCAACATCGTCGAGGCCGTGGACTACCTGGCCCGGCTCTCCTCGCACCGGGTGTCCGGCGACGCGCCCCTGGTCAAGCAGGGAGCCGATCAGGCGGTGGTGCGGGCCGCGGTCGTCAAGGACGGCCGCCAGGCGGTGCTCGAGGTCGAGATCAACCCCGGTCGCTCCAACCGGGCCCGGATCAACCGCTCCCCGCTGCCGCGCGCCCGCGACATCGCCGGCCTGGTGCGCACGGTGCTGTTCTCGCCCGAGGACCTCGCGCTGGTGAAGGGCGACCCGTCGGACCGGCGGCGCTTCCTCGACGACCTCATGGTGCTGCGGACCCCGCGGCTGCTGGGGGTGCGCAGCGACTACGACAAGGTGCTGCGCCAGCGCAACGCCCTGCTGAAGAACGCCGGGCAGGACCGTCGCCGTCCCAGCGAGTACTTCGAGAGCACGCTGGCGGTCTGGGACGACCAGCTGGTGCGGCTCGGCGCCGAGATCACGGCGGTCCGGGCCGCCATGGTCACCTCCCTGCGCCCGCTGGTGGCCCAGGCGTACGCCGAGGTCGCCAAGGACGCCGCCCGCTCCGAGGCGCTCGTCGACTACGTGCCCTCGGTCCCCCTCACCGGGGAGCTCGAGGGCGACCTCGACCGGGAGGGGCTCGCGGCCTCGTTCCAGGAGGCGCTGACGATGCGACGCCGCGAGGAGCTGGCCCGGGGGGTGACCCTCGTCGGGCCCCACCGCGACGAGCTGTCGCTGGCCGTCGGCACGCTGCCGGTCAAGGGCTACGCCTCCCACGGGGAGTCGTGGTCCTACGCGCTCGCGCTCCGGCTCGCGTCGTACGAGCTGCTCAAGGCCGACGGCGACGACCCGGTCCTCATCCTCGACGACGTCTTCGCCGAGCTGGACGTGGCCCGGCGTGACCGGCTGGCCGAGCTGGTCTCCGACGCCGAGCAGGTGCTGGTGACGGCTGCGGTGGAGGCCGACGTGCCCGAGGTGCTGAGCGGCACCCGCCTGCAGGTCCGCGACCTCCTCACCGGAGGCGGCGGTGGCTGAGGCCGACGGGCAGGACCGGCAGGACGGCGGCGCGGCACGCGAGGAGCCGCCGGGCGCTCCGACCGACGCGAGCCGGGAGGCGGCCGAGAACCGTCGCGAGGAGGAGCCGCACCGCGACACCGGTCTCGACCTCGCGCGCAGCATCGCCCGCGGGCTCGCCTCGCGCCCGGGCCGACCCCGCGGCGACGGCGGGCGCGGGGGCGCTGGGCGGAGACGCCGCGGGCGCCGGGTGGACCCGCAGGCCTCCGGCTCGCACCCCGACGACCGCGACCCGCAGACCCTCGACTCGACCATCGGCCGCTTCATCTCCCAGCAGGGCTGGGAGCAGGACGTCCGGGTGCACGGGGTCTTCTCCCGCTGGAGCGCGATCGTGGGCGAGCAGGTCGCCCAGCACGCGCAGCCGGTCTCCTTCCGCAAGGACGACGAGACCGACGGGGGCCGGCTGGTGGTCCAGACCGACTCGACCGCGTGGGCGACGCAGATGCGTCTGCTGGCGCCGACGGTGCTCCGGCGCCTCAACGTCGAGCTGGGGGAGGGCACGGTCACCTTCATCGAGGTGCGGGGCCCGTCCGCGCCGACCTGGAGCCACGGTCGCCGGTCGGTGCGCGGCGGGCGAGGCCCCCGCGACACCTACGGCTGAGCGCCACGTCCGGCAGGCCGCAGGCGCCGGACAGGGCCTCGGAACGCCGTCTGGCCGGTATGGGGACTCACGACGCCCCCTGTCAAGGGCTGTGGACGGCCCTGTGAGGCCCACAACCGGGCCATTTCACGGCGTCGTCCCCAGATTGCGCATGCCCGGCCTCCGATTCCGGGCCCCTGAGAGGTAAGGTGGGACGAACGAGGTCGTTCCCGAGTCAGCACTGAGAGGGACGACCTTCGCTGTGCCTCCACTCCTTTGAGAAGTCAGGACGGTTCGTGCCCGACGACACTCCGCTCACGCCCGCCTCATCCGCCTCGGACGACGTCAGCCCCGAGGCCGCGGCCGCCCTCGCGGCCATCCCCGCCGCTGCAGCCGCCGCCCTCCCGTCGTACGACGCCTCCGCCATCCAGGTCCTGGAGGGGCTGGAGGCGGTCCGCAAGCGACCGGGCATGTACATCGGTTCCACCGGCGAGCGCGGTCTGCACCACCTGGTGTGGGAGGTCGTCGACAACTCGGTCGACGAGGCGCTGGCCGGCCACTGCGACCGCATCGTGGTGACGCTGCTCGACGACGGCGGCGTCGAGGTCGTCGACAACGGCCGCGGCATCCCCGTCGACATCCACCCGGTCGAGGGCATCCCGGCCGTCACGGTCGTGCTGACCGTGCTGCACGCCGGCGGCAAGTTCGGCGGCGGGGGCTACAAGGTCTCCGGCGGACTCCACGGAGTCGGTGTCTCGGTGGTCAACGCGCTGAGCCGCCGCGTCGAGGTCGACATCAAGCGCGACGGCTTCCGCTGGACGCAAGGCTTCGCCTTCGGCGTGCCCGACGGCGAGCTGCTCAAGCACGAGGCCACCGACGAGACCGGGACGACGACGCGGTTCTGGCCGAGCGAGGAGGTCTTCGAGACCACCGAGTTCAGCTTCGAGACCATCACCAACCGCTTCCGCGAGATGGCCTTCCTCAACAAGGGCCTCGAGATCGTCGTCCGCGACCACCGCCGGCAGGCCGACGAGATCGCCGACGCGGTGGAGGACGGCACGGTCGACAACGCCGTCGACCAGGCCGACGCCTCCGACGCGCAGCGGGGATCGACCGGTGGGCTGGAGCGGACCTTCAAGTTCGAGCGCGGTCTCGTCGACTACGTGGAGCACCTCAACAAGCGTCGCGACCCGGCCCACCCCAGCATCATCAGCTTCGAGGCCGAGACGGCCCTGGAGTCCGACGCGGGATTGAGTCTCGAGGTCGCGATGCAGTGGAACACCGGCTACACCGAGTCGGTCCACACCTTCGCCAACACCATCAACACCCACGAGGGCGGCACCCACGAGGAGGGGTTCCGCTCCGCCCTGACGTCGCTGATGAACAACTGGGGCGAGGAGTGGGGCCTGATCAAGAAGCGCGAGGACCGGGTCTCCGGTGACGACGTGCGCGAGGGCCTGACCGCGATCGTGTCGGTCAAGCTGGCCGAGCCCCAGTTCGAGGGCCAGACCAAGACCAAGCTCGGCAACACCGAGGTCAAGGGCTTCGTGCAGCGCGTCGCCAACGACCAGCTCGGCCACTGGCTCGAGGCGAACCCCGCCGAGGGCAAGGACATCGTCCGCAAGGCCATGTCCGCGGCTCAGGCCCGCATCGCGGCCCGCAAGGCCCGCGAGCTGGCACGCTCGCGCAAGGGTCTGCTCGGCGGCGGCGGCCTGCCCGGCAAGCTCGCCGACTGCCAGTCCACCAACCCGGCCGAGTGCGAGATCTTCGTCGTCGAGGGTGACTCCGCCGGGGGCTCGGCGAAGGGTGGCCGCGATCCCCGCATCCAGGCGATCCTCCCGATCCGCGGCAAGATCCTCAACGTCGAGAAGGCCCGCATCGACAAGGTGCTGGCCAACAACGAGGTCCAGGCGATCATCTCCGCGCTCGGCACCGGCATCCACGAAGAGTTCGACATCGAGAAGGTCCGCTACCACAAGATCGTGATGATGGCCGACGCCGACGTCGACGGTCACCACATCCGGACCCTGCTGCTCACGCTGCTGTTCCGCTTCATGAAGCCGCTCATCGAGCACGGCTACGTCTACCTCGCCCAGCCCCCGCTCTACCGGCTGCGCTGGAACAAGCCGCACGAGCACGAGTTCGTCTACTCCGACGCCGAGCGCGACGCCGTGATGCGCGTCGGCCTGGCCGCCGGCAAGAAGCTGCCCAAGGAGAACCCGGTCCAGCGCTACAAGGGCCTCGGCGAGATGAACCCCGACGAGCTCTGGGACACCACGCTCGACCCCGACAACCGCCTGCTCCTGCAGGTCCAGCTCGAGGACGCCGCCCAGGCCGACGAGATGTTCTCCGTGCTCATGGGCGAGGACGTCGAGCAGCGCCGCTCGTTCATCCAGCGCAACGCCAAAGACGTCCGCTTCCTCGACATCTGATGAGCGACGCGATGCCCGCACGCTCCTCACGCCGCTCACACGAAGGAACACCGAATGACTGAGATCCCGCCGATGGAGCCGCTGGGCGGGCGGATCGAGCCCGTCGAGCTGCAGGTCGAGATGCAGCGCTCGTACATCGACTACGCCATGACCGTGATCGTCGGGCGCGCGCTGCCCGACGTCCGGGACGGCCTCAAGCCGGTGCACCGCCGCGTGCTCTACGCGATGTACGACGGCGGCTACCGGCCCGACCGGGGCTACTCGAAGTGCGCGCGCGTGGTCGGCGAGGTCATGGGTCAGTACCACCCCCACGGCGACTCGGCCATCTACGACACGTTGGTCCGTCTGGCCCAGCCCTGGGTGATGCGGGCGCCGCTGGTGTCCAGCCAGGGCAACTTCGGCTCACCGGGCAACGACCCCGCGGCGGCCATGCGCTACACCGAGTGCAAGATGGCGCCGCTGGCGATGGAGATGGTGCGTGACATCGACGAGGACACCGTCGACTTCACGCCGAACTACGACGGCCGCTCGCAGGAGCCGTCGATCCTGCCGGCGCGCTACCCGAACCTGCTGGTCAACGGCAGCGCCGGCATCGCGGTCGGCATGGCCACGAACATCCCGCCCCACAACCTGCGCGAGGTGGCCGAGGGCGTGCAGTGGGCGCTCGCCCACCCCGAGGCGACCCGCGAGGAGCTGCTGGAGGCGCTGCTCGAGCGCGTGAAGGGCCCCGACTTCCCGACCAAGGCGCTGATCGTGGGTCGCCACGGCATCGACCAGGCCTACCGGACCGGGCGCGGGTCGGTGCAGATGCGCGCCGTCGTCGACGTCGACGAGGACGCCCGCGGACGCACGCAGCTGGTCATCACCGAGCTGCCCTACCAGGTGAACCCGGACAACCTGGCCATGAAGATCGCCGAGCTCGCCGACTCCGGCAAGATCCAGGGGATCGCCGACGTCAAGGACAACACCTCGCACCGCACCGGCCAGCAGCTGATCGTCGTGCTCAAGCGCGACGCGGTGGCCCGCGTGGTGCTCAACAACCTCTTCAAGCACACCGAGCTGCAGACGAACTTCGCCTGCAACATGCTGGCGCTGGTCGACGGGGTGCCGCGCACGCTGACGCTGGACCAGTTCGTCAGCCACTGGGTGACCCACCAGATCGAGGTCATCCAGCGCCGGACGCGCTACCGGCTGCGCAAGCGCGAGGAGGAGGCCCACATCTTCCGGGGCCTGGTGAAGGCTCTCGACGCGCTCGACGACGTGATCGACCTGATCCGTCGCAGCCCCGACGTCGAGGAGGCCCGCCAGGGCCTGATGGCGCTGCTGGACATCGACGAGGTGCAGGCGACCGCCATCCTCGACATGCAGCTGCGCCGCCTGGCGGCGCTGGAGCGGCAGAAGATCGTGGACCGCCTCGACGAGCTCGAGACGATCATCGCCGACCTGCGCGACATCCTCGAGAGCCCCGAGCGACAGCGCCAGATCGTGTCGGAGGAGCTCACCGCGGTCGTCGACAAGTTCGGCGACGACCGTCGCTCGCAGATCATCGCCGCGGACGGGGACCTCTCGATGGAGGACCTGATCCCCGACGAGGAGCTGGTCGTCACGATCACCCGCGGCGGCTACGCCAAGCGGACCCGCGCCGACCTCTACCGGACGCAGAAGCGCGGTGGCAAGGGCGTGCGCGGCGCCACCCTGCGCGGCGACGACGTCGTCGAGCACTTCATGGCGACCAGCAACCACCACTGGCTGCTGTTCTTCACCACCGCCGGGCGGGTCTACCGCACGAAGGCCTACAACCTCCCGGAGGCGTCCCGCGACGCCAAGGGCGGGCACGTGGCGGGGCTGCTGAGCTTCCAGCCCGACGAGAGCATCGCCCAGGTGCTGGCGATCCGCGACTACGAGCAGGCGCCGTACCTCGTCCTGGCCACCCGCACGGGCCTGGTCAAGAAGACCCGGTTGGGTGACTACAACTCGCCCCGGCAGGCCGGCGTGATCGCGATCAACTTCCGCGAGGACGACGACGAGCTCATCGGCGCCGAGCTGTGCGGTCCCGACGACGACATCCTGCTGATCTCGCGCAAGGGTCAGGCCATCCGGTTCCGGGCCGACGACGGCCAGCTGCGACCCATGGGCCGGGCCACCTCGGGCGTGAAGGGCATGGACTTCCGGGGCGAGGACAGCCTGCTGTCGATGTCGGTCATCCGCCCGCACGCTGAGGACGACGACACGCTCCAGCAGTTCGTCTTCACCATCACCGACGGCGGCTTCGCCAAGCGCAGCCGCATCGAGGAGTACCGCCTGCAGTCGCGCGGCGGTCTGGGCATCAAGACGATGAAGCAGGACGACGACCGCGGCAACCTGGTCGGCGGCTTCATCGTCGTCGACGGTGACGAGGTGCTGGCCATCAAGCAGTCCGGCCAGGTCACGCGCAGCGCGATCGACGACTCGCTGCGGGCCACCAGCCGCGACACCAAGGGCGTGAAGTTCGTCGGGGTCAAGGAGGGCGACGCCGTCGCCGTCGTCGCCCGGAGCGTGGAGTCCACGCTCGAGGCGACCGGTGGCACGGACCCGGTGACCGAGCCGGTCACCGACGCGATCGTCCCCGCGACGGCGGACGGCGAGGGCACCGAGGACACCGATGACCGCGGTGATGCCACAATCGACGGTGGAGCCACCGATGACGGTCCGCAGGACGGGCCGCAGACAGAGGAGTCCTGATGGCCGACCGGCGCACCGACGACAGGTCCGTCGCTCCCGACCGCAGCAGCGATGCGGGGACGACCGGGTCGTCGACCCCGAAGGGGCGGAGCAGCCTCAGCCGGGGCCAGGAGCGGGTCGCGGCCGCGGTCTCCAAGGCCCGTGACAGCGGGCGGAGCTCTGGCGACGGGGACGCGAAGCCGAGCTCGAGCAGCGCCGGCAGCACGGCGAGCAAGAAGCCGACGCGTGGGTCCAGCCCGCGCCCGGCTCCGCGCCGGGTACGTCGGGCGCGACTGCGTCTGACCCACATCGACCCGTGGTCGGTGATGAAGACCGCGTTCCTGCTGTCGATCGCGCTCGGCATCGTCACCGTGGTCGCGGTCGGCATCGTCTGGTCGGTCCTCGGGGCGGCCGGCGTCTGGGAGTCGATCAACCGGGCCGTCGCCGACGTGGCCGGCGACACCGGTGGTGACTTCGCGATCGAGGACTACCTGGGCACGAGCCGGATCATGGGCATCACCATGCTCCTGGCCGTCGTCGACGTCTTCCTGATCACCGTCGTGGCCACCCTCGGGGCCTTCCTCTACAACCTCGCTGCCGCCCTCCTCGGCGGCCTGGAGATCGTCTTCGCCGAGGAGGACCGCTGAGTCGAGCGGTCCTCGCACCCAGCGCCGGGCGGCGCGTCGTACGACCGGTCGGGCTCGGTTTGGGAGCGGCGCCGCGGGTGCGGTAATCTTCCTCGTCGGCCAGGCGAACACGTCCTGGCCGCCTGTGTGCGGGCCTATAGCTCAGACGGTTAGAGCGCTTCCCTGATAAGGAAGAGGTCACAGGTTCAAGTCCTGTTAGGCCCACTCGAGGAAAGGACCCCCATGAAGAAGATCGTCCTTCTCGCCGCGGCCGTCGTCGGCGGCGTGGTGGCCCTCACCAAGGCCAAGGAGACCCAGCACGAGCAGGCGCTGTGGGCCGAGGCCACCGACAGCGTCAAGCGGAGCAGCTGACGTCTCCCGGGTGACCGGCTGCGGTCACCGTCCCGGGGCCATGGCGCAATTGGTAGCGCACCTGCTTTGCAAGCAGGGGGTTAGGGGTTCGAGTCCCCTTGGCTCCACCACCCGCCGATCGGAGGCCGTCGAGGTACAGGGCTGCTCTCAGGCGGTGGAGGCGGTGACGCGGGTGCGATCGGGGACGAAGCCGTGCTCGAGTCCCCACAGCACCGCGTTGGTGCGGCTGGTGACGCCCATCTTGCGGTAGCTGCTGCGGATGTAGGTCTTCACCGAGTTGATCGACAGCGAGGCCCGGACGGCGATCTCGGCGTTGCTCAGGCCCTGCGTGATCAGGGCGACCACCTCGGCCTCGCGGGCCGTCAGGCCTTCCGTCCGACCGGGCCAGTCGCCGACCACGACCGGGACGCTCCCCGGGTCGGGGACCACGAGCCGCTCGCCCGCGTGCACGGCCCGCAGGGCGGCGACCAGCTCGTCGGCGGCCAGCGTCTTCGACAGGTACGCCGCGACCTCCCCGTCCAGGCTGCCGTCGAGGAACCGGGTCTCGATGTTCCAGGTGTAGACGACCACCCGGCGCACCAGCGGCTCGGCCTGCAGGTCGGCGACGCCCGGGCCGGTCCCCGGGCGCTGGGCGAAGGTGTCGAAGAGCGCGATGTCGACGGGCTGGCTCACCGGGACCGAGCTGTCGAGCTCGACGACGCTCACCTCGTCCGCGAAGGGGGTGAGCATGTCGGCCAGACCCCGGACCACGACCTCGTAGTCGTTGACGATGGCGACTCGCAGCGGCACCCCCCCATGGTAGGGCGCCCGGAGCCTCCCGGGGCGGCGCTTTTGTCCTTCCGGGGCCCTCGGGGGATGATGGGGGTGGAGGGCGCAGGGGGCCGCCGCGGCAGGTGCCCTCTGGCTTTCTCCCAGGGAGGGACACCCACTGTGAACACTGCATCGACCGACACCCCCAGGATCTGGGGCGGGACCACGCTGGCGACCCGCCAGAAGGCACGTCGCGAGAAGCTGGTGGAGGTCGGGCTCGACCTGCTCGGCACCCCCGGCGCCACGCTCTCGGTGCGAGCGGCGTGCCGCTCGGCCCAGCTGACCGAGCGCTACTTCTACGAGAGCTTCCCCGACCGTGACGCGCTCGTGCTGGCGGTCTACGAGGAGCTGGCCGACGAGGTCCGTCAGGTCCTCGACGCGGCGGCCTCCGAGGGGGACCCGGCCGAGGTGGCCCGGCGCAGCATCGAGGCGCTGGTGACCCTCATGGTCGACGACCGTCGCAAGGGTCGGGTGCTGCTCGTCGCTCCGCTCACCGAGGCGGTCCTCGCCCAGCCGTCCCAGGCGCTGCTGCCCGCGCTCGGAGAGCTGATCCGCAGCAAGCTGCCCCGGTCGACGCCCGCCGAGCAGCGCACGCTGATCTCCGTGGGCCTGCTGGGCTCGCTCACCGCGCTCTTCTACGCCTACCTCGAGGGTGGCATGCAGGTGACGCGTGAGCAGCTCGTCGACCACTGCGTCGCGGTCCTGAACCACGCCGGTCACCTCGCGGGCTGAGCGACCCTGACCACCGCTCCCACGACCACGGACGCCGGGTGGCGGGAGTGGCTGACCGCGCGCATGCTCGTGCTGCACGTCGGCCTGGCGCTGGCCGTTCTCGCGACGACCTGGTTGGGGTTCTGGCAGGTCGGGGCCTGGCAGGAGCACCGGGAGGACCGCGTCGAGGCGCTGGCCGACGCCGAGCCCGTCCCCCTCTCCTCGGTGATCGGCCCGGACGACGCCTTCCCCACCGATGACGCGGGCCGACCGGTCACCCTGACTGGGCGGTGGCTGCCCGAGGACACCGTCGAGGTGACGGGGCGGCTGCAGCACGGGGACCTCGGTCGCTGGGTCGTCGTCCCCTTCGCGGTCTGCACGGCCGAGCCCTGCGGCGGCTCGTCCGACACCGGGGACACGAGCGCCGTCCCGGTGGTCCTCGGCTGGTCCGAGGAGCCCGCCGGCGACGTCTCCCCGCCCACCGGTACGGCGAGCCTGGTCGCGCGCCTGCAGCCGGCCGAGCAGGACGACTCGAGCGACACCGACCCCGACGACGACGTGCTGCCCTCCCTGCGCATCCCTGACTTCGTCCCGCGGCTCGAGGAGGACCTCTACAGCGCCTTCCTCATCCTCGACGAGCCGGCCTCGCTGCGCGGTGGCCTCGAGGCCGTCACCCCCTCCGCCCTGCCGAGCCCACCCGCGTCGACCGGGTTGCGCAACCTGCTCTACGGCGTGCAGTGGTGGATCTTCGGCGGCTTCGCGGTGGTCGTGTGGTGGCGGTGGAGCCGCGACGAGCTGGCGACCGCCCGCGCCCAGAGCGGCGAGGAGCCTCGGATAGCGTCACAGGTGTGAGCTCCTCCGCGCCGACCTCTCCCGACCAGCCCGACGAGCTCGACGAGGCGCCCCGCGGCCTGCTGCGGGCCTACCGCACCATGGCGGGGATCGTCGGCGTGCTGCTCGTGGTGCTCTGCCTCGTCGGCCTGCCGTTGAACGAGGCCCACCTGGTCGACCCGTCGTGGTTCCCGGTCGGCAGCGAGCCCCAGCAGGTGGGGGACGCGATCTCCACCTACCTGGGCGTGGCCCACGGCTGGCTCTACATGATCTTCGTGCTGGTGGCCTTCGTGCTGTCCCGCCGTGAGCGTTGGGGGCTCGGCTTCACGCTGGGGACCCTGCTGGCCGGCACCGTGCCGATCCTGTCGTTCTGGGCGGAGCGGCGGGCGACCCGCGCCGTGCACGCGGCCCACCCGGAGCTCCGGGTCCCGGCCCGCACGTGAACGACGCCCCGCCCCTCCGCACGGAGGGGCGAGGCGTCGTCAGTGGATCAGGACCGGCTCAGTCGTTCTTGTCCTCGAGGTCCACGACCTCGACCGGCTCGTCGGGCGTCGTGGGGGTGTGCGCGGTCTCGGCGGCGTCGGCGGCGGCCTCGTCGGGGCTGCCCCCGGCGTTGTCGGCGGCCGAGGGACCACCCGAGGCGGCGCCGGACGTCGCGGCCGAGGCGGCGGAGCCCGCTGCGGTCGGCGGCGCGGGGCGCGGGGCCGACGAGGGCTGCTGCCAGACCGGCTCCTTCTGAGCGGCCCGCTTGCTGGCCACGAACGCGGCGAGGAAGCCGAGGCCGAGGAGCGCCACGATGGTCTTGAACTTGCCGGGGGCGCGGCCGTTGGACGAGGCCTGCGCGATGAAGTCCGGAGTGCGGTCGTCGGGCAGCGCGTCGTCCAGCTTCGTCGCCACGGTCTCGGTCAGGTCGGCGAGCTTGTCCTTGGCGTCCGCGACGGCCGGGCCGACGCGGTCGCGGGCGTCCGAGAGCGCGGGAGCGACCCGGTCGCGGGCGTCGGCGAGCGTGGGCGTCACGCGGTCGCGGGCGTCGAGCAGGGTGGGGGCGACCCGGCCCCGGGCGTCCGAGACGACGGGGCTCACGCGGTCACGGGCGTCGGCGGCCTGCACCTTCAGCCCCGCGGCGGCGGCCTGTGCCTGGTGCCTGGCCACATCGACCTTCGATGACGACTTCCTCAAACCCATCAGTGGCTCTCCTCAGTGTGTGCCTCGGTGTGTACCTGTGTGTCCCGGGGGCGTCCGGACGCGATGCCAGGACCCGTCCCATCCTTGCCCGAGGCGCCGACCGAGGAAACCCTTTTGGGGAGGACGTGACAAGATCGGGGGGACCCCGTGCGGCAGCGCCGGACGACGTGCGCAGCCTGCCCCCGCTCCACGAAAGGCGAGCCCCCGTGGCTGACACCTACGCGACGTTCAAGACCAACCGCGGCGACATCACGCTCAAGCTCTTCCCCGACCACGCCCCGACCACGGTGGGCAACTTCGTGGGGCTGGCGACCGGTGAGAAGGAGTTCACCGACGCCACCTCGGGCGAGAAGAAGACCGGCCGCTTCTACGACGGCCTCACCTTCCACCGCGTGATCGACGGCTTCATGATCCAGGGCGGCTGCCCCCGTGGCGACGGTCGCGGCGGTCCGGGCTACACCTTCAAGGACGAGTTCCACCCCGAGCTGCAGTTCGACCGCCCCTACCTGCTCGCCATGGCCAACGCCGGTCCGGGCACGAACGGCTCGCAGTTCTTCATCACGGTCGGCCGCACCCCCCACCTGAACATGAAGCACACCATCTTCGGTGAGGTCGACGACCAGGCCTCCCGCGACGTCGTCGACGCGATCGCCACGACCGAGACCGGCTCGATGGACCGTCCCGTCGACGCGGTGGTCGTGGAGTCGGTGGAGATCGAGGAGCGCTGAGCGTGGACCAACCCGGTCAGGGGCAGGTCGCGCAGACGCCGACCTGCTACCGCCACGACGACCGGGAGACCTACATCCGGTGCCAGCGGTGCGAGCGCCCGATCTGCCCGGACTGCATGCGCTCGGCGGCGGTCGGGTTCCAGTGCCCTGACTGCGTGGCCGAGGGAGCTCGCAGCACGCGTCAGGCGCGGACGGCGTACGGCGGCACGCGACCGGCTCGACCCGGGGCGGTGACCCAGCTGCTCATCGCGGCCAACGTGAGCGTCTTCGTGCTCGTGCTGGCCGCCGGTGGGATCGGCAGCGTGCTGCTGTCCAAGCTGGCGCTCGTCCCGCTGCGCACGGGCCTCCTCATCGACGGTCGCCCGACGGCGGTCGCCGGCGTGGCGGACGGGGCCGTCTGGCAGCTGGTGACCTCGATGTTCACCCACGTCCAGATCTGGCACATCGGCTTCAACATGCTCGCGCTGTTCATCCTCGGGCCGCAGCTCGAGGTGCTGCTGGGTCGAGCCCGGTTCCTGGCGCTGTACCTGCTGTCGGGCCTCGTGGGTTCGGCCGCGGTCTACTGGCTCTCGGCCCCCGACTCCCTCACGATCGGCGCCTCGGGCGCCATCTTCGGGCTGATGGGCGCGTTGCTCGTGGTCGCCGTCAAGGTCAAGGGCGACGTGCAGTCGCTGCTGACGCTGGTCGCCATCAACCTCGTCATCACCGTGCTCGGGTCGAGCTTCATCTCCTGGCAGGGACACCTGGGCGGCTTCGTGGGGGGCGTGGTGATCGGCGCCGTGCTGGTCTACTCCCCACGGCGGCGGCGGACGACCTGGCAGGTGGCCGGCCTCACGGTGGTCGGTCTGCTGACGCTCGCCGCGATCGCGCTGCGCACGGTCACCCTGACCTGATCCCCTGCCTGACCTGGCCCGACCCGGCCGACCACCGGTCCAGACCGGCGCGGGCCATTCGCGTCGGCGCCGGTTTGGCCCGCCGGAGCCGGGGCACAACGTCCTCGAGCGCCTCTCGACCCCTGTGCTCTGCGTGCTGCGCAGCGGACACGCACCACAGTTATCCACACTGGGGATAACTACTGTGGAGAAACTACACCGGTGTCATTGTCCCCAGGTGTGTCCACAGCTGGGGAGAACCCGGGCTCACTCCCAGCGGGTGGCGAACACGAATCCCGTGGCCATGAAGCCGATCCCGACCAGCAGGTTGTAGTTGCCCAGGTCGGTGATGACGGGCAGCTCGAGGTCCTGGCCGGTGACGTAGTAGACGACGATCCAGATCAGCCCGACGAGGAAGCAGCCGAGCATCCCGACGACGACCCCGCGGCCGCGTCCCAGGGGTGAGCGGGGGTGGGCGGAGAGCCCGAGACCGAGGAAGATCGCCCCGAAGCCGATCACGAAGTTCCAGTCACCCAGGTCGGCCATCCAGGCCGGCTCGCCGCTGTCCTGCGCCGACGCGAGGTAGAAGGTGACCCAGGCGATGCCGACGCCGACGAGCAGCACGACGAGCGCCATCCGCACCACCGAGGTCGAGGACCCGTGGGGCTCGGCAGCCAGGGTGGAAGGGCGGGACTTGGGCACGGTTTCTCCTCGGCACGGTGGGTCGGTCGGCGAGCCGTCGCAGGGGCCCGGGCACGCCGGGGCCTCACGGGGCCGCGTCGGCTAGCGTAGTCGGCGGAGGGCGTCGCGCCGGACACCACCGGCCGCGCCTCCCCGAGCCGATCCACCGGCTCGCCCTGCCTGCTCCACCCCCACACGCCACCCGTCCCGTCCCGGAGCCGCCGTGCCGCACCCCCGCCCCGACCGCACCGGTCTCCCGGAGTCCGTCCGGCGACTGCGTCGCGCCGCCCGTCGGCGGGCGGAGACGCGGGGCGACCGGCACGCCGGGTGGCGGGTCGCCAAGCCGCTCGCCTTCGCCGGCGCGGGCCTGCTGCTGGTCGCGAGCGCCGTCAACAGCAACGGCACCGACCTGCGCCCCGAGCGCTACCAGTCGCTGGCGGACCTCGCCGAGCAGCAGAGCCAGCGCGTCGAGGCGCTCCAGCAGGACATCACCGACCTGAACACCGACATCGCCGAGCTGAGCGCCGGGCTGCAGAGCCGGGAGCTGACACGGCTGGACCGCCGGATCTCCGCCCTCGAGGACCCCGCCGGGCTGGAGGCCGTGGCGGGTCCCGGGCTGACCGTGGTGCTCGACGACGCCCCCGAGGAGGGCCGCGACGCCGCCGGTGAGAACCGAAAGAACGCCCTGGTGCACCAGCAGGACCTGCAGGCGGTCGTCAACGCGATGTGGGCCGGCGGGGCCGAGGCGGTCACGATCCAGGGGCAACGGATCATCACCACGACCGGGATCAAGTGCGTCGGCAACACCGTGATCCTCCACGGCGTGCCCTACTCGCCGCCGTACCGCATCTCGGGCATCGGGGACTCCGCGTCCATGGTGGGCCAGCTCGGGGACAGCGCCTACCTGCGTGGCTACCTCCAGGCCGTGGCCGACTACGGCCTCGGGTGGGAGGTCGTTCCCGAGGCGCGCGTGGAGGCGCCGGCGTACGACGGCTCGCTGGAGATGCGTTACGCGGTGGCCGCGGGCTCCTGAGGCAGCCCACGACCCCGACGACGACCGCGGCCGTGCCGGCGCGGCGCCGCCGCGCTCCGGGCCGGCGCCGCCCGCTCCGACGCGGACGGTCCGGGATCGGGACGGTCCGCGGGTGACGGACCGGCTCCCGGGGCCGCACCGGCGTCGGGGCTCTCGGTCTCCGTCGGCGTCTCGGTGGGCGTCTCCGTCGGCTCCTCGGTCGGCGTCTCGGTCTCCGTCGGGGTCTCGGTCGGGGTGGGAGTGGGCTCCTCGTAGCGTGACACCGTGATGGTCACGGTGGACCCGCGCGCGACCTCGGTGCCCGCGCCGGGCGTCTGCTCCAGCACCTGGCCGGGCTCGGCGGGGGTGGTGGCGTCCTCCTCGACGGAGACCTCGAGGTCGGCGTCCTCCAGGACGCCGATCGCCTGCTCCTCGGTGCGCCCGACCACCCCGGGCACCTCGACGGGCCCCAACGACAGCACGACGGTGACGGAGCCGCCCAGCTCGATCGGGGTGTCGGCGTTGGGGTCGGTGCGGATCACCGTGCCGGCCGGCTCCGTGGAGTCGGCCTCCTGGAAGTTGGCGGTGAGCTCGCGCTCCTCGAGCGTCGCCGCTGCCTCGTCGCGGGTGTCGCCCAGCAGGTAGGGCACGGTCGTGGTCTCGGCGCCGGCGGAGATGACCACGTCGACGGCGGAGTCCTCGGCGGCCAGCTCGTCGGTGCCGGGGTCCTGGTCGATGACCAGGCCCTGGGCCACCTCGGAGGGTTCGCGGTCCACCGAGCCCAGGCTCAGGCCGGCCTCGTCGAGGGTACGGCGTGCCTGTCCGAGCGTCTGGTCGGACAGGTCCGGCACGGACACCTCCTTCTCCGACCCCAGGAGGGTGACGGCGAGGGCGATGCCGCCCACGAGCAGGGCCAGCACGACGAGCAGGCCGACCACGAGGGGCCAGCGCCGCTTCCTCTTCTCCTCCTCGTAGTCACCCTCGTCGGCCGAGGGACGGAAGATCGAGGTCTCGGGCTCGTCGGCCCTCACGACCGGGACCGCCGCCACCAGGGCGGTGGGCGCGTCGACCGGCTGGCCGTCGAGGTGGCGCTGGATGTCGGCCCGCATCTCCGCGGCGCTCTGGTAGCGGTCCTCCACCTTCTTCGCCAGCGCCTTCATCGTGATGGCGTCGAGCTGCTCGGGCAGCTCCTCGTTGTGGGTGCCGGGCGGCTCGGCGACCTCCCGGACGTGCTGGTAGGCCACGGAGAACGGGCTGTCGCCCACGAACGGCGGGCGCCCGGTCAGCAGCTCGTAGAGCAGGCAACCGGTCGAGTAGACGTCGCTGCGCGAGTCGACGGTCTCGCCCCGTGCCTGCTCGGGGGAGAGGTACTGCGCCGTCCCGACGACGGCCGAGGTCTGCGTCATCGTCGAGGTGCCGTCGGCGATGGCGCGGGCGATCCCGAAGTCCATCACCTTCACGTCGCCGGTGGGGGTGAGCATCACGTTGGCGGGCTTGATGTCGCGGTGGATGATGCCGGCGCGGTGGCTGTAGTCGAGCGCCGCCAGCACGCCGGCGGTGATCTCCAGCGCCCGCTCGGGCAGCAGCTTGCGACCGTCGTCGAGGACCTCGCGCAGGGTGCGACCCTGGACGTACTCCATGACGATGTAGGGCTGGACGTGGCTGCCGTCGGGCGCCATCTCCTCACCGGTGTCGTAGACCGACACGATGTTCGGGTGGTTGAGGCCCGCGGCCGACTGCGCCTCGCGGCGGAAACGGGCCTGGAAGGTGGGGTCGGTGGCCAGGTCGGTGCGCAGCTGCTTGACCGCGACGGTGCGGCCCAGGCGCACGTCGGTGGCGCGACGGACCTCGGCCATGCCCCCTCGCCCCAGGAGCTCGCCGATCACGTACCGGCCCCCGACGCGTCGGGCGTCCTGCGGCAGACCGTCCGGTCCGCCGCCACCCGCCATGGTCTCGTCGTCGCTCATGGCTTGCCCGTGCTCCCGTTGCCCTTGTCCTCGGGCGGGCCGCCGCCCGGGGGCTCCGGCGGAGACTCGACTTCGGGCTCCTCGTAGACACCCAGGGTGACCTCGCTGCCGACCGGCACCTCGCCGGACGGGTCGACGTACGCGACCGTCTCGGCGACGGCACTGCCGTCGTTGGCGACCTTCTCCTCCTTGACCTTCAGCCCGAGGTCCTCGAGGCGCTGCTCGGCGTCGTCGGCGGGGTCTCCGACGTAGTCGTCCTCGTCGACCGTGACGGTCTCCGGCTCCGGCTCGGGCTCCGGCTCGGGCTCCGGTTCGGGAGCGGTGGTCTCCTGGGGCGCCTCGTCCGCGTCCTGCGTGGGCGCGGCCTCCTGCGTCGCCGACGGGGCCGAGCCGGAGCCGAGGTCCTCGGCGGCGGGGTCGTCGTCGTCACCCGTCAGCAGGGAGGCCAGCCCGAGGCCGAGCACCACGAGGGCGAGCGCGGCGAGCCCCACGACCAGGGGGGAGGGCCGCCGTGACCGGGTACGCCGGCCCGCGCGACCGGCAGGCGCGCCGGCGGGGCCGGGCGCGGCTGCGACCCGGGTCGGGGCACCGGATGGGAGCACGCGTGTCGACGGCCCGGCGGCCGGGACCGCCGCCGTGGGCGCCGTGCGCGCCTCGTCGAGGTCGCCGCGCAGGATCTCCGCGAGCGCCGCGGCGCTGCCCGGCCGCTCGGCCGGATCCTTCGACAGCGTCTGCGCCACGACGGAGCGCAGCGCGGCCGGCACCGTGGCGGGCAGCTCCGGAGCCGGGTCACGCACGTGGGCGAGCGCGACGCCGACGGGGCTGTCGGCGGTGAAAGGACGTCGGCCCGCGAGGCACTCGTAGAGCACGACCCCGAGGGCGTAGACGTCGCTCGCCGGGGTCGCCTCCTTGCCCTCGGCCTGCTCGGGCGAGAGGTAGTGCGGCGTGCCGATGACCTGCCCGGTCTGGGTCAGGGGGACGGCGTCCGCGGCGCGCGAGATCCCGAAGTCGGTGATCTTGACCTGGCCGTCGGGGGTGACCAGGAGGTTGCCGGGCTTGATGTCGCGGTGCACGATGCCGAGGCGGTGGGCGGCCTCGAGGCCGGTGGCCGCCTGGGCGATGAGCTCGGCGGCCCGGTGCGGGTCGAGGGCGCGCCCGCCCCGCAGGATCGCCGACAGCGGCTCACCGCGGACCAGCTCCATGACCAGGTAGGGCCGCTCCGGCTCACCGGGGTTGGCTCCGGGTGCCTCGCCGTAGTCGAGGACGCCGGCGACGTTCGGGTGGCTCAGGGCGGCCGCGTGGCGGGCCTCGGTCTCGAACCGGGTGCGGAAGGTCGCGTCGCCGGCGTACTCGGGCTTGAGGACCTTGAGCGCCACCGGGCGCTTCAGGACGGTGTCGGTGGTCTCCCAGACCTCACCCATGCCGCCGACCGCGATGAGGCGGTCCTGGCGGTAGCGGGGGTGGTCGAGCGCGGTCACCGGATCACCGCCTCCATGACGCTCTTGGCGATGGGCGCGGCCAGACCACCGCCGCTGATGGCGTCGCGCTCGACGCCGGCGTCCTGGACCAGCACGGCCACCGCGACCTCGGGGTTGTCGGCCGGGGCGAAGGAGACGAACCACGCGTAGGGGTTGCGGTCCGCCGCGCTCTGGGCGGTCCCGGTCTTGCCGGCGACCTTGATGTCAGGGATCGCCGCGGGCGCGGCGGTGCCCTGGTCGACGGTCTCGACCATCATCTGCGTCAGGAGGCTGGCCGACGTCGAGGACATGGCCCGGTCGGGCATCTCCTCCTCGGAGGTCTTCTCGAGCACGCTCAGGTCAGGGGCGCGCACCTCGTCGACGAGGTAGGGCCGCATGCCCTGGCCGTTGTTGGCGATGGTGGCGGTCACCAGCGCCATCTGCAGCGGCGTCGCCCGGACCTCGAACTGCCCGATCGCGCTCAGCGCGGTGTTGGGTTCGTTGAGGTCGTCGGGGAAGACGCTGATCGCCTGGGCGCCCAGCCCCTCGAGGTAGCGCTGACCGAAGCCGAACGCCTCGGCCTGCTCGGCCAGCGCGTCTGCGCCGAGCTCGTTGCCCAGACGCAGGAACGCGACGTTGCAGGAGACCTGCAGCGCCTGGGTCAAGGTGATCTCGTCGCCCCCGCAGCTGCTGCCGCTGTCGTTGGGCACGCTCGTGTCGGTCTCGGGCAGTCGGTACGACGCGCGGCCGTCGACGGCCGAGTCGGGGTCGTAGTCACCGCTCTCGAGCGCCGCCGCCGCGGTGACCAGCTTGAAGGTCGACCCGGGCGGGTAGACCTCCTGGATCGCGCGGTTGACCATCGGCTTGTCGGGGTCCTCGATGAGCCGCTCGTAGTCGCTCTGGCTCTGCTCGAGGTCGTGGGTGGCGATCTTGTTGGGGTCGTAGGCCGGGTTCGACACCATCGCCAGGATCTTGCCGCTGGAGGGCTCGAGGGCCACGACCGCGGCCTTGGTGTCCGGCCCGAGCGCCTGGATGCCGTCGAAGGCGGCCGTCTGGGCGCCGGGGTCGAGGGTGAGCGACACCGAACCGCCCTCGGGCTGCTTGTTGCTCAGGGTGTCGACCACCCGGTTGACGAAGAAGCGGGAGTCGCTGCCCGAGAGGATCGTGCTCTGGTTCGACTCCACCCCCGTCGCGCCGTAGATGTAGGAGAAGAAGCCGGTGAGGTGGCCGTACTTCAACGGCTGCGGGTAGCGGCGCTGGTACTTGAACTGGTCGTCGACCGGCACGCTCTCGGCAACCGGGTTGCCGTTGACCAGGATGGCGCCGCGCTCGCGGGCGAACTCGGCGTCGCGGACCCGGCGGTTGTCGTTGCGGTCGTTGAGGCTGCCGGCCTGGACGTACTGCACCCAGGTGGCGTTGAGCAGCAGCGCCAGGAACAGCACGAGGCACAGCACCGACATGCGGCGGATCGGGGTGTTCACCGCAGCACCACGACCTCGGTCCTGTCGTCCTCGGCCATGCCCTCGGACTCCGCCGCCGGGGCCGGCCGGCGGGCGTGGTCGCTGATGCGCAGCAGCAGCGCGACGAGCACCCAGTTGGCGATGAGCGAGGAGCCGCCGTAGGACATGAACGGCGTGGTCAGGCCGGTCAGCGGGATGAGCCGGGTGACGCCGCCGACGACGACGAAGACCTGCAGGGCGAAGGCGACGCCGAACCCGGCCGCCATCAGCTTGCCGAAGCCGTCGCGGCAGATCAGTGCCGTGCGCAGCGCGCGCTCGACGACGAGCCCGAACAGCAGGAGCGTCGCGATCAGTCCGGTGAGGCCGAGCTCCTCGGCGATCGAGGCGATCACGAAGTCGGAGTAGGCGAAGGGGATCCGCCACGGCTCGCCCTGGCCCAGCCCGCGGCCCACGAGGCCGCCCCAGGCCATGCCGTAGAGCCCCTGGACGATCTGGCCGAAGGTGTCGGTGTCGGAGAACGGGTCGAGCCAGCCGTTCACGCGGGTCTGCACGTGGCTGAAGAGCGAGAACGCCGTGAGGGCGCCGCCGACGAACATGACCGAGCCCACGACGAGCCAGCCAGGGCGTTCGGTGGCGATGTAGAGCATGACGAGGAAGAGGCCGAAGAACAGCAGGCTGGAGCCCAGGTCCCGCTGCCCGACCAGGATCACCAGGCTGATCAGCCACATCGCGAGGATCGGGCCGAGGTCGCGACCGCGGGGCAGGTCGATGCCGACGACGCGACGGCCGGCCAGGGCGAGGGCGTCGCGGTGCAGGACGAGGTAGCCGGCGAAGGCGATGACCAGGCAGATCTTGGCCACCTCACCCGGCTGGAACGAGAAGCCGCCGATCCCGATCCAGATGCGGGCGCCGTTGATCTCCCTGCCGAGGCCCGGGATCATCGGCAGCAGCAGGAGCGCCAGCGAGGCGAAGCCGATCGTGTAGGTGAAGGCCTGCAGGCGGCGGTGGTCGCGCAGCACCACGAGGACGAGCGCGAAGAGCACCACGCCGAGGGTGGTCCACATCAGCTGCTTGGCCGACAGGCTGGTGTCGTTGGCGAGGTCGATGCGGTAGATCATGGCCAGGCCGAGCCCGTTGAGGGCGGTGACCACCGGCAGCAGCACCGGATCGGACCACGGCGCCACCCAGCGCACCACGACGTGCGCGGCGAGCGCGAGCGCGGCCAGCCAGATCGAGTAGCCGATCGTGTCGGCCGGCAGCGCCCCCTCCACCCCCAGCCCCACCGCGGCGTAGGCGCCGACCCCGACGGCCAGCGCGAGCAGGAGCAGGATGAGCTCGGCCCCGCGGCGTCGGCGGTGCGTGAAGCCGGGCGAGACGCTGGTGGCGCTCACGAGGGCGTTCCCGTGCCGGCTCCCGTGCCTGTCCCGGCGCCGGACGCCGTCTCGGAGCAGTCGACGGTCGCGTCGACCGGCCCCGGTGAGGGGGACGGGGAGGGGCTGGTGTCGTTGCCGCCGTTGTCGCCGCCCGTGCGGTCCTGCTGACGCGCCTCACGGGCGGCCTCGCGCTCCTGCCGCTCGGCCTCGGCCTCGGCCTGCTCGCGCTGCCGGGCGGCCTGCTCCTCGAGGTTGGCCACGATGCGCTCGGCGTTGCCGAGGTCGTCGGCGACGATGCCGGAGCGCACCTTGTCCTGGTCGAAGCAGGGCAGCTCGGCGACCACGACCGCGGAGCTCTGGTGGACCGACGACAGCTCGACGAGCGGCAGGTCCATCTGGACACCCTGGTAGATCGCGACCTGGTCACCCTCCGCGGCGACGTAGTACTGGTTCTGCGTCCACGCGTAGCCGATCCCGACGCCGCCGGCGAGCAGCAGCAGCGGGACGAGCACGAGGGCCAGCCGTCGCAGACCGAGGAAGCGGTGCGGAGGACGAGGGGCGTAGCGCAGCTCCTCCGGGTCGACCGGCTCGTCGTCGGCGGCGGGCACGGGGTCGATCTCGTCGGTGTCGCTCTGGCGGCGGAAGATCCCCCGCCCGCCCCCGGCGGCGCCGGCGCCGCGTCGGGGCTGGGCGGCAGCGGCACCCACCAGCATCGGGCCCGCGGCACCAGCGAGCTCGGGATCAGCGGCGGTGTCGGCGGGGACCGCCTCGGCCACGACCACGGTGACGTTGTCGGTGGAGCCGCCGTCGAGCGCCGCCTGGACCAGGGCGAGGGCAGCAGAGTCGACGTTGCCGTCCCCGAGCAGGACGGCGAGGGAGGCGTCGTCGACGCCACCGGTGCAACCGTCGGAGCACAGCAGCACCCGGTCCCCGGCCTCCAGCGGGAGGTGGAAGAGGTCGGGCTCGGTGTCGTGCACGCCGTCCACGGCGCGCAGGATGATGTTGCGGTGCGGGTGGACCTTGGCCTCGTCCACGCTGATGCGGCCTTCGTCGACCAGCGTCTGGACGAAGGTGTGGTCGTGGGTGAGCTGCTTGAGCTCACCGGCGCGCAGGAGGTAGGCGCGGCTGTCGCCGACGTGGGCGAACCCGAGGCGCTGGCCGTCGAACATGGCGGCGGTGACGGTGGTGCTCGTGCCGTCGAGCTCCTTGTCGTTCTCGACGAGCTCGGCCAGCCGGTCGTGCACGCGGTGCACGGCCCCCGCCAGCAGCGGCAGCATCTCGTCGGTGGGACCGTCGTCGAGCTTGCGCAGCAGCTGCACCGCGGTGGAGCTGGCCACGTCCCCGAAGGCCGCACCACCGACGCCGTCGGCGACGACGAGGAGCTTCTCGCTGGCGTAGCCGGAGTCCTGGTTGTCCTTGCGGTGGCGACCCACGTCGCTGAGCGCGGAGAAGCGCAGCGTGAGGCGGTGGTCCGGAGGGGTGTCGGTCATCGGCTACTTCTTCAGCTCGAGGGTGGTCTTGCCGACACGGACCTTCGAGCCGAGCTGGATGGCGGTGGCCTGGGTGAGCCGGTGGGTGCCGATGTAGGTCCCGTTCGTCGAGCCCAGGTCCTCGACGTACCAGGTGTCCTCGGAGCGGCCGATGCGCGCGTGGCGTGTCGAGACGTAGTCGTCGTCGAGACGGATGCCGGCGTCGGGGCCGCGGCCGATGAGGATCGGCACCTCGTCGAGCGAGATGGAGAAGCCGGCGCTGGGCCCGTCGACGATGACGACCTGGGAGGGGGTGCCCCGCGGCGGCTTGGAGGAGCGGCGCGACTGCTTGCCCTGCTTGGGGGAGGCGCGCTTCTCGCGCCGGGCCGGGGCGGTGGCGGTGTCCGGCCGGGCCCCGAACATGTCGGAGCGGATGACCGAGATGGCGCCGAGGACGAAGACCCAGAGGATCGCCAGGTAGGCGAAGCGGATCAGGACGAGGGTGAGCTCCTGCACGGTCCGTCAGCCCTCCCCGCGCAGCTGGACGACGATGTCGGTGTTGCCGATGCGGACCGTCGAGCCGTCGGACAGCTCGGCCTCGTCGATGCGCTTCTGCCCGACCAGGGTCCCGTTGGTCGAGCCGAGGTCGACGACCGAGACGCTGGTGCCGCCGGTGCCGCGGCCCGAGGTGACGCGGAACTCCGCGTGCCGGCGGCTGACGCCGGGGTCGTTGATGCGGACGTCGGCCTCCGAGCCGCGTCCGACGACCAGCCCGGGCGGGGTGAGGGCGTGCCGGCTGCCGTTGACGACCAGCGCGGCGCCCGCCGTACGCACGCTGCGGTTGCTGCCGGTGACCGACGAGGACACCTGGGCCGCGGCGCGGCTGCGGACGCGGAAGCGTCCGGTCACGAGGTCCTCGGCCTGGTCGAACTCGATGGAGACCGGGCCGGCGAAGACGTAGTGCTGGTCCTCGGCGTGCTCGCGCAGCAGGTCGATGAGCTCGGTGACCAGGGTCTGCTCGTAGGGCACCAGCCGGTCGTGGTCGACCTCGGACAGCTCGATGCGGAAGGTGTTGGGGACCAGGCGCCGGTTGCGCGACAGGATCTGGGCGGAGTTGTCGACCTCACGCTGGAGGGCAGCGGCCAGCTCGACCGGTTGCACCGCGCTGCGGAACGCCTTCGCGAAGGCACCCGAGACAGCCTGCTCCAGCCGGTTCTCGAACCGCTGCAGCATGCCCATGGCGCCGCCTCTCCTGCTCGTCGTCGCTCGTCGGGGGCCCGGTCGGCCCGACTCTGGTCATACCCACCGGCGAGTGGGACCAGTCGATCGTATCGGCCCGTCTCGGTTTGGGAGCGCCCCGCCACGTGGGATAGCCTGTGCACGCTTCACGCGCGAGTGGCGGAATAGGCAGACGCGCACGGTTCAGGTCCGTGTGCCCGAAAGGGCGTGGGGGTTCAACTCCCCCCTCGCGCACGTTCGTCTGCAAGGCCCCGGTCCCGGAGAACCTCCAGGAGCCGGGGCCTTCGTCGTCTTCGTCGTCTTCGTCGCCCCGACGCTCACGCCTCGCGGAGCCGGACTAGGGCACGATGGGCGCCATGAGCTTCTTGGCCGGTGAGCCGACCCCGGAGTCACCAGGCGTCTCCTCACGCGAGGAGCTGCTCGGCGTCGGGGTGCGGTGGCTCTCGACCTGGGCCCTGCGCTGGATCATCATCTTCGTCGGCGCCTACGTCGTGGGTCGCCTGGTGGGGACGCTGTGGAGCGTCATCCTCCCGGTGGTCCTGGCCCTCGTGCTGACCGCGGCCCTCGAACCGCCGGCCCGCCAGCTGCGACGGCGCTTCGGCTTCCCGCCGGCCCTCGCCGCCGCGTCGGTCCTGCTGGTGACGATCGCGATCCTGGTCGGCGGGTTCTCCCTGCTGGCGCCCTCGATCGGCACGCAGGCCACCGAGATCGCGGAGAGCGCGTCGGAGGGGCTGGTCACTGTGCAGAGCTGGGTGACGAGCAACAACCTGGCCACCGAGGCCCAGGTCAACGACCTGGTCAGTGCCGCCCAGGCCCGGCTGGAGTCGAGTGCTGCGACCATCACCGCCGGTGTCCTCGTCGGTCTCGGAGCGCTGACCACGTTCCTGATCAACCTCATCGTCACGGTCGTGCTGTCGTTCTTCTTCCTCAAGGACGGCGAGCGGTTCCTGCCCTGGTTCGGCGGCGTGCTCGGCCCGCAAACCGGCCTGCACATGGTCGAGGTCGGCTCCCGCTCGTGGCTGACGCTCGGCACCTTCGTGCGCACCCAGGCTCTGGTCGGCTTCATCGACGCCGTGCTCATCGGGCTGGCCCTGGTCGTGGTGGGGGTGCCGCTGGCCGTGCCGCTGGCGGTTCTCACCTTCTTCGCCGCGTTCGCCCCGATCATCGGAGCCGTGACGGTGGGAGCGCTGGCCGTCCTCGTCGCGCTGGTCTCCAACGGCTGGATCGCCGCCCTCATCATCCTCGCCAGCGTCCTGGTGGTGCAGCAGCTGGAGGGCAACGTGCTGCTGCCGTGGCTGCAGGGGCGCAGCCTCGACCTGCACGCCGCGGTCGTGCTGCTCTCGATCGTGCTGGGCTCGACCCTGTTCGGGGTGACCGGCGCCTTCTTCGCCGTGCCGGTGGTGGCCGTGCTGTCGGTGCTGCTGCGCTACGTCAACGAGGTGGTCGTGGCCCAGACGCCACCGGCCGGGGTCCCGGACGAGGTCAAGGGCCCACCGGGCACGGTGTCGGACCCGGAGATCGCCGCCGACATCGTCGCCACCCGCGAGGAGATCGAGGAGCAGGAGGCCCGCGAGGCCGCCGAGCGGGAGGCCGCGGAGGACGACGAGCACCCCGGGCGCGACCCCGAGGACGGCTCCCGGCGTCCGATCAGCGGATGACCAGGCCGCCGGCGGAGCGGTCGAACACGATCTCGCCGGCACCCTGCTCGAGGGCCTCGACCACCAGCGGCACGAGCTCGCTCGCGGGCATCGGGGCGGGCAGCTTCGGCGGCTCGCCGGCCAGGGCCCGGGTCTCGAGGCCGGTGTCGAGGTGGGGTGGGCGCACGTCGAGCACGGTCAGGCGCTTGCGCTCCTCGCGCCGCAGCACCTGCAACCAGGTCGACAGCGCGGACTTCGCCGCCGAGTAGTCGGCCATGCCGGCCGTGGGCAGGTCGGCCAGGATCGCGGAGAACACCGCGACGGTGCCGCCGTCGGGCAGGTGGCGGGCGGCGGCCCGCACCAGCGCCATCGGGCCGAGCACGTCGACGGCGAAGAGCTCCTCCGACACGGCCGGGTCGGTCTCCAGCGCCCGTCCGAAGCCGGCCACGCCGACGGTCACCACGATCGCGTCGAGGCCGCCGAGCTGCTCGACGGCCGCGTCCACGGCGGTGGTGCAGGAGTCCACGTCGACGACGTCGTAGGTCACCGGCTCGGTCCCGCAGCGCTCGGCGACCTCGCCCAGCCGCCCGGCATCCCGCCCGCCGGCCACCACCCGGGCGCCCCTGTCGCGCAGGGCGTCGGCCACCAGGCCGCCCAGGGCGCCACCGGCCCCCGCGACCAGGACCTTGGCTCCGTCGAGCTCCATGGGCTGCATCTCCTCCGGGCGGGTCCGCCGCGTGGGCACGCGGTCCGAGCCCGACGCTAGCCACGCCCGCCAACCCGGACGCGCGCCTCGTGCGGTGGGTGCGGCAGGGTGGGGTCATGCACGCCGTCGGAGTGGACCTCGCCTGGGGTCGTCGTAGCCCCTCCGGGGTCGCGGTCCTCGACGACGAGGGGCTGCTCGTCCACGTCTCGGCCCAGCGCACCGACGACGATCTCGACGCCGCGCTGGCGCCGTACGTCGCAGGCGACTGCGTCGTCGCCATCGACGCCCCCCTCGTGGTCGCCAACGACACCGGCAACCGCCCGGCCGAGGCGGCGCTCAACCGCGACTTCGCGCGTTTCGACGCCGGCGCGCACCCCTCCAACCGCGGCAAGGCGGAGTTCGCCGGGGTCCCCCGCGGGGCGGCGCTGGCCGAGCGTCTCGGCCTCGACCTGGACCCCGGCTCCACCGCCTCGCGCCGTGCCATGGAGGTCTACCCGCACGCCGCCACGGTGGCGCTGTTCCGGCTCGGACGGACGCTGAAGTACAAGGACAAGAAGGGCCGGTCCCTGGACTCGATGCGCAGCGAGCTGCTCACCCTCACCGCCCTGCTCGAGGGTCTCGACGACGCCACGCCCGCGATGCGGCTCGGCGAGAGCCCGGCCTGGAACGCGCTGGTGGCGCTGGTCGAGGCGGCCGAGCGCAAGAGCGAGCTGCGGGTCGCCGAGGACCAGGTGGACGCAGTCGTGTGTGCCTACGTCGCACGGTTCGCCGTCCACCGGCCCCGCGACCTCACGGTGTACGGCGACGCCGCCGTGGGGGCGATCGTCACCCCGACGCTGCCGCCTGACCACGTGCCCGAGCCGCGCACCCGCCGTACGCCGAACCGGTTGGACCGCGACGACCGGCTGCGCGCCGCCATCGCGACGTACGCCGCCGGGTTCGAGGAGGTGACGCGCTCGACCGACGCGTACGTCGACCTCGTCACGGCGCTGCTCGACGACGCCGGCATCAACTACCTGAGCGTGGTCGGGCGCCCGAAGAGCGTGGCCTCCTTCGCCACCAAGGCCCACCGGGAGGCGGCCGGGCAGCCGGTCTTCGCCGACCCCTTGACGCAGATCACCGACGTCGTGGGCGTCCGGGTCATCACCTACCTGCGGCGTGACGTCGCCGCCGTGGCCGGGCTGCTGCACGACACCCTCACCGTGCTCGACGACCGCGACATGGGTCGGGAGACGGCGAGCGAGGGACGCTTCGGCTACGCCAGCCGGCACCTGCTCGTGGAGCGCGAGGACGACCGCTCGGCGCAGATCCAGGTCCGCACGGTGCTGCAGCACGCGTGGGCCGAGTTCGAGCACGCGATGCGCTACAAGGGCGCGATCCCCGACGAGCAGGCACCCGAGCTGGACCGTCGCTTCACGCTGGCCGCCGGCCTGCTCGAGCTGGCCGACCGGGAGTTCTCCGCCATCCACGAGGCGCTGCGCCGCACCGGAACGCTGCGCCAGATCGGCGGCGTCGACGACGACCCCCGCATCGGCGGCGAGGACCTGGCGACGTTCCTGACCGAGCGCTACTCCGAGGCGGGCTGGTCGCGTCCCGACCACTACACGTGGATCTCGGGGCTGCTGCTCGAGCTCGGCATCACCTCGGTGCAGGCGCTGGAGACCCTGTTGGACAGCGTGGACGCCGACGAGGTGGCCGAGCGGATGGCCTACCGCTACCCGCCGGGCGCCGTCCGGCGTCTCGACGACGCGCTGCTGGTCCGCTACGGCGAGCAGTACGTCCACCTGCACGGCAACGCGCACCGTCGCGACTCGCTGCAGGCGCGCTGGGAGAAGCTGCGCGCCTGATCACGCCGGCCGGCATCGGTGTGTCGCCACCTCCGCACCGTCGCCCAGGGCGCGGGCAGGGCACCATGGTCGGGTGACGCCGCGTGCCGACATCCGCTTCGAGGCCTTCGGGTCCGAGCACCTCGTGCTGCTCGTCGTCTTCGCCGTCGGTCTCGTCGCGGTCGCGGCCTGGGGCCGGCGGCACGCCGGGACACCGACCGAGGACCGCGCCCGGCGCGGCTTCGCGGCGGCGCTGGCCGTCGTCGCCGTGGCCATGCAGGCCTACCAGCTCACCCCGGACGACTTCGACGTCGACACCTCGCTGCCGCTGGCGCTGTGCGACGTGGCGACGGTCTTCGCGGTGGTGGCGCTGTGGACGCGGTCCCGGCGGGCCACGGCGTTCGTCTACTACGTCGGCCTGACGCTCACCGTGCAAGGGGTGCTCACCCCGAGCCTGGGCGAGGTCTTCCCGCACCCGCGCTACTTCGGCTTCTGGGCGCTGCACTTCCTCGTCGTGTGGGCGGCGGCCTACCTGACGTGGGGTCTGCGGATCCGCCCGACGTGGCGCGGGTACCGGTTCACCGTCGTCGCGGTCCTGGTGTGGGCGGTCGCCACCTTCGCCTTCAACGTCGCCGTCGACACCAACTACGGCTACCTCAACGCCAAGCCGGCCTCGGCCTCGGCGCTCGACTGGTTCGGGCCGTGGCCGGTGTACGTCGGCGTGGTCGTCGCCCTGCTCTGCACGGTGTGGGCCGTGGTGATGACTCTGCCGTGGACGCTGAGCCGCACCGCCGCGGAGGACGCACCGGTCAGGGAGCGATCCCGACGTACTTGACCGAGAGGTACTCGTCGATGCCCTCGGGGCCGCCCTCGCGGCCGAAGCCGGAGGCCTTGACGCCGCCGAAGGGCGCGGCCGGGTTGGACACGATGCCCTGGTTGACCCCGACCATGCCGAACTCCAGCGCCTCGCTGACGCGGATCATGCGTCCGAGGTCGGTGGTGTAGGCGTAGGCGACCAGCCCGTACTCGGTGTCGTTGGCCATCGCGACGGCCTTGGCGTCGTCGGAGAACGTCGTGATCGGGGCGACCGGGCCGAACACCTCCTCGCGCATGAGGTCGGCGTCGGCGGGGACGTCGGTCAGCACGGTGGGCTGGAAGAAGTAGCCGGCCTCGCCGGTGCGCGACCCGCCGGTGGCGACGCTCGCGCCGCGCTGCTGGGCGTCGTCGACGAGCTCGGAGACCTTGTCGAGCGCCTTGGCGTCGATCAGCGGGCCCACGTCGACGCCGTCGTCGGTGCCGCGGCCCAGGGTCTGCTCGGCCATCTTGGCGGCGAACTTCGTGGCGAACTCGTCGGCGACGTCCTCGTGGACCAGGAAGCGGTTGGCCGCGGTGCAGGCCTCGCCCATGTTGCGCATCTTGGCGACCATCGCGCCCTCGACGGCCGCGTCGAGGTCCGCGTCGGGGAACACCAGGAAGGGGGCGTTGCCGCCGAGCTCCATCGAGACCCGCAGCAGCTGGTCGGCCGACTGCCTGACGAGCTGCTTGCCGATCGGGGTGGAGCCGGTGAAGGTCAGCTTGCGCAGGCGCGGGTCGCCGATGATCGGCTCCATGACGTCGCTGGTGCGGCTGGTCGGGACGACGTTGAGCACGCCCTTCGGCACGCCGACCTCCTCGAGCAGCGCGGCGAGCGCCAGCATCGTCAGCGGGGTCTGCGAGGCGGGCTTGACCACCATGGTGCAGCCGGCGGCGATCGCCGGACCGATCTTGCGGGTGCCCATGGCGAGCGGGAAGTTCCAGGGCGTGATCATCAGGGTCGGCCCGACGGGCTGGCGCATCGTGAGGAAGCGGGTGCTGCCGTCGGGGCTGGTCGACCAGCGGCCGGCGATGCGCACGGCCTCCTCGGAGAACCAGCGGAAGAACTCCGAGCCGTAGGTGACCTCGCCCTTGGCCTGGGCCAGCGGCTTGCCCATCTCGAGGGTCATGAGCATCGCGAAGTGGTCGGCCCGCTCGGTGAGCAGATCGAACGCCGAGCGCAGCAGCTCGCCGCGCTCCCGGGGGGCCACCGCGGCCCAGTCGGCCTGCGCGGCGACGGCGGCGTCGATGGCGGCGGCGCCGTCCTCGACGGTGGCACCGGCGATCGTCAGCAGGGTCGTGCCGGTCGCGGGGTCCTCGACGTCGATGGAGGAGCCGTCGGAGGAGTCGCGCCACTCACCGCCGATGAACAGCTGGGTAGGGACCTTCTCCAGGGCGGCCTTCTCGTTCGCGGCGGTCTCGGGCTGGCTCACGGTGTCGTCCTCGGGGTCGGCGGATCAGGAAGGGGCCGGCTGGCCGGCGGGGGGCGGCCTCAGCCCAGCACCTGGGCGAACGCGTCCTCGATGATGTCGAGGCCCTCCTCCAGCAGGTGGTCGGGGGAGGACAGCGGCGGCAGGAACCGGAACACGTTGCCGTACGTGCCCGCCGTCAGGGTGACCAAACCCTGGCTGTGGCAGTGCTTGTTGATGGCGGCGGTCGTCGTCGGGTCCGGGGTGAGGTCACCGGCGCCGGCGGTCAGCTCGATGGCCAGCATGGCGCCGCGTCCGCGGATCTCGGCGATGACGTCGTACTTCGAGCGCAGCTGCTCCAGACGGTTGCGGAAGAGCCGCTCGATGTCGCGGGCACGGCCCGGCAGGTCCTCGGCGCGCATCGTCGCGATGGCGCCGAGCGCGGCGGCGCAGGCGACGGGGTTGCCGCCGTAGGTGCCGCCCAGACCCCCGGAGTGCACGGAGTCCATGAGCTCGGCGCGGCCGGTCACCGCCGCCAGCGGCAGGCCGCCGGCGATGCCCTTCGCGGTGGTGATGAGGTCGGGCACGACCCCCTCGTGGTCGCAGGCGAACCAGTCGCCGGTGCGGCAGAAACCGGTCTGGATCTCGTCGGCGATCAGCACGATGCCGTGCTCGCGGCAGTAGTCCGCCACCCGGGGCAGCCACCCCGGCGGGGGTACGACGAAACCGCCCTCGCCCTGGATCGGCTCGATGATCACCGCGGCGGTGTTGGACTCCCCGACCTGCGAGTGCACGACGTCGACGAAGGCGGCGAAGGCCTGGTCGGCGCACTGCTCGGCACCCCCCGGCCAGCGCAGGGGGTAGGCCATCGGGGCCCGGTAGATCTCGGGGGCGAAGGGGCCGAAGCCGTGCTTGTAGGGCATGTTCTTCGACGTCAGGCCCATGGTCAGGTTGGTGCGGCCGTGGTAGCCGTGCTCGAAGGCCACCACCGCGGTGCGGCCGGTGGCGGTGCGGGCCACCTTGACGGCGTTCTCCACCGCCTCGGCGCCGGAGTTGAAGAGCGCGGTGCGCTTCTCGTGGTCCCCGGGGGTGAGCTCGGACAGCTGCTCGCAGACCTCGACGTACTCCTCGTAGGGCGTGACCATGAAGCACGTGTGGGTGAAGTCGGCCACCTGCTCGGTCACGGCGGCGACCACGCGGGGGGCGCTGTTGCCGACGCTGGTCACCGCGATCCCGGAGCCGAAGTCGATGAGCTGGTTGCCGTCCACGTCGACGAGGATGCCGCCGCCCGCGCGCACGACGTACGCCGGAAGCCCCACGCCGACCCCCGCTGCGACGGCGGCGCCCTTGCGGGCGTGGAGGGCCTGGGAGGCCGGGCCGGGGAGCTCGGTGACGAGCTTGCGCTCTTGCGGGACCGGGGTGGAGGACGTCATGTCTCCATCGTCGTTTCCCTCGGCCTGCCTGTCCAGTGGCCACCGCATCCGTCTCGTGAGCCGTCTGGCACGACGGATTCGGTGGACGACGCACAACGACCCCGACCTGTGTGACAGGTCGGGGCCGCTGGGAGCTGCTGGCTGGATCAGGCAGCCGGGGGCATCATGACCTCGTCGATGAGGTACACGGTGGCGTTCGCGGTCTGCACGCCGCCGCAGATGACGTTGGCGCCGTTGACCTTGAGGTTGTCGCCGGAGCCGGTGACCTCGACGTCGGCACCCTGCACGGTGGTCTGCGCACCGGTGATGTCGTCGGGGGCGATCTGGCCGGGGACGACGTGGTAGGTCAGGACGGTCGAGAGGGTCTCGGCGCCCGCGGGGGTGCCGAGGGTCTTGACGGTCTTGGCCGGCAGCTTGGCGAAGGCGTCGTCGACGGGAGCGAAGACGGTGAACTCGTCGTTGTTCAGCGTGTCGACGAGGTTGACGTCCTTGTTCAGCTGGCCGGAGACGGCCGCGGTGAGGGTCTTCAGGATCGGGTTGTTGCTCGCGGCGACGGCCACCGGGTCCTGAGCCATGCCAGCGACGGAGCCGGCGCCGTCCGGGACAGCCTCGGCGTAGTCGGCGCAGCCGGCGCCGACCAGGTTGGCGGCCGGGTCGTCAGCGGGAGCGGACTCCTCCTCGGGGGCGGGCGTCTCCTCCTCAGGCGTGGCGGACTCGCTGGTCTCGTTGGCGGAACCGGTGTCGGTGCTGCCCTCGTCGCTGCCACAGGCGGCGGTCAAGGACAGGGCGGCGACCACCGCAAGAGCGGCGGAGTACTTCTTCATGGGGCGCATCGGAGTTTCCTATCGTGAGGGTGATTTCCCTTGCTGTGTGAGGTGTTCGGACCTCGCACGGGAGCGGATTGGTCGCTCGGGGACCAATTTCCGTCGATCTGGTGGAAAGTCGGCCGTCAGGAGACGGTGACGCTCTTGCTGTCCCAGCCGGTCGAGCCGTCGGGAGCGATGGGGGCGCGCTGGCCGGTCTGGACGAGCCCGGTGCGGTCGGTGGCGCGGACCTCGAGGTTGTGGGTGCCGGCGTCGGCGTCCCAGTCGTAGACCCACTGACGCCAGGTGTCGACGCCGTCCTCCTCGCCGAGGCGGGCCTCCTGCCAGTCGCCGCCGTCCACGCGGACCTCCACCTTCTCGATGCCGGAGGCCTGGGCCCAGGCGACGCCGGCGACCTTGTTCGGGCCGGCCTCGAGCTGGGCGAACGAGCGGGGCACGTCGATGCGGCTCGAGGTCTTGATGGGCGCCTCGGCGGAGTAGCCGCGGGTCGTCCAGTAGGCCTTGAAGTCCGAGAAGCGGGTGACCTCGAGGTCGACCAGCCACTTGGTGGCCGACACGTAGCCGTAGAGGCCGGGGGTCACCATCCGGGCCGGGAAGCCGTGCTCGAGGGGGAGGGGCTCGCCGTTCATGCCGATCGCGACCATGGCCCCGCGGGCCTTGTCGGTGAGCACCTCGAGCGGCGTGCCCGCGGTGAAGTCGTCGGCGGACGTGGACTTCACCGCGTCGGCGCCGTCCTGCACGCCGGCCTCGGCGAGCAGCTCGTGCAGCGGGATGCCCAGCCACAGGGCGTTGCCGAGGTACTCCCCACCCACCGGGTTCGACACACAGGTCATCGTGATGCGGTTCTCGGTCAGGGGCCGCTCGAGGATGTCGGCGTAGGTCAGCTCGATCTCGTTGTCGACCATGCCGTGGATCCGCAGGGTCCAGCCCTCGATCGGCACGTCGGGCACCTTGAGGGCGGTGTCGACGCGGTAGAAGTCGCTGTTCTCCGTCAGGTACGGCGTCACGCCCTTGACCCCGAGAACGGTGCCACTCGGCACCGGGGCCGCCTTGCTGGCGGCGGAAGGGAGCGAGATGCCGGCGCGGTCCGCCGCGGCGGTCAGCCCGCCGAAGACCCGCGACACGATGCCACCGGCAGCGGCGAAGGCCACCACGCCGACGGAGGCGAGCAGGAACTGGCGACGGTCGGCGGGCACGGGGCCGGCACCGGTGGTGGTGGCGTCGCCGCTGCGGCCGGCCACGGTGGCCAGGGCTCCGGACCCGTGGGTGACGGGCGCCCCGAGGCGGCCCAGCAGGACGACCAGCGCCAGCAGGCCCACGACCACGAGGGCCAGCACGGGCAGCATCCGGAGCAGGGGACCTGCGGTCGCCGAGCGGTCGGTGAGGGCAGCCGCCCCGGCGACGGCGGAGAGCACGAGGAACCCGCCGAACGCCAGCCGGGGCCGGAAGGCACCCACGGCGCCGGCGGCGACGGCCAACAGGGCCACGGTGGCGATGACGCTGCCGATCAGCACCGGCTTGTCGGCCGTGCCGAAGGTCTCGATGGCGAATTCCTTGAGCGGACGCGGAGCCCAGTCGACGGCCCGGTTGCCGACCGAGAGGAGGGGGCTCGTGACCCCGTCGACCAGCACGGTCACGGCCTCGCTCACCGCGACGGCGGCGGCGCCCGACAGCAGGCCGACGAGACCGCCGAGGAAGAGGGCGAGTCTGTTGCCGCGCAGGCGCTGGCGCAGCCCGGACGCGCGTCCAGGGGTGTCGTTGCTCATGGTGGGTGTTCGTCCCCGAGCGGCCGGGGGATGGGTGCGGTGCCGGTGTCCGCCTCCGGGGCGCGGTCAGGAGGCGTCGAGAGCGGCGTCGTCGTACGTCGCCGGACGCTCGAGGAACGACAGCCGGTCGGCCGGCCACACGACGGCCCAGACCTTGCCCACGACCGCGTCGACGGGGATCGTGCCGAGGTCCTGCTGCTGGTGGAAGCGGGAGTCCTCGCTGTTGGCGCGGTTGTCGCCCATCACCCACAGCCGGTCCTCGGGCACGGCCACGTCGAACTCGCGGTCCGACGGGGTGCGGGGGGTCTTGAGGTAGTCGTCCTCCTCCAACGGCACGCCGTTGACCGTGACCCGGTCGTCGTCGTCGCAGCAGACGACCTGGTCGCCGCCGACCGCGACCACCCGCTTCACGAGGTGCCCGCCGGGCGGGTAGAGGCCCACCACGGCCATCGCGCTCTGGAGCGGGTTCAGCACCGGCTCGCCGCCGAGCCAGCCACCCGGGTCCTCGAAGACGACGACGTCGCCGCGCTCCACGTCGCCCGACCAGTAGGAGACCTTCTGGACCAGGATGCGGTCGTCGGTGCGGAAGAGCGGCTCCATCGACTGCGAGGGCACGAAGAACATCTGGACGACGAAGGCCTTGAGCAGCACCGACAGCACCAGGGCGAGCCCGAGCAGCAGGATCGTCTCGAGCCAGGCGGGGACGCGACGGCGGCGCGCGCGCTTCTCGGGAGCGGGGGCGGCCATGGGCCGACCCTAGCGGGCGCCAGATGGTGGATTGTGACCCTGGAGTTGACGCGACGGCGGAGAATGGCAGCACCCCGCCAGCAGATCGCCACCCGACCCGTCGTGCCGCCAGGAGAGTCCATGTCACCCCGCCCCGCTCGTTGGCGCCGGGCGCTCGTCGCCTCCCAGGTGGTGGCCCTCGGGGTGCTCGTGGCCGCCTGCAACCAGGACAGCCTGGTGGACAACGTCTCCGACGAGGCCTCGCCCACGACCGGTGAGGTCGTCGAGGGCGGGTCCGGCACGGGTGACGCCACCGCGGACGAGCCGGCCCCCGAGGCCACCGAGGCGGCCGACGGCGACACGTCGTACGCCGTGGACGCACCGGGGGGCTTCGAGAAGCTGTACACCTCGGACGCACTGATCACGAGCACGGAGCCGCTCTCGGAGGAGACGGTCGAGCAGATCACCGCCATCGAGGGCGTCGACGCCGCCGTGCCGATGTCGTGGGCCTCGGCCTCGATCAACGGCCGCACGCTCGACATCGCAGCCGTCGACGCCACCGCCTTCCGCGGCTTCATGCCGGTGGCGACCGCGCAGGCCGACTTCGTCTGGGAGCGGCTGGCCGGCGGCGAGGTCGTCGTCGACGACGAGATCGACAAGAAGCTGGTCGACAAGGGCGACATGTTCCAGCTCGGCTCCGACGACGACAGCCCGTCGGTGCACGTCGGTGCCTACGCGCCGCTGCACGACGAGCTCGACAAGGTCACGCCGTTCGACGTCATCATGAACGCCAAGCGCGGCGAGCAGGTGGGGCTGCCGGCCGGCAACGCCCTGCTGCTCTCCACGGGCTCGCTGACGCCCTCGGAGCTGAAGAAGGACTTCGACAAGGTCCTCGACGACGACACCGTGCTGCGGACGCTCGCGATCGAGTTCGACGTCGAGCAGACCGCGGTGCTGACCGGGGAGTCGGTCAACGACGCGATCGGCACGTTCTCCTACACCGACGGACCGGACGGCACGGTCATCCCGGAGCAGAGCTGGGTCAACGAGTACATCCGCACCGAGGAGGTCCCGATCCTCGGCACGGTGACCTGCAACAAGGGGATGCTGCCGCAGCTGCGGGGGGCGCTCTCGGAGATCGTGCAGCTGGGGCTGGCCGACGAGATCAACCCCGAGGAGTACGCCGGCTGCTACTACCCGCGCTACATCAACCGCTCGCCGGAGTACGGCCTGTCCCTGCACTCGTGGGGCATCGCGGTCGACCTCAACGTGCCGGGCAACCAGCGCGGCACGGTGGGCGAGATGGACCGCCAAGTGGTCGCGATCTTCAAGGAGTGGGGCTTCGCCTGGGGCGGCGACTGGAGCTACACCGACCCGATGCACTTCGAGATGGCCAAGGTCGTCCGGTAGCGACTGGGTGGGGGCCCCGGCCCGCCCCCTCGGCCGGTTTCTGGTCACTCCCCGCACGTCGGCTGGGTTCTGGGCGGTCCCCGCGACGACACGCCGAGACGCGTTGCGGGCATCGCCCAGGAAGCAGCCGACGGTCGCGCCCAGGTCACCCCGCGCCGCATCTCGTCCCCAGAGGCACGCCGGCGCCGCCCGTCCCCAGGTGGGCCGCGTCCCCTGCCGCCGGGGGGCCTGACCCCGCAGCCTCGGTCCATGAGAGCGGAGCGGGACGTCGTCGTCGGAGAGGTACGTCGTCAGGGGTGGGTGCGCGTCGGCACCGGCCTCCACCGTCGTGAGGGACAGCCGGACACCGCGGGCGAGCCCCCCGGCTGGGCGGACCTGGTGGCCTGGCAGGAGCTGCTGCCCGCGTCGGCGTGCGTGACGCACCTGAGCGCGGCGCGCGTCCACGGCATGTGGCTGCCACCGCTGCCGTCCACCCTCCCGGTGTTCGTCAGCATGAGCGACCGGGAGCACCGGCCACGGCGTCCCGAGCTGCAGGTCATGCGCCACACGAAGCCGATCTCCACCATCCGCCGCGGGGGCGTCGAGATCGCGACCCCGGAGGAGACGCTGCTGGTGTGCGCGCGCCACCTCGAGCTGCTCGATCTCGTGGTGCTGGGCGACTCCGCGCTCCACCTCGGCCTGACCACGCTCGACCGGCTGGCGTGGACGGCCCGTCGCCGCCGGTGGGGCGCCTCACGACTGGGCCGGGCCCTCGGGTGGATGGACGGTCGCTCGGAGTCGGCGTGGGAGTCGCTGCTGCGCGTGATGCACCGTGCGTGCGGCGTCCCGGTCGTGCCGCAGCACGTCGTACGTGACGCCGACGGCGCCTTCGTCGCGCGGGGCGACCTGTGGATCGTGGGGTCGCGGATGCTCCACGAGTACGACGGGGCGGGTCACCTCGAGGCGGCCGAGTACGCCCGGGGGCTCGACCGCGACCGACGGCTGCTCGCGGTCGGCTGGAACCGCCGCGCCTTCACCGCACCCGACCTGATGCTCCGACCGGAGCGGATCCTGCGCGAGGCCGACGACACGCTCGGCCGACGGCACCGCCCCGACCGGCTCGACCCGTGGCTCGCGATGCACGAGGAGTCGCTGTTCCACGCGTCGGGCCAGGCGGCGTTCCTGCGGCGACTGGGTCGGGGCCCCGCCTGAGAGCACCGGTTTCTGGTCGCTCACCGCACCGACACGCCGCGGCGTACTGCGGGCAGCGACCGGAAACCGGCCCTCCTGCAGGGAGTGACCAGTCGCCGGCCGGCGGGACGGCATACTCGCCCGCATGCGCTCGCTCCAGGTGACCTCGCTCGAGGGTCCGTCGTCCGTCCAGGTCGCCGAGGTCGAGGAGCCGACCGCCGGCCCCGACCAGGTCGTCGTCGAGGTGAAGGCGGTCGGCATCAGCTGGCCCGACCTGCTGCAGACGCGCGGCGAGTACCAGATCAAGCCCGACCTGCCGTTCCAGCTCGGCGTCGACTTCGCCGGTGTGGTCCGCTCCGCGCCCGAGGGGTCCGGCCACGCCGCCGGTGACCGCGTCGCCTGCGTCCTGCCGTACGGCGGTGGGGCCGACGTCGTGGCTCTCCACCCGGAGTCGGTCTTCGCGCTGCCCGCCAACGTCTCCTTCGAGGCCGGCGCCGCCCTGCCGATGAACTACCTGACCGCCGAGTTCGCGCTCACCACCCGCGCCGGCCTGCGCGAGGGCGAGACGGTGCTGGTCAACGGTGCGGCGGGCGGGGTCGGCACGGCTGCCATCCAGGTCGCCAAGGGGCTGGGCGCCCGCGTGGTCGCCCTGACCTCGACCGAGGAGAAGGCCGACTTCGCCCGCGCCGCAGGCGCCGACGAGGCCCTTCTCGTCGACGGCTTCCGTGACGCGGTCAAGGGGCTCACCGACGGTCGTGGCGTCGACGTGCTCGTCGACGTCGTCGGGGGAGACCTGATGACGGACTCGTTGCGGAGCCTCGCGCCCCTGGGCCGGTTGCTCGTTCTCGGCTTCACCGGCGGCGAGATCCCGCAGGTGAAGGTCAACCGGCTGCTGCTCAACAACGTCGACGTCCGCGGGGTCGGCTGGGGCGCCTACGCGATGGCCCGCCAGGGCTACATGCGCGAGCAGTGGGGGCGGCTCGTGCCGATGCTGGAGTCCGGCGTCGTGAACCCGCCGATCGGGCGGACGTACAGTCTCGACGAGGTCCAGGACGCCCTGGTCGAGATGGCTGAGCGACGCACGCTCGGCAAGTCCGTGCTGGTGCTCTGACCCGCCCGGTCAGGACACCGCCGTGCCCGCCAGCTTCGCCGGCACGTGCCCGGCCTCGACCAGCCACCGCACGGTGTCGGTCAGCGCCTCGTCCTGCTCGCGGGCGCTCACGCCGAGGTCGGCGGTCGTCTGCGCGGCGTCGACGGAGTTGCGGCACGCGCTGATCCGCACGCCCTCGACCGACCCGGGCAGGAACGACCAGCCGGTGAGGTAGCCGGGCGTCGCGAGGCCGGCCACCAGCCCGGCCGGCAGCGTCCGCACCGGCAGCCGCCGGCCCGTCACCCGTCGCAGCGCCTCGTGCGGCACCTCGAAGTCGTGGCCGGGGACCAGGTGGCGCCCACCCGGCGCGTGGTCGAGCGCCGCGACGATCACCGCCGCCACGTCGCGCACGTCGACGAACTGCTGGCGCCCGCGCGGGAACACCGGCTGCCTGCCCTGGAGCACCTGCACGACGACCTCGTTGGTCTCGCCGAGGTAGGGGTCGTGCGGTCCGACGACCCCGCCGGGGTTGACGATCGTGACCGGGTCGCCGGCCTCCTGCATGCGTCGCGCGATCCGCTCCGAGGCCACCTTGCTGTCGCTGTAGGGGCCGTGGCCGGGACCGAGCGGGCTGCGGTGGTCGAGGGTGACGCCGCCGGGCCGCGCCAGCGCCACCGTCGAGGACACGTGCACCGCCACCCGGCAGCCCGCGTCACGGGCGGCGCCGAGCACCGCCTCGGTGCCGGCGGTGTTGTCGCGCATCATCGCGGTCCGGTCGCTGCGCCGGAACGAGTACGTCGCCGCCGCGTGCACCACCGCGTCACACCCCGCCACGGCCGCACGCACGGCCGCGGGGTCGGTCATGTCGCCGCCGTCGGTGACCTCGATGCGGTCGTCCTCGACGTCGAGGCCCAGGGGGGCGAGCGCGGACGCGAGCCTGCTCGGCGTACGCACGAAGGCGCGGACGCGCTCCCCACGCTCGAGCAGGGCGGCGACGGTGTGCGCGCCGAGGAAGCCGGACGCGCCGGTCAGCAGGGTGGTCACGCCTGCAGCTCTACGCCCTCGGCGAGGAGGTCGAGGTAGTCGGGGTGCTTCTGCATCCAGGACGCGATGAACGGGCAGTCCGGGCGGACGGCGAGCTCGCGCTCGTGCAGCGCGTCGAGCATGCCGCGCGCCAGCGTGCTGCCGATGCCCTCGCCCTCGTAGGCGTCGGAGACCTCGGTGTGCACGAGGCGGTAGGACCCGTCGGACTCGAGGCGGTACTGCGCGAAGCCGGCGACGGTGCCGTCGTCGAGGACGGCCTCGAAGCGGTTGGTCGCCAGGGACTCGCGGACGTTCACGGTGAGGTCGGACATGTCGCGATCGTGCCATCCTGCGGGGCTTCGGGCGAGGGGTGGGCCGCAACAGTTCCGCCTGGAACCCCAGAAACCCACGCGTCCGGGCCCCGAAAGCCACATCGCGGGCCCCGGTTCTCGGTACTTTCATCCTGATCGACTCGCGACCGGGCGGGCCGACTGCGGAACTCCCGTCACGGCGGGGAGAGGCGGCAGGCATGGCCAGCGGAGGCAAGAAGACCGGGAAGCGCGTCGACTACCAGGCGGTGGACGAGGGCTACCTCGAGCACCGGAAGCTCAAGCGAGGAGCGGCGGGCTGGATCCTGCTGGCCGGCCTCGGCGTCAGCTACGTCATCTCCGGCGACTTCGCCGGGTGGAACTTCGGACTCGCCGAGGGCGGGTGGGGCGGCCTGCTGATCGCCACCGTGCTCATGGGCCTGATGTACACCTGCATGGTCTTCGGCCTGGCCGAGATGTCCTCGGCGCTCCCGGTGGCGGGCGCGGGCTACGGCTTCGCACGCCGAGCCCTCGGCCCCCTCGGTGGCTTCGCGACCGGCATGGCGGTGCTCATCGAGTACGCCGTCGCACCGGCGGCCATCGCGGTGTTCATCGGTGGCTACGTGCAGGCGCTCGGGCTGCTCGGCGGCGTCAGTCTCTGGGTGATCTACCTCGGGGCCTACCTCATCTTCATCGGCGTCCACCTGTACGGCGTGGGCGAGGCGCTGAAGCTGATGTTCGGCATCACCGCCATCGCGATGGTCGCCCTCATCGCGACCGTCGTGGGGCTGGCACCGAAGTTCTCGGTGGACCGGATGCTCGACATCGACCCCGACGGCTCGGCGATGTCGAGCAGCTTCCTGCCCTACGGCATCTCCGGCGTCGTGGCGGCGCTGGTCTACGGCATCTGGTTCTTCCTCGCCGTCGAGGGTGTGCCGCTGGCCGCCGAGGAGACCGACGACCCCGCGCGCGACATGCCGCGCGGCATCATCGGCGGGATGCTCGTGCTGCTGGTGACGGCGTTCCTCATCCTGTTCATCGTCCCGGGCGCGGCCGGTTCCTCGGCGATCGCCGACTCCGACAACCCGCTGCCGGCCGCGATCCGCGAGGCGTTGGGCGGCGACTCGCTGCTGGCCGACTTCGTGAACTACGCCGGCCTCGCCGGCCTCATCGCCAGCTTCTTCTCCATCATCTACGCCTACTCCCGCCAGCTGTTCGCCCTGTCGCGGGCCGGCTACCTGCCGAAGGCACTGTCGCTGACCAGCGGGCGCAACACGCCCTGGGTGGCGCTCCTGGTGCCGGGCACCATCGGCTTCCTGCTGGCGGCCATCACCGAGGACGGCGCGCTGCTCATCAACATCGCGGTCTTCGGTGCGACGGTCTCCTACGTGCTGCTCAACCTCAGCCACATCGTGCTGCGGCGCAAGGAGCCCGACCTCGAGCGTCCCTACCGGACCCCCGGCGGCACGGCCACGACCGGAGTCGCGCTGGTGCTCAGCGTGATCGCCGTCATCGCGACGTTCTTCGTCGACGAGAAGGCGGCGTTCATCACCGCTCTCGTGTTCGTCGCCGCACTGGCCTACTTCTGGTTCTACAGCCGCCACCACCTGGTCGCCTCGGCGCCGGAGGAGGAGTTCGCCGCGCTCGAGGAGTCGGAGTCCCACCTGCGCTGAGCCGGGCGCCCCTTCGCATGTAACGCGGGGTTATGGACGCCTCCCAAGGCGCAGAACGCGTGGGAGGCGTCCACAAGCCTCGGTCGGATCCGCGGACGGTCCCCGCTGTCTCGGGCTCAGAGCGTGATCGCCCGGTGGATCCACACGCTGGCCACCTCCATGCCGACCCGCTCGTAGAGGCCGAGCGCGCCGGTGCGGGTGTCGGTGCTCAGCTCGGAGGCGGTCGCGCCGTGCTCACGCGCCAGCGCGAAGGCGTCGACCAGGAGTGCTCGAGCCAGGCCCAGCCCCCGTCGGTCGCGCCGTACGGCGAGCTGGTCGACGTACCCGGTGCTCTCGGCCAGCAGGACCAGGCACATCCCGACCACCTCGCCACCCGGGTCGACGGCGACCCGGAGGTTCCAGGGCTCGAAACCGGGCCGCTGGATGCTCGTGGCGGCCCAGTCGTCGAACGGCTCACGGTCGCGCTCGGACCACTCGAGGAAGGCGTCCTCCTTGACGTCGTACGCCGCACGCCGGTCGGCCGTCGCTGCCGGCGGTCCGGATCGCGTAGCCCTCGGGCAGCGGCTGGGGCTCGATCTCGCGGCCCTCGGGCAGCCGCAGCACCCACGACCGCCAGCGCTCGTGGTAGCCGAGGCTCGCGAGCAGTCGGTCGCCCGGAGATCCCTGCGGCACGGGGCTGCCGACGACGCTCGCCCCGCGCTCGCGCGCACGCTCGCGCACCCAGCCGGCGAGCGCCGTACCGATCCCGCGGCGGCGGTAGGACGGGTGCACGGCCGCGTCGGCCCGGTCGGCATGGGTGAGCTCGGCGTAGGCGACGAGGGCGTCACCGTCGAGGACGCCGATGCTGGCCCCGTCCAGGTCGGCGCTGGGCCGCTGCCAGTCCGCGACGATGTCGGCCTCCTCGATGACGGCCTCGCCGACGTCCGCGACCTCCTGGGCGGCCATGACCTCGTAGACGGCTCGCGCGTCGGCGAGGGTCAGCGGGCGGGTGACGAGTCCGTCGCGCAGCTCCATGTGATCAGTGAAGCGGGCGTCGGGGCGACTCGGCCACCCGATTTCGGGGCGCGCCCGGCGCATCCGGCCCAGGCTTGTGGACGCCCCCCACGTGGTGCGCGCCGAGGTCGGCGTCCATAACCCCGCGTTACATGGGGGAAGTAGGGTCGGCCGCATGACGATGCTCGACGAAGCCCGCCCCGGCATGGACCCCGAGGTCCGCCCCCAGGACGACCTGTTCGGCCACGTGAACGGCCGCTGGCTCGACTCCGAGGAGATCCCCGCCGACCGCTCCAGCTGGGGCGCTTCCTCGGAGCTCAACGTGCTGTCCGAGCAGCGGGTCCGCGCGATCATCGAGGAGGCTGCGGAGCAGGCCGACAGCGCCGAGAAGGGCTCCCCGACCCAGCAGATCGGGCACCTCTGGCGCTCCTTCATGGACGAGGACACCATCGAGGCCGCAGGCGCCGAGCCGCTGCAGGCCGACCTCCGCCGCATCGACGCCGCCACCGACCACACCGCGCTGGCCACCCTGATCGGCGAGCTCGAGCGCTCCGGCTGCGGCGGCTTCTTCGGCGCCTACGTCGACAACGACGACCGGAACTCCGACCGCTACCTCGTCAACCTGCTCCAGGGCGGGCTCGGACTGCCCGACGAGTCCTACTACCGCGAGGACAAGTTCGCCGAGATCCGCACGGCGTACGAGGCCTACGTCGCGCGGATGCTCGCCCTCGCCGGCCTCGACGACACCGAGGGCCGCGCCGCCCGCACCGTGGCGCTGGAGACCCGGATCGCCCAGGGCCACTGGGAGCGCTCGCAGACCCGCGACGTCCTGAAGGCCTACAACCTGACGACGTTCGCCGAGCTGCGCGAGCTGGCACCGGGCTTCGCCTGGGCGGAGTACGCCGACGCGATCGGCGCCGACGACCGCACCCTCGCGGAGGTCAACGTCCGCCAGCCCAGCTACTTCGAGCACCTCTCGACGCTCATCGGGGAGGTCGACCACGCCGACTGGCAGGACTGGGCCCGGCTGCGCGTCATCAAGGCCTCGGCGCCCTACCTCGCCAGCGGCTTCGTCCAGGCCAACTTCGACTTCTACGGCAAGACGCTGTCGGGCACGCCGCAGCTGCGCGAGCGCTGGAAGCGCGGCGTCTCCTTCGTCGAGGGCTGTGTCGGCGAGGCCGTCGGCCAGCTGTACGCCGAGCGCCACTTCCCGCCCAGCAGCAAGGCGCTGATGGACGACCTCGTGGCCAACCTGATCGAGGCCTACCGGCGCAGCATCACCGACCTCGACTGGATGACCGAGGAGACCAAGCAGCGCGCGTTCCGCAAGCTCGACACCTTCCTGCCGAAGATCGGCTACCCCGACACGTTCCGCGACTACTCCGCGATCGACGTGCGCCCCGACGACGTGCTGCACAACGTGCGCGCCGCGTCGGCCTTCGAGCACGACCGGCAGCTCGGCAAGATCGGGCAGCCGGTCGACCGCTCGGAGTGGTTCATGCTGCCGCAGACGGTCAACGCCTACTACAACCCCGGCACCAACGAGATCTGCTTCCCGGCCGGCATCCTGCAGCCGCCGTTCTTCGACCCCGAGGCCGACCCGGCGGAGAACTACGGCGGCATCGGCTCGGTCATCGGTCACGAGATCGGGCACGGCTTCGACGACCAGGGCTCGGAGTTCGACGAGCTCGGCAACCTCAACGAGTGGTGGACCGAGGCCGACAAGGCCGCCTTCAAGGAGCGCGCCGACAAGCTCGTCGCGCAGTACGACGCCTTCGAGCCGCGCGACCTGCCCGGCGAGACCGTCAACGGCTCCCTGACCGTCGGCGAGAACATCGGCGACCTCGGTGGACTGACCATCGGCCACAAGGCCTACCTGATCAGCCTCGAGGGCGCCGACGTGCCCGAGCGCGACGGCGTCACCGGCTCCCAGCGGCTCTTCATGAGCTGGGCCTACGCGTGGCGCACCAAGCGCCGCAAGGAGCTGTCGCAGCAGCTGCTCACCGTCGACCCGCACAGCCCGTGCGAGTTCCGCGCCAACATCGTGCGCAACCTCGACGAGTTCCACACCGCCTTCGGCACCGCCCCCGGCGACGGGCTCTGGCTCGACCCCGAGGAGCGCGTCCGGATCTGGTGAGGCGGGACCCGCTCAGAGCTCGAGCGGGGTGAGGGTGAGACCGTGCTCGTTGCCCTCGACGAGCACACCCTCGGGCACCTCGATCCAGTCCGGGTCGTCGTCGAACGGCTCCCCGGCCAGCACGATGCCGGTGTCCTTCTCCAGCACGTGCAGCTGCTCGCCGTACGTCGTGCCGGCGAAGCTGCGGCCGTCGACGGCCAGCATGTTGAGCCGGCCGCCGCCGACCTTGCGGACCTCCCGGATCACCTCGACCAGGGCAGCGCCGAGCGGCGTGCCGGCCGACCAGCGCGAGGCGGCGAGGCCGAACATCAGCGCCGAGTCGACCGGCGCGGCCGCCTCGGGGATGTCGAGGGTGCGGTCGTAGAGCGAGCGGCGCGCGTTGTGCCAGTCGGCGACGCCGCCGTCGTGGCTGAACAGCCAGCGCCCCTGGGTGTACGGCGCCACGATCGACTCGTCGTGGGCGAACGTCGTCGTGCCGGAGCGGACCGCACCGAGGATGCACGAGGACGCGATCGTCGGGGCGAGCGAGGCGAAGGACGCATCGGTCCAGATCGGCTGGGCCCGGCGGTAGCGGACCGGCTCGTCGCGACCGAAGGCGTACCACCCCGCCCCGAACCCGTCGGCGCTGACCACCCCGCCCAGCTGCGTGCTCGGCGACCACGCCTGCGAGGCCAGGGAGCGCGGCGGGTCCAGCAGCAGCCGCTGCAGCGTGATCGGCTCGCCGACGTAGGCGAGGTGGCGGGTGCTCACGCGCCGCCGGTGACCCGCTCGACGGCCGCGACCACCTGGGGGTCGTCGGGCGTCGTGCCCGGCGCGAAGCGCGCGACCGGGGTGCCCGAGGCGTCGAGGAGGAACTTCTCGAAGTTCCAGATGATCACCGACGGGTCGGGGTCCTTGCCGGTGAAGCCCTTGCCGCCGTCGTCGGTGTAGTCGGTGGCGACGAGGTCGGCGTACAACGGGTGCCGTCCCTCGCCGTTGACCTCGACCTTCTCCGTCATCGGGAAGGTGATGCCGTAGGTGGCGGAGCAGAACTCCGCGATCTCCTCGCTCGAGCCGGGCTCCTGGCCGCCGAACTGGTTGCACGGCACGCCGACCACGGTGAAGCCGGCGTCGGCGTACTTCTCGTGCAGCGACTCCAGCGCTCCGTACTGCGGCGTCAGCCCGCACCTCGAGGCGACGTTGACGACCAGTGCGGCCTTCCCGCCGGTGAGGTCGCGGAGCGAGCCGGGCGTGCCGTCGAGCCGGGCGATCGGGTGGTCGAGGAGAGAGGAGGCAGCGGTCATGCGTCCGAGCCTAGCCAGCGGCGACACGCGGAATGCCGCATTCGACCTCCGGGGGCGGGTGTGACGCGGGAGACTGGTGGGGAGGGCAGGCACGCCCTCCTCGACCCCTTGGGAGGCTCACATGAGCATCGGACTCGGCATCGTCCTCATCGTCATCGGCGCGATCTTCGTCTTCGTCCTGGAGGTCGACATCCCCGGCGTCGAGGACAACACGCTCGGCTGGATCCTCATCCTGGCCGGCGTGCTCACCGTGATCCTGTCGCTGGTGCTGGCCAGCACCGGGCGCAAGCGCCGCTCCACGGTCGTCACCGAGCACGCCGACGGCACGGTCACCGAGAGCGAGCGCCGCACCGACGGCGGTCGCGGCGCCGTCTGAACGCTCGATCCGGCGCCCTCGTCGGCGGCCTCGCCCTGTGCCTGGTCGCCGGCGGGGGCGTCGCGCTGCTGGTGAGCGGGAACGAGCCGTCTCCCGTCGACTGCTCCGTGCAGGTGAGTGCCCGTGAGACGGACGTGCCCGAGCTGGTGACGCGCGACGACCTGGTGCCGTCCGGGTCCGTGGGCCGCCAGCGCGGGCCCGTCGTCACCGCCGTCGAGGACCTGGGCCGGCCGTTCGGCCCGCTCCTGGCCGGCCGCTTCTACAAGCCGCGCGACCCCGCGCCTGCGCTGCTCCCGCTGGGCGCGGAGCAGGACGACCGGCTGGGCCTGGTGGAGGGCACGTCGCTGCGCGTCGTCGACCTGCCCGGTGGCGAGATCGCGTGGTCGGTGGAGCTCGACGCACCGGTCGTGCGCGGCGGGCCGGTCGGTGACGCCGTCACCCTCCTGACCTCCGGTGCCACCCCCGCGGTGCTGACCCTGGACGGTGCGTCCGGTGAGCTGCTCGCCTGCGTCGAGGTGCCGCTGGCCGGTGCCGCGAACGGGCAGCCGCCCACCACGCTGCAGACCGACCAGGCGGGCCCCGACGTCGTCGTGGTCGCCGGGCGGGTGGCCTCACCCGTGACGGCCGCCCGGCTGCCCGTCCTGCCGGGTGCGCCGGAGGGCTCGGCGTCCTGGCGCCGCGAGCTCGACGGCGTCGGCGAGGCCGCCGGCGTGACGGTGGGCGGCGACCGGGTCGTGGTGAGCCGGGTCGTGGACCCGGTCCGACTGGCCGAGCTGGCGATCGCCGGCGGGATCGAGGCGCCCCTGGTGACGACGTACGACGCCGCGAGCGGCGACCCGTCCTGGACCTACCCGGACGGGCCGCCCGACGACCGTGCGGCGACGCTGCTGGGCGAGGACGCCGGGACAGGCGGCTGGTTCGTGCTCGAGGCCGGCCGCGGCCGCGACGACCGCGTGACCCGCAGCGAGTGGAGCCTGGTCGCCCTCGACGCCGACGGCGAGGTGCGGTGGCGTCGACCGCTCGGGGCGGGACTCGTCAGCGGCTCCGTGTGGGACGACCGGGTCGTGCTGCAGGGCCCCGCGCCCGGGGGTGGCGCCCGGCTGCGTTCCTTCGACCCCGACGGCCGGCCGTCGTGGAGCGTGTCGACGCCCGACCTGCCGTTCGGGGAGCAGCGCGACAACTTCGGCCCGTCCACGGCCGTGGGTGACGAGCGCCTGGTGCCCTCGCCGAACGGTCTGGTCGCCCTGGACCCCGAGCGTGGACGCCCGCGGCCGCTCGACGTCCGTGAGCCGATCGACGAGCTCGTCGTGGTCGGCGACCACCTGGTCCTCCGCTCCGGCCCGGCCCTGCTGGTGCTCGCGGTCGAGGACTGAGAGGCGAGGTCCGGCGGGACCCGTACGATCGCGGCGTGATCCCGAGCCTGCCGTCGCTGACGACCCGCCCCGACGCGGCCTGGAAGGACCTCTGCATCGATGCCGTCGACCCGCTGCGCCTCGGGTCCTTCTGGGGTGCGCTGCTCGGGCTGTCCGCCGAGGTGGTCGAGAACGGCGACGTGGTGCTGCGCGGTGCCACCCCTCAGGACACGGTCTGGGTGAACGCCGTGCCCGAGCCGCAGGCGGTCAAGCACCGGGTGCACGTCGACGTCCGCGCCCTGGTCGCCGACGTGGTGGCGCTGGGCGGCACGGTCGTCGACGACGCGACGTACTCCTGGGTGATCGCGCGCGACCCCGAGGGCGGCGAGCTGTGCGTCTTCCCGCCGCGCGCGGACCGGCCGGTCGGGCCGATGGAGCTGGTCGTCGACTGCGCGGACCCGCAGGCGCAGGCAGCGTGGTGGGGAGGGGTGCTCGGCGTCGAGGCCCAGCACGACGCGGACAACGGCTGGTCCTTCCTCGAGGCCGTGCCGGGCTGCCCCTTCGAGCACCTCGTCTTCGTGCCCGTCCCGGAGCCGAAGGTCGTCAAGAACCGGGTGCACTGGGACCTCGTCGTGCCCGACCTCTCCGCGCTGCTGGCCAAGGGCGCCGCGCTGCTCCTGCCCGAGGGTGACGAGGCCGAGGGCGGGCTGGCGTGGAGCGTGCTGGCCGACCCCGAGGGCAACGAGTTCTGCGCCTTTGTCGGGGCCCTCGACTAGGGTCCGTCGCGAGTCGACCGGCCGAGCACGAGGGGGTGGCACCGTGACGCTTCACCTGCACCGCGGCACCGACACCGGCGTGCTGGCCGACGCTCTCGCCGACCTGCTCGCGGAGCCGCTGGCCGACCCCTTCGCCGAGGAGGTCGTGGTCGTCCCGGCCAGGGGCGTCGAGCGCTGGCTGACCCAGCGGCTGTCCCACCGGCTCGGGGCCGGGCCGCGCGGCAGCGACGGCATCTGCGCCGGGGTCCGCTTCCTCAGCCCCCGCTCCCTGGTGGCGCTGCTGACCGGCACCGAGCGCGAGGACCCCTGGGACCCCGACCGCCTCGTCTGGCCCCTCCTCGACGTCGTCGACGCCTCGATGGACGAGCCGTGGTGCCGCACTCTCGCCACCCACCTCGGCCACGGCGCCGACGGCGAGCTGGCGGAGCTGCGACGCGACCGCCGCTGGTCCGCCGTACGGCGCCTGGCCGGCCTCCTCACCTCGTACGCCGTGCAGCGGCCGTCCCTGCTCGCCGACTGGGAGGCCGGGCGGGACACCGACGGCGCGGGCGACGACCTCCCCGACGACCTGCGCTGGCAGGCCGAGCTGTGGCGCCGGCTCGTCGCCGAGGTCGACGCCCCCTCACCGGTCGTGCGCCACACCGACACCCTGGCCGCGATCCGCTCGGGCGTCGCCCTGCCGCTCCCCGACCGGCTCTCGATGTTCGGCCACACCCGTCTGCCGGTGACCGAGCTGGAGCTGCTGCGCGCGGTGGGGGAGGTCCGCGAGGTCCACCTGTGGCTGCCGCAGGCCTCCCCGGCAGCGTGGGAGCGCCTGGCGGGCGACCCGGAGGCGGGCGTGGCGGCCGGACCGGTGCGTCGCACCGAGGACGCCGCGGGCCGGGTCGTGACCCACCCGCTGCTGTCGTCGCTGGGACGCGACTCCCGCGAGCTGCAACGCTCGCTGTCGCTGCTCGGGCCGGTGGAGGCTCCGGCCCTCGGGACGCCCGACGGCGGGCCGCACGAGCCCGGATCGCTGCTCCACCTCCTCCAGGCCGACCTCCGCGGGGACCGCGACCCGGGTCGCGCGAGCGCCCCGCCGCGCGTCCTCGACCTCGCCGACCGGTCGGTGCAGGTGCACGCCTGCCACGGCGCGACCCGTCAGGTCGAGGTGCTGCGCGAGGTCCTCGTCGGGCTGATGGAGGACTCGGCCGGCTCCGACGACCCGCTCGAGCCCCGCGACATCCTGGTGATGTGCCCGGACGTCGAGGCCTACGCCCCGCTCTTCTCCGCCGCCTTCGGGCTCGGTGAGCTGGCCGGGCCCGAGGCCCACCCGGCCCACGGGCTGCGGGTGCGGCTGGCCGACCGCGGCCTGATGAGCACCAACCCGCTGCTGGCGCTGGCGGCGTCGATGGTCACGGTGGCCGGAGGACGGGGCAAGGCCAGCGAGGTGCTCGACCTCGCGGCGGCGGCCCCGGTGCGCCACCGGTTCCGGATCTCCGACGACGACCTGGCCACGCTGACCTCGTGGGTCGAGCAGTCCGGTGTCCGCTGGGGCCTGACCGACGAGCAGCGGGCGGCGTACCGGCTGGACGGCTTCGACCAGAACACCTGGCGCGCGGGGCTCGACCGGATCCTGCTGGGCGTGGCGATGGCCGAGAGCGGCGGTCGCAACCTGGCGGCCGTGCTGCCGCTCGACGACGTCGGCAGCGCCCAGGTCGGTCTCGCGGGACGGCTGGCCGAGCTGGTCGCGCGCCTGGAGCGGCGGGTCGACGCTCTGCGCCGGGCGGAGACGCTCGAGGCCTGGCTGACCGAGCTGCACGACGGGGTGCTCGACCTCGCGTCCGTGCCGGTCACGGACCAGTGGCAGGTGGCGCAGTTCGAGCGGGAGGTCGACGGCCTGCGGGACGCGGCGACCGGCCGCGACCCCCACCTGCGCCTGGCCGACGTGCGCACGCTGCTCGAGCAGCGCACCGAGCCCCGGCCCACCCGCGCCAACTTCCGCACCGGCCACCTCACGGTGTCCACGCTGGTGCCGATGCGGTCGGTGCCGCACCGCGTGGTCTGCCTGGTCGGTCTCGACGACGGCGTCTTCCCCCGCAGCACCGTGACCGACGGCGACGACGTGCTGGCCCGTGACCCGCTCACCGGCGAGCGGGACCCCCGCAGCGAGGACCGCCAGCTGCTGCTCGACGCCGTGGTGTCCGCGCGCGAGACGCTGGTCGTGACCTACACCGGTGCCAACGAGCACAGCGGCCAGCCGCGCCCGCCGGCCGTCCCCCTCGGCGAGCTCCTCGACGCCGTCGAGCGCACCGTCCCCGGCGCGCGTCGCCACGTCGTCACCGCGCACCCGTTGCAGCCGTTCGACGCCCGCAACTTCAGCGACGCGTCCGGGGTCGGCTCCTTCGACCGCGCCGCGCTGGCCGGGGCGGTCGCGACCACCCGACCGCGCACACCCCGGCCGGCGCTGCTGCCGACCCCGCTCCCGCCGCCGCCGGCGGCCGACGACGGGTCCCGCGACGTCGCCCTGGCCGACCTGAAGGCGTTCCTGGTCCACCCGGTCCGCGCCTTCCTGCGGCAGCGGCTCGACGTCGGGGTGGCCCGCGACCACGAGGAGCTCGACGACGCCCTGCCGGTCGAGATCGACAACCTGCAGAAGTGGACCGTGGGCAACCGCGTGCTGGCCGACGTGCTCGCCGGCGCCGACCCGCAGGGGGTGCTGCTGGCCGAGCAGCTGCGTGGCGACCTGCCGCCCCAGGCACTCGGGCGCCGTCAGCTGACCGAGATCACCGGGCGGGCCGGGCAGCTCATCACCGCCAGCCAGGAGGCTCGCCAGGCCGAGCCGCGCTCGTACGACGTCACGGTGGCGCTGGGCGGTCACCGCCGGCTGACGGGCGTGGTGCCCGACGTCCGGGGCCACCGGATCGTGCGCGTCCACTACTCGTCGCTGTCGCCGCGCCACCGCCTCGAGGCCTGGGTCGACCTGCTCGCACTGGCCGCCGGGCTGCCCGACCAGTCCTGGCGCTCGGACGTCTACGGCTGGCACAGCCGCACCAAGCGGCCCCAGCACGCGCTGGTGCCTCCTGTGGACCACACCGCGACCGAGCTGCTGGGGCAGCTGGTGGACCTCTACGACCGCGGCATGCGGGAGCCGCTGCCCCTCCCGCTGCGCAGCGGCCACGCCTGGGCCGAGGCGACCCACGCGCACCGCGACGCGGAGCGCGCGCTGGCCTCGGCGTGGGAGAGCACGGACTCCAGCCCGGTGCCGGGGGAGCGGGACGACCCGGCCCACGTGCGGGTCTTCGGCCGCAACGCCCCGGTCGGGTGCCTGCTCGAACCAGCGCGGCCCGACGAGACCTGGGGCAGTCCTGCGAGCAGCGCCGAGCGCACCCGGCTCGGGCAGCTCGCCCCCCGCCTCTGGGACCCGCTCCTGGCACGGGAGCGGGTGAGCCCGGCATGACCGTCCTCCCGTTCCCGGCGGGCGGGCGCAGCGCCCGCGAGCCTCGACCGCCCCGGACCGGTGAGCCGCCGGTCTTCGACATCACCGGCGACCTCCCGACGCCCGGGACGACGACCCTGCTCGAGGCCTCCGCCGGCACCGGCAAGACCTGGACCATCGCCGCCCTGGTCACGCGCCTGGTGGCCGAGGGACGCGGTCGGCTGGAGGAGATGCTCGTCGTCACCTTCGGTCGTGCGGCCAGCCAGGAGCTGCGCGAGCGGGTGCGGGCCCAGCTCGTCGACGCCGAGCGCAGCCTCGACGCCTGTGTGCGAGGCGTGCCCCCGGAGGACCCCGACGCCCTGGTGGCACTGCTCTGCACGCCCGACCCCGACGACCCCGCCGAGCTCGGCCGACGCCTGGAGCGGCTGCGGCTCGCGCTGACCGACTTCGACGCCGCCACCATCGCGACCACCCACCAGTTCTGCCAGCTGGTGCTGCGGAGCCTCGGCGTGGCCGGCGACACCGACGCCGGGTCGCGCCTGGTCGAGAACCTCGACGACCTGCTGGTCGAGGTCGTCGACGACCTCTACGTCCGCGGCTTCGCCCGCTCCGAGGACGACCCGGTCTTCAGCCGCTCGGACGCCCTGGCCATCGCCCGGGTCGCGAACGGCGACCCGCAGGCCCACCTCGTCGAGCCCCCGCCGCCCGAGGACGGAGCCGCCGCCAGTCCGGCGTACCGCCGGTGGCGCTTCGCCCGCGCGGTCCGCGACGAGATGGACCTGCGCAAGCGTCGGCTCGGCGTGCTCAGCTACGACGACCTGCTCAGCCGGCTGGCCCACGCGCTCGAGGACGAGCACGCGCCCGCCCGGGGGCGGATGCGCGACCGGTGGCGCTTCGTGCTGGTCGACGAGTTCCAGGACACCGACCCGGTGCAGTGGCAGGTGCTCGACCGCGCCTTCAGCGGCACGGCCACGATGGTGCTCATCGGCGACCCGAAGCAGGCGATCTACGCCTTCCGCGGCGGGGACGTGGTCACCTACCTCGGTGCCGAGGAGACCGCCGACGCGAAGGCCACGCTGGGGACGAACCACCGCAGCGACCAGCCACTGCTCGACGCCGTCCAGACGCTGCTGCGCGGCGCGGCGCTGGGCGACGAGCGGATCGTGGTGCGCGACGTCGACGCGGCGCACACCGGACGGCGGCTGGTGGGGGCGCCCCGCCCGGAGCCGTTCCGCCTGCGGGTGGTCGACCGGGAGCGCTTCGGCGTCAAGGGCACCCGGGGCGTGCCGATCGGGGAGCTGCGCACCCTCGTCGCCGAGGACCTCGCCGCCGACGTGCGCGCTCTGCTGACCTCCGGCGGCGACGTACGACGGCCGCGCCCTGGTGGCCGGCGACGTGGCGGTGCTCTGCGAGACCCGCAGGCAGTGCGAGATCGCTCGGGCCGCCCTGGTCGCGGCCGGGGTGCAGGCGGTGATCGCGGGCAGCGGGAGCGTCTACGCCACCGAAGGCGCCGACGAGTGGGTGTGCCTGCTGGAGGCGCTCGACGCCCCCCACCGCAGCGAGCGGGTGCGTGCCGCCGCGCTGACGTCGTTCTTCGGGCACACGGCCGCCGAGCTCGACGCAGCCGGGGACGCGCTGACCGAGCGGGTGTCCGACGTGCTGCGCTCCTGGGTCGACCTGCTGCGTCAGCGCGGGGTGGCGGCGGTCTTCGAGACCGCGGTCGCGGGCCACGACGTGCCTGCCCGCGTGCTGGCCCGCGAGGGCGGCGAGCGGCTGCTGACCGACCTGCGCCACGTGGCGGAGTCGCTGCACGACGAGTCCACCCGGGAGCGGCTCGGGCTGACGGCGCTGCTGGCGTGGATGCGCGGCCGCATGTCCGAGGCGCGCAGCGACGTGACCGGTGAGCGCACCCGGCGTCTCGACAGCGACGCCGCGGCCGTGCAGATCCTCACCATCCACGGCAGCAAGGGTCTGCAGTTCCCGGTCGTGCACCTGCCCTTCGTCTCCGACCTCTTCCCGCGCGTGCCCGACCACCCGCTGTTCCACGACGCCGACGGCCGCCGTTGCCTCGACGTGAGCGGGCCGGGGTCTCCGCACGCCGCGGCCGCCGTCGGCGAGGAGGCGGGCGAGGACCTGCGGCTGCTGTACGTCGCGCTGACCCGGGCCCAGTCGCAGGTCGTCACGTGGTGGTTGCCGAGCGCGAAGAACACCAAGAACGCCCCGCTGCACCGCATGCTCTTCGGCCGGCTGCCCGGTGGCGCCGACGTGCCCCGGGAGGCGCCGGTCCATCCCGACGACCGGGTGCGGGAGATCGCCCGGCACTGGCAGGACGCCGGTGGCCCCCACGTCGAGCCGATGGACGTCGCGGCCGACGCCGGGCCCGTGCCGGGGGCGGACCTCGGCGTCCTGCGGGCGCGGTCGTGGAGCCGCCGGGTCGACCCGGACTGGCGCCGGACGTCGTACACCGCACTCAGCAGCGCTGCCGCCCGGGCCTCGGCGGGTCCCGACGCCGCCCGGGCCGACCAGGTCGTGGTGGCGCTGGGCAGCGAGCCCGAGCACCCGTTGCGCGACGACGAGCCCGACGCGCCGGTGCCACCGGTCGCGGAGACCTCGGGGGCCCCAGGGACGGCAGCGGCGTCGACCGTCCGCTCGCCGATGGCGGACCTGCCGGTCGGGGCGACCTTCGGCTCGCTGGTGCACGCGGTCCTCGAGCACACCGACCCCGCGGCTCCCGAGCACGGCGGCGACCTGCGTGCCGCGGTCCTCGAGCAGGTGCGCACGCAGCTGGTGCGCTGGCCGGTCGCCCTCGACGCCGACGTGCTCGCCGACGCGCTGGTGGCCGTCCACGACACCCCGTTGGGACCGCTGGTCGGGGACGCGACCCTGCGCGGCATCGGCGTCGGCAACCGCATGAGCGAGCTCGACTTCGAGCTGCCCCTCGCCGGCGGCGACGTGGCGGGGCTGCGCGGGCGTGCCTGCCTGGCCGACCTCGGACCGCTGCTGCGCGCGCACCTGCCCGACGGCGACCCGCTGCTGCCCTACGCCGACACCCTCGACGACGAGGGCCACGCCGCGCAGGTGCTGGCGGGCTACCTCACCGGCTCGGTCGACGTGGTGCTGCGGGTGCCGGTCGACGGTGCCGAGCGGTTCGTCATCGTGGACTACAAGTCCAACTGGCTCGGCGCCCCTGACGACGAGCTCACCGCCGAGCACTACCGGCCCGCCGCGCTGGCCGAGGCCATGACGCACTCGAGCTACCCGCTGCAGGCGCTGCTGTACGCCGTGGTGCTGCACCGGTTCCTGCGGTGGCGGCTGGCCGGCTACGCCCCGGAGCGCCACCTCGGTGGCGTCATGTACCTCTACCTCCGCGGGCTGTGCGGCCCCGGCACCCCGGTCGTCGACGGGGAGCGCTGCGGGGTCTTCTCGTGGCGCCCGCCGGTCGCCCTGGTCGAGGCGGTCTCGGACCTCCTCGACGGGAAGGAGCGGCCGTGAGCTGGGAGATCGAGCCCTTCGCGGACCCGCGCGACCCCCGGGTCGCGCTCCGGGCCAGTGGGTTGCTGCACGACTTCAACGTCAGCGGGGTCCTGGAGGCGGCGGACGTCCACGTGGCCCAGCGGTTGGGGCGGCTGGGCCAGGAGGCCGACGAGACCGTGCTGCTGGCGGTGGCTCTGACGGTGCGTGCGGTCCGCTCGGGCTCGGTCTGCCTCGACCTGGGCACCGCCCCCGACATCGCTCCCGGGCAGGCCTGGCCGGAGGCTGCCGCGTGGGAGGCCGCCGTCGCCCGGAGCCCGTTGGTGGCGGCGGAGGTCGTCCGGGTCGACGACGGCCTGGTCTACCTCGACCGCTACTGGGGCGAGGAGCAGCAGGTGGTGGCCGACCTCGCGGCCCGGTCCGCGGCGCCCCCGCCGCCGGTGGCGGACGCCGTGCTCGCCGACGCGCTGGCGGCGTACTTCCCCGACGACGCGTACGCCGACCAGCGCGCTGCCGCGGCGAAGGCCGCGACCCACGGGACCAGCGTCGTCACCGGCGGCCCCGGCACCGGCAAGACGTCGACGGTCGCCCGCCTGCTCGGGGTGCTGCTGCGCGCGCACGCGGCGTCCGACGACTCCGGGCGTCCGCTGCGCATCGCGCTGGCCGCGCCGACGGGCAAGGCCGCGGCCCGGATGGTCCAGGCGGTCCGGGAGTCGACCGGGCAGCGGGGCTTCCCACGTGAGGACGACGCCGACCGTGCCGCGGTCGCGACGATCTCCTCGCTGCAGGCGTCCACGCTGCACCGGCTGCTCGGGTGGACGCCCAACAGCACACGTTTCCGGCACCACCGCGGCAACCGGCTGCCCTACGACGTGGTCGTGGTCGACGAGACCTCCATGCTGTCGCTGACGATGATGGCGCGGTTGGTCGAGGCGGTCCGGCCGTCGGCACGCCTGGTGCTGGTCGGCGACGCCGATCAGCTGGCCTCGGTCGACGCCGGGGCGGTGCTCAAGGACCTGGTCGACGGCTACGGGCGCGAGCCGGCGGACGCCGGACCAACCGCGAGCAGCCCGGTCGCCCAGCTCAGCCACACGCGTCGCTTCGGGGAGCGGATCGGGGCACTCGCGCTGGCGATCCGCGACGGGGACGTCGACTCCGTGCTGGCCGAGCTCGGTGCTGGATCGGCCGAGGTGACGTGGTTGGGGGCTGGTGACACCGGCGGGCCCGAGCTGCTGCAGCTGCTCACCGCCCGGGCCGTCGCGCTCCAGGAGGCCGCCGGCTCGGGGGACGCGGAGCGCGCTCTGGTCGAGCTGGAGCGTCACCGACTGCTGTGCGCCCACCGGGAGGGTCCCTTCGGCGTGGGTCACTGGAACCGTGTCGTCGAGCGGCTGCTCCTCGAGGCGACGGCACGCGACTGGCTGCCGGAGTGGTATCTCGGACGACCCTTCGTGGTGAACGCCAACGACTACGGTCTCCGGCTCTGGAACGGCGACACCGGGGTCGTGTGCCGCACGGACTCCGACCTGGTCGCGGTCATCGGAGACGGCGACCGGGCCGACGGCCGGGCGCTGCCGACGTCGCGCCTCGCGGAGGTCTCCACCGCTCACGCGATGACCGTCCACCGCAGCCAGGGAAGCCAGTTCGACGAGGTCACGGTGGTGCTGCCCGAGGAGGACTCGCGCATCCTCACCCGCGAGCTGCTCTACACGGCGGTCACCCGGGCCAGGTCGCGCGTCCGCGTCGTCGGCTCCGAGGACGCGGTCCGGGCGGCGGTCACGCGTCGGGCGCAGCGTGCGACCGGGCTCGCCCGCCACCTCAGTCCCGGATGACCTTCTCCATCGACTTGCCCTTGGCCAGCTCGTCGACGAGCTTGTCGAGCCAGCGGATCTGCTGCATCAGCGGGTCCTCGACCTCCTCGACCCTGACCCCGCACACCACACCGGTGATGAGGTCGGTGCGCGGGTTCAGGTCGGCCTGCGCGAAGAACTCCTCGAACGTCGTCCCCGCGTCCAGGTGGTGGCGCAGGGCCGCGTCGTCGTACCCGGTCAACCACGCGATGACCTGGTCCAGCTCGGCCTGCGTGCGGCCCTTGCGCTCGACCTTGGCGACGTAGTGCGGGTAGACCGAGGCCACGCTCGTGGTGAAGATCCGGTGCATACCGGTGACGGTAGACCCGTCGGCCGACACCGGGCCACGGCCCCGCCGCCGGGGAGGGCCGAAGGTCCCCTGTGCGGTCGGGCTCCGCTCTGCGACCATCCCCAGGATGACCACCCTCGTCGACGCGCGTGCAGGAGGCGACCGCACCGAGGCCCGGTGGCGCGACGCGGCCCTGGTGGCGGCGCGTCGGTTGGCTGCGATCACCGCGGCCGGTGTCCTGCTCGGTGTCCTGGTCGGAGGAGTGGGTGGGCGGCTGGCGATGATGCTGCTCGCGGTGACCAATCCCGGCATGGGTGGGCTGAGCAGCGACGACGGCTTCATGATCGGGCGCTTCACGCTCGTGGGGAGCCTGAACCTGCTGCTGGTCGGCGGGCTGCTCGGTGCCCTCGGCGCCGTGGTGTACGCCGCGCTGCGCGGACTCGTCGTGGGCCCGACGTGGTTCCGTGTGGTGTCGGTGGGCGTGGGGCCGGCGGTCGTCGTCGGCGAGCAGCTGGTGCACACCGATGGCGTCGACTTCCGCCTGCTGGGCAACGCCTGGCTCGGGATCGGGCTCTTCGTGCTCATCCCTGGGGTGTACGCCGCGCTGCTGACGCTCCTCGCCGAGCGGTGGCTCGCGGTCGACGGCTCCTTCGCCCGAGGGCGGGTGGGCATCGCGCTGCTCCCGCTCGTAGCGCTGGTGCCGCTGGCGCCGCTCGCCGCTGGGCTCGCGCTGGCGTGGCTCGCGCTCGAGGCGCTCCGTCGTCGGCACGGCGGGACGGTCCCGGGCGCCTCCGTTGCGGCGTGGGCGGGTCGCGGAGCGCTCGTGGTGGTCTTCGTCGTTGCGCTCGTCCGTCTCGTCGACGAGTCACGCTGGCTGACCGGGTGAGGCCTCGAGCCGCTGGAGGCCACGTCTCGAGGTCGACCTGCACCCGCAGGTCGCTCGGGTGGACGTCGACCCCGGCCGGGGCGTCGTAGATGGCGCGGGCCTGGTCGAGGTCGAGCGGGTGCGTGCCGCGGTGGTCGGTGAGGAAGGCCAGCCCGTGGGGAGTCAGCCACACGTAGCGGTTCTCGCCGCACTGGCGGGCGCGGAAGCCGGCATGGGTCTTCCACCGGTGGTGTCGACGGCCCAGCGGGCCCGAGTTGTGGGTGCCGGTCTGGGTTGGAGGATCGGGTGGCTCGACCGCGTCGTGGTCGTACGGCGTCGGGTGGTCGTAGTCCACCCGACGGGTCGTCGAGGTCGCGAACGGCCAGTAGTCGCCACCGGTGAGGAGGTGCACCCGCTCCTTCAGCGCCTCGGAGTGCTCGTACGCCGTGCTGCGGACCCGGTCGGACAGGTCCAGGACTGGCGTGACGCGCAACCGGGTGTGGGCGAGCAGGTCGGGCAGCTGCTCGAGTCCGAAGGGACCGAGGTCCTCGACCCGAGCCACGCCGCCGCCGTGGTGGTCGTCGGCCCCGTCCGTCCGCCCGCAGGTGCACGCGCAGCCGCAGGCGGTTGCCCGTGCGGGACGCAGGGCCGAGGTGCTCAGGTGGACGTAGAGGGTGGCCGCGGGTCGCAGCGCCGCCAGGTCGTGACTCGCGCAGGGCGTCGAGCAGGTCGCGGGGGAAGGCGATCGCGCGGTTCGGCACCGCGGGCTCCTCCGGTTCGGCGGGCTCGGGCTCGGACGGCTCAGCAGGCTGGGCCGCGGCGTGCCCGTCGGTCTCGGCGTCGGTGTGCTCGAGAAGCAGCGCAAGCAGCTCGGCGGGACGGGCGAGCCAGCCGAAGGCCTCCGAACGCAGCTCGTCGGCTCCGAGGTCGGGACGGGAGGGCGCGATGACCTCGCACACCCGCTCGACGGTGGCCTGCACCCAGACCGCGTCGCCGGCCCTGACGCGGGCGATGATCGTGCGGAGGCCGGTCTCGTCGGTGCGGGTGAAGGCGACGTAGCGCCGCCGCTGCTCGGCCTCGACCCGCTCCTGGTGCAGCGCGGGGTCGGCCTCGATGACCTTCGCGGCGGCGACGTCGAGCACGCGCCCGCCGGCGTGCGTGGCGATCATCCGGGCGACTGCCGCGTCGACGACCCCGACACGGTCGGCGGGGAGATGACGGGAGATCGTCGCGACGCGGCGGGCGATGCCGACCTCCGCGTCACCGGCCGAGCACACCCGCCAGGTCAGCGGCAGCCGGTGGACCAGGTCGAGAGCGTCGGCCAGGGCGTTGCGGGTGGCGGTGACACCGGTGCCGCGGGCCACGGCGATCTCGCCGAGGCAGAACTCCTGCACCCCCGGGGTGCCCTCGCCACCGACACGGACCAGGACGTTGCCGACCCGGCGCGCAGCACGACCGAGCGGCCCCTGGGTGGGGTCGGCGGCGTGCAGCGTGGCCCACTCGACAAGCACGCCGAGGTCGTGCACCTCGGCCAGCCGCCGCGACCGCACCGCGGCGGTCGACGCGGCCAGCACCCGGGCAGCGTCGCGGTGCAGCCCGGTCTCCTGGTCCGGGTCCCACCGCTGACTGCTCATGCGACCAGGCTAGGAGAGACCTCCGACACAATGCGATCACGTGTTCGATGGTCCGTGGCGCCTCGGTCGGGCGGCTCTGGACGCCGCCCAGGGCCTGCCCGGCGTCGGAGGCCGGGTCCTCACCGACGACGCTTGTCGGTCTCACCCGGGCGGTGCGGTGGTGCCGCGCACGACGAGCCGCGGGGGCACGACGACCTCACGTCGGACGCTGTTCCCGCCCCCCCGGCCGCGGGTCAGGTCGTCGGTCTCCGCGGCGCGCGGTCCGTCCTCCAGCCGCGCCAGGGCGAGGTCGAGGGCAGCCGCGGCGAGGGCCGGCGAGTCCTGGGCCACGGTGGTCAGCGAGACGCTGCCCAGCCGCGCCACGGCGCTGTCGTCGTACCCGACCAGCGACAGCTGCGCGGGCACGGACAGCCCGCGCGCCCGCGCGGCGAAGAGCAGGCCGGTGGCGCAGTGGTCGTTGAAGGCCGTGACCGCCGTGACGGGCGGAGCGCCGCCCCCCAGCACGTCCGGGGCTGCCGACTCGCCCGAGGCCTCGTCGAGTCCCCCCGGCACGACCCGGGCCGCGTCGGCGAGCCCGCGCGCCGCCAGGGCTGCACGGTAGCCGCGTCGCCGCTCGGCCGCCCCGGGTGCCCGGCCGCCGTCCACGTGAGCGACCGCGGTGTGACCCAGGTCGAGCAGGTGGTCGGTGGCCATCGCCGCCCCAGTGACGTCGTCGGTCCGGACGACGTCGAGCGTGCGAGAGCGCACCGCCCGCGCCACCACCACGACCGGCACCGTCGCTGCGAGCTCCTCGAGCGCGGCCACCGGCAGGGTGGGCCCCAGCAGCACCAGCGCCTCGCAGCGGTAGTCCAGCAGCGCACGCGCCGCTTGCGCCTCGTCCCGGCTGGGCGCGGAGGCGCCGAGCGCGAGCTCGTAGTCGGTGTCCTCGGCCGCACGGTAGAGGTCCTCGACGAGCTGACCGTGGAACTCGTGGTGCAGTCCGAAGACCACCCCGACGGTGCGGGTGCGGTGCCGACCGAGCAGCCGCGCGCGCTGGTCGGGCCGGTAGCCGAGCTCCGCCGCGGCGGCGCGCACGCGCTCACGGGTCCGCTCGCTCGCGCCGGGCGCGTTGCGGAAGACGATCGACACGAGCGCCCGCGAGACGCCGGCCCGCTCGGCGACGTCGAGCATGGTGACCGTGTGCGGTCGTCCGTCGTGAGCCACCCCTCCAGGGTAGAGCGCGCTAGCCCTGCAGCGCTCGGCCCTTGACCCACGCGCCATCCCTGTCCAGACTAGAGCGCGCTAGTACGTCGTACGCGGGCACGCCCTGCCCAGCGCGCCACCACCCACGTCTGGAGATGCCGTGTCCGTCCACCACGCCGACCCCGAGCGGCTCGCGCCCCCCGAGCCCGTCCGCGTCGGCCTCGTCGGTGCCGGCCGCATCGGCAGCTCCCACGCCTCCCTCCTCGCCCGCCGCGTGCCCGGCGCCCGCCTCGTCGCGGTCGCAGATCCGCGTCCGGGCGTGGCCGACGACCTCGCCGGACCCCTCGGCGCCCGCGGGCTCACCGACCCGGCCGGCCTGTTCGCCGCCGACGACGTGGACGCCGTCGTGATCACCGCCTCCTCGACGGCCCACGCCGAGCTCGTCGTGGCGGCCGCCTCCGCCGGCAAGGGCGTCTTCTGCGAGAAGCCGATGGGCATGAGCCTCGAGGAGATCGCCACCGCGACGCGAGCCGCCGCCGACGCGGGCGTCGCGCTCCAGGTCGGCTTCAACCGCCGCTTCGTCCCGGACTGGGCCGCCGCCCACCGGCTCGTCGTCGACGGCGCTGTCGGCCGCCCCCACCTCCTGCGCTCCGTCACCCGCGACCCGGGCCTCGCCGACCCCGGCAGCGTCCCGCCGTGGACGATCTTCACCCAGACCCTCATCCACGACTTCGACACGCTGCTGTGGCTCAACCCCGGCGCCGAGGCCGTCAGCGTCCACGCCACCGCCGATGCCCTCGTCGCTCCTGACTTCAAGGACGCGGGCCTGCTCGACACCGCTGTCGTGGTGATCACCTTCGACAACGGCGCGATCGCGGTGGCCGAGGCCAGCTTCTCCGCCGCCTACGGCTACGACGTCCGGGGCGAGGTCTTCGGCTCCGGCGGCATGGTGACGATGGGCGACGGTGCCCGGTCCTCGCTGCGCCTCAGTGACACGGGGGGACGCCACGTCGAGACCGCCCGGAGCGACGTCGAGCTCTTCGGCGGCGCCTACGTCGCTGAGCTCGAGGAGTTCGTCACCGCCGTCCGGGAGGGCCGCACACCCACGGTCGGCGGGCACGACGCCCACCGCGCGTTCGCGGTCGCCCTGGCCGCCATCGCGTCGGTCGAGTCCGGAGCCCCCGCGCAGGTGCGGCGATGAGCACGCCGTACACGCTGGCGGTGTGCGCCGAGATGGTGCTGCTCGACCAGCCCGTCACCGAGCGCGCGCGCGTCCTGCACGACCTCGGCTTCGCCGTCGAGATCTGGGACTGGACGACCAAGGACCTCGACGCCCTGGCCGCCACGGGTGCGCGCTTCACGTCGATGACCGGGTACGTCGAGGGTGACCTCACCGAGCCGGACGGCATCGAGGCGCTGCTGCGCACGGCGGAGCAGTCGGTCCGCGCCGCCGCCACCCTGGGCGAGCCGAACCTGAACCTCCACGGCACCGGTCTCGGTCCCGAGGGCCTCCCGGTGCGGCCTGTCGACACCGTGACACCGGACATGCACGAGCGTGCCGTCGAGACGCTGGGCCGCGTGGCGGCGCTGGGCGAGCGCGAGGGCGTCACTTTTTGTCTGGAGAACCTGAACACAGCCGTCGACCACCCCGGAGTCCCGTTCGCCCGCGCAGCCGAGACCCGCGCGCTCGTCGCCGCGGTCGACAGCCCGCACCTGCGGATGAACCTCGACCTCTACCACGCCCAGATCGGCGAGGGGAACCTCATCGAGCTCGTGCGCGACTGCCTGCCGCTCGTCGGCGAGATCCAGGTCGCCGACGTGCCGGGACGCTGCGAGCCCGGCACCGGCGAGATCCGGTACGCCGCGGTGGCCGCGACCCTGCGCGACCTCGGGTACGGCGGCGTGGTCGGTCTCGAGGCGTGGGCGTCGGGTGACAGCCTGCGGGCGCTGGAGCGGTTCCGCGACGCCTTCACCGGCTGAGCCGTCGCCCCCCGGGAAGGCCGTGCGAGCGGTAGCCTCGGGCCGGTGAAGTCACAGCACCCGACCTACGACCAGCTCGTCAGCCTGACGGCGTACAGCGAGCAGCCCGTGCCGATCGCGTTCGAGGACGTCAACGGCCACCTCAACGTCCGTCACTACACGGGCATCGCCAGCGAGGGCCTCGACGAGTCGCTCGTGGAGCTGGGCATCCCGCCGCAGTGGCCGCAGCACGGGCACGCGTGCTTCTCCGCCGAGCACCACCTGACCTACCTGGCCGAGCTGCGCACCGGCGACCGGATGTCGTCCCGCGTGCGCCTCCTCGGTCGCTCCGAGCGGGCCGCGCACGCGCTGGTCTACCTGCTCGACGAGTCGCACCAGCGGCTCAGCTTCGTGATGGAGGAGGTCTTCCTCCACATCGACATGGAGACACGGCACACGGCGCCGTGGCCCGAGGACATCGCGGCCATGCTCGACACCCGCATCGCCCGCGACGCCGAGCTCACCTGGGAGCCCGACACGTCGAGCTGCCTCGTCCTGCGCTGAGCGCCGTCGCGCGCGCCGGCTACGACGGGCCCGGTCGACCAGGGCCTGACTATCCTCGCGGGGTGCCGCTCACCATCCGTCCTCGCCGGCCCGAGGACGTCGCGGCGGTCGGCGCGCTGATCATGCGTCAGCAGCCGCTGACCCGCTACCCCTTCCGCAACCCGCTGCCCTTCCCCGTCGAGGAGTTCGTCGTACGACGCGGTGAGCTGGCGGCGTGGGTGGCGGTCTCGACGGGCTCGACCGCCGGGGACGACACCGTCGTGGGGCACGTCAGCGTGCTGGACGTGACCGACCACGACATCGGCCCGGACTGGAGCGCCGGAGCCGGGCGCCCGGTGGAGGAGCTGGCGGCGGTGTCCGTGCTGGTGGTCGACCACGAGCACACCGGACTCGGCATCGGCAGCCTGCTCATGGACACGTGCGAGGCCCACGTCCGCTCGATCGGGCGCCATCCCGTCCTCGAGGTGGTCGGGGGTGCTCACGGCCGCGCGGTGTCGCTCTACCTGTCGCGCGGATGGCGGGTCCTGGGTGACGTGAAGCCGCACTGGCTGCCGGACGGCGAGGGTCCGGTGCACATCATGGACCTGCCGGGAGCCTGAGCCGGCATCTCAGGCGCTGACGTCGCGGGGCACGGCGAGCTTGGGGATGCCACCGAGACCGAGCCGGTAGCGGACGTGCTCGGCGTGCTCGGCGAGGGTGTCCCACAGCGTCGCGTGGGCGCTCCACGGCAGCGGCTCCTCGCCGGTGCGCCAGCTGTCGCCGAAGCTGATCCACACCGGTGTCCAGTCGGCGGCGACGTCCCAGGCGCCCCGCTTGGCCAGGAGCATCCGGCGACGCACCTGGAACGCCATCCGCGGTCCGTCGGTCGCCACCGGTGCGGTCTCGACCGGCCACACCCAGAGGTCCAGGGCCATCAGCGCCAGCTCCAGGTCGCGCAGCACCACCGGGTCGACCAGCACGGTCGCCACGTTCTCGTGGGGCGGGCGTCTCACGCGCAGCACGCTACCCAGCGGCGTGGGATCAGGGAACCGCCCGAAGGGAGGCGGTCAGCAGACGCGGGGACGCCTCCCCACTCAGCGGCGTACGGCGTGGTGCCGGCCGACCTGCGCCAGGAGCTCGCGGGGCTCGTCGGCGTAGAAGCTGAGCTCGACGATCTCCATCGGCCCCTTGGCGGTCAGCACGACCGTCGGGGCGGCCAGCCGGGCGTGGACGTTCACCTGCGCCCCGCTGCCGACGTTGAGGTCGGTGCCGCCGTCGGTCTCGAGGGGCTGGAGGGTCCAGACCGACGACGGCAGGTCCTCGAGCCCGGTCCGGAAGGAGGCGATCCGCTCCCAGGGCATCTCGATGCGGTGACCGGCGCCGCTGCGTGACGACCAGCCGGTCCGAGGTGACCAGGTGCGGGTGGACCCACAGGCTGGCCAGCAGCCCGACCATCCACACCACCCCCCACACGCCGGTGACGAGCAGGGCCAGTCGGATCCCCTCCCAGGGCACGAGCACGTGGACCAGAGGGATCTCGGCCGCCGAGGCGAAGATCCAGAGCCACATCACCGGTGTCACCATGCGGGCGTAGGTGACGGCGGTGTCGTCGGGACCACCTCGGTCGGCGCGACGCGTGATCCAGCGAAAGAGGCTGCGGTACAGCCGGACCTCGAACACCACCGCGTGACGAGCCCACCACCAGAACCACCCGGGGCGCCATCGTGGCCCAGCGGTGCCGGGAACGGGTCGCAGGCTAGGCACCGCGACCTGCTCCCGCAGTGGCGGATCCCTGGGTCGGGTCGTGACCGCCGGGATCGTCGGCACCGGCGACGAGCGGTCGCAACCGCTGGAGCACGGCGTCGAGGCCGGTCACGAGACCGGCGAACGTCGCGGTGGGCATCCGCGCGAAGAGCAGCCGGGCGAACTCGTCCTGCCCGGTCGCCAGCTCATCGGCCGTGCGGGCGCCCCGGTCGGTGAGGTGGACCAGGGTGGCCCGCCGGTCGGTCGGGTGCGGCTCACGCCGGACGAAGCCGGTGTCGACGAGCGCGTCCACGAGGCCGGTGACGTTGCGTGGACTGACCTCGAGGGCGTCGGCGATGACCCGCTGGGTGGAGGGCCCGGACTGGAGCAGGTGCCACACCACGCGGGTCCGTGACTCGGTCAGGCCCAGCGCGGACAGCCCCCGCGTCATGTCGGCGTTCAGCAGCAGGGTGAGCTCGAGCACACGGTCGAGCGCGGCGGCGCGGTCCTGACGGCTGGGCATGTCATGAGGATACTTCACGATGTAGAAGACTCACGGATTATCTCGTTACATCAGCGGACGGGAGCGCAGGGCCGCTCGACCCTGGCGCAGCGCGTCGTGTCGTCCTACTGTGCAGACGCCATCGCAGTGGTGGCTGTAGGAACGGGGATCCCCATGAGAGTCGTATCCGTCGTCATCGCAAGTCTGGCCCTGGTCCTCGGCTCGTCGCCGTCGGCCTCCGCCGCCAGCCGGTTCGTGCCGGACACCGAGCCGGACGGTTCCATCGCGGGCAAGCTCGACGTCGAGAGCGCGCGCTTCACCAACGGTCGAGAGGCCTGGACGGTCCGCACGGTGATCCGGAGGCCGAGCCGCGCCGGGGTCGACGTCTTCACCAAGATGTCGCACGCCTGGGAGGGCTACGAGGTCAACGCCCTCACCGGGTGGCGCGACGGTCGCAAGGTCACCCGGTTGTGGATCTGGTACAACACCGTCCAGCGCACTCCGGGTAACGTGCCCCGGCCTCCGGTCTTCTTGGGACTTCCAGCCCCATGGAGCGGTCACGATCCGGATCCCCCACAGCTGCTTGTTCGACGGATATCCGATGAATGACATGCGAGTCTTCACCCTCTCGCCCCCCGGGGCCAACGAGGGCGCCGACGGGGTGGCGAGCGCCCGGCAGCTGCGCCAGGGGTGAGTCGACGCTGACCTGCCACGAGATCGTGTGCACCTGGAGCCACCCTGTGACACCGGATGCACACGATCAACGGGGTGGCAGGCTGGGACCCGTGACCGCGACCGACGCCCGCCTGCTGCCCGACCCGCGGTTGCGCGGCGAGTCCGACAGCCTGCTGCGCACCGCCCTGGTCGTGGAGGTCGCGCTCGTGCTGCTGCTCTCGCTGGGACGCTCGGCGGTCTACGCCGTCGTCAACTTCGTCGCCGCGCTCACCCAGGGCCCCCTCTCGGAGCAGCGCGCGGTCATGAACCGCAGCCTCGCCCCGGACCGGCCCTGGCTCGACCTCGTCTACCAGCTGCTGTCGGTGCTGTTCGCCGTGGTTCCGATCGCGCTGGCGGCGTACCTCCTGGTGCTGCGCGGCGGCAGCCTCCGGCTCTGGTGGTCGCGCCGCCACCTCGGGCTCGACGCCGGCCGCGGCGCGGTCATCGCGGCGGCCGTCGGCAGCGTCGGGCTGCTGTTCTACCTCGCGACGTACGCCGTCGGCCTGAACCTGGCCGTGGTGGCGCAGGACCTGGACGACGTGTGGTGGCGCTACCCGGTCCTGGTGCTGGCAGCGCTCGAGAACGCCGCGGTCGAGGAGCTGATCCTGCTCGGCTTCGTGCTGCTGCGCCTCGAGCAGCTCGGGATGCGCTCGCGCACCGCGGTCGTCGTCGTCGCTCTGCTGCGCGGGGCGTACCACCTCTACCAGGGGGTGGGCGGCTTCGTCGGCAACCTGGTCATGGGCCTGCTCTTCGGCTGGCTCTTCCTGCGGTGGCGGCGGGTGGCGCCGTTCGTGGTCGCCCACACGCTGCTCGACGTCGGCGCCTTCGTCGGGTACGCCGTGCTCGCGCCCGCACGTCTCCTGGCTGCCAGGCTGAGGGCATGGATCTCGTCGACGCCCAGGCCGAGTTCTCTGCATCCGAGGTCTACCTCGACTCCGCCACGCTCGGGCTGCCCCCGAGGCGGACCGTCGAGGCGCTCGAGGGAGCGCTGGACGACTGGCGCCTCGGGATCGCCGACGCAGCCGCCTTCGACGACGACGTGCAGCGGTCGCGATCGCTGTTCGCCGCCCTGGTGTCCGTCCCGGAGTCCTGGGTCGCGGTGGGACACCAGGCGTCGCCGTTCGTCGGCCTCGTCGCGGCCTCGGTGCCCGACGGGTCCGAGGTGCTGGTCGCGCAGGGTGAGTTCACCAGCGTGACCTTCCCGTTCGCCGCCCAGGCCGGGCGCGGAGTGACTGTCCGCGAGGTGCCGCTGGCTGCGCTGGCCGACGAGGTCCGTGCCTCGACCTACCTGGTGGCCGTGGCGGCAGTCCAGTCCGCCGACGGTCGGCTCGCCGACCTGGACGCGATCGCGGAGGCCGCCGCCCGCGCCGGCACGCGCACCCTCGTCGACCTCACCCAGTCGTCCGGTTGGCTGCCGGTCGACGCGACGCGCTTCGACTGGACCGTCACCAGCGCCTACAAGTGGCTGCTCTCCCCGCGCGGCACCGCGTTCCTCACGGCACGGCCCGAGCGGTGGGAGGAGGTGGTGCCGCACAGCGCAGGGTGGTACGCCGGCGACGAGCGCTGGTCGACCATCTACGGTCTCCCGCTGCGGCTCGCCCCGGACGCGCGCCGCTTCGACGTCTCCCCGGCCTGGCACGGCTGGGTCGGCACGGCGGCGTCCCTGGGGCTGCTCACCGACGTCGGCGTCGAAGCCCTCCACCAGCACGCCGTGGGGCTGGCCAACCGGTTCCGCGCCGGTGTCGGTCTGCCGCCGAGCGACTCCGCGATCGTCTCTCTGACCGCCGACGCGGAGGTGCCGCGGATCCTGGACGAGTGGGGTCTGCAGTGCGCCGTGCGGGCCGGCCGGGCGCGGCTGGCCTTCCACGTCCACAACACCGACACCGACGCCGACGGCGCCGCCAGCGTCCTGAGTGGCCACGTCTCCTGAGCCGCGGGCGCGGTGGGTCGGGGGCGGGGTCGGGTCCGACGCCGGGGCCCGAGGCCGGATCGGGGGATCAGGGACGCAGCAGGGCCTCGGTGGCCATGGCGGTCAGCAGGTCGGCCATCGCGGCCTCGTCGAGGTAGCTGCTGCGCGGGGTGGAGTTCAGCAGGCCGAACGCCGCGTGCACCATCGCGTGGCCCCGGTCGACGTCGAGCTCGGGCCGCACCTCGCGCAGCGTGGTGACCCACAGCTCGACGTACGTGCGCTGGAGGTGGCGGACCTGCTCCTGCGCCTCGGCCGGCAGCGAGGACCAGTCGCGGTCCTGCACCACGATGAGCGCCTTGTTGTGCAGCGCGAAGTCGGTGTGCCACGCGACCAGCGCGTCGAGGGCCGCCCGGGCGCCGTCGGCAGCGGCCGCCCGCTGCCGCCCGACGCTCAGCAGCCGCTGGCTGATCGCGACCAGCATCTCGGCGAGCATCGCGTCCTTGGAGGCGAAGTGGCGGTACAGCGCCGGCCCGGTCACCCCGCACGCCGCCCCCAGCTCGACGACGGAGACGCCGTGGAAGCCGCGCGTCGCGAAGAGCTCGGCCGCGGTGGCGAGGATCTGCTCGCGCCGGGTGGTCACCGCAGAAGGATAGCGCCTGCGGTTAATGATCGTTAACATCAGGGCCATGACCACGCCGAGCACGCCTCCCTCGATGCGCGACCTCGTCGCCGAGCTCCGCGAGCGGCTGACCCGGGCGCGCCTGGGCGGCTCCGAGCAGGCCCGGGCCAAGCACACCGGCCGCGGCAAGCTGCTGGCCCGGGAGCGCGTCGACCGCCTCCTCGACCCCGGCAGCCCCTTCCTCGAGATCGCGCCGCTGGCGGCCCACGACCTGTACGGCGGCGACATCGCCAGCGCCGGCATCGTCACCGGCATCGGCTCGGTCGAGGGCCGCCTCTGCGTGGTCGTGGCCAACGACGCCACCGTCAAGGGCGGCACCTACTACCCCATGACGGTCAAGAAGCACCTCCGGGCCCAGGAGGTCGCCCGCGCCAACCGGCTGCCCTGCGTCTACCTCGTCGACTCCGGCGGCGCCTTCCTGCCGATGCAGGACGAGGTCTTCCCCGACCGCGAGCACTTCGGCCGGATCTTCTTCAACCAGGCCAACCTCTCGGCCGCAGGGATCCCCCAGATCGCCTCGGTCATGGGCTCCTGCACCGCCGGAGGCGCCTACGTGCCGGCCATGTCCGACGAGACCGTCATCGTCAAGGACCAGGGCACGATCTTCCTCGGCGGACCGCCGCTGGTGAAGGCCGCCACCGGCGAGGTCGTCACCGCCGAGGAGCTCGGTGGCGGCGAGGTCCACGCCCGCACCTCCGGCGTCGTCGACCACCTCGCCAACGACGACGCCCACGCTCTCGCCATCGTCCGGTCGATCGTCGCGACGCTGCCCGGCCCACCCGGTCTCGACACGGTCGCCGGGCGACCTGCCCGACCACCGGTGGAGCCCGAGGAGCCGGTGCTCGACCCGGAGGGCCTCTACGACGTCGTGCCGACCGACAGCCGGACGCCGTACGACGTGCGTGAGGTGATCACGCGGATCGTCGACGGCTCGCGCTTCCACGAGTTCAAGCGGCTGTACGGCGAGACGCTGGTGACCGGCTTCGCGCGCGTCTGGGGGTACGACGTCGGGATCGTGGCCAACAACGGGATCCTGTTCTCGGAGTCGGCGCTCAAGGGCGCGCACTTCGTCGAGCTGTGCAACCAGCGCCGGATCCCGTTGGTCTTCCTGCAGAACATCAGCGGCTTCATGGTGGGCCGCGACTACGAGAACCGCGGCATCGCCCGCGACGGCGCGAAGCTCGTGACGGCGGTGTCGTGCTCGGTGGTGCCGAAGTTCACGGTGGTCGTGGGGGGCTCCTTCGGGGCCGGAAACTACGGCATGTGCGGCCGCGCCTACGACCCCCGCTTCCTGTGGATGTGGCCCAACGCGCGCATCTCCGTGATGGGTGGCGAGCAGGCGGCGTCGGTGCTGGCGACCGTGCGGCGCGACGGCATCGAGAGCCGGGGCGAGGAGTGGTCGGACGAGGCCGAGGAGGCGTTCCGGGCACCGATCCGCGAGCAGTACGAGGAGCAGGGCTCGCCCTACTACTCCACCGCCCGGCTCTGGGACGACGGCATCATCGATCCCGTGGACACCCGCCGGGTCCTCGGCATGGGCCTGGCCGCCGCGGCGCACGCACCGGTGCCGGAGCCCTCCTACGGAATCTTCAGGATGTGAGCGACATGCGCACCCTCCTCATCGCCAACCGCGGCGAGATCGCCCTGCGCGTCATCCGGTCGGCGCGGGCCCGCGGCCTGCGGACGGTGGCGGTCTTCTCCGACGCCGACCGGGACGCCCCGCACGTGCGTGCGGCCGACGCCGCGGTCCACCTCGGCCCGACTCCCGCCACGTCGTCGTACCTCTCGATCGAGCGGATCATCGACGCCGCGCGCGACTCAGGAGCCGACGCCATCCACCCCGGCTACGGATTCTTGTCGGAGCGAGCAGAATTCGCCCGTGCCGTCGTCGAGGCCGGCCTGACCTTCGTGGGGCCCCCAGCCGAGGTCATGGACGTGATGGGTCGCAAGGACCGTGCGCGCGAGATCGCCGAGCGTGCCGGTGTGCCGGTCGTGCCGCGGGTCGAGCTGGCAGTCTCGACGAGCTCGACCGACGCGGGCTCGACCGACGCGGGCTCGACCGACGCGGGCTCGACCGACGCGGGCTCGGCCGACGTCGACGCCTTCCCGGTGCTGGTGAAGGCCGCGTCCGGCGGCGGCGGCAAGGGCATGCGCGTCGTCCGCGACCCCGCCGACCTCGAGGCAGCACTGGCGGCGGCCCGGCGCGAGGCGGCTTCCGCGTTCGGCGACGACACCCTGCTCGTCGAGAGGTACGTCGAGCGCGGCCGTCACGTCGAGGTGCAGGTGCTCGCCGACGCCCACGGCCACGTGGTCCACCTCTTCGAGCGTGACTGCTCGGCCCAGCGACGTCACCAGAAGGTGCTCGAGGAGGCTCCCGCCCCGGGTCTGTCCGAGGCGACCCGGCGCACCCTCCTCGAGTCGGCGGTGGCCCTGACCCGCGAGGTCGGCTACGAGAACGCGGGCACCGTCGAGTTCCTCGTCGAGATGGAGGAGCCCGGCGGGGACCCAGCGGGTGCCCCCCCAGGCGTGTTCTTCCTCGAGATGAACACCCGCCTCCAGGTCGAGCACCCCGTCACCGAGCTGGTCGTCGAGGTCGACGGGCGCCCGCTGGACCTCGTCGACCTCCAGCTGCGGGTCGCGGCGGGGGAGGAGCTGGGCTTCACCCAGGACGACGTCCGCTGCGTGGGCCACGCCATCGAGGCCCGCGTCTACGCCGAGGACGCCTTCGGGGGCTTCCTGCCCCAGGCCGGGACGGCGTCGATCGTGCGCTGGCCGGCGTCGGCTCGCGTCGACGCGGCGCTGGAGAGCGGCCAGACGGTGACGTCGGCCTACGACCCGATGCTCGGCAAGGTGATCGCCCGCGGCAGCGACCGCGAGGGCGCCCGCCAGGCGCTGGTGGCCGCGCTGGACCGGACGGCCGTGCTGGGGCTGACCACCAACACCGGCTTCCTCCGGGCGCTCGCGGCCTCCGACGCCTTCCGCGACGGCCACGTCGACACCGCCTGGCTGGACCGGCACGACGTACCGGCCCCCGACGCCGACACCGCCCGCGCGATCGCGGCCTGGACCGACGCCGTCGTCACCGTCATGACCGCGCCCGCCGGCCCCTTCGCGCCCGACGGCTGGCGGCTCGGGGCCGACGCGGCGCCGGTGCTGGTCGAGCTCGACCGCGAGGTGGTCGTCGACCTGGCCGCCGGCACCGTCACCGACGGTTCCACCACCGTCGCCGTCACCCAGCTCTCGGCGGCGGACCACGAGGTCGTGCTCGACCTCGACGGTCGCCGGCACACGGCGGTGGTCGACGCGCAGGCGCACGGGGTGGAGGTGTCGTGGCGGGGCCAGCGCTTCGTCTTCGCGCGCGTCGACCCGTTCGCCGCGGACGGCGCGGAGGTCGGGGACGGCACGCTGACCGCCCCCATGCCCGGCACCGTGCTCGCGGTCTCCGTCGGGCTCGGTGACCGCGTCGAGGAGGGGGCCGAGCTCGGCGTCCTGGAGGCGATGAAGATGGAGCTGACCCTGCGCGCGCCGTTCGCCGGCTCCGTCACCGAGGTCGGGGCCGCGGCCGGTGAGCAGGTGGCGCTCGGTGCCATCCTGTTCGTGGTGGTTCCCGACGAGGACGAGGAGGGCTGATGCGCGAGCCGACGACGGTCCGGCGCGACGATCTCCCCGAGCGGGTGACGATCTACGAGGTCGGGCCACGCGACGGGCTGCAGAACGAGTCCGCGGTGGTCCCGGTCGAGGTCAAGGCCGAGCTCATCACGCGCCTGCACGCTGCCGGTCTGCCGGTGGTGGAGGCCACGAGCATGGTGCACCCGCGCTGGGTGCCGCAGCTGGCCGACGCCGAGGAGCTGCTCGGTCGGCTGGACGACGTCGAGCGCATGCCCGTGCTGGTGCCCAACGAGCGGGGCCTCGAGCGGGCGCTCGCCGCCGGCGTCCGTCACGTCGCGGTCTTCGGCAGCGCCACCGAGACGTTCGCGCAGCGCAACCTCAACCGGTCCTGGGACGAGCAGTTCGCCATGTTCGAGCCGGTGGTGACGCGGGCGGTGGCCGAGGGCGTCGACGTGCGCGCCTACGTCTCGATGTGCTTCGGGGACCCCTGGGAGGGCGAGGTGCCCGTCGACCGGGTCGTCGAGACCGGCCGTCGGCTGCTCGACCTGGGCGCCTACCAGCTGTCCCTGGGCGACACGATCGGCGTCGGCACGCCCGGCCACGTCACCGCGCTCCTCGACGCCTTCAGCTCCGCCGGCACCGGAGACGACCTGCTGGCCGTGCACTTCCACGACACCTACGGCCAGGCGCTGGCCAACGCGTACGCCGCGCTCACGCACGGCGTCACGACGTACGACGCGAGCGCCGGCGGGCTGGGCGGCTGCCCGTACGCCGAGTCGGCCACCGGCAACCTGGCCACCGAGGACCTGGTCTGGATGCTGCACGGGCTCGGCGTCGCCACCGGGGTCGACCTGGAGGCGCTGGTGGCCACCAGCCGGTGGCTCGAGGGCCACCTGGGGCGGCCGAGCCCGAGCCGGGTGGTCCGCGCGCTCGCGCCCTGACGACGGGTCAGCGGACGCGGATCCGCCGTACGGCCCGGGAGAGCCGGGCGGCCGTCGTCGACGCGGGGTCGGGTCGGCTCGCGGCCTCGAGCACGGCACCCGTCAGCGCGGTCATCGCCGCGTCCCGGACGACACGGGGCCGGGGCCGGTCGGGGTTCCGCCACGTCTGCGTCTCGGGCGGGAACACCGGGCGCAGGTCCTCGAGGTCGCCGACCACGTCGATGCCCGACGCGCGCACGTGGGCGATCCACCCGTCGGCGGTCTCGCGCGCCCAGTCGCGGTGGCGGGGACCGAGCACGGCACGGCGCATGTCGGAGCGCTGGGCCAGCACCTGCTGGGCGAGCTGCTCGCGCACCAGCCGGCCGTAGGCCTCGCCGCTCAGGTCGGAGCGTCGCAGCCGCTTGTTGAGGTCGCGCAGGACGGCGATCTCCTCGATGCCCAGGGACACGTTGGGCCGACCGCCGACCGGCTCCCCGATCGTCGCGTCGATGCCGCACGCCTGGCAGAAGCGCCGCCACAGCTCCTCGCGGTCCGAGCCCGACGGCGGCAGCGTGATCAGGTGCACCCTCTCGGGGGGCAGCTGCTGGCCCCAGCGACGCAGCACGTCGGGAAGGCTGTGCACCCGCCAGAACCACAGGTCGGAGTCCACCTGGTCGCGGGTGCGGACCAGACGGGTGTAGGCGCGGAAGGTGCGCCGGCTGCGGTGCTTGACGCTCTCCTGCCACTCGGCCGGGATCTGGCGCCCCAGGTCGCGGGCGGAGTAGACGACGTGCACCTCCGCGTCGCCGAAGGCCGCGAGAGCGCGTGCCGCCTGCTCCGCCGTGGCGCTGGCGAGGATCTCGTGGCTGATGACCACCGTGCCGCGCACGCGCCGGGCGCGGGCGGTGAGGGACTCCCACTCACCGTGCACGTGGTCGCGTCGCCCGCCCCACGGACGGTCGATCAGGTCGAGCGCACCGACGAACATGTCCTGCCGGAGACCGGAGGGGTAGTGGACCCCCTGGCGCTCGAGCGCCTCCCGGTTGTGGTGCAGACGCCCCTGCAGATAGGTGGTCCCGGTCTTGGGTGCACCCACGTGCAGGTAGACGACGTCGGCCATGGCGGCATTGTGCCGCACCGCCTCATCCGGTCAGCGCGCGCGGGGGGCGAGCTCGCGGGTGGCGTAGCGACCGATCTGCCAGGTCGAGTAGCCGTCGGAGCCGGCGCCGTAGAAGCCGCCCGCGATCGGGACCCGGCGCGCCACCGTCTTCGCGGCCCGCTTGCCGACGACACGGGCCACCAGGGCGTTGGTGACCTCGCCCGCGATCATCGCGTCGAGGCTGGCGTCGTGGGTCGGGGCCGTGGCGATGACCATGGGCGGGCCGGGGATGCGGCGCTTCTTGACCAGGGACGTGACGGTGTCCTCGCCCAGCATCGTCAGCAGCACGGCGTTGCGGACCTTGGGGTCGTCGAGGTCGTAGCCGCGCAGGTGTGCGATGCCCGCCACCATCCGGCACTGGAGCACAGCGAGCCCGGAGATGTTGGCCGGCACGGTGGCGGCCATCGTGACGAGGCCGCCGATGTTGGTGACGAAGCCCTGGGCGGCCGAGAGGCGGACGTGGTTCTCGATGACCTCGTGGATGCCTCGCTCGACGTCGCCGTCCTGCTCGCGCAGCTGCTTCTCCGCGGCCTGGGCGGCAGGGGGGAGGGGACCGACTCCGCTGATGGCGCGGGCCAGGGTCTGGTGGATGAAGGTCCGGTTGGCGTTGGGGGCGACGCGGTGGACGTCGGGGATCAGCTTGCCGGCGATCACGCTGCGGACGCTCACGTGGGTCTCTCCTGGGGTCGGGTCCGGGGACGGGTCCTGCGCCGTGAGCGTGCCCCGGTCGCAGTCGCGCCAATCCGCTCGAGGGCGTCTGCGCACGGCGCGGGCGCACACCGTCGGACACCGCGGCCGACCGGCCACAATGGTGGGATGCCCCACGACCTCGCGCCGACGCCGTGGGCCTTCCCCGACCTCGGTGAGCTCGAGCGGGCCGGTCGGCTGTCCGACGACGACCTGCTGGCCACCGGGGCGGACCTCGAGCCCGCGACCCTGGTCGCGGCCTACCGGGCAGGGCTCTTCCCGATGCCCGACGGCCCGCGCGGGCGGCGGATCGGGTGGTGGTCACCGGTCGAGCGGGGCATCCTGCCACTCGACCGGCTGCGGGTGACACGGTCGATGCGTCAGTCGGCGCGGCGGTTCGAGATCCGCGTCGACACCGCGTTCGACCGCGTCGTCGAGGCCTGCGCCGACCCCCGGCGGTCCGGTGGCTGGATCACCCCTGCCATCAAGCAGTCCTACGGCGCCCTGCACGCGCTCGGGTGGGCCCACTCCGTCGAGTCGTGGCAGGACGGCGAGCTCGTCGGCGGCCTGTACGGCGTCGCGATCGGCGGGCTCTTCGCGGGGGAGTCGATGTTCCACCACGTGCGCGACGCCTCGAAGGTCGCCCTCATGGGACTGGTCGACCTGCTGCGTGACGAGCACGCGGACGCCCGCCTGCTCGACGTGCAGTGGCAGACCGAGCACCTCGCCTCGCTGGGCGTCGTCGGTGTCCCGCGCGAGGAGTACCTCACCCGGCTGGGGCAGGCGCTCGTCGTACCGCTGCCCGCGGAGTGGCGCTGACGCGGCTGCGTCACGCCGCGGACCGGGGTGCGTCGGTCACTCGTGGGAGAACCGGATGTCGGGCAGCACCTTGCGCAGCCAGCCCGGCACCCACCAGGCAGCCCGTCCGGTCATCCGCAGCATCACCGGCAGCAGGACCAGCCGGATCAGGAACGCGTCCAGCAGCACCGCGACACCGAGGATGATGCCCATCTCCTTGGGCGGCAGCGGGCCGGACAGGGCGAAGGTGAAGAACACCGCGACCATCACGGCTCCGGCGGCGAAGATCACCCGTCCGGAGTGCGCGACTGCACCCACCATCGCCTCGCGGGGGTCGCCGGAGCGCTCCCAGTGCTCCTTGGCCGAGGCCAGCAGGAACACGGTGTAGTCCATGGCGATCGCGAAGATCATGGCGAAGAAGAACACCGGTGCCCACGCGTCGAGGAAGCCCTGGGACTCGAAGCCGAAGAACCCGGAGCCGAAGCCCTCCTGGAAGATCAGGCGGGCGACCCCGAAAGCGGCTGCCGTCGAGAGCAGGCTGGCGACGGTGCCGAGGAGCGAGATGAGTGGTGCCTGCAGCGCGACGAGCAGCAGAAGGAACCCGAGCACCAGGACGATGCCGATGACCAGCGGGGTGGACTCGTCGAGCTGCGCCTTGAGGTCGAGGCTCTCCACCGCCGCGCCGCCGACCTGGGCGGAGTCGGGCAGATCGGCTCGCAGCCGGTCGACGGTGTCGCCCAGCTCCGGGTCGGAGGGGTCGACGGTGGGCACGGCCTGCACGAGCACGAGCTCGCTGTCGTCGGCGGCAGGCATGGGGGGCAGGGTGCCGGCGACGCCGGGGTCCTTACCCAGAGCGGCCGCCGTCGCGTCGGCCTCGTCGGTGCTGGTGACGACCTGGAGGGTGCCGGGTGCACCCTCGCCGAAGGCGTCCTGGATCTGGCCGTAGCCGACCCGTGCGCTGGCGTCGTCCGGCAGCACCTTGATCGAGGGCATCGCGGTCTTGAGGCCGAAGATGGGGGCGGCCAGCGCGAGGAGGAGGATCAGGGAGACGCCACCGAAGAGCACCGGGCGGCGCCACAGCCGCTCGCCCCAGCTGGCGAAGACCGGAGAGCGGTGCTTGCCGCCCTTCGACCGGGGCAGGGCCAGCTTGTTGATGCGGTGGTCGAGCTTGGCCAGCACGAGCGGCAGCAGCGTCAGGGTGGCCGCGAGGACGAAGACGACGGCCAGCATGATGCCTCCCGCCATGGAGCGGAAGGCGGGCGACGGCACGATCATCACCGCCGAGAGGGAGATGAGCACGGTCAGTCCGGAGAGCAGGACGGCCTTGCCGGCGGTGTCCATCATCTCCGCGACGGCGGTGCGGGCGGTGGCGCCCTTGGCCGCACGCGCCGCGCGGTAGCGGACCACGAGGAACAGGGCGTAGTCGATGCCGAGCGCGAGGGCGAACATCATGGCGAAGTTCATGGCCCAGATCGACACCGGGACGACCTGGTTGATCAGCACCAGTGAACCGGCCGCGGCCACGAGGCCGGAGATGGTCAGCAGCAGGGGCAGCCCGGCCGCCACCAGGGCTCCGAACGCGAGGACCAGGATGACCAGCGTCACCGGCCACGACAGCAGCTCCGAGGTCAGCATCGCGTCGAGGTTGGCCTCGTTGAAGTCCGACCACAACAGGGAGGACCCGGTGGGGTTCACCTCGACGCCGTTGCCGGAGAGCTCCTCCAGGGGGCCCTTGAGCTCGTCCGCGGCGCGCACCATCTCGTTCGTGTCGTCGCCGGCGCCGGCCAGCAGCACCGCCGTGCTGCCGTCCTTGCTCAGGGTGGCCCCTGGCTGCGGGGGCACGATCGTGCTGATGCGGTCGTCGGCCTCGAGGATCCGGGTGGCCTCGGCGATCACGTCTGCGCCTGCCCCCTTCGTCGCCGGACCCTGCTCGGAGCGGACGACGACCTGGATGGCGTGGCTGGCGTTGCCGCCGAAGTGGTCCTGGGCGAGATCACGGACAGCCACGGACTCCGAGCCGTCGTCCTGCCAGCCGGCTCCGGAGAGCTCCGCCTCGACCCGGGGGGCGAACGCGCCCAGCCCGACGATGAGCAGCAGCCACACCACGGCGGTGAGACGGCCGTGGCGGGTGACGGTGAGGCCGAGCCGGCCCAGCAGACCGTGGTGGGACGGGTCCTCGGAGGGGCCGGCGGAGGGGTCGGCCGATTCGTCGGCCGAGCCGGAGGGACGGGGGGAGGCGCCCGCGGGTTCGCGGGTGGAGGTCGAAGACACGAGAGATCCTTGGTGGGGTCGTGGCGCACGCGTGGGCGCTCGTTCGCCGAGCGGTGGTGGTGCGCGCGGGGTGCGGTGGCGGCCGGGTCGGCCTCAGCGCTTGGTGAGGCGGCTCCAGAAGCCGGAGCCCGGGGCCTTCTCGGCCTCGGGGTGGCCCGGGCACCACTGGTCGGCGGGGACGCTGGCCTTGACCTGGGCGACGTGCTGGCCGCATCCGGCCCAGGTGGTCCTGCCGCAGGTCCTGCAGGTGGTGGGACGACACATGGTGGTGGTTCCTCTCGGTTCGGGTGGGTGGGCTGGTGCGTGGTGTGTGGTCAGACGAGGGCGGGCAGGGCCTGGGCGGCCGTGCCGACGGCGACGAGGAGCACGAGACCGGTGAAGGCAGCGGACAGGCGGGAGGTGTCGGTGCGGGCCGCCACCCACGCGCCGCCCGCGGCTGCGAGCGCGGAGGCGGCGGTGAGGGTGACGACCACGCCCCAGTCGGGCGCCACTCCCGAACCGGCGCGCACGACCAGGGCGGCGGCGCTGGTGATGGCGATGACGACCAGCGAGGTGCCGGCGGCGTACGTCATGGGGACGCCGAGCGCGAGCACCAGTGCGGGTACGACGAGGAACCCGCCGCCGACACCGAGGAACCCGGTCAGCAGTCCGACGACGGTTGCCGTCACGAGCACCTTGAGGGCCTGCGGGCAGTTGCAGGCGAACGTCGGGCTGACGGTGATGATGGGATCGTCGAGTCCCGGGCGGCGTCCGTCCTGGTCGGGGGACCGGCGGCGCAGCCGGAACAGCATGACCCCCCCGACCACGAGGAGCAGCAGCCGCGAAGGCGGCCATCAGCACGTCCTCCGGCACGCGGGCCGATGCGAGCGCTCCGAGGGCCGCGCCACCGACGGCGACCAGGCCGAACGTCACTCCGCGCGCGAGCAGCACGTTGTCCTGCCGGCGCGCGGCCGCCGCACCCAGCAGGGAGGTCACCCCGACCACCACGAGCGAGCCGGTGGTGGCCTGGGCGGGAGACTGGTCCAGCAGGTAGACCAGCACCGGCACCGCCAGGATGGAGCCGCCGCCGCCCAGTGCTCCGAGGCTCGCTCCGACGAGGACGCCCGCGACGAGGGCGAGCACAAGACCCGTCACCGCGGCCTCAGGCCCCGCTGTCGTCGTCGTCACGTCGGGACCGACCAGGTGCAGCCCGACCTTCTCGGCGTTGTCGAAGGTGTCGTCGATGGCGACGAGCGTGCGTCCCTCGCGGTGCAGGATCGAGGCGGCGACCGATGCGCGGTAGCCACCGGCACAGTGCACCCAGACCTCCCCCTCCGGTACGTCGCCCAGTCGCTCGGTGAGCTCGTGGAGGGGCACGTTGACGGCACCTGCGATACGAGCGGAGTCGTACTCGTCGGCCCGACGGACGTCGAGGACGACCACCTCGCGGTGGTGGCGGACCTGGGAGAGGTCGGCGAAGGTCGCGGTGGGGAACGAGGCGAGGCCGTCGTCGTCCGCCCAGGTCCGGGGGTCGGCGCTCGACTGGGCCTCGAGCCGGTCGATGCCGATCCGGACCAGCTCCCGCTGGGCCCGGGCCACGTCCTCGGCGGTCTCGCCCAGCAGCGTCAGCGGCGTACCCCACGGGATGAGCCAACCGAGGTAGGTCACGAACCCGCCGTCGATGCCGAAGTTCAGCGTGCCGGGCGCGTGCCCGGCCGCGAACGCGCTCCGGTTGCGCAGGTCGACGACCCACTCGCCGGCCTCGATGCGACGGCGGAGCTCGGTGGCGTCGGCCTCGTGGGGCGGCGTCAGGTCAGGAGCGGCGGGGCCGGCGGCGTTGGCCGGCTGCATGTGGGCGTAGTAGGCCGGCCAGGCACCCAGGCCGGCGAGCAGCTCGCGGACGTAGGTCTCCTCGTCCTGGGTCAGGACCGGGTTGACCTCCTTCTCGTTGCCGATCGTCGACTCGGTCGCGTCGGACTGGGTCGCGGAGCAGAAGGAGCCGAAGCCGTGGGTCGGGAAGACGCCGGCGGCGTCGGGCACGGACTCGGCGAGCCGGTGGGCCGAGGCGTGCTGGTGACGGACCAGGGCGTCGGTGTGCTCGGCGCCCAGCAGGTCCGGGCGACCGGTGGCGCCGAAGAGCAGCGAGCCGCCCGTGAACACGCCGATGTGCTCGTCCTCCTCGCCGACCTCGGTCAGCGCGTAGGACAGGTGCGTGAAGGTGTGCCCCGGGGTGGCGATCGCGGTGAGCCGCATGCGGCCGCTCTCGACGGTCTCGCCGTCGCTGATCGGCGTGCGGTCGAAGGACACGTCGTCGGCGCCGTTGACGACGTACGCCGCTCCCGTCGCCTCGGCGAGCGCGAGGCCCCCGGTGACGTAGTCGTTGTGGATGTGGGTCTCGAGCACGTGGGTGAGGCGGACGTCGTGCTCGGCGAGGAGGTCCGTGACCCGGTCGATGTCGCGCTGCGGGTCGACCACGACCGCGACCTCGCCGTCGTGGACGAGGTAGCTGCGGTCTCCGAGGGTCGGGGTCTCGACGGTGACGATGCTCAGGCTCATGCCGTGCGGTCCTCTCAGGTGTGACAACGTTCTTCGCATCCCCCAGGGGGGTTAGCGATGCGACCGTAACACATCCCCCAGGGGGGATGTACACTTGGATCCTGTAGTTCCCCGTACCCATTGAGGAGGTCCGCATGACCTGGACGATGAGCCGAACCGTGGCGACGCCGTACGGCGAGACCCTGGCTGCGGTGCGTGAGGCGCTGGCCGAGCAGGGCTTCGGCGTGCTGACCGAGATCGATCTGGCGGCCAAGCTCAAGGAGAAGCTCGACGCCGACGTCGCCCCCCAGATCATCCTGGGAGCGTGCCGACCCGAGCTGGCGCACGAAGCGTTGCTGGCGGATCCGTCCATCGCCGCCGTGCTGCCGTGCAACGTCGTCGTCCGCAGTGTCGGCGAGGGCTCCACGATCGTGGAGGCGTTCGACCCCGACGCGATGATGGGCCTGGCCGGCGCCCACGAGCCCGGCTCCCCTCTGGCGCGGGTGGCCGCCGACGCGCGTGAGCGGATCGACGCGATGCTGACCGCCTTGGCCCCTGCGACCTGACGCCGCCCCCTCTGATTCGCCCGCGCACACCGAGCACTGCAGGAAGCAGGACCGACATGGACCTCGAGCCCACCGAGATCAAGGCGATCATCACGCGCATGAAGCGCGCCCACGGCCACCTCGGGAGCGTCATCCGGATGATGGAGGAGGGGTCCTCCTGCGAACAGGTGCTCACCCAGCTCGCCGCGGTCAACAAGGCGCTGAGCCGCAGCGGCTACGCCATCGTGGCGACCGGCCTGCAGCAGTGCATGACCGAGAACGACGGCTCCCCCGACCCGGTGGACCTGGCGAAGATGGAGAAGCTCTTCCTGTCGCTGGCCTGAGCGCCTCGGATCCTGGGCCGGGTCGCCGCTGGGGAGACGCTCGTAGCATCTGCCGACATGGACATGCAGATGGTGAACCGCGTCCCCGACTGGGTCACCCCGATCGCCTGGACCTTCGTCGTGCTGGCGCTCGTCAGCGCCGCCGTGATCGTCGTCGACGTCGTGCGCGGTCGACGCCACGGCTCGGCTGCGGCTGACACGGTGTGGGTCGCTGCGGCGCTCTACCTCGGCCCGGCGGCGGTGGTCCTGCACCGCCGGGACGCCGTACGCACAGCCCGTGCCGCTCGGGTCCCTCTCGACCCTCGCCGGCCGAGCTCGCCCTTCCGGGAGGCGGCGCCTCGGCGGTCGCCCACCTGATCGGCGTACCCCTCGTGATCGCCTCGGGCCTCACCATCGCCGGCATCGACCTCTGGGTGATGATCATCGTCATCGGCGGGATCGCGATCACCCTCCTGCTGGGCTACGAGCTCCTCGCGGGGCGCGCCCGCGACGCGGCGCGCCGCCCGAGCCTCGCCGAGGCCGTCGGTGGGGCGGTCCTCACGGTGCTGGCCTTCGACGTCGGCATGGGCGGCTGGATGGTGGCGCTGCACTACAACGAGCTGATGCCGCCGGCGACCGAGGGCAGCTTCTGGTTCCTCATGCAGCTCGGGGTCCTGCTGGGGCTCGTCACGGGGTACCCAGCGGCGCGGTGGCTGGTCGACCGGAGCCGGGGCGTCCCGGCCTGAGGAGGTGGGCCGTCCTTGATCGTTATACCCCTAGGGGGTATTGTGTCGTGTACCCACTGAAGGAGGACGACCATGCACCCGACGTCACATTCCGACCAGCACCACGCCGACCACGCCGAGCACGGTGACCACGGGTCGCCGGACGGCGTGAACGCGATGGCGCTCAGCGCCACGCTGCACTGCCTCACCGGCTGTGCCATCGGCGAGATCCTCGGCCTCGTCATCGGCACGGCCATCGGCCTGAGCACCGGCTGGACGATCGTGCTGGCGCTGGGCCTGGCCTTCCTCTTCGGCTACACCCTGTCCACGTTGCCGCTGCTGCGCACGGGCCTCGGCCTCGGCGCCGCCCTCGCGGTCGTGCTGGCCGCCGACACGCTGTCGATCGCCACCATGGAGCTCGTCGACAACCTCGTGATGGCCCTGATCCCCGGAGCGATGGGCGCGGGTCTGGTGAACCCGCTGTTCTGGGTCGCGATGATGGTCGCGCTGACCGCGGCGTTCTTCGCCGCCTACCCGGTCAACCGTCACCTGCTGCGGCGCGGCAAGGGTCACGCCCTCACCCACGGCTACCACACCTCCGGTCCGGTGACGGGTCCGCGCCGCTTCATCCCCGACCTGTCGACCGCCACGCTGGTCGCCGCCATCGCGGCGTTCATGGTCGGCGGGCTGGTGGTCTCGGCCGCCGACGAGCTGGGCGTGGGGGACGGGGCCCACGCGGCCCCGGCGCCTCTTCCGCTGTCGGCGTCCCTCTCCTGAGTCAGTCGGGGACGCGGGCGAGCCGCTTGAGCGCGGCGAGGCCCTGCGGCGTCCCGGGCCAGTGGCGGTCGAGGACCTCCGGCCCGGCCGCCCGCACGACCGATCGCAGCGCGAGCGCGACGATGACGGCGTCGTCGGCGTAGCCGATCACCGGGATCACGTCGGGCACGAGGTCGAGCGGCACCAGGAGGTAGCCGAGCAGCAGGACGAGCCGCACCCGGACGCCTCGGGGCACGTCGGGGTCGGTGCTCAGCCGCCGGAGCAGCCGTACGACGTCGGGGACCAGGCGCACGACCTCACGCCAGGTCGTCGGGTCGCTCTCGCGACGGGCCACGACGTACAAGGTGGCGACGAGCGCGACCCAGAGCACGGTGAGACCCGCGAGCACGCCGACGACCGTCTGCCACATGCGAGCATCCCAGCATGCCGAACCATGACGACGCCGTCGCCTGGGCCGAGGAGCACCTGGGCCCGGTGGCGGACGTCCGCGCGCTGGAGGGCGGACGGACCTCGACGATGCTCGCGCTCAGGCCTCGCGACGGCGAGCCGGCGGTGCTGCGGCTGATGACCGTGGAGCCCTGGCGCACCCACGGCGCCGAGCTCACCGCGCGCGAGCGACACACGCAGCGGCTGCTCGCCGAGTCGCCCGTGCCGGCGCCGCGCACCCTGGCGCTCGACGCCGCGGGGGAGCGGTGCGGGCACCCGGCACACCTCATGACCCGGCTGCCGGGACGCCTCGAGCTCCCGCGGTCCGACCGAGGCTCCCTGGAGCTGCTGGCCGAGCTGCTCGCCACCGTGCACGCGGTCGAGCCGAACGGCGACGTGCGGCTCTTCCAGTCGTGGGCCTGGGAGGCGAAGTACGTCGTCCCGTGCTGGGCGAGCGATCCGGGACTGTGGCAGGACGCCTTCGCGCTGCTCCGGACCCCGGTGCCGGGGTACGAGCCGACCTTCCTGCACCGCGACTTCGGGTCGCACAACGTGCTCTGGTCGGGCGGACGGGTGAGCGGTCTCGTCGACTGGGTCGAGACCTCGATCGGCCCGGCGTGGCTCGACGTCGCGCACGCCGCCACGAACCTGGCGCTGCGTCACGGCAACGACGTCGCCGACCGCTTCGCTGCGGCGTACACCGAGTGCACGGGGCGCACCTCCGAGCCCTACCTCGACGTGATGGACGTCGTCGGGTTCCTGCCGCCTCCGGGACGCGCGTCGCTCGTCACCGACCCCGACGAGCTGGCACGCCTCGAGGAGCGGCTCCGGGTGGTGCTGGCCCGGGTCACTTGAGCAGCCGGGACATCCGTCGGTCGGCCAGTGGCTTTCCGCCGGTCTGACAGGTGGGGCAGTACTGCAACGACGAGTCGGCGAAGGAGACCTCGCGCACGGTGTCGCCGCAGACCGGGCACGGCTTGCCGGTCTGGGCGTGGACGGCGAGGTTCGACTTCTTCTCGCCCTTGAGGTCGGCCGCGGCCACGCCGGAGGACCGGGCGACGGCGGCGCCCAGGACGTCGCGGATGGCGGCGTACAAGGTGTTCAACGCCTCCGGCTCCTCGGCGATCGACACCGCGGGCTTGAACGGCGACATCTTCGCGGCGTGCAGCAGCTCGTCGGAGTAGGCGTTGCCGATGCCCGCCACGATCGACTGCTGGCGCAGCACGCCCTTGACCTGGGCCCGGCCGGCGTCGCGCAGGATCTGCTCGAGGACCTCGATGGTGAAGGCGTCGTCGAGGGGGTCGGGGCCGAGCCGCTCGACGCCGGGCACCATGGCCGGATCGGTGACGACGTACATCGCCAGGCTCTTCTTCGTGCCGGCCTCGGTGAGGTCGAGCCCTGAGTCGTCGTCGAGCACGATGCGCGCGGCGATCGGCGACTTGTTGCTCGGTCGCGGCGGCGTCTTCGGCACCTCGTCGCGCCAGCGGATCCAGCCCGCGCGAGCGAGGTGGATGACGAGGTGGATCCCGGAGGCGTCGATGTCGAGGAACTTGCCGTGCCGTTCCACCCCGTCGACCAGCGTGCCGTGCAGCGCCGTCAGCGGCGGGTCGTAGGTCTTGAGCGCGGCGAAGGCGGCCAGCTCGATGCGCGCGATGGCGCGACCGTCCAGACGTCGTCGCAGGTCCTGGACGAGCGCCTCGACCTCGGGCAGCTCCGGCATGGCGCCATCCTAGGAGCGGCCGCCCACCGTCCGAGGGTTCCGCGACACACGATGCCGCTCGCTACGTCAATCTAGGGCTGTGGCTAGATTGCCCGATAGTTTGCTGTGCATGGACCCGATCCGGAACCCCTACGCCCCCGGCGCCGGTCAACGGCCGCCCGAGCTGGCCGGCCGTGACCGGGAGCTGGCCGCCTTCGACGTGACGCTGGAGCGGGTCGCGGCGGGGCGTCCGGAGCGCAGCATGGTCGTCAGCGGGCTGCGCGGCGTGGGCAAGACCGTGCTGCTGAACGCCTTGCGCGGGCAGGCGGTGTCGCGCGCGTGGGGCACCGGCAAGATCGAGGCCCGCCCCGACCAGTCGCTGCGCATCCCGGTCGCCCAGGCCGTGCACGCCGCGGTCCGCGAGGTCGCGCACCGCCACCGCGATCCCGACCGGGTCGACGCGGTCGCCGGCGTCCTCAAGTCCTTCGCCCTGCGCACCGAGCTCAAGGACCGCAAGGGATTCCGCTGGGCGCCCCCCAGCGACGTACCGGCCGCCAAGGGGCGCGCCGACTCCGGCGACCTCGAGCTCGACCTGATCGAGCTCTTCACCGACGTCGGCGAGCTCGGGCGCGACCTCGGCGTCGGGCTCGGCCTCTTCGTCGACGAGATGCAGGACGTCGCGTCGGCCGAGCTCGCCGCCATCTGCGGCGCCGTGCACGAGGTCAGCCAGCAGAACGCGCCGGTCCTGGTCGTCGGCGCCGGTCTGCCGCACCTGCCCGTGGTGCTGTCGGCGGCCAAGTCGTACGCCGAGCGGCTGTTCCGCTACGTCGCCGTCGACCGCCTCCCGCGCGACATGGCCGACCGGGCGTGGCTGCGCCCCGCGGCGTCGGAGGGCGTCGACTTCGAGCCCGCCGCCCTCGACCGGCTCTACGAGCTCACCGACGGCTACCCCTACTTCGTGCAGGCCTACGGCAAGGCGACCTGGGACGCCGCCGTCGACAACCCGGTGACCGTCGCCGACGTCGAGGAGGCCGCCCCCGAGGCGGAGGCCGAGCTGGCCGTCGGCTTCTTCGGTGCCCGCTACGAGCGCGCCACCCCGGCCGAGCGCGACTACATGCGCACGATGGCCGAGCTCGGCGCCGATCGCGAGACCGAGCAGGTCACCACGGCCGACGTCGCCAGGGCGCTGGCCCGCAAGCCGCAGTCGCTCAGCCCGGCCCGCGACGGGCTCATCAAGAAGGGGCTCGTGTTCTCCTCCGAGCGGGGCGCGGTGGCCTTCACGGTGCCGCACTTCGGGGCGTTCCTGCGGGCGCAGCACGCGTGAGCGTCAGCCGGCTGCCCGACGGGGCTCGGCGCCGGTCGCCGTGGTGGTAGAAGAAGTCACATGCGGCTCGTCATCAACCAGAACATGACCCTCGACGGTGCCGTCGAGATGCTCGACGACTGGTTCGACCCCGGCGACCAGGACCCGGAGATGGTCGCGCTGCTGCAGGAGCACGACGAGCGCTGCGAGGGCGTCCTGCTCGGCCGGCGGACCTTCCTCGACTTCCGCGGCTACTGGCCGCACCAGACCGACGACCCCAGTGGTTCCGCGGCCTTCCTCAACACCGTCGAGAAGTACGTCGTCTCCAGCACCTTGACGGATCCGGAGTGGCAGAACAGCACGATCCTGGCGGGCGACCCCGTCGAGGAGGTCCGTCGGCTCAAGGAGCAGCCGGGCGGCGAGCTCCTCCTCACCGGCAGCATCACACTCGCCCACGCCCTCATCGGTGCCGGCCTGGCTGACGAGTTCCGTCAGATCGTCTTCCCCGCCGTCCAGGGTCGTGGTCGCCGGTTCTTCCCCGACGGTTTCGTCGTGCCTCGGCTCAGGAGGGTCGGCGCGGCCGCCTTCTCCAGCGGCATCACCTACGCCGCCTACGTCCCCGTCGCCTGATCGGCTCGGCGAGCCGCTGCTCGACGCCGTCCCACGGCTTCGACGGGTTGTGTCGGAGGTCGAACGTATGTTCGATGCATGAAGAGGACGGACCCGTCGCCTGAGCAGCGTGAGGACGTACCGACGCGTGCCACCGACCTTGCGGACGGGCGACACACTCCGGCGCGAGTGACGACGGACGACCGCGTTGGTCCCGACGCGCTGAGCTCGATCCTCGACCTCGACGGAGCCGGGACGCTGGCGCGCATCCGCGCCGGCCGGCGTACGGCGTGGCGGGTCGAGGCCGAGCAGATGGTGGCGGCCACGCACTGGGCCGACCTGCACCGGCTACCGACGCCGGCCGACGACGACGACCACCCCTCCTTCGGGTCGGTCTCGGTGGAGACCTCCCGCCTCCTCGGGGACGGTGTCAACGGCACGGAGGGCATGACCTGGGCGACCACCCCGGCGCCCGCGAGCGACGACCGCGGTGTTCCCACGGCCGCGGGGGCCGGGCCGGGGCAACCCGGCATCGAGGGGGTCCTGCGCTTCCTGGGCGAGGGCGCCTACCTGGTCCGGGAGTTCGCCGTCACCGAGCTGGCCACCACCTTGTCCATGAACGAGGCCGCAGCCCGCAGCTACCTCGGGCAGGCCCTGGAGTGCCGCGACCGACTGCCCCGCATCTGGACCCAGGTGCTCACCGGTGCGGTGCCGGCGTGGAAGGCGCGTCAGATCGCCAAGCTCACACTGCCCCTCAACGCGGCGGCGGCGCGGTTCGTCGACCTCTCTCTGCAGCACGTCGCCGGTCGGATCGGGATCGTGCGGATCACGCGCGCCGTGGAGGCGGCGGTCCTGCGCTACGACCCCGCGCTGGCAGCGGAGCAGGCCGAGCGGGCCGCCGAGCGGCGCGGTGTCTGGGTCGGTCCGGACCGCGGATCGATCGAGGACGAGGACGGTCGCAACGGCCTCACGCGGATCGACGCCCTCGTGGACACGCCGGACGCCGAGGCGTTCGAGCTGGCGGTCGCCGACATCGCCGCGGCGCTCCACACGTTGGGAGACGACGACCCGCTGGCCGTGCGTCGCGCGAAGGCAGTCGGCATCCTGGCCGACCCGCGGCACGCCCTCGACGTCGCCTCCGCGGCCCAGACCGACCCGGCGGTCGACCCCGTCACCGGGACGGTTCGTCGGCGGCCCCGGCGCCGCGGCCCGGTCGCGGGGCGCTCGCTCGCCGTCGACCTCCACCTGCACCTCACACCGCCCCGCCCCGGCGCTCCCTCCGACGCGGTCCGGGGCTGTCCCGTCGGCCCCGTGGTCCGCGACGGCGATCTGCACCCGATCTCCCGTGCCGCGATGGAGCGGTGGGTGACCCAGCTCGCGCCGGCCGCGGTGGTCCGGGTGCGGCCGGTGCTGGACCTGGCCGACGAGCGCGCGGTCGACGCCCACGAGGTGCCGCAGGCCATCGCCGACCAGGTCGACGAGCGCGACCTGACCTGCCAGTTCCCCTGGTGCGGACGCCCGGCCCGACCCGGCACCACCGACCGCGACCACATCGACCCCTACGTGCCGCCCGACGAGGGCGGACCTCCCGGCCAGACCAGCGCGGCCCGGCTCGCCCGACTGTGCCGCTACCACCATCGGGTCAAGACCCACGGCGGCTGGCGCTACCGACGCGGTCCCGACGGCGCTCTGACCTGGGTCAGCCCGCACGGCCAGCGCTACCGCGTCGACCGGCTCGGCACCTCACGGCTCGAGGTGCCCGGGCCGGAGCCCGCCCCGGACTGAGACTCGACCGCCCGCTGACCCCTCGGCACCGGCGGCGCACTGTCGTAGGGTGCTGAGCGCAGGCAGATCCTTCTGCGACGATCTGCCCCTTCTGCGCCCGCCGCTCGGAACCGGAGGCACCATGACGACGTCCACCTCGACCCGTCCCGCGAACGACCCGTCGCCCGGGGGCTCGGGCCGACCGTCGCCGGCGAAGCTGGTCGCCTGGGGCGCGGTCGCTGCCGTGGGCGCGCTGTGCTGGGCCGTGCTCGCCCTGAGCCGTGGCGAGGAGGTGTCGGCACTGTGGGTCCTCTTCGCCGCGATCTCGTCGTACCTCATCGCCTACCGCTTCTACTCGCGCTTCATCGCGCGACGCGTGCTGAAGCTCGACAACACGCGCGCGACACCGGCGGAGCGGCTGGAGAACGGCACCGACTTCGAGGTCACCGACCGCCGCGTCCTCTACGGCCACCACTTCGCCGCGATCGCCGGCGCCGGTCCGCTCGTCGGGCCCGTGCTCGCGGCGCAGATGGGCTACCTGCCCGGCACCATCTGGATCGTGGCCGGCGTCGTGCTCGCCGGAGCCGTGCAGGACATGGTCACGATGTTCCTGTCGATGCGCCGCGACGGGAAGAGCCTGGGCCAGATGGTCCGCGAGGAGATCGGGGTCGTCGGCGGTGTCGCGGCGTTGATCGCGGTCTTCGCGATCATGATCATCATCCTGGCCGTGCTCGCGCTGGTCGTCGTCAACGCGCTGGCCGAGTCGCCCTGGGGCGTGTTCTCGATCGGGCTCACCATCCCGATCGCGCTGTTCATGGGCTTCTACCTCCGTGTCCTGCGCCCCGGGCGCGTCATGGAGGTCACCGGCATCGGCGTCGTGCTGCTCCTGCTGGCCATCGTGCTCGGCGGGGTCGTCGAGGGGTCGAGCTGGGCCGAGCCGCTGACCCTCTCCCCGGAGACCTTGACGATCGCGCTGGTCGTCTACGGCTTCGTCGCCTCCATCCTCCCGGTCTGGATGCTGCTGACCCCGCGCGACTACCTGTCGACGTTCATGAAGATCGGCGTCATCCTGCTGCTGGCCGTCGGCATGCTGCTGGCCCAGCCGACCCTGCAGAACGAGGCCGTCACCTCCTTCGCGACCGAGGGCGACGGCCCGGTCTTCGCAGGCAAGCTCTTCCCGTTCCTCTTCATCACCATCGCCTGCGGTGCGCTCTCGGGCTTCCACGCCCTGATCGCCTCGGGCACGACGCCGAAGATGCTGGCCAAGGAGAGCCACGTCCGGATGATCGGCTACGGCGGCATGCTCATGGAGTCGTTCGTCGCGATCTCGGCGCTGATCGCCGCCTCCGTCATCGACCAGGGCCTCTACTTCGCGATCAACGCCCCGGCGGCGATGACCGGCGGCACGGTCGAGAGCGCCGCGGAGTTCGTGGGCACGCTCGGCTTCTCGATCACGCCCGACCAGCTGCAGGCCGCGTCCGCGTCGGTGGAGGAGGAGCTGGTCTCGCGCACCGGAGGCGCGCCGACGCTCGCGTTCGGCATCTCCCAGATCTTCAGCGAAGCCTTCGGTGGAGGCCTGGCCGCGTTCTGGTACCACTTCGCGATCATGTTCGAGGCGCTGTTCATCCTCACCGCCGTCGACGCCGGCACCCGCGTGGGCCGCTTCATGCTGCAGGACACCATCGGCAACGTGTGGCCCAAGTTCGGCGACACGTCGTGGAAGCCGGGCTCCTGGATGGCCTCCGCCGTCGTCGTGCTGGCCTGGGGCTACATGCTCTACGTCGGCGTCACCGACCCGCTCGGCGGCATCAACCAGCTCTTCCCGCTGTTCGGCATCGCCAACCAGCTGCTGGCCGCGATCGCGCTGACGCTCTGCGTGACGCTGTTCTGCAAGCACGGCTGGTGGAAGTACGTCTGGGTGCCGGCCGTCCCGCTCGTCTGGGACCTCGTGGTCACCATGACGGCCAGCTACCAGAAGGTGTTCTCCGACAACCCCGCCATCGGATACCTCGCGCAGGCCGACCGCTACCGTGCGGCCCGCGACGCCGGCGAGGTGCTGACGCCCGCGACGGACGCCTCGCAGATGGACACCGTCATCACCAACTCCACCGTCAACGCCTTCCTCCAGGGCAGCTTCGCGCTGCTGGTGATCGTCATCGTCGCCAACGCCGCGCTGATCTGGGTCAAGGCGGCGAGGGCCGGCTCCCTGCCGACCACCGAGGTGCCGAGGACCGAGTCCCACGTCGTCGCCCCTGCGGAGTTCCTCGCCACCGACGAGGAGAAGAAGGCCGAGGCCGAGTGGCGCGCCTCCCACGACCGCGCGACGCCGGTCGGATCATGAGCGCGCCGACGGCCGCCCCGACGTCGCCGGTACGCCGAGCGCTGGCCGGCCTGCGCTGGTACGTCCGGCAGCTCAGCGGCGAGGCCAAGTGGGACGACTACCTGGCCGCCTGCGCACGACGAGGTGAGGAGCCGATGACGCGACGCGCCTTCGAGCGCCACCGCGACGACCACCGCGAGGGATCGACGCAGAACCGGTGCTGCTGACGGACCGGAGGGGCCGGCCGTGACCGGCGCCCGCGCCCGAGGGCGGGTGACGGCGTACTGCCTCGGCGGGACGATCGGCATGACCGGTGACGGGGAGCACGGCGCGGCCCCGACCCTCGAGGCCGCCGACCTCCCGGGCGGCGTCGAGCTGAGCACGGTCGACGTACGCCGCGTCAGCTCGGCTCGCATCACCTTCGCCGACCTGCTCGAGGTGCTGGCGCTCGCGCGGCGCGCCGTCGACGAGGGAGCCGCCGGGGTCGTCGTCGTGCAGGGCACCGACACCCTCGAGGAGACGGCGTACGTCCTCGACCTGCTCTGGGACCGGCCCGAGCCCCTCGTCCTCACCGGGGCTCTGCGTCTGCCTTCGGCTCCTGGCGCGGACGGCCCGGCCAACCTCCTCGCCGCAGTGACCGTCGCCGCGACCGTCGCCTGCCGCGACCTCGGGGTGCTCGTCGTGGTGGGCGACAAGGTCCACGCCGCCCGTCGCGTGGCCAAACGGCACAGCAGCGCGACCGACGCCTTCCGATCGGCCGCCCCCGGCCCGCTGGGTGAGCTGCTCGAGGGCGAGGTCGCGATGCTGGGGGAGGTGCTCCGGCGCCCGGCGCTGCCGACCCCTGCCGCGGTGGCGGTGCACGTCGACCTGCTCACCGCGCTGCTGGGCGACGACCCCCGCCGCTACGCCGCCTCGGCCGCCACCGCCGACGGTCTCGTGGTCGCCGGCTTCGGAGCAGGCCACGTCGCGCCCGAGGTCGCGGACGTCCTCGCCGAGGCCGCGGCCAGGGTCCCGGTGGTGCTGGTGAGCCGGACCGGAGGCGGCTCGGTGCACCGACGGACGTACGGCGGCGCCGGCTCGGAGGCGGACCTGCTGGCCCGCGGACTCCTCCACGGCGGGCGGCTCGCGCCGCTGCAGGCCCGACTGCTGCTGACGCTGCTGCTCGCCTCCGGGGCCTCCCGCGACGAGGTCGCGACCACGGTCGCGGCCCACGCCTCGGGCTAGACCGCCGCCCGAGCAGCGCCAGACCATCGCCCGCCCGATCGCAGACTCGCCGCGCGAGCCGCACGCGGGTCACCGGTCCAGCCGTCGCCGACTGGCACGATGCTGTGTCATGAGACAGCCCGAGGGGCGTCCCAAGGTGATCGCGCACCGGGGGTCGAACGAGAGCGAGGCCGAGCACACGCTGGCGGCCTACCTCAAGGCGATCGACGAGGGTGCCGACGGGGTCGAGTGCGACGTCCGCCTGACGGCCGACGGGCACCTCGTCCTGGTCCACGACCGCCGCATCGACCGCACCACGAACTCGCGCGGCGTGGTCTCGACCATGACCCTCTCCCAGCTCGACGACCTCGACGCGTCGGCCTGGAAGCGGCCCTGGGCCGAGCTGGACGACGAGGTGGAGCTGCCCGAGCGCGACGAGAAGGGCGTGCTCACGCTCGAGCGGCTCATCGACGTCGTGCGCGACTACGACCGCACCATCGACGTCGCGATCGAGACCAAGCACCCCACCCGCTACGCCGGGCTGGTCGAGCGGCGGGTCGTCGACCTCCTCGACCAGGTGGGGTGGAACCACGCCGGTTCACCGGCCCGCGTCATGAGCTTCTCCGGCGTCGCCGTGACCCGGGTACGACGCCTCGCGCCGCGGCTCGAGACCGTCTTCCTCATCGAGGGGGCGGTCTCGTGGAGAGTGGCCCGAGGGATGCTGATGAGCGGGTCCATCGCCGGCCCGGGTGTCGAAGAGATCCGCGAGCGGCCCCGGCTTGCTCATAGACTTCACGACGAGGGTCACCGGATCCACGTGTGGGTCGTCAACACTCCCGACGACCTGGGACGTTGCCTCGACCTCGGGGTTGAGGCCGTGATCACCGACACTCCGGGACGTGTCCTTTCCTGGCTGGGCTGAGTTTGGGGCAAGGGGTGGTGGGGAGTATCGCAGTGGGCGTCAAGCGAGCGAGGCGAGAGAAGTGACCGTGATGACCGAGCGTGAGGGGCAGGGGATGGACCTTCGCGTCCCCTTCCGCGCCCCCTCCGCTTCCGTCGTCCGCCAGGAGCTCCGCTCGTGGCTCGAGGGCCAGGGCTTCACCGGTGAGCGCGTCGACGACGCCCGCGTGGTGATCTCCGAGCTGGTCGGCAACTCCGTCCGCCATGCCGCACCCCTGCCGGTCAACGACCTCGTCGTCAGCTGGTCGCTCGAGGCCGGCGAGCTCGTCATCTCCGTCAGTGACGGCGGCAGCGCCTCACGGCCGCACGCGGTCGACGCCGACAACTCCGACATCTCGGGGCGCGGGCTGAGCATCGTCGACGCCCTGGTGAAGAAGTGGTGGGTCGAGGACGACTCCGGCCAGACCACCGTGCACGTGCGCATCCCGCTCTGAGCCTCGCGCGCCCCTCTGACGCTGCCCACACCAGCGCCGCGTAGCCTCCAGCCCTATGGGCAAGCGATCACGCGACAAGGCACGTCAGCACGCCGCACAGAACGCGGCACCCGCCCCGGACGGGGTGTCGCCTCGCCAGCCGTGCCCCTGCGGGTCGGGCCTGCGCTACCGCTCCTGCCACGGCAGCGCGACCGGCGCGCCGCCGCGGCTGGTGACCCGCCCCTTCGCCGGCCTCGCCGCCGAGTGCGACCTGGTCGCGCTGCGCGAGCTGGTGCCGGCCGCCACGGCCCCGCTGCCGCTGGCCACGCCGGGTGAGCGCGACGTGCTGCTGGCGACGCTGCTGCCGGTGGCCGCGCCGGCCATGGTCCGCGACGACGGCACGGTGTGGCTCGGGCTCCAGGTCCAGCACGCGTACGGCGACCCGAGCCGTGACCTGGGCGCCGTGCTCGAGGCGGCCCTGGTCGCCGAGCCCGGTCAGATGGTCGGCCTGACCGACGCCCCAGGCGAAGGGCCGCGCCTGCAGGAGCTCGTCGTCGACGAGCCCCTGGACATCACCGTGCACGAGGGATTCGAGTACTGGATCGCCGACGTCGACGACGACTCCAGCGACGTCGCCGCCGCCTTGGAGCAGGCCAACCAGGTCGCCTCGCCGACCGCGCGGCTGACCTCGGTCACCGCGGCGTACTGGACCGCGATGGGGAGCAAGGAACACCTGCGCTGGGTGATGCCCCACGACGAGGAGGTGCTGCTGTCCGCCCTGGCGCGCCTGCACCTCGCGGGCGAGGACCGGCTCGTCGCGGACGCGCGCCTGGTCGGGATGTTCCGGGCGCACGGCCTGCTCGCCCCGGTCTGGGACCTGCCCGCGGGCACCGGTGCGGAGGTGCTGGAGGAGCCCGCCGCACGCTTCGCCACCGCCCTCGACGAGGCGATGACCGCGCTCACCGACGGCGCCGAGCCGCTGACCACGGAGGAGCGTTCGGCCCGTCACGGGCTGGCCAACCGACAAGTCACGATTCGGTGACCCGAAACGCCCATTGGCCGTGGGATCCACCACGTCTGGTGAGTTGAGAATCGGTACCGGCAGCAATACGCTGGAACCTGCCCGGTCGTTGTTGTATCCCCCGTCAGCAACGGCCGGGTTTCTTCATGCCCGGCCACCGAGGGACGCAGCGATGAGCCACGCACCAGCGCTCGGGAGCGCCCGGGTCGGGCTGCTCCAGGTCTGCGCGGCCGGGGTCCTGTGGGGCACCGGCGGACTGGTGGTCACGGTCCTCAACGACCGCGACGGCCTCGGCGCGATGACCGTCAGCGCGTGGCGCATGGCGCTGGCGGCCGTCGCCCTCGCCGGCTTCGCCCTGGTGACCCGCCGGGCCCGCGCCGTGCGGGAGACCTTGCGCCGGCACCCGGTGAAGGCGGCCCTGCTCGGCTGCTGCACCGGGCTCTACCAGGGCCTCTACTTCGGAGCCGTCCTGCTGGTGGGGGTGAGCGTCGCCACCGTCGTCTCGTTGGGGCTCGCACCGGTGCTGGCCAGCCTCGGCGAGCACCTCGCGGCGCGCACCCGACCCTCCGTGCGCGAGGTCGCGGTGCTGGCCTCGGCGCTCACCGGGCTCGTGCTCATCACGGCCAACGCCGGGCACGGCTCGCCGGCGCCCGGTGACCGGCCGACGCTGGGCCTGCTCATGGCCGTGGCGTCCGGTGCGGTGTACGCCGCCACCACGGTGCTGGGCCACACCCTCGCCTCACGGGTCGACCCGGTCGCGCTCACCACCTGCGCGACCGCCGCCGGTGCCGTGGCGCTCTCCCCGTTCCTCCTGCTCGCCGCCGTCGCAGGGGAGCCGGTCCTCACCACCGACGCCGGGTCGGTGGCGCTGCTCGTCTACCTCGGCATCGCGACGATGGCCCTGTCCTACGGCCTGCTGTACGCCGGGCTCCGCACGACGTCCGGGTCGGCCGCCACCGTCGCCACCCTCGTCGAGCCGCTCTCGGCCGGACTGCTCGCGGCGGTGCTCCTGGGCGAGCGCCTCACGTGGCCGGCCCTCCTCGGGGGCGTGCTCATCCTGGGCGCCGTGGTCGCCCTGCGTCCCACCGAGGAGCGGCCGGTCCCCGCGTGACCCGAGCAACCTCTGCGTGGGCAGGCGCGGAGCCGCGCAGAACCTCCACGGGACCCTCACAAAAACGGTGAACCTCCACGGGAAGTGCCGCGTGACGGTCGATGGTTGTCACTTCGTGACTCGCGTCGCCCGCGAACTGTCCGGACGGTGTGGTTGGGTCGTCAAGTGATTCGTTTCGAGGCCGTGACGAAGTCCTTCCCCGACGGGACCGTGGCGGTGGGCGGTCTCAGCCTGGAGGCGCCGCAGGGGCGGATCACGGTCCTCGTGGGCCCGTCCGGCTGCGGCAAGACCACGTCGCTGCGCATGGTCAACCGGATGATCGAGCCGACCTCCGGGCGGATCACCGTCGACGGCCAGGACACCGCCACCCTCGAGGCCAGCGAGCTGCGTCGCGGCATCGGCTACGTCATCCAGCACGCCGGGCTGTTCCCGCACCGGACCGTCGCCGACAACATCGCCACCGTGCCGCGACTCCTGGGCTGGGACAAGAAGAGGTCCCGCAGCACCAGCCTCGAGCTGATCGAGCGGGTCGGGCTGCCCCAGGCGTACGCCGACCGCTACCCCCACCAGCTCTCCGGCGGCCAGCAGCAGCGGGTCGGGGTGGCCCGGGCCCTGGCCGCCGACCCGCCGGTGATGCTCATGGACGAGCCCTTCAGCGCCGTCGACCCGGTGGTGCGCGAGCAGCTGCAGGACGAGTTCCTGCGGCTGCAGGGCGAGCTCGGCAAGACCATCCTCTTCGTCACCCACGACATCGACGAGGCCGTGAAGCTCGGCGACCAGGTCGCCGTGCTCCGGGTCGGCGGTGAGCTCGCGCAGCTCTCCGACCCCGCCACCCTCCTCGGCGACCCCCACGACGACTTCGTGGCCGACTTCGTCGGACGTGACCGCGGCTACCGCGGGCTGGGGTTCCGTCCTGCCCCCCAGGTGCCGACCCACGAGGAGCGGACGGTGACGCTGGGCGCCACGGTCGAGGGGGTCCGGCGGCGGGCGTGACCGCTGGGTGGTCGTGGTCGACGATGAGCGCCGTCCGGTCGGCTGGGTCGAGCCGGCACGCGTGTCGGGCCCGGTGACCGAGACCGACCTGCACCGTGGCGGCACCGTCGCCCGCGCCGAGGGCTCCACCCGCGCGCTGCTCGACGCCGCACTGTCCTCCCCGAGCGGGCGCGGTGTGGTGGTCGACGCCGACGGCGTCCTGCTCGGCACCGTCACGGCCGCCGAGGTCGTGGCCGCCATCGAGCGGCGGGACCCGGAGGGGGCGGGCGCATGACCTGGGTGCTGGACCACCTCGACGACATCGGGTCCTACACCCTCGACCACGCCTGGCTGGCCGGGGTGCCGCTGGTCATCGGCCTGCTGCTCTCCATCCCCCTGGGCTGGGCCGCCCACCGGGTGTCGTGGCTCTACACCCCGCTCGTGGTCGGCACCGGGCTCCTCTACACGATCCCGTCGCTGGCGCTCTTCGTGCTCATGCCGCTCTTCCTCGGCACCCGCATCCTCGACACCGTCAACGTCGTGGTGGCGATGACGATCTACACCCTGGCCCTGCTGACGCGCACCGTCGCCGACGCCCTGGCGGCCGTCGACGAGTCGGTCAGCGCCTCGGCCACGGCCATGGGCTTCGGGGCCCTGCGCCGGCTGCTCACCGTCGAGCTGCCGCTCGCCGTACCGGTCATCGCCGCCGGCATGCGCGTCGCCGCGGTCAGCAACGTCAGCATCGTCAGCGTCGCGGCACTGATCGGCATCCCGCAGCTGGGCTCGCTGTTCACCGACGGCTTCCAGCGCGACTTCCTCGATCCCGTCGTCGCCGGGCTCGTCGCCTGCGTGCTGCTCGCGCTGCTCTTCGACCTCGTCATCGTGCTGATCTCCCGTGCGCTGACCCCGTGGCTGCGCACCGGAGCGTCGAACCGACCGGTCGACGAGCCGACCGGGCCCGAGGGGTCCCGCAGCGCGGAGGTGGCGGCGTGAACGACGTCCTCACCTGGCTCACCGACGGCTCCCACTGGAGCGGCGGCGAGGGCATCCCGCTGCGGGTGTGGGAGCACCTGCTCTACTCCGGCATCGCCCTCGTGCTCGCGGCGCTGGTCGCCGTGCCCCTGGGACTCGTCGTCGGGCACACCGGCCGGGGCCGCTTCCTGGCCGTCAACGTGACCGGCGCCTTCCGGGCCATCCCCAGCCTCGGGCTGCTCTTCATCGGCATCATGCTCATCAGCCCGCAGCTGTCCGGCGAGGCCAGCGTGCTCGTGCCGACCGAGATCGTGCTGACCGTGCTCGCGATCCCGCCGATCCTGGCGGGCGCCTACGCCGGTGTCGAGCAGGTCGACGCCGCCGCGCGCGACGCCGCCAAGGGCATGGGCATGACCGGCGCCGAGGTGCTGTGGCGCGTCGAGGTGCCGTGCGCGCTCCCGCTCATCGCCTCCGGGCTCCGGTCGGCCGCCCTGCAGGTCATCGCGACCGCCACGCTTGCCGCGACGGTGGGGCTCGGCGGCCTGGGCCGCTACCTCATCGACGGCCTGTCGGTGCGCGACTACGCGCAGATGGCCAGCGGCGCGCTGCTGGTCGCGGCCCTGGCCCTGCTCGTCGACCTCGTGGCGTCGCTGCTGCAGCGCCTCGCGGTCTCCCCTGGACTCACCGGCAGGGCTGCCGGGAGAAGGACGTCCGTCCGTACATCCCTCCGGACCTCGGGGTCCTGACGAAAGGCACGATCGATGAAGCGCACTCCCCTGATCGCCTCGCTCACCACGGTGGCCCTGCTGGGCCTGGCCGGCTGCGGCGGTGGCGACGAAGCCCTCGAGTCCGACAGCTCGGGTGACTCCGGATCGTCGTCGGCCGAGGTCGTCGTCGGCTCGGCGAACTTCCCCGAGAACGCCCTGCTGGCCGAGATCTACGCCGGCGCCCTCAACGGCGCCGGGGTCGAGGCGTCCACACGGCTCAACATCGGCAGCCGCGAGGTCTACATCCCTGCCATCGAGGACGCGTCGATCGACATCCTGCCGGAGTACACCGGCGTGCTGCGCGACTACTTCCTCGCCGAGGAGGAGGCCGGCGCCGTGGGCGAGGCGTCCGACCCCGAGGGCGTGTACAGCGAGCTGACCGACACCCTGCCCGAGGAGCTCACCGTCCTGGACTACTCCGAGGCCGAGGACAAGGACGCCGTCGTGGTGACCTCGGAGACCGCCGAGGAGTACGACCTCGCCGAGATCGGCGACCTCGCCGACGTGGCCGGTGACCTGACCCTCGGCGGTGCGCCGGAGTGGAAGACCCGCCAGACCGGGATCCCGGGCCTGGAGGAGGTCTACGGCGTGGTCTTCGGCGACTTCATCGAGCTCGACGCGGGTGGCCCGCAGAGCCTCGGCGCCCTGCTGAACGGCCGCATCGACGCCGCCAACCTGTTCACCACCGACCCCAACATCGCCGCCGAGGACCTCGTCCCGCTCGAGGACCCCGAGGCGCTGTTCGCGGCGCAGAACATCGTGCCGCTGCTGCGCAGCGAGGTCGTCGACGACACCGTGACCGAGACCCTGAACAGCGTCTCCGAGGCCCTCGACACCGAGACCCTCGGCGCGCTGGTCACCCAGGTCGTCATCGACAAGGAGGACCCGCAGGCCGTCGCCGAGCAGTTCCTGACGGAGAACGACCTGGCCTGACCGGCCCGGCCCGGCCCGGCGCGCATGTAACGCGGGGTTATGGACGCCGCGCAAGGCGTGTACGCCGTGCGACCGGTCCATAACCCCGCGTTACATGGCAGGCCCCGTACTGGCAGCGTGGGGGCATGACCTCGCTGACCGTGCCTGCGCGCTTCAACGGCCCCCCGACCTCGGGCAACGGCGGCTGGACCGCCGGCGCGGTCGCCGAGGCCGCCGCCACCCTCGGCGCCGTGCTCCCGCTGACCGTCTCCCTGAAGGCTCCGCCGCCGCTCGACGTCGCGCTGACGCTGGACCCGGACGACGACGCGGGCTGGACCCTCACCGGTCCCCTCGGTGACGACGGGGTCCCCGGGGTGGTGGCCACCGTGCGCCCGGACGCCGTGCTGGTCGGCGACGACGCCGACCCCGGCCCCGCCGTGGGCGCCGACGTCGCCCGGGAGGCGGCGTCGGGCTACGCCGGCCTGCGCAGCCACCCCTTCCCGACCTGTGTCGTCTGCGGGCCCGAGCGCGAGCCCGGCGACGGGATGCGCATCTTCCCCGGGCGCCTGCCCGACGAGGACCGGGTGGCGGCGACGTGGACCCCCGACCCCTCGCTGGCCGACAGCGACGGCCAGGTCGGCACGGCCGTGACGTGGGCCGCCCTCGACTGCGTCGGCGGCTGGTCCTCCGACCTCGAGCACCGGCCCCTCGTGCTGGCCGCCATGTCGGCCGGCCTCGAGCCCCGGCAGTCGCCGCCGCAGGCGGGTGCGACGTACGTCGTGGTGGGGCGGCTGGTGCGCACCGAGGGCCGCAAGACGTGGACCACCAGCGGCATGTACGACGACGCCGGTCGCCTCGTCGCCCGGGCCCAGCAGCTGTGGATCGCGATCCGGTCCTAGACGGGCCGTCCCTCGACGTCGTCGCGAGCGATCGGGCAGGACATGCACCGCGGCCCGCCGCGACCGGAGCCCAGCTCGGAGCCGGCGATGGCCAGCACCTCGATGCCGGCCGCCTCGAGCCGGGCGTTGGTCTCGGTGTTGCGCTCGTAGGCGACGGCCACGCGGGGCGCGATGGCCAGGGTGTTGTTGCCGTCGTCCCACTGCTCCCGCTCGGCGGTGACCGGGTCGAGCCCCGTGTCGATGCGGTGCAGGGTGTCGATGCGCATCGCCTTGGCGGCCGCGACGAGGAACGGCTCGGGCGGTGCGACGTGCAGGACCAGGTCGCTGTCCTCGCCGCCGGTCCTGTCGGCAACCGTCACGGCGTGGGCGGTCAGGGTGTCCGCGATGTTGGGGTACATCACGACCGTGTCGACGTCGACCATCGTGCACACGGTGTCGAGGTGCATGGTGGCCCGCTCCTGCATGATCGGCACCGCCAGGACGGTCTCGGCCAGACCGGCCCCGAACATCTGCCGGGCCAGCCGCTCGGCGCCGGCGGGCGTGGTCCGCTCGCCCACGCCGATCGCCACGACGCCGGGCGCCAGCAGCAGGACGTCGCCGCCCTCGACGTGCTCCTGGTGCCAGCCGTGGATGGTGCTCGTGCCCGAGAAGCGCGGGTGCAGCGCGTAGATCAGCTCGGTCAGCTGGGTCTCCCGCTCCCGCGCCGCCATCGTCAGCGAGGTGACCGCCACGTGGTCGCGGACCCACACGCTGGAGTCGCGCGTGAAGAGCAGGTTGGGCAGCGGCTCGACGAGGAAGTCGTCCTCGGCGAGGAGGCTGGTCACCAGCCCGTGGCCGCCGCGGACCTCGTCGTTGCGCAGCCCCTCGCACAGCAGGTGCGCGAGCGCCTCCGGCGCCAGGTCGAGCAGGTGCGAGCCGAGGTGGGCGCGCAGCGTGTCGCCGAGGTGGAGGCTGCCGAGCGTGGAGGTCACGGCCTGGCCGCGCGCCTCCTCCGAGGCGAGGGTCTCGGTGAGCAGGTCGAGGAGGTACACCACCTCGACGCCGCGGTCGCGCAGCACCTGCGCGAAGGCGTCGTGCTCCTCCTGGGCCCGGTCGACCCAGGGGATCCCGTCGAAGAGCAGGCGGTCGTTGTTGCGCGGGGTGAGCCGCTTCAGCTCGTTGCCCGGCCGGTGCAGCAGCACCGTGCCCAGCCGTCCGACCTCGCTGGTGACCCCGGGAGTCGTCATGGTTCACCCTATCGAGGCCCGGCGAGCGGTCAGGACCGGGCGATGTCGGCCACGACGGCGGAGGTCGCCGCGACCAGGTCGGCCGGCGCCAGCTCGAGGTCGAGCCCCCGGCGACCGCCGGAGACGAGCACGGTCGGGTGCTCCAGGGCGGTCCGGTCCACCACGGTGGGGTGCGGGGTGCGTTGCCCGAGCGGACTGATGCCGCCCACGACGTAGCCGGTCCGGCGCTCGGCCAGCACGGGGTCGGCCATCACCGCGCGCTTGCCGCCGACGGCCGCAGCGAGGGACTTCAGGTCCAGGCGCCCCGCGACCGGCACGATGCCGACGACGAGGCGCCCGTCGACCTCGACGAGCAGCGTCTTGAGCACGCGGGCGGGCTCCACGCCCAGCGCCTCGGCCGCCTCGAGCCCGAAGCTCTCGGCGGCCGGGTCGTGGTCGTAGGCCCGCTCGGTGAAGTCGACGCCGGCCGCGGTCAGGGCGCGCGTGGCGGGGGTGGACCCGCCGGCGCGCTCCTGGCCTCGGCTCGACCGCTTGCTCACGCGGAGACGGTAACCCCGTCGTCGTCGCGGTCGGCGTCGCTGTCCCCGGACCCCGGCGGGTCGCCGGCCCTCCTGTCGGCGACCAGGCTGGTGACGGTCGTGACGACGAGGACCACGATGATGACGCCGAGCGACCACAGGGTCGGGATCTCCGGGACGCTGTCGTTCTGCAGGTGGCCCCAGTGCAGGGCCAGCTTCACGCCGATGAAGGCGAGGATGACGGCGAGCCCGAAGCCGAGGTGGCGCAGCTTGGACAGCGCCCCCTCGAGCACGAAGTACAGCGCCCGCAGGCCCAGCAGCGCGAAGGCGTTGGTGGCGAACACCAGGAACGGGTCGCCGGTGATGCCGTAGACAGCGGGCACCGAGTCGACGGCGAAGACGATGTCGGTCGCGAAGACGGCGACGACCACGAGGGCCAGCGGAGTGATGGCGCGCTTGCCGTCGACCGTCGACAGCATCCTCGGGCCGTCGTACTCCTCGGTCACGGGCACGAAGCGACGCATGAGCCTGACGCTGCGCATCTCGTCGATGTCGATCTCCTGGTCGTGCCCGCTCAGGGCGTCGCGGAGGATCTTGACGGCGGTGGCCACGAGGATCAGGCCGAAGACCAGGAACATCCAGTCGAAGGCCGACAGGGCTGCGGCCCCGACGGCGATGAAGATGCTGCGGAGCACCAGCGCGCCGACGATGCCGTAGAGGAGCACGCGCTGCTGCAGCTCCTTCGGCACGGCGAAAGCGCCGAGCAGCAGCAGGAAGACGAAGAGGTTGTCGACGCTCAGCGACTTCTCCACCAGGTAGCCGGTGAGGAACTCCAGGCCCCGGTCGGAGCCGAAGTCGAGGAAGACGTAGCCGGCGAACGCCAGGGGGAGGGCCACGTAGAAGGCCGACCAGCCGAGCGCCTCCTTCATCGACACCTCGTGGGGGCGTCGGGTGAGCAGGAAGTCGACGGCGAGCAGCACGAGCACGCCGACGATGACCGAGGTCCACAGCACGGGGTTGCCGATGCTGTCGAGGGTCTGCGGCTCCGCGGCGGCGCGCGTGGGCAGGGACAGGTAGGGGTTCACGGGTTGCTCCTCAGGGCGCGTTCGATCGGTCCTGAGGTCTCCTTCACCCGGATCGGGCAACCAGCCGAGGTGCGAGATCGCACCGTACTGACCGGACTGGTTCGCGGAAGTACTCCCCTCGTGGATCACTTTACGTGACAAGGGTTCCCGCGGAGGGGGCGCGCCACCGGCCGGAGGGGGCAGCCGGCCAGCGGCGCTGACGCCCGGCTCTTTGGGTCGGCCGGTGCGCTGATAAAACAATGCGCCACGGCGGCGGGAAAACCCAGCCCCTGGGGCAACATGACGTCGGTATGTCACGGCCGCGCCTCTGCGACGGCCCGCGCCGACCGTCCGAGCTGACCCGACCCACTCACGAAGGGAGCACCTGCATGGCCCTGTGGAGCCTCGGTGGCCTCGACGCAGATCCGGCCCTGGACCGTCCCGAGCTGCTCGCCGACCCCGTCCGGGCACTGCTGGAGCAGTGGCGTGGGGCCGACCGGGTGGGGGTGGTGGAGATCGACCCGGACCTGGCCGACACCGCCGCGCTGACCTCGGCGTACGACCTGCCGCTGGAGGCCAGCGGCAACTGCGTCGTCGTCGGAGGTCGCCGCTCCGGCGAGGAGCGGGTGGCGGCCTGCGTCGTGCGGGCCGACACCCGCGCCGACGTGAACACCCTGGTGAAGCGGCGTCTCGACGTCCGCAAGGCGACGTTCCTGGCGATGGACGACGCCGTGGCGCGCACGGGCATGGAGTACGGCGGCATCACGCCGGTCGGGCTGCCGGGCGCCTGGCGGCTCCTCGTCGACGAGCGGCTGACCGAGGCGCCGGTCGTCATCCTGGGCAGCGGGCTGCGGCGCTCGAAGATCCTGCTGCCCGGCGCGCTCCTCGGCGAGCTGCCCGGTGCCGAGGTCGTCGCCGACCTCGGCACCTGACCCCGACGATGCCGCTGAGCGCCGCGCCCGTGCGAGGTACGGCGCCCGCCGCGCGTGGGCCAGGTATCAGCCGGCGCCCGCGCACCTCCTCCTCCGCAGACCCCGCGAGCCGACCCCGAGGAGGAGACCCCCGTGCCCTCGACTCCCGCCACCGCACTGCCCACCGAGCCCACCCTGCCCACCGAGGGCGCGTCGCGGGCGAGCTCACCGCCCCCGGCCGGCACCCCGATGCTGCACCTCGACACCGAGGTGGTGCGCGAGCGGTACGCCGAGCTGGCGGCGGTCCTGCCCGGGGTCCGGCTGCACTACGCGGTCAAGGCCAACCCGTCCCACCCGGTGCTCAGCCTGCTCGCGGCGCACGGGGCGGCCTGGGACGTCGCCAGCCCCGGTGAGATCGCGCTGGTGCTGCAGGCCGGCGGGCTGCCCGAGGACATGTCCTACGGCAACACCGTCAAGCGGGCCACCGACGTCGCGTGGGCCCACGGGCTCGGCGTACGCCGCTTCAGCGTGGACAGCCCCGCCGAGCTGGACAAGGTGGCGCGGCACGCGCCCGGGGCCACGGTGATGGTGCGCCTGGCCACCTCCGGGGCCGGCGCGGACTGGGGGCTCGCCGGCGGGAAGTTCGGCTGCTCCGAGGACGAGGCGCGGGCGCTCCTGGCCCTCGCCGTCGGCCTCGGGCACCCGGTCGGCGTCGCGTTCCACGTCGGCAGCCAGCAGCGCGACCCGCGCGCCTGGCGGGCTCCGCTGGCGGCGACGGGACGGCTGCGTGCCGGGCTGCGGGCGCGCGGCACCGACCTGAGCGTGGTGAACCTCGGCGGCGGCTTCCCGGCCGAGCTGCTCGGCGAGGCCCCCGGGCTGCCGGCGTACGGCGCCGCCGTCGCGCAGGCGCTCGAGGAGCTGGTGGGGATCGTCCCCGGGCCGGACCCCGACGGGTCGGCGGGCCCGGTCGTGATGGCCGAGCCCGGCCGCGCGCTGGTGGCCGACGCCGGTGTCCTGGAGAGCGAGGTGCTGCTGGTGGCCGAGCGGGAGGGCGTGCGGTGGGTCTACCTCGACATCGGCCTCTTCGGCGGGCTGGCCGAGGCGCTCGACGAGGGCGTGAAGTACCGCCTCGAGGTGACCCGGGACGGACGGCGGCTGCGGGGACCCACCCGCGAGGTGGTGCTGGCCGGGCCGACCTGCGACAGCGCCGACGTGCTCTACCGTCACCACCGCTACCGGCTGCCCCGCGACCTGCGTCCGGGCGACCGGGTGCTGCTCGCTGCGGCGGGCGCCTACACGACGGCCTACGCCAGCGTCGGTTTCAACGGGATCGCCCCGCTGCGCACGACGTACTGCTGAACGCAGCGGTCAGGGACCCGCTCAGCGCTCGGGCGGCGGCGCGAGGGCCCGCGTCGCGAGGAGGCCGACGACCGCCGCCGCCACCGCGACCAGCATCGAGTCGAGGACGCCCACGCGCTCGCCGAGCGCCCCGATGAGCGGTGGGCCGCCGAGGAAGGCGCAGTAGCCGATCGAGCTGACCACGGCGACCCGGGTGGCGGCGTGGGACTCCTCGTCGGCCGCGGCGGTCATGCCCATGGGGAACCCCAGCGAGGCGCCGATGCCCCACACCAGCGCTCCGACGAACGCCCACGGCAACGACGGGGACGCGATCACGACCAGCGCGCCCAGCGCCACCAGCAGCGCGGTCACCCGCAGCACCAGGACCCGGCCGAACCGGGTGGCCAGGCCGCCGCCGAAGAACCTGCCCGTGGTCATGGCCACCACGAAGAGGGCGTAGCCGAAGGAGCCGAGAGCCGGCGCGGCCCCGTAGCCGTCGACGAGGCCGAGGGCCAGCCAGTCGTTCGCGATGCCCTCGGCCAGCGCGAAGGACATGACGACCAGGCCGATGGCCAGCGTGCGCGGCTCGCGCCACGCGCTCCAGGCCGACGGACGCACGTGGTCCTCGGCCTGCTCCTGCACGGCGAGGAACCGGCCGATCACCGCGGCCACCCCGACGACCACGAGGACCGAGGTGAGCACCATCTGCACGGGCAGCGGCACACCGAGGTGCGAGGAGCCCGCGCCGACCAGCGCACCCGCGACCGTGCCGATGCTGAAGCCGGCGTGGAAGCGCGGCATGATCGAGCGCCCGAGGCGTCGCTCGACGTCGGCGGCCTCGACGTTCATCGCGACGTCCCAGCTGCTGGTGCCCGCGCCGTAGGCGAACAGCGCCGCCCCGGTCAGCGGCACCGACGTGGCCGACAGCCCGCCGGCCATGGCGACCAGGCCGAGAGCGGTGAGCACGGAGCCGACCGTGACGGTGCGGGCGGGTCCCAGGCGGTGCACCACGACCCCCGACAACGGCAGCGCGAGCACGGTGCCGGCCGAGAGGCACAGCAGCAGCAGCCCCACCTGACCCGGGCTCAGGGCGAGGGTGTCGCGCAGGTCGGGGATCCGGGACACCCACGACGCGAAGGCGAAGCCGTTGACGACGAAGACCACGCCGACGGCTCGGCGGGCGAGGTCCACGAGGTCCACCCCGGAGGGGCGGGTGTGCGTCATCAGTGCTCCAGCGCCCAGAGGGCGGCGTCCTCGGTGGCGGCTCGGTCGTCGGCCACCATACCGACCCGGGTGCGACGCTCGAGGAGGTCGTCGGCGTCCACGGCCCCCTCGTGGGTGACGCCCCAGAGCAGCTCCGCGCGTGTCACGGGGACGCCGTCGGCGACCGGCTCCAGCAGGGTCGCCTCGTCCAGCCCGGTCCGGGCGACGGCGTCGGCGAGCACGCGCGGGGCCTCGACGCCGTAGCGCCGCACCAGTCGGGCGGGGGCGTCGACCCGGGCCAGCCGAGGGCGGGGCGCAGCGCCGACGAGCGGCAGGTCGCGGGTGCGGCAGGGCTGGGACCCGGTCCGCCCGCTGAGCCCGCGGCGGGCGACGACGGCGTCGACGGCGTCCTCGGCCATCCGGCGGTACGTCGTCAGCTTGCCGCCGACGACCGTGACCACGCCGAGGTCGGACGTGAGCACGGCGTGCTTGCGCGACAGGTCGGCCGTCGAGCCCTCGGCGGCCAGCAGCGGCCGGAGCCCGGCGAAGGTGCCGACCACGTCGGCCCGCGTCAGCGGCGCCTCGAAGGCGGAGCTCATGGTGTGCAGCAGGAAGTCCACCTCCGCCTCGGTCGCCTCCGGGACGTCGGGGACCTCGTCGGGCGCGGGCTCGTCGGTGAGCCCGACGTAGAGGAGCCCGTCGGGCTGGGGAAGCGTGAACACGAAGCGGTTCAGCGACCCGGGCACGGGAGCCGAGACGGCCACGTCGACGCCGGCGAGGCGCTCACCGCGCAGCACCAGGTGGGTGCCACGGCTGGGACGCAGGCTGAGGCCGTCGACGACCTGCCCGGCCCAGACGCCGGCCGCGTTGACCACGGCCCGGCAGCGCACCTGGATCGTGCGGCCGGTCAGCTCGTCGCGCAGGGTCGCCCCGTCGGCGGTGACGTCGAGGGCCCGCGCGCGGGTCACCACGCGAGCGCCGTACGCCGCCGCCGTGCGAGCGAGCGCGACGACGAGCCGGGCGTCGTCCTCGAGCTGGCCGTCGTGGCTGAGGAGCCCGCCGCGCAGGCCCTGCGTGCGCACCGGTGGCACGAGGGCGCGGGTGCGCTCGGCCGACAGCCGGCGTGGTCCCGGCAGCAGGGTGCGCGGGGTCCCGGCCGCGGCGCGCAGGGCGTCGCCGGCGCGGAAGCCCTGCATGGCGAGGACGCCCTGGCGCCGGGGCACCGCGTCGGTCAGCGGCACCAGCAGCGGCATCGAGCGGGTCAGGTGGGGGGCGGTCCTGGTCATGAGGATCCCGCGCTCGACGGCGCTCTCGTGGGCGACGCCGAGCTGGCCCCTGGCCAGGTAGCGCAGACCGCCGTGCACCAGCTTGGAGCTCCAGCGGGAGGTGCCGAACGCCAGGTCGTGGGCGTCGACGGCGAGCACCGACAGTCCGCGGGAGGCCGCGTCGAGGGCGACGCCCGCGCCCGTGACGCCGAGGCCGACGACGAGGAGGTCGACCGTCTCGCCGGCGACGTGGTCGAGGTCGGCCTCGCGGCGGGCACGCGACAGTGCGCCCGGGTCGGGGTGGGACGCAGGCGGGGGCGGGGTCACGGGGCGAGGTACCTCTCGATCAGGCGGCTCAGCTCGCGGTCGAGCGTGGCCAGGTCGCGCCGGGCGGACCCGTTCGTGCCGGTCCCGGTCATCGTCGAGGCCGAGAACAGGAAGCCGTGCAGCGTCAGCAGGATGCCGGTGGCCAGGGTCGTCGCGTCGTCGGCGCGCACCGGGTCGTCGGGGTGGGTCCGCGCGGCGACCAGGACGTCGGCGAGCGCGTCGAGGACGAGGTCCTGGGTGCGGCCGCGCCGCTCGAAGAGGTAGGGCAGCAGCAGGTCGGGGTCGACCTCGACGATCTTGCGGAACAGCTCGTTGTCGCGGACGGCCTGCGTGCAGCGCACCACCGCGGCGGCGACGGCCTGCCGACCCAGCGGAGCCGTGGTCCCCGACCGCAGCTCCGCGGCGACGAGCGCACCCCACTCGCGCAGCATGAGGTCGCCGAGCAGCCCGGTCATGTCGGGCCAACGGCGGTAGAGCGTCATGCGGGAGACGCCGGCGCGGCGGGCCACGTCGGTCAGCGAGGTGCGCCGCCAGCCGACGGCCAGGACCGACGCGCGGGCGGCGTCGAGGTAGGCGTCGTCGGGCCCGGGCGGAGCTGTCTCCGCTTCCTTGTGACGAATGGACGTCATGTGTCACACTCTAACACATGGAACACGATGAGCACGTCGAGGAGACGGCACCCACGGAGCGCCCCGTCGACCTCGCCCACCGCATGCACTGGTCCCGCTGGGGCGACCCGGCCCGCGAGGAGCCGGTCTCGGACGCCGTGCGCGAGCTGGTCGAGGCCTTCCTCGGTGAGCTGACCCCGCGGCCCACCGTCCCCGAGCGGGAGGTCCGGCTGGACGACGTCACGCTCGACGAGGGCCTCCTCGACGGGTTGCGCGACCTGGTCGGCAGCGAGCACGTGCACCTCGACCACGCCTGGCGGGTCGCCCGTACCCGCGGCAAGTCCACGCCGGACCTGCTCCGGATGCGCGCCGGGGACGGCAGCGACGCCCCTGACGTCGTGGTGCGCCCGGTGTCGCACGCCGAGGTGGCCGCGGTGGTGGCCTGGTGCGCCGAGCACGGCGTCGCGCTCGTGCCCTTCGGCGGCGGGACCTCGGTGGTGGGAGGCCTGGCCGCCCGCCGTGACGGCTTCGCCGGCGTGGTCGCCCTCGACCTGCGGCGGATGACCCGGCTGGTCGACGTCGACGCCGTCTCCGGCACCGCGACCCTCGAGGCCGGGCTGCTCGGGCCGGAGGCCGAGGCGCTGCTCGCCGAGCACGGCCTGACCCTGGGCCACTTCCCGCAGTCGTTCCGCTACGCCTCGATCGGAGGGTTCGCCGCCACGCGGTCGAGCGGACAGTCCTCGGCCGGCTACGGCCGGTTCGACTCGATGGTGATGGCGCTGAAGGTGGCCACCCCGATCGGCGACCTCGAGCTGGGACGCTCGCCGGCCAACGCCGCCGGGCCGGACCTGCGCGAGCTCGTGCTCGGCTCCGAGGGAGCGTTCGGCGTGATCACCCAGGTCACCCTCAAGGTGCGGCCCGCCCCGGAGGAACGCGTCTACGAGGGGTGGCGCTGGGAGTCGTTCGCGGCCGGCGCCGCCGCGATGCGTCGCCTGGCGCAGGCCGCTCCGCAGGGCCGGGCGATGCCGACGGTGCTGCGGCTGTCCGACGAGAGCGAGACCGCGGTGAACCTGGCCCGCCCCGACGCCGTCGGCGGTTCCGACAGCACGGGCAGCACGGGCGGCTGCCTGATGATCACCGGCTACGAGGGCACGGCGGACCAGGTCGCCCGCGCCCGGGAGACGACGGCCGGGCTGCTGGGCGCGCTGGGTGGCGAGCCCCTCGGCACCGGTCCGGGCGAGGCCTGGTCGCACGGCCGGTTCGACGGTCCCTACCTGCGCGACTCGCTGCTCGACGCCGGCGTGCTGGTGGAGACGTTCGAGACCGTGACGTTCTGGTCGCGGCTCGAGGAGCTCTACGCGGCGGTGAAGGGCGCCGTCGAGCACGACCTGACAGCGCAGGGCACGCCGCCGCTGGTGCTCTGCCACGTCTCCCACGTCTACGAGACCGGCGCGTCGCTCTACTTCACCGTCGCGGCCAAGGAGCTCGACGACGGCGTCAGCCAGTGGCTCTCGGCCAAGCGGGCCGCCAGCGACGCGATGATGTCCGCCGGCGCCTCCATCACCCACCACCACGCGGTCGGGCGCGACCACAAGCCGTGGCTCGCCGAGGAGATCGGGCCGGTCGGCGTCGAGATGCTGCGGGCGGTGAAGGGTCGCCTCGACCCGGCCGGTGTGCTGAACCCCGGCATCCTGATCCCGTGACCGGTCCCGAGACCGGTCCGGTGGGACGTCCCGAGGCGCGGCGGTTCCGCGTGCTGGTCAACCCGGTGTCCGGGGGAGGAGGGGCGCCGCGGGCCGTCGCCCAGGTGGTGCCCCTGCTCGAGGCAGCGGGCGCACCCGTGGTCGTCGTACCGACACGGAGCGCCGAGCACGCCCGCGCCGAGGTCGCCACCGCGTGCGCCGGCGGGGAGGTCGTGGTGGCCGCCGGCGGTGACGGGATGCTCGCCTCGGTCGCCGGCCCCGTGGTCGACGCGGGCGGCACCCTGGGCATCGTGCCCAGCGGCCGTGGCAACGACTTCGCCCGCATGCTCGGCATCGTGGGCGCGTCGGCCGAGCCGCCGGCCGTGGCGCGGACGCTGCTGGAGTCGGAGTCCTCGGCCGTCGACGTGATCCGCGTGCAGGGCACGCTCGGCGACGACGAGCGCGTCGTGCTCGGGAGCCTGTACGCCGGCGTCGACTCGCTGGCCTCCGAGCTCGTGGACGCCGCCCGTCGGCTGCCCGCCGCGGTGCAGTACCCCTACGCCGCCGTGCGGGCCCTGCTGACCTACCGACCGAGCGAGCTCGTGGTCACGGTCGACGGCGTCGAGCACCGGCACCGCGCCTACACCGTGGTGGTCGCCAACTCCGGCTACTACGGCAAGGGCATGCACATCGCGCCGGCCGCCGACCTGCGCGACGGGCTGCTCGAGGTCGTGGTCCTGCCGGTGGGGTCGCGCTGGGCGCGCTGGGGCATGGTCCGCCGGCTGCCGCGCGTGTACGACGGGTCGCACGTCGAGCTCCCGGAGGTGGTCGTCCTCCGAGGGGCCGAGGTCCGCGTCGAGGCCGGCGGACCGGCCGGGGGGTGTCCCGTGGCCTACGGCGACGGCGAGCTGCTCGGTCCGCTGCCCCGGACCGCACGTGTCGACCCCGGGGCCCTCCGTGTCCTGGTCGAGGCGCCGGCGCGCGGGACCTTCGACTGACTACACGGGCCGTACGTCCTAACTTCTGACAAAGCGGGCCGGCGGACCTAGACTTGCCGGCAGAGCGGCACCTGCGTGCGCCGACCGGTCAGAGGGGACCGGTCGCGATCTCGCCGGGACCGCCCTGGAGGAGGTGTGGTCGCGTGGTCGTCGAGCACGCCGCACCGCTCCCCAGGGCCCCGCCTCTCCCCGGAACGGGGACCCCGATCAAGGGGCGCAGCCATCGTGGAACCGGATGCGTCCCCCGTCGCAGCACACCCAGTCCGGTCGGTGCAGTGCCAAGCTGCCCCCTTGCACCGAACGGCACCGCTGCGGCTCCAGGCGCTGGAACTCTCCCAGATCTCCACCCGGCGCCTCCGGTCCACGCGCAGTCCTCGGGCCTGGAGACCCCGGTGGCTGCAGCAGAGGCGGGCAGCGGTGACGTCGCTCCGGGGTTCACGCGAGGGTGGAAGGCGAGTCCCAGCCGCCTCCGCCGCGCTCCCGCGACCGGCGTCCCGCTGTCCGTAGCCTGCGCGCCGCTCGGCCCGGGTCGCACTACCCTGGACGCATGCGTCGCTCCACCCTGCCCCGTACCCTGCCCCGTGCCCTGCCTGCCGCCCGTCCCGTCCGTGCCGCTCGTCTGCGCGGCACCGCTGCGGTCGCGGTGCCCCTGGTCCTGCTCGCTGCTGCTGCCTGCGCCCCGACCGAGGACTCGCCCGGTGGCTCGGAAGACGCGTCCGACGGCTCCGGCGGAGACGGGTCGAGCGCGGAGGCGTCCTCGGCCGAGGACTGCTCCGTCGACCAGCTCCCGCTGACGAAGGACGGCACGCTGACCATCGGCACCGACTCGCCCGCCTTCGGTCCGTGGTTCGTCGACGACGACCCGACCAACGGCAAGGGCTTCGAGTCGGCCGTGGCCTACGCGGTCGCCGAGGAGCTCGGCTTCGCCGAGGACGACGTCGACTGGGTGACGGTCCGCTTCAACAACTCCTACAAGCCGGGTCCCAAGGACTTCGACTTCGACATCAACCAGATCTCGATCACCGAGGACCGTGAGAAGGTCGTGGACTTCTCCGAGGGCTACTACTCCGCCGCCCAGGGCGTGATCGCGCTCGAGGACTCCCCGGTGGCGAAGGCGCGCGGAGTCGCCGACCTCGCCGACTACAAGCTCGGTGCGCAGACCGGCACGACCAGCCTGACGGCCATCCGCGACGTCATCCAGCCCGCCGAGGACCCGCTGGTGTTCACCGACACCAACGCCGCCAAGCAGGCCCTGCTCAACGGCCAGGTCGAGGCGATCCTGGCCGACGTGCCGACGGCGTACTACATCACCGCCGTCGAGATCCCGCAGGCCTCGATCATCGGACAGTTCCAGCCCGAGACAGGCGAGCAGGAGGAGTTCGGCATGCTCTTCGAGCAGGGCAGCGAGCTGCGGCCCTGCGTCGATGCGGCCCTGGCCACCCTCGAGGAGGACGGCACCCTCGCCGCGATCGAGAAGAAGTGGCTCTCCGAGGTCGTCGACGTCCCGGTCCTCAAGTGACGCCTGACGTGGCTTCGGGCGCCTGAGCCGCTCGAGATCCGGTGTCCGTGTCCGAGTGGCGACCCAGCGAGCTGCAGCGCGAGCGGCTCGAGGTCCGCCGACGCCAGCGCCTGCGCTCGGTGCTGCTGGCCTCGGCCTCGGCCGTGGTCGTCCTCGGCGGGCTCGTCGCGATCGTGGTCAGCTCGCCGGGCTGGCCCACGGTGCGTGCCACGTTCTTCGACCTCGAGGCCGCGAGGGACGCGCTGCCGGAGGTGCTCGAAGGGTTCTGGCTGAACATCCGGCTGTTCCTGCTGGCCGAGCCGTTGATCCTCGTCGTCGGCCTGCTGGTGGCCGCGGCCCGGGTCAGCCGCTCGCCGCTGCTGTTCCCCGTGCGCCTGCTGGCGGTCGCCTACACCGACGTGTTCCGCGGCATCCCGACCATCCTGCTGGTCTACCTCGTGTGCTTCGGCGTGCCGGCGCTCGGGCTCCAGGGGGTCACCAGCTCGCTGTTCTGGCTGGCCCTGGTCGCCCTCGTGCTGTCCTACGGCGCCTACGTCGCCGAGGTCTTCCGCGCCGGCATCGAGTCCATCCATCCCTCGCAGGTCGCCAGCGCCACGGCGCTCGGGCTGTCGTCGGGCCAGACGCTGCGCCACGTCGTCGTACCGCAGGCCACGCGGCGCGTGCTCCCGCCGTTGCTCAACGACTTCGTGTCGCTGCAGAAGGACACCGCGCTGGTCGTCGGCGTCGGCCTCTTCGACGCGCTCGGAACGGCCTCGGACACCGCCAACTACACCTTCAACTTCACGCCGTACGTCGTCGCGGCCGCGCTGTTCATCCTGCTGACGATCCCGCTGGCCCGCTACACCGACCACGTCGGGCGCCGGCTGATGGAGCGCGAGCGGGCGGGGGCCCGGTGAAGGGCACGGTTGGGCACACGGGTGGGCCGGTGCTGGAGGTGGAGGGCCTGCGCAAGCGCTACGGCGACCGGACCGTCCTCGACGGCGTCGACCTGACCGTGGCGCGCCACGAGGTCGTGTGCCTGATCGGGGCCTCGGGCAGCGGCAAGTCGACCCTGCTGCGCTGCGTCGACCTGCTGGAGGACACCGACGACGGCACCGTCCGCTTCGAGGGGCGCGACGTGACCGACCCCCGGGTGGACCGGCGCGACGTACAACGCCGCATCGGCGTGGTGTTCCAGGCCTACAACCTCTTCCCGCACCTCACCGTGCTGGACAACGTCACGCTCGCCCCGCGCCGCGTGCACGGCGTCGGCCGGCGGGCGGCGGAGGAGCGAGCCCGCGACCTGCTGGCGCGCTTCGGGCTGTCCGACAAGGCCGACGTCCACCCCGACCGGCTCTCCGGCGGCCAGCAGCAGCGGGTCGCGGTGGTGCGCGCCCTGGCGACCGATCCGGCCCTGCTGCTGCTCGACGAGGTCACCGCCGCCCTCGATCCCGAGCTCGTCGGGGAGGTGCTGGACATCCTCCGGGCGCTCGCCGCGGGCGGCACCACCATGGTGCTGGCCACCCACGAGATCGGCTTCGCCCGCGAGATGGCCACCACCGTCTGCTTCCTCGCCGACGGCCGCGTCCTCGAGCAGGGCCCGCCCGGCCAGGTCCTCCTCGACCCCCGGGAGGAGCGCACCCGCGCCTTCCTGCGCCGGGTCCTCTGAACGGGGGACGTCGGTTTCCCACGGGATGCAGGCGATCTGGCACTCCCCACGGTGTCCGGAGCGTGGGGGGTGCACGTTTCTCGTGGGGAGGGTGGAGTCGTGAGACCCCCGGCGACCGGGAGTGCTGTGCAGGGGTGCTGGTCACCGTGACAGTGGAACTGTCAGAATCGCCGTCATGGCTGACTACGCGCTGGACCAGGGCACCGGACCGCTCCGAGGCATCAAGGTCGTCGAGATCGCCGGGATCGGGCCTGGGCCGCACGCGGCGACGATCCTCGCCGACCTGGGAGCTGACGTGATCCGGGTCGAGAAGCCGGGCGGCGCGGCCAGCGCCGGCCCCCGCGAGACCGACCTGCTGACCCGCGGACGTCCGAGCGTGGCGCTGGACCTGAAGAACCCCGACGCACTGTCAGCGCTGATGGAGCTCGTCGAGGGTGCCGACGTGCTGCTCGAGGGGATGCGGCCCGGCGTCACCGAGCGCCTCGGCATCGGCCCCGAAGCGTGCCTGGAGCGCAACCCGCGGCTGGTCTACGGGCGGATGACGGGGTGGGGCCAGACCGGCCCGTGGGCGCACACGGCCGGCCACGACATGAACTACATCGCCGTCGCCGGCGTGCTGCACGGCTTCGGGCAGGACCGCGACCGCCCCCACTTCCCGAGCAACGTGGTCGGCGACTTCGGCGGGGGGTCGACGTACCTCGTGATCGGGGTGCTGGCCGCGCTGCTCGAGGCACGCCTGAGCGGGCACGGCCAGGTCGTGGACGCCGCCATCGTCGACGGCTCGGCGCACCTGAACCTGATGTGGGCCTCGATGCTCGCGGCCGGCTTCGGCTCGGAGCAGCGGGTGTCGAACCTGCTCGACGGCGGCGTCCCCTACTACGCGCTGTACGAGACCTCCGACGGCAAGCACATGAGCGTCGGTCCGCTCGAGCCGCAGTTCTACGCCGAGCTGATCGACAAGCTCGGGATCGCCGACCGGGTGCCGGCGCGGCACGACTTCGAGCGGATGGGCGAGCTCAAGGAGATCCTCACGGAGACCTTCCTGACCCGCACCCAGGCGGAGTGGGCCGAGGTCTTCGACGGCTCCGACGCCTGCTGCGCGCCCGTGCTGCCGATGACCGAGGCGGCCGAGCACCCGCACATCAGGGCCCGCGAGGTGTACGTCGAGCGCGACGGGATGCTGCAGCCCGCCCCGGCCCCGCGCTTCTCCCGCACCGGGGCGACCCTGACGACCGGCCCCTCGGTGCCCGGCGGCGGCACCCGCGACGTGCTGGAGGCCTGGGGCGTCTCCGGTGTCGACGCGCTGCTGGAGTCCGGCGCCGCCGTCCAGGCCTGAGCCCGCTGCGACCGGGGTCACACCACCGGTCCGGCGCCACCTGTTGACGACGGTGACAGTATCGGTGTCACAATCAACGGGACCCGTTCTACCGGTGAGTAACCACCTGGTGCGCTCACGGGAGCGGTCGGACCCACCCGTCGGAAGAGGGAACCTCCATGGCTGACGTGCCGCAGGCATACGTGTACGACGCAATCCGCACCCCCCGGGGCAAGGGCAAGAAGGACGGCTCCCTCCACGAGGTCAAGCCCGTCGACCTGGTGGTGACCCTGCTCGACGAGATCCGCAAGCGCCACGACTCCTTCGACCCCGAGCGCGTCGACGACGTCGTCCTCGGCTGCGTCTCGCCGATCGGCGACCAGGGCGGTGACATCGCGAAGACGTCCGCGCTCGCAGCGGGCTACCCCGAGACCACCAGCGGCGTGCAGCTCAACCGGTTCTGCGCCTCGGGCCTCGAGGCCGTCAACCAGGCCGCCTCACGCATCCGCGCCGGCTGGGAGGACCTGATCCTCGCCGGCGGCGTCGAGTCGATGAGCCGCGTGCCGATGGGCTCCGACGGCGGCGCCTGGGCAAGCGACCCCAGCACCGCCTTCGACACCTCGTTCGTGCCGCAGGGCATCGGCGCCGACCTCATCGCCACCCTCGAGGGCTTCAGCCGCGCCGACGTCGACGCCTTCGCCACGGAGTCGCAGCACCGCGCCGCCAAGGCGCAGGCCAACGGCTTCTTCGACCGCTCGGTCGTCCCGGTCACCGACCGCAACGGCTTGACCGTGCTCGAGCGCGACGAGTTCATCAAGCCCGACACCTCGGTCGAGGGGCTGGCCAACCTCAAGCCGTCCTTCCAGTTCCACGGCGACCTCGGCTTCGACTCGGTCGCGCTGGAGAAGTACCACTGGGTCGAGAAGATCGACCACGTCCACCACGCCGGCAACTCCTCCGGCATCGTCGACGGCGCCGCCATCGTGGCGATCGGCAGCGAGCAGGTCGGCACCGACCTCGGACTGACCCCGCGAGCCCGCATCGTCTCGGCCGCCGTCTCCGGCGCCGACCCGACCATCATGCTCACCGGCCCCGCGCCGGCGTCGCGCAAGGCCCTGGCCAAGGCCGGTCTGAGCCCGGAGGACATCGACCTCTACGAGATCAACGAGGCCTTCGCCGCCGTCGCGATGCGCTTCATGAGGGACCTCGACCTCGACCCGGAGAAGGTCAACGTCAACGGTGGCTCGATCGCGATGGGCCACCCGCTCGGCGCCACCGGCGCCATGATCCTCGGGACCCTCATCGACGAGCTCGAGCGTCGCGACCTGCGCTACGGCCTGGCGACGCTGTGCGTCGGCGGCGGCATGGGCATCGCCACCGTCGTCGAGCGCCTCTGAGGCTCACCGCGCCCCACGACGTACGCCGTACTCCGCCCCCAGCCAGCAAGGGACACCGCACGACATGACTGAGCAGACCACCACCGAGACGGGCATCCGCTACGAGAAGGACGCCGACGGCATCGTCACCCTGACGATGGACGACCCGACCGCCAGCGCCAACACCATGAACGAGGTCTACAAGGACTCCATGGAGGCGACCCTGTCGCGCCTGGAGGCCGAGAAGACCGACGGCTCACCGATCACCGGCGTCGTGCTGACCAGCGCGAAGAAGACCTTCTTCGCCGGCGGCAACCTCAAGCTGCTCATCGCCGCGACCCCCGAGGACGCGCCGCAGATGTTCACCGAGAGCCAGAACCTCAAGAGACAGCTGCGTCGCCTGGAGACCCTCGGCGTCCCGGTCGTCGCGGCCATCAACGGCGCCGCGCTCGGGGGCGGGCTCGAGATCGCGCTGGCCTGCCACCGCCGGATCGCGGCCGAGGGCTCCTACGAGATCGGTCTGCCCGAGGTGACCCTCGGTCTGCTCCCCGGCGGCGGCGGCGTCATCCGCACCGTACGCATGCTCGGCCTGCAGACCGCGCTGACCGAGGTGCTGCTCCAGGGCCAGCGACGCAAGCCGGCCGACGCCCAGGCCACGGGCCTCGTCGACGAGGTCGTGCCCGCCGAGCAGCTCCTCGACCGCGCCAAGGCGTGGCTGAAGGAGACCGCGGGGAACGAGGACGCCGCCAAGCAGCCGTGGGACCGCCAGGGCTACAAGATGCCCGGTGGCACCCCGTCGCACCCGTCGCTGGCGCAGATGCTGCCGGTCTTCCCGGCCACCCTGCGCAAGACGCTGAAGGGTGCCGACTACCCGGCGCCGCGCGCCATCATGGCTGCGGCCGTCGAGGGCGCCCAGGTCGACTTCGAGACCGCGGCCCGCATCGAGTCGCGCTACTTCACCGGACTCGCCACGGGTCAGAACGCCAAGAACATGATCCAGGCGTTCTTCTTCGACCTGCAGGCGATCAACTCGGGATCGTTGCGCCCGCAGGGCCACGACACCTGGAAGCCGACCAAGGTCGGCGTGCTCGGCGCGGGCATGATGGGCGCCGGCATCGCCTACGTGTGCGCACGTGCCGGCATGGAGGTCGTGCTCAAGGACGTCTCGCTGGAGGCGGCCGAGCGCGGCAAGGGCTACTCGGCCAGGATCAACGAGAAGGCGATCTCGCGCGGCAGGCTGACGCAGGAGAAGTCCGACGCGCTGCTGGCCCGCATCACCCCGGCCGCCGACCCGCAGGAGCTGGCCGGCTGCGACCTCGTCATCGAGGCCGTCTTCGAGGACCCGTCGCTGAAGGCCAAGGTCTTCGCCGAGGTCCTGCCGGTCGTCAACGCCGACGCGCTGCTGTGCTCGAACACCTCGACGCTGCCGATCACCGAGCTCGCCGGCGGGGTCGACCGTCCCGAGGACTTCATCGGCCTGCACTTCTTCAGCCCGGTCGACAAGATGCCGCTCGTCGAGATCATCCGCGGCGAGAAGACCTCCGAGGCGGCGGTGGCCAAGGCCATCGACGTCGTGCAGGCGATCCGCAAGACACCGATCGTGGTCAACGACAGCCGTGGCTTCTACACCTCGCGCGTCATCGGCACGCAGATCAACGAGGGTCTGGCCATGCTCGGCGAGGGCGTCGCCCCGATGTCGATCGAGCGGGCGGCGGCCAAGGCCGGCTACCCGGTCGGTCCGCTGCAGATCAGCGACGAGCTGAACATGGAGCTGATGGTGAAGATCCGCAACGCCACCAAGGCGGCGGTGGAGCGTGACGGCGGCACCTACACCCCGCACCCGGCCGAGCAGGTCATCGACGCGATGATCGAGGCGGGTCGCCCGTCCAAGCTGAAGGGTGCCGGCTTCTACGAGTACGACGAGGCCGGCAAGCGCGCGGGACTGTGGGCCGGCCTGACCGAGCTCTTCCCGACCGCTCCCGACGACGAGCAGCCGGACTTCACCGACCTGATGGAGCGCATGCTCGTCATCGAGGCCGTCGAGACCGCGCGCTGCTTCGAGGAGGGCGTGATCTCCTCGACCGCCGAGGCCAACATCGGCTCGATCTTCGGCATCGGCTTCCCGGCCAACACCGGCGGTGCCGCGCAGTACGTCAACGGCTACGTCGGACGCACCGGCACCGGGGTCGGCGGGCTTCGTGGCCCGCGCGCAGGAGCTCGCGGCGACGTACGGCGAGCGCTTCCAGCCTCCGGCCCTGCTGATCGAGAAGGCGGAGAAGGGCGAGCCCCTCTGACCTCGTCCGGGGGGTGCCGGTTTCACTAGGTACCTGGTGAAACTGACCCTTCCCGAGCGAAGTTTCGTTCGGGAAGCGCCAACATCACTAGGTACCTAGTGAAACCGGCAGCCCGGCGAATCGGGTGAAAGGGGCACCCGGCGTCGGGCGGGGTTGCGACACTGGAGCACATGTCGTCGCACGAACCCGTCGCCGGGGCGCCCCCGCACGCTCCGCAGGCGGAACCCAGCAGGGTGGAGCCCGTCCCGCGAGCCGGCGAGCCGGTGGTGATGGTCGAGGGTCTCGTCGTCAGGTTCGGCTCGGTCGAGGCCGTGCGCGGCGTCGGCTTCGAGGTGCACCACGGTGAGGCGACCGCCCTCCTGGGTCGCAACGGTGCCGGCAAGTCGACGAGCATGCGCGTCCTCGCCGGCGTCATCCCGCCCTCGGGGGGAGTGGTCCGGGTCGCCGGGTTCGACATCGCGCGCCGCACGACCGACGTCAAGCGCCGCACGGGCTACTGCCCCGACGTCGGCGGGCTCGTGCCCCGCGCCACGCCCTGGGAGCACCTCCAGCTCGCCGCGCGTCTCCGGCGGCTGACCGACTGGCAGGACCGGGCCCGCGAGCTCCTCGAGCGCTTCGAGCTCGGCGACGCCGCCCACCGCGTGACCGCCGGCTTCAGCCACGGCATGGGGCGGCGGATGTCGGTGGTGCTGGCCGCCTTCCACGAGCCGGAGGTGCTGCTCCTCGACGAGCCGTTCGACGGTGTCGACCCGCTCGGGGTCGAGGCCACGATGGAGGTCATCGCCGACGCCCGGGCGCGCGGCGCCGCGGTGCTGGTGTCCACGCACCTGCGCGAGCTGGCGGTCCAGGCGTGCCAGGAGGCGCTGGTGCTGCGGGGCGGATCGGCGGTGGCCGCCCTTCCCGCTGCCGAGCTGACAGGAGATCGGGGCGCGGATGTCTACCGCTCTCTCCTCGACTGATCCGCGCGGCGCCCGGCACGGATCCCGCTCCGGCTCCGGTGTCCGGTCCGAGCTGGGTCCCCGCGCCTTCATCCGCGCCGCGTCCGACGTCAGCGCGCTGCTGCGCTTCCGCAGCGCGGGGGTCCGGGGACGCCAGCGCACGGTGGCTCTGACCGGCCTGGTCCTCGTCGCCACGCTGACCGTGCTGGCCGGCTGGTTGCCGGGCTACCTGCCCGACGGGGACCGACGGACCGACGTGCAGTCGCTGCTGCCGTCGGCGCTCGTGGGGGTCCTGGTGATCGCCCTGATCTCGGCGGCCGCCTCCGGAGGAGGACGCGAGCTGGTGCCCCGCGACCAGGCGGTCGGCTTCCCGGTGAGCCCGGTGGCCGACCACCTCGGAGCGCTGCTCATGGCACCGCTGAACATCGCCTGGCTGCTCCAGGTCTGGACGCTGCTCGGCTCGTTCGCCTTCGTCGCCGGGCCCTCCTGGGGCCTGCTCCTCACCCAGGCGCTGGTGCTGCTCTGGGTGGCGAGCGCCACCGCGGTGGCCCAGGTGGCGGGGTGGGGCGTCGAGTGGCTGCGCCGCGGCGAACGAGGCGTGTGGGGGGCGCGGGCGCTGCTGACGGTCTCCTCGGTGGCCGCCGTCGTCCTGGTCTCGTCGGGGCGGTTGGTCGACGTGCTGCAGGCCTCACCCACGCTGCAGGTCGCGATCGCGGCGTTGCAGGGCCGTGAGGGCGTGACCGGCCTCTACCTGCTGACCGCCGGTGAGCTGGTCGTGCTCACCGTGGTCGCGGTCGTGGTCGGCGCGGTGCTGGCGCGGGCGGTCGCGGGTCGTCCCGCTCGCGACGTGCTGAGCCTGGAGACGTCGTCGTACGCCGCGCGTCCGGAGCCCTCCTCGGACCTGCAGGCGATGCTCCGCACCGACCGGGTGGGCATCTGGCGCTCGGTGCCGTTGCGCCGGGGCCTCGCGGTGCTGGCCGTCATGCCCGGCCTCGTGGCCATCGCCGGCGACCTGCAGTGGGACATGCTCACGATCCTGCCCGGGCTGGTGGCGTCCGGCGGTGCGCTGCTGTTCGGCGTGAACTCGTGGTGCCTGGACGGGCGCGGCGCCCTGTGGCGCGACAGCCTCCCGGTGGAGCCACGGCTGGTGTTCGTCTCGCGCGCGGTCGTGCTCGTCGAGGTCCTGCTGCTGGCCAGCCTGGTGACGGTGCTGCTGGCGGCGATGCGTGCCGGCCTGCCGACGTGGCCGGAGTTCGTCTCCGTCACGTGCGCGGCCCTCGTGGTGACCCTGCAGGTGACGTCGGCCTCGCTGCGCTGGTCGGTGCGACGGCCCTTCGCGGTCGACCTGCGCAGCGCGCGCGCCACTCCGGCGCCTCCGCTGGTGATGGTCGGCTACTCCTCGCGGCTGGCGCTGAGCACGACCCTCGTCGGCATCCTGTTCTCGCTGCTGGCCCGGCTCTCCTGGGAGTGGGCGGTGCTGATGGCGCTGCCGTTCGTGCTGATCTCGCTCTACCGGCTGACCCGCACCTCGAACGCCTGGGTCGACCCGCCGACCCGGTCCCGCGTCATCGCCACCGTCGCCAGCTGAGGCGGCACGGGCCGGTCACCAGCAGGTCAGCCGCCCAGCTGGCCCACGCACTCGGTGACCTGCTGCTGGACGTCGCCGGGGATCGCCGCGGAGGGGTCCTCGCCCTGGAAGGTCGCGGAGATGACCTCGGCGAAGACGTCTTCGTCGAAGGCCTCGGTGATGCAGGACGTCTGCTCGTCGGTCATGTTCTCCATCATCGGCCCGAGCTGCTCGGCGATCAGCTCCTGGACGTCGACACATCCCACGATGACCTCGGCCATGGCGTCGGCCTCGGTCGCTCCGAGCTGGAGGTCAGGGTTCTCGGCGACCTTGTTCTCGTCGTCGATGAGCTCGGCCTCCCGCAGCTTGTCGACACCGATCTCGTCGACCATGCCGTCGGACACGCAGCCGGCCTCGTCGTCGGTCAGCTCCGTGCCGGCCACGTCGGGGTTGTCGAGCAGGGAGGCCTTGATGCTGTCCTTGGCCTCGGACTCGTCGCTGCCGCACGCGGTCAGCGTGAGGAGAAGCGCACACAGGAGGGGGGCGATCTTCGACATCGAGGGCGTCTCCTCGTCAGGGGCCGGGGGGACCTGCAGCATAGGGCGTCGCGGTGCGAGTGCCCCGGGCTAGGGTCGGGAAATGACCTCGGACGGCCTGCGCATCCTGGTGACCGGCGCCGCCTCGGGCCTCGGGGCGGCGCTCAGCGACGCCTTCGCCGCCGACGGGGCGACGGTCCTGCGCACCGACCTCGCGGCCGATCCCGGCTCCGGCTCCGGCACCGGGGTACGCCGCCTCGACGTCACCTCCGAGGAGGACTGGCGCCTCACCGCCGACCACGTACGGCGCACCTGGGGCGGGCTGGACGTGCTGGTCAACAACGCCGGGATCGCCGGGGGCGGCCGCATCGAGCTCTGCGACCTCGACGAGTGGCACCGCCTCATCGACGTCAACCTGCTCGGCGTCGTGCGGGGCACCCGTGCCTTCCTGCCGATGCTCAAGGAGCGCCCCGGGGCGCGGGTCGTCAACGTGGCGTCGTTGGCCGGCCTGGTCCATCCGGCGGGCATGGGCTCCTACAACGCGGTGAAGGCTGCGGTGGTGGCCTTCACCGAGACCACCGGCCACGAGCTCGCCTGCTCGGGCGGCACCGCGCACGCCGTGTGCCCGTCCTACTTCCGCACCAACCTGACCGAGAGCCTGCGCTCCGGGGACCCGGCGGTCGCCGCGGTGATGCGTCGTCTCGTCGACGAGTCCCCGGTCTCCGCCGACGAGATCGCCGCCGCCGTCCTCGTCGGCCTCGCCGCCGGGGACGAGCTGATCGTCCCCGACGCGGCGGCCCGGGCCGCCTGGGACCTCAAGCGCAGCGACCGTCCGACGTACGACCAGATGATGCGCGCGCAGGCGCGCAAGCTCGAGGAGCGCGTGTGAGCCCCGACCCGGCAGACCCGTCAGCGGACCGCGCCGCCCCCGAGGGTGCCCGCCTGGTCCGTGACGAGGACACCTTCGACGTCGCCGCCGTGACCGCCTGGCTGCGCGAGCACGCCGCCCCCGAGGTCCGCGACGACCTGGTCGCCGAGCCGGAGGTCCTCCAGTTCGCCGGGGGAGCGTCCAACCTGACCTACCTGCTGCGCTACCCCGGACGCGACCTGATCCTGCGCACGGCGCCCCGGGGCACCAAGGCCCGCGGCGCCCACGACATGGCCCGCGAGTACCGCATCCAGGACCGGCTCCGCCCCGTCTTCGGCTACGTCGCGGAGATGATCGCCTTCTGCGACGACCCCGAGGTCCTCGGCCGCGACTTCTACGCCATGGAGCGGGTCGAGGGGCTCATCCCGCGCGGCGACCTGCCCGAGGACGCACTGACCCCTGAGCAGGCGCGAGGGATGAGCCTGGCGATGATCGACGTGCTCGCCGAGCTCCACGGCGTCGACCCCGAGGAGGCCGGTCTGGGCGAGCTGGGCAAGGGCTTCGGCTACGTGCGGCGGCAGGTCGAGGGCTGGTCGCGTCGCTACCGCGACGCCCGCACCGACGACGCCCCCGACTTCGAGCGAGCCATGGCGTGGCTCGACGAGCACCAGCCCGAGGACGTCGCCAACGGCGTGATCCACAACGACTTCAAGCTCGACAACCTCGTCTTCGACCCTGACGACCCGACGAGGGTGGTGGCGGTTCTCGACTGGGAGATGGCCACGCTGGGCGACCCGCTGATGGACCTCGGCGGCAACCTCGCCTTCTGGGTGCAGGCCGACGACCACGACCTGGCGCCGTACCGTCGCGTGCCGACGCACCTGCCCGGGATGCTGACCCGCGCCGAGCTGGTCGAGGCCTACTGCGAGCGCACCGGACGCTCGCTGACGGCAGAGCAGTGGCGCTTCTACGAGATCTACGGCATCTTCCGGCTGGCGGTCATCAGCCAGCAGATCTACTACCGCTGGTTCCACGGCCAGACCAGCAACGAGGTCTTCAAGATCTTCGGCCCCGTGGTCCACGTCGCCGAGCAGCGGGTCGCGAGGATCCTCGGGTGGGCGTGATCCTGCTCGTCCGCCACGGGCAGGCCTCCTGGGGCGCGGCCGACTACGACCGGCTCTCGCCGCTCGGCGAGCAGCAGGGCGAGGCGCTCGGCTCGTGGTTGGTCGCGGCCGGCGTCCGACCGACGCGCCTCGTCGGCGGGTCGCTGCGCCGGCACCGGCAGACCGCGGACGCGGTGCTGAGCGCGACCGCCGGGGCCGGGTGGGACCTCGACGACCTGGCCACCGACCCCGGGTGGGACGAGTACGACCACGTGCAGCTGCTCGACGCCTACGGCGTCGGTCGCGGCGTGCCCGAGGCGCCGAGCGGCCGCGCCGAGCTGGACGCGTGGTTCGACGCGGCGGTGGAGCGCTGGGTCTCGGGCGCCCACGACGCCGACTACCCGGTGTCCTTCCCGGACTTCACCGAGCGGGTCGACGGGGCGCTGCGACGCACCGTCGCCGCGGCGGGCCCCGGCGAGACCGTCGTGGTCCTCACCAGCGGCGGGCCGATCGCCTGGGCCCTGACGTCCCTGCTCGACGCCGCCACCCCGACCTGGCAGCGGCTGAACCCGGTGCTTCTCAACACCTCGGTCTCCAAGCTCACCGTCGGAGGACGCGGGGCCACCGCGGTCTCCTTCAACGAGCACGGACACCTGCCGGCCGAGCTCCTCACCTACCGCTGACCCGGCGCCACCCGACCCTCACCTTGCAGGAGACCACATGCCCACCGTCCTCATCACCGGCGCCAGCGCCGGGCTCGGCGCCGAGATGGCCCGCCAGCTCGCGGCGAAGGGCTGGGACCTCGCCCTGTGCGCCCGCCGGACCGAGCGGCTCGAGGAGCTGCGCACCGAGGTGCTCGCAGCGCATCCCGATCGCCGGGTGGCCGTCGCCGACCTCGACGTCACCGACCACGACCGGGTCTTCGAGGTCTTCCGCGGGTTCCGCGACGAGCTCGGGCGACTCGACACGGTCGTGGTCAACGCCGGGCTGGGCAAGGGCGGCTCGCTCGGCACCGGGCAGTTCCGGGCCAACCTCGAGACGGCGCAGACGAACTTCATCGGCGCGCTGGCCCAGACCGAGGCAGCTGTCGAGATCTTCCGCGAGCAGGACGCCGGGCAGCTGGTGATGGTCTCCTCGGTCGCGGCGATGCGCGGCATGAAGGGCGCGATGACGACGTACGCCGCGACGAAGGCCGGGGTGGCCCACCTCGCCGAGGGCCTGCGCGCCGACCTGCACGGGACCCCCATCACGGTGACCGTGCTCTACCCCGGCTTCATCGAGTCCGAGATGAGCTCGCGCACCGCGTCGAGGACGCCGCTGATGGCCACCACCGAGGCCGGCGTGCGCTCGATGGTCGCCGCCATCGAGGCCAAGCGAGGCTCCGCGCTCGTCCCGGGCTGGCCCTGGGAGCCGTTGGGGCGGGTGCTCAAGTACGCCCCCGCTCCGATCGCCCGCCGCCTGACCTGACGCCGCTCGGTCGTAGACCGACTCCACCTCGACGGAACAGCCCCCCGGCGCCGGAGCGCCGAGGGGCTGTCTCGAGGTGCGAAAGGTGCGAACTCAGCGGGCCACGACGTCGTGGTCGTCGTGGTCGTGCAGACCGCCGCCGCCTTCGGTGCCGGTCACGCCCGAGGACGTCGTGGCCGGGTCGACCAAGGGGTTCTTCGCGAAGTTGCGCTTGGCGAAGGTCAGCGTCGTGTGCGCCGCGGCGTCGACCATCTCGTCGATCGCGGAGCGGCTGACGTTGTCGATCGTGTCGCAGGCCAGGTGGTAGCACGGGTCGTAGGCCACGCCGGCGGTGCCACCGAAGATGCGTGCCTGTTCCTGGGTCTTGACGCCCTCCGCACCGGTGAACAGACCACCGGCCGGGATGCCCTCGGCGATGAACGGGCCGTAGTCGCTGCGACCGCTGAACGGCGTCTCGGCCGACGCCAGTCCCACGCCCTTGAAGTAGTCGTGGAAGACGCGCTCGATCTCGCCCGAGCCCTGCGGGCCCTCCGCGGCGTTCGGGCCGACCGGGAAGGCGGAGTTGTCACCGTCGTAGACGAAGCGGACGTAGTTCGGCGAGCCGACCATGTCGAAGTTCAGGTTCAGCTCGATCTCGTTCTTCTCGGCCTCGCTCAGCTCACCCACGTAGTGCTCGGAGCCGAGGAGGCCGAACTCCTCGGCGCCCCAGAAGGCGAAGCGGAGACGGTTGCGCGGGGCGATGTCGCGCGCGGACATCTGCTCGGCGATCTCGAGGATGCCGGCGCTGCCGGAGCCGTTGTCGTTGATGCCCGGACCGCGCGGGACGCTGTCGAGGTGGGCGCCGACCACGACGGTGCGGGCCGGGTTGCCGGTCGGGCTGTCCGCGATCACGTTGTACGTCGTGCGGGTCTCCCTGACGCGGTCGACCCTGACCCGCGCGGTGGACCCGGTCGGGCCGTTGCTGACCTCGTCGCGCAGCTGGTCGCCGACGGCGAAGGAGGTGCCGATCACCGGGATGGTGACCCCGGGACCGCCGAGGGTGCCGCTGAGGGCGGCAGTCCGGCCGGCCTGGCCCTCGTTGAAGATCACCGCGCCGGCGGCGCCGGCGGCCTCGGCGTTCTGCGCCTTCGCCCCGAAGGGGCAGGTGCCGCGCTGCATCAGCGCGATGGTGCCGACGGGGAAGCCGGCGAAGTCAGCGGCCTCGCACCCGCTGGTGTTGCCGTTCGCGTCGCCAGGCGCCGGGACCACGAGGTCGACCGCGGTGACCGCGGCGGTCACGTCGCCGTTGCCGCTGTAGGTCATCGATGAGTAGTCCTGGCCGTCGACCCAGGAGCTGGTGGTGGGTGCGGTCTGCTGCAGGACCGCCGGGGTGCGGTCGGCGTCGTAGGGGAACTCGAAGGCCTGGACGCTCACGTCGTAGTCGGCGGCCTCGAGGCGCTTGACGACGTAGTCCTTGGACTTGTCGTAGCCGGCGAAGCCGGAGACCCGGTTGCCGCCGTTGGTGTCGCTGATGGCCTGGAACGAGGCGAGGTGCTCGGTGATGCCGGCGACGGTCACGCCGTTGCGGAGGCCCTGGGTGCTGCGGACCTCGCCGGCGCCGCCGCTCTTGGGAGCAGCGTCGGCGGTGACGGCGGAGAGCGGGGCGGCGAGAAGGCCGAGCACGGCGGCGCCGGCGAGACCGGACATCGTGCGGCGGGAGGTACGTGGGGGCACAGGAACTCCTGGATCGGGGGCGGTGGAGACTGCCGCGGAGCCTGGCACGCCCGTCATCAGAAAGGAAGCGTTGTCACACTATGAACAGAAAAATCGGGTTTCGGGACCATCGCCCCGGGTACGCCGTCAGGTCGCCCGGGAGCGCCAGTTGGCCGCGCCGATGATGATCAGGCGGATCTGCTGCTCCGCGGTGTGGAGGACCGCCCGCTCGACCTCGGGGCGGGGTGCCGTGAGGATCGCCTCGGTGGTGTTGACCATCATCCCGACGATGAGGTTCGACAGCACCCGCAGGTCCTCGCTGGACCAGTCGGCCGGCCCGGGGAGGCGCGCGAGGTCGGTGGCCAGCTCGCGCTCGAGCAGGTCCAGCTCGTGTCGGATCGCGGCGCGCACCGACTCGATGCCGCTCATCCGCTCGCGGAACATGAAGGTGAAGTACTCCGGGCGCTGGTGGACGTTGCGCGCCAGGATGCTCACCGACTGGGTGATGACGGCGTCGATGTCGGTCCACTCCCGGCGGGCCTGGCGCATCATCTGACGCAGCGACGCGAAGGAGGTGTCGACCAGGGCCAGGCCGAGCTGCTCGATCGAGTCGAAGTGGCGGTAGAAGGCTGTCGGGACGATGCCGACGCGCTTGGCGATGGCGCGCAGGGACAGCCCCCCGAGCCCCGTCTCCTCGGAGAGCTCCAGAGCCGCATCGAGGATCGCCTGCCGCGTCCGCCCTTTGCGCTCCTGACGAGATTCCGCCACGTCGCTCACCGCGCCACCCTAACCAGAGTCGCTCCTGTGCACAGGTGCTCACTGGATCCAAACGTCGCTCCACCCGTGTCCAGGCTCACGCAGCCGCGCCCTTGACCGGCCCGCGGCTCTCCTAGCACTCTTTCAGTGAACGTTTGTACACCCAGTTGCCGTCCCAGGAGCCGATCCATGAGCCTGACCCAGAGCCTTCTCCGGTCACCCGTCGTGGCCGCCCTGACCGCTCCGCACGGGGTCGACCGCTACCTCGAGCTGGCCAACCCCATGTGGGTGGTCCACGACGTCAAGGCGGAGATCGTCGGCATCACCCGTGAGACCCGTGCCGGCGAGCCGGTGGCCACCCTCACCCTCAAGCCCTCCCGGGGCTGGAAGGGTCACGAGTCCGGCCAGTACGTCCAGGTGGGCGTCGAGGTCGACGGGGCACGGCGTACCCGCTGCTTCTCGGTCTCCTCGCCCGAGTCCGGGCCCGGCGACCTCATGACCCTGACCGTGCGCGCGAACCCCGACGGCCAGGTCAGCACGCACCTGGTGCGCGAGGCGCGCGTGGGCGACGTCATCACCCTGTCGCAGGCCGAGGGCGACTTCACCCTGCCGAACCCGCTGCCGAGCCAGGTCCTGCTCATCTCCGGCGGCTCCGGCATCACACCGGTCATGGCACACCTGCGGACGCTGCTGCGTCGCGGGTACGGCGGCCGCATCACCTTCGTGCACTACGCGCAGTCGCACGACCACCAGATCTACGCCGAGGAGCTCGCCGAGCTGCCACCGCACGTCAAGGTGCACCTGCTCTACCCCGACTCCGGCGCGGACGCGTTCTACAGCACCGAGGAGCTGGCCCGGATCCTCCCGGAGCACGCCGACGTGGACACCTGGGCGTGCGGACCGGCCGGCCTCATCGAGAAGGTCCAGGAGACCTACGACGAGAACCCGCGCCTGCGCGTGGAGTACTTCAAGACCTCGAGCCTCAAGCCGTTGGAGGGCGTCGAGGGCCGCACCCGCTTCGCCGACGCCGACCTCGAGTCGGAGAACACCGGGGTCACGCTGCTGGAGCAGGCCGAGGTCCTGGGCCTGACGCCCGAGTTCGGCTGCCGCATGGGGATCTGCTTCTCGTGCGTGTCGCGCAAGACCGAGGGCACCGTCCGCAACGTCCGCACCGGTGAGGAGTCCTCACAGCCCGACGAGGACGTCCGCATCTGCGTCTCCGCGCCCGTCGGCGACTGCGTCGTCAACCTCTGACCCGCGCCACCCACCACCCCCGAACACGTCCCGCTCACTCCACGCTCCACCAGCGAAAGGAAGCGACATGACCACGACCGTCGAGAACCCCGGCACCGCCACGCCCACCACCGAGGCCACCACCGAGGCCACCACCGAGGCCACCACCGAGGCCGTCGGCGCCGACGTCCGCACGATCGGCCACGGGCCCTACCGGCTCAGCAGTGAGCAGCTCGAGGAGTTCGGCCGCGAGCTGGACGAGATCCGTCAGCGCGTGGTCGCCGACCTCGGTCAGGCCGACGCCGACTACATCCGCGGCATCGTCAAGGCCCAGCGGGCCTTCGAGGGCGCGGGACGTGCGCTGTTCTACCTGCCCCCGGCCTGGCCGCTGGCCGTCGGTGCGCTCAGCGTCTCCAAGATCCTCGACAACATGGAGATCGGCCACAACGTCATGCACGGCCAGTACGACTGGATGGGCGACCCGGGCCTGAACTCTCGCATGTACGAGTGGGACACCGTGTGCCCCAGCGAGCAGTGGAAGTACTCCCACAACTACATCCACCACACCTACACCAACATCCTGGGCAAGGACCGTGACATCGGCTACGGCATCCTGCGCATGGACGAGGACCAGGCGTGGAAGCCCTCCTACCTGGCCAACCCGGTCTACGCCTTCCTGCTCATGACCTTCTTCCAGTGGGGCGTGCTCCTGCACGACCTCGAGGTGGAGAACATCGTCGCGGGCAAGCGCAGCTGGAAGGACACCAAGCACCTGCACCGCGGCATGATCCGCAAGGTCCGCAGCCAGACGCTGAAGGACTACGTGCTCTTCCCGGCGCTCACCGGACCGCTGTTCCCGCTCACGCTGGCCGGCAACGCGACCGCCAACCTGATCCGCAACATCTGGACCTTCAACATCATCTTCTGCGGGCACTTCCCGGCCGGGGTCGAGAGCTTCTCGATCGACGAGACCCAGGACGAGACCCAGGGCGGGTGGTACTACCGCCAGCTGCTGGGCTCGGCCAACATCACCGGCAGCAAGCTGTTCCACGTGCTGACCGGGAACCTGTCGCACCAGATCGAGCACCACCTGTTCCCCGACATCCCGGCCCGTCGCTACCCCGAGATCGCGCCTGAGGTGCAGGCGTTGTGCGACAAGTACGGCCTGGACTACAACACCGGGTCGTTGCGCCAGCAGCTGGGCTCGGTGGCGGGCAAGATCGTCAAGCTCGCCCTCCCGCCGCGGGAGAGCCGCCAGAAGCTGGCCTCCGTCACGCCGTTGCGCTTCCTCAGCCGCTCCGCCGCCCCGACCGACCGGACTGTGGACGGCGACGCCGACTCCGTGGCGGTCTGAGAGGCTTCGGTCGATGAACGACCACCTGTCGCGCGCCGAGATCGCCAAGGACGCCCTGCAGCACACCGTGGAGGCGGGAGCCGAGACGGTGGCTGCGGTGTCCGGCATCCTCTCGACCGCCGTACGTGACGTCGCGCGGGCGGTCGGGGGGTTCGCCACCGAGATGTTCGAGATCCGCGAGGCGGCCCGGCGAGCCTCCGAGGAGAACCGGCTCGAGGACTGAGCTCGGTCGGGCCCTCTGGGCCCACTGCTCACACCGGGATGACCGGGACCCGCCACGTCAGGGTGGAGCCGTGCCCCGGTGTGGAGTCCAGGTGCATGGCGCCGCCGTGGTTGCGGGCGCGCTTGTCGAGGTTGTCCAGGCCGCTGCGCCGGTTGCTGACGATCCCCACGCCGTCGTCGGCCACGCTGAGCTCGAGCTGGCCGAGGTGCACGCTGGCCTTGATGATCACCTGGGTGGCGCGTGCGTGGCGCACGACGTTGCTCAGCGACTCGCGGACGCAGGCGGCCATGTCGTCGGCCAGCGCCCCGCGCACCGATCGGAGACCGGGGTCGAGGGCGAGGATCGGCGCGAAGCCGAGCAGTCGCGCGGCCTCGTCGGCGATGTCGGTGATCATGTCGGTCAGCGACACCGAGTCCCCGCCCGACGACTTCAGCGTCAGGATCGTGTTGCGGATCTGCCGGATGGTCTCGTCGATGGCGAACATCGCGTCGGACACGCGCTGCTGCTGGTCGCCCTCGAGCTGGTTGACCACCCCGTGCAGCGAGAGCCCGGTGGCGAACAGGCGCTGCACGACGTGGTCGTGCAGGTCGCGTGCGATGCGGTCACGCTCCTCGACCAGCAGCAGCTTCTCCTGCACCTGGCGGGCGGACTCGAGCTCGAGCGCCACCGAGGCCTGCGCGGCGAACGCCGAGGCCAGGTCGAGCTCGGAGTGGCTGAAGGTCTGGCCGTCCTCTGAGCGGCCGAGCAGCAGCACGCCGGTCAGGCTCTCCGCCCCGATGAGGGGGATGACCAGGGCGGGCCCGAGGGCACCGGTGTCCACCCCGTCGAACAGCGTGACGCTCACCTGGGACAGGTCGCCGTAGACCAGGGCGTCCCCACGGCGCAGGGTCTCCAGCTCGGTGCTGTCCGGCAGTGTCACCACGCGGTTGGTCAGGCTGTCGATGTCGTCGAGCCCGCTGACGTGCTGGACGTGCATGTGGGTGCCCTGGATGAGGGCGACGATGGTGAAGTCGGCACCGGCGAGGTCCATCGCCCGCTCGGAGACCTCACGCAGGGGCTCGTCGATCTCGTCGCCGAGCAGCTGCTGGGTGAGGGTGGTCGCCGCCCGCATCCACCGGCGGGCGTGCAGCACCTCGCGCAGCAGCAGCGAGTTGTCCATCGCCGAGCCCAGGGCGCGTCCCAGCTCGGCGAGCAGCTCGTCGGCGTCCGGGCCGAGCGGCCCGGCCCCGGGCCGGTTGGCGAGCACGACGATGCCGACGGTGCGTACGCCGGCGCGCAGCCGGACCGCCAGGAGCTCACCGAAGGTGACCGGCGAGCGGCGCCCGGTCCCACCGGCGCGTGCAGCGGGGACCTCGAGCGTCTCCAACGACAGCCTGACCGTGCCCTCCTGCTCGAGCACGGAGGCTCGGGCCCGCAGCAGCGCCGGGTGGGAGGTCAGCAGCTCCTCGAGCTCAGGCGGAAGTCCGCTCGAGCCGATGGCGGCGAAGCCGCGCTCCTCGCCGAGCAGGGCCGCGAAGGCGTAGTCGGACTCGCAGAGCTCGCGGGCGGTCGCGGCGATCTCACGCAGCACGGCACGGGGGGCGCGGTCGCTGCGCAGGATGCGGGGCAACCGCTGCAGCACGTGGTGCAGCCGGCGGTCGGCTCCGTGCAGGGTCACGCTGATGACTGCCCCCTGTCGTTGCCCCGGAGCGCCTCCCGAGCGGATTGGGGTTCGCGTCATTCTAGGAAGGGCGAGCCGTCCGCGTCGAGTAAAAGAAGCACTCGAAACAATCAGTCTTGACTGTTTGTTTGCAGCCGGGCAGAGTGACCGCCATGCCGACGACCGTGCGCGTGCCGCAGGAGCAGCGCACCCGCGCCATGCGCCAGCGTCTGCTCGAGGCCTGCGTCGAGTGCCTGGTCGAGCACGGCTGGAGCGGTACGTCGACCACGCTGGTCTCCCAGCGGGCCGGTGTCAGCCGGGGGGCGCAGCTCCACCACTTCCCGACCAAGAACGACCTGGTGCTCGCCGCGGTCGAGCACCTGACCGCCGTACGGCGCGAGGAGGTGCTGGCGCGGACCGCCGAGCTGCCCACCGGGGGTGGGCGCACGCGCGCCGTGCTCGGGGTCCTGGCCGACCTCTTCACCGGACCGCTCTTCGTCGCGGCCGCGGAGCTGTGGATGGCCGCCCGCACCGACGCCGCTCTCCTGGAGGCGGTGGCCGACCTCGAGACCCGGGTCGGACGCGCCACCCACCGCTCGACCGTCGACGCGCTCTCCGTCGACGAGTCGCTGGCCGGCAACCGCGAGCTCGTCCAGGCGACCCTCGACCTCATGCGCGGCCTCGGCCTCGCCACCCTCGTCTCCGACGACCTGGCGCGCCGCGAGCGCATCCTCGACCACTGGGCCGACACCCTCGAGGCGACCATCCGCCGGCCCGACCGGCCCACCCGACGTGAGGGCACCGAGTGACCGACCCCAGGACCCTGCCGATCCTCGCCGACCTCGCCGTCGAGGGCGACGTCCTCGACGAGCTGGTCGCCGACCTGGACGACGCGGGCTGGCGCACCCCGACGCCCGCGGAGGGCTGGGACGTCGCCACGTCGGTGGCGCACCTGGCGTGGACCGACGAGGTCGCCGTCGCGGCCGCCACCGACAAGGAGGCCTGGGACCGCTTCGTGCTGGCGGCGATCGAGGACCCCGACGGCTTCGTCGACGTCGAGGCGCTCCGGCTGGGTCGCCTGCCCTCCGACGAGCTCCTCACGCGGTGGCGCGCCGGCCGCCAACGGCTCGCCCAGGTCCTCAGCGACCACCCGTCGGGGGAGAAGATGCCCTGGTTCGGCCCGCCGATGGCCGCCCCGTCGATGGCCAGCGCTCGCTTCATGGAGACCTGGGCCCACGGTCTCGACGTCGCCGAGGCGCTCGGGGTCACGGTCGAGCCGCACGACCGGGTCCGCCACGTCGTCCACATCGGGGTCCGGACCCGCGGCTTCGCCTTCACCAACGCCGGTCTGGAGGTGCCGCAGGCCCCGGTCCACGTGAGCCTGACCTCGCCCGGCGGCGAGCAGTGGGAGTACGGCGACCCCGCCGCGGACCAGCGCCTCACGGGCCCGGCCTGGGACTTCGCCCTGCTGGTGACCCAGCGCCGCCACCGTGACGACCTCGCCCTCGAGACCGTCGGCGGCGACGCCGACCGCTGGCTCGACGTCGCCCAGGCCTTCGCCGGCCCCACCGGCAGCGGTCGGGCGCCCCGGGATGCCCCGTGAGCGCGACCTCGTCCCCGCCCGGTGCGGCCCCGCTGCGGGTCGGCAACTGCTCAGGCTTCTACGGCGACCGGCTCTCGGCCATGCGGGAGATGCTCGAGGGCGGTGACCTCGACGTGCTCACCGGCGACTACCTCGCCGAGCTCACCATGCTCATCCTCGGTCGCGACCAGATGAAGGACCCCTCGCTCGGTTACGCGCGGACGTTCGTGCGCCAGGCCGAGGACTGCCTCGGGCTGGCCCTGGAGCGCGGCGTGCGTCTCGTCGCCAACGCCGGCGGCCTCAACCCCGCCGGTCTCGCCGCCCGCCTCGCCGAGGTCGCCGCCGCCCAGGGCCTCCGCCCGCGCATCGCCTGGGTCGACGGCGACAACCTGATCGAGCGTGCCGCCGAGCTCGGCCTCGCCGCCGACGGCTCGCCGCTCACCGCCAACGCCTACCTCGGCGCCTTCGGCATCGCCGCCGCCCTCGACCGCGGCGCCGACGTCGTCGTCACGGGCCGCGTCACCGACGCCTCGGTGGTCGTCGGCCCGGCCGCCTCCCACTTCGGCTGGACCCCCACGTCGTACGACGAGCTCGCCGGGGCCGTCGTGGCCGGCCACGTCATCGAGTGCGGCGCCCAGGCCACGGGCGGCAACTTCAGCGGTTTCCCCGCCCTCCTCGACTCCGGCCGCGCGGACACCCCCCTCGGCTTCCCGGTCGCCGAGATCGCCGCCGACGGCTCCTCGGTGGTCACCAAGCACGACGGCACCGGCGGCCTCGTCTCCGTGGACACGGTCACCGCCCAGCTGGTCTACGAGATCCAGTCCACCGCCTACCTCGGCCCTGACGTCACGACCCACCTCGACTCGATCGAGCTCACGCCCGCCGGCCCGGACCGCGTCGCCGTCACGGGCGTCCGCGGCTCCGCACCACCCGCCGCCCTCAAGGTCTGCCTCAACCACCTCGGCGGCTTCCGCAACCAGATGGAGCTGGTCCTCACCGGCCTCGACATCGAGACCAAGTCCGCCTGGGTGCGCCGCCAGGTCGAGGCCGCCTGGGCCGACGCCGGCACCACGTTCGCCTCCGTCGACTGGGCCCTGGCCCGCACCGACCACCCCGACGCCGACACGCAGGAGGGCGCCAGCGCCCGCCTCCGGATCTCGGTCCGTGACCCCGACGCCTCCACCGCCGGCAAGCGCTTCACCGCCCCCCTCGTCGAGCTCGCCCTGGCCTCCTATCCCGGTTTCACCCTCACGACACCTCCGGCACCGGCCACCCCCTACGGCATCTACAAGGCCGGCTACGTCCCGGCCACCGCCGTCGCCCACACCGTCCACCACCACGACGGTTCGGTGGAGGTCATCGAGGCACCGTCCGTCCCCGCCGGGTCGCCGGGGCCCCCGGGCGCCCAACCACCCCTTCCGCTCCTCCGTCGCTCCAGGGGGGCCAGTCCCATCCACGGTCGCCCCGGGGCCCCGTCGGTGCCGGGCGGCTCGGCGCCCACCTCCGGAGAGGCGCGCGACGCGGGCAGGGACGTGCGCGACGGGGCGGCGGAGCCCGTCTCCGGGACCGTGGATGGGCCTGGCCCCCTCGCAGCGAGGAACGAGCGGAGAGGGTGGTTGGGCCCGGAGGCGGACTCCGCCGCCCCGGCTCGCACCCCCTACCTGACCGTGGCGCCTCGGCGAGCTGGTCCACGCGACGGTCGGGGGACAAGGGCGGGGACGCGAACCTGGGGCTGTGGGTCAGCCAGGAGGGCCCGATGGCCGGCCCACGGACCGAGTGGTTGCTGAGGACGGTGACGCCGGACTGGGTCCGCAGGTTGCTGCCGGAGGCGGCTGGGCTGGAGGTCGAGGTGTTCGCGCTGCCGAACCTGGGCGGGGTGAACGTCCTGCTCCGGGGGCTGTTGGGCGAGGGCGTGGCGGCGAGCAGCCGGTTCGACCCACAGGCGAAGGGACTGGGCGAGTGGGCCCGGTCGAGGCTGGTCGACGTACCGGAGGAGCTGCTGTGAGCGTGGGCTACTGGTCGGACGAGCAGGAGGCGTTGCGGGCGAGCGCCCGGACGTTCGTGCAGCGCGAGGTGATGCCGCACCTGCAGGGCTGGGAGGACGCCGGCGAGCTGCCGCGCGAGCTGCACGTGGCGGCGGCCAGGCAGGGGTTCCTGGGGGTGGGCTTCCCCGAGGAGGTCGGTGGGTCCGGAGGCGGGCTGCTCGACTCGGTGTGCCTGACCGAGGCGATGATGGAGGCCGGGGCGTCCGGCGGGCTGATGGCCTCGCTGATGACGCACGGGATCGCGCTGCCGCACATCGTCGCGAGCGGCGACGCGGACCTGGTCGACCGGTTCGTGCGGCCGACGCTGGCCGGTGAGCTGATCGGGTCGTTGGCGATCACCGAGCCCGGTGGCGGGTCCGACGTGGCGAGCCTGCGGACGCGGGCCGAGCGGGACGGCGACACCTTCGTGGTGAACGGGTCGAAGACCTACATCACGTCGGGGGTGCGGGCCGACTTCGTGACGACCGCGGTGAGGACCGGAGGCTCGGGGCGCCGCGGCATCAGCCTGCTCGTGGTCGAGCGCGGCACACCGGGATTCGAAGTTTCTCGTCAGCTCGACAAGATGGGATGGCGGTCCTCGGACACCGCCGAGCTGTCCTACGTCGACGCCCGGGTGCCCGTCGCCAACCTGGTCGGTGACCCGGAGTCGGGGTTCGTCCAGATCGCGCTGGCGTTCGTGACCGAGCGGATCGCGCTGGCGGTCCAGGGGTATGCGACGGCGGCGCGCTGCCTGGAGCTGGCGACGACGTACGCCCGGGAGCGTGAGGCGTTCGGCCAGCGCCTGGTCGACAACCAGGTGGTGCGCCACAAGCTGGTGGAGATGCACCGGCAGGTCGACGCGGCGCGGGTCTACACCCGTGAGGTGGCACGCCGCTACGACGCCGGGGAGCAGCCGCTCGTGGAGGCGCTGCACGCGAAGCGCCTGGGTGTCGCGGCTGCGACGTACTGCACGGACGAGGCCGTCCAGATCTTCGGGGGCGCCGGCTACATGCACGGGACCGAGGTGGAGCGTCACTACCGTGACGTGCGCATCCTCGGCATCGGAGGAGGAGCGAACGAAGTGCTGGACGACCTGGCCGCGAAGCTGTTGGGGCTCGCGTCATGACCGAGGTGACCGGGACGACGCGGCGCGAGGCGATGCTCGCCAAGCTCGCGGCGTTGGACGCCGAGCACGCCAAGGCCGTCGACGGCGGCGGTGAGCGCTACAACGAGCGTCACCGCAAGCGCGGCAAGCTGCTGGCCCGCGAGCGCATCGAGCTGCTCGTCGACGAGGGATCCGCGTTCCTGGAGCTGATGCCCCTGGCCGGCTGGGGCTCGGACTTCACCGTCGGAGCCAGCATGGTCTGCGGCATCGGGGTGGTCGAGGGCGTCGAGTGCATGATCGTGGCCAACGACCCGACGGTGAAGGGCGGCGCCAGCAACCCCTGGACGTTGAAGAAGGCGTTCCGAGCCGCGCAGATCGCGCACGAGAACCGGCTGCCCACGGTCAACCTCGTCGAGTCCGGAGGTGCGGACCTGCCGACGCAGAAGGAGATCTTCATCCCGGGCGGCAAGCTGTTCCGCGACATCACCCGGGCCTCGGCCGACAAGCGGCCCACCGTGGCGCTGGTGTTCGGCAACTCGACCGCCGGCGGCGCCTACGTGCCGGGCATGAGCGACTACGTCGTGATGGTCAAGGAGGGCGCCAAGGTCTTCCTCGGCGGACCACCCCTGGTGAAGATGGCCACCGGCGAGGAGTCCGACGACGAGTCGCTGGGCGGTGCCGAGATGCACGCCAAGGTCTCCGGGCTGGCCGACTACCTTGCGGTCGACGAGCGTGACGCGATCCGGATCGGGCGCCGCATCGTCGCGCGCCTCAACCACCGCAAGGTCTCGACAAGCTCGACCACCGGGACCCCGGGACTCGACCACCGGGCATTCGTCGGTCGAGCCTGTCGAGACCTGGGGCGCTGGACACCGGGGCTCGACCACCGGGGGCTCGACCACCGGATGGAGCGAGCCGGACGCGGACCCCGAGGAGCTGCTCGACCTCATCCCGACCGACCTCAAGGAGCCGTTCGACCCTCGTGAGGTCATCGCCCGGCTCTGCGACGGCGTCGGGCCGGGCAACGGTCAGGTCTTCGACGAGTTCAAGCCGCTCTACGGCCCCTCGCTGGTCACCGGCTGGGCACGCCTGCACGGCCGGCAGATCGGCATCCTCGCCAACGCCCAGGGCATCCTGTTCTCCGAGGAGGCCCAGAAGGCGACGCAGTTCATCCAGCTGGCCAACCAGGTCGACGTACCGCTGCTGTTCCTGCACAACACCACCGGCTACATGGTCGGCAAGGACTACGAGCAGGGCGGCATCATCAAGCACGGCGCGCAGATGATCAACGCGGTCAGCAACTCGACCGTGCCGCACCTGTCGATCGTCATGGGCGCCTCCTACGGCGCCGGCAACTACGGCATGAACGGCCGCGCCTTCGACCCGCGTTTCCTCTTCACCTGGCCGAGCGCCAAGTCGGCGGTCATGGGACCGGCCCAGCTCGCCGGCGTGCTCTCGATCGTCGCGCGGGCGGCGGCCGAGGCCAAGGGCAAGGATTACGACGAGGAGGGTGACGCCGGGCTGCGGGCCTTCATCGAGCAGTCGGTGGAGGAGCAGAGCCTGCCCTTCTTCCTCTCCGGGATGGTGTACGACGACGGGGTCATCGACCCTCGCGACACCCGGACCGTCCTGGCGATCTGCCTGTCCGTCATCGAGAACCGACCGATCGAGGGCACCGACCGCTTCGGTGTCTTCAGGATGTGAGCCATGGCGACGATCACGAAGGTCCTGGTGGCGAACCGGGGAGAGATCGCGCGGCGGGTGTTCGCGACCTGCCGGCGGTTGGGGATCCAGACGGTGGCGGTCCACTCGGACGCCGATGCCGGTCTGCCCTTCGTGGGCGAGGCCGACGTCGCCGTGCGCCTGCCGGGTGACGCCCCGGCCGACACCTACCTGCGCAGCGACCTGCTCCTCGAGGCGGCACGGCGCACCGGCGCCGACGCGGTGCATCCCGGCTACGGGTTCCTCAGCGAGAACGCCGACTTCGCCCGCGCCGTCGTGGGGGCCGGGCTGACCTGGATCGGGCCGAGCCCGGAGTCGATCGAGGCGATGGGGTCGAAGGTCGCGGCCAAGGAGCTCATGGAGAAGGCCGGTGTGCCGCTGCTGCGCAACCTCGACCCGGCGGAGGTCACCGAGGCCGACCTGCCGGTGCTGGTGAAGGCCAGCGCCGGCGGTGGTGGACGTGGCATGCGTGTGGTCCGCCGGCTCGAGAACCTCACCGACGCCGTGGCCGGCGCGGAGACCGAGGCGGCGTCGGCCTTCGGCGACGGCACCGTCTTCGTCGAGACCTACGTGGAGCGAGGCCGCCACGTCGAGGTCCAGGTGTTCGGCGACGCCTCCGGCACGGTCCACGTGCTGGGCGACCGCGACTGCTCGGTGCAGCGCCGTCACCAGAAGGTGGTCGAGGAGGCGCCAGCCCCGCGGGTCCCCGACGCGGTCCGGGCAGCCATGCACGACGCCGCCCGCGCGGCCGCGGAGGCGATCGACTACCGGGGCGCCGGGACGGTGGAGTTCCTGGTCTCCACCGACCCGCGGACCGGGCTGGCCGAGACGTTCTTCTTCCTGGAGATGAACACCCGCCTGCAGGTCGAGCACCCGGTCACCGAGTGCGTCACCGGGCTGGACCTGGTGGAGCTGCAGATCCAGGCGGCCGAGGGGGGTGCGGGCAGCTCGCCGGGTCTCGACACGCTCGCTGCGCTCGCTGCTCGACCACCGGGTGGCCCGGGTGCGGGCAGCTCGCCTGGTCTCGACACGCTCGCTGCGCTCGCTGCTCGACCACCGGGTGACCCGGGTGCGGGCAGCTCGCCGGTCTCGACACGCTCGCTGCGCTCGCTGCTCGACCACCGGGTGACCTGGCTGCTCGACCACCGCGGGGGCACGCGATCGAGGTCCGGCTCTACGCCGAGGACCCTGCCGCCGACTACCAGCCGCAGTCGGGCCGGCTGACCCGCTTCGACATCCCGGACGTCGACGTCGAGCTGAGTCCCCTGACGTCGTACGGCGTCCGCCTCGACTCGGGCTTCCGCACCGGCGACGAGGTCAGCACCCACTACGACGCGATGCTGGCGAAGGTGATCGCCTGGGCGCCGGACCGCCGGACCGCGCTGCGGCGGCTGGCCGGCGTGCTGCGCCGGGCGCGCCTCCACGGGCTGGTCACGAACCGCGACCTGCTGGTGGAGATCCTCGGTGAGCGGGCGTTCGAGGAGGAGCAGCTGAGCACCGCCTACCTCGCCGAGGCTCCACTGCGCTCGCTCGAGCCGACCCACGGTCCGGCGGGCTCCGTGGTCGAGCAGGGGCTGGCGCTCTTCGCCGCCGCGGTCGCCTGCGCCGAGCAGGTGGTGGCGCTGCGCGCAGTCCAGCGCGGCGTCCCGACCGGCTGGCGCAACGTGACGTCCGCGCCCCAGGTCACCCGCTTCGACGTCCGGGGCACCGAGGTCGAGGTGGGGTGGCACGGCGACCGCGACGGCTACCGGTTCGCCGACGTCGCCGGAGGCGTCGGGGAGGCCCGCGCGTCCTCGGTCGAGCGCACGGCGGACGGGTGGCGGATCGGCGTCGACCAGGACGGCCTCACCCGCACCTTCGACGTCGCGATCGCCGGAGCGAGCGTCGACGTCGACCACGCCGCCGGTCACCTCGCGCTGACCCGGCTCCCGCGGTTCGTCGACCCGGCCGACCAGGTCGCCGAGGGGTCGCTGCTGGCGCCCATGCCCGGCACCGTCATCGCCGTACGCGTCGAGGCCGGCGCCGCCGTGACCGCGGGCCAGCCCGTCGTGGTCATGGAGGCGATGAAGATGCAGCACACCATCAACGCGCCCACCGACGGCGTGGTCACCGACCTCGCCGTCGCCGTGGGCGACCAGGTGACCGCCGGCGCCGTGCTGGCCGTCGTGGGCACCCCCGAGACCGAGACCGAGAACCCCGAGGAGACCGCATGAGTGCCGAGACGCCGACCATGTTCAGCGAGCCCGAGGAGCGCCAGGCGTTGCGCGAGGCGGTGCGCAAGCTGGCGGCGTCGTACGGCCGGGAGTACATCGAGCGCCAGGCCGCGAACGGCGAGAAGACCACCGAGCTGTGGAACGACATGGGCAAGCACGGCTACCTCGGCGTCTCGCTGCCCGAGGAGTACGGCGGCGGGGGCGGCGGCATCGGTGACCTGGCGGCCGTCCTCGAGGAGGCCGCGACAGCCGGTGCGCCGCTGCTGCTCATGGTCGTCTCGCCGGCGATCTGCGGCACGATCATCGCCCGCTACGGCACCGAGGCGCAGAAGCAGCGCTGGGTCCCCGGCATCGCCGACGGGTCGATCACGATGGCCTTCGCGATCACCGAGCCCGACGCCGGCTCCAACTCGCACAAGATCACCACCACGGCGACCAGGGACGGCGACGACTACGTCCTCAACGGTGGCAAGACCTACATCTCCGGCGTCGACGAGGCCGACTACGTCCTCGTGGTCAGCCGGATGGCCGACGCCCGGACCGGCAACCTCAAGCCGGCCCTCATCGTCGTGCCGACCGACGCCAGGGGCTTCGAGGCCCGGGTCATCCCGATGACCTTCACCGCGCCGGAGAACCAGTTCACGCTCCACCTCGACGACGTCCGGGTGCCGGCCGACGCGCTGGTCGGCGACCCCGACCACGCCGACGCCGGGCTGCTGCAGCTCTTCGCCGGGCTCAACCCGGAGCGGATCATGGGAGCGGCGATGTCGCTGGGCACCGCCCGCTACGCGCTCGACCGGGCGGTGGAGTACGCCAGGACCCGGTCGGTGTGGAAGGACCAGCCCATCGGCACCCACCAGGGCATCGCCCACCCGCTGGCCAGGACCAAGATCGAGCTGGAGCAGGCGCGGCTGCTGATGCAGAAGGCGGCGGCGCTCTACGACGCCGGCGACGACGTGGGCGCGGGGGAGTACGCCAACATGGCGAAGTACGCCGCCGGCGAGGTGGCCTGCAACGCCACGGACGTCGCGGTCCACACCCACGGGGGCAACGGACTGGCGCAGGAGTACGGCTTGGGCCAGATGCTGCTGGCGGCCCGGCTCGGACGCATCGCCCCGGTGTCGCGGGAGATGATCCTCAACTACGTCGCCATGCACAGCCTCGGCCTGCCCAAGTCCTACTGATCCGCGCGAGCCCGAGGAGCCACCGATGAGCACACCCGTGAGGTACGACGTGCAGGCCGGCGTCGCGACGATCACGCTCGACCACCAGGCCAAGCGCAACGCCCTGAGCAGGGCCCTGGTGGCCGGGGTGTTCGACGGGGTCGACCGGGCGGAGGCCGACGACGACGTGCGCGTGGTCGTGGTGCGCGCCGCCGGAGGCGTGTTCTGCTCCGGCGCCGACCTGTCCGAGGCGACCGGTGAGGGCATGGAGGAGGGTGCGCGCAGCATCGTCGAGCTGCAACGGCGGATCGTGGCGTCGCCGAAGCCGTTCGTGGCGCGGGTCCACGGCGCCGTGCGGGCCGGCGGCATCGGCATCGTCGCGGCCTGCGACGTCGCGGTGTCGGCCCACTCGGCCACCTTCGCGCTCACCGAGGTGAGACTCGGGCTGGCGGCCTCGGTCATCTCCCTGACCGTGCTGCCGCGCATGACGCCCCGCTCGGCCTCGCGCGCGCTGCTCACGGGGGAGAAGTTCGACGGGACCGCCGCTGCGGGCACAGGCCTGGTCACGCTCGCCGTGCCGGACGACGAGCTGGACGCCGAGCTCGACCGGGTGGTCGGCGACCTGCTCAAGGGCCACCCCCAGGGCCTGGCCGAGGGGAAGAGGCTGCTCAACGCCGACCTGCTCGCCGGGCTCGAGGCCCGCGGCGAGGAGCGCGCGGCCCTGTCGGCCCGGCTCTTCTCCTCCGACGCGGCCCGCGAGGCCATGCTCGCTTTCTTGTCGAAGGGACGCTGACGCGAACCTGAGGTTTCACTGAACGACGGCACGGGTAGACCAGGGCAATCCATCACCTCGCCGAAGGCGGTTCTCGGTGTCTGACCAGACGACCACGCGCGACAGTGAGCTCGACCCGGACGACGGGGGCGGGCTGAAGCGTTCCATCACCGGCCGGCTCCTCTTCTTCTACGTCCTCGGGGACGTCCTCGGCTCCGGCATCTACGTGCTCATCGGCGCCGTCTCCGGCGCCGTCGGCGGTGCCTTCTGGATCGCCTTCGCCGTCGGTGTCACCGTCGCGACGATCACGGGGATGGCCTACGCCGAGCTGGTGACGAAGTACCCCCAGGCCGCCGGCGCCGCGCTCTACGTCAACAAGGCCTTCAAGAACAAGCCGCTGACCTTCCTGGTCACCGTGGTGTTCCTGGCCTCCAGCTTCGCGGCGGCCGGTGCCCTGGCCACCGGCTTCGCCGAGTACTTCGCCGAGGTGTGGGAGCTGCCGCCGACCCTTCTGGTCACGCTCGCCTTCATCCTGCTGCTCGCGGTCGTCAACTACGTCGGCATCACCGAGTCGGTGGTGGCCAACATGGTCATGACCTTCGTCGAGATCGCCGGCCTGGTGATCGTGATGATCATCGGCATCGTCTACGTCGCGCAGGGCAACGCCGACTTCGGCACGCTGACGGAGTTCGACGCCGGGTCGAAGGGACCGATCTACGCGATCATCGCCGGCGTGGCGCTGGCCTTCTTCGCCATGACCGGCTTCGAGAACGCCGCCAACGTGGCCGAGGAGACGATCAACCCCTCGAAGACCTTCCCGCGGGCCCTCGTCGGAGGCATGGCCACGGCGGGTGTCATCTACGTCCTCGTGGCCGTGACCGCGGCTCTCGTCGTCCCCGTCGACCAGCTCGCGAAGTCCGACGCCGCGCTCCTCGAGGTGGTCAAGGCCGGGGTCCTGCCGGTCTCCGTGGGGTTCATGACGATCCTGTTCGCCTTCATCGCGATGACGGCCATCACCAACACCACGCTGGTCGCGGTGGTCACCCAGGCGCGGATCCTCTACGGCATGGCGCGCGAGGACGTGGTCCCGGACGTCTTCGCCAAGATCCACCCCGTCCGTCGCAGCCCTGTCGTCGGTCTCGTCTTCTCCGCCGCCGTCGTCTGCGGCCTGCTGATCATCGGCACGCTGCTGAACAACGCCGGCTTCGGCATCGACATCGTGACCCGTCTGGCGACCGTGACCGTGGTCCTGCTGCTGTTCATCTACGCCATGGTCATCGTCGCCGCCCTCAAGCTGCGCGGGCACGACGAGACCGCGGACACGTTCCGGGCGAACACGGCCCTGCTGGGCATCGGCCTGGTCGGCAACGCGCTGCTGCTCGGCTACGTCGTCTACGACGACCCGGCCTCGTTGATCTGGTGCGCCGGCCTGATCGGCCTCGGGTTCGTGCTCTTCCTCATCGAGTACTTCCGCGGCTCGCAGGACCGTCCGTCCGGCACCCGCCGCGGCGACTCCACCCTCGGAAAGGACGCCTGAGATGCACGTCATCGTCGCCACCGACGGCTCGAAGCAGTCCCTGGACGCCGCCAAGCGGCTGAAGTCCTTCGCCGACCCGGAGAAGATCACCGCGATCTCCGTGGTGGCGGTCATCCGGCCGCTCGCGGCCGTCGCGTTCGCCGACGACCTGTCGGGTGGCGTGAAGACACCCGCGGACACCGACACCACGAGCTTCCGGGCCGCCGCCGAGAGTGCGATGGCCACCATCGCCCAGGAGTTCGACGGCTGGGGACCCAAGGTCCACAAGCGGCTGCGCAGCGGCTCACCGGCCAACGAGATCATCAAGGCCGCGCGTCAGCTCGACGCCGGCCTCGTCGTCGTCGCGGCCGGCGGACGCGGCATCAGCGAGACCGTGCTGATGGGCTCGACGGCCCAGCGGGTGCAGCACTACGCGCCCTGCCCGGTGCTCGTCGTACGCCCGAAGCCGCGCAGGAAGAAGAGCTAGTCGCGTCCTGGTCGGGAGACCGGGGAGGCGCGGTCAGGTCAGAGCTTGGTCATCTTCGAGTAGGGGCTGACCACGCGCACCGTGTGGGACCCGAAGTCGACGGTGACGGCGGCTGCCTCGACGCCGGAGACGCGTCCCAGGCCGAAGGAGTCGTGGGAGACCCGGTCGTCGACCTCGAAGACCTCCACCTCCTGCGCCGGCTTCGGCTGGAAGGGACTGGACGCGAGGTGGCGGCGGGAACCCGCAGGACGTGAGGTCATGAGACCTCCAGTGTGCGCCCTCGGAGGGGCAAATGCCTACTCCGGGGGTGCCGGGTCTAGCGAAAGGCCTGCTCGCCGGTCAGGGCCTGGCCCAGCACGAGGGTGTGCATCTCCACGGTTCCCTCGTAGGTGAGCACCGACTCGAGGTTGTTCATGTGCCGGATCACCGGGTACTCCAGAGAGATCCCGTTGGCGCCCAGCACCGTGCGCGCGCTCCGGCAGATCTCGAGGGCCTCCCGCACGTTGTTGAGCTTGCCGATGCTGACCTGCTCGGGCCGCAGCTGCCCGGCGTCCTTGAGCCGGCCGAGGTGCAGCGCCAGCAGCGTGCCCTTGGTGAGCTCCACCGCCATGTCGGCCAGCTTGGCCTGCGTCAGCTGGAAGCCGCCGATCGGCCGGTCGAACTGGACGCGGGTGCGCGAGTAGTCCAGCGCCGACGCGTACGACGAGCGCGCGGCGCCCATCGCCCCCCAGACGATGCCGTAGCGCGCCTCGTTGAGGCACGACAGCGGTCCCTTGAGGCCGCGCACCCCCGGCAGCACCGCGTCGGCGGGCAGCCGGACGCCGTCGAGGACCAGCTCGCTGGTCACCGAGGCCCGCAGCGACATCTTGTGCTTGATCAGCGGCGCGGAGAACCCGGGTGTCCCGGTCGGGACCACGAAGCCGCGCACGCCGGCGTCGGTGTGGGCCCAGACCACGGCGACGTCGGCGATCGAGCCGTTGGTGATCCACATCTTGCGACCGTCGAGGACCCAGTCGGCATCGTCCCCGGCTCCGTCGCGGCGCGCCCGGGTGCGCATCGAGGCGGGGTCGGAGCCGGCGTCGGGCTCCGTCAGCCCGAAGCAGCCGACCTTCTCGCCGGCCGCCATGCCGGGCAGCCACTCCTGCTTGTGCTCCTCGGAGCCGAAGGCCCGGATCGCGTACATCGCCAGCGAGCCCTGCACCGAGACCAGCGACCGGATGCCCGAGTCGACCGCCTCCAGCTCCAGGCAGGCCAGCCCGTACGACGTCGCCGACATGCCTGCGCAGCCGTAGCCCTCGAGGTGCATGCCGAGCAGCCCGACCGAGCCGAGCTCCTTGACCAGGCCACGGACGTCGTCGACCTCGCCGCGCTCGAACCAGTCGGCGACGTGCGGGGCCACCCGGTCCTCGACCGTCCTGCGGACGGTCTCGCGCACCGCGCGCTCCTCCTCGGTGAGGAGGGAGTCGACGTTGCCCGGGTCGAGCGGGTCGAAGGCGGGCAGGGGAGCGGCGGAGCTCGTGCGGGTGGCCATGTGGGCACGGTATGTCACGCTCGGGACATGCCGCCGGGACATGACTCGCCCTCGGCCGACCGGGCCCTCCCGGAGCCGGTCTCCTCCACCGCGCCCGCCCTGACCGGGCCGGTGCTGATGACCCAGGACTGGCTCGACCTCACCTTCCTGCACTGGGCCGTCGACCCGGGTCGGGTCGCGCACCTCCTGCCCCGCGGCGTGCGCCCCGACGTGCACGACGCGACGGGAGCGACGTACGTCGGGCTGGTGCCGTTCCGGATGAGTCGCGCCGCGCCGTTCCGGCTCCCGGGGGTGCCCTGGCTCGGCACCTTCCTCGAGACCAACGTGCGGCTCTACAGCGTCGACCGGTACGGCGTGCGCGGCGTGGTGTTCCTCAGCCTCGACTGCGAGCGCGTCGTGGTGACGGCCGGCGCGCGGGCCGCCTTCGGCACGCCGTACCGCTGGGCGCGCATGCGGCACAAGGTACGGACGGGGGCGGGGGACGGGACCGACCACACCTACACCGCCCGCCTGCGGCGGCCCTGGCCGCCGCACACCAGCCGCATCACGGTCCGGGTCGGTGCGCAGCGGCGGCCCGACGACCTCGACCACTTCGTCAGCGCGCGCTGGGGCCTGCACACCTCGGTGCTCGGACGGCCGATGTACGTGCCGAACCACCACGAGCCGTGGCCGCTGCACGACGCCGAGGTCGTCGACCTCGACGACGGCCTGCTCGGCTCGGTCGGCTTCGGCGACCTCGCCGGCCGCGCCCCGGACCAGGTCGCGTTCAGCCCCGGCGTGCACACCGACTTCGGCCTCCCGCGTCGGCTGCGTCCCCGCCCCTGAGGCTTCGGTAGAGTGGTCGGTTCTGACGGGGGCCTGACCGGGAGCGGTTCGAGCGGGCTGCCCGTCAGCCGTCCGTCCCTTCCCTCCTGAGGAGTCCGCCCCGGTGAGCGGTGAGCCCAGCACCGACCTCGTGGCGCGCGAGACCGCGCACGAGCAGGCTTTCGTCGACGGCGTCTACCGCCAGCTCGAGACCTCGACCCGCAACGCGCAGGCCCTCGCGGCCGAGGGGCACGGCCGCGCCCGCCTCGGGCACGAGGGCGGGCTGGTCGAGCGCGACGCCATGGTCTTCCAGGCCGCGCGACGCATCGCCAACCTCGACGCGGCCCACGAAGGACTCGTGTTCGGTCGTCTCGACCTCAAGGACGGCGCCGAGGCCCCGCGCTACATCGGACGGATCGGGCTGCGCGACGAGAACCGCGACACCCTGCTCATCGACTGGCGCGCCCCCGCGGCCGCGGTGTTCTACCAGGCCACGGCGTCGGAGCCGCAGGGCGTCGTGCGCCGGCGGGTGCTGCGGTGCGCCGGCCGCACCGTGGTCGGTGTCGAGGACGACCTCCTCGACGCCGAGGCCGGCTCGGAGCTGCCGGTGGTGGGCGAGGGCGCGCTGATGGCGCAGCTGGCGCGCGCCCGCGACCGGTCCATGCACTCCATCGTGGCGACCATCCAGGCCGAGCAGGACCGCGCGATCCGGGCGCCGGCCAAGGGCGTCGTCGAGATCAGCGGCGGCCCGGGCACCGGCAAGACGGTGGTGGCGCTGCACCGCGCCGCCTTCCTGCTCTACACCGACCGCTCGCGCTACGAGCGCGGCGGCGTCCTCGTGGTCGGCCCGTCCGGGGTCTTCATGCGCTACATCGAGCGGGTGCTGCCCTCGCTGGGCGAGACCGCGGTGGCCCTGCGCGCCCTCGGCGAGGTCGTCGACGGCATCCGGGCCGACCGGCACGACCCGCCGGCGGTGGCCGCGGTCAAGGGCGCGGCACGCATGGCCGAGGTGCTGCGTCGTACCGCACGGCAGGCGGTGCCCGGTGCCCCTGACGACTTCCGCTTCTTCTACCGCGACGACACCCTCGTGCTCACCGGGCGCGACCTGGCCCGCATCCGGCGCACCCTGCTGGGGCAGGGCCGGCGCAACGCCCAGACCCGTCGGGTGCCGGCGGCCCTGGTCGACGCGCTGTGGCGCCAGGTGCGCGGCGAGCGCGCCCTCGACCGCGGCCGCGAGGCGTTCGTCGACGAGATCCTCTCCGACGACCGCTTCCTGACCTTCGTCCGCACCTGGTGGCCCCCGCTGGAGGCGCCCGAGGTGCTGGGCTGGCTGGCCGACCCCGCGCTGCTGCGCCGGGTGGGGGAGGGGGTGCTGGAGGGCAGCGACCACGACACCCTCGCCGGGGCGTGGTCACGCGAGCTGTCGATCGAGGACGTCGCGCTCGTCGACGAGCTGCGCTACCTGCTCGGCGACCCGCCCGAGGAGCTGGCCGACGTCGACGACCCGCTGGCCCACCTGGTCGACGCGAACCTGCCCGAGCTCGGCAGTCTCGGCGAGCGGCGCCGCGAGGGCACCGACGAGCAGGAGTACGCCGGACCGCGCACCACCCGGCGCACCGACGACGACACCTACGCCCACGTGCTCGTCGACGAGGCGCAGGACCTCTCCCCGATGCAGTGGCGGATGCTCGGCCGGCGCGGCGAGGCGGCGACCTGGACGGTCGTCGGCGACCTCGCGCAGTCCTCGTGGCCCGACGCGGCCGAGGCCGAGGCCGCGCGCGAGGTGGCGCTGTTCGGCGAGCCGTTGCAGGGCCGGCAGCGCTGGTCGGTCCGCTCCGCGCGCCCGCGCCACTCCTTCCACCTGGCCACCAACTACCGCAACAGCGCAGAGATCTACGAGCACGCGGCGGCGTACGCCGAGCGTGCCGGGCTGGCCGCCGACCTGCCCACGGCCGTGCGCCGCACCGGCGTGCCGCCCGAGGAGCGGACGCTGACCGGCGCCGACCCGCGGGCAGACGTCGAGGCCGCCGCCCGGGAGCTGCTCGGGCAGGTCGAGGGCACGGTCGGGGTGGTGGCCCCGCTGGCGGCGCTCGCCGAGGTCCGCTCCTGGTTGCGTGGCACGACCGACCTGGCCGAGGAGACCCGTGGGGACGACGCCCGTCTGGTGGCGCTCAGCGGCCTCGACACCAAGGGCCTGGAGTTCGACGCGATCGTGGTCCTCGACCCCGACGCCATCGAGGCCGAGTCGCCGACCGGCGCCGCCACGCTCTACGTCGTGCTGACGCGGGCCACGCAGCGGCTGGTCACGCTGCGGCGCTGACGGACGGGTCGGGGGCACCACGCACCGAGACCCGCATCGCCTCCACGCGACACGGGTCTCCGGGCAGAACGAGAGGCCGGCTCACCACGATGCCGGCCTTCTCGCCCCTGTTGTCGTGCTCCCCCTGGTGGTGCTGTCCCCCTGCCGTGCTGGTGCTGCGTCCCCGTGTCCCCCGACCCCCCCGGGTGCTGCATCCCCCTGGCCGATCCCTGCGGCCGTGGCTTCATCCTGGGGGGCGCGCCCACCGCCACGGCAGGGCAGTATGTCCGCTTTCAGCGGGACCCATCGGCCCGACCTGAGGGGTCCTTCGTCCCGACGGGGTCCCTGGCGGGCCGGGACGGGACGAGCAGCGGTGCGCAGTGGCGTTGGTAGCGTTCGGCCATGACGACCGACGTGCCCGGGATCCTCGCCGACCTCGTGGCCCGGCCCGCCTGGGCGCTCATCCGCCTCAAGGACTCCACCGACGTGCTGCTGGTGGGGGGGCGTCCCTCCGCGGTCGGCTCGTTGCTCGACGTACCCCTGGAGGAGGGGGTGCCCGAGGCGGGGCGCACCGTCGACCGGCTCCTCGCCGTGCCTTTCCGCCAGGTCGCCGAGCGCGGGTTCGAGGCCCACGACGACGGGGCGCCGTTGACCGTGGTCGACGTCGACCTCGAGCTCCGTCTGCCCCTGGCCGACGTGCTCGCAGCCCTGCCGACGGGCGGCGTCTCCTTCCTCGACCGGGGCGGCTTCGAGACCACCGACGAGGAGTACGCCGCGGTCGTGCGCCGCATCATCGACGACGAGATCGGCAACGGCGAGGGCGCCAACCTCGTGGTGGGCCGGCACTACCGGGCCCAGCTGGCCGAGTGGGGCCCCGGGCCGGCGATGGCGGTCCTGCGGCACCTCCTCGAGCGTGAACGCGGCGCCTACTGGACCTACCTGTTCTTCACCGGCGAGCGCTACCTGGTCGGCGCCAGCCCCGAGCGCCACGTGTCGGTGCACGGCGGCGACGTCCGGATGAACCCGATCAGCGGCACCTTCCGACTGGCCGGGCTGGCCGAGGAGGAGCGCAAGGAGCGGTTGCTGGAGTTCCTGGCCGACGAGAAGGAGATCTACGAGCTCTTCATGGTCGTCGACGAGGAGCTGAAGATGATGTGCGACCTGTGCACCGAGGGCGGGCAGGTGCTCGGGCCGTTCCTCAAGCCGATGACCCACCTGGTGCACACCGAGTACCTCCTCGCGGGGCGCACGACCCGCGACGTGCGCGAGGTGCTGCGCGACACGATGTACGCCGCCACCGTCACGGGGGCGCCGGTGGAGAACGCCTGCCGACTCATCAAGGCCTACGAGACCGAGGGACGCGGCTACTACGGCGCCGCCCTGGCGCTGGTCGGCCGCGACGCGCAGGGGGCGCCGACCGCCGACAGCCCGATCGTGATCCGCACCGCCGACGTCTCGCCCGGCGGCGCGCTGAAGGTGACGGCCGGCGCCACGCTCGTGCGCGACTCCGACCCGGCCTCCGAGGTGGCCGAGACCTGGGCCAAGGCCGGCGGCATCCTCACCGCCTTCGGGCTGCGCGACGCCCCGCCGGAGCCGACGACCGGCATCGCGTCACTGGCTGCCGACGAGGACGTGCTCATCGCGCTCGGCTCGCGCAACCAGCGGCTCAGCACCTTCTGGCTGACCGACCAGGGCGACGCCGTGCCCGCGCCGGCGTTGAAGGGGCGCACCGCCGTCATCCTCGAGGGCGAGGACGACTTCGTGAACATGCTGCGCCACGTGCTGACGGTGCTGGGGATGAGCTCGCGCGTGGTGTCGCACCGCGACTACCGGCCCGGGGCGCTCGACGGCGACGACCTCGTCATCGTCGGTCCCGGACCCGGCGACCCGCGCGACGGCGACCACCCGAAGATCGCCGCCTTCCGCGCCGCCACCGAGGAGCTGCTCGCCTCGGGGCAGCCGTTCCTGTCGGTCTGCCTCGGCCACCAGGTGCTGTGCGACCGGCTCGGGATCGCGCTGGCCTACAAGGACATCGTCTTCCAGGGCACGCAGGCGCGCGTCGACCTGTCGGCCACGCGCGACCTCTCGCCGGTGGGGGCCGAGGAGACGGTCGGGTTCTACAACACCTTCGTGGCGCGGCCCGACGCCCCGCTGCCCGCGGGTGTCACGGCCGCGACCGACCCGGTCACCGGCGACGTCCACATGGTGCGCGGGCCGCACTACCGCGGGGTGCAGTTCCACGCCGAGTCGGTGCTGACGCAGAACGGCTTCGCGCTGCTGCGCGACCTCGTCCTCGACCTGTTGACCTAGGGCCTGCCGTGGGAGACCGACCGGACGTCGTGGTGGTCGACCACTACGACTCCTACACGTGGAACCTGGTGCACCTGGTGGCGTCGGTGACGGGCGCGCTGCCGCACGTCGTCGAGCACGACCGGGTGGCGCTCGCCGACCTGGCCCGGTTCAGCCACGTGGTGCTCTCGCCCGGCCCCGGGCACCCCGACGACCCGGCCGACTTCTCGGTCGGGCGCGACCTGCTGCGGTCCGGTGACCGGCCGGTGCTCGGCGTGTGCCTCGGCATGCAGGGCCTCGTGACGACGTACGGCGGGGTGGTGGCGCGGGTCCGCCCCGCGCACGGGGAGGTGGTGACGGTGACCCACGACGGGACCGGGCTCTTCGCGGGCGTTCCCTCGCCGGTTCAGGTCGTGCGCTACCACTCCCTGGCGGCCGTCGAGGTGCCCGACGAGCTGGCCGTGACCGCACGCAGCGAGGACGGCACGGTGATGGCGGTGGCGCACCGGAGCCGTCCCCTGGTGGGGGTGCAGTTCCACCCCGAGTCGGTGCTGAGCGAGCACGGGCGGCAGCTGGTGGCCAACTTCCTGGACCCGGTGGTGACCCGGTGAGCGACCAGGCGCCCGCACGTCCGCAGGACGCCGAGGTGGCGGCGTTCCGGGCCGCGGCAGCGGCGTCGCCCCGGATGTTCTGGCTCGACGGCGGCGGCGCGCGACGCCAGGCCGGGGTCGCGACTCCCTCGGCGCTCGGCGTGCTGGCCGACGACGACGTGTCGCTGACCTTCGACGTCGCGACGCGGGAGGTCCGCCGGCACCAGCACGGGCGGTCCACGGTCGTCGGTGACGACGTCTTCGCCGTCCTGGAGGAGGAGGTCGCGCGGGACGGCGGCGACCCGGAGGTCAGCTGGGTGGGCTACCTCGGCTACGCCTGCCGCCCCGACCTGCCCGGGCGTCCCTGCGCCACGCCTGGTGTCCCCGACGCCGTGTGGATGCGGGTCCGCTCGCCCCACCCCCTCCCGCGGACGTCGTACGACGTGCTCGACGGGGCAGCCACCGTCTCCGGCGTCCCCAGCGAGGAGGGCGGGGGTGGTGGGGAGCCGGTGGGCGGCCGGGAGGAGCCGGTCCCCGACGCCTACGCCGCCGCCTTCGCGGAGGTCCAGGAGCAGCTCCACGCCGGCAACTCCTACGAGGTGAACCTGACCTACCGGGAGGTGGTGCGCTCCGGCATCGACCCCGTGACGGCGTACCTGCGGCTGCGGCGCGACAACCCGGCGCCCTACTCGGGATACCTGCAGCACCACGGCGTGCACCTGCTGAGCTCCAGCCCGGAGCGCTACGCCACCGTCGACCGGCACCGCGTCCTGGAGGCCCGCCCCATCAAGGGCACGACGCCGCGCGGCCGCACGCCCGAGCGGGACGCGGCGCTCGCCGCGCACCTGCGCGCCGACCCCAAGCTGCGCGCCGAGAACCTGATGATCACCGACCTGATCCGCAACGACCTCGCGCTGGTCTGCGAGGTGGGGTCGGTGGAGGTGCCGGGGCTGATGGAGGTGGAGTCCTACGCCGCGGTGCACCAGCTGGTGACGACCGTGCGCGGCCGCCTGCGCGAGGACGTCCCCACCGTCGCGGCGCTGCGGGCGCTGTTCCCCGCCGGGTCGATGACCGGGGCACCCAAGCAACGGACCATGGCGATCGTCGACGCCGTGGAGGCGACGCCGCGCGGGGTGTACGCCGGAGCGTTCGGCTGGATCTCCGGGGACGGGCGGGCCGACCTGAGCGTGGTCATCCGCAGCCTGGTGGCGACCGCCGTGAGCCCTGCGCCGGGCGGGACGGACTGGCGCTACGAGCTGGGCACCGGCGGCGGGATCACGGTGCGCTCCGAGCTCGTCGAGGAGTGGGCCGAGACCCGGTGGAAGGCCGCACGGGTCCGGGCCTGCCTCGACGACGCCCCGTAGCGCGGGCCCTCCTGGCTCAGGGAGAGGACGTGTCCGCGTCGCTGTCGAGCGTGGCCTCGAGCGTCTGGGTCTCGCCGTCGCGCTCGACGAGCAGCGTGACGGTGTCGCCGGGCCGGTAGCCGCGGATGGTGGCGACCAGGGCGTCGATGGTGGTGATCGGCTTGTCGTCGACACGGGTGACGAGGTCACCGGGCTGGAGCCCCGCCTCGGCGCCGCCCGAGCCCGGCTGGACCTCCTCGATCTGCGCGCCGTTGGCCAGCCCGTTGTCGTCGGGGGTGTTGGACACCGTGACACCGAGGCGGGCGTGCGTGGCGGTCTCGCCGTTGCGCAGCTGCTCGACCACCGGCAGCACCTGGGTGATCGGGATGGCGAAGCCCAGGCCGATCGACCCGCCCTCACCGCTCAGCGACGTGCTGTTGGAGCGGATCGAGGAGTTGATCCCGACCACCTCGCCCGCCATGTTGACCAGGGGCCCCCCGGAGTTGCCGGGGTTGATGGCGGCGTCGGTCTGGATCGCGGGGTACACGGTGTCCGGCGCCTCTGCGGAGGCGCTGGCCTCGCTGATCGCGACCGGGCGGTTCAGGGCGCTGACGATGCCGCTGGTGACCGTGGCCTCGAGACCGAACGGGGAGCCGATGGCGACGACCTCCTCGCCGACCCCGAGGGCGTCGGAGTCGCCGATGGCGGCCGGGGTCAGGTCCGTGACCTCGTCGGCCTTGATGACCGCCAGGTCGGTGACCGGGTCGGTGCCGACGATGGAGGCGTCGGCGGTGCTGCCGTCCTCGAAGCTGACGGAGAGCCGGCCGCCGTCGGTCGCCACCTCGACGACGTGGTTGTTGGTGAGGATCTCGCCGTCCTCGCTGATGACCACGCCCGAGCCGGAGCCCGAGCCGGCGGCACCGCTGACGTTGATCTTGACCACCGAGGGGAGGACGGCCGCGGCCACCCCCTCGACCGAGTCGGCCGGAGCCTCCGCGTCGGTGCTGCCGGGGCTGCTGTCCTCGCTCCCGGAGGCGATCAGCGGGTCGCGTGCGGCGGCGTTCGTCGCGGCCGGCGTCGGCACGGAGACGGAGGCGGGCTCGTCGGTGAGGGCGTCGTAGCCGCTCGCGCCCAGCACACCGCCGCCCACGCCGAGGACCAGAGCCCCCGCGAGGAGCCCGGCGGTGCGTCGGCGAGGGCGGGGGGAGCGGCCTGCCGGGTCGACGGGGCCGCCGGCCGGGTCGTGGGGCGGGAGGACCTCGGTGTCGCTGCGGCCGGTCGTGGCGGTGCTCCCGGAGTACGGCGGGAGGGGGGCGGTGTCGCCGTCGGCGGGGAAACGGTGGGTGTTGTCGCTCATGTCTCCAGGGTGTCGACCCTTGCTGAATCGGTCCTGAGAGGGCGCTGGGACCCCTCTGTCACTTCCGGTTCGTCACCTCCGGCCGCGAGGGTCGACGCCGGCGGCGGGCCGAGGGGGAGGCGGAACCAGAACGCCGCGCCGCCCTCCTCCGCGCGCCCGGCCTGCACGAGGCCGCCGTGCCGCTCGGCGATGCGCCGCACGATCGACAGCCCGAGACCGGAGCCCGGCATCGTGCGGGACTCCCGCGAGCGGTAGAACCGCTCGAACACGTGGGGCAGGTCCTCCTCGGCGATGCCGGGGCCCTGGTCGGCGACGTAGAGGCTGCCGCCGTGGAGCCGGACCGTGACGGTGCCCTCGGTCGGGCTCCACTTCACCGAGTTGTCGAGCAGGTTGGTGATGGCCCGCTCCAGCGACGCCGGCTCCCCGGTCACCCAGGACGGCGTCAGCGTCACGTCGAAGGTGACGTCGAGCGCGCGGCGCCGGACGCGGTCGACGGCGCGGGCCACGACGTCGGCGAGGTCGACCGGCTCGAGCTGGGAGGCGATCGGCTCGTCGCGGGCGAGCTCGGTGAGGTCGCCGATCAGCGTGGTGAGCTCGTCGATCTGGAACCGGACGTCGTCCATCAGCTCGATGCGCTGCTCCGGTGACAGCCCGCCCCTCCGGTCGGCCTGCGCCAGCAGGTCGAGGTTCGTGCGCATCGAGGTCAGGGGGGTCCGCAGCTCGTGACCGGCGTCGCCGACGAGCTGGCGCTGGCGGTCCCGGGAGGCGGCGAGCGCGGTGAGCATGGCGTTGAACGACGTCGCCAGCCGGGCGATCTCGTCGTTGCCCTCGACGGCGATCGGGTCGAGCTGCTCGGTGCGGGCGATCTCCTCGGCGGCGTCGCTGAGCCGGCGCACCGGGCGCAGGCCGTTGCGGGCCACCGCCCAGCCGGCGATGGCCGCGGCGACGACGCCGACGGCACCGGCCAGGAACAGCAGCACCCCCAGCTTGCCGAGGGTGTCCTGGGTGGGTCGCATGGACTGGGCCAGGACGACGGCCGTGCCCTGGCGTCTCCCCGGGCACCACGCACACGCGGTAGGGCCCGTCCGAGGTCATTGCCGTACGCATGGCGTGGGTCTGCTCGCCCCGCGCCACGGCGACCTCCTCCTCTGACGGGTCGAACGACCCGGCGGGGTCGAGGAAGGGGTCGAGGTCGGGGGAGCTGGCGTACCTGCCGTTCGCGAGCAGCAGCTTGAGGCGCACGTCGGTGGCTCCGAGGAGCCAGTCCGGGAGCTGGTTGGTGACCATGTCCTCGGGGCTCACCGCCTTGGACAGGCCGACCGCTCGTTCCCGCATGGACTCGTCCAGGGAGGCCATCAGCTGGTGCTGCACGCTGATGTAGGCGATGGAGGCGACCAGCGCCACCGAGAGGCCGACCGCGACCGCGGCCAGCAACGAGACCCGGGCCGCCAGGGTCCCGCGGAAGCGCATCAGCCCTCCCGCAGCACGTAACCCACGCCCCGCACGGTGTGGATGAGGCGGGCCTCGCCCTCGGCCTCGGTCTTGCGCCGCAGGTAGCCGACGTAGACCTCGAGGGAGTTGGCGGTGGTGGGGAAGTCGTAGCCCCAGACCTCCTCGAGGATGAACGAGCGGTCGAGCACGCGTCGCGGTCGACGGACGAACATCTCCAGCAGGGCGAACTCCGTGCGTGTGAGCTCCAGGAGCCGCCCGCCCCGGCGAACCTCGCGGGTGGCGGGGTTGAGGGTCAGGTCGGAGAAGGTCAGCTGCTCGGCGTCGAGGTCGTCGGGCGCCTCCTGCGTCGTACGCCGCAGCAGGGCACGCAGGCGCGCGAGCAGCTCCTCGAGGGCGAACGGCTTGGCCAGGTAGTCGTCGGCCCCCGCGTCGAGGCCCTCGACCCGGTCCCCGACGGCGTCGCGGGCCGTCAGCACGAGGATCGGGAGGTCGTTGCCGGCCGCGCGCAGCGCCCGGGTGGTCTCGATGCCGTCGAGCCGCGGCATCATCACGTCCATCACCACGGCGTCGGGCGGCTGCTGCGCGATCCGGGCCAGGGCGTCCGCGCCGTCGGTGGCGAGCGCGACGTCGTAGCCGTTGAACTCCAGGGATCGGCGCAGGGAGTCGCGGACGGCTCGGTCGTCGTCGACGACGAGGACGCGGTGCTGGGGGGGCTCGGCAGTCACCCGTCCAGGGTGCCACCGGCACCTGAGGTCACGCTGAAGGCGGCGTGCCCGTGTCGTGCGGCGTCAGGGCCGCGCGAGCGTCCTCGACAGGGCGCTCACCAGTGCGTCGCTGGTGCGCTCCACCATCGCGAGCACGGTCGCGAAGCCGTCGTCGGCGCCGTAGTAGGGGTCGGGGACGTCGCGGTCCCCGCCGCCGGCGGCGGGGTCGAGGTCGCGGTAGCGGAGCAGCCGGGAGGTCCCACCGGGCTGGGCGCCTCCGCGCTCGTCCGGGTCCTGGAGGTCCCGGAGGTCCTGGAGGTTGCTGCTGTCCATCGCCAGCACGAGGTCGGTCTGCGCGAACCAGCCGGCCTCGAAGCGCCGTCCGCGGTGCCGGCTCGGGTCGTAGCCGGAGGCGCTGAGCGTGGCGGCCGCCCGGCGGTCCATCGGCTCGTCGACGTGCCAGCCGCCGGTGCCTGCGCTGCGCACGTGCACGCGGTCGTCCAGCCCCGCTTCGCGCAGGCGCGCCTCGAGCACCACGTGCGCCATCGGGGAGCGGCAGATGTTGCCCAGGCAGACCAGCGCCAGGCGGTAGAGCCCCGGCTCGCGCGGCGGGGGCAGGGCGGTCAGCGTCACGGGCCGGTCCAGGGGTGGGTTCGGGTCAGTCGTCGGTCAGGGCGCCGAGGACGGCGGAGACGATCGAGATGACGATGCTGCCCAGCACCGCGGTCCAGAAGCCGTCGACGGTGAAGCGCAGGCCGAGGGCGTCGGAGATGCTGCTCGTCAGCAGCAGCATGAGCGCGTTGACCACGAGCAGGAACAGCCCGAGCGTCACGATGATGAACGGCAGCGAGAGCAGCTTCACCACCGGGGTGACGAGCGCGTTGACCACCCCGAAGACGGCGCCGACCGCGAGCAGCGTCAGCAGCTGCTCCTCGGTGTCGCCCCCGACACGGATGTCGTCGAGCAGCCAGGCCGCGGCTCCGAGAGCGAGCGCGTTGACCACGACACGGATCAGGAAGGTCACCCGCTCATCCTTTCACGGGTTCCCGATGGCCCGGATGGACTACCGGGGTCGAGCCGTGCACCTGATCTGTTTGTCCGGTTTGAGAACTTAGAGTAGTTGCAGCGCCCCGGGCCTGACATGTGTTGGGGGGATCGGGGCGCGCCGGTCGGATGACCCGTGGGGGCACGGGTCGTCCGCCCCGGCCGCCACCGACGGGAGGGTCGGGGGCAGGCCGGAGCGGGCCGGAGAAGGTCGGGAGGGAAGGAGCATCATGCTCCGGTGTCGTTGTGGAGGGGACGCCGTAGCCTGGGACGAGTGACCGGTGCTCCGACCCCCCGACCAGCCGACCGCCCCGTCCCGCGCGCCACGCTGGCCGACGTCCCGGCGTACGTCGCCGGTCGTCCGCCCACGCCGCGCGAGGGCGTGCCGACGTACAAGCTGTCCTCGAACGAGAACCCCTACGCCCCGCCGGCCGCCGTCCTCGCGGCGGCCGAGAGCGCGGCGCGGACGATGAACCGCTACCCCGACATGGGCAGCACCGCGCTCTTCGAGGCGCTGGGTGAGGAGCTCGGGGTCCCGACCTCGCACCTCGCGGTGGGCACCGGGTCGGTGGCGCTGCTCTACCACCTGGTCCAGGCCTTCTGCGAGCCCGGCGACGAGGTGGTGTTCGCCTGGCGCTCCTTCGAGGCCTACCCCATCGCGGCCGCGGTCTGCGGGGCGCGGGCGGTCCAGGTGCCGCTGACCGCCGACGGACGCCACGACCTCGACGCGATGGCCGACGCCGTCACCGACCGGACGCGCGTGGTGCTGGTCTGCACCCCGAACAACCCGACCGGCCCAGCGGTCCGGCACGCCGAGCTCGCCGCCTTCCTCGACCGGGTCCCGGCCGGGGTCGTCGTGGTGGTCGACGAGGCCTACCGGGAGTTCGTGCGCTCCGAGGACCCCGTCGACGCGCTGGCCCTGGGCCGCGGTCGCGCCAACGTCGTGGTCATGCGCACCCTGGCCAAGGCCTACGGGCTGGCCGGCCTGCGGGTCGGCTACCTGGTGGCGTCCGACGAGATCGCCGCCGCCGTGCGCAAGTGCGCGCTGCCCTTCGGCGTGTCCGCGGTCGCCCAGGCTGCCGCCGTCGCCGCGCTGGGGTGCACCGCCGAGCTGACCGAGCGGGTCGAGGCGATCGTCGCCGAGCGCGAGCGCGTGGTCGCCGCCCTGCGCGAGCAGGGGTGGACGGTGCCCCAGGCCGACGGCAACTTCGTGTGGCTCGGCCTCGGCGAGCACACCCCGGCCTTCGCCGCGGCCGCCGACCAGGCCGGCATCATGGTGCGTCCCTACGGCGCCGACGGGGTCCGCGTGACCATCGCCGAACCGGCCGGCAACGACGTCTTCCTCGGCGTGGCCGACGCCTTCGAGCCGAAGGCCTGAGCGGGGCGACCCCGTCCGGACTCAGCCGGTCGCTCAGCCCTCGGCGTCGAAGGAGCCGTGACGCCCCGCACCGTCGGCGAAGCGTCGTGCGCCGCGGACGGCCTCGGTCAGCGACTGCTCGCCGTGCCGCAGCTCGTTGGCCAGCGCGTCGGTCTCGTCGCGGCCGTGCTGCTCCCGCATCGAGGCCAGGTCGTGGCGCATCGTGGTCTGGGGGAAGCCGGCCAGGTCGGCCGCCAGCCGCTCGGCCGCGGCGCGGGTCGTCCCGGAGGGCACCACGCGCGTCGCCAGCCCGATCCGCAGCGCCTCGGCAGCGTCGACCGGGCGGCCGGTCAGGATGAGGTCGGCGGCCACGCCCTCGCCCACCACGCGGGGCAGCCGCACGGTGCCACCGTCGATGAGCGGCACCCCCCAGCGTCGGCAGAACACCCCGAGGACCGCGTCCTCGGCCACCACGCGCAGGTCGGCCCACAGGGCGAGCTCGAGCCCACCGGCCACGGCGTGGCCCTCGACCGCCGCCACCACCGGCTTGGTCAGGCGCATCCGGGTCGGCCCCATCGGTCCGTCCCCGTCCCCGTCCCCGTCCCCGACCCCTCCGGCACCCACCGGGCGGACGACGTTGCCGGAGCCGGTGCCCAGCGCGGTCAGGTCCGCGCCGGAGCAGAACGTCCCGCCGTCGCCGTACAGGACCGCGACACGGGCCGTGCCGTCCTCCTCGAAGGCGCGGAACGCCGCCGCCAGGGCGTCGGCGGTCGGGCCGTCCACCGCGTTGCGGCGCTCGGGCCGGTGGAGGACGACCGTGGTGACCGGCCCGTCGCGCTCGACGCGGACGGGCGGGAGGTCGCGGTGCGGCTGAGTCATCTCGCGACGCTAGCCGAGTCGGGCGGGCTTCGCGGTCCGGTCGCGGGGCGGGCCCCGGGGCCGGTACGGTGGGGCCTGACCGACGTGTGTCGCCGGTCACACCGCCGCGTGGCCCACCACCCCGTGCCACGAGCGGACTCCAGCCCGACGGCCGCGGCGACCCCGCGCCGACCTGACCGAGGAGTACAGCGCACCGATGAATCCCGACCCCAGGACCAGCGACTTCGGTCCCGACCCCGGCGCGGTCTTCGGACCCGCACACGTCGACGGCGGCCCCGACCTCGTCCAGCTCCTCACCCCGGAGGGGGAGCGGGTCGAGCACCCGGACTTCACCTTCGGTGACGGCCTCAGCGACGAGGAGCAGGCCGAGAAGGTCCGCGGCTTCTACCGCGACATGGTGCTCACCCGGCGCATCGACGTCGAGGCCACCGCCCTCCAGCGCCACGGCGAGCTCGGCATCTGGGCCCAGCTGCTCGGCCAGGAGGCGGCCCAGATCGGGTCCGGACGCGCGCTGCGCACCCAGGACTTCGTCTTCCCGACCTACCGCGAGCACGGGGTGGCCCACTGCCGCGGCGTCGACCCGCTGGCCCTGCTCGGGCTCTTCCGGGGCGTCGACCAGGGGTCGTGGAACCCGAACGACAACAACTTCGGCCTCTACACGATCGTCATCGGCGCGCAGACCCTGCACGCGACCGGCTACGCCATGGGCGTGCAGCGCGACGGTCACGTCGGCACCGGCGACCCGGACCGCGACACCGCGGTGGTCGCCTACTTCGGCGACGGCGCCAGCAGTCAGGGCGACGTCAACGAGGCCTTCATCTTCGCCGCCTCCTACAACGCCCCCGTCGTGTTCTTCTGCCAGAACAACCAGTGGGCGATCTCGGAGCCGATCGAGCGCCAGTCGCGGATCCCGCTCTACCAGAGGGCTCTGGGCTTCGGCTTCCCCGGAGTCCGCGTCGACGGCAACGACGTGCTCGCGACGTACGCCGTCACGCAGGCCGCTCTGCAGCGCGCCCGTGAGGGACAGGGGCCGACGTTCGTGGAGGCCTACACCTACCGGATGGGCGCGCACACCACGACCGACGACCCGACCCGCTACCGGCTGTCGGCCGACCTCGAGAGCTGGAAGCTCAAGGACCCGATCCAGCGCGTCAAGGTCTACCTGACGAGGAACGGTCTGGCGGACCAGGCGTTCCTCGACGACGTCGAGGCGGAGGCCGAGAAGCTGGGCGAGCACCTGCGGCAGGGCTGCCGGGCCATGGCGGACCCGCACGTCCTCGACGTCTTCGACCAGGTCTTCGCCGAGCAGACCGAGGAGCTCGCGGCCCAGAAGGCCGGATACGCGGCGTACCTCGACACCTTCGAGGAGGCCACCTCATGAGCGGCAGCAACCCGAGCAGCACGAGCCGGATGACGCTGGCCAAGGGCCTCAACGCAGGCCTGCGGCGCGCGATGGAGGACGACCCCAAGGTCCTCGTCATGGGCGAGGACGTCGGCAAGCTCGGCGGCGTCTTCCGCATCACCGACGGCCTGCAGAAGGACTTCGGTGAGGACCGGGTCATCGACTCTCCCCTGGCGGAGTCCGGCATCCTCGGCACGGCTGTCGGCCTCGCGATGCGCGGCTACCGACCGGTGTGCGAGATCCAGTTCGACGGGTTCGTCTACCCCGCCTACGACCAGATCGTCAGCCAGGTCGCGAAGCTGCACTTCCGCAGCCAGGGGCGCGTGAGGATGCCGATGGTCATCCGCATCCCCTTCGGTGGCGGCATCGGCGCGGTCGAGCACCACAGCGAGTCGCCGGAGGCGCAGTTCGCGCACACCCCCGGCCTCAAGGTGGTCGCGTGCTCCAACCCGGTCGACGGCTACTGGATGATCCAGCAGGCCATCGCCCACGACGACCCGGTGGTGTTCCTCGAGCCCAAGCGGCAGTACCACGCCGACAAGGCCGAGATCGACGTCGAGGCGACCCCGGAACCGCTGTTCACCTCCCGCATCGTGCGCGAGGGCACCGACCTCACGCTGCTCTCGTACGGTCCGATGGTGAAGGTCTGCCTCGCCTCCGCGGAGGCGGCTGCCGGTGAGGGCAAGAGCGTCGAGGTCATCGACCTGCGGACGCTGTCCCCGCTCGACATGGCCCCGGTGCTGGAGTCGGTACGCCGCACCGGCCGCGCGATCGTGGCCCACGAGGCCCACGTCAACCTGGGCCTGGGCTCCGAGCTGGCGGCCCGCATCACCGAGGAGTGCTTCTACTCGCTGGAGGCGCCGGTCCTGCGCGTCGGCGGCTTCGACACCCCCTACCCGCCCGCGCGGGTCGAGGAGGAGTGGCTGCCCGACCTCGACCGGGTCCTGGACGCCGTCGACCGATCGCTGGAGTGGTGAGCATGGCTGTCTTCGAGTACAAGCTGCCCGACCCGGGCGAGGGCCTGACCGAGGCCGAGATCGTCAGCTGGCAGGTGAAGGTCGGCGACGTCGTCAAGGTCAACGACGTGGTGGTGGAGATCGAGACCGCCAAGTCGCTGGTCGAGCTGCCGTCGCCGTACGCCGGGGAGGTGACCGCCCTGCTCGTGCCGGAGGGCGAGACCGTCCCGGTGGGGACGCCGATCATCGCCATCTCCGACGGCGCCGCCGAGCCGGCCGAGCCTGCGGCCCCGCCCGAGATGGACCTGTCGAACCCGTCGGCGGGCGTCGAGAACGCCACGCTCGTCGGCTACGGCCCGAAGTCCGGCGCCGCCCGGCGCCGCGCGCGACGCGGACCGGCGACGGCGCGCACCGACGCCGGTTCGGCCACCCAGCTGCAGGTCCAGGGCTCCTTCACGCTCGGCCAGGCCGACACCTCCGAGGTCGTGGAGGGTGACGAGGACGCCGTGCCGGCCACCGCGGCCCGCGAGACCGTGCGGTCCCCGGAGGTCCGCGCCTCCGGCGCCTGGTCGGTGGGTGGGGTGCTGGCCAAGCCGCCGGTGCGCAAGCGCGCCCGCGAGCTCGGCGTCGACCTCGCCACCGTGGCCCCCTCCGGGCGCGGCGGGGTGGTCACCATGGCCGACCTCGAGAGCGCCGCGGGTGACGGTGGCGCCGGCACCGCGTGGGTCGGCTCCTCCACGCCGCTCGAGCCCGGCGGGTCCGCGTCGGCGGGGCGGCCGACGTCGCGTGCGACGCTCGAGGACCGCCGCGAGCCCATCAAGGGCGTGCGCAAGATGATGGGCCAGGCGATGGTCGACTCGGCCTTCACCGTGCCCCACGTCACGGAGTGGATCACCGTCGACGTCACCCGGACCATGAAGCTGCTCGAGCGGCTGCGCGAGGACCGGTCCTTCGCCGAGGTGAAGGTCTCGCCGCTGCTGGTGCTGGCGCGTGCGGTCTGCCTCGCAGCGCGGCGTACTCCGGAGATCAACGCGCACTGGGACGACGCGGCGCAGGAGGTCGTGTTCAAGGGCTCGGTCAACCTCGGGATCGCCGCCGCCACCCCGCGCGGCCTGGTCGTGCCCAACGTCAAGGGCGCCGACGGGCTCGACCTCGCCTCCCTGGGGCGCGAGCTGAGTGCGTTGACGGCCACCGCCCGGGAGGGACGCACGCAGCCGGCCGACATGGCCGGGGGGACCTTCACGATCACCAACGTGGGCGTGTTCGGCGTCGACGCCGGGACGCCGATCATCAACCCCGGCGAGTCCGCCATCCTGTGCTTCGGCGCCGTGCGCAAGCAGCCGTGGGTGCACAAGGGCAAGATCAAGGCCCGCGACCTCACCACGCTGGCCCTGTCCTTCGACCACCGCTTCATCGACGGCGCGAAGGGCTCGCAGTTCCTCGCCGACGTCGCCGCGATCCTGGAGGACCCGGCCGTCGCGCTGCGCTTCTGACGGGGCGACGGGTTTGAAGGTTGAACCTTGGAGCATCATGGGGGCATGGCTGATCTCCGTTTCTACTTCGACCCCGCGTGCCCCTTCGCCTGGATGACCAGCGAGTGGGTGCGCACGGTGCGTGAGCAGCGTGAGTACGACGTCGAGTGGCGTTTCATCTCGCTGCGACGCATCAACGACCGCCTCGACTACGAGACCCACTTCCCCGAGGGCTACATCGCCGGCCACACGTCCGGCCTGAAGCTCCTCCGGGTCGCGGCTGCCGTCCGCGCCGCCGACGGACCGGACGGGGGCAACGACGGCGTCGACCGGCTCTACGCCGCCTTCGGCAACAACATCTGGAACGTCGAGGGCGGTGTCGACTGGACCGAGCAGGTCGACCGGCTCGACGACTGGGTGCGCCCGGTGCTGGCCGAGGCCGGCCTCTCCGAGGACTTCGCCGCGAACGTCGACGACACGTCCTGGGACGAGCAGATCGTGGCCGAGTCGGAGGAGGCGCTCGCGCTGACCGGCAAGGACGTCGGCACCCCGATCCTCCACGTCGAGCCCGACGCCGCGGACGGCGGCATCGGCTTCTTCGGCCCCGTCATCAGCCGCCGGCCGAGCGCCGAGCAGGCCGTCGAGCTGTGGGACCACGTGGTCGGGCTGGCCCGCTTCGGCGGCTTCGCCGAGCTC